>CAVUZG010000001.1:0-104211 GCA_963745945.1 uncultured Ignavibacteria bacterium
GCTAAAAAAGCCCGTATTACACGGGCTTTTTATTTTTCAAGCGTTAATTAATTTATTCAGTATGGTATGGAAATTAAAAATCAGGTCGAGATTATTCAAGATTAATGGAGAGATTCTATTAATAGTAATTACTTTGAAGAGTAATATGCAGGTGATGGCGTTATATTTTCTTTAGTTTCTGCTCGAGAGTATTTTTATCTTTCTCTATTTCCTCTGCGACTTTCTCTAAAGGTGTTTCATATTTTATTTTACCTTTTGATTCAATGTTTCTCAGCTTTTCAATAATCTTCAATTGCTTGTTGTAAATTCTGATTTTCTCTTCCGTCTTTTTCTCTTCTGAAAGGATTTCCGTAAAATGCTTGTTAAGCTTATGATGATATTTTGATATTTTTTTGGTATTCATTAAGGTACCATTTTCACTGATTGTCAAATCAATAATTAATATTGAATCTGGAATTACAATAATAATACCAACAAATACCCTGTTTTTTTGCATCCTTTCAATTAATTATAAATTGGATTAATTCTACACTTTTATTTTCGAAGATATTTTTACAAAATTCTCAGTCGTTTTTACGGATTATTTTTTGAATGATCGGATAATTCCTTTAAAATATTCTGGAGTTTTTCAAGTTCGCCGGCTGCTTTTTGGAATTGTTTCTCTCCCTGAAATTTTAAATAATTTTCAAAAGCATCATTTGCCTGTTTAATTTTTTCCTCTACAGAAGTATCTCTCTTTACAACATTGGTTTCTTCTTTGCCTGGAATTCGCTTTACAGGTGCTTCGCCATACAATCCTTGAAGAGCTTCCTGAAAATTCTCAGCGTAGCTGAGGTTGTCGTTGTGCATGACAACTACTAGTCTTAATTCAGGATAAGCTGCTGTTTCTGCCTGCAGATAAATAGGTTCAACATAAATAATAGTTTCATCAACCGGAATTGCAAGTACATTCCCGCGGATTACATTTGATCCTCTTTGATCCCACAGCGATAACTGACCGGATAAAAAACTATCCTGATCAATTTTTGTTTCAACCTGCTGCGGTCCGAGAACCCTTCTTTCTTTTGGAAACTTATAGGCAATGAATCTTCCATAATTATCACCATCGCACATTCCGGCTATCCAGCCAATTGATACCTGCCTGTTTTTGGGTGTGAAGGGGAGTATTTGCACAAACTCGGCGTTATGCGTTTTAGGAAGCTGCCACATAATATAGTAAGGATTAACCGGCCGGACTTCACTATAATATTTTTCTGTTGCTCTTATCCATAGATCTTCCTGGTTATAAAAAACTGTTGGATCAGTCATATGATATTTTTCATACATCAGACCCTGTACCATAAGAAAATCCTGTGGATAGCGGATATGACTCAATAAACCTTTCGGCATTTGATTTTTCTTTTAAATAAACCCGGGAAGATATTATTCCATACTTTTATAAGAGGGTCATTTTCATCGAATATGTAAAAATCCACGGATCCGTTAAAAGCATCCACTACAACCTTTACAGAATTTCTGATATAGTTAATGCCATTTAAATCGGGAACAGTGTTAGTAGTTAAAGTTCTGCTTTGATCCCCTTCTTTGTAACTAATATTTTCGGTTGACTTGAAGGTCTCACTGTATGGGAAATAGTTACTGGTTGTATAAGCATCAATCATCCAGTAGAGTTTTCCATCATCGCCAAGCACTATATATGGATCTTTATCGAATTCCAAAAAAGGAGCGAGAGTCTTAACTCTATCCATAATTTGCCTGTGGAACATTATTCTGCTTTCAGAATTAGGATATCCGGAAAAGAAAAGTTTTGTCCCATCGAATTTCCAGCCGAATAAAAATTTTCTCCAGAGGTTTGATAATTGAACACCGCCCTTTCCTGGATATTTTATGTCAACATTTTGTTCACCGCTTGGGTAATCAAATTCAGCTTCATCTGAATTAACAATTACATAAGAATCGGTCAGTTCACCGTAATAAATCTGGGGTTGTTTAACCTCAAGTTCCGGGTATTTACTAATAGGTGGAATATCGCGTATTAGAAGATTTGGCAGACCTTCAGGTGTAAAATCTGTAACCGTTGATAATGCAATCCCGTAACCGTGAGTATATTTAAATCTTGTGTTAACAAATGTCTGGCTTTGCGGCGGAAGGTTTGAGGCCTCCATCTCCCTGGCGGAAACCATTACCTGCCGGTATTCATTGTTAAAGTTATAACGGTCAATATCAACATCTTTAAATTCGTAATAGAGGCGAATTTCCTGGAATTGTTTATAAACGTCATCAAGTGCTTGCCAGTCCCACAACCTAATATTTTCAAAAGTTGATTTGTTATCCTCAACCGTTTGTTTGTTGAAAGTATTTTTTGCAGGGTATTCTTTTTCTTCAATATTATTAAGATTAAATCCGTAACGTGTGAGCCTGATGTTATTTTCAATGTAAGGACGTTCAAATGTTATTTCATTCGGTTCTACTCTCAGCCATTGAAATAAACCGGGAATGGCAACTAACCCGATGAACCAGAATACCCCAATTGTAACCAGTACTGAAAAAAGCAGGACAGGTTCGGAACCTGCATTACGTATTCTCAATTTGTAATAAAACTTTTGTAGAACCTGTCTTGCAGGTTTAATAAGCAATGAAGTCCCAAGTATTATCATTAAAACTATTATAATGTTGTAGGCGGGTAAAAGTATATTAACATCTGTCCAGCCCGGCCCGCGTACTATCCCTAAATCGGAAAACATAAGGTGAAAGCGGCTGAGGTATTTATCGTAAGCGAGAATAAATATTAAAAAGGATCCGGCAATTAATATGTTGGTATATGGTTTTGAATTAATAATTCTATCGTAAGCTGTTGAAGTTTATACTAAGGTTTCCTTTCTCATCAAATTTGAAAAAAGAAGTAAAGAGAAGTGTTCCAAGTGAAATGATAGTCAGGATAATAAGCAGGAAATAAATACTATCGAGAAAGGGAAGAGTAAAGAGATAAAAACCTGCATCAGTGTTTAATACCGGCTCCGAAATTCCCGCTGGTACGCCGAACCAGAATTTTAAAATAATCTGCCAGCTTGAATAACCCCAAAGTGCTCCTGCAACAAATGCAATTCCGAGAGCAATTTTTCTTAAATTATTTTTAGATGAACCAATTGAGTAAGTTAATAATGAGACTATTCCTAATGAGAGAAAAGCTCCCAAAATACCTGTTATTGATTGGGCAATAGTATAGACCCAGAACCTGTCGCCGTAGCCAAGATTTTCAAACCAGAGCATTTCTCCCCAAAAATCCAGGGACCAGAAAAGTACAATTGTCAGAAACCCGATTATAATTCCTGATGCTGTTCTCCCTTTTTTGTTGCTCTTTATACCTGTAATTGATAAATACCCGGAAAGAGCAAGTAATACGATAATGATTGCTGTGTACATACTTTTTTCAATTTTATGATTAAGAACGATTCTATATATAACGAATATTCATGAACAATGAAACTTTCCTTCAATTAGAGATCGAAGATTGATAGCTTTGGTTTACAGAATGTTAATAGGTGATGTGAAAGATTCCGTCGTTATTCATTGTATTATGAATGATGTTTACTTCTAATTGTATTTGAAGCTATGCTAAATAGAGGTATGTTACAAGTGAATATGTGGAGACTTTGGCGGGACACTTTAAATAACCAGTGAAAAGAGATTTATTATGAGTTATACAATTAAATACCTTGAGGATAAGAAAATTGTCGAGATAGATGTGAAACAAAGAGTAAACTTTGGAATAGCGCAACAATACTCAAAAGAAGCACTAAAAATTGCACACGAAACAGACTGCAATAAATTTTTAATTAATCATACTGAGACTTTACCCGAAGCCGGTGGTTATAAGATACATACAGATGGTGATACCTTGGAACAGTTTGGTTTTAAGAACAGTGATAAAGTTGCGATTTTTATTTCAAATGATCTTTATGATGAAAATATATTGAAAACAACTGATTCCAATGTTAAATGGTGCGATATTAAATATTTTAAAAATATTGAAAAAGCTTATCTCTGGCTTGCAGAAGTTGAGGAGTAAGATTCAAATGCCGGGGAGAATCTCAACAGTCTGCAAAGAATTGAAGTAAACGCTCCAACTATTAATTTTCCAGCAAAGTATTAATCTAACCGCATTAGTTTATACTAATAATAAATATTGAATTAATTTAAGAACACCTCCAGTAGTTAATTAATGTAAAAAGATTTTTATTTAACATTTTCAAGTTGTTTTATAAGTATATGCATATCATTCAAATTTTTTGTTAAATACCACCAGCCGTTTTTAAAAGCTGCGTAATCAGGACCCGACATAGCCGACGAATATCTTACCGAGTTTGCATAAAATAACCATTGCTGTATCCACATTTGTTCAATAGTCTCGTCGAACGGATTTGTATTATCTGCTAATTTCTTATCCCATGCATATGAGATTAATTTGGTTGAAGCAGCTACCATCTTATCAGTTTCCTTAAGAGTATTATCCATTTTTTCAAAATATGAAACAACCCAGTTCTGCCCATGACAGGATGAACAAACGCTCATCATTTTATTTTTTCTTTCGGTTTGTTCTTTTGCATCTATCAGGTAATCCGATGCAGGAACATCATCGAAAGTTGTCGGCAGCGGTAGTCCATCCTTATTTTTTATTTCAAACGTTTTACCCGACTTCGGCTGAGGATGGGAATAAATTAATCCGAATACCCTGACCCATAGTCTGCTTCCGAAATCATGAGAACGGTTAACAATTGTTTCTCCCTGTGCGTTTACTAAAAGACTATTATGGCATGATGCACACGTCGGTGTTGTAAAGTCTACACCTAATTTCCATGGCACCTCTTCCCAGTTCCATGTTTCTTTTTTAGATTCAAAAATGTTTCCATGTTTGCTTTCTTCATATATGTTATAAGCCGGAACATCAGGTTCAAGATGGCATTGTTCGCAGGTATGAGGCTGCCTTGCAATTTCAATGGAAAAACTATGTCGTGGATGGCATCCGGTGCAGGAACCATGACTACCATCTGGATTTATTCTTCCTACACCCTGGTTTGGCCAGTCAGTTAATTTTGGAACATCAATGTCGCCGAGATCTGTAGAAACTGTCCTGGTTCCTTCAACTTTTATCTCAGTTCCATGGCATGCGTAACAAGTTTCATTTTTTGAAAAGTGGGATGCATCGAGAATATTTATTTTATTATCGACAATTTCCTTAACACCTAAGGTAGTGTTGACTAAAGCCTGATAAACCGGATTGTCGCGAAGATTTTCCAGTGCGTGAGCTTTTTTACTATTCTCATATTCAGTTACTTCAGTTTTATGGCAGGTGGCACAGTCATTTGGTGAGACAATAATATTGATTTTATATCCGAAGTGATCGAAATTGTCTTTGTGTTTATCCACATTCAAACTATGACATTCAAAGCAGCCAACAACAACATCTTTTAATTTCTCAGATACTTCGGTACTTGAGACACGCCTCTCAATCTCAGGTTTTTGAACAGCAATACTAAAACTGTTTTGAGAATGCAGGCTGGTTTTCCAATCTGCAACGATACCGGGAGTAACAGTTTCGTGGCAGCTTATGCATTCTTCGGTTTCAGAACTGATTTTAGGATTATCAGCACCGGCTGTTAGTGAATTTACACAAGTAAAAATCAGGAATGTAAATAAGACAAATGAAATGATTTTGGTTTTCATATCCTCCCCGCAAGTTATGTTATAAACTCGGTATAGAATTAAGCCCAACTGAAGATGAAGCTTGCTTTACCGGAAATATTTTATAGTTGCAACTAACAACTTTTCTTAATGTAAAGCAAGAAAAATCAGAAAAATAAAATATGTACTTCAATCTCTATCGCTGGTGAAAATTCTTTGTAATGTTCATCATTTCCAGTCAGGTAATCTAAATTTGAAAGATAAAATATTAATACCAGGTTTATTAATAATTATCGCAGTGATAGTTATTAAATTCGCATTTTTAACAGCAATAATGCAGACACAAATAAAGTTGATAGTGAATACAAATATTTATTAGCACAGTACACCCTTCTGAATGCAATCGGAAAAGAATAAGATAAAAATTAACGACTGATTTCAAACTTCATTAGGCTGCTTCATTTCAAATTCAGGGAACGTGAACCACGATGATTGCTTTTAATCATTTCTTCAATGAATAAAGTTTCCTATCTTCACAATTATAATAAATACAAAGAGATCCAATACCATGAAAAAATTAAAATATTACCTGGTCACAATCGTATTATTTTCCTTCATTTTTGTCTCATGCAGCTCGGTGCCGATTACCGGAAGGAAACAGCTCCAGCTAATTCCGGAAAGCCAGATGCTTTCAATGAGTTTCAATCAGTATGATCAGTTTTTAAAAGAACACCAGGAAAGCAATAATACTCAGCAGGTAGCCATGGTTAAACAGGTCGGCGGCAGAATTGCTAGCGCTGTAGAACAATACTTAAGGGAAAATAAGCTTGCTGATGAAGTAAAGAATTATAAATGGGAATACCATCTTGTTGTTGATTCAGAAGTTAATGCATGGTGCATGCCCGGCGGTAAAATTGTTGTCTACACCGGGATTCTCCCGATTACTAAAGATGAAAACGGACTTGCCGTTGTATTGGCACATGAAATTGCACATGCTGTTGCACATCACGGTGATGAAAGAATGAGCCAGGCATTGATAACACAATTAGGAGGTGTAGCTCTTTCCCAGGCTTTGCGGGATAAACCCCAACTTACACAACAGCTCTGGATGACAGCTTACGGTGTAGGCGCCGAATTAGGCGTATTACTTCCGTTCAGCCGTACACAGGAAAGTGAAGCAGATCATCTCGGATTAATTTTTATGGCAATGGCAGGTTACGATCCACACGGTGCACTTGAATTCTGGCAGAGAATGCAGGATCAAAGTAAAGGTTCCCCGCCTGTATTCTTAAGCGATCACCCTGCAAACCAGACCAGGATAAATGATATAAACGCTGAAATGCCCGAGGCAATGAAATATTATAAAAAGTGATATTAATTGAAGGATAGTTTGGATGTAAAGTCTGGAAAATTTTTCGGAAAAATTTTAGTTTTCATAATTATTTTTTTTAATAATTGGAGGTGGGGAGATGCCTTTCAATACTGAAGAATTTCTGGGAGTTTTTAAATCCTACAACAATTCAATTTGGCCATTCCAGATTATCCTGATCATATCGGCATTATATATAATCTATTCCGCACTGAAGAAGAAAAATTACAACAATATTGTAATTAACAATATACTTATCTTTTATTGGTTATGGATAGGTGTTGTATATGATATTATTTTCTTCTCGGCTATTAATCCTGCAGCTTATGTATTTGGGGCTATATTTATTCTACAGGCCTTGCTGTTTGTTAAAGCCGGAATTATAGATAAAAAATTGGAATTTGAATTTAGAAATGGAGCAAACGGATATATCGGTGGATTTATAATTTTATATGCATTAATTATTTATCCGCTTTTGGGTATTTACTTTGGACATACTTACCCGGAAAATCCCACATTTGGTCTGCCTTGTCCGACAACTATATTCACATTTGGTATTTTTCTCTGGGCCGGGAAGAAAATTCCGATCTATATCATTATCATTCCTGTAATCTGGGCTGTAATAGGATTTACCGCCGCTTTAAAACTAGGCATAAAGGAAGATACAGGATTATTAATCGCGGGTTTACTAACTACAGCTTTAATTGTGAGAGATAAAATATCAGAAAGAAAAATAAAGTTGATTTAAAACTATTCAGAACTCTGTTTAGTAGTTCATTGGCGGAAATTCATCTTTAATGATTAATTTTTGTTACCGCTGTGTGTGTTCGGCAGGAATTTATTCGGGTGTGCTGTAATTTTATCCCCAAAATTACTCACCGATATCTTCATTCCACAGGTCGGGATATTTCTCAATAAAACTTTCCATCAGCAGCCGGCATTCGTTGTTATCAAAAACTGTTACTTCCACCGCGCGGGATTTTAAATATTCTTCAGGACCCTTAAATGTTTTGTTTTCACCAACAACTACTTTTGGAATTCCGTAAAGTAAAATTGCGCCGCTGCACATATCACAGGGAGACAAAGTTGAATAAAGAGTTGCCCGGCGGTAATCTGAGGCTTTAATTCTTCCGGCATTTTCAAGGCAATCCATTTCAGCGTGAAGAACAGCGCTTCCTTTTTGCACACGCCTGTTATGCCCGCGTGCAACTATTCTGCCGTCAATAACCAGCACAGAACCGATGGGTATTCCGCCTTCGGCAAATCCTGTTTTTGCCTCTTCAATTGCGGCTTCCAAAAATTTATCCATAAGAATTTACCAGTTAATATTATTTCCGCTATGATTTATAAATATGTTTTTACAAATCGTGTTGGCTGCTGTTTTATTTCTGAGCGGGCATCTGCATTAATTCTGAGACTTCAAGATATCCGCCAACCTCGAGGAAAGGGCAGCTTTTTGCAATTGAAAGAGCTACTTCCATTGATTCAACTTCTATTATTGTAAAACCGGACATTAATGTTTTGCTGCCGCTTGTAACAGAACCATCTGAATTTACTGTGCTGGTATTCTTAAACGGATTGGCAGGGCTAACTGCTGAAGTTCCAAGTGAAGCTAACCAGGTCATATATTTTGACATATTCTGCTTACCTTCTTCCGGGCTTGAAGCTTTATTACCACCGAGATATGAGAGAATATATTGAGGCATAAGAGTTTTCCTTTGCTGTGAATTAAAATTTAATATACTATAAAAAAGTATAAATGGCAGATACGAAAAGGTGATAGTTTCTCAAAGGATTCCTTTGAAGCAGAGTTTGCGTAGGTGCACTTACCTAACTAAAATAATCTGGAATAATTACTTTTGAATTATTAAGCAAAGTCATTTTTCTTGTTTGAACAAAATTGCCGGCTTCTATTTGTAAATATACATTCCGCTGTTAAGTTCAGAAGCGTTAAAATTTATTGTATGTGATGCCTGATTCCTTAAACTGGTTTACAAGTGTTCTAATTTCTGTCCCGAGTATGTTAAAATCGGGGCAGCCTTCACTATGCTGTGTTCGGGTAAGTCGAAACGAATTGTTGTACTCGGATTAAATGGATTCGGATAATTCTGACTTAACTCAAATTTATTCGGAGTATTAAAATCAACTTCAATAGTTTTTGAGTATTCAAACTGACCGTCGTTATCTATCTGTTTTAATCTTTAAGAATAGTTTGCAGTGCTTACTTGTCATCTACAAAAGAATAATCTTTTGGTGAGTTCGAATTTCCATTCCCATTTACAAAACCAATCTTTTCCCAAACAGTATTGTCAATTTGAACTTGTTTCAGGATCTTTTTCTCAACTTCAAAACCATAATTGTTAACTTCAGTTGCTGTATTCCAGTTTAACTTAACTGTTGAACTGGTTGTAGTTGCTGAAAAGGTAGCTAGTTCCACCGGTAATGCAGAAAGACCATGATCGAATAGCTGCATCCCTCGCAAATAATTTGCCATCTATAGATGCATTTGCATTTTGTGTAATAGCCGTTAAAGCAAATATGTTTCCTTTAAAATCTCCATCAATAGTTGCTGACTTCCAACCTGCCAATAAACATTTGATGCCAGAGCACCGCCAGTAAAAGCAATATTACTTCCTAAAGACGTTGTAGTGTACTCATCATCTTGAAGATAAAGATATCACTTGATGTGCCTATTAGTGTTAGGGTTCGTTTATAATAAATGAACTTCCTGAAGCATAAATACCGCGACCAAGAGTTAGCCCACCTAAGTCAGAGCCCGATGTAAAATTAGTATCAGCAACTAGCCGGCTATGTTGCTATAAGCAGATGCATAATCGGTTTGGGCTAGCGGTACTTCAGTGTTTATTCCGGTTGTTAAGGTTCCATGACTGTTCCGAACTTGTTTAGGGGTCCAAGATACCCGTCACATATCCACTATTTGTCACAGTTACACCTCCAAGATTTCCATCTACATATCCAACGTTTGTTACTGTCGGACTGCCGACATTACCAGACACAGTTGCAGAATAAAAATAGTAACGGCACCAGCAGAAGTCAAACACCGCAGATAAAACACGGTGAAGGAGGATATACGAGAAAGGTGGGTTACAGTCAAATAGCTTAGCAATTCGCAGAAGTGCAGATATTGGTTAAAACATTTGAAAGAGTATTTGGTTCATAGAAGTCCTTAAAAATAATCGGTAAAATGGGATAAAGGTGTAAAGTGGGTGAAACGCACGACAAAAGATGAAGAGGGACACGGAGCACAGGAGCCAGTGATAAACCAAAGCCCCGGTTGAAGATCACTCACCATACGCCCGCATACTCCGTTTTTCTGATTAGGGGCACCGTGCCAGATATTATATAAAGCAGATGCGACTAAGCCCATTCTGATGGTAAGTACACTGATGTCTTGGTTGATAAAAAAAGATGAGAAACACTAAAAGGGAGAGCCCAAGGAAGACAATGAAAACAGATATAGAGAGCATAGAGATAAAAAAGGCCAGACGAGCGAAAGTGCAAAGCAGAGGAAGGGGGGGGCAAGAAGCATGGGGAAAAAAAAAAAAAAAAAAAAAAAAAAAAAAAAAAAAAAAAAAAAAAAAAAAAAAAAAAAAAAAAAAAAAAAAAAAAAAAAAAAAAAAAAAAAAAAAAAAAAAAAAAAAAAAAAAAAAAAAAAAAAAAAAAAAAAAAAAAAAAAAAAAAAAAAAAAAAAAAAAAAAAAAAAAAAAAAAAAAAAAAAAAAAAAAAAAAAAAAAAAAAAAAAAAAAAAAAAAAAAAAAAAAAAAAAAAAAAAAAAAAAAAAAAAAAAAAAAAAAAAAAAAAAAAAAAAAAAAAAAAAAAAAAAAAAAAAAAAAAAAAAAAAAAAAAAACCGCGAAAAGGGGTTGGTTGGAAGTGGGAGGCGAGAGGAAAAAAATGCCTGTCCCAAACTTGTTTCGGGAAGCCGCCCAAACGCGGAACCCCCCCCCCCCCCCCCCCCCCCCCCCCCCCCCCCCCCCCCCCCCCCCCCCCCCCCCCCCCCCCCCCCCCCCCCCCCCCCCCCCCCCCCCCCCCCCCCCCCCCCCCCCCCCCCCCCCCCCCCCCCCCCCCCCCCCCCCCCCCCCCCCCCCCCCCCCCCCCCCCCCCCCCCCCCCCCCCCCCCCCCCCCCCCCCCCCCCCCCCCCCCCCCCCCCCCCCCCCCCCCCCCCCCCCCCCCCCCCCCCCCCCCCCCCCCCCCCCCCCCCCCCCCCCCCCCCCCCCCCCCCCCCCCCCCCCCCCCCCCCCCCCCCCCCCCCCCCCCCCCCCCCCCCCCCCCCCCCCCCCCCCCCCCCCCCCCCCCCCCCCCCCCCCCCCCCCCCCCCCCCCCCCCCCCCCCCCCCCCCCCCCCCCCCCCCCCCCCCCCCCCCCCCCCCCCCCCCCCCCCCCCCCCCCCCCCCCCCCCCCCCCCCCCCCCCCCCCCCCCCCCCCCCCCCCCCCCCCCCCCCCCCCCCCCCCCCCCCCCCCCCCCCCCCCCCCCCCCCCCCCCCCCCCCCCCCCCCCCCCCCCCCCCCCCCCCCCCCCCCCCCCCCCCCCCCCCCCCCCCCCCCCCCCCCCCCCCCCCCCCCCCCCCTTTTTTTTTTTTTTTTTTTTTTTTTTTTTTTTTTTTTTTTTTTTTTTTTTTTTTTTTTTTTTTTTTTTTTTTTTTTTTTTTTTTTTTTTTTTTTTTTTTTTTTTTTTTTTTTTTGGGTTTGGTTGCCTGCCCGCCTATGGCTGATTAAATAGGTTATGTGTTTATTGATTTTTTTATAACCAAATGCATTGCCTTATCGCTTGAAATATGTTTAATACATTTATATCCTAAAGATGTGAGATCCAAATTAAAATATAGATTTTCACCGCTTCCTAAAATTACAGGGGATACAACTAAATGTAATTCATCTACTAATTGAGCCTTAAGATATTGACGAATTGTATTAACACCTCCACCAAGTCTTACATCTTTGCCATTTGCAGAATCAAAAGCTTTTTCAAGAGCTGCATTAATCCCTTCTGTTATAAAATGAAAAGTAGTTCCACCTTCCATTTCAATAGATTCCCGTTTATGATTGGTTAAAATGAAAACAGGAAAATGGTAAGGGGGATTATCACCCCACCATCCTTTCCAATTGGTATTAGGCGTGCCACGATACGGACTAAACATATTACGCCCCATAATCCATGCACCAATATTCTTAAATCCATTTTCTGCAAATTCATTATCAACTCCGGAGGTACCTTCATTCTTTCCAAGTACTTTTTGTTGAAAGGTCTTTGTAGGGTAAAACCACTGGTGAAGCTCTTGACCCCTTTTCCCCAGTGGATTCTCAAGACTTTGATTTGGTCCCGCACCATATCCATCGATTGAAATTGCAAAACTTTCAACACGTAATTTTTGCATAAATAGGCTCCATTATATTTTATTTTAGACTAAATAGTGTTGCTGCTAACACGCTTGTTAATTGTTTATTTAACTCACTTATTGCGCCTGCCTATGCCGAAGCCCGATACTATCAGACGAAGACGGGGTTGTATTGAGGTGAGGGTTAGGTTGCCCATTATTTACAATTCTATAAAGAAACGTATTTATGTTGAGTGAACCTTTTCCATCCTCTTTTATTTTTTGCTTCTACAGCCCAATTAATTCCACCTTCTGTATTTGGCCAATAGATCATTCGAGCAAGACCAGCTGGCATTTCTGCTTCGAATACAATTGCTTGTGGATGAATGTCTTTTCCATCTGCAATTACACCTTCTGATTTCTTACCATCTGATGTAAATGACCAAAATGAAAGTTTGCCATTGTTGATACCATAAATTGCAAACTCTTCATAGACTTTCTTACCAAACACCCATCTCGCAGTAAGTTGAACATACTTACCACTTAGAATCGGCATAAATGATCTAGTGCAATAAACTTTACCCATTGGTGAGTCTGCACTTGCTTGCCAAGAACCAAGTAATGGTTTTAATACGCCGAGTTTACCCGGGCCTTTTTTCCAGAAACTATTTACATCCATCATATTTTTTTCTTTTATTTATTTTAGACAATGCAACCTAACAGCGTTGCCGAGGAGGGCGCCCCGGATTTTCCCGGCTCTGGCCGGACAGCAATGCTGCATAAAGAACAACTTCCGAAAATTGTAAATTGATTTTTTAGTAGACAATATTCTTCAACTTCTTTCAGATAATTTTCAAAGGTTATTATTTTTTTAATTTTAATAATAGATTTTCTAATTCGTTTAATGTCATCGTTATACCTTCTTTGAAGCCCATTTCAATCATCATTTCCATACGTTCAAGAGAATCATTGTATATCGTTATGCTTACCCTGGTTATTCCATCTTGTTCACTGAAACTCAAATCCCAGTTTGAACCGGGCAAATGCGGGTTTTCGTCTTTGTCAGCAAATACACTGAAATATTTAAAGTTTGTTTTCGGGCTAATAGAAGTATAGTCTTGAATTTGCCAGTTTTCCTGTCCATCAGGGCTTACCATGGCATAAAATCTTCGTCCACCAACCTTAAAGTCCATCGATTTGGTTTTTGACATGTAAGGTTCGGGTGCCCACCATTGGTCAAGGATTTCCTGTCTGGTAAACGCGTCCCAAACAAGTGAAAGTTCCGCATTAAACTCCCTGGTTATATATACTGACTTAGCTGATTTGTCAACAGTAAAATCAAACCGCAAATTGTTATTCATTTTTTTGTCCTTTCATAGTTGATAAAATATTCTCTAATTGATCAAACCTGTTTTCCCATATCTTCCGGTATTGTTCCAGCCATTTATCTATTTCCTTCATTTTTTCAATTTTAAGGGAGTAGTATATTTCTCTGCCCTGACTTTCCTGCTTTACAAGCTCGCATTCTGTCAGAATGCGTAAATGCTTTGACACCGCCTGTCGTGTTGTTTTAAAGTTGTCGGCAATGGCGTTGGGTGTCATTGCCTGTAGTGCAATTAAGGCGATAATCGCCCGCCTGGTAGGATCTGCAATAGCCTGAAATACATCTCGTCTCATTATGCCTGTCTTTAATAATTATATGCAACCGAACGGTTGCTAATATAAATAGAAGTCTGTTTTTTTGCAAATTAATTCCAATTATTTTTCAAATTATCAGAATTTGATAAGAATTGACGTGTTTATCTGGTTGTAACGATCTTGTGGCTAAGGCGCAGCTCAGATTTACCTGCCGAAGTTTCCACCTTCACTAAGGATTCGGTGGATAAATTAACGAAGGCGGGAAAGGAATGTCGCTTAAAATAAATCTGTCAATAATTTAGTCCCGCCAACGGCGGGGCGTCCGCTTGATTGGCAAGTTAAATTGCTCTCATTTATTGTTTGCTAAACTTGTTATGAAATTTATCTTTTCTTCATCTAATCCGGTTAAATCATTTTCCATCAAATAACCTTCTCTTAATAATTGGCCAAATACTAAAATAAGTTGTGAGTAACGGTAATCATATTTTTTGTCTACCTCATCTCGGCGATTTGACAGATAGTTTTGAATTTGCCAAACGTCTGTATCATCTTTTAGTTTTTTAATTTTATCAACAAGAGCATTCTTTATTTCTGACATCTCACGCAAATATGCTTTATCAAAAGCTAACTTTGCTATTTTTTTCTCTTTTGGATTCCACCGAATATCATTTATATTCATTTTAATACTCCTAATAACTCACTTACTAGAAAAATATTAAACTTAAAATTCCTATAATAACCAAAGTAATTCCCAAATAACGAAGTAGTTTTGTCCGCTTAACTTCTTGTTCCTTTTTTTTAACATCGTTAACTTTATCAACTCTTTTTTTTGCTATCTGCGGATAGACAAAAACAAAAAACAATCCGCTCAATAGAAATATAGATTTGTCTATGTAACTTCCAAGTGACTCAAACAATATTATTCTCCTTTATTAGCAATATAACGGCATTGCGCATAACCCGCCGCCAAAAACTACAATGCGGCTTTGTCACAAATGCCGAGAATTTGTAGCCACGTTTAACTTTCGTAACAAACGTGGCGGAACTAATTATTTATTTAATACAATTTTAAAAGCTTACTTACTTTTTCACAAAACTTTAGAACAGCAACTTCCCCGCTTGACGAAGCGGTTGGGTTAATTTGCTGATCAGGCTTTTATTCCAATTTGCAAATATTATATCACGATTACTTTCTATAAAAAAAATCTATTTTGCATCAATCAAGAATAATGTGAGCAATAATATTCATAATTTATCCGATGGGTATTTCATATTTTCTAAATAAATTGTATTGTCATTCTTGATAACTGTATTCAATTTATAAATATTTGAAATCACTTTTGGCTTGTATTCTGACAATACCTTTTCACTGACGGTACTAATGCTAATCCAAGTATTATCAAACCGACAAATCCGTATATCAATTGCAAAGGAGGATTGGGCTGGTAACCTATGATTAATATTTCTACTAAAATCCATATAATGAGAGCCATTCCTAAAGCTATAGTAAATAACCACGACCATATCATTTTATTCCATAATCTGTATAGAATAATAATTGGAAAAATTCCTAGTACAGATAATAGAATAAATCCAGGGATCAAATAATCATTAAATGGAGAATTAACAAGCCAACTAATTGGGATTTGAAGTGATTTCCCCGTTGGATCTAAAATTAATCCGATTCCACCTAATAGCCCACTCAAACCTTGGAAAAGTATAAATAACAAAAGGATGTAGACACTGGCAGGTTTTTGTTTATCAAGTGCCATATGTTTATCTCCGATAATTTGTTTTGACTAAAGCCTAACGGTGTTGCGCCTAACCCGCCGCCCAT
This sequence comes from uncultured Ignavibacteria bacterium, assembly GCA_963745945.1. Classification (GTDB taxonomy): domain Bacteria; phylum Bacteroidota; class Ignavibacteria; order Ignavibacteriales; family Ignavibacteriaceae; genus DATFVA01. Next base: position 15,860 of record CAVUZG010000001.1, read on the forward strand.
AACAAAAGCAACAAACTAAAACGCATAGCCAAATATTTAGCCGAAGGTGCTTATCTTTCTCGTAAGCACCGAAGGCAATTTAATTAATTAGAACGATTACCTTGAACAAGTTTGCCGAAACGTAACATCAAACAATAAAATTATAAAAATGCCGAATGCGAAATCGCTGTCGCCTTGAGCAGCTTGTTATCTGTTTTGTTACAAATAATAAAATACGACTAAAATTTATTTTATATTATTTGCTCGAAAGATTTCATCATTATCTTTATTTCTTCTAACTCAACGAAAGATAATGAAAACCATTCACCACGTATTCTTTTGACGGAAAATTTTTTGTGTAATTCATCTTCAATTTTCTTTGGAGCATCCCACGCTGCAAGCAATTCCCAATTAGGATTCTCGCCTTGTAGAGTTCGTTCACGAACCTTGGGTGTTTTACTACGACCAATTTTTATTAAATTATTTTTTTCATCATAAAGAAGATAGATGGAATTGTCGTTAATTTTAGGGAATTTCTGGGGCTTTTTATTTGAAATAAAAAAGCTACGATACATTTCCACTTTTTCAAGAGTTGGGAATCTAAGTATACCTTTTTTTCTGTCAATTACACTAACAGCATTTTGTCCTTGAAATTTTTTTATTTCACTACCTATTGTAAAATAACCGAGTTTTTCAAAACCCGTCCTAAGTTGATTTTGATATATATTAAATGCATCAAAAATATTTATTCTTGCAAATTGTGAATTAATAAGTTTGCAAAATTCAAGTAATAATTGCATCCGAGTTTTATTAATTAATTTCAATGATACTTCCAAACAAATTCCTTGAAGTTTAATTGTATTGTCAACAAAATAAACTAAATATTCTGCAGGCTTTTTATCATCATAAATTAATACGCCGAAGCAATTATTTCTTAATAAAGAGATTACATTGTTTAATGCGCCAGTATCTTGTTTGTTTAATTCAAGTATTTCCGTTCTACTTAATTCGTAACAATGTTCATCAAAATAATTTTGAAAATTCATCTTTTGTAAGCTTCCATAAAAAACACATAACTATTAATTATGCCGCCAAATATCCCCTCCAAAGGCGGACAAGCGTATAACTATCCCGCGGCAGGAATGTTATATTCCACTTAATATTGCATTTAAATCTTATTTTCAAACTTTTTTGCGGCATATCGTTCCGTATATTAAAGAAAGTTATCCGGATACAGTTTTCTTTCTTCGCGGGTCCCTTATAGTTGCAAATCCTAAACATCACCCCGTGAAATCCAAGTCTTATTCTTTCACAAAATTAAAATTTTTATGTTTAACCGGCAATCAATTTCTATTAGTATTTCAGTTTATTATTAGCACAAAACTAATTGAGCCCGGTATTGTGTTTCTGCTTTCTTTCCAGAAGCATTGCAATGTACCACCAGAGTAATGCCCAGCTTATTCCCGCAACCCATCCTGCAACAACATCGGTTGGATAGTGAACACCGATATATACCCTGCTTAATCCAATTAAAAAAGTAAGAAGCAATGCAACAGAAATTATATAGATTTTTACTTTCCTGTTTTCTTCAATTCTTGTTAGCAAGGTTGCCTGCGTTAAATAAACAATTGCCGACATCATTGAATGACCGCTGGGAAAACTGAGTGAATTTTCCTCAAGCAAATGTGTCACCACAGTCGGTCTTGTTCGCCCTATAAATTCTTTTAACCCGGCAACCATTAATGCTCCACCAACCGTTGCAATAAGAACAATCCACAGCCAGTAATATTTTTTTTGCAGAAACAGGTAGCCCAGCAACTATTATTGTAAACAGGATAATTACAGTAGCACTCCCGAGCGAAGTTATGTCTTTCATAGCGTCTGTAACCCAGCCGGGAAAAGCAGGCTGAGAAACATTACCCGGTTCACGGAGAGATTTTAAAATGTAATTATCAAAAGACTGTGTTTCACCCTCGGCTACTTCATTTGCAATGCTGATGAAAATAAGCATTCCGGCGGCAACAGAAAGCACAGCCAATAATAATTTGATTTCATTTAATCCTGTTTTCTTAATAAAATTATCGAATTTAATCTGCATAGATTATCCCGGATTTTTTATAACTTTAATTTGTTAAAGATCATCAATTATAAAATATATGAAACAAACACAATCCTCAAATTTTAAAAAGCCGGGACATCCCAAAACTCTAAAACCTTCACTGCCGGCTCCATTTAAAACAAAACTAGATATTGCCAAAAACTGGCTTCCACGTTATACGGGAACAGAGATTGATGAATTCGGGGATTATATGCTGTTAACAAATTTTCATAATTATGTTAAATCTTTTGCCGGGCAGTTTAATTGCGAGATTAAAGGAATAGGAAGACCGATGCAGACGGCAACAAATTCAAACGGGTTAACAATAATTAATTTCGGAATGGGTTCTGCTAATGCCGCTACTATAATGGATCTTCTTGTTGCAAGGAATCCAAAGGGAGTTTTGTTTCTCGGCAAATGCGGCGGGTTAAAACAGTCTACTGAGATAGGACATTTTATTCTGCCGATTGCTGCAATAAGAGGTGAGGGAACGAGTGATGATTATATGCCGCCGGAAGTTCCTGCACTTCCTTCATTCAAATTGCACAAGTTTGTTTCAGAAAAATTAATTGCCAGGGATCTTGAATACAGGACCGGGGTAATTTATACAACTAACAGAAGAGTCTGGGAATGGGATAAATCTTTTAAAAGTTATCTGAAAAAACTTTCAACAATAGGAATTGATATGGAAACGGCTACTCTTTTTATTGTGGGATTAGTTAACCAGATTCCACGCGGTGCATTGCTTCTTGTTTCGGATATGCCGATGGTTCCTGAAGGGATAAAAACTTCAGAATCAGATAAAATGGTCACTGATAATTATTCTGATCTTCATCTGCAGCTTGGAATTGAAGCAATGACGGATATAGAAGAAAAAGGCGAGCAAATTAAGCATTTCAAATATTAATTAAGTTTATTATTTATCTATGATGTCTTTAGAAAAACCGGAGTAACAATGAAAAAGTTTGTATATGTATTTACAATTCTATTATTAAATATTTTTCTTCTTTCTTCCTGTTCCAAAGAAATAAAAGTAAAAGAAAAATTTTCTTATGAACCGGCAAATCCAGAGCCGGGTGATACGATAACGGTAACATACAATCCCGACAGCACCGGTTTGAAAGATGCTGCCCAAATTGACCTGATGGCTTACCTTTATAACGTTAACCTTGATGAAACTAAACAGGTATTAATGCAGAAATCATCGGATGGATGGAAGGCTTCATTTAAAACTTCAGATTCAACAAAAGGTGTTTTAATCAAATTTAAAAATGATGATGATATTGATAATAACCTGAAACAGGGTTTCCTGGTGAAAATGTATAATGCTGACGGGAAAGTTATTCCCGGAAGTTACGCCGGGTACGCTTCTGCAATTTACAGCTGGGGAAGTTATTATCTTGATATGGACCGGAATTTTGATTCTTCTCTTTATTATTTCAAAAAAGATTTTGAAAAAAATCCGCTTGTAAAAAATGATTTTATGGATCCGTATCTCGGTGTGGAGACAAAACTTAACAAAGATAATACTGCCTCAATTATTATCAGGGAATTATCCGGTTATCAATCGCATGCAAAGACTGAGAAAGAATATGCTGTGCTGGCAAACTGGTACGATAAAGCTGATATGACTAACAGGGCTGAGACATATAAAAAAATACTTGAGGATAAATATCCCAACAGTGATTTTGTTCAGAGAGAAAAGTATGAAGCATTTCACAATGAAACTAATATAAAAAAACAGCTTGAGCTGCTGGCTGATTTTGAAAAGAGTTATCCCCAAAGCCAGTATTTGACTAATTGTTATGACATAATAGCAATTAATTACCTGGCTAAAAAACAGTACAACAGGCTGAGAGAATTCTTTCAGAATAATGTAAGTAAACCAAGTACTTATCGTTTTTATTCCGTTTCAACAAAAATGCTTGATAATAAAACAGAACCCAAAATTGCGATGGAAATTGCAAAACTTGGAGTGGATAGAGCGAGAGAAGAAGTAAATAGTCCGACCGATAAAAAGCCAAATTACCAGAGTGATGAAGAATGGAAAGAAGACAGGGAGTATATGCTTGGCGAAAATCTTTATGCATACGCTGAAGCATTGTATATGCTTGGAAAAGCAGCCGATGCAGAAGCTCCTTTGAAAGAAGCAAAGAATTTAACGCAGGGAAAAGAAGAAGATGTTAACCAGCTTTATGCAAAAGTATTAATAGCCAATGGTCAGAATGAAGAGGCGATGATTGAAATTGAAAGTTATATAAAACAGGGAAAAGCTACTCCTGAAATGAAAGCGATGTTGAAGGAAATATACACAAAGAAAAACGGCTCGTCCGATGGATTTGATTCTTACATTGCAAAATATGAATCGGTAGCAAAACAATTATTGGTTGCTAAACTTGAGAGACAAATAATGAAACAGCCGGCACCGGATTTTAGTTTGACAGATCTGGACGGTAAGAAAGTTTCACTTAAATCTTTAAAAGGTAAAACTGTTATAATTGATTTCTGGGCAACTTGGTGCGGACCTTGTAAAGCCTCTTTCCCCGGGATGCAGAAAGCTTTGGAACTTTACAAAGACAACAAAAATATTCAGTTTCTTTTTATTAACTCCTGGGAAAATGGTGAAGATAAAAAAGAGAATGCTCAGCAATTTTTAACTGATAATAATTATCCCTTTCACGTTCTTCTTGACCTGGATAACAAAGTAGTTGAAGATTACAGGGTTAGCGGAATCCCAACCAAATTTGTAATTGATAAAGATGGAAATATCCGTTTTATGAAAGTTGGATTTTCCGGAAACACAGATGAAATGGTGGATGAAATCTCTACAATGATTTCTATGATCAATTAACTGTTATTTTTGAAATGACAGACTTTTAAAGTCTGTCATTTCATATTTAATTTTTCTCACGGTACAGGACAAATCCCATTGCTCATCTGCCAGACAAATGTCCAGATAATGGCAAGGATAATAACAGCTTTAATTAAATATTAATATTCTTTTTTTCATTTCATCCGCTTAAACAATTCATTCTCAAAATTGTTTCAATATGTAAAGAACCTTCCCTGAAAAATCATTTAAATTCATCAGGATGCTGTAAATGGAAGTCTGTAACTTCCTGGTAAGCTTTCGCCACTTCTAAAATTGTTCCTTCATCAAAAAGATTTCCAATAAACGAAATACTTGTAGGCGTACCGTCTTCACTAAATCCATCCGGAACTACAACACAGGGATTACCCGTTAAATTTGTAAGCAGAAGATTATCACCCGTCCAACTCGGTGCAACGAAAAGATCAATTTTTTGAAATTGATCAGCCATTTCCTGGATTAATTTATATCGTAGCCTGTTGGCATTTATATACTCAACTGCCGGAATAAACCTGGCTGCTCTGAAAATATTTGGCCAGGCATCTTTATCCTGTGCGGCTAGCATATCGTCTTTATTACTTAAAGTTAAATTATCGAATTCAGCAGCAGCTTCTGCAGTAAGTATGATTGATAAATCATTAACAGGAATATCTTTCGGCAATTCTATCGGAATTAAATTTGCACCAAGCTGCTTTAAGGTTAACAGTGCCAGTGAGTCCTGTTCCTTAAAAGCTGAATCTTTTGCAAAATCATTTTTGAGATAACCAATTCTCAGTTTTTTCAGATCAATTTTATTGTAGTAATTGAAAGGGTAATCATAAAGTGTTTTATCTTTTTTATCAGGACCATAAATGAAGTAAAAAACTATTGCGCAGTCCTCAGCATTTCTGCAGATAGGACCAATTTTATCCATCGACGGACTTAACGACATTGCACCTGTTCTGCTGACTCTGCCGTAAGTTGGACGAAGTCCGGTTACTCCGCAAACGGTTGATGGAGAGACTATAGATCCCCAGGTTTCTGTACCGATTGCAAAGGGAACAAGACCTGCGGAAACTGCAGATGCAGGACCGGCCGATGAACCGCTTGAGCCTTCCGAAGTTTTCCATGGGTTACGTGTTTTACCGCCGTACCACACATCTCCCATTGCAAGAGCTCCCATTGTGAGTTTTGCTACAAGAATTCCCCCCGCGTCTTCAAGTTTTTTTATAACCGTTGCATCTTCATCAATCATCTGATCTTTATACGGCATTGCACCCCATGTTGTTTTATATCCTTTTGTTGCCAGCAAATCTTTAACCCCGAACGGAATTCCATGCATCATACCTTTATACCATCCGGCTGCAATTTCTTCATCAGCTTTTTTTGCTTGTGCCAACGCACTGTCTTCTGTAAGAGTAATTACACACTCAAGCTTTGGTCCGTATTTTTTTAATCTGTCCAGGAAAAACTTTGTAAGATCAACACAGCTTATCTGTCTCGTTCTTATTAAGCTCGCCAACTGTCCCACAGAATAAAACGCAAGATCATCTTTATTTACAGGCATCTTTGTAGAAATGTAATTATCAAATCTCAGCGGTTTCTGTTCCTGGTCAACCCTGAAATCATTTGGTATGGGATTGAAAAGCATTGCTGAAGGAACATCATTTTGCAAATCAGCCTTTCTTATGTTCTTATAATTTCCCAGCTGATCATTTAAAATACTAAGCATTGAATCTATTTCAGGTTCAGTAAAATCTATTCCTATTATTTTGTCGCCCTTTTCTACAACATCCTTTGTTATGTTATTATCTGATAAAACTGCTGCACCAAGTAAGAATGAAGCAAGACAGGCTATAAAAAGATAGATTCCTTTAATTCCAGGTTTCATTTAATTCTCCGGATTTGTTTTCCTTAAATTATTTTATTGCTGCATAAATGGCAAAGGTATAAGCAGGATATTAACTGAAAGGTTGATACTGACGCAAAGATGAACGTAAATAAGCAGACAATTTTAAATATTTTATATTAAAAAAGAGGTTGCCTAATAATTTAATCTTAAAACAACCTCTTTAGTAAAAATAAGAATGAACAGCAGGTTACGATTTCATTCTGTTTCCGTGTTCCTCATGAATAAATAACCAACTGCAAATTTTTCCAATACTTATTTCATCAAAATTATCCCAGTAAGCTTTTGTGCGCACATGCTGCGAACTTGTATCATCTTCGGGGATATTTTCTGCCTCAGCCATAAGTTCTTTTAATCTTACCAGCCATCTTTCCATATTGCTTACGCGCAAATCAACCCAGCCTTCATTTGCCCAGGTATTTATATTCTTCTCACTCACGTCCAGAACGTTCTCACCGCGGAAAGCCGGAATTTTAATTATGCTTCCCCTAAGTAATGATTCACCGTTAGGCAGCAAAATAGGGATCCCGATTGCAAGCATTTCATTCCTGAGTTTATCGTTGCTTATAATAATATCAAAACACTTTCTTGAAAGTTCTTCGGCAGTGTTCTTCAAAATATCCTTCATTGTATTATTAAATAACCGGATGAGGTGTATTTCATATAAAAGTTTTGAAAGTCTCGGTGGTCCAAGCAGCTCGAATGCAATACTGTGTATATCATGTTTCTTCTCGAGTTCCTTCAGTTTTTTGACAGCCATATGCTGCATATAACCTGCCCGGTATGTCGGCTCCAGCGTTGCGTGATCGAGTGAACTTACAATATCGTGACCGGTATTTCCACCCTGGATTTCGAACAGAACCACGTCTGCTATTTCTTCAGGAGTTACAAATTCCATCTGCTTTTGTGCTGTAATCGTTTCAAATTCACCACGTGAAAAAATTCCATTCTCACCGGTATCGATAAAAACCGATTTTAAAGTTTCTCCGGTGGGAGGAAAATTTAAATCAACACATATTTGAAATTTATCTTTTAAAGGAACAGCTTTTGTTACAGGTATGTCAGCTAGTTCAATTGGTTTACCTCTTCTTTTTATTTCACCGAACTCAATTCGTTTCCATGCAATTGCGGCAGTTGGTTTTATTTCTTTTGTGATAGGTCCTTCAGGTGTTCTTCCCATCAAAAAAAGAAGTAATGTATGTGCACCTGCAATTGAAGATTTACTAAGCAGCACGCGGGAGGGCTTTTCTTCACTATGGGTATAAGGGATATTCAAACCCATTCCGCCTGTTCCGCTTGTGCCTATTTTCAGGTATACTTTTGTTCCCACTTCGCTCATCGAACTGTACAAAAGCTGAACGTGTCTTATTAGCTGGGGAATATATTCTGTACAGAGAAGTTTTTCTGTTTCTTCGACTATTTTTTCATAACTAACTTTTGAACTGATGGCTTTTTTAATTGTCCGGTAAGTTGTGTATACATCCTGGTAGGCAATTGCGGTTGCCGTATTAATCGCATCAATAATTACATCCGGCTTAAACTTGTTAAGCAAATGATATACAGAAGAATCGTGAAGAATTTCACTACCCAGTTCTTCCATAATATCTGTCATCAGGATTTTTCTTTTTTCCGGATCATCAAGAATTTCCTGCCTGCTTAATTCTTTAAATTGATCCCTGACAAAGATATCACCGCCCCAGGGGACGAAAAAATCTTTTCCTTTTTCAGGGAATTCCTTTCTCTGCTTTTCAACAGCATCCTCTGCTTCCGATAATTTTAAAGAAGAAATAATTATTTGCTTTGGATTTTCTGACACGAGCTTACGTATCACTGCACTTCCGACAAGTCCCCATCCCCCTAAAACGAGAATGGTTTTATTCTGTATCTCCATTATAAAATCCCCGTAAAATTGAATAAATAAGTCTTTTCAAAATTAAGCTAAAGACCGTTGCAAGGCAATTTTTTTATTTTTTAAATAATTTCAAATTCTGCAGATCATTTTAAAGAATGTATTGAGTATCATAATTATTACAGGGTTTGGTTAAATTTATATGGATAAAATTGATTAACGTTATCTGGAATATTAAATTTCATATTCATTTTGCAATAATTCGAAACAGAAATAATTAAGGCGGATAATGAAAGTTTCTGAACTACTTAATCCCGGTGTGATCATTGCTGATCTCAAAGGGAATAAAAAAGAGGATGTAATTAACGAGCTGATTGACTTATTAAAAAGCGACAGCCGTGTTCAGGATATTGAAAAAGTAAGAGCAGCAGTTCTCGATAGAGAAAAAATAATGTCTACCGGAGTGGGGAAAGGATTTGCCATTCCTCATGGAAAAACTAATTCAATTTCTGATATCGTAGCTGCATTCGGAAAAGCAAATAATCCTGTAGATTACGACGCACTTGATAACCAGCCTGTTCACCTGATTTTCCTGCTTATAGGAAAAGATAACCTGGTAAGCAAGCATATAAAGTTACTCAGCCGTATATCAAGAATGATGAATAAGGATGATTTCCGGAACAGGCTAATGGAAGCTTCAACTGTTGAAGAAATACTGGATATCTTCCAGAAGGAAGAAGAAAACTATTTTGAAGTTTAGTACTTCCATATAACATTTCTGAAAGGATCATTCCCTATTTATGATTAAGGCAATAACAGGCACCAAAGATTTAATATACCCCGAAACACTTAAATGGAAATATCTGGAAGATTCTGTCCTGAGAGTTTTTCATAATTTTAATTATAAGGAAATAAGAACGCCTGTTTTTGAAGAGACCGCTTTGTTTGCAAGAGGAATAGGTGAGGAAACTGATATTGTTGGAAAAGAAATGTATACGTTCACAGACAGGAGTGAAACAAGCGTAACGCTAAAACCCGAAATGACCGCCGGGGTCGTGAGATCCTTCATAGAACATTCCCTTGGGAAGCAGCAGCCCCTTTCAAAACTTTTTTATATTTCCCCTATGTTCAGGCAGGAACGCCCGCAGGCCGGAAGGTTAAGGCAATTCCACCAGTTCGGAGCTGAAGCTATTGGCAGTGTTTCCCCGGTACTGGATGTTGAAATGATCCAGATGGTTTATGATATACTTCGTTCACTGGGGTTATCAGATCTGAAGGTTAAAATAAATTCACTTGGTATTCCTGAATCGAGAGAGGCATATAAATTAAAACTTCGTGATTATTTAAAAGATAAAAAAGATAAACTTTCCGAGGACAGCAGAAAAAGATTTGATAAAAATATCCTCAGAATATTTGATAGCAAAGTTGAATCAGACCAGGAGATTTTAAAAGACGCACCTTTGCTGATTGAGCATCTTGATAATGAAAGCGTGCTGGATTTTCAATTTGTAAAAAATTTACTTATTGCGGCAGATATCCCCTTCGATGTTGATCCTAAACTTGTACGCGGGCTGGATTATTATACAAAAACTACATTTGAAATTGTAAGCGGTAGTGTGGGTTCTCAAAGCGCTCTTTGCGGAGGCGGCAGATACGATTTATTGGTAGAACAGCTTGGAGGCTCACCAACTCCGGGAGTTGGATTCGCTGCCGGAATTGAAAGAATTCTTCTTGCGTGCGAAAATGAAGGCGTTTTAAAGCTGCCTGAGGATAAACTGGATTTATATATTGTTAAGATAAATAAAGAACTAACATCGGAAGTATTTGAAATCGGAGCAGCTGTTAGAAGATCGGATTTATCGGTCGATTTCGATTACTTCGACCGGAGTGTTAAAGCCCAGATGAGAGAAGCTAATAAATTAAATGCAAGATATGTCTTGTTTATCGGCGGAGAAGAATATGAAAACGGGGGGGCAAATTTAAAAAATATGAGCACAGGGGAACAGCAGCTGATTAAAATTGCTGATAAAGATGGATTGACTAAAATTGTAAAAAATAATGCCGCTTAAAAAACCTAAATCAGTACCCGCAGTACCGAAAACCCGGAAAAATAATCCGGAAAAAACAAAAGAACCTGTTTCGTCACAAATGGGCGGGGAAGTTGAATATCGTTGTGCTGCATACTTTTCATATAATCCTGTTAATAAAAGCCAGAATTATATCCTGGAGATTGAAACAATTAAACTCTTTTCGGTGTTAAACTATAATCTGTCTGTAACAAGTAAAAAAACAAAGAGTGTAATTGATATAAGTCTGCTCGGTTTGAAGGCAACTAATAACTATGTTAATGAACCCGGTCCTGCTAAGACAATTGTTTCTTTTGGAGAACTTTATGGTAAACATACTATAAATGTAAAAAAGCAGGACGGACGTATTAACAGTGCTGTATATGATTTTAATATTTTTAAAAAAAGTATAGAACTTGTTGATGAATTTCTGCCCGCTAAAAAAAATAACAGTAAGTTTTGTACTTTTACCGTAGCTAAAGAGAAATTTACATTTGCCTGAGAGGTTAAAAATAAATGTATCCTGAATTATTTAAAATAGGACCCTTCACCGTATACAGTTATGGACTTATGCTGGGAATAGCTTTTATTGTTTCCAGTTATATACTTACAAAAGAATTTGAAAGAAGAAAACTAAACCCGAACCTTGCAACAGAAATAACCCTGCTCGCAATAGTTTTCGGAATTATCGGAAGTAAACTTTTTCATCTTTTTGAAAATTGGAGTGCCTTCCTGCAGGATCCTGTTGGAATGGCGTTCTCTCCCGGAGGTTTAACTTTTTACGGCGGATTGATTCTTGCGATAATAGCAATCTGGATTTACGTACGAAGAAAGAAAATTCCATTCCTGGTTGTTGCCGATGCTGCTTCACCTTCGTTAATACTTGCTTACGGAATAGGAAGAATCGGATGTCACCTTGCAGGCGATGGAGATTACGGAATTCCTACAAGCCTTCCCTGGGGAACAGATTATTCACACGGAACAGTTCCTCCATCGGTGATGTTCAGAGGGACAGATATTGCAAAACATTTTCCAAACGGAATTGTTCCCGATAATACTCCGCTTCATCCCGCACCCATTTATGAATTTCTTGCTGCTCTGGTAATCTTTTATATTTTATGGAGATTAAGAAAAAAAGACTGGAATGACGGCAAATTATTTATGCTTTACCTTGTGTATGCAGGTATCGAAAGATTTCTGATTGAGATAATCAGGTTAAATCCAAAACTTTTATTTGGATTAACCGAAGCCCAATTAATTTCTGTAGTTATGGTTGTTGTTGGCAGCCTGGGATTTATTTACTTAACCCGGAGGAACAAACCCAGGTTTGTACCGCCGCCTCTTAAACAGGAACATAAAAAGAAATTACCCAAAGAGGCTTCAACTTAATGAGTTTGATTGTCGGGAGAAAACCTGTTCTTGAAGCAATAAATTCGGGTGAAGAAATTGAACAGGTTTATATACTATTCGGGCAGCACGGGGGAATTGTTGAAGCAATAAGAATTGCAGCAAAGAAAAGGGGAATAAAAGTAAACCAGGTAACCGCGGACAAATTTAGAGCACTTTCCAATCATCCGAACACACAGGGAATCATTGCAAAAAAATCTTCTCAGAAATTTTATGCACTAGATGAGATAATTTCTTCTTCTAAAAAGAAAAAATATCCGCTTACTTACTTTTACTGGATTCGATCCAGGATACTCATAATCTCGGTGCAATTTTAAGGTCTGCGGAATGTTCAGATGTAAACGGAGTGATATTAACAAAGCATAACAGTGCGCCGATAAATGAAACTGTGATAAAAACATCTGCGGGCGCAACAGAACATTTAAAAATATCTCAAGTTAATAATCTTGTTCAGGCAATTAAAGAATTAAAAGAAAATGGTTTCTGGGTTGTCGGATCTTCGCTGGAAAACTCAAAACCATACACCGAAGTTGATTATAAAATTCCTGTGGCTTTAATAGTGGGTAATGAAGAAAAAGGCATCAGAAGATTAACTGCGGAGAACTGCGACATCCTTGGTTAACATTCCGATGAAGGGAAAATACAATCGTTAAATGTATCTGTTGCATCAGGAATACTTCTGTTTGAAATAATGCGGCAGCGAACCTCAAATTAATATTTTGACTCTCACCATATAATTCAATATAATTCAGAAGGTAAAATAATTCCGGGGTGCTTTATGAAGCTTTTTTACTTTCTTTCATCTATTCTACTGCTTATTTCCTGTTCATATAGTCAGCAATTTTATTCCCTTGATGGAATAGAAAACTCCAATGGAGAAACAATTCTTCTTTATCATTACGGTTCAGCTGATAATCCAGCGTACACTCCTGTTTATAAATTTGATGTATCGAGCGGATCCGCAGAACAGATAATCGATGCCTTCTTTGTTAACGGTTCCTACACAAAAAATGTTGAGGACTTTGAATACTTTCCTAATGATACTCTGAATTTTGTTAATTGCGGTTATGGAGATAATGCCTGATAATTATGGATATGTCGCTTTTAATGATTCGTCAGTATTCGGTTTTCAGCAGCAATTTCTTTATATAAATATATCCAAACAGGATCCTTTAAAAACATATGCAGGGGGTGACGGACAACTCTATCGAAGTTTTGATGGGGGATTAACTTATCCGCAGGATTCAACATTAAATTTTCATATGATTTCAGTTTCTGATTTTAATGATAATGAAATATTCGGGATTGATAATCAGAATCATTTGGTGAAGTCATTTGATGGCGGACATTCTTCGATAATTGTGGATAACAATCTTGTCTATGAAGAAAATAATTTTAACCCGGAATTTTATTACGATCCGGATCAATCTCATATATACAGAATAAACGAATACGGCTCATATAATCTTTATGTATCAAATGATAACGGCAATTCATATACATGGGAATTAAAAGCAGAGTATGAGCATCCATTTGTTTTTGCTGTTGATAAATCAGTAAGCGGAACATGTTACTTGGGCTATTATTATTCACTTTACAAATCAACAGATTTTGGAAATCATTTTTCATTAATTTATCATTTTAACGAACAAATTATGGGAGTGTATCCCAAACCGAATTCCCAGGTGCTTTTTGTATGCTACCAAATATCATTTGTACAGCTTAGAGAATGGAACACTCACTTCGCTCAAGGAAATCCAGCCCGATCCTTCATTGGCTGCATACTATCCATTACATATCGGGGATTTTTGGATCTATAATGGCGTTTCAGTTTCGTGGCCTGATTACGATACTTATCAATATGTAAGAAAGGTAAATGGTGAAGTAACAAAGCCAAATCAAAAAGATTACTTTGAAGTTGAAGAATACACTGCAGGCTCACCTTATCACAACATATTTTATGAAAGAGTAGATACAGAAGAAGTAAAAGTTTATCGTTATAACGAAGACTCAGTTCAAACTAACCAGGAATATCTTATTGATGATTTAAATGCTGGATTAGGTGATACAGTTATGAGTTATAGATTTGAGACATATCTGCCTTTTGTAGTTACATATGCGGCAGATACTTCTATATATGGTTTAACAAAATCAACAAAATTTTACGAATCAAATTCTTTGATAAGTTATAGATACCAGCTTGTTAAAGATTTTGGTATTACTGATATAGAAAGTGGTTTTGATTTTGGTTATGATTCAAAGATTTTGCAAGGTGCAGTTATTAATGGAATACTTTACGGTGATACCACCTTAACTGGAATTGAAAACCCGGTAAATACTGTTTACTCATTTTCACTTTCGCAAAACTATCCCAATCCGTTTAATCCCGCAACAACAATTAAATATACAATACCAAATGTCATTTCGACCAACGGGAGAAATCTTTTTGTAACGCTAAAAGTTTACGATGTACTCGGAAATGAAGTTGCAACTTTAGTTAATGAAGAAAAACCAGCCGGAAGTTATCCGCAAAATTTAATGGAAGCAGACTATGCAAGTGGAATTTATTTCTACCAAATAAAAGCGGGAGATTATACAGCAACAAAGAAATTAATTTTGTTGAAATAATAATAGGAAAGTTTCATGAAAAAATATTTATTAATATTGCCGCTGATTTTTGTTGCCTTTGTAACATGAAAAAATTGAAGCCAGAATTTTTTCCCATTGTCAATAGGAAATAAATATATCATTTATGAAAGAAATACCATACTGAATGCAGCCCTGGCTTCAATGCAATTCGCTAATGATAAATATCAATTTCTGAGTTACTATGATATTTAATGGAACGAAATTATATTATAAATACAACATTGGCGGAATGGTCAGATATGTTTTGTAATGATTTCTGAGCAAAGATTTACTGGAATTTTACGGTTCCTAAAAGACTAGTACAGGATTTTATACTTCCAGAATGGCGATCTGGAATTTATTAATATCTCAGAGGATCCAAGGAATACTTGTGAAGGAATTGATACAGTAATATTTTTGGTGAAAACCGTATAAGATGGCGAATGATTTATGAATATACCGGCTGGTTACTTATCTTCAAGACTTTTCCATTTCTTTATTAATGGACTTAGATGGTTTAATTTTTTTCGGGCTGGGTTTTGATTACTCCTGGTTATGAGGAAGTCGTTTTGCAAACATAGGGTATTATTCTGCAGTTGTAAATAACCAGGTATATAATCCATAGGATTATCTGTTCTTTAAATACAGCTCTAGGTGACAAATCTATCACCGGTTTCCCTTTTACTTTAGGAATCTCAGTTGATTCTGAATTGCCGATTTTCTGGATTCATTGTATCTGTATTATCGAGTAGATCTATAATTTGTTAATCTTTGAGCACCAGGTTAACTTGGATCAAACCTATTTTACTGCGCCGGTGAATCTTGATTCTACAATACTTCAGATGGGTGACAAAGTCAGATTGAAAATGGTGATAACAGACAGTACAATATTTGAAAATCGGGTGGTATTTCCAGATACCGGATACTATACAATTACTGTATTGCCGGATCAGCAGGCATTGAAGCTTTATCCACTGACAACAGATAGTAAATAGATATACGATGGTACATTCTGGGACCAGGGAGGGAATTACACATATATTTTTATCCGGAAAGTTAATGATATTATAACCAAACCGAATCAATTAAACTATTACGAAGTTGAAGAATACGAGCAGGGCTCGCCGGTACACAATACATATTTTGAACGGGTAGACTCACTATCCGGGTATGTTTACAGGTATTCAGAGGATTCAGTTCAGTCTAACTATGAATATATTATTGATGATCTTAATGCAGCAGGGGTGACACGGTAATGAGTTACAGGTTTCTAACATATTCACCTTATATAATAACAGGGGAAGGAGATACGACGATTTTTCAAATACCCGCACATTATAAGACTTACGATTCAAATTATCTGGTTGAATATCAGTACACGCTTACTCAAAATTTCGGTTTAACATCGGTCTATAATTATTTTGATTTCGGATCAGATATAAAACTACTCAGAGGGGCAGTAATAAATGGGAATGTTTATGGAGATACAACTTTAACGGGTGTGGACGGAAACAAAAAACGGGTATTCGAATTTTCACTTTCACAGAACTATCCCAACCCATTTAATCCCGCAACAACAATTAAATATACAATACCCAATGTCATTTCGACCGGAGGGAGAAATCCTTTGGTAACATTAAAAGTTTATGATGTCCTTGGAAATGAAGTTGCAACTTTAGTTAATGAAGAAAAACCTACGGGAAGTTATACGGTCAATTTTGATGGAAGCAGATTAGCGAGTGGAATTTATTTCTACAAATTAAATGCTGGAAATTTTGTTCAGACACGTAAAATGATTCTTCTTAAATAATATTTTTCATTGTAAGAAAAGTTAAAGACCGCTAATCGGCGGTCTTTTTTTTGCAAATTATACTTTTGATAAAAAACACAAATAAACTTCGCTTCAAAATTATTTAGTGTATCGACAATTTTTAATCCAATTGTGCAACTAAAATTATGTTATTGTTACAATATCGTGATAGTTAAGGCTCATATTGCTTACCGAATTCAAAGCATTAAAAATTAAAAAAGGAGAGCATTATGAAGAAAAGTATTTTTCTGATTTTGACTTTTATTATTCTCGTGATCCAATCTGCGCTGCTGGCACAGGTAGATCCTGACACAGCTATGAAAGCAAGTATTGATCGGTTTAGTGCAGATGCAGGACATTTATTTGTGAGAGATTCCGCTAACGGATTACCCGGCCCGAATGTTCCTGTAAATTTTGACATGGAACCATTTATAAGTATGGGATTAGGTCCAAACGGTGAATATTCAACTTACTATAATTTCGATGTTCAGCCGACCGTACCTGCTCCGATATTTGTACTTTTCAGAGACGGTGAACCGGCGCCTGTGGAGGGACAGTTAAACATAGTAGGTGTTATCCCGGGAGATGCGGGCTATAATGATTTCTGGGAAGTAAATAAGGTTACTGTTCCATCGAACTACGTTGCAAACACAATTGTAAGTACAGAACAGATTCTTAGCGGCGGTTATACTATTGAGGAAACAAATACAATAGTTAATTGCCCTATAGTTCCTGATAATTCCTCAGCAATGTTACGGTATAACGCAAGTGAAGATACTTCTTTATCAAGGGGATGGTACGATTCAACAGTTGTATATTATTTTAACTTTGCCGAAGCACCGATTATGGCAGATGGAAATGGTATGGTTCCGCTTTCACCAATTTATGTTACTTTTAATATAAACCCGGGAGAGCCCGGAGGTGGTCCGCCTTCAGGATTTAAGACTGATTCAACAGGACGTACTCATAACGTACCCTCAACTTTACCCGGAGATGCAACGTATTCACCATTGTGGTTTGTAAATATTTATGATAACGCAGATTTTGATATGGTACACGATCTATCTTCTGCGGAAAATGCAACCATCCTGGTTACTGGTGCAGCAAATGTAAATTGTCCTATTGTTTCAGTAAGCAATCCTACTGCAATTGAAGATAATCAGAATGTTCAACCTGAAGTGTATAGTCTGGCTCAGAATTATCCCAATCCTTTTAATCCGACAACAAACATAAGCTACAAAATTCCTGAATCGGGATTTGTGAGCTTAAAAGTTTATGATGCATTAGGAAGGGAAGTTGCAACTCTTGTAAATGAGGTTAAACCTGCCGGAAATTATCTTGTAAATTTTAATGCCGCAGGACTTGCCAGTGGAATTTACTTTTACAGATTAAAAACAGGAAATTTTACTCAAAATCATAAGATGATATTGCTTAAATAATTTTCTGTATTTATTAATAGTTTAAAGCCGGAGAAGATGGATTTTACAATTCATTTTTTCCGGTTTTTTAATATCTGATTTAGTTGCAGTAACTAATAATTTTGTTGATTGAGTTATCATTTCATGTAACTAACTTACCTTGACTGCCGAAAATCAATTCTCTATATTTGAAAACGTTTTTTTGAATAATTATAGAGATTTTTGATATCTTGAATCAGTATAAGAAGACAATCCTGCCTAACGGTATAAAAGTTTTAACAGAAACCATACCTTACGTAAAATCATTTTCACTCGGATTCTGGTTTAATGTTGGAAGCCGCGATGAAAATTTTAATAACAATGGAATTTCACATTTCATTGAGCACATGCTTTTTAAGGGAACTAAAAAACGTACGGCTGGAAAAATAGCAAATGAAATTGAATCGACAGGTGGATATTTAAACGCTTTTACATCCAAAGAACATACCTGTTATTATGGAAGAGGATTAGAAAATCATATCGGAAAAACTTTTGATGTTTTAGCTGATATGATTCAGGATCCGACATTTAAACCAACGGAAATCAAAAAGGAATCCAGTGTAATTGTAGATGAGCTTTACGATATAGAAGATAACCCTGAAGAATTAATTTTCGATAAATTTGAAGAAGTGATTTTTTCGGGAAACAGTTTAAGCCTTCCAATCATCGGGACTGAAAAAACTATCAGGAGCTTTACACAGAATGATCTTTTTCATTTTGTAAAAGAGAAATACGGTTTCAATAAAATGATAATTGCTGCCTCAGGTGCAGTTGAGCATGAAAAAATATTAAAGCTGATAGAGAAATATTTTCACAAAGATCTGGGAACTTCCGGTGTAAAAAGAAAATTCTACAGGCACTCAAATATTCCAGCCAAAGTTGAATTGATTGATAAAGAGATTCAACAGGTTCATGCGATAATAGGCAAGTCAACATTTGGTTATAAAAGTGATTTAAGAAATAAAGTGGCAGTACTTACTCAGATTCTCGGGGAAGGCAGCAGCTCGCGGTTATTTCAATCAATAAGAGAACGGAATGGAATTGCCTACCAGGTAAATTCATTCCTCAATTCCTTTTATGATGTTTCGTCTTTTGGTGTATATTTATCTACGAATGAAAAAACAATGGATAAAGCACTTTCAATTGTAGACAGAGAATTTAAGAAGATGAAAAATGCTAAGGTTTCTGAAAGAGAATTAAATAAGGCAAAAGAAGCAATGAAAGGTCAGTTCCTTTTAAGTCTTGAAAATACTTCCAACAGAATGTTCAGGATGGCTCAGTCTGAACTATATAATAATAGAATAAAAACAACTGATGAAATAATAAAAGAGATTGATTCAGTAAAAAGAGAAGATATTCTGGACCTGGCAAACGATTTACTTGATGAAAATACTTTTATAAAAATTATAATTAAATCAAAAGATACTATATTAAAATCAGCAGCTTGAGAATTAATCTTAATTTAATTGTTTCATTTAATTAAAGAATAAAAAATGAGTAAGACAATAACACCTGCGGTAAGAACCAAAAATATTACGTACGCTGTTCGTGATATAGTTGTGCTTGCAAATGAAGTTGCAAAGACAGGCAAAGAAATGCTTTACCTCAATATCGGTGATCCTAACTTATTTGATTTTGCTCCACCGAAACATATGGTTGAAGCAACTCACCAGGCAATGTTAAAAAATTTTAACGGATATTCTCCTTCATCGGGAATTAAATCTGCGCTTGATTCAATTGCAAAGGAAGCTGAAAAGAAAAATATTAAAAATGTACAGGATATTTTTGTAACAACAGGAGCCAGCGAAGCTATTGATATCTGCTTAACTGCATTGGTAAATGAAGGAGAAAATGTTTTAACTCCCACACCGGGCTATCCTTTATATACAGCCATTGCAAGTAAACTTCAGAATATGGAAAATCCATATTATTTAGATGAAGAAAACGGATGGCAGCCTGACCTTGAAGATATCAGGAGTAAAATAAATGATAAGACCCGTGCAATCATTATTATAAATCCGAATAATCCTACCGGTTCAAATTGCACTAAAGAAACTTTAATGAAATTAATTCAGATTGCAAAAGAAAATAATCTTGTGATTTTTGCTGATGAAATTTATGACAAACTTTTGTTCGAAGGTGAGAAACATACTTCAGTTGCCTCTCTTGATAGTGAAGTTCCCATAATAACATTCGGTGGTTTGTCTAAGAATTATATGGTGCCGGGATTCAGAATCGGGTGGGGAATTGCAAGCGGCAACAAATCAGTACTAAAGGATTATATTGAAGCAATAAATAAACTTCTACGGGCCAGATTGTCTGCCAATCATCCTGAACAGTATGCAATTCCGGTTGCTCTTGAAGGTGATCAGTCACATCTTGAAATTGCAAATAAAAAATTAACTTCCAGAAGAGATATAACGGTTGAAATGCTTAATGCCATTCCGGGGATTTCCTGTGTGAAGCCTGAAGGAGCATTTTACGCCTTTCCAAAACTTCATATAAATACACCCGATAATATTTTCGTTTCTGAATTAATCAGAGAAACCGGTGTTGTTGTTGTCCCCGGCTCCGGGTTTGGCCAGAGACCGGATACTAATCACTTTAGAGTTGTCTTTCTTCCACCTGAAGAAACTCTGATGAAGGCATATAAAAATATTGCTGACTTTACCGAAAAATTTATTGAAGAACACGAAGTAGTCGGAAAATAAATTCAAATAAATTAAGTTTATAAAAGAATTCAGGAGTAAATACTCAGAATGCCGAAATTAGTAGTAGATGCGAAAGAGATAGAATTTAAGCAGGGACAGACAATAATAGAGGCTGCAAAAGATAGCGGAATTACTATTCCTCATTTTTGCTGGCATCCTAAACTTACCATTTCCGGTAATTGTCGTGTCTGCCTTGTTGAAGTTGAAAAGATGCCTAAGCTTGTAATTGCTTGTTCAACACTTGCAGCAGATGGAATGGTTGTTCATACAGCTTCTGAAAAAACTCTTGCAGCAAGAAATGCTGTGATGGAATTTCTTTTAATAAATCATCCGCTCGACTGCCCGATTTGTGATGAAGCAGGAGAATGTAAACTTCAGGATTACGCTTATTCACACGGTGAAGGAGAAAGCCGGTTTGTCGAAGAAAAAAATCATAAAGATAAAAGAGTTGAGCTTGGTCCTTACGTAATGTTCGATGCTGAAAGATGCATTTCCTGTTCCCGCTGTATTCGCTTCTGTGATGAAATTGCTAAAGATCCTGAATTAACATTTGTAAAACGCGGAGACAGAGTTACAATTGTAACTTATCCCGGCGAGCAGATGGATAATCCTTATTCACTTAACACAACTGATATTTGTCCGGTTGGAGCATTAACAAGTCGTGATTTCAGATTCCAGGCAAGAGTGTGGGATATGTCTGCCACTAAATCAGTTTGCATTGGCTGTTCGAGAGGATGCAACACAGAATTGTGGGTAAGAAATAATAAAGTGCTTCGTTTAACTCCGAGATTTAATGAAGAAGTAAACAGCTATTGGATGTGTGACCACGGAAGAATAAACACATTCAAATTTATTAATGCAGAAGACAGGGTTGATGGTCCCTATTTAAGGAAAGAAGGAGCACTAACCAAAGCAACAATGGATGAAGCAGTTTCTGCTGCGGCGAAAGAACTGAAGAATATTAATAAAGATGAAATTGCATTCATCGGTTCACCGAATGTTACAAACGAAGATAATTTTGTTCTGGGAAAATTTGCAAAGCTGATTGGTTCGAAGCATCTCGATTTTATGAGAAAAACTGATCCTTTATTCCAGGATGATATTCTCCGTACGGAAGATATTACTCCGAATTCACTCGGCGCTGAGCTCTCAGGAGTTGTTCCATTTAAAGGCGGATTAAATCTGGATGGGATTATTGAAGGAATCAAAAAAGGTAAAATCAAAGCACTCTATGTGATTGAAGATGATTTAATTAATGAAAGACCCGAACTTGAAGAAATTTTTGCCAAACTTGATCTGTTAATCATGCATGCAACCAACCTGAATAAAACTGCTACTCTGGCTGATATAGTTTTCCCGGCATCCACTTACGCAGAGAAAAACGGAACAATGGTTAATTTCCAGGGAAGAGTTCAAAGGTTGAGACCTGCAGTTACAACCATTAATGTTGATCGCGCACTTGAGGGGATGATGATGAGCCGGCTTGATAAGTTCGGAACAAAGTTCGACAGGTGGGCCGAAAAAAATAAACACGATGCATTCTCAACATGGAAAATTTTAGTAATGCTGGCTAATGCAATGGGTAATAAATTAAAATTTGATATGGCAGAAGAAGTTTTTGAGGAAATGACAAAATCAATTGAAGCTTTTAAAGGACTGGATTACGATGATGTTGGCGAGCTTGGTGTGCAATTAAAAGGACAATTCACTAAAGAATCTGTAAAAGTTTAACGGAGAATTTTAATTGAATATCTGGGAAATATTAATAATCAGTCTTATCAAAATCCTTGTTATTGTAATTGTTATGCTTTTAACGGTTTCATATCTCGTATATTTTGAACGCAGAATAAGTGCCTGGGCACAAAACAGGCTTGGTCCCAATAGAGTTGGATGGGAAGGTGTCCTTCAACCATTCGCAGATGTTTTAAAGCTTTTATTAAAAGAAGATATTGTTCCTGTTATTGCAAACAAGCCTATTCATACACTTGCTCCAATGATTGCACTTTTTGTTGCATTTACAACATATGCTGTAATTCCTGTTGCCGGAACTCTTACAGCTTTTGGATATTCCATTCCTCTTGTTGTTGCAGATGTTAATATGGGAATTCTTTATGTTCTGGCTCTGACTTCATTAGGAGTTTATGCAATAACTTTTGCAGGCTGGTCATCAGGAAGCAAGTATTCTCTGCTTGGAGGTATAAGATCTTCCGCACAAATGATTTCTTATGAAATCTCAATGGGATTTTCAATAGGCGGAGTTTTACTTCTTGCAGAATCTTTAAGGCCATATGCAATTGTTGAATCACAAGGCGCATTTTTATGGAATGCATGGATTCAGCCATTAGGATTTATAACATTCGTAGTTTCAGCTTTTGCAGAAACTAACCGGTTGCCTTTCGATTTACCGGAAGCAGAACCTGAACTTGTCGGAGGATTTCACACCGAATACAGCAGTATGAAGTTTGCCGGATTTTTCCTGGCAGAATATGCAAATATGATTATTGCAAGTGCTATGATTGTAACACTTTACCTTGGCGGATACAATCTTCCTTTTATAGAAATATCCTCACTCGGTCTCTCAAATGGCTGGGTAATCCTTATAGAACTTGCAATGTTTATGTTCAAGGTTGGTGCAGTGCTTTTCTTCTTTATATGGGTAAGATGGAGCATACCGCGGTTCAGGTATGATCAATTAATGAATCTTGGCTGGAAAGTAATGTTCCCGCTTTCGCTGATCAATATAATATGGGTCGCTTTGCTTATTATGATATTTAAACTTTAGTGTAATTGAAATTGATTACATATTTGATTATTCATTAACAATAAAGATTTTGAAAATTCGGAGATTTGATGGCAGTTAAGAAAAGAGATAAAGATTTAACATTTTGGGAAAGAATTTACATTCCGGAAATTGTAAAAGGATTGGGTTTAACACTTAAAAATATGTTTAAACCTAAATTTACAATGCAGTACCCTGAAGAAAAGTTTATTCCGGCGGCTTCGTATCGCGGGCGCCCGGTATTAGTAATGGAAGAAAACGGTGAAGAAAGATGCGTTGCCTGCGGACTATGTTCGAGAGTCTGCCCTGCATTGGCAATTGAAGTACAGGCGGGTGAAACTGACCGAGAAAAAGAACGTTATCCCGAGAAATTTGAAATAAATATGATTCGGTGCATTTTTTGCGGTTTTTGTGAGGAAGTGTGTCCCGAAGAGGCTATAGTTATGAGTAAGGATTATGAGCTCGCTTTTACCAATAGGGAAGATGCGATTTATGGAAAAGAAAAATTGTTGGTTCCTGTACATCAGTTACAGGACAGGATTGATTTCCTGAGGCATTATAAATAGTTGAAGTTGTTCCTATTTGTCCTTAACTTCTCTGCCCCATGGTTAAAAAACTGTACATATTGTCAATTTTGTTGTTTACATCGTTACTGTTTGGTAAAACAGGGGATGAAAGTAACTATAAATTAGTCTACCCGAAAAGTATCCCCGCCAATTCAAATTTTGATATTTCTTTAATTTCTTCTAATCCATTCGCGATAGCTGATAAACTGGAAATTTATTTTGTTCCATCTTCAAAAATAAATTTTAAAAATCTTAAGTTGAGATTTGTAGATAATGACTTAGATATTAATTGTAAACAATTAAATATCCAGGGAATTTCAGGAAACGTATACAAAGCAAATATAGATCTAAAGAAAAATAATCTCGTCTCAAAAATTTACTTTCAAATACTTTTTGGTTTTAAAGCTGAAAATAGCGGATCAGCTGATTTTAAATTTACCGGAGTATTTAAATCAGGCGGAAAAACAATAGGCTATATTCAACCTACAGATAAATTCGAAAAAGATGATTCACTAAAATTTTTATCTGCCACACTTAATTTTTATAAACCCCAGAAGTATGCAGATAATGCTGTATCTTTTCTTCCGGGTTCAGCGTTAAACATCAATCTTAATAAAACCGATGTTAATAATTTACTATCAGAGTTCTGGATTAAAATTAATAATCCACAAACAGATTTTCTTAAGATTGTAAACAAACAAACCGGAAAAACAATTTATGATATTTCTACAAATCCTTTCCAGATGGTTGCAATCCGGTCGGAAGATCATTTCGATGAGGAATCCTTAAACCCATATTTTTTAAGCAGAAGTGTTTGGTATCATGTTGCAATTTTATCATCTTCTTTAAATGATAATATTAGTTTCTATTGCAACAACACTCTTATTGGCAGGAACAAACTACCTGCAATTTTGAAAACCAGTGATCTGGAATGGGAATTTGTAAATGACTCACAGAATAAAAATTTTCAAATGGATGTATTGCGGTTTGTAAATTTTAACAATGATATTGAGCTTTCTTTTCTCAACAAAAATTACATGAATTTCAGTGCTGATAGTTCAAGCGTACTTTATCAGTTCAATTTTAAAAATGAAGAAGAACTTTATCTTGCGAAAGATGAGATAAACATTTCATATAATTCAGTTGATTTTATTAAATCTGATGCTCCAATTTTTGCACGTGCACCTGAGCTTAATATAAATCTGCTTGGAAATTCTTATGAATTAACGTGGAGCGGCGGGGATTTTAAACAGGCGCAGTCTTATGTACTTGAAAAATCATTAAACAATTCCGATTATAAACCTGTCTGTACAGTTCAGGCTGAAAATACTCCCGAGAAAAAATATTCTCTTACTTGATGTAAAAGATCCGAATGCAGAAATTGTATTTTACAGGATAAAACAGTTAAACGCAGATGGCTCTGCAGTCTATTCTTCGCAGGTAAAAATAGGGCAGGGCGCAACAGATCCTTTTGTAGTTGAACAGAATTATCCAAACCCGTTCAATCCGAGAACAAGTATAGTTGTCGAACTGCTTGAAGATTCTGATGTGGATATTACTATATACAATCTTGAAGGGAAGGAAATTGCAAAACTATTTAAAGGATTCTTAACCAGCGGTACTCATAAATTTTCATTTGATGCAGCAGAACTTCCTTCAGGGATTTACCTTTATAAGGTTTCCACACCAAATTACTCAAATACTAAAAAAATGATTCTCACCAAGTAAACTGATTTACTTTTTAAATAATTACATCTATATTTATCCGGTTAATATTATCTACAAAAAAAAGGGAAAATGCTTTCTAAAATCTACTCAAGTGCAACTTATGGTATTGACGCATACCTTGTTGAAGTTGAAACAAATGTGGAAAAACAAATACCGGGATTTACTATTGTAGGACTTCCCGATAACGCCGTTAAAGAGAGCAGGGAAAGGGTAACAACTGCAATTAAAAATAACGGTTTAGAATTTCCAAAAAGAAAAATCACTGTAAACCTGGCACCTGCTGATATTAAAAAAGAAGGCAGCTCATTTGATTTACCCATTGCAGTTGGACTGCTTGTAGCTACTGAAGATATAAAAGAAATTAAAATGGATGATACTGTTTTCCTTGGAGAACTTGCTCTTGATGGAAAGCTGCGCCCCGTAAAAGGAGCACTACCTATTTCGGTTGAAGCTAAAAAGAAGGGTATTAAAAGAATTATTCTTCCATTGGAGTCTGCACTCGAAGCGTCGATCGTGGAAGGGGATAGATGTCTACGGCGTGGAAAACTTATCCGAAGTTATCCAATTCTTGAACGGAGAGATTGAGAAAGACAAAATTGTAACAGATACAAAAGAATTGTTTGAAAAAGTTAATCAATATCATCTTGATTTTTCTGATGTAAAAGGGCAGGAAAATGTAAAACGTGCATTAGAAGTAGCCGCTGCCGGTTCACATAATATTCTTATGATTGGTCCTCCGGGTTCCGGAAAGACAATGCTGGCTAAAAGAATACCTTCTATTCTTCCACCTATGACCTTTGATGAAGCACTTGAAACAACAAAGATTCATTCCGTTGCAGGGATTCTTTCAAAGGATCAGGCTTTGGTTACAGAACGACCTTTCAGAAGTCCCCATCATACAGTTTCTGATGCTGCACTCGTCGGCGGAGGATCATTTCCGCGGCCCGGTGAAGTTTCATTTGCTCATTATGGAGTTCTCTTTTTAGATGAATTACCGGAATTCAAAAAGAATGTTCTTGAAGTTTTAAGACAGCCTCTGGAAGACGGGAAAGTAACTGTAAGCCGTTCAAAATTATCGCTGGAGTTTCCGGCTAATTTTATGCTTGCAGCTGCAATGAATCCATGCCCTTGTGGATATTACACGGATCCAAATAAAGAATGCACATGTGCCCCACCACAGATTCAAAGATATATGGCGAAAATATCGGGACCATTGCTGGACAGAATCGATATTCATATTGAAGTTCCGGCTGTTAAATACAAAGAATTATCTTCTGAAGTTAAAGGTGAAACTTCTGCACAAATAAGGAAAAGAGTTATTGAGGCCAGGCAAATTCAATTAAATAGATTCAGTGGAATGAAAAATATTTTTAATAATGGCGATATGGGTCCTAAAGAAATCAGGCAGTTTTGTAAGCTTGATTCAAGTAGTGCAGAATTGCTTAAAATGGCGATGACAAAATTAGGATTATCTGCAAGAGCGTACGATAGAATCTTAAAAGTAAGCAGGACAATAGCAGATCTGGAAAATTCTGAAAACATTCTTCCACAACATATCAGCGAAGCAATTCAGTACAGGAGTTTGGATAGGGAATTGTGGAACCACTGAATTTTTCATTTTCTATTGACAAGGCTAATCCCTATATTTGCTAATCAACTTCAGAATGTTTCGAATTTCATATAAAACTCAAAGATATACCCCTATTTTAATTTGCTTTTTATTTCAAATAGAAATATATTTGATGCTCGTTTCGAAAACTGGGCGGACGCCGGAGTTGGAGAGCCGGGGCGGACTGTAAATCCGTTGGCTGACGCCTTTGGGGGTTCGAATCCCTCGCCGCCCACAGCTTAAAAAATTTTGTTAAGGGAATATCTCAATAGTATTTAGTTCCCTTATTTTTTTGTACAGGGATTAATAAACTGTTCTTAAAATTTTTGTTAGAGTTTGATGCGGGAGTAACTCAGTTGGCTAGAGTCACAGCCTTCCAAGCTGTTGGTCGCGGGTTCGAGTCCCGTCTCCCGCTCTTGGTTTGTTGCTGACGTAGCTCAGTTGGTAGAGCACATCCTTGGTAAGGATGAGGTCACCGGTTCAATCCCGGTCGTCAGCTCCAGAAATTTTGATGAGGTTATCCTGATAAATTCAGGATTAAAATTAAAGAAATAAATTAGATATCACTCATAAATTTTTATTGATTTTATAAATAAAAAAATTGAGTTAAAAATTCCGGAGATCCGGAAAAATTTTGTTTGAGTCAACCTAATAAATAAATACCATGAGAGAAATAATAACATTAGAATGCACAGAGTGTAAAAGAAGAAATTACACTACAACTAAAAATAAGAGATTGCATGCCGGCAGAGTTGAATTTAAAAAGTACTGCCGTTGGGACAAAAAGCATACAATTCATAAAGAAACAAAATGAGTTTGCTACGTCAGTAGCTCAATTGGCTAGAGCAGCGGTCTCCAAAACCGCAGGTTGGGGGTTCGAGTCCCTCCTGACGTGCAAAGAGTTAAATTAGGAAAGCTCTCTGAAAATGAAAGAAAAAATTATTGGTTTCTTTAATGATGTAGTTAAAGAAATGAAAAAAGTAACCTGGCCGACAACTGATGAATTAAAAGAATCAACAGTTGTTGTTATTGTTGTTTGTCTTGTTATTGCAGCTTTTACATATATAATTGATATGGCGATTAATCAAATATTTAAGGGAATTTTTTAGTTAGCATTACCTATGGAATATAAATGGTATGTAGTTAGGACTTTTTCAGGTCACGAGAATAAAGTTAAAACTCTTTTGGAAAACGAGTTGAACGACAATGAACAACTTCGTGCAAAAATTCAGGAAATTCTCGTCCCTATGGAAAAAGTGTTTGAAGTTAAGGATGGTAAGAAGAAAAGTAAAACTAAAAATTTCTTCCCGGGATATATTCTTGTTAACGTTGAACTTGATAACCAGGTGAAAGAATTTATTCTTAATACTGCTTCGGTAATGGGTTTTCTTGGAACAAAAAATAATCCTAATCCTTTACAGCCGGAAGAAGTTAAAAGAATAGTTGGAAGACTTTCGCAGGATGAAAGTAGTGAAAGAATGGAAACTATTTTCAGAACTGGTGATCTGGTTAAAATAATTGATGGTCC
This sequence comes from uncultured Ignavibacteria bacterium, assembly GCA_963745945.1. Classification (GTDB taxonomy): domain Bacteria; phylum Bacteroidota; class Ignavibacteria; order Ignavibacteriales; family Ignavibacteriaceae; genus DATFVA01. Next base: position 44,832 of record CAVUZG010000001.1, read on the forward strand.
GTTCAACAATTTTACCGGAACGGTTCAGGAAGTAAATGAAGAGAAAATGAAAATAAAAGTAATGGTTTCTATTTTCGGAAGAAAAACTCCAGTGGAAATCGACTTTGTTCAGGCTGAATTAGAAAAATAATTTTATCCGATAGGAATACAATATGGCAAAGAAAATAACCGGATTTATCAAACTACAGATACCTGCCGGAAAAGCTAATCCCTCTCCGCCTGTTGGTCCTGCATTGGGACAAAAAGGTGTTAATATTATGGAGTTCTGCAAGCAGTTTAATGCCAGAACTCAGGATAAAGAAGGATTAATTATCCCGGTAGTAATAACTGTATTTGCAGACAAATCATTCACATTCATTACGAAAACCCCTCCGGCTGCTGTTCTGCTAAAACGTGCGGCAAAAGTGGAAAAAGGTTCTGCAGAGCCTCATCGTATTAAAGTGGCAAAAGTAACCCAGGCACAGGTAAAAGAAATTGCTGAACTTAAGATGCCTGATTTAAATGCTTATAATATAGAACATGCAATGAGTATGGTTGCCGGTACTGCAAGAAGTATGGGAATAACAGTAGAATAAAAATTTTATAAATGGTGTAGCAATGCAAAATTCTAAAAGAAATAAAGAAATTCAGAAATCAATTGATGTAAAAAAAGAGTATTCAATCATTGATGCTGTTAACACACTTAAAGATACATCAAAAGTGAAATTTAGTGAATCAGTTGATTGTGCTGTTCGACTGGGTGTTGACCCGAGGCATGCAGATCAGATGGTTAGAGGAACAGTTACACTTCCAAATGGAACCGGGAAAGAAGTGAAGGTACTGGTAATTGCAAAAGGTGGAAAAGCTCAGGAAGCTCTTGATGCCGGAGCAGATTATGCAGGGTTTGAAGAATACCTGGAAAAAATTAAAGGCGGATGGGCTGATATTGATGTTATTGTAGCCACTCCCGATTCCATGGGTGACCTTGGAAAATTAGGAAGGATTCTTGGACCAAAAGGGTTAATGCCTAACCCGAAAAGCGGAACAGTAACCCAGGATGTTGCGACTGCCGTAAAAGAGGTAAAAGCAGGTAAAATAGATTTTAGAGTTGAAAAAGCCGGTATTGTTCATACATCCATTGGTAAAATGAATTTTGATGCTGAGAAACTTGCAGAAAATGCACGGGCATTTCTTAATACAATAGTTAAGCTTAAACCGTCTTCTGCAAAAGGTCAGTATATTAAAAGTATATATCTTTCCAGTACTATGGGTCCTGGATTAAAGATCAGCAAAGAAGAAATTGCACAACATTAAAAGTTTACGCGCTCAAAAATGCTTCAAGCCGATCCGATTAATTATAAATCTGATACGGGAGAAAAATGAAAAAGAATGAAAAGGTAGAATCTATAGCTGAGGTTAAAGAATTAATCGATAATGCCAACGCTGTATATCTTACTGATTATTCAGGAATACAAGTTTCGGATATTAATGATATCCGGAATGAATTCAGGAATGAAGGTGTTAAGTACAAAGTATTCAAAAACACATTATTCAAAAGAGCTCTGGATGAAAGTGGAAAGTACGCCAAGTTATCTGACCATTTGGTAGGGATGACTGGATATGCTTTTGCGACTTCAGAAAATCCGGTTGCTCCCGCAAAAGTTATCAAGAAATATTTTGATAGCATTAAAAAACTTTCATTAAAAGCTTGTTATATAGAAGATCAATACTATGATAGTAGCAGTTTAAATGAACTGGCTTCTCTACCATCAAAGAAAGAGATCATAGCAAGCATAATGGGAAGTCTGAATTCGCCTGCTTCCGGAATAGTCGGAGCAATCAATGCTGTTATGAGAGATCTTGTAAGTGTAGTTGATCAAATCTCTAAAAGAGAAGCAGCATAACTTTTTAATACAAGAATAAAGAAATATTAGGAGAAATATAAAATGGCCGAAAAAGTAGCAGAATTAGTTGAAAAGATTAAAGGACTTAGTCTGTTAGAAGCTGCTGAATTAAAAAAAGCTTTAGAAGAAGAGTTTGGTGTTACTGCCGCAGCACCAATGATTATGGCTGGTGGTGGAGCCCCTGCAGCTGGCGGAGCCCCCGTTGAGGAACAAACAGAATTTGATGTCATTCTTCAAACTGTTGGCGATAAAAAAATTAATGTGATTAAAGTTGTGAGAGCTCATACAGGTCTTGGTTTGAAGGAAGCTAAGGACCTTGTTGACACCGCTCCTAAACCTGTTAAAGAAGGTGTGTCTAAAGATGAAGCTGAAAAACTCAAAAAAGAGTTTGAAGAAGCTGGTGCAACCGTTCAGATTAAGTAAATCACACATAGAAGCAGATAATTTTCGTAAGTAGTAAGACGGGTGAAGTCCGTCTTATTGCTTTTTATATTTTTTTGTACACGTTGGTTTCAGGTGCTGCTTTTTAAGTAGTTAATGAACATTTATAGGAGGTTTGTAATTTGAATAATAAAAGAATTTCCTTCGGTAAGATTGAAAGTGTTATCGAGTCTCCTGACCTTTTAAGTATCCAGAATGATTCTTTCGAAGATTTTATCCAGGTGCGGGTTCTTCCTTCCAAAAGGGAAAACAAAGGATTACAACAGGTATTTACAGCTAATTTTCCAATCTTTGATAATAAAGAAATTTATAGATTGGATTTTCTTGAATACTATATTGAAAAACCAAGATATTCGGTTGTGGAATGTCTTGAAAGAGGACTTACTTTTTCTGCACCGTTAAAAGGTAAACTCCGTCTATCTACAAAAGATCCGGAAACTGAAGAATTTGTTAATAGTGTTGAACAGGAAGTTTATCTTGGTAATCTTCCTTTTATGACAGAGAAAGGGACTTTTATTATAAATGGTGCTGAGAGGGTTGTTGTTTCACAGCTCCATCGTTCACCCGGTGTAGCTTTTGCACAAACAGTTCATCCAAACGGAACTCCGATTTATTCAGCCAGAATTATTCCTCTGCGTGGTTCGTGGGTTGAGTTCGCTACAGATATCAACTATATAATGTATGTATATATTGATAGAAGAAAAAAATTCCCTGCAACTACTTTGCTTAGAGCATTAGGCTACGCTTCCGATGAAGATATATTGAATCTTTTTCAGTTAATTGATGAAATTAATGTGAAAAAAGCTAAACTGGATGATTATGTGGGAAGAATTGTTGCAAGTGATATTTTCGATATGTCAACAGGTGAAATTTTTCTTACCAAAGAAAGCACATTAACTGAAGATGATATTGAAAGATTAAAAGAAATTGAAATTGACACTTTAAAACTGGTTATTGCTAACACAGTTCCTGAGCAGGATCTAATTCTCAATACATTAAGGAAAGATACAGCACACACAAGGGAGGAAGCCCTTTTTGCAATTTATCGCCAGTTACGTTCAGGTGAAGCTCCCGATATAGATACTGCGCAGGGATTAATTGATAAACTGTTTTTTAATGATAAACGTTATGATCTTGGTGATGTAGGTCGCCATAGGATGAACGATAAATTAAAACTGGATATACCTGAAACAACTACAATATTGACTGTTGAAGATATCATTGAAATAATGAAATATATCATCAGGTTAAGAAATGGTGAACAAGCTATTGATGATATTGATCATCTTGGAAACAGAAGAATCAGAACTGTTGGTGAACAGTTGGGTCAGCAGTTTAATATTGGTATGGCACGTATGGCCAGAACAATAAAAGAACGTATGAATATGCGTGATAGTGAAAACTTTACACCTCAGGATCTTGTAAATGCAAGAACTATCAGCAGTGTAATAAATGCATTCTTCGGAACAAACCAGTTATCTCAGTTTATGGATCAGACCAATCCTCTTGCAGAAATGACTCATAAAAGAAGAATGTCTGCATTAGGCCCTGGCGGACTTACCAGAGAAAGAGCCGGATTTGAAGTACGTGATGTTCACTATACTCATTATGGTCGTCTTTGTCCTATTGAAACTCCTGAAGGACCGAATATCGGGTTGATATCATCTTTAACAATTTTTGCAAGAGTTAACAGGTATGGATTCCTGGAAACTCCCTATAGAAAAGTTACAAAGGGAAAAGTAACAAATGAAGTTGAATACCTGACTGCTGAACAGGAAGACCATTTCACAATAGCGCAGGCCAACGCACCGATTACTGAACAAGGTAAATTCCTTAATGAAAGAGTTAAATCAAGATTAAAAGGTGAATTTCCAATTGTTACTCCTGAAAACATACAATATATGGATGTTGCCCCGGCACAAATAGTTTCTGCAGCAGCAGCTTTAATTCCATTTCTGGAGCATGATGATGCTAACAGGGCTTTGATGGGCTCCAACATGCAGAGACAGGCTGTACCACTACTTCGTCCTGAGGCGCCTTTGGTTGGAACTGGCATGGAGAAGAAAATTGCCACTGATTCTAAAGCTGTAATTATTGCTGAAGAAAATGGATCTGTTGAATTTGTAGATGCTAATAAAATTATTGCCAGTTACGATATTAATCCTAATAGCATTGAATCATTAACTACATTTGTTGATAAAAAGAGTGTAACCTATAACCTTACTAAGTTTCATGGAACAAATCAGGAAACATGTGTTAATCAGCGTCCAATTGTACAACAAGGGCAGAAAATTTCCAAAGGAGATGTTCTGGCAGACGGCACATCTACTGATCATGGCGAACTTGCACTTGGAAGAAATGTATTAGTTGCATTTATGCCCTGGCGTGGATATAACTTTGAGGATGCTATTATTATAAGTGAAAGAGTAGTAAGCGAGGATGTTTACACATCAATACACATAGAAGAATTTGAACTTCAGGTAAGAGAAACCAAACGTGGAGAAGAAGAATTAACAAGAGAAATTCCAAATGTTAGTGAAGAAGCTGTTAAAAATCTGGATGAGAATGGAATTATAAGAGAAGGTGCTGAAGTTAAAGAAGGTGACATTTTAATCGGTAAAATAACTCCTAAAGGAGAAACCGATCCTACACCTGAAGAGAAATTATTAAGAGCCATTTTCGGAGATAAAGCCGGCGATGTGAAGGATGCTTCTCTGAAAGCCCCTCCGGGATTAAAAGGTACTGTTATTAAAACCAGATTATTCAGCAGAAAGAGAAGAGATACAGAATCCAAGAAAGTGGAAAAGAAACAACTGGATACTCTTGAACTGGAACATAACCGGAAAATTTCAGAACATTATAACAAACTGGTTGATAAATTAACCAGATTGACCGATGGAAATACCACTACCGGTATTCGTGATCTTGACGGCAGTATTGTATTAAGAAGCGGAACAAGTATTAAAGATACTACTTATTCCACAATGGAAGATGTAACTAAACTTGATTACACACTTGATTGGTTTGAACAGAAAAAATTAAATACACATATCAATACAGTCTATAGAAATTATTTTGATCTACTTGCCGAACTTGAAGAAGAATTTAAAAGAGAAAAAATCAAAATTACTAGCGGTGATGAACTTCCTCCGGGAATCGTTCAATTAGCAAAAGTTTATGTTGCTAAAAAACGTAAACTTTCAGTTGGTGATAAAATGGCGGGCCGGCATGGAAATAAAGGTGTTGTTGCAAAAATAGTTCCTTCTGAAGATATGCCTTTCCTCCCTGATGGAACACCAGTTGATATAATTCTTAATCCTCTCGGTGTACCCTCCAGAATGAATCTCGGTCAGCTTTATGAAACAGCATTGGGCTGGGCCGGTAAAGTACTCGGATTTAAATTCGCTACACCAATTTTTGATGGAGCAAAAGTAGAGGATGTTGATGAATGGCTTGAAAAAGCAGGACTGGAAAAAGGTAGTAAAACTACACTAATTGATGGAAGATCCGGAGAGAAATTCCACCAGAAAGTTACTTGCGGGTATATTTATATGCTTAAACTGAGCCATCTTGTTGATGATAAAATACATGCACGTTCAATTGGACCTTACTCATTAATAACTCAGCAGCCTCTCGGTGGAAAAGCACAATTCGGTGGTCAGAGATTTGGAGAAATGGAAGTTTGGGCACTTGAAGGCTATGGAGCTGCTCATATTCTCCAGGAAATTCTGACTGTAAAAAGTGATGACGTTGCCGGTAGAGCAAAAGTATATGAAGCAATTGTAAAAGGTGAAAACTTACAGGAACCAAATATTCCTGAGTCGTTCAATGTGTTAATTAAAGAGCTTCAGGGCCTCAGTCTTGAAATGAAAATTAATTAACACCGTAAGAACATTCCTGCTAAAGCAGGCAAATTTTCACTTAGAAATTAGGAGATAAAAAATGGCTTTTAGAATTCAAGAAAATGCGATGCGTGATATAACCAGTATCACTATCAGTTTGGCAAGTCCTGATGATATACTTACCAGATCTTATGGTGAAGTAACAAAACCTGAAACAATAAACTACCGGTCTTTTCGTCCTGAAAAGGATGGATTGTTTTGCGAAAAAATATTTGGTCCCACACGTGATTGGGAATGTTTCTGCGGTAAATACAAAAGAATAAGATACAAAGGAATTATCTGCGACAGATGCGGTGTTGAAGTAACTCAGAAAAGTGTTCGTCGTGAAAGAATGGGACATATTGCTCTTGCCGTTCCCGTAGTTCACATATGGTTTTTCAGAGCCCAGCCTTCAAAAATTGGAAACATAATTGGTATAAGTCTTAAAGAACTTGAGAAAATAATTTATTATGAGTCTTACGTAGTTATAAGTCCCGGACCAACGGGCTTAAGCAAAAAAGATTTGATTTCTGAAGATCAGTATTTTGAAGTTTTAAATTCGCTTCCCGCGGGAAATGAAAAACTTGATGATGATGATCCGAAAAAGTTTGTGGCAAAGATAGGTGGCGAAGCAGTTAAGGAAATGCTTAAGCTTACTAATGTTGAAACACTTTCAAAAGAATTGAGAGCACAATTAAAAATTGAAACTTCTCAGCAAAAGAAATCAGACATTCTAAAAAGATTAAGAGTTCTTGAATCATTTAAAGAAGAAGAAAATAAAGTTCCAAATAAACCTGAGTGGATGGTATTAGGTTATATTCCGGTTATACCACCGGAACTTCGTCCACTGGTTCCACTTGAAGGTGGAAGGTTTGCAACCTCTGATTTAAATGATCTGTACCGAAGAGTTATTATAAGAAATAACAGATTAAAAAGATTGATTGACATTAAAGCTCCGGAAGTTATTCTTCGTAATGAAAAAAGAATGCTTCAGGAAGCTGTTGATGCTTTGTTTGATAATTCAAGACGTGGAAGTGCTGTAAGAAGTGATAATAACAGACCTCTGAAATCTCTTAGTGATATGCTGAAGGGTAAACAAGGCCGTTTCCGTCAGAATCTTCTTGGTAAAAGAGTTGATTATTCTGGACGTTCTGTAATTGTGGTAGGTCCCGAATTAAAACTTCATCAGTGCGGTCTTCCAAAAGATATGGCCGTTGAGCTATTCAAACCTTTCATTATTAGAAAGTTGATTGAAAGAGGACATAATAAAACTGTAAAAAGTGCAAGAAAAGTTGTAGACAGAAAAGACCCGTTAATCTGGGATATTCTTGCAAAAATTATTGAGGGACATCCGATATTATTAAATCGTGCACCGACACTTCACAGGTTGGGAATACAGGCTTTTCAGCCAACATTAATTGATGGACGAGCTATTCAGTTGCATCCAATGGTATGTACAGCATTTAATGCCGATTTTGACGGTGATCAGATGGCTGTTCACGTACCACTATCTTATGAAGCACAACTTGAAGCTGCACTTTTAATGTTGAGTAGTCATAATATTCTTTCTCCGCAAAACGGAAGTCCTATAGTTGTGCCAACGCAGGATATAGTGCTTGGCTGCTATTACCTTACCAAGTATCGTGAAGGTGAAAAAGGCGAAGGCATGGTATTTGGAAATTCGGAAGAAGTTATTATTGCATACAATTCCAAAGCAGTCGGATTACATGCAAAGATAAAAGTAAAGATTAAGGGAGAATTTTTAGAAACCACAACTGGCAGGGTAATCTTCAATCAGATTGTCCCTGCAGAGATGGGTTTCTTCAACCAGTTATTAATTAAGAAAACTTTCGGCGGTTTTATTGGACAGATGTTCCTTAAAATGGGAAATAAAGTAACTGCTAAATTCCTCGATGATCTTAAAGATACAGGATTCCGTTATGCAACAGCTGGTGGGTTATCAGTTAGTTACGGCGATATGATTATTCCTGAAGAGAAAGTTGAACTTATTGGAAAAGCAAATAAAAAAGTTGAAGCAATTCTTAATGAGCATGAGCAAGGTGTAATTACGGATGCTGAACGTTATAATAAAATTATAGATGTTTGGACGCATACAACTAATGATGTTGCCCGTGCACTTATGGAAAAATTGAAAGCCAATAACAGTGGTTTTAATTCATTGCATATGATGGTCGATTCCGGTGCTAGAGGCTCGCAGGATCAGGTAAAACAACTTGCCGGTATGAGAGGATTGATGATGAAACCTCAGAAAACCTTATCGGGACAAGCTGGTGAAATTATTGAAAATCCGATTGTTGCGAATTTTAAAGAGGGTCTTTCAGTACTTGAATATTTTATTTCAACACACGGTGCAAGAAAAGGTCTTGCGGATACTGCGTTAAAAACAGCTGATGCTGGATATCTTACAAGAAGATTAGTTGATGTTTCTCAGGATGTAATTATTCGTGAAATAGATTGCGGAACAATTCTGGGAATTGAGATTACTGCGCTGAAGGATGTTGAGCAGGAAAGAGAACCGCTGGGTGAAAGAATTACCGGAAGAGTTGCCCAGGAGGATGTTTATGATTTGCGGACAGATGAATTAATTGTTCCTGCAGGTGAACTTATAACAGAAACAATCGCAGAGAAAATTGAAGATGCAAACATAGATTCTGTTTACATAAGGACAGTATTAACTTGTGAATCTAAACGCGGTGTTTGTGCAAAATGTTATGGGAGAAATCTTACTACCGGTAAAATTGTTGAAATCGGTGAAGCAGTTGGAATTGTTGCTGCACAATCAATTGGTGAACCTGGCACACAGCTTACTTTAAGAACCTTTCACCTTGGTGGTACTTCTTCAAGAATTGCGAGTCAGTCTCAGGTAGAAACTAATATTGAGGGTACAATTAAATTTGAACGGATTACATATGTGGAAAAATCAGATTTTTATGGAGCTGTAAAAGTTGTTACTGGTAGAAGAGGTGTTATAGGAATTTATGACGAAAATAACCGTCAACTGAAAAAATATGATGTACCATACGGAGCCGAACTTATTGTAAACGACGGTAGTAAAGTAAAGAAACGTCAGCCTCTTTATAATCATGATCCTTATAACTCTGTAATCCTTACTGATATGCCCGGACTGGTTAAATTTGTTGACCTGATTGATGGCTTCACTCTTCAACAGGTAACAGATGAACAGACTGGTCACGTTCAGAAAGTTGTTATTGAATCCAAAGATAAAACACTAACTCCAAGTATAGCTATTGAAACAGAAGATGGTGTGAAAAAATCTTTTAACCTTCCTACCAGATCTTATCTGTCAGTTGAGGAAGGTGAAACTGTTCCTGCAGGAACAATCCTCGCAAAGATTTCCAAGCAGCAGACAAAAAGCCGTGATATTACGGGAGGTTTGCCGAGAGTTACTGAACTTTTTGAAGCAAGAAGTCCACAGGAACCTGCTATTGTTTCAGAGATTGAAGGAACTGTTAAATTTGGTGCGAGAAAAAAAGGTTCACGCGAAATTCTTGTAACAGCACCGGACGGTTCTGATGAAAAGAAATATAATGTGCCTTTGGGTAAACATACTCTCGTTCAGGAAAATGATGAAATACCTGCAGGTGAAAAAATTACTGACGGACCTATAAACCCTCATGATATTTTGAAGATTAAAGGAACAAGTGCAGTTCAGGAATATCTGGTAAATGAAATTCAGGATGTTTATCGTTTACAGGGTGTTAAAATTAATGATAAGCATATTGAAGTAATTGTACGTCAGATGCTTCAGAAAATTAAAATTGTTTCTCCGGGAGATACAAGATTTCTTGAAGAGGATATTGTAGATAGAAATGAATTCATTGAAGAAAACAATAAAGTATCTTCAATGGCATTAATAGAAGATAAGGGTGATTCAAGATATAAGGATGGTCAGCTTATACCTAAAGCAAAAATAAGAGAAATTAATTCTGATCTAAAAAAGAAAGATAAAAAACCGATCGTTGCACGCGATGCAGAACCGGCTACTTTTGAGCATGTGCTTTTAGGAATAACACAGGCGGCGCTATCTACAGAAAGTTTCATTTCAGCCGCGTCGTTCCAGGAAACCACAAAGGTTCTTGCCAATGCTGCAACGGAAGCAAAAGTTGACAACCTGTTAGGATTAAAAGAAAATGTTGTGATGGGACATTTGATTCCCGCAGGTACTGGATTGAAAAAATATACAAATATTATTCTTAAATCTCTTGAAGCAGAGACCGAAGAGGTTACATCTGCCGAAGAAGAAAAAGAAGTTCAGGCCTGATTATTATTGAGCAATTAAGCAATCCGGCTCACTTATTTAAGGAGCCGGATTTTTTTGTCGTTATTTAGCCTAAAAAGAAAAAGTATTTAATTAGAATTTCTTGACTAATTTTAACATATCACCTATATTTGAAGTCTGAAATTTTTTAAGATTAGGAGAATTTTGTGCCCACAATAAATCAGTTGGTTAGAAAAGGCAGAACTCAGATTTTAGCTAAAAATAAAGCACCGGCATTAGGTGCTTGTCCGCAGAAAAGAGGCGTGTGTACAAGAGTATATACTACTACTCCTAAGAAGCCAAACTCAGCTCTGAGAAAAGTTGCAAGAGTAAGATTGACTAACAGCATGGAAGTTACTGCATATATTCCTGGTGAAGGACATAATCTTCAGGAACATTCGATTGTTCTTATCAGAGGCGGAAGAGTAAAAGATTTGCCCGGTGTAAGATATCATATTATCAGAGGCACACTTGATACAAGCGGTGTTGAAGACAGGAAAAAAGGAAGATCTAAATACGGTACTAAAAAACCAAAAGCAAAATAATTTATGAGAAAGAAAAGAGCAGAAAAAAGATTTATTAAACCCGACCCAAAGTTCAATGATATGCTTGTTGCCAAGTTCATCAATTCACTCATGTATGATGGAAAAAAATCCAAAGCAAGAGAAGTTGTATACCAGGCTTTTGATATAATTGAAGACAAAACAAAAAAACCGGGATTGGAAATATTTAAGAAAGCAATAAACAATATTCAACCATTAATTGAAGTCAGAAGTCGTAGAGTTGGTGGAGCTACTTACCAGGTTCCAACCGAAGTAAGACCTGAAAGACGTTATGCTCTTGCAATGCGATGGTTAAAAACTTATGCCAGGGCAAGAAATGAAAAATCTATGTCTGGCAGACTTGCTGCAGAATTAATTTCTGCATCTAACAATGAAGGTTCAGCGGTTAAGAAAAAAGAAGATACTCATAAAATGGCAGAAGCGAACAAAGCATTCGCTCATTTTAAATGGTAGTAGATAAGATAAAACAGAATAGATAATTATAAAAGTAATAGACTAGGTAATAGATGCCAGGAAAACAGTTAATAGAGAAAGTTAGAAATATCGGGATAATGGCCCATATTGATGCCGGGAAAACTACAACCACGGAACGTATATTATTTTATACCGGTCGTTTACATCGTTTGGGAGAAGTTCATGATGGAGCTGCTACCATGGATTGGATGGAGCAGGAAAAAGAACGCGGTATTACAATAACAAGTGCTGCAACCACTTGTTTTTGGAATGATCATCAAATTAATATTATAGATACACCAGGTCACGTTGATTTTACAGTTGAAGTTGAAAGATCTTTAAGAGTACTTGATGGAGCTGTTGCATTATTTTGCGCCGTTGGTGGTGTCGAGCCACAATCAGAAACTGTTTGGAGACAAGCTGATAAATACAAAGTTCCCAGAATTGCATTTATAAATAAGATGGATAGAACTGGTGCAGATTTTTACAGTGCAGTTCAGATGATGAAAGACAGACTGGCAGCAAATGCCATCCCTATAAATTTACCTATAGGCGAAGGCGATCTTTTTACAGGAGTAATTGACTTAATTTCTTTTAAAGCCAGAATGTACCACGAGGAAACTTTTGGTGCTACATTTGATGAAATAGAGATTCCGCATGATCTGGTTGAAACAGCTAATAAATTCAGAACTGAAATGCTTGAGGCAGTTTCTGATGTAGATGATACCTTACTTGAAAAATACCTCGAGGGAAAACCGATTAGTGAAGAAGAAATTAAAAACGTTTTAAGAAGAGCAACAATCGATCTAAAAATTATTCCGGTTCTTTGCGGATCAGCCTTTAAGAATAAAGGTGTGCAGAAGTTGTTGGATTCAGTAGTTGATTTTCTTCCATCCCCGATTGATTTTAAGGAAATTGAAGCACATCATATAGGATTGAAAGATATTGTTAAAAGAAAAATTGATGAGAATGAAAAATTCACTTCTCTTGCATTTAAGATAATGAATGATCCTTATGTTGGTAAATTAACATTTTTCAGAGTTTATTCGGGATCTCTAAAAGCTGGCTCATACATATATAATGCAGTTAGCGGAAAAAAAGAAAGAATCAGCAGATTATTGCAGATGCATGCAAATCATCGTGAAGAAATTGATGAAGTAAGAGCAGGAGATATTGCTGCGGCAGTTGGTTTGAAATTTACAAAAACCGGTGATACTCTTTGTTCTGAAACAGATCCAGTTGTTCTTGAAAAAATAATATTTCCTGAACCTGTTATTCAGATTGCTATTGAACCGAAAACAAAAGCAGATCAGGATAAGCTTTCTGATGCTCTTACTAAACTTTCTGATGAGGATCCCACATTCAGAGTAAAAGTTGATGAAGAAACCGGACAAACTCTTATCAGTGGTATGGGAGAACTTCATCTCGAGATCCTTGTTGACAGGATGAAAAGAGAATTTAAAGTTGAAGCCAACATTGGTAAACCACAGGTGGCTTACAGGGAATCTATTACTCAAACTGTAAATGCTGAAGGTAAATTTATTAAACAATCCGGTGGAAGAGGAAAATATGGTCATGTTTGGATTGAATTAGGACCGAATGAACCGGGTAAAGGTTATGAATTTATTAACGGTATTGTTGGAGGAACCGTTCCAAAAGAATATATCCCTGCTGTTTCACATGGAATACAGGAAGCAATGAGAAATGGTGTAATTGCCGGCTTTCCGGTTGTTGATATTAAAGCGAAATTATATGATGGCTCCTATCACGATGTAGATTCTGATGAACTCTCGTTCAAAGTTGCAGGTTCAATTGCCTTTAAGGAAGGTGCAAGAAAAGCTAAACCTGTATTGCTTGAACCAATAATGGATGTAGAAGTTGTTACACCCGAAGAATATCTGGGTGATGTAATGGGTGACCTTAACTCACGTCGCGGCAAAATAGAAGGTTTTTCTGCCAGGAAGGATGCACAGGTTATTAAATCGACTGTTCCTTTATCAGAAATGTTCGGGTATGCAACTATACTTCGATCTATGACACAGGGTCGGGCTATTTATACCATGCAATTTGCTCATTATTCAGAAGTTCCCAAATCTATTGCAGATGAAATTGCAGAAAAAACTTTAGGTAAGAAATCAATTACTGTTTGACAATTTTAATAAAGAAAAAAATTAAAGGAGATAATTAGATGGCAAAAGAAAAATTTGATAGGAGTAAACCTCACGTTAATATAGGCACGATCGGTCACGTAGATCATGGTAAAACTACATTAACTGCTGCCATCACAATGGCTCTTGCAAAAAAGGGCTTATCAACAATAAGAACATTTGATAGTATAGATAATGCTCCAGAAGAAAGAGAGAGAGGAATAACAATTGCAACTGCGCACGTTGAATATTCAACTGAGAATAGACATTATGCTCATGTTGACTGCCCTGGTCACGCAGATTATGTTAAGAATATGATTACCGGAGCTGCACAGATGGACGGAGCCATACTTGTTGTTGCTGCTACCGATGGACCTATGCCCCAAACAAGAGAGCATATACTTTTAGCCCGTCAGGTAGGTGTTCCGAGAATTGTAGTATTTATGAATAAAGTTGATATGGTTGATGATGCTGAATTACTTGAACTGGTTGAAGTTGAATTAAGGGATTTACTTAATTCTTATGAATTTCCTGGTGATGAAATTCCTATTATTCAGGGTTCTGCTCTGAAAGCTTTAGAAGCAGCATCAAGTGATGCTCCATCTGATGACCCAAGATTAAATTGTATTTGGGAATTAATGAAAGCTGTTGATGAATACATCCCAATTCCAGAAAGAGATACAGATAAACCTTTCCTTATGCCGGTTGAAGATGTTTTTTCAATTACTGGTCGTGGAACTGTTGCTACCGGAAGAGTTGAAAGAGGACAAGTTAAAATACAGGAAGAAGTTGAGCTTATAGGTTTAGGAGTTCATAAAAAAACCGTTGTAACCGGAATCGAAATGTTTAGAAAAGAATTGGATTCAGCTATGGCCGGAGATAACGCAGGAATTCTTTTAAGAGGTATCGATAAAAATGAAATTGAGAGAGGTATGGTTTTAGCCAAAACCGGTTCAATTACACCTCACAAAAAATTCCAGGGAGAAGTTTACATTCTTTCAAAAGATGAAGGGGGTCGTCATACTCCTTTCTTCAATGGATACAGACCACAGTTCTATTTCAGAACAACAGATGTTACAGGAATTGCTACATTGCCTGAAGGAACAGAAATGGTTATGCCGGGAGACAGAGTGATGTTATCCGTCGATCTGATTACCGAGATTGCAATGGAAGAAGGATTACGATTTGCTATACGTGAAGGCGGAAGAACCGTCGGTGCGGGAGTAGTAACAAAGATTATAGAATAACTAAATAAGAATTAACCGAAAAGGGAGTTTTAAACTCCCTTTTTGTGTGTTGAAAACCAAAGGAGATAACTAAGTGCCCGGCCAAAAAATAAGAATTAAGTTGAAATCTTATGATCACATACTGATCGATAAATCAACAGAAAAAATTATTAAGACTGTTAGAAGTACAGGCGCGGTAGTTTCGGGACCAATTCCTCTTCCTACTAAAAGAACAGTTTATACTGTGTTAAGATCTCCGCACGTTGATAAAAAATCACGTGAACAATTTGAAACCAGGGCACATAAGCGGATTATAGATATTCATAATTCAAATAATAAAACTGTGGATTCACTTAGTAAACTTGATATCCCCGCTGGAGTGGATATTGAGATTAAGCTTTAATGATTTTTTTTGGGAGTTAAGATGTCCGGAATTTTAGGAAAAAAAATAGGAATGACGAGCGTATATGACGCTCAGGGAGATCTGATCCCTGTTACTGTAATTCAGGCAGGCCCGTGTAAAATCGTTTCCATCCGTACTAAAGAGAAAGATGGTTACGAAGCTCTACAACTTGGTTTTGGTCAACGGAAAGAAAAGAATATTTCAAAACCGGTTTTAGGCCAGTACAAAAAAAATGAAATTACTCCGGCAGCTGTTTTAAAAGAGTTCAGGTTTTCATCAATCTTAGACTATAAGATAGGCGATGAAATTAAAGTTGATTTTTTCACGGAGGGTGAAAAAATAAAGGTAAAAGGAAAAAGTATTGGAAAAGGTTTCCAGGGAGTTATGAAGCGTCATGGGTTTGGAGGAGTTGGTGGTACTACTCACGGACAAAGTGATAGACTTAGAGCTCCGGGATCTATTGGCTCCAGTTCATATCCTTCAAGAGTTTTTAAAGGAACGAGAATGGCCGGCAGAAAGGGATATGAAAATGTAACTACATCTAACTTGCGTGTAGTGAAAATTATTCCGGATCAAAACCTTATTTTGATAAAAGGAGCTGTTCCAGGTGCGGTTAATTCTTATGTGGAACTATTCAAACAGCGGACTTAAAAAGAAAAAGTAATTTTGGTAATTAAAATGAAAATTGATGTATTAAAAACGGACGGTTCTTCTACAGGCAGACAAATCGAACTGTCTGATGAAATTTTTGGAATTGAACCAAATTCTAATGCGATATATTTATCTGTTAAATCTTATCTCGCAAACCAGAGACAGGGTACTTCCAAAGCTAAGGAAAGAAGTGAAGTAAGAGGCGGAGGGAAAAAGCCTTGGAAACAAAAAGGAAGAGGCGGAGCCCGCGCTGGAACCAGTCGTTCACCTTTATGGGTTGGTGGGGGAACAATATTTGGCCCCAGACCAAGAGATTACCGGCAGGATTTACCAAAGAAATTAAGAAGACTTGCCAGAAAATCTGCTCTTAGCTCTAAGCTGAAAGATGAACAATTGAAGATTGTGGAGGATTTTAATTTCGAAACACCGAAAACAAAAGAATTTATTAATATACTTAATTCACTCGATATTAAAGGTAAGAAAGTTTTGATTCTTACTAATGGAAATCTTGGATCAGTTTACAAAGCAGGACGCAACATTCCAAAAGTAAAAATTCTTGAAGCAGACAAAGCTTCAACATATGATATTCTTAATAACCAGATTTTATTATTGCAGGAAGGTGCTGTAGAATCAATTACTAAAACCTTTGAGTCCAGCGGAAAGGCGGTTAGCTGATGCATAATATATTAATTCGTCCGCTTATAACCGAAAAAATGACAAATATATCAGCCGATCAGGTTGGAAAATATGGATTTATTGTTAACCCGAAGTCGAATAAAGTGGAAATTGCTCACGCAATTGAACAGAAATTTAATGTGCACGTAATTGATGTTAAAACATTAAATCACAGCGGCAAAACAAAAACACAATTTAGAAAAAGTGGCAGGTTTACTGGCAAAACTGCTAAATTCAAAAAAGCAATTGTTACCCTCAAAGAAGGTGAAACAATCGAATTGTTTGAGCAAGTATAGTGAGAATAAGGATTTTATAAATGTCTATTAAAAAATTAAAACCGGCAACACCGGGAACAAGATTCAGTTCAAAATCATCATTTGATGAAATTACAAAATCTACTCCTGAAAAATCTCTTACCACAGCTCTCAGGAAGAGTGGGGGAAGAAATAATAAGGGTCGTATAACTTCCCGTCATATTGGAGGAGGTCACAAGAGAAGATATAGAATCATTGATTTTAAGAGAGATAAAAGTGGTGTTCCGGCAAAAGTATTTTCTATAGAATATGACCCCAACAGAACTTCGAGGATAGCTCTTTTACATTATGCGGATGGTGAAAAAAGATATATTCTTGCTCCCGATGGACTTAAGGTTGGAGATAAAGTGTCCTCAGGTCCCGGTAGTGAAATTTCAATTGGAAATGCATTACCTCTTAAAGAAATGCCAATGGGAAGTTTTGTTCACAATGTTGAAATAAAACCAGGAAAAGGCGGACAGATTGGAAGAAGTGCAGGCTCATCCATTCAATTATTGGCTAAAGAAGGAAACTACGCACAGTTAAAAATGCCATCCGGTGAAGTTAGAATGATTAGACTTGAATGTATGGCAACTTACGGAGCTGTTGGAAATTCAGAACAGGAAAATATTGATTTAGGAAAAGCAGGACGCACAAGATGGCTGGGTAAAAGACCTCATGTAAGAGGTGTTGCAATGAATCCTGTTGATCATCCTATGGGTGGAGGAGAAGGGAAAACTTCCGGCGGCGGACATCCTGTTTCCCCATGGGGACAAAAAGCAAAAGGTTTAAAAACCCGGAAGCATAAAAAAGAATCTAATAAGTTAATTATTAAAAGACGTAATAAGTAGAGAATTGTATGCCAAGATCAGTTAAAAAAGGCCCATTTGTAGATATTAAACTATCAGCAAAAATTGATAAGCTGAATGAGACAAACCAGAAGAAAATAATTAAAACCTGGTCTCGTTCGTCAACCATTATTCCTGATTTTGTTGGACATACAATAGCAGTCCATAATGGTAATAAAATGATCCCCGTTTACATTACTGAAAATATGGTAGGACATAAGTTGGGTGAATTTTCACCAACAAGAATTTTCAGAGGTCACCCGGGAACTAAAGCAGAAAAAGCTTCAAAGGCAAAGTAAACTTTACAAGGATTTTAAGTAATGGAAGCAAAGGCAATAAACAGATATATTGGTTCATCCCCCAGGAAGATGAGGCTTGTTGTTGATTTAATTCGCGGAGTTTCAGTTGAAAAAGCTCTGGAAGTTCTTCATTTCTCATCTAAACATGCTTCTAAGGATGCAGAGAAAACATTAAGATCAGCAGTCTCAAATATAATGAACAGAGATGATTCAACACGGCTTGATCCGGCAGAACTTTTTGTAAAAGAAGCTTTTGTAAACCAGGGGCCGACATTAAAACGAATTTCACCTGCTCCTATGGGCAGAGCATTCAGAGTAAGAAAAAGATCTTGTCACTTAACAATTGTTGTTGCAACAAAAGCATAATTTTAGGAGGTTAATTTTTTGGGACAAAAAACAAACCCTATCGGGTTAAGAGTTGGAATCATCAGAGGATGGGACTCTAATTGGTATGAAAATAAAAGTTATGCTCCCAAGCTTAAGGAAGATGATAAGCTGAGATCATATGTTAGAAACCGCTT
Source organism: uncultured Ignavibacteria bacterium (assembly GCA_963745945.1). Lineage (GTDB taxonomy): Bacteria > Bacteroidota > Ignavibacteria > Ignavibacteriales > Ignavibacteriaceae > DATFVA01. The sequence goes on from CAVUZG010000001.1 coordinate 63,416, forward strand.
AAAGAAAGCCGGAATTTCACGTATTGTGATCGATAGAACCTCAAAGAATATTATCCTCACTATACATACTTCTCGTCCCGGAGTTGTTATAGGGAAAAGTGGAAAAGAAATTACGCAGCTTGAACAGGAGTTGAAACAGGTTACTGATAAAGAAGTTAAAGTTCAGATTTCTGAAATAAAAAGACCTGAACTTGATGCTTATCTGGTTGCTGAAAACATAGCAAATCAACTTCAGGGCAGAGTATCTTTTAGAAGAGCTATGAAGATGTCAATTACTGCGGCTATGAGAATGGGTGCTGAAGGAATAAGAATTATGTGCGCCGGCCGTTTGGGCGGAGCTGAAATGGCAAGAACAGAACAATATAAAGATGGAAGAATTCCACTTCATACTCTAAGAGCTGATATTGATTATGCTAACGGAAGAGCCGAAACTGTATATGGTGCAATTGGAATTAAAGTATGGATTTGCAAGGGTGAAATCCTTGGTAAAAGAGTTACTGAATAAAAAAGTTATCCGGAGTTTTTAATTATGTTAATGCCGAAAAGAGTAAAATTCAGAAAGTCCCAGCGCGGTAGAATGGCTGGAAAAGCGTATAAAGGTAGCCGGGTTTCCTTTGGTGATTACGGACTTAAAGCACTTGAACCTCATTGGATTACAAGCAGACAGATTGAGGCATGCCGTGTTGCACTTACAAGAAAAATGAAGCGCGATGGAAAAGTTTGGATAAGAATATTTCCTGATAAACCGGTTTCAAAAAAACCTCTTGAAACCAGAATGGGAAAAGGAAAAGGTGCCCCTGAATTTTGGGTGGCCGTAGTTAAACCTGGCAGAGTTTTATTTGAAGTTTCAGGTATTTCCAAAGAACTAGCTGAGGAAGCTTTAAAACTTTGTTCTTATAAACTGCCAATCAAAACAAAAGTAGTTTCAAGACCAGATTTATAATTAAGAGGCGCGAAAATGAAAATTCACGAAATAAGAGAAATGAAAACAGACGAGCTTAGAAAAAGAGTTGAAGAAGAAGAAAGAAATATTGTTGATTTAAGATTCGCACATCAGTTGAAACAGTTGACTAACACAGCAAAACTCGGCCTGGCAAAAAAAGATATTGCAAGGATGAAAACTATTCTTAAAGAGAGAGAATCGGTAGAAGCCGGAACTGAGAAAAAAGAAGGAGCTGAGGCGTAAAAAATGAAACAACGTCAATTAAGAAAAACCAGGATTGGAATTGTTGTTAGTAATAAAATGCAAAAAACTATTACAGTTGCAATAGAAAGAAGAGTTCCGCACCCTCTTTATAATAAATATTTTAAGAAAACTACGAACCTGATGGCACACGATGAAAAAAGTGAATGTAGTATTGGTGATAAAGTCAAAATAATGGAAACACGCCCCTTAAGTTCTCAAAAAAGATGGCGTCTTGTAGAAATAGTTGAAAAAGCCAAGTAGTAAAGGAACATGAGAAAATGATACAGGAAGAAACAAATCTTGTAGTTGCCGATAACTCAGGCGCTAAAAAAGTCAGATGCATCCGTGTGCTTGGCGGAAGTGGTAGAAAATATGCAAGCGTTGGTGATCTAATTGTAGTGGCAGTTAAATCAGCAATTCCTAACGGAACGGTAAAAAAAGGTGAAGTATCCCGGGCCGTCATTGTTAGGACTAAGAAGGAAGTCAGAAGAAAAGATGGTTCTTATATTAGATTTGATGAAAATGCCGCGGTACTTATAAATAATATGAACGAGCCAAAAGGCACACGTATTTTCGGACCTGTTGCAAGAGAATTAAGAGAGAAGCAGTTTATGAAAATTGTTTCTTTAGCACCAGAAGTATTATAAGAATTTGGATATAAAATGAAAATTCGTAAAAATGACAATGTAATGGTAATTTCCGGAAATGATAGAGGAAAAACAGGTAAGGTTTTAAAAGTTTTTCCAAAAGTTTCCAGGATTATTATCGAAGGGATCAACCTGAGGAAAAGACATACAAAACCAAGTCAGAAAAGTCCTCAGGGCGGCATAATTGAGAAAGAAGCACCAATAAATGCTTCCAATGTTATGCTTCTCGATCCAAAAACAAATGAACCTACAAGACTTGGTTCCCAGATAATACTGGATGAAAAAACCGGTAAGAAGAAAAGAGCAAGAGTTAGCAGATCAACCGGAGAAATGGTTTAATTTAATTATCAACTACTATCAAGATAGCTTAAGAAATGGCTGAAAAGAAAACGAAAAAAGAGACTGAAGCAAAACAACCTAAGGCTTCAAAAAAAGGAAAAGAAACCAAGGCTGCACCTGCACCGCAGGTTAAAATAAAAACCCGACTTTCTGAGACTTATAAAAAGGATATAGTTCCAGATTTAATGAAGAAATTTGGTTATACAAGTTTGATGCAGGTTCCACGATTACATAAGATAGTTATTAATATGGGTGTGGGCGACGCAGTAGCTGATCCAAAATTATTAGAAGAAGCTGTAAAGGAACTGGAAACTATCACTGGCCAAAAACCGAGTATTAGAAAAGCCCGGAAAGCGATTTCTAATTTTAAGTTAAGAGAAGGGCTAAATATTGGTGCTAAAGTTACCCTAAGAAGAGAAAGAATGTACGAATTTCTAGACAGGCTTATCAATATTGCACTTCCAAGGGTTAGAGATTTTAGAGGATTATCTGATAAATCTTTTGATGGAAGAGGAAATTATTCGCTCGGTATAAAAGAACAGATTATTTTCCCTGAAATAAACGTAGATAAGATTGGAAAAGTTCTCGGAATGGACGTAACTATTGTTACAACGGCTCCTTCAGATAGTGAAGCGTATGAATTACTCCAATCATTTGGAGTACCATTCAGAAAAAAAGAGATTAAAACAGCTTAACAGGAGAATTAATGGCCCGGAAAAGTTTAATAGCAAGAGAAGAAAAAAGACGTAAGCTAGTTGAAAAATATGCTAAAGTCAGGAAAGATTTAAAAGAAAAAGGTGACTTTGATGGATTACAGAAACTTCCTAAAAATGCTTCGCCTGTTCGTTTACACAATAGATGTATGTTCACTGGGAGAGCCCGTGGATTTCATCGCAAGTTTGGTGTTTCTAGGTTAGTATTAAGGGAAATGGCTCTGAAAGGCGAGATTCCCGGATTAAAGAAGTCAAGTTGGTAAAGGAGAAAAAATGGCAGTCACTGATCCTATAGCAGATTTTTTAACCAGAATTAGAAATGCATCTAAAGCAAGAAAAATACGAGTAGATATTCCTGCTTCTAATATGAAGAAAAACCTGGCTGAGATTTTAAAGAAACAAAATTTTGTAAAAGATTTTTCTGTAATTGAAGACAATAAACAAAATATAATTCGGGTTGAGTTAAAATACACAAATGGTTCTCCTGCAATTAGTGGTTTAAAAAGAATCAGCAAACCTGGTCTTCGTATTTATAAAGACTCAAAAGAATTACCAAGAGTTTTAAATGGATTAGGTATTGCAGTAATCTCTACCCCAAATGGTCTGTTAACAGATAAAGAAGCTAAAACCAAATCTGTTGGCGGAGAAGTAGTTTGTTACATCTGGTAACTTATTGAATGGAGTTTGAAAAGTGTCAAGAATTGGTAAAAAACCTGTTATAATTCCTAAAGGAGTTACCATTGATAATAAAGGTAATTCCATTAAAGTTAAAGGACCTAAAGGCGAACTTGAAGGTGCCTTTGATTTAAGAATGAAAATTGAAATAAAAGATAGTGAATTAACTGTTATCCGCCCAAACGATACAAAGGAAATTAAAGCATTACACGGACTTAGTCGTGCTTTAATTCAGAATATGGTTCAGGGTGTTACTGAAGCTTATCAGAGAACACTTGATATAGTTGGTGTCGGTTACAGGGCAGAACTTAAAGGTAAAAATTTATTATTGAACATCGGATATTCGCACCCGATTTATTTTATTCCACCGGATGGAATTACAATTGCAACTCCTACGCAAACACAGATTGTAATATCTGGAATTGATAAACAGCTTGTAGGAATGGTTGCAGCAAAAATAAGATCCATAAGGAAACCCGAGCCATACAAAGGTAAAGGAATTAAATATTCTGATGAACAGATTCTCAGAAAAGCCGGTAAGACTGCAGGCAAATAATTTTAACGGAGATAATTAGGAAATGATTAATAGAAATAATAACTCAAGATTACGTTCCAAGATAAAAATAAGGAAAGTTATTTCCGGTACTCCTGAAAGACCCCGGTTAACCATTTATAGAAGTTTAGATAATATTTACGCACAGATAATTGATGATACTACTGGGAAGACACTTGTTTCTGCTTCTTCATTATCTAAAGATCTGGCGGAAGATTTAAAAAAAGCTAAAGGAAAGGTTCAACGTAGCAAAACCATTGGCATTTATGTGGCAAAAAAAGCTTTAGAACAAAATATTAATACTGTAGTTTTTGATCGCAATGGATACCGGTATCACGGTCGTGTTCAGGCTGTTGCAGAAGGTGCCAGAGAAGCGGGATTGAAATTTTAGATTTTTAATATGTTGCCGGATCGTCTAATGGTAGGACTACGCCCTTTGGAGGCGTCTGTAGAGGTTCGAATCCTCTTCCGGCAGCAAGAAAATTAAATAACCTGGTTCAAATAAGTTAAGTAAAAAGAAGTTCGGAGAAGTAATTTGAAATCTGTAAAGACAAATGAGATGGAAGGCTTAAAAGAAAAAGTCGTTCATATAAACCGTGTAGCTAAGGTTGTTAAAGGTGGCCGAAGATTTAGCTTTAATGCTATTGTTGTGGTAGGAAATGGTGCGGGTACAGTTGGTGTTGGACTAGGAAAAGCAAACGAGGTTACTGATGCGATATCAAAAGGTATTGATGATGCCAGGAAAAGTCTGGTAACAGTATCCATTATAAAAGGAACTATTGCGCATCAGATTATTGGAAAATATGGAGCAGGTAAAGTTCTTCTTAAACCAGCTTCGCCGGGTACAGGATTAATTGCAGGTGGTGGTGTTCGCGCTGTTTTAGAGGCTGCCGGAGTTCAGGATATTTTAACTAAATCGCTTGGTTCAAGTAATCCGCATAACCAGGTTAAAGCTACTCTTAATGGATTGTTAAGTGTTGTTGACGCCAGGAAAATGGCTAATAAAAGAGGAATGACCATAAAAGATTTATTTAGTTCTAACTGAGGCTGATGATGAGTAAAATAAAAATAACTCAAACAAAAAGTGTAATAGACAGGCCCAAAACTCAAAAACGTACTATTGAAGCTTTGGGTTTAGGAAGACCTAATTGGGTGAAAATACATAACGATACTCCCCAGATAAGAGGAATGATAAATAAGGTCACTCATCTGGTTAAGGTAGAAGAAATTAAAGAGTAATAAGGTTTTAAAATGGATGTTTTAAGTAATCTAAAATGTGCAGAAGGTTCCAAAAAAAATAAAAAGCGTGTTGGAAGAGGACCTGGTTCAGGGCATGGAAAAACAGCTGCCCGGGGCATGAATGGACAACTTTCAAGATCAGGTGCAAAGAAAAAAGCCTGGTTTGAAGGTGGTCAGATGCCTTTACAGAGAAGGGTTCCTAAATTTGGATTCACTAATATATTCAGAGTTGAATATCAGGTGGTAAATGTTCAGGATTTACAAAAACTGGCTGACGCAAAAGAAAAAATTATAACAATTGAAACCCTGAAAAACCATGGTTTGGTTTCAAAAAAAAATCAACCTGTGAAAATATTGGGTTCAGGAGAACTTAAAGCTAAATTGCAGGTTGAAGTTAATGCATTTAGTAAGTCTGCTCAGGAAAAAATTGAATCAGCAGGCGGATCAATCAAAAAGATTTAATCTGGTTTTAAATGTCAAAATTCACGGATACTTTCAGAAATATCTTTAAGATACACGAACTTCGTCAAAGGATAATTTACACTTTGGCGTTGTTAACAATTGTAAGATTGGGTGCACATCTAACAATTCCAGGTGTTGATGCTGCTCTTGTAACACAGAGTATGAAAAATACAACATCCGATAATCTCTTTGGATTGTATGATCTTTTTGTTGGAGGTGCCTTCAGAAATGCAGCAATATTTGCCCTTGGTATAATGCCGTACATTTCTGCTTCAATTATTCTTCAACTTCTTGGTGCTGTTGTTCCATATTTCCAGAAATTGCAGCAGGAAGGTGAAGAAGGCAGGAAAAAAATAACCCAGCTTACACGGTATGGCACTGTTCTGATTTCAGCTTTACAGGCTTGGGGTGTAACTGTAAGATTGCTGAATATTAATGTTCAGGGAATGCCGATTGTTCCGGTTCCTGTTCAGGGTTTTATGTGGACCTTTAGTACAATTATTATTTTAACCTCCGGAACTGTTTTTATGATGTGGCTTGGCGAGCAGATTACGGACAAAGGTATCGGTAATGGAATTTCATTGATAATTTTTATAGGAATTATTGCCCGGTTTCCGTTTGCGCTGCTTGATGAATATCGTTTGATTAATTCGGGACAAAGAAATATTGTAATTGAAGTAGTTATACTTGCTTTTATGGCTTTAATAATTGCCGGGGTTGTTCTTGTAACTCAGGGAACAAGAAGAATTCCTGTTCAGTATGCCAAAAGAGTTGTTGGTCGAAAGGTTTATGGGGGTGTTACGCAATATATTCCTTTAAGGGTGAACACTGCCGGGGTAATGCCCATAATCTTTGCCCAATCAATTATGTTTATTCCAAATACTGTACTATCATTTTTTCCTGATAATGATTTCTTACAGACGATTTCCGGTTATTTTCATTATACTTCACCGGTATACTCAGTGGTTTATGCTATAATGATTATTTTCTTTACTTATTTTTATACAGCGATAGCTTTTAATCCAAAGGATGTTGCAGATAACATGAAAAAGCAGGGAGGTTTTATTCCTGGTATTAGACCCGGGAAACAAACCTCTGATTTTATAGATAATATTTTAACTAAGATAACTTTACCGGGCTCCTTTTTTCTTGCAATTGTAGCAATCCTGCCTGCTTTTGTTTCAGTTTGGGGAGTTTCAGGGCAGTTTGCTCAATTTTTTGGCGGTACAAGTTTGTTAATTATTGTGGGAGTTGCATTGGATACATTACAGCAAATTGAATCCCACTTACTGATGAGACATTACGATGGCTTTATGAAAACCGGTAAACTTAAAAGCCGAAGGTACTAGTGGTTTTGTGATCTATATAAAGACAAAAAAAGAAATAGATTATATAAGAGAAAGTTGTAGAATTGTTGCAGAAACATTACAACTTATGAAAGCGAATGTGAGGGTTGGGATTACGACTAAGGAATTAGACCAGATAGCTGAAGATTATATTTTGAGTAATGATGCGAAAGCCGCTTTTAAAGGATATTCTCAGGGCGGTTCTTCAATAGATTACCCGGCTTCAATTTGTTCTTCAATTAATGAAGAAGTTGTTCATGGAATTCCAGGCAATCGTGTCCTTAAAAATGGTGATATAATTTCGTTGGATGTCGGAGTGTTCAAGAACGGTTATTTTGGTGATGCTGCTCTATCTGTAGCTGTTGGCGAACTAACTTCTGACAAAATAAAACTAATGGAAGTGACTGAAAAATCACTTCAGCTTGGTATTGAAGAAGCAAAAGCTGGTAATCATGTTCACGATATTTCATATGCTGTTCAATCCTTTGTGGAAGGAAACGGTTTTTCTGTTGTACGGGACTTATGCGGACATGGAGTTGGTAAATTTTTGCATGAAGATCCATCTATTCCCAATTTCGGAAAAAAAGGTACCGGTGCTAAATTGAAAAACGGAATGACGCTGGCAATTGAACCTATGGTTAATTCAGGAAATTATCACGTTAGAACAGCAGAAGATGGTTGGACAATTCTATCAACTGATGGTTCACCATCAGCTCATTTTGAGCATACAATATTAATTGCGAATGATAAAGCAGAAATACTGACAGTTTGTTAAATGGCTAAACAAGGACCAATAAAAGTAGACGGAGCGGTAACTGAAACTTTACCGAACGCGCACTTTAAGGTCAAACTGGATAATGGGCATGAAATACTTGCACATATTTCCGGTAAAATGAGAATGCATTTTATTAAAATACTTGTTGGAGATAAAGTTTCAGTAGAGTTATCCCCATACGATTTAACTAAAGGTAGAATTACCTACAGATATAAATAGCGGAGTTTCTAATGAAGGTAAGAGCATCAGTAAAAAAAATATGTGATAACTGCAAAGTAATTAAACGCAAAGGTGTTGTTAGAGTTATTTGTAAAAATCCAAAACATAAACAACGCCAGGGTTAATTATTTAAAGGAAGGAGAATTTAATTGGCTCGTATATCAGGAGTAGATTTACCAAAGAACAAGAAAGTTTTATTCGGCTTACAGTATATATTTGGTATTGGTCCTACAATATCAGAGGAAATCCTTTCTAAAGCAGGAGTAAATCCGGATAAAAAAGTTTCGGAATTAACTGATGAAGAAGTAGCCCAGATAAGAGCAACAATAACTACCGATTATAAGGTAGAAGGTGCTCTGCGTTCCGAGGTGCAGCAAAATATCAAAAGGTTAATGGATATCGGAACGTATCGCGGTTTAAGACATAGAAGAGGACTACCGGCACGAGGTCAAAGAACCCGTACAAATTCACGTACACGAAAAGGTAAGAGAAAAACAGTCGCTGGTAAAAAGAAAACTCCGACTAAGAAGTAATTGAGATAACTGGAGGAAAAACTTGGCTAAAGTAGTAAAGAAAACTAAAAAGAAAACACATGTTGATGCTAATGGAGTGGCTCATATTAAAGCTACTTTTAACAATGTGCATGTAACGCTAACAGACATTTATGGCAATACAATTTCATGGTCATCTGCAGGCAAAAACGGATTTAAAGGATCGAGAAAAAATACTCCATATGCCGCTCAGGTTTCTGCCGAGGCCGCTGCTAAAGAAGCCTATGATCTTGGATTAAGAAAAGTTGAAGTTCTGGTTAAAGGCCCTGGCTCAGGCAGAGAAGCTGCAATAAGAGCATTAAATACTGCTGGTTTGGAAGTTTCATCTATAAAAGATGTTACCCCAATTCCGCACAATGGATGCAGACCTCCTAAGAAAAGAAGAGTTTAAATTATTTTGGAGAATTAACTAAATGGCAAGATACACAGATTCAGTATGCAAATTATGTAGAAGAGAAAGACAGAAGTTGTTTCTGAAGGGACAAAAATGCTTTACTGATAAATGTCCGGTTGAGATCAGAAATTACCCTCCCGGTCAGCATGGGAATTCAAGAAGATCAAAGGTTTCTGAATACGGTATTCAGTTGCGTGAAAAACAGAAAATTAAAAGAATTTACGGATTGCTTGAAACGCAGTTCAGAAATTATTTTGAAAAAGCAAATAAAGCTAAAGGTATTACCGGAGATAACCTGGTTAAAATATTAGAGAGCAGACTTGATAATGTTGTATACCGTGTAGGTTTTGCTTCATCCAGAAAGCAGGCAAGACAACTTATAAGACATAGGCATATTATTGTAAATGACCGGTTAGTTGATATTCCTTCTTTCGTACTTTCTGCAGGAGACATAATTAAAGTAAAAGATAAAAGTAAAAAACTTGACGCTATTCATGGATCTTTAAGAAGAGTAAAAGATTCAACTTATTCATGGTCGTCAATTGACAAAGCATCCCTCTCGGGAACATTTTTGCAAGTTCCGGAAAGAGTTGACGTTCCTCTAAATGCGAATGAGCAGTTAGTTGTTGAGCTTTATTCAAAATAATAATTAGAATTTTAAGAAAATCTTAGAGGATAACTAAATGAGTGTTTCATATTTAAAAATGCCTGAAGCTGTTGTTTTAGATGAGTCAAGTTATTCGAATACATATGGTAAATTTTCATTACAACCACTTGAACGTGGTTACGGAGTCACCCTCGGTAATTCACTGAGGAGAGTATTAATTTCTTCTCTTACCGGCGCTGCAATTACTTCGGTTAAGTTCAGTGGTGTGTTACATGAATTCACTACTATTGAAGGTGTTGTTGAAGATGTTTCTGAAATTATTCTGAATCTTAAACAGGTTCGGATGAAACTTCTTAGCAAAAAACCTAATAAGATTGAAATCTCATTTAATGGCGAAAGTGAATTTACGGCTGCGAACATTCAGAGTAGTAGCAATGAAATAGAGATTTTAAATCCCGAACTTCATATTGCGACATTGAACAAAGGAGCAAAATTTGACATTGAAATCAGAGTAGGAAAAGGAACAGGTTATATTCCATCTTCTGAAAATATTTCTCCTGATCAAACAATAGGTGTAATTCCTATCGATTCAATTTTTACTCCTATTAAAAATGTTAAATATGAAGTAGAAAATGTTCGTATTGGTGATAAAAATGATTATGAAAAATTGACTATGGAAATTTATACTGATGGATCTATAACGCCTGATGATTCTTTAACCCAGGCTGCTAAAATCCTAAGAGATCATATTCAGCTGTTTATAAATTTCGATATTGAACAGGAAGAGGAACAGGCTGTTAGCCAGAAGGATACAGAATTTGACAGAGTTAAAAAAATATTACTGACTTCTGTTGACGACCTTGAACTAAGTGTAAGATCGCATAACTGCCTTAAAGCTGCAAATATTAAAAACCTTGCAGAATTGGTTAGAAGAGATGAATCCGAAATGCTGAGGTTCAGAAATTTCGGTAGAAAATCTTTAGCTGAGTTAATGGAAATAGTTGAAAACCTCGGACTGGAATTCGGCATGGATGTGGATAAATACCTGAAGGAAGAAACAGAAATAAACTAATCTTGAATTAAAGGTTTATCATGAGACATAGAGTTAAAGGAAGAAAACTTAAAAGAACAGCGAGTCATCGTGCGGCATTGATGAATGCACTTGCAACTTCACTTTTAAGACATAAAAGAATTAGAACAACTGAAGCAAAGGCTAAAGAGGCTCGTAAACATGTTGAAGCATTAATAACAAAAGCCAGAAAAAAAGATCTTCACTCAATGAGACAGGTAATGAGCCATATAAGGGATAAAGAAGTTGTGAAAGAACTTTTTGGAGAAATAGTAGCCAAAATCGGAGATCGACCGGGTGGTTACACAAGAGTTATAAAGCTCGGAAACAGAATGGGTGATGCTGCAAAAATGGCTATTCTGGAACTTGTAGATTATAACGATGTTATAAATGCTAAGGCAGAAGAACATAAGGAAAAGAGAGAAGCTAAAAAAGCTAAGAAAGATGCTGAGAAAAATCAGGAAGTTCAGGACGCCCAGGTAGTTGAAGAAATTCCTGTTGAAAAAAATAAATAATTCCGAAATATTTAATTGACAAAAAGAGTAATCGGTTATCCGGTTACTCTTTTTTGTTTTCTACTATGTTTGAAAAACAAGAATTTATAAAATCAGTTTATAATGTAAGGGAAGTTCCAAAACTCCGGCTGCCAGAGGTTATATTATGCGGAAGATCTAATGTGGGAAAATCATCCTTTATAAATTCATTGTTTAACAGGAAAAACCTGGCAAAAATAAGTTCTACTCCTGGTAAAACACGCTCTATTAATTATTATTTGATTGATGAAAAATTATATTTCGTAGATCTTCCTGGTTATGGTTATGCAAAAACAAGCTTAAAAGAAAGAGAATACTGGGGAAAAATAATATCTGAATACATTTCAGTCTCTGGTCATATATCTCTTGCGATTCACCTAATAGACAGCAGGCACAATCCGACCGAACTGGATGTCTTACTAAACTCATTATTGAAGCAAAGTAAGATTCCTTATTTAATACTCCTTAATAAAGTCGACAAGCTTTCGCAGTCAGAAACAGTGAAAACAGGAAGGGAAATAATTAATTATTTTCCCGAATTAATTTTAGGTGAAAACCTGCTGCTTCATTCAGCAGTGAAAAAGAATGGAAGAAAAGAAATTTTACAAATTCTTTCAAAATTATTTTATTCCTAAACTGAATTTCGATTTGTTTGCTATTATTAAAGAGTAAGTATATATTTACTCTAATTTTTATCTTCCAGTTAATACCCGAATATGGATCGAAGACAAAAGAAAAGAATCCTTATTTTCCTGTTGGTTCCGGTACTTGCCGCAATCTTATTTATTACTGATGACCCTGTAATACGTTTTGTTACAATTGCAGTAATAATAATTTATGTTGCTTTTATAATATTTCTAAGGGATTCGATACGGTTTGATAAATCTTTTTCCTCCCTTGATTCGGAAGAGGAAGAAGAAGTACAATTCTCTTCAGAACCAAAACATGACTTTGAAGAATCATTTAAGATTATTTCCGGTAATAAACCTGAAATAATTACTGCTGAGAATTATATCCCTGAATACCAGTCTTCAAAAACTACATTAAAGCCTGTCGATCTTAAAGAACGATTTGAAGAAATAGCTAATGAAGAAGTCCCTGAGGAAGTAGGTCACGACGGGCAATTTGGATTTGTTCTGGAAAAAATGTTGACTGTTATGAAAGAAGCTTATTCCGCTAATACTGTCATATTTTTCTGGTATAATAAAAAGAAAGAAAAACTCTCAATCGAAAAATTTGTTTCAAATTCGGATGATATAGTTAGCAGAAAACTTGATATAGAAGATGATATACTGAGCAAAATTGTACAAAATGGGGAGCCTGAATTGCTTAGTGATATTTCACCTGCTGCTGAGGCTGATGTAATAAGATATTATTCTGCTGTTCAGGGAATAAGAAGTTTTATCGGTGTTCCTCTTTTCTATGACAAATCACTTATCGCGATTATAGCTGTGGATTCAAAAGTTGGTGATGCTTTTGGTATTGAGACTATCTATGCTCTTGGTAGATTTGTAAGAGTTATTACCATGATAATTTCAATCTTTGAAGAAAAGCATTCAGACTCGGTTTCCCAGCAAAGATTAAAAGGTCTTCTAAATCTCATCGGTCCGGAAAGTAAATTTGATAGTGATTCTGATTTAATTAATACAATTTATAATTCTGTAGGATTTCTTCTTAAGTGGGACGCATTTGCATTTGTTTACTACTATCCTGTTGACCAGAAATTTAAAACCGTAAAAATAATTAACAATACATCTTTAAAATATATTGGTGAAAATCTTGACATCGATTTGAACGGGACTTTGGTTGGCAAGAGTATTATTACAGGTATTCCGGTTAAAATAGATGATACTTCAGCAGATCAATATAAGCGTTACTCTAAGGCAGAAGATGTTAGTTTTGACGGATCATTTCTCTCAATGCCTCTAATATATAATAATCAGAATTATGGAGTACTGTGTTTTGAAAGTTTGAAGAAGAATGCTTTCTCAAATGCCGATGTACAGTTTCTTAAAAATGCAATGAATATTCTATCGTTTGTAATTTATTCCTATTCAACACAATCTCTTCTTAAAAGTTATCTTGCAGTTGATGTAGAAACAAAAGCATTGAATGCTGATACTTTTAAAGAAAGATTGCGTACTGATCTTGTGAAAGCCGAGCAGGTTAAAGTTCCCGGTTCTCTTGCATTGATTAAAATCGATGATTTTCTTGAGCAGGAATCATTATTTGATGGAAATCCATTACCAAAAGTGTTGATAACTGTTGCTGATACAATTGGTGAGGAAATGACCGCGATGAATTTATTTGGAAGAATTGGAGAAAAAGTATTCGCTGTTTATTTCTTCAACTCAAATACTAAAGAGGTTTTTCTGTGGGCTGAAAAACTACGTGTCAAAATAGCCAGAAAACCCGTCGCCGTCGTTTCAAAGCAAACAACATATACAATTTCCGTAGGAGTGGCTTCATCTACAGGTAAAACCGATGTTGAAGAAGTACTTCATAATGCAGACCTTGCATTGCAGAAAGCCCTGGAAAGAGGCGGAAATTCCGTAAGAAATATCAATTAAATTTCCAAAATAATTAACATTTTGTTTTGCATAACTTTTATTTAATAATTCTTGATGGGGTAGGAATTGGTGAATTACCGGATGCTGCTGATTATGGAGATGCTGGTAGTAACACGTTGAAAAATATTTCCGAATTAGTTGATCTTCAGCTGCCAAATCTTCAGAAACTTGGTCTTGGTAATATTGAAGAAATCAGGGGAGTTCCAGCGGTAGAAAATCCTATGGCTTCATTCGGAAAGCTTAAAGAAATATCAAAAGGAAAAGATTCAACTACCGGACATTGGGAACTAAGCGGTTTATTTGTAGACGTCGATTTTTCTTATTTCCCTGATGGTTTTCCAAATAAGATTATAAATAAATTTTTAAATCTAACAGGTTGTAAAGGAATTCTTGGAAATAAAGCTGCTTCAGGCACTGAGATAATAAAAGAGCTTGGAGATGAGCATTTAAAATCCGGTTTCCCAATCGTTTATACTTCTGCAGATTCTGTTTTTCAAATTGCTGCTCATGAAAAAATAATTCCTCTTGAAAGATTGTATGAGATATGCAGTATAACACGGAAACAGGTATTAACTCCACCATTAATGGTAGGGAGAGTTATTGCGCGGCCTTTTATTGGTGATCCGGGAAACTATACAAGAACAACAAACAGAAAAGATTTTTCATTAAATCCGCCGGATAAAACCGTGCTTGATATTCTTGTAGAAAACGATGTAAATACAGTTGCAATAGGAAAAATAAATGATCTCTTTAATTATAATGGAATCAAATTTCAACGAAAAACGAAATCGAACTCTGAAGGATGCAATGAGTTATTAAAGTCGTCCCGGGAATTTAATAATAGTCTTATTTTCGCAAATCTTGTTGATTTTGATGTTTATTATGGACACAGAAACGATCCGCAGGGATTTGCAATAGCTTTGCAAAAATTTGATGAATTCATCCCTGATTTCCTGAAGAACCTTGATAAAGATGATGCATTGATAATTACTGCGGACCATGGGAATGATCCCACAACAGTCAGTACCGATCATAGCAGGGAATACGTTCCTTTAATTTATTTTAACAAAAAAATTCATCCGGGAAATCTTGGAATAAGGTCAACTTTTTCTGATGTAGGTAAGACAATAGCAGAGTATTTTAACGTTTCAAATGATCTGAATGGTAAAAGTTTTTTGAAGGGATAAGTACATTTTAACATTTGCAGATACAAATTGAAAAAGAGAGTAATTGTATTTTTTAGAAATGAAAAGTATATTACACTTGTTACTAAAGTTTGACAACTGTTAAGGAAAAAATTATCATGTTTTTGGGAAAAGTTATCGGAACCGTTTGGTCAACAAGAAAAGATGAAAACCTTGTGGGAGCTAAATTTCTTATTGTCAGACAGTTGGATTTAAATCTCAAAGAAAAAGATACATTTGTTGTTGCAGTTGACAGCGTGGGAGCCGGCGAAGGGGAGGTAGTACTTGTAGCTACCGGCAGTTCATCAAGACAAACCGAATTCACGAAAAATAAACCTGTAGACGCCGTAATTATGGCCATAGTCGATAAACTTGACATTGCTCTTAAAAAACAACTTAGCAAACAGGAAGTTGAAAAACTGAGTAATTAGAGGATTCTTGACCCAACCTGAAGATTAATTGATATGGTATAAAAATTGTTTTTAGGAAAAGTAATTGGAAATATTTGGGCAACCAAAAAATACAGTGCACTTCATAGTTTTAAATTGATGTTTGTTCAACCAATTAACTCAGATTATATAGAGACGGGAGATCCGATTGTAGCAGTAGATACGATTGGAGCAGGTCCCGGCGAAACAATTATTTATATAACTGCATCTGAAGCAGTAATTCCATTGCCCGTAGATATGGCTCCGATTGACGCTTCGATTGTAGGAATTGTTGATACGATAAATCAATAATCATCGGGAGATATTTTTCGTGAAAA
The DNA here is from genome assembly GCA_963745945.1 of uncultured Ignavibacteria bacterium. GTDB lineage: Bacteria > Bacteroidota > Ignavibacteria > Ignavibacteriales > Ignavibacteriaceae > DATFVA01. Next base: position 79,244 of record CAVUZG010000001.1, read on the forward strand.
TAACCAAACACTTTACCAGTCGTGAAAGCCAATCCCTAGATAAATATCTTCAGGAAATAGGTCGTGTAAATCTGCTTAGTCCTGATCAGGAAATTGAGCTTGCAATAAAAATAAGAAACGGTGATCATTCCGCTCTTGAGCGTCTGACAAAAGCAAACTTGCGATTTGTTGTTAGTGTTGCAAAGCAGTATCAAAACCAGGGATTATCTTTAGGTGATCTTATAAACGAAGGTAACCTTGGATTAATAAAAGCCGCAAAAAGATTTGATGAAACAAGAGGTTTTAAATTTATTTCCTATGCAGTTTGGTGGATTCGTCAGTCTATCCTGCAATCCCTCGCCGAACAATCACGAATTGTCAGACTTCCTTTAAACCGCGTTGGTGCTTTAAATAAAATAGGTAAGGCTTACAGCAATTTAGAACAGGAGTTTGAAAGAGAACCCAGTGCAATAGAATTAGCTCAGGAACTTGACATGGATGTAAGTGAAGTCTCTGATAATTTAAAAATTGCAGGCAGACATATTTCTATGGATGCTCCTTTTGCACAAGGAGAAGAAAACAGTTTGCTCGATATAATTGTCAACGATCAGCAGCCTTCTCCTGATTATACTCTGATGAATGAATCACTAAAAAGTGAAATTGAAAGAGCACTATCGACCTTATCTGACAGGGAAGCTGAAGTAATCAAACTTTATTTTGGATTAAATAAAGAACATTCAATGACCCTTGAGGAAATCGGTGAAAGATTCAATCTTACAAGAGAGAGAGTGAGACAGATAAAAGAAAAAGCAATTAGAAGACTAAGACACGCTTCGAGAAGCAAAAATTTAAAAATGTATCTTGGTTAGGAAGAGTGATAAAGGTTAAAGAGAAAATATTTATTCTGATTTTATTAATTTCTTCGGTGGGTTTTTACAGCTGTGCATCATCATCATATTCCTCGCGTTATAATAAGGATAGTGATAAAAATAAAGACGAAATAAAATCTCAGCAAAGGTTTTCAGACAAAGAAGAAGAGAATAATTCAGTAGATACACTTCAGGAAGAAGATGATGAAATTCCCGATGATCAGGGTATTGATATAACTTCAGTGATGAGTCAGTTAAACTCAGACAATAATGAAACTGATCTTGAGGCTGATAATGGTACGCTGAAAGAGAAAATGTTAATGGAGATAATTAAATATCTCAATACCCCCTATAAATATGGAGGTAATTCTACTCGTGGAATTGATTGTTCTGCTTTTACACAAACTGTTTACAACAATGTTTTATCTTTTAATTTGAACAGGTCAGCCAGAGAACAATATAAGCAGGGTATAGAAATTGATAATCTTGAAGACTTAAAATTTGGGGATCTTGTATTTTTCAACACAAGGAGAAGAGTTAAACCGGGACACGTAGGTATTTATATAGGTGACAATCTTTTCGCTCATGCTAGTTCCAGGAACGGTGTGATAGTTTCTTCACTTGATCAGAATTATTATTCCAGGCGGTTTATGGGGGGAAGAAGGATAGAGCCCCAGGATATTTTTTAGCTCTTCAAATCTTTTAATACCATTTCCTTTCATTTTAATTCACAGCTTTCTTAATTAAATTTATCTGGAAAAAATTTTCGCTAAATTTCTCAAGGATTATTATGCTTCGTTATAGTATGATGCTATTTACAGTAGTATTTTTTTGTGTCGGTATTGCATTTACTAAGGTTATAAATAATTCAGTGCAGGATTCTACTGACTATTCAGATTCTTCCTCAGCGTTCCGGTTAATAGAATATGATTTTAATAAAAGTTTTAAGGATGGTTTGGATATTATTTCAGCTCCCGCTCATTTCTCTTTAAGTAATTGGATTGCTGCAGGAGCTATTGTTGGTACAACGGGACTTTCAATGTTATTAGATAATAGTGTAAGGAGCGTTGTAAAAAAAAATCATACTGCTAAGATGGATGATTTCAATCAAATTGGAAAATATTATGGGGAAGTTGTTCCTGCAGTTTCTTTATCTGCCGGGTTATATGCATTGGGATTAATGTTTCATGAAAGATCATTTTCACTTACGGGCAGGCTTTTAGCGGAATCTCTTTTATACGCAGGAACGACAGTTGTCTTATTAAAATATTTATTCTCCAGAAGCCGTCCTTATACTAATGATGGGAATATAGACTTTGGTAATTATCATTTGAATAACAATGATTATTTTTCACTTCCATCAGGTCATACAGCAGTAGCATTTACAGTTTCAACTGTTCTTGCTAAACGTATTAATAATATTTATGCAACCATTGGTTTGTATAGTCTGGCCTTAGTTACTGGTTATCAGAGAATTTACTCCGATAATCACTGGATTTCAGATACTGTCCTTAGTGCGGCAATCGGAATCGTTATTGGTCGTACCGTAGTGGGATTAAATGAATCGGATCCTTTTGAGTTTGATAATGTAAATGTTTCTGTTATACCACTCTTTAATAGCAGGGGATACGGATTTAACCTTAGCTTTGTTTTCTGATTAACAATAAAAAAGCCGTTCATATGAACGGCTTTTTAGCTTCAGAAATTACTCTTAACTACAACCCGAAGTAGAGCCGCAAGTCATACATTTTAAACAGGTTCCATTCCGGACCATTGTCATACTTTGACATTCAATGCAAATATCTCCGGTGTAGCCCGCCTCAATTGCTCTCTTTACCTTTGAAGTTATGCTATTTCTTGATTGAGTAAAACTCTCCGGATGTTTTGTATATTTTGTTTCACTTGAGGATAGTGAATAATTATATGAGTCATTTCCCTTATCTAATTCAACTAACCTTTCACTTACAACTTCTTCACTTTCAAATTCCGGTACAGCTATCTTTTTTACTATTCCGTGTGAAACTTTGGTTTTAACTTCATCTGTATCAACATGCGAGAGATCATTCCGGCCAAGATATGTAACCGCCAGCTCACGGAAAATATAATCAATAACTGAAGTTGCCATTTTAATTTTTTCATTACCTGTTACTATACCGCTGGGTTCAAATCTTGTAAAGACAAAAGCATCAACAAATTCCTCAAGAGGAACTCCGTGCTGCAGTCCAAGTGAGATTGAAATTGCAAAACAATTTAAAAGACTTCTGAATGCTGCACCTTCTCTGTGCATATCAATAAAGATTTCACCCAGTTGTCCGTTATCATATTCCCCGGTTCTAATATAAACCGATTGCCCGTTAATTTTTGCTTTCTGTGTAAAACCTGTTCTTCTATCCGGCAGTCTTCTTCTTTTTGCTATATAACGATGAATAATCTTTTCAGCTATTTTAACAATATCGTTATTTTCTTTGTCTTCAATTAATGCTTCAAGTTCTTCATCGCTCACTGAATTTAAAGGTTGTGATAATTTTGAACTATCCCGGTAAAGAGCATTTGCTTTAATTCCCAGTTTCCAGGATTGTGTGTAAGCATCTTTTATATCATCAACGGTTGCCTGGTTTGGCAGGTTAATGGTTTTGGAGATTGCGCCTGAAATAAAAGGCTGTGCAGAAGCCATCATTTTAATGTGTGCTGTAGAACGGATGAATCTGGTTCCTTTCTTTCCACATTTACTTGCACAATCAAAAACAGGGTAGTGCTCGTGTTTGAGGAAAGGAGCTCCTTCTACTGTCATTGTTCCACATACATAATCATTAGCTGAAGCTATTTCCTGTTTTGAAAACCCGAGTGCGGTTAGAAGATTGAAATCATATGAACTGATTTCATCTTCTGATAGTTTTAATTTCTTTGTTAAAAATTCGCTTCCGAGTGTGAACTTGTTAAAAGCAAAACTTAGTTCAAAAACGGCAGGGAGCACACGTTCAACTTTTGAAATGGTATCGTCAGTAAAACCTTTTGCTTTTAAAGATTCAGGATTGATATAAGGACATCCTTCAAGAGTTCCTGATCCTTTAGCGTACTTAACAATTTCGTTTATCTGATCCTTATTATATCCTAATCTTTCTAGTGCAGGTGGAATAGATTGATTTATTATTTTGAAGTATCCGCCGCCCGCTAGTTTTTTGAACTTAACTAGTGCAAAGTCAGGCTCTACTCCAGTAGTATCACAATCCATAACCAATCCTATCGTGCCAGTAGGAGCGATCACTGTAACCTGGGCATTTCTGAACCCATATTTTGTTCCTAATTCGAGTGCAAGATCAGCATCTTCACGCGCAGCTTTAAGTAAATCCGATGGGCAGTGTTTCGGATTGATACCTACAGGAAAAATAGACAATCCTTCGTATTCTTCATTCGGAACATTATATGCTGCTCTTCTATGATTCCTGATTACTCTAAGCATTGCATCTTTATTTTTTTCATATTTGCTAAACGGTCCGACTTGCTTAGCCATTTCTGCTGAAGTAGCATATGATGTCATATGCATAATCGCAGTTAAAGCTCCACATATTGCAAAACCTTCGTTGCTATCGTATGGTATGCCTTGTAGCATAAGTACTGAGCCAAGATTAGCATAACCTAATCCAAGAGTTCTAAAATCATAACTTAACTGCGCAATTTCTTTGCTCGGGAATTGCGCCATCAAAACGCTAATTTCAAGAACAATAGTCCACAATCTTGTAGCATGCCTGTATTCATCAATCAGAAATTTCTTTGATTTCAGATTAAAAAACTTTGCAAGATTCAAAGAGGCTAGGTTGCAAGCGGTATCATCCAGGAACATATATTCGCTGCAGGGATTTGAAGCTTTAATTTCACCGTCTTGGGGACACGTATGCCATTCATTTATGGTTGTATGATACTGGATACCAGGATCGGCACAAGACCACGCAGCGTAGCTAATTTCATTAAACAACTCTCTTGCTCTTAAAGTTTTACTCGGTTTTGGTTTTCGGTTTTCTTTTTTAGCTCTTTTCTTTTCAGTACGCCAGTAAAGATTCCAATCACCATCATTATGTACAGCTTCCATAAAATCATTGGTAACCCGGATAGAATTATTTGAATTCTGACCCGAAACAGTAGCATAAGCATCTGAGTTCCAGTCAACATCATAAGTGGGGAATTCTATTGATTTAAAACCAAGTTTAGCAAGTTGTATAACTCTTTCTATATAATTATTAGGAATTAATGCTTTTCTTGCTTCCAGTACGGCATGTTTTAACTTTGGATTAAAATTTTTATTAAACCTATCATTTTCAGGATGCTCATCATAACAGGCTTTAATAATAGAATTCAGATGAAAATTACATAACTTGGATCCGCTCACAAGAGCTGCAACTTTTTGTTCTTCAACTACTTTCCAATTTATATATTCTTCAACATCAGGATGATCGAGATCAAGAGTCACCATTTTTGCGGCCCTGCGTGTAGTTCCACCGGATTTTATTGCTCCCGCTGATCTGTCTCCTATTTTTAAGAAAGACATCAGACCGGATGATCTTCCGCCGCCGCTGAGTGGTTCTTCTGCGCCTCTTATTTCTGAAAAATTGGACCCGGTACCAGAGCCATATTTAAATAATCTTGCTTCGCGAACCCACAAATCCATTATACCGCCGCCATTCACAAGATCATCGGATACAGATTGTATGAAACAAGCGTGGGGTTGAGGATGAGTGTAAGCATCAGCAGATGCGGTAAGTTCACCCGTCTTATAATCCACATAATAATGTCCTTGTGAAGGACCGGTAATTCCATAAGCCCAGTTGAGACCGGTGTTGAACCACTGCGGACTGTTAGGTGCAGCCATCTGGTTTGCCAGCATATACATCATTTCATCATAAAAAGCTTTTGCATCTTCTTCTGTATCAAAATAACCCGCCTGCCAGCCCCAATAAGTCCAGTTTCCGGCAAGACGATGAAAAACCTGTCTGGCATCTGATTCTGATGAATATCTTTCTTTCTCGGGGAGCTGTTCTAATTTTTCAGTGTCGGCTTTAGACGATTGCAGCCAGGAAGGTACACCTTTTTCTTTGAATTTCTTCAGCAGTTTCGGAACCCCGGCTTTTCGGAAATATTTTTGTGCAATTATATCTGTAGCAACTTGTGACCATTGTGACGGTACATAAACATCTTCCATTCTAAATACGATTGAACCATCAGGATTTTTTATCTCGCTTATTCTTTTTACGAATTCTATTGATGATAAAGGATCCTGACCGGCTTTCGTAAACAATCTTTTGATCTGCATTAAAATACTCCCGGGCTTAAAGTGAATCTCTTATAAATAATTTTCTTTTTTAATTTGTAATCGGATTGAATTAGTAAAGATTCTCTACCGCAGTTCGAATAATTTTTTTGAAAATCTTTTGGTAAATTTTTTCTTTTGTTCATTAAGGATAATTTGGTTTGAAATTTTTTGTTGCGACCGAACTGAAACTAAAAAAAATTTTCTGAAAAGAAAATAGTAAGACGAAAATTTTTTTATGAACTCAAATCTTTACACAAACATTAACATATTTTATAACAAATACAAAAAAGAAATTTTAAAAAATAATTTGCATTTTGATTTTAATTTTTTAGGAAAAATAATTATAAAAATTTATTCAATTATTTATAGCTTCTTTTCGTTAATTTATAAAGTCGAAAATTATACTATTGGTCATTTGTGTGATTATTTGACCGCTTAAAATAAAATTATATATCATATCACCATCTTTTAATATTTTTCATTTGTGATATCCGATATGTAGAAATCAAATCACAAGAGGATATAAATTGTCTGAAGAAAAAATTATTGAGGTAAAAAATCTCAGTAAAGAATTTAAAGAATTGAAAGCAGTAAACAGCTTAAACCTTAACGTATTCAAAGGAGATGTTTTTGGATTCCTGGGTCCTAATGGCGCTGGAAAAAGCACAACCATCAGAATGCTTTTATCGCTTATTAGTCCAAGTGAAGGAGAGATAAAAATCTTTGGAAAATTGCTTAAAAATGAAAGAATTGCAATATTAAAAAGAATCGGGGCTATTGTAGAAAAACCTGATTTTTATGGATACCTGAGTGCTTACAAAAATCTTGAAATTCTTGGGAAGATTTCAGGAATAGATGTAACCAGTAAAAAAATTATGGAGATTCTTGAACTTGTTGGTCTGGAGAAAAGATTTAAGAGTAAAGTAAAAACTTTTTCACATGGAATGAAGCAGAGATTGGGACTGGCACAGGCTTTATTACATGATCCTGATTTAATTATACTTGATGAGCCAACTACCGGACTTGATCCACAGGGGATGAAAGAAATACGTGAATTGATTTTACATCTCAGCAGGGATAAACAAAAAACTTTATTCCTTTCATCCCATATTCTTTATGAAGTTGAACTTGTTGCAAACAGAATGATAATTATTAATAAAGGAAAAACGATGGTTGAAGGCGCAGTGAATGATTTGTTAAATATGAATAAGATGAAGGTAACATTTGAAGTGAATGATTCTGAGAAAGTTACTCAATTGTTATCTGCAACAGCGTATATAAATGATCTTGAATCAGTAGCAAATAATACAATGATATTTTCAATGTCATCTGAAAAAATCGCCCCATTAAATAAATATCTTGTAGAAAATAAAATTGATGTAAGTGCTGTTATTCCTACAAGATCTCTTGAAGAATATTTTCTAAATATTACTGATAAGGACGCTTAAATGATTACACTAATCAGGATTGAGCTATTCAAAATATTTAGTAAATGGAGAACGTATATCGGATTTATGGTAATTGCAGTAATAGTTCCTGTTATCAATCTTGCAATGCTTGCCGAAGGCGAAAGATCGCTTGATTTTATGACCAGGAATCTTCAGCAATCATTTGTATTTGTCGGAAATTTATTAAACGGATATCTTGTCTCATATTTTATTCTTACCAGTCTTGCTGTTCATATTCCATTCCTGATCGCACTGGTTGCAGGCGATTTACTTGCGGGTGAAGCGACAGCTGGCACATACCGTTTACTGATTACGCGACCTGTTTCGCGAATGAAATTAGTAGCTTCAAAATTTATTGCCGGACTAATTTATAGTAACCTTCTCGTCCTTTGGCTGGCAATAATTAGTCTTGGCATTGGAATAGTGTTTTTCGGTGTAGGGGAACTGATTGTAATAAAAAGCAGCGGAATAATAATCTTTGCAAGGGGCGATGTCCTTTGGAGATTCATCATTGCATATGGTTTTGCAGGACTAAGTATGACAGTGGTGACCGCTATTGCATTTCTGTTTTCAGCCCTGGTTGAAAATGCTATTGGTCCGATTATCTCTACAATGGCTATAATAATTGTTTTTATTATTCTTTCAGCCATTCAAATTGATTTTTTCAGAAATATAGAACCGTATCTTTTTACAACTTATATGTCCTCGTGGAGAATGTTGTTTGATGATCCGATTAATTATGCTGAATTTATTAAATCGGTCCTGATTTTATCCGGGCATATAGTTGTTCTGTTTGGAGTTACTGCTTTCCTTTTTAATAGAAAGGATATTTTAACTTAGTTCTATTTATATGGAGAAATGAATGAAAAGAATAATATTATTTTTTCTGCTAACAGGATTGATTTTAGCGCAGAACAATAAATCAGATGAAATACTAAACAAGGTTAAAGAAAATTTTAACAAAGTAAATGATTATGAAGTCAATGTTAAAATTAAAGTTGATGTTAACTTTTTAAAAGTTCCAGAATCCAAAGCAGAAATATTTTATAAAGCACCTGACAAAATCAAATTAAAATCTGATGGATTTGCTCTGCTTCCAAAAGAAGGATTGAATTTTTCCCCAAATAGTTTTTTACAAGGTGATTATACCTCAATTCTGGATAGGGAGGAAAATGTTGAAGGGAATGATTGTTACCTGGTTAAAGTTATACCGCTGGGTGATAAAAGTGATCTCATCCTTACCAATCTTTGGATTGATAAAAATCAATATAAAATCCGGAAAATCGAATCAACTACGAAATCAAACGGCACGTTCTCAATTAATCTAAATTATAATGACAATTTGAAATACCCGCTGCCTTCTTCTATGGTTTTTTCATTTAATGTTGCTAAAATGGATTTACCCCGTGGAATAACCGGGGATATGAATGAAGAACATGATTCGGAAAAAGAAAAACAAAATAAAAGTAAAACTACTTCAGGTAAGGTTTACGTTTCATATTCTGATTACAAAGTAAATAAGGGAATACCTGACAGTATTTTTGATGAAGAAAAAAAATAGGAAGCTCTATCGCTGCGATATAGAATAAATGATCAGTAAGTGGAATAATTTTTTGGAAATGGTCCAGCAAATCACTCGGAATATTTACTGAAAATTACAGAGGTGTTGTGTCCGCCAAATCCGAAAGCATTACTTAAAGCTATATTAACTTCTCTTTCTTGGGGTTCGTTAAATGTATAGTTAAGATCGCATTCCGGATCCGGATGTTCAAAATTAATAGTTGGGGGAATTTTATTGTTATATATAGCAAGAATAGATGCAATAGCCTCAACAGCTCCTGTTGCACCGAGTAAATGTCCTGTCATACTTTTGGTTGAAGATAAATTAATCTTGTAAGCAGCGTCTCCGAATACTTTTTTAATCGCTTTTGTCTCCCCAATATCTCCAAGAGGAGTTGAAGTACCATGCATATTTATATAATCGATTTCCTGCGGTTTGATGCCGGCATCTTTAATTGCCATTTCCATCGCTAAGATAGCTCCTACTCCCTCCGGGTGGGGAGCTGTAATATGATAGGCATCGGCAGAAAGTCCCATTCCAATAACTTCCGCATATATTTTTGCATTTCTTTTTTTTGCGTGTTCCAGTTCTTCAAGTATCAGGGTCCCGGCACCTTCACCCATAACAAAACCGTCTCTGGTTGCATCGAATGGTCTGCTTGCTGTTTCAGGTGATTCATTTCTGGTAGATAATGCTCTTGAAGAATTAAAGCCTGCCATTCCGATTTCATTTATGGCAGCTTCACTACCCCCGGTAAGAATAATATCTGAGATTCCCTGTTTTATAAGAAGAAATGCATCTATCATATTATTGTTTGCGGTTGCGCAAGCTGAAACAATACAATAATTTGGTCCCCTGAAACCGTAGTGAATAGAAATATAGCCTGCAGCAATATCCGGAATCATCATGGGAATAAAAAACGGAGAAACGCGGTCTGGTCCTTGAGTATGGTTAATCAGTGACTGTTGATAGAAAGTATCAATACCACCTATACCGGAACCGTAAATAACTCCGATTTTTGTTTTTTCATCATCAGTCAGCTGGTCAGGTTTAATATTACTGTCCTCAAGTGCTTGTCCGGCAGAGGCAAGAGCGTATTGTGCATATTTATCAAGACGTCGAGCTGTTTTCTTATCAATAAAATTTAAGGGATCAAACCCTTTTAATTCACAAGCAAATTTCGTTTCAACGCGGGAAGTATCGAATCCTTTTATCATAGCAGATCCGCTTTTACCTTTCATCATAGCTTCCCAAAACTCAACAGGGGATAAACCGATAGGTGTAAGAGCTCCAATTCCTGTTACTACTACGCGTCTTTTATTATCTGCCATTTTTATAGATTCCTGGTTTGTTTATAGTTACTAGTATCAATAAAGATAGATAAATAAGATTTAAAGATAAAAATTTTTAGTGACAAACCCCCTTTTTAGTCATCTGAAAAAATCAAAAATTCTCTTCACTTAATCGGAATACTATCCAGTCAGTCATCAGTTCGGCGCCCATATTTTTATAGAAATCTATTGCATTTTTATTCCAGTCAAGCACAACCCATTCTACTCTCCCGCAATCCTCAGTTTTAGCAAGTTCTACGAGGTAACTAAGTAAAGCTTTCCCTATACCTTTTTTACGGAAAGCCGGACGGACATAAAGATCTTCAAGGTAAATTCCGGGTTTTCCTTTGAATGTTGAGAAATTATAGAAAAACAAAGCCTGTCCGGCAACTACTCCATCATATTCTGCAATAACTACATTTGCGTATCTTTTTTTACCAAAAAGATTCTTTTTTAGGTTTGATTCATTCGCCGAAACGACGTGGCTTAATTTTTCATAATCCGCAAGTTCTTGAATAAGCGCTAAAATTGTAGGAATATCTTTTTCAGATGTTTCTCTGATTATAAGTTTTTTATTCGCTTCTTTTTCCAATGTAGATCCTTATTTATTTTCTGTGTTTTTTTCAGTACTCAATTTCGTATTTATTTTTATTGCAATAATTGAAAAAGCATATCCAAACAAACATCCAAGTACAGCTCCCCCGAGAATATCAGACGGATAGTGAAGACCCAGATAAACTCTTGAGATGGCTATAAGAGAAGCGGTAATAAACAATACCCATTTAAGGTCAGGATACAATTTGTAGTAAAATGTTGCAGCAGCAAAATTATTAAATGAATGGTTGGAAGGGAAGGAGTAAGAGCCCGTGCAGCCTAATGGTGTTATGGCATCGCTTAATGCATTACAGGGTCTCACTCTCTGGAATAATTCTTTTAAAAGATGACCACCAGTCTGGTCGGTTACAATAATCAGAATTATTACTCCTACAGCTGCAATCTTCCCCTTTTTCCCACCTTTAAAAAAACTTATCCCTAAAAGTATTATATACGCTATATACCAGTTATTAACATTTGTAATCAGTGAAAAAAATCTGTCCGGAAAACCAGCGGATAAAGTATGATTAAAAAAATAGAAAACAGAGAGATCAATTGAATAAAAGAAATTAACCATTTAAAATTCCGGAATAAATATTAATTTACTAGGCAAATATATCAATTAAGCCGGTAATTGGAGAAAAACATTTCAACAATTGATTTATTAACACCTAAATTTTTGTTAGATTTGAATTGATTAATTGGTAAGGGCACATGCCAGAAAGTAAAAATTCTCGTTTCGCCGATTTATTTAATCGGGCTAAAATAGTTTTATCTCACGAACGTGAGGAGCAACTTAAGAGAGAATCAAAAGAACAGCTAATCACTCCTCTTAAAATTCTTGCTTTCCTTATAGCTATATCCGGTCTGTTCGCAATGATCTTTGAGGTCAGGCATTTCTCTGATCTTTCATTCAATGTATATTTTACAAGGCTTTCAGCTACATTCATTGCCTTCGTGGTTCTCGTATTATTAAATACGGAAATTGGCAGAAAATACCCGGTAATTCTTGTTCACATTTTACTGTTGGTTATTATCATTTCTTCTGCCTACATGATTTATCTTATGCCTTCCACCCTGGTTGTTAACTCACAGATTGTTGCATTGATGATTTTTACTTCCGCTTTATTTTTAAGCTGGGATGTTAAAAACCAGATAGTTGTTGCGATCTATTACAATGTTGTTTTTGCGATAGCAATTCTTATCAATGATTCGAAAATATATTTCCTGCCTAATATGTTTGAATCAGTCCTGTTTGTTTTATTCTTAAGCGTAATTTCGGTAATCGGCAGTGCAGTAAACTTCAGATTAAGAAATGAATTAGCGGATAGGTCTCACCGGATTTCACTTTCTGAAAAAAAATATCGTTCGATATTCGATAATTCCCTGGAGGGTATGTTCCAATCAAGTTATGAGGGGAAATTTATAACTGTTAATCAAAGTCTTGTTAATATGCTTGGTTATGACAGCAAAGATGAAATTTTAGGATTAAATCTTACCACTGAAATATACGCTGATGCCAAGGAGAGGTTAAAGCTTGTTGATATCCTTAAAGAAAAGGGTGAAGTCAGAAACTACAAAGTAACCCTTAAAAAAAAGGATGGGTCTGGTATAGTAGTAAGAGTAAATGACCGGATTATAGAAGATGAATTGACCGGCGATGTTCATTTTGAGGGTAGTATACAGGATATTACAAGGGAAATAGATGAAGAGAACAGAAGAAAGAATGCTGAATTAAAATTGCTTGAGGAAAAGAAGCGAGCTGATAAACTGGCAAATGAAGCCCAGAAACTTAATTTGATTAAAAGTCAGTTTCTGGCAAACATGAGCCACGAAATCCGTACACCTATGAACGGAATAATTGGTTATCTAACGTTGATTGAAAAAGATGTATATGAATCCAGAGAAGAAATGAAACAATTTGCACTTGGTGCAAAGCAATCAGCAGAATCCCTTTTGGAAATAATAAACGATATTCTTGATCTGTCTAAAATAGAATCAGGAAAAATAGAACTTGAAGAAAAAGACATCGATTTAAATAAAATAATTGATGACTCCGTTTCAATTATGCTGGCCCGCGCCGAAGAAAAGGGTTTATCGGTCAAAAAAGTTATTTCAAAAGAAACACCCCTAAGTCTTAAAGGGGATAGTACACGGTTAAGACAGATTTTTGTAAACCTTATAGGCAATGCAATCAAGTTTACATCCCGTGGAATTATTGAAATTTCTGTTTACCTGAAAGAGAGAGCAAAAGAAAAAGCAGTTCTTTACATCGCTGTTAAAGACAGTGGAGAGGGAATTCCGGAGAGTAAAATGAAGGAACTGTTTAAACCATTTTCACAGGTAGACGATTCTCCCACAAGAAAGTTTGGAGGAACAGGATTGGGCCTTGTAATTTGCAAAGAATATGTAAATATGATGGGAGGAGAAATCGGCGTAGAAAGCAAAAAAGGAGAAGGAAGCACATTTTATTTTACTATTAAATTAAGCACCCAGAAAGAACAAAAGATTTACGATTCGAATGAACTTGCCCGGATTTATGAATTCCAGGGAAGCAGGATTCCAAGAACTCTAAACCTGAAGGCACTTAATCAAATCAGGAAGGATTACAGGATATTACTTGCTGAAGATAATATTGTTAACCAGAAAATTGCTATTAAGGTTTTAAATGATCACGGTTTTCAGACAAAGGCGGTTTCGAACGGATATGAAGCCCTTGGAGAAGCCGTAAAAGGTATTTACAATCTAATTCTTATGGATGTTCAAATGCCCGGAATGGATGGATATGCTACGACCATTCAAATCAGGAGATTGGAAGGAAATCCCGGTAAAATTCCTATTATTGCATTAACAGCTCACGCAATGCAGGGAGATAAAGAAAAATGTTTTGCTGCAGGAATGAACGAGTATATAACGAAACCCATTTCTTCGGATGAGCTCATCTTAAAAATAGACAAACTTCTGAATATTGAAGATAAGATATTGGAAGTACAACCGGTTTCTGAATTTCAACCTCATAATGATCAAAAGATATTTGATTTTAACCACCTTGATAAAATGAGTATGGGAAATAAAGAATTCCAGGAAGAACTTATAATAACTTTTTTTGATGATATCATTACCCGTTACAGGAAGCTTGAGGAATGGACTCACGGTAAAAATATTGAAAAAATTATACACGAAGCTCACACCATTAAAGGAGCAAGCTCATCAATTGGGGCAGTTAAAATAGCTGAAGAAGCTCTTGCAATCGAACTTTCCGGTAAACACAATGATATAGAAAGTATTACAGAGAGGCTCCAGAATATGGAAAAAATAATTTCAGAAACCAAGCAGATAGTGGATGACTATCTTAATTGAACTGTTCTTAATCCATTAATAAAACTGCGTGAGCATTTTCCACAACCCAGTCAATTTCCTCTTTCTTAATAATTAAAGGCGGAGCAAAACGAATAACATCGTCGTGTGTTTCTTTACAGAGAATTCCGCGGTTCATTAATGCCTCGCAAAATCGCCTTGCACCTCCTGCTTCAGGATAAAGTTCAACACCGATGAATAAACCCTTTCCTCTTACTTCTTTAACGTGTTTAGACGGGATTTCTTTTAATTTATTTCTGAAATATTCGCCAAGTTTAAAAGAGTTTTCAATAAGATTTTCTTCAATTAAAACCTTAAGGCTTTCCCTTGCAACTGCAGCACCGAGTGGATTGCCGCCAAATGTGGATCCGTGATCTCCCGGGTTAAAAACTCCGAGTACTTCATGATTTGAAAGCACTGCTGAAACCGGATAGCATCCACCCGAGAGTGCTTTCCCGATAATTACAGCATCAGGCTTAATATTTTCATATTGGAAGGCAAACAGTTTACCGCTTCTTCCAAGTCCGCATTGTATTTCATCCGCTATAAATAGCACGTTATTTTGTTTGCAGATATCAAAGGCTTTTTTAAGATAACCTTCGGGAGGAACTACAACTCCTCCTTCACCCTGGATTGGCTCTACAATAAAAGCCACAGTCTTTTTGGTTATTGCTTTTTCAAGTTGATCAGTGTTTCCATAATCAATTAATTTAAAACCGGGAGTGAATGGACCAAAACCGTCTTTATATTGTTCCGTTGATGAAAAACTTATGATAGAAATTGTTCTCCCCCCAAAATTATTGTTACAAACGATTATTTCAGCAGAATTTTCTTTTATTTTTTTTACTTTGTATCCCCATTTACGTGCAGCTTTTAATGCTGTTTCTACAGCTTCTGCACCGGAATTCATAGGTAATACCATCTCATATCCGGTCATTTCACTAAGTTCTTTATACAGAAGAGGAAGCTGATCATTTCTGAATGCACGGGAGGTTAAGGTTACTTTATCAGCCTGTTCCTTTAATGCTTTAATAATTCTGGGATGGCAATGTCCCTGGTTTACCGCAGAATAAGCTGCGAGACAATCGAGATATTTTTTCCCATCAACATCATAAACCCAGACACCTTCAGCTTTTTCAATTACTACATCCAGCGGATGATAATTATGCGCTCCGTACTTTTCTTCCAGGGCGATATATTCTTTACTGTTCATAAAATTCCTTGTGTAAATTTTGGTGAAAAGTGTAGCAAATTTATCAAAAAGCGTTGCCTGTTCAAAATGAAAATTTGATTTTCAATTTCGCAAATTGCATTTCAACTGATATTAAGATTTAGGTTCTAATATGTATGGTGAGAAAATCTTAGATTTGAGATGTTTTAATTTTAGTTTACGTTATTATTTTTTATAAAATTCTTCCATTCATTTTCTATTTGATTAAAGGGTTTCCCTAGTGTTTTTTCTAATAAATCCGGACCTATATCTTTACTACCGCTTGCAAATAAAACATATAATTTTTCCGGAGAATAATTTGAAACTAAGTACCCTATGAAAGAACCTAGTGAAGTAAAATATACTCCTAATTCTTTAGAAGGATCACCAAATATTGCTGTAAATATCGAGATATCAAGATCACTATTTAACAATTTTTTTAAATTGGGTTTTTCATCAAAATTACTTACGATTTGTGCAGCAGTTGGTAATAATCCAATTTTTGAAAATAATCCCAAACTCCATTGTGTCCAATATGCAGGACCTTCTATTGTAAGAACATTAAGACGATAAAGTACTTTTAAGCCCAATTTTTTTGATACTTCAGGAAATGAATCTCTTCCGGCAATTGCTAATGCAGAATCTATTATTTCTGGATTTGAATATATTACTGAAGTAAAAGCATGAGTTATCTCATGCGTAAGTGCTACTAAAGAGAGTGGCGTTGAATAATTAATATTTATTCTGCACGGAAACCAAACTTGTGACTTTTCCGTTGACAAACTGAGACTAAAAGTTGTTAATCCTCCTATTTTTTCTGCTTGTTGTATATCAGCTAAATCTTTCATTTCCTGGTTAGTTCGGGTGATTATTATTGGGATTTTTCCATTAGTTAAAAATAATTTTCCTGATTTCTCTTTGAAATTCAAATTTTGCCAACTTTCATATATAGCTAATCTTTTAAAATTGTCAGACATATTTTTATCTGGCTTAAAGATTCCATTCAGTCCCTCAAAGATATTTTCAGATTCATTGGCAATAAATACTATTTCTTTATTAGGGAAAATAGAAGGGTAATAAATAATAAAATGCGGGGTTATTATTTTTTGAAATTCATATTTAACAGGTGTTACTCTTTGATCTGTCCACTCATAAAAATCTGTGCTTAGCTGCAAAAAATTTTCTGAAAAAAGTTCATCAATTAATTTTTTGGGTTGGTTAATATTATCGCACTTCTTATTTAATTCAATAAAAGCATCTTTATCTTTAGAAAATAAAAATTCACCTATATCGTATAATCCTTCTTTTACCATTACTTTTTCAGTAGAATCTATCCCATTTATATTTGTCGATAATCTTGAAGCAAAACCTTTTACAATTAATTTATCATCTTTTTTCATCGTGGATTGAGAACTACATGAAATATTAAATAAAACTAATATTAATAAGCAAACTGCTGAAGTATATATAATTAGATTTAAATGTTTATTTCTCTTAAAAACTATCATCGCTTTTAATAAAAAAATTCTTCAATTTAATTAACATTTCTAGAGAATTCCCTTCTGTTTTTATTAAAATAAACAGAAGGGATAAAAATATTTTATAAATCAAAATAAATTTATTAATTAACTCTTGGATATTTTTATTGAAATACTCCAAGTACAATCCGGCGAATGCGAAACAGTTATCGTTATATCCGCATCTTGTAATCCTTCACCAGAACCACTTTGATTAAGTCCTGAAATTGTAAAGTTTCCAGTAGCACCATTTTGACGTATATTTAATAAAGAATTAAATGCAGAAAGTATTTCATCCTTAAAGAAATCTGGTGTAGCTGAATGAGTGTTTGATTGACTTGAACTGACGTTAAATCGGCTAGTTATTGCCGAATCAAAATTTGATTTCATATCAGCAACAAGAGTTGAAAGATCCGCATTGCTAATAGAATGAATAAAATTAATAACATTTGTATCAGTTAACTTTGAGTTGGCATAATACCTCCATTTAATTAAAGATTTAAAATAACTTTAGCTTTGAAAGAAGTAATAGACGTTTAATAATTTTACACCTAATGTCAACACATTTGTGGTTACGTTATTAATATTTCAATTACCTTGTATTTAGGATGCCTCTTAATTAATTTTTCTTAATTTTATAAGGCGAATTATAAATAACTTTTACCATCAGATGGCTGTAGAAACAAGAAGCATTAAAGTAAATTCAAAGGGGAATTCGGATATAATTGATATTACTGATAAAGTATCTGATGAAATTAACCAATCTCCTATAGTAGAAGGAAATGTTCTTATTTTTGTAAGCGGATCAACAGCCGGAATTACAACCATAGAATTTGAGCCAGGACTCAAAAAGGATTACCCGGAATTTTTTGAGAAAATAATTCCAACAGAAAAAAAATATAAACACGATGATACCTGGCACGACGGCAATGGTCATTCACATATCAGGGCTTCATTGCAGGGAGCTTCGTTTACTGTTCCTTTTATTAATAAAAGAATGCTGCTCGGTACCTGGCAGCAGATTGTTTTAATTGATTTTGATAACCGGTCACGCAGCCGGGAAATTATTGTTCAACTAAACGGCAGAAATGAAAATGAATAAAAAACTACTGTTATTTTTTGTCCTGGTTTTATTACCCGTTGCAGTTATTTTAAGCTGGGGAGCAGAAGGTCACAAACTCATAAATAAAAAAGCGATGGAACTTCTTCCGGATGAAATGAGCGGTTTTGTGAAATGGCAGGATTATATTTCTATTCATTCAGTTGATCCAGATTTAAGAAGAGATAATGATAAAACAGAAGGACCGAAGCATTTTATTGATATTGATTTTTATCCTGAATTTCTAAACGGTAAAATGATTGAAGATAAGTCGCAGCTTGTTGCAGAATACGGTGATTCTATAGTAACCAAAATGGGACTGCTTCCCTGGGCAACTTTAAATACTTACAACGACCTTATTAAAGCATTCAGGGAAAAGGACAGGGATAAAGCTTTGATTTATGCATCAGATCTTGGACATTATGTAGCAGATGGACATCAGCCTATGCACACCATTATGAATTATAACGGACAAATGACGGGGCAGAAAGGTATCCATTTCAGGTATGAATCAATAATGGTTGATTCAAATCTTTCACAAATTGCAACTGATTTTGAAGCTGAAAAAGCAAAATATATTGATAACAAACTTGATTTCATTTTTAATTATATAACCGATGCAAATTCAGTATCTGATGTTTTATTCGATGCTGATCAGTATGCATTCAAAAAAACAAATTCGCATGATAATTCTGAATACTATAAACTGCTTTGGTTTAAAACAAAATATATCACTGAAACCCAGATTGACAATGCAGCAAGAGATTTCGCTTCATTGTTTTATTCTGCATGGGTCGACGGAGGCAAACCTTCATTCGAAGAAATGAATTAATTTTGACGGGGAGAAATATGAAATTGAAAATTTTACTGTTAACACTTACACTTTTTACGATAGAAATATTTTCACAGATTGTTACTACCGTCCCTGAATATCCTACACAGAATGACAGTATAACAATTTATTTTGATGCCACGCAGCCCGGTGCTGAGGAGTTGCTCAACTACACCGGAACTGTTTATGCACATACAGGAGTAAATACAAATCTTGGAGATTGGCAGCATGTTATAGGCGACTGGGGTAACAATACGAACCAGCCTGCTCTTACAAGAGACGATGCAAATCATTACCATTTGACAATCGGATATCCAAGACAATTTTATAGTGTATCCAATCCTTCAGAAGAGATTCTTTCTTTGAATTTTGTATTCAGAAGTGCGGATGCTACAAGACAAACAAGACCTGATATATTTATTGATCTTTTTACACCGGGAATAAATCTTGTTATAAATTCTCCGGTAGTAGAAAACATCTATAACGATCCTTTACGTTCGCCTGTATTTGCAGGAGAAAGTGATACTGTAAACATTTCTGTTAGTGCCGTCGAACTCGGCACTCTGGTTTCCAATATGAATCTTTATGTTGACGGCAGCCTTGAAGCCCAGTCATCATCAAATGTAATAAATTACCAGTTTCTTGCTGCAAATTATTCCACGGGAGCAAGAACTGTAACAACTATTGCAACAGATACCTCCGGAGATGTTGATACAATTTCATTTGCAATAATGATTAACCCTCCTGTTGCAAGTCTACCACTTCCTGCAGGGAATGTGCACGGAATAAATTATACAAGCCCGACAAGTGTTACTCTTGCACTTTATGCGCCTTACAAAGATTTCGTTTACGTGATCGGAGACTTTAATAACTGGGAGGTTAATACGTCATATTTTATGAATAAGTATGAAGTTAATGCCGACAGCGTTGTCTGGTGGATAACAATCGAAAATCTTACTCCCGGACAGGAATATGCTTTTCAATATCTGGTTGACGGACAAATAAGAATCGGTGATCCCTATACTGAGAAAGTTCTTGATCCGTTTAATGACCAGTATATTTCCGATACAACATATCCAGGTTTAAAGCCTTATCCTTACGGCAAAACTTCAGAGATGGTTTCTGTACTGCAGACAGATCAGCAGCCATACCAGTGGCAGATCACGAATTTTGAAAAACCCGCTAAGACTGATCTTGTTATCTACGAATTACTGATTAGAGATTTTGTATCAACTCACGATTATAAAACATTAAAAGATACAATCGGTTATTTAAAAACTCTCGGCGTAAATGCAGTTGAACTGATGCCGGTTATGGAATTTGATGGAAACGAAAGCTGGGGTTATAATCCTGCATTCCACGGTGCACCTGATAAATACTATGGACCAAAAGAAGATTTGAAAGCATTTATAGATGAAGCACATGCAAACGGGATAGCAGTTATTCTTGATATAGTTTTGAATCATGCTTATGGCCAGAACCCTTTGGTGAGATTGTATTTTGATCAATCTACAGGAAAAGTAACCGCACAGAATCCATGGTTTAATGTTGTTTCACCAAACCCGGTTTACTCATGGGGTTACGATTTCAACCATGAAAGCAGTGCAACAAAATATTATGTGGACAGAATAAATAAATTCTGGTTATCACAGTATCATATAGATGGTTTCAGATTTGATTTCAGTAAAGGATTTACAAATACACCCGGCGACGGCTGGAATTACGATCCTGCAAGAATTGCTATACTTGAAAGAATGGCAAATAAAATATGGGAAACCGATTCAACCGCGTATATAATTCTTGAACACTTTACTGCGAACAGTGAAGAGAAAGAATTATCAGATTATGGAATGATGCTTTGGGGAAATCATAACTGCAACTACAACCAGGCAACAATGGGTTATTCTTCGGGACCATGCGGAACATGGGATTTTTCCGGAATATCTTATAAAAACAGAACATGGAACAAACCTTACCTCGTTGGTTATATGGAAAGTCACGATGAAGAGAGACTGATGTATAAGAATCTAACTTATGGTAATTCATCCGGTGATTACAACATCCAGCACTTTTCAACTGCAATACAAAGAATAAAAGAAGCAGCTACGTTTTTCTTCACAGTGCCCGGACCAAAAATGATATGGCAGTTCGGTGAACTCGGGTATGATGTTTCAATTGATGACCCCTGCAGAGTTTGCAATAAACCGATTCTCTGGAATTATTATAATGACCCTGCACGGTTAAAGTTATATAAAGTATTTAAAACTTTAATTAATCTGAAAAAAGATTATCCCGCTTTCAGAAGCAGCAGTTTCCAGATGGATGTAGCAAATACCGGAAAACGAATTAATATTTATGACAGTACCATGGATGTAGTAGTACTCGGAAACTTCGGTGTTCAGGCTGGTGCATATGATCCTAACTTCAGCCGGATAGGGAAGTGGTATGACTATTTCAGCGGAGATAGTATGAATGTAACAAATGTTCACACTCTTCTTTTTCTCCAGCCAGGCGAATTTCATATTTACACAACAGTAAAACTTCCCAAACCGGAAAATGATATTCTAAATGATGTTAAGAGAAATGATCAGCAGGTTGTAAAGGAATTTAATCTTGATCAGAATTTTCCTAATCCTTTTAATCCTTCAACAGAAATCAGATTCAGTGTAAAGCAAAACTCTCTTGTTGTTCTTAAAATTTATGATGTTTTGGGCAGGGAAGTAAGAACACTCGTTAATGAGGAAATGAATAACGGGCAATACAGTATAAAGTGGAACGGGGATAATAACTCCGGTGAAAAAGTAAGTAGCGGTATTTATTTATACAGAATGGAAGCAGGAAAATATATTCAATCAAAAAAAATGCTTTTGCTTAAATAATAGAAATTATTTTTAGTTTTTAAGGACAGTGAGACATCTGTCCTTTTTTTTGACCATTCATAATCTTTGTTTTTGTTTTCTTTATGATATTTATTTAGAATTGCGCTTCAAAAATTCAATCAATCAGGAGAAATATATGAAAGTGTTTGTATACAGCGTGATCTTTGCTTTATTGTTAATTAACTTTTCATTCCCTCAATCTGTTATCTGGAATCATACTTACGGCGGCGATGCATATGATGAAGCAAATGCAGTTCAGAAAACATTGGAGGGTGGATATATTTTTGCAGGATATACTCAATCATTTGGTCTCGGAAGATATGGAAACGGGTATGTTGTGAAAACTGATGAGAACGGTGATACTTTGTGGACAAGATTATATGGTAGCGATGGAATGGATGTTTTTGCTGATATGGTGGTTACACCGGATAGTGGCTGCATTGCTGTTGGCTTAACGGACACGCCAACAAATTTCGAAAATATATACGTTGTAAAAGTTGATAAAAACGGAAACACAGTCTTCGAAAAGAATTTTGGCGGAACAGAAAAAGATGTGGCTTTGTCTATAGCACCGTCGGATGATGGTGGTTTTGTAATGACCGGCGGAACAAAATCATTCAGTGTTGGAGAAGAAGATCTTTTCTTATTTAAAATAAATAGCAGCGGTGATTCTCTTTGGTTTAAAACATATGGTACAACAGGTAACGATCCCGGATATGGAATTAATCCAACTAATGATGGTGGATTTATTGTTACAGGATTGTATAACTGGAGTGATGCCTGGTTAATTAAAGCTGATGCAAATGGTGATACTATCTGGACAAAAACATTTGGCGGCACTGACTATGATGAAGCAAATTCTGCAATCCAGACACCTGATAATGGATTTGTATTATGCGGAAGCACAAGTTCCATGGGAGCGGGGGAACTTGATGCCTACGTTGTTAAAACTGATTCCCTTGGTAATTTAGAATGGGAAAATACTTATGGCGGAAGCGGATACGATGAAGGCAGAAGAATTCTTTCAAAACCTGGTGGAGGTTATATAATTTTGGCAAACACTGATTCTCAAATATCCGGAGAATTTAATTATTATATAATTTCGGCAGATGAAAATGGAGATACTTTATGGACGAAAACACTTGGCAAGACCGGTGGTGAAGACAGATGCTACGATATACAATACACATCCGGAAATAACTATATAATAGCCGGATCTACATTTGATCCTGTCAATCTTGGTGAAGCAACTTTAACTTTAATTAATGATGAAACAATTCCGACAAAAGTCATTGAGAATCAGATTAGTCCGAAAGGATTTAATTTAAGTGATGCTTATCCTAATCCATTTAATCCATCTACAAGAATTAAATTCACAATAGGAAGCAAACAGTTTGTAAGTTTAAAAATTTATGATGTATTAGGGAATGAGGTACAAACATTAGTTAATGAAACCAAGTCCCCGGGAAAATATGAGGTTGAATTTTCCGCCACAGGCGGATCCACATCGGGCGGAAATGCATTTAATCTTCCGAGTGGAGTTTATCTTTACAGGATAAAGGCAGGAAATTTTATTCAAACAAAAAAAATGCTGCTGCTTAAATAAGCTGGGATTATTTAGTTAACAAAGACAGAATTACTGCACAAGCCGAAGCCACGTTTAGTGATTCGGCTTTCCCTTTTCTCTTAATTGATATGATATGATCAGATAATTTTCGGATTTTTTCACTCGGTCCATGCGCTTCATTAGAAAGAACCATGACAGATTTATCAGGTAAATTAAAATCAAAGATATCCTGTCCCTTCAGATCAGAGCAAATTATTTTATATCCTTTTGCTTTTAATTCTTTTATGTTTTCAATACTTACATTTTCAAAAATATTTACATGAAATACTGAGCCCATACTTGAACGGACTACTTTAGGATTATAAAGCTCCACAGATTCTTCACTCAATAATACTTCAGTTACCCCGAACCAGTCACAATTTCTTATTATAGTTCCCGTGTTGCCCGGGTCAGAAATATTATCTAAATATACAATGAGTTTGCTCCTTACTCTATCAGAGTTGAATTGTTTCTTCGTATAGGGAAATACTGCAATTACCTCCTGCGGAGATTTTGTATCAGTCAGCTTTTTTAATTCCTGAGATTTAATATGTTCAATCCTTAACCCTTTTAAAGATTCAAAATATTCAGGTTGGGATTCGAAAAAGGGTAAAGTGGTTAAAACAATTTCGGGTGTAAATCCATTTTCAATTCCCTCTGTTAAAAGCTTATTACCTTCAACAATAAATTTTTTCTCTTTCTGCCTCTGTTTTTTATGTAACAGGGAAGCGTAATGTTTTAATTCTTTTTGTGAAATCATATAAGGTTTTCATAGTTATGTTGCGTATCGTTTCCTTCATCCTCAGCAAGCTGTTTTAGATTTTCCCAGGTGTAAATTCCGGTGTTGTGTCCGTCTTTCCAGGTGATCTGAATTGCGTATCCTCCCACGGTCTGAATATCTTTTATTTTGTACATCTCAGGATTACTTGTATCCTTTTTTGCCGGTCTGTAAGTTTTTAACAAAA
Organism: uncultured Ignavibacteria bacterium; assembly: GCA_963745945.1. GTDB lineage: Bacteria > Bacteroidota > Ignavibacteria > Ignavibacteriales > Ignavibacteriaceae > DATFVA01. The sequence continues at coordinate 103,796 of CAVUZG010000001.1, forward strand.
CGGTTTCCCCCTTACACATCGCACAGGGACATTCATCACGCAGATACTTTAATCCTAATTCACTTTCAGCATCATCATTCCACATGATGTATAACTTAGTTTTATCTTTTATTTTAATTTGTTTAGGGGACATTAGCTTTCCATTGTTTTAATTTTATCTAAAGGTAATTTACCAAAAGTATGATCCTGGTCTATTTGTCTGAATTTTAAACAAGAGAAAATTAAAAAGAAAATACTAACCATAAAACAAAGAATCAGGATTTTCGGTTTTAGATCTCCTTAAAACTTCAATTTAAAATGGGAGATAAAAAGCAAAGATTTCAAAATCCTTTAAAACTAAAAAAGCCCTAAAACAGATTGTTTTAAGGCTTTATTTGAGCTGGCAATGGGACTCGAACCCGCAACCTGCTGATTAC
>CAVUZG010000002.1:0-226618 GCA_963745945.1 uncultured Ignavibacteria bacterium
AGGACTTAATTTTCAATTGTCATCCAATGCCTTATAATACTAATTTAGAATAATAAAGCACACCTCACTTATTCGTAAACTGAACACTCACAATTCTTAATTCATTCGGGTATTTAATCGGCCCTAAAGAAGTAGAAACAGTTGGCTGGGCATAGAGAGTAAGATTGGAAGATGAGCCGGTTTTTCCGCCTAATGTTAATGCAAGATTTATCAAATCCTCATATCCTCTGTTCTGGAAGAACTTTACCAGATCTAAATTCATTCTAAGAGGAATAATTGATATTTCCCCGGTTCCGGGAACTGTTACAGGATTTCCTAATCCGCCTGAGATTGTTTCTTTATCATTAATTAATAATCTCCATGGAAAATCTCTAATTGTGGCGTTAGTATTTGAATAGCCGCCGGTTCCATCATTGGGATTTTTTGCCTGCACATTTAATGTGAACGAAACGGGCAAAGTACCGCTTGCAACTGCTTGTGAAATTTTTAATAACTCGATAGCATTAAAGTCAGCTAATTTTGATTTATTCGATAAGCTTACACCGTTTAAACTAAACCCGTTAACATCTCCAAGTTTAAATTGAAGTCTTGAAAGATTAACAATGGTCTGATAAACACTGCAACTTATGCCGCTGAACATTATCAATATGAACGAAATATATAATAATTTTTTCTTCATCTTTGCCTCCCGATAATCTACTTTGATAAATTAATATTTTGCGACTCTTCTATTTTCTGAAGTATTTGTTCAGCTACACGAAGAGCACGCAAACCATCTTCACCTGAAACTATTGGTTTTGTATCATTTAATACTGAATCCACAAAAAGCTGAAGTTCATACTGCAATGCATTTATTTCCCTTATTTCAGGCTGTTCATAAATAACCCTTTTCTTTTTGTCCCCAACACCAATCTCACCAAAAGATAAAGTTGTCATTCCCGTATCCTCATCGACAGGAACCAGCCGGTATACTTCAGAAAGACCGGTAATAAAATCCAGAGATATATAATTATCTCTCTGGAATATTCTCATTTTTCTCATTTTTTTCTGCGAGATACGACTGGCAGTAACATTGGCAACAGCGCCGTTTTCAAATTGAATTCTTGCATTTGCTATATCAATCGAATCAGAAACAACAGCTACACCGGAAGCGTCAATTTGTTTAACATTACTCTTTATCAAACTCAGAATAATATCTATATCGTGAATCATTAAATCGAGTACAACTGCGACATCCGTACCGCGTGGATTAAATTGTGCCAGTCGGTCTGTCTGAATAAACATTGGTTCAAGTATGAATTCCTCAAGAGAAATTAAAGCCGGATTAAATCTTTCAATATGTCCAACCTGTAATTTCAGATTTTTTTCTGAAGCAAGTTTTACTATTTCTTCAGCCTGCAGAATTGTGGTTGTAATTGGTTTTTCAATAAAAACATGTTTTCCATTTTGCAGACATTCTTTGGCTAAATCATAGTGAGCTCTCGTTGTTGCTGCAATTGAAACTGCATCAACCTGTTTAAATAGTTCAGGAAGATTTCCAAATACTTCAGTTCCGTATTCTTCACTTACTGCTTTTGATTGCAGCTGATTTATATCATAAACTCCAACGAGTTTACAGTTATCAATACTATTAAACATTTTAGCGTGGAATCTACCGAGATGCCCTGTCCCGATTATTCCTGTTTTCAACTTTTCCATTTTGTCCTGTTATTTTTTGCTAAAAACTTTTGAGTAACCAATAATATGATCATATCCACCAAGATCAGGATCGTTATAGTACAAAAATACATAATAATAATTTTCCGTGTCCCAGCTGTTTCCTTCAAGAGTATACCAGTCAATATCCTTCACAGAATTTCCTGATAATTCTCCTGTGACATATTGATAATCGTAGATCCCTCGTTTTAAAGGAATTGTTATAGAATATACACCTCCGGCTTCATTCAACTTATATTCAGGAAGAACTTCCCATTTATTAAAAGCCCCCACAAGAAAAATACTGTTGTAAATATCATTGGGAGGTCTTATTGAAAAGTTTACGTTAAGATAAGTTGCATAATCATTTTTATATTTCAATAGTTTTTCTCCCCCATTAAGATCGGGATTGCCCTGCTTAAAAAATCTTGAATATTCAAGTCCGTCAAACTGTGCTTTAACAGTTTGTCCTATGAACTTATTATAATCACGGATATCCGTCTGCCTGTATTCATTTCCGGGTTGAATATCCCTGATTGTGAATGTGAATTTTCTATCACCGTTCCAATAAAATTGTCGTTGATTTGTATTAAATGTTTTATCAACAATATAAGGATAATCAGTTTTATGATTTTCAATTATTTCCATATGATCAACATACGAAGGATAAAATTTATCCGGAAGATTAAATTCAGAAGTTATATTGAATATATATGAAAGCTCTGTAGGGAAATAAGTTTTATCTTCAAGCTTTTCTTTTTTCAGCGTTACATTCATTCCTAATTGGTCTTGTACGTAAACAAACTTCCCTTTTGCAAATACTTTTGATGTATCATAAGTATCTGTTATAAAATACATCCACTTCCCTGAAAATGGAAATGAAACCATTCCTTTGTTATCAGGAAAACTTTCTTTGAAATGATACCTTGCTTTTTTTACTGTCCCGGGTAACGTGGAAAAATCCAGGTTAGTATACGTGTTATAACCGTTATTAGCCAGAAAAAGATTACCGGTGGGATTCCAGTTTTTATCACAGAATCGAAATACAACACTTAGCTGAGGAACATTGTCTGCATTAAGATCAAATTCAATTGTAAGTTTACCTCCGGAAATAACCGGTAAGGCAGTTTCATCATTATCGGGATAAGCTTCAAGTGATTCTATCTTAATATTTTCCTGGGCTTTTACCGTTAGCGGTAAAGTAAGTAGTAAAACGAGAGATAATATTTTATACAAAGTTTCCCCTAAATGTTAAAGATTTCCACACATTTTATTGATTGATAAGGAACAAATATTCTTACCTGTTCGGTTTCCCTGGTTGTCTCGAGCAAAAGTCCGTCATCATATGCTTTAGTAAGTTTACCTGATTTAAAAACAATTTCGTAAATAGGCGTATCTGAATTGGGATCAAGAGTTAACCCGTAATTTTCATAAAGTGTTATGTGAAGCGTCTTTCCTTCAAATTTATTCCATTCCATTTTCATTGATCATCTCCCGGTGTTAATATCTGATTTATATTTTTAATAAAATCATTAATATCACTGCAGAGATAATACTTTTTTATAAACTGTGAGGAAAGGGTAACTTCTCCTGCATTAAGGTAGTTTGCATATGCCGCAGCAATTGCAGATTTGATCTGCTTTGTGATCTCACAGTTATACTCCCCGGATTCATAGAATGAATCGAGGTAATCAATTATTTCATCATTTTCCTGTATAAATAAATCATAAATATCATCATTCACAAGATATAGTTGTCCGCTGTCATATTTCCAGCAATTTATTGGCAGGAATGTATCGCTATCATCCTGGCTGAAAGATTCGAAGTCCGGATTTCCGGTTACAATAATTTCTCCTCCCTCTTCATTAGAAAACATATCATACGGTTCTGTTGTACCGCTGGGAATAGAATCGGCAAGAGTAAATGCATCTATAGTATTGAATATATAAATGGTGTAATCTGGAAATTCTTCTGTCCCGCTGGAATCTATTACTATGTATTCATCCACACTATCACCGTCAAGATCAACTAGTGTAATCGTGAGGATTATTAAAAGCCATCTCAAATATTGTAACACCGCCGTTGTCTTTTACGATAAGTGTTGAATCTTCAAGCTGTGCTGTGAAAAGATCAAAGGTAAATACCTGCTGAGAAAAGCTATTGCCAGCTGAGATGAGGATAAATAAAAAAAGAAAAAGAAGTTTGTTCATAAAACCTGGAATTTATTCTTTTCTAATATAGCGGAATTCAAATAATTTAACAGTTCAATTTAAAATAAAAACTGAAAGAGTGCTAAGTCTTTATACATTGTATAAATTGTATTGAGTGTACTAAATTATTGGGGAAATAAAATCATTTGCTGATTTCTTATATTTTTAAAAATCATTATCTTTAATCAGTTATTATACAAATGTTTTAAAGGGTGTAAAATGAAATCAGTAATCATAATTTCCATGTTTATTATTACTGTTCTTTTTCAGGGGTGTTCTGAAAACGAACCAACGAATAATCTCGATCGAACCCCCTTCCTGGAGATAACAAACCCGGTAATGAATTCAAATGTACCCGATAGTACCACAATAAAAATCAGTACGAATATTGATAATATGCTAAGAGTTGAGTTGTATGTTGATCAATCAATTCCATCACAACAGGCTGTATTTAAAAATCCACCTTATGAGTATTTATGGAACACATTCTATTTTCAGGATGGGAGTCAGCATATTCTTCAGGCAAAAGGATATGATATGGATGGAAATTTAACAGTTTCAAAATACGTGATTGTGAATGTTTACCGGTTTATGCCAAGTAACTTGCAGGCGTTTATCAAATCAGATACTCTTATTGAGTTGAGCTGGATTGATAATTGCAAGTTCGAAACTGGATTTGATATTGAGGAAGCTATAAATGATTCCATTTTTTCTAAAATTGGTGAGGCTGATTCAAACATTACAAATTACACTATTGGTGGACAGGTTGACATAAATAAGTCTTATTATTTCCGGGTCAGAGCCAAATCAAAGGATGGATTCAGCGGGTACACTAATATTGCAACCGCAATCGTTCAGTTAAACACACCAAACAATCTCGATATAAACTTTATTTCAGATACCGCTGCAACATTGAGCTGGAATGATAATAATGATTTTGAAACCGGATATGTGATTGAAAAATATATTTCTAATGGAAGCATTATTATTATAAAACAAGTACCCGCAAATACGACAAAAACAGTTGTGCTGGATTCTTTTGTTGTGGGGGAGTACCCTGATTTTTATATTTATGCTAAGATGGGTTATATTCATGGAGAACCTGCACAATTTCCATACAAGACTCTTCAGTTTTCAGCTCCATACAATTTGACATTGACAGGAATAAATAATAATTCTTTAAAGTTAGACTGGGAGTATAATCATAGTTTTGAGTCAGGCTTCATAATAGAACGCAGCACAGATGGAATCTATTATACAGAAATAGCAAGAACCAATAATCATTCTTTTACTGATAATAATCTTGATACTTCAATTAACTACTCTTACCGGGTTGCAGCATTTTCAAGGTATAATACCTCGGCATTTACAGAAATTAAAGCTTTATTTTCAAATCAACTAAGTCTGCTTCATAGATATGATGTACATTATGGAATCACCTGGACTAATTTAAGCTATGATGCATCCCTGATTGCATTCGGTGGGTACACAGCCAATAATGTTGCAATATATGTTTATAATACATTTACCGGACAACTTATATCGACACTCAACAGTGCTGATTCAACTTCACAAATATTCCAAGAAATAACAATAAGTCCGGATAACAGACTATTAGCTGCTGGGGGAAATAATGGGTATATAACAATCTGGGACATTAATTCAGGGAATGTTGTTAAAAGGATTAATAATCTAATACCACCGAAAGTAATGAAATTCAGTTATACCGGCCAAGACTTAATTGTTGAGAGAGGAGGAGACGTATTATACTTTAATACAACTACCTGGCAATCCGAACATAAATTTTCTAATCCAATTCCCATTTATTATATGGATGTTAGTCTTGATCAATCAATTATTGCAACCAGTGACAAGCAAACAAATATAAAATTATGGGATTATAACTCAGGGAATTTAATTAAGGAGATTCCGGGATCTGCAAATGCCTGGCCATTACAGTTCAATAAATCGGGAACAAAATTATTCGCAATTATAAACAGCGATTTATTTGGCTGGGATATTAGTTCCGCAAATGTTGTTCGGCACATTACTAACATTGGAAGGTCTTACTATATGGCAATTAACGATGAATATGATTTGGCGGTAGTTTCATATCTTGAATTTGGGATAGCCGCATGGGAAATCAGTAGTGGGTATCATACTCAACAAATAGTGGAAGGAGTCAACTGGTTGTTCTCTACCCCAGGCAATTATATAATAGGACAGGGGTTTAATCAATATTATTATATCTGGGAGCTGGTTAAAAAATGGACTTCCCCTATTCAATAATATTTTTTAAAAAAACTCCCGGTTAATCCGGGAGCAAAAATAAAGTTAATTTTAGTATTAAAGATTCTTTATTTCATTTGTAAGTTTTGTCATTGCTTCTTTTGCATCACCAAAATACATAAGTGCATTCGGATAGAAGAATAGTTCATTATCAATTCCCGCATATCCTACATTAAGAGAACGCTTGTTTATAACCACAGTCTTTGCATAATCTACATTCAGAATAGGCATTCCAAATATTGGGCTGCTCTGATCGTGGCGTGCAGCGGGATTTACTACATCATTTGCACCAATAACAATTACAACATCTGTGTTGGAGAAATCATCATTAATATCCTCCATCGCATAAAGTTTATCATAAGGAACCTGCGCTTCCGCAAGAAGTACATTCATATGTCCGGGCATCCTGCCTGCAACCGGGTGAATTGCAAATCGTACATTTATTCCTTTTTTCTCAAGCACATTCATTAAATCGCGCACCGCGTGTTGTGCCTGGGCTACAGCCATTCCATATCCCGGGACAATAATTACACTGCTTACAGCATCAAGAAGCATTGCCAGCTCTTCCGCATCAATTGATTTAACATCGCCCTTGGGAGATGTGGTTCCGGTTGACTCCCCGGTTGTTCCGGCAGATGCCCACCCTCCGAGCAATACATTCATTAACGACCTGTTCATTCCGCGGCACATTATAAGAGTAAGAATAATTCCTGAGGCGCCGACTAAAGCTCCGGCAATAATTAATTCGTTATTACCAAGTACAAATCCTGTTGTGGAACCGGCAATTCCTGAATATGAATTCAACAGAGAAATTGCCACAGGCATATCTGCACCACCGATTGGAAGTACTAATAAAACTCCGAGGACCAAAGAGACCAAAGTGATAATTAAAACGAGTGAAATTGAACCGGGATTAATTACTAAGTACGCACCGCCTCCTATAACGGCAAGTAAAAGTATAAGATTTAAAGGATGCTGGAAAGGATACTTAACTACTTTACCGGTTACAAGTCCCTGCAGTTTTCCAAAAGCAATCATCGACCCGGTGAAAGTAACTCCGCCGATAAGTAAACTCAGTATAATTGCAACTCCCTGCGTGATAGGAAGATTAAAAATCATTCCCTGATCTACAGGATAGTTTGGATTCAATTTATAATATTCCGCTAATGCTACAAGTGTAGAAGCTCCGCCGCCGAAACCATTCAGCATTCCGACCATTTGAGGCATCCCTGTCATTGGAATTTTTATAGCAAGTATTACTCCGATAAGTGAGCCAACCAGAACCCCGATAATTATCCATTCAAATGTCAGTACATTTTGATCGAATAATGTAATTATAATTGCCATAGCCATACCAATGGCAGCAAAGAGATTTCCTTTTCGTGCGGTTTTAGGTGATCCCAGGTACTTGATTCCAAAAATGAAAAAGATTGAGGATACCAGGTAAGTTATTTCAATTACTAATCTCATTTTTTATCCTCACTTTTTCTTTTTAAACATTTTTAACATTCTGTCGGTAACAAGAAATCCGCCGACCACATTTATCATTGCGAAAATTACCGCTACCATACCAAGGATTGTACTGATTGTGAACTGCTCAAGTCCGGCACTTAATAAGGCTCCAACAATTGTAATTCCCGAAATTGCATTTGATCCTGACATAAGCGGTGTATGAAGTGTAGGGGGAACTTTGGTTATTAATTCAAAGCCGACAAAAATCGCCAGGACAAAAACATATATGTGCATTAAAAAAGTTATATTCTCCATAAACATTTTCCTTCCTTATGTCTGCAGTTACTTTTGCGCTAAATTGAATTTAGTTAATTATATAAATTGCAGACTACTTTAATAATTCTTTTACGCGGGGATTTATTACTTCTTTATTATGAGTAATCAGACTTCCCTTTACAATTTCATCTTCCAGGTTTAAAGTAACATTTCCTTCTTTTCCAATATGTGTAATTAAACTAAGAAGATTCTTCGAGTACATTTCACTCGAATGAGTTGGAACCAGACTTGGTAAATTCGGTTCACCAATTATTGTAACTCCGTATTTCTTAACTGCTTTTCCCTTCTCACTAACTTCACAGTTTCCGCCAAACTCAACAGCCATATCGAGTACTACGCTTCCGGGTCTCATATTCTTTACCATTTCTTCAGTCACCAGAATCGGGGCCTTCCTGCCAGGCACCAGAGCTGTAGTAATAACAATATCAGCTTCGGTAATATGTTTGAATATGAGTTCTTTTTGTTTTTTCAGAAATTCCTCCGATGCTTCTTTGGCATAACCTCCTGCATCCTGCATATTTTCATCAGTTTCTACTTCAATAAATCTTCCACCGAGTGATTGAACTTCCTCTTTAACTGCTGAACGAATATCAGATACTTCCACAACGGCACCCAATCTTTTCGCTGTACCGAGTGCCTGAAGACCCGCAACACCAGCACCCATTATTACAACTTTTGCGGGAGAAATTGTACCTGCAGCAGTCATCATTAATGGGAAAATTTTTCCAAGAGTATCTGCACACATAACTACACTTTTGTAGCCGGCAATATTTGCCTGAGAACTAAGTGCATCCATTTTTTGTGCGATTGTTGTCCTCGGGATCATATCCATAGAAATAGCATTTATTCCTTTTTCAGCACATTTCTTAGCATCTTCCGGATAATTTAACGGGTAAAGAAATGTAATAAGTAAAGTTCCCTCTTTCATCAGGTCGAGTTCGTGTTTTTTTAGATCAGGATGTTCTATTGGTTTCTGAACTTTAAATACTATATCAGCGGTAGAATATAATTCCTGCAAATTATCAATTATTTTAGCACCGGCTGATTTATATTTTTCATCGGTGAAACCGGCATTTAACCCTGCATTTTTTTCTATGTGGATTTCAAATCCTGCTTTAATCAACTTGGGAACAACATCCGGGACTGTAGCAACCCTGTTCTCTCCGGAAAGAATTTCTTTTGGGACGGCAATTATCAAAGTAGTTCTCCTCTTAAAAGTACAATTAATTTAACTTTCAAAAGTAAGGTGTTTACCGACTAAATTCAAACATAATTACCATTTATAGGTCACAGAAATCAGCTGAATTAGTATTACAGATGGTAGATAAAAATTAAGCCGGCTGTTCATGCGTAAGACAGTGAATGGTACCCAAGCCCCATACAAGATCAACAGCATGAATACCAATTACAGGTCTGTCGCTGATCAATTCTGATAAAATGCCTAAAGCAATCCGGTCGTTCGGATCGTTAAATGTGGGAACAAGAACGGCGTAGTTTGATATATAAAAATTTGCATAACTTGCCGGAAGTCTTTCCCCTTTAAATATAACCGGTGAAGGCATAGGTAAATCAACAACGTTTAATAAAGTCCCATTTTCCAGCTTCGCATTCTTCAGTCTCTCTTTGTTCTCTTTTAATTCAGCATAGTTCGGATCAGATTCATTTTGTTCCTGGACTAAAACGACAGTATTCTTATTTACAAAACGGCAGAGATCATCCACGTGTCCGTGCGTATCATCTCCGGCTATCCCTTTACCCAGCCAGATAGTATTTTTTATCCCCAGGTAATTATTGAATACTTCTTCATAATCCTTTTTTGTAAAATCGGGATTTCTTACCTGGATTTTTTCGTCCATCAAACACTCTTCTGTAGTAAGAAGAGTTCCACAGCCGTTTGAATCAATGCTTCCCCCTTCAAGTACAACCCGCTTTCCATCATACATTGGAATTATTTTTTTCAAACCGAGCTTTTTTGAAATAAACGCAGGGAGCTTCTCATCTTTTTTAAAGTTATCATATTTTGCCCAGGCATTAAACCTAAAATTAACTTCTATAATTTCACTTTTATTTTTAATGAAGGCAGGTCCCGAATCTCTTATCCAGCCGCGATTAGTTTTTAATTTGTAAAATTCAAGGTTGTCAAAATTTACATCAACAGATTTCAAAACACGTTCAGTTTTTTTCTGATGACCTTTATCTTCAACAATTATTCTTACTTTTTCTCCGCGTGAAATGTATTTTACAATTTCGCCATAAACCCAGGGAATTGGATAGAATTTTCCCGGCCAGTCTTCTTTATTGTGTGGCCAGCCAATCCAGGTTGCTTCATGCTTTTCCCACTCAGCAGGAAGAGAATATTCCGAAATATTTATTTTTGTTTTCTGATTCTTCATCTTCTAATCAAGAAACCGTTTATCGATTCCCAAATAAGAATCAATCCTTCTGTCACGAAGGAAGGGCCAGTTTCTCCTAATGTATTCAATTCTTTCATTATCAACTTCAGCAAGAATGATTTCCTCTTTATCGGCAGATGCTTCCGCGATGATAATTCCCTGCGGATCTGCTACAAAAGAAGATCCCCAGAATTCAATTCCTGCGGAATTTTTTTCAGCTTTTTCTAAACCGACTCGGTTAACCGCAGCAACGTAAATTCCGTTTGCAATTGCGTGCCCTCTCTGAATCGTCTGCCACGAATCAAACTGCGGCTTACCATGCTCTTCCTTTTCATAAGGATGCCAGCCAATTGCAGTAGGATAAAAGATAACACTTGCGCCTTTTAAAGCTGTTATTCTTGCTCCTTCAGGATACCATTGATCCCAGCAAACGAGTGTACCGACATTGCCAAATTCAGTTTTAAAAGATTTATACCCGAGATCGCCGGGAGTAAAATAAAATTTTTCATAATAAGCAGGATCATCAGGGATGTGCATTTTACGATACAGACCGGATACGTCTCCTTTTGTATTTATCATTGCAACAGTGTTGTGGTAAACTCCACGGGCTCTTTTTTCAAAAAGTGAAGACACAATAACAACTTTATATTTCCTTGCGGCTTTTCCCAACGCTTCTGTTGAGGGTCCTGGTATTTTTTCAGCCAGATTAAAATTTTCTATATCTTCTTTTTGACAAAAGTATTGTGTCTTAAATAATTCCGGAAGACAAATTACTTTTGCTCCTTTCTTTGCAGCTTTCCCAACCCAATCAACAGCTTTCTTTAAATTTTCATCGGGATTTTTTGAGAGTGACATCTGTAAAAGTCCAATAGTAAATTTTGTTACGGAATTTATTTTTTTACTCATAACAACCCTGTTAATTTATTTCATTTCTGTTCGGAAATTTTCTTATCGGAAATGAGTTTTCCTTCTAGGGAATATTCTTTGCTATTTTTAAGTGTTCCTTCATCGTAAGTTTCAATATACCATAAAGATCCGTTATCGCGGTAAATTTTTGTATCCCCCCCAAGTCTGTTTTCATCATAATGCTGCTGGGACCATAGTGTGCCGTTTTCATAGTAAGCTTTTGCAGGTCCTTCTTTTAATCCGTTCTCATATCTAATTTCTGATTTTAGATTCCCATTTTCATAATACTCTTTGATGATTCCATTTAACTGTGAGAAATTATAATTTTTTTCAGCTTTTAATTTTCCATCAGGATAATATTCTTCAGCAGGTCCTGTCATGTTTCCTTCGGAATAATTATACTTTCCCTTCAACGCACCATTTTCGTAATACCAGTTTGTTCTGCCTGATTGTACATCGTGCAGATATTCCGCTTCAACTTTCAATCCGCCTTCGGGATAAAATTCTTTGGCAGTTCCTTCGCGTAATCCATTTTTATAAAAATACAGCGAATTCAGATTACCGTTTTCAAACCATGTTTTAATTGTGTCTGTAAAAACTCCCTTGTTATAGTGTCCACTTTCTTTAAGAACTCCTGATGGATAATAAGTTGTATAAACACCATTCAGCTTATTATTGTCATAATTCAAAATTTCTTTTAAAATACCGGTGGGGTAATAGCTGTTGTTAATACTGTCTTTCATCCCGTTTTTATAATTTCTAACCTCTTTTAGAATTCCTGACTGATAATAGTATCTTGCCTCTCCATTCAGTTTACCGTTTTCATATGTTTCCGATTGTTTTATTGTTCCGTCAGGATAGTTTTCCTTTATAACTCCATCCTGAGAATAAATAATAACATTTACAAGTAAAATAAGCAGACACAATAATTTAAAAACCGATTGATGAAACAAGTTTCCCTCCTTCGTCATAAACTTTACTTGTTTGAAGAACTCCGTCCTTATAAAATTCTTCTTTCTTCAATTTACCATTTTGAAAATAATCTCTCACCAAATTATCCAGTTCACCGTCAGCATAATTCTCTTCACGCTGCAATGATCCATCTTTATAATAATAAAATTTTGGTCCCTGTAGGTTCCCATTAACATAAGAGCATTTGGATTCAAGCGTGCCGATTTCATAAAAAGTTTTTAATTCACCGGTCTGAACATCTTCGTTAAAATGTTTCACAAATTTCACATTTCCGTTTTCATAATAAGCAAGGTAAATACCATTTTTCTTGTTATCACCGTAATCCACTTCTGATTCAATTAAACCATCCTGGTAGTAATTCCTTGTTATTCCTGTTCTTATTCCGTGCAGGTAATCCACAGATGATTGCAAAACCCCATTTTCATAATAAGAATTTGATCTGTCATTTAATGTATCATTTTCATAGTGGTATTCATTTTTCAGAAAACCACTTTCATAATAATATTTCGCAAAGTTTTCTTTTTTACCGTCTTTATAATATATCTCACTTTTCAGAGAGCCATTATCATAATACTGCCTGTCAGTATTTTCCTTTGCTTCAATTTTCCCCAAATAATCATAACGAACCCTGTCCTTAATTTCACCGTTTTCATAAGTATCTATCACCCGGATTTCACCCGCAGAATCGTACAATTTAACTTCACCGACGATCTTATCATTTTTAAAATAAGCATCAACCGCAACTTTACCATTTTCATGATATACTTTGGTAGGACCTTCCATCACACCATTATTAAAAGTTTTCTCAACTTCAACTGCACCTGATTTATAAAATGTTTTTGAAACACCCTGTAAAAGTCCGATTACATAATTCCATTCACCCTGAAGTTCACCAGTTTTATAATATGTGTAAGTTGTTCCATCTAGAACACCATGATAATAGTTTTGTTTTGCCCATAGTTCACCTGATTCGTAGTACCAGAATGAAGTATCTTCTTTTACACCATCTTTATAATTCCATTCTGTGCTAACCTTGCCGTCTTCAAAATACCAGGTTTGCATTCCCTCTTCTTTACCTTCAAAATAATGCCAGCGTTTCCACAATTTACCATTCGAATAGAACTCTAGATAATCCCCATGCAACTTTCCATGCCAGTAAGTTCCCTGGGTTTTTACATTTCCGTTTGGGTAATAGGTCTTCTTAAATTTTCCCGTCGAATCAACCTGAGCTGAAATAATGGAAGTTAGGGAGAAAAAGATAAGAATGTAGAAAAGAAAAATTCTGAATATTTTCTGCATTAAATAGGGACTAATTCTTTTTAATTGAATAACTTAATACAAAGTTAAAATTATTCTCTTATAAGAAAAACGGATAAAAGAGTGCATAAATAAAATTTAACTTAGCTGAAATAAATTGATATTCTATTTCGATTAAGATATTTTAATTTTTTATTTTAAAAGGTATATGCAGCAGCAAACTCCCTTAATGACTCAGTATTACAAGGTAAAGGAAGCTAATCCCGACACTATCCTTCTTTTCAGGATCGGAGACTTCTTTGAGACTTTTGACCAGGATGCTAAAATAGCCTCAAAAGTTTTAGGGATAACCTTAACCAGAAGAGCAAATGGTGCTGCCGGGGATGTTCCGCTTGCAGGATTCCCGCATCACGCAATTGATACATATCTTCCCAAACTTGTGCGCGCAGGTTACAGGGTGGCGGTCTGTGAGCAGGTTGAAAATCCGAAATTTGCTAAAGGCATTGTTAAACGCGAAGTAATTGAGGTGGTTACTCCGGGAGTAACACTTTCCGATAAACTTCTTGATCATAAAAAAAATAATTATCTTCTTTCAATTTATAAAAAGGATGAAATAGCCGGGCTTTCATTCTGCGATATTTCAACGGGTGAGTTTTATTGTTTTGAAATTCCGGCCTCAATGATTGGACAGCAGGTTGAATCAATCTCACCTGCAGAGATACTTGTTCAGAAAAGAGAGAAAGAATACCTGACTAGTCTTGTGAATAAAATTAATCCATCGATAAGAATAACAAAACTTGACGACTGGATTTTTAATTTTGAATACGCTAAAGATCTTTTACTGATGCAGTTCAAAACTGTTAACCTTAAAGGATTTGGAGTTGAAGCACTGACAGCGGGAATAATTTCCTGCGGTGCTGTTCTTAATTATCTGCAGGAAACTCAAAAAGCAAATTTATCACACCTGAACAAGGTTTCAATTTATAATCCATCCGAATATATGGCACTGGATTATTCAACTAAAAGAAACCTTGAAATAACTTATTCGATGCAGGACGGAGGACGTGAAGGTTCCCTGATTGATATCCTGGATAAAACCAATACTGCAATGGGTGGAAGACTTTTAAAAAAATGGATAACCTCCCCTCTTATCACACTTGAACCAATATTAAAACGACAGGAAAGTGTTGAGGAACTTCTAAAGAAAAAAAACCTGAGAAGGAAGCTTGGAAATGAATTAAAGGAAATCGGGGATCTTGAAAGGTTGATTTCCAAAGTCTGCACCGGACGTGCTAATCCCAGGGAAATTGTAGCTCTTAAATCTTCATTAAAGAAAATTCCGTTAATAAAAAATCTTCTCAGTGAGACGGAAATAAAAACATTATCACAATTAAATGAAAATCTGCTTCAACTGGAAAAACTTGTTGATAAAATTGAGAAAGCAATAGTGGATTCTCCCCCCCTTAGTCTCACAGATGGCGGAGTTATTAAATCGGGATTCAGCATTGAGCTCGATGAGCTTAGAGACATTTCATTACACGGCAAGGACTGGATAGCAAATCTGCAGAAAAGTGAGAGAGAACGGACTAATATTTCCTCACTAAAGGTCAATTACAATAGGGTTTTCGGTTATTATATTGAAGTAAGCAATGCACACAAAGAAAAGATTCCGGATAATTATGTAAGAAAGCAAACACTCGTTAATTCTGAAAGATATATTACTCCGGAACTGAAAAGCTATGAAGATAAGATACTTAATGCCGAAGAAAAAATTTACGATCTTGAATCACAATTATTTAATGAGATCCGGTTAACTGCTGCAGATGAGGCAGAGTCGATTCAGCAGAATGCCAGGATGATAGCAATGCTGGATTGCTTTATTTCGTTCGCTGAATGTGCTGAAGAATATAAATACTCCAAACCTCTCCTCGATGAAGAAGACAGAATTGAGATCACTGATGGAAGACACCCGGTTGTGGAACGAATACTTCCACCAGGCGAAAAGTATACTCCTAACAGTTGCAAAATTAATAATGAAGAAAACCAGATAATTATTCTTACCGGTCCGAATATGGCTGGAAAATCTGTTTATTTACGTCAGCTCGGACTTATAATTCTGCTTGCTCAGATTGGTTCTTTTGTTCCGGCTAAAGAAGCTCATATAGGATTAGTTGACAGGATATTTACGAGGGTTGGTGCAAGTGATAATATTTCTGCCGGAGAGAGTACATTCCTTGTAGAAATGCAGGAAGCCGCAAACATTTTAAATAATGCAACTTCAAAAAGTCTGATACTACTTGATGAAATAGGAAGAGGGACAAGTACGTTTGATGGAATTTCAATTGCGTGGGCAATAACAGAATATCTGCATGAAAATCCTGAACTCTCTGCAAAAACATTATTTGCAACTCATTACCACGAACTAAATGAAATGGCTGAGATTTTTCCGCGAATTAAAAATTATAAAGTGGAAGTTCGTGAATATGACGATAAAGTAATTTTTTTACATAAAGTAAACCCTGGTAGTGCCGACCATAGTTATGGGATTCAGGTTGCGCAGATGGCAGGGCTCCCTGTATTTGTAACAAACCGTGCAAAAGAAGTTTTGCAAAATCTGGAAAGTAAAGAACTAACACCTTATGAAGAGAAAAAAGAAAAACTTAAAAAGTTGAAAGAGAAGGACGATTTACAAATCAGTTTGTTCGAAATGAAAGACGACAAAATCAGAAATGAAATTGATGAAATTGAAATAAATAATCTTACTCCTCTAGAAGCTCTTAACAAACTAAGTGAATTAAAAAAGAAAGTAAAAGAGAAAACCTGATGAAACCAATAATTTTATTCGGAATTATTTCTTTTTCCCTTCTGCTTTTTTCATGTGGAAAAAAGTACACTCCGGAAGAAGAACAATATATTAAAGAGGTTCAGCAGTACAGACAGAAAAAAAATGATTATATGAAAAACACACCAACTTCTCCATTTAATCATGATTCTACTGTACAATTTAGTCCATTAAAATATTACCCTGTAGATCCCGCATTTGTTTTTAAAAGTAAGCTGCAGGAATATCCGCTAAAAGATACAATAACGATTTATGGAACCAAAGGTGAAGAGAGGAAGGTTGTCAGATATGGATTTGTTACTTTTAATTATAAAAATCAGTCTTACAAAGTAAATGTATATAAAGGTACAACATCCGGAGGCAAAGAATATTACAGCATCTGGTTTACTGATAATACGACGGGAAATCAAACATATGGCGTTGGACGTTATATTGATTTTGATATAAACCCTGATAGTAATTATGTTTACACTATCGATTTTAACCTGGCTTACAATCCTTATTGTGCATACAGTGCTAAGTATTCGTGTGCCATCCCAACCAAAGAGGATCACCTTGACCTTGCGGTAACTGCCGGGGAGAAAAAATTTCACTAAGTTGATTGCGGAGTATTATAGTGGTTGTTGTACTTGAAAAAAATGTCTCTGATTCCCAGTTAGAAAATATTATTAGTCACCTTGAAGGTTTTGGATTTTCCGTTCATAAATCAACAGGTGATGAACAAATTGTGCTTGGTGCTATAGGGGTAAAACCTGAATTTGATATCCGGAAAGTAAAAATTCTGGACGGAGTTGCTGATGTATTTCGGATAACAGAGCCTTTCAAACTTGCAAGCAGGACATATAAAAAAGAGGATACGGTTCTGAAAATAAAAGACGTTGAAATAGGCGGTAAAGAAGTAATAGTTATAGCCGGACCCTGCTCCATTGAAAGTGAAGATCAGATTTTTAAGCTGGCAAAAATTGTTTCTGATGCAGGAGCGAAAATTTTAAGGGGCGGAGCTTTTAAACCCCGGACTTCCCCTTATTCTTTTCAGGGGCTGGGAGAAGAAGGTTTAAAAATGATGAGATCTGCTGCTGATGAAAACAATCTTTTAATGATTACTGAAGTATTGGAAATAAATCACATTCCGCTTGTTGAAAAGTACACTGATATTTTCCAGGTTGGAGCAAGAAATATGCAAAATTTTTCTTTACTCAGGGAAATAGGAAAAGCATCTAAACCGGTAATGTTGAAAAGAGGATTGGCTGCCACGATTGATGACCTTCTTATGTCTGCCGAATATGTACTCGTCAATGGAAATGAAAAAGTAATGCTTTGTGAAAGAGGTATCAGAACTTTTGAAACAAATACACGAAATACCTTTGATCTATCTGCTATCCCGGTGATTCACAAACGAAGTCACCTTCCGGTAGTTGCTGATCCTTCTCATGCAACAGGAATGCGCGATAAAGTCTTACCTATGGCACGGGCAGCAGTCGCTGCCGGCTGCGATGCACTGATGATCGAGATTCATCATGACCCTGAAAATGCATTATCTGATGGACCCCAGGCTATACTTCCAGATGATTTCACTGTGTTGATGCAACAGATTAAGGCGATCGCAGAAGTAATTGGAAGAAAAATTTCATGAAAACATTCTGAATCTTTTCTGCAAAAATTAAGTAATCCCATTAACCCCGTAAATTATCGTGAGTAAATTTTGAAAGAAGAATATCATAAATGGCGGACACAATATCTTAATCGTGATTTTGAACTTCTTGTCTTCGGACATTCGGGCTTCCCTGTAATCGCTTTCCCAACCTCACGGGCAAGATATTATGAATTAAAAGATTTTGGACTGATAAATTCTGCAGCTCATTTAATTGAATCGGGACACGTTAAAATATATTGTCCTGATGGCATTGATTCTGACAGCTGGTATAACTATTCAATTCATCCTGCAGACAGAGTTAAAACACATAACGGGTATGAAAATGTAATTTTAAATGATGTTATTGAATTTGCAAAACATGAAACAGGTTTTGACAAAGTTGCTCTGGCCGGAGCAAGTTTCGGAGCATACCACGCCGCAAATATTGCATTCCGTTTTCCCGATAAAGTAAGTTACCTCTTTTGCTTGGGTGGAGCATATGATATCAAACAATTTATTATGGGCTATTATGATGATAACTGTTATTTTAATAACCCGCCTGATTACCTGCCGAACCTGAATGATGAATGGTATCTTAATAAAATTAGGAATATAGGAATTATTCTGGGTACAGGAGAGAAGGATATTTGCCTTCAGGATAACATTAATCTCTCCGGTATTCTGAAAGGTAAAGGAATTGAACATTGGCTTGATGTTCGACGGGGAGCGTTACACGACTGGCCATGGTGGAGGGAAATGTTTCCGGAATATCTTTCACAGATCAGATATTTTTAATCTCGCTTTAGTTGATTGTAATTCATTTATTTAATTTTTACTTTAAATTTTAGTTTACAAACATTTCATTTATCACCCTCATTAAACAGGATAATTTCTATGAAGAAAATAGGAATCCTTTTCGGACAGGAAAATACTTTCCCTGCAGCATTTGTTGAAAGAGTAAACTCTAAAAAGGAAAAAGGAATAACAGCAGAATTTGTAAAAATAGATAAAGTTACACAGGGACAATCCTGTGGCTATGATGTTTTAATTGATCGAATTTCGCAGGATGTTCCTTTCTATCGTGCTTTCTTAAAAAATGCTGCGCTTACAGGAACAGCAGTGATAAATAATCCTTTCTGGTGGACTGCAGATGATAAATTTTTTAATAATGCTCTTATGACTCAGCTAAACATTCCTGTCCCAAAAACCGTTTTACTACCTTCAAATCAGCATCCCACGGATACAAACGAAAATTCATTCCGAAATCTTGCATATCCTTTAGATTGGAAAGGAATGTTCAGTTACGTTGGTTTTCCTGCCTACTTTAAACCGTTCGCCGGCGGAGGATGGAAAAATGTATACAAGCTTAATAATTCTGATGAATTTTTTAAAGCATATAACGAAACCGGTCAGCTAGTAATGATACTGCAGGAGGAAATTATTTTTGATACATATTTCAGATGCTATTGCCTGGACAGAAAAGATGTTCACATTATGCAGTACGATCCGAGACAGCCGCATCATCTTCGTTATGTTAAAGAAAAGATGACAACAGAAAAGAAAATTCTCAAACAAATTGAAGATGCAGTTTTCTCAATAAATAATGCCCTCGGCTACGATTTTAATACTGTTGAAATTGCTATGAGAGAAGGAGTTCCCTACGCTATAGATTTCTGTAATCCTGCACCTGATGCAGACATTCACTCAGTTGGTGAGGAAAATTTTGAATGGATAGTTGAAGCTTCTGCAAATATGGCAATCAGGAAAGCGAAGCAGCACAAACCAGGTAAAAACAATTTAACCTGGGGAAATTTTATTTCATCTTTCGTGAAAAACGAAGTTTTAAAATAAATAATACAGACTAACATGGCTGAACCAGGATTATTCACATTAGGAATTGAAGAAGAATTTCAGATAGTAGACCCTGAATCACGTGAACTCCGCTCACACATTCAGCAGATACTTGAAGATGGGAAGATGATTCTTGCCGAAAATGTAAAACCTGAAATGCACCAGTCTGTTGTTGAAGTGGGTACAAATGTATGTAAAGATATACACGAAGCCCGCGAGCAAGTAACAAGATTAAGAAGTGATCTGGCAAAACTTGCTATAAAAAAAGGATTAAGAATATCAGCTGCCGGAACCCATCCTTTTTCACATTGGAAAGATCAGAAAATCACATCACATCCGCGTTACAAAACGATAGTAACCGATATGCAGCAAATTGCAAGAGCTAATCTTATTTTCGGCTTGCATGTTCACGTTGGAGTTGATGATCGTGAGACCGCACTGCACGTAATGAATGCAGCAAGATATTTTCTACCTCACATTTTTGCTTTGTCAACTAACTCTCCATTTTGGCTGGGAAGAAACACCGGGTTTAAATCCTACCGAAGCAAGGTATTTGATAGATTCCCCAGAACCGGAATTCCCGATTATTTCAATAGCCTTTCAGAATATGATAATTATATAAAACTGCTTATAAAGACAAACTGTATAGATGATGCAAAAAAAATCTGGTGGGATATTCGTGCACATCCGATTTTTGAAACTCTTGAATTCCGTGTATGCGATATTCCTATGCTGGTTGACGAGACAATTGCTTTAGCTGCCCTGATGCAGGCTATAGTAGCAAAGCTTCATAAACTGATAAAACAAAATCTCGGATTCAGACTTTACAGAAGAGCATTAATTGCGGAAAATAAGTGGCGGGCTGCAAGGTATGGATTGCAGGGAAAAATGATAGATTTTGGAAAACAAACTGAGATTGATACAGTTAAACTCATTGACGAACTGCTTGAGTTCGTTGACGATGTTGTGGATGAGCTTGGTTCTCGTAAGGAAATTAATTACATAAAAACAATTTGTGAAAATGGAACAGGGGCGGACAGACAGCTTGATATCTGGGAACAATCTTCTGATGTTAAAAATGTTGTCGATTATATAATTGATGGAACGCATAAAGGATTAAATCTGGATTAATTAAATAAACTAACTCTAACAGGAGATTTTTTTGAAGTCTGATTTAAAAGTAGCGGTGATTGATCTTTATAACAATGAACGTAATGAAGGTATTCGTTGTATTAAAGAAATTATATCTGAGGTAAATAACACCAGCAGTATATCTAAATTAGGATTTAAAGTTTTTGATACCCGTTTCAAAAATGAAATCCCTGAGCTTGATAATGATATTTATATCTCTTCGGGCGGTCCGGGAAGTCCTTTTGAAGGCGAAGGAACGAAATGGGAGCAAAACTATTTTAGTCTTATAGATAAAATATGGAATTTCAACCAGACAAATAGTGAAAGGAAAAAATATATATTTTTCATTTGTCATTCTTTTCAGATGATGAGCAGATTTTTTAACCTCGGTATAGTTTCAAAAAGAGATAAGAAATCTTTCGGAGTTCTGCCTTTTACAAAAACTAATACAGGTTTAAGTGACCCGCTATTTCAAGCTTTACCTAACCCTTTTTATGCAGCCGATATAAGACAATACCAGGTGACTGACCCGGATATGAAAAAGATGGATGAGTTTGGAGCAGAAATTCTCTCGTATGAAATACCCATTGGCAGCGAAGAAACACGGGCTATGACAGCAATCAGGTTGTCCAATGAAATTATAGGTACACAGTTTCATCCTGAAGCTGATCCCGAAAGCATGCTCTATCATTTTAAACAGGATGAAAGAAAACAGCAGGTTGTCAATCAGTTTGGAACTGAAAAATATGATGAAATGATTGCCTGGCTAAATGATGAAGATAAAATAAAACTTACAAGGGAAACCATCCTGCCTGGGTTCCTGAAACGGGCAATATTAGAATTAAATTCAATTTATTCAGAATAATTTGAATCGATGATCCCCGAATTAAGAAATAAATTCAACAGAAACTTCTCACAGAAGAATTATGATGACTTCATAGAGGAGATGAACTCAGGATTAAAATATCCTGTTGATTTCCGTATTTCTGAAACACCTGTTTTTCTTACCAGAAATTTTACAAATGAATTAATTAAAGCATGCGACGGAATAGTTCAACAAATAAAAACAAATGATTTTAAAGTAAGTGCAAGAGAATCCATTCCGCAAGGGCTTTCAGTTCCCGGGGAAGATGATCACCCTGTTTTTCTTTCAATAGATTTTGCAATCTGTAAAAACGGGAATGGTGGATTCATCCCAAAGCTTATCGAACTACAGGGATTTCCAACAGTTTATGCTTACCAGGCTTATTATGAACAAACTCTTAAAAAGTATTTTAAGATCCCGGATGGTTTTACAACTTATTTTGATGGATTAACCGAAGAATCGTATCTGAAATTATTAAAAGATACAATTGTTGGAGAATCAGATCCTGAGAATGTTATTCTTATGGAAATTGAACCGGAAAATCAGAAAACCAGGATAGATTTTGCAGCCACAGAGAAATATCTGGGAATAAAAACTGTGGGTATTTCAGAAATTATTAAAAACGGGAAATTCCTGTTTTACAAAAATGACAGCAGGCTTATACCGGTTAATAAAATTTATAACCGGGTTATTTTTGATGAGCTGATCCGTAAAAATGTGAAATATAATTTTAATCTTACTGATGAATTACATGTCGATTGGGTCGGACATCCGAACTGGTTTTTCAGGGTAAGCAAATTCTCTCTACCCCTGCTTAAAAGCAAATATGCGCCAGAATGTTATTATCTTAATGATCTTGAGGAATATCCAGAAGATCTTAAAAATTATGTTTTAAAACCGCTCTTCTCTTTTGCTGGTCACGGTGTGGAAGTAGAAATTGACAAGGCTTTACTTGATGAGATAGAAGACAAAAAAAATTATATACTTCAGAAAAAGATAGAATATGCACCGCTGATTGAAACTCCCGATGATGAGCGCTCAAAAGTTGAGATCAGAATGATGTTCATCTGGCGTGATAAACCGGTTCTTGTAAATAATCTTGTTAGAATGAGCAAGGGGAAGATGATGGGAGTGGACTTTAATAAAAATAAAACCTGGGTCGGATCAAGCTGCGCCTACCATCCGGCTTAAACAATTAAAATACCATAATCACTTTCTGTGAACTACATCATCTGATTTTTAATCGTTAAAGATATTTTATATCTTAATACGCATGAACGAGATAAATTCCCACTTTGCTAACTGGATAAATTCTGATGAATAAGATCAGGAACAATATTACTTTTGAATTTCATACATCTTCCAAAGCCAGGAAAAAATTCAAACTTGAAGATAATCTTTTTACGATTACCGGCGATTTAATTATTGCTGATTTTGACATAGCAAGATACCTGGCGGATAAAATAAATCAGGTAAAAAAAACAGGAAAAGATCAACAGGCTCTTACAACACCAGGGCAGGTTTATGCAGTAGGGCTAATTCACGAAATATTACATTTCCTTGTCGGTTATTATGAAACCCAAATAAATCCTGGTGTTTTTTCACGCGGTATCAAGTTTCTTAAAGGTAATCTGGGTGACGAAGATACAGATAAGATTCTGTTAGAATTCTTAATTGAATTCCCTCCTCTTGAGGTATACAAAGGTAATGTACAACCTGAAGACTATCTTATTGGCGTTACGGGAAATAAATCAAACAAAGAAATTATTATCGAAGAAATGATTCTCCTTAATCTTCAGAATAATAATCCTGCAGCTTCCAATCTTCAGGAACTTTACGATGATAAGTTACTTGCAGAAAAAACCAAATACCTGCATTTCCTCGATACTGTTGAAAAATTTCTTATAACTGAAAAACCAATTGGAAAAGAAAATCTGCCATTGTTTCAGTTTTTAAGAAAACCAATTGTAACAAATCCCTATAACCTTGAAGGACAGCTTGATTTCATTTATAAAGAATGGGGTGTTTTTATTTTTGAAAAATTCGGGAAACGTCTTTTAGGTGGTAAAGATCTTATTCACGAGGATTACAAATTATTTGTTAAGCATGGCGGAGGTGAAAAAGGGACTCCCCCTGTTCCCTCTTATGAATTTGATGAAGAATATTTTAAAAAACTTAAAGAAAGAATGGAAGCCGGTGAAAATCTTTCAACTGAAGAAATGCAATACTATCAGTCTGAATATGAAAAATTTTCTGCAGATGTTGACTGGATGCCGCGTGTAGTTATGCTTGCAAAAAACACTTACGTTTGGCTGGATCAGCTTTCAAAAAAATATCAGCATCCAATCACAAGGCTGGATCAAATTCCGGATGAGGAACTTGAACGGATAGCACGATGGAACTTTACTGCTCTCTGGTTAATAGGAATATGGGAAAGAAGCAGTGCCTCAAAAAAGATAAAACATCTTACGGGTAATTCTGAAGCAGTTTCATCTGCTTATTCTTTATATGATTATATAATTGCAGAGGATCTTGGCGGCGAAAAGGCTTTTTACAATCTGAAAGAAAGAGCATCCGCACGTGGTATCAGAATGGCCAGTGATATGGTTCCAAATCATACGGGAATTTATTCAAAGTGGGTTACTACAAAACCATACTATTTTATTCAAAGGAACAGCCCTCCATATCCTTCTTACTCATTTAACGGTCCCGATCTCTCCGATGATGACAGAGTTTCAATAAAAATTGAAGATAAATATTATTCACGTTCCGATGCTGCGGTTGTCTTTCAGCGACTAGATAAATATACCGGTGATACCAAGTATATCTATCACGGTAACGATGGGACCAATATGCCGTGGAATGATACGGCTCAATTAAATCTTTTAATTCCTGAAGTCAGGGAATCAGTCTATCAAACCATAAAACACGTCGCCGGTATGTTTCCGATAATTCGTTTTGATGCAGCTATGACTTTATCTAAAAAACATTATCAGAGATTATGGTTCCCCGTTCCCGGATCTGCGGGTGCGGTTCCGTCTCGTGCCGAATATGCCATGACACGGGAACAATTTGATAATGAAATGCCCAACGAATTCTGGCGCGAAGTGGTTGACCGAATGAAAGCCGAAAAACCGGATACTCTTCTGCTTGCTGAAGCTTTCTGGTTAATGGAGGGTTATTTCGTAAGAACTCTGGGAATGCACCGTGTTTATAATAGTGCATTCATGCATATGTTAATGAAAGAAGAAAACGAAAAGTACAGACTGTTGGTAAAAAATACACTTAATTTCAATCCTGAGATTTTAAAAAGATATGTTAATTTTATGAGCAATCCGGATGAGGAAACTGCAGTAAATCAATTTGGAAAAGGTGATAAGTATTTCGGTGTTTGTGTTATGATGGTCACTATGCCCGGCTTGCCAATGTTTGGACATGGACAGGTTGAGGGTTTTTCTGAGAAGTATGGAATGGAATATAAACGCGCTTACTATAATGAATTTATAGACGAGAACCTGGTTCGTACACATGAAGATCAGATTTTTCCATTAATGAAAAAAAGATATCTTTTCAGCCAGGTTGAGAATTTTGAATTCTTCGATTTTATTGAGGATAGTGGGAATCTTAACGAATCAGTTTTTGCTTATACAAACCGGAATGAATATGAAAGGACTCTGGTGCTTTATAATAATTCTTACAGAGAATGCCAGGGAACAATTAAATATTCAGTTGAAAAAGTTGTAGGTGATAATAAACAAAGCAAAACTCTTTCAGAAGCGCTTGCAATAAATTCAGACAACAATGTCTATTATATATTCAAAGATTATAAAACAAAATTTGAATACCTTGCACCCGGCTCAGATTTTCAAAATTTCGGGAGATACTTTTATCTTAAGGGATATGAATATGTAGTCCTGCTTGATTTTCGAGAAATTTATGATATGGATGGAACATACAGAAAACTGAATGATTATCTCCAAGGCCGGGGAGTTTATTCTGTAGAAGAAGCTATACGCGAACTTAGTCTCGCATCTCTGCACCAAAGCATCTCACAATTATTTGAACCTCATTTAATTGAAGAGGTGAAATCCTTTGCTTTTAATGCTGATACTAAAACTAAACCAGGTGAACAATTTTATTCCCGGTTAAACATTGTTATAGACGAACTTAATAAACTGAACGAGCTCCCACTGGATAAATCCCAGATAAGGGAAAAACTGGAGAATGAATTATCATCGATAAAGGATTTTAGCAGAGTAATAGAAAAGAAGAAAGAAGCAAAGAGAAAAACTTCATGGTTTGAAGAGGTCAAAGCTCAGTTTTCTATTTTGAATGCAAATGGTAATTCATATAAAGATATTTTAACTATTTCTATTATCTTAAAATATCTGCAAACCAAACCTGGTTCACCAAAGGATGAAAATTTCTTCAACAGATTTTTATTGGAAAAGGTTATTCCTGAAAAACTGAAATTCGTAAAAGAAAAACCGAATAATTTTATAGACGATTATGAACTGATAAAAGTTTTATCCAATAATATTATTTCTGATAAATACAGGCAGGAGATACAATTTTTAAATAAAGCTATCGGTAAAAAGGTTTATACTAATACCATTTCAAATGAAGGTAGAATATTTATTACAGATCTCTTTACTATAAATATATTCAATGAGTATATAGGTTTGCACAATTATAATGGTTTTTCATATTTCAATAAGGAAAAATTTGAAGAAGTGATGGAGAATATTATCACTTTGTACAATCTGAATTCAGCATTAAGATATAAGACGGCAAAGAAGAGTATACAGGGAAAGGTTGAGAAAAAATCTGAAGCTTCAGGATTAGAGAAATTTATTTTAACTGAGTTAAAGAACTCAGCTTTATTTTTTCAGTATGTTATTACTCTTGCAAAGGAAAAAGGATACAAATTGGATGACATCAAAAGTGCAATAGAAATTGTATCCAGGGAAAAGAATCCCGAAATAATTATCAAGAGAAAAACTGCTATTAAAAAAGATAAATCTAAAAAGAAACCAACAACTAAAAAGAGAGGCAAAGTTGAATAGAAAAATTGTTCTACTTTTTGCAGCGATACTTATATTTATGGGGACGAACACTAAGGCCCAATACACTTTACAACAGGCCTACCCTAACCTTACTTTTTCAAATCCTGTTGATTTGCAGTATGCTCCTGATGGAACGGATAGAGTATTTATAGTTGAACAGTCAGGGATTATTAAAGTTTTTGAAAATAACGGAAATACAACCACAACAAAAACTTTTCTTGATATAACTGACAGAGTTACAAGCGGAGGTGAAACAGGACTTCTCGGTCTGGCCTTTCATCCTGATTTCGCAAACAATGGATATTTTTATGTCGATTATACTACACCAAATCCATTGAGAACTCACGTTTCAAGATTCCAGGTTACTTCGAATCCTGATTCCGCAGATAAGAACAGTGAGCTGGTTCTTCTTGAAGTTGATCAGCCATATTCAAATCATAACGGTGGAAGAACAACATTTGGCCCCGATGGATATTTATATATAGGATTTGGAGATGGTGGGTCGGCTGGAGATCCAAATAATAATGCCCAAAATAAATCTGTTTTACTTGGAAAGATACTAAGAATTGATGTTGACAATCCATCCGGCGGTCTTAATTATGGTATTCCTCCGGACAACCCGTTCGTTGGTAATACACAGGGATGGCGGGAAGAAATCTACTCTTTCGGAATGAGGAATCCCTGGCGTTTTAGTTTTGATCCTTCTACAAACCTGCTTTGGTGTGGAGATGTTGGACAAAATGCGTGGGAGGAAATTGATACTATATCAAACGGTGGAAACTATGGCTGGAGATGTTATGAAGGAAATCATGTTTATAATTCATCGGGATGCACGGGAACAGATTATCTCTTTCCTATATGGGAGTATGATCATTCCGGGGGTAACTGCTCGATTACCGGCGGATACATTTACAGGGGAATGAGACGTCCTGAACTAACCGGAACTTATGTCTATGGCGATTATTGTTCAAGAAAAATATGGAGCCTGGATTACAGCGGAACTAATCTTATAAATACCCTAGTTAACACTGCTTCGGCTTCCGTACTTTCATTCGGTGTAGATATGAATAATGAATTTTATATTCTTTGTTCGAGTGGTAAAATTTATGAATTTCAACCCGCGATTTCGGCTCCTTCAAATCTTCAGACAAGCGAAGGAAGTCCCGGAACAGTAGATCTTAACTGGGTTGATAATTCAAATAATGAATCCGGTTTCAGAATACAAAGAAAAGATTCTAATAATATCTTCAGCGATGTGGGTAATGTTAATGCAGGAGTAACCAGTTTTACAGACAACGTATCTAACGTAACAGCTTATATTTACCGCATAATTGCATATAATGATTCTGCAGTTTCAAATTACAGTAATGAATCAGAAGTTATTGTAACTGAAGTACCCGTGGAGATGATTGCTTTTAGTGCAAATGTATCAGATAATAAAATCATTATTAGCTGGACAACAGCAACTGAAAAAAACAATAAAGGATTTGAGATAGAAAGATCTTTTGATGACAATTGGGCCAGGATAGGATTTATTGAAGGACACGGCACTACAATAGAGAAGAATTCATATCTATTTACAGATGATTTTACAAACAATAATTACCAGGGAATTGTGAAATACCGGTTGAAGCAAATTGATTATGACGGCAGTTTCAACTATTCGGGTACAGTTATGGTTGACCTGAACATTAAAACACGAGGTTATTTCCTTGATCAGAATTTCCCCAATCCATTCAACCCATCAACAAAAATCAGGTTCAACATACCTGAACAAAGTAAAGTAAAAGTTCAGATTATTAATGTACTTGGTAAAGTAGTTGATGAACTCTCGAATGAAGTTTTGTCCCAGGGAACTTATGAGAAGACATGGAATGCTTCTAAGTTTGCATCAGGAATTTATTATGTAAGAATGGAAGCAGAGTCTTCCGTTTCAGACAGAGTATATTTTAAAGTTTTGAAAATGCTTTTCCTGAAATGATGTAATTGAAAATTAAAGGAGGCTGCTATATCTTTTCCAAGAAGCAGTCTCTTTTTATTTCTTATCGAGATATACAGCAATCGCTTTCGCACAATTTTCACCATCAATTGCCGATGAAATAATTCCGCCCGCATAACCAGCACCTTCACCAGCAGGAAATAAGCCGTTTATTTCGGTATGCATATAAGTTTCGTTATTTCTAGGAATTCTAATGGGCGAACTTGTTCTGCTTTCAGTTGCAACAATAACCGCTTCTTCAGAATAATATCCCCGCATCTTTTGATTAAAAATAAATAAGGCTTCTCTCAGATATTTTGTAAGAAACTCTGGTAATTCCGAATGAAGAGGTGAAGATGTTAATCCGGGGATGTATGAAGATTTCGGTAGCTGTGTTGATAATTTCTTTTCTACAAAGTCGGTAACTCTTTGAGCCGGAGCACTCTGAGTTTCACCGGCCAGTTGGAAGCTTTTCTTTTCCAGGTTTTCCTGAAGCTTTAATCCTTTGAACAAGCCTTCCGCATCAACATTCTTCCATTCTTTTTCATTAATAGTAACCACAAATCCCGAATTTGCAAACGGGGAATCACGTTTTGACAGAGACATTCCGTTTACAACAATTTCACCCGGTGCAGTTGCCGTCGGAACAATAATTCCACCGGGACACATACAAAATGAATAAACTCCTTTATCACCAATCTGGCAGGAAAGTGTATAAGAGGCCGCAGGAAGATTTTCATGCTTATTTTTGGTGTGATACTGCATTTCGTTAATCAGACTTTGCGGATGTTCTATCCTGACACCCATTGCAAATGGTTTAGCTTCAATTTTTATATTTTTTTTATGAAGTAAATAATAAATATCTCTTGCTGAATGACCTGTGGCAAGTAGAACTGCATCACCCAGAAATTCTTCTTTGCCATTTACAACAGCACCATTTATCGAATTATCTTTAATTAATAAATCGGTTACCCTCGAATTAAAATGTATTTCTCCACCGCAATTGATGATCGTTTCTCTAAATGATTTAATGACATCCGGAAGTTTATTTGATCCAATATGAGGATGAGCATCAATTAGAATATCCTCAGTTGCACCATGCTGCACAAACAGATTTAATATCGCTCCGACATCTCCCCGTTTGGTAGCTCTGGTATATAGTTTTCCATCGCTGTAAGTGCCTGCCCCACCCTCGCCAAAACAATAATTTGAATCTGGGTTAATCGTGTGAAATTGCTGAATAGCTTTTAAATCTTTTCGTCTGCTCTGAACATCTTTGCCTCTCTCTAAAATAATCGGTTTGATTCCAAGCTCAATGAGTTTTAAAGAAGCAAACAGACCTGCGGGACCTGAACCAATAACAATTATTTTCTTATTGTTTGTTACCGGTTTAAATTTTATTGGGGGTTGTGTTTCTTCCGGAGATTCATTAATAAAAGCATTTATAAGAATTTTAAATACCGGTTCTTTACTCCGTGCATCAATCGATCGTCTTACAGGAATTGCAGCATTAAGATCATTAATTGAAACTTTTAATTCTTTGGCAGTTTTTTCATAAAGTACTTCTTTATTAAAAACATCTTCCGGCAGAAGAGAGATTTCAACTTGTTTTTTCAAAATAATTGTATATAATCTTTAAGTTAATCATTCAAAACAAACCTTTATTTAAACCACCGTCAACATTTAAAGTAGTACCTGTAATGTAAGAAGCCTTTTGAGAGGCAAGAAAAAGTACAGCAGATGCAACTTCTTCTGGACTTCCTAGTCTGTTGGATGGAGTTTCTTTGGCCATTGAAGTAAGTATTTCTTCGTGTGAAGTATTCTGTTGTTTAGCTCTTGTGACAGAAAGATCATAAAGTCTGTTTGTCAGAGTAAACCCCGGTGCAACGTTATTAACAGTAATATTATATTTAGCATATTCCATACTTAAAGTTTTAGCTAACCCGGTAACCCCGCTTCTTAAGGAATTTGAAAGTAGAAGATTATCAATCGGCTGCTTAACAGAAATTGAGGTTATATTTATAACCCTCCCCCATTCATTAGCAATCATATCCGGGATTACAAGTCTTGTAAATCTTATTGCACTCATTAAAACCTGGTCAAAAGCACCAAGCCATTGTTTATCCGAAAATTCACTGAAATAACCTGAAGACGGACCGCCGCAATTATTCACAAGAATATCAATTGTTCCAAGCTGTTTATGAACAGCTTCAACTGTACTTTCAATATCTTTAGTTTTATTTAAATCACAAACACTCCAGGAAGCATCAATACCATATCTTCTTTTTAAATCATTCGAAAGGTTAAGGAGTTCTTCTTTATTCCTTGCACATATTGCCACTTTACATCCCTCAGCTGCTAAACCTTCAGCAATAGCTTTTCCAATTCCCTGGCTTGAAGCGGTAATTAATGCTGTTTTCCCTTTAATTCCTAAATCCATAAACTTACCTGTAAAATTTTATTATAGATCGTACAATGAATAACAATTTTTTAACAGTTTATCAAATTTTTAATAATGCTATTGAAATTAAATTTCAGTCTGTTTCGTTTTTAATATCTCATTTTACTGCTTGTAAATTCATTTCGGTCACAATCTGGGCTGTATCAAGCGCAATAACCAATTCTTCATTGGTAGGTATACGCATAACTTTCACGTTTGAATTTTCAGTCGAAATAATTTCATTTTGATTTTTGTTTTTCTCTTCATCCAGACTTATTCCAAGAAATTCCAGATTTTTACAGACTGCAGACCTTACTAAATAGGAATTCTCCCCGATCCCCCCGGTAAAGACAAACGCATCCAAACCACCCATAGCAGCAGCATAGGCACCAACATATTTTCTTATCCTGTAACAGAAAGTATCAAAAGCATATTTTGATCTTTTGTGTCCTTCATCTATCGCTTTCTGAATTTCACGCATATCACTGCTTTCGCCGCTTATACCGATCAGACCGCTATGCTTGTTAAGAAGAGTCCCGGCTTCACTTAAAGACAATCCTTCTTTGCCCATAATATATAAAATTAAGGATGGATCGAGATCACCGCTACGGGTTCCCATCATTAACCCTTCAAGCGGTGTAAACCCCATTGTTGTGTCAATCGACTTTCCCCCTGCTATTGCAGCCATACTGCATCCGTTCCCAAGATGAGCCGTAATCATTTTCAATTCATGTAAATCTTTTCCCATAAGTTCTGCCGCACGATTAGAAACAAAATAGTGGGATGTACCATGAAAACCATATCTCCTGATTTTATACTTTTTATATAATTCGTAAGGTATTCCGTACAAGTATGCTTCAGGTGGCATTTTTGTATGAAATGCCGTGTCAAAAACACTGCATTGGGGTGTATCGGGTAGTGTTCTTTTAACAGCCTGTATACCTTTTATATTAGGTGGATTATGAAGCGGTGCAAGTTCTATATTATCCTGCAAAGCCTGCATAACTTCATCTGTAATTAAAACTGAATCGGAAAATGTTTCACCACCATGAACAACCCTGTGTCCAACAGCTTCAATATCTCTTTTGTCATCAATCACGCCGTGGTTTTTGCTGAGCATTACTCCCAGCACATACTCTATACCTATTGAATGATCAAGTATCTCACCTACAATTTTGATTTCATCACCATCATATCTCTTATGTGTTAAAACCGCACTGCTCATCCCTATTCTTTCAACAATTCCGCGAGCAAGTGCTGTTTTCTGATCCGTATCAATAAACTGGTACTTTATTGATGAACTGCCGCAGTTAAGAACTAATACTTTCATGTTATTTTTCCGCCTTAATTTTTTTATTCAGAAGTAATTCTTCCGTTACTATCATATTTATAAAAACCTTCGCCGGTTTTTTTGCCAAGTTTTCTTTCTCTGACAAGCTTTCTTAATATCGGGCATGCACGGTAACGCGGTTCGCCTAAAGTTTTCCAGAGGGTTTCCATCCAGGCGAGAACCTCATCAAGCCCCATCATATCAGCCATTTCCAAAGGACCGTATGCGAAGTTATAACCTAATTTCATTGCGGTATCTATATCTTTAGCTGTTGCCACTCCTTCAAGCAGAATATACATTGCTTCATTCAGCAAAGGAACAATAGCTCTTGTTGTAACAAAACCGGGATACTCGTAAACTTCAACAGGTGTCTTTCCTATTTTGGCTGCAAACTCTTTCACAATTTCAACTGTTTCATTTGAAGTATGCAGACATTTTACAAGCTCGACAAGCGGAACTTTAGGTACAGGATGCAGGAAATGCATACCAATTACTTTACTGGCTCTGCGTGTACTTTCTGCAAGCTTTGTCAGACTTAGTGTCGATGTGTTGGAAACAAAAATAGTATCCTTTTTTACCAGTTCATCGAGCTCTTTAAATATTCCTTTTTTTAGCTCGAAATCCTCATCAACAGCTTCTACAATTAAATCTGTTGTGTCCACATTATCAAAATTAAGTTCCCAGGTTATCCTTGAAAGTATTGCTTTCTTTTCAGATTGTGTAAGTGACCATCTTTTTATTTCTCTCTCGAGGGATTCCGATAGACTTATCTTAGCACGTTCAAGCTGAGATTCATCTCTTTCTATTAAGCGCACCTCAATCCCTGATGATGCAATTGTCTGTGCAATACCTTGTCCCATAACACCTGCCCCAATTATGGTTACATTATTTATCCTGTCATTTTTATCGTAATTTTTTGTTTTGCTGAGCAGATCTTCTAATTTCAGATTTTCTTCTGGCATATTATTCACCTTAGAATTTATTAACCGGGTTCGTCCCATCAGTTAGTTTTTGTAAATCATTCAGTTCATTTTCGGAAAGTGAAATGTGAAAACGAATTAAATTACCTTCACGATCCACATCCATTTTATTAAATATTTTTCCAAGCTTATAATTTTTTTTTGAAAGAATATTCAGTGCGATTGCTCCTTCAACTGCAGATGAAAGTAAATATGCATTTCCGGCAGTGTTGCAGCCAAGAGCAGATTCTAATTGAACACCATCATTAAAGCTTGCCGATACAGTCAGATTGCTAATGGATGACAGTACCTCAGGTGATAGCAGCCTGGAATCTTTTCCCGCTAACCTGTCAAATAACCCTGCGGCAAAGGCACCTTTATCTGTCGCCATCCATATACTACTTTTATTTTTTATGTTATTAACTACAGAAAGAAATGTTGTGTTTTCCTTTAACCTCTTACCTTCATTTAGAATTATTGATTTGACCAGAGATTTTTTGTTCGATACAATCAAAGTAGATTTTTCAGGGAAGTAAATAATGGTGGAGGGTTTTTCTTTCAGAAAATAAATTTCTTTTCCATTTATCTTATCTTTTATAAACTCTGAGCTTTCATCAAAATAATTTTTTACCCGGTTATTATTTGAAAACTTTACAACGATAATGCTTGCATCATCACTGGTATTGGCAATAATAATTTCACTAATTCCTTTTTTTAATCCAACTCCCGTTTCTTTTTCAAATTTATTTATCCAATTATCTGAGGTATCATTTGAAATTGAAGTGATAAATTCTTCACTCCCAAATTTTGTTTTTCTTAGTTCCTGAAAGTTTGTGTATAAGAGATATTCAATATTATAAGGAAGATAGTAAAACATTTTCCATTGAGAAGAACTGACAGATTCAGTTTCTGTTTTGCTGCTGCAGGCACTTATCAGCAGGAATAATAAAATTATAAATTCTTTCCTGATCTTCATTAAAAATCTTTTTTTCTAAACACAATTATGCTGATTACCATCATTAAAACTAAAAATATGAACGAACTGACTAGAGGCTGAACATCTGCTATGCCTTTCCCTGTTGCAAGATCTGTGATCATTTTACCCATAAGTTCAGAGGTTTTGGGTACAAAGTAATAAATCCCTTTTACTATGTTTTTAACAGTGTCGTTCTTGAAAAATATATCTGCCTTATCATTTGCAAGCATTAAAACCGGACTGAGAATAAGAAAAATAAAATACGCCAGCATCATTCCAAGCATTGACCCGCGGGTCAGAATTCCGCATAATACTATCAGCGAATAAAGAACAGCAAAGGTGAATGTAATTATCAGTACCGACCAGAGAAAAGTGGGATCCCAGAATGAAAATTTAAGTGCTATAATAACCCAGATACCGATTACAAGAAAACCGATATTAAGCAAAACAACCAGCAGTCCGCCTATATATTTTCCCCAGAGTAATTGCTGTCTTGAAACAGGCTTGCTTAAAAGAAGATCGATATTACCTTTCTCCAGCATATTAGGTACAAAGCTTGAACTTGAAAAAATTGCCAGCAGTAAACCTAATCCTGCAAGGGGCGAAATAATCATAATTTCAAGTGAAGAGACTATGTTTCTGACGAGTAAATCATTGCCTGCTTTACTTTCAAATCCGGAAATAATTGATTGAGTATCAACCAGGCTGAATATTAACGCTGTTACAATAATTGCAAGGATAGAAATGCCAATAAAAAACAGAAATACTTTTCTTGCCATGGCTTCTTTCAGCGTAAACAATGTCATAAGATATATATTCCTCATTGCACTGTCTCCTTTTCTGCCTGCTGAATCAATGAGATAAACATATCTTCAAGAGTGCTTTTTTCTTTTACAATTCCGGATATTAGAATTTTATTCTGACGAAGATAATCTATAAACTGGTTTAGCTGATTTGTATCAGTAGCCTTTACATTATAAAAATTATCTTTAACAGTACTTATCATAACTCCTTTGTATTCTGCCGGCATTATAAAAGATGAATCAGATGATTCAACCGATAACCTGTACTCCTCTTTTTTCTCAGTTAATTCCTGAACAGTTCCTTCCCGCAATAGCTTTCCTTTATTTAAAATTGCAACCCTGTCAGTAATTAATTCAACTTCAGATAGAAGATGACTGTTTAGAAAAATAGTTTTCGATCGTGATTTCAGTTCCAGAAGAATATCTCTTATTTCTTTTCTTCCAAGCGGATCAACTCCGTCTGTAGGTTCATCAAGAAAAATCAGTTCGGGATCATTTATCATTGCCTGTGCTAATCCCAGCCTCTGCATCATTCCTTTGGAATAAGTTTTAACCTTTGTCTTTTTCCATTTTGTAAGTTTCATCATTTCAAGTAATTCATCTATTTTCTTATCAAGTACCGTCCCATCCATTCCACTTAATCTTCCGAAAAACCTTAAGACTTCTCCGCCTGTAAGGTAATTCGGGTAGCGGTGGTTTTCCGGGAGATAACCTATCTTCTCTTTAACTGTATAATCGGAAAGGCTACGATCCAATACAGAAGCATGCCCGGAACTCGGAAAGATTATACTTAGCAGAATTTTGATTAATGTTGTTTTACCTGCACCGTTTGGTCCAAGTAATCCGAATATAGTTCCGCGTTCAAGAGAAAGGTTAAATTCAGACAAAGCAATAACTTTTTTCGATCCCGAAGAAAATATCTTTGTTAATTCTTTTGTTTCAATTATTCCCATTTAGCTGCATAATTTATTAATTCTTAATTGATAAATTTAACTAAAATTGGAATGAACTCTTAATATGGGACATAGAAATGATACCGTTTATCATTTAATTAATTGTTAAAAGCAGAAGATAAAAACTATATGTCAAATTATTCTACAACTACTTTTATCATCATTTTGAGTTTTGCAATTAGCAATGGAAGGAATATTTGAAAGTTCCTAAAATCGCAGTTAATGTTTATTTACTGGGACACTCGCAGACTATGTTAAGAGCATCAAAATACGATTTCAAATTATTTAGTAAGAGAGACAAATAAAAACCCCGATTAAATCAATCGGGGTTCTTAGGTGGGGGTTGTACAAATTCTATTTAACTAAAACTATCTTCCTGCTTTCTTTGAAGAGATTTTGATTCTGCATATCTGAAACTTCTAAAGCATAAAAATAAATTCCTGAAGCAAAATCTGTTGCATTCCACGTTACCTGGTAATTTCCTGTTCCCTGAACCGAGTTTACAAGCTCACTGACTTTTTCACCAATTGAATTGTAGACAACCAATTTTACATTTGCTTCAACAGGAATAGAATATTTAATTGTAGTGGTTGGATTAAACGGATTCGGGAAATTCTGAGCCAGAGTTACCTGGTCAGGAATAAAATCGAAATCCGCAAAAACCTGGTTCGAATAATTATACTCCCCGTTAAAATCTACCTGTTTAAGCCTGTAAAGAACGCGACCGTTATAATTTTCATTCATGGTTTCATCAGAAAATTTATAATTATGTTTTTCTGTTGAAGTTCCGTTACCGGTAACAAATCCAATTGTAACCCAATCCTGATTTTTAAGTTTCCTTTCTACTTCAAATCCTTTGTTATTTATTTCCGAAGCTGTCATCCAGTTAAGTAAGACACTATTATTTGAAACAGCAGCACTGAACGAGGCAAGTTCAACCGGGAGATAGAAATCCACATAAGCTTCATAAACACCTCTGCCGTGCGTGCCTGCTCTAAGTGTGTGTGTCTGGGGTGAATAATCAAGATGCATAACTAATGTATTCGGAATTCCGTCTGCTAATTCAATCCAGTTAATTCCATCATCCTGCGTTAGAAATACTCCGATATCTGTAGCAACAAATAAAGTTTTTGGATGAAGATTATCTTCGGTATAAATGAAAACATCATTTACAGGAGTATCAGGCAGGTCGCCGTTTATACTTCTCCAGCTATTCCCGCTGGTATTACTTTCATAAATTTTCGATCCGCCCAATCCATAATACGAGACAACGAACAATGATTCATCATCGGGGTGAATGTAGATCGAGGAAACAGTTTTATTTGGTAATCCGTTGCTAATATTCACCCAGGTAACTCCGCCATCAGTTGACCGGAAAACATTACTCCCGGAAGCTGCCAACATTACATCCGCTTTTGATTTGCTGATTGCGAGTTCACTAATTGCACCGGTGCCATTTACATTTCCGGATATCGCTGTCCAGTTTATACCGTTATTAATTGATTTATAAACTTTCTGGCGGGCAACATAATAAGTACCGGAAATAGTAGGATGATGAATAATCGGGGCAACCCAGACCACATTTTCACTTTGATTAATTCCATTCATGCCATTGGTCCAGTTAGACCCATTGTTGCCGGTTCTTACCAAACCACCGTTTTGTGTTTCCCCAATTATATAATTCTGATCAAAAGGATTAAATGCAACCTCTCCCCCATCACCTCCGAAAGCAGCCGACCAGCTAAGTGAAGAATATGTCTGCTGAGTACCGTTATCCTGGGTACCGCCCAGAATTCTGCTTGCCATAAAAGGACTGGTGGTTATTCTGTAAAATTGTGTTAACGTCAGGTTTTGATTCATATTAGTAA
The DNA here is from genome assembly GCA_963745945.1 of uncultured Ignavibacteria bacterium. GTDB lineage: Bacteria > Bacteroidota > Ignavibacteria > Ignavibacteriales > Ignavibacteriaceae > DATFVA01. Next base: position 38,206 of record CAVUZG010000002.1, read on the forward strand.
ATGAGTTGCCGTTGTTTGTGGATTTATAAATACCCCCATCATTACAAACAAAAAACGTATTCGCATCATTCGGGTCAAAGAAAAGATAATGCTGATCCGGATGAACTACACCGTTGGAATATGCATTAGTAATATTTACAAAAGTTGAACCACCGTTAGTTGTCCGGAATACATCAATTGTTCCTACATAAGCATAATCCGGATTTACAGGATTAACTCTGCAGTACATGTCATACCAGGATTGTCCGCCTTCAAAATCAGTAGTTGTAGATACCTGGGAAAAAGTAACTCCGTAATCTGTAGATTTATATACCTTAAATGAAGAGGAAGAATAAGCCGCAGCATACATATAAGCGGGATTATTAAAACAATAATCAAAGTGATTTCTTTCGCCTAAAACAAGACCTGAACTAAAAGTTGAGAAAGTTGCACCGCCATCTATCGAACGTTTAAACCCGGTTCCCGCACCCGCAACAAAAACAGTATCACCGGTTGGAGAATATCTTACTTCGTCACAACGTCCGGTGAGTGCTACATTCCAGGAAATTCCACTGTTCGTGCTTTTATATAAACCATTATACCCCATTGCAGCCAGCAATTCATTATTATGATTTGGTCGGATTACCAATCTTGAAAAATATGAATGAACCGGAAGTCCTGAAGTTATCTGTGTCCAGCTGGCACCGCCATCTGTGGATTTCAGCAACCCCAAACCGGAATATGATGACCCACTGTAAGTTGCTTCGCCTGTACCTGCATAAACAATCTGAGGATTATCGGGATCAAGTACAATTGCACCCATTGCCATGGATGGCTGATCATCGGTCAATGGAACCCAGTTAACACCTCCATCAGTTGATTTCCAAACTCCTCCGTAAGCAGGTCCAATATAAATTATGTCGTGGTTTTTAGGATTATAAGTTCCCGTAACAATTCTTGATGATATTTTCCCATAATTAAAATATTCACCCGGTGTTGGTCCAAGACTAACCCAGGAAATTCCTCCATCGGCATAATTATTTTTTATTCTTAGTGCATTACGCTGTTCGATAGCTTTTTGGTAAGCATCTGCAGGAATATAATTATTGGGATATGCTCTTTGTTCAAAAAACCTCCACTCCCTGATAAATGCTTTAGAATGCTTCACTTGTTCAGGAGCATTGCTGTAAACAGTATTGTCCAGTTGTTGATTCAGATAAGATACCTGTGAAAATGCTGTTTGCAGTAATAAAAGTGAAAAAAGAAAAGTAAAAAGTTTCATATTACAACCTTGATATTGGTAAGTAATTAAGAGGATATTAATAGTAATTATTTAATATTACAATTTATGAAAATTATCTTTTTATTTGTAATGAATTATTAATAATGTTTTCTTCTTAAATGTCTCCAACTGAAGTTCTAAAAAAATATTTCACATTTGATAAATTCAGACCTGCACAGGAAGAAATTATTGAAGCTATTCTTAAAGGTGAAAATGTACTCGCCGTTCTCCCTACAGGCGCGGGAAAATCCATTTGTTACCAGGTTCCGGCATTAATATCTGAAAATTTTTCAATTGTAATTTCCCCCTTAATAGCCCTGATGAAAGACCAGGTAGATAATCTTAACCGGGAAGAAACTATTGCAGCCTTTATAAACAGCACTATGAGTTTCAGGGAAGCAGAGGTTGTTCTGCAGGATATTTCATATGGGAAAATTAAATTACTGTACGTTGCGCCGGAAAGGCTTGAGAATATTGTATTTGCAGAAAGGATAAAAAAATTAAATCCCAATTATCTTTTTGTGGATGAAGCACATTGTATCAGCGAATGGGGACATAATTTCAGACCGAGTTATAGTAAGATAAAGGAGTTTGTCGATTTTGTATCAATAAAAAAGGTTTCCGGGTTCACCGCAACAGCCACTCCTGAAGTTGTAAAAGACATTGTTAAGCAGCTTGCGTTAAAAAAACCAAAAGTTTTTGTTAAAGGTTTTGAAAGAAATAATCTTCATCTTAATGTAATTCCGGGATCGCGGAAATTTGAAAAATGTGTTGAACTGATTTCAATTTATAAAACCCCCGCAATTATTTATACTTCTTCAAGAAGAAAAGCTGATGAAACAGCAGAGTATCTTCAACTCCGGAAAATTAATAGTGCATCCTATCATGCAGGAATGCCTGCCCTTGAAAGAAAAAGAATACAGGAATCATTTATTAATGATGAAATCAGTGTAATCTGTGCAACAAACGCTTTCGGGATGGGAATTGACAAAAAGGATATCAGGCTTATAATTCACTTTAATACTCCGGGTTCAATAGAAAATTATTACCAGGAAATAGGAAGAGCCGGAAGAGACGGAAAAGAATCAAATATTTTTCTGCTTCATGATGATTCAGATCTTTCCATCCAGAATTATTTTCTTTCAAATGCCTACCCAGATAAAAAATTAATTCAGAATATATATAATGCAATCTGCGATTATGGAAAAGTTGCGATAGGAAATAAAACTGAGAAAGAAATCCCCATTAATACGGAATTTATTTCAGCTTATGCAAAAAGACCGGTAAGTAAAGGACTTTTATTTTCATCACTAAAATATCTTGAAGAAGCAGGTTATATCAGGCTGCTTTCAGAATTTGATAAAAGATCCACGCTTCAAATAAATTATAATAAAAATGATTTGAAACAATTTGTTGAGAATGTGAATAATAATGTTCTTAAAGAAACTATCCTGCTTTTATTAAGAGAATACGGAAGCCGCGCTTTAAATTCACCTGTTGCTTTTTCACTTTCAGAGCTTACAAGCTATCTTGAGTTAACAAGCGCAGAATTAAATGAATCATTGATTATACTGGATAATCTTGGAGTTATAACTTACAGGAAAGCGCTTTCAAACGAATCAGTTATGCTTGGGTCACCGCGCATCGATACAGAACGATTAAGTATTAATTATAAAAGAATAAATGAAGGCTATTTAAATTCACAGCGTAAACTTGATCAAATGGTAGAATATGTTTTTACAAGTGAATGCCGTTTTCGATATATCCTGAATTATTTTGGTGAAGAGGCAGCTTCGTACACATGCGGTAAATGCGACAGATGTACTTTGGAAGAGTTGGTTCCTGAATCAGTACGAGAGTATATATCTGAAATAATTCTAAGAACAATGAGATTATTAAACGGAAAAACTACTCAGAATGTTTTACTGAAAATATTACGTGGAAAAGATTCTGAAAATGATTTTATGAAGTTATCTACTTTTGGTTCCTGCAGAAATTACGATCAGAATGAACTAAAAACTATTCTGCAGGAATTAATCAGCAGCAAGGTTTTAATCAAAGAAGGATCATCATTAAAACTAAAAAAGGAAGAACTATTATTTGTAGATGAAAATGATGAATTTCCAATTGATACTAATCAAGGTTATGATAAGGATCTTGAGCTTTATAATCTTTTAAGAGAATCAAGAACAAAGGTTTCAAAAAAATTCCTGCAGTCCGCTGATATTATTTGTCCGGATAAAGTGTTGAGAGAAATATCCAGTATCAAACCAGCCGGTAAATCAGAATTATTATCAATAAAAGGATTTACAGAACGGATGTTTAATAAAATTGGCGAAGATTTTTTGGAAATAATAAATTCATTTTCCTTTGAAGCCGGAGATAGTAAAAAAGAAATCCCTCCCAATCTTAAAGAAACCTATTTACTACTGAAAAAAGGATATCATCTAGCTGAAATAGCGTCTACAAGAAAACTTTCTGAGGCAGTAATCTCGATGCAGATTGAAACCATTATTGAGTTTGAACCCGGAGTGGACATAAATAAGTTGTTCCAAAATTTAGATTTAAACCTCATTTTAGCTGAAATAAAAAAAGGTTTCACTGATTTGAAATCTTTAAAGGAAAGATTAAATATCGAGGTTTCATTTCCCCTTCTCAGAATTGCCGCAGCAAAGTATAAGTTTAGTTCCTCTTCTTCATCAAAGTATCAACGCGCGCAATAGCCTTATTATAAAATTCCTCCCATAACTCAGGGTTTTCATTAAAATATTCAAACGTGGATTTGTATTGTGCTTCTGTAAAACCGTGTTCTTTTAATATTCGGGATTTTATCTTTTCAAAATCATCATTCTTCAGGTGTAACGTATCTTCAGCTATTCTTAAATCTATGTAAGTTTCTATAAATTTTTCATGATCAACAGTTTTATCAGAACATGATATGAATAATGAAGTTAAAATTATCGCGGAGAAATTTATAAAGAGTAATTTATTTTTAATTTTCATCAGTCTGATTATTTCATCTTTTTGCTGGCTTCAAAAAGAATTTTCTTTTCTTTATCAGTCAGGTTTTGGTATCCTGATTGACTTATTTTATCAAGAATTTTATCAATTTGTTCCTGGGAGATATCTTCCTTTTTATCTTCATCATTTATCTCATAAAACTTTGCTTCCTGTACATTTTCCTCTTTATGCTTGAAACTATCCGAAATACCACCGAAGGGATTATATGGTTTTTTAATTTTAAAGGAAGAAGTATTGAAAATATTTTTTATTGCCGCGTTGCTATTTTTATCGAGAAGGATATAAATAAAACCAGCCAAAGCACCGCCCAGATGTGCAAGATGTGCAATATTACTTCCGGGACTAATTGCAAAAAACTCTATAAGAATTAAAAAGGTTATTAAATATTTTGCTTTTACGGGGATAAAGAAATATAGGAAAATATATCTGTTCGGAAATAAAACACCAAAGGCAATCAGAACTCCATAAATAGCACCGCTCGCCCCGATGGTAGGCCCAACCAGACCAGTCAGCAGGGGTGTCAGGAAAATCTGGAACAATCCTGCAACCACTCCGCAGAGTAAATAATAATAAATAAATTTTTTGGATCCCCACAGGTTCTCAATTTCAATTCCAAACATCCATAGAGCAAACATATTAAAAAGAATATGTGTAAAGCCGCCATGCATAAACTGGTAGGTAATAAGCTGCCAGACCTGAAAATTGTGCCCGATGGGATTCAGAGCAAACCATGTATCAAGAAAATAATTTCCGGGTACACCCTGGAAAGTAATTCCCTGCATAATTATCTGCAGAAAAAATACCACTCCATTTATTATAAGAAGATTTTTAATCACCGGCGGAAAAAAACTAAATCCAAATCCGCCAGGACGATAAGAATTACTCACAAATATTACCTTTAATTTTCAATCGATATTTATTTTAAATCGCTTAAAGCTTCAACTCCCGGAAGTGTTTTTCCTTCGAGAAATTCGAGAGAAGCTCCGCCGCCGGTAGAAACATGAGATACTTTATCCTCAAGTCCGGCTTTACTTATTGCAGCAGCAGAATCTCCCCCGCCAATGACTGTAACAGCACCTCCCTTTGTAGCTTCAACAAGCGCATCTGCAATGGCAAATGTTCCTTTTGCAAAATTATCCATTTCGAAAACTCCCATTGGTCCGTTCCAAACTATTGTTTTGGATTTAAGAAGTTCGGTTGAGAACAATTTAATTGTTTCGGGTCCTATATCCAACCCCATTTTATCATAGGGAATATTATCAATTTTAACAGTTTCAGCAGGTGAATCATTTTTGAACTCGGGAGCAACAACAACATCCACAGGAAGGAGAAATTTTATCTTTGATTCCTGAGCTTTCTTGAGAACTTCTTTTGCCAGATCAATTTTTTCTTCTTCAAGCAAAGACTTACCTATTTCTTTCCCCTCGGCTTTAAAGAATGTAAAAGCCATTCCCCCGCCAACAATTAATGTATCAACTTTATTAAACAGGTTCATGATTACGTCAATTTTTCCTGAAATCTTTGCTCCGCCAAGAATTGCACAATAAGGTCTTTCAGGTTTGCTTAAAGCTGATCCCAGGTAATCCAGTTCTTTTTGCATAAGATAGCCGGCAGCACATTTGTCAATAAAATGAGTTATTCCTTCTGTAGATGCATGAGCGCGGTGTGCAGTTCCGAAAGCATCATTTACGTAAACATCACCTAACTCAGCCAGAGCTTTAGAGAAGGCTGCATCATTCTTTTCTTCTTCAGCGTGAAACCTTAGATTTTCAAGGAGCAAAACATCCCCAACTTTCATTTCACTTACCAACTTTTTTACTTCATCACCAATACAATCCGGTGCAAGTTTAACATCTTTACCAAGGAGTTCACCAAGTTTTTCTGCTGCAGGTTTCAGACTAAATTCCGGCTTTACTTTGCCTTTTGGTCTACCAAGATGACTCATTAAAATAGCTTTTCCCCCATCTTTTATAATCTTCTTAATTGTAGGAAGCGATGCCACTATCCTTCTGTCATCTGTTATTTTCTGGTTTTCATCAAGAGGAACATTAAAATCAACTCTTACAAGAACACGTTTATCTTTAAGATCCAGATTATCAATTGAAAGTTTTTTCATTTACAATCCGTTAAATATAATAATGTTAATAAGAGACGAAGTAATGACAACGTCTCTTAAAAATTACGACTATTTTGTTATTCTTTTAATCAGATCAACAACACGGCATGAATAACCCCATTCGTTATCATACCAGCCAACTGCTTTTACAAGATTTCCATTTGCCATAGTTGAAAGAGAATCAAAAATGCACGAAGCAGGGTTTCCAATTATATCTGCGGAAACAATCGGATCTTCTGTATATTCAAGTATTCCTTTCATATCGCCATCTGCTGCTTTTTTCATTGCTGCATTCACTTCGTCAACTGTAACTTCTTTTTTTAACACAGCCACAAAATCAGTAATTGAACCATCAGGAGTCGGAACACGCAAAGAAAATCCGTCAAGTTTTCCCTTTAGTTCGGGAATAGTTTTAGTAACAGCTTTAGCAGCACCTGTTGTAGTAGGGATTATTGATAAGGCTGCAGACCTTGCTCTTCTTAAATCACTATGCGGAAGATCAAGGAGTCTCTGATCATTTGTGTATGAATGAACAGTAGTCATAAATCCATTTACAATTCCAAAAGTGTCATTTAAAACTTTTACCATTGGTGCAAGACAGTTTGTTGTACAAGATGCATTAGAAACAACCTGTTCCTTTCCCGTCAGTACTTCGTCATTTACACCCAGCACAACAGTTGCATCCACATCGCCTTTAGAAGGAACTGTAAGTATTACTTTCTTAGCACCTGCGTCTATGTGCTTCATACATGCTTCTTTTGTTCTGAAAATGCCGGTTGATTCAATTACTATATCGGCACCAAGATCTTTCCATTTTAAATTTGCAGGATCTTTTTCAGCTGTTATCCTGATTCTGTCTCCATTTACAATAATATCATTTCCATCAACCTTAACTTCGCCATTAAACTTTCCATGAACAGAATCATATTTAAGAAGATGAGCTAATGTTTTAGCATCTGTTAAGTCATTTATTCCTACAAAATCGAAACCACCTAATGCAAGACAACGTCTGAATACCAATCTGCCGATTCTTCCGAAACCATTAATACCTACTTTGATTGCCATTCTAAACTCCTATTGTTAAAAATTTATGGTAAATAAAATTACTGAAAGGGTGTTTGAATTTCAATTCAGAAGCTATTGATTTACAATACTTTAAAGGATTTGTGATGGAAATTAATTTTAGATGGGATTGTGCAATAAAAAAACCTTCGAGCCCGCCGAAGCAAGCCCAAAGGTTTCTAGTTGAGTGGGCAGCAATTTCAATCCCCTCCAGTAATGACACAGGAACTATCAGGGGAATTTCAAACTCAATACAATTTCAAATAATCTAAATCCAAACTCACGTAGTAAATTCCAATTTGTATGCCATAGGTAAATACTATTTTTTGCACCAATTATTAAGTTTTTTTAATCTTGTTCTGATTTAAAATGAGATGCTGTTTTCTTTTGAGTGGTTGTTGGATTTTTATTAGAAATGTCTCTGAATAAGAAAGAAAATCAAAAAAAGAGATGGCATTTATTTTAACAATGCCATCTCTTAAAACTTAAGATCACTTTATGAGTACCATCTTATGTTGTTTTATAAAATCACCTGCTTCAATTCTGTATATGTATATCCCGGTTGAAACATTTGAGCCGTTATCATTTATCCCGTTCCATTGAACTTTATAATTTCCCGGTTCTTTTTCACTGTTCACGAGTGTCCTGATTACTTTTCCAAGTATATCATATACAACAAGTTTAACCATGGTTTTTTTAGGAAGTGAAAAATTTATAATAGTTGAAGGATTAAAAGGGTTAGGATAATTCCGATATAAATTAAATTCAGTCGGATTTTCAATACTTACATTAATTTCCTGCGAGTAATTAAATGAACCATCATAATCAATTTGTTTCAAACGATAAGTGTACTCACCCTCTTTTAACCCGGTATCAAGGTATGAATAATTTTGTTGCCTTGAGGTAGTTCCGTTTCCTTTTATGAATGAAACGGGTTCAAAATTATTATTTCCTGATTTTCTTTCAACTTCAAATCCTTTGTTATTAACCTGAGTTGCTACGATCCAATTTAGATTAACATCATTTCCATTTGTTGAAGCGTTAAAGGAAATGAGTTCAACCGGAGTAGCATTTAACCCGCCGGAATAACAAACAACTTTTCCGTTCTTAGTACCTACAAGCAGTTCATAACTCGCATTGCCATCTATTGAAGGAAGTATATTTACCGTATTTATCCTATCTCCGGCAAATGTGTGGCTGAAAAACAATGGGCTGCCGGTGCCGCTTATACAATAGAAAGTTCCATCCTGATCACCTGTAACCATATCATCAATTCCATCATTATTAAGATCAGGAACTGCGGCAACCCCATACTGGAAATTCATAGGATAATTCCATAAAACCTGTCCGTTATCACCGCTTAAACAGATAACACCGCCTGAAAATGCAGCAACCAGAATGTCATCAATATTATCACCGTTAACATCTCTTATTTTTGATATCTGAATAATTCCCGAGGAACCATAGTCATAGGACCAGACCTGTGCACCGGTTTCACCATCAATTCTGTAAATGTGTCCGAAATACTGAGAGGAAATTACATCGGATGTTTGTCCCGGTATTTGCAATTCGAGAAGTTCTTTAGGTTCATAACCTGACACCGGAAAAATCCATACTGGTTGACCATTGGTTCCATTAAGACAAATTACATCAAGATCGGAAGATCCGTTATTCCCAACATCGATCACTCCATCGGGAATTCCATCGCCTGTTACATCGTCGATGGATATTATTGTTTTGCCGAATGCAAGAGAAGGACCCGGATAAAAGTAATCCCAGATAATATTTCCATTAACCCCATTGAATAAATAAGCACGATGGTAACCAGTTCCCTGGTCATTTCCATCAGCAATGGCAAGGATATCCGGAACACCATCACCGGTAAAATCGCGCTGACCGTCAACTGCTTCAAAATCACCAAGTCCGTAATTTACGTCATCACCAAACTGCCATATAATGTTTCCGTTCATACCATTAATTGCATATACATGTTCATTCCCTCCACCGGTCCCAATAACCACATCATTCTTACTGTCACCATTTAAATCACTTACAATAGCAATTGCATCCTGAACTCCATAATCATTTGACTGACCAATTGAGCCCGCATTGTTATTGTTAAAGAAAGTATTAAATGTCCACAACGTATCAGTTGTTCCGCTTCCGGCACCATCGAGCGCCATAGTGAAATAATTATCAGTTGAGATAATTACATCATTTATTCCATCACCATTTATGTCATTTATCGGTTTCAACCCTTCAACCCTGTATTCCTGATAGCTCGTGTTAGGATTATCTGGAACCTGGAATGACCAGAACTGGTAGCCTATTGTATAATTTCCAATAACACCATTTCCTGAAACACTTATTTGTACAGCCGGATTTTGAACGTCATTTGAAGAAATAATAAGTGTATCTTCATAAATTCCGGTTTGAGTCGGAGTAAATCTCAAACGAACAAATGATGTATCAGTTGGATTAATCTGAATCGGAAGAGTTCCACTCTCAATTGAGAATTCCGGCAAATTAAAATGCATATCAGAAATTATAAGTGGTGAATCGCCCGTATTATAAATACCGAATCTCCAGTATGCGTTTCCATCCTGGTTAATCCATACATCTCCAAAGTTATGTGATGTGGCTGTTAAGACTATCGATGGACCGCTAACTACACCCTGACCTGATAAATCAACATCAACTGTTGGAGAAACTATATCATTACTTTCTATACTCATTGTTCCTGTGTACAATTGAAATCCTGTCGGATGAAAATCAACCTGAATATTCTGATTATTTCCCGGTGAGATTGTAATGGGAAAAGGTCCTGCAGATGAACTGAAAACCTGGTTATCAAAAGTAATATTAGTTACCTCAAGATCGGCAGTTCCAATATTAGAAACGGTTAGCATTAAATGGCTTGTGTCACCGACTGTAGTTTGAGGAAATGTTAATGATTGCTGCGATAAAGAAATCTGTGGTGATCCGTTTCCTCCAAGATCATATTTAAAAAGCTGCTTGGCATTGTAGCCGCCTACTGAGTCTGCCATTAAATAGAAATACGATCCGTCCCAGGCCAAGCCTGTTGGATTTTCACCATTCGGATCCGGAACAGGGAAAGAAAACAAAGGATTCCCGGTTGCCAGATTGACCGCATAAACAGCTTCGGGATCCCCGTCATTATCATCCATGGCATAAAAAAGAGTATCTCCTTTTATTGCTATACCTTCCGGCTGCTGACCGTTTGTTTGTAAAGTATCAATGATCGTTTTTGTATTAACATCAATCTTATACAAAGCTGCGCTCGTATTTGGATAATAAATTGATATCCACAAACCGGTTCCATCCCACGCTGCACCTCCCATATACCAGCTGCCGCCAAACAATTCTGAAGAAGTAATAGAATCTAAAACCGTACCTGATGTAGAAACCTTAAATATATCGCACCTGGCAGTTTTTCTTTCGATATACCAGAAATTTACCCCATCAAATGCAAGTCCTTGCGAAGCATGAATCCCCGGATAATTTATTGATATTGTTGATAGATAATTTCCATTAGCGTCAACAGATTTAATAAGACCGGCACCGCTTGTGGAAGACCCAGATGAAATCCAGTAGCTGCCATTGTCATATACAAGACCGTAACCGTAATTAAAAAAAGTCTCTGATGGAAGATTAATTACATCTACTAAAGATTGAGAAAAACTGATTGTGGAAATCATCAGGAACAAAGTGAAGTAAAATTTTTTCATTGTTATCACCCTGGTTAATGTAAAAGATAAGATCTTTCCCCGCAGAGAATAGATCAACTAACTATTTCTGGGATTCTTCGAATACCATTCCTTTATATATTTCGATATTTCCGTTGTTGCTGCACCGGGAGTAAATATTTCACCGACTCCCATTTGTTTAAGAGCTTTTATATCCTCTTCAGGAATTATTCCACCGCCTGTAAGCAGAATATCATCCACTCCCTTTTCCTTCATCAGATTTAGTATTCTTGGAAAGATTGTCATGTGTGCGCCTGATAAAATGCTGATACCAATAACATCAACATCCTCCTGAATTGCTGCTTCAACTATCATTTCAGCCGTCTGCCTCAATCCAGTATATATCACTTCCATACCTGCATCACGAAGTGCAGCAGCGATCACTTTTGCTCCTCTGTCGTGACCATCAAGCCCGGCTTTTGCAACTAACACTCTTATTTTATTATCCATTTAATTTCAACCTTTATTTGTTACTGCATCACGAATTAAATCTGCAAATTCTTTCATTGAATTATCCGCGTAAACTTTAAATCGCGGTCTATAATTAAAATCACTATTGAATCTCGGAATGATATGAAAATGAAAATGATAAACTGTTTGTCCTGCAGCAGCACCGTTATTAATAATAACATTAAACCCGTCTGCATTAAGAACTTTACTGATAGCACCCGACAGCAACTGTGTTACTTTGCTAAGCTCCTGTAAATATTCAGGCGTTAATTCCAGAAAATTATTAAAATGTTTTTTGGGAACAACAAGGGTATGCCCATAATTTACAGGACGGATATCGAGGAAAGCCATTACCATTTCATTTTCAAATAAAATTTCGGCTTCACCTTTAAGGTTTACTATATCACAAAAAATACAATCCATACACAAAAATAAACTTAAATAATTCCATAGGCAAAATGATAGTCAGATACTTTTTACATATGTTTTCTTTCTCCCGAATATACCAAACAATCCTCCTGTGTGAAGGAAGAGAATTTTCGATCTGTTATTTTTTCCAAAAAACTTATCGTGATATGCAAAAAAAGCTTTTCCGGTATAAACAGGATCGAAAAGAATCCCGGTTTCCCTGAAGAATCTGATTATTAAATCAATTTTGTTTGCATTGGTATTTTTGTAACCTTCTTCTGAGTAACCATCTAAAATTTCAAGATTATTTACATCTATTTTATTTTTAAGATTAAAATCAAGCATAGTTCCTTCTGCTAACTGCAAAATTTTCTTTCTGATATAGTCCCCGGGATAAAGAACATTTACAGCATAAATTTTTAATCTAATTTTATTTAGTGCTAAACCAGCCAGTAATCCGGCAGCTGTTCCACCTGTGCCTGCAGCAAGTAATATTCCGTCAAGTTTTCTGATTTCAATTTGTTTAGAAAGTTCATTAATAAAAGAAATATATCCCCAGATTCCAAGCGTCGTTGAACCTCCTTCAGGAATAACATATACACGTTTACCTTTTTTATTTAAAAGCTCACTCTCCTCCTGCATAATTTCATTTACAAATCCGTAATTTTTCTTGTTCAGGTAATATATTTCAGCACCGGAAAGTTTATCCAGAAAAAGATTTCCATCCGGAATTTGGTTTATCATTTCCCCATAAAAATATTTTGGTCTTAATTCCTAGTTTGGCAGAAGCAATGGCAGTTGCTCTTGCATGGTTTGATTGATCACCGCCGCAGGTAAAAATGTATTCAGCTTTTTCTTTTTTTGCCTGGTATAGCAGATACTCAAGTTTTCTAACCTTATTCCCGGAAAGTTCCACCCCGGTGAAATCATCCCGCTTAATTAAAAATTTTTTATTATCAAATTTGATTTGTTGAACCGGAGTAGGTGTATTCGCTAATTCTATTCTGCCGGGAAAACTCATTCTTTTTCTCTTTGCATTTTTGAATAATAAAGTCTCGCACGTTTCAAATCCTCAGGTGTATCAACTGCCAGACTTTCATAATTTGTAACTACCACTTTTATTTTAAAACCGTTTTCAAGCATCCGCAGTTGTTCAAGTTTTTCAATTTGTTCAAGATCCGTCTGATCAAGCGAGGTAAATCTTAAAAGCGATTCCCTTCTGTAAACATATAATCCTATATGCTTATAAATATCAGCCCGAACAATTCTTTCCTGCATTGTCTTTGCCTCACGAACGAAAGGAATAGGTGAACGGGAAAAGTAAAGTGCAAAATTATTATAATCGAAAACCACTTTGGTAACAGCAGGAGATTTTAGTTCTTCGACTGATTCAATTTTTTTTGCAAGAGTTGAAACATTCACTGAAAGATCAAATAACAATGGCTCAATCGCCTGATCAATCATTATTCCCTGTATAAAAGGCTCATCGCCCTGAATATTTACAATTATCTCTGCCTCGGGAATTTGTTTTGTAACAAATGCAATCCTATCTGATCCGGTTGAAATACTTTTTGGAGTCAGGAAAACTTTTGCTCCGAATTTTCTCGATATTTCAGCTACTTTTTCATCATCAGTAGCAATTATAACTTCCTGAAGCAGCTTTGATGTTTTTGAACTTTCATAGGTATGCTGGATCATAGGTTTTCCCCCGATATCGGCAAGTGGCTTACCCATTAGTCTGGTGGAAGCAAATCGAGCGGGAATTATTCCAACTATCATTTCTCAACTCTAAAAATCTGGTACACCTTTTTATTTGTTGTAATAATTAGCGGATATAATATCCTTTACTTTTGCCATAAGTTCAAGTTCGTCGTTTCGCGTTTCTATATTAATGGTCTGAATTGGCTCACTGATTATAACAGTGACTATTCCTTTATTAATCTTTAACGATCCCTTAGGAAGAAGTTTATCAGAATCACGAATTGTTACAGGAATAATAGGATAATTCACATGGCTTGCGAGATGAAAAGCACCTCTCTTAAACGGCTGCAACTGCCCATCCTTACTCCTGGTGCCTTCCGGAAAAAGAATTATTGACACCTTTTTATTTTTCATTTTCTGGCGTGCTTTGTGAATACTTTTAAGGGCTTTTTCCGGATTACTTCTGTCTATCATAATATGAGGTCCCGTTAACAACTGCCAGCCGAACAAAGGAATTTTTGCCAGTTCTTTTTTAAAAATGAATCCGGCTTTAACAGGAAGAATATATTGAAGGGTCGCGATATCAAACTGACTTATATGGTTTGAAACGAAAATAAAAGGCCCATCACCTTTAATATTCTCAAACCCTGATAACTTTACTTTTACTCCGCTGATAAAAAGAATACCTGCACCAAATAACTTTGTAATAAATTTATACGATGTGAATGACCTGTCGATAATGCCGGAAATTAAGGCTATAAAGGAGACTAGAATGGAGTAGAGAACTATGAAAAATAATTTTATGTAAAACAAGTTTAAATCTCCCCGGAAGCCAGATCTTTATCTTGAATTCCGTATTGAATTACATATTTGCGAATCGCGTTTACCCTTCTTGTGATTGAGGGATGGCTGTAGAAAAACCATTCCACAAAGTGATGCGGGTTTTTATCCCCCATATTTTGATCTGTAAGCTTGTTTAAAGTTGAAATAAAAGCTGCAGGTTTATTTGTCACCGAAACAGCATACTCATCGGCTTCATATTCAAATTTCCGGGATAAAATATTTGTTAACGGAGTTTCAACTAGTCCAATCAACATAGCCCAAACAGAAAGAATAGGTAAGGCAGCTATTTGCTGCAGCCTGCTGAAGCCAAACCATGCAAGTGAATTATTATAGAGAAACGCAATTAAGAAGAGAGTACCGAAACTTGCCGCAGTTCCGATAAAAATGTTTTTTACTATATGTTTCTTTTTGTAATGACCAAGCTCATGTGCGATTACAGTTTCAATTTCATCTTTAGAATAATTATCAATTAAAGTATCACCGAGTAAAATTCGTTTAGACCTCCCTAACCCTGTAAAAGCTGCATTAGCTTTTTTCGTATTTTTACTCATATTAAATTTGAAAACATCTACTACTTTTATTCCGGCATCATCTGCTATTCTTGTGATTCTTTCTTTCAAATCTTCATCATCAATCGGAGTAATTTTATAAAAGATCGGGAGAATAATTACGGGTATTAATCGGGCAAATACTACTGAAATTATAAAAAGAATAACCGCAAACGGCAGCCACCATAGTTGTTCAAACTTATTCAATATATAATAAAAAATGAGAAGTATGGGAACTCCTATTACTAAGGAAACAACCAAACCTTTAAAATTTTCAAACATCCATTTTCCGAATGTCTGGTTAGACAAGTTATATTTATGTTCCAGGTAGAAATCTTTGTAATAATTCAAGGGGAAGAAAAGGATGATACCCGCAATCCCAGTTAAGAATATGAAGGAAAGGAAAAGCAGATATGTATTCGAAATATAATTCCGGAGAAAATGCTCCAGGCTCAAACTGAGATGGAAATAGACAAAAGATATTAATAGAAGGAAACTAGCCGTTCCCCTAAAAATACCTACAGCAATTTTTATGTTGTTATATTTTTTTGATTTCATTGTATTAAACCACGGAGAGTAAAATTTAACTTCAACAAACTCTGAGCTTTAAAATACAAAAAGCTTCGTCAAATTAAACGAAGCTTTGTGAATAATTTTCTTAATTCTTAATCTTTACTCTCAGTTTTAGATTTCTCAATTGGTTTTTCATCTTCTTTCATTCGATTAATATATTTTTCAGGATCAGCTTTAAATTTTTTAAGACATTTATTACAGCAGAATGCATATGTTTTCCCATCATACGTATAACTCACTTTCGGATCAGCATCTTCTTTTGAAACGGGACAAATAGTGTTTATTGGTGTAACTGTACCCATATTCTGTGTAGACGTTGACGAATTTTCTTTCTGAATTTCCTTTGGAGTTTCTTTTTTTTCATTTTTCTCTTTAACCTGGGCATAAGTATTTAGAGTAAGACTTAACCCAATTACGATAGTAAAAACAGCAAATAATAATTGCTTCATATAAATTCCTTTTATTTATATTATTGATTCATTAAGAAAATTATTGAATTTGATTAGCGGAACAAAGAGTAAAATTTTTCCCTCTACGTCAGATCATCCTTAATGCACTTACCGGCAGCCATCCTATTTTGCCGTCTTTCAGCCTGATTTTATAATAATTATCTACTTTATCTTCAAGACGTATTTTTAAACCTTCGTGAATTACAAAGGCATCTTTGCTATCCGGATCTGGTGATAGTTTTGCTGTTGCAGAAGGCTCTATTATCACACCGTTATGGATGTTAAATTCCCGGTTAAATTTTATTGCAGAAATAGAAATTGAAAGTGCAAGTAAAAACAATACCGCGATCCCTGTGAAGAACATAAATCTTTGATAATCGGGACGACGTGTAAAAAAATAAAAAACAAACAACCCCAACAGCAGGATATAGAAAAAATATGAAAGATAAATCCATCCTGAAAAAGTTAAGATTGCCAAAAAACTTTCCCACCATTGAAACAGGAAAAAATCCGGAAGGGTATTTATTCTGTCTATTGTTCTTGAATTAGCCAGTGCAAGATTATGCTGAATGTCTTCATCGCCGGGCGAGAGTTTTAAAGCACGTTCATAATTCAGAATAGCGTAGCCAAGTTTATTTTCCCTGTAATATGCATTACCGAGATTGTAATATAGTTCCGCACTTTCGAAACCTTCATTTAAAACCTTTTGATACGACTTTACAGCATTTTCATACTGCTGCTTTTGATAGTACTGATTCCCCTGCTCCATGAAATTTTCCGGCTGAGCATAAAGCATCACAGCGTAAAATATTAAAAATAAGATAGAATTCTTAAACAGCATTTTTCTTTACAGATAATGATTTTTCTAATTCAATTATTATGTGGGAAAGTTCATTATAAATTTCATTCATCGCAGCAGTTTCACTTTCTTTTGGAGCAAAACGGATGAACTCACACTTATTAGCAATTCTTTCGAATTCATTAATTATCTCACCACTTAAACCGTGTTTTTTCAATTCAGAAGAAGCCCTTTCCACACCCAATTCCGATTTTGGAATATGCAGTTTATCTTCGAGATATCCGAACAAAGCGAGAGAAATTTCAGAATAAAAAGCATTGTGATCATTCGCATCCATCAAAGTTTTCGCCTGCTTCAGTCTCAATTTGGCAACCTTCTGAGCACGCTGATATTTCATCAACTGAACATTGCCTGCAAGTTTATCTTCTCTTCTTCTCCAGACAACAAGTCCGAGTGCAATGAAAAAAGGAAAGCCGACTGCAGCCCAGAAACCAAATCGGTTAAAAACAATATTCCCTTGCCTGTGAAGTGTTTCATTGTCAGTTTTAATATAACGAATATCTTCTCCCAGAAGTTTAACGTCTTCCTTACCCGAATATTCGTCTGAGCCAACACTGGTTCCCTGCTTAACATTAATATCATAAGCTGGCGAGGAAAGGGTGACATAGGATTTTTTATTTAAATCAAAATAAGAAAACTTAACCGGGGGGATTTCTTTTTTACCCGCATCCCTCGGTACAATTAAATAATCTGCTGTTTTCTTCCCGGTTATTTTTCCATTTCTGTTTATCTTCTGATCAATTTTGGGTTCATACTTTTCAAATCCGGAAGGAAGTTTTATTTCAGGCATGTCCAGCAAACTAATATTTCCGGTTCCGCTTATAGTGATTTTAAGAGTAACAGGTTCATTTGTCTTTGTCTGTTTTTTATCAATCTGGGTATCCATTGAAAAACTTCCGACAGCGCCATTATATGAATCAGGAACATCGTTTTGGGGAAGCGGCTGAACATTTATTTTTACAGAGTTTGATTTTGCTGTAAAGTCAACCGTCTGTCCCATTCCGAAAAAAGGATCATTAAAGAAATCATCGAAAACATTATTACTTCTTCTCTTCTTTTGAACCTGAACAGGAACATCCAGCTCAAAAGGTGTTACATTCAATTCCCCGGTTTGTGTTGGAAATAGAGCAACCTTTTTCAACACCCCGACTCTGTATTTTTTTCCTTCGTATGTTTCGGTAGTAAACGAAATATTATTAGAAGTCTCAAGTTCTTCGGCCCAGAAGCCCGGGTACTGCGGAAGTTTACTAATAGACATCTGAGAAGCAATACTTAGCCTGGTATATAACTTATATGTTACTGTAACCTGCTCACCAATGTAAACTTTTTGTTTGTCTACAGACGCTTTTACAAAAACATTCTGTGCGATTTCATCATTACTTACATTTGACGAATTGGAGTTGCTATTATTTTGCTGAGAATTTTGACTGGAAGAACCTTTCTCAACCTGGATTGCAATAGGATCTGTTTTAAATGAGCTTCCTTTGTAATTGATTGAAGCACTGCCGATCGTATATTTACCTAAATTTTTTGGTTGAAGATAATATGAGTACGAAAGTGATGCAGAAACAGCCCCGTTTATTATTTGCATACTTGTTGATTGATTAGGACCGCTTAAAACCATGAAGCCTGCAAAGTTCGGCGGTGAAAAATTGCTTAGACTGTTAATTTCTTTACCCTCGAAAGTAAATGTAACCTGGAACCGATCATTTAAACCGACAGTAGTATTATCCGCCGATGCTGTAAATGATTGAGCTTGTAATAATGCCGGAAAAATAAAAAGAATAAATAAAAAATATTTATATTGTCTTATCATAAAGTTTTAATTACCAGTCCTTGTCAGTTTTAATCGGAGTTCCTTTCTGCTTCCTTAATTTTTTCTGTAGTTCTTTTTCATTATTCTTTAAAGCCTGCAGAATTCTTTCAGCCTCTTTTTTTGAAATTTTATTTTGCTTTTGCTGCTGTTGTTTTGTCGCATCCTGCTGAGCAGTCTGGTTCTGCTGAGGTTTATTCTGCTCCTGTTGATCCTGTTTTTTCTGCTGATCTTTATTCTTTTGGTTTTGGTCCTTCTTCTGATTCTGATCTTTATTCTGATCCTGATTTTTGTTCTGCTGATTTTTATCCTGGTTCTGCTTTTTCTGATTCTTCTGATTCTTCAACATAGACAAAGCATACGATAAATTGTATTTGGTATCTTCATCATCAGGATTTAACTTTAATGAATTTTTATATGCTTCAATACTTTCCTTAATCTGGTTCGATTTTAAAAGTGAATTCCCGATATTATGATAAACTTTTGCTTTTTCATTATCTGATTTAGCCTGGGCAAGCGCTGACTGATAAGATTTCAAAGCTTCATCGTACCGTTTCTGCTGGTAATATGCATCACCAAGATTAAAATTCGTTATAAAATTATCCGGGGCTTTATCCAATCCCTTTTTAAAATTAATTTCCGCATCGGCAAACTTTTTCTCTTTGTATTTATCCACACCGCTATTATTGAGATTGCGTACACTCTGGGCATGCAATACCGAAAGTCCCGGAAGAATTATAAGTACACTTAATATTAAACACTTCAAATTCATTTCACACCTTCTCTTCAATTCCTAATTTTCTGTTAAGCTTATCAAATAAAACCGACCGTCTTTCAGAAATAAAAAATTCAATTAATAATAAAATGATAGCCGGAGCCAAAAAATAGTAAAACCTGTCTTCGTAATCAGTTACCTTCCTAACACCAAATTCTGACTTCTCAAGAGATGAAAGATCATTATAAATCCGGTCAAGGTAATCTTCATAAGTTGAAGCCCGGAAATATTTGCCGTCGCCGGCGGAAGCAATCTGTTTTAATGTTGTCTCATCAAGTTTGGTTAAAACTATATTGCCGTTTTGATCCTTCTTATAATCAACCTGCTGTCCCTGTGAATTATAAACAGGAATCGGAACACCTGTGGTGGATCCTAAACCTATAGTATAGATTTTTATTCCTTTGTCTTTTGCACCCTCAACCGCTTTCATTATGTCACCTTCGTGGTCTTCTCCATCGGTGATGACTACAATTACTTTTTGTGTACTTGTTTTATAATCAAATGATTTGGTTGCCAGCTCAATTGCAGAAGCTATAGCTGTGCCCTGTTGCGGAACCGAATTAACATCAACAGCAGAAAGAAAAAGATTGGCTGCAGAATAATCAGTAGTTAAGGGAAATTGAACAAAAGCCTCGCCTGCGAAAATAATTAATCCGATCCTGTCTCCCTTTAATTTATTAATCAGGCTTGAAATCTGATATTTTGCTTTGTCAAGCCTGTCGGGTTTAATATCCTGGGCCAGCATACTGCGCGAAACATCAAGTGCAATAAAAACATCAATTCCGCTTTGTTTTACTTCCTGTACCCTTGTTCCTATTTGCGGATTGGCTGCTGCAAAAATTAAAAGTATCAGCGTAAATAAAATTAAACCGATTTTAAACCAGCTTTTAATTATACTGAAATCAGGGAATAAAACTTTGTGTAGTTTTTTATCAGCAAATTTTTCGAGCAGTTTTTTCCTGTTTCTGTTCAGATACCAGAATAGTATTATCAGCACTGGAATTGCATAGAGTGCATTTAAATATTCAGGGTGCGCAAATCGAAACATACTTTAATTCAAACTATTTATAATACATTTTTACTTACATAAATCACTGAAAGATTCATCAGGGAATCTTTCTTAAAACTGTTCGTGATAAAGATAACTCAACAAACAACAGAAATATTCCGCTGCCCAGCCAGCCATAAAACAACTCTTTTGCATTCCGGTAAGAAGTTATTTCAACCCGGGATTTTTCAAGTTTATCAATTTTATTATAAATATCTTCAAGAGTTCTGTTATCTGTTGCTCTGAAATACTGCCCGTCAGTTATACTTGCAATTTTCTGCAGCACTGCTTCATCAATTTCTACAGGTGCCATCTGGTATCGAATACCAAATGGAGTTTGAACCGGAAAAGGAGCATTGCCCCGAGTCCCGACACCAATTGTATAAATTCTAATCCCAAATGTCTTCGCAATTTCTGCTGCTGATACGGGATCTACTTCACCGGCATTATTAACGCCGTCCGTTAAAAGAATAATTATTTTGCTTTTCGCATCACTATCTTTAAGCCTGTTCACACCATTAGCAATTGCATTTCCTATTGCAGTACCATCTTCAATCATTCCACTTTTAATTTCTTTCAGCAGGCTTCTCAGGACAGGATAATCAATCGTAAGCGGACATTGTGTGAAAGCGTCTCTTGCAAAAACAACCAACCCGATTCTGTCTGATGTTCTTCCTTTAATGAAATTATCAATTACTTCTTTTGCAGCTT
Source organism: uncultured Ignavibacteria bacterium (assembly GCA_963745945.1). Lineage (GTDB taxonomy): Bacteria > Bacteroidota > Ignavibacteria > Ignavibacteriales > Ignavibacteriaceae > DATFVA01. The sequence continues at coordinate 59,611 of CAVUZG010000002.1, forward strand.
CCAAACGGTTGGGTTTCAAATCCTCAGCAAGCATACTTCCGGAAATATCAAGAACCATTGCAATATCAATTCCTTCGGTGTAAATATTTTCTCCCGCAGAAAATGTCTGAGGGCGTGCAAGCGCAACTATGAAAAGAGCGACAGCAAGCAAACGAAGAATAAACGGAAGATGTCTTATTCTTTCTTTAATTGTTGGTGAAAACCCTTTTAAAAATCCAAGAGAGGAATATTTAACAGAGGGTTGTCTCTTTAATCCTTTCCAGAAATACCACGCAATCATCAGTGGAATTATGATAAGTGAGTACAAAATCCAGGGATAAGCAAAAGTTATATCACTGAACATCTTCAGTTACCTCACTCACAGTTTCCTGAGTATCCTCTTTCGTTTTCCGTACAATTTCTTCTGCTTGTTTCATCATCTCTTCATTAATCGATGCCATCGGCTGATACTTCGCAAACTTCACAAGGTCTGCGTTGTTTAAAAAGTTTTGAGTATCCTCAATTATTGTTGCTGTTCCTCTTCTTTTCTGTAATTCCTCAATTGCTTCACCGGATGTCATTTCAAGTGCCGGAAGATTAAACCTTTCTCCAAAATATTTTCTTATTATTTCAGTAATTTCAGAATGATATTCCTTTACCATTCCTTTCTGCCATAATTGTTTTTCTTTTAAACTTCTTAACGAATTTAAGGCGGTAACATGAGGCGGTATTTTAATCACCACTTTTTCGGGGACAAATTCAGCTTTTCTTTTTTGATATCTTCTATAGTAATAATATGCAGAGGCAAGAATTATCAATCCTATTAAAATCCAGAATACGATCCATTTCCAATCGAGCGGAATTTTTATAGGCGTTTTTACATCTTTTATATCTTCTTTAACATTTACTTTTAAAGGACGAACTTTAAAAAACACCGGGTTTGTACTTATTACTTTCTCTGAAGTGTCGCCTTTGGCTTTATAGTAAACGGCAACAGGAGGAACAGTTACGTTTGAAGAATCATATTTTGAGAAAGTATAGCTATAAGTAATTAATTGCTGTTTATCTTTTTCTTCTTTCTGCGGATTCAGTTGATTGATAAGCTCCATACCTGCAAGGGTATCACTTATAGCGGGTCCTGAAACAGATAAATTATTGTCGGCTTTTATCTGGATAGTATAATGTATATAATCACCAACCTGGTAAGCGGTTGTATCCGTTGATGCTTCAACTGAAATATTCTGAGCAAGTGAATAGCCAGTTAAAACTAAGAATAGAATCAGAACACTAAATATATTTTTTACCATCTTCTTTCGCGTAATCTGAAAAACTGAACAAGAGGTTTTATGTAATCATCACCAGTTTGTACTTCAATGCTGTCCAGTCGGCTGGATATAAACAAAGATTTTCTCCGTTGTATCATATTTTTTCTAACTTCTTTAAACCGGTTTTGTATCCTTGTACTGCTTGTATCGACCCAACGTTCCTCGCCGGTTTCCGCATCCGTTAATTTTACTAAACCCATTTTAGGAATTTCAGCTTCACGTTTATCATTTAAGACCACACCTATCAAATCATGTTTCTTGCCGATTATTCTTAAAATTTTTTCATACCCGGAATCCATAAAATCTGAAAGAAGAAATACAATGCTCCTTTTTTTTATCGTGCTGTTCATATATTCAAGAGCAGCTTTTATATTGGTTGATTTTCCTTCCGGTTCAAATGAAAGAACTTCTCTTATAATTCTTAAAACGTGGCTTTTACCTTTTCTTGGAGGAACAAACTTTTCAATCTTATCTGTAAAAAGAATTAATCCGACTTTGTCATTATTTTTTAATGCTGAGAATGCAAGTATAGCACTCAATTCAGCTGCAACCTGCTGCTTTGTTTTTTCAACAGTTCCGAAAATTAAAGAGCCGCTTAAATCAACCAGCAGCATTACCGTAAGTTCGCGCTCTTCTTCGAAAATTTTGATATATGGATGACCAAACCTTGCCGTAACATTCCAGTCAATATTTCTTATATCATCACCAAACTGGTACTCACGTACTTCGGAAAATTCCATTCCCCTTCCTTTGAATACGGAATGATATTCGCCGGAAAAGACCTGGTTTACAAGTCCCTTGGTCCTGATTTCAATTTGTCTTACCTGTTTGAGTAAATCTTTTGTTAACATAAATCTTTAATCGTTCTATTATAGAAAATCGTATTAATGTTTACTTATCGTCACCCCGAACTTGTTTCGGGGTCTGTTAAAATAAAGGCGGATGCTGAATCGAGTTCAGCATGACATTTTAATAATTAATTATACATTGTTAATTTTTTAAATTTATTACGGTACTTCAATCTTATTTAATATTTCCTGAATAATGAATTCCGAAGTTATTTCTTCTGCTTCGGCTTCATAAGTTACAGCTACTCTATGCCTTAAAACGTCGAGACAAATTCCACGGACATCCTCGGGAATCACATATCCTCTTCTTTTAATAAAAGCCATTGCTTTTGCACCAAGCGCAAGATTTATTGAAGCTCTTGGTGAACCTCCGTAAGCAATTAAGTCCGTCAGTTTATCAAGACCAAATTCTTTTGGAGAACGAGTCGCAAAAACAATATCGAGAATATACTTTTCAATTTTCTCATCAACATAAACATCGTGAATCAGGTTTCTCGCTTTAAGAATTTCCTGAACAGAAATAACAGGATTTATTTTATCTTCGACGAGATTAACATTCTGCCGCATAATTTTTAATTCTTCTTCGCGGGAAGGATAAGAGATCACAACCTTAAGCATAAACCTGTCCACCTGTGCTTCAGGTAACGGATAAGTTCCCTCCTGCTCAATCGGGTTTTGTGTAGCTAGTACCAGAAAAGGCTCTTCAAGAAAGAAAGTTTCTTCACCAATTGTAACCTGTCTTTCCTGCATTGCTTCAAGAAGTGCACTTTGAACTTTGGCAGGGGCACGGTTAATTTCATCTGCCAGAATAAAATTTGCAAAAAGAGGACCTTTGCGGATAAAGAAGTTTCCATCTTTCTGATTATAAATCATAGTGCCAACAAGATCAGCCGGAAGTAAATCAGGTGTAAACTGAATGCGCTGGAATTTTGCTTTCATCGCCGCCGCCAGGGATTTAATGGCTAGTGTTTTGGCAAGACCGGGAACACCTTCGAGCAAAATATGACCATTGCCTAAGAGTCCTACAATCAATCTTTCAACCATAGCTTTTTGTCCTACTATCACTTTGCCGATTTCATTCATCAGCAAATCTATAAATGCGCTTTCCTGTTTGATTTTTTCATTAAGTGCAGAAATATCCAAGACTTTACCTCATCATTTTTATGAGTTAATCGTTTGTTAAAAGAAAATGTAATGTGATTAGACGAATCCAAACTTAAAAATGTTGCATTTCTTTTGCAAAAAGTTAAAGTGAGGGGGAAATTTTAGGATGAAGTGTTAATATTTCTGATCAACAGCAAAAACGCCAAACTTCAAATACCCTGTTTCCGGCATTGCAGGTAATTGAGGATGGTCCATAGAAGCGCCATTAAAATAAACCAGTTGAATTTTTCTTCCGGTTCTCACGGCCGCCTGGTTTACAACCTGCAAAAATTCATCTTCTGAAATATGATGCGAACAGGATGAAGTAACAAGAAACCCATTTTCATTTAAAATCTGTAGTGCGAGTCGATTGAGTTTTTCATATCCTTTTTTTGCAACCGGAACTGATTTTCTGTTTTTTGCGAATGCGGGAGGATCAATCATCACAACATCAAAAAATTTCTTCTGATTTATGCACGATTCCAGGAAATCAAACACATCACTTACAATAAAATCTGAATCTGTTGATAATTCATTAAGTCTGAAATTTTGTTTTGCATTTTCTATTTCATTAGAAGATGAGTCAACAAAAGTAACAGAAGATGCCTCTGCTTTTGCTGCGTGCAACCCAAAACCTCCGGAATTACAGAATGCATCGAGAACACTCTTGCCTTTAGCAAACCTTTCCACAAAGAACCTGTTATCCGACTGATCAAAATAAAAACCGGTTTTATGTCCTTTTTCAAAATCTATTTTATATTTTATTGAACCATCACTAATCACTTCACTAATCTTTTCACCAAAATAAATTTTATCCTCAATTGGCAGTCCTTCGAGTTTTCTGAAATATTCTTCATTCTTAGTGAAAATATTTTCGGCACTAAAATCGTTTTTTAAAATATCTACAATTAACCCGATATACTTTTCCATCCCGAACGAATAAATCTGCAGTACAAATGTATTGTTGTACTTATCTATAATTAAACCAGGTAGGAAATCACTCTCGCTGAACACCAGCCGGAACGAATTACGTTGAGGATATAAATTTTTTCTCAAATTGAAAGCATTATCTAATCTATTTTTAAATAATTCTTTTAAATCAAGAATCTTTTCATCTGAAAGAATTCTCACAGCTATTAATGAATTCTTATTATAAAACCCTGTTCCAAGAAAATTCTTTTTTGAATCGAATACTTCAACTAAATCGCCATTTTCAGGATTACCATCAACATCTGTAATCTCATTGCTGAAAACCCAGAGGTGCCCTATTTTAATTCTTCTTTCTTCATTCTTCTTCAGGTATATCTTTGCATTCATTGGTTTACTTATTATTTGTAATTTTGAATTGTTAAATATAAGTCTCGTTCGATTAAAATATACTAAAAACGAGTCTGTTTTTATTAACTGATGCTGAAACAAGTTCAGCATGACAAATCAATTGCGGAGAAGATATGAAAGTTTTAGTTGATTTATGTGTGGTGCCGATCGGTGTCGGAGTTTCTGTTTCATCTTATATTGCGAAGTGTGAAAAGATTCTTTCTGACGCAGGGTTAAAGACAATTCTACATTCGTACGGGACAAATATTGAAGGCGAATGGGATGATGTTTTTGCAGCTATCAAAAAATGTCATCAGGAAATTCATAAGATGGGAGCTCCAAGAATTTCAACAACCTTAAGATTAGGAACACGAACCGACAGAGATCAGACAATGGACGACAAAATTAAAAGTGTTCAGGAGAAACTAAATAATAACTGATATTTTCTTTTATGGGAATCAAAAAAGCAAGTTTTAAATTTCCTTTTTACGGATGGCTGGGGATTCTGTTGATTATTGTATTCTGGTGTTTGAACTGGTTCCTTTCAGGATTGCGGACTGACTGGGCTTTCTTTCCTTTATGGCTTGGCTTCTGTTTAACCATTGATGCAATTGTGTACTCCCGCAAAGGGACCTCACTTATAAAAAGAAACATTAAAAAATATATTTTACTTTTTATAATCTCAGCTCCGGTATGGTGGTTATTTGAACTGTTTAATTCATTCACACAAAATTGGTTTTATGACGGCAAACAGTACTTCACTGATCTTCAATTCTTTATTCTTGCTTCGATAAGTTTTTCAACTGTTATACCAGCTGTTTTTGAAACTGCAGAGTTAGCAGGAACTTTTAAGTGGATAAATATTTTAAAACTATCCCGAAAACTTGAGCCGACAAATAAAATAATCAGAGTATTTTTTATTCTTGGATTACTCACTCTTGCCCTTGAAATTGTTTTCCCAAAAGTATTTTATCCTTTTATCTGGATTACAGTTTACTTTCTGATAGAACCTATTAATATAAAATTGAATAATCGCAATTTACTGCAGTATACGAAAACCGGGAACTGGAAACCCGTTATTTCATTGTGGATTGGTTGTTTGATTTGTGCTTTCTTCTGGGAGATGTGGAATTTTTATTCCTACCCCAAATGGTATTACCATCTTCCTATGGTAAATTTTTTGCATGTATTTGAGATGCCAGTATTTGGCTACATCGGTTATCTTCCTTTTTCACTTGAGCTTTTTGCAGTTTATAATTTTATTGTTGGAATATTCGGAGATAAAGATGGTAATTACGTTCAGCTGAATTAAAAATTATTCGTAGGTTAGAACCGTGAATTAATGAATTTTTATTAAATAGAAAAAAGCATGCATCAATTTAAAGGAATTATTTTTGATATAGACGGAACATTAACATCAACGAATGATTTGATTTTTGCTTCATTTAATTTTATCACAAAAAAGTATCTGGGTAAAACTTTTTCAGATGAAGAAATATTAAAGTGGTTTGGTCCTACAGAAGATGTGATTTTAAAAGAGTTTTGCGGAGATGATTATGAAAAAGCCCGCGAAGAATATTATAAATTTTATTCGGACAATCATTTTATGGCAGATATTTATCCGGGAATAAAAGAAATTCTTGATGAATTAAAAGCAAATGGAGTTCTTCTATCAATTTACACGGGAAAAGGTAAAGAAGCAGCTACAATTACACTTAAGAAATTAAATATATACAAGTATTTTGATTTAATAATCACCGGGGATGAAGTTAAAGAGCATAAACCTTCTCCGGAAGGTATAGAAATTTTCCTCGATAAATTCAATCTAAAAAAGGATGAAGTAATTATGATTGGCGATTCACCTTCCGATATAAAAGCAGCGCATTCAGCGGGAGTGAAAGTTGCTTCGGTTTTGTGGGATAGTCTTTCGAAAAATAAAGTGCTCAAAATGGACAGTGATTTTGTCTTCCACACAGTAGAGGAATTAAAATATTTTCTGTTCTCAAATAATTCTATAAACCATTAAAACTGTTTCTCTCCAATTCTTGGAGTGTCACAGAAGCAGTCACAAAAGTTTATTTTTGTCAACCTGAACTCGTTTCAGGTTCTGGTTTTAATTCTATTTCGAAAAATTAGATTCCGAAATAAATTCGGAATGACAGCATTGAGACAGCCTCTATTAATAAATTGCTCTTTACTCTACCCCGGAATTATCACCACTGCTGCTAAAATTAAAAGGATAAACAAAATAAACCCTTGGTTCTATTCTCTTCTGCGGGATGTAATCAATTATATTTTTGTCAGCATCACGTAAAGGAGCAAAAGTCCAATCGTAAACGAGTGAAACAACAATAAACTCAACCGGTTTATATCCTAATTCGAAAAACAAATATGATCTATCATCAAGTTTAAAGATTGCTGATTCATTTCCGATATTTGTTTTATCATACCCTGCTCTAACAAGGAAAGGAGTATTATCAGGTGAGATTTCTGTACTTAAGTGAAGGATACCGCTCGAAGGAGTTTTATCAAGTCTCTGGTAGCTTCCAATAATATCAAACATTCCAAGAACATTAACGCCAAGTTCACCGAAAATTCCATTATCGGCATTTTCATTAAGTTCGAGTCTTTGAATTTTGCTATGAACATTTCCGGATTGTCCTAATTGAAATCTATCCAACTCATAAAAGGAATTAAAGTAAGACGGGATGTATTGCTTCTGATTAAATCTTCTTTCAAGTTTAGCATGCGCGCTTATTAAACCTAGCGGATTAAGTTCTCCAATAATTCCGGTTGCAACGCCACTTCCGTAATCCAGTATCTTCGCGTAATCTGCATAAACTTCCAGGTTAAACATCGGAATTGAAATTAATGGAAGTCCGATATCTGCTCCAACGATATTCACAGAACCTTTATCTGATGTCGCAGTAAAATTATTTGTTAGTGCTGTTATAATCCCCTGCAATAATTCCTGCTTTATCATTATAATCTCCTGCATAAGATAAACCTACTTCAAGATTACCTATAATAGGAATTTCGCTAAGAGATGAAAATTTGAGAGGACGAACATAACCTCTTAATCCTAAAACTCCTGCCTCCGCAAATGAACTGTAAATAGATTCAAAACCCATCTGACCAAAATCAATATCAAGAGTCAGTCCTGTTTTCCTTGCATCAATCGTAGGGCTGTTGTTGTAAGCATACATAATACTTCCGTGACCAAGAGTATAATAATCAAGAGCACCAAGCTTAACATATAAGGGATCATTTTTAAAACCATATCTTACGTATCGAACAACACTTAAATAATCTGAAAAAGTATTAAAATTTTCTTTTCTGATATTTCCATTTTTATCGAAATCCATCATCAGATCGAGACCGACACCAAAATTTGCGAAAGAAATTTCTGGTGTAAAATGAAGAGTGTAATAAAGCTGACCATCAATCCAGTTTAATCCTAGTCCTCCTTCAAGTTTTCCATTATCAGGTAATGGATATTCATTAAACTGGGCTTTTGTAAAAAAGGAAATGAAAACTATAAAAAGAATAGTAAATGATTTCTTCACTCTAAACTCCTGGTTAGATTAAATTCTTATATCAACAAGAACAAATATATATATTTTATTTAATTCACTATTGCAGGAGTTATAAAATCCTGAATCAATTTTTTATACTCATCGTATAATAGCAAGTTTCTGAGTTACAGATTCAGTTTTATCATTCTTTTTTATGTACATTCTATAGAAGTAAACCCCGTTTGCCAGGAGATCCCCATCCTGATCTTTTCCATCCCAGTAAATCCTGTTAAAGTCGGAATTCAATTCAGATGAATTTCTTTGAATCACCTTGACTAATCTGCCTGCAACAGTATAAACATTTATCTTAAGTTCATCCGGAATTTGTGTAAGCTTAAAGGTGAAATAAGTTTCTCCCGAAAATGGATTGGGGTAATTATACACAAAGAGAAGTTTAGTATCAGAAAGAACAGTAAAAGTTCTTGTTACACCTGCAGAATCATTAAAATTTCCCGCTTCATTTTTTGCCAGAAGATTAATTGAATAATCTCCATCAGTTAAATGAGGTGTATATTGCACAACCATTTTAGGATTATTAGCATTAAACTGGTAAGTGAGATTCTGATTATTTGCATAATATAATGGCTTATCATCAAACCTTATTGACAACGCCGTAGTATCTGTAATCGGGAGAAATGAAGGATCATTCACCTCAATTTTTATTACCGGATTTGATGAAACAAAATCGCCGTCATAAACAGGAACACCGTCAAACGTAAGATTAACTGTGGGTTTTGAGGAATCGCTTTGTACGTAAAAAGGTATTGCGAAAATATTATTGTCTTTATAAATCTCAGAAATTTTATCCGCCGGATCAATTTTAATGTAGAATTGATTTGTGCCTGTTAGACCTATAGTATTATAAGTTACAGCAAAACTTTTCTTCTCAAAAGATGTTAAGCTGGTTTACAAAATTATCCAGAACAGTTTCACGTGAGTTATCTGATTTTACTACTTCAACCATAACATTAAAGCTGTCTGCGGATGAGTCTCCAACATTATAGACATCAAAATGAAGAGTTACATCATCCCCAACATTTACAGTATCCTTATCAATCGAAACCGCCTGATAATTAGTTCCAAGTTCGGGAAGAGATTTATAGTTAACTCCGAATGATTTCATTTGAGGAGACTCTTTAAGGTCATTGGCTTGAAATTCAGCTAGAATTCTAATATTAGGATAATTTTTGGCAGATACCCAACTAAGGTCAGCAATTCCATTATTAAAATTCAATTGTGAGAGAGTGTCTATTGAATTATCTGATTTTATCCCGATAGGATAGTACTTGATTATAGATCCATTAGGAAGTGAGTCCATTTTAGTAGCAATATTCCAATTTGAGGAATTCTTAATTAAAGGAAATTTTATCCAACCATGATCACTGATAACAATTTTGTTTGTTTCAGTTGAAGCTATACCATTAAATCTTTTCTTAAAAGATTCAGGAACAGTCCCTATTGCAGCACCTTTTTTTCCAATGATACACCAGGAATCACGGTAAAGAATACTATCAGCATAATAACTTCCCATTGTTTTGAGTGCCTGTCTAACTGGACTACCAATTGCCCCAAGAACGGCTTGCTGTCCATCCGCACAAATGGTCATAGCCAGCATAGTTCCCGTGGAAAGTGAATCAATATAATTAATAAGAAGAGTATCTGAATTTGAATTCCAAAACAGGAAATATCTAAAATCTGTGGGCTCCAATGTAGTAGAATCTATTACTGCAGTTGCAATTCCCCAATAGTAGGTATTTGGAAGAACTTCATTATAGTTAAACTTTATTGATCCAAACTCTCCATCATCCGAACCAGCAGAACTTAGTGCTAAAATATTATTTTGAGTGACAAGTTTCCAAGAATTTTTTAATGAGTCAAAAGAAATATTTGAGGTTTCAACATCATTCGGGTTAAAGGAATTATCAAATAACCAATTTACATTAGTATTCTTATTAAACAATGAATATGAGTCCGACCATGATGATTGTTCAAAATTCAGTCGCGCTCTCCACCAGTAACGTTTGTCGAGTTGATTAAATTGTACTGGCAATGCAGAATAAACAGAATCCAGATTAACGGTATACTGAGTAGAATTGTTAAAGAATTCATTATCGGAAACTTCAACAATAAAAGAAGAAATATCATTATTTAAGAAAACCGGATTTAAAAACCTCAAAGTATCCAAGGCCGGGTTGTAAAAATTTTCAGATTCAAGAGGTCGTACAGAAGTGGAATAAACCAGATAAGTATATTGTTCCTGGTTATCATCCTCATACATCTCATCAATTTGATTGTATTTATCTATTACAACATTAAATGTATGCTCACCCACCTTACCACTAATTGGAATTGTTATAAGTATACTTTTTTGAAATAATGGAGAAATTATTTTTATATCTTTTGCAAAATCAACAGAGTTCAGATAATTATCCGTGAAAGAAATGAGAACTGAATCCTGAGTAACTTTTCCAAGATTGTAAATATTGACCTGAATTGTCACGGAATCATTCATATCTGAAGGATTTGCGCCTACTATTGAAAATGACTTAGGCAAGACAACAAAATTAGGTTTTAAAGGAAGTGCAAAAGATACCAGTGGATCACCAAAGTAAGTATTACAATAATTAAAAACCCTGTTTACATCATTTACACCGTATTGATTTAATAATTCCAGTTTACTTTCATAATGTGCTTGCGAAATAATTAAAACTGAATCAATCAACAATTTTTTATAAAATAATTTTGGGACTGTTACAGAAGTTGAACTGTAACCCCAACTCGCATTGCCTAAATATGCAATAGCTTGTCCGTCATTAGAGCCGGAAATAAAAAGCTCACTGAATGCATCTACCCCAGGTTCAGCAAATTTTCCTGTTGAGCAACCAAAATCAGATATTAATGGAAACCTGTCATTAAATATATTTTTTAGGTCAGAGACAGAAACAACTCCGTTATCCCAGGTTTCTGTTCCACTATGACCAAGATATGACATAAACAATGCGCTACTGTCTAAAACATTTTGGATCTGACCTAATGAATAAGGGCCAAAATTAGTAGGGGGATTAACAGTTTTGTAAAAATGTGTAGCTTTTCCACCTACCGGGGCAGGTGTTACATAATTATTTTTAATAAAATCATTTGTTGATTTTAATTGAGCAAGTTGATTAGTATCTGCCGGATCACCCCCGCTGAAAAATATAAACTGCTTATTAAATTCATCATATCGTCTTGTTAAATAAATTTGATGTTTATTTAAATATCGCATCACTTCATCATTGGTCTCAGCAGGAATTCTACCCACATACATTTGTGGGAGATTAATATTCGTTGAATCCCACATAGTAAACCATGTATCACTTACAGGGAAACCATAAGATGGCACAAGATTTTTTCTATCTACTACAGGAGGTGGAGTTGTTTTTTTCTTATAGTCGTAATTTGCATCACCGATAAGTAGTAGATAAGATGGTGCGGGTGCAGGCCAATTTGAATAAGCATATGCTAAAAAATCTTTTATTGCTTCAGGTTTGTTATAGCCATAAGAAAATTCATCAAAAATATCATCAACATATATCAATTTTGTTCTTAAATTATAATTAATATTTATAAAATTATAATATGCGTTCACCGAACTCTGAAGCAGTTTATTAGATATTATTATTTCATCAGCTCCGCTTGTCTGATTACGTAGGTCTTCAAACAATTTTTTATTGACGAATATCGGTTCTAATGTTGAGTTACTATTCATGATCAAATATTCGTCGTCTGAAGAAACAGTGTCAGCAAAAGTCAAGACAGAACCTGTTACAGTAAAGGATTTAATCTGTTTTAAACTTGGTTTAATTTTATAAACAAGCACTTGAGATTGTGGTGCAGTTACATTTTCCACTTTAATAATTCTTAGATTGTCTTGATAACCGGATCCAACCCTTATAAGTAATGAATCATTAACAGCAACATTATAACGCTCATAGTCAAAATCCACCCAGTCAATCAAAGCCTGGTGAAAAACTGAAGCGTCATTAGGAAGTCCGAAAATACGGATAATATTATTACCAGAACTTAACTGGTCAGAATTATATTGTGAAGAAAAATTTACAGTTTGCTTAAAATTAAATACGATTGTGTCCTGTGGAGTTGTCGAATTAATGCTCATTCCGAAACGATGAGCATTTGTAACAACATTATCTGCAGAATAGCTAATCAGTCTTGAAGTGATATAAACTGGTTTATTAGGAACTATATCAGAACAAGTGACATTAATTGAGCTCGATCCTGATTGCCCCCGTACCAGCCAGGTCCATACTTTGTTTTCCTGCCAGAATGGGAGTTGAACTCTCGGCTGCACAGCATCATAGTACCATAAACGCTGGTCATTTTCAAAATGATTAAATGCAATATGAGATTTCAGAGTATCGGATATACCTGAAGGGCTGGAATTTTGAATGAAGATTCTTTCCCCATTACTTCCGCTCCAGTTTAACCAAATCGTTGTAGTGTCTGAATAGCGGTCCATATAATTTTTATAATCTTCCCCTGTTGAAACGATTTCACGATAATTTTCACCACTATAATTTTTTGTAGAATAAAATTCTATGTAATCCCCCTGATCAAATGAAAGATCATTTTCACCAAAAACGTATAACGGAATTTCTGTTCCTTTTTCATATATCTTTAATTTTAATGGATTTACCGAGGATGGATCTACCCCATAACTAACCAAATCATTATATGTAATTCTATAAATTCCATCCCTTAGTAAGTTTAGTTTTACATATTCTGAATTATAATCTATCCAGTTATCACTTGAATCATTTATTGAATAATTTCTGCGAGATCTATATTGATCAGCTGTTTTAAAATTTACTATTTCTTTTTGAAGTGTACTATTATAATACTGCGAAGAGACAGTGCTGTGAACAAATGGTTTTACTGATCCAAGATTCATTTCAACCTGGACTGATATTAATTCAATTAAACTTCTCTCTTTCCATTTATAACGGTATTGATTCACACGTAAAGCAACGCAGTAGTATCCTCTCAGCCAGGTGTAACCAATAATTTCACAAATATTGTCAGGATAAATAACAGATCTTGAATACCTCGGGTTAATTTGAGATCTGGAATAATACATTACTGTATCTTTTAATAATACATTTGGATTTGCTTCTGGCTGAACATTTTGCAAAACTTCTGTTTTGACATTATTGATTTTAAGATTTACTTTACTATTAGGCGGTATTGCAATAAAGAAAGTTTTTGAAGGAAGATCCGGAGAACCTGGAGAACTTTCATCCATATGATTGACAAACTCTAGCGTTCTTAAGCTTTCCCCTTCCAATGTCAACGGAATTGGTTGAAGTTTAATGTTAAGAAATACTTTATCGGCTGCAGCCTCAACTTTTACAAAGTCTTCTTGTGCATAAGTACTAATAAAGATTTGCAGCAAAAAAAGTACAACAAATTCTATTTTAAGATTCATATCCGGTGTTAAAATAAAAATATCTTCAATTTGCGATTACTATAATTACCATCAAAAAATTTTAGTTTCAACATATTTACAAAAAAAACCGGAATTCCCACAATATATCTTTTCCATAACCTCCCTGGTTCTAAAACTAATCTAAAGATCCATTCAATCCCGATATTCCTCAACGCAAGTGAAATTCTTTTTTTTTCTCCAATTGAAAATTCGAGATAATATCCTACACAAAGGATGATTTTTGCTTGAGTTTTTTTCATCAATTTAAATGCTGTAAATTCCTGTTTCGGAACTCCCATTCCGATAATAATTATTTCCGGGTTAATATTGTTAATTTCATTTTCTATTTTAATCAATTCATCCGTCTGAAAATAGCCATTATAATAGCCAACTAAATTATACTCAGTTCTTTGTTTGAAAATCTTTATTTGATTTGCAGAGAATCTGCCTCCGATTATATAAATACTCAATTTCTGATTTTTTAGCTGTTCTAAAATCTTGTCATTTAAGTCTGTTGCGTTAAATCTCTTAAATTTTCTTTTATTTAAGAATTTCAAGAGTAAATAAAAACCTAATCCATCCATATAGCTTGTAAAATAATTATCAATCAGATCACGGTACTCTTTATCCTTCATGTAAATATTAAAACAATTCTGGTTAATGTATGTTATCAGGGATGTTTGATTACCAATTGTTTTCTCTTTAATCAAATTGAGTATTTGATTATCATCAGTTAATATATTTTCTAAAAGTTTCAACTTTTTAATAAATCTCTGTATATTTTTTTTAATGATTGAAAATAATTTTCGCAGTTACATTCAGACATAACTTTTTGATGAAGGCTTTCACCCAATAACTTTCTTTGCGGGGCATTGTTTATTAATAATTCAATTTTATTAGCTAGATCCTCAACATCTTCAGGATTTACAAGCAATCCATCCACTTTATCGTATATAAACTCAGCAATACCTCCTGTTCGTGAACCAACAAAGGATTTGGAAAATATTCCTGCTTCTAACATTAAATATGGGAAAGAGTCGACTCTTGAAGGAAGCACAAATATATCGGCTTCTTTATATATGGATATAACATTCTTTACTGGTCGTATAATTCTAATTCCATAATCAGAAGTAAGATTAATTTTAAAGTCATATGGCATACCTAACAACCAAAGTTCCACATTGTATTTTTTCTTTTAAAACGCTAAATGCTTCTAGTAATATATCAGTTCCTTTATCCAATGCAAATCTTCCGGCATACAATAAAATTGTATGTTGATCTTTCTTTTTTTGAGTATCAACTAATGTTGGAATAGATTCATTATAAAGTTCATTTAAAATACAGTTATGTAATACAACAATTTTATCTTCTTTTACATCATATTTCTCTTTCAAGAAGTTTGCAACATAATAACTAACCGCTAGAATTTTATCCGATTGGAAACTTAAAATTTTTAATCCTTTTACAATACTGTGAGCAGTTGTTATTGTTTTTATTTTATATCTTTTCGAAATATATTTAGCAATTAATTCCGGATAACGATGATGAGAATGTATAATATCAATATGTTTTTCAACACAGTATTTTTCAACTGAGTGTCTAATTGGAAATAAATTTAAAATCCCTCTATAACCTGTTTCAAATGTAATAACCTTAGTACTGTAACCTAGATCTCTAACTATATCAATTGCATCACCTTTATTTATTATTAAATGAAGTTGAAATTCATTATCATTTTTAAATAATTCCATTAAAGTCGTTATATACCTTGTAACACCAGAAACAAAATTGAAATCAGGAGCAATATGAAGAACATTAAATGCCATTAACTACTTTTAACGGGTAATAAAAATTATTAACAAAATTTTGAATATTATACTCTTTAATTGAATTCAAACAATTCGATTTTAACTGAATTAATTTTTGTGGGTTCTCTAACAGGCTGAAAATCGCTGTAGCTATTTTTTCAGAACGATTAGAGTCAAGAAGTAATCCATTGTGATTATTTTTAATGACTTCATGAATTCCTCCAACATTTGTTGCTAAAACAGGAATTCCAGACGCCAGAGCCTCTAGGATTGTAAGTGGAAACCCCTCGGATTCTGATGGCAAAATAAAAATATCCAGGTTTTTGAAAAATTCTATCTTGTTGTTTACTTCTCCTATCATTTCAATTTTGTCAGTCATGCCTAAATCATCAATTAACTTCTTTGTTTTGTTAATTTCTTTTCCATTGCCACCAATTACAAATTGTATGTTTTGAAATTTTTTCGAGATTTTTTTAAAAGCATAAATTAGTTGATAAATTCCTTTATCCTTTGTAATCCTGCCAAGATATCCCAGGCAAATATTTTTATTATTTGATGTCTCATTATGTAAAATGGAAAATTTACTTATATCGATACCAGGATAAACAACTGTAGTTTTTTGACCTTTTGTACTTTGCTCAGTCTTAATTTTCTTGTTTACCGCAATTGAAAATTGATATTTTTTTCTTGAAATATTAGTTAAGATTAATCTGAAGATCGGATTTAAGGGGAAATAATTTTCCCCGTGGATTACATTGACGACATTATATTGTTTGGCAATAAATCCTCCAATTAACTCTGAATCTTCACCATGAACATAGATTATATCAGGATTAATATCTCCTAAGATTTTCTTAATATTTCTCAATTTTCGAAAATGATCTAACCCTGAATTTTTGCTAACGAATCTAAAATATCTGTTTTTTTGTTTTTCAAACAGTGCTTTCGGTAAAGAAAATACTGTATATCCTTTTGACTTTAGTTCCGCAATAATTTCATTAGAATTTTCATTAAAGAAAGTTATAAGTGATATTTCAATTTTATCTGCCGGCGTGATAGAACAGAGATTCCTGATAAAGTTTTCAATTCCTCCCGAGACTACAATTCGGGGAATCAGATGTACAATTTTATTTATTAGTGATGACATCTGTATATAAGTTAAAATAGTTTTCCGAAATCTTTGTCCACCCAAAATTTTTAGCCGTGTAAATTGCATTTTCAGATATCTGATTAAGTTTGTACTTACCTTTACATATATCGTCTATTATATTTCTAATTAGATGAAATGAGCCTTGCTTATATTTAAAGCCGTTTTGTCCATCAGAAATAAATTCAGATATTCCAGTTTCATCAGAAACTATAACAAGCACCCCCAACATCATTGACTCTCCTGCCATCAATGAAAAGGATGAGTGCTTTAAATTATCGATATAAATATGTTGAGTAATTAAAAATTCAAATAAATCTTTTTCAACCATCAGATTGTATCTATTCACCTTAAATTTTATTTTTGATTTCGGTAAATAATCCCCGATAATATTTACTACAATTTTGTTATTATCAATTGTTTCTAGAATACTCAATATATTATCTATACCTCTGTTTAGACTATTTTTAGGCCCGCTGTAAAGACAAATATTAAATAGTCTCAGAAAAATCAAATTCTTTTTTAACAAGTAAATTATACGAATCCAATCCGTTCGGTATTATCAGGCATTTTTTTTCATTTATATTGTAATTTTGTTTTGCTTTTCGAAGTGAAATATTTGAAAGGAAGATAAGTTTATCTGAATAATTGATTAATAAATATTCAGCAATTGAATCTTTAATTTTACTCATCAAACTTTGCTGTACGTATAAATTCTTTCTCTCAATTCTGAACAACCCATGAACTGTAAATATTAAATTTGAATTTAAAACAATTTTTATAAGAATTATTGGAATCAAAAATCTTTCAAACGTAATAACGTGTATTATTTGAGGTTTTTCTTTAATTAAATATAAAATAACACTGAAAATCCCCATTCTTTTCACTTTAGGTATAACTCTTAATTCAGTTCTTCCAAACATTCTCTTAAATACAGAAGAATCTTCGCAATCTTTAAAATAATAAGTTAGAAAAACCGTATTTTCATTTTTAATTATCATATTGTGGTAAAGTCTTTTTGCCACTTTTTCAGGACCAGTTAGATTTTCACCAGTATTATACCTTCCAAGAAATATAATCTTCATTTTATTTTTTTTGAAAAATTATTTGTAATTCCATCCCAATAAGCGACTATTAAAAATTTTATGGATTTAATTTTATTTTTCTTATTTAAGAAAAAGAAAATTTGAGCAAATACAAATTTTATATCATAGAATCGGTAATTATCCTTCGACAAGTAAGCATGATTACGAAAGAAATAATAGGCCCTCCAATCTAATTCAAGATCATATATTAATCTATGGAATAAGCCAACTTTTGGTTTCCATTTATTTGCGGGATGGAAATATTTTGCATTAACTAAAGCACATAACTGAAAGTCGTGTTTGATAATCCTTCGGAAATATTCAATTTCATCCCCCCATATGAATAATTCTTTTTTGGGAAATCCAACTATTTTTATCACATTTCGTTCTAAAAGTACACCATTAAAAAAACATGCCCAACCATGATAGACACCAGTTGGGTAAAATTTCAGAATATCAAGTAATTTCCAAGTATTACCTTCAAACTTACTATTAACGACTAATGGCGTATAGAAAGCCAATTCTTGAGGGTTTTTAATATCTAAAGGAATGGGACTAATTACATTAATATGATTTTTTTCCGCATGGATAATAAGAGTCTCTAAACAAGTTTCCGTTGGGAATCCATCGTCATCTAGACACCAAACCCATTGATAGCCTTTTTCATAGGCCAATCTTATACCAGTATTAAAACCACCTGCACCACCTTGGTTATCTTGGGTTATAACTAATAAATCATTTTGTAAACCCAACCATTCCAAGGTGCCATCATTACTCGAATTATTAATGACTATTATTTTTTTTAATCTGTAAGTTTGGCAGCGTAAGCCGTCAATACATTTTTTTAAATATTCCAGCCGATTATAAGTTACTACAACAGCAGCGATTTGTAAATTCATACACCGAAGAATTTAAATATGTTTAATGAATTAGCTATTGCCTGATCCATATTATAATATTGGTATTCAGCAAGTCTCCCACAAAAAATTACATTCTTCAATTTTTCTACTTCTGATCTATACCGTAAATATAAGCTACGATTATTTTCATTTGGTATAGGATAGAATGGCTCTCCATCTCTTTCTGAATATTCATAACTCAATGTCGTTGATTTCAATTTTTGAGAAGTTAAATATTTATACTCCGTCACTCGTGTAAATTCTGTTTCATTTTCTGTATAATTGTATACAGCACATTCCTGAATAAGTTCTCTTTTAAAATTTTTAAATTCAAACCTGATTGATCTATATGGAAGTTTTCCGAATTTATAATCAAAGAAATAATCTATCGGACCAGTGTAAATCAATTTGTTAAATTTAACTGTATCTACGACCGATTTATAATCTGTATTCAATACTACTTCAATATTTTTATGATTCAATATTTTTTCAAACATTTTTGTATAGCCATCTTTCGGCATAAACTGATATTTGTCTGTGAAATATCTGCAGTCATCATTCGTTCTAACAGGAATCCTTCCACAAACTGTCGGGGAAAGTTCTTTCGGTTCAAGATTCCATTGTTTTTTAGTGTAATGTCTAAAGAATTTATCAAAGAGATCTTTTCCAACCTGGTTAACAATAATATCTTCAGAATTAAGAATTGGAAATCTTTTTTCTTTTACTTTCTCAAAATAAGTTTTTACCTCTTCATCAGTTACGAAATTTAACCCATAAAGTTTATTTATTGTAAGACGGTTAATCGGAATTGGATATAATTCATTTCCAATCTTTGCCAATACTTTGTGTTCATATGGAATCCATTCAGTGAATTGTGATAAATATTCAAATACTGTCTTGCTGTTCGTGTGAAATATATGCGGTCCATAACGATGTATCAGAATTCCGTACTCATCATATTCATCATAAGCATTGCCACCGATATGATTTCTCTTTTCGACTACGAGAACTTTTTTATTAAGCTGAGAAGCAAGTCTTTCAGCCATAACAGCACCCGAAAATCCCGCACCCACAATTAAATAATCATACTTCATTCAATTCACCACTTTTACCTGCTTTATTTACTAGATAAAGAAACATTGTAACTGTCACAAATATTTCCGTAATCAGAAAACTAAAAGCTGCTCCTGTTTCTGCAAAGTTAGATATTAGAAAATACGACAGGATTAAATTAATTATAGCGGCAAACGTAACTATAACCAAGAACTGTTTTTCCTTATTCATAGGAAGCATTACCTGTATTCCAAATGAATTACTGAGCGTAATGATGAAAGGAAGAAATGAAAGAATCTTAAGAATTATAACTGATTCTTCAAATGAATTTCCCAGTACAATTTTTACAATCAGGTTAGAGAAAATAAAAAGTAATCCTGATAAAATGAATGTTAAAGTGGCCCTTATTTTCAGCAACTTCAGATTAAATCTTATAAATCCTTCTCTGGAATTCTGAAGTAATTTATTTACATAAGGATAAACTCCGGTTGAGATGTTGGATAAAAATGAAGAAACCAGACTTCTGATTTTATCTGCAGCTACATAATAACCAACAGCGGTGTTTCCGACTATGATTCCTAAAAGTATAGGCGCAGATGAAGTATAAATTCCAATTGAAATATTCGATAGAAACATTCTAAATCCAGTTTTTAACTGATGTTTTATCCCGGTTATTTCAGGAAATGACATAGTAATTTTATTTTTTTTTACCGCAAATAAAAATCCAGCCAGCCCGGATATAATTTGGATACAACTATATATTATAATCAGCCTGATATAATCTTCTGGCTGAGTGACAAGAACAAAAATGAAAACTGTTCCAATTAACCTTGGAATAAAAAAAAGGAGTGGAAGATATTTCATTTTTTCTATTCCCTGGAAATACCACATCGGGAAACAATACTGATCCAATGACATATCCGAAGCTTAAAAAATACAGTTCTTTCTCATTTGTAAATTTTTCAAAAGTTAATATTATGAAGGTAAATAGGGCAATTGAGATTATACCAAGTAATACTTTTGAATAAAATACATTTACAAATATTTTATCAACAAGATTTTTATTATCTCTGTTTATTGAAATCTCTTTTGTAGCAGAAAGATTAAACCCAAATTCACTTATTGATAAAAAGTAGGAAGAAGTTATTATGGCAAAATTTACTAACCCGTACTTTTCCGGTCCCAATACACGAACTAAGTATGGAAGTGTTATCGCAGGGAAGATCAAATTTGTTAGTTGAACAATAGACAAAGAAGATATGTTAACAAACAGTTCCCTTAAATGAAGATACTTTTTGAAATAAAGTTTTATCAAAATAGACTTAAGTAAAATTCTTCGTCTTGTTTATTTCTTTGCCAGCCACACTTCAGGGTTCTGGTTTTCGCGTGAACTCCAGATTTCAAAATGGAGAACTTTTCCTTCTATACTGTCTCCTACCTTGGCAATTACATTTCCGGGTTTAACTTTGTCGCCTTCATTCACATATATCTCTGAGAGATGGCTGTACACAGTCCTGTAATCTCCTTTGTGTGTTACAATAATTACGCTGCCGTAACCGGGAATCCAATCAATTGCGGAGATTACTCCATCACTTACTGCTTTAACATCAACATCCTTTGAAGCTGCAATATCAACTCCGTAATTTAGCATTATAGTATTTGTTTTGCTGTTCTTATTCTCGCCGTATTTCTTTACAATTTTCCCATTAGAAACAGGCCAGTTAAGCTTACCTTTTAGCGAAGAGAATGACGCGAATCCGGAAGTGGATAAATTTACATCATAAACCGAAGTGATTTCATCGGGATTTTCTGATTTTATTTCTGCGATTGTATTACCCGGTTTTACATCTCCTTTTAATTTTTCACGCGCCAGCCGATCTGCCTCTTCCTTCTTTCTTCTTTCAGCTTCAGCAATAAGATTTGTGATTATATTTTTAATTTTTATCTCAGCCTGCTTCTTTGCTTCCAGCTCTTTTTTTAATTCAGATTTATCATTTTTTATTACTTTCAGAATCTTTTTTCGTTCATCCAATTTTGCCGTTAACGTTGTTTCTTCAATCTCTTTTTGTGTAGCAAGTTTTTCTTTATCCTGTTTTTCTTTTTTTAGAATTTCCTTGGCTACAATTAATTGGTCATGATTCTCCTTTAACCTGGTAATATCTTTATCCCGTTGCTCAGAAAATTTCTCCAGGTACTTATACCTAAGTAAAGCCTGTTGAACAGATGCTGAGTTTACGAGCATTTCAAGATCGTTCGGCTGACCATGTTTATAAACAGCTCTTATGTATTTTGCGTAATTCTCACGCAGTAAAGCTATTTCATTCTCAAGCTCTTTTATTTTTTTTTCACTATTATTTATTTGAAATTCTTTTTGTCTTTCTTCTTCGCGGTAATTTTCAATTATTTTGTTTAATAAAAAACTCTGCCTGCTGTAATTTTCTATGATAGAGAATGATTCTTTCTCTTTTTTGGTTTTATTTTTTAATTCGGATTCAAGTGAGCTTATTTCATCTTTAATGGAGGACAGCTGGTTCTTTTTAGTGGCTATTTCTTTTTCCTGGGACAATATCGTTCCCGATGAAAAAAGAATAATCAGAAGGCACAAAAAATATTTACTAATACTCTGCAACATCAGATTTTAATTATTGCAGCATCATTTGGAATAGTAAAATCTATATAAATATCATCCTTATTTGCTTCCATATTTTTATACACAATATTTATCAATTGATTTTCCTGTGTTCTTTCAACATCTATTTTATATGGAATTGGGACACCCTGGATAAGATTAAACTTTGAATAGTTTCCTTCAAGAGCAAGATCACCGTTTTTATCCCATACATTATATTTTGTAATTCCCAGTTCCCTTATATCAACCCGGTATTGGGTTTTTGTACCCATTGAAGAATCATCGTAAGTAAGAACATATTGATCGTAATCAACTTTATAATCATCAGGAGATTTGTAAAGGTTTTGAGTAAGGTTAACAGCTCCGACAAATGCATCAACTATATCATTAAATGATAAATCGATATGAAAAATATCCTGTAATGCCTGATCATCCGGAATTCCTTCATAAGCAGTATTCTGCAGTGCATCATAAAATATGAAGTTTTCTTTAGTAACAAGTACCTGTGCAAGTTCAATTCCGAATGGACCCATAATACTGAGGTAAATTGAATCGGGTTTTTGCACAATTACTCTGAAATTTGCACTATTATTAATTTTTGGTGATTTCACTGAAATGGTTCCGTAACCTTCAAAGCTACGAATCCTTCTCCTGTTCACTTCAAGCTTGTTAATTAATCTTTCGGAGGGAAGTAACTCAATTTCATCATTAGGCTGAGAAGGAACACAGCTGCTAAACAGAAAAGGGATTACTTCAATGGACAGGAATAATAGCAAAATGTATTTTTTCAAATTTCACCTTTTTCAATTTTTATTTTTACCCTGTTGTTTGTGGAATCCAGACTATAAGATTTTTCCCATATTTTAATTGCCTGATCTTTATTTCCTAATTTAAAGGTTATATCACCCAAATGTTCAAGCATCACTGAACTTTCTCCGCCTGCTTTTATAGCCTGCTCTATATAGTCTTTGGCTTTCTGATATTCACCAAGTTTAAAATAAACCCAGCCAATGGTATCTAAGTAAGATGAATTCAGAGGTTCTGCTGCTATAGCTATTTCAGCCATCTTCAAAGCTCTATCTAATTCTATTCCTCTCTCAGAAAGAGAGTACGCATAATTATTATTTACAAGAGCATTTGTTGAATCAATGCTTAAGGCTTTTTCATAGGTGCTGTCACAGGCATCCCAGTTTTCCTCTCCGTCATAAATTAATCCAAGTGTCCCAAGAAGATTTACATTATCAGGCGAAAGCAAGAGAGCTTTTTTAAGATATTTTATTGCTTCATCATTGTCTTTCAGCTGATTGAGTGTAAAACCATAAGCTGAAAGTGCGTTTACATCATTGGGATTAATTTCCACAGCTTTCTTTAAATAGGGTTTTGCTTCACTGCTTCTGTTGCTTTGTGCTAATGATAATCCCAGTATCAGGTTAACTGCAAAATCATCAGGAAAATGTTGAATGGCTTCATCCATCACCTTTATTGCTTCATCATATTTTTTATTATCAAAGTAAAGTCCTCCCAATCTAATCCATGCCTGTGCATTCCATCCGGCAAGTTCAGTAACTTCCTTAAAATTTTTAATAGCAACCGAATCCTGGTTCTGATTGAAGGCAATTGCTCCCAAATACATTTTAACTTCCCAATCAGTAGTGTCTTTATCTATTTTCTCAAAAAAGTTTTTTGCAACGGGAGTTAAAGATGAATCTTTAAGAGATTGTACAAAATATGAAACTCCAATTCTTATTTTATCATCAAGAGAAACATCAGATTTGTCAAGTATATAAGAGTATTCCTTTGCTGCAGTTTCCCAATCACCTTTATCCAGATATATCTGTGCTTTCTTCTCTCTTATCTCGGTATCATCGGGATTAAGCTGGAGGAGATCATCGGCTGCACCGATTGCTTTTTCATATTCTTTCGCTTTTGAATAATAATCAACCAGGATTTTATAAAGAGAACTATTACCGGGATCGATCCTTAACAAATCCTTTATTGTATTTGCCGCTTCATCTATTTTACCCATTTTTTCGTAAAGATCAGCAATTCTGATAAGAACATTCCAGTCAGGACCGATTATTCCCGTGAGTTTCCTGTAAATCTTAATAGCGCTAAGCGGTTTCGAATTTTCATAAATTCTTGCGAGGCGGTAGTATGATGTAAGCGAAGTAGAATCCTGTGCAATCATTTTTTCAAGTACTGCTGCTGCAGAATCAAATTGTGATGCACCTGTGTATATATCAGATAACAATGATTTATACTCCAATCGATTAGGATTCATAGCGACTGATTTCTTGGCATTAATTAACGCAAGAGGAGTCTTTCCAAGGTAATAATAATTCTTTGCCAGTGAATAATATATTCCTGCACTTGTATCATACTTCAAAGCATTCTGAAAATCGAGAATTGCATTTGGATAATCTCCCTTGGTTTCAGAGATGGCTCCATTTATAAAATATTCCATAGCTTTATTTTTCGCTTCGGAAGGATTTGATGCTTCGGTTAAAGGTTCTTCGTTCTGGATTTCTTCATCATTACCGGTTACTTGTTTTGTTGAAGAACATCCTATTAGTAAAAAGCTAAATACTATCGTAATCAGCAAATAAATTTTTATCATAGTTTCCAGGGTTAATTTTGGAAAAATATTGCTCTCATCATTTAATTACAAGGCACATGAACTTGATCTATATTACTTAATCATCTCTTAATAAGCGTTTTCTTGCGTACAAATATACTAAACTATATCTTTGCAAAAACTTTTGAGGGAAATGGAAACTTACGATTTTGCTTTAGCTTATGTATGGGAATATGACACTGATTTTATTGAATTAGTTGAAAAAAAATTCCACAATGCCGGGTTATCTACTTTTATAATTTCCGAGCATAATATTGATGAGGTTCTTGATAAAGTCTTCCAGCGGAAACTTCATTTTAAATTTTACCTCGATCGCGCCTGGGACGTTGAAGAAAAATATGAAAAACTCGGCAAAATTTTAACGCGGCGAAAATGTATCCTGTTGAATCCTTATAAGGATGTACTTCACGCTATTGATAAAGCCAGTATGCATCTGGAGTTTATTACAGCAGGACTGCATGTTCCTTATTCAATAATAATACCTCCCCATTGTGAAAATGAAGATGTTTTTATTTCAGTTGAAGATCTTGCAAAACTCGGCAGACCTTTTATTATTAAACCCTGCAATACAACCGGTGGCGGAGTTGGCGTAGTTACCGGAGCAGAAACTCTAAGAGAAGTTCTTAATGAACGAACCACAAACTCTGAAGATAAATATTTAATTCAGCAAAAAATTTATCCTAAAATACTTGATGGAAAGAGAGCCTGGTTCAGATCATTATGGGCATTTGGCAAAGCTATTCCTGTCTGGTGGGATGACCAGACTCACTTATATGAACCAGTGAAAGCTGAAGAGTATAAAAAATTCAAGCTGCGAAAACTTCGTTCAATTACAAAAAAAATTGCCGGGATCTCTTTGCTCGATTTTTTTTCAACTGAAATAGTTCTAACCGAAAATGATAATTTTCTGGTTATTGATTATGTGAATGATCAATGTGACATGAGAATTAAATCCAAACACTATGATGGTATTCCGGATAATATAGTGGATGAAATAATTAAGAATATGCTAAGGTACGTTATTAACTATAAATCAATTCAAATAAAGTGAGCAGGAGAAGCTCAATCTATATAATAGTCATTCTCTTAACAGCCGTTTTAGTTTTCGGAATTTACAATTATCTCATAAGTATTTATGAAGTAATTTATACAGTAGATCCTCCGGAATTATTTGCTGATAATAAATCAATTACAATCATACGGGCTGTACCTGTAAATGCTTTTGGATGGAAAGCTTTATTTCGAAGCGTTAATGTTGATTTTGAAATTTCTCAGGGTAAAGAACTGGTTGAAATTGTAAAACAGGATAACACAAATGGTAAGCTGATTCTCAAATCAAAAAATTTACCTGGTGAAGTTCAGATAATTGCCATATCCCGGTTTTCCTTATTACCCACTCTGATTACTGTTAACCTAAAACCAAATCTTGTTGAAGTAAAACATGAAGTAAATGGAATAATGTGAAAGAATTACTATATTTGCAATAGGAAGAAATCTGTTTAGAGGATCTATGAAAAAAATACTATTACTGAGTCTGATAATCATAGTATCACAAATTATCTGTTTTGCACAGGGAACAGCCGGTGAAAATGCAAAATTCGAGTATAGAACTTTGATTGATATGCCGACTGCCGGGATACTTGAAAAGGGATATGTTGGTTCAACAACAGACGTACTTCCAAATGGTGTGGTTATAGAAAAACTTGAAGTGGGAGCATTCGATAATGTAAGCTTTGGAATTTCTTACGGCGGTTCCAACTTAATTGGTGAAGGTGAAATTAAGTGGTACAAACTTCCCGGTGTTAACATACGTTTCAGATTATTTAACGAAGCTATCACTTTTCCTGCAATTTCAGTAGGTTTTGATTCCCAGGGAAAAGGAATTTATCATGATTCCTCCGGCAGATATGATATAAAATCTCCGGGATTCTATGCCGCAGCTAGTAAGAATTTTGCTTTCCTTGGATACTTAAGCCTTCATGCAACTGCAAGTTATTCTCTTGAATCCAAAGATGGTGATAATTTTATCGATTTATATTTTGGTGTTGAAAAAACTTTGGGGAGTTCCCTTTCTTTAGTTGCAGAATATAATTTTGCGTTCAATGACAATCAGACCAAGTATTTTGGAAGTGATAACGGCTACCTTAATGCAGGGATAAGGTGGTCTCTTGGTACAGGTTTTACTTTGGAATTTGATTTGAGAGATTTACTGGACAATAAAAGGCTTAATCCAACCATAGCAGACAGAGCACTCAAAATAGAATATATTAAATCAATCTTTTGATTTAATATTTAAGTTTTGTAGTGTATTGTATACAAACAAATCTAGTATTCTGTACATCACAAATTAAATGAAACTTTTTATCATTTAATTTTGTCTATTATATAGAAATTTAACCCTTTAATCAGGCTTGATTTTTGCGCATATTAAAGAGGTTTTTTACGGAGGATTTATCATGAAAAATTTTACTCACATATTTGTACTCTTGTTTGTAACGGGAATTTTATTCACCGGATGTTATACTCAGCTTGCAACAAGAGACCGGGATTATTCAGATCGGGGTAATCCAAATGTAGGCAATGACAATACTTATCAGGACCAGAATCAGGATTATGCTTACGATGATACTTCTCAGTATTATGATGATTCAACTGCATATTATGATGATAGTCCGGGATATGGAGATAATTATAACGATGATAATAGCTATTATGATCGTGGTTATAATTCACCCTATTATTATGATAGTTTTTATTCCAGCTATCCATCATATACAAGATATTTTTGGGGTTATCATCCTTCAATAGCAGTAGGATTATCCTGGAACAGCTGGGATTATAATTCCTTCTTCTATGATCCATTTTATTGTGGATACTGGTCAGGATGGAATTATCCGGGTTACTGGCATTGTCTCCCATTCAATTATTATTATCCTTCCCCCTGGTTCTTTAGTTATAATTATTATTACGGTGGCGGATATCCGTCTTATACACATTATTATACTTCACGCGAACGAACAAGGGATATGAACAGAATAAGAAATCTGGATGGATTAAGAAACGGTGGTGGAAGAAATCCTGTTTCAGTAATTGGAACGAGAAATTCAGGAAGAAATATAACAGAGCGTAAAAGAGAAGATACAAGAATTTCAACGCGGAATGGAACTTCAACAGGAAGATTTACCGAGCGAAATGTTAGAGGTAATACTTTAAGGGATAGAAATTCGACTAGAATCCGTACGGAAAAAGAAAAAATAAAAAGAGATTCGGAAAGAAAATCTTCACGTGAAAATGTTGATAGAACTAAAAGGACATTTCCTCCCCGGTACACCACTCCTCCAAGGAAAAATAGCAGAGGTGAAACAAGAAAATATAATCAAAGAATAGTTCCTAATGAAAAAAGACAGAGATCATCACAAATTGAGAAAAGAAACAGTGAAAGAATAAAACCACATAATTATAATCCTAAGGAAAGACAATATTCGCCTCCTAGAAGAGATGGCAATACCAGGAACTATGCACCGCCTAAAAGAGAAAGTTCACAAAATCATTATAATCCTCCGAAAAGGAATTCTTCACCTCCCCGATCATATTCTCCACCACAAAGAAATTCTTCACCTCCACGTTCATATTCACCACCACAACGGAATTCAAATCCGCCGTCCAATAGCGGAAGCAGATCTGGTGGCAATAGTTCCGGAAGAAGCAGAAGATAGGAGCAAATAAAATGAAAATGATATTATCTAAAATATTATTCCTGGTAATTGTCGCTTTCGGTTTAACCGGATGTTATACAATTGTCTGGAGTCCTGACTCAGAATTTCCGACTCAGGAAAATTCAGATAATACTACAATTTATTACGGTGATAATTATTATGGAGATTACTACTACTTTTATGATTCTCCATGGTGGTATGATTATGCGCCACCTGTATACTCGCGTCCGATAACAGGTTCCAGGGATGAAAATCAAAATATAGAAACTCCAAGAAATAATGATGGCAGAGGAACCCCCTCACGGGATATTGATTTAAGACCGCCTGCAAGGGTTACTACTCCTCCTGAGAATAATGATAATGGGAATACAAATAAATCAGGAAATTCTTCAGGTACAGCAGTCCGGAATTCTTCATCGAATTCGAACTCCGGATCGACAAACAGCAGACAAAATACTTCAGGTAACAGCAACCCGGTTCGGAATAATGACGGCGGGAGAAATTCTAACAGCGGAAGGAAATAGCAATGAAAGGCTTAACCTCAGTTTTCTCAAAGCTTTTATTTTTATTATTAATTATAATTGGTTCATCTCTTGTCTATGGTCAGAATGTAAATGATGCTTTAAGATTAGGTTTACCCGGTTTAGGAGCAAATGCAAGGGCTTTAGGAATGGGAAATAGTTATATAGGATTAAGTGACGATGCGTCTGCTGCATTTTTCAATCCAGCTGGTTTTGGTTTATTGAAAAGAATGGAATTTTCGGGAGGACTACAATATACTAACTTCGGCAACAATGCAACTTTTATGAACCAGGCAACTGATTATTCAAATAGCTCAACCACATTAGACAGATTAAGTTTTGCATTCCCCTTCCCTACAATGCGTGGTAGTCTTGTGTTTGGATTATCTTACCACACAACCAAAGAATTAACCGGCACTCTTAAATTTGATGGATATAATCCTGGCAGAACATCCATGATTCAAAACCTGCTTAATACGGATATCCCGTACGATTTATATTTAACCGATGAAAATAATAATACTATAATAAATGACAGTTTAAATCAGAGTGGAACTATACTAAATTCTGGGGCTATACATAACTGGACTTTTTCCGGGGCAGTTGAAGTTTATAAAAATGTTTTTATCGGAGCTAATTTAAATATCATCTCCGGAAATTATGAATCGAATAATGATTATTACGAGGATGATACTCATAATGTTTATCAGGACACGACAGCAACCGGTGAACCATCAACCATTGATTTTCAATCTTTCTATTTGAACAGAATACTGAACTGGGATCTTTCCGGTTGGGATGCGAAAGTAGGTTTTCTATATCAGTTTAATCAATACGCAAGGTTTGGGGCCACTGTACAGTTCCCAAAAACATTTACAGTGAAAGAGAAATTTAATGTTGATGGAAGCAGCACTTTCGGTACAGGAACTGTTTATAACCTGGACAGGTCAAAATATAGCGACCAGGTTCAATACGATGTTGTAACTCCGTTTTCACTTGGTCTTGGATTCTCAACAAACTTTAAAGGATTCATTTTCAGTTTACAGGGTGAATTAACTGATTATTCTCAGTTAAAATTTGATAGCCCGGGAGATGGTTTATCAGTTCAGTATATAGCTGAACAGAATAAAAATATAAAAGACTTATTGGGAAGCGTAGTGAATTATAATCTTGGTGTTGAATATACAATCGCTCCTTTAGGCATTCGGTTAAGAGGCGGTTATATGGCTCAGCCATCTCCATACAAAGGTGATCCTTCTTCTTACGATCACCAATATGTAACGGGCGGGATAGGATTTCTTGCAGGCGAGACAATTGGGTTAGATCTGGGTATTGCACATGGCTGGTGGAAAAATTATGGAGATAATTACGGCGTAAATGTTTCAAGAACTTATCAGGATGTAACCGTAAACAAACTAATTTTGTCTGCAACCTACAGGTTTTAATTATTCATATTGATAGAATATTTCAGGCATCTTATCTTTCGGTAAGATGCTTTTTTATTTTTAAATAGGAGAATCTATTAAAGGAATAGTTTTAAGAGCCGAGAGCAAAGATTTTTATATCTGGAATGAAGAAAAAAATCAGGTCATTCGAGGTTTGCTTCGGGGTAAATTCAAAAAAGATTATAATCTTAAAAAAGATAAATTATATTTAACCGATATTGTGGTCGTGGGTGATGTTGTTGAATTCGATTTAAACAAAGATGGAACGGGTTCGATTTACAGGATTGATGAAAGAAGAAATTATCTATCAAGAAAATCTCCCCGATTAAAAGGTGCAGGATACCGCGGAGAGAGACTTGAGCATGTAGTTGCGGCAAATATTGATGAATTATATATTGTAAGCAGTGTTTATAATCCGGATTTTAATAATAAAGTAATTGACAGGTTTCTTGTTACTGGTGAAAGTTCCAAAATAAATGTGAATATTATTATTAATAAAATGGACCTCGATACAGACAATCTGGTAGGAGAATGGCTAGAATTATACAAATCATTGGGTTATAAAGTTTATACAACAAGTGCAAAAAAAGAAACCGGAATGAAAGCATTGAAATCTGATCTGACTAATAAAATTAGTTTGTTCTGGGGTCATTCCGGCGTAGGAAAATCCTCTTTGCTGAATAAACTGTTTCCATCATTAAATTTAAAAACAGGAATCATCAGTTCGTTCACAGATAAAGGTAAACACACAACTGTTACTGCTGAGATGATTCAGGTTGAAACCGGAACATGGATAATTGACACACCGGGAATAAGAGAAATAGAACCTTATGGAATGAGAAGTGAAGATCTTTGCCATTATTTTCCCGAGTTTCTTCCCTATATTAATGATTGCAGATTTAATACCTGTACACATAACCATGAACCGGGTTGTGCTGTTTTAGCTGCAGTTGAAAATGAAATTATCTCACCAATCCGTTATGAGAGTTATCTTAGAATGCTGGAAACAGTTGAGGATGATATTATTTTCTGATTAATACAAAGCGCACAAAACAAAATTGATATTGAGAATTTTTTATCTGAAATTTATATTTAATAAAAAACTAAAATCTTAATGGAAGAATTTATTTCAAAATCTGCATCATTTTATGCAGAATTCCTGAAAAATATTGATGCCCAATTAAAAAAGAACCAGGGACAGTCTCTTGTTAGTTTTATCTTCCCTGCTGATAACATAGATTTGACTGCAAAATTAGGCGGACTCTGCAAAACACAGGGAATTCTTTTTTATTCTGAAAAACCATCTGAAAAAACATCATTGTTTGGGAAAAATTCAATCCTTACGTTAACAGAAAAAGGTGAAAAAAGATTTGCTTCTCTTGATAAGAAAATGAAGGAGAGCGGGGAAAATTTTATCTCAAATAAAAAAGACTACGAAAATCTTTATGTTCCCCTTTTCATGGGTGGAATGAAATTCACTGTTGAACATTCAGATGAAGACTGGAAGGATTTTGATGATTCAACCTGGTTTATTCCTGAATTAATTTACATAAGAAATAATGGTGAATACTACTTTGTTTTTAATGCCCTGATATCATCCAAAATAAAATTAGAACCACTGCTTGCAAAATTTGAAAATGCTTTAAAGCCATTATTTGTAACACCTGCTGCAGAACAAAATAAAAATCTGAGAATATTGAAGAAAACAGGAAATGAACCGAAAGACAAAAAGAAATGGAAGAACCAGGTTAACCAGGTATTGGAGAAAATTGAAGATGGAAATCTTCAAAAGATTGTACTCTCAAGAAAAGTTGAATTGGTATTTACAACGGACATTCTGATTGAACCAATCATTAAAAGCCTTGCTGAAAATTATCCGGAATGTACCCTGTTTCTTTATCATTTCGGAAAATCTTCTTTTATCGGAGCTTCTCCTGAGACCCTTGCAGTTATAAAAGAAAATGAAATGCATATGGAAATTCTTGCTGGTTCGGCGGGCAGAGGTACTGATAAAATAGATGATCAGGAAATTGAAAATAATATTTTAAATAATGAAAAAAATATCAACGAACACAGTCTGGTTGTAAATTATATAAAAGAAAGTCTTCAAAACACCGTAGAAAATATTGAAATAAGCCAGCCTTCCGTAAAAAAACTATTAAATATTCAGCACCTGAGATCAACTGTTGATGTTAATTTAAACAATGACATTTCTTTTATAAATATCATTGGGAAAATTCACCCTACTCCTTCTGTTTGCGGTTTGCCAAAAGATGTCGCCTTAAATTCAATAAAAAAAATAGAAGATCATCAGCGGGGATTATATGCCGGTTTGATCGGCTGGTTTAATTTTCAGAATGAAGGTGAATTTGTGCTCGCAATCCGTTCTGCTTTGGTTGTCGGTAACAAACTAAATGCTTATGCAGGTTGTGGTATCGTTAAGGGAAGTAATCCCGATGAAGAATTCAGGGAGACTGAATTGAAATTGAAACCATTTCTTGGTATCCTCAATAATGAACATTAACCGGAATATTTTCTGGACAGAATTATTTTTTGATATCCTTGGAAAATCTGGTGTTAAATATTTTTGTATATCCCCCGGATCGAGAAGCACACCTTTAACTTTTTCAGCAGCCTCAAACAAAAAGTTTAAGTGTTTTGTTCATATTGATGAACGCAGCAGTGGATTTTTCGCTCTCGGGCTTGCTAAGGCTACCGGTCAACCTGTAGTTGTTATTACAACTTCCGGAACTGCAACGGCAGAATTATATCCCGCAATTATCGAAGCATATCAACAGAGAGTGCCTCTGATTATCTGTACAGCCGACCGTCCTCCAGAATTAATTGGCAGAGGCGCAAATCAGACAATTAATCAGAAAAATATATACCACAACCACATCAGATACTTTAAAGATGCCGGCTTACCTTCTCCCGACATTTCAGGATTAAAAAGACTAATCGATATTGCGGGGAAAGCTGTTCTGAAGTCCGGACAGGGACCCGTGCACATTAATTTTCCTTTCCGCAAACCTTTCGAGCCAGGTTCATTTACTGATAAAATAAATAAAGAAAAGTTTCATAAAATAAGGCAGTTAAAATCAAAAGCATTTTCTTTTAAGAAGGAAATAAACAAACATGATGAAAAACTCTTAAAAGAAATTCTAAAATCTTTAAATGATGCTGAACGAGGGTTGATTATCGCGGGACCATCTAAATACGATAGAAAAGAGAAATCTGATATTATAAAATTAGCGCGGGATTTTAATTTCCCGGTAATAGCAGATGCCTCATCTCAATTAAGATTCGGGAATAGCTCAAATAAAAATATCATTACAAATTATGAAGGCTTTTTAAGAAATGATCTTTTCAGAAAATATAATTCTCCGGATTTAATACTGCAATTCGGCAGTACTCCTTCTTCAAAAGCCGTTGAAAGTTTTTTGGAACAAATAAAAACCAAAAGATATATTATAAATGAGTTTGGTGATGTGTTTGATCCATGGAATAACGCATCCGGTGTTCTCCAATGTTCCCCTTCCCAATTTTACAAGTTTTCTAAAAGAATCGGAGTAAAGAAAAAACAAACTCAAAGGAAATGGTTGAACGAATTTTTAGATGCAGATAGAGTGTCAGACAAGATTAAACAGAATTTAATTACTAATTCTTCTTTCCCGAATGAGTGCAGAATTATCCCTGAAGTAATTTCGTGTCTGCCAAATAATACCCACCTGATGATCTCCAATAGCATGCCGATCAGAGATTTCGATTACTTCGCACCTCTTACTGGTAAAAATATAGTTGTGCATACCAATCGTGGTGCAAGCGGAATCGACGGTATCATTTCCACTGCACTTGGTATTAAAAAAGCTACTGCGGAACCAACACTTCTACTAACAGGTGATCTGGCTTTTTATTACGATATATCCTCCCTGCTCACGGCAAAAAAATATAATATCCCTCTTGTTATTGTTTTAATAAATAATAACGGCGGAGGCATATTTGGAATGCTTCCTATTTCAGATTGCGGATTAAAATTCAGAGAATATTTTACTAGTCCGCATTATCTTGATTTTGCTTCTATTATTCGGGGCTTCAAAGCAAATTACAAACTGGTTAAAAGCTGGGATAATCTTAAAAAATATATACATGAAGCTTTCCAAAGACACGTATTCACAATCCTGGAAATCAAAACCGATATTAAATCTTCCGTTAACCTGAGGAAAAAATATTTTAGTGAGACGAATAAAATAATCTCAAAGAGGTTGAATGAGAATTAAATATGCCGATATCTTTCTTAATGTTAACAAGCCTGCAGATTTTAAAAATGATTTAATAAATATTTTTTTTCTTCACGGTTTCACAGGCTCCTCGGAAGACTGGAACTTTGTACTCCCCGGTATTGACCGCCGCTTCAATAAATTTACTATTGATCTTATAGGCCACGGAAAAAGTGATTCCCCGAATGATAAATCTCTTTATTCATGGGAACTTCAGGTCGAACAGATTAATAAAATTATCTCTCATTTTACAGAGGATAAAGTTATTGTGGCCGGGTATTCAATGGGAGGAAGACTTGCGCTTAGTTATGCTCACACATATCCTGAGAGAATACTCGGACTAATCCTGGAAAGCACTTCTCCCGGTATAAAAGAAAAACAAAAGAGAGAGAACAGGATTAAAGAAGATGAGAAGTTGGCTGAATTTATTTTGAGTCATTCAATTGAAGAATTCATTAATATGTGGGTTGACAAGGATATTTTTACAACTCAGCTTCGCTTCTCTGAAGAAAGAAGAAATGAAATTAAAAAAGCTAAAATGCAGAATAACCGGATTGGTTTGTCAAATTCATTAAAAGAATTCTCCACAGGAAAAATGCCGTATTTTTATAAATGGTTCAAAAACTTTAATGTCAGCACATTGCTGCTTACAGGTCAACTTGATACAAAATTTACCTCATTAAATAAAAGCATAGTAAATAAATTTCCTGCTGCTGAACATAAAATAATTAAGAATGCCGGACACAATGTTCACCTTGAAGAACCTGAAAAATATTTAACAGCAGTTAACAATTTTTTGGGGAAATTTTAATATTGGGTTTTTCTCCTTTGTGCTTTAATAAATATTGATTACAACTTCTTCTATATATATTTATTCTAATTATCATAACTTTTCAATATTTTTAATAGATACTTCTAAAAAACTGAGGTCAGCGATGTCTTTTAACTGGAAAAAAGCTAAGGAATACCAGGATATCATTTATGAAAAGATGGGTGGGATTGCCAAAGTTACAATTAATCGTCCCGAAGTAAGGAATGCTTTCCGTCCCGAAACTGTTATAGAAATGTATGATGCATTTTCCAATGCACGCGAAGATCAGGAAATAGGCGTTGTTCTTCTTACTGGATACGGTCCTGCAAAAGATGGTAAATATGCTTTCTGCTCAGGCGGTGATCAGAGAATTCGTGGCGATCAGGGATATGTTGGAAAAGATGGAGTACCAAGATTAAATGTTTTGGATCTTCAGAAATTAATCAGGAGTATGCCTAAACCGGTTATTGCACTGGTAGCAGGATATGCAATCGGGGGAGGTCATGTTCTTCATGTTGTCTGTGACTTAACCATTGCCGCAGATAATGCAATCTTCGGACAAACAGGACCAAAAGTCGGAAGTTTTGATGGAGGATTTGGTTCAAGTTATCTTGCAAGAATAGTAGGACAGAAAAAGGCAAGGGAAATCTGGTATCTTTGTGATCAGTATAACGCACAGGAAGCAGAGGATATGGGATTAGTTAACAAGGTTGTCCCTGTTGGAGACCTTGAAAAAACCGGTGTTGAATGGGCACAAAAAATTCTTGAAAAAAGTCCTCTTGCAATTCGTCTGATAAAATCAGCATTTAATGCAGAACTTGATGGACAGGCAGGAATACAGGAACTGGCAGGAAATGCAACTTTATTATATTATATGAGTGAAGAAGCCCAGGAAGGTAAAAAAGCTTATCTTGAGAAACGAAAACCTGAATTTAACAAATTTCCTAAACTGCCTTAAAACGGAAACTGAATGGAAGAAAAAATAGAGATTCCCACAAAACTGGAAAGCTGGATAATCGCAAGCCGGCCGAAAACACTTTTTGCAGCTATTGTTCCTGTGTTTGTAGGTTCAGGTGTTGCAATAAGTGAAGGCATTTTTGTCCCGCTTTATTCTTTGGTTGCGCTTTTATGTTCAATACTTATTCAGATTGGAACCAACTATACCAATGATCTTTACGATTATACACGTGGTGCAGATAGTGAAAAGAGAAAAGGTCCGAGAAGAGTGCTTGCAAGCGGCTTAATTACAGTTACTGAAATGAAACTGGCAATCATTATTACTTTTTTAATTTCTTTTTCCCTGGGACTCTATCTTGTTTATGTCGGCGGGTGGTTAATTCTTGTGGTCGGTGTATTTTCTATAATTGCAGGGATAGCTTATACTGCGGGACCTTTCCCGCTTGCATATAATGGTCTAGGTGATATTTTTGTTTTCGGGTTCTTTGGAGTTATAGGAACTGTATTTACTTATTACCTCCATTCTCATCACGTAAATTTTGTCTCTCTTCTTGCATCTATTCCAGTAGGATCGTTGGTAACAAATATACTTGTTGTAAATAATTACCGAGATATTGAGGAAGACCGTGCGGCTAATAAAAATACGCTTGCTGTAAAAATGGGAAAAACGTTTACACGATACCAGTTTATTTTCCTCATAATAATTTCATTCTTAACTCCGCTTGCCCTTTTTTTATTTTTCAACTACACTGTCTGGATTTTCCTTCCATACATAACAGTTCCATTTGCTGCGAAAGCAATTAAGATGATCACTACACTTGAAGGCACAGATTTAAATAGAACACTTGAACTTACAGCAAAACTTTCCGCTCTGTTCGGCATACTATTTTCAGCAGGACTTGCACTGTGACAAATCTTGAATTGACATATTCTCCTTATAACTTAAAACTGACCAAACCTTTCATAACTTCGGTGGGGAAAATTTCTGAAAGAAAAGGATTTATAATTTCATTAAAAAGTAATAATAATGCTGAAGGAATAGGTGAAGCTGCCGCTTTACCTGAATTTGGTTCAGAAAGTTATGAAGAAGATGAAAGCGCTCTAAAAAATATTAAACTTAAACTAAAGTTGGATTTAAATAATCTTATACCCGCTATTGAAGAAAACCTTTCTGAATTTAATCACCTCCCGGCACTGCGGAGCGGTATTGAACAGGCCATCTTAAATTTAATTTGTGTTGAAAGAAAATCGACTCTCAGCGCATTATTAAATAAACCTACTTCACGAAATATCAGTGTGAATGGGATAATTGGTTTAATAAACCCTGAAGAAGTTTTAAAAAAAGTCAGGGAATTAAAGTCCGGCGGATTCAGAACGATAAAAGTTAAAGCGGGTCGAGAAGATTTCAAAGAAGATTTAAAGATTCTGGATATTGTCAGGAACGAAACCGGTAAAAATTTTAAAATAAGAATGGACGTTAATGGGAAATGGGATACAGACCAGGCCATTGGCAATCTTGAACAGTTAAAAAAATACGATGTTGAATATGTTGAACAGCCTGTCTCGCGTGTCGAAGAATTCCTCAGGTTAAGCGATGCATCTTCAATTCCCCTGGCAGCTGATGAATCAATAAGAAGTTATAAAGATGCAATAAGCATAATTGAAAATAACCTGGCTCCGGTATTAATTCTAAAACCAATGATGCTCGGAGGATTAATTACAACATTGAGAATTATTGAAGAAGCTGAAAAACATGATTTAAAAATTGTGATTACTTCCTCTCTTGAAACATCTATCGGCAGATCTATTGCTGTGTTCGCTGCTGCAATAGTAAAACGGCAAACAGCTCACGGGTTAGCCGTTGCAGATTATTTTGATGATAAAATTGTTTCTAATCCTTTCCCTATAAAAAACGGATTAATAAATCTTGAGTACTGATGCAAATACTTTCGGAGATTGTAAATAAAAATGTAAATATACCTGAAGCCAATCCCGCAATTGTTACTGACCATGAGGCTCTTTCTTATAGCCAACTTGAAAACAGAATTCTTTCCTCAGCAGCATACTTCAGCTCAATAGGCATCCGAAGAAATACAAAGGTTGCATTACTTAGCAGCAATTGTGCCGATTACGTAATAAATATTTTGGCAGCCTGGTTATTGAATGCTATAGTTATTCCTTTGAATATAAAACTAAGTGATACTGAATTATCAGAGATAATAAAATTCTCGGATGCAGAGTTTCTTCTTATTGATAATAAAGTATCACGAAATATTTCTACATCAATATCTCAGATAGATTTTCATGTTGCCTCTCATAATAAATTCACAAAAACCAATCAGCACAAAATTGATACAGAAAATATTGCACTTATAATGTTTACCTCGGGCGCAACAGGGAAACCCAAGGGAGTAATGCATTCGATAAGTAATCTTTTAAACAGCGCTGACAACAGCCAATCTCTTTTATCTCAAAATTCAAAAGACAAATGGCTTGCCAGTCTGCCTTTTTATCACATCGGTGGACTCTCAATTATTATACGTTCACTGAGATTCGGATCAGTTTTAATTATACCGGAATTCCTGAATAATAACGATCTAAAAATTTCATTTGAAAAATTTAATCCGTCATTTGCCTCTCTTGTTGCTGCTCAATTGAAAAGACTATTGGATTCAGATTGGAGTCCGGGAAAAGAATTGAGACACTTGTTACTCGGCGGTGGATTTTCAGATCGGCAATTAATTCAAAAAGCTTTGTCGAATAATTATCCCATCTCTAATGTATATGGTTCCACTGAAACATCAGCATTTATAACTGCGAACAGTATGGAGGGAATGAAATTAAAACCTTCCTCTGCCGGGCCTACTTTGGGTGATAATAAAATTTCTATTGTTGATGATAAGTTTAAGAATCTCCCGGTTGGTTCATCCGGAGAAATAATGGTTGAAGGTAATACACTTTTCCTAGGTTACTATAAAGATGAAGAAACTACAAAGTTAAAATTAAGAAATGGGAAATTCCTCACCGGGGATATTGGCTTTATTGATAAAGATGGTTATCTCTTTATTGAAGCACGTAGAAATGATTTAATTGTTACAGGCGGAGAAAATGTTAATCCACTGGAAGTTGAAAACTTATTAAATGAAATTCCAGGGATAATAGAAAGCTGCGTGTTTGCTTTACCTGATGAAGAATGGGGTCAAATAGTTGCGGCCGCAATTGTTTTAAACGAAAAAATTTCAACTCAGAAAATGGTAGAATTTATGAAGGGAAAAATTGCCGGTTATAAAATACCTAAAAGATTTTTCACTGTTGAAAAAATACCTAAAAGTCCGCTGGGAAAAATTATGCGGGAAAAGTTGAAGAAAGGAATTAGTCTCCTTGTCGTAATCATTTTAGATGTTTTGATAATCCTTCTATTAGTTCGGGCAGCAGGGGTGATTTTTTCCATTTAATTCTATCTACAAAAACATGAACAGTTTTAACTTCATTCGTAATTTTACCATCCTCATTTTTACATATATAATTTAATTCGAATGAACTTTCTTTAAGTTTACTTACCGAAACTTCAATTAAATATTTTTCGCCCGGTTTTAATGGAAGCAGGTAATCTGCTTCAGTGTGAATAATCGGGACAACATATTTATCATTATTCCAATAATCAAAACCCAGGTTAAATGATTTTATTAAATCTTCGTAAGCCGAATGACAGAGTTCAAAAACTCTTCCAAAAAATAAAATCCCCGCCGGGTCGCAATCAAAAAAATTTATTTTTCCGTTTAGAGTATGCATATTTTTCAGATTAACCTGATATCATTTAAAAATGGCAGACTATTTTTCACTTCATCGGCCTTTTCTTTTAAAATTTCAGCCGTAACTATTTTTTCTTCTTCAGGTACAGAAATAAGCTCTATTCCCATAGGATCAACAATACTGCTGAATCCGGGATAATTTAACTTCGGATCATTCCCTACCCTGTTTACTCCAAGCACATAACATTGGTTTTCAATAGCTCTTGCTTTTAGTAAAGTTCTCCAATGCTCAATTCTTGTGTCAGGCCAGTTCGCAATTACAATTATGATATCGACTTTATTTTTTGCATACTGTCTGAACAACTCAGGGAAACGCAGGTCATAACAGATAGATAATCCCGCGCTAAAATCATTTATTTTTGTTATTACAGTCGCTTCACCCTTAGTGTAATTCTTATCTTCAGTTGAATATGAAAACGGATGTATCTTTCTATAAGTTTTTACCAGTTTGCCCATGAGGATTTATATGCAGCAGCGAATTAAAATATTTTTTGTCACTTTTTTCTATTATTCCCGAAAAGATATTAGTATCATATTTTTTTGCCAGCTCTGAAAAAAAAGAAAAACTCTCCCCATCCAATTCTTCCGCAAATTCTGAAGCTTTCATTGTAAAGCCTGTTAAAGTCATTTCGGGAAAAACCAGCATGTCCTGTTTCTCAAAATTATGTGATAGAAGCCAGCTTAATTTATCGCTATTCTGTTTTTTATTTTCCCATTCAGGATCATACTGTATAAGCCCGACTTTCATTTGTGGAAACTCATAAATTTGTTTTCTTTTTTGATTAATACTTCTTTTTATTCTAAGTTCCGAGTGTAAATTACATTATCTGCTAATTTAAACAAAGAGAGGGATACTATGGTAAAAAAAATCTTTACCCTTTCAGTAATTCTATTTGTTTTCTCTTCTACTGCTTTCTCACAACAAACAAGAATAACAACCAATCAACAGGAAGTAAAGCAGTTATTCAAAAATTCCCCAATAATTCCTGATGTGATGGGTCGAATAAATTATATTCCACCTTCCGGTGTTAATAGTCCGGCTGAAGTTGATTCATTTCCTTTATTCAACGGGTTCCCTGTCCAGGTTTCCGGGGCTTCGTATGAAGGCGGCATTTTCTGCAATATGGATAATGACCCTGAACTGGAATTTGTTTATTGCATAACCTATAATGTTGTTGCATTAAATATGGATGGAACACCTGTACCGGGGTGGCCAAAGACTTTAACTCAACCAACTCAGAATGCTCCTGCTTTTGGAGACATTGATGGAGATGGTCAGGGTGAAATTGTTGTTACGAGTTTGTTCGGAACTTCACAGGGAAATATTTATGCGTGGCATAAAGACGGAACGCCTGTAACAGGTTTCCCGGTGAACCATGGTTACTCAGCCAGAACGCCTGTTCTTGCCGATCTCGACGGCGACGGGGCAATGGAAATTATTGTTAACAAGAGAATATACCCGCTTGGTGAGGAATGGGTATATAAAGGAGATGGTACAGTTCTTTGGACTGCACCATTGAATCATGTCCCTGCATCAAGTGCAGCGGTTGGAGATATAACCGGTGATGGAGTTCCTGAAGTCGTTTGTGAATCCTATTTAAGTTTATATGCATTTGATAATACAGGAAACCTTCTGCCTGGTTTTCCTTTTACCCCAACATCAGGAGCAACAAATTCCTACTCTTCCCCTGTTTTGGCTGATGTTGATGGCGACGGAATCCGTGAAATAATTTACGGTTCGCAGTCAAGTTCCGGTCAGGGATATGTTCATATATTAAAAAACGATGGTTCTGTTTACCCGGGCTGGCCTAAGGTGACAGGAAACTGGGTATATACTCCGCCCGCTGTAGGTTACATAAACGGAGATAATATTCTTGACGTTGCAGTTGGTGACCAGGTACTAAGCGGAACCCCGACAGATTATGTTTATGCCTGGGACGTAAATGGTAATACCCTTCCGGGATTTCCGATTGGTCCGGTGAATGCTATCAACAGTCAGATAATTCTTGGTGACCTCGATAATAACGGTACCATGGATTTGATAACTGATGA
Source organism: uncultured Ignavibacteria bacterium (assembly GCA_963745945.1). Classification (GTDB taxonomy): domain Bacteria; phylum Bacteroidota; class Ignavibacteria; order Ignavibacteriales; family Ignavibacteriaceae; genus DATFVA01. The sequence goes on from CAVUZG010000002.1 coordinate 102,127, forward strand.
TAACGGTGCAGCCATTTATCACGGATACAGTTCTGATGGATCAATCTTAACAGGATGGCCTATTTCTGTTACAGGAGATAACACTTTTTATGAAATGCCCGCGCTGGCAGATATAAATAATGATGGTTCGCTTGATCTGCTTGGAGCAGGAAACCAGGGATTTGGTTCATCCGCCGTTGTGTTTATCCATTTGTGGGATACAGGTTACCCTTTTATGCCTGACAATTATACTCTTCCTGTTTTTCAGTACAATGAAAGACATAATGGAGTATATGGAGATAATAGTCTGACCGTTCCGGTTGAACTTGTTTCATTCACAGGTTCAGTTAACGGAAACACGGTTCTGCTTAACTGGAGTACAGCGACAGAAACCAATAACCGAGGTTTTGATATTGAGAGAAGTTCTGATCAAAACAATTTTGTTAATATTGGATTTGTAAAGGGAAGCGGTACAACAACTCAAAAATCAGTTTATTCTTTTAATGATAATGCTATTGAATTCGGAAAATACTACTATCGTTTGAAGCAAATTGATTTTAACGGAAGTTTTACATACTCACCGGTTGTTAATGTTGATTTCAGTAACTTATCTTATAAGTTATCTCAGAATTATCCAAATCCTTTTAATCCAACAACTTCAATAAGTTATTCCATCCCGGAAAAATCTTTTGTTAAGCTTGAGATATTTAATACGCTTGGGCAAAAGGTTAAAACTCTTGTGAACGGAGAAAAGGAATCAGGAAATTATTCGATTAATTTTAGTGCCGAAAATATTCCTAGCGGCATGTATCTGTATAAGTTAAGTACAGGCAAATTTTCTGAAACAAAGAAAATGCTGTTGCTTAAGTAAAACTTTACTCAACAATTCAAACCCCGGTAAAACTTATCGGGGTTTTTTATAAAAACAGATTAAATTCTTCATCCAATATTTTATTATTTTAGCAAATCAGTGTACCAATTAATAATTCCAGGGTTTTAAACGTATGAGTTCTGAAAAAATTCCTGTTGCCATTTTGGGTGCAACCGGCAGTGTAGGACAAAAATTTGTTTCGCTTCTTTCAAATCACCCCTGGTTTGAAGTTAAAATGGTAGCTGCTTCTGATAAGTCAGCTGGTAAGAAATATAAAGATGCTGCTAACTGGATTTTAAATGATCCCTTGCCTTCAATTGCTGGAGAACTTAAAGTTCAGAATTGTAATCCGGATAAGAATATTCGGGTAGCGTTTTCAGGATTGGATTCCGGCGTGGCAGGTGGAATTGAAGAAGATTTTGCAAACGCCGGATATATTGTTGTTTCTAATTCTAAAAATCATAGAATGGATAAGTTTGTCCCTCTCCTTGTGCCTGAGATAAATGACGAACACTTACCATTAATAAAAAAACAGAATTATAAAAACGGCTGCATAGTAACTAATCCGAACTGTTCGGCAATAGGACTCGTACTTGCTTTAAAACCGTTGGTTGACATATTCGGTGTGGAATCAGTAAATGTCGTTACAATGCAGGCTGTATCGGGAGCCGGTTATCCGGGAGTTTCAAGTCTTGATATTATCGATAATGTAATCCCCTACATTGGTGGAAGTGAGGAAGATAAATTAGAGCACGAGCCGAATAAAATTTTCGGAAGTTTTAATGGTGAGGAAATACTAGATAATGATATAAAAATCAGCGCCCAGTGCAACCGGGTTTCAGTAATTGATGGCCATACCGAATGTGTTCAGGTGAAATTGAAAAAGAAAAGTTCCGTAAAAAAAATTATTGAAGCATGGACCTCTTTCCGGGCTGAGCCTCAGAAGCTGAACCTGCCCTCAGCACCGTTAAAGCCTATTTATTATTTCGATCAGGTCAATTATCCTCAACCTAAAATTCACCGGAATCTGGATAAAGGAATGTCCGTTTCAATCGGAAGATTAAGAGAGGACATATTTTTTGATTATAAGTTCGTAATCCTTTCTCACAATACCGTTCGTGGTGCCGCAGGAGGGGCAATTCTTTGTGCAGAACTAATGAAAGCAAAAGGATATATTTGACCGTATTTTGTTCATTTACTTAATAAATCCCCTTTTAAAAGAATTTTCCACTCTTCTCATGATTGAGAAATATTATTTGTATTTTTGTTAGCTTAAATTTGAAAATGTTAGTGATTATTGATTTTATGTACATAGTCTTTAAATTGAATTCTCATTCATCCTTCAACTAATATTAAATGAATCTATTATAAACCAGTTTTCATTTTAATGAAGTGCAACGATATTTTATGTTAAAAAAAGAATTAGACAAAAAAACTTTTAAATTTGATTTTGATCTCTTTAATAGTCTTCAGGATATGTGTTTTATCCTTTCTGATGCTGCAGAAATTCTGGACGTAAATATTTCCGGAGCAATAAAACTTAATCTTCCTTTAAATCAGATTGAAGGAAAAAAATTTTTTAGTATAATTAAGCCGGAATTTACTGAAACAGTTAAGTCCGCATTCCAGGCTTGTGTAAAATTCAATAAAAGCGGAAGTGTATATGCCAGGTTCCTTTCAAATAATAAAGATATTGATGCAAATATAGTTTTTACTCCCAGTCTGCAGGTAATTGATAATGAAGAAATATTATTCTTCTTTGTTATTGCGCACGATATAACTGCGGAGAAACAGAGGGAGATGGATTTGCTCAGGTTTTACAATGTAGCCGAGCATACAGTAAATCCTTTGCAGATAACAGACCTAAATGGAAGAATGATATATGTTAATCCTGCGTTCGTAGAAACAAGCGGTTATTCAAAAGAGGAATTGCTTGGTAAAAATCCCAGCATTTTCAGTAGTGGTAAAAATTCTAAAAAGTTTTGGAAGCGAATGTGGGATACCATAAATACCGGGAAGGTTTGGGTTGGCGAAGTTGAAAATAAAAGAAAGAACGGTGAGGCTTTTTATACTCAGTTACTCGTTTCACCAATCCTGGATTCAGATGGAAAAATCTGGGGTTTTTTCGGTATTCATCGTGATCTCAGTGAAAAAAGAATGTTCGAAAAGCAATTAATTCATACACAGAAAATGGAAAGTATAGGAACCCTTGCTGCCGGTATTGCACACGAAGTAGGTAATCCACTCGCATCCATTTCTGCACTTGTGCAGGTAGTTCTAAGAACAACGAATGATGATTTTGTAAAGGATAAACTGGGGCTTGTTCGAAGCCAGGTTACCAGAATTTCTAAAATCATCAGGGATCTTGTTGATTTTTCCCGTCCTTCGGACTATGAATTGCAGGTAATGAATATTAATGAAAGTATTAAAGAAGCAGTTGAAATAGTTAAAGTCGGGGCAAGAGCTAAAGATGTGGATTTCAACCTGGACTTTGAAAAAGATATTCCACTGCTTCCATTAATATCTGATCAGATTCAGCAGGTATTCATTAATATTTTGATTAATGCCGTAGATGCAATGTCCGAAGACTCAGCCAGAAATACGAAGAAGCAGATAAAAATAAAATCGTATTTGGAGAGTGAAAAAATAATAATAAAATTCACTGATTCGGGACCGGGAATTGAAGAACAAAATTTTTCCAAAATCTTCGAGCCTTTTTATACTACTAAAAAACCTGGGAAAGGAACCGGACTTGGATTATGGGTAAGTTATGGTATTATAAAAAGTTTCCAGGGAAATATTGAAGTTGAAAGCAGACGGGGAGAATTCACTACTTTCAATATTACACTCCCGCTTCATACTTGAAAAATTAATAGGATATTAAAATGAATGAAAGAATTCTTGTAGTCGATGATGAAGAGATAATCAGAGAATCCCTCTCATATGTTCTCCGGAAAGAAGGATACGATGTTCACGAAGCTGACAATGGAAAATCAGCATATGAGTTAATTCTTAAAGGAATCATACGACGTTGTTATTACTGATCTTGAGATGCCCGAGATGAAAGGAATTCAGTTACTTGAAGAAATAAAAAAACTGGATATACAATCTGTCGTGGTCGTAGTAACAGCTTACGGGTCACTTGATACTGCAATTGCAGCCCTTAGAAGCGGTGCGAGTGATTATATTCTTAAACCCGTTGAATTTGATGAAATGATAATTAAAATAAAACGGCTGCTTGAGATGAAGAACCTGCTTCTCGAAAACAGGGTACTCAGAAAAGAAATTCAGCGCGAATACGATTTTGAGAATATAGTTGGAAACAGCCAATCCATTAAACGCGTTTATGAAATGATTGATACTGTTGCTGATACCGATAGCACTGTTTTGATTACCGGGAAAAGTGGAACCGGTAAGGAATTAGTTGCAAGATCGCTCCATTATAAAAGCAAGAGAAAGAGCAAACCATTTATAGCTATTAATTGTGGTGCAATTTCTGAAAACTTAATTGAAAGTGAGTTGTTTGGACACAAAAAAGGTTCATTCACCGGAGCAATTTCTGATAAAGAAGGACTAATCAAGGCCGCCGAAGGAGGCACTTTATTTCTTGACGAAATCAGCGAGCTTCCGTTGCAACTCCAGGTGAAGTTTCTCCGTGCTTTACAGGAAAAAGAATACACACCTGTCGGAACAACTATTTCACTTCCTGTTAATATCCGGTTTATTGCTTCGAGCAACAGGATTTTAAAAGATGAGATTGCATCTGGTAAATTCCGTGAAGATTTGTTTTATCGGTTAAACGTAATCGAAATAAACCTTCCCTCTTTAAAAGAAAGAGAGGAGGATATCCCTCTGCTGGCCGATCATTTTCTGGATAAATACCGTAAAGAAATGAATAAAAATATCAAGGGTATCGATAGTGAGGCCATCCGTGCTCTTATGAGTTATGAATGGAAGGGTGAAATAAGGGAACTGGAAAATGTTATGGAACGGGCGGTTATTTTCTGTAAAAGTGATTTTATTTCTTTAAGAGATCTGCCTGCCGGTTTTAAGCCTAATGATTCACCTATAAATTTTTCCGGGAAAATGTCGCTTGATGATTCAATCAGGCGATATGAAAAGGATCTCATTTTGAAAACCCTTGAAGAAAATAAATACAGCAAAGAAAAAACCGCTGAAGATCTTCAGGTAGGATTATCAACACTTTATCGTAAATTGAAAGAACTCGATATTAAAACCTAATCTGGTTTCTCATTAGTTGAAAAATCAATTTATTCATCTTTTTAATTACGAGAATTCAGAAACCTCTGTAATAAAGCCTATTCTGATTTATACGCTCCAAAACCCCAATAAATAAATAGTTTCTGCCATTATTTAAAAAAATGGGTATCTGGCACGTTTATAGTCTGTATAAACCAACCCGCGATCAATCGGGTATGGAAATTTATAGAAAAACCAGAATGAAAAACGTCCTATTCTACAGTCACGACTTCAATTTGTGTTACAGTCTGCTGATGTATCTGCAGGAATCATACTCTGTAACAGCAACCACTAATATAAAAGCAATTAGTGCATTTGCTGAATCTTCACGATTTGATGTAATTGTTCTTGATGACTCACCAAATGACAGAATAGTTGAACTTTGTAAAGATCTGAAAGAAAAAAATCCTGATACTCCTGTTATTCTTACTTATGTATTTGATAATAAAATAAAAGAGCTTGAGCAATCTCTCAGGAAGTATGTCTCAACAATTTTTTACAAACCATATGATTTAAATGAAGTCACAGTAAAAATGGCTTCTCTGATGATCTAATTAATACTCCCCTTCAATTTTTTTATCTCGATTACTTCAATAACTTTTTATAATTTTAAGCTTCAATTATCAGGATTTACCATGTCCCAAACAGATGAATGTTTGATCAGTACAGATAAAACTTTGCTGGATGTAAGAATGATTTATAATTTTCTATCTCAATCTTACTGGGCTGCAGGCAGGCCGTTTTCAATAGTAAAAAAAGCTATCGAAAATTCTTTATGTTTCGGGGTCTACTGCAATAATAAACAAATTGGGTTTGCCAGGGTTGTTACCGATTATTCAACATTTGCTTACCTGGCAGATGTTTTTATACTGGAAGAATACCGTGGGAAAGGATATTCTAAAAAACTATTAAAAACTATTGTAGAGTATCCGGAATTACAGAGTATAAAAAGATGGATGCTGGCTACAAATGATGCCCATTCCCTGTATACTAAATTTGGTTTTCAGTCCCTGAAAAATCCAGAAAAATTTATGGAAATTGTTAAAAAAATTTCCTCAGTGAACCTGAAATTCTTAGATCCCGATGAGAATTCATTAAATAAATAATTACTGCTGAATATCCCTCTTTTTCATTCTAAAATTTGCGAAGCACAATTTCCTACTTCTCCCACAATTGAGAAACTAACCTAAATTATGTTCATTTTTTCAACTATTTAACACGTTTTTTTTATGGTATTAAGTTTGAATAAATCAAAATGAATTTAACAAAACCAATTTAAGGATGATGATATGAAAAATATTGTACTCTATTTGCTGTTTATAATGTCAATAGTTGCATTATTTGGATTTGCATTTTCGATGGCTCAGGATAATGAACCGGCTGGGAAAACAGTTTTCATAAATAGTAAATGTTCAGGATGTCACACTATTCAGTCAGCAGACATTACTTCAAAAAATAAAAATGCGGTTGATCTTTCTAAAACCGGTGATAAATTACAGGCTGATTTCATTGCTAACTACTTAAATAAAGAAGTTAAGTTAAATGATAAACAACATAAAATTGCTTTCAAGGGATCTGCAGATGATTTGAATACTCTTGCTGGCTGGCTTGAATCTTTGAAGACAACAAATTAAATGTTCTTTTATTTTATTAATGTATACGCAGTTGAAGACTGCAGTTTAACAATAACCGAGTAGATATAGAGAGATGATGATGTTCCTTTCCAGAATTATTCATTACCACGTGTTCTTTTTACTTTTTATTGCCGCATTATTCATTGTAAAACCAATTCAGGCACAATCAAATGATGACTGCCTTATGTGTCACAGTGATGATACTATGACGATGGAAAAGAACGGGAAGGAAGTTTCAATTTATGTTAACCAGGATGTGTTTCAACACTCGGTACATGGAAAATTAAACTGCGTATCATGTCACGTTGGATTTGATCCCGAGGAAGTTCCTCATAAAGAAAATATTGAACCGATCAATTGTCTTAATTGTCATAAAAATGCAAAAGTAATTCATACTTTTCATCCTCAAATGGTTAAGGCAAACGGTATTAATGGATCTCCGGATATCTCCTGTAAGAATTGTCACGGTACACATAATGTTGAACCGGTAACAAAACCGGGAGCTAAATGGAGTAAACAAAATTTGGTAGAATCCTGCGGCAAATGCCACAAGGATCAAAAAGAAAAATTTGTTCTTTCTGAACATGCAAAAGCTTTTGCGGAAGGTGTTGAAGGAGCGCCCAACTGTATATCCTGTCACCAAAGCTCGATAGTATCTGTAAACAAAGGTAAAAACTCCCTTCAAACAAAACTAAACCAGCAGAAACTCTGCCTGTCATGTCATCTCGACGATCCTAAAATACGGGCCAGAACAACACCTTCCGCAGGTTTTATAAAATCATACGAAGAGAGCGTACACGGTATGGCTCTCTCTAAGGGTAATGATAAAGCCCCCAGTTGTATAGACTGTCATAATCATCACGATATTGAAAATTCTAATTCCAGCACTTCTTCAATTAACAAAATTAATGTACCTAATACCTGTGGTAAATGTCATACTGAAATTGCTAAGCAGTATAAAGAAAGTATCCATGGAGTAGTACTTCTTCAGAAGGGAATGACTGAAGCTCCCTCCTGCACCGATTGTCACGGTGAACATAATATCCTCGCACCGTCAAATCCCAAATCACCGGTTGCTTATGAAAATCTTTCATCCCAGGTATGTTCACGCTGCCACAGCTCAATGCGCCTGTCACAGAAGTTCGGACTCCCTTCAAACAGGTATAAAACTTACGTTGACAGTTATCATGGACTTGCTCTTAAAGGAGGTTCAACGGTAGTCGCTAATTGTTCAAGCTGTCATGGGGTTCACAACATCAAACCTTCAAGCGACCCTACTTCCCTTACAAATAAAAATAATCTTGCTAAAACCTGCGGCAAATGTCATCCGGGAGCTAATCAGAATTTTACTAAAGGGAAGATACACGTTACGATGCAGAAAGCGGACGATCCTATTTTGTACTGGATTGCCACAGCTTATATCCTGATGATTATTGTAGTAATTGGTGGAATGCTGTTACATAATTTTCTTGACTTCATCAAGAAAGCTAAAATTAAGAAGATGAAACAAAGAGGGCTGATTTCCGAAGAAAAACATGGACATGCTCTCTACCTCAGGATGACTCTCAACGAGAGAATTCAGCACCTTGCATTAACCATTAGTTTTATAACTCTCGTCATTACAGGGTTTATGCTTAAATTTCCGGATGCCTGGTGGGTATCTCATATAAGGGATTTAAGTACTGATGCATTTGAGTATCGCAGTATTTTGCACAGGATTGCTGCCGTTGTAATGGTTACCTCCAGCCTGTATCACCTTTATTATATTCTTTTAACTAAGCGGGGAAGACAGCTTGTTAAAGATCTGCTTCCAAGGTACCAGGACTTGAGAGATGCTATAGGTATCGCTAAATATAATCTGGGTATTTCAAAGGAAAAACCTCTGCTCGATCGATTCAGTTATGTGGAAAAAGCAGAATACTGGGCACTGGTTTGGGGCACAATTATCATGTCTGCTACTGGTTTTATTATGTGGTTTGATAATACTTTTATCGGACTGCTGACGAAACTTGGATGGGATATTGCAAGAACTATACATTATTATGAAGCATGGCTTGCCTTTCTTGCAATAGTTGTTTGGCATTTCTACTTTACAATATTTAACCCTGATATTTATCCGATGAATTTATCATGGATAAAAGGCACTATAACCGAAGAAGAAATGATTGAAGAACATCCTAAAGAACTTGAGAGATTAAAAAAAGAAGATCAGAATAAAAAATGATTTTTGATGTTGAACACCATCTTACCGGTTTATGCCTGGAAAAAAATGATGCTGAAACGATTAATATCTACTAACCTTATTTTTCTTTCCGCCTGTCTTATACTCTTTGTGGTTTCATCTGTTCACGCCCAGGAAAATGACGATTGCCTGATGTGTCATGAAGATAATACATTAAAGGGTAATAAAAACGGGCACACTTTTTCTGTATTTGTTGATACGAAAATTCTTTCCTCATCGGTACATGCAGAAGTGGATTGTATTATGTGCCATGCAGATCTTGAAGGCACTGATTTTCCGCACACCGAGAATGTAAAAAAAGCTCAATGTCTTCCCTGCCACGAAGATGCACAAAAATTATATGATGAAGGCATACACGGAACATCCTATAAAAAGGGTGATAAACTGGCGCCAACCTGTCAGACCTGCCATGGTTCACACAATATTTTAAAGGTTAAGGATCCAAAATCGGCTGTAGCACCTATTAAAATACCCTTCCTTTGCGGAAGCTGCCATCGTGAAGGTGCCACGGTCCAGATGCAAAGAAAAATTCCCGAAGATCACATTCTTGAAAATTATTCCGAAAGTATGCACGGTGATGGCTTATTGAAAAAAGGACTTGGTGTAGCAGCCACCTGCGCATCCTGTCATTCGCCTCACCGGATACTGCCTCATACAGACCCGCGTTCCACTATTGCAAAGAATAATATTGCTGCTACCTGTACAAAATGCCATATGGAAATTGAGGCTGTACACAGGAAAATTATTAAAGGTGAACTCTGGGAAAAACAGGCACACGTCCTTCCGGCTTGCGTCGATTGCCATCAGCCCCATAAAATTAGAAGTGCATTTTATGAACAGGGATTAGCGGACGGAGATTGTTTAAGGTGCCATAGTGATGTTAATCTGAAGGCAAAATCCGATGGACATTCAGTTTATGTTGATTACGATAAATTGCAGTCATCAATCCACGTTAAGATTGCCTGCAGTCAATGTCACTCAAGTGTTGATCAATCTAAGTTAAGACCATGCGAAGGAATCTCTCCAAAAGTTGATTGTGCTTCCTGCCATGCCGAAGTTGGTGAAGAATATAAAACCAGCACTCATGGAAAATTACACGCACAGAACGATACCAATGCACCTTTCTGTTCTGATTGCCACGGTACACATGATGTGCTTGGCAAAAAAAATGTAAAGTCGCCTATCTTTGCTCCGAATATACCTCAGCTCTGTGCAAAATGTCATCGCAACGGAGAAGTTGCAGCCAAAATGTATACGGGACCTGAAAAAAACATAGTAAACAGCTACGTTGAAAGTATTCACGGAAAAGGATTAATGAAAAGCGGTTTAACAGTTACTGCAACATGCATAGCCTGTCACACTGCGCATCACGAACTTCCGCACACAGACAGTACATCAAGTATAAATAAAAATAATATTGCAAAGACCTGCGGTGCCTGCCACTATGGAATTGAAGAACAGTTTAATAAAAGTGTTCATTCAACATTAGTAACCAAGACTGATAAAGAATTACCGGTTTGTAATACATGCCATAGTGCCCATAGCATAGAAAGAGGAGATGACGAAGGGTTCAGAATGAAAATTATGAACACCTGCGGTAATTGCCACAAAGAAATTGCAAAAACATATTTTGATACTTACCATGGAAAAGTATCACAGCTGGGATATTCTAAAACAGCTAAATGTTATGATTGCCACGGGGCGCATGATATACTTCCCGTTACAGATCCGAGATCTCACTTAAGCAGGGAAAATGTTTTAAAGACCTGTCAAAAGTGCCACGAAACAGCGACAAAACAATTTGCAGGTTATTTTACACATGCAACACATCATGATCCTCAAAAATACCCCTGGCTTTTCTGGTCGTTCTGGGGAATGACCGGACTACTGGTAGGTACATTTTTTATTGCAGGTATTCATACGCTGTTATGGCTTCCCCGTTCACTTCAATATAGAAGACAATTGAAGAAGAAATTAGCAGAAAGTGAAAATGAAAATTCCGGGACAGACAATAATGAAAAATCTGAGAGTTGAGTGAAATGAAGACTGTTAACAATGGAAACAGAAAATTACAGTATCAAAGGTTCACAAGACTTAACCGTGTCCTGCATATCCTTATGATTGTCAGCTTTCTAAGCCTGGCTTTAACAGGGATGACACTTAAGTTTTCATATACCGGATGGGCTTTTACTCTTTCACACATACTCGGAGGATTTGAGTCTGCCGGTTACATTCACCGTTTTGCCGCAGTAATAATGTTCAGCGTTTTTATCGCGCATATTATTGATCTTTATACCCGGAAAAGAAAAGAATCGAAATCTTTCTGGGGAATGATTTTCGATCCTGAAGGGCTAATGTTTAATAAAAAAGACTGGCAGGATTTTAAAGGCTCAATGAAATGGTTCCTGGGAAAAGGTGAAAGACCCCAGTACGGAAGATGGACATACTGGGAAAAGTTTGACTACTTTGCGGTATTCTGGGGAATCTTTGTAATCGGATCTACGGGATTATCTTTGTGGATGCCGGAATTCTTTACAAGATTTTTACCGGGCTGGGTAATAAATGTTACAACTATAATCCATAGTGATGAAGCATTGCTGGCTACAGGTTTCATTTTTACAGTTCATTTTTTTAATACTCATCTGCGGCCGGAAAAATTTCCTATGGATATTGTAATCTTTTCGGGAAGAATGCCGGTTGAAGAGTTAAAACTTGACAGACCTGAAGAATACTCTAAACTTGTTTCTGAAGGTACTCTGAATGATCACCTCGTTGAATCATACCAGCCGATTGTAATCAAGGCAATAAAAATTTTCGGATGGATTGCACTTTCAACAGGATTTAGTATTATTGTATGGATAATTTATGCAATGATTTTCGCTTACAAATAATTTTCTATTTTTATTATGAAGAAGAAACTTTTCCCGGATATATTTTATAACACTACTACCCTCGTCGGAACTTCGCTTGCACTCTTAAGTTTTGGACTGATCTTATTTCTGACTGTTGTTGAGGCTTTTACTCCTGAACCAAAAGCATATGCGGGAATAATCACATTTATTGTACTGCCGGGTTTCCTGTTGTTTGGTTTGGCATTGATAGCTATTGGAATCTGGAATGCCAGGAAAAGAAAACATTCAGGTACGTTTAAAGAAAAAAGTCTTCCCAGAATTGATCTTAACGATCCGCTGCAGAGAAGATCCTTTTTAATATTTTCTACAGGTACTGTGCTTCTTCTTTTCTTCACAGCTTTCGGAAGTTTTAAAGCATATGAATATACGGACTCAGTTGAATTTTGCGGAACGATCTGCCATAGTGTTATGAACCCTGAATATACTGCCTATAAAAATTCTCCTCATTCAAGAGTTGCCTGCGTACAATGCCATATTGGTTCGGGTGCAGGATGGTTTGTAAAAGCCAAAATCTCAGGTTCATACCAGGTTTACTCTGTTATTTTTAATAAATATTCACGCCCAATTCCTACACCAATATGGAACCTGCGTCCTGCGCAGGGAACATGCGAACAATGCCACTGGCCAAGAAATTTCTTTGCAGAGAAAAAAGTTGATTTTAACTATTACCTTTCTGATGAGAACAACACAAAATCAAAGATTACTATGCTGCTGAAAGTAGGCGGCGGTAATAGTATACTTGCAAAACAAACCGGTATACACTGGCATATGAATATTGATAACGAAGTCACTTATCTTGCTGCTGATTCATCAAGACAGATTATCAATTGGGTAGAAGCCAGGAATCGTGAAACCGGTAAAGTTGTAGTTTATAAAAAAGGTAATGTGAAGTTTAATGAAGAGGAAATGAGAAATAAAGGTTTACTCCGTAAGATGGATTGCATCGACTGCCACAACAGGCCTTCTCATATTTATAATCAACCGGACAGAATGGTTAACGTTTTTATGTCTATCGACAGCATCGACACAACACTTCCCTATATCAAAAGCACAGCAGTTGCTGCCCTTGAAAAACCATATTCAGATAAGGAAACTGCATTAGACAGTATTGATACCTTTGTTAAAAATTTCTATTCAGTATACTACCCCGGATCAAATATTGCATCCATTGATAAAAGCATCCGCTCAATACAGGATATTTATAAGAACAATTATTTTCCCGAAATGAACGTTAGCTGGAAAAAATACCCGAATAACATCGGGCATATGTATTACAACGGCTGTTTCAGATGTCATGACGGGGAGCATTATAATGAACAGGGAAAACCTTTATCCAACGACTGCAATCTTTGTCATACTATTATTGCAGAAACCATTAATGATACCACCAAAGTTGCATTGGACGGCTTAAAGTTTCAGCATCCCGTTGATCTTGGCGGAGATATTCAGGATATGACTTGCACGGACTGCCACGCTGCTGAATAAAAAAACCTGGAATAAAATTTTAGCAATGCTCAGGACTTTTGTACTGAGCATTTTTTTTGCCTTCAACGATATTCCGTAGTTCAGGACTCCAGTCCTGGACCCCACTCCTGAACAAGCGCTAACTATGTTTCTGAAAGATGTCTTGAAATTTTAAACGATCAGTTCAGCATTTCTGCTGGTTTAAAAGATTTGAATCTATTCTGAATTATTTTCAGCTGGTTCTGGAATTTCAATAATAAATTCAGTGCCGTTGTTGTTTTTAATCTGGTACTTACCGTAAAACTGCTCAATTAATGTATCAACAAGTTGCAATCCCAGCGTTTCACTTTTTTTCAGACTGAATCCTTCAGGTATGCCATGCCCATTATCTTTTACATTTAAAATAAAATTTTTATCCTTTTTATGTATTGAAACTATCAGGGTTCCGTTCCTGATATTTTTAAAAGCATGCTTGAATGAATTGGAGACCAGTTCATTAATAATTAATCCTAGCGTGATAGCCGTATCGATATCAAAAGAGATGTTTTCAATATCTACTTCCTGCCGGATATTTTTACCTCTCATACCGTATGAGATCATCAGATTATTAAGCAGATCGACAACATAACTTCGAAAATCAATTTTATACAAATCCTTTGACTGGTATAACTTTTCGTGTATCAGCGCCATTGAGCGTATACGGTTGCGGCTTTCATTAAATAGATCCTGTGTATATTTATCGGGAATATTTTTTGATTGAAGACTTAACAAGCTTGATATAACCTGCATATTATTCTTAACCCTGTGATGAATCTCTTTAAGCAGAATTTCCTTCTCTTCAAGTGAAGCACTTATTTGCTGTTCGTATTTTATTTGTTCAGTTATATCCATATTAACACCGCGCATTCCAATTACTTTTCCATCCTTGTCATAAATGCCGGTTGAATGTGCTTCTATCCATAATACCGACCCATCCTTTGCAACCCAGCGGAACCTGTTTATTCCGCTCGTCTTTTTCCCGAATGTATATTTTGCACTTTCAGCAGCTTTTTCCCTGTCATCGGGATGCACTACCTTCAGCCAGAAATTCGGAGTGTTCAGCCACTGCTCAACCGGGTAGCCGAGCAGCTTTTCAACATAATCGCTTATAAAATCTATTTTCTGATCGGGAGCATCCGGTTCTCCCCACGCTTCCCATACAACTCCGGGTACGTTTGCTATCAGGTTGTCAATGCGGATTCTTTGAGTTTCAAGCTGTGCGTATAATTTTATTCTTTCGTTCTCTATTTTCTTTCTTTCAGTTATATCACGTGAAATACCTATGGTTATTTTTTTTCCGAGGTAATTTACTTTTAAACTGCTGCTTTCCACCCACACAAATTCACCATCACTGCGCTGGTACCTCAATTCGTTTACCGACTGAACACCCGAGTTTTTAAAGCTATTCACATCATCAGGATGTATAATATCATAAGGACTGATTTTACCAACTATATCATCCTCGTTGTATCCGAGAACATTTGTAAAAGCGGGATTCACATAAAGAAAATTATCATACTCATCAAATAATGTTATAAAATCATTTGAGTTCTCGGTAATCAGCCTGAACCTTTCATCCGCTTCTCTCAGATCCTTTTCTATTTTTTTCCTGAATTTAATTTCCTGCTGCTGCTCTTTAATCGTAATTTCAAGATCCTTGTTAAGCTCATCAATTTTCCGGAAAAGATTAGCATTATCTATCGCCAAAGCTGCCCTGTGTGCAATATCCTCGGCAAATTTTAAATCATCTTCATCATAATTTTTTTTTGTTTCAGCGGTGCAGAGTGTAATTGCGCCCAGTACCTTCTCCCTTATCCTGAGCGGAACCATCATAACTGAACGAAGACCGAGTTCTTTATAAATTTCAAAGAGTTCAGAATCCTTAGCCTGTTTTTGCATGAGCTCCGGTGTAAGTTCTTTGTACAGTTCGGCTTTACCTGTGCGTATCACATTCGGCACTCCCCCGTCACCATTCATCTCCGGTGGATTTTTTTTCTGAAGATCAACTGCAAACTGAATTTTTGCAACATCTTTATGATAGACTACAAGGCGCTTTAATTCTCCTTCAACTATAAGATCCAGAATAAACCAATCACATATTGCAGGGGTAAGAAGTTTTGCAAGCGACTGTATCGTCTCGGAATAATTTAGCGATGAGTTTAAAATAATACTGGCTTCTGCAAGAAATTCCAGTTTACTCCTGCTGGCCCTTGCACGCGCTAATGCATTTTGTTCTCTTGCAAGTGATTTCGATAATTCAACTTCATTCTGTTTCATTTCCGTAATATCAATAGATGATCCTACAAATCCCTGGAAAATACCATCCTCAGTATAACGCGGTACGCCGTGGTTCAGAAGCCACCTGTATTCGCCGTCTGATTTCTTCAGCCTGAATTCTATCCGGAATTCTTTTTTTTCATCAAATGCATTGTTAAAAACTTTAACAAATAAAGGTAAGTCTGCCGGATGAATTCCGTTAATCCATTGTTTACCAAGTTCGGACTCAATACTGCCTCCCCGAAAATCCAGCCAGGGTTTATTGAAATAATAGAATCCTTTATCAGCCCCTGTTGTCCAGATTAATACCGGCGCTGTATCAGCCATTACCCTGAATCTTTTTTCGCTTTCGGATAATGCCCGTTCGGCAAGTTTTCTTTCAGTAATATTAATAAGACTTGAAACTGTGTACTGGTAAGGTGCATTTTCTTCCGGGAAACTTACAACACCGTAAACATAAATCGTTTCACCCCTGAGGTTTCTTAATTCATATTCCGCCTCAAAATGATTACCGCCGGAAGCAAGTACAATTAATTGTTCAGTGAAAACTGCGGGGAATGCCGCGGGACGAATAATCTGAAAATGATTCAGCAGATCCTCCCTGTTTTTTGCTTTAAACAGCTTTACAGCATTGGGATTAACATCTATAATTTTTATGTTTTCAATACATTTATCCACAAACAGTCTATTTTCATAAAAATACTTTCTGAAATTAGTTACCCCGTCTGTTCTTAATTCATTGATCAGCTCAGTTACAGCTGAGAAATCAAATTCAATCATAGAAACTGCGGCAGATTCGAAAATACTCCTGTAACGCGATTCACTTTTTTTCAGTACACCCTCTGAATTTATCCTTTCAGTTATATCTTCTGCTATACCTATAATGCGGGATACATTTCCCGTCTCATCTTTAACCGGGAAAGCTCTCTCCCGCAGGTATTTGATTGTACCGTCATTCCATTTTATCCTGTAGGTAGAATCGGTTGGGATGCCTTTCTTCTGACGGGCAATAGCCCTGTAAGCTTTGTTACGGTCCTGCTTAATAATAAAATTAAGATAAGAGAGCGGATTCCTGTAAATCGTTTCAACAGGTTGTCCGAAAACTTTTTCATAGGCTTCACTCATGTAAATAATTTCAGTCTTACCGGGATTGCTCACATAAAATACTTCACTGAGATTTTCAATGAGATGTCTGAAAATGATTTCATTCTCTTTGAGCTGTGCAATATTTTCTTTTATGTGTGAAATATCCCTTGCGATTGAAGAAGCTCCTATAATATTCCCTTTTGAATCTTTCACCGGGGAGATGGCAACTGAAACTGAAATGATTTTTCCTTCTTTAGTAATTCTCTCTGTTTCGTAATGTTCAATCTTCTCTCCCCTGCGAAGTTTTTTCATTATATCACTTATTTCATCTTTTTTACCAGGGGGAGCAATAGTTGTTATATTCTTCCCGATAATTTCATCAGCCGTATAACCATAAATAACTTCAGCCCCTTTGTTCCAGCTTATTATTTTCCCATCAAGTCTCTTCCCTATAATTGCATCATCCGATGCTTCCACCATTGCAGAAAAAAGTGCCTGCATAGTATCTTCCGTGCTTTCGGGAGTTACGGGAATAATGGTGAGCAGAACAACAGGTTTACTATTAATAATAATCCCTGATTTTTGTTCTTCAACCAGCAGTTTTGTACCGTCCTTTTTTCTGTGGTAGTTCCTTGATGAACCGATGAGTTTATGAAGCTGATTGAATTCGCTTGAGGCATCGTGAAAGATTAAATCACGCAGCCTGATTTTAAGAAATTCTGATTTTGTGTAACCATAAAATTTAAGGGCGGAGGAATTGGAATCCATTATTTGAAATGTAGCTGCATCGTAAATAATCATTGGCAGGGGATTTAAGTCGAAGATCGACTTATAGCCGGTATCGGTAGATATACTCATTCGGTTTTTAGGAGCGGCTTACTGTATTTGCAGGAAGACCGGTTATAGGATTAGTAAAAATATTTCGTTAATGATTACCTGTTAAATTATCAGGTGGAATATAAAAAGTGCCTGTTTTTCGGCAAGTGTTCTTAAACACAAAGTGTGAATACATAATTAACAATTAAGAAACTTGCCTAACGGCAGTCAGGTTAACAATGAACAATTAAAATAGGCAGGGTAGATATGACCCTCAATCGTAAATGTCATTTCGACGACTCTGCCAGAGGCAGACAAGCTCCGGGAGGAGAAATCTAATCACCCAAAAAGATTTCTCTCCCCGCTCCGCGGGAATCGAAATGACCAGTAGCAGACACTGTCATATCGAACCTCGATTTATCGGGGTGAGATATCTGTTGTGAAATGCTGCGTTAGATTTCTCATCGGCTAAACCTGCCTGCCGGTAGGCAGGGCCGGATTCGAAATGACAAGTAAAAGAGGGTCGTCATATCGACGAGGTGAAATGACCAGCTAGCAAGAGTGTCGATAGTCTTGTCCGCTCTCTGGCGGAAGATATCTGTTTCCGTGAGAATGAACTGCGTTAGATTTCTCACGGGCTAAAGCCGGATTCGAAATGACTGGTGAAGAAGGATGTCATATCGACGAATGAAATGAGGACGGGTCATTTCGATGGAGCCGAGCGACTGAGAAATCTTAAGGAACATTTTGGTGAATAATTTCTCCTTTCACCTGCTTGCCTTCCTATGGTGGAAGAAATCTTATTCCTGAAAACCTGATTCAATACTCAGGTCATTCCAGTTTTTGTTCATACTCTCAATAAGTTTATTCTTCTTTTCTCTTCTCCATTTTTTGATTTCTTTTTCTCTCCTGATTGCTTCATTTGGGGTATTATAAACCTCAAAATAAACGAGCTTGTTCAAATTATACTTACTGGAAAATCCTTTGAGTATCTTATTCTTATGTTCATAAATTCTTCTTTCAAGGTTATTTGTCATTCCCACATAAATAACTTTATTATTCCAGTTGGCTAATATGTAAACATAGTAGTTTGCACTGCTCATAATTTTAAAGGTAATTATTTTTTAATTAGTAGGCTATCCTTTAGGAAAGATTTCTCTCCCCGCTCCGCGGGAATCGAAATGACGCCTACCTATTTTAATTGTTAATTGAGATTTGCCCTCTGCCCTTCGTCTCCCTTTCTCTAAGTCACTCCCTCTCTCTGACTTCCGACCTCTGACCTCCGACCTCATCCCTAGTTACCCAATCATAGCCCGTATGAAACCGTAATAGAAAAGGAATTTTTCTTCCCTAACAAGTATTCAGGTGTGCGGAGCGGGTCTTCATCACTTATATCCGAATACCTGTAATTTAACCTGCCGAATAAATCATGCAGTGCTTCGTAAGAAACAGAAAATTCAACCGCACTTTCCTTTCTTACCGGTCCGTATAAAAACGGCTCAGTCTCCATTCTCTCATATGCATAAACTATATCTTTAAGTCCTCCCTTTCTTATTCCCTGGAACGCGAGAGAGAAATCCAGTCCGCGTGAAAATCTGTAATCAAGTTTCAGACTTAACTGGTCTGCATTCTGTCCCAGCCAGTCACCCAATGGATAGTTAAGATGTTTGTAAGTAGTTACTTCATCTTTATGTTCGTAGAGCCAGGGAGATGTCCGTGTATACTCAATATTTATATCAAGATTCGGAATAAACAAATCTATTTTTTTTCCGCCAATTGTTAGACCATACCACGTATTGCTGAAATCATTTTTAAGAACATTCCGCACTTCGGTTACATCTATAAATACAGTTGAGTAAAAAACAAATGTTTCCGGCAGTCTGACCGCCGCATCAAAATACATCTGCCCGTTACTGTCTTCAACATCAAGTCTCCCGGTATTATGATCAAGAAACTTGAAGAACATAAATGGAATAAAAAACTCCGGGCGCAGATCGCCTGTGTAAATAACTGAGTTGCCCAGTGACAGATCCAGCCATTCGGCGGGAGTTACACTTAAAAAATTAGCTGCAATATATTTGGAATGATACGCCTTTCTCAGTCTCGGGGAGATACTGTTAGGATATGCATAATAAAACTTAGATGAATCGAGCACCAGTGAATTCAGCCAGCCGTGTATATAATAAAACCTGAACCACGGAACCGGGTGGAGATCAAAACGTATGTATGGATATGAAGGTGGTTTGGTAGACAGAATAAGCTGTCCGAATTTTCCATGTCCCCACTCAAGAGGTTCTTTAACAAGTGAAATAGAACCAAGGCTCCGCCCTGCTTTGCCGGAGGGCAGGTTAAAATTAATAGCCCCAGTAAGTTCAGTATACTCAATTCCGTCCGGCGCATTTTTTATTGCCGCACCGGTAAGAGGAGAAAAAGATTTTGTCCTGTCAACATTATCCCCGTATTCACCGTTGTCCCTCAGGTTCAGTGAAGCCCCGAACCAGTTACCGTATGTACCAAAGAAACCGGCTCCCCACCATCTTTTATGTCCTGTTTTCCCGCCGGCAGAGGATATACCGTAACCTGCCACAGGCCATACCGAAATCCTGAACAGCGAATCACTGTAATTGTAAAGATACCATCTCTGCTTTTGCGGCAGATTCATTTCATAGGCATATTCCTCTTCGTACCATTCAAGCTGCTTCTTTTCAGTCTCATTAAGTTTTTCTTCATTCATTGAAGCCTGAATTAATTCATCCGCAATAAGTTTACGCGGTAACGGAAGCACCTCGTTGTGAAATTCAATAATCTTTTTTAACGAAAGTCTTTCAAGGAAATTATAAACATCGCTGGTTACAGGTGTGTAAACAATCTGGGCGCTTGTCGAGTTTGCAATCAGTATTAAAATAATCGTTATGAACGATAAGTTTTTGATTAGTATCTTCAATCATGTACCATATATAATGAAACAATGTGATTAGCATGTAAAATATAAATTATAATCAGCGAATCTGCCATAGTTTGATGTGAAGCCATAAGGATTGTCAAGAATAGAATTCAGGAATATTTTTTAACAATATTGCAATTACTTTTCTAATAAAGAAAGCTTTTCTTAATCATTTTTAATACTGCTTCAAGATTATGAATGATTTCTTCATTCTCAAATCGTATCACCCGTAAACCTAAATAATTAAGAATTTTTGTTCTATCTTTATCATATTTCAGCTTGTACTGATGGAACCTGCCATCTACTTCGATTACAATTTTTTCTTCATAGCAAAAGAAATCAGCGATAAAAAATGATTCTATACCTTTTAAGTCGTAGTATACAGGATATTGCCTGTAAAATTTTTTATTATGAAATTTCTTACCGCGAATTGCATCCCATAATTTCTTTTCAGCTGAAGTTGAGTTTGCCCTTAATTCTCTGCAAAATATTTTGGCTATAACACTTAATCTTTTTTTACTATTTAAACTCAAATTGTATTCTCTCTTTATTCCTGCCTCGCCGGGATGATGCCTAAATTTCCTGATTCACGTAAAATGAACTCATCCCAACCCTTCTCTTAAAAAGAGCAGGGCTTATTCTCAATTTTAACCCGGCATTGCTATATTTATCATTTGATATACTTTTAGTTACAACTACAATAATAAGTTATCCTCAACAACAAGTCCCTCTCTTACAAGAGAGGGATTGCAGGGTTAGTTTCAATAGTTATTAATACATATTTAAAATATAAACTTTATTAAGTAATGGAAGCAAGGTCATCAGGGGGAGTGACGAGTGAGATGAAGGGAGGAAGTGACTTAGAGAGGAGGAGTGACTCAGAGAAGATGAGAAGTGACTCAGTGAAGGAGATGAGGAAGTGATTAGCTTGTCTGCCTCTGGCGGAAGATATCTTTTCCTTATGAATAAGATTTCTCTCCCGATAAATCGGGAATCGAAATGACTGGTGAAGAAGCGTCGTCATATCGACGACTCTGCCGGAGGCAGACAGGCTCCGGGAGGAGATATCTATTCTTAACAAGATTTCTCGTGTTGGTCGAAATGACCAGTGAAAGAGATTCTGATATTCATCAGAATGACAAAGTGTTCATCTTTCGATTTGCCTAAAGACGAGACAGGCAATATCAGGATGACTGGATACACAAGATTTCTCTCCCGACAACTGGAACCGAAATGACGCTGCGTAAGATTTCTCCCCCGATAAATCGGGATCGAAATGACGGGTGAAGGAAGGATGTCATATCGACGATCCTGCTTTTAGCAGGTGATAGCCTGTCCGCCTCTGGCGGAAGATATCTTTTTTTTCTTATGAATGAGATTTCTCTCCCCGCTCCGCGGGAATCGAAATGACTGGTGATTAATTTGTTCCCTTCTTTTACTGACTGCTGACCTCCCTCTCCCTAAGTTCCTTCGTCTCTCAGTCTCCCCTACTCCGCCTACGAGCTTCTCTGCCGCTTTAATACAATATTCTTAAAGATCAGCCAGAGATATATCATATCTGTCCGAACAGGATTTTTAGAATAACTATCAAGGTAACGTGATTCCGATTCCATTATTTCCGGAAGGGTTTTGGGCATATCTGCATAGTAAGGAGGTACCAGTCCGGGTTTGAATTTAAATCGTTTCTGCTTGTGCTCTTCAGTATAAAGACTAAGATAATGAGGGCTTAACGGCCTGACGCCGACAAGTTTAAGATCACCTTTTATAAAATTAAAGATCATCGGAAGCTCATCTATCCATAATTTCCGCAAAAATCTTCCCCAACTCGTAATGCGGAAATCTTTATTGAACTTTCCGCCTTCTTTAAGATTATTCTGTTTAAAAACATATTCCTGTACATATTCCGCATAGGGATGCATAGTACGGATTTTATATACACTTATTGGTTTACCATTCTTACCAATCCTGTTAAGCTTAACGATAAGACCATAGCTTGGATGTTCATCATAGGCAGGACCGCTGATATTTTTTGCAGCAAAATAAAGTTTTCCATCGATTTCTTTAAATGATAAAATCTTAAAACCGCAGGAAAAAAGTCTTCCGAATGTTTCAGATTTTGAAAGGACCCTGTTTCTTCCTTTTGAAAGAGCAAAATAAATTTTACGTGTCGGTTTCCATTTTGGTAATATTCTTTTGTAGATAAAATCTAAAAAATAAAAATGGCGAGCAACAAACGGGGTAAACTTCCTGTAGATTCTTTCCTTCCGCAGTTCAATTGTTTCAACACACCCGATATATACTCCATCATAAGGAAGAATTGCGTTTACAGTTTCAAAGAATTTATTCAGGTGTCGGATATCATTAATTCTTTTCAGGTTTACAATGTTTAAAGTTTCACTATCTTTTAATGCTTCAATTTCAAAACGCGACTGAACTTCAACTATTTTCGTTTGCCCGGGAGAAGAATCGATATTAGCCGAGATAAACTCTGAAAGCTCCTGCGGAACATTATTAATGTAAGTGAAACTTTTTTCCTTTGCGGGAAAGGAAAATGATTGTAAAACTACTTCACCTGAATTTCGTACAGAATCGCGCATCCCGAAATACCCCTATGGTTTAATTATATTATTGTATAAAGTTTATTCATTTGTTCCTGCTTATCAAATACTCTGCCGGTTAATTAGTAAGGATTATTCAAAAAAAGTGAGTACAACTGATCTTGTTTTTACTGAAGATGCCCATTCAACGTAAAAACTATACAAATTTACACCGAGTTTCTCACATTTCAAAATCAATTTAATTATCATTTCTTCAGAAAGGATATTGTGATATTAGTACATTTAAGGCCGGGTAAGGAGAGATGGCTGTGCCAGAGAAAGATTTCTCTCTATCATCCGAAATGACTGCAAGTGGTACTCGTCATTTCGAAGGAGGAACGACTGAGAAATCTTAAGGAACCGTTTGAGGAAAGATTTCTCTCCCGATAAACCTGCCTACCCGTCTTCGACGAGGTAAACCGGCAGGCAGGCGCAATACTTTTTATGTGCGGGGAAAAAGGAAGGAAAGATTTTAAGAAAGAGATTCTGATATTCATCAGAATGACCCGAAGATCATTCTTCGATCCGCCTAAAGGCGAGACAGGCAAGCCCAGGATGACGGGATACACAAGATTTCTCTCCCGACCGTCGGGATTCGATATGACACTCCCTTATTTTAATCGTTAATCAAGCACCGTCATTTCGATGGAGCGAAGCGACTGAGAAATCTAACGCCCAAAAAGATTTCTCCTCCCTTAGGGTCGTCGAAATGACTCGAGAATGAAGATCGTCATATCGACGAATTATATGTGGAGATATCTTTTCTTTGGTGAATAAGATTTCTCTCCCGACAGATCGGGATCGAAATGACTGGTGAATGAAGGTTGTCATATCGACGATCCTGCTTTAAGCAGGTGAGGAGATATCTTTTCCTCTGCATAAGATTTCTCTCCCCGCTCCGCGGGAATCGAAATGACGAGAGAGGAGATTCTGATATTCATCAGAATGACACGGTGTTCGTCCTTCGATCCGCCTGAAGGCGAGACAGGCAAGCTAAGGATGACGGGATACACAAGATTTCTCACCCGACAAGTCGGGATTCGAAATGACTGGTGAAGGAGGGTCGTCATATCGACGAATAGAATGAGGAGATATCTTTTCATAGAGAGAATAGGATTTCTCCCTCCGGTCGAAATGACTGCAAGTGGTATCCGTCATTTCGATGGAGGAGCGACTGCCCGTCCGCCTCTAGCGGAAGATATCTTTTCCTGGGGTGTAAGATTTCTCGTCGTTCCGCTAAAGCGGAACTCACTCGAAATGACACTACCAATTTATAAACTTGCCTGACAGCAGTCAGGATATCAATTAAAACAGAGCAGTGTCATATCGAATCCCGGTTTAGCGGGGTGAGATATCTATCGTCAACAGCTGCGTAAGATTTCTCTCCCCGCTCCGCGGGAATCGAAATGACCCATCCTTTGGAAATGATTTCTCTCTAGTGCCCGAAATGACAGGCACTTCTTTTTTTAGTAAATTTATCCCTAAACAAACACCCGTAACATATTGACAGACTATAAAACCTATTTAAGAGAATTCTTACTCGTTAACTTTTTTATACTGGATGTATTCGCTGCAACCATTTCACACTTTACAATAACATTGTTTATTCTGAAAATATTATGCAGTGCAGTACTTCTCTCACTAATACTTTATGATATTCACCTTGCAAAGAACAGGCTGAATACAGCAGACTCGGTTGTAAAAGAACCTTCCGAGTTAAATATTGCTGG
The DNA here is from genome assembly GCA_963745945.1 of uncultured Ignavibacteria bacterium. GTDB lineage: Bacteria > Bacteroidota > Ignavibacteria > Ignavibacteriales > Ignavibacteriaceae > DATFVA01. The sequence continues at coordinate 126,978 of CAVUZG010000002.1, forward strand.
GGTTCAGGGAAAGGAATCCTCTCTCTGCTGTTTTCAAAAAGACTTAATATTTTATTCGGCATACTTACAGCATGGTTTGCTGTTACACTTACATACTCTTCCAATCCCGGTTACGGTGCACTTAAACTTTTAAATTTTTTAGTGGGCTGTGTACCTGCAGTATATGCATTCGGTTATCTTATAAGAACATTATCCCGCCGCCGCGTAAAAGTATTTTTAATTTCCGTAATTACTTTTTCAGTTTTATCTGTTATAGCTGTCTTAATCATCCGCCCGTTCCATTACCTTGGTTCATTTAATATAAGTGTTACCGACTGGAGCCACGTTATATACGGCAGGTTTATCGGAAGCGTGTTTCTTGTGCTTGCCTTTTTCCAGCTTTCAGCGGAAGACAGGAACAGGATTATCTTTCTTTTCTGGGGTGTGTTGTTTTCTTTTACAGGACTTCTTTTAAGCGGCTACAGGGCAGGTACAATCGGAGCTGCAGGTATTGCGGTTCTTTTTATTTTCTTTCTTTTATTTACAAAAAAACTGAAGCCGTTCAATTTTATTTTGTTTGCAGCAGCCTGCGCAATCGGGATATTTACAATAATATATCTTCGTACCGGGCAGCAATCCAGTTACAGCAAGATACTCAGTGCTGCAGGATTATGAAGGAATGGAATTTAAAGGTGATGAGTCTATTCAAAGTCATCTCGGCGGGTATGATGTTGCTGAGCAGATGTTTTATGATAGCCCCGTTTACGGTGAGGGTTTCGGAAGCTTTAAGAATTATAACGGAAACAGTCTTTCAAACTATATAAACTATCCCCATAATATTTTTCTTGAGTTTGCATCGGAGCTTGGTGCGGCAGGACTGCTGGTATTTCTTTTTCTCCTGTATCTTATCTTTTATTATTCATACAGGTATTCACCGGTTATGATATTCTTTTTCCTCTTTGCACTTTTCCTTGCACAGTTCTCCAAAGATATTTCATCGAATGTTTTGCTCTGGCTTGGATTAGGGACAATCGAATTGAAAAATTCTGCAAAGCATAATAAATAAAAAAACCAGAGCGATCGGGGTAAAAATTAATTGAGATATTTTTTAAATAATTATTCGATTTTGTTTTCTAATCATATTTTTTAGTGAAAAAAGTTTACTATTTGTTTACTTTAGCACGCAGGAGGCTTTTAGAAATTTGACCGTATCTTTATTGATTGAACAGCCTTATAAGCCAATATTTTAATAAATGTATTACCCCGATTTTAAAATTTTACTGAAATTTAACTATTTTATAAGAGGAAAAATATCAAAGGGATAACTGATGTTAAGTCGTAAAACAATAGATAAGTTTATTGAGCTGAGGGTTGACGGGAATTCTTATGACGAAATAAGTAATACATTAAAGGTGAGTAAACCCACTCTTATTAAATGGGGCAGGTTATATAAAAATGAAATTACTTATACCAGGGAGTACCTTACCAGCCGGCTTGCCGAAAAAATAGCAAATAAGAACAAAGACCTGATAAATAATATTGCTCTTAATATAAACCGGGCAGAAACATCCAAAGAATTTCCAGATGAAGTGAAGGGAAAATTTATTGATAAATCTTTTAAAAAGCTGGGGGATATTTTTAAGGTTGAGGTAAGAAATATTGTTCTTTCGATGAACGAAAACGGGGATATTACAAGGGTGGAAGTGAATACGGACAGGAGCGGGATGACGGAGGGCTGAGAGAGGGAGACGGAGGGCGGAGGACGGAAGTCGGAGGTCGGAGAGATTAGGTATACAGGTGAATTTTCGATTTAATATTGTCGATTGACGAATATTAATCAAACCCAACCTTATTCTCAATCAAAGGCAGATCCGTCTGTGAGGGAATTCATCAATCGAAAATAATCAATCCTTAATTTTTCTTTCACAAATTTCTTTTTGCTGTTTTTCTGGATGCAATAAAAATTGATGCCAGCTCGTGAGCTTCATTTTTAATTTGTCTGACTTCATCCGTTAATAGAAGTTGTTCATCAATCGTAAATTCCAACCAGAATTCAGTTTCATCACATTCTTCAATAACTATACTGATTTTAGATATAAAAGAAGCTTTACTTTGTGATAAACAAACCGCCCTGTAATTCGCTGCAACAGAAGTACTGGATCTGATTAATTGACCTTTTATATGGTTACCAAGATAGGTGTTAGGAAGTGCAGCTGCCACCTTTACGCAACGATGGGCAAATTGTTTGGTTCTGTTTATTAGATCCGTTTTTTTCATCGCTCCCTGGTCCCTTTTTTTAATTTTTTAGCATTAATTCATAATTCGCCTTTATATTAATGCCCGATTTACTGTTGCTTATTGCAGGGGCTTCTGTTATAAAGATGAATTGTAGAATAAAGAATATTTTTCTAACCCAACATTCTTCAATCAACATTCATCAATCGACAATCAACATTCATCAATCAACATTTATCAATCGACATTCATCAATCGACAATCCTCAATTGTCAATCCACCTCCCCTACCCTCTTACCAGTACTTCTTTTCACAATGATTCTTAATATTCTGCTTAAGAAAAAAGATCAAAGTATAAAGTAAAAAGTTAAATTTGTTATTTAATTTTTCGAATAAATTTTATACATCTAAGAGCAAAGTTTTTAGGAGGAGATTTCTCTCCCGATAAACCTGCCTACCCGTCTTCGACGAGGTAAACCGGCAGGCAGGGTCGAAATGACGAGAGAAGAGATTCTGATATTCATCAGAATGACAAAGTGTTCGTCCTTCGATTTGCCTGAAGGCGAGACAGGCAAGCTCAGGATGACGAGATACACTAAGATTTCTCACCCGACAAGTCGGGATTCGAAATGACTGGTGAAGGAGGGTCGTCATATCGACGATCCTGCTTTTAGCAGGTGATAGCCTGTCCGCCTCTGGCGGAAGATATCTTTTCCTCTGCATAAGATTTCTCTCCCCGCTCCGCGGGAATCGAAATGACGAGAGAAGAGATTCTGATATTCATCAGAATGACAAAGTGTTCGTCCTTCGATTCGCCTGAAGGCGAGACAGGCAAGCTAAGGATGACGGGATCATAAGATTTCTCTCCCGACAAGTCGGGATTCGAAATGACTGGTGAAGGAGGGTCGTCATATCGACGATCCTGCTTTTAGCAGGTGATAGCCTGTCCGCCTCTGGCGGAAGATATCTTTTCCTCTGCATAAGATTTCTCTCCCCGCTCCGCGGGAATCGAAATGACGAGAGAAGAGATTCTGATATTCATCAGAATGACAAAGTGTTCGTCCTTCGATTTGCCTGAAGGCGAGACAGGCAAGCTAGGATGACGGGATACACAAGATTTCTCTACCCGACAAGTCTGGAACTGCCTGGCGGCAGTCAGGTTCGAAATGACTGGTGAAGGAGGGTCGTCATATCGACGATCCTGCTTTTAGCAGGTGATAGCCTGTCCGCCTCTGGCGGAAGATATCTTTTCCTCTGCATAAGATTTCTCTCCCCGCTCCGCGGGAATCGAAATGACGAGAGAGGAGATTCTGATATTCATCAGAATGACAAAGTGTTCGTCCTTCGATCCGCCTGAAGGCGAGACAGGCAATCCACCGCCCCTACCCTCTTACCAGTACTCTTTTCACAATGTTCTTAATATTCTGACCTACAAGCTGTTTCGTCCATATTACAAGGTTGTCGCTCCAGCGTTCCGGGTGAATGGTGAACATAATTTTAGGCGGGAGCTGTCCCACATTATTTATTATATCATTTGTTGTACGGAAGTTGAAGTTATGGGCTGAGTTAACTTTATCACGTATGCTTACACTCTCACCGTTCCATCTTCTTCCGGTATCGGTGAAGTACGCAAACTCATCCCACGGAGTATCGTAATAAGCCGCTGCTGTTATACCAAGTGTACGGTAATCGTATTTCTGCCAGATGAGCCTGTTATCGTATCTTGACAGCGGGGAACCGTGCATACATATAGTTTTTACGGGATAAATTTTCCTCATTATTTCAAGATTGGTTTTGAATGATTCCCACGCCGCATCTATTAATTTGTCTGTAAACCCTTCTCTTAATCCTGTTTTATCAAATTGGATTTTTCCGTCCTGTGTGTTCTTCAGAACCAGGTCCACATCCTCGTAATGGTAACCTATTTCGTGACTTAAAAGTGCAATACTCCTCATTATTTCAATATCAAAAGATTCCGGTACAATACGAAAATAATAAGTGCCCCGTATTTCTAATTCCGTTTCTATCTCAGCCATCATCAATGCATTCTCAGGTAACCTGTCAACATCGTGCCTTAATATTATAGTAGATTCCTCCTTACCGTTGTTATGGTAATCCAGGAAAGGCTTAAAAATGTACCCTCTGCCTTTAAGAGCACTTAATAAATTTCTGTATGTGTCTTTTGTAAAATCCATAAATTAAAGATGAAAGAAAAAAGGATAAAAAAAGAAGAACAAAGTTCAATCCTCAAATACTGCAATTTTGGAATTCTTTTACGGGTAAATTAAGGAAAAGTTAGATTTGTACAAACGGTTTGAATTGTTGACTTACGACCAGCCCCTCTTCAATTTAGCAAAAAATATTGTTATCTAAAGTTATATTGATATTCAGGATTTTCCTTCATCACCTTTACACTTTCCGGGTAATGCTCTATAAACCAGACAAGGAAAGCTTTAGCATTGATGTATTCTGCTAGCATATTTTTTAATCAATTTTGCCATTAATATTTCTTCCTTGAAATAAAGGTGGTTTTCATATTTTGATTTTAGTGTTGTCAGAAGATATTCATATGCCGATTTTGTAAGTTATTCTTAGTTTAATAATTCATAATTATTAAATAATTTCAAAAGATCTAAATCATAATGACTATCAGATATGGAAAAATTATAACTATAAACATTACTAGGGTATTCTTTTTGAAGGTTTATTATTTTTTGTTTACCGTGATTATGATTAATGCTATTGTTCGTAATCACTGTAGAAATTGAACGCCACCCGATCTTTTTTGCTAATGGATCAATATAATCTGAAATAGAACCACTACAAAGAATGTTAATAGTATCTTCATCAGATTTTGAATCTATTTTTACAAATATATTTTGATTAATATCTGAATATATCATATTTACAAAAGTTATAATTGTTTTTTCATAGTTCTTTTGTCTTCTACAATACAGAACGACATCTTTCTTGAATTCAGAGTTTGAGATAAATCGGAATAATCTTTTCAAGATTATAAATACTAAATAAGCTTTACCTTTTTTAATAAACTCAAACACATATGCTCTAAAGGAGTCATACCGAATTAGAGTTTTATCTAAATCAATAACATTAATTTTCATCATAGAATTTTTCTTAAAATTATGCTTAGCCATCCTTTAGGATCATCCCATAAAGAAATATCCGCTTTGTTATTTCCAAAATTACTTAAAAAAGTAATTGTACGATTTAAATTTCCCCCTTAGTAAATACATGAACAATGATGAATAAACTTGAGGCGATAAATATTTTTTAATATCTTTTTTCTTTTTAACTTCCGTTATTGTTTGACTTGCACCTAAAATTGGCTCAAAATAATTTACGCCATTTTGCAGACCTTGATTAATCGAACCCCATATTCGGGGATTCACTTCAATTAAAACAAGCTCATCGTTGGGTTTTAATTTAAACTCAAACATAGCGAACCCTGTCCAAGGCAATACCTTTAATATCTTCTTAACTATTTAATTTCATTCTATTCATCATAGAAAGATTCACGATAACACACTTGAGCCACCGGATACTGGATATTCTCCCAAACGTTTATGTCCATATCCACCTATAATTTTACCATTTTCAACAAATACAGAATAACCCACCCCAATACCTGGAATATATTCTTGCGATAAAATATTTTCTTTTCTCTTATATCTCTCTTTAACTTTTTCTAATTCTATTTGATTAAATATATATTTAACACCCTTTGCGGACGATAAATTGGTTGGTTTTATAACACAGGGATATTTAGCTTCATTAATACTATCATAGGTTTCTGGAATTTGAACACTCAATTTTGCAGCTAATGACATTAACTTTTTTTTATCATTCAGATTATCAAATATTTCATAATCTCCCAAATAACTTAAACAATTTCTAAATTTTTCTTTATGTTGTAAAATAGACTTAATACTTTCATTGATTACCGGGATGAATAAATTAATTTGATTTTTTTCAATGTAATTTAAATATCCATTAATATCATTAGAATTGATAATTAAATGTTCATCACTATATTTTGATCTAATGGTTCTTGTAAATTTCCGAAATCAAATGTATATATTTTTATATTATGATATTTTTTTTTTAGAAACCTCGCGACAACAATTGCTTTATAACTGGAGATATCTCCCAATAAAATTTTCACCTATATAAACCTATTTTGATACTTAGGAATTTTGTTAATTATTTTTACACTTTCGGGATAGTTTTCTACAAACCAAACTGTAAAAGCTGTTACATCGATTTTCTCAGATAAAAATCTTTCCCTTCTATTTTGAAATTCTTCTTTAAGATAAGGAGAATTTATTAATTCAATAGCTTTCTCAATTACACCTTCTGATTTCTTGAAATTAAACACTAAGCCATATTTTTCTTCTTAAATAAATAACCTAATTGCAAAGAGTTCACATAAATGGCTGGAGTACCTAATACCGCACATTCAGAAGCCATTGTAGCACCTTCGCCAATGAATAAAGTTGCGTAAGCAAGAAGCATCATGCATTTTTTCGGGGGGAAATACTAATTTGCCATGGTCTAAATTCATCCGGCAATGAATCTTCGGATGAAATAAAAACTTTAGCATATTTAGATAAAGTTTTTATTAGATTTCTTTTTGTTGCAATATTTAATCCTTTTTGTCCTACATCGTGATGTGCATTCCATGATACAAATCTCATAATAACATATTTCTCATTCTCTACAACATTTAGAATATTTGTAATATCTCTATTGGGTTTGAAATAATTAGAATGTAAGTACAATATTTCCTGCACCCCAAGATATATAGCTTCCTTTTCTGATATTTTTTTGTTGAAACATGAAAGATAATAAAAACTGAATTAAATAGTTTTGATATAATATGGCTTAATTTTGCGCTTTCTGTATCTTCTAACACAAAATTGTGCTTATGCATTAACCAGGCAATACTTGATGTATATATCCCACCTTGTGAAAGGTATAAATCTGGTTTGAACCTTAATGAATGAAAAAGAATAAGCAACGATGCGCTAACAAGATGAAAAACTTTTCCAATTATGGAGTTTTTACCTTCTCCTCTACTCACGAAGTCAATTCGATAATAATTGAGTAAATAGATAATGATAGGCTTCGTACGTGCAATAATAATAAATTTATGTCCCCTTGATTCCATTATTGCAATAAAATTACGGAAATAGTGAACGTGTGCAGGATGACCTATATCGATAAGTATTTTCATAAGTATTAAATTTCATATCGTTTTTTAAAGTTTCACTAATTATTTCTTCGAACTCAGTAATTACATTAAACAATATCATTCTAATTACTTAGTAATTATGAACATAATTAAAATCTTTTTAATCTAATCAACAAAGAAAGATGGAATAGATTAAAAAAGAAAAGTCCTACCCTAAATTCGCCATAATTTTTGAAAAGCCCTATTATAAGAATCATAGATACAATGAAATAAAAGAAGCCAACTTTATTCACAAAATCCAAAGAGATAAGTTTATTTTCTTTTGAAGTGTTAATATGCAGGAAGATAAGTTCGTCAGCTTTTTATCACTAAATATTTCTACAGCATTCGTCGAATCACTAATATTACGAAGGTTTTGAATCTTCTCTTTATATAAATTGCAAAGAATAATATAGAACTGTTCAATTTGTATTGTTTTTCTGCTTCAATAATACTAATCAATTGTCAAATTTTCATTTAATTAGTCTGATTTTACTTTTGCTTAGATTGGATTTTACTTTTTCTAAAGAATTAGTTGGCACAAGATAATTCATACGATCTATATAATTATAATTAAGTGCTTTCATTCTTGTAAGTTGATTGCTACAATCAGTGAAGTTTCTAAATTCGGTGTATATTACTTTATTTAATACTATTTTATCCAACTCGGCAATTAATTTTAGTTTAATGTCTTCATTATTAGCTATTGGTCCCCCCAAAATAATGCATCTTTTAGAGAAATATTTTTTATTCCTTTGCCACTGTAAATTAGAGCCGCAAGTAAACTGCCCAATATTTTTCCTTCCTCCACTGCAATAAGTAATATAGGTTTATAATTTTTTAATTTACTGAATAGTTTATACGCAAATATAGATTGAAAGAAATTTCCTTCAGGATAATCCAATACAAAGCAATTAAATTCTTCTATATAATTATTAGATAGATTTGAAGTTAGTATTTGCATTTTCTTTTTATAATACTTAATAAGTTTAATTATTACTGAAGTTTAATAAATTTAACTGTTGTGGTTTCACAGAACTGTATTCTTTAAATAATGTACTAATTAAATCATTATTGTTGAGAGAAATTCGAAATGTATTATTCTAATCTTTGGTATTACTCTCTTATTTTTGATTTTTAAGACCATGATAAATATAGTTCAATTCTTTTGCTCTTTCCTGCCAGGAGAAATGTAATACTGCATAATCGGCGATGTTTTTATAAGTCTTATAAATTTCATTACTTCTTTTATAAATATTCACTAAGTCCATAAATAATTCTTTTTCGTCTTGGTTATTAATTTCTATGACTGCATCTGGAAATGTTTGCTTAAATTCAACTAATTCGCCGATAGGATTCATAATTATTGGTCTCCCAGCGGCTAAGTAATCTCCAATAATATTTGGCCATCTTGATAAATTATTTTTATCCACAATTTGAACCAGCATAAATACATTGGCACAGCTTAAGAAATCTCCATACTCAGAATTCTTAACATAACCTATGTCAATTATTTCATCCCCTATCCCATGTTTTAATAAAGTCGTCATTAAATTTTTCACCCGTTTTAGCCACAACAATTTTTAACCCACTCTTTCTGAGTTTTTTTAGCACGTTGAAGATTTTGACATTTTTCTCGAAATCTACTGCTTGTAATCTTGCAAAAATAATTACAAATTCATCAGAGGGTATATGAAATTTACGTCTGTTAACTAGATTTGACCGTGCGAATTTAATTGAATCAGTATCGCTACCACCCCAAAGTTTAAATATATTTTTATTTTTTCCCCGAATCTGGACAGCTTTTTGAAATAATTTTTCAGATAAAACCACTACACCATCCGCCTTTTTGATATAGAATAATTCTAACCAATTATCCAATGGTCCAACCGTCCATTTCCAAAATTTTGATTTATACTTATAAATCCCCGTTTTACCAAAAACGTCCTGCCAATCACAAACTAAAAAGGTGCTTCTATAAAAAAACCGATATATATAGCAAACTACAAAGCTAACAGGGCGATGCTGATCTGCATGTACAATATCATATTTCCTAAATATGATATAAAATAATCTTAACATATTATTTAAGATAGAATAGCCAAACTTACTGAACTTTAAAACAGATAAGGCCGGAAATGAAACTATTTTGACCCCGTTGCGTACTTCTGTATTAAATAATAGACTTCTTTTGCTCTTTGTTGTCAACAGAGTAACATTATTACCTAACTTTACTAGTCCTTTTGCAAGATTAAAACTACGAGAGAAAACCCCGGTCGGTCTATCTTTAATTGAAATGCTTGAAATTAAAACGTTCATTTATATTTTTTTAAGGAACTGGCATTTTTAAGATTACCTTTAGCGGTATAAAATCCGGGAATAATAAGGAATAATACTAAAAATGATTCTACAAAATTCAGATTTTTCACTAATCCCAATGCAATAAATGCTAAAACAGAAAGCAAATAATAATACCGGACTTGACTGTTAAGAAAATAATAAACAATCCTAAAATTTTTGTACAGAAGCCAGATAAACAAAATAAAACCGGATATGCCCCATAATGCAAGTCTACTCATCCAAAATAAATGCCCACCAACAGTCATTGTGTATTCAAAATTACTTCTATAACTAGCATCGCCAAATAATGGGCTGGCATAAAAAGCCTGCCATAGCATTGGATATCTTTCCGCTCTAACTATTATTCCGGTATTCTGCAAGTGATCGCCCGAAACAAAGTATGCCAACTCTGTCAATTTATCATGTATAATGCTCGAAGAATCAAATAAACTGGCTAAGCCGCTAAATAATTTGAACCAGTAAAAATTAGGAATGAGAAATATTATAATTATTGCAGCAAATATTAACATTGACATTTTTTTCTTCTTCGCAGGACCCAAAGATAATATTATCGTAACAGAGGCAACTAAAATGTTAGCAAAGATCTGCGCTTGTAACAACGTAATATAGACGATTATGATTACTCCCAACAGAATTTTACGGTTAATTACCTGTATTTTCCGTTGTTTGTATAAATATATAAGACCAGGGAATAACAGGGTTATTGCAGTCATAAATCCATAGCTCCCTATACCTAAGCGTCTATAGACATAAAGTTCCCAACTTCCTCAATCAAGGAAGAATATGAAGCTCTCACCACAATTGGGTTAATTATTGTACCAATAATTGTCATTACACATGTTACAACAATAAATATTAAACCTGTTTTAGCAAGGTTTAACCATACCCGGGGATTGTTATCATTTCTTAACCAAATAAAAAGTGTAACAGCAACTGTTAGATTACTAAAAATTGTTATTTGCCTGAATGAGTACCATTCATCCATTTCTTTCCACAATATGTGGGGTAGAATCAATGCGAAAAGAAAAAAGAATAATACATTAATCAGTATAAGTTTATTTGAAAATATTTTAGGATAAAACAGAAGTGTAGATATTACAAAGATTGGTCCCCAGCCATATAAGTAGCTAAAAATAATAGGGGCATTATTATGTATTATCATCAATAATGCTGAAACAAGTATCAGAATGATTAAAAAATAAAAATATTTTCTCAAGTTGAACTCTTTTTTTACCTATTCTTCCGGCAGAAGTTCTGAATATAAAGATTCAATTTGTCTTACATTAGCAGAAGTAAATCTTTTTTCTGCGATTCTGAACCCTTCTTCACCAAATTGTTTTGCTTCTTCCGGATGGTTTGCTATATAATTTATTGCCCTTGCCAAATCTTTACTATCATTCTTTGAAAATAAAATACCTGTTTTATTATGTTGTATAATTTCATCCATTCCTTCGACATCAGACCCGATAGCCGGCTTTTTATGTAAGTATCCTTCTATTACAGGACGTGAGAAATGCGGTTTGTTAAATGGTGATATCATACAACAAACACTGTCAATCAAATTACTTATGTTATTAATCATTCCAATAATCTGGGCATTTTTACAATTTTCAATTGTTTTAATCGCTTTTTGTTTTTTGAGATCATAGAAGCTAATGCGTTTTATAATACTTCTTAATGATTTATCCTTAGATAAAGTGGCATATTTACCTGCAAAAACTACATTTATATTTTCATCCAGATATTTTAATGCGTTTACAATTATGTAAAAACCTTTTAGTCTGGATGAACCTCCCAAATACAAAAACTTTCTTGAAGAATAGCTAGAATCTTTTATATATCTGGAATATTTATTAGTATAATTATATATCACAAATGTCTTTTCAGGTAAATTAATCCTTTTAGCATTATCCTTACTAATAGCAATAATTTTATCGGCATATTTTTTCATCTGTCCCCTGAAAAAATAATAACGAAAATCGAATTTTCTTTTTCTGAAAGGTTCCCTTATATGAATTATTGTTTTTCCCCTGGTTTTACAAGGTGCAAGCCAATCTGTTAATACAGAAGAATTTAAATGGGCGATATCATAATCAATATTTGTAAGTTCTCTTTTGGCAAAAATAAATCGTGATAAAAACCATGATAAACTTACTCTACTGAATTTTAATATCTGATACCATTTTACATAACCTGCTTCAGAATGAACAAAATATCTATAATATTTTTGGTAAAAAAATGATTTCGCCAGAATAAAATTTATATGCTTCTCTCTTAAAATGTCCGCGATAATTGATTTCTTTAATAAAAGAACAATAGGCTTATATTTGTTTTCATCCAATGAGGTAACAAGCTCAACCAAACTATTAATGGAACCACCCCAGCTCGCACTGTGATGAACAAATAATATTTTTTTCATGATCGCTTTGCAGTTAGCCCTTTTTTTGGTGAATTATATCTTCCAATTCATCCATTGGTACCACTTCATTTTCATTATTGATTATGCATTTAATATAGTTATAATCGTAACCCTGCATAACAGCTAACCTTGCAAAACAATCATTAAATTGATATGAGGGGAATATTTCTAATACTTCCTTGGGTTTATTATTCCAGCAAAGATGTGAAAGTCCTGCCCCGTGTGGTCCTATTACCTTTTTGGCTGCAGAGACAATTTCAATTTGCTCTATAAAATTTAGTTCCTCTAAATAAACTATTTGATACCCATATCTATCGCATAATTTTTCGACTTCAATTTCGTTGGCTATCTTTCTTTTGGAAGCTAGTCTTCTTGAAATATATATTTTTTCGTATTTATTATTATTAAAAAATGGATTAAAAAATTTATTCAGAACCGCTAAATCATATTTGCTCACAAAGCCGGAATATTCAGGATGTTTAGTAAATATTAATGAATCACAAGTAAAAATTTTTTTTTGCACCAAAACTTCTTCATCTTTAAAAAGTGATTTTACAGATTCGTAATATTCGGTACTGTTGATTCCTGAAAAAACTATTTTGGCTTGATCATTTGACTCTTTTGCATGCAAGACAGCTGGTAATTCTTCAAGGAGAAAATGAAAAAAACCTTTAAGAGGAAGAAATATCAGCTCACCTTTTTGTTCTGCTGTTGCTTTAGCTGGGGGTTTAATACAATTCCAAATGAACATTTTCCGAAGAGAGCCATAACTTTCCTGAAAGATAAATTGCCGGCTATTTGTATATACTAGACCATTTCTGATATCGACAGTTACATTTTTAAGTTTATATATAAAAAGGTCAAAAAATGGTTGAGCTCTCCTGAAGTAATCAGGAAAATGTTCTGGAAATTTATAATACTGTATGTAAGCATTCTCTTTTTTTTTGATAGAAATGATATAATTTATTAAAATTTCAGAATATTCATGAATACTTCGGACTGTTTTAAATATAAATCTAAGACTATATAAACTTGTGATTCTTCTTAGAAAATTCTTAAACTTGTTCATCATTTATTAATATTTTTTAACGGATAATTATTTTATAAAATTTATATTTTTATGATATACTTTTCGAACAACCTCAATAAAGCTCTATCATTTTCCTTAATTACGCAATTCATTTGAGCCAAATCATTAATTCTTGAGGCCTCAATCGGAATAATTTCCAATCCCAAATTGGGATTATCAACAGAAATATTATTCCTAAATGACATTATTTTAAACCATATATCATCAACCGTCGTTTCCTATAGTAACTTTATTTTATTTGTATTATCCTTACTGATAGCAATAATTTTCTGAATATATCTGCATTAGTCTTCTTAAGATGAGATAAAATAGATAGAATTTTCTTCTTTTAAAAGGTTCCCTGATTTGAATAATGTTTTAACCGTTTTCTTACAAGGGGCAAGTCAATCCGTCAAAACGGATAAGTTAAGATGAACAATATCATGATCGTGCTTTTGCAACTCTCTTTTTTGCAAAATAGTAACGAGACAAGAGCCAGGATATATTAAATCTTATAAAATGATAAAACTGAAACCATTTAAAATACAGCTTCGCTGTGAGTAAAGAATTGATAATATTTATTATAAAATAGTGACGTTGCTATACTGTAATTAATTCTATTTTCAGCAAACCCGTCGGCAATAATTGAATGTTTAAATAACAAGACTTCCACTTCAATTTTTTATGATATAGTTTATTAATTAATTTTAATAAACTATTGGGAGAACCGCCCCAACTTGAAGTATGATGAATAAATAGTAATTTCCTTTTCATTCCAAGTTAATAATTACGTCTAAACAGGGCTAAAACCATCATTCTTATCTCTTTTACCAAATATCCATTTAATAAAATATTTATGTGCTAGTAAATATATACGAGACCTGGAAATATTCTCGTTTTTTTTTGAAAAAAAAGTAAACAAAACATATTTTAGAATATCCTTGCAAATAATGAATATATAATGAAAATAATAATACGGTCGCCTAATGTGTTTATAGTGAAATAAAAGAGTAGCATATTTTTGCCTATACAATACCCTAGGGGATTTTAGATCTCCCCCAGAAGTTGTCAAATGGCAATAATGCCAAATTTTTGAATGTGGAGTGTAAATCAAATAAAAGCCCATTTTTATAGCTCGAATCGCATAGTCATTTTGTTCACCATACAGAAAAAAGTCAGTTGAATAATAGCCAACATTTTTGAATATGTTATATGGCAAAAGCCAGCATATATCGTCACTCATACCTAGTTTAATCTCTTTATCATATTGACCCAAATCTAATTCATGACTGTCCTTAACATAAGAAGGGAAGGACAATTTTTTCATATTCTTCGTCCATTGTCCTATATATTGAAGAGTTTCAGGTTCATCCATAATATATACTTTACCTGAAACAATGGCATTATTATTATGTTTTTCTGCGGTTTTAACAAGTTCTGAAATAGCGTTTTTATCTATAACGGTATCGTTATTCAATATTAAAAAGTACTCGGGTAAATATTTCTGAGCCTCTTTGAGGCCGCTATTTACTCCACCCACATAGCCAGAGTTTTTATTTTGCCGAACTATATGAACTTTAGGGTTAGAAACCTTATTGTATAATCTCTGATAATCTTCTATTTCAGACCCATTATCAACTATAATTACATCAATATTTGAATACGTAGATTGTAGTATACTATTTAAACAATCTAATGTTTCCTTACTATGATTATAATTAATTGTAATTACCGAAACTTTTTTCATTATTGTAAGTCCGTTTTCAGTATACTTTTTGCTGGTATGCCTGCTATTAAACAATCAGAAGAAAAACACTTATTAATTAATGAACAGGCACCAACAATTATATTTCTTCCTAGTTTTACACCCTTCAATATTGTAGTACCAGTACCAATATATGTATTA
The DNA here is from genome assembly GCA_963745945.1 of uncultured Ignavibacteria bacterium. GTDB lineage: Bacteria > Bacteroidota > Ignavibacteria > Ignavibacteriales > Ignavibacteriaceae > DATFVA01. Next base: position 142,198 of record CAVUZG010000002.1, read on the forward strand.
CTTTGTATAACAATTGGAGAACTACTTGCAGGATATTTCTCTGATAGAGGTGATTTACTCAAATCAATATGTGTTATAAATGTACATTTCATAGAAATCACCACATTATCCTCAATAATCACTTTATCCCTTAAATCAAAAAAGCAGTTTTTGCTTATATGACAATTGTTACCCATTGTTATGTTTGAATAATTTTTCCTATGACGGCAGCTTTGGCCGGGTTCTTTATGCAGCACCTTCAGATTTCATATAATAGCAATTCTCATTTAATAATGGGTAAATTTCTCATAAAGTAATTCTATTAAATTAGCTTCGCAGGGACACCACCTACCAAAGAATAAGATTCAACATCTTTATTTACAGCGCTATTAGGAGCAACAATTGAATGATGATGAATTGTTACGCCAGGATAAATTGTACAATTTCCACCTATATACACATTATTCTCAATAACTATTGGGGCAGTTGGTCGAAATTCGGGATTCTTATCTTTCAGTTGTAAACCTTTTAAACATTGTTTCGCGCTGCTGTGTGTCCATAAGCCTGTAGAAGGACCAGCAATATGAACATAATCCCCAATAGTTATATTATCTGAAAAGTCCAGCACATTGTATACACCTATGTAACATTCCTTCCCTATTACTATTCTGCCGTTGCCGTAACCTGTAATTATGACACCACCCTCTATCTGAGAATTATCACCAATCTCTACATTTCTTAGCTTTGCATTAAAACCAATTACAATATTATCATGCAGTATTGCATTGTTACCAAATGTGCATTGATTCATCTGTATATTTGAACCAAGCTTCAGGTCTTTAGACAGCTTAACTGAAATTGGTATCCGTCGAAACTTTTTAAATCTTATTCTTAACAATACCTGTGCTAAAAATTTTTTATAGGGCATTTTGTACCCTATTTAAAATTTTATAATAAATAGACCGTATGGATATTGTAAAAAAAGGAACCGTTAAATTAGAAAAACCCATCTTAAACTTTGCAATATCGGGCAGGTTTGTCTTGTCAATAACACATAAATCATAAAATTTTGATCCATACTCTTTTGCATATTTAATGGCTTCCCACTGAAGCAGATCACCCTGCCCTTCGTTCTTAATACCCGTTTTGCTGGCTCCTTTCCAGTAGTGCATCATATTTTTATTTCCTATTACAATAACCCCCGATAATATTTCATTTTGATTGTGTGCTAAAATAACACCGGCTTTCTTTTCCTGAAAATATATATCCAGTACTCTTTTGTAATAATCATAAGTAAGCTGATTGTAACCGAGATAATCGTGCAGTTGTTCTAACAATGGCCAGAATAATTTTAATCCTTCCTCGTTGTTATAAATTTGAGCAGTTATACCTGCTTTTTCAGCTTTGCGGATCATATTTCTTCTTTTAGAATTGACGGCATTTTTCCAGATAATATCTTCAGGTAATGTCAGATCAGTTATAGCTGTTTCTTTACTTGTGAAATTGGCATGTTCATTAGTCTTTTTTTTATCTACAATCGGTCCACTGCTATATATATATTTAATTCTGTTTTTCCGTGGTAATAACTTTATAAGCTGTTCATCACTGTATAATCCATTTGAAATAAAACCGCCATATGGGATGTCATATAAGGGTTTCATCTCAATAGTTGTTAAGAATTTTTCCTTTAGCAAGTGTGCTGCACAATAACCAATCAGCTCATTGTCCTGCAATATTAAATAATGTAATAATTCTGTGTTGAATACTTTGGAAACTACCTCATTCAATTGTGGTTCCTGGAAAATTATTCCACCATATGAATTAATAAGTATTAATTTGATTAAACTCTTCGGGAGCGAGATATGATTTAATTGAAAGATTAATTCGCATTTATATAATATTTTATGGTACTGAGTACGTAGCCAACTTCTTCATCTTTCAAATCTGTGTGGAAAGGAAGCGTTATCATTTTATAATATTCTTTTTCTGAAACAGGGCATTCACTAGTGTAAGGTTTAAAAAGTGGCTGCATAGTCAGCGGAGTATAATGGCATCCTGTTGCAATACCTTTTGATTTCAAAAATAAAATCAAATCTTCTTTCCTTTCTGCTCTTACTCCAAACATTTGGTATACATATTTTTTAGGTTCATAGGGTAGGAATGGTTTATTAACTACAATTTTTCAATGCTGACAATATACTTTCTTATAATTTCAGATTTGCGTTTGTTCATTAGAAACTTAACTATATAAAAACTTGGTGAATATTGTATAACAAATGAAACACACTTCATCCCACCGATAGGAAAATATGCTCTTCATTTTAGTAGATAATAAAAGAAAATACTTCTCTTATTATATTTTAATAATTCTTTTGAGTACTTTTATTCTAGTGATTTTCTGATATAATTTATTCAATAAGTCGTTTTTTCTTACTATTTTTTTTTGCAAAATATTTTAAATATTTTTAACGGTTCCGTTTTTTGTCCAAGAAAATTTTTTATTTCATTTTCATCCCAATTTTTAGTTTTTAATATTTTATTTACTTCATTTTTCCCATAAACACCAATCAACTCGCTTGGCGAAAAATTATTTCTTAATGTTTTATTATTTTCAAGTTCTATTATAAAATTTACAAAATCATTATGGGCTTGTAGGTTATTATGATATCCATTAAGTTTAATAGTATTAAGAAAGGGATATATAAAATGGTTCCAGTGACATTCGCACAGTATTTTTTCACCAAAATAGTAATGTATAATTTCAGCCAATTCGGATGATCTTATACTTTCAAATGGTGTTCTCCTATTGTTAATAATCCACAGTGGGACATTGTTGAAAGATATTTCATTATATTTTGTTCCAAATTTTTCGTTAAAAGATTGTTTAATTAATTCCAGCCTACCTTTTTCCCATTGCCATTTGTTTGGAGTAGTTGCTTCAACAAGTATAAGTACTCCACTTGAAGTAAGACTTTTATTTAATTGATATAATAAATGCTCCAAATTTATAATGTGATGCAGTACACCTGCACAAAAAATCAAATCATATCTATTTTCAGGTAGATTAGTAAAATTTAGATCTCCTTCTTTAAATTCACTCTCTGACTGCTCAATTAATTCATCACCTTTTGCTAGATTAAGATCCAATGATATCCATTTTTTTACAATCCCTAATTTCATCAGTTCTTTTTGATGCCAGCCTGACCCAGCACCAATTGTAAAAGCAATTTTTACAGGTCCAACTTTCTCTTGAAAGATTTTATAATATTCCAAAGGATTAGTTGATTTTTCCCCTATTATTTTATTGTTTCTGTATTCAATTATTAGTGGGTGCCATTCTAGAAAGGGCGGATAAAACTCAAGTTTTCTAGCACCACACGCATTCTGATTCATCTCTTTTGCAAGTGCATATTTGTAATATTTGTTGTTTGGATCTTTAATTTTTAATATATCAGTCATTTTAATTCTAACTTAATGTTTAAAATTACTTAATGAATCAATTACATATGAAACTTCTTCATTCGTTAAATCCGCATGCAGCGGTAATGTTATCATTTTATAATATTCTTTTTCAGCAACAGGGCATTCACTAGTGTAGGGTTTAAAAAGTGGCTGCATAGTCAGCGGAGTATAATGGCATCCTGTTGCAATACCTTTTGATTTTAGATAAATAATTAGTTCTTCTTTCCTTTCTGTTCTTACCCCAAACATTTGGTAAACATATTTTTCCGGCTCGTAAGGAAGAAGTGGTTTAATAGTTTTGAGATCATTAATTCCATCCAAATATTTTCTAATAATTTCTGATCTTCTTCTATTCATTTCATCAAGTCGTTCTAACTGACCAAGGCCAATAGACGCTGCAAGATCGTTCATATTATATTTCCAGCCAAGTACATTTAACTCATAAAACCAGTGATAAGCATCTTTCTTAATATCAGTATAAGATTGTGCTGTTTTCCAGTTATCTTTATCAATACCTACCCAGCGCATAGCTTTAACATCCTTGAAAAGTACAGATTGATTGGTTACCATCATACCTCCATCACCTGTAGTCATTAGTTTCTTTTCCTCAAAGCTAAAGCAACCTATATCTCCCCAAAGTCCTAATGCTTTGCCTTTATATAATGAGCCGGAGGTATGAGCACAGTCTTCAATTACCTTCAATCCTTTCTCACTTGCCCAAGGCATCAATATCTCCATAGCAACAGGATGGCCGGCATAATGAACCGGCATAATTGCAACTACATCTTTATCGTATTTGCGTTTCATATCCTCCATATCCATTCCCAATGTAATGGGGTCGGAATCCACAAAAACCGGTATTAAATCATTATATAATATTGCAGAAGCAGTAGCAGAGAATGTCATTGAGGGTACAAGTACTTTTTTCCCCTTCGGAAATTCAAATAATCTTAATGCTAAGTGCAGTGCAGCAGTCGCTGAATTTAAACCGATCGCAACTTTCAGCGCCTACATAATCCGCCCATTTTTTTTCAAATTCATTTACTCTTGGACCTAAGCCCAATCCATGAGCTTTCAAAGGCGTCTTGCACATTTTTAAGTTCTTTTTTGTCAGTGATGGTTTGAATAGTCGGATATTCATTAATATTTTTCCACTTATAATTTTTAATAAATTCATTTAAAATTATATTATTTTTATCTTTTTCCGATAATATAGGATTTTCTACAGGCCAATTTATATTAACATTATTATCATTCCATAATAACCCCAATTCATGTTCTTTTGAGTAATAATTGTCCACTTTATATAATATTTCAGAAGTTTCTGTTAGCGTACAGAAACCCATGAGCAAATCCACGTGGTATTAGAATCATTTTATTATTGTTTTCATATAATTCAATGCAATCCCATTTACCAAAAGTATTTGAATTTTTCCGAAGATCAATAAAAACATCAAACACAGCGCCTCTTAATACATCTTACAAGTTTAGTTTCTGTAATATGGCGGTAATTGAAAATGAAGTCCTCTAATAATACCTTTTTTTAGAGATTTAGAGTGATTTTCCTGAACCCATTTTCTATTTATTCCGATTTTTTCGAAGACCGTATCATCGAATACCCGCATGAAGAAACCACGTTTATCAATAATCGGTTTAAATTGGATCTCTAAAGACACCTTTTAGTTCTTGTTCTTTAATTTCCATAGGTTTTCATACTCTACAATTTGATTAATTGAAAATTCATAAATATTTTCTTTCATTATAATTTTTATACCAGTTTACAGTATGCTGAATAGTATTCTCAAAATTTAATATCGGCTTCCATTTTAGTTTTTGAACAGCTTTGTGATATCAAGAGAAAGGAAATTGGATTCTACCGGGGCATCCGGGTTTTGAATGACCTCATATTCACCTTTTTCAAACTGCTTAATAATTTCATTGACTAGAATTTCTACATTTTTAATATTACCATAAATAGGTCCAAAATTCCATGCGCCGTGAAATTCCCTATTTTCCTTAAGCAGCTTTTCGCCTAATAAAAGGTAACCACCAAGCGGTTCGAGTACATGCTGCCACGGTCTGGTTGAAGAAGGATTTCTTATTATAATTTTTTCATTCTCTTCTATCGCTTTAATACAATCCGGCACAATTCTATTTTCTGACCAATCGCCACCGCCAATTACATTACCAGCTCTAACAGAGGCTACAAATTTTTCATTATTTTTAAAAAATGATTTTTGATAGGAACTTATCAGCAATTCAGCAGCTGCTTTACTTGCGCTGTATGGATCATTACCACCGAGCGCATCATTTCGCGATAACCCCATTCCCATTCATTATTTTTATAAACTTTATCGGTTGTTATACAAATCAACACTTTTGCTGTTCTGATTCCGGAAAGCTTCAAGAATATTTACTGTACCTTGTGTATTAGTTTCTATTGTATAATGAGGGTTATTATAACTTTCAAGCACAAGCGGCTGGGCAGCAAGATGAAAAATTATTTCCGGTTTTTCTAAGTTAATTATTTCATTTAATTTTTTGTAATTTCTTATGTCTTCACGATAATCTTCAATCTTACTACTAAGATTACACAAAACAAAATTATCTTTTTCATTCTTTGGATCAAGTGCGTAGCCGATAACATTTGCCCCAAGCTTTAAAAGCCAGGTGTTAGCCATGATCCCTTAAACCCTGTACTGCCCGTTACTAAAACTTTTTTATTTTTATAAATATCAAACAATATTTGTTACTCCCAAACTTTCCACTGTGGATTTTCTTTCCACAATTTATTTAGCAAAAGTGATTCCCTATAAGTATCCATGCTCTGCCAAAATCCTTTATGTTTATATACCGATAATTGCTTTAATTCTGTTATATCTTTCTAAAGGTTTTCTCTCTAAATCAATTGATGGATCATTCGGCAATCATATCGAGAAATTCCTTTTTAAAGACAAAAAAGCCGCCATTTATTGGTTCTTGATTAATCACATCCTTTTTCTTCTCATTAAATTTTTGTACGAGATTCCCTTGTCGTAACTAAATCACCAAACCGAGATGGAGGATACACACCGGTTACAGTTCCAATTGTATTTTGTTTTTAATGAAATTCTACTAATTGACTTAATATCAACATCTGCAACAGCATCACCATAAGTAAGCATAAAATTATCTTCGTTAATATATTTACCAGCCAACTTAACTCTATATCCTGTCATAGATTCATCGCCTGTTTCGACTAATGTAACTTTCCAATCTTGTTCATCATGGTTGTTATGTACCACAATTTTTTCTTTATTTCCTAAATGTACCGTAAAATCATTATTGTAAGAATAGTAATTAAGGAAATAATCTCTAATAACATCCCCTTTATAACCAAGAGCAAGAATAAATTCTTTATACCCATAATGTGCATAAATTTTCATTATATGCCAAAGTATAGGTTTACCGCCAATTTCAACCATTGGCTTTGGTTTGTATTCGGTTTCTTCCCGGAGGCGGGTTCCCATTCCTCCGCATAAAATTATTGTTTTCATATGTATATTTATTATTTTCTAAATTAATATCTATTATCTATAATTATCTTTTGATAATAAATCCATTTTTCAACTTTTTAAGCACCCTAGTTATAATATTACTATTCTTTTAAAAGAACATTTTCTATAAATGCCTTATTATATGTAAAATCAGATACGACATAAGGAGGATGCATATTTACTGGGAAATTAGGATCTGTAGGAATGCATCTATTATGTGTTAATTTGTTATACTTTCTAGAATTAAATCCAATTACTCCAATATTAGAAGTTAGATTCACTGAAGGACAAATACCAAATGAGCCATTACACCTCATACTCATATTAAACATATAATCCCATGCATAATATTCGGTTTAAAAAAACCGTTATCATCCATTGATTTTTCTAACCATGCATAAGCATTTCTTGCACCTTTCCGATGAGCATATATTTGGTCGTATAATTTGTATTTTTTTATTGTTTTAACATCAAATCCAGTCCGGTTAATTTTCTCCCAACGCGAGCGCCAGGTAGCCCAACCCCACTGATATGCAAAGGGAGTGAAATAATAATCATAATCAGCTTTAAATTTATCTTCTATTAAATTATTTCCTCCAATATACCAAACCCTTGTATCATTTTTATATTTTGGAAGAAGCTGCCTACAAAAATCAAAAAACGCTAGGGATGGTAAACAATCTTCTTCCAAGATGATACCAACCTCTTCTTTTTCAAAAAACCAATCGATTGCATTCAATATTGAATTATATGCTCCAATGTTCTCATCCCTAAACCAAGTCTTAAGATTACAGTCCCAATCAATTTCATCAATATATTTTCGAATAATATTATTATTCTTTAATTCCTCTTCATTTCCGTCTCTTGCTTTATCACAATAAAAATAAAAATTTTTAGGCTTTACCTTTTTTATTACCTCAAAAACCTGGCGGGCGTATTGAGGGCGTGAAAATGGAAAAAAAAGAACAGGTATTTCATTAATAGTATTCATTGCTTTTTTAAATAATCCAATAATAATATTCTAACATCAGCGATATTAAATAGCCAGGCAGTTCCCATATAAACCAAACCGCCGAATAATATTCCAAATATTAAGGAGTATAAATCAGATGTGAATAGATCGTCAATAACTAAGATGACTATTGACATTAAAGCACAATTTGCAATTATGGGAACGAAGTCGGTGAATTGTCTTGCTATGCTAATTTTTATATTTGTTCTAACATAGAACAAATTAAGCGCATACGTTAAAATTAATGCGAATACCTGCCCCCAAAGCAATATACTAATACCGAAAGGTACACAAACAATAAGTAGACCTATAATTAATAATTGCTTAACCAGATCTGCGACAAAAAATTTATCCGAACGACCAATAACATTAAGAAGTGATACGTTAATACCATTGATTGGTAAAAATATTAAACCGATGCTAATTATTTTTAACATCCAGATACTCTGAGCCCACTTGGCTGTCAGTAAAACAATAATGAGAGGATGAGCTAATAAATTCAGTCCGATCATCATTGGGAAAATTATAATTGCAAATATATTCACCATCTTACGATGTGTTTGAATCAACTTTTCTCTATCATCCTGCAAACTGCATAAAACTGGAAAAGTTACTCTTCCCCAGAATACCTTCCATATTAACAGATGGAAATAGTGCAAACTGATTTGCACGGGTGTAATATCCCAATGTCTGGGTAGAAAAAACTTTTCCAATAAAGAGTTTACTAATATTCTGTGCGATGGAATGCATCAAGCCAGCGAATAAAAGTTTACTTCCAAATGAAAAGAGACGTTTGAATCTAGTATAAGAGAACCCATCCCTTGGAAGCCATTTATCAATAATCCATAATAATAAAACATTTATAAAACCTCTGAAAAGGCTATTAGCAACTAATGCCCATACACCAAATCCGGTATAGGCCATGTAAATACTAATCCCCCCGGCAAAAAAAGAAGAAGTCAAGGAAGCTTTTGATTGGGATTTGAAGTCAACGGCTATAGTAAATTTAGCTCTCTGTACAACAGCAAAAGCTTCAATTACTATCGTTAAACCAATCACCCTGGTTAGGTTAACTAATATAATCTCATCATAAAAATCTGCAATATACGGCGCAGCAAAAAATAATATGCAATAAAAAATCAGTGCCGCAGCTAAATTGTAATAAAATGTAGTTGAGTAATCTAATTCATCCCTATTCTTTTTCTGGACAAGTGCAGCACCAAATCCACTCAGAACGAAAGCTTGTGATAACGAAATAAAAATAGCTAATAAGCCAACTAGCCCAAAGTCATCCGGTGTGAGTAATCGTGCTAATATTAGACCAATAATAAATTGAATTCCCTGACTGGAATACCTCTCTGTTGCACTCCATAACGCACCTTTTACAACCTTCTTCTTTAAGCTCGTCATCTTACTATTTTAATTGCCAGTAATTAAGGATGTAGTTTATTGTGAAAATAATTTATGTTGTATTGGAAATCTATGAATTGTAAGGTAAAATTTGTGCGTTGGAATCATTCCTTTCCCTAATCCCAGCATAATAGTGATAAAAGATCAATCAAATCTTCTACAATATTACCCATATTAAACTTTGTTTATCCTCTAACTAAGAGTTCTATTACTATACTTTATTCATGTTTAGGAATTATTAATATCTAAAATATTTAAAGTTGAAAGTTTTCTGTCCTTATCAGAAAGTTTTATAACTTTTTGGTCCAAAATCCAATCTATTTGCAATGTTTCATCATTATATATTATGCCTGCATCATGTTTGGATGAATAATAATTGTCTACCTTATAATTAATAATAGCCTCACTACTCAAAACAATAAATCCGTGTGCAAAACCAGCAGGGATAAATAACTGTTTCTTTTCATTGCTATTTAATTTGCAGCTAATATATTTTCCAAAATAATTGGATCCTTGTCTTATATCTACGGATACATCCAAAATTTCCCCGGTAATGACCCTAACGAGTTTTGACTGTTCATATGGTGGAATTTGGTAATGCAGGCCTCTTAAAACTCCGTACGAAGATTTTGATTCATTCTCCTGTACAAAATTAATTTTACCAATATTTTTTTCAAATAAGTCTTTTCTAAAACTTTCAAAAAAGTAACCTCTTTCATCCTGGTGGACATCTGGTTCTATCAGAATAATATCGGGGATTTCTAAAGGTGTAAATTTCATATTTTAATTAGGTTCACTCCTAACTGAAAATTGTTAATTGAATATTATTCATTGCCTAGCTTCACAGCTTCGCCGGGTGACTCACAATTGCCGGAATAACAAGAGAAAGTTACATATAAAAACGAAATATTTATTGCTGAAGCAGTGTCCGCTGTAAATGAACCGATTCCCTGTAAAGAGAATAATAAATTTATAAAAAATTATGGAATTATATAGGGTTGAAATATAGCGGGATTTGCATTAAAACGTGCAGACGGGTATAACAGGAGAAGATATTTCCTCCGGGAAAGATTTCTTCCCCAGAGGCGGACAGGCTGTATTTCATTCGTCGATATGACGATACTCTTCACCCGTCATCTCGAGCCTGACTTTTCCTTTGTGTTACTCTGTGTGTACTTGGTGTTACTTTGTGAAAAAATATTAGCTGAGTCACGGCTGTTTCTGAACCTGTCTACTTACAGAGTTTCGACTCCTCTCGGTCCTAGTGAAAGAATCATCTTCACTAGTTTCACGGAGCTGCCTTTGTGTTACTCTGTGTGTACTTGGTGTTACTTTGTGAAATTTTATCGTTCAGAAACTATACTTTAGTTTCTCATTCTCACTGTCTGTCTCTGGCAGAGTCATCGAAATGACCTTCCTCGTGTCATTGTCGATATGACGGCGTACTTTGTTCATTGTTAATTGAGATTTGACTCTCTGACCTCCGATCTCCGACTTCTGACCTCAGATCTCCTCCCTTCGTCTCTCCTTCTTCCATATTAATCATACTCGCTTTCCCAGAGTAAGGTAAGGACTGATTTGTAATTCTTCATTACAAGATTCTGCTCATACAGATAAACCTCTTTACGGCACCTGTTATCCTCACCGAACCATACATAGGCAGGCATTAAATCTTCGCAAGTCTGTACCTCATTACCTGCAAAAAAATCGTACGCGGCGGATTCTTTTCTTACCCTGTAACCGTTGGGAATCCATTTAAAAGGGAAATATTCATTAATGTAATTCCATACTACTTTACCATCCCTGCTCATTATAACTGCAAGGGGATACTTTCCTATGCTTGCATATCTTATTGCCGCTGCGGTTAGTGAAACATTAAAATGTCCCGCGGTTTCTTTTATTAGCTCCATATTAATTTTTCTTTTGACTATGAATTTACTGAACCAGGGTTTGTGCATTAAAAGATCTGCTGCAAAATCGTTCGCTTTGTTCTCCGCCTGCTTTTTGCTTTTGAATGAACTCAGATCATCAATACCGCAGTTGTGATAATTTTTATTCTTTAGTAGTTCTCTTTCATTAAAGTAGTGTCCCATCTCGTGAGCAATAACAAAATTCCGTTGTCCGGGTTCGGTTATGTCCCGGCTTATTTTTATTAGTCCGAATTCTTCGCCGAAGGCTATTCTGCCGAGGTGTGATTTTGTGTTGGCTGGTTCAATTATTATATGTTCTGCATTTGCAATTTCTTCCAGGTTAAGTTGTTCAGGGGATTTTATGCAGTATTTTTCTAATAAATTCATATCTATCTAATCTTTTTTTCGGCACTTTGTGAAAGAATAGGTTCACTGAGTTACACGGAGCTGCCTTTGTGCTACTCTGTGAAAGAATACTTGCACAGAGTTTCACGGAGCTGCCTCTGTGGTACTTTGTGTAATGAAAAGTTTCACTGAGTTTCACGGAGTTTTATAATATTAACCTTTTAATCCCATTCTTTAAGGACTTTGTATAAAAATTAAGAAGTAATCCCACCCTGCAACCGGATAAACGCATATATGTGAGTGTCTGCGCAATGTGTACATCCGTAAAAGCCTCGACTACCTTTAATTCAATTACTACCTTCCTTTCAATCAGCAGATCTATCCTGTACCCGCACTCCATTTTGACTTCCTCATAAACCAGCGGCAATGCTTTTTCTTTTTCCACCCGTAAACCTGCTTTCCTTATTTCATACGCAAGGCATTCCCTGTATGCACTTTCAAGCAGCCCCGGTCCCAGCACGGTATGAACCTTGAACGCACTATCGAGAATTACTTGAGTTATTTCATTTTCAACCATGAAAACCTTTTTTGTGAAAGAATACTTACACAGAGTTTCACGGAGTTGCCTTTGTGTTACTCTGTGAAAAAATACTAGCACAGAGTTTCACGGAGCTGCCTTTGTGTTACTCTGTGAAAAAATACTAGCACAGAGTTTCACGGAGTTGCCTTTGTGTTACTCTGTGAAATATTTAACAAATAATTAAACCTCACCCCGTCCTTTTACAAGCTCCTGAAGCAATCTAAGCTTCAACTCGTCTTCTTTGATATCATCCATCTCTCCCTCCTCAAGTTCTTCAAGCTTTCTGAATCCAAGAGCGAACTCCGCCTCTGAATAAACCTTAAACTGCGGATCGCCCCATAGCAGGTTATAAAATTTTTCCTTGAATCTCCTTCCTTTATTTATGAGTACTTCAGCCTTTTTTTCCTTCAAATAGCTGAGAATGTTCTCCCTAAATCCTTTATGGTCAATTCCGTTATCCGCTAAATAAGTATCGATATACTGATCATCATCATCAGCCGGATCAGTAATGAAACTTATTAATTCCCTTCTGTCCTCCACCAGTCGCCTCCGTTCAGGTGTTAATTGATGTAATTTTGTTTCTTATTTTTCTCCTTATTCTTTGTTTAACAGCTGTTACCTCTTTAGCCGTAAGTCCGGTACTTTCAGCTATCTCCTTTTCGTATTTACCTTCCTGCAGCTCCAGGAAAACCAATCCGCATTCTGTATCATCAGATAAAATTTCAAGACATTTATCTGCAAATTCATCCATATCATATTGTTTTTCTATTGCATCCCGCATAGTTGAATGTTTGTTATAAATAACTGATGTTCTTTCATCAAATCCATTATTATTAAAATCCACTGTTTCATAGTTGCGTTCTTTACTGACAATGTTAGAGATTTCACTTTCTATTGTTTTCATCATATATACGTCAATGGAAATTTTATTCATATCCCAGGTACGTCCTCCTTCATCAATAGTCTTCCTGATGATCTCATTAACTATATCCTCTGCCTGGTAAGCACATTCTTTCGCCTTAAAGTAAAATTTAAGCAGCAGATCAGCTTTTACCAGCCATCTTTTGTGTGCGTCCCCTGCACTTATTGCTTCTGTGAATGCATCTATTAATTTTTCGGGATCTTCCAATAAACCCCTCCCAAATTATTTCATAAAAAGAACTATTTACTTATTAATACTGCCGGGGTAGATTAATATTACATCTCCCTTAAGTTTTTCTTTATGTAGTAAAAATTATCCGCAATAGTATATCCTGTTGAAAGGATAATAATTTGCAGATCAGTTTTGAAATAGTTTTATATCTGAGCCGTATCAGAGCCGTTTATCTCCCGTTCATCGTCCGCTTTCTTTTAAGCCTATTCAAGAACGGAAAACGGCAGCGGGTACGCAGAATAAATCTGAAAACTTTTTATAAAGGGGCAGAGTTAAGAAAGACAAACCCTCGCGCACCGCCTTTTACTGCTCCATAATTACAAATTACAATTTTTATAATTTTTTTTAAAGGAAATTTTACAATGGCAGAGTTAAATAAAACAATACTGGGGAAACTCAGTGGCGCTGTCGGCGATATTGTCTTTCGCCAGCGCAGCGGAAAGAATTATGTGTCATCACGTCCGGGTCCTTACCCTCCATCAGATAGTCCCGATGCCGTGGCAAGAAGGGAAAAATTTGCATTGGCAGTAAGACTTGCGAGTGCAATAAATTCAGACAACTTTCTTAGATTGTTGTGGGCGCCATTCACTCCCTCCGGCGTCTCTCCCTTCAACAGGATGGTAAGTACAAACTACCCCCATATAAACAGCGGTGTAATAAGTGATCGTGCTACGATAACACCAGGGCTGGGCTTTGCGGTTAATACAACTACACTGGATTTAACCGAGGTTCAGCTTTCAATTGTTTTCGAAGCATTGAGAAGCGAGACAGGTATAGATGAAGCCGTAGAAAGGAATATTTACCTTGCTGCAGTAGTTCATCTCAGCAACCCTGTGGAAGAAACAGATAAGCCGGATGAATTTCTTTCTCTCTTATCCCCTTCCCAGTCTGTTGATCTGACTAACCCGCTTACTTTCAATGTATCGCTGGACAGCATGGAAGGTCAGCTCTATAATGCCTACCAGGCGCGCAAAGTCTTTGCCGCCCTGTTCACCTCAGATACAAATGACAAACCGGTTCATTTCTCTAATACAATAACTGGTTAATACATTCACGCTGTTGCGGACAACACTCCGCAGCAGCTTATCTTTTACGGTGCACAAGTTCAGTTAGAGTTCCACTTTACCATATTAGTGTTACCGTTCATTTCGACTTGGCTGCCGGTAAGGTTAGTTTGTCAATTGTTAATTACTTACGGTCATTTCGATTCCCGCGGAGCGGGGAGAGAAATCTTTCCCAGGTGTTTAGATTTCTCAGTCGTTCCTCCTTCGAAATGACGACTGTATCAGGAAAAGATATCTCCTCCCGGAGCCTGTTTGTCTCTGGCAGAGTCGTCGATATGACGATACTCTTCACCCGTCATCTCGAACGCTAGTGAGAAATCTTGAGCAAGCATTTAAAGATAGATATCTCACCCCGGTAAACCTGCCTACCCGCAAGGCAGGTCGGGGATTCGATATGACGATACTCTTCACCCGTCATTTCGAGCCTGACTTTTCCTTCGTGGTACTCTGTGTGTACTTGGTGTTACTCTGTGAAATTTTATATTTATGCGGCTAAAGCCATCCCGTTTTTTAATATGGGGCTCAGTTCACTAAAGTGAACTGTAATTTTATTTAAGTGCTGCTACAAAATCACGTATATCCTGAAGACGATCAAGATATTCATATAATTTTTCTGTATCTATAATTCCATATTCGTGTACAAGTAAATTTCTCAGCCCCACCATTTTAGTCAGCCTGTTTCCTAAGTTTTTATCTAAATATTTACCATTAATAAGAAGGGTTATACATTCGGAATAATTTTTAGGCAGCCCGAGATTTTTTTCAGAAACAAAACTGCAGGATATGTCTATAATTATTTGAATTGATTCAAGCAGTCCATATCTCAGGCTCCATTCATCAACTTTATTTGAGTTTACATCTTCTAAAGAGTAATCATTTTTAAAACTACTCAGTACTCTCAGGTTTTCCTCAAGCCGTTTTAATTTATTATCAATCATTTATCAAATACAGCAAAACTATTATTCAGTAACCTGTTTTTAAATGCTTTATCAAATAAGTTCCTGGCGTAATCGAAATCGAGAAAATTGAGAATTACAGATCTTTTAAATTCCTGCAGTATCATTTTCGTTATTATTACAAATTAAAATCCCGGTATCGAGAACTGAATATGAAAGAGATGGATTAATTTTATCAAGATCATTTAGTTTTACGAGATCAATTTTTTGTCCGGTTACTTCTTCAAGCTTAATAACAAGTTCGCCGACTGTAAGCAGATCAGGATTATCATTAAAATAAACCCCGATATCAAGGTCGCTGCCATATCTTGTTTTCCCGTTTAGCTTAGAACCAAAGACATATGCAAAAACGACTTCATTTCTTTGTCCCAGTAAATCAGAGATCTTTTTTAATATTTGATTACTTAAATTCACGAATTCTTACTCTTAGGTTTGTTTATGCAATTCTTTGAGTTGATTTCATATGGCTAAATTTAGCAAATATGAGGTTACAGCGCAAAAGGTTTACATCAAGATTAATGATTAAAGTAAAAAGCGTCACCCCTACGGGGTTATTGCCAGCTCTTTTGACTGATCCGCCCTCATTATATTCGGGCGAGACGAGTTGATTGATTCTGCAGAGCGGGAGATGCGCGTATATGAAATTTTATATTTATGCGGCTAAAGCCATTCTGTACTTTTGTACAAAGCTCAGTTCACTAAAGTGAACTGTAATTTTATGTATTTTCTAATCCTGCTGATTTAGATATCTCCTCCCTCTGGTCGTCTTCCAAAGGAATGCCTTCGGCAGATATGACGATACTCTTCACCCGTCATTTCGAATCCCGACTTTAGTCGGTGAGAAATCTTATTCTCCAATGAAAAGATATCTCCTCATTTCATTCGTCGATATGACGGTGTGCTTTGTTAATTGAGATTTGCCCTCTGACTTCTGACTTTCGAACTCTGACTTCCGACCACTGGCTTTCTTCTCCCTTTCTCTCTCTGCCCTCTGAACCTCCGACCTCCAACTTCTGCCCTTCGTCTCCCCCTTTTCCATCATACATAAACCATCATCCATCTTATAGGGATGTGCCTATTTTTAATCTCATATTAAAGAATATGGATGAGAACCCGTAAGCACCGTCGCTTAAGGTAGTAAGCGTGCCCGATGGACCCATGGCGAAAGCACTGAACCCCCAGTAATCCATAACTTTCTGTACCATCATTTCAAACACTATCTGGTTTCTTCTTACAGGACTATCGAACATTGCATCGAAACGGAAATCGAAAGTACTTCCGGCTAATGAAAGCTCCCTGCCTGTATAGCCCACGTGCCATTCATCGAGGTAACGCGCACCGTAAAACTTTCCACGTGTGGAACCCATAATTTCTACAGGATAACGGATTTCAAAGTTTAAATAACTTTTCTCAACAAAGTATGCACTGTATTTTATCGTGGAATCTTGATTGTAAACTATTGCTTTATTTTTTATATACTCCCGCATTTGTGAATCACTGAACTTCTTGGATGATTCCAGGTAACCTACTTCAAGAAAGTTGCCGAGAGGAATTACATAACCAAGCTGAAAACCATTTGTTACATAAATATTATTGTGGTTATTCTTTGTCTGGATTTCTGTTATAGCGTCGATATTGGAATAAATGCCACCGTGGAACCCGAGTATATGGAAATTAGCTTCCACCATATTTGATTCGAGCGGACCTGAGTAAGGTGTTTCAATGCCGAAAGAAAAGCCTGCATCCTTTTTAAGTGAAATACCAAATCTTTCTCCACCAAGCAGCTGGAAAAACGGGTTAACGTAACTGAGTGTTGATGTAATCTGGAAAACACTCGGCGGGGAAGCTATTTTGTTCAGCCTTATCTTTTCGATTACTCTTGTAAAAACGCTTCCGTAATTAGTCGTTTCTTCAAGATTTATTTTAAAAGCATAGGTCTGAATGAGGGCACGTGTCTCAGGTTTAAGAGCAAGGAACGGGTATAAATTTCCTTTTATGGAGATAGTCTGGTTATTAGCATCTCTCAGGTCTACAATTATTTCAGCCTTGGGATCGGGAGGAGAAATAAGAAGCTGATCCTGTATATGTATGAAAAGACTGTCGTCGAGGGGTTCCATCTGGTAGTATAAAATGGGTTCTTCTTCCTGTGCGTAAGTTAATTGATTTTGCAGAAGAGTAAATAAAATTACAAGAATTGGTGTAAGTAAAAGTACTTTTAAATTCATAATGCTGCCGAACCTATCTTGAAAAAAATAAAAAAGCTATTAACAATATTGATAACTTGCTGTATACAAACAGGTATCCTTTGTCACTCCGGATATAATAACCGTATGAACTGATTACAAAAAGCGAGTTGTCTCCCTGGAATGCCGCCCGGGTACTCAACCAAACTCCCTTAATGTCTTCAACCGGAAGTTCCTGTTATTAAAAAACACTTCTATTGAAAACAAACTCAATGCCAAATTTATTATTATTTACTAAGCGCTGCAAGTGCAGAAAAAGGCAATGCCTGAAAAAGATGAGTGCCGTGAAGAAGTAAGGAATGAATAATTATGACATGAGGGTGTAATAATTACTTTAGCTTACAAGGAATGCTGAAGATATACCCCTTCCGGCCAGTCTGCAGGGAGATATCAGAAACCCGCAGTAGAGGCCGGGGTATTTAATTTTTTCTGCTCAACTAGGGACCAGTAGGACTTGTTCCTACACTCTGATCTTCATTTGTAGAGTAGGTAGCATAAATTGTATATGTACCGTCAACGAAGGTGCTTGAATAGAGAATCAGAATTTTTGTTCCTGCTCCGGCAATAGTTACAGTACCGGAAACATCTCCTGATGCAGATGAAGCAGTTGAATTTGCAGGGACTTCATAGGTAGTGTTATAATCGAACATTCCTTTGGGAACATCCTTAATTAACACGGTTTGCCCGGCAGGTACAGTAATAACGTTCGCCCTGAAGTTTACATAAACCGCATTAGATGCAAGGTTTCTGAAGGTAATCTGGGTACCAACAGAAGAAGTGCAACCGGTATAGCTGAATATAGTCAGCAGAAACAGAGGGGTTAAAAAGAACCATTTTTTCATATCAGTATTCCTGATTGTTAATAATTTGGTCAAATTCCTACTTGTAATATTTACCATGCTGGAGGATGAAAGTGGAAGTATTCAGTAACTGTGAATTGAGTAAAAATGCGTTTTTCTGAAATATATTCTGAATTTCAACCTGTTACAGCACAGGAAAAATTTTAATCAGCTATTAAAAAGCGAAAATAATGCCACAAATAGAGGGCTGTTTGCGGAAAAGGACGGGGAAGATTGTATGGGTGTTTAGGATATCTCCTCCCGAAGCCTGTTTGTCTCTGGCAAAGTCGTCGATATGACCACCCTTTTTCACCGGTCATTTCGAATCCCGACAAGTCGGGATGAGAAATCTTTTTGGACATTAGATTTCTCAGTCGTTCCTCCTTCGAAATGACGGGTACTAATTGCAGTCATTTCGATCCCGGTTTATCGGGAGAGAGATCTTACTCCCCAGGAAAAGATATCTTCCGCCAGAGGCGGAGAGATGAATAATTTATAATTAAAAATTAGCAATTAACAATTAACAATCCGGCCTATCCGCTTCGCCAGGGTTCAGCGAGGTAAACCGGCAGGCAGGCCAGGGATTCGAAATGACCCATTCTCATTTCATTTAAACGGTTAAAACCGTTATGTATTATTATTAGTTTCTTTGATCCCACGACTAAAGTCGTGGGTTAATGGAATACAAGGCTCAGTTCACTAAAGTGAACTGTAATGACAGGGAGAGATTGTATTGTTTGAAGAGGAGATTTCTCAATCGTCCGCCAATTGCCGGCCTCATTCGAAATGACGGTTCGTGTTGCTTTAACTGAGGAGGAGATTTCTTCCGCCAGAGGCGGACGGGCAGTCGTTCCTCCTTCGAAATGACGGTGTGCTTTGTTAATTGTTCAATGTTACTTACTTGCCATCATCTCGACTCTGGCTTTTCCTTCGTGGTACTCTGTGTGTACTTCGTGTTACTTTGTGAAGTTTTATTCTTATGCGGCTAAAGTCATTCCGTTTTTTTATACAAAGCTCAGTTCACTAAAGTGAACTGTAATTTTATGCTTTTGCTAATCCTGCTACGTTAGATTTCTCCTCCCGGAGCTTGTCTGCCTCTGGCAGAGTCGTCGAAATGACCCGAACTGATTTCATTTAAACGGTTAAGACCGTTACTCAGTTTTTTAGTTTCTTTGATTCCACGACTGAAGTCGTGGGTTAATGAAATACTGATAGAATATTATTCTTATTTATGCCAGAATCTATTACTGATATAATTCAACGCCCTGCGGGGTTGTGATCTTTTTGGGTTTGTTATTTTATCTATAATAATAAAAGCCCTACGGGCTTTCTGGAGGTCAAAATAAACATCACTCACAAGGCTCAGTTCACTAAAGTGAACTGTAATTTTACTTTTTCTAATTCTGCTACGTTAGATTTCTCACCCCAATAAACCTGCTTACCGCAGGCAAGTTGGGGATTCGAAATGACGGAAAAAATGAGTCAGTTAAGCAAGAGAAGGTTATGTTCTTTTGTCTTGACACAAAAGAACCAAAAAGTCAAGACTGCAAAATAAACGCTAAAATTATTTCGATGTTACGCCGGAATAAAATAACCTGCCTGCCCGTCTTCGACGAGGTAAACCGGCAGGCAAGCTCATTCGCTATAGAAGAATCAAACCCGAGCCTTCGGCGGGGCAGGCCCCAACTTTCAAAGAGACAAGCACCGACTTTTAAAGGGGCAAGCAGATTTTCTTCCTTATGGCTGCACATCTCATAATTTTTTACCCTCTTAATCTGCTCGACTCGCTGAGCCCCGGCGAAGCGGGCGGGCATACGCATTTCTTTTGAGGTCGGGGAGGAAGAAGAGAAAAGGTTTACAAGAATAAGGTGTAAGAGTGGTTGATCGACTGACGTGTAAGATTTCTCCTCCCGGAGCCTGTCTGCCTCTGGCAGAGTCGTCGAAATGACACTTCTCTTTTTTAATTGATAATTGTTAATTACTTACGGTCATTTCGATTCCCGCGGAGCGGGGAGAGAAATCTATCTTCCCTCAGGAAAAGATATCTCTCCCGATAAATCGGGATCGATATGACGGTGTGCTTTGTTAATTGTTCAATGTTACTTACTTGCCATCATCTCGACTCTGGCTTTTCCTTCGTGGTACTCTGTGTGTACTTCGTGTTACTTTGTGAAGTTTTATTCTTATGCGGCTAAAGTCATTCCGTTTTTTTATACAAAGCTCAGTTCACTAAAGTGAACTGTAATTTTACTTTTTCTAATCCTGCTGCTTTAGATATCTCCTCCCCCTGGTCGTCGATATGACAGTGCTACTACTTGTCATTTCGAATCCGACTTTAGTCGGTGAGAAATCTTATTCTCCAATGAAAAGATATCTCCTCATTTCATTTAAACGGTTAAGACCGTTACTCAGTTTTTTAGTTTCTTTGATTCCACGACTAAAGTTGTGGGTTAATGGAATACTGAGCGCATATTATTCTTATTTATGCCAGAATCTATTACTGATATAATTCAACGCCCTGCGGGGTTGTGATCTTTTTGGGTTTGTTATTTTATCTATAATAATAAAAGCCCTACGGGCTTTCTGGAGGTCAAAATAAACATCACTCACAAGGCTCAGTTCACTAAAGCGAACTGTAATGACAGGTAGAGGTTGTATTGTTTGAAGAGGAGATTTCTCCTCCCGGAGCTTGTCTGCCTCTGGCAGAGTCGTCGAAATGACGATACTCTTCCCCTGTCATTTCTGGCACATTCACTTCGTTCAGTGTAATCTCCGGGAGAAATCTTTCCTGTTTTATTTATAGATTGTTTAAGATAATATCAGTGATGCGTTCAGATGTATGGCCGTCCCACAAGGGAGGAACTGAACCCTTTTTTATGTTTCCGTTTAATATGCTTACTGCAGCTTCTTTAACTTTACTAAGATCGGTTCCTATTAGCTGGTTGGTACCGAGTTTAACGGTGATTGGTCTTTCAGTATTATCTCTTACTGTAATACATTGAACTCCGAGGTACGTTGATTCCTCCTGGATGCCGCCGCTGTCAGTTATTATAAGACGGGCATTCTTTATCAAAGAAAGGAAATCAATATACCCAACCGGTTCAGTAAGAATAAGATTTTTATTTATTTTATCCTGTAAACCGGCTGCGGTAATATTCTTTATTGTTCTTGGATGAACCGGGAATATAACTTTATCTTTTTCAGCTATAAAATTCAGCAAATCAATTATTTCTTTAAGAGTTTCCACTGAATCAACATTTGAAGGACGATGAAGTGTTACAAGAACGAATTCCCCTGACTTAACTTTTAATGATTCCATTATTCGGGATTTATCTGCTTTGTTGAGAAAATGAACGAGGCTGTCTATCATTACATTTCCAACAAAGAATAGTTTCTCTTTATTCACTCCCTCCCTATCAAGATTATTTATACCGCTCTCTTCGGTAATGAAAAGATAATCGGAAATTGAATCGGTCAGAATCCTGTTGATTTCCTCAGGCATTGTCCTGTCGAATGATCTTAAACCTGCTTCAACGTGTGCCACTTTAATTCCAAGCTTTACAGCAACCAGGCTGCAGGCAATAGTTGAATTAACATCTCCAACCACGATTACGAGGTCAGGTTTTTCGGCGAGAACAACTTTCTCAAACTCAATCATAATCTTTGCTGTCTGCTCTGCGTGAGAACCGGAACCGACACCGAGATAAAAATCAGGCTCAGGCAGTTCAAGATCCCTGAAGAAAACTTCAGACATCTTTTCATCATAATGCTGCCCTGTATGGCAGACAAGGTGATTAACCACATCTTTATGTTTCAGAAACTCCCTGTGTATCGGCGCTATCTTCATAAAGTTGGGACGAGCTCCGACTACTGAAATAATCTTCAACTGTTTTGTCATTAATATTCTGCAACCTTAATTATAAACTGTTATGTAAAATAGTTTATCGATAACAAATGACCAAACAATAATAGATGATACAGTGTCGTATTTTCAAAATGATTCGAAACTTTGTCTATTCGTTCTTCTGAAATATTTTCAGATTCAAAGTTTAGCGAAGACACAACTAAGGAAAACAAGTTTTAGTGAGGAACTATTAACTATTAATAAAAATCACAAGTATCAGGTTGCTGTAAAATTATCACATACAATCAACTGATCACTATGTATTTTCTATTCTCAATTACGGAAACTATTTACTGACAGGATAGGGATTAGATAATATGGAAGCAATTTTACGGATCTATTCCAAAATTACACACAGAAAAGGGCGCTCATCAGAATCAGTTAAATCATCAACAAATAATTATTTAATAGAGCCTTTTTATGCTGGTATTGCCGGCTTTGCAACATTTCTGTTTTTTCTTTTTTTAATAGAAACATTAATGCATTTCTCCGGTATCAGCCACAAATTTGTTTTCGGAACGAAAGAGGTTTCAATCGCATCAATAGGATTTGCTCTTCAGTTTATCTCCAGGATTCTTAAAAATTTCAATTAAACCCCCGTACTTTAAAAAGTAAAAACCCCTTATTACAAGGGGCAATTACTATGATATTATGTATGGAAAATTATATTCAAAAATCGGCGCCGGCAGCCAAAGAAACCAGTAGCGCTCTCAAATTAAATGCCTTCCGTTTTCCTTAATCCACCGGCTAAAAGTACAACAAATTCTGTAGAGACTAATCTCATCGTACACCGTTATAATTTGTTATTAAATCTGCTGCAAAGGTATAAGAATAAAAATAAATCACCGTGATTAAAATCATTAATAAATTTTCCAGCCTGAATTTCTTTAGTTTTACACTGTAATGGAATTTTTTTTGCACTGATTGTGTTTAACTGATGTAAGCTAAAATCTTTTATTAATTAATAAAGAACAATTTGTATGAAATCAATAATGGTAATTTTTTTAATACTTTCAATTAATATTATGGCACAGGATGAAAACACGGAACCCTTAACTGTTAACCACGTAGATCTTAAAAGGTATACAGGGCTGTGGTATGAAATATCTAAAATTCCGAATCGTTTTCAGAAGAACTGCACTGGCAACACAACAGCCAGCTATTCTTTAAATGACGATGGAACCATTAAAGTTGTAAACAGCTGCAGAGAAGACGATGGAGAAATGAATATTGCGGAGGGTATTGCAAAAGTTGTAGATAAAAAGACCAATTCAAAACTTGAAGTCAGTTTTGTAAGCATTTTAGGTATAAATCTTTTCTGGGGAGACTACTGGATAATAGGGCTTGGTGATGATTATGATTACGCGGTTATCGGTACTCCCAACCGCAAATACGGATGGATACTGAGCCGTACAAAACAGCTTACTGAAGAAAAGCTGAATGAAGCTAACAGTATCCTGAGGAAGAACGGTTATAATCCAAATGATTTTATAATGACTCCACAGGACTGATCACAAACAGTTCTAACGGGCAGAATGTTGACATAAAAACAAAACCGGATTATCAATTCTGCCCTGTTTACTAACCAGTTATTTAAGAAGTACCATTTTCTTTACCTGGCTGAAATTACCTGAATTAATTCTGTACAGGTAAACCCCGTTGGGCTGACCGGCAGCATCAAACTGAACTGAATGGTGCCCCGCAGGTTGTTTTTCGTTTACCAGCGTTGCAACTTCTTTACCGAGTATATTGAATACTTTTATTGAAACAAAACTTTCAGCAGGAAGCTGGTAATTAATAATGGTAGCCGGGTTAAAAGGATTCGGAAAATTTTGTCCCAGCCTGTATTCTTCAGGTGCACTTATCCTGATTTCTACTACGTCTGAATATTTTATTGTTCCGTCGAAATCGATCTGCTTCAGCCTGTAAACAACTTTTCCCGTTATACCGGAATTAATAGGATTATCAGTGTATTGATAATTAGTTGTTTCTGTTGCATTTCCCTTTCCTGCTATAAAACTAATGGTTTCCCATTCGTTATTTGATTTTCTCTGAATCTCAAAACCGCGGTTGTTTTTTTCAGTTGCGGTACTCCAACTTAACAGAACAGAGTTACCTTCATCACCGGCTGTAAAATTAACGAGTTCAACCGGTATAGGATTCGGATAATCAAACAGCGAGGTTCCGGTTGCTTCCGGAGTCTGAAATCCCAATAAATCACCAACAGTAGGAGCTATATCTCTCTGCCATGCGGAAAAATCGAGAGTCTGATTAATACTAACACCTCTTCCCAGTGCTAAAAGCATTATATGAGTACAGCCTTCACATCCGTCGCCATGATTAGTAAAACCGCCATGTCCGTCGTCATGCCTGCCGTGATCATTTGTTACAAATACTGTTGTATTCTGCGGTGTATACCCATAGTCTCCTGCCTCAATATGCTGCCATAGCTGATAAATATAACTGTCAGCATTTGTAATTGCCGAAAGATAATTATTCCAGTTGCCGGCATGCCCCGCTGCATCAACCTGAGCAAAATTTATTACGAGTAACCTGGGATGATATGCATCCAAAACATTTATAACTTTAGAATAGGTCTGGGAGTCATTTCTATTATCATCTCCAACCCATGTTCCACCGTAGTCAGATCCGTAACCGGGATCTGTTGAGTACGTAAGAATATTCAATTTAGTTTTTCCAGTCACAGCGTAACAATCAGACTGAGGGCTGCCTAGTTCTTTTCTCATATATTCAAAAACAGTAGGTTTTGTTGGTCTTTCACTTCCATCATTAGCAATAGGCTGCCAGGTACCTGATTCCACAGCAGAGTGTCCGGGACAAGTTTCTGTATAACCGGAGGGATAATTTATCCCAAAATTTGTGTACAAAGTGCCTAATGGTTTCATATCAGTATACAGGTGAGGAATATAAGTACTGCCTGCCCCAAAGGTTTCAGAATATCTTGCCCCATCCATTACCACTATAATGACGTTCTGAGCCTGAAGGAATGAACCAAAGGCTATTATTAGTGCTATAATAAAGAGTTTTATTGAAGTAGCTATTTTCATGAGTTTTATTCCCGAATTAATATTTATGAGCCTGATGTTTTATAGCGCAAATTGTATACCATTAACCAGCCAAATAATACTGCTGTTTACACCCTGATTACTGCTAGTTTTCTTACTTAAGGGAATATCCTGAATAAATTGAAAAAACTGGTATTAATTTCAGAAACACCAATAGCATTTGTAAAAATTGCGGAATTTGAATCAAAAATCGGAATCAAAGTTAAAAATATTATTCCCTGGTTTTACTTAGCAGCTGGCATTTCATTTGTGCAGTTAAGGGAAAAAATATTTATGATATGAAGAAATTTCTTATATTCCTTTTAGTTCTCACCACTGCAATAGCAGTTTACAGCTTCTGGCCGGAGAAGGAGCTAAAGCATCCTCCAGGCATACTTGCACCGGATGATCCTGTGCAGGTTACGGTTAAAAATCCTGTCAGCTGGCAGAAAGATGATTTTACTATCACTCCACTTGCAAGTTTCAGTATAAAAGCTTTTGTATTAAGCACAAACAGTTTTTCAATTGGAGATGCGAGTGATTTGTCCCCGATGGATCTCGCTTTGGGCTGGGGTCAGATGTCTAACCAGGTAATAATAGACGGACTGGAAATCAGTCAGAGTAACAGGTGGTATCACTGGAAAGCAAAGACACTCATAATACCCGCTTCTGAAATAAGTAAACACAGCGCAAATATGCACATCATCCCTGCAAATGATAAAATTGAACAAACGCTGGACAAGCTTTACAAAGGATGTATAATAGAGATGAAAGGTTTTCTTGTTGCTGTTAAAGGCAAAAATGGATTTCACTGGGAAAGTTCTCTAAGAAGAGATGATACCGGTGGTGGGGCATGCGAGCTTGTATGGGTTAACGAGTTAACAATTGTAAATTAACAATTATTAATTATCAATTGACAATTAGAACATATTAGTGTCATCACTATTATTTCGATTTGACGCCGTTCAGGCAGTATCCGGCCCTGACTACCGTAGGCAGGCTCCCCCGCCAGGGCGGGGTCAGACAGTATTTATCTTTGAACGTTTGGCTTCATAAAATTTCTAAACCTGCCTATGCCGGCGGGTAGGCGCAATTCTTTTTATGTGCAGGGAAAGAGTAAAAAACATTTGAGGAGGAGATTTCTCTCCCAATAAATCGGGATCGAAATGACAGCACTTGATGAACCATTAAGAATTTTCAAACTTGCCTGACGGCAGGCAGGCGCAATTCTTTTAATGTGCAGGGAAAGAGAAAAACATTTGAGGAGGAGATTTCTCTCCCGACAAGTCGGGATCGAAATGACTAGTAAAGGAGTGTCGGCATATCGACTAATGAAATGAGGAGATATCTTTTCCTGAGGAAAAAATCTTACCACACGGACAAGATTTCTCTCCCGATAAATCGGGATCGAAATGACAGCACTTGATGAAGAATTGACAATGAATAATTAAGAATTAAGAATTTTCAATTATCAATTATCAACTATCAACTATCAATTTTCAATTATAAGTTTGGAAGGTACAGAATTCTTTCATGCTATTAATTTTCAAACTGTAAAGTTTTCTGATTATATTCTATTACTCTTAATTATAATCTTAATTCCGGGACTGAAAATTTAATATGATAATAGCCGTTATATTAATTGCATTTATAATTCTCTGGTTTGTTTTTATATACAACCGGTTTATTAAACAAAAGAATATTGTTAGAGAAGCGTGGAGCGGAATTGATGTTCAGCTTAAAAGACGTTACGATCTTATACCGAATCTTGTGGATACAGTAAGCGGATACAGTAATTATGAAAAAGATCTTCTGCAGAAAATAACCAGTCAGAGAGCAAGAACGATGGAGCTTAACTCACCCGGGGAAAAAGCACAGCCGGAATCAGAATTATCGGGAATGCTTAAAAATCTGTTTGCAGTTGTAGAAAATTATCCCGACTTAAAAGCCAATCAGAATTTTCTTAAACTTCAGGAACAATTAACTGAAGTTGAAGACCAGATACAGTTTGCAAGAAGATATTACAACGGGGCTGTAAGAGATTACAACACACAGGTTGAATCATTTCCATCAAATATTATTGCACTTGTTTTTAATTTTAAGAAAGAAGAATTTTTCGAAATATCTCTAGCCACAGAACGAGATACCCCGAAGGTTGGTTTAAGCTGAAGATGAAAAATATTTTAATCACCTTTTCTGTAATCCTGGTTTTAACTTCTTCTTTATCCGCCGGCACACGGGAAAAGATATACTCCTACCACAGTGATATAGTAATTCAAAAAGATGCCTCGATGCTTGTAACTGAAACCATCAAAGTGAAGGCTCTTGGAATAGATATAAAGCGAGGTATCTACAGAGATTTCCCCACAACCTACAAGGATTCCTACGGTAATAAAATTGTAGTTGATATGAATATACTCGGAGTTTACAGGGACAATAAGCCTGAAGATTATCATACGGAATCTATGAGTAACGGTATAAGAATTTATATCGGCAATAAAAATATTTATCTCGATCCCGGTGATTATACTTACAAACTCGTTTACAAAACTAACCGGCAGCTCGGTTTTTTCCCGGACCATGATGAACTTTACTGGAATGCAACAGGCAACGGGTGGGTATTCCCGATTGAAGAAGCATCGGCAACAATCACTCTTCCTGAAAGAGTCTCATCAAATGATTTGAAATTTTACGGGTACACAGGCAGGCAGGGTTCGCGTGAAAGAAATTTATCTGCAAAACTACTTTCACCGGGGAAAGTAAATTATGAAACTAATAATTCTCTTCGTTCGTTTGAAGGATTAACAGTTGTACTTGAATTCCCTAAAGGAATTGTATCAGAACCGACAGCCACACAAAAGCTCTCTTATTTTGCCGAAGATAACTTAAGTGAAATTATTGGCATTACCGGGCTGTTTATTATTTTCTTTTACTACCTGATTGTATGGTTTAAGGTCGGGAAAGATCCTGAAAAAGATGTTATTATTCCTTTATTTAATCCGCCTGACAACCTCTCCCCTGCTGCCGTAAGATATATTGAACGAATGGGATTTGATAATAAATCATTTGCAGCTTCAATTATTAATATGGCAGTGAAAGGTTACCTTAAAATAAAAGAGGAAGACGGAAAGTATTCATTAATAAGATTGAAAAGTGATACTGCATCACTAAGTAAAGAAGAAAAGAAGATTGCCGAAAAACTAACCTTCTCCAAAAACGGCTCCGGTCCCCAGGTTGAAGATGTCTTAAATAAGCTAAACACTTTAAAAGAACAGTAATAATTTCTTTGCAAAAAAAATATCCGGCATTATCTCATCGGCTGTACAGAACAGGATAAAAGATATACCTAAAGAGGATCCCGAGACAGGAGAAGAATATGAACTGGAATTAAAAAATACAAATCATACTATTTTCAGCAGTGCGATAAGTGCTTTAAAGAAAGAATTGAAGAACTCATTTGAAAAAACGTATTTCCTTACAAACAGAAAACAGTTTATTATAGGTGTAGTCATTTCCTTTTTCTTTTTAATCCTTAGTATTTCTATGGGTCACGGAGAGCAGGTATTTCTGCTGATCTGGATATCAATCTGGAGTTTAGCAGTGGGAGCACTTTTAGTGGCGGTTTCTAAAACGTGGCGGCAGGTATTTTCCGGAGGAAAACTTAAAGTGTCTGTAGTAGGAGCGGCAATCTTTTCAACATTGTTTGCAATACCATTTATCATCGGCGAAATAGTAGGCATTTATTTTTTCTATACATCCGGTTCACTTGTTTCAGCAATAATAGTCGGTGCAATCTTTTTTCTGAACATTCTTTTTTATCACCTGCTGAAAGCACCAACTCTCCTTGGACGAAAAGTACTTGATAAAATTGAAGGATTCAAGATGTATCTTTCAACAGCAGAAAAGGACAGGTTAAATTATCTTACTCCCGTTGAAAAGACACCGGAACTTTTCGAAAAATATCTGCCGTTTGCATTTGCGTTAAGCGTTGAGCAGAAATGGTCGGAACAATTCTCGGATGTACTTGCAAAAGCAGCAGCGGAACAAAACTACTCACCGTCATGGTATTCAGGAACTAACTGGAACAGCTTTGACACATCAGGCTTCACATCATCATTCAGCAGCGGATTTTCGGGTGCAATATCTTCCTCATCAACTGCACCGGGTTCAAGTTCAGGAAGCGGCGGTTCTTCCGGAGGAGGAGGTGGTGGTGGAGGCGGGGGCGGATGGATACATATGAACAGCTTCCGAATATTGAAAATCAAAATTCGTTTGCCGCTTATGAAATAGATATGTATCGTCCTAACGGAATGAATGGAATGCATCAGGGAGGTAATTGCGGGTTCGGTATGGAGTTAAACTCGGATGTTGATTACCAGCTTCATTATAATGATATCCAGACAGCAGGATTCAATATTAATGAATCAACTATCCAGGTTAAATATTATGATGGTCAGAGCTCAACCTGGGTTACTTATCCGGGTGCTGTTGTTGATCCACAAAATAATACAGTTACATTCTCAAGTCCGCTTGTTCGGAACTTTGTGATTTTGACTGCTGACCAGGCAACTAATGTAACTCCTTCAGAAAGTTATACACCTGATCAATTCAGTCTTGAACAGAATTATCCCAATCCTTTCAACCCCAGCACAATGATAAATTTCACCCTGGCTAAGGATGATCATGTGACTATTAATATTTACAATGTACTTGGACAAAAAATTGAGAGATTATCCGATTAACTCAGTCATCATCACAGGCACAGCTTAAATTTTCAGATCGTGATTTTTCGAATGACTCTTTCCCCTCTTTGAATGCATAATATGCAATACCAAGTGAACCTAAAACATCGAAATATCCTATCTTAAAAATTTCATAAAGTCCACTTGAAGCAAGCAGGATAAAAGAAAGATAGAAACAAGTTTTAGTACAGTTTGCGTCTGCTATAATTGCGTCAGATTTCAATTCTCTGCCAACACTAAGTTTTGCTTTCATAAGGTAGTACATTGTTCCAATTGATATAACCGATATTATTATTCCCGCAAAAGTGGTTTCCGGTTTAATGTTATAAATTATATTTAACACCGCGCCTGAAATTAATCCTGCAGTTAATAAATAAAATGCCGATCCGTTTATTATTAAAGCTGTTCTTTCAAATTTA
Source organism: uncultured Ignavibacteria bacterium (assembly GCA_963745945.1). Lineage (GTDB taxonomy): Bacteria > Bacteroidota > Ignavibacteria > Ignavibacteriales > Ignavibacteriaceae > DATFVA01. Next base: position 172,817 of record CAVUZG010000002.1, read on the forward strand.
TCCCGGGTATTAACCTTTGAGTACTTCATACGGAGAATCATATGAACAATAGCGATTCCTGAAATTACTTCTACAAAACTGTCTATACCAAAACCGAGAAGAGCAAGTGTTTCATCCTTTGCCCCGAAGAAAACCGAAACCAGCCCTTCTATAATATTATAGGCCACAGTTATTATTCCAAGAATTAATGCTTTTTTCAGCAGTTTATTCATCTGGTATTTCTCTTTTAAATTTGAATTGAATAATACAATATAAATACAATTTTATTCCGGAAGAAAATCTCATCTGCCTCATCACAATAGTCCAAATCACAAACAGGTGAATATTAAAAAAACCTCGTGATGCACAAAGCCTGTTAAAGTTAAATTTTAAAACATTAATGTTTTCCCTGGTTCAGAGACATATTTATTTATCTTTTGGGAGCAAGCAATTTAAGTGAAAGAATAAAAAGGATTAATATAATACTGTATTAATAATTCAGATTATGTATTTTTGTTAAGCACAAAAGTAAATACTATTGAAAAAGTGCATCACCATATTACTCGCCATTTTACTTTTCATTAACTCAGGGGGATTTATCGTCATTTATTACCAGGTACAGAAATCAGTTAAACAGGAAATCCTTTCGAACATAAGGGAAGGTAATTTAATACCAGATAAGATTGAAAAATTTAGAATAAGAAAAGAGGATATAAATAAAACCATAAATGGATTCATATGGAGTGACGAAAATGAGTTTGAATACAGGGGAAGATTATATGATATTTTGAGTATTGAGGAATCGGACGATTACTTTATTTTATCAGTATTAAATGATAGAGCAGAAGAGAAAATAGTAAAATCATTCAATGATGAAATAACCCAGCTTGCAAGCGGTAAACTTAACGATTCAAGAGTGAAAACAAGCATAGTAAACCTGATTTCACAGGCACTTGTGAATAATGTATTCTGCCTGAAAATTTCATTTTACCAGTACAATTATTTTTCAGCCTCTGCCGAAAAAATATTATTAAATGATATAAAAATACCTGTCCCGCCCCCGAAGCTTTCCTGAATTGAAATTAATCTTATTTCCAATAATCAACTTGTTTAACAATTCATTCGGACAGAAAATGAAAAGATTAATGATTATTAATTACAGGTATAATGTTCTGCGGGTTTGTTTCGTTCGCGCAGGACAAAATTTCAGAATCAGATACAATCACTTACCAGCTGCCGCAGGATGTGGTAGTAACTGCGCCCAGACTTAACATTCCTCTTAAAGAAATTCCCTTTGCTACAAGCATAGTTGGGCAGGATTTTCTAAACACAGTTCCAAGATTCGTTTCTATTGATGAAGCATTGAAAATTGTGCCCGGGGTTAAAATAGATAACCAGGCAAATGGAAACAGACTTCACCTGTCAATACGCGGGATTGGAATTTTAACAGAAAGAGGAATACGAGGAATCAAAATTCTGTTGGACGAATTACCTATTAACGACCCGACAGGTTTCGCCCCGGACTTCTTTGATATTGACATGGCTAATATTGCGCGAATTGAAGTTCTCAGGGGACCGGCAGCCTCATTGTACGGCGGAAGTGCTTCCGGCGGAATAATAAATGTACTTAGCAAAAATTCACCCAACACTCCCCTCTCTGCTGAAGCAGGAGGAGTATACGGTTCAAATAATTTCTGGAAAGGTTACGGACAGTTTGGCGGACATACGAACGATATTAATTACCGTGTTTCTTTCGGAAGAACAATGGGAGACGGCTACCGTGTGCATACTCATTTCTGGGGTAATAATGTTTATGCAAAAGCAGCTTACATTCCCAACAGCAATATTAAACTGACTCCTATAGTTGAATATGTAAATTTCTATCACGAGAACCCTGAAGGCATAAATTTACAGCAGTATAATGAAAACCCAAAGCAGGCAAACCCTGATGCAGTTCCTTTCAACGAATATCTTCAAACCGAAAGAACAACTGCAGGTTTAACAGGACTAATGATATTTGATAAACATGAAATTCAATTTTATGTTTACAATAAAAGAACATTATTCACGGAAGCTAATAATCATACTTTTAATTACAGAACAATCCAGACACCGGGAACTTCACTCCAGTACTCTTTCAGCTATGGGAAAAAAGAAGACTTCTTCAAAAATAAAATAAGTGCGGGTGCAGATCTGCAATGGCAGAAAATAAATGAACACCGTGTAGCAAATAATTATTCTGTTCCCGAAAATGAAATTCTCTCGAATGAAGTAATCAACCAGAGAGGTTTAGGTTTATTCTTTTTTGATAATATTTCTCTCGGTGAAAAAACAAATTTATTCCTGAGTCTCCGCTATGATAAGATCCACAACGAACTGAATGATTTATTAAAAGCGGGTTATGATGCTTCAGGAAATGCTGATTTTTCAAAAACAACCGGGAAGATTGGGATAAGTTATTCATTAATGGAAGAAGCTAATCTTTATGCTGACTGGGGACAGGGATTTCTTCCTCCTGCAACTGAAGAGCTTGCCCAGAACCCGGATAACTTCGGCGGGTTCAACACTCATCTGGTCCCGTCAACCTCAAACGATTATGAACTTGGGTGTAGAGGTTATGTTGCCAACTCAGTTTATTATGACGTAACCGGATTCTATTTATTGACTGAAAACGATTTTGACCGCTACCGTATTACAGATTCTCTTCGAAACCAGGAAACTTTTTACAGGAATGTGGGATCCAGTGAAAGAATAGGAATAGAATTTTCAACCAAAGTTCATCCAACTAATGATTTAACAATCCAGGCAGCTTATACTTATTCACATTTCAAATACACAAACGATACCCCCATCCGTATTCTGATGGATGATCCTGCAGTTGTAAAATATATTGAGAATGGCAACCTGCTTCCAAACTCTCCACAGCATCAACTATATATTGATATTAAGTACCAGCTACCTTATAACTTCTTTATAGGAGTAAACAGCGAAACTCAAAGTAAAACCTATATTGACGGGGCAAATATAGAAAGTGAAGCTGCCGCAGGGTACACACTTATCGGGGCAAGAATGGGCTATAACTTTAATCTTAACGGATTGAATGTAGAAATTATTTTACAGGGAAGAAATCTAGGCGATCGGAAGTATGTTGCATTTACAGAACCCGATCCGGGAGGCAATGCATACCAGCCGGGTGCAGGAAGAGAATTTTTCGGCAGCATCAGAATAATGCTGTAACCCATTTACTTTAAAAGGACAGGATTACTCCTGTCCTTTTATAAATCCGACTACCCATCTAATCAATCTTGATTCTCAAATATAACTTAGATATGTTCTTCTAAAACATTATTATTTTTTAACACCAATATAATTCCCGCAGGAAAATATTATGAAAATAAGCGGCTGGATATTTTTAATTAGTGCATGGGGAACGATTATAGTACTGACGGTATTTTGTTTTATCAGGGTATTTTCCTCGGAGAGGAAAGAAAAAAATAAAGATAAATATTAAGCCGGCTTAATTAAAACCGGCCTTTTCTCTAATAATAATTTGCGTTACTATTTTGTAAGAATCATTTTCTTAATTGCCGAAAATTTTTCTCCGTTATTTCCTTCTGCTTCAATTCTATAAATATAAACCCCGCTGTTAAATCCGGAAGCATCAACAGTAATATTATTATTTCCCACCGTTAGTTCATTGTTTATTAAGGTTTTCACTTTTTGCCCAAGGATATTATAAACTTCCAGGGTTACCCTGGAATCAACTGGTAAACTGAAATTTATATTTGTAGTCGGATTAAACGGATTTGGATAATTCTGTGAAAGTGAAAACTCCAACGGAATATTGGTTACTTCAACATCTACAATATTTGAATACTCAAACGAACCATCAAAATCAATTTGCTTTAACCTGTACGAGTGTGTCCCTGTTTCAACCTTTCTCTCTGTAAAGTTATATGAATGTGATTTAGTTGTTGTTCCATATCCTTCAACAAAGCCGACAGATTTCCAATCTGATCCGCCGAAGGCGGACTGACTCCCGGCATCTGATCTCTGAACTTCAAATCCTTTATTATTTGTTTCCGTTGCTGTCTGCCATTCCAGATTTACATTTCCATCAACTGACTGTGTTTTAAAAGAAGTAAGCTCAACCGGAACTGCATCAAGATCCATTAAAGTAAAATCATCTACATACCAGAAATCGATATCATTTGCGTCGCCAAGATAATAGAGTGCAACCTGCATATTATTTATCCCGGTAAAATCAACTGTAATTTGTTCGGGACCGGAATTGCTGCCTGCCTGCAGCTCCCAAATCGAATTGTAAGTTGTCCCTCCATCGCCTGTAATTGCGACTCCTACGTAAACAATATTCGACCAGTAATCTTCGTAGTAGTTAAATTTTAATTCCATATTGTGTCCCTGCATTCCGGTAAAAACCGGAGACGCAAGAAGATAAGATTCACCTACAAAAAGGTATTGCCATGTAAAACGAACTTCCGGAGCTGCAAGACCACCCGCATAATTTGAATTTTCTACAGACCAGTTTATTTGTCCCAAAGGTCCAACCGGTGTCCAGTTATCCATGTTTTCAAATGAATCATAAAACAAAGTATCAGGACTTTGTGCATTTATTAATTGTGCTGAAAAGAGAAATAGGGATATGGCAGTGAACAGGTACAAAAACCCGGTAGATTTGTACATAGTTACCTCCGATAAATATAAATAATAATTAAAATTTAATTGAAGAAATTTCAGGATGTATTAGTAAGATAGTAAACCAGAAGTTAATAAAGGGACATTTCAATTTCCAATTAAATTCCTAAAATCCAGGGCACTTTATTCGTAACGTTTATTTATTTTAAGAAAATGATGATGTTTATTAATATTTAAAATCTGAATGATCTTCTGAATAGGATTTAATATTTCTGCTAAAACAATTATCTTTCAACAGGTGATTGTAGAAATTTTTAAAAGGGTGCCAAATGAAACCAGTAGTTTTTATCTCCCTGTTATTTATTACTGTTCTTTTCCAGGGGTGTTCAGAAGATGAACCTACCAACAATACCGTAACAGTTTCATACCTGGAAATAACAAACCCCGTTATGAATTCCAATGTACCGGACAGTACCACAATAAAAATTGACACTGATATAAATAATTTAGTGAGAGTTGAATTATATATCGATCAGTCAATTCCATCTCAGCAAGCTGTATTTAAAAAACCACCTTATGAGTATTTATGGAATACAACGTATTACGAAGATGGAAGTCAGCATATTCTACAGGCAAAGGCATACGATCTGCAAGGAGATTTAACCAGCTCAAAATATGTTATCGTAAATGTATACCGGTTTATGCCAAGCAACTTACAGGCGTTTATCAGAACGGATTCACTAATCGAATTGAGCTGGGTTGATAATTGCAGCTTTGAAAGAGGATTTGAAATTGAAGAAGCTATTAATGATTCTGATTTTGTACGAACCGCAGATGTAGATTCGAATACTACAACATATAAGGTGGTTGATACAGTCGAATTAAATAACACCTACTATTTCAGGATGCGGGCAAAAGCCGGAGATACATTCAGCGGGTACACAGGAATAGCGACTGCAACTGTTTTATTGAATACACCTGCTAATACAGATATTAGTTTTATTGCAGACACCGCTGCTACTTTAAGCTGGACAGATAATAATGATTTTGAAACCGGTTACCTGATTGAAAGGTATGTTCCTAATGTCGGGTATACTTTCGTTAAAGAATTACCGGCAAACACAACTGAAACAATTGTTCAGGATTCATTTGTTATAGGGCAATATTATGATTATAAAATATATGCAAAAATGGGTTATCTCCTCAGCCAACCTGCCCATTTTCCGTATCGGAATCCTTTGTTTCCACCACCATATGAACTTACACTTACCGGAAACAATTCCAACTCATTAACTTTAAATTGGAAATATGATCACAATTATGAACTTGGTTTTATTATAGAACGCAGTAAAAATGGGACTGATTATTTTGAACTCGGGAGAACAAGCAGTCATTCATTTACTGATAACAGTCTTGATACATCTTTCAATTATAGTTACAGGATAGCGGCTTATTCCCGTTACAACAAATCCGCTTACTCAGCAAATATAGAGGCACTTTTTTCAAATCAGTTAAAACAGATTCATAGATTCCTGATTCCTTTGTATGGAATCTCCTGGACAACCTTAAGTTATGATGCCTCTATTATTGCATTCGGTGGTTACACATCAAATGAAGTTGCAGTTTATATCTATGATACTTTCACAGGTTCACGCAAATTTACCTTATCTAATCCTGATTCGTTAACCAATGTATTCAAACAGATAACAATAAGTCCGGACAACAGACTCCTCGCAGCAGCCGGAGAAGATAATTATGTAACAATCTGGGATATTAATTCAGGGACGGTTGTAAAAAGGATAAATAATGTGTGGCACCCGCAAGTGATGAAGTTCAGTTTTGACGGAAATAATTTAATAGTTGAAAGAATAGGCGCATTGCGATTCTATGATATTCAATCCTGGCAATATGAGACGAGGATTAACACACAACATTACATTACTAATATGGATATAAACAGTGATGAAACTATTATTGCAACAGGAGATGGACTGTCAAATGTAAAACTATGGGATTACAGTACCGGGAGTCTTCTCAGGGAAATTCCCGGATCAAATGATGCTTATCCACTGGAATTTAACAGAACAGGTACGAAGTTATATTCAGTAATTAACACTGATCTTTTTGCGTGGGATGTAAATTCTGCCTCGATTATCCTGGACATTCCTAATTTCCAGAGAAGAAGTTATTTTGCAATAAATGAAGCTAAAAATATTGCAGCTAGTTCGTATGGATATCCAAGAATGGGAGTATGGGAGCTTGACAGTGGGAATTTCACACAAGAACTGTCACTGGATATTGAAGAGTTATTCTTTACAGCTGATAATTACCTTATCGGGAGAGGGCTGTATCATCCATCATACTATATTTTGGAATTAACTAAGAGCTGGATTTCACCCATTCAATAGTCTGTGCTAATCTATTTCGATCATAATAATGGAGATCATTATTGGGACATAGTTTTATCGTGCTGTAATGAAAAACTCAAAATTAACGAGACAGGCACTAACGACTGTGATACTTTAGTGCAAGGCACGTTATATCATCGGACTGTTCGACTCCCTCAGAAAATTTCTGAACATCAGCAATAACTTTTTCTACAAGTTTACCGGCGTTTTCCTTTCCGGCATTCCGAAGTGAATTAATAAGACGTTCATCTTCATATTCCTCATCGTCTTTATTAAATGCCTCTGTCACTCCATCAGTATATAAAACCAGATAGTCACCAGGTTTCAGTGTTATTATATTTGATTCATATTCCGAATCTTTCATTGCTCCCAGCAGTAAACCACCGATATTATCGAGCTGTGTAATACTGCCGTCAGAAGATATCAGAAACGGGGCGTTGTGTCCCCCGTTTGAATATTCGAATGAACCATTTCTTGTATCGAGAACCCCGTAAAAAACTGTAACAAACATATTCGGGGGACTATCATCCGCAAGAAGATTATTTACTTCAAATAATACATTATCTGCGGGCATTCCTTTGTAGGCAGTTGCCTTAATTAAAGTTTTACTAACCGCCATCAACATAGCTGCAGCAATTCCTTTGCCTGATACATCTCCCAGTACAACTGCAAGCCTGTATTTATCCAGCATGAAAAAATCATACAGATCACCACCTACTTCTTTTGCAGGAATCATTTTTGCGAATATTTCAAATTCTTTTTTTTCAGGAAATGTTTTTGGAAGAATAGAAGTCTGAATTACTTTTGCAATCTCCAGCTCCTGTTTCAGCGCAATTAATTTATCATGAGATGATAAAGCTTCTTTGGTCTTTTCAATTTCCTTCAATGATTTTTCTATGGTTATTTCCAGGTCCTTTAAATCAATGGGTTTGGTCACGAAATCATATGCTCCCCTGTTCATGGCAGTTCTTATATTTTCCATATCTCCGTATGCTGAAACAATAACCGAACGCAGAAATTTATTATTAAGCTCATTTATTCTGGAAAGCAGAGTAAGTCCGTCCATCACCGGCATGTTGATGTCAGTTAAAATAAGATCAATAGCTCTGTCGGCAGTTAATTTATCAAGCGCTTCAACACCGTTTTCAGCAAAATGGAATTCATATTCATTTGCTTTAATTTTATTGCGGAATTTCTGACGGATTAATGCCTGGAGATCAGGTTCATCATCCACTACTAATATTCTTGCTAATTGCATTTATGTTCCTTCAATTTGTACCTGAGTAATTTAGCTTTTCTTTAAGCAAATCGAACTGAAGAGGCTTTGTAAAGTAATCATACGCACCTAGATTTTTTGCCATGTTGAAATTATGTTCGTCTCCATAAGCAGTTATCATAATAACTTTTAAATCGGGGTAACGTTTTTTTATTTCTCTCAATAATTCTATCCCGTTCATTTCAGGCATATTGATATCGGACAATATTAAGTAATCTGTAAGGTTTTCAATTGACTCGATCAATTCAAGAGCAGAAATTCCGTTCAAAGCATATTTTATCTGAACTTTTCCCGCTTTTATTTCCTTCCTGAATTTCTGCTGAAATAAGAACTGCACATCGCTTTCATCATCTACAACTAATAGTTTCAATTTTCCCTCATTTTTACATTGGTAATAAAATTATAAAATTGGTTCCCGTCTCGGCTAAGCTAGTACCGGGTAAACCTGTATTCTCTTTGGTTTCTATGTTCAGTGTGCCTCCGTGAACTTTAGTAACTATATCATAACTTATTGATAACCCCAAACCTGTTCCTTCTCCTGTTGGTTTTGTAGTGAAGAACGGCTGGAAAATTTTATCAATAATATTCTTTGGAATTCCGCTGCCGTTATCACTTATTTTTATTTCAACTTTATCTTTTAAGTTTATTGTTGAAACTTTCAGAGTCGGTGCGAAATTTTCATCATTACTTTTCTTCTTTTTATCATAAGCTGCATAGCAGGCATTATTAATAATATTAAGAAAAACTCTGCTGATATCCTGAGGAACTACATTTATTTTTTCTAATGTTTCATCATAATCTTTTTCTATTGTAATATTAAACTCTTTATTGGTTGCTCTCATTCCATGGTAGGCAAGATTAACATATTGATCCAACAGATCATTAATATCAGTTGGTGTTTTTTCTCCTGCAGTTCCGCGCGAATGGAGAAGCATTCCTTTTACAATGGAATCTGCGCGTTTGCCATGTAGATTTATTTTTTCAAGATTCAGTTGTAAATCTTTTAGAATAACCAGCACTTCTTCTTTATCATTTTTTTGCAATTCTTCTTCTATTTCATTAATCAATTCGCCGCTTATCTCGGAAAAGTTATTTACAAAGTTCAATGGGTTTTTTATTTCGTGTGCAATACCTGCCGTTAGTTCACCAAGCGAAGCCATTTTTTCTGAATGAACAAGCTGAGTTTGAGTTCTTATTATTTCTTCATTTTTTTCCTGTAATGATTTTATTGCCTGTGCTTTTGAAATCGCAGATACAGCATGCTCTCTGAACCTGTTCAAGAGCCTTGCAGTGGATTGATCAAAAGCATTTTTATCTGAGAAATTATCAAAAACAACATACGCTTCTGTAACGTTATCTATCTCAACCGCCATAACCAGCATTGATTTTGCCTGGCCAAATCCTGTAAGTTTTTCATCTGCATACAGATGACTGGTTTCGCGGATAATGTATATACCTTTTTCAGCTTCTTCAGAATTCATTGTATATCTTTTATTAAGATCTTCCGGAGAGAGCCTCAGATATCCCAGGTCCGCGATATCGTATCCTTCTGTAAACGCTATGTAAAAAACGTTCTCTTTTTTATCCAATAAAAATATTGCCGCTTTTTCTCCCTGCGGAATAACAGTAAAAGTCTGTTCAAGCAATGAGTTAAATAACTGATCGAGATTTTCCGCACGGTTAATAACTTTTACCAACCTGTCAACTATTTCAAGTTCATCAGCTTGTGTTTTTATAATCTCTGCCTCACGGAGTTTCGCCTGGTTTCTTTCTCTGGTTATCACTCTCCGGCGCATTATCCTGTCGGTAATAAATATTCCGAGAAATATGAAAACTATATAAATTGAATAAGCCCACCAGGTTAAATACCAAGGCGGTAAAACTTTGAAGCTGAAATGATCTTCACCGCTGATAACTCCGTAAATATTTTTTGCACGTACGTGGAAAGTAAAATTACCGCCTGAAAGATTTGTGTAGTCTTTCTTTATTTCGGTAGTCCAGGCCGACCATCCATCATCACTTCCTTCAAGATAATATTGATACTGGTTTGCTTCTGGTTTCTCATAGCTTGCTGCCGAATATTCAAAACGAACATCATTATGTGAATAAGGAATAATAACTTTCGCGAGATTTTCAGAATTTGAGTTATATCCATCGAATACGATAGAATCATTATTAACAATTACTTTTCTGATATTTACTGAAAAAGGAGTATCTAGATTCTTCTCTTTGCCGGGATCGTAATAAATTAATCCTTCACTTGTACTAATCCATAAATATTCTTTGTCATTCAAGGCATCATAATCCGGATAAATATCATTCACAGAATTTAAATCTATTCTCTGGAATAACGGCATAGGTTCCCACTTATACTTACCATTGCTTTGAAGCAAAGCTTTACCGAGATGGTAATGTTTATTCACTTCAGCAAGAATCCAGTATCCACCTTTTTTACTTTTTAGTATCAGGCTTATGATATTACCCGGTGTTGTAAACTCTGCACCAAGTATCGAATCGGGCACAAACGAATTTTTAGTATCATCAAACTTGAAAATACCTTTGTCTGTGTCTAACAAAAATCTATTATCAAAACTTAACAAATGCCAGTTGTTTCCGGGAATTATATCTTTATCTGAGTAAGTATCAATCTGAATGTTATCACTTCCAAATGCCCGTTCGAACCCATTAAATTTACTGGTGATATGAAGAATTAGTTTATCACCTTGTCTCATCCATAAAGTGCTGTCGTTGTCTTCAACTATAGAAGTCAATTCATCTGTTGCAATATTGAAAGTTTTAACTAAAGGCGGTTTATTTACTTCTGATTTTATTATTCCCAGGGATCCTATAGCACCGAAATAAATTACATCTGGGAATAGTGAAGAAGGAGATAAGGCAATGATTGCTTGCCTGTCAACTTCTGAACTAAAGTGATCTCCCTGAACTGTATTTAATCCCAAATTAGTTACGGCAAATAGTTTTTCGTTATTTTTAAGAAATTCGTAGGCGGGCTTATTACTTCCTTTAAGTAACTCAAATTCTGATTTCCCTTCTTCAAGAAATAATACACCAATATCATTTGCTGCATAAATATTATTCTTAAATCTTACAATGGAAGTTACCTGACTTCTTAATTTTCCTTGTGCCCGAATTATAGTTAACGGTGAATTTACTTCACTGAAAACTATTCCTTCATTAGTAGCAATCCACAGACCTCCAAGTTTATCCGGGTAAACATCGTAGGCAACGTTAGTAGGCAGTCCGGAATTTTGATTGAGCATTCTGACAAGTTTACCATTCCGATTTATTATTGCAACTCCGCCCCGCTGAGTTGCGAGTGCGATATCACCGTTTTTTAAAATACAAGCATTGTAAACCTGGTTTATTTTCAGAAACTCATCTATATCAGTTTTAAAGGGAATGCTGCTCTTCCCGTCATAAATAAACAGACCGCTTAAATTTGTAGTGATAAGAATTTTACCGGGATTGTTTTGATCAGGCTCAGAAAGAGGAAGCATATCAAATACACCGGTATCTTTAAAGTAACCGCCGCCGGGAATAACAGAAATTGAATCACCATCAATTTTCATTAATCCTTTACCCTGGTTACGTGAATAAATATCATCGCCGATCTTATACAGCCTGAAAGCATAAACGGAATCCCAGATTTTAAAATCTTTTCCATTCCACCTGATAATTTCATCCGCCGTCTTAAAGAAAACACCTTTTGAGTTGACTGCAACATCCCAGAATTCCTTATCTATCTTGCGGACTTTATCGAGTTGTTTTTTCAGAGAAATAAATCTTAGCTGACCAATAGAATCAGGTTTAAGATATCCGAAATCAGATGAAGCAGTTATATAAATTTTACCATTATTATCTGTTGCGATTGTACGTACATCTGCGGAATAGGGTGTTTTTATTCCTCTCCAGGAAGTACCGTCATATTCTAAAAGTCCGTGTTCATTACCAAAGTACATTATGCCGCGGTTATCACTGGCTATACACCAGTTACTGGCACCGGCATTATATTGCTTTGGACTGAAGTATTTTGAAAAAGGCTGAGTTACATAACTGTAATCATAATCTTCATTCTGGCAAAATGAGATTGAAGCCGAAATAATTATTATTAAAGCGATTAAAGTATTTTGGTTATTAAAAATCATTTATCTGTACTTCTGAAAATTCTTAAACTATGTAATTGGCAGCACAATTACGAACTCTGTACCTTCACCTATTTTCGTTTCAACTTTCAATTCTCCGCCGTGCTGCTTTACTATAACATCATAACTTAACGATAAACCTAATCCTGTTCCTTCACCAGTAGGCTTTGTTGTAAAGAATGGCTGGAATATTTTATCCAAAATATCGTTGAGGAATTCCATTGCCATTATCACCAATTCTTATTTCAATTTTCCCATTCATTTTTTTTGTTGAGACTTTTAATATCGGAGAGAAGTTATCATCACCACTCTTCTTTTTCTTATCATACGCTGCATAGCAGGCATTGTTAATTATGTTTAAGAATACTCTGCTTATATCCTGCGGTATTACATTTATCTTTTCCAATGATTCATCGTAATCTTTTTCAATCGTTATATTGAATTCTTTGTTCTGTGCTCTCATTCCGTGATAGGCAAGATTAACATACTGATCAAGAAGATCATTTATATCAGTAAGAGTTTTTTCACCCGAAGTTCCTCTTGAGTGAAGAAGCATTCCTTTTACAATTGAATCTGCCCGTTTGCCGTGTTGATTTATCTTTTCAAGATTTTGTTTCAAATCATCTGCAATTGAAATGGCTTCTTCCTTTATTGTTCTCAGTAATTCTTCTTTCATTTCATCAATTAACTCATTGCTTACTTCGCTGAAGTTATTTATAAAGTTCAATGGATTTTTTATTTCGTGTGCAATACCAGCAGTTAGCTCACCGAGTGAAGCCATTTTTTCCGAATGAATGAGCTGAGCTTGGGTAGATTTTAATTCAGACAGAGTTTCTTCCACGTTTTTCTTTTGCACCTCAATTTCTTCTTTTTGACTTTGCAGTAGTTGATGGGCTTTCTTTTTATTGCGGTTATTCCTGTAAAGCAAAAGAGCAATAATTATAAAAACAATTAAAGCTGCAATTAAAACGTAAAGGCGGATTTTATTTTGTGTTTCTATTTTCTCCTTTTCTAATTCCTGAAGTTGCTGTTCGTGACTAAGGGTAATGCTTTGAAAGTGGGCAAGGTTTTCAATTTGATTTTTGTAATCAACGTTCTTTGCATCCATAGCAAGCTGAAGATACTTATAAGCACTGTCCGGTTTGTTGTTCAATTTGTAGGCCTGGTATAAATTATCATACGCAATAGCCAGGTAGTAATTTACGCTTTCAGCCGTTCCGAGTTCTTTTGTAGCAGCCAGGGTCTTTTTGGCATAATAAAGTGATGAATCCCCGTCCTTTTTATCCAGGAAAAATGATGTGAATTTCTGGTAGTTGTATTCAAGTGAATAGCGATCCTTTTCTGCAATCGAATTATTTATTCCGGCAATGTAAGATTTTCGGGCGAAATCATATTTTTTCATCTTATAATAAATATTGCCTATAAAACCATAAGCCCAGCCTATATAAAGTGTAATTTTGTTTTTTTCAGAGAGGGATAAAGTATTTTTTGCATAAGTAAGAGCGGTGTCCAGCTTATTTAAAGTGGTATATATCCTGGAAAGATTCATATAAGCAAGCTGTATACCGGCATTTCTACCGCACTTTTCAGAAATTCTTTTTTCCTCATTAAAATGAAATATTTCTTCTTTATAGTTTAGCGTGGCATCCATGAGTAATGCATACATGTGATGTGTAATAGAAAGAACCATTAGCCTGTAGTTATGAGGTGAATGGTATTGCGAATCGGAATAAGCAGTTAACCAGGTTGAAAGCTTTTCAGATTCGGGATTTTCTAATATTTTAAAAGCATCCGCTAAACATTTCAGAGATTCACCATATTTACTAATGTTGTTCAGCGTGTAGCCCTTGGCCGTAAGGGCAGCGCCTTCGGCTAATTTTTGATTTGCTTTCCTCGCAATTTTTAATGATTGATCAACGAAATAAAGAGCAGAGTCAACATTTACTTCTTCGTAATAATATTCCAGGTTGAAGTTTATCTTAAATAAAACCGAATCCGAAGTTTCCGTTTTCAATGCCTGCCTCTGGCTGTCAGGATTGTATTGCTGTGCAAAAACTAATTGTGGGATAAAGAGAAAAAGAATTATAAAAAGTTTTTTCATAATAGGTTGAATTAATTATAAATTTTTTTTCTATCATTTCGACTCCAGATTCCTGTCTCTTCGAAATGACAATTAATTTCGTAGAGACACACTATAGCGTGTCTCTACATTATTTTGGAAAACTAATCACAAACTCTGCACCTTTACCCTCTTTACTTTCAATTTTAATTTCACCGCCGTGCTGTTTTGTAACTATATCGTAACTTAATGATAAACCCAAACCAGTTCCTTCGCCGGTTGGTTTGGTTGTAAAGAAAGGCTGGAATATTTTATCGATAATATCTTTTGGAATTCCATTGCCATTATCACTAATTCTTATTTCAACTTTATCTTTTAGATTTTTTGTTGAAACTTTTAATATTGGTGAGAAATTGTTATCGCTACCCTTTTTCTTCCTGTCATATGCGGCATAACAGGCATTATTAATTATATTCAAAAAGAC
This sequence comes from uncultured Ignavibacteria bacterium, assembly GCA_963745945.1. Classification (GTDB taxonomy): domain Bacteria; phylum Bacteroidota; class Ignavibacteria; order Ignavibacteriales; family Ignavibacteriaceae; genus DATFVA01. The sequence goes on from CAVUZG010000002.1 coordinate 187,842, forward strand.
TCTGCTTATATCCTGCGGAACAACGTTTATCTTTTCTAAAGTTTTATCATAATCTATTTCTATGGTGATATTGAATTCCTTGTTTGTTGCTCTCATTCCGTGGTAGGCAAGATTAACATATTGATCAAGTAGATCATTAATATCCGTTAATGTTTTTTCACCCGAAGTTCCTCTTGAATGAAGAAGCATTCCTTTAACAATAGAATCAGCGCGTTTACCATGAGTATTAATCTTCTCAAGATTTTGTTTCAGATCTTCGACGATTTCAATTACTTCTTCAAGATTATTATTCTGTATTTCAACTTTCATTTCGTCAAGCAATTCACGACTGACCTCAGAGAAATTATTTACAAAATTCAACGGGTTTTTTATTTCGTGTGCAATGCCTGCGGTAAGTTCACCGAGTGAAGCCATCTTTTCGGAATGTACTAATTGAGCCTGTGCAGATTTCAATTCTTTTAAAGTTAATTCGATTTTGTTTTTTGCTTCTTCAAGATTTTTGAAATCTTCATAACGTGCATAAGCGATTGCAAATGCTTCGGCTAATGCCTTTACTAATTCAAGTTTTTCTTCTGTAAGGGGCGAAACATCCCCAACGTAAAGCATTCCCTGCGTAAAAGGAATAAAATGGAGATTAAGACTTTCAGGGGGAATTGCTGAGCCCTGGTATGTCTCAGCCTTCTGAACCTGTCCGAGCTCCATCATTGATTTTGTCCAGCTGATAAACTCTTCCCTGTTCCAGTGTTCTCTGTACACTTCTTTCTTTTTCCAGAACTCAACTGTATTTAAAGTAAGGTTATTTGAATTAAAAGGTAAATTCAGTACGCCGAGGGGTTTACCATCTGGGGTGGTTAAATAAACCTGAACTGATTCCCGGATTTCATCAACAATGAAAACACCACAGCGTATAAAAGGGACTTCAAGAGTTTTTAATTCTTTCCATATAATCGGTGTAATTCGATTCAGATCATCCGCTGTGCGCATACTTGCAATTTCACCGCGTACCCTGTCCAGAGAGGCTTGTTTAATAGCTTCACGTGCCTGTGCTTCTGCTTTTTGCAAATCCAGAAAACGGCGATAGGTTAAATTGAATACATCTGCAAAACGTTCCAGTAATTTTATTGATTCTTTTGGTAATGGTTCAGGAGTAGTTGTTAATATCATACCTTGCGAGAAGAAAGCCACACTATGTATTCGATGTTCTCTAACTAACTCAGCTTTAATGGCCATACCCATTACTTCCCGCACATACCGGATCCAATCATTTAATTCCTTTCCGCTAAGGTCAATGATAATCGATTTCTTTTTTTCTTTCCATGCATCATATACCCGTTTACCTGTAGTCGGTTCATCAAGACTTGCATTAAAGTGATGACTGATCTTAATACCTTGTTGATCTGTAGCCCAGACTTCAAGAATTTTTTCTGTTTCTTTAATCAGACAGATATTTAGCCGTTCAGGTGTAACTCCAAGCTCTGTCATTTGCTGAAAGAGGATCGCAGCCGTTTCAGCCAGTTCATCACTTTTGTGCATGGCCATAGTTCGTGCACGGACTCTTTCCAGTGCAAGCTGAATTTCAGATTCTCTCGCCTGTGCTTCGGCTTTTTGTAAATCGAGGAAACGCTTGTAAAGTTGACCAAATACTTTGGCAAACCTTATCATAATATTGTTCTGATCAATATTAAGAGGTTCATGGGAAATAACATTAAGAGAGCCTTCGGCAAAAAAGTAAGTTGCAATAGTTTCCCGCTTGTTGAATTTCTCTCTTTTTGGGTAGGATAAATAAGAAGATAGTTCTTTATAATAACTAACTAAATTGTCGCCTTCCAGATTATAAATACAATATGGTTTCTTTTCTTTCCAAGTCTTCAATATCTCAGCGTACATCGGATGGGCAGACGCAGGGACAATTCCTAATATTCTATTCTCAGATCGATTTCTCATTTCAGATCTTGACCAGACTTCTACTGTATTTTTCTTCCCATCAATAAGCGCAACCCCGGCTCGAATAGCTTCGATTCCAAGTTTTTCGATTTCCTTAAAAAGTACATCAGATGTTTCTACCAACTCCTCACTTTTGTGCATTGCCGCCGTCCTGGCACGAACCCTTTCAAGCGAAGCTTCGATCTGTGCTTCCCTTGCCTGTGCTTCTGCTTTTTGGAGGTCGAGGAAGCGGATATAGGTCTGTTCGAACACAGCAGCAAAGCGCTTTACTATGTCCTTCTCTTCATCACTGAAACGTTTGAGATTGTAGCGAACGATGTCAATTCCTGAATGCTTATAAAACCAGCCCATCATAACCATTCCTTCAGCATTTTGAATCATTTTTTTTCTTTGAGGTGGAACAGGCTGAACTTTGAATACTTCACTAAAAAAAGCATCTTTTTCTTCTTTGTTTAATAAATAATCAAAAAATCCGTCTCCGGGTGAATTAAAAGCATTGTAAAATTTTTCAAATATCGGCAAGCCAGAGTACGGCAAATGATATAATTCCGGGTAAATGTCTTCTTCTACCGAGGCCCAGAAATGGATATCTTTGGAGGAATCCAGGTTTAACTGGATATTGACAGAATGAATATCAGTTACAAGTATTCGAAATTCATTGTAGAGCAATCTAACCACATCTTTTAACTCATTACTTTTTTGCATACCCATCGAACGGCTTCTCACTCTTTCCAGCGCGACTTCTATTTGTGCCTCGTGCGCTTGGGCTTCGGCCTGTTGAAGATCCTGAAACCTTGTGTAAGTAAGATTAAATACATCTGCAAAGCGCCTCATTACAATTTTTGATTCATTCGGAAATTCTGTTTCGCGGAAAGCGAACAATCCGCCAGCCTTAAAGGAGGTAACGAAATAATATTGTTTCAATCCTTCCGTCTTTAATATTTTTGATTGCGATTCAGGCAATTTAAAATTAACACCCAGAAGAGATTTGTAATAACTGGTTAAATCCTCTCCCTCCAGAACGTAAGAAAAATCTGTTTGTTGCAGCCATGCATTAAAAGCCCCCTGCAATAGAGGATGAATATCCATCGGCTCGTCTCCGGATACCTGTATAGTATTTTTTCCTTCTGAAATAGTAGTTGTCCACAATTCAGCACAGCGTTTTTCTTTATTAAGAATTCCGATCCCGCATCGCAGCATTCCAATATCTAATTCATCAAGCTCGTTGAAAATTGTTTGAACCGCCATTGAAAGATCGTCACTCTTCTGCATCGACATTGCTTTTGATCTTACCCTTTCCAACGCCGTTTCAATCTGTGCTTCTCTTGCTTGTGCTTCTGCTTTCTGTAAATCAAGGAAACGGGTGTAGGTTTGCTGGAAAACTTTACCAAATCGGATCAGAATTTTATTCTCTTCATCCGAATAAGGAATGCCTGAAAAATTCTCAATGTAGAGCGAAACATTCTCCAACAATGCAGTTGATCCTGCAAGACCTGGACAGCTAAAATAAAAATCCTTTGCTTCCTCAGACAAGTCTGGAAGGTGTTTAAACATATCGCTGTAAAATTTATTTTTTTCTTCGAAGTTCAGACTGGTGGCAAAAACGTCTGATCCTTTTTCTTTAGCTTCATTAAATTGATGCGCCCAAACTGAATCAAAGTATGGATGTGTGATTTTAGATGGTATTTCCTGCTGATCAGCAATCCAAAAATGCCAGTCGCCTTTTGGTGTATAATCAACTACAAATCCCGCATGGTCCACATTTATTTTTAAATGAACGAATTGTTCATATACGACCCGAATAACTTCCTTGAGTTCTTCGCTTTTCTGCATAGCCATTGTTCTTGCACGGACTCTTTCAAGTGCCAATTCAATCTGTGCTTCCCGCGCCTGTGCTTCTGCCTGAGATATGTCCTTATACCTTCGGTATGCCAGATCAAAAACATTCCGGAATCTTTTCAGAATTATTATTTGTGATTCATCAATCTGTTTAAATGTTGAAATACCTATATCCCCTACACCTATAGAATAGAGATAATAATAAAGTGCAGGAATACCATCGAGTCTCGGATCATCCTGCTGTCCGCCTCTGCGCCGGAAATCTTTCCAGCTTTCCAGCTGATCCCCATAAATAACAACCTCTGCAAAAGCATCATTCGTCTTTTTAATTTTTTTAAGATACTCGCTGAGCATCGGGTGCGAGTCATAACTTATTTTGTTAATGCCGCCGCCCAGATAATCAGAAAAATCATAATCCATAAAATATTTTTGCTCATCATTAAGAATATGAATGATAGCGTTTCTGAGATTATCAAATCCTAATTTTTTAAATTCTTTAAATGAAACTTCGCAGATGCTAAGAAGATCATCTGACTTCTGCATGCTCATAGCAACAGCACGAACTCTTTCAAGTGAAGCTTCAATCTGCGCTTCTCTTGCCTGTGCTTCCGCCAAAGCTATATCTGAATATCTTTGATAAGCTAAACTGAAAACATTCCTGAATCTTTTGAGCAAAACCAGTTTTTCATTATCGATTTGACTAAAAGTTGAAATGCCGATTGTTCCGGTACCTATTGAATAGAAATAGTAGTAAAGCGCATTTATCTTTTCAATTCTCGGATCTTCTTTTTCTCCGTATTTCCTTCTGAACTCTTTCCATTGCTCTAAATCCTTTCCCTTGTAAACTGCTTCGGAAAAAGCATCATTTGCAATTCGTGACTGCTTTATTTGTTTTTCCATTACAGGATGTGTGTTAAAATTTAAAAGCGTTTTGCTTCTGCCAATTTCATCGGAATAGTCATAATTAAGAAAAGTTTTATTCTCATCATTGTGAATATTGATCATTGCGTTTCTGATCTCAATGAATCCTAATATGTATAGTTCTTTATATAAAACTTCACTTACGTTAAGCAGGTCGTCTGATTTATACATTTCCATTGCAACGGCTCTCACTCTTTCAAGTGAAGCTTCAATTTCAAGTTCGCGGTTTTTGTTTTCTAATTCTTTTTGAAGTTCAGAAATTTTTTGTTCGGAGTTTTGCTGTTGAGTTTTCTTTTTCATGAAATGTAAAATTCAATAAAATCGGGCATGATAAAATACTTTTAATTGATTTTGCTTTTAATCCAGATTTCTATTTTACAACTACAATGTTAACCAAATATCTTCTGTTCTGCTTTAATTATTCTATTTTATTTAATTCGTTATCTATATTTTTAATCAAAGCATTTGCATTTTTGTCTATTCTTTTCAAATTCGTTTCAATTTTCCAATAATATTGATTTTTTAAACTTCTTAAGAAATAGAGAAATTTCTTGTCATGTTTCAATTCGGCATAGTCATTAGGAATCATACGTAGATTCGAATCGATAATATTTCCACTCTTCTCGGATTTCCTCGTGTAGCTTCCGTTCCACAATGCATCAAACCTTGTATTGAAAATATTTTTACTGGCATCATCAATAATTGAAAAATATGTTTGTACATCAGATTTAAGATAATTGTCTGAGTAAGAATAATAACCTACAATTTCATACCGTAATTTCTCATTCGAAATAAGATTTAAGTTGTAAGATTTTAAGGTTTCAAATACCTCGTTGTTTGTTGCGAGCCTCCAGGTTTGGGTAATGCGACCAAAATGGTAGGAAAGCGAGTCGTTATAGGGCATATTTTGTTTAAGGCTTGAGAGAAGGATATCAATCGATTCTCTGGTTAACTCAAACTGCTTTCCCCTCCAATTATTGTTCTTTAGATCTTCATTTAGGGTTCTCTTAAAACCTTTTAGAAACTGCATTTCTTCATTTTTATGTTTTCGCTGTTCGTTCCAGTTATTAACCTGAAGTGCAATTAAAATACCAACAACAACAAGTACTATTTCGCCAACAGCATAACGCAAATACGCCATTACTTTGTTTTCTGAAGCAAGTTGCTTTCTTATATTTCTGAAGAACTTAATCATTAATTATTTGTTGGTTGTTTCTTTAATTTCATTATTCTTTATTAAATGGATTATTATCGCCCAATTCGTTCCTCAAATCCAATTGCAGTTTTTGGTTCATGGACAAGATATGTTGAAGTTCTGACCTGGCCCAGGAAGTTCTTACACCGATACCAAAAAGCAGTTGGTCTAATTGTACGGTACCATACTGTGCTTTAAATTTTGTAAGGCATAGTATGTTTTTTTCCCTAAGCTTATAATAATCTAATTGGCGGTTCTTAAATAGCACTCCTGTATTATTGATGCCGTATTTGGCCAGAAAGGGTTTTACATGGCTCTCCTTGAAATTTCGAATATTTTCTAAAGCATCTTTTATGAGCTGTTCTCTTGTAAAATATTCATTCAAACTTTTCTCAATTTCAGGGTTGCTAATTTCTTTGGTGCTTTTGGAATAATTTGAGGTAATGACCAGATTGAAAATTCTAAAACTCCGGATTGAACCAAAGTCCGCAAGGGAATCTCTATTCGAAAAACCCTGAGTTTCCTGGTAAATATTATTAAGAATTTCCAAATCATTATTAAAATAATCAATATGTTGGTTTATTCTGTCTTCATCAATTTTCAAATCCATTAATATGCGGCCATATAATTCTTTTTCATGTATTTTCGATTTTCTTTGTTCATTCCAATTGTTCACCTGTAGAGCAATTAAAATTCCAATTACTACAAGTACGATTTCACCAATTGCATAACGCAGGTATTTTACAACACTATTTTCGGCAGCAAGTTTTTGTCTGATGTTTCTGAAGATTCTGGTCATAAAGTTTTAATAATATTTATTTGTTCATTTCATTTTTAATCAAACCTATGATAACATTAATATCCTTTATCATTTTTGTTAAGCTCGTAACTGAATGTGTTTCTGAAAAATCTTTCCATCTTTGTGTTGCGTCTAAGCCCAGAATTATTTGCGGAAGATTGTTATTAAATTTCAAGAAAGCTTTTAATTGAGGATGATTTTTCAGTCGGGAATCAAGTGTTGAGGCTCCTCTTATTAGAGACATACTTCTGATAACATCCGCTTTATGGTTATCTTCATGTTTTGCTCTCTCAAGTATATTATCCTGCAACACTTTTAAATCCAATAATTTATTTCTTATTTCCAGGGGAAACAATATCAACTCACCGCTGCTGCGGATTGATTCAATGGTGTTAGAATTAAATTTCATAAAAACTGAAGCCAGGTTTAACTTCAATAGTTTGTTATAAACTTCGGATGGAGTTAAATTCTTTTTTTCATAAAGTTCCAGGTAATTGTTGTATTCCCCGTGTTCTTTTTTAAAACTCTCTATAAAATAGTTTGCTGATTCTTTATCCTTGTTCAAATCAATTAAAAGCTGCCGATAGTATTCTTGCCTAGACTTGTCAAGTTTTCGGTTTTCATTCCAATTATTAATCTGCAGCGCAATAAGTATTCCGATAACTACAAGAAATATTTCTCCGACTGCATAACGAAGGTAAGACATTCCTTTTTTTTCGGAAGCTAGTTTTTTGCGGATGTTCCTAAAAATTTTCATCTATGATTTAATTCTGTTTCAATATGTTTTAACAATTGTGTTGCTTTTGTTTTTAACATTTCGTCGCCTGATTTTTGTAATTCGGCTAAACCATTTCTAAAAACCACATCATTAATTAACTCCAGTCTAATTTTGGGTTCATTGAGATTTTGAATTGCAATCGTTTTCAGGGTGTTGTCTTTAACATTAATAAAATTCATCTGATAATTTTTTTGAATTTTGTTTCTCATTCTTTTGGAATAATTAGAAAATGCAAAGTTGCTATTCTTAACAACGCTTCTTGCAACAATCTGATCTACCAGGTTAGTGTTATTATTAACTGTATTCCTGGCAAACCCTTCTATAAACTGGTTAAATTCCATAAGTTCCTTTTTCAGTGATTCATTATCAATAATATTGATGTCTCCGGAATTTATCATTTCTAAAAGAGTTGTGTTGGCATTGGTGAATGATATTCTTGCACTCAGATCATTTATTTTTGGAAAAATGGAGTCCATGTTTTTGAACCCGATATTTTGTTCATAATGTGCAACTATATCTTTGCAATCCTGAAGGAAGATATCTTCAAAATCGATATAGATATCCTGCAGCTGTATTTGTTTCTTTCAGATCAATACTTAAATTTTGTAAATAGACTGTTTCCCGTTTTTTTTGTTTCTGGTTTTCATTCCAGTTGTTAACCTGCAACGCAATCAGAATTCCAATTACTACCAGAACTATTTCGCCAACGGCATAACGCAAGTATTTTGCAACACTGTTTTCGGCTGCGAGTTTTTGTCTTACATTTCTAAAGATTTTCATTACTTCAATTTGTTTTTTGTAATAATTTATCAATTTCAATAAGAGTATCTTTTAAAACCCCCCGATACCATTTCAACATCAAATAGTGATAATATATATCATCCATAATTTTGGAAATCCCGGAACTGTCAGTTACATGGAAATTTCCTGTGCGATATTCGTGAATATATTTTTTTCTCAAATAATCCCACCTGGTATTAAGTATATTATTGTCATCCATTAATCTTGAGTAAGTTGAATTGTATAGTTTGATTAGTGCGCTGGTGATCTCTTTATTTTTGTAATTGTTTAACATATTACCGGATAACGCTGATTGAAAAGATCCGGAGACAGGATAAAATGTACGAGCTCCTTCAGTCGATAAATAATTTTGAAATAAAGAATCAACAAAATTTTTATTTTCACTATTGTTTTGAAAATCAATTTTACTTAGCAAATCATATGCTTCTATCTTTGGTTTTGTTTTCTTTAGAATAAACTCGATGTAATTCTTGTCCTGTGTAAGATCTTTTTTCACACCTTCTATAAATTCTTTTTCTGCAATATTTTGTTTTCTTGATTCATTCCAGTTGTTAACCTGTAAGGCCAGCAGGATTCCGATCATAACCAGCAAAATTTCCCCGACAGCATAGCGTAAGTAAGCCATTACTTTGTTTTCGGCTGCGAGTTTTTGTCTTACATTTCTAAAAATTTTCATCTTCCAGTGTCTTTTTTAATAAGCTTTCTGATTTCAGCAATTTTATCGAGTGCTTTTTCTCCATTTCTAACAAAACCTCTTCTGTTATCCTGATACAATTTAAAGAGAGTGATTGTAGATGGCTTTTTAAAGAATTCTTCAGGATTAGTTGGAATGCAGTAATTTGTCCAGCTAAAGTCTGAAAATTCTTTTTTAATTACCGGAATCCAATCTTGTTTAAAAGATAATTCTACGTCATTCAGAGACTGGTAAATTTGGTATAAACTTTGGTCATAATAGGTTATTAGTGCCATCTGAAGTTTTTTATCAGAGATGTTTTCCAGACCTTTGGATTTCAACATTTCGTAAGCGCTGGATTGAGATCTAAAACGTTCGAAGGAGATAATTTTTCCCATCCAGTAATTCAAACTATCATTAAAGTTTTTTAATGCGACTTGCTTTAGCAATCGATCAGTTAAATCTATAGCAAGTTTTGTATGGGAAAGTTCAAACGATAAGGAAACAGAATCCTGTTCAAGATTTTGATCGATAAGTGAAAGAATCTCATGCTCAAAATTTGCGTCTTTTCTTTTTTCATTCCAGTTGTTTACCTGCAAAGCAATTAAAATTCCGATTACAACAAGAATAATTTCTCCAACAGCATAACGTAAGTAAGCCATTACTTTATTTTCAGCTGCAAGTTTTTGTCTGATGCTTCTGAAGATCCTTACCATAATTTTGAACTCTCTTTATTATTGCTCATAAGGTGGTATTAGTCTCAATTGATTTTGAAAATCATAGTTATCATAAAAATCTCTTCCCTCCGCAATTTTCCAGCTACTCATACTTACCAAAGTAGCTCCGTCTATATTTAACTTTTTCCGTTGCTGTAATTCCAAAAAATTACCAGTGTGAGTTCCTTTAAATTTCCAGTATTTAACAAGTTTGCCACCCTGACCAAATACATCTTTAATAGTGAATTGAATATTTGAAAACCCGGTAAGAAAGTTTGAATAATAAGCTTTTGCGATGTCAATTCCAACTATATCTGATGGACTTGCACGCATTACAACATCTTGTGTAAAGTTGGAATTATTAAATTTATACTTTTTTCTGTGATTCATAATTTCATCCCGTGTATGGGTATAGGTTTCAATATTGGCTTTAACATGATCTTCATTATCTCCGGTCTGATGTTAACAGGAGGAGAATGTCAGTTGACTGATAATGGCTGCTGATAGTAAAAAATTTCTGTATAAAATTGTGGATTCATATTTATCTGTTGTTATTTGAAAAATGTTTCCTCAGAATGTACCCCATACAAATGCCAAGATGTCATCCGGAAGGATGACATCTTGGATAAAGAATATTGATACTTAAGCTATACAGTTTTCGAAAATATGTTATTAGCCCGAATTGCCGCTGCCGCCGTATTTAATAAATTAACAGGCAGGTATTTCCTGCCCGTTATTTGAATTTTCTCTTCTCTTACTTCATCAAGATCATCTTCTTATTTTGAACAAATGAGCCAGTCTCTATTCTATAAAAATAAACTCCGCTAGCTAATTTAGATGCATTATAATTTATAGAATGTACACCAGCAGAAAATACTTTTGATGCAATCTGATCTATCTCCCGTCCAACGACATCAAATAAAATTAGTTTTACTTTACTTGCCTGTGGAAGTGAAAAACTAATTGTTGTTGAAGGATTAAATGGATTTGGATAGTTTTGTGAAAGAGAGAAATCCATTGGAATTTCATTGTTGCTTTCATTACCAATAAAAGTTACACCGCCATCTGTGGTTTTTAATATTACACCAAGAAAACCAGCAACATAACCGATATTTGCGTCTAAAAACGAAACAGCATTTAAGTTTTCCTGTGTCCCGCTGTTTTGAATAATCCAGGTTGTTCCACCGTTTACAGTCCTGACAATCATGCCATTTGATCCAACTGCTGTACCGTTATTAGCATCAGTAAAAAATACTGCTGTCAGCCCTTCACTTGTTCCGCTTGTTTGTTGATTCCAGGTCGCACCTCCATCAATCGTTCGCAGGATTGTACCGCCAGTTCCAACAACCGTCCCAATATTTGAATCAGTAAATGAAACACCGTATAAATCGGCGGTAACTCCGCTTGTTTGAGCAGACCAGTTGGCACCTCCGTCAATCGTTCGAAGGATTGTACCACCACCCCATCCAACAGCAGTTCCGGTATTTGCGTCTGTGAAGGATACGGCCCACAATGTGTTTGTAGTTCCGCTTGTTTGTTGTGTCCAGGTTGTTCCCCCGTCAATTGTTCTAAGTATTGTACCTCCATCGCCCACAATGGTTCCTACATTTGTACTGGTAAATGCCATTCCGTATAATTCGACTGTCACTCCGCTTGTCTGTTGAGTCCATGTGGCTCCGCCGTCGACAGTTCTAAAAATAGTACCCATTTCACCAGCAGCAGTTCCGGTATTTGCATCTGTAAATTTAACACAGGGTAAATTATTCACAAAAATGGGAAGTGTTTGAGGATTCCAAGTAGCACCTCCGTCAGTAGTTCTTAAGACTTGTGTTCCGGTAGCAGTGCCGTTGTTAACATCACTAAAGGAAACACCATAGAAGAATTCTTGAGATCCTGTCGGTAGAGTAGTCCAGGTTTGAGCTGTCATCTCACTTACTATTATAAAGCTGAGAATTATAGAAGCCAGTATAAATTTTAGGCTTTTCATAGTTAGATCCTTTCTTTGCGTTAATTATTTAAGTTATAACTCTTTTTCTTTGACATAATTAATGTTCTTAGGTACAACAATAAATTTTTTATGATTTGAATCAATCTTAAAGTTATCCGGTTAGCGTTTCTTTAATTAATCTTAAAGTCCAATCGTATTTATTATTTCCAGTATTAATCGTTCTCAATTACCTTGTTCAGATTCTAAACCGAAAATGTAAAGGTAATTTTATCTGCTTAGTATGTCTCGTACTCCTCACGCAACAGTTGGACTTTTTAATCAAATGCGGATTTAATTAAATAAAATAATAGAAATAGTCTTTTAGGAAACTTGATGTATAGAATCGGCTGAAAAGTGGTTGAAAGAGCAATCTGGTTTTATTCAGTTCCAAGACACTATATAAAAGTTTTTATAAAAAGCCGGTTTTATTAAAAACCGGCTTAAGTACAATTGAGTAGTTATTATACTACTTCATCAAAATCATCTTCTTACTTTGAACAAATGAGCCAGTCTCTATTCTATAAAAATAAACTCCGCTAGCTAATTTAGATGCATTATAATTTATAGAATGTACACCAGCAGAAAATACTTTTGATGCAATCTGATCTATCTCCCGTCCAACAGCATCAAATAAAGTTAATTTAACTTGGCTTGTCTGTGGAAGTGTGAAATTTATTGTAGTTGAAGGATTAAAAGGATTTGGATAGTTCTGTGCAAGTGAATAATTATCCGGACTTGTTCGCTCATCTTCAACTGCAGTTACCATTGATGCGCTATATACTCCGGCACCATGTGTACATACAGCAACTAAACCGTCTACATCTCTTCCTTTTACCATTGTACAAACAACATTACCAATAGTGTTTGGTCCTTCCTGTGTCCAAACTGTAGCGTTGCCGTTTAGACTTGTTGTTGAATAAACGCCCGTACTTGTTGCCACGTAATAAGTCATTACACCGTTAAAAGAGACGGAAGAAACCCACCGGCAGGAAGGTCCGTTCCCGGAACCATCGGGATTTTCTTCTAAGTTTCCGCTGATGTTAGTCCAGTTTGTACCACCATTGACAGAACTCCATAAACTTATAACACCATAATTTGAAAGAACAACTATAATATTATCCGCGTTAGCAGGATCAACATAAATGCAGATAACATAACCTTGTGGAATTCCAGCACTTATATTGATTGGCACAGGGTCTCCGGTATTAGCTCCATCTATCTTAAGTACTTCACCATTACTTCCGCCTACATATAATCTGTTAGCAGGAACCTTTGAAACAGATAGTGCTGTAACAGGGCTGCCACCAGTTGTTGCATTTGTCATGGTTACCCAGTTATTCGCGGTGGATACATCTGTACTTCTTGTAACTTTATCCCCAGCTGCAAAATACATTATATCACTGTTGTTAATATCAAGGACAAAGGGGTTAACAAATAAGAATGGACCTCCGGTGGTGGGTTTGATATCATCGGAAGCAGTGAGAACACCATTGCTATATTTTTGCCGCTCTATTCCGCCAGTTTGGGATTCTAAATACATTGTATATTCATTTGATGATGTTTTTCTAACTTCCGCATTACCACCATCTCCACCCCTTTGCCAATCAACCCAATCGGTATTAAAATCGTCAGAAAATGTTATGAAATTTCCGTTATCCTGCATTCCGCCAGCTAAAACCTTATCATTTGCAGTTACAGGATCGATTCCTATAGCGACAAATTGAGTTGTAATATATCCCCGGCTTATTTCTAACCAAGTTATGGGATACGGAGTTTGCGTCTGCGTAACATCATCTGTTCTGCTTATTCCACCATCACAACCAGAATAAAGTACAATTGAATTTGGAGGATTTAAAAATACAAGTGAGTGCTGATCCGGATGATGACCTGGATATTCATTCACACTATTATCAGGATCATACCCGCCTATCCATCCTGAAGATGTAACCGGAGTGGAAAAGCCATCTGTTGACCTGTAAAGATTGGTTCCGCCAATAACTACAAAATTAGCATCATCTGGTTTTACTCTAATAACCATATCATATGACTGCTGTACATCAATTCCTTCAACTAGATTTGGATCTGGAGGAGGCATATTTGCAGTTAAATTTGTCCAATTTGTTGTTGATGCATCGTATTTCCACAATTCGGTTTGTGTGGGACCAGCTCCTGTATAAGTCCAGACGTATAATATATTCTCATTTGAAGGTGCAATTGCCATAACTATTCTTTGGTAATTAGTTAAACCTCCCGGTGTTATGTCAGTCCACGTAGCACCATCATCTGCCGACCAGGAAATACCGGCATCCTGATTACCATCAGGTATCCCTGCATAAATAATTCCGGTGCTAGTAATCTGTACGTCTGACATAGTGTTATCTGCCAATGTACTTCTCACTACATTCCATGAAGTTCCACCGTCCTGGCTTCTCATCACTACATTGGTAGCTGCAGCAAATACACTACCTGTTGTTTTATTAACAGATACGTTATTTACAAATTTAAACTCTGATAAAGTTTGTACAACACCATTTGCTGTCGATGGTAATAAAGCCCAGGTTTCACCGTTATCGATTGATTTAAAAACACCGTCTCCCCATAATAAAGTTCCTCCATCAAAATCAGTTCCGAATGCTTCACCTGTACCAGCATACCAGGTATTTTCCTGTCCCGGACGGGTGTCCTGTGCTAAGCAGGTTACACTGTGAATAACATCTGGAGAAAGTTTATCTACCCAGGATACTCCATTATCAGTTGATTTATAAATACCACCTGACACGCCACCTGCAATTATTGTCACGTTTGGAGGTGTTTGCGTTCTTATGTCAATACCTAATGCGCGTGTTCTTCCTCCACGATTTATCGGCCCGCGTTTTACCCAGGTTGCAACCATTTCTTTATTTAAAGAAACAGATTCAACCGTTGGCAGATTCTTACTGAACAGTAATTCTTTTCTCCTAATGTCATCGGGTATTTTACCTGTAACCGGATCAGCAAGCATTCTTCTCTCATACTCAATTCGCGCAAAGGGATCGTCCTTTGTGCCCACTTCCAACTTTGCATATGATGGAGCTGTTACAGGCTTTTTATTTCCGCTGTATATGAAGAATCCAACAGCAGTGGAAATAAAAATGCCGACAATAAATAATGTCAGATTTTTTCTGTTCATAAATAATTCCTCTCTTATTCTGTTATTGAAATAATTTAATTCAGTTCATAACCATTAATCTGGAATTTTGGGGCTGTATCATCCACACTAACTATTGTTGAGACTATAGCAGTAAATTCATCTCCTACTTTTAGTCCCGGATATTCTTCCTCCATATTAGGGAATAGTTCTTTTGTTGTCTTTTCAAGTGTAAATCGGAATTTTATTCTTATTTCCTTACCCATTACAAGCGGCGGAAATGCAGCACCATAACGAGCAGAGGATACTTTGACTAATGCTATACAGGGAGCCTTTGAACAGGGACCAGCCATTTTAGAATTACTTGAAATTGGTTCAATTTCTGTAATAGTTCCTACAATTTCAGCTGTACCGGGTGATATATCGGATTTGTTCAATTTTGTGCTTTCCTTTTCTGAAGAGCAGTTCTGAAATACCACCAATGATGCAAAAACAAGAATTGTCAAAATAAATTTTGTGTTACTCATAGCCCTCTCTCTTTATGTTAATGGCCGATATTCTGAAAATTTTGCCACTTTTTATTAAAATGAGAAATTGGAGTTACTCTCCTATAATATTTGAAAATTAAAATCTTTGGTTGTAGATGTCTTGTATTATCCACGCAATTGATAGGACTTTTTAACCAATTTGGGATTTGTGAGGGAATAAAATATTAGGTTATAACAAATGGACGGTTTAGAATGATATTAAGAGTAATTACAAAAATAGTATTTCGAAAAATTTCTTCAATCATCAACTTGTCGATATTAAATTACAATAATCGAGCTTGTCAGTAATTAACTCCATTGTATAATTTTAATCGATCATATTACTGGGTATAAATTATTCTATAAATTAATAAGCCAATTCAGATAATTCCGAATTGGCTTAATAAAGCATACAACAATCTTAATTACCCTAATTACTTTTAAAGTTACTTCATCAAGATCATCTTCTTACTTTGAACAAATGAGCCAGTCTCTATTCTATAAAAATAAACTCCGCTAGCTAATTTAAATGCATTATAATTTATAGAGTGATAGCCAGATGAAAACTCACTATTTGCAATCTCGTCTATTTTACTTCCCAGGGCATCAAATAAAGTTAGTTTTACTTTACTTGCCTGTGGAAGTGAGAAACTAATTGTTGTTGAAGGATTAAACGGATTGGGATAGTTCTGTGCAAGTGAATAATTATCCGGACTTGTTCGCTCATCTTCAACAGCGGTTACACCTGTTGAGCTAAATACACCCATTCCGTGAGTTGCTACAGCAACTAAACCATCTACATCTCTTCCTTTTACCATTGTACAAACAACGTTTCCAATAGTATTAGGTCCCTCCTGCGCCCAAACAGTCGCGCTGCCATTTAGGTTAGTTGTTGAATATAATCCGGTAATTGTGATTGCAACTAATAAAAGTAACTCCGTTACCAGATACTGAAGTCGCCCAGCGGCAGGAAGGTCCATTTCCTGAACCATCAGGATTTTCTTCTAAGTTTCCGCTAATATTTGTCCAATTAGCTCCGCCATTTGTTGATCTCCATAAACTTATTATACCATAATTTGATAGTACAACTATAACATTGTCAGCATTAAATGGATCAACGTAAATGCAACTGACATAAGCTCCCCCTGGCAAACCAGCACTAACATTTACTGAAGCAGGGTCACCAGCGTTTGCCCCATCAATTCTTAGTACTTCGCTATTTCCACCACCCACATACAATCTGTTTGCAGGTACTTTCGAAACAGCCAATGACGCTATAAAGCTACCGGTAGTAGCATTAGTCATAGTTATCCAGTTAAAAGTTGATTGAGAAATATCATTGCTTCTGGCGACACTATCACCTTTAGCAAAGTACATAATATCACTGTTATTAACATCAAGTATAAACGGATTTATAAATGCATATTGACCAGTATAAGGAGGATAAATGGAATCGAATGCGGTAACAAATCCACTTGAATATTTCAAACGAAATGCATTGCCAGTTTGAGATTCTAAATAAATTGTGTATTCGTTTGCAGCTGTTTTTCTAACTTCTGCATAACCACCATCTCCACCACCACCCCAGTCGACCCAATCCACATTAAAGTCATTTGAAAACGTAGTATAATTTCCGTTATCCTGAAGTCCGCCTGCTATTACATTATCATTAGCAGTGTTAGGATCAATTGCTAAAGTATAAAACTGGGATGTTGTATACCCTCGACTTAAATCTATCCAAGTCACATTAGTTTGTGTAACATCATCCAGTTTTCCTACCCCACCATCATTCCCGGAGTAAAATACATTGGAATTTGGAGGATTTAAAAATACCATTGAGTGCTGATCCGGATGATGATTAGGAAAATCATAACCACCAATATATGCTGTGGAATTAGATGCAACAGGAGTAGAGAAGCCGTCTGTTGATCTGTAAATATTTGTTCCTCCTATAACTACAAAATTAGGATCGTCGGGTTTTACTTTCATAACCATATCGTAAGAACCCTGTACATTTATTCCCGCATTGCCTGGACCAGGAGGAGGCAGGTTAGTCGTTAAATTTGTCCAATTGGTTGTTGATGCATCGTATTTCCACAATTCAGTTTGTGTGGGACCAATTCCTGTAAAAGTCCAGACGTATAATATATTCTCATTTGAAGGTGCAATTGCCATAACTATTCTTTGGTAATTAGTTAAACCTCCCGGTGTTATGTCAGTCCACGTAGCACCATCATCTGCTGACCAGGAAATACCGGCATCCTGATTAATAAAACCCTCAGGAATTCCAGAATAAATAATTCCGGTGCTAGTAATCTGTACGTCTGACATAGTGTTATCTACCAATGTACTTCTCACTACATTCCATGAAACTCCGCCATCTTGGCTTCTCATTATTACATTGGAGGCTGCGGCAAATATACTGCCTGTGGATTTATTAACTGAAATATTATTTACAAATTTAAACACTGAAAAATTTTGAACATCACCGTTTGCAGTTGATGGAAGTAATGCCCATGTCTCTCCGTTGTCTACTGATTTAAAGATACCATCCCCATAAAAGCCAGCATATCCACCTCCAGCTGAATTACCTATGGCTTCACCTGTACCAGCATACCAGGTATTTTCCTGCCCCGGACGGGTGTCCTGTGCTAAGCAGGTTACACTGTGAATGACATCTGGAGAAAGTTTATTTACCCAGGATACTCCATTATCGGTTGATTTATAAATACCACCTGACACGCCACCTGCAATTATTGTTATATTCGGTGCTATTTGTGTCCTTACATCTATTCCAAGTGCACGTGTTCTTCCGCCTCTGTTTATCGGGCCTCGTATCGACCAGGTTGCAACAGTTTCTTTATTTAAGGAAAGAGATTCAACCGTTGGCAGATTTTTTGCGAATTTCAATTCTTTTGCTCTTATATTATCTGGTATCTGCCCTGTAGTTGGATCAATGAGCATTCTTCTCTCATACTCAATTCGCGCAAAGGGATCGTCCTTTGTGCCCACTTCCAACTTTGCATATGATGGAGCTGTTTCAGGCTTTTTATTTCCGCTGTATATGAAGAATCCAACAGCAGTGGAAATAAAAATGCCGACAATAAATAATGTCAGATTTTTTCTGTTCATAAATAATTCCTCTCTTATTCTGTTATTGAAATAATTTAATTCAGTTCATAACCATTAATCTGGAATTTTGGGGCTGTATCATCCACACTAACTATTGTTGAGACTATAGCAGTAAATTCATCTCCTACTTTTAGTCCCGGATATTCTTCCTCCATATTAGGGAATAGTTCTTTTGTTGTCTTTTCAAGTGTAAATCGGAATTTTATTCTTATTTCCTTACCCATTACAAGCGGCGGAAATGCAGCACCATAACGAGCAGAGGATACTTTGACTAATGCTATACAGGGAGCCTTTGAACAGGGACCAGCCATTTTAGAATTACTTGAAATTGGTTCAATTTCTGTAATAGTTCCTACAATTTCAGCTGTACCGGGTGATATATCGGATTTGTTCAATTTTGTGCTTTCCTTTTCTGAAGAGCAGTTCTGAAATACCACCAATGATGCAAAAACAAGAATTGTCAAAATAAATTTTGTGTTACTCATAGCCCTCTCTCTTTATGTTAATGGCCGATATTCTGAAAATTTTGCCACTTTTATCAGGAATAATTTTTCTCTTTTAAAAATTTTTTGATTTCACTTTTAATATTTTGTATAGGAAGAATATGGTGTATAATTTCTCCCTGCATCTTATCATAAATTGCCTTAACAATTCCTAATCTTACCGGAGAGGAAATCATCATGATTTAAGGAAATTGTAAATTCAACTTCATATTCATCAGGCAGTTCGGGATTTTCGTTTAAGCTAAGGTCACTCCATTTTATCGAGTCGTTTGTTTCCAATACATTTTTTACCATTCCGGTAAATTTCAGCATTTCCATTATCTGCCATTATATATTTTTAAAAT
Organism: uncultured Ignavibacteria bacterium; assembly: GCA_963745945.1. Taxonomy (GTDB): domain Bacteria; phylum Bacteroidota; class Ignavibacteria; order Ignavibacteriales; family Ignavibacteriaceae; genus DATFVA01. The sequence continues at coordinate 207,128 of CAVUZG010000002.1, forward strand.
TGTTATGAGGATATCTTGATGGTAAAGTAAATGAAATGAGTGATGTTCTCTTGGACTATCGGCGCAAAGGAAAGGATTATTGGCGCATTGATAATTATAATGAATTAGTTAATTTATTGCATTTCGAGTCAATTAAGGCTTAGCCTCATTACCTCTGTATATCCTTCTTATACTCTCTTGGAGAAACCCCAAATTGCTTTTTAAATGTTTTTGTAAAATACCCCGGATCATTAAATCCCACTTTATAACAAATCTCGGCAACATTACCTGTATTCTGCGTTAATAGATCAGCTGCTCGTTGAAGACGAAGTGAACGGATCAATTGTCCTGCCGGCTGATCGACTAACGCATTAAGCTTTCTGTTTAACTGTGAAATGCTCATATTAACTTCATCTGAAAGCTTCTCCACATTATATTTTTCATTTTCTATATTTGCTTCGATTTTATCAATTACTTTCTGCAGAAATATTTGATCAATTGAATCTACCGATACTTCAGAAGGTTTTATATATGTTGATTTTTTAAAACGTTTTCTTAACTCTTTTCTTTGATAAATTAAGTTTTTTACTCTTACTTTTAATTCTTTTGCACTAAATGGTTTGGTGATATAAGCATCAATTCCTGTTTCCAGCCCCTCTATTTTATCTTCCAGTCCGGCTTTTGCTGTTAACATTATTATTGGAATATGACTTGTTTTTTCATTATTTCTTATTTGCTTGCAAAATTGAAATCCATCCATTTCCGGCATCATTACATCAGTAATAATAAGATCTGGAATTTCATCTTTTGCCTTTGATATTCCCTCTTCACCGTTTGAAGCTTCAATTACTTGGTATTCAGTTTCCAGCAGCTCGCGAATGTAATTCCGTACGTCAGAATTATCTTCAACTATTAAAATTATTGCAATTTTGTCAGATACAGGAGAATCCATCCTGGAGTTTTTTCTTCTGTTTCCGGAACACTAAAATTATTCTTTTTTAACAATTCTGCTGGCTGCAGTTTGTTAACTTCTTCCTTTTTCATTTTAAAATCACCTAACGGAAGCTGAATGATAAACTCGCTGCCTTTACCTTCTTTACTATTTACTGAAATATTCCCGTTATGAAGTTCAATCAATTCTTTTGTCAGCGCTAATCCAATTCCTGTACCTTCATGTTTTCTTGTTGCTGATCCATCAACCTGGTAAAATCGGTCAAAGATATGATGGAGACGATCGGAAGATATACCAATTCCTGAATCTTTAATCCTGATTTCAACATTGGAATTAATGATGTTCAAACAGACTTTTATTTCACCATCCGATGAAATAAACTTGAATGCGTTAGAAATAAGATTATAAAAAATCTTTTCCATTTTATCCGGATCAAATACAACAGGAATGTTTTCATACTCCGATTCAAATTTCAAAAAAATTTTTTGTGATTCTGCAAGTGATTCAAATGAATAAAACAGACTTTTTAAATATGAAACTATGTTATGCTGTTCTGCTTTCAATTCCATACTTCCGGATTCAAGCTTTGAAAGATCCAGCAACTGGTTTATCAGAGTAAGAAGCCTCCTTGCATTCCTGTTTGCAATCTGCAGTTTCCCTTTCTCCTTAATCTCAATATTTCCAGACATAACACTTTCAATTTGGCCGAGTATCAACGTCAGTGGTGTCCGGAACTCATGAGAGATATTCACAAAGAACCGGGATTTCAACTGGTCAATCTCCTGAAGTTTTGCCTGAGCTATTTTTAATTCATTTAAAGTTATTTCGATCTTACTTTTTGCTTCTTCAACATTCTTAAAGTCTTCATACCGGGCATAAGCTATCGAGAATGCTTTGGCTAATGTCTTAACCAGTTCAAGTTTTTCATCGGTAAGGGGAGAAACATTTCCAACATAGAGCATACCTTGAGCGAAAGGAACAAAGTGTAGATCAAGAGATTCCGGTGGAGTAGAAGAACCCTGGTAAGTTTCTGCATTTTGAACCTGTCCGATTTCAATCATAGATTTTGTCCAGTTGATAAATTCTTCCTTATTCCAGTGTTCTTTGTAAACCTGATTCTTTTTCCAGTGATTAACCGTATTACTGGTGAGTTCATTTGCATCAAAGGATAGATTCAATACTCCCAGCGACTTACCATCGGGTGTGGTTAAGTAAAGCTGAACTTTTTCTTTCTCTTCATCAACAATGAAAACGCCGCAGCGTATAAAAGGTACTTCCAGTGTTTCAAGTTCGCGCCAGATAATCGGAGTTATTCGATTGAGGTCTTCGGAGGTGCGCATACTGGCAATTTCACCGCGAACTCTATCCACAGATGCTTGTTTAATTGCTTCAAATGCGCGTGCTTCTGCATTTTGCAGGTCGAGAAATCGGGTGTAGCTCTGTTCAAAAACTTCTCCAAAGCGTTTCAGAATTTTATTATCGTCTTCAGATAATTTTCTACCAAAATGATTAACTACAAATATAGATGTGTAATGAGAAACAGAAACAGACCTTGTATATCCGCCTTCACGGGACAAAACCTGTTCCTTCCATTCAGAAGTTGATGAATTGTATGGCGGATGTTTAAATAAATGTTCGAAGAATTCAATTTTTTCTTCTCTCGTATATTCCTCTACGAAAAATCTCTCTCCTTTTGTAGTAGACCTCAGCTAATACTGTATAAATAGGGCGATCCAGAAAAGGAATAGCCGCTCTTTTCATATAAGTTTCTGCTACACCTGTAGATCCCCAAAATGTGAATTGTTTGTCAATTTCGTCATTATTGATAACCATGAATACTCCGGTTATATCCAGTTTCATATTATTCAATTCCCGAGCAACCAGATTAACAACCTCCTGCAAATCAGACGAATGACGCATTGACATAGCAAATGCTCTTACTTTTTCAAAGGATTTTTCAATTTCGAGTTCACGGTTTTTCGCCGCAAGTTCTTTTTCCAGATTAGCAATTTTTAACTTTGATTGGGTCATCGAAGAGTAATTGTAATAATTTAGTGAATTATAGCTATATCGTTTATCATCTGGTTTTTATAGGTTATGTGAAGATTATTAAGAAAAAAATCTATGAGAAATAGTTTCAGCCCAAAGAAGTTTAGAGGAAAGAAACTTATTTAACTATTTCACTCAATTCAATTAAATGTCCATCAGGATCACGCAAGAAACATCGTATCTCTCCACCACGATCCACAGGCGGAGTTAAAAATTTTGCTCCGCGGGATTTCAATAATTCATAAGAAGCTTTACAATCAGGTACACGGAAAATCAGTTGATGATCAATCCGGTTTTTATCTTCTGGAGGATTAAAAGTAATAGTCGGTTTATCTTCAGTAGGACCACCGCCTGTTACCAGTAAAATCCAATTGTTTAATAGTTTTAGAACAACTGAAGTTCCACCATATTCACGATAGACTTCTGCTTCCAGAACATCCTTAAAAAAAACTTTAGACTTATTAATGTCATCAACCACGAGAAGAAGAGTCAACTCCATTTCTTCTGTTAAAAATTTATCATCCATTATGTAATAGAAGTCCTTTTCCCGATTTTAAAATCTGAGTTATCCTTCTCATATAAATGAAATAATGAGGATTAAGAATGATTGTATTAAGATAATAATATAACTTAATAATCAAAACAGTGGTATATACTTTACAGCAGGCAGGGTTATAATATAAATTTAGAGACAGGTCAATGACCTGTCTCTAAGAAGAAAAAATATTAGTCGTCAGAATTGCTGCTGCCGCCTGATGTTCTTCCGCCGTGGTCGCCTATCAGCATCCACTTGCCGTCCTTTTTCATTAGGATGTCCGTCCATATACCGGCACTGGATGTTTTCTTGTTGGACTCTTTGTTCTGTTCAATCATCGCATAGGTATAATGCACATACGCAAAATCACCCTTTACCCATATACTGAGGGGAGTGATGGAATATACAAGAGTTGTATTGTTCTGTGCATCCTGCGTAACCCACTTACCTGTGTTGGACTTGTTCATTGGTACGCGTGACTGGTTGCTCCAGCCCATATAGCTGTCATCGAAATACTTCATAAATCCAGCCGCATCACCTGATGATGATACCTGCCAGTATTTTTCTACGCCAGTCCATACATCTTTCTGGGCATCAGACCATTGCTGCGCGAAACTGCTGCCTGTTAACAACAATAAAACGAACATTGCAAAAAATATTTGAGTTAGTTTTTTCATAGTACCTTCTCCATTTGATTTTTAACATTAATTGAAGAATGGAAATAATTAATATTATTTCCATTCATTGAATTGATGGAAATTGTTATTTGAAAACTACTTCCCTGTAGATTTCATCAGAGTGTTTGCCGGAGAAATATTTATTGTAAGCTTTACCAAAGGCTACCCTATCAGCTTTATTAGGCATTGCTTTCATAAATAATTCATTTGCCTTTTCGTTGGCTTTTGTAACATCATCCCAGCTTTTTACTTCTATGATCTGTATGAAGTCGCGATTATCATGACCCCACCAGTGACGCAAAGTTTTATAACTAACAACATATGGATTGTTCTTCCAGGAATAATCCATGGAGATTTGATTAAGAGAATCTAATTCCGCTGCAGATCCGTCATCCGGGAAAGCTCTTTCAAAATTTGTTACAACAAAGACATTCCCCTCTGCTGCCTGTGCAAACACTGAACTGCTCATCGATATAAAGAAAGCGAGCAAAAAAAGTACTGAAATAATTGATTTCATATTTTTCCTTTCGGATTTGTTATTGATTTTATTAGTTACCTTGAATTAAAATTTATTGTCCGCTTAACCATTGTTCAAAACTCTTATTCTTTTCACCTTCCGGATAACTCCAATCGGGTTTTAATCTTAAACCTGTATCATTTTTCCAGACGAAGTTAATTGCCTCACTGACATCAGATTCATTTAAGATTTTCAGAAGAAATATTTTTACTTTACTTAAATCAACAGTTATTACTTCTGAGCTCACCTGCTGTGCAAGCAGTGTGCTTTGGATTATTTCAGCCTGCCTAAAATCATAAGTAGCCCAGATAATTCCGTTTCTTCCGTTCAGAAAATCATTTATTTCAAGCGAAAGAATAAACTCAAGCACGCTTCCTTCAGGGAGTTCCGGAGGATTATTATCAAATAAATCTCTCCAGTTAAGAGTTTTAAACGATTCCAGCTCAATTTTTCCTGAAGCTATGTAGACACCTTTGACCTTAAATATTTCCATAATATTTATTCTGTTTTAGCAATTGGGAAACAAGAAACGCCGGATTGAAAAGTAGGTTAGACTATTGATGATATCTTGCACTATTCGGTCAATTATTAGGACTTTCTGGTTTTAGGAATGTTTTTGAGAGGCATTAATCATTTGGAGGGAGTAAAGCGATGGAATTTGCCTATCATAAGGCATGGAATCTAAATCTGGGATTCTTCACTTCGTGCCGGACGATTTTTTTTATATTCTGAGGGTGAAACCCCGAACTGTTTTTTGAATGCTCGAGAAAAATAAGCCTGATCACTAAAACCAACTTTATAACAGATTTCCGCAATTGAACCGGAATTCTGCTGAATTAGATCTGCCGCTCTTTGTAGTCGTAATGAGCGTATCAGTTGTCCTGCCGGCTGATCTATTAACGCATTTAATTTTCTGTTAAGCTTAGATACACTTGTAAAAGTTTCTTCAGCCAGTTTTTCAACCGTAAAGTGCTCATCTTCAAAATGTGATTCAATATTGGTTATAATTTTTTTCAGAAACTCCTGATCAGCAGAAACAGCCGAAACTTCTGAGGGTTTGATTATAGTTGCATTACTGAATTTTTTTCTTAATTCTTTTCTGCGGAGAATTAAATTCTCGACCTGGACTTTTAACTCTTTTGCATTGAATGGTTTTGTTAAATAAGCATCGATACCGGTTTCAAGCCCTTCTATTTTGTCATCAAGTCCTGCCTTTGCTGTTAACATAACAATAGGAATATGACTTATTCTTTCATCTGTCCTTATTTCCTCGCTGAATTTATAACCATCCATTTTAGGCATCATAATGTCTGTGATAATTAAATCAGGAATTAAATTTATAGCAGCAATTATTCCTTCTTCACCGTTTGAGGCCTGTTCGGTTTTATATTCAGAACTCAAGATCTCAACAATATAATTTCTTACATCTACATTATCTTCAACAACTAAAATTATTTCCTGTTTCTTTTCTTCATCTAAAAGCTTTTCATTTTGAGGTGAATTTGTAGTTTCAATTGTTTCAGCAGGAATATTTATTATTTCGGGGAAATTATTCAGCCCGGAGAAAGGTTCACCTGAAATTCCTTTCTTCATTTTAAAATCTCCAACCGGAAGTTCAACAATAAACAGCGTACCTTCACCCGGCTTGCTTTCAACCCTGATGGTACCTTTGTGAAGAGTAATTAATTCCTTTGTCAGAGCCAGACCAATTCCAGTTCCTTCATGTTCTCTCGTAGTTGAACTGTCAACCTGATAAAAACGGTCAAATATTTTTGAAATACGATCAGCCGGAATTCCTTCACCTGAATCTTTTATACATATTTCCATCTTAGTGATACTCAATAATTTTAAGCTGACTTTTATTTCTCCGCCGCTTCCCGTGAATTTGAATGCGTTAGAAACAAGATTATAAAATACCTTCTCCATTTTATCAGGTTCAAACACAACGGGAATATTTTCATAAGGTGATTCAAACCTGAGACTTATTTTTTTTGATTCTGCAAGTGACTCGAATGAGTAAAAAAGACTTTTAAGGAAAGAAACGATGTTATGCTGTTCCGCCTTTAACTCCATTGCGCCGGCTTCAATTTTTGAAATATCAAGAAGCTGGTTAATTAATGTAAGAAGTCTTCTTGCATTGCGGTCTGCAATATGAAGTTTCCCTTTCTCTTTAGTTCCGATAGATGAAGAAAGAACACTTTCAACTTGTCCGAGTATCAATGTAAGAGGTGTTCTGAATTCGTGGGAAATGTTTGCAAAGAATCTTGTCTTTAGTTGATCAAGATGCCGCAGAGAATCGGATTCTACCTTCTCAAGTTTCAGCTGGTTTTTCAGATTCATCCGGTTTAACTCATACCTTCGCAGGGAATAAAGTCCTGATATAAAAAGCAGTCCGTATATAGAAAATGCCCACCATGTTCTCCACCATGGGGGAGAATTATTAATTCTAAAGAAGCTCCTTCATTATTCCAGACTCCATCATTGTTTGAGCCTTTCACTCGAAAAACATATTTACCTGGCGGAAGATCAGTAAAAGTGGCTGTATTGCTTGTCCCTATATTTATCCAGTTCTCATTAAAATTTTCGAGTTTGTAAGCAAACCTGTTTTTTTCGGGTGCAGAAAAATCCATTGCAGCAAAATTAAAGCTGAAAATATTTTCATTATATGAAAGAGTTATTGATTTTTTGTTTAAGACAGATTTAATTTCTTCTGCATTCTCATTTGTATTAGAAGAAGATTGACTAAGTATTATACACCGGGTTATGACAATATTTGGGATTACCCGGTTGTCCTTTATATTTTTCGGGAAAAAATGATTGAATCCATTAATTCCACCAAAGAATAATTCTCCCCGGTTGGTCCTGAAATAAGCACCGGTGTTAAATTCGTTACTCTGCAAACCATCAAGCACATCATAATTTCTGAATCTGGGCTGACTAGGATTAAACATTGATAATCCTCTATTTGTGCTAAGCCAGAGATTTCCTTTTTCATCAGGTAGAATTCCATAAACTACATTATTTGGGAGATTATCTTTTGTTGTAAAATGAGTAAAAGTTTTATTTTTGTAATTGAATTTGTTAAGGCCTCCGCCAGCGGTTCCCAACCAGAGAAATTTTTCCGGTTCAGATGGATCGGGACAAATTGATTTAATATTATTATTATTGAGACTTGAAGGATCAGAAGGATCGTTCCGGTATTTTAAAAAAGTTCCGGTAGACTGTACAAACCGTATCAAACCGTCATTTGTGCCTATCCAGAAAACTGATTTTGTATCTTCATAAATACAGACTTGAGCAATTTCATTTTTAGGAATATTTTTATTGTACCTGAATGTTTTAAATGTTCCTTTTTTATAATCAGTCAGTTTACAAAAATAATTTTCCGTCGCAATCCAGATATCCCCTTTATGATCTTCATAAACTGCAAAAACTTCTCTTTGTGGTAAACCATCAGTATTCATCGGATCAAATTTATATTGCCTGGATTTTTCATTTATTGGATTATAATTGAATAAACCCTGCGGAGTCGCAAACCATAAATCGCCTTTTACTGATTGTATTATTGACCGGGCACCGGTGTTACCAAAATCATCTGGATGATCTGAAGATGTTTCGTAACTTTTGAGTTCTCCGGTGCGTCTGTTCCATCTGTACAAAACATCTGTACTAATCCATACATATCCTTTATTATCCTCAAGTATAGCCCGGACACTAAATCCGGTAATCCGAGACTTTTCATCTTTTTTTCTTATAAAAGTAGAAAACCTGTTTTTATTGGGATCATAAATATTAATACCAGCACCGGGTGTACCGAGCCATAAAATACCGGTGCGGTCACGCCAGACACTGGAGACAGAATTATAGCTTATGCTGGAAGGATCCAAAGGATCATTCATGTAATAATTATACGATTTTTTAATGTTATCAAAAATCATTAGTCCGCCGGGAGTAGCCAGCCATAACAACCCGGAATCATCTTCCAGAATATTTGATATTCTGCCCCATCCAAATCTGGATATAATGTAGTGGTGAGGAAATAAATTATAGTCTCCACTTTTTCTATTAAAAGATACCAAACCACTTAGCGTGCCCAGCCAGAATTCCCCTGATTTATCTTCATAAATTGCACTGACTTCATTTTCACTCAGCAAAGAAGGGGCTTCTTTTGATTTTACAGTGATAGTGTAATGTTTAAAGTTTTCATCAGCGGAATTATACTTTTCAAGAGTCAGGCTGGTACCAATCCACAAAGTTCCGAATGAATCAAAAAGAAGACTGCTTATATTATTATAACCAAGACTCGTACTTTCTTCAGGGTCATTTATAAATTGTTTGAATTTCATTTTAGAACGTTTCTCATCAGGAAATGAGAGTCTGAATAAACCATTTCCGTTGGTACCAATCCAGATATTACCGCTTGAATCTTCCGCAATACAATTGATTGAACTATTTTCCTGGTTGTCTGATGAATCTTGTTGATAATTAATGCGGTTAAAATATTCATTTCCGGCTTTTAAATAACTCAGGGATCCGTCTTTCCCCCCGATCCAAAGAATACTATGCTTGTCAAGAAATAATGCAGTTACATAATTGGATGGAATAGTTGTTGTATCAAATGGATCGTTCTGATAAATGGCAAAGGAATACCCATTGTAACGGTTAAGACCATCCTTTGTACCAAACCACATAAAACCCTGTCTATCCTGTATGATGGATGGAACCGCATTCTGTGAAAGCCCGTTATCAATAGTTAAATGCCTGAAATGTATTTCTTGCGATTTAGCGCTAAAAAAAAAGGCTAGCAGAAATATTATGAGGAAACAGAAAGAATTTAACTTCATTATTTGACGGTTTAAATTAGACTTATAAAGATAACTGGTTTGAGGGCAGTACCTGGAAATTAAGTTGTTTATGCTAGACTTCTCGAAATCATGACACAATTGGGAGAGGTTGATATAAATTTATTGGATTATTTGGTGGGATACAAGATCGTTTGCACAGTATTTACAACTTTAAGAGACTTTCTTTCCTAAAAATCTGCCAAAATTTTCTACCTCCTTCGTAATCATTTGATTTATTTTCTTACTTTGCTTCTTAAAATACTCTGACTGAACAGATACTTTATCTTTTTTTATCGTCCGTTTCCATGTACCGATTATCTTTCCATCATAAACTATTATCGCACGAAACATTCCATTCGTGGATACAATTGATTTATGTTCTTCAGAAATCAAAACCGCTGATCTGTCAGCATAACTTATTAAGTATTCATCAAAAGCGGGCAGCAGATAAATTTTGTTTTGTTGATTTTTATTTTCTTTTACACGATCTGAAAACCAGTAGGTGCGTGAATTAATCTCGAAGGAATTTAATTCTGATTTAATCAATTCAAGTGCTATTCCAGATTCAGTAAGATTTAAGCCCGACCACCATGAAAAGTCTTTTATCGTTGCAGGACCGCGGCTTTGGAAATAAATACGGGCTAATTTTGAAAGTGATTCTTCTCTGTCAAGTGCTTCGGACATAGAAACTCTCTCTTCAAGCAATGCGTAAGTATGCTTGTTCCCTCTTGTTTTTCCGCCGCATATTATTCCGGAGAGTTCTGCTTCTGCAAAAAGATGTGAAGCCCTGTTTTTATCGGTCTTAATTTTTGCTTTATTTAAGATTACAATCAGTTCTTCCCTGGTTAAATGATTATTTCCTTTTAAAACATCACGTATAATTCTATTACTTTTCTTAAAAACTTCCCTGGTAAGATCTAACTCCCTATTTCTTGAACTCATAGAATTCTTAATTCTTGATGCCGTAAGTTCAAGCAGCCAGTAAATATTTTCTGAAGAAACAAAATGCCACGTAGGACGCAGCAAATGTGTTCTCAATATTTCGCCTTTGTCTATTGCATCATTTATTATTTTTTCTGAAGAATTTTTTAATCTAACCCCAATTGCCCACTTAGACATTAAATAATCCTGTGCCTGTATCGCACCCATGTAATTTATAAGTTCTTTTACGGTTTTATATTTCTTTGAAGAAATATGTTGAGAGGTTAGGCGTTTACCAGGTATATCTGAAATGGTCATTTCAATTAAATGTATTTATAAATTGAGATTACTTTCTTATTATTTTATATCAGGATTTTTCTTATAAAGATTGATAGTAATTTTTATAAATATTATCGAGCTATTCTCCAGAACAAACTCCAGTCAATTTTATGTATCAGTAAATAAAATTGAAGGGCATTTAAACCTGAACCGATTAAAATCCAAGGAATAACAGAATCAAACCAATGGACACTCCGAAAACAAAATTAAATGCTTTAATTTTAATTGAATCCTTTAAAGAGATACGATAGCAATGGCAGCATACCGTGTCCATCCTGAACTATTGAACTGGTAAGGAGAATTGAAAAAGGTATTAACCCGTTAGCAAATAGTGATACGAAAATTAAATGTGGTCCGGATTCAGGAATAAGTCCGATTACTGCACCCAGGAATAATAAAGCAAGTTTATATTCCGATGCTATTTTTTCAAGATGAAAATATTGAAATCCGAATTCAACAACCAGCAATGCTCCGAATGTCCAGATAGCTATTTTCCATATATGTTTTTTAATAATATGTTCAAGCACATGCTCTTTTAAGAAATGTCTTAAGTTTCTTTCCGTATTATGTACCACCAATTCAGGACAGTCACTGCAGGTAATTATTTTATACTTCTTAACTATAATGTCGGTTAGTTTCCCTCCAAAAATTCCGATTACAAAAAGAATTGCAAAAAGAAGGATTGCAGTTTTTGGAAACATGGCAAGCATAACAAATGCCTCGTCTCCTGAAACAGCAATCATCGAACCGGCTAAAGCTCCGAAACTGATAAGTCCGTGCATATAGAAAGTTACATTTGTAAATCCGCCAAAACATCCGGGTATTGTTCCGATAAAAGAGGAGACAACATATTGCCGAAGTTTTCCCTTCCCTTTCAATAATACCGATATTTTCCCCCGGGACCAGATATTTATTGCATCAACAGCAATCATCATTAATGCTATAAGTAAAGTAATCTGAAGAGTTTCTTCAACTACGTTAAATAAAATTTTTTCCATTTTCCTGTTTTACAGTTTTGATAAAATTCCCTGACCAAATATATCAGTTGTTTATATGATTTAAACGATTCCTGAAAGATTATTCAATTACTTGATCATTTGAATAAATTATTATTCCAGATATAAATTTTGTTTATTGTGTTAACGCAAAGGTAATAAAATGAAAATAAATTGGAGAAGATTTTGCGGCGCCTCTTAATGTTACAGTAAGAATATCCAGATAAAACTAATGCATTTGAGTAATTCTTTAAGAGTACAGTCAATTAAAAATTCAGTTTTGTCTGAACAGACTTGGCAGGCTTCTTTTTTCCTTCCCTGTGTTTTTTAAGAAAATCTCCAAAATCCTCTTTAGTAATGATGTAGATTTTCCCGACCTGGTGTGCCTTTAGTTTTTGAGTCTTTATATGATATAAAACTCCGGAATGAGTAATCTCTAATAATTTTGCTACTTCCTCCACACTAAAAAATTCTTTCATATACCAGTCCCGACAGTTAATGAAAGATAAACTTATACCAAGCACTAATTAAAAATAGCCAGAAGAGACGTTATATTCAATTAGCGGGAATTTTAACTGCATTCAATCTGGAAGTTCTGGTCAGAACAACATAGGCAAAATTTAAAATGAATTTTCTGCAAATTTATTTTAGAAGCATCAATTTTCTGACTTTAGATAAATTGCCCGTACTTAACCTGTATACATATACGCCTGAAGCTAAGTTACTTCCGTCAAAACTTACTTCGTATATTCCGGAAGGTTTTTCAGCGTTAATCAATGTCGCAACTTCATTACCAAGCAAGTCATAAATCTTCAAAGTAACAAAACCTGTTTCAGGAACCTGGAATTTAATTTTAGTGCTTGGATTAAACGGATTCGGGTAAGCAGGGAACAATTTAAAGTCGTTTACATTCGTATTTTTTGTCTGAATCCCTGAAGGAATATCTATGGTAAATAAACCGCTGTAATCATCATAGGGAGTACCGTTCAGATTATCCTGAACAACCCTGATTTTTCCTTGTTGTGTAGCAATTGAAGGTACAGTCCAATTATAAGTCAACTGGGTTTTGGGCAGATCTAAGACAATCGTGTTCCAGGTCGAGCCGCCGTCAGTAGACAAATATAAATCCCAGTTACAGTCACCATGATCAATTTCTATATGCCATCTGATAGTTATTTGAGAGTTTGCTTCGAATGTTTCACCACCAACCGGAAAATCCAGTCCAACATGTGCATCAATATTTATTGAAGAAACGGTTATAAATAAGAGTACTATGGTAAATTGTCTTTTCAAATTCACTTTTACCTCCGGATCATTTTTTAGGTTTCGATTAAAAAGTTAAGTATTAATATTATTTATATCATCACAAAATTGTCACAGGGAATAGCTGTTTTATACACAAAGGAATAATGAATTTCAAATTGTTCTAAATGGTCAGACAGGAATGAACAACAAATATTAGTCTATTGCATAGAATACTAATTAATATTAGTTTTGAAGCTCGAATTTTGATAGCAAATATAAATGATCCCTGCGTAGAATTGTTCGTTTTTAATTGTTAATTATTTTGCTGGCATAGCTCAATTGGTAGAGCAGCTGATTTGTAATCAGCAGGTTGCGGGTTCGAGTCCCATTGCCAGCTCAAGAAAAGCCTTAAAACAGATTGTTTTGGGGCTTTTTTAGTTTTAAAGGATTTTGAAATCCCACTGTCAGAGTAGGGACTGAGTAGGGAGTAAAGTAGGGACTTGAGGAAAGATACTCTCTTAACCAAACTATTTTTTGTTATTAATAAATTATTTGAATTAATGATTTGCATAACTTTTATAAAATTAAAAATCATTTTCTTTCTTAGCAACTAACAGCAGAGTAATTTTACCGTGTTGATATATTACAGCATACTCTCTTCCGATTTTAAATCCTGAATTTATAAGCTGCTCATTTTTGATTTTAAAGTCTGAGGAACATTTTTATAATCCCTCTTATTAGAATTATAGCTTTTGTAAACTTTCATCTTAAACCATTAGGATCATATTGTTCAAAAATTTTCTTACAGATTTTACATTGAGATTTGCGAGCTGTTACAATATTATGCAATGAGTTTACTGAATGCGTTTCTTCTAAAACCTTTAAATGCATTTTGCATTTATGCTGTGGCATCCAGTCTTTTTCCTGGCACTGGTTGAAAAGTGTTTTTATATCATCCATATCTATCTCCTTTTAGTTAAACCAAGCAAGGCACACCGCCCGCAAAAAAAACAATTTTTGCCCCGTAATAACTTTCGATTTAGTTTTACTGAGTAAAGGAAAGGTGAAAAGGTGTGCCGTTACACGTGGTTCACCTTTTTGCCTTTACCACGCTAAAGAAAAGAGTGAAAACCTACGCTATGCTGCGATGTTTTGATACGACCGCCTTATGGCAAATTAACTATTCAGGGGCAAAAATTAGGTGTAGCTGACAGACAATAAACTGACAGAATGATTTACGATTTTTGGCTTGTTGTGAAGCGACATCAAAAGCCTAAAAAGCCAAATAGTGATAGAAAGCATAGAAAGAAGAAAGAAAAGCTGAAAAGAGAACATTTTAATAATATTTAAAGGATTTTGGTAAAGCGAAACAATAGAGCCATAAAAAGATTAACTGGCTTAAAGTATTTGTGAGCGAAGCGAACAATTACTTTTCTTAATGATGTTGATGTTACGTTTAATGAGAACTTTGTTGAACGAATGACGAAATGAGTTTTACGAATGGAGGAATGAGTGAAATAGAGTGAAGTGGTAGAAAGAAAGATTATATAATGTTTAAGCAATGGGACCTAATCTTCTTCCGCAATCTCCCTTACCGGAAAATTTATTTTTCCTTTGGATAGGCGGGATGTGTCCTTCTTCCTCGATTTGAAATAACAAATGGTCAAGCTTTGTCCTTTCAGCCCAGCAATGAGAACAAGTGCAATTAAGTTCTTCATTTAGTTTTAACCTGTAGAGGACATCTGCATAGAGATAAAACCAATAATCCAGATTATCGGGCTGAATAGTTTTTTTGAATAAACGGGATTTAAAGGTTTTTCTTTCCATACCATACAAATGTATGGCTATTAAGATAAATAATCAAAAAACGTTTATTTGGTTACCCAGGAGCCGTTTTCATAGAAATTGAACTGATTGGTATCGATATTATAAATTACCATACCGTTTGCACCGGAGATTGTATCGCGTTCTGCGGTAGTGAGATTTGCAACTATAAAACCGGAATTCTTAATTGATATTCTATTAGTATTATCATCTATTAATAAATAAGTATGATTATTACGATTATTAATATCACCCAATTGGATAGAAGCAGGCTGGAGAGATACAATTACTTCACCTCCGCAATCAAGGTTAATGCCTTCTTCAGGATTCATTGAAATACGGCAATCACCCATATACTGTGAGGCTACATCTTTGGACAAAAAAGTAAAATAATCATACGCACCGGGACTTTGGTTTAATAATTTAGCATAGCCACCTAAGGGACTGGTTATTTCTAAATTGAATTTATCAGCAGCTGGTGAACCTGTAATCTTCAGATTCTTACCAGAGAAATTAACTTCATCATCATTTACCGTAATGCCGAAATGTTTTAAGAATGAAAATATTTTATGCATAATATAGCCTATCAGAATTTACGTTTTATTGTGCCCGTTGAAGAATCAAAATACAGCATACCTGTTTGTAAGCCGGAGCTATCCGAGGGGATGGTTGGTAATTTTATTTTATCCGAATGCAGGGTTAAAGTATCCGCATCCATATAAATACTGCTTTCACCAGGTGAATCACCTTCATTGAAAACAAATGATGACCAGCCAGGTTCAGGGCTGATTATTCTAAAATCGGCACAATCAAAAAGATAATTACTACCGTGAAAGGTTGAAGTTGAAGTATTATCATCTAATACCCAATAAGTACCGAAACCATACTTATGATAAAACTGAAGTTTTCCCATTGAGTAAGTTAAGATAGGAGCCCAATCATAATCATTAATATGAAATTCACCGCTGCTGTTTGTAAGCCATATATCAGAAGTTGGTGATAAAAATATATCGCCAGTATAAATAGTTGAATCAGTATTCACATTTATATGGGTTTGAGATAGAGATTACAGCAGAATTTCTTCCCTGATCTGTTAAAGTTAGATCACCATTAACTGAAGCAATGGTATCTACTTCAAGTGGAGATTTGGTTATTGAGACTTTGCCGTAAGGCCAGATTAGGTTACCTCCACTAGTCCACCACTGTGAATAGGATTTTCCCGAAAGAAATATCAGCATAAGAATTAACAAAAAATATTTTATCATCGTATCTCCGCATATTACATATTGAACTTAATTGTTTAACCAATGTGGCGTAAAGAGGGTTCAGCCCATCCGTCCACAACTTCAAAATCAGCAGTATCATCATCGCAGGTTATCAGCTGGATGTTAAGATTTTCTTCTACCTGTAATCCATTGTTAACCGAGACCTGGAATAACTTTTTTTCAATCCATTGCTTTAACATAACTTTTGCATCAGCAACATCCTGAGCAGTAGTTACTCCATCAGACTCGAACCGAAATTCAAAAAATACCTGAGCCAAATTATTATTCCTTTATTATTTCTTTTCCTTTTTTGTACGGGCTTGCCCATCCTTTAGCTACCCAGAATTTGAAGAAATCAGGACCGCTATCGACTGCATAGCAGTAAAAATTATACTTACCATTAAGGATAGGATTAAAATCATCCGTGAATGCACCAACACCGCAATACTCATACATATAAGCCTTAACAGAATCTATCTGTGTCTGAGTAAGCTTATCAGAATCAAAGCCTACAGTGAATGTTATGTAAGACAAAATAAATTTCCTGTTTAATGATTAAAGAAGAACCCTGATTAGTTCATCTGCACCGGTGGCTGCGTCCAATGCATAGCCTGCAATATCACCGGAAGAATAAGGGATTGCTTTACCTGCTGCATTGCTCTGGAGCTTATCACCTTTTAAAATAGTATCGCCCGAATAAACAAGTGCTATACCTTTACAGGTAACGGGAGCCTGCTCATCTAAATCAGCATTTGCGTTAAGTGAACCGAGAGGTTTTACACCGTTACCGCAGACCGCACCATCAAAACCAATAAAAAGATTTTGCTTTGCGGATAAATCTGCTGTTGCAGTTATTGAGGTTATTAAAATCGGCTGTTCGGTTTTCATCGTTTCTTTCCTTTATTTGTTTTTTGAATTCTTTTTCGTTTTGGAGATAACTGAACATCTTTACGGGAGATACTGAAACAAGCCCAGCCTGTTAGGTCTGGGAAGGTTCAGGATGACTATCAATAGGTTTAAGATACTCTGAGATTGAGTCTGCATCTTTAGAATCGATTTCGAGAATGCAGCCTTCAGAATAAAGAGTACCTTTATAGATTAAATCTGTGTTGATTAGTTTGTATTTCATCTATCCTTACCTTATGCATTAGTATCGTTGATTAAATAACCTGCTTCTGCACCGACAACTTTAGGAATGAATATATCAGTATTACGTACAACCTGGACTTTTCCATTCTCATCATATACATCAACCAAAGGATTATCTTTCTTCCTGAGTGTATATGCAAAAGCAGGCTCGAAGTAGGAACGGGGCAAATCAGTTTTAGCTTTAGGAACATAGGCAACAACAGCATTATCAGACCATATATCAGAGAAAGTGCCTGTGTCGTCTGCGCTTACTGCATCACCTACAAAAAGCTGCTCAAAGTCTAAGAGATTTCTGAGAAGTTCCGGAGTTATCACTGCGTGCTGAGTGTATTTGATTCTATCAAGCACTGCAGGATGGTTCTTTAATGCTTTATAAGACTGAGCACCAAGCACACAAACATTGGGACGTTTTGCAATCTTACCTCTTACTGCTTCCTTAGCTGTATCAAATATTACGAATGGATCGGAAGAAGCATTTGTGAACTGATCACTTGCAGAGAGAGTAACTTTATTACCTGAAGGATAAGTTGATAAGGTTCTGCGACAAATCAGCTATGAGTTTTTCAAGTCTTAGACCTATGCCGTCTGTGACGACCTGAGTAGCATAAATCTTTAAGGGAGTAACATCCTCATCAATCTCCCTGTAATCCATAGGATATTCAAGATCGTGTTCATCAAGAACGAAATCAACTGAAGTTCTTCCTTCCGGTGAAATCCTGTTGGACTTAGCACGGATTGCGCGTTCAGTATTATAAATCTTAAAAGCTTCCTTGGTAAACTGAGGAATCTTACCGCCTTCCTTATCAACCGAGACAACCGGGAAAAGCATTGTGCCGATAAGAGCGGCGTTGTTATAGCCACGGGCTATGTTAGTAAGAACAGGATCTACCACACGTTTGTTTGAAAGTGTACCCATCGTATCATTTCCTTAATTTAATTTAGACAATTTCATTACTGCTGCTTCGTAGGAGATATTATCTTTCCTCATTATTGTTTTAGCTTTTTTGTGAAGTGCAGCAGACTCCTCATCAAGCGTATAGCCGGAAAAACTATTACTATCATTATCAGGTTCATCGGGTTTCTCCGCAAAGTTTTCATAATAGACTATCTTTGGAACCGACTCAACAAAATCAGTAAGAAGCTTCTTAACATCATTCCTGAACTGAGGGTAATCATATTCAGCTGAGAAGTTCTGAGTATTGAGATATTCGAAGAGACTCATTACAGATTTCTTCATTGCGGGAGTGAGAGAACCGGAGGATAGTTTATCATTAAGCATCGGTTCAAACTCAGAGAAGTTAATCTTGAAGCTTAGTTCATCAACTGCAGATTGTATTTTAGAAATATCAGAAGTATTAGTTTTATCGGGAGTGCTTACAAACTTTTTATTAAGCTCAATAAGATTATCGCGTATCTGGTTTAACTGTTCAGAAAAAAGAGGGGGCTTATCATCTGTTACGGGTTCTTTGATTTCCTTATCAGAAGTGTTATCAATTTTATCTATAACCTGTACATCTTTATCATTTTCTTTAAGCCCCTCATCTTTAAGTTCAAGATCAAGTTTATCCACCTGTTGGCGGGATGGAGGTTCAAGTTTAAGATCAGGTTCAAGTTCAAGTTCATAAGTAAGTGCTGATGGTTAAACAAACTGAATATCAGCTAATCCTTTAACTGCAGGAGCAGCACCACCAAGAAAACCTACGTGCCTTAACTTTCCGTCCTTATCAAGAGAGATACTGCGTTTCTTATATAAACCTTTTTTAACCGCTTCAGAAAACTCCTTGATAACTTCTTTAGGTTTTGCAAGAACTCTATCGCCGACAACTTTAAGAGATCAATCCATCCGTATGCCGGTGAATTATTTAAAGGGTGACCGATAACAATCGGAGCTTCATTTTCTGCGGGATTATAAGAAGAAGCGATAAACTCCAAGTCTTTTATGGAATAGTCTTTAGTGGTTCCATTACTAGAAGTATGAGTCCCTGCCTTAAAAATTTCAAATTCATTCATCATCGAATATCCTTACTTTATTAACAAATCGTATATCATAGCCTAAAAAACTTAATTAAATATAACATTTTGCCTAATAAATATCAATAGAATTTATTATATTTAAGATAATATAGATTTTATCTATATCGATTGTTTGATTTTGGAAGGAAAACGACACTTATGAAAAAGCCACCGAAGAAAAAAGTTG
>CAVUZG010000003.1:0-2500 GCA_963745945.1 uncultured Ignavibacteria bacterium
CCTGTGAATAAAAATTAAACGGTTAAGCCTCACGACTTATTAGTACTACTCGGCTGAATTCCTCACGGAACTTACACCTGTAGCCTATCAACCTCGTCATCTCCGAGGAGTCTTTAGTCCATAAATGGAGGGATACCTCATCTTGAAGCGTGCTTCGCGCTTAGATGCTTTCAGCGCTTATCACAACCGAATATAGCTACCCAACGATGCCACTGGCGTGACAATTGGTGCACTAGAGATTCGTTCACTCCGGTCCTCTCGTACTAGGAGCGACCCTTCTCAAGTATCCTGCGCCCGCATAGGATAGGGACCGAACTGTCTCACGACGTTCTGAACCCAGCTCACGTACCGCTTTAATTGGCGAACAGCCAAACCCTTGGGACCTTCTTCAGCCCCAGGATGCGATGAGCCGACATCGAGGTGCCAAACCTTACCGTCGATATGAACTCTTGGGTAAGATCAGCCTGTTATCCCCGGCGTACCTTTTATCCTTTGAGCGACGGCACTTCCATTCGCAGCCGTCGGATCACTAACTCCTGCTTTCGCACCTGCTCGACTTGTAAGTCTCGCAGTCAAGCTCCCTTTTGCGTTTACACTCGCCGCATGATTACCAACCATGCCGAGGGAACCTTTGAGAGCCTCCGTTACATTTTAGGAGGCGACCGCCCCAGTCAAACTACCCGCCTAACACTGTTCCTGATCCTGATTCAAGGACCGAGGTTAGAATCCAAATAAAACAAGGGTGGTATTTCACGGTTGGCTCCACCGAAACTAGCGTCCCGGCTTCAAAGCCTCCCACCTATCCTACACATGCTTTACCCGAACCCAATGTTAGGGTGCAGTAAAGGTGCACGGGGTCTTTCCGTCCATATGCGGGTAACCGGCGTCTTCACCGGTACCACAATTTCACCGAGCCCGTGGTTGAGACAGTGCCCAAATCGTTACACCATTCGTGCAGGTCGGAACTTACCCGACAAGGAATTTCGCTACCTTAGGACCGTTATAGTTACGGCCGCCGTTTACTGGGGCTTCGATTCAAAGCTTCGCATTGCTGCTGACCTCTCCTCTTAACCTTCCAGCACCGGGCAGGTGTCAGTCCCTATACATCGTCTTGATTGACTTCGCAGAGACATATGTTTTTGTTAAACAGTCGCTTGGGCCATTTCACTGCGGCCTCGTTCAGCTACGATCGCGAAGATTTTCACCTACTTGAGGCACTCCTTCTCCCGAAGTTACGGAGTTAATTTGCCGAGTTCCTTAACCACGGCTCACTCGAGCACCTTAGAATACTCATCCCGTCTACCTGTGTCGGTTTGCGGTACGGACTGATAAATTTTTCGCGTACGAAGATTTTCTCGGCAGTATGATTACGGTTAGTTTGCGGGCTAAGCCCTCCCGTTCGCATCTCGGCCTTGAGAAAGTGTGGATTTACCTGCACTTTCAGCCTACTTGCTTAGACCACCTAATCCATCAGGTGGCTAACCTTCACTCCTGCGTCCCTCCTTACGCTCAAACAAAATTTACCAGGTACAGGAATATTAACCTGTTTTCCATCGCCTACGCCTTTCAGCCTCGGCTTAGGGACCGACTAACCCTGAGATGATTAACATTGCTCAGGAAACCTTAGACTTTCGGTGGACCGATTTTTCATCGATCTTATCGTTACTAATGCCAACATTTGCTTTTCTATGCGCTCCAGCATGCCTCACAGCACACCTTCAACGCCCATAGAATGTTCCTCTACCGATCCAATAAATTGGATCCCATAACTTCGGTAAGTAGTTTAAGTCCCGGGAATTGTCGACGCCAAGTCGCTTGACTAGTGAGCTATTACGCACTCTTTAAATGAATGGCTGCTTCTAAGCCAACATCCTAGTTGTCTAAGCAACTTAACATCCTTTCTCTGTTAACTACTATTTGGGGACCTTAGTTGATGATCTGGGTTGTTTCCCTTTTGGCAATGAAGCTTATCCCCCACTGCCTGACTCCCGAGAAACATGTATACGGAATTCGGAGTTTGTCTGGGTTTGGTACCGTTGTGACAGCCCTAGCCCAATCAGTGCTCTACCTCCGTTACACTTTTACTCGAGGCTAGCCCTAAAGCTATTTCGAGGAATACGAGCTATTTCCGAGTTTGGTTGGCCTTTCACCCCTACCCTCACCTCATCCAAGCGGTTTTCAACCCACATTAGTTCGGACCTCCATGAGGTTTTACCCTCACTTCATCCTGGACAAGGGTAGATCACCCGGTTTCGCGTCTACCGCACGTTACTTAATCGCCCGATTAGGACTTGCTCTCGCTTCGGCTGCACTTCTTAAAAGTTTAACCTTGCAACGTACGAGTAACTCGTTGGCTCATTATCCAGAAGGCACGCTGTCATCCTTGCATAGCAAGCTACACAAAGACTCCAACCGTTTGTAAGCATACGGTTTCAGGTACTATTTCACCCTCCTAAAAGGAGTGCTTTTCACCTTTCCCTCACGGTACTGCTTCGCTATC
>CAVUZG010000003.1:7500-69094 GCA_963745945.1 uncultured Ignavibacteria bacterium
GGTCCCAATTACATTTGTTCTGATAAAAAACTTCAGAGCCAAGTATGCTTCTATCAACATGTGATTCAGCTGCAAAATTAATTACATAGTTTATTTCGTATTTTTGAAAAAGAAATCCAACTAATTCGGCGTTTGTAATATCGCCTTTTACGAAAACAAAATTCGGATTATCTTCACACTGAACGAGGTTCTCCAGATTTCCGGCGTAGGTAAGTTTATCAATATTAATTATACGATAATCGGCATGCTCTTTAAGCATCAAGTTGATAAAATTACTGCCAATAAATCCGGCACCGCCGGTTATTAAAATATTTTTCATTTAAAAAGCAAAAAATCCTAAAAATATTCCTGTTTGAATAAAGAAACTATTACCATTAAAATCAGAAGGAACATTACTAAGTTCCTGATCATTTTCTATAGACCATTTTTCACCTAAAGATAACTGATACCCTGCTCCAACTCTTATCGCAACAAACCTGTAAATTGGAATATCCAAATTAAGCATAGGTGAAATTAACCAGTAACTTCCTGTGACTGTTCTGCTGATGTTATCTGTTTGAGATGAATTTCCAAATTCTCCTGTTATATTATTCCACGAAAAATTTCCTTTGTTTTTATAAATCTGCGCACTTATGCTTCCGCCGCCGATCATTGTTCCAACAGAAATTCCAAAAGTTCTAACGAACGGTAAAGTATATTCAATACTTAATCCGCCACCGCCGATGGAATATCTTACTTCCCTGGTAAAACCATCTGATGATGATTGTACCAATTCCGAAGTTGAACCGCCATAACCGCCGCCGCCAATACGTAAAAATTTAACAAGACCGATATAAAAAAATCCTGCACCACCTGTTGTAAAAATTGCTTTATTTGTCAGCTTTGGAAAATCTGCAGGTAAAACATCGTTTAATGGTTTAACATTTGGAAAAGTAAATCCTGGAGTAAAGCCACCTCCACCGCCGAATGGAGCATCAAAATATCTTGATTCCTGCGCGAAATTTCCGGTTGCCGCAAATAAAATTACAATTAATACAAAGATTATTTTTTTCATAAAAGCAAAGTTATTAATTTATAAATTTATCAGAAAGTAGAGTTAAAAACAAAGAAAACAATTATAAAACATAAGTAAAGAAGAGTCATATTTTTAGTCACTAATTCAGGTATTTAGTATAATGAGAATATTAATAACAGGTGGAAGCGGGTTGCTCGGGCAATATTTGAATATCGAATTGTCTAAACATCATTCGATTCTGACTCTATATAATAAAGACATTAGAAATTGTGTAAACTTCAACTCAGCTAAAATAGATATAACCAATAGAAATATTCTGCAGGAACTTTTTTATTCCTTTAATCCGGGAGTAGTTATTCACACTGCAGCAATTTCAAATCCTCAATTGGCAGCGAGTACTGATTCAAAAATGGTTTACAAAACAAATGTTAATGCAACTCAATTTATCGCTGAGCTGTGTTCCCAAAAAAGAGCAAGATTAATTTATACCTCCACTGATCTTGTTTATGCAGGTTACAGAGGATCAATGTTAAAAGAAGATTCTAAATTAAATCCAGTTTCTTTATACGCAGAAACAAAGTTAATGGGTGAAATGAAAATAAAAGATACCTTTAACGACTATTTGATACTGAGAACAGCTTTAATGTTTGGATTTGGATTGAACAACAGCTACAATCATTTTCATCAAATGTATATGAATTTGAAAAATCACATACCTGTAAAACTTTTTACCGATCAATTCAGAACACCGGTTGAGTTAAGTAATGCAGCCAAAATAATTTTCCAGCTAATTCAAAAAGAAATTAAAGAAGAAACCATAAACCTGGGCGGAAAAGAAAGGATTTCCAGATTTCAGCTTGGTGAAATACTTTGTGAGACTGCAGGCTTTGATAAGAATCTTTTATTAAAAATATCAATGGATGATATCCCCGCTCTTCCAAAGGTTGAAGATGTTTCAATGGATACAAGTAAGCTTAAATCTTTCGGGATTGAAATCAAGTCTCTTAAAGAATCAATGAGAGACTTAATCAATGAAAAATAAAGAGGATTAATTTCCTATCATATTTTCCTGGTTAGGATCTATGGCTCTGATAACAATAATACCGGTATCCTTTTTTATTTTATTTATATAAGATGAAAGGGTATCTTCAGTAATTTGCACTTTTTTACCTACATTGGGAGCATGCAGAAGATGGATTCTGTTATCTTCCATTCTAACCGCAATTCCGACGTGGTCAACATCCAAACCGGGAATATTAGTGGTGAAAGCAATTATATCTCCATTTTCGATCTGATTTTCTATGAATCCAATTCTTTCTTTCGGGACGTAGAAATAATTTCTTCTGCTGATTTCAGCTTCCTGTTTTCTAATCTCTTTAACAAACTCAGGATGTTCTTTAAGTTGTTCGTAACTCCCGGTATGAGTAGTCATAAAGTTCAGGTGAAACTGTATTGGTTTACCTCCGACTAATTCTGTAACATCATCCACAATACCTTTATGCTCGTTATCATAAATCCAATCGGTAAAATAATTTAACCTACTTGGATATTTGTCTATCACTCCATCTCTGTATCTTATTTTCTGTAATTCATTCTCAAAATCCTTGAATGAAGATTTTCCGGATTTAATTAGTCTGGCAAATGCTAAAGTATTTTCTACAAAAGTTGTACAATCAAGACCAGATAAATTTATGACAAGTTGCTCATCCCCTTTTCTTTCAATTCCGTAAGGAAGATAATCTGTACCAAGAAATGTTTTGCCTATATCTGCTACCACGTCACCCATAGATTCCTCGGCAAGTTTTGCAGAATTAGCATAAGAAAATTTCTCCTTGCAAATTGCAACATCACTATCCGAGTATATCTGTGAGAAAATGCTGACAGGAAAAAGTAAAAAAAGAAATATAATCTTCGATAAATTATTCATATTATATCTTCATTCGTTGGTATGATAGAATATTCCTCTATCTGTCTTGCGTGAGCAAGGTTCTCAAACCTGGCATATTCTTTAATAAATGCGAGTCTTATATCTCCGGTCGGACCATTTCTTTGTTTTCCGATTATCACTTCAGCTACTCCATCTGTTGAACTGGCGTCATCAGCAAAATTTTTAATCCCATAATATTCCGGACGATTTAAGAATAGGACAACATCCGCATCCTGTTCAATTGAACCAGATTCTCTCAAATCTGAAAGCTGTGGTCTTTTGTCATTTCTTGTCTCAACAGCACGGTTTAATTGAGCCAATGCAATTACAGGTATGTTAAGTTCCTTTGCAAGCGATTTAAGCGAACGGGATATGTGTGAGATTTCTCTTTCACGACTCTCAGAATTTGAGGGTCCCTGCATAAGCTGTAGATAGTCAATTATTATCATCCCTACATTTTTTTCAGATTTCAGTCTTCTCGCTTTAGCTCTTATCTCAAGTACCGTCTGAGCTGGGGTATCATCAATATAAAGAGGGCTTTCAATCAACCTGTGAGCATTCTTGCTCAGTTTAACTCCTTCTTCTGAAGGTAATTTTCCAGTTCTCACAAGGTGGGCATTTAGTCGTCCTTCAGCACAAAGCATACGAATAATCAATTGCATTGTAGCCATTTCAAGACTGAATATTCCCACCGGAATTTTGTGATCAACTGCTGCATTTCGTGCAAGTGTTAGTGCAAGAGCAGTTTTTCCCATAGAAGGACGAGCCGCAATTATTATCAAATCCGATTTTTGAAATCCTCCAAGCATGTCATCTAGCTGATAAAATCCTGTTGGAACAGAGAACTTCTGTTTTGTATTTGAATGGATAGCCTCGATATATTCCAGAGCATCCCGCACAGCACGATCCATTCCCACAAAAGATTTTTTAAGATGAGTTTCAGTAATCTCAAATATTTTTCTTTCAGCCTGATCGAGAATATCAAAAGCATCTTCTGTTCCCTGGTAAGCTGCCTTTGCAATTTCGTGTGCACTTGTAATTAAACCACGAAGTATTTCTTTTTCTAAAATAATTTTTGCGTGATATTCAATATTCGCAGCTGATGAGATATTCTGTGATAACTTACTTAAATAAACCGCCCCTCCAACATCTTCAGCCTGTTCTCTTTTCTTCAGTTCTTCGTATAGAGTAACAGTGTCAATTGGTTCACCGGATTCGAATAGTGATACCATAGCTTCAAAAATCAGTCTGTGTTCTTTCAGATAAAAACTCGCCGGAGTGAGAAGCTCAATAGCTTTAGGAACAGCTTCCCTTTCAATCATCATCGCACCAAGTACAGATGCTTCAATATCAGTTGCGGCTGGTGGTTTCACATCAGCAGGGATAAGCTTTGTTATGTTTTCGTTATTGTTTCTTGTTTTTGCCATTTGAAAATCTTATGAACTGAATTATCCACAACTTATTAACATAGTTTTTACATATTTAAACTTATTAAAAAATAAATAGAGGGTAATGCAGTTGCAAGTTAAATCAGCCTGGGTTGAAGAATTTGTTACAACATTTCATCATATAATTTTCTGAACTTCTGTACATCTTCCCAGCATCCTCTTTTCCAGTTAGGATTCCTTAACAAAGCTGCGGGATGGTAAGTAACCATTGTTTTTATTCCATGGTAATCGAATACCTGACCGCGCATTTTTGTTAGTGAATCTCTTTTCTTTAATAATCCCTGGGCAGCCGTTAAGCCAAGTGCAAGTATTAATTTAGGTTTTATCAATTCAATTTGTTTATTAAGATAAGGAAAGCATGCGTCCATTTCATCACTTGTGGGTGTACGGTTACCGGGAGGACGACTTTTTACAATATTGGCAATGTAAACTTCTTCACGGTTAAAGTTTATTGCTTTTAAAATATCATTCAATAATTTTCCTGCTCTGCCAACAAATGGCTCTCCCTGTTTATCCTCTTCGGCTCCGGGCCCTTCTCCTACAACTAATACTTTAGCATTTGGATCTCCAACACCAAAGACAAACTTATTTCTGGATTTATGGAGCGGACACTTTTTGCAATCCTTTATAAGTTCATTCAATTCTTCCAGTGTTTTTGATTTTTCCCAATCTTCTTTGGGCTTTTCAAACAACGGGATTTCTTTTCCAGATTCTTTTACCATATTTTTTACCAGATCCGTTCTACGCTTATATATATTATTTTCAAATAGTTCGTCACCAAAAATTTCTTTTTGATCTATTAACGCCTGTATTAATTCATCTTTTATCATGAGGATAGTAATTTAAAAATATTTTTCAGACAAAGAAGGAAATTGATCAGCTTTTAATTTTAATTATTTCAGAGAGAATTTTATTTGCAGCCTGAAACTTGGACATTAATGGAAACTTAACAGGTTTTCCGCTTTTATGAAGTATTGTTATTTTATTTGTATCAAACTCAAATCCGCTCTTTTTATCTTTTAAAGAATTTAATACTATTAAATCAAGATTTTTGTTCTTCATTTTCTTTTTTGCATTTGCTAATTCATTATCTGTCTCAAGTGCAAATCCAACCACAATTTGATTTTCCTTCTTTACCGATCCGAGTATATCTATTGTTTCAACTAGATTAATTGAAGAAAGATTTTCTTCTTCCTTTTTTATTTTTTTCGTAGAAATCTTTTTGGTTTTATAATCTGCTACAGCCGCCGACATTATCAGAATATCATTTGAAGAAAAATATTTACTAACCTGTTGATTCATTTCCTCCGCTGATCTGATTTTTATTAATTTAATTTCGGGGTATACATTTTCAGCAGAAGGACCGGAAATCAATGTAACATTTGCCCCGCGGAGGTAGGCTGTTTTTGCAATTGCAAATCCCATTTTACCGGAGGAACGATTTCCAATATATCTTACAGGATCAATATCCTCATAAGTAGGACCGGCTGTGATCAATATTTTTTCCCCGGTCAGATCCTTTTTATAGCCGGATAAAATCAATTCGGCAGCATCAATAATTTTATTATTGCCTGCAAGTCTTCCCTTTCCGTTTAAACCACTTGCAAGTTCACCTTCTTCAGCATCAACAATAAAATAACCAAGACTGGTTAGTTTATGAATATTTTCCTGGGTTAACGGGTTCATATACATATCAACATCTGCAGCAGGCGCAATGAGAAGTGGAGAACGAAGTGCGGTTACAACTGTTGTTAAAGCATTATCAGCAAATCCATGAGCTATTTTAGCTATAGAATTAATTGTTGCCGGAGCTATTATCATCAAATCAGCCCAGGTGCCATAATCTATATGCCAGGTATTAACTTCACAACCATTCGATTGCGAAACGGGAAATGTGTTTACTATAACTTTATTTTTTGTAAGTGATGAGAATGTAAGTGGCGATATAAACTCGATAGCGGAAGGAGTCATAACAACTCTAACTTCCGCACCTCTCTGAACAAGTTCTCTTGCAAGGTAACATGCACTTATAGGCAGCAATACCGCCTGTTACCCCGAGAATTATTTTTTTTCCGGAAAGAACGTCATCAGACATTTTATAACTTTTTGTTAACTACTCAATCGAAGGTTTATTTTTGTATTCAAAGTCTACGTTGCCCTCGAGTAATTCATTTAGAGCCTGGATATGTGGTTTTTCTCGTTTTTCAAAATCAAGGGCTATTTTAAGCTGAGCAGGGTTATCAAATTCTTCACCTTCTTCATCTCCTGCTGCCACGGGAATAGTTGAAACAAGTGCGTTGTACTCAATTTTATTTTCGTCATTTATCTGGCGTGCTCTTTTTGCTGAAACAATTGCAGCCTCATAAATATTGGCAGCTTCTTTATCAATCACTCTTAAATCTACCGGTTCTATGTTCATTTAGTTTTTCTCCTGATTATATTTTCTATTAAACTTTTTATATCTGTTACGGCTTTTTCTATTTCTTCATTGTGTACAAAATAATCAAATTTATCTTTATGTCTCAATTCAAATTCTGCTCTCTCAATTCTTTTCTGAAAATCAATTTCGTCTTCGGTGCGCCTGTTTTTAAGTCTGTTCACCAATTCATCAAAGCTAGGCGGAACTATAAAAATCAAAACAGATTCGGGATAATTTTCTTTAAGTTTCAGAGCTCCTTTAACATCAATTTCAAGAAGAACGCTTTTCCCATTCTCAAGATTATCATCTAAATATTTTTTAAATGTTCCGTAATAATAGTCATAAAATTTCTCCCATTCTGCAAACTCATTATTTTCAATTTTTTCTTTGAACTCTTCTTCTGTCAGAAAGAAATAATCTTTACCATTTTTTTCATTTTCTCGTTTTTTCCTGGTAGTTGCAGAAACAGAAAAAACAAAATCCGGAAATTCTTTAAGAATCCTTTTTATTATGGTAGTCTTGCCGGTACCGCTCGGAGCAGAAACAATAAATAAAGATCCTTTTGATTTTTCCAAATATCACTCAATATTTTGAATCTGTTCACGAATTTTTTCAATTTCTTCTTTTATAAGAACTGAATTATGAGTTACCGATGTTGATATAGTCTTAGCAGAAATTGTGTTTGCTTCCCTGTTCATTTCCTGGCAAAGGAAGTTAAGTTTGCGCCCCGGTTCTTCGTCCTTTTCCATACTTTCAAGAAAGAATTTCAGATGGCTGCGTAACCTCACACATTCTTCAGTAATTTCAGATTTATCAGCAATTAATGCCAGTTCAAGTTCCAGTCTGTCTGAGTAAGCTGTAACGTCTTCAACCAGCGATTTCATTCGTTCTTTAAGTTTATTAAAATATTCGTTTACACTGTTCCCCGAATCTTCCATAATTTGGTTAATTTTTCCATCGATCACATTTATTCTTCTTTTTAGATCCTTTGCAAGTTCCTTCCCTTCATTTCTGCGCATTTGTTTCAGTTGAATTAACGCTGATTCAAGTCCTTTTCTTATTAATACAAAAACTTCATCACCAAATTCTTTGTCACTTTGAAAGAATAAATCCCTGTTATATAGCAAATGTTCCAGCTTAATCTTTTCAGTAATTTTAGAGACTTTTTTTATCTCCTTTAAAGTAGATAGATAAGACTTCAATTTTTCCTTGTCGACAACAGAAACTCCGCCACCGCTTCCCGTATTTTTAAGCTGCAATATCACAGATAATTTACCACGACTTACGCTATTTTTTATCATCTCACGTATCTCATATTCCTTACTCATAAGAGAATTCGGGAGTTTAAGATATATATCAAGGAATCTGCTGTTTACACTTTTCAGTTCTACTTCAACGGAAAAATTATCATTTCCAGCTACACCTTTGCCATAGCCGGTCATACTTGAAATCATATTAAAACCTTAAAAAATAGGAATGTTAAAAATACTCAATTTAAAGCTGCTAATCAAAGCAAATAATTTGCTTCGTTTGATTTCGGCTGTTTAAAAAGCTTCTCCTATTCCAAAATGGAATAAGATGTTATCCCAGAAATTCTTTCTGAATATCAGGGTTTTATCGTAAGGATCATAAAGTTTAAAAGCGAAATCCAAACGAAATGGGGCAACTGAAGAGTAATATCTGAAACCAAAACCTGGAGAAAGAGCTATTTCATCAAACCTGAATCTTTTATATCCAATCCAGGTGTTTCCATAATCAAAAAATATTGCGGTACCAAATGTTTGAACAAATTTAAACCTCCATTCAAAAGAACCCTCAATCAGGAAAGTACCCCCCTTAATATTAACACCATTAATACCATAAACGGTTGTGGCATTTTGTGGAACGAGTTCATTAGAGCGCCATCCTCTTACAGAGTTACTTCCGCCTGCATAAAAAGTGCGGTTTAACGGCAGCCCTGCATAATCTCCATGGTATATTTGAATGCGTCCGATTTTAAATTTAGCTGCAAGGACAGCCATTCTCCGTACGTTAAGAGGAAGGTAGTATGAAGTATTCAACAGAACTTTATAAAACAATGAACCGGAAAATTCATTACTACTGATTTTACCTATCAGATAAGGCAACGAATTAGCTTCTTCAAATAGTATTGAAATCAGATAACCCTCGGTTGGGAAAAGAATATCGTTAGTTGTTGTCCTTCCGAATTCTGCACCAATTATAGATAGAATTTTTCTGGAAAGACTATCATTATTAGTCCTGTAGACTTCATTACTTTGCTCAACATTATAATTTGTGCTGAGAAAATTAATAGCAGTAAATCGGGGAAGTTCAAAATCAAAAGTAATTTTTGAACCATAGACAGTGTTGTTATATCTCGGCTGTTTATTTATGGTAGCATAATTTTCCCACGTTCCGAAGATTGGTCTACTAAATAAATAAGGCTGTTCAAGAGTAATCCTGGCATCAAGGTAGCCAAGCAGGGTTGTATCCCGAAAAGAAAAATTTTGAAATAACCTGCTGTAATTCACATTAAAAATATCCTGTACTCCAAATGAAGAACCAATAGTCAATTTTCTTGCGTTACCGAAGAAATTTTTTCTTATATAAGATAACCCCAAACCTACATTAAGAGCATTCTGCTGATTGTTAACTATTACCTCGGGTGATAGTTCATTCAATTTTCCAATATTTGCTTCAAGTTTTATTGGAACCATGGCATCAGTTGTATCAGATTCAACTCCTGAAATTACAATTGAATTAAAAAGTCCTGTTCTGAATAAACGCTGCTGGCTTCGGCGCAATTTATCTAAATTATAGAGCTCGCCTGTTTTTAAATCACTTATGTCCCGAAGCATCTTTTCTTCTACATAAGGACTTCCATCACCGGATTTATCAACTACAACTGTATCTATTCTGTATTCTTTTCCTGTAGTAAAATGTATATCCATATCCGCCCTGTTTTTAAGTGTGTCAGTTAAGACAACTGTACTATCATACTGAGCAAACATAAATCCGTTATTTAGTAACTCGGAAACACCAGAAGAAACTTTTTGCTGCACCACACTTTGAACATATCTTTGAGATGAATCAAATTTTACTTCATCAGAAAATTTTTGCATCGTAATGTCCGGAACATTCTTTAATCCATCCAGGTTCACCTTACCATAATTTGACGCATCCCCCTCATTGATCAAATAGTTGAGAGTGACTGATTTGTCAGTTGTGTCAACCTGGTAGTCGTAGGAAACCTTTGTTTCAAAAAAACCATTTGCATTGTAATACGATTTTAACGCCTGCATATCTATTGAGATATTAGATGAATCAAAGTAAACAGGTTCATTGCCAAGACTTGAAAAGGAATTAAGAAATTTCCAGAACCACCAGGGCGTTTCTCTGGAAAGAATTACCCCGCTCAAAGCAGAAGACGATATAGAATTATTACCTTTAAAATTTATTTTCTGAAGTTCATACCTGGCACCCTGCTGTGCAAGAGACGGAACTGAAAAAATCAATATGATAATGGCAATAAACTTAATCATCAAAGTAGGCGTTTTTAAGATAAAGAAAGAGAATTTTATTCATCAAGATCAACATCTTTATTCACAATTTTGAGATTTCTATAATCCTTTTTAAATATGTTTAAGAAAAAAATTTTAATATCGGGTGTTACATTTTCAGAAAGGAATAAAGATATGTTTCTTCCCTGTTCTGTAAACAGATGTGCGTAATATGTTTGCCTGTTATTAAAGTCTATCAGATAAGAAAAAACTTCTCCACCGCCGCTTCCAAGATAATAGTCAAGTGAGTTATAATATACCATATCGTAATTTTCAGAAGGGAGTTTTTCCTTTCGCACTAGTGCATCTGTAAAAGATCCTTCCAGTAAATCCGTACTGTAGGAACTATCAAGATTATCATTCCCTTTTTTTAACAAATGGAATTGTATTCCCCATTTATCCGGTTTATTTATTTCAGTACCGGCAACCAGCTCTTTTGTGGTATCAGCATCGAAAGTTCCCGTAAGTGAAACCTGAACATCATTTCCTAAAATTTTTTTTGCTTCTCTAAGTGCAGATTCCGGTGTACTTAAGTCTATCTTATTCTCAGGTACACTTTTTTCTTTTTCATTACACGAAAATGCAAACAACACTGAAAAAAATAAAACTGCTGTATAAAACCAATTATTTGATAACAACATTAGTTCCTTTCGATACTACAGTATAAAGTTCATGAATATCTTCGTTACTAAGGGCAATAGAACCGTCAGTCCAGTTGAACACAAAAGGTAGATTTTTAAAAATAAAATCAAACTCTCCAATACCATGAATACTCACATCATTTCCCAAAGCTGTTTCCAGTTTAGGACAATCATCATAATAAAATTCAAATTTTAGCTGATCATATTGCTGCTGGGTGATCATATTTTTTCTTAAAGCCTCAGTAATATCATTAATGTTAGGATAATTTAATTTTAATTTTATATAATATTTATGGTTAAGATCAATCTCACAAATCTGGTAGGTTCCAACCGGAGTTGAGAAATCTCCTTCCCGCAATTTTGGAGAATTAACATTCTTACCGAAACTGGCATGGTAGGTCTTAATTAAAACTGTATCTTCATACAAGTTTAATGTATACTCTTTTCTATTAATAATTATGTTAGGGTCTTTTAAAGTCGTGTACCCTTTTTCTCTCATCGCGTCCTGAAGTGGTACCTCACGTAGATTGAGAATTATTCCATAAACAACAATGCCGACAATAAATAGAATTATTCCCCCGCTGAAAAAAAGTGCACTTTTCAGGATTTTGGGATTGAATAATCTTTTTAAAAGCGGAACAATTTGTTTAAATTTTTCCCGGGTTTCAGATTTCATTAAATGCTGCAGGATTCTTCAATATACTTTACTTTCATTTGTTAAAATTTAGCTAAAAAAAGAATAAAAATTTACAGAATAAAATTAAATACTTGTAAATGAAGTAATAATTAATAAGTA
The DNA here is from genome assembly GCA_963745945.1 of uncultured Ignavibacteria bacterium. Taxonomy (GTDB): domain Bacteria; phylum Bacteroidota; class Ignavibacteria; order Ignavibacteriales; family Ignavibacteriaceae; genus DATFVA01. The sequence goes on from CAVUZG010000003.1 coordinate 19,307, forward strand.
TTTAAGATGATTACAAAATAAAAAAACCCGGGCTATGCCGGGTTTTCATCTTTCAATAAATGAAAAACTATACTTCCATAATTTCTTTTTCTTTATGCTTCAGAATATCATCAATAGTTTTTGTGTGTTCATCTGTCAATTTCTGTGTAATATCTTCTGCATCTTTTAATTGATCCTCCGAAATTTTTTTATCTTTTTCCTCTCTTTTCAAATGATCATTTGCATCGCGTCTTACATTCCTGATAGCAATTTTAGTATCTTCCCCAAACTTCTTTACAAGTTTAACTAACTCTTTTCTTCTTTCCTCGTTCAAAGCAGGAATCGGGATTTTCAGATTTGTTCCGTCACTAACCGGGTTGAATCCAATGTTAGCTTCTAATATTGCTTTATCTACTGCCATAAGTATCGATTTATCCCACGGAGTGAAAGATAGAGTATGTGCATCGAGAACATTTAAATTACCAACCTGGCTTATTGGTGTGAATGTTCCGTAGTAGTCAACTTTAATTCCATCAAGCAAAGCAGTTGTTGCTTTACCCGATCTTATTTTTGAAAGCTCTCCTCTCAGAGCATCTATGGATTTATCCATTCTGGATTTTGCATCTTTTATTATTTGTTCCATAGTTTCCTCAATTATTTAATTTGCTTCTGCAATTGTCTGATTGTTTATTTTGGTTCCTACAGGTTTACCTTCTGCAAGCTTAAGAAGATTATCCGGCACATCCATATTAAAAACTATCATTGGAAGATTATTTTCCTGACACAAACTTACGGCAGTTAAATCCATAACACGCAGATTTTTTTTGAGTATATCAAGATAGGAAATGTTTTCATATTTAATCGCATCAGAGTTTTTTTCAGGATCAGAATTGAAAACGCCGTCTACTCTTGTTCCCTTCACAATAACATCAGCTTCAATTTCCACAGCCCGAAGAGAAGCAGCTGTATCTGTAGAAAAATATGGATGCCCGGTACCAGCACCTAAAATAACAACCCTGCCTTTTTCAAGATGCCTTATTGCCCTTCTTCTGATATAGGGTTCGGCAATTTCCTCCATTTTTATAGCGCTCATCAAACGGGTCGGTATTCCGCATTTTTCAATGGCATTCTGAAGTGCAAGAGAATTAATCATAGTAGCAAGCATACCCATCTGGTCTCCTGTAACTCGTTCAATACCCTGATCACTTGCACTTAATCCGCGGTATATATTTCCACCTCCGATAACAATTCCTAATTCAACGTTTATTTCATGAACTTTTTTAACTTCTTCCGCAAAAAATTCCAACACGTTATGATCAATCCCAAAGCCTTTTTCGCCCATCAAAGATTCACCGCTTAATTTTAACATGATTCTTTTATAAGTCAGATTTTTACTCACAAGTCATATCTTTCATTAAATAATTTAAGTTCTTGAATAATATCGGTTTAAATATAAAAAAAGGTCTTAAATTATTTAAGACCTTCTTTGATTTTAAGTTTTTTTATTTATTCTCATCACCAAGATGGAAGCGGCGAAAATGATCAATATCTACTTCAGAATTATTCTTTGTGTTAAATTCCTTCAATAAATCACCTACAGATTTGGAATTATCCTTAATATATGCCTGTTCGATCAGACAATTTTCCTGATAATATTTATTCATCTTTCCCTGGGCAATTTTATCCAGAATCTGTTCAGGTTTACCTTCTTTGCGCGAAACTTCTTTATAAATTTCAATTTCCTTTTCAATCAGGTCTTTCGGTACTTCATCTCTGTTTACACAAATTGGTCTCATTGCCGCAACCTGCATTGCAATATCCTTTCCAATTGCCGCAAGTTCAGAAGCCTTGTCGCCACCATTCTTGAACACAACAATAACTCCTAATTTAGAACCGGGGTGAATATAATCAACAATAAGTCCGTTTTCAGTTTTATCATTTGCAAGACGTGATATCTCAATCTTCTCACCAACTTTTCCCATAACGTCATGCAAACTATTCTTAATATCAGCATTCTTGTTAATCAATTCTTCAGGGGTTGAGGGATTCGTTGCAGAGATTTTATCAGCGACCGAATTTGCAAAATTAACAAAGTCCTCACTGTTGGCAACAAAATCAGTTTCGCAGTTAACCTCAACGATGATTCCGGATTTTTTATCTTCAGAAATCCTGGTTAGTACAAGTCCTTCACCAGCAGTTTTCTCAGCTCTTTTTGATGCAACAGCCTGACCTTTTTTCCTGAGAATTTCTATAGCTTTCTGCATATCACCGTCTGCTTCAATAAGAGCTTTTTTACAATCCATCATACCGGAACCGGTTTTTTGTCTTAATTCATTCACTTGTTGAGCAGTAATTGTCATTTCTAAATTCCTTTTCAATTAAAATTATTAAGAAGCCGTTTCTTCTTTTGTTTCAGAAGATTCCTGTTCTTTTTCTTTTTTAACTCTCTCTCTTTCTGCAGCTTCTTCAGCCTTCAATTCCTTGGCTTTGGCAACTCCTTCAATTACAGCATCTGCCATATATTTTACAATTAATTCAATTGTATTTACAGCATCATCATTAGCAGGTACAATATAATTTATCGGATCCGGGTCACAGTTTGTATCAACTATTGCAAAGACAGGAATGTTTAATCTCAACGCTTCTTTTACTGCAATAGATTCTTTCTTTATATCCACTACGAACAATGCGCCCGGAAGCCTGTTCATGGATTCCACACCTTCAAGAACTTTTTTCAGCTTATCTTTTTCACGCGTCAGAAAGAGTCTTTCTTTTTTGGTGATTTTATCAAACGTGCCGTCGGTTTCCTGCTTCTCAATGTTATTCAATCGTTTAACACTTTTTCTAATTGTAGCAAAATTGGTAAGCATTCCGCCAAGCCATCTTTCACTCACCCAGTTCATATCACATCGTTTAGCTTCATTTTCTATAACACCTTTTGCCTGTTTCTTTGTTCCTACGAAAAGAACTTTTTTACCTTCTCCGACTAAGTGTGAAAGGTTTTCTGAGGAAGCAGCAAGCATGGATTGTGTTTTCTTAAGATCAATTATATGAATCCCATTCTTCTCCATAAAGATGTAGGGTTTCATTTTGGGATTCCAGCGGCGGGTTAAGTGTCCGAAGTGTGCACCAGCTTCAATAAGCTGAGTGAGGTCTAGCTTTTCCATTATGTCTCCTGTTTATTTCCCTAAAAAGGGAACTTCTACTCTCGTCTTCTTTACCTTTCATCCCAACTTTGGGGACACAGGAGGTAAATCAGAAAGTATGTGTGTTTAATAAATAAGTAATTAAAAAATTATCTCTTAGAGAATTGGAATCTCTTTCTTGCTTTAGGCTGACCATACTTTTTACGTTCAACCATCCTGGGGTCCCTGGTTAAAAATCCTTCCTTCTTCAGTGCAGGCCTGAAGTCCGGATTAATTTCAATCAAAGCTCTTGCTATTCCCAATCTAATTGCCTGAGCCTGCCCGGTTGTGCCACCGCCATTTACATTAACCAGCACATCATAACTTCCCGACGTTTCTGTTACTTTAAAAGGATTCAGAATATCTTCTCTACTTAACAATTGAGGGAAAGCGTGTTCAAATTCTTTTCCGTTAACTGTAATCTTTCCGTTTCCGTTTCTCAGAATAACTCTGGCAACCGATGTTTTTCTTCTACCTATATAAATAATATCAGCCATTATTTCTCCGTTAAACTAATTGTTTCTGGTTTCTGAGCTTCATGCGGATGAGATTCTCCGGTATAAACTTTTAATTTTTTTATAAGCTTTTTGCCAAGCCTGTTTTTAGGCAGCATACCTTTTACAGCATTCTCAATTACAAATTCAGGTTTTTTTGCCATTTGGTTTTCAAACGATATGGTTTTTAATCCTCCCGGATATCCGGAATGATGAGAATAGGTTTTTAACAACCCTCTTTTTCCGGTTACTTTAATCTTATCAGCATTTATAACAACAACAAAATCACCAGTATCAGCATTGGGAGTAAAGATTGCTTTATTCTTTCCACGTATAATCCTTGCGATCTTTGTCGCAAGCCTTCCCAAAACCTGATCAGTAGCATCAACCAAATACCATTTTCTATCAGCCTCAATTGTACTTATAAAAGGCGTCATTTTTTCCTGTTTCACGTTTTTTACCTCCGAAACCTGAAATCATTTCAAATAAAGAGAGGAAAGTTAATCTTAATGTTGAAAAAAGTCAAGATTTATCGGAAGGGTAATATGCTAATCACTTATTACGTGCCCTTTTTATAATAATGATACCCCCTGGTTGAACCAGAGGGTATTAAAATTAATAAATTAAATTTTATTTTTGCATCATTGGCATATCCATTTTTTTAAAGCCTGCCGGCGCTTCAAACATTGATTCATCAAGCGATTTTTTATCAATATTGGTTACTTCATAAACCTTTTTTCCATTTTCATAAACCTCCAGAGGAAAATAACCTGAGGTAGCTAAATCCTTCTGCCACTGTGGTTTATTTTTCTGCATAGGATTATCAAACATTTTAAATCCGCCGATATCTTTTGTCATCCAGGCTTCTCCCTGATCATCTTTACTTTTGTAAGTCCATTTTTCTGCGGTGTAACCAAGTATTTGTTTAGTCTCCCCGGTTTTTTCAAAACTTACATCCTTATCCATCGAACTATTGTCACCTGAATTTGAACTATAATCCGGTATCTGCATACTCATGTACATTTTCTGCTGAGGCATAACTACCAAGAATTGTTTATTTGAAGGATCCATTATAACGTGACCTTCGTGTCCTTCTTCATTTGCATCAAACCTAATCTTACTTCCCTTCACATAATATTCCATTGTGTGCGCCTGACCTCCATCAAAAACATTAATTGTAACTTTACCTTCAAATTCATCCTGTGCCTGAACTAAATTTGAATAGACGGCAATGAATGAAAAAAGAATGAATATATAACTCAAGTTTCTGAGCTTCATAGAACCTCCGTTAATTATGTTTTGTTAAAAAAACTTGTTGCCATATTTAAATGATTTAACCATACCGAAAAAGACAGGCTGAAAACTTTTAAACGCTTCTTTACCTTTCATTATTAGTTTTAAGCTATAATCTTCGTCGGTGTTGGTTCTAATATAAATAATTTGATTGATTTGTCCTTCAAGTTCTTCAGGTTCATTATAATAAGCGATATAATTTCTTGTTTTGTAGTTATGCTTAAATCTTTTAGGATTAAACAAATCCTTATCTTTTACTTCAATATGAACATAAGGGGGAGGATTATATTTTGTTGAATTAGACCAGAATGTAACTCCATCCAGTTTATTTTTCACATTCTGATCAAGATACGTCCATCCGGCAGGATATTTCAGTGAAACATCAAGCGTATTTTCTTTATAAACCTGGATTAAATTTGTAGTGTCAGTCTGGCTGTCGGATAAATCATAAAAAACTGCTTCACTTTTATTTTCTTCAGTTTCATTCTCAGTTTTGTTTTCTTCCACTTTAGGTTGTTCTTCACTTTTATTTACATTCTTAGCTTCACTTTTCAATTTCTTTTCAGGTTTTATTTCTTGCATATCGGATGACGTTTCCATCGTTCTGATTTGAACATATGGCGATACCACTTTTGTTTCTTTAATTGATACGCTCATTATGAGCGCCGCAACTGTAATTATCAGAGCATGCAGAAACAAAGACATAGAAAAGCCGAATAACGGGTATTCCTGTTTATCAGTTTTCAAATTCAGAGTCATATGGAAACATAGTTTATTGTTAATTTTTTATCAAGAAAATGATTGGTCCGGTGATCACTTTAAGTCTTTGAAGCATATTTCAATTTTGTTAGTTTTAACAGTTATTTTAAAATCATTCGGATAAAAAATGAAATTTCTTGTAACCGGCGGTGCCGGATTTTTAGGTATAAATCTTGTTCGCAGCTTACACTCACAAAAGGAAGATATTGTTTCTCTTGATATAGTAAACTTCGATTACCCTGATATGAATGACAAGATACAGAAGATAACAGGAGATATCAGAAATAAAAGTGACGTTCAAAAAGCAATGGAAGGTGTTGACGTAGTTGTTCATACCGCGGCTGCGCTACCGCTGTATAAACCTGAAGATATTTTCTCGACAGATATTGAAGGAACAAAGATTCTCCTGGAGGAAGCAGAAAAACATAAAGTTAAAAGATTTATTCACATTTCTTCTACTGCTGTTTACGGCATTCCTGATCATCATCCATTAAAGGAGGATGATAAACTCGATGGGGTCGGGCCCTACGGAAAAGCTAAGATTCAAGCCGAAGAAGAATGTCTTAAGTATCGGAATAGAGGGATGTGTGTCTCTATAATAAGACCAAAATCGTTTGTCGGGCCGGAAAGACTTGGAGTATTCGATCTTTTATATGACTGGGCAAAAGACGGTAAAGGGTTCCCGATGATCGGGAGCGGAAATAATCGATATCAGTTATTAGATGTTGAGGATCTTTGCGATGCGATTTATTTATGTGCAACTTTACCTGAAGAGAAAGCTAATGATACCTTCAATATTGGGGCAAAAGAATATACAACAATGAAGGAAGATTATCAGGCAGTACTTGATGAAGCAGGATTTAATAAAAAAATTGTGGGATTGCCTGAGAAACCCATCATCTGGACGTTGCGAATACTTGAGTCGATGAACCTTTCCCCCTTATACAAATGGGTGTATGAAACCGCTTCAAAAGATTCTTTTGTGTCTATAGAAAAAGCCGAGAATAAGCTTGGCTACAAACCCAGGTATTCTAATAAAGATGCATTGGTGAGAAATTATACCTGGTACCTTTCTCATTTTGATGAATTTAAAAATCAGAGCGGGGTTTCACACAGGGTTCCCTGGAAACAGGGAATTTTGCGAATTGCAAAGGTTTTTTTTTAATTCCGTTTCGAGCACTTAGTCTGACCAGGAATTTCTTACAATAGAATATTGAACGTGTCGATATTTCGTTAAAATTTCGACACGTTGTGAAAACGTGTCGATCTCATCGACACATATCTGCACTATGTTTATTCCAGAAGAATTTAGCTAAATGTTGAAGTATTTTTTCATCTGATTATTATTATTTTATTTTGTTCATAAAAATATTTTATACAAGGAGACAATAATGGCAGGCAAAAAAGATTTTCTGAAAGATGTAATACAACATATTGATATTAAAAAACATAATGTTATTTCTCTGGTAGATTCATTTGAACATATGGCTTTTTCCTCAAGAGATTTAAATCGTGCTGCAAGAATTTTTGATACAATGCTGAAAGATAAAGATTGTACAATAATCCTCACACTTGCAGGAAGTATCTTCAGCGCCGGACTTAAAAAAGTTGTTTATGACCTTGTAAATAATAATATGGTTGATGCTATTGTTTCAACAGGTGCAATTATGGTCGATCAGGATTTCTTTGAAGCTCTCGGGTTCAAACATTACATTGGAACTCCTTTTAGTGATGACAACCAGTTAAGAGATTTACATATCGATCGTATTTATGATACATATATTGACGAAGATGAACTTCGTGTATGCGATGAAACCTGTGCAAAAATTCTGGATAGCCTTGAGCCAAAACCATACTCATCACGTGAACTTTTATGGGAGTTCGGAAAGTATCTGGAAAATAATGGCGGACCCAAAGTTGATGATTCTGTAATCTGGGCTTGCTATCAGAAAAATGTTCCGATTTTTGTTCCCGCTTTTTCTGATTGTTCAGCGGGATTCGGATTCATAATTCATCAGACAGGAAATCCGGATAAACATGTTTCAATAGATTCTGCAAAAGATTTTCTTGAGCTTACAAAAATTAAACTTGCCTCCAAAGAAACGGGAATATTTATGGTTGGCGGCGGCGTTCCTAAAAACTTTACACAGGATATTGTGGTTGCCGCAGATATTCTCCAGGAAGATGCACCAATGCATAAGTATGCAATTCAAATTACTGTTGCAGATGTAAGAGACGGTGCACTTTCAAGCTCAACATTAAAAGAAGCAAGCAGCTGGGGAAAGGTTTCAACTTCATCCGAACAAATGGTTTATTCGGAAGCTACAATTGCAATCCCGCTGATTGCAGGTTATGCTTACAATAAAGGAAGCTGGAAAGAAAGAAAACCGAGAGAATTCGCGAAAATATACAGTGAAGAGAAAGCTACCGCCGGAAATTAATATTTAACAGGGGTGAGCAATCACCCTTGTGCTAAGGAAATTTTTACTGCCCTTATATCATATTTATCATTTAAATTAAAGTAAATTTTCACTTATTTCTATTATTCCACTGTTTTTGAATTACCTTCCTTTTATAAACAGGGAACGTTTTTTGATTTATTTTTCAGGCGAATTTATACATTTAATCCAGTATATTGTTGCCCGTTTGTAAATAAAGAAATTAAATGACTGCAAAAGAGCTATTAAAAAAATATCGGGATCCAAAATTTTTCTTCAACAGAGATTTAAGCTGGGTCGAATTTAACCGCCGTGTGCTTGAAGAAGCGCTGAACCCGGATCTTCCGCTGCTTGAAAAAGTAAAATTCATTTCAATCTTCCATACTAACCTAGATGAATTTTATATGATAAGAGTCAGCGGACTTAAAGAGCAGATAGCCGCAAATGTTTTAGAACCATCTATCGACGGACTTACTCCAAGAGAACAGCTTCAGAAAATTGAGAAGTGTCTAAAACCTATGCTTAAACAGGTATTTGATCTCTGGTTAAATAATGTAATACCAGAACTTGGAAAAAATAAAATATGCGTTTGTGAGTATTCTGAACTCACTGAAAATGAGCAAAGTAAGTTAACTGCTTATTTTAAAAAGGAAATTTACCCGGTACTAACCCCGCTTGCTTTCGATCCCGGGAGACCTTTCCCTTATATTTCAAATCTCAGCCTGAGTCTTGCAATTCTTGTCCGTAAACCCAACGGTGAAAATCATTTTGCGCGTGTTAAAGTACCAAGCATTTTACCCAGGCTTCTGCGTATCGATACCATTGTTGATCCCGATATAAAAATTCAGACAAACGGAAATTTTAATGCAAAATTTATCTGGCTCGGTGATCTTATCAGGGCTAATCTTCAACTCTTATTTCCGGGAATGGAAATAATTGAGGCTCACAGGTTCAGAATTACTAGAGACACAGATATTGAACTTCAGGAAGATGAAGCTGATGACCTTCTCAGCGTGATTGAAGAAAATATTCGCTTAAGAAGATTTGGTAAAGTTGTAAGACTTGAAGTAGCTGAACAGATGCCTGAGTTTATGCTTGATACACTGATGGAAAATCTCCAGATAACAAGGGAAGATGTCCACGTGCTTGAAGGTCCGCTTGGTCTGAGTGACATAATGACACTTTATGATTTGCCGCTTCACCAGTTAAAATTCAAACCATATTATCCTGTTATACCAAAAGCATTTGATGAGGATGAAGATATTTTTACAACCCTTAAACAAAAAGATATTCTTCTTCATCACCCTTATCATTCTTTTTCTCCGGTAATTGATTTCATCAAAGAAGCTTCTGTTGATCCGGACGTGCTGGCAATTAAGCAGACTCTGTACCGTGTTGGTCCGGATTCGCCGATTATAAAATATTTAGTTGAAGCTGCCGAAAGAGGAAAACAGGTTGCGGTTCTTGTTGAATTAAAAGCAAGATTTGATGAAGAAAATAATATCTTCTGGGCAAGGGAACTTGAGAAAGTTGGGGTGCATGTTGTTTATGGATTAGTTGGTTTAAAAGCTCATGCCAAGATGACCCTGGTAGTCAGGAAAGAAACTGAAGGTGTTAAAAGATACGTTCATCTTTCAACAGGAAACTACAATGCTGTTACGGCAAAGGTCTATACTGATCTCGGGTTCTTTACAGATGATGAAGATATTTGTACTGATGTTGCAGATATTTTTAACTACCTGACCGGTTACAGCAAACAAACTGATTTTAAAAAACTGATAGTTGCCCCGATAAATATGCGTGAAAAATTCCTGGAGTTGATAAACCGGGAAATTGAAAATGTAAAAGCAGGTGGAGAAGGAAAACTAATATTCAAGTTAAATTCTGTCGTTGATCCCGCACTTATAGGGGCAATGTATGAAGCATCAAATTCCGGAGTGGAAATAAAACTTATTGTACGCGGAATCTGTTGTCTTATACCCGGGGTAAAAGATTTGAGTGAAAACATTGAAGTGATAAGCATTGTGGGAAGATATCTTGAGCATAGCAGAATTTTTTATTTTCATAATAACGGTGAAGGCGAAACATATTTGAGCAGCGCTGATTTTATGCAGAGAAATCTTGACCGAAGAGTTGAAATTGCGTTCCCGGTTGAAGATCAGAAATTAAAAAATGAAATAAACCGTACACTCATAAAAGCTTCTTTAAGGGATAATGTTAAAGCCCGTATCCTTTACCCGGATATGGAGTATCATCACAAGAACTGTGAAGAAAGAACCAAACAAATCGATTCGCAGGAGTGGCTGATGAATCACACAATTAAAGCTTCGGGCAATTACACTAAAACTAAAGTTTAAATTAACTCGCCTGTACCCACATTCATACTGAGCCATTTTTTTTATAAATTTGTTTTTTACAATTCAGGAATATTAAGGTGTTTTGATGGCAGATATTACAAAAAGTGAAGTCCTAAGCGTTTTAAAAAATTTAGACGGTAAAGATATCAATACTGATTTTCTGATACTTAATTCGATTAAAGAATTTGAGAGTAAGGGAAATAAATTACATATAACAATTTCAGTCCCTGCTAATATTTCAACTGAAAATCTCGAAAAAAAATTCGGTGAAGCAATTAAAAAAGAATTTACCGATTTAAAAGAGATTGATATTAATTTCGAATCAAAAGTGAATGCACATAAAGATCCTAAAAAAGATGCAATCCTGCCCGGAGTTAAAAACACTATCGCAATTGCCAGCGGCAAAGGCGGTGTGGGAAAAAGTACAGTTGCTGTTAACCTTGCTGTTGCGCTTGCAAAAGATGGTGCAAAGGTTGGAATTATTGACGCTGATATTTATGGACCAAGCATTCCTCTTATGCTCGGTATAAATAAAAAGCCCCAGATTTTCCAGAGCAAAGAAACAATGAAGATGATTCCCCTTTTTAATTACGGAATAAAAATAATTTCCATCGGATTTCTGATTGATGACAACGCACCGGTAATATGGCGTGGTCCTATGGCAAGCGGTGCTGTTAAACAATTTATGACGGATGTGGACTGGGATGAGCTTGATTATCTCGTTTTTGATATGCCTCCCGGAACCGGTGATATTCAATTAACGCTTGTACAGACAATTCCATTAACAGGCGCTGTAATTGTAACAACACCGCAGGAAGTTTCTCTAATAGACGCGAGAAAAGCATTGAAAATGTTTGGAAGAGTGAACGTTCCAATACTCGGTATTGTGGAAAATATGAGTTACTTTATTGCTCCGGATACCGGTAAAAAATACGATATATTCGGAAGCGGCGGCGGTTCTGCTCTGGCTAAGGATTCGGAAACTCCTTTTCTTGGTGGCATTCCTATTGATCCGCGGATAAGAATCGGAGGCGATAAAGGAATTCCCATTGTTTTTGATATGCCCGATTCAGAACACGCAGATGTTATGATGAATATTGCCCGGAACCTTGCGGACGAGGTGAAAAAAAGAAATTCACAAGCGGGTTCTAAAGTTGAAATTGTTCTTGATAACGATGATTAATTCTTTTCATCAGGATGTTCTCTATGATTGAAAAAGTTTTAAAAGCGCTTGACCAAATGAGACCGTACCTGCAGGCAGATAACGGAGACGTAGAACTTATCGGGATATCAGAGGATAGAATTGTTACAGTAAGACTTACTGGCGCGTGTAAAGTTTGTCCTTTATCAGTTATGACGCTCCGTGCCGGCATTGAAAGATCACTTATGCGTGAAGTGCCAGAAATCAGAAGAGTCGAAGCAATCAGTGAGGTCTGATTTTATCTCTTTCTCAATATATTTTTAGTATGTTTAAGCTAAAATTAAAAATCGGATGACTGAAAAAAACGTAAAACGAATTATAAGAACTTTAATCTGGATATCTGTAATAGTTTTACTTTTTGTTATCGTTTTTCTTCTCTCCGATATTTTCCTAATCCTTATTTTTTCTGTTCTGCTTGCCTTCATTTTTAATCCTGTTGTAGCAATACTTGAGAAAGAAGGTTTGAACAGGCTGACTTCCACGCTAATTATTTTCAGCGCTACAGGCTTTCTGCTTTACCTTCTGCTTTCGTTCATCATACCAAAGTTTGTTGTTCAAATGGATCAACTGATGAATTCCTTAAAATCATTTTCACTTCACGATCAGCTGGTGCAGTTAGAAACTGAAATATACCGGTTATTCCCATTCTTTAAAGTCGGTGAACTTTCTCAAAAAATTGAAGAATTCATTTCATCACAGTTTGTTAATTCCTTCGATACTCTTTCTACACTGGTTTCAGGAATTGTTTCAGCTATTCTTCTTATAGTAATCATTCCCTTTATTACTTTCTTTCTTGTTAAAGACAGCAAAAAAATAATGAAGAATATTCTTCATGTTATTCCCAACAATTATTTCGAAATGTCTTACTGGATATTAAAAAAAGTTAGCCTCCAGCTTGGCAGGTTTGTCCGCGCATGGATTTTTGATGCTTCTTTTGTTGGAGTAACTATGGGAGTAGGGCTTTATTTTATCGGTGTTCATAACGCACTGCCGCTTGGGGTAATCGCAGGACTCGGGCATCTCGTTCCTTATTTTGGCCCGGTGATTGGCGGTGTGCCGGCAATAATTATTTCCATTATACAAACCGGTGATTTATCTCAGGTACCATTTATCGTTCTGCTTGTTATTCTCACCTATGTAGCGGATAACGGGTTTGTACAGCCCTATGTGTTTTCAAAAAGTGTTGATATGCACCCGATAATAATTATACTCTTAATTATTGCCGGAAGCCAGTTGTTTGGTGTTTTAGGAATGCTGCTTGCAGTGCCAACGGCTTCAGTAGTTAAAACTGCCGCTAAAGAAATTTATTTCGCTTTTAAGAATTACAAGATTGCAAGACTCTGATTCAACTGTTGAATTGCTATATTGTTTTATAGTTACCAACCTTATCTATTCAAAAGTGAATCTGCATTTATGTGAAAGATTTGTCTTTTTGGTGAATCAATATCTACGACATAATAAAGATCGTCAGGGTAATTATCGAAAGTGTAAATTTCACCCCCTTCAGGAAGTGAAATAGTCCTTAAAAGAGTAGATGTTATAGTACTGTAAATGAAAAATTTCCCAGGGTAATTTAGCGAACCTGAATTAACCTCCAAAGCAGCTAAAATAACGTATTCACCCTTATCAGTAAAATATGGTGAAATTGCTCCTTCGTAAGATATATATGATGATCCTGTATCGTTATCAAAGTCATAGACTCTTAAATAACTTAATTTGTTTTTGTACGATTGAACAATTGCCTTTCCATTTCTACCTTTGTGTAGTTTATAGGCATCACACCCGGGATAACCAAAAGCAGATAAACTATTGGTTTTAATTATATTATTTGTAATAGTTGAAAAGTAAATTATTTTATCTTCATTTAAATGTCTCGGTGTGTGAAGTGTATCTTCCAATACAAAATAAATAATCTCCTGATTGTGTGACAGAAATGCTTCTTCATTTAAAATATTACCCATTAGACCATTATTCGGGACAATCAACAATGAATTGAAATTATCATTGGTCAAATCAAGAGAACTAAATTGGGCCTTATTATCCCATATGTCAGAAAAAAAATAAATTTTGTTATTTAAGTCGGAATAAATAAAGCCACCATATAATCCCGATAACTTTTCTGGAATTTCTTTTACTTCTAAGGTCTTTAGATTATAAATTTCTGCGGGATTCTTGTAATAGGTAACGTACATCCATTCTTGCTTACTATCCCAGCCTAATATGTAGATTTGTGAAAGTGTATCTATAAAGGTCTCCTTAGTCCCGGTTGAAAGATCTAATCGCCAAATTGTGGACATATCTTGAAATAATGATGTATCACTAATGTCGGTGGAATAAAATACATAAGGCTGTGCATTAACAGCAATTGTAATTACAAAAACTAAAAGTAAACCTGATAGAATTCTTTTCATTTGTTTTCCCTTTCAAGTTGTTTAATTCCCTTCCATAAACAACAGCAACCTAAACGAATTTAATTTAACTGGCAAGAAGAATCTTTAAAGGTAGAATTTTGCGGATTAGTGAACGGATTTTTTAGGAAAAAAGGTTTTATACCAAAATTTATTATTGTAAATCTGTTGTATTTATAATGCTGAAACTGGAGATTGAAGACTGTGCACTGCATATCTCGCCCTACAGGCAAGACAAGCTGTAATTCTAACCCAGTTCTTTCACAAGCTTCTGTATTACATCAACAGAAGTAATTCCATCAGCTTCAGCACTGAAGTTTGTTATGATTCGATGACGTAAAACAGGAGTCATTGCAAATTTAACATCATCTATATTCGGGGTGTATCTTCCGTTTATAACTGCACGGGTTTTTGCAGCCATTATTAAATACTGTGAGGCTCGCGGTCCGGCACCCCATGTAATCCAGTCTTTTATAAATTGCGGGGAAGAACTATTTGTAGGACGTGTAAGATTAGCAGCTCTTACTGCAAACTCAATAACATTATCTGCAACAGGAACTCTTCTAACAAGATCCTGGAATAAAATAATCTCTTCTGCAGAGACTACTTTTGAAAGTTCTGCTTTGTATTCACTTGTTGTTGTCTGTACAATTTTCTTTTCTTCTTCAAACGAAGGATAATCCAGCCATAGATTAAACATAAACCTGTCTAGCTGTGCTTCTGGAAGCGGATAAGTTCCTTCCTGCTCAATAGGATTTTGCGTTGCAAGAACAAAAAATGGTTCGTCTAAAACTTTTGTAACTCCTGCAGTAGTTACCCTGTGTTCCTGCATCGCTTCTAAAAGTGCGGCTTGTGTTTTAGGAGGAGTTCTGTTTATTTCATCAGCAAGAATAACATTTGCGAAAATTGGTCCTTCAACAAAACGGAAATTTCTTTTCTTTGAAAGCGGATCTTCTTCAACAAGTTCAGTTCCGGTAATATCACTCGGCATTAAATCGGGAGTAAACTGGATGCGGCTGAATTTAAGATCCATAACTTCGGCAAGTGTTTTAATAAGGAGAGTTTTTGCCAGCCCGGGAACGCCAACCAGCAGACAATGTCCGCGCGATAGAAGAGATATAAGCAGCTGCTCAATTATATCTTCCTGCCCGATAATTATTTTACCGATTTCCTGTTTGGTTTGTTTTACTTTTGCGTTCAGTTTTTCGGCTAACTGAACGTCACCTTCACTTGCTTCTTTCAAATTTAAAATCCTTTTATTTACAACCTGATATCGTAATAAATTTTTCCTTTAAGACTTTCAATCCACTCCTGGTATTTCTTCTGTTTCTTGTATTCATCGGCAAGCTTTTTAATATCGGCATAATCCTTATCCAGATCAGGGGCATGCTGCGCCGTTCTTTCTTCAAGATAGATTATATGGTAGCCATAACTTCCGGAAGAGTATTCATATCTTTTGGGGAAACTGATCTCCCCGACTTTAAGTTTAGAAACAACGTCAAGAACACTTTTATCAAGCTGATTTATATAAAAAGTTCCGAGCTCACCGCCGAACGGAGCGGTATCTTCATCGTCGCTGTATTTTTTTGCATAATAAGCAAAAGTGCTGTCACCTTTAACAATACTGTCTCTTACTGCTGTCAGGAAGTCAATCGTTTTCAAATCCGCATTTTCATCAGCTTTAATTTTAATAAGTATATGTCTGGTGTGAATCGATTCACCTCTTTTTTCAATAAGCTGAATGATATGAAAACCCACAGGTGATTCTACCACGCCTGAAATTTCACCCGGCTGAAGAGCATAGGCTGCAGATTCAAATTCAGGATAGAAAACACCTTTCTTAACAAATCCAAGATCACCGCCTTCTTTTGCGCTGCCGGGATCTTCAGAATATTTCTTTGCCATCTCTGCAAAGTCTGCACCGTTTTTAATTGAATCAAGAATTGCTTGTGCAAACTCCCGGGATTTTTCCTTTGCTTCCTCTGAAGTTTTAGGTGACCTGAAGATGTGGGCAATCTTAACTTTTTCGGGAATTACACCAAGACTGTCTTTATAGGTTTTAAAAAATTCTTCAACATCTCTTCTCGTAGCCTCCACAGTACCGAAATTTTTCTCACGAAGTTTCTGAACCATAAGGTTTTTTCTTACATCATCTCTCAATTCTCTTTTTATTTTTTCTATACTCATTCCGTAAACCTGTTCAACACGCTCCTTAGATCCATACTGCTGAATAAATAATTGTATCTGGTAATCAATTCTTTTATCAACTTCATCATCGGTAACTTCAATTGAATCAAGATTGGCCTGGGCATAAGCAAGTTTCTCTTCAATCATAGAGTTAAGAGTCTGCTTTCTTAAAGCAGGTGAATCGGGAGAAACACCGTACCTTGAGGCAAGGAGATTAGTCTGGAAATCAAGTTCACTTTCTGTAATAATTTCATTATCAACAACTGCAACAACCTTGTCAAGTACTTCCTGGGCATATCCCAAACCCGCCAGGAAAATGAACACAACCAAAATCTTAAATTTCATTATACACCTATTTAACTTCTATATCATTTTTTGAATATAATTCTTTAACATAATTTTTAATGAACTGTTCCTTCTTCAACGCCATAAACCTGTTTCGGACTAATTCATTAATAATTTCCAACGGCGGAATAGCTTCCTTTATCATATTTCTGAATAAGTTGAACAACATAAAAATTACCGGTGCCGTCGTTAATAACAATACTGATTTCACCTGCCTGTAGTTCCCTTAATGCACGAATCAGATCGGCAGGCTGTACTTCATACTCATAAACAAGATGCGAGTTTTCTTTGTACACAATATTGGAATCAGCTTGAAATGCTTCAACTGATTTTTCCCAGTTGCTGTCAAAAGCTTTGTTCCTGAACTCAATCGCTTTATCCTCGTCATCAAACTCAATCAGGTTTATCAGGAAGGCATTGTGAAATAACCTGAAATTATCTTTATTTTTCTCGTAGTAATCTTTTACTTCAGCGGGTTCAATAGTAATTTTTTCCTCTTCAAATAATTTATTTATCAGAAATGTTACAGCAAGCTGTTTTTCCGATTCATTTTTTACACGAAGAAAATTTTTGTCTTTTAGAATTCCGGAATTTTCTGCTTGCTGGAACAGCAGTTCTTTATCAATCCAGTTTCTTACAATCTCATTCCTGTAAAAATTTCTCGATGAACTGGAATCAATTGCAGCAGCCAGATCTTCACTTGTGAAATATGAATCATTGACCCTTGCTATAAATTCTTTTTTAGGTGATTCTTTACCGCAGCCGTTTAAAACGACCGCGGCAGTAAGAATCAAAAGAAATATATTATTGCTGATCTTTAAATGCTTCTTCAAGTTTATCGTAATAAAGTTGAGGATCATACCTCTTTTTCAGGCTCTCAATGTAATTATGTTCCAGGGTCTTTGATTCATTTTCCTGGTAAGCACCTGAAACTTCTGCTTTTGCTTCCTCAAATGATTTCTGATGAGAAGGATCTTTTTCAATTAGTTTTACAATTGAGTAACCACCAGCATACGCAAATGGTTCTGAATATGAACCCGGCTTTGTGAGTAATTCATTTGTTTTAGTTGCAAGAGGAGAATAGGTTACTGCTACTAATCCGTAGTTGCCTGATTTTTTCTTCATATCAGGACGCTCTGTATAAGCAGCGGCCAGCGAATCAAAATCGGCTCCGTTTTGCAAATCTTTGTAATAAACATGTATTAACGAATCATTCTTTGAGTATATCTCGCTGAAGTTTAGCCTGTCTGGCCATACATATTTATCTTTTGTCTTCTCATAGTAATTATAAAGTTTTGAACTGTCAGCATTAATTTTGCTCCATACTTCATCATCCTGAAGTTTGAAAACAAAAATTCCGTTTTTATAATCATCCATAAGTGACGCAAACTCTGCATCATTTTCGTCAAGGTGTAATGCAGCAACTTCAAGCAAACTATCACCTGCAACTTTTTCTATAGAAGCGTCGAGAATATTTTTATCAATCATTCTGTTCATAAACTGACGTTCCGAATTCATTCTATCAATAACAGTTGACACATTAACAGCTTTATCCTTATCATAAGTGAATAAGGGCTTATCCTTTAGTTCATCATAATTTTTAATTGTTCCGCCAACCCTGATTGAATCAGCATTCTGAAGCACGTTATTGTATGTATCCTGATTAATTTTGAATCCATATTTATTTTTCAGACTACTGACAAGCGAATCATATTCCGCCTGGTATCTTGTCTGCTTGAACATTTTTTCAAGTTCTTCTTTGTCTTCATCAAAAGTGGGGTAGGGTTTTTGATCAGTAAGTTTTATGATATGAAAACCAAAGTTAGTCTGTACTATATCGGATATTTGTCCGGGTTTAAGATTGAATGCAGCTTCATCAAATTCTTTCACCATCATTCTCCTGCTGAAATATCCAAGATCCCCGCCGTTTTTCTTGGAGCCTGTATCATCAGAATATTCTTCAGCAAGTTTTGCAAAATCTTCACCATTTTTCAATTTCTGCATAACAGTATCAATTTTCGCTCTTGCATAAGCAGTATCAACTTTTCCTTCAGGATTATTATAGTTTACAAGTATGTGACTTGCTTTAATCTGCGGAATACGTTCTCTTTTATCTGTTACTTTTATTAAGTGATAACCATATCTCGTGTGAACAACTGAAGGATAAACACTATCCACGGGGGTTGCGTATGCTGCATCTTCAAATTCAGGAGGTAATATTCCTGCAGTCACATAATATATATCGCCGCCTATATTTTTAGAATAAGTATCATCCGAATATTTTTTAACCATATCGCTGAAGCTGGCACCATGTTTTATACTATCCAGTATTGTTTCTGCCAGTTTTTTAGCAGCTGCGTCGCCGGTTGAATCGGGCCTTATCATAAGGTGACTAACTCTTAATTCAAACTTCCTTCTATCATAGAGTTTTTCTAATCCGGGTTCAACTATCTGTTTTTCAAGAATATAAGAAACACCCACTTTCTTTTTATAATCCTGTAATTCCTGAGTTAATTCAGGGTTGGTATCATAACCGCGTACGTAAGCATCTCTCAGTTTCATCTTGAAATTAACATATAGATCCAGAAAATTTTTCAGTTGTGAAAGACTGTCTTTCTTAGCATTTTCATAATTTCCGGTATTCTTAGCATACATCTGTTCAAATTCATGCATCTTTATCTGTTCATCATCAAATTTTGCTACGACTATATCAGCATGTTTAGGAGCACATGAACTGAGAATAAGCGAAACCAAAACAACAAGTGGTAAAATGACCCTTCGGAACATCGAGTATTTCTCCTTATTTTTATATAAATATCAATTTAGCCGTTAATTTTATCCATAGGCGGTTTGAAAATCAAGGTAAACCGATATGGTTAATCAACAATTATTTCTGTTAATCCTACTTTGCCAGTGTAATTTTTATTGCCTTAAATGTTGAACCGGAGTTCAATCTGACAATGTAAACTCCACTCGAAAGTTCATTTGCATTAAGTGTATATGAGTAATTTCCTGCTTCTTTAAATTCATCGGATAATACTTTTACCTGGTTTCCCAGTATATCGTATAAAATAAGCTTAACCCTGGATGA
This sequence comes from uncultured Ignavibacteria bacterium, assembly GCA_963745945.1. Lineage (GTDB taxonomy): Bacteria > Bacteroidota > Ignavibacteria > Ignavibacteriales > Ignavibacteriaceae > DATFVA01. The sequence continues at coordinate 39,044 of CAVUZG010000003.1, forward strand.
ATTGGGAACAGAATAACTAATTCTTGTTGATGGATTGAAAGGATTTGGATAATTCTGCTCAAGAACAAAATCAGAAGCAAGCGGAACATCAACGGTTACCTCACTACTGTATGTAAATTTACCATCAAAATCCATTTGCTTTAGTCTGTATGTGGCCAATCCTTTTGCACTGTTTCTATCAATAAAAGAATAATTAGTTGGTGTGGTTATCGTTCCGTTTCCTTCAACAAAGCCAATGGTTTTAAAATCATTTTCCGCAGTTTTTTTCTCAATTTCAAATCCGCGGTTATTTTTTTCAGTAGCCGTCATCCATTCAAGATTTACATTTCCGTTTATTACTTTTGCTGTAAAGGATTCAAGCTCAACAGGTGTGGGAAAATAATTTATAGCAGCAAGAGCATCCAGTATTCCCCAGCCGTTAAGATTATCGGGATTTGTATTTTGTGATGCTGTATTTCTCATTGCATCTCTTACCTGCATTGCGTTAAGACCGGGATTAGCGCAAAGAATTAGCGCTGCAACTCCGGCAGAAAGCGGGCAGCTGAATGATGTACCACTTGCGGAAGAGTAATTATGATCGTTATAAGGTGAAGCAACAACATTCCCTTCTCCTAAAGCCATAATATCAGGTTTAATTCTTCCATCTACCGTTGGACCAACACTGCTAAAACTTGCTCTGCTACCGGAATAATCCACTGCCCCGACGGCAATAACACTATCACCATCGGCAGGTCCGCCAAGTGTATTGTGCGAAGAATTATATCCATCATTACTGGCTGAGTTTACTACTACTATACCAACCGAAGCCGCATAATCAGCTCCATTCGTTACAACGGTGGTGTTTCCATCCATATCCATCCAGGTATAACTGGGCCATGGTGGATCAAACGCAAGATAGCTGAGAGATGTTGATGTGACATCTACTCCAATGCTGTCAGCCCATTCAAAGGCTGCTATCCAGTTATCTTCTTCAATCGGGGTTTCACTATCGGTATTTTCTGTTTTAGCAAGAATATAGTTTGAGCTAAATGCCGGACCAATCAGATTACCCGGAGCGTATCCACCAATTGTGGAAAGAGTTTCTGTACCGTGTGAACCATCACCGGAATCTGCCTGATTACCAACATTCGGATCATTATTTACAAAATCCCATGCCGCAATAATATTCATTGAAAGAAACGCATCATGACTAAGTCTGCTGAAGCCTGCATCCATAAGGCAAATTGTAACTCCCTGCCCGGTAAATCCTAAATCATGAACAGCCGGAACATTTATTTGCTGCATTTCGTCATACGATGAGCCATAATTAAGACTGTGAATGCTTTCAGGTTGATCTGATTTTTGAAGCTGATTAGACATTTCGTTGATATTCGGAGTTGGTTGATATCCCTTTTTCAATTTGTAAACAACATCAAGTTTTTTAACAAAGGGCAAAGCTACAATTTCATTCACTTGATTTGTATTCACCAAACCGCTAACAGCATTCAGCCATTTCGATGGCCATTTTACCTGCATACCCAATGATTTAAGCTGGGAAATATAAGATGTGCTAACGGGGATATCTCTCATTGTTATTGGTGATTCTCCCATTGCTTTTTCCCTTCTCTTAAGTGATTTCTCACTTACAACCAGCAGCGGGTTGCTGAAATAAACATCAGTATTATTTCCCTTGTCAGTAAAATATACCCACACTAAAATTTCTTCATTTGTTGCAGCACCGCTGATTTTAGATTCCAGCGCTGAAGATATTTTATTTATCGGCTGCTGGCCAAATATTGTGGCATACATACACAACAAAAACATTGGTAAAAATATTTTTTTCATCTTAGATCTCCGAAAAAATTGAAACAATTATTTAAAATTACTTTGCCCTTGTACCATTTTTAACCTTCTGATCAACCGTCAGAATATTAAGACTTCCATTTTCATTTTCAACAGCCAAAACCATTCCCTGAGATTCCTGTCCCATTAGTTTGGCTGGTTTTAAATTGGCAACTATAACAACTTTTTTACCAATCAGTTCTTCAGCTTTGTAACTTTTAGCAATTCCGGCAAGAACCTGGCGCTCACTTTCTCCCAGCCTGACTTTTAATTTTATGAGTTTTTCACTTTTAGGGACATTTACAGCTTCAACAATTTCAGCTACTTTCAGCTTAATTTTATCAAATTCTTCAATTGAAATTAACTCATCGTTATTTTCTGTATTTTCTTTTCCTCCCAATTTTGCAACCTGATTTTCAATTGCTTCATCTTCAATTTTAGGAAAAATTATTTCAGCCTTATTTAATTGATGATTGGCTTCCAGATTTTCTTTACCCAGGTCGTCCCACGTAACCGGGGTCGCGTTAAGTATCTTAAAAGTTTTTTCAGATGAAAACGGAATTACGGGAGAAAATAGTCCTGCTAAAGTATAGATTGTCTGAAGACAAGTATTAAGAGTGGTACCGCAGCTTTCTTTATCTTTTTTTATAGTTACCCAGGGTTCAGAATCATTGAAATATTTATTACCAGCCCTTGCCAGGTTCATAATTTCAGTAACGCCGTCTTTTATTTTATAACAATTGAAGAGCCCGGATATTTTAGCAGGATACCCTGAAATTAATTCAACCATTTCTTCATCAATTTTTTCTAATTTTCCTTTTGCGGGTACTTTTCCATCAAAGTGTTTATGTACAAATGTAAAAGTTCTGTTTATAAAGTTACCAAGAATATCAGCAAGTTCACTATTATTTCTTAACTGGAATTCTTTCCAGTAGAAATCAGTATCCCGGGTCTCCGGAAGATTTGCAGCCAGCGTATATCTTAAAGGATCAGCGGGAAATATTTTAAGAAAATCGATTACGTCAATTCCCCAGTTACGGCTTTTTGAAAATTTCTTGCCTTCAAAATTCAAAAATTCATTTGCAGGTACATTCTGCGGAAGAATATATTTTTCTTTATCACCGTCATTCCAGGCCATCAGCATTGCCGGGAAAATAATGCAGTGAAATACTACGTTATCTTTTCCTATAAATGCTATATACTTAGTATTTTCACCCTGCCAGAATTCTCTCCAAAGATTTTCTTTTCCAAGTTTAATTGAAAGCTCTTTTGTTGCGGAGATATAACCAAGTACAGCTTCGAACCACACGTATAAAACTTTCCCTTTAGCAGAATCGAGCGGAACAGGTACTCCCCAATCCAGATCACGGGTATAAGCACGATCTTTTAATCCTGCTTTAAACCAACCTCTGCAATATTGTATAACATTATCTTTCCAGCCGTAATTTTTACTGCTTACATTTACATACTCTTCAAGTTTTTGCTGATAATCTCCCAGGGGGAAATACCAGTGCGAAGTTACCTTTAAAACCGGAGTTTTACCGGTAATTTTGCTCTTTGGATTCTTTAATTCGGATGGTTCGTATAGGGCTCCGCAGTTTTCACATTCATCGCTCCTGGCTTCTTCATAACCACAGTTAGGACAGGTTCCTTCAACATATCGATCGGGCAGAAACATTTTTACTTCCTCATCATAAAACTGGCGCGTCTTTTTCTCATTCAGCAATCCCCTGTTGTAAAATTCAAGGAAAAATTCTTTAGCTGTTTCGTGATGAATTGGGAGACTTGTCCGCGAATAAATATCGAAGCTCATACCGAATTGTTCGAAAGCTTTTTTATTTATCTCGTGATAACGATCTATGATAACATTAGGGCTTACTTTTTCTTTATCGGCACTGATAGTAATGGGAACTCCGTGTTCATCTGATCCGCATATATAAATAACGTCATTTCCCTTCATTCTATTATAGCGAACGTAAATATCTGCAGGAAGGTATGCGCCGCTTAGGTGGCCGAGATGTATTGGTCCATTAGCATAAGGAAGGGCTGAAGTAACCAGTATTTTTTCTTTTGCCAATATTATTCCATTTCTTCTGAATACGAAAAATAAATATAAGCAAAATTAGAGATGTAATTAAAGGGTATTGTAAGGAATTAAAATGATTTGAAAACTGTAATGATTAACTATCAGGAGTAAGAATTATAATAACAATTACGGGGGAGGGTTTAAAAATCGGTGAGCTGTTGTTTGTAGAGAAAGTAACCCGGAAATTCAAAAATTTCGTCTTCATTAAAGAAGCTGCGAGTAGTCGCCAAACAACAGCTCGAATTTTTTCGAATTTTAAATAAACAATACTTGTGCCAGAGCGTACACTAAGAAAATTTAGTTAGGATTCAGTCTTAATAAAACTGTGTTAGTATTTTGCTGTTAGATTTTTAGATTCACGTTTGAATTTGAAACACTTTTAATTAATAATTAACCGATGAATATCTGCCATTCACCGATTTAATGTTTACCCCCGGATGAAATTAAACTATTTTTAGTTGTGAATAAAAACTTTTTCCAGAGGCAAATAAAATGGTTGAAAACAGAAGCAAAACAAATAGTAGAAATATTGTTGGTTTAATACTTGTAGTTATCGGAGCTCTTTTTTTATTAGATAATCTTAATTTTCTTTATTTCAATATTCCGCATATTATTTTTTCGTTTCCAACAATCCTGATTATAGTCGGTGTACTTATCCTGGCAAACTCGGAGAAGAGAGGAACAGGAATTATTTTCGTGATAGTCGGAACGGTGCTACTTTTACCCAGAATTTTCCCATGGATAGCATTTAATAGCGGAGTCGTATTCTCCATTTTAATAATAGCTCTCGGCATTTATATTCTTACCAAAAGAAGATCTCATTCAGTTTACAATGATACTTTTAATAAAGATAAACAAACAACACAGGACAGCACAACTGGACAAACTAACTTTAATTCCTCTGATATTGACAGGCTGGATGATGTTGCAATATTCGGCGGTGGACACAAATTAATTTCATCAAATAATTTCCAGGGCGGAAATGTAACTGCAATTTTCGGAGGATCTGAAATAGATTTAACGCGTTGTAAACTTGCCCCGGGAAAAAATGTTCTTGAAGTTACCGCAATATTTGGAGGAACTACTTTGTTTGTACCGAAGGAATGGAACGTAATAATTGATGTACTTCCTTTATTCGGTGGATTCTCACATAAAGGTACAAGAAATCCAAATATAGAAACTGATCCGGATAAAACCTTAATCATAAAAGGTATAGTAATTTTCGGCGGTGGTGAAGTAAAAACTTTTTAGAAAAGCTGAATGGAAAGTAACCCTATAATAAGCAGTGTAAGGAATATTTACCTATACTTATTCTTTTGGTTAGTAGTTATAATATTAAATTTTCTGCTTCTGAATCTGGTTTTCAAAATTGATTTTGCAGCTTCCGTAGCAGATAGTCTTGTTTTCAACCTTTTATTAAGCGGATTGGGTTTAAGTTTCTGGTATTCAACCCGGTATATTTCATTCGAGGACGCAAGCTTTTCGAAAATAATTATAAACCATGTTCTCGGGGCCGTTGCAGTTTCAGTAATTTGGCTTTTCTGCGGTTATGCTGTACTAAAAGTAATTTTAGGAGTTAACGATGCCTATCAGAATTTTTTCATTTCAATTTTACCATGGCGCTTTCTCATTGGTGTACTTCTGTATTTCGTAATAACTTCTTTCTATTATATCATCATTTACTATTCAGGTTTCCAGGAAAGGAAACTTCATGAATCAGAATTGAAAAATCTGATTACACAGGCCGAATTAAGATCATTAAAATTTCAGATTAATCCGCATTTTATTTTTAACAGTCTCAATTCTATGAGTGCACTTACAACTATAGATCCTGAAAAAGCAAGAAGTATGATTTTGAAACTGGCTGAATTTTTAAGATACACTCTCGCAAATAATGATCAGCAGAAGAATAAACTTAAAGATGAACTAAAAAACATTAAACTTTACCTGGAAATAGAAAAGATCAGATTTGAAGATAAATTTGATTTTACCGAAGAACTAACCGAAGAATGCCTGGAACATGAAGTTCCGAATATGCTGCTTCAACCTTTATTTGAAAATGCAATTAAACACGCTGTATACGAATCTCTTGAGAAAGTAAATGTAAACCTTAAATGTTCCGGAGAAAATGGTTACCTCAAGATTGAAGTTTCAAATACTTACGATCCAGAAACAAAGTCAAAAAAAGGAACCGGTGTCGGGTTAAAGAATATCAGTGAAAGACTCAAATTAATTTATCATCAGGATGAATTAATGAAGGTTGATAAAACCGACAATGTTTTCAGGGTGACATTGTTTATACCTCAAATGAACTAATACTTAAATAATTTCTGGCTGTTTTTCTCTTCTTGCATTATATTTACATTTCTAATATTCTCAACCGAAAATGGATAAAAAAATAACCGTCATTATAATTGATGATGAAACACTTGCAAGGCAGATCATCAGGAAATTTCTTTCCAATCATTCTGAAATAGAAATTCTGGCCGAATGTTCAAACGGTTTCGAAGGAGTAAAGAAAATTAATGAGTTAAATCCGGATCTCATTTTCCTTGATATACAGATGCCTAAATTAACCGGATTCGAGATGCTCGACCTGATTGATAATCCTCCAATAATTATTTTTACTACTGCATACGATCAATATGCAATAAGTGCATTTGAAGTAAATGCGGTGGATTATCTTTTAAAACCATTTTCGTCCGAAAGATTTGAAGAGGCGCTTCAAAAAACAAAACACCTTCTTAATAACAGGATGAAACAAAGCGATATTGTAAAAGAACTAATAAGGCACAACCAGGAAACGGTAGAATATCTTGAAAGAATTGTTATTAAAGATGGCTCAAAAATTCATATTGTTCCGTTAGATTCAATTAAATATTTTGAAGCACAGGATGATTATGTAATGGTCCACTCTTCTGAAGGAAATCTGCTGAAACAGAAAACGATGAAATATTTTGAAGAACATCTTCCGCCTGAAGATTTCGTAAGGATTCACAGATCATACATTATTCCAGTTACCCGTATAAAAAAAATTGAACTGGTGGAAAAAGAAACATACAAAGTAATTCTTGATGATGGAACGGGTTTACCTGTTAGTAAATCCGGTTATGATAAACTTAAAACAGTATTTAAGTGAACTTTAAGATTGTTTGTTGATTCAGCATTCAATATATTCACAGAAATTTTTATGAGATAAAAATGGACTTTGACTCAGACTTAAAATCAATTCAGGACGCGCGAGAAAAAGCGGCAAAAGCTAAAGAAGCTCAGATTGAATTTAAAGATTTCAGCCAGCACCAGGTTGATGAAATAATAAAAGCAATGTATGAAGCTGGTTATTCTGCATCTGAGAAACTCGCAAAAATGGCCGTGGAAGAAAGCGGTTTCGGTAAATGGGAGGATAAAGTAGTAAAAAATAAATTCTCCACTAAAAATGTTTATGAATCGATAAAAGATCTGAGAACTGTCGGGATAATTGACATCGAAGAAAATGGAAAGGTTTTAAAAATTGCAGTGCCTATGGGAGTTGTTTGCGCACTGGTTCCTTCTACAAATCCTACATCAACAGCAATGTTTAAAGCTTTAATTTCATTAAAATGCAGAAATGGACTGGTTGTAAGTCCTCACCCGAGAACAGCAAAATGCACAGCTGAAGCACTTCGCATACTATCTGATGCTGCAGTTTCAGCAGGAGCTCCTAAAGGAATCATTCAGTGTCTCTCCGAGCCTACTATTGAAGGAACAGAAGAACTAATGCACAACAAAAACATCGCCGTTATACTGGCTACAGGTAGTAATCCTATGGTTAAAGCTGCATACAGTTCCGGTAGACCGGCTTATGGAGTTGGGTCGGGAAACGTACCGGCTTTTATTGAAAAGACAGCAGATTATAAAAAAGCTGTGGCTGATATTATTTACGGAACTACGTTCGACAATGGAACACTTTGTTCATCAGAACAAGCAATGATAGTTGATCTTACTATAAAAGATAAAGTAATTGAAGAAGCTAAAAAATCGGGATGCTATTTTGTAAATACAGATGAAAAGAAAAAACTCGCCAAAGCAATTCAAAAAGATTTCAGAATCAATCCGGAAATAGTCGGGCAATCCGCAAGATTCATAGCAAACTATTCTGGGTTTACAGTTCCTGAAAACACAAAGGTATTAATTGCCGAATGTTCTGAAGTTGGAAAGAGCGAACCATTATCGATGGAAAAACTTTCGCCGGTTCTCGCATTCTATTCAGCTGATGGCTGGCTTGAAGGATGCCATAGATGTATAGAACTTCTTAATTTTGGCGGAATGGGCCATACAATGGTAATTCACTCAAACGATGAACCCGTTATTATGAAATTCGCTCTGGAGAAACCTGCTTTCAGAATACTTGTGAATACTGTTGCCGCAGTTGGAGCTGTGGGTTACACTACCGCACTTAATCCTTCAATGACATTAGGACCGGGAACAATCGGCGGTTCAATTATTTCCGATAATATTTCTGCTAAACATTTAATTAATATAAAAGCACTTGCCTTTGAAACTAACCCTGTAAATCCCGGTAATTCTGTTACTTCATTTAAAATGCAAAAAGAGTTTGGCGGCAAAAGCAGTTTTATGATGGAGATTGAAGAAAGGTTAAGAGCAAGGGCTGGCAATCCACATTTTAAAGAGAAAACATCTTCTGTCAGAAAAGAAGAGATTCGCAAACCTGAGATTAAAAGTGAATCTAAAAATCCTGTGAAATTCGGAGAAGGAATTTCCAAGGATAGTGTTGATAAAGTTATCCGCGAATTCAGGTTTTGAAAAATTTTGAGATCTCTATCTTAATAGAAAAAATATCTCAAACGAAATAGTAATACCTGTTTATAGTTTCCATTCATTCAAGACACCAAAAAAACCGGTGAACAATCCTGGCACAACAATTAATGTTTTAATTCATTAATCGCTGATCGGATGGTGGTAAAGTTCAGGAAATTTTTTTATAACAAAATTTGCTATAAGTTCTGCTGTTTCATCATAATCAATTACAGAAGTATTTAAAACAAGATGATAAAGAACCGGATCTTCTATTTCTCTGAGAAAATATGTTTTTAAATAACTTCGTCTTGATGCATCTTCTTTTTTTACAAACTCAAGTGCAGAATGATAATTTGGTAAATCGTAAGCCACCTGAGCTTGCCTGCTGCGCTGTTCAATTGGGGCAACAAGCCTTACATTGAAAACATTTTTTAGCTTTGATGTGATTACATTGCCTCCTCTGCCAATGATTACCGCTTTACCCAATTTAGCAATCTGCAGAATTGTTTCAGACATCTGCCGGACAAAAGTCCAGCCAGAAGGACCTACACCAATAATTTCATTAACAGCATTTTTAAGATTATCTACTTTATCTTCATCCATAAAATTTACCAGTGTTGGAGGAAGATTATGATCTTCAACAACTTTCTCTATTAGGTTCTTGTCAAAATATGTCCAATCTATTCCATCATTAAAAGAATACTTGTTCAGTATTTCTACAAGTTTATTACCAATGATATCTGCCCGTGTTCCGGTTTGGCGTGAAATTGTAATGCAGGGGAACTGAGGTCTGTTCTGTAAAGGTTTGTTATGAGATTCTAAATAGATACGACATTTTTCATAAACACCTGCTACTCTCATTTTATTCCCTCCTTCTTTTTTTAAGAGGAATTTAAGAGTTCCTCTTTTAACTTAGTTCACTATTAACTGATTCATTTTTACTCTCAAGTGAAAACCAATTTTCGATTTCTTTGTCATCTTTGCCATTAGTTAAAATATTATAGAATTCATTGTTCTGCGGTGAATATGTATAATCATTTTTCCATTCACTTATATTTTCAACAATCTGTCTTATTGCATCAGCAATAAAATATATTTCATCATTGGTTAGAGTCGGGTGAACAGACATTCTAACCCAGCCGGGTTTTTCTGAAAGATCTCCATGATTTATTTTGTCTGTAATCAATTTGGATTGATCAGGACTAACATGCAGAAGATAATGACCATAAGTTCCGGCACAGGAACAACCGCCACGTACCTGAATACCGAACCTGTCATTAAGAAGTTTCACTATGAGGTTGTAATGAATATTATCAACGTAAAATGAAATTGCCCCAATCCGGTTATCAATATTATCCGCAAGAATATGCAGAGTAGGAATTTTTCTTAGTTCCTCAAATGCAATCTTAATTAATTCCTCTTCCCTCTGCCTGATTTTTTCAACTTCCATTTCCTCTTTCAATTTTATACAAAGAGCTGCACGTATCGTCTGAAGAAAAGCAGGTGTTCCGCCATCTTCCCTTGCTTCAATATTGTTTACAAATTTATGCTGCCCCCATGGATTTGTCCAATCTACAGTACCGCCGCCCGGATTATCGGGTACTTTATTTTTGTAAAGACTTGAATCGAAAATCATTACTCCAGAGGTTCCGGGTCCGCCAAGGAATTTATGTGGAGAGAAAAATATTGCATCAAGTTTTTTAAGCGGATCGGACGGATGCATATCAATTTTTGTGTAGGGAGCAGAGCAGGCAAAGTCTATAAAACAATATCCACCGTGCTGATGCATCATTTTTGCAAGTTTATAATAAGGAGTTTCAATACCGGTAACATTAGAACAAGAGGTAAATGAACCAATTTTCAATTTCCTGTCTTTATACTCTGTTAGTTTTTTTTCAAAATCTTTTATATCAATTAATCCTTTTTCATCGGGAGAAATACAGACTACATCAGCAATAGTTTCAAGCCAGGAAGTCTGGTTTGAATGGTGCTCCATATGTGTTATAAATACAACCGGGCGAAGTTCTTCAGGAAAGTGCACATAATCTTTTAATTGTTCCGGAACTCTGAGTCCAAGCATTCTTTGAAACTTATTTATTAATGCGGTCATCCCGGATCCTGCAGTAATGATAACATCATCATTAGAAGCGTTACAATGCTTTTTAATTATTTCATGAGCGTTGTGATAGGCTTTGGTCATTGTTGTTCCGGTAACGCTTGCTTCGGAATGAGTGTTGCCTACCAGAGGACCGAACTCTTCAACCATTATTTTTTCAATCGGCGCATAAAGTCTCCCGCTTGCTATCCAGTCAGCATAGATAATTCTCTGTTCACCATAGGGTGAAATAAATTTTTTATCATACCCAATAGTATTTTCACGGAATTTCCTGAAATATAATTCGCTATTTACCATTATTTCACTCCGAATCATCTTTTTTTAACATTAGAATATAATGAATTTCCACCTCTGAATCATTTTAATAATGCCGGCATTAAATCGAATTAATTCTAACGATTTTTGTTTATATTTCATTTTCTAAGTTGAGTAAAATTGGGTGTAAATTGAGCTACTATGATTGGAAAGTGAACCAGGGTGATTATAAAAGAGCCCGGGAACATACAAACAGGTATATTAAAAAAAAGAAAAATCAAAGAATCAGGAAAAGATTTTTTCAAATTTCAATTCTCGTGTTTGTAGTAACAATTCTATGTTTTATTGCTGTAAAATTTTTTACTTCATAAAAAGTATTTTTAACTGCGTTTCTTTTTTATATTTTTGAAGCTTAAACAACTTCAAAATGATAAATGAAATATATTGTCGGCTTAGATGGTGGTGGCACAAAAACCAAATGCGTTTTTGTGGATGAAACCAACAAAACGATTCTTAACCTGGCAGGTGAGCCTTCAAATTTTTTATCAATTGGAAAAGAAAAAGCTGCTTCAAATATTTCATCTCTTATTGAATCAGGACTTACAAAATTAAATTCATCATTTCAAGAAATTTCCATGATGGTTGCCGGAATCTCCGGAGCTGGAAGAAAATTTCATGCAGATAGTTTAAGAGAATCTTTGCTTAAAAAATTTCCGGAGAATTTTACAAATATTCATGTAGAAAGTGATGCACGGATTGCACTTGAAGGTGCTTTAGCGGGAAAAGCAGGAGCTATTCTTATTGCCGGAACAGGTTCAGTAATTTTTGCAAAAGATAGTAAGGAAAATATTTTTCGTGCCGGTGGCTTTGGAAGATTAATCGGGGATGAGGGAAGCGGATATTCAATCGGGATAAATACTCTGAACCTTATTTCAAAAATGATTGATGGAAGAAAAACTGCTGGAGAACTTTTAAAAAAATTTCAGGTAATTTTTCATATAGAGAATTCAGATGATTTAATCAATCTTGTGTACAATCCCGGATTTGATGTGGCATCAATTGCTATGTTTACAATTAAATCTGCTGATGAAGGAATTACTGAAGCTAAAAATTTACTGGATGATGAAGCAACAGAACTGGTGAAATTAGTTTCAGTGATACGTAACAGAGTAGATCTTTCCCATTTAAAACTTTCCCTGATAGGTTCATTAATTGAAAATGAAAACTACTATTCCCTGGTAGCTGAAAGAAAAAATAAAGCAATTAAAAAATGTCGAGCTTACTGCACGGGAATATTCACCCGAAATGGGTGCCGTTATTTTAGCTCAAAAAATTCTTTCAGGTAAACTGTCTGCAAATATTTAACTTCAAATGAATCAGCCAAAAACAGAATACCGGAACGGATGGAAATGGGTTCCTTCATTATATTTTGCTGAAGGTCTACCGTATATAATGGTGATGACTGTTTCGGTTATAATGTACAAGCGGCTGGGAATTTCAAACACAGATATAGCAATTTATACAAGCCTGCTTTATCTGCCCTGGGTTGTAAAACCATTGTGGAGTCCGTTTGTCGATATTCTGAAAACTAAACGATTCTGGATTCTTACAATGCAATTAATTATTGCTTTGGGCCTTGGAGGAATTGCATTTGCAGTCACACTTCCAAATTATTTTGTTCTTACACTTGCGTTTTTCTGGATGCTTGCCTTGGGTTCAGCAACTCATGATATTGCTGCAGACGGATTTTATATGCTTGGACTTACTAAACACGACCAGGTTTGGTTCGTCGGTTTCAGAAGTACGTTTTACCGCTTCGCAATGATATTTGCACAGGGATTATTAGTAATCTTTGCGGGATATCTTGAAATTAGATTTAATGATATTCCGATGGCATGGATGATTTCCTTTGCAGGGATAGGAATCATTTTCTTTTTATTTTTTATCTATCATAATATTATTCTTCCTTTTCCCCTCAGTGACAAACCTACAGCTTCATTAAATATTAAATCGGTTTTAGCTGAGTTTGTACAAACGTTCGTTTCATTTTTCAAGAAGGAGCAAATCCCGGTTATATTATTATTTATTTTGTTTTACCGGTTCGGTGAGGGACAATTAGCAAAACTCACTTCCCCGTTTCTTCTCGATCCGAAAGATGCCGGAGGTCTTGCGCTTTCAACGGAAAGCGTGGGTTTTATTTACGGAACAGTTGGTGTGGCTGCCTTAACTATCGGAGGAATTCTGGGTGGTTTTCTTGCTGCAAGAAAAGGATTAAAATTCTGGCTTTGGTGGATGCTTGTCGCAATCAATCTTCCTGATCTGGTTTATGTTTATCTCTCATTTACTCAAACAACAAACCTGTTGGTTGTAAATATTATGGTTGCAATCGAGCAGTTCGGATACGGGTTCGGGTTTACTGCATTCCTGCTTGTGTTAATTTATATTTCAGAAGGAAATCATAAAACAGCTCACTATGCAATAGCAACAGGATTAATGGCTTTAGGTATGATGGTTCCTGGATTGGTTAGCGGATGGATTCAATCAATGATAGGATATAAATACTTCTTTATATGGGTAACGATTTCTACAATTCCTGCATTTATTATTACTTACTTCCTGAAGATTGATCCGGCATTTGGCAAGAAGACAAATGAAAAATAAGATTCAATATTTTTCATTATTTGTTTTAATTTCTTTAATAAGTTTTTCCTGCCTTAAGAATCATAGTAAAAATGAATCTGATTTACCTCTAATACTTAAATCAAAGATCGGGGTTCAAACTGAAGAAAGAAATGATACGGTTCAAAATTCTTCATTTACAGAAGTGGAAGAGTTAGTAAACAATTCAATCCGTGACAGCGCATTTCCAGGTGCCGTTTTATTTGTCTGGAAAAATGGAAAAATTATTTTTGAAAAATCTTTTGGGCATCTTACCTATGACGATAATTCAGCCCAGGTAGCAACAAATACGATATACGATTTAGCCTCACTCACTAAAGTTATCGCAACAACTACTGCAGTAATGATATGCGTTGACAGAAAACTTTTTAAAATTGATGATAATGTTTCCGGATTTATTCCGGAGTTCGCACAAAATGGCAAAGGAAATATTATAATTGAAAATCTTCTGCTTCACAACAGCGGTCTTCCCGCTTATAAAAAGTATTACACCCTATACAGGAAACCGCAGGAAGTGTTAAATGATATTTATTCCACCGAACTTTCTTATCCCACCGGAACAAAAACTGTTTATTCAGATCTTGGAATGATTGTGCTTGGCAAAGTTATTGAGAAGGTTACTGGTAAACCTCTTGATGTTTTCTGCAACCAGGAAATTTTTAAACCTCTGAATATGAATGACACATATTTCAATCCTCCTTCTTCATTAAAATATAGAATAGCTCCGACAGAATTTGATAAATACTGGAGAAACCGTCTTTTGATTGGTGAAGTCCACGACGAGACTGCTTCCCTGCTTAACGGGGTCTCAGGAAATGCCGGATTGTTCTCAACTGCCGGCGACATTTCAAAGGTTCTTCAAATGATTTTACAAAACGGTATGTTTGAAGGTAAAAGAATAATTGATTCATCAACAATAAAATTATTTACTTCAAAAAAATCGGATGAACGCGGACTTGGCTGGGATATTAAATCAGATTCCGGATCTTCTGCGGGAAATTTATTTAGTGATAAATCTTACGGACATACCGGTTTTACCGGGACTTCAGTCTGGACGGACCCGACACGAAATTTGTTCGTTGTTTTTTTAACCAACCGGGTTTATCCTTCAAGAGAAAATAATAAGTTGATAAAAATCCGTCCCGAACTCCATAATCTGATAATTCTTGCAACTGAATAGTAGCATTTCAATCCTTATTTTAAGCGGACGAATTAATTTTTCATATGCGCAAAAAAGCTTTACAAAATAATTTTGCATTTACGTTTGTTATACTAATGATATTTGCATTATACCCGCCAAGCATAAATCCCACTCTTATTAATATTAATAAAATTTTTTCAAATAAAATTCCCGATAGAATTTATCCCGATTACCCTTATGTTTTCAAAATTACTAACCAGGATAAGGACTGGATTGAAAACGAACTGAAAAGTATGAACTTAAAAGAAAAATGTGCACAAATGGTAATGAGCTGGAGCAAAGGGTTTAATGCCGATACTAATTCGGTTGAGTTTCAGAGAATAAGCAGTCTGGTTAAAAGATCTAAGGTTGGCGGAGTAATATTTTTCCAGGGGGAAATTTCGGCTGAACAAAAAATGATTTATCAGCTTCAGAAAAATTCTGAAATCCCATTGCTTATCTCTTCAGATTTCGAACGCGGACTTGGTTCCAGGATTGAAGATGCAGTTGAGTTTCCATCTAATATGGCTGTTGGTGCTACGGGTAATATTCTGTATGCTTATGAAATGGGACGTGCAATAGCCAATGACAGCAAAGTTCTTGGTGTGCGCCAAAACCTTGCCCCCGTAGCTGATGTAAATAACAATCCTTTAAATCCAATTATTAACATAAGATCGTTTTCTGAGAATAAAGAAATAGTTTCAAGCTACACAATCGCTTTTATCGCAGGTTCAAAGAATGAAAGAGTGATTACAACTGCTAAACATTTCCCGGGACATGGGAATACACAAGTCGATTCCCATTTAGATCTTCCGGTAATTTCCGGTTCACGTTCAGAGTTATATCAAAATGAACTTGTTCCTTTTGTGCAGTCAATAAAAGCAGGTGTTCAATCCATTATGGTCGGTCATCTTTATGTTCCCTCTTTGCAGGGAGAAGAAAAGATTCCTGCAAGTTTGTCCAAAGCAATTGTCACTGATCTGCTTCAGAATGAAATTCAGTTTGATGGACTCATTATTACAGACGCTTTAAATATGAATGCTGTTACAAAATATTTTTCAGTTGTTGATGCTGCAATATCTGCTGTACAGGCTGGAAATGATATTTTATTAATGCCTCCTGATGACAAGTTAACAATAAATGCTATGGTTTCTGCTGTAGAGGATAGTCTGATCAGCGTTGAAAGAATTGATCATAGTGTAAGAAAAATACTTGCTGCTAAAAGATGGCTGGAACTGCAGAAGAAAAATACTTTTAGTAATCCGATCAATAAACTTGATTTATTACAGAATAGTAATTACGCACTGGCAAATGAAATAGCGGAAAAATCAATTACTCTCATTAAAAATGAAAATAATATTATCCCCCTGGATACTTCTTCCAAACTTAAGATTGGATGCATTACAATAACAGACGGATTAAAAATTGATAGTAAAGAAATATTTGAAAAGCTTGTGTCAAAATCTTTTGAGACGACAAAATCATATTTTATTGATCGAAAAAGTACAGGCAGAGATTATAGCAGAGCTTTGAGAATAATAAAGAGTTCTGACGTTATTATTCTTCCTGTTTTTATGAGATTGCACTCTGAAAATGATACGCTTACTCTCGCTTACCATGAAAAATTCATTAAAGAAATATTGAAATCCAGGAAGCCGGTAATCTTAATAAGTTTGAATGATCCATATTTACTTTCTGTTATACCCGCGGCAGGAGTTTACCTTTGCTCTTATGGCGGAGCAGAAGTTTCTCAAAAAGCGGCATTCGATGCGCTGACAGGAAAAATCAAAATTACGGGAAAGCTTCCTATTTCGATTCCGAATACAGATTTTAAACTTGGGGATGGAATAACTATTGAGTAGAGCATAAAAAATCCTATCTTTATTTA
Source organism: uncultured Ignavibacteria bacterium (assembly GCA_963745945.1). Taxonomy (GTDB): domain Bacteria; phylum Bacteroidota; class Ignavibacteria; order Ignavibacteriales; family Ignavibacteriaceae; genus DATFVA01. Next base: position 55,866 of record CAVUZG010000003.1, read on the forward strand.
TTCGCATCATATAATTTTAAGAATGTACCGGAGGTAAGTTTGTTTGAAGGCACAGTTATAAACGCAAATAATCATTGGGCACTTTGGGCAGTTCTTTTTCTAGTTGCTGCATTCAGTTTGTGGGCTGAAAAATCCAAACTTGGATCAAAAATTTCTGCAGTTGTAATTGCTATTGTAGCTGCTTTTATTTTATCAAATCTTTCAATAATTCCAACTGAAGCACCTGCATATGATATGGTATGGTCCTACCTTGTTCCTCTTGCTATTCCATTATTACTATTTAAGGCAAATCTCAGAAAAATAATTAAAGAAGCGGGACCAACTTTAATTGCTTTTTTCTTTGGAGCAATCGGAACTATTGCGGGAACATTTATTTCTTTTGCAATTTTTTCACTAGGTCCGGAAGGCTGGAAACTCGCAGGTATTTTTTGTTCGACATATATCGGCGGTTCGATGAATTATGTTGCAACTGCTGCCGCATTGAAATTAAATGCAGGTGATTTACTGACTGCCGGTGTTGCTGCCGATAACCTCGTAATGGCTGCATATTTTATCATTCTGTTTGCATTGCCTTCCGCAGCTATCCTTAAGAAATTATATTCCACAAAGCATGATGATAAAGTTATTAATACAGATGAAGAAATTAAAATTGAAGAACAGAAAAAACCTGATCTTTTTAATATGGCTAAAGCTCTCGCACTCGGTTTCAGTATTTGTGCTGTTGGTTTCGGACTTTCCGACCTGGTTAATATACAGGGAAGTGGAATACTAATTATTACAGCAATTGTAGTCACACTTGCCACTGTTTTTCCAAAACAGGTTGGAACAATTGAAGGAGCAGATCAGATAGGAGCTTTATTGATGCAGGTATTTTTTGTAGTGATTGGAGCAAGTGCGAATATTTATGTTGTCCTAAAAGTCGGACCAATACTTTTTCTTTTTGCAGCGGTAATATTATTTGTGCATTTGATTTTTATTCTTGCTGCGGGAAAATTATTCAAGCTAGATCTTGCTGAAATTGTTATAGCATCTAATGCAAATATGGGCGGACCAACTACGGCGGCGGCAATGGCTGTTGCGAGAAAATGGAAAGACCTGGTTATTCCTGCTGTGCTTTGCGGAACGCTTGGTTATGCAATCGCAACTTTTATCGGAGTAGCAATTGGAAATCTGCTTCACTAATTTTTAATCGTTAATTCTATAGGAAATTAAAACTAATGAAACATTTTATAATTTTAATCAAATACAAAGTAACGGAAGAAAAAGTAAATGAAGTCAGACCACGCCATAGAAAATTTCTTGAAACGGCCTATGAAAAAGGAATTGTGCTATTCTCAGGTCCACAGGTTCCCAGAACGGGGGGATTAATTGCCGCTCGCGGTGTTTCATTAGATGAAGTAAAAACTTTTTTCGAAGAAGATCCCTATCAGAAAGAGAGAGCCGCAGAATACCAGTTTATCGAATTTGAACCGGTACATTTTCAGCAATTTATGGATGATTGGATAAAAGACAAATAATTAGCACGAACTTTAGCCAAATTATTTTATTTTATTATTTTATTTGGAAACAAAAAAAGAATCTTATGCCTCTTAAAAGATCACACAATAAAATGATTGCCGGAGTCTGTGCCGGACTTGCCGAATGGCTCGGATGGGATCCGACTATTGTTAGAGTTGGTTATGTTTTACTATCTGTATTAAGTGCAGCATTTCCCGGAATCCTTGTTTATATTATATTATGGCTGGTAATGCCACCGCCTGATTCGATTTAATATAAAAGGATTTACAAATGAAAAGAATAAAACTTCACAAATTATCTCTTCTGATTTTACTCATCCCTTTTATCGTTATTTCTGTTTACTGCAATTCAAATAATAACTTGGGGCCAAAAGGAGGCAGTAACATTGAACTTCCTGCCGGATTTAAAATTAGTGTTTATGCGGATAATGTTCCCGGTGCACGCTCAATGGCTTTAAGTAAATCAGGAATTCTTTTTGTAGGAACGAGAGGCTCAAAAGTTTATGCTGTTATTGATTCGAACAAAGATTTTAAAGCTGACAGAGTTATAACTATTGCAAGTGGATCTGGACAGCCCTAATGGTGTTGCATTAAAAGATGGCGATCTTTACGTTGCTGAAATAAGCCGTGTTATCAAATTTCCGGATATTGAAAATCATCTAAGTAATCCTCCTTCCCCCGTTGTCGTTAATGATAACTTTCCCAGTGCGCGGCATCACGGATGGAAGTTTATAAAATTTGGTCCCGACGGTAAGCTTTATGTTCCCGTCGGTGCACCTTGTAATATATGCAAAAGCGAAGATGAACGATTTGCTTCAATAATGCGAATGAATCCTGACGGAAGTGGTCTTGAAGTTTTTGCACACGGAATAAGAAACACAGTAGGATTTGACTGGTCTCCGATTGATAATGTTTTATGGTTTACAGATAACGGAAGAGATATGCTAGGTGATAATGTTCCGCCGGACGAATTAAATCGTGCACCTGAAATAGGAATGAATTTCGGTTATCCGTATTTGCACGGTAAAGATATCCGGGATCCTGAATTTGGACAGGGTGTTGACTTATCAAAGTTTACCAAACCGGTTCAGGAATTAGGACCTCATGTTGCTGCTCTTGGAATGGAATTCTACACGGGGAATATGTTTCCGGAAAAATATAAGAATTCAATTTTTATTGCTGAGCACGGTTCCTGGAACAGAAGTCAGAAAATTGGTTATCGGGTTACGTTTGTTAAACTTGATGGGAATACTCCGGTAAGTTATGAACCTTTTGCAACCGGCTGGCTGCAGGGAGAATCAGTGTCGGGAAGACCAGTCGATGTTGAGCAGATGCAGGATGGTTCCCTGTTAGTAAGTGATGATTACAATGGAACTATCTATAGAATTACCTATTCGAAATAATTATTTTTTATAAGTGTGTAAATAAATATTTAAAAGATATTTTCCATCTTTGAAATCAGCTATCTCAAAGGCAAACCCGGTCTGGTTTCTGTTTTTATCCTGCGAATCAGGATTAGTAAAAGGAGAAAATACTGTTTTGTAACCCTGCCTGAATGCATCCCTCCCATCTCCGGCTCTAAGCGGATCCTGCACCGGTTTCCCTGTTAAAGTATCTGCATAATAAATAATTTCATTAGGAGGATAATTTTTGCCTTCATAAGAAAAAGGTACAAATTGTAAATCGTGATAACCTGTTTCTTTATTTTCATCCTTCCTTTCGAAAACCGGTAAACCTTTCGGATACCAGTCCGGGTAAACATAATTGTTAGCTTCCCAGTTAAATCTTCCGTCTGCAGGAATCATCTGCATAAAAACGGCTTCCCCGTAAGGAGCATCCTGCCTCATAACATAAATTCCCTTTTCACTTTTAACTTTTGAACTGTTATCCCATCGTGAAATTCTATGATGATTTTCTAAATAAAAATACTGGCTAGAGGTTGAATCAATAGTAATTCTTAAGGCATCACCGGTTGAAATAAAATCATCAAGTGTTATATTTTTCAATGTTAAAGTATCGTTTGGAATTGTAAGAATATTTATCCAGCCAAGTCTGTTTCTCTCATAAGAGTTTATCATAAACGAACGGATTTCATAACCTGAAAGCATCGCCCAGAATCCTCTGCCGTTATGATACTGGTTCCCCCCGATTAGAAAATGTGCGAATTCGTGAATAGAAAAACGAAATGGATCTTTGTGAAAAATATCTCTCAGTGTCGCGCCTGTAAAAATCGTTCTGGTTGAATCATCAACATAAACAATCCCTGCATTCAAACTTCCAAACCATCCTGAACCAAAAACCCTGTTATATTTTTCGGCAATGCTATCAGGATAATCCATAATAAAATTTCTGTAAATAATAAATACCATATCAACTTTTCCATCAGCACTTTCTGCAAATTTGTAATTCTTCAGTTTGGTTATATTATCAAATTTTGAAAAACTGATTCTCTGATCCAGCTTTTCAAGAATCTCTTTATTTATGGCCCCGAAATTTTTTTTGTTCTGATAATACCAGTCCCTCGTATGCGGAGTGGTAACTGTATCCATTTCCCCGGTAAATTTCAATTTATTAAACGACATCTGGTTGAAGTAATCTGTCATTGACCAGGGAGTTGCAGTTTCATTCCAGGTTGAATCTACCCAGGAATGATTTTTCATTCTTTTTGGTTCATCGCCCTTTGACCAGCGGGAATCATTTGGCAGGAAATTATCATCGGGAAATTGTGCAAATATGAAAAGTACATTAACATTTCCAACCGAAGGTAAATCTCTTCCACCTGGTTGATCGTTATTTTGAGAGAAGATCAAAATACTATGAAGAAGTGTTAGAAGAATTAAAATTTGAACCAATTTCATTTCAGGTTTGTTTCAATTTAAATATCGATAATGCAGGTTAGTTTAACATTTTATTATTTTTAATAATCACTTTTTACAATTTAAGGTTTTTCTTTTGGATAATCTTCTTGCAGCCCGTTCTACCATGGCAATTACACTGGGGTTCCACATCGTTTTCGCATGCATTGGTATGACAATGCCTTTTTTGATGGTAATCTCCCATTGGCTCTGGATTAGAAAAAAAAATAAGGTTTATCTTGATCTGACAAAAGCATGGTCTAAAGGTGTAGCAATATTTTTCGCTATTGGTGCTGTTTCGGGTACGGCTTTATCTTTTGAGCTCGGATTATTATGGCCGGGATTTATGAAACACGCAGGACCAATTATAGGCATGCCCTTCAGCTGGGAAGGAACTGCTTTTTTTATTGAGGCAATCTGTCTGGGATTATTCCTTTACGGATGGAATCGGTTGAAACCTTACGTCCATTGGTTCTCAGGACTGCTGGTAGGTTTAACAGGAGTACTATCCGGAATATTTGTAGTGGCTGCGAATGCCTGGATGAATGCACCCGCCGGATTTGAATGGATTAATGGACAAGCAATTAATATTCGTCCATTTGAAGCAATGTTTAATCCTGCCTGGATCAGCGAAACTTTACACATGACTATTGCAGCTTTTGAAGCAACTGCATTCGCAGTTGCAGGAATTCATGCAATATTACTTTTAAGAAAACACAATTTTGAAATCCATAAGAAAGCAATAATAATAGCTTTAAGTTTTGGTAGCATATTCGCTGTTCTGCAGCCGTTAAGCGGCGATCACAGTGCAAAAGATGTTGCAAAAAGACAACCTGAAAAACTTGCGGCAATGGAAGGATTGTTTCAAACAGAAACCGGTGCAGGTTTAACTATAGGGGGAATTCCTGATGTTCATAACCAGGAAACTAATCTCGGAATAAAAGTACCTAAACTTCTTAGTTTCTTAGCCTATGGAGATTTTAATGCCGAAGTGAAAGGGTTGAATGAATTTCCACGTGAAAACTGGCCGCCCGTTGTACCTGTTCATATTGCTTTTCAAATTATGGTAGGATGCGGTTTTTTTCTTGCGGCAGTGGGAATTATTTTTTGGCTGATCAGATGGAAATGGAAAGACTATTTATTTCACAAAAGATTTTTATACCTTGTTGCAATTTCAACTCCGCTCGGCTTTCTTGCTGTTGAGGCAGGATGGACTGTTACAGAAGTGGGCAGGCAGCCATGGATAATTTATAATATTCTGCGGACTGCTGATTCCGTAACTCCTGTACCGGGACAAATTTTTCACTTATTCGTATTCATAATTATTTATTTAATCTTAACTGTTGTTGCTTTTTGGTTAATGAAACGGCAGGTTCAAGTGTTGAATGAGTCTCAAAAAACATCCGGAACTTAGATGATTTATGTAGTAATATTTTTTCTTCTGGTTTCAATCTATCTCTATTGTCTTCTCGGAGGCGCAGATTTTGGCGCAGGGATAATAGAACTTTTTTCAGGTAAATCTGATAAAGCTAGGGTTAGGAATCTTGTAAGCAACGCTATGGCTCCCATATGGGAGGCAAACCATATGTGGGTGATAATTACAGTTGTAATATTATTTATGGGCTTCCCGGGAATATACACTCAGATATCCATCTCACTTTATATTCCTTTAATTCTTTTGCTGATAGGAATAATTCTTCGCGGAACAGCTTTTACTTTCCGGCATTATGATGCAATTCAGGATGAATCACAGATAATTTATTCGCGTATATTTACTATCTCGAGTCTGTTTGTAAGTTTTTTCTTTGGACTTGTAATAGGAGCTTTAGTCTCCGGAAAGATTACCGAAAATCCCAATAACTTTTTAGATGGATATCTCTGGCCTTGGTTTAATCTGTTTGGTATATCCACCGGGATTTTTATTTGCAGCTTATTTGCATTTATTGCCTCAGTATTTCTTGTAAGTGAAACAACTGAAAAAGATGTAAGAAATTTGATTATTAAAAAAGCAAAGACTGCGACTGCGGTAATGGTAATCAGCGGAGCAATGGTATTCATTTTTTCGTATGTAGAAGGAGTTGATTTTGCTGCACGATTTTTTCAACACCCATCAAGTATTATTGCTATAATTCTTGCAACTATTGCTTTGCCTGTTTTATGGAATATACTGAACAAAGGTTTAATCTGGCCATCAAGAATAATTGCAGGAGCACAATTGTTTTTTATACTGGCAGCATTCTATTTTATTTATTTTCCTGATGTGGTTCTTCTAAAAAATAAATCCAGCCTTGGTCTTTTTAATACTGCCTGCTCCTGAAGCTACACTTGTCCAACTGGGCTGGGCTTTGATAATTGGATCATTTTTAATCTTTCCTACTTTATTCTATCTCTTTAAGGTTTTCAAAATAGATAAGGATAAAAAAGATTATTGATTAGTCCTTTTAACATTCTTGTTTAGTTCCAGTTTATCGGCAAAATCCGCACTAAAATTTTCTATCATTCCCGCAACTTCTTCATTTTTAGTTGCTCTCCTGTATGTATCCGCCATCTTCAGTAAAGTCTGGTGGAAATAAACATTCATATCTTCCACCATCATTTCCTTTGTCCAGAGATCAATTCCCATAGTTGCATTTTCCTCTTTATCCCATAAAGAAAGCATCATCGATTTGCTTTCTCTTTTCCCTTCATAGCCGGAATCAGTTGCCAGCCATTCAATTTTTACCGGGACTTTATTTTCGTCAAGTTCTACATTCAAGACAATATCTGATATTTTATTCATATCTCTTCCTTATTATTAAAAATTTAGAACGTAAAATTAAATTTAACAATTAATATTCCTTATAATCAGCATATCCTTTACGAACAATATCATCATTAATATTTACATAATCTTCATCAACAAGAAGCCATATTTCACCAAGGTATCTTCCGTATTTTCCTTTTTTATCTTTGAATGTTTCAATGATTACTTCTTTGCCTAGAATCAGACCGCGAAGATAATCCCTCGATAGTAATCCTCTCGGTCTCTCTTTTCCTCTTACTTCAGGGGCGTTTATTCTGTGAAGTCGTATTTTTTCCCCTTTAATCCAGGTATGCAGACCGAGATCAAAATCCACAGTAACTGTATCCCCGTCATAAACTGCAGTAACTAAGGCTTTATAGTGATATAGTGTATGTTCCATTTTGTCCCTTTTGCTTTTATTAAAATGTAAAAGTATTTTTTCAAACGTTCTTCTTAATCTTAGTCCCAATAACGGGAAAAGATTTAGAATGATAGTAAGAATATGTTTACACAACCATTTAACTTTTAATATAAATGAAAATCAAATTAATTGCCTTTTTAATTTTAAGTATTTTTTTCTTATCAAAACTTCATGCTCAAAGCGTCAGTGTGGGGGGATTTATTGGTGGAGGAACTGTGGGCGGTTTTTCTGTAGCAACCGGAGCATTTACTTCATCTGTATTTGCTGAAATAAATACACCGCCATTAGGTTTTAGTCCAAGGATTAGTTTTGTGTATGCACAGGATTTTAATGCGCTTCTTCCCGGAAGCACTAACAGATATTATCCTTTCTTAAAAGCAGTGTCTCTTAAAGCTATATTCATTCAACCTCTTTCTGAACCGTATTTTCTGGAGGAAGGATTTGGACCCATTGTAATTGATGATCGCACCTTTAGCAATATTAATGAGTGGAATTACGGCGCTGCATTTTCAATTGAAGCGGGAATAGATTTTAGAAAATTTAAGATTGATGGGGTTAAATTAGGACTCGGAGCAGAATACTCAATTACATTCGGTAATACATTTGCAAAATATTTTTCATTTCATCTGCAGGGGCAGTATTACTTTTGAATAACTTTGATATGCCAGGTTTCAGAAACCCGGCACATCTGCCTACCAATTTCCCCATATTTAAAGCACATTCAGAACGTATTAGTAACTCATTCAGAAAATAGTTAAGAAAAGAGAATCAAGTAAAAATAATGGGAACATATTTGCTGAAGGATTTTATTTTGAGTTGAGAAGTTGAATAATATTTAAAAATTAATTGGGAAATTAATTTACAATGGCAACGTTTTCTTAAGTTAATTATAATTTAACCTGAACTTTTTACGGCAGGCTTGACTTTAACATTTTTTTTCTATTTTATGTAAAGACTTTTAAGGGATTCTTATAAAAAGTATTTGCGCTGCTGTTTATTTTGAATACCTTAGAACTTTAAGCTAAAAATTATTTCGGGGTTTAGTATGAAGATTCTATCGTTATTTGCAGCGTTACTCATTTCTTCACTTGTGTTTTCTTCCTGCAAGAAAGACAACCCTGTTGTTCCGCCTGTTGAACCACCCGTACTGAAAGATACTGTTACTATTTCTGTTGAAGATGTGACTTTTAGAAGTGTGGAACTCAGAGTTCAATCTACAATGAACAATGAGCAATTAACAATTGAACTCTACAGAAGACTGAACAATGCTGATACTCTTGTTACCACTTACCCAATAACAATAACAGATACAAGCATAATAGATGATCACAATGGACAAGGACTGCTGCTTGATACGGAGTACAAATATTATGCAGTAACAAGAGACAGCACAGAAAAAACCAAAGACACAAGCAATAGTGTTACTGCAAGAACTCTTGCTGCAACAACACATAACTACACCTGGCAGGAATTTACTATTGGAGATTCACAAAGCGAACTTTTTGATGTATGGGGAACTGATGAGAATAATGTCTGGGCTATTGGACTAGTTTATTTAAATGGTAGACCATACGGAGGATTATATTATAACGGCACTGATTGGTTACCTGATAGTACAGTTGGGGGCTCTGCTATATACGGATTCTCAACACAGGATCTTTGGGTAATTGGAGGCGGTATTTTTTATTATAATGGGGCAATCTGGGATAATATAGTTGAGAGATATCCTATCCTGAATAATAACATTCCTTATACTTCCTGTTGGGGAACCAACAGTAATGATATGTACTTCGGTAATTATTGGGGTAAAATAATCCATTGGAATGGAAATAATGCCTCGGTGATGTTGGTTCCCACAGACAGATTCATAAGTGATATATATGGGTTAGAACATAATTTTATCATTGCAGTTGGGAATAAGGGAACCCTCCCAAGTACTGTACTAATTTATAATGGACAAGGATGGAAAACAGTGGACGGATTAGATCTTATCGGAACATTATTCGCTTCAGCGTATATTGTAAACAGGCAAGATTATTATATAGCTGGCTCATCATCATTCCAATATACTACAGATAACTGGCACCCAATTCCTGGAAATATGTACCGGATAAGAGGCAATAAAGAAACCGGTGAAATTGTCGGAGTAGGACCAGGTAATACTTTGGTTCATTTCAATGGTGAAGACTGGTACAATTTTAAGAATGAACTCAGTCAAGAATATAATGCCTTATATGGCGTTTATTTAACTAGCAATAAAATTTTTGCAGTTGGATTTAACACCACTCCTGTTGCAAAAATATTTATTGGCACCAGGGAATAAATTTAAGAAAATTTAAGATTGATGGGGTTAAATTAGGACTCGGAGCAGAATACTCAATTACATTCGGTAATACATTTGCAAAATATTTTTCAGGGAAAATTTATGAAATCTTTTTTTATTGTAGCTTTAGTTTCAATTACAATTTATTGTGATCCACAACCTGAATTCTACTTTAATATTAATGACCCGGAATATAATCATACTTATTATATAGGAGCTCAAAAAGCCGGCTTAGACCCTGTTTATATATGGGATAATAGCATCTATCCAAACAGGTATGTTAATACAACGGATCAAATATGGTTATATCCAGGGATAATACCTATTTATACTCCTCAGAGCGGGAATGTGGGGTATGATTTACAAGGGTCAACCAATTGGCAGGGAGGAAATTATGATCTTGGAAGAGGACTATATAAGGTTACTCTATATACCGAGTGGTTTTCAGAGCTATTTAGTTTTTATTTAGATACACGTTACACTCCATTAAATCGTCAAAATGGAAGTTTGGATGTAATTTTTCATTTCAACTTTGAAAACGGCAATTTTACGGATGCAACATATAATTACACACATATCCTGTCTTCTAATCAGACAATAAGAATTTGGGAAACATTCAGTGAAGAAAGGCAGTGGGATGGCTTTGTTGAAAATGTTGTTATGACTAATGATTTCGGGGGTAGTCCGAACTCAAATATAACTATATCGTTAGATGCAGCACTTGAGGGAATACCTGACCCGGATGTTTATCCGGTAGGCTATGATTTTTTGCAAGGGGAAACAGGTCAATTCTGGAGAGGCGCGGACTATACTTTTAGTGTAGAGGATATTGTGATCCAAAATAAAAAACCCAGGCAATGGAATAATGGATTGAATGGGACACTTGGAATAACAGCTATATACACTATTGAATATGATCAACAAAGTGTAATAATATATTATCTACCGGTTGCGCCTGTGTCCATTGAAAACTATTTAGAAGGCGGCTCTTCAATAGATGAATATAAAACTATTTGGCAAAACGGGAGTATATCAGATAACATTAATTTCGGAACCAATTATTATGCGTTTCCTTTTTCTAGCAATTCAGATATATATACTCTTCAAGCCCTTCCAATTTCTACTCAGAGATTTAACACTATCTGGTCGTTTTATAAATGGAATAACGGCAGCTATAACAGTACTATTTCAAACATAAAAATACCGGATGATATTCCTGCAGAAGGATCCTTTATTGCCAACTACAAAGGACATTTCCGTTCGGATAATAGCAATTCATTTACAACCAGCGGGCAGCATCATTTAGTTAGAGATAGTGAAGGTTATTACCACCTGTTTTATATCTCTATGGATAATATCTGGTATACAAAGAGCCTTACAACAAATTTTAATGGCGCCTGGTCTGCAGAAGATCTTGTTTATCCGGGAGCGAATGTAAAAAGTCTGTCAGTCGACATTTATAACAATACCATTTATACAGTAATTGAGGTATTCACCGGTGAAAAATATGCTATTCAATGTCTTGTTACAGATACTGAAACCGGTACTGTAACAGATCTGCTTGATATTGCAGATATTGACCAATCATATTTTGGCAGGGCACATCCGGTTGTTGCAGTATCTGAGAACGAGAAGTTTTTCTTATACAGAAGAACATCTCAGGGCGGACTGTATTATTCAAGGTATTGCACCTATAATGGTGTAAATTACAATGAATTTGATGTATCAATCGCTAATACTTCGTATGGATCATTAAATCCCTCAATAGCAGTCAACAAAGCGGGCATTCCTGATTTGCACCTTACTTACGAGGAGGGTAATATTAATGGTAAGAGCATTAGGTATAGGTGGGCTAGCGGGTTATTTTATAACCAGAGAACTTTTACCGGTCCCTTAAGAATTTCTGAAGCTAGTACTTATGATATTAACACCGATCCGTCCCTGAGTCTTTTTAAGAAAAATTCTTCAGATTATGAACCTATTGTAAGTTGGTTGGGAGGCAATGGAATTGCCCCTCACAAGAGTAATGGATTTTCAATACCGACTCCAAGACTTATTGTCAGAGCCTGCGATGATTTTTCATCAGGAAGGTGGGGAACTACAAATTTATTCGGAGAAGAGGTTAACTCAACTCAAAATAATTCTGTTCTGGGAGTTTTGAATCAGAGTGTGGTAACCTGGGGACAAAAAGACGGCACAGAATCAAAATGGGTTAGAAGAAATGGAATGTCGTACTATGGCGTTTATTGCCTTTCTCCAACTGGGTATAATATAAATATTTGCAATGGGACAAGTCTATCCAATATGAAAGCTATCTCTTTTGATAAAGAAAGATTACCTTATGTGATTAGCCCTAGTGAAACGATATTTTCGCAGACATTAGATTGCGGCGGACAGCAAAAAGTTATTACAACTTATCCCTTTACATTCTCCCGTGCCGGTGTAATAATAAAGAACGGAGTTGAATTTGCTTACCATACCGGTGATGTAGTTGTTGATGATAGCGCAGTTCATTTCATTGAAGTACCTGACACACTAATTTACAATACACCTGATGAATTAAACCAGATACTAAGGACAAAGGACTTCCCATTGAATCCCAACTCTTCGCTTATGTTCTCGGACTACTACTATGTTCTGAATAAGGAATTAGCTGATTCACTGATGTCAGAGGATGAATCTGTTGGCTTTAAGGTTGAGCTAGTCAATAGTATTTCGGGCAATGTGGCAGGAACATTTGATAACATAGTATATGATAAAAATAATCTTGATGATTATGAAAATATAAGCTACCAGGTTAACTGCTCAGGAATAACTGAAGGGAATTACTTTTTCAGATTGGTTACAACTGTTACAGGAGATGCAGAGTATTATCTTGTCAATGCTGTCAACGATGCAAACACAGTTGCAAAGAGATCATTCAATAATATTTCATTTACCGGAGATAAAATTCCAAAGACTTATGAACTTTCACAGAATTATCCAAATCCCTTCAACCCGGCGACAACAATAAATTATCAGCTTCCTCAAACAGGATTTGTAACTCTTAAGATTTATGACATCCTTGGAAGTCAAGTTGCTACTTTGGTTAACGAACAGAAAAACCAGGGAAAGTATTCAGTTAACTTCAATGCTTCAAGGTTGGCAAGCGGTGTTTATATTTACCAGCTTCGTGTTAATGATTATATAAGCTCGAAGAAGATGTTGTTACTTAGGTAATATTTCATTCATTTTAGATATGCCAAGTTTCAGGAACCTGGCATATCTTAAATATAAAGTTTACTTGGATGAATCCACTACCGCAGTTGTATCCATAATTTTACCATTCTCC
>CAVUZG010000004.1:0-2139301 GCA_963745945.1 uncultured Ignavibacteria bacterium
CTGCTTGTTTTGTTGACTGGTTTCATCGGAAGTTGAACCGCCTTGCTCATCAGGTTTTGTTTCAGTATTTGAGCCGGTTGTTGCAAATACGAATGGTTCCTCAGGCACAACGATCCAGAGAATTATATATGCAATTGCACCTATAAAATGCGCAAATATAGCTACTACAAAAATTATTCTTACAAGCGTGGGATCGACGGAAAAATACTCAGCCAGTCCGCCCGCCACACCTCCAAGTTTTTTATCTCTGTTTGATCGGTATAATTTTTTGTCCATTTTATCCTCCCGGAAAATCTGATTTATTAACCGGTGAAATAATAGTTAAATTTACCTTCAAAACTCAAAGTATGTTACCAGCGGTATTATTTCGTTAGTATCGGTTAAATTGTTATCCCGCCTAAGGAAGAATGCGCAATATTTTTTATTGTTTTTCTTTGAAGAGCTAAACCATTCTATTATTCATTGTTTAATAATACTGTCTTTTTTATTTTTAGTTTTATTTATGCTTGAATTATGAAAATCGCAATATGTCAAACAAATAATATTATCGGTGATATCGAAGGAAACAAATACAGGATATTATCCGGTTATAAAAGAGGTACGGATGACGGTGCAGATTTGGTAGTTTTTCCTGAGTTAGCCCTAACCGGCTATCCGCCTCTTGATCTTGTTGAGAAAAGAGAATTCAGACAGGCAGTTATAAAAGCAACAACTGAAATTGCAAATTCTACTGGTAAAACCGGATTACTTTTCGGATCTATAACTGAAGATGATGATCATATAGGAACAGATATTCATAATTCTGCGGTTCTTTGTCACGATGGCAATATTCAATTTATTCAGCATAAATCTCTTATTCCTAATTATGATGTTTTTGATGAGATGAGATACTTTGATGCAGCTAAAGAAAATCACATTTATGAATTTAAAGGCGAAAAACTCGGCATTTCTATTTGTGAGGATATCTGGAACGATGCCGATTACTGGCATATAAGAAGATACAATTTTGATCCTGTTGACAATCTTATAAAAGAGGGGGCAACAATTCTTCTGAATATTTCTGCTAGTCCTTATTCATATGGAAAAAGAGAAGACAGAAGAAAAATGCTTTCAGTTTTAACAAAACAGAACAATATTCCGCTGGTTTATGCATGTTATGTTGGAGCACAGACAGAACTGATTTTTGATGGTGCAAGTATGTGTATAGATAAAAATGGAAATCTTGTTCTTCTCGGTGAAACTTTTGGTGAAGATTATTTTATTTATAAAACTGAAGATGGTTTTGTCCCCATACACAATGCTGAAAGAAGTTTTGAAGAGGAAATCCATGACGCATTGATTTTTGGATTAAGAGAATATTGCAGCAAGTTGGGAATTAAAAAAGTAGTTTTGGGTTTAAGCGGAGGAATTGATTCTGCAATAGTGGCTTATATTGCAGTTAAAGCTTTGGGGAAAGATAACGTCCACGCACTTTTAATGCCGTCGAAATATTCATCAAGAGGAAGCATTAGGGATTCAAGGAAGCTTGCTGAAAAACTTGGTATTTCAACAACAAAAATTACAATACATTCTGTGATGAGTAGGATGGAAGAAAAACTAACTCATGCATTTCAAACCGACCTTGCAGGAGTTACTGAAGAAAATCTTCAGGCAAGAATCCGGGGATTGTATTTGATGGCTTATTCAAACAAATTTGGAAATATGTTATTAACGACGGGAAATAAATCCGAAATAGCGGTTGGGTATGCGACTCTTTATGGCGATATGGCAGGCGGGCTAGCAGTAATAGGAGATTTATACAAAACCGAAGTGTACAAACTTGCTCATTATATTAACAGAAAGGAAGAAATTATTCCTTCTGAAATTATTAATAAAGTACCATCAGCTGAATTAAAAGAAAACCAGACAGATCAGGACTCGCTACCGCCTTATGATCTGCTTGATAAAATTTTAAGAATGTATCTTGAGGAAAATAAAGAGTATAATGAAATAAGCGGTGTAATAGGAAATGAAGAAACCGTGATGAAAGTTTTAAAGTTGGTCGATCATAACGAATTTAAAAGAAAACAATCGGCGCCTGTCCTTAGAGTTTCAAAAAAAGCTTTTGGTTATGGCAGAAGATACCCGATTGTTCAGGGGTGGAGAAAATAATTTATTCTTAAACCAGTACGGAAAATATCAATGAAAAGAAGTATCAGTTTCCTGGCAGTATTTTTACTCATTTTTGTGTTGAGTAATTTATCAGCTTTCGCACAATTGGGAGGGAATATAAAACCTGTTCATATTCAACTCTATCAATCCTTTGATAAAGTTTCTCCCGGATCAGAATTTAAAATTGCTGTTAAAGTAAATGTAGATAGCGGATGGCACATTAATTCTGATAAACCAAATGAGGATTTTCTTATTCCATCGCAGATATCAATTGATACTTCGGTTTTTAAAATAACAAAAATTGCTTATCCAAAAGCGCACGATTTGAAACTTGAAATCTCTGAAACTCCATTATCTGTTTGGGAAAGTGAAGTTTTTATTGGTGCACTAATAAAAGCGCCTGATAATATTGCCCCGGGAAAATATTCACTTCCTGTTCATATAGATTACCAGGCTTGCAATAATATGACGTGTATGCCGCCGAATACTGTAACAGATACGATTGAAATTGAAATTGCAGATAAGCAGGCGGTTGTTAACCAGGTTAATACGGAGATATTTAATAAAATCAATTTAGAATCTTCTACCCAAACTGCTGTGAATTCAGATTCCGGTAGTACAATCTCCTCAATGATTGAGAGCAATGGTATACTCATAGGCTTATTATTTGTTTTCATTGGTGGTCTGGCACTGAATTTAACTCCTTGTGTTTATCCATTAATACCAATTACAATAGGATATTTCGGTGGGCAGAGTGAAGGGAAAACAAGCAGGTTAGTGGGAATGGGTTTATTATTTGTAGTTGGAATGTCGGTTACTTATTCAGTAATTGGTGTTGTAACTGCGTTAACCGGTTCAATGTTTGGAACACTTCTGCAAAACCCGATTGTGATAATTTTAATTGCTCTTATTTTTATAGTTCTTTCTCTAAGTATGTTCGGAGTTTATGAGTTCAAACTACCAGATTCCTGGGTAGCAAAAGCTGGCGGTGCTAAGGGCGGAATGTACGGAGCATTTTTTATGGGGTTAACGATGGGAATAGTTGCCGCACCTTGCATTGGTCCTTTTGTTTTAGGCTTGGTTACTTATACGGCTGCAAAAGGAGATCCATTTTTCGGATTTCTATTATTCTTTGTTCTTGCTGTCGGACTTGGTACACCTTATTTATTCCTTGCAATCTTTTCCGGGAAGATTAAACAACTACCACGGGCTGGCGAATGGATGGAAGCAGTTAAGCATATCTTCGGATTAATATTAATTGGTATGGCTATTTATTTCCTTCTTCCACTATTACCAAAATCTATTACTCCTTTTCTTCTGCCGGGATTCATGGTTATCGCTGCAATTTATCTTTTATTCTTTGATAAGAATGCAAATAGTGTTAAAGGATTCAGGATATTTAAGATCGTCTTTTCAGTAATCTTAATTGCTGTTGCAGCATACTCATTTTATCCTTCGGAAAAAAAGTCCATAGAATGGCAGCCTTATACAGAATCTACTGTTTCAGGCACTCAGAAAGCAATGATAATAGATTTTTATGCAGACTGGTGTATCCCTTGTAAAGAACTTGATGCAATGACTTTTTCGGATCCGAAAGTTATTGAAGAAGCCAAAAAGTTCAGTGCATATAAAGCAGATATGACCAAATCTCTTTCGGATGAAGTATCAACATTGAGGAATAAATATAATATTGTTGGTGTCCCGACTGTGCTTATTATAAATTCAAAAGGGGAGGAAGTGCAGAGAATTACGGGTTTTGTTAATTCCAATGAGTTTCTGAAAATTATACAGAGTGTTGATTAACAAATCCAGGAATTAACTTTTGAGGTTATCTCCCGAAGGGAACGGGGGGTAACCTCAAATTGATATATCCACTTAAAATTCGCTTAAAATCATTCCTATATATAAAAAATCATTTCCATTATTGAGAATTATAAATATAGATTATTAAATTCATTCAAGTCACTACTTATCTCCAGAATGTCTATTTATTCAAAATTAAAGGATTGTATATCTATTTTAACCAATTTTAAATGGCACGGATTATGGATAAGCATAAACATTAAAAACTAATTCCTAATCATTAAAAATTTAAGATGTAGTGATGTCAAAAGAAAAAGAAGTTCAGAGTCTGACTGAGGTAACTGTTAGGTTCGCCGGTGATTCCGGTGATGGAATGCAGCTAACCGGAAGCCAGTTCAGTGATACTACAGCAATTGTAGGTAACGATTTAAGTACTCTTCCGGATTACCCTGCAGAGATTCGTGCACCTCAGGGAACTGTTTATGGTGTGAGTGGTTTTCAACTCCATTTTGGAAGCACAGATATTTATACTCCCGGGGATATGCCCGATATTTTGGTTGCTATGAACCCGGCTGCTATTAAGAAAAACTTAGAAGAATTAAAACCGGGTGGAATTATTATTGCGAATACTGATTCTTTCGATAAAAAAAATCTTCAGCTTGCAAAATATGAAACTAACCCGCTCGAAGATGGAAGTCTGAAAGGATACCAGGTTCATCCGGTACCCATCGCTTCTCTAACTTCAAAAGCCCTTGAAGGAACATCATTAACTCAAAAAGAGATAGCAAGGTGCAAAAACTTTTTTGCTTTAGGATTAATGTACTGGCTTTATAACAGACCCATTGATCAGACAGTTGACTGGATAAAAGTAAAGTTTAAGAAATCTCCTGAATTTGTTGAAGCAAATGAAATAGCACTAAAAGCTGGTTATAATTTCGGGGAAATTACTGAAATATTTACGACCAGATATTCAGTTGAACCCGCTAAACTTCCTAAAGGAATTTACAGAAGTATTTCAGGTAATGAAGCAACAGCTCTTGGTTTTCTTGCTGCATCAGTAAAAAGTAAATTACCTTTATTTCTCGGTTCTTATCCTATTACGCCTGCCTCAGAAATTTTGCAATATTTAAGTACTTATAAAAATTTCGGAGTTAAAACTTTCCAGGCTGAAGATGAAATTGCAGGAATTACTTCTGCTATCGGTGCTTCATTTGCAGGATCTCTTGCACTTACAACTACAAGCGGTCCGGGATTAGCATTAAAAACAGAAGCTATTGGTCTTGCGATTATAACTGAACTTCCATTAGTAATTGTAGATGTTCAACGCGGCGGACCAAGTACCGGTCTTCCAACAAAAACAGAGCAGGCCGATCTTCTCCAGGCAGTTTATGGAAGAAATGGTGAAGCTCCGGTTGCAGTTTTTGCAGCTCAAAGTCCAAGCGATTGTTTTTATATGGCAGTTGAAGCATCAAGACTCGCATTAAAATATATGACTCCTGTTATACTTTTAACTGATGGTTACATTGCGAACGGAACAGAGCCGTGGAGAGTTCCTAAATCAAGTGAACTTCCTTCATTCGAAGTAAAGTTCAGAACTGAAAAAGAAGGATTTGCGCCATATCTGAGAGACTCAAATCTTTCGAGACCATGGGCAAAACCGGGTACTCCGGGACTTGAACACAGAATTGGTGGATTAGAAAAAGCAAACATTTCCGGAAATGTAAGTTATGATCCGGACAATCACGACAGGATGGTTAAACTTCGTGATCAGAAGATAAAAAATATGGCAAACGATATTCCTGATTTAGTAGTGGACGGAGACAAGAGTGGTGATCTGCTTGTATTAGGATGGGGAGGAACTTATGGAGCTATAACAGAAGCAGTTATAAAAGCAAGAAAGAAAGGTTATAAAGTTTCACAGGCGCACTTGAAATATATTCATCCATTCCCGAAAAATACGGGTGAAGTGCTAAACAGTTTCGAAAATATTCTGATTCCGGAAATTAACCTTGGACAACTTGCTAAAATCATCAGAAGTGAATATCTGCTGCCTGTTATACAGTTCAATGTTGTAAGAGGATTGCCTTTCAGAACTTCTGATATAGAAGAAAAAATAATTGAGATACTCGGAGGAAAAGAATAATGGCTGATACAATTGAAACCAAAGAAATAAAATTAACTGCAAAAGATTTTTCCAGTGGTCAGGATGTCAGGTGGTGTCCGGGTTGCGGTGACTATTCAATACTAGCACAGGTTCAAAGATCTTTTCCTGAAATTATCGGAAGCAACAAAGAAAATGTAGTGTGGATTTCAGGAATTGGTTGTTCTTCTCGTTTTCCATATTACATGGAAACCTATGGAATGCATGGAATCCACGGCAGAGCACCAGCGATTGCTACCGGAGTAAAAATTGCAAATCCAGATCTTTCTGTTTGGATTGCAACTGGTGATGGTGATTTGTTGAGTATTGGCGGAAATCATTTCATTCACGCCTGCAGAAAAAATATTGATCTGAAAATGTTATTGTTTAATAACAGAATTTATGGATTAACTAAAGGGCAGTATTCACCAACATCCGAAAAAGGTAAAGTAACAAAAACTACTCCTTTCGGTAGCGTTGATTATCCTTTCAATCCTATTTCACTTGCTGTTGGATCGGACGCAACATTCGTTGCACGGGCAATGGACAGAGATGCAAAACATTTACAGGCAATGATTAAACGTGCTGCTGATCATAAAGGGCTGGCATTTATCGAAATATTCCAGAACTGTGTTATCTATAATGATGGTGCATTTGATACATTTTCTAAAAAAGATACTAAAGATGATAATGTTTTAGTTCTTGAACATGGTAAACCTATGTTGTTCGGAAAAGAAAAGGATAAGGGGATTAAAATGGATGGTTACAAACCAGCCATCGTAGATCTTAAACAGAATGGAAATAGTATAAATGATGTATTAGTTCATGATGAGTTTGATGAAAGTCCATTACGGGCAATCTTCCTGGCTCATCTGACAGACTACGAAGGATTTCCAACGCCGGTGGGTGTTTTCCGGCAGATCAAAAAGGAAACATATGATTTTGGAATTGAGAACCAGATCAATAATGTTATAAAGATGAAAGGCGAAGGCGATCTGGATAAAATGCTGTTTAATGGAAATACGTGGGAAGTTAATTGATTAAAGACCTCCGTTAACTTTCTATCTGCATATATCTTCAGAATAAGCGGATTCACAGAAAAGTGAATCCGTTTTTTATTTTAAACTAAATCGTTTATCAATTAGAAAATATAATGTGAATATTATAATTTCTTCAAATCTATTCCTCTTATTCAAACCAAAACAAATTTTCTGACTTTTATTTTTAATTTCAGGGATATAACATACTGCATCCGGAATAAAAATTTATATTTCTGAATAATTACCCTGTGTTAATCATTATACTTTATCAAAGATTTTATTATTTTTATTACATATACAATCGAATTTAAATAAATTTTAATCACAACTTTGAGAGCAAAATGCAAAAAGGCATATTAGATCTCTCTGACGTTACTGTCAGATTTGCCGGAGATTCTGGGGATGGGATGCAATTAACAGGAAACCAGTTTACGGACACTACCGCTTTGGTTGGAAATGATTTAAGCACACTGCCGGACTACCCAGCGGAAATCCGCGCACCTGCCGGAACTACGTATGGAGTTAGTGGATTTCAGCTTCACTTCAGCAGTGCTGATATACATACTCCTGGTGATTCCCCCGATATTCTTGTTGCTATGAATCCTGCGGCATTAAAAACAAATATTAATGATTTAAAACCTGGCGGCACAGTAATAATAAATGTCAGTGCATTCGATCAGCGGAATTTTAAACTTGCCGGATACGATTCAAATCCACTAGAAGATGAATCTCTTAATGGATATAATGTTGTCCAGGTACCTATCAGCCAGTTAACAAAAACAGCACTGGAAGACAGCGGACTTTCAGCGAAAGAGATAGACAGATGCAAAAACTTTTTTGCACTTGGAATGATGTACTGGCTTTATAGCAGACCAATAGAACCGACTATTGATTGGATCAAATCAAAATTCAAATCCCGCGAAGATATTGCGGCTGCAAACGAGAAAGCTCTAAAATCCGGATACTACTTTGGTGAAAATACAGAGCTGTTTACAACACGTTACACTGTTCAGCCTGCTAAATTAGTAAAAGGTAAATACAGAAATATTTCAGGGAATGAAGCACTCGCTCTTGGATTTGTAACTGCTTCTGTTAAGTCCGGATTGCCACTATTCCTCGGCTCATACCCTATCACACCTGCATCTGATATTTTACACGAATTAAGTAAACATAAAAATTTCGGAGTAAGAACATTTCAGGCAGAAGATGAAATCGCTGCAATCAGTGCTACTATAGGAGCTTCTTTTACCGGTGCACTCGGCATTACAACAACAAGCGGTCCGGGTGTTGCACTAAAGACAGAAGCAATCGGGTTAGCTGTAATGACAGAACTTCCGATTGTTATTGTAGATATTCAGCGTGGCGGACCGAGTACTGGTTTGCCGACAAAAACAGAACAGGCAGATTTGCTCCAGGCGATGTATGGACGAAATAGTGAAGCTCCGGTTGTAGTTATTGCTCCATCTACTCCTGCAGAATGCTTCGATATGGCTCTTGAAGCATCGAGACTTGCTACTCAATACATGGTTCCAGTTATGTATCTATCCGATGGATACCTTGCAAATGGATCGGAGCCGTGGAAGATTCCTGATCCCGATAAAATCCCTGAGATAAAAGTGCAATTCAGAACTGACTCTGCAAATTTCCATCCATATTCAAGAGATGAAAATCTTTCAAGACCGTGGGCGATTCCCGGAACACCAGGACTTGAACACAGAATCGGTGGATTGGAAAAAGCAAACATAACAGGTGATGTAAGTTATGATCCCGAAAATCACGAATTCATGATAAGACTTCGTGCACAAAAAGTTAAGAATATTGAAAACGATATTCCTGATTTGAAAGTGGAAGGAGATAAAGATGCCGATCTTTTAATCGTTGGTTGGGGAAGTACTTACGGTTCTATCAGAGAAGCACTGGATAAAGTGAGAGGTAAAGGATTAAAAGTTGCTCACGCACACTTCCGATATCTTAACCCAATGCCAAAAAATACGAAAGACGTTTTGAGAAAATATAAGCACATAGTCTGCCCTGAAATAAATATGGGTCAGCTATCTAAACTGCTTAGAGAAGAATTTCTTATTGATGTGGAATCATTCAATAAAATTCAGGGACTACCATTTAAATCATTCGAGATTGAATCAAAGATTGAATCTATTCTAGGAGGAGCCGATAATGGAAAATAAAGAAGTAAAACAGGATGTAAAATATACTGCAAAGGATTTCTCCAGTGGTCAGGATGTCAGATGGTGTCCCGGCTGTGGTGATTACTCAATATTAGCTCAGATGCAGAGGATTTCTCCAGATCTTAATATTAAAAAAGAAAATATCGTTTGGGTTTCAGGAATTGGTTGCGCGGCAAGATTTCCATATTATATGGATACCTACGGAATTCATGGAATTCATGGCAGAGCTGCTGCTATCGCAACTGGCGTAAAAATTAATAAGCCGGAATTATCTGTCTGGGTTGCCTCGGGCGATGGTGATTTGTTAAGTATAGGCGGCAACCATTTTGTACACGCATGCAGAAAAAATATTGATATAAAAATACTTCTATTTAATAACAGGATTTATGGACTAACAAAAGGGCAGTATTCTCCAACCTCGGAAAGAGGGAAGAAAACAAAAAGTTCTCCTTTCGGAAGTATCGATTATCCTTTTAATCCAATAAGTCTTGCTGTTGGCGCGGAAGCAACCTTTATTGCCCGAAGTTTGGATAGAGATCCTAAGCATTTAAAAGAAATGCTTAAAAGAGCCGGCGAACATAAAGGAACAGCTTTTATAGAGGTTTACCAGAACTGCAACATCTTTAATGATGGTGCATATTTCGTGCTGACTGAAAAAGAAACAAAAGCTGATAATGTTCTTTTCCTTGAGCAGGACAAACCTATGATCTTTGGAAAAGAAAATGACAAAGGTATAAAACTTAATGGATTAACTCCTGAAGTCATTAAAATTAATGAAGGTTCAAATTCTGTAAATGATGTTTGGGTACACGATGAATTTGATAAAGGAACAACAAGAGCACATATTCTTTCTCAGTTAACTGAAATGGAAGGCATGCCTACTCCGGTTGGAATATTCCGACAGGAATTAAAAGAAACTTATGATGAAGCTCTGCATAATCAGCTTGAAAGTGTCAGGAAAGCTAAAGGAAATGGAGATCTTAGGAAAATACTCTTCAGCGGAAATATGTGGGATACGAATTAGCCTGTGGTTAAATCTTAATTACAATGCATTGTTAAAAACCTGTCATAGCATAAGAGAAGTCGAATGACTTCTATGATATGTAAGGGACTTCTTAAATTCAGGATTTATTGAAATCACAGCATAATTTTCATATTTTTGTTGATTAAATCATATGGGCTTGAATAATTCAAGCCCTATTATTTTGATTGAAGGTATATGATAGATTTTAATCAGCTGAAAAATATTCTGTTAGAAAATAATTCTTTCCTATTAACTACTCATGTTAATCCTGATGCTGATGCAATTGGTTCTGAAATAGCATTGTATAAAATTTTAAAAGAAAAGGGAAAAGAAGTTCGGATTGTAAATCATAGTATAACTCCCTATAATCTTCTCTTTCTTGATAAAGAAAAAGTAATTGAACATTTTTCAGAAGAAACACATAAAAACATATTCACAGAAATTGATGTTATTGTCGCAGTAGACTTTAACAGGATTGGAAGAACAGTTCGAATGGAAAAGGGGATTATAAGTTCGCAGAAATTGAAGATATGTATTGATCATCATCAGGATCCTGAGAGTATATTTAATTTTATTTATGATGATACAGCGTACAGCGCTACCGGACAAATTATTTTTGATTTGATAAAACAAACAGGCATAGTGAATTTAACTTATGAAATTGCTGAACCGATTTATGCTGCAATCATGACTGATACAGGTTCATTCAGATTTGAACGAACTTCTCCTGAAATACATCGAATTGCTGCAGAACTATTAGAAACCGGTGTTAATCCAGGGAGCGTTTACGATCAGATTTATGATCAAAGTAAATTCAGTAAAATAAAGCTTCTTGGAATTGCCGTTAACTCAATGAATCTTTTCGGTGAAAAAAACGAAATTGGTTATATGCACCTTACAAGGAAAGATTTCTCTGCCACAGAAGCGCTTGAATCAGATACTGACGGATTTGTGAATGTAACTCTATCAGTGGAAAATGTTAAACTAGGACTTCTGTTCCTGGAATTAAAAGAAGGATTTAAAGTAAGTTTTAGGTCAAAAGGAATAATTCCTGTTAACCGTTTATCTGCAGAGTTTGGGGGCGGCGGACATATTAATGCTGCAGGGTTAAGAATACGAGATGGAAAATTGGATGACTTCATCCCAAAAATATTAAAAAGAGCAGTCGATTACGTAAAACAATTTGAGTGAAAAAATGTTTAATCTTAGTATAAAATCAGGCGGAAAAAAAATATCGTACAAGCCTTTATCAATCAGTCTCAAATATATGGTTGATGAGAAAAAACTTGAAGCCAGTCTTTTAAACCTTGAAAGGATTTTTAATATTAAGCTCTCACAGCTTCAAAAGAAAAATTTCCTTTCCGCAGAAGGGAATAAAATAAGAGTATCGCAAAAAGATGGTAAACCTGATGCTGTAATTATTTCTAAAGTCAAAATAGATGATTCATTTTCAGTGGATTACTTCAGGAATCATCTTGCGGGTTTTCTCCCTTCGCTCGAATCTGAACAGGTAAAGAATCTCCATATTTTTCTTCCTAAATATGAAATATTCAAGAAACACTTTATGAAAGAAGAATATTTTTATCAAACATTTGTTGAAGGAATTTTACTTGGCAATTATACCTTTGATAAGTATAAAGAAGATAAAAAAGATCCGAAAAATCTTTCAGTACACTTCTATGCGGATAATCAGAAAAAATTAAACTTGGCAATCTCAACTGCGATGACAATAATGGAAGGTGTTAATTTTACAAAAGAATTACAAAATGAGCCTGGTTCTGTTTTAACGCCAAATATTTTAGCCAAACGTGTAAACAAAGTTCTGCCAGCTTATGGAGTATCAGTTACTGTCCTTAATGAGAAAGAAATTAAGAAAAGAAAGATGGGAGGATTGCTTGCAGTAGGAAGTGGCAGTTCTAATCCTCCAAGATTTATAATACTGAAATACAAAGGAGCAGCCAAAAATAAAAAAGTAAAAACTGTTGCACTTGTAGGCAAGGGAGTTACTTTTGATTCTGGTGGAATTTCAATAAAACCCGCAAGCAATATGGGTGAGATGAAGGCGGATATGTCTGGAGCTGCAGTTGTTGCCGGAACTGTCTTAGCAGCTGCGAAGGCAAAATTACCCGTTAATATTTTAGGAATCATTCCCTCTGCTGAAAATATGCCCTCCGGATCTTCAATGCGTCCCGGTGATATAGTTGTTACAGCCTCAGGGAAATCCATAGAAGTTGATAACACGGATGCAGAAGGAAGAATGATTCTTGCTGATGCATTGGATTATGCATCCAGCCAAAAACCTGATGTAATAATTGATCTTGCTACTTTGACTGGTGCTTGTGTAGTCGCATTGGGAGAATTTGTTGCCGGATTGTTTACAAAAGATGAAAAACTTGCCAGCGAGCTTTATCAAAAAGGCTTGAATACTTATGACAGATTGTGGAGACTGCCAATGTGGGATGATTATAATGATTTGATTAAGAGTGATGTCGCGGATGTAAAGAATGTTGGAGGCAGATGGGGTGGGGCAATTACTGCTGCTAAATTTCTTGAAAAATTTGTTGATAAGAATATTTCCTGGGCCCATTTGGATATAGCAGGTCCGGCAATGGCAAACAGTTTCAATAACTACACTAAAAAATATATGACAGGCTTTGGTGTGAGATTATTATTTGACTTCCTTGCAAATCCCGGAAAATAAATTGATTCTTTACTTAGGATAAAATCAGGTTATAATATTAATTATTTCTTGATATTATTTTACCATCCTTCATTTCGTATACTTTGTCGGCAAGACTAACCAATCCCGGGTTATGTGTAACAATTACAAATGTCTTGCCCAACTTATCCCTCAAATCAATTAATATTTTATGTACTGCCTCGCTGTTTTCAGAATCAAGATTTCCAGTAGGTTCATCAGCAAGTATAATATCCGGATCATTTGCCAATGCTCTTGCAACCGCAACCCTTTGTTGCTCACCACCGGAGAGTTCCGCAGGTTTGTGATTAACCCTTTCAGACATTCCAACGGCTTCTAATAATTCCTTTGCACGTACCGAGGCTAAATTCAAAGAATTTCCCATAATCATCTGCGGAATACACACATTTTCAAGCGCAGTGAATTCCGGTAAAAGATGATGAAACTGAAAAACGAAACCAATGTTTTTATTTCTAAACTTTGCCAGTTTATCATCGGTTAAAGTAAATATATTTATATCATTAAAATGAACTTCACCCGAATCAGGACGATCTAATCCTCCCATAATGTGGAGCAAGGTACTTTTCCCGGCTCCTGATGCTCCCACAATGACTGAAATTTTATTACTTTCAACTTCAATACTTACAGAACGTAAAACATCAAGTTTTATTTTTTTTGTATTCTGATAACTTTTATTAATATTTTCAGTTTTTAGAAACAATTTAGATCCTAGAATATATGTTCGATAATATCTTTAACTAGCTTAATTATCATCTTATTATGGGTGTTAATTAGATAACATTATTCCCATTTAATGGCTTCAATCAAATTTATTTTTGCAGCTCTTTTTGCCGGAAAAAGAGAAGCAAGAAAAGTTAATAAAAGCGATGCTCCGCTCACAAAGAAGAAATCACTAATTTTTATCTGTAATGGCAGAGAATCTATTTTGTATTGAGTAGGATCCAGAGGATATATATTAAATTTTAGTTGAAGAAAACAAATAAAATATCCTAATAATAATCCGGCAATTGTGCCGATTATTCCAATAAGGATGCCTTCATACATAAATATTCGTAAGATTGATTTTTGTTGTGCTCCCATCGAGTTGAGAATTCCTATATCACGTTTTTTCTCTATTACTGACATCGAAAGGGAACCTAAAATATTAAAAGAGGCAACTGCAATTATCAGACAGAGGATAATGTATGCTGTCCATCTTTCAATCTGCATAACCGAATAAAGATCCCGATGAAAATCATACCAGGTTTCAATTCTATAATTCTTAAGTGATAATTGTTTCTGTAATAATGCTTTTACATCAAATGATTCTTCTATATCATTAAGACGGATATCGTATCCCTGTATATGATTATTATAACCGAGAACACTTTGAGCTGTTTTTAATGATGTAAATATATAAGAATCATCGTACTCATTGTTTGTGGTGCTGTAAATTCCTGACAAAATAAATTGTTGATTTTTGGGTGATGAAAACTGAGTTATTGCTTTTTCAATTCCTGCCGGCGACACTATAGTTAACGTATCACCTATTAGTGTTTGCAGTTTATCAGCAAGATGCAATCCTATAACCATTTCAGGTATTTGGTTAATATTTTTCAATGAATACTTTCCGTAAAGCATACTTTCTTCAATATTATAAATGCTTTCTCCACTTCTAATGTCTATTCCTTTCAGATTAACGATCTGGAATAAACCTGCACGGTAAACTAAAACTTTTCCGCTAACATACGGGGAATATTTTTCTACTTCCGAATTATTTTGAAGAACTGAATCCAGTCTTGCAGCAGAAGATTCGTTATCTGGATTGATTATTTCCACCCGGATATGAGGATCAAAGTTTACAAGGAATGACGTAACCAGGCTTCCGAATCCATTAAAAACAGAAAGCACAACAATAAGTGCTGCTACACCAATAGTGATTCCACAAATCGATAAAACCGAAATGATAGTTATAAAGTTTACTTTGTGTTTGGAAATAAGATATCTGCGCGCTATAAAGTTTTCGAATTTCATTATCCGAATCTCAAACTATTAACAGGTTGAATTCTTGAAGCAATATAACTGGGAATAATTGAAGCAACTATACACAAAATAAATGTTAAAATAGAAACTCCGGCGAATGTATACCATTTAAGCAGGATGGGAACAGTAGAAACAAAATAAACAGAAGAGGGAAGTGATATAATATTAAATTCAAGCTGGACTTCCATAAGAGAAAATGCCAGGGCATTGCCTAAAATGATTCCAATAATAGCCAGAAATATTCCCTGGTAAATGAACACGGATGTTATCTGTCTTTTAGTTGCACCCATAGATTTTAATACCCCAACATCACGAGTCTTCTCAAGAACAATCATTAGCAATGTGCCGATAATGTTAAATACCGCAACAATAATTATTAAGCCTAAAACTATCGGGATAGGTTTTTTCTGCAAATCGATCCATGTAAAGATATTTCTGTGTGTCTGGTAAATAGATGCAACTTTATGTGGATAATGCAGCTTCTCCGAAAGGTATTTTGTAAGACTATCAATCTTAGAAATATTGTTCAATCTGATATCGTAACCATTGATATTATCGCCCAGAGAAAAAAGGTTTTGTGCGGATTTCAGGTTGACATATGCGAACAAATCATCATACTCCGCCATTCCGCTTTCAAATATTCCGGTCACCTTATATTGTTCTATGTTTGGCAAATTTCCTGCTTGAGGAATTTTATCGTTTTTCAAAGCAAAAATTGTAACTTTATCCCCAAGTCCAACATAAAGTTTATCTGCAAGTTTTCTTCCGATAACGATAGAATTTGAATCAGTCAGATCGAAATTTCCGGCTACAATATTGTTTCTCACCTTCAAAGCCTGATTATTTGGAGAGATACCTTTTATATTCACACCCTCTTTAACTTTTTTACTGCTAATTATTGCAAGCTTGGAAATGAAAGGATTTACTTCTTCAGCATAGGGTGCTATCATTTTCTTAATTTTTGGTTCCATTTCCTTATAATCCGGAAGAATATATTGGTAAGAAGAAATTGTAATGTGAGAATCAAAATCAATGATCTTATTTGTAAGAGTTTGTGCAAACCCGCTTAAAATACTTAAGGCAATAATAAGTGTGGCAACTCCAAGTGAAATACCCACTATAGAAATAGAAGAAATATATGTAATAAATTTTGAACCTTTCTTGGAAAGGACAAATTTTTTAGACACGAAAAAAGGGAATGACATTAAAATAATTTCCGATAATTGAGTAACAATTTAAATAAGATAGGGAATAGTTGAAAATGAGATATATTTGGAGATGATTTTAAAAATTAACCTGCAAATACATTGTTTTTTTAGAAGATAAGGAATATATTTGATACTCTTTTTTACGACAACTAGTCAGATTAGTTCTTTTGTTATCCCGATTTTCATCGGGATTAAGTTTGATAAGTAATTCGGGGCGTAGCGTAGCCCGGTTCATCGCGCCTGCTTTGGGAGCAGGAGGTCGCAGGTTCGAATCCTGCCGCCCCGACTTATGAAATTTATAATGTTAATGTTTATTGACAACTGTTAATAATAAATTGATTACTGAACTGCGCCCGTAGCTCAATGGATAGAGCATCAGCCTTCTAAGCTGAGGGTTAGTGGTTCGAATCCACTCGGGCGTACAACAGTTCTATTAAAATTTGTAAAACAGACTCCAACTTTAGAAAAGTAGTAAAGCTGAGGGTTAGTGGTACTTCCAAAGAAATCCCTATGGGAGAATCAATTCGGGCGTACTGAGATGGTGAGCGTAGCTCAGTTGGTTAGAGCACCAGGTTGTGGCCCTGGGGGTCGTGGGTTCAATCCCCATCGCTCACCCGAAAATGTTCTTATTTTAATTTTGTTAATTTTTCTCGAGGCCCCATCGTCTAGTGGTTAGGACATCGCCCTTTCACGGCGGTAACAGGGGTTCAAATCCCCTTGGGGTCACTAAAGCTTCGGAGAATTCCGGAGCTTTTTCATTTTAAATATCCCCTGGGAATTAGTTCTTTTCATTAGTTTTATAAACTGAAATGTTTAAAGGAAAACACCCTAAACATTAAAATCATGAAAAATGTTATGATTAATTTTCCTGAAGAAAGGAAGAGAGATCTAAAAAGGGAATTTAGTCAGGAGTAACCGAATATGAAAAAATATTTTTTAATTCGGATGACAGGTTTTCAAGTTTGTGAAGAAAATCATCTTTAAAATGATTGTACTTGTCTTTATAATTCTCAAACAGATTTTTGTAGTACTCAATCCCTTCATTTAAATTATCATAGAAAGTATCAATGTACTTCATTTGCTTATCAGACATAGATATTCCGGCTTCAGCAATTAACCTTTGTAAATATGAAATGTATAATGATAGTTCTTTAAGAAACATGTTCGGACGATTCTCTACGTCAACAAAATTTTGTCTTCCATATATATGATTAATCATTTCTTTCAGGGATAAAACTTTATCAAAGTATGCCATATTAGGACCAGGACAAACTGATACACCCAAGCTATTTCCCTTTATATGAAGATTATTATTTAACATTGCAGTATTTCCAAGTCCAACACAAATACAAGCCTTATCCACAATTTTACCAAACTGCGATGCATAAGATTCAGCATCTAAATTTTTAGCATCCAGCTCATTTATTTTTAAATGTTGATATTGTCGTGAAGCTGTGCAAATAGAATTGGACGTAAACTCTTTATTGAAAGTCAAATATTTCTTTGGGCATGAACTTCCGGGTCGTCCTTTGTCTATCAAAACCTGTTTTTCCACATCCTGAGAATTATTCCTTAAACTGTTAAATGGAACCCCCAAAGGAGATATGTTGCTCAAATAAAGATCAGATTCATTCGCTGTCCTTAGTTGTTCCAAAGTTTCAGGATCAACATTGGTAACTTCAGGAACTAATAGAAAAGGAGTACCCCAACCCACAGAATCAAGCTGATAATATTCCAATAAAAAATTATGCTCATCAGAAGTTCCTACTCCGCCCTGAGCTGTTATCTTTACATTTGCAGGTGTCTCAGGATAAAATCGGTTTTTATTTTTTAAAGCATTCACATAAATATCATATACTGATTGAACAAGTTCCATTTTTTTGTTTTTAAATTCTTCGAGAATTGGACCCAATAAAAAGCCATCTGATGCAAATGCATGTCCACCGCAATTCAGTCCGGATTCAATTCTGTACTCTGAAACCCATAACCCTTTCTTTGCCAGGAACTTTCCCTGAATAATAGCAGAACGGTAATCACTTACTTTTAAAATAATTTTTTTGCGTATAACTCCATTCGTATCCGGGTAAAAGTCTTCGAACTTTTCCATGTAACTATATAATCTCGGATTCATACCGGCGGAAAGTATAAGTGCTGAATTTAATTTACTATTTGCAAACCCCCTTAGAGCTGCATGCGCATCATTAAATTCAACCGGTAATATTTCTTTGTTATAATAATTTTCACTGTCTACCTTTGTCATTATATTAACATCAATACTTCCTGCACGAATATTTTCCTGTATCCAATTACGGATTTCCTGTTTCAAAATATCTTTGTTTTCTAGTAGCTCAGAAAATTTCTTCTTTAATTCTGAATAATCCGGAAGCATTTCAAAAAGGTGATGTACTTCTTCACTTTTATCAAGAATACTATTCTTTAGTTCATCGAATTTTTCAATAACAATATCCTGAACAAGATTCAGGTATTTAGTAATCCGCTCAGCTCTCGAATCCTTTGATTTATTAGATATAAAAGTGTATGGAACGCCCATTTTATTGCTGTAATACTCGCGCATTTTTTCAATCAATTCGTCATCAACAATTGATATTACTGAGGAGATTCCATATGGAGCTGCTTTAATGGGGGTATCAATTGTAAAAGCTAATCCCATAACCGGTATGTGAAACGAATGCATCAAATCATTTATCCTTCTTAAATATTAAATGAACAACATCTAATGTACAACAATGCTATGGAATAATTGCAACTAAAAAGCTACCCCAATAGAAATGTTATGAAGTATTCAAAATCTTTGTTTACATCTTCGTTAATATTTGAAAATATTATTTTCATTGTTCATAACTGTGAATATTGAATTCTTAAATTAATTGTCTTTTATAAATTGATATTTACATCAAATCAATTAATTTTGATAATTAAATTTACAGAAACATTCGGAACCAATGCGAAACAACAAAAACCACTCGCCTGAAGTAAACCTGAATTTAAATGTACGCGGTATCCCGCAGTCAGCAACACTTGCAATAAACGAAATCAGAAAGGTTCCCCTAATAGAAATCCATTAAGTTTTTGAGCCCGCCAATTTCCTACCATGACAAGTGTAACTATATTAAAAAGCCCTTCAGTACAAATGCAAAATTACCTGTCTATAATATTTTTTTAAAAACGTAGTTAGTAATAATTGTAAAAAAATATTTTTATTAAAAAAGAATTAGTTGAGAAATTTTATGAACATTCATTGTGAAGTGTACGGGAAGATTGTTTGTATTTACATTTCGGAAATGATATAAAAACCAAAATATGTTAATGTGCAATTAACGAAGGAAACAAAAAGAATAATTAAGAGAACATAAACCTGAATCAACTTCTAATAAAAAATGACTTAAACAAATTAAACTCGTATTATATTAATAGTTTCTATCCTTTTATCTTTTTAACGAAATAAACAATTATAAAAAGTATGAAAGAACAAACAACTGCAGCCGGTCCGCTTGAAAAATCATATTTGAAAGCAATAAAAATAGATACCGGAGGAATAATAGCACCTACTAATACCGCTATTAGAAAAACCTGCCAGACTTTCCTGGCTAATAATATTCCAATAGAAGACGGTATAATTAAATAAGCAAAAGTAAAAACGTCGCCGACAAATCTTGTTGTAAGTGAAATACCCATTCCGACAACTATATAAAAGATCAGTAACCATAGGCGTGAATTTATCCCGTGCGCTGTCGCAGATTCAGGGTCGAAGGTAACAAATTTTAACTGCTTTTGAAAAATCAAGAAAAATCCCCATGGTAAAAATGAATATCCCAAGTAACGTATAAAACTGTGATTGTCCTATGAAAAGTATGTCGCCTTTTAATATTGATTCTACCTCAGAGACTTCTGCAATCGGACTTTTTTGTATGAACATTATTCTCAGAGCCACTGCAACGACAAAGATTATCCCTAGAATTCCATCTTGAGTTAAATATCTTTTGTCTATAAGTCTGCGAAAAAATAAGCACAACAATTACTGCAAATAGTAATGAATAAAATATTGGTTCAAAATTATGTACAAAGGTCACCTCAGTTAGAAACCGAAAAGTGAAGATATAATCGCTTCTAAACTGACTAAGTGGAGAAAAGAAAACGCTACACCCGCAACTGCTACTTGTGTTAGAGTTGCTCCTAAAAAAACAACTCTTTGTGAAACCACAAATGTACCAAGGAATCCGCAGATCATCCCTGCAAGAATGCTTCCCATTATTGCATAGGGAAAAAGTTGAAGTAATTGATTAATTATTTCCAATTATTAATTCCTCAGCTTAGAAGTTATCAGATATTCGTCATTAATTTTATTTACATGAAAATCAGTAGGAATAAGTTTTCTTAAGATTTTCCTCGGAGAAGAACTTCTTCAATAGGTCCTGACTGAAAAAAGTTTCTTTCTATCAGCGCGAAGTTTCTTTACTCCGTTTGCCACATCGCTTAAGAGATGGCTGACAAGAATGAATGGTTAGTTTTTTATCCTCATGCAGATTCGAAATCAGGTTTAAGAATGACATGATGAGATGGAGTATCCATTCCATTTGTCGGTTCATCCAGAATTAGTATAAGCGGTTCAACAGCTAAAGCACGGGCGATAAGAGTTCTTTGTCTCTGCCCTCCGGAAAGACTGTTGTAATTAAAATCTTTCAGATGTTTTATTCCGACTTTTTCAAGGCTCGCATCAGCAATTTCATAATCTTTTCCGGAAGGTTTGCTGAATGTTCCCATTAGTGAATACCGTCCCATCATCACAACATCCTGAACTGTATAAGGCAGAAGTGGTTGTACAGTGTCCCGTTGGGGGACATATCCAAATCTGAGTGAATCCTTTTTGATAGTTCCGTGTAAAGGTTTTAGGTTACCCAAGAAGAGTTTTCAGCAGTGTGGTTTTACCGGCACCATTTGGTCCTACAATTCCTAAGAAAATCATTCTCATATATTGAAAGATTTATACCTTCTACTGATTACCTTTTTGCCGTAACCAATTGATACATTTGATAAATTAATTATTTCTTTTTCCATTAATCATCTTTATTTAAATTTAAATGCTGTTTTATTAACTGTTACTTACAATTTGGTTTACTATATAATCCATCATTTTGAAATAGTTGTCAATTCCATCCATTCCATATACACCAACAGGTACTTTTAATACTTTAACTCCTGTTAATTGTGTATATCTGATTTGGTGCTGAATCACTGTAATAATTTTCCATAACAATCAATTTTATTTTGCCCTTTTTAATAAGGTTAATCACGTCAGCATTGTGAGATGGGGTCGGTGGGATTCCCGGTTTTGGTTCAACGTAACCAGCTATTTTAATTCCATATTGGTCAGCGAAATAAATCCAGCTTGAATGAAAGAAAACGATTGGTTCTCCCTTAACCTTTGCCATCTTTTTATTCCATTCATCTATTTTCGCATCGAGCTTTTTGATGTACTCATCATAATTTTTTTTATAGTAATCAGTGTTTTCAGGATCCTGAGTAATCAGGAGCATCATATATTTCACCTGCCATTATTTTTACATCAGCCGGATCGAGGTAATAATGAGGATTTCCATAAGGATGGACATCACCATATCTTGCATCCATTTTTGCCGTTGGAACTTCTTTCTTCTCAATGTCTTTTGAAAGATCTATTACCTGAAGATTTGTATTCCTGGATCCGTCAATTAGTTGAGGAAGCCACTTTTCCAGATCAAGTCCAATTTCAAAAACAAGATCGGCACTACGAAGTTTCAGCATATAGCTTGGCATAACTTCAAGGAAATGCGGATCCTGATTTCCCCTGCAGAGATAATCTACTCCTACTTTATCCTGTCCTATATTTCTAACCAGATCATAAATTATTGTTGTTGTTGCAACAGCTTTTACATTAGCAAAAGCAAGAGTGCTCACAATCGTCAAAATAAGAATAAGTATTTTTTTCATTTTAAACCTCTTAGTAAAATCTTAATTAAAAAGGATGCGCTTTGTGCGGACCAAGTGAAAATATCATCTGTAAAGTTATATTTGTTGAAGGATCCTGTGAAATACCATTTTGAATAATGAAAAATTAAATGTTGAACATTCAACCTGAATGCGAGAGTGTGTTCTACCGGGTAAAACCCGAACCACGCGGTCAATCCCTGCGTACTATTTTTATCATCATTTGACAATGAATTATTGGATGGAGTGTCACCTATAATTCCGTTTGTGTAGTCATACTTTGCTCCAAAGCTGTACATTTTATCAAAGAGATAATCTATATAAATAAATCCACCGTATGTATTTATCTTTTGCATATTCTGAATTAATGAATTTACTCCCGGGATTCCGTTACGTAGAACCTGGCGATGGTTTAATATGCCTTCACTCTGAATTGTTAACGCTGTATAATCATCTGGTCTGTACTTATATTTGAAATCCAACCCGAGATAAGTGTAGTTGAGTGATTTGTTAACGGACGGTATAAGTGAGTCTCCGGAAACATTAAAATCCATTTTTGCATGGATTCCATAAGAACCGCTTAGTCCAGCACCGAGATCACTGTATTCAGTTAATGAAAAGAAAGTTCCCAGACGTCCGAGAAAAATAGGTGAGTTGCCACGGAAAGCGGAGATGCTGTTATAATCATCGGGATTAGGGACTTCATTTTTACCAATCGCATCTCCTTTTAGAATTCCAAGATCAAGATTCGAGTAAAATGTATTGGTTGGAAGAATAAAACTGAAGTTAAACCCGATATCATTAAATCCATCTGGACCGAAATAAATTTGATGGAATAAAGGTCGTTCAACAAAAGCCCAGGCATGCGGGTGAACAATATTTAATTGACCAAACCCTGCTAAATATTTACCGGCTTTAATCTGAATATCCAGGGGAAGTCCTCTGAGAATTTCTGCATATAATTCTTCCACAGAGAATTTACCTTCTTCATAAGAAATATTACCGGCGGCCTTTGAGTACGGATTCAGGTAGCTATCAACAAATAATTCCATTTCAGGTAAAGAAAAAATTAAATTTCCATTTTCGGGGGCACTCTTTAAATAATCGATATTAGTATTAAAAGTGCCGATGAGACTAATATCGGGATTAACATTTGATTGAGCAGAAATAACCGTTGTAAAAATTAAAATAATAGCACAAGTAATTGCTTTCATATAAACTCCGCGTAAATAATAGAATACTAATTGACCAAACCGGAATTATTAAGAATTGTCAGGCAATTACTGGGGGAGCTCTGAGAGAGATTGAAGAGAAAACGGTTGTGGATGAGAATTGATAATTTGAACTGTTGATATAATCTGAAACAGGAGGTTTTAATGCAGATATTTCGGAAGAAGAAAAAAAGTAGTTAAGCAGATTGCTGCTAAAATGATGAACAATACAATTTCCGTTATAATCCTGGATGATGTCATTTCCGGGGGAAGTTTGAGATGACTCATCAGAAATAACTATCCTGCTATTTATCTCATAGTGATGGTAATGTAAAACACTTATTCCGATAAGGAACAGATATGTGCATACAAAGATCCATCCTGTAATCTTGTTATTTGTTTTATTGCAAGTCATAATGAAAACAAATATAAATTCATTTTCATATACAAAACAAGAGGAAATTCAAAGTTACACTCTTTATAAGAGGCCGGTAAATTCATTATACATAACTTATTTATTTAGGGAACTATATTATCAATAAAAATGAAAGATTAAATATTTTAAATTATTGATACACATTAATTGATATTTATCTTAAATCATTTAATTTTGATAGCGATATAATTTAGAAATATTACAGAACTAATGCGAAATAACAAAAACCACTCGCCTGAAGTAAACCTGAATTTAAATGTACGCGGTATCCCGCAGTCAGCAACACTTGCAATAAACGAAATCAGCAATAACCTTAAAACCAGCGGTAAAAGAATTTACAAACTCGGATTGGGACAATCTCCGTTTCCGGTTCCTCAATCGGTTGTTGATGCATTAAAAGCGAATGCTTTTCAAAAGGATTATCTGGCTGTAAAAGGTTTGTACCAGTTAAGGGAAGCAGTTGCACAGTACTACTGTCGGAAACAAAATATTTGCCACACGGCAGAAGATGTTCTTATCGGACCCGGCTCAAAGGAACTAATGTTCCTTCTTCAATTCGTTTATTATGGTGATCTTGTTATTCCCACACCCAGCTGGGTTTCATATGCACCTCAGGCTCAGATAATTGGCAAACACGTAAGATGGATTCCTACCCAGGGAGAAAACGGCTGGAAGTTAATGCCGGAAGAATTGAAATCAATATGTGCTGAAGATCCTCTCCGACCGAGGGTTGTAATCCTAAATTATCCTTCAAATCCAAGTGGTGTATCCTATACTAAGGATGAATTAAATGAAATAGCTAAAGTTGCAGAAAGACACAAAATAATTTTATTATCTGATGAAATTTATGGCGAGTTACATTTTAAAGGTAAACATACTTCGATAGCAAAATATTATCCCGAAGGAACAATTATCAGCGGGGGACTGAGTAAATGGTGCGGTGCCGGGGGATGGCGTTTAGGTACTTTCACATTTCCTCCTTCACTAAAATGGTTACTGGATGCAATGGCTGCTGTTGCGAGTGAAACTTTTACTGCAACAAGTGCCCCGATTCAATATGCAGCTGTAAGGGCTTTTCAGGGAGGATTAAAAATAGAACGTTATCTCTGGAATTCCCGCTGGATTCTCGAAAAACTTTGCAATAAAATTATTGCAAAATTGCGTGCAGTTAATCTGCAGATTGCACAGCCTGATGGTGCATTTTACCTGTTTCCTGATTTCTCAAATTATAAAGATAGATTAGCAACAGAGGGTATCCATACAGGTAAAGAGCTTTGTGAAAGAATACTAAAAGAAACCGGTGTGGCAATGCTTCCTGGTTCGGCATTCGGAAGACCTATGGAAGAACTTACAACAAGAATTGCATATGTGGATTTTGATGGTACAAGTGCAATAGCAGCAGTAGAGCATTTAAGATCTGAAAAGGATATTAATGGAGAATTTCTTGAAACATACTGCGGAAGTACTCTTGAAGCTATTGATCTGATTTGTGAATGGTTGAGAAATAAATCATGATAAATTATCTCATTGTTTCGCTCGGAGCTGCTCTCGGCGGGGGATTACGTTACTGGGTTAGTAATGCAACTTATAAATTTCTTCCAAGTACTTTCCCTTACGGAACTCTTGCAGTAAATATTATTGGCAGCTTTATGCTTGGAATAATAATTTTTGTATTTGATGACAAAGAATTAATTGCTCCCGGTCTGCGTTTATTTCTTGCAGTTGGATTCTGCGGCGGGTTTACAACTTTTTCTACTTTTTCTCTTGAAACAATTAACCTTTTAAAGGATTCTCAATTTGTTCCCGGGTTATTAAACATTTTATTAAATCTGTTCCTTTGTCTTGCTGGTATTACTTTGGCATATTTTCTTTCAAAAGTCTGGAGTTAAAAAATGCACATAAATGGTGATGCAAAACTTCTCAGAATATTTGTTGGTGAAAGTGATAAAACAGGAGGTGTATCTGTTTATGAAAAAATTGTTCTTGAAGCCAGAAAATCGGGAATGGCCGGAGCTACAGTTTTCAAAGGAATTATGGGATTCGGCGGTAACAGCCGGATTCACACAACAAAAATTTTACGCTTATCAGAGGATCTTCCACTAATAATAGAAATAGTTGATGAAGTGAATAAAATAGAAGCATTTCTTCCTACACTTGACAGGATTTTTGAAGAAGCTAATAGCGGTGGACTAATTACAATTGAAAAAGCGCAAATAATAAAATACGTTGCTAATGTAAAATAACAAATATTATATCCATTCAATTAATAATATCTTTCATCTAAAGGATATTTTTTCTTCTTTCACATTCTTCAACAATAATTAATAAAACTAATCTAATCTCAGGTTTTCAGAATGCAGGTTCTTACGACGTTAATTTTGATGAAGTAGCCAATCTCTCTCTTTCGACTAAGGACGCTCGTATGGGGTTCTTTTTAATGTTTCAGGGCTGCTACTCTTAATATTGTCTTAACATGGAATTTATATTTACTTAACACTGAATTGTTAAATTTAATCAATTATTATAATACACTTGAAATAATTATAAATTTAAAGGCAAGTTTATGTATGAGGAAATATTGAGAGGTGGAAATACTTCCTTCTTCACAGTCTTAGGCAGAAAATCTATTAAGAAAACCAAAAGAAGAAACTATAACAATAATGTAATTTTATCGTCGCTAGATTTGAATATGCCAGAAAGCATTGAAAAGGAAAATGAATGGCAGCAGGAATATTTTATTATTTATAATTCATATATTCTTGAAAACAAAGAGGAAAATTAGAATCATCAGTTAAGAATCGACAGATCCATTATGATTAATTCCGATTTCCGCAATTACAAATACCATAGCTCTATCGACTATTATTTTAACACCAACCGTTCTGAATCTAAATCTGTTCATTGCACCAACAATTTCAAATTAAATTACTCAACTGAATTCAGAGCAATAATTAATTCAGCGAACTCCCTGAATGCTCCATTGCCGCCTTTATTATTGCATACGTAATTAACAATGTTTTTAACAAAATCAGTCCCATCAGAAGGAGTTGCCGATAAACCTATAGCAGAAAGTAATTCCAGGTCATTAATATCATCACCAATGAATGCAATATTTTCAGCAGAAATATCAAACTGTGTTTGTATACCGGGAAGCATGCTTAGTTTGTCTTTTACGCCTCTGTACAGGTAAATAATTTTAAGTTTTTCAGAACGTTTTAAAACAGAATCGGATAATTCACCGGTTATAATTCCTGTTTCTATACCTAATACATTCCTTAACCTTTCAACACCCATTCCATCTCTGATTGAAAATCTTTTCATCAATTCACCTTCTGCGGTATAGTAAACCCCTGTATCCGTTAAGACTCCGTCACTGTCTGTAAGAACTAATTTTATTTTTTTTGCCTTTTCAACAAGATGACTATTATTTTTTCTAAGATTATTATCAATTACCAAGTTGTCCATCCTCCATCCACCACTAATTTTGCACCTGTCATATATGAAGATGCATCGCTTGCCAGAAAAACCACCGCTCCTTTATAATCTGACGAAGTGGCCATTCTGCCAAGTCGTGTTTTTGAGAGTGATTTAATAAAACCATCTGAATAATAATGCGTAAAATAACATCCGTCTTCTGAAAAATGTTTTGATATTTTATGCATCATTGTTGTTTGATTTTGCAACCGCAAATGGAAAGAATTTTTCTATCGTTCATAAAATTTTCTAAAGTATACAAATCAAAGATATATAATTATTATTTCCCGATGTTAAATAAACATTAAAAAATCGTCTAAGTATAAATATTTTAACGACTTAAAGAAAATATATTTTATAATTTTCTAAATCTCAACTTGACGTGTCCGGCCTCAAAATTACAAATTGTATTCCTCTGATCCTATAAAGTACTTAATTATAATCAGTTAAAGTCATTAAATATTTGATTGATTGGAATTCAATTCTTAAATTCTACCTTCATAATCCCATAAACAATAATTATCCGGTCTGAAATGAAAGTAATTAAGCCCAAAAAACTTCTAAAAGGGGATTTAATAGGAATAATTTCACCTGCTTCATCCGTTGATGATTCTTCCAAAATAGAACAAGGTGTTAAATATCTGGAAGGGCTCGGCTACAAAGTGGAGGTCGGAAAAAATGTGGGAAAAAATAATGGATATCTTGCGGGGAGTGATAAAGAAAGACTCGATGATTTTCATTCTATGTTTGCAAACAAAAAAATTAAAGCAATCTTTTGCTTACGAGGTGGTTACGGTGCCGCCCGGCTTCTTGATAAAATCGATTATAAATTGATAAAATCCCATCCGAAAATTTTTGTCGGTTATAGTGATATTTCTGCTCTGCATCTTGCACTTTTTTATAAAACGGGATTAATAACTTTTGCCGGACCTATGGTTGGAGTAGATTTTTCTGACGATGTAAGTTCATTTACTGAAGAAATGTTCTGGAAGATAATAACATCTTCTAAAAAATTCGGAAGAGTTAAGAACCCTGGTAATGAAAATATTCTGAGTTTGAATTCCGGAACGGCTAACGGAAGGATCGTTGGAGGAAATTTATCTGTAATTACCGGGCTAATAGGAACTGAATATTTTCCTTATCTTAAAGATAAAATATTATTGATTGAAGAAACCGGGGAAGTTCCCTATAAAATTGACAGAATGTTCAATCAGTTCAGATTATCAAAATTATTTCATGGGATAAGAGGTGTTATTATAGGTTCATTCAGAGAATGTAATGAACCCGATCCAAATAAAAGAACATTGACTCTTGGTGAAGTTATTACAGAATATTTAAAACCTCTTAAAAAACCTGTTGTCTATAATTTCAGACACGGACATTTGAAGGATAACATAACTGTTCCTGTTGGAGCAAATATCAGGATTAATGCATCAAGAAAGTTTGTGGAAATAACAGAGACTGTTGTCTCCTGATAAAACTAGCTTCCCTGTTTTTCATTGTGAGTAAATACAAAATATCCCTGATCCTTCATCAGACTCGCTGCCGTCAAAGCACTCCCGTCATCTGCATAAATACCAAAAACCGTAGAACCGCTTCCACTCATTGAAGAATAAAGTGCTCCAAGTTTATAATGGAGATTTTTTAATTCTCCAATTTCAGGGTATTTATCAAAAACCGGTTCTTCAAAAACATTTTTAACCTGATCTGTCAGCAAACGGAGGTTGTACAAATCCAAAGATTCAATCTTCCTTAAATTAAAAGTAGATTTGTTAGCCTTAATTAAACTATAAGCCCATGCAGTCGATATCTGAATATCAGGATTTACAATTACGATTGGTAAATCAATGTGTATTAAAAGAGGTTCAAGAATTTCACCGCGTCCATAGGCAAATGATGGCTGAGGGTTAAGAAAAAAAGGAACATCAGAACCAAGACTTAATGCCAGATCAAAAATTTCATTCCGGGAAAGTTTAAGATCAGCAAATTCATTAAGAAACCTTAGAGTTGAAGCAGCGTCCGAACTCCCACCTCCTAAACCTGCACCTACAGGGATATTTTTTTCAAGATGGAGTTTAATATTTAATTTCTCACCGGCATATTCTTCTAATAGATATTTTGCTTGCACAACCAGATTTGTACTGTCATTCGGTAAAGATATATTATTTGAGGAAAAGCTAAACTGATCCGAATCTTCTATAGTTATTTTATCACTCAGATTTATAGGGTAAAATATAGTTTCTATGTTATGATATCCATCCTGTCTTTTTTCAGTTACGTACAAGCCTAAATTAATTTTTGCAGGAGTTTTATATTCTTTTTTTGCCATCTAAAAAATGTTTAATCTTTTTAATATGAGAGGGATTTGAGCCACAGCATGCTCCTATAAATGAAGGAGAAAATTTTAATGATGATTTAACTGTCTCAAGATATGCATCAGGACTAACTCCACACTGAATAAGTGTATCTTCAGGATTTCCACTTCCGCAGTTCAGATAATAACCCCAGTTAAAATCAAATGATTTTTCTGTAGCATTAAATTGAGCAGGGGATATACAGTTTATTCCAATTGCCAGGGGAGAAAAATCTTTTACATATTCGAATATTTCTTTAGCTGATTCGCCTGAGAGACATCTTAAAAGGTCATCAAAATAAATACTAATTATAAATGGAATCGAGTTTTTCGAACAATATTCACAAATTATTTTTATTTCGTCAAAATGGCTTTGAGTTTCATTCAGAATGAAATCACATCCTTTATCTATAAGTAAACTAATATGTTTATGATGATTTTTCTGCAGTTGATTCTTTGTCAATATTCTTCTTTTTTGATAGCAATCTTCTGCTGGGGCATTTGATCCGGCAATAAAGACTGGTGCATCAGCAACTGCATCTTGGGCCATTTTTACTGCGGCATCTAATAATTCAATTTGTTTTTTGTCTGAATAATCAAATAGTGCTGCCGGATTGGTACGGAATGTATTTGTAGTTATTATATCTGCTCCCGCATCGATGTAATCTTTATGAATTTGTAGAACTTTATCCGGGTAATCTATATTTGCAAAAGTGGTCCAGGCTTTTTTATGAGAGGGAACTCCGGACAGCTGTAGAAGACTTCCTATTGCACCATCAAGGATCAGGGGACGAT
Organism: uncultured Ignavibacteria bacterium; assembly: GCA_963745945.1. GTDB lineage: Bacteria > Bacteroidota > Ignavibacteria > Ignavibacteriales > Ignavibacteriaceae > DATFVA01. Next base: position 30,548 of record CAVUZG010000004.1, read on the forward strand.
TAATTCGTTTAGAAAACGAAAATGGATTAATCCTGAACATCACTTCCACTGTTTTCATTTTTCGTAAAGTGTTTCAAATAATAATTTTCTGTTTCGGTAATTATCCTGTCCAGATCAATCATCTGAATGCACTCCAGATTATAGGGACATTCCTTTTTCCAGCAGGGAGAACAAAATAAATCCTCTGAGAATAATTTAATGCCCCTATCATAAAGATCAATTTCAGACCAGCAACTTACACCAAACCATACTATGATATATTTTTTAAGGCCTATCCCAATATGCATTCCAAAAGAATCCCCTGTAACAATAACATCTGTCAGGGATTCAAAACAAATTCCTTTTCTAACTCCCATTGTGGTCGGAGTATTTACTATTCTGCGTTCAAAGTGGGAATAAATTAATTTATTTCTTGCTTCGTCTTCCGGTCCTCCTAACAGAACAATTTTCCCAATATTCTTTTCAAGTAGTTTCTCAATTAAATAAACGTGCTGATCAATCGTCATTTTTTTATTTGGATAAAGTTCAGAACAGCCTGTATTAAATCCAATTACAAAATCCTCATCAGTAATTCCTGTCCTTTTTTTGTAATCTGCAATAAATATTTTCTCTTCATCACTTAGGTTTAATATATATTTATCCCGTTTATAATCAAGTTCAAATGTTTCAGCCAGATAATCCTGACCTGTTCTTTTATTAACTTTAAATTTCAGATGATCGTCCATTCCGAGATTATAATTATAAAATGCTCCCTTATTTATCGGTACTATCTTACCATCATGGTTTAAGCCAAATCCAAGTTTATATTTTCCTTTAACAGAGTTTAATAACGCACACGATCGCTGAGATTTGTCCACATTCATTACATAATCAAACTGTATTTCATTCAGAATGGCTATTGACTCGGCATCATAACTAAATACTTTATCGATATATTCATTATAGGATAATAAAGGGGCGGCATTTTTCAGTGTAACCCAGTAGATTGTTGATTCAGGAAATTTTCGTTTGAGTGACGGAAGCTGAGCAGTGGTCATCAATACATCTCCCATAGCATCAAAATTAATTATTAATATTTTTATTCCGACAGGCAGATTATCTTTACAGCCATCTGTCCAGCAATTATGATCTGGGTAACAGGGTTTATAACCAGTAAATCTTTTACAGGAAGGAACTTCAGAATTCATTTTAATTGTCTTTTTAAAAATGGATTAAATTTTTCCCACACTTCTTCAAAATTAATATTTGTCATATTATGTTCCCTGGTTTCAACATAATCGAAATCGACATTTAACGGAGACCATATCATTTCCTCTGTATCGTGAACATAAATTGCGAATACTGGCACATTATAAGCAGAAGCCAGATGAATTGCAGCAGTATCCGGTGAAAAAAGTAAGTTAAGCTTTGAAATAACGGCAGCAAATTCATCAAATGATTCTGATAAAAAGTATTTAGGATACCCGATTAACTCCAGCTTCTCCTTATCTTTGGGAGCAGCGAGAACAAGAATTTCAATATCATACGAAGATAGTGTTTTAATTAATTGTTTATATCTCTCCACACCCCAGAATCTTGCATCACTGCCGGCTGAAATATTTATACCCAAAAGAGGTTTCCCGACTGTAAAGTTTTTCAATATAAATTTTTCTGCTCGTTTTATAGATTCTTCTTTTGGGAAATATTTAATACAAACTTCTGATAAATCGGGTTTTAATTGAAATAGTTTAGCGAGTTGAAGTACCCTGTTAACTACGTGTGAATTAACAGGATTTAATTTTGGAACTGTCTGGGTATATATTTTTTTATTTTCTTTCTCCAGCCCGAATTTATTCTTAGCCTTATTTATTGCAACCAGAAAACTAACTGTCGTGGATACATCATCGTGAAGGTCAATTACCACATCAATCTTCTCAGATTTTACAATTCTAACAAATTCCCTGAACCCTCTTAATCCTTTTTTAAATATAATTAATTCATCTACATCAGGATTATTTTTAAAGACGAAGAAATTCTTTATATCGGCAAGTAAATAAATCTTACAATTTAATTTTGTTTTTACAAGATGGAGAAGGGGAGTAGTGACTAAAGCATCTCCTATTCTGTTTAGCCGGATGAAAAGTACTTTTGAATTATTATCAATTATGACAGGGCTTCTATCCCTTTGACTATTATTAAAAATTAAAAGGAGATTTAATAAAAGCTGTTTCAGTAGGATCTCAATTTTTTTCATTCAGCACAGCCCTGACGTTATTCCTTTTCAGAATTGAGTCAAATTTTTTAATAATATCATAATTTGATAGTTGAAGCATACACTCATGATTATAAGGGCATTCCAGATAATTACAGACAATACAAAATAAATCTTCCTTTAATACATAATCAGAATTTACAGAATAAGGTCCATGTTTCTTTGGATCAGTCGGACCGAAGATTCCAAGTGTAGGGATATTAAGTGCTGCAGATATATGCATCGGGCCGGAATCATTGGCAAGTATAAAATCACAATTATTTATCAATCCTGACATTTGACTAACTGTGGTTTTCGGAGCAAGAACGGTTTTATCGGGAAAATGATTTTTAATATAATCCGCATCATATTCATCACCGGGTCCCCAGAGAATAAGATATTGTACTTTGTATTTTTTATTTATAGCGGAACAAATTTCAATCCATTTTACTGCGTCACACCGTTTCGATGCCCATCCGCCAGCAGGGATAATTCCAACAACCAATGCATTATTCCTGAAATATTTGTTAATAAAATTCCTGCCATATTCATCATCAGATTCAGAAACATAAAAATGAATATTTTTAGAGATGACCGGGACATTTAATGGCTGCAGTAATTCGAGGTTATGCTCTGCTGAATGAATGTTACCACGCTCACTGGTTGCGTGAATATTATATGCATATTTACGACCGCGGTAAGAAAATCCGACACGGTACTTTACTCCCGAAAGAAATGTTATCTGGGCGGTACGGGGATTAGACCATAAATCCAGGATCAAATCATATTTTTCTTTTTTAATTCTTAGTGCAACAAGAAGTGGAAATTCACCCTCATTCATTGTAAGAACTTTTGTAACAAATGGATTATTCTGTACGACTGTTTTGGCAAATTTCTCTGTAAGATAGTCGATTTGTGCATAAGGGAAGTACGCTGCAAGATTTTCAAGTATAATGGTGGATAAAATAATGTCCCCGATTCCTCGCGGTTTAATACATAATATTTTCCTGATTTTATCTTTGTCGATCAGCATCAATTTAAAATATATTTTTAATGAGCATCCAGCCAGTTTTCCCCGGTTCCTGTTTCAACTTTTAGCGGTACTTTCATCGGGATGGCATTTTCCATTTTATCTTTTACCATTTTTCTTATCTCTTCAACTTCACTATTATGAACATCAAAAAGCAATTCATCGTGTACCTGCAAAACCATCCTGGTTTCATATTTACCTTTATCAAGTTCTTTTTGAATATTAATCATTGCAATCTTAATCATATCAGCGGCAGTTCCCTGTATAGGCATATTGATTGCTACACGTTCTTCAAACTGACGAACAACACGGTTATTACTATTTATATTTCTGAGATATCTTCTTCTACCTAACAGAGTTTCCGCATAGCCTTTTTCCTGTGCCTTTTTAACGGAATCTTCCATATAATTTTTTACTTTTTTAAATGTTTTAAAGTAAATATCTATGATTTCTTTTGCATGTGTTTGAGAAATTCCCAATCGGGTTTTTAATCCAAACGGACCAATACCATAAAGAATTCCGAAATTAACTTCTTTTGCTTTTCTTCGCATTTCTGGAGTAACGTCCTCTGGATTAACCATAAAAACAAGTGCGGCTGTGCTTCTGTGTATATCTTCACCGCTTTTAAATGCTTTAACTAAACCCGGATCATCACATATTTCAGCGAGTAAACGTAGTTCAATCTGACTATAATCAGAGCTCAACAAAACATAATTTTTATCCCTGGGAATAAAAGCTCTTCGAATTTCTTTTCCCATTTCAGTTCTGATCGGAATATTTTGCAGATTCGGATTTAAACTTGATAATCTACCGGTTGCTGCAACAGTCTGGTTGAAGTCTGTATGAATCCTTCCGGTTACAGGGTTAATAAGGTTCGGGAGAGAGTCTGTGTAAGTAGATTTCAATTTTGCAGCCTGCCTGTAATCCAGAATCATGTCTACTATTTCATGTTCCCCGCGAAGATTCTCAAGTGCACGGGCATCAGTAGAAAACCCGGTTTTGGTTTTTCTTCCTGAAGTTAATCCAAGTTTTTCATACAGAATTACCTGCAACTGTTTCGGCGAACCGATGTTAAATTCTTCACCGGCACATTTGTAAATATTTTTGGTGTATTCATCAAGCATTTTCTCTAATTCAATGCTGTAATTATCGAGTGCTCTCTTATCTATTTTTATTCCTTCGTGTTCCATTTCTTCAAGAACAGGAATAAGAGGGAAGTCAACTTCATATGCTATTCGGTTAAGTTTTTCTTTATTTATTATTTTTTCAAATATCTCGTATAACTGAAATGTTATATCCGCATCTTCTGCTGCATAATCAGATAGGGTTTCGGCATCTACATCAAATATTTTTGTGGGATCAATTTTTTGTCCTAGCAATTCCTTTAAAGATATAGGTTTATATTTCAGATATTTTTCCGAAAGATCATCCATTCCATGTTTCTCATCCGTATCAATAATATAGCTTGCCACCATTGTATCGAAATAAAAATTTTCAACTCTTATTCCGATTCCTCTCATTACTGCAATATCGTATTTACCGTTCTGGCATACCTTTTTAATTCTTTTGTTTTCCAGGACCGGTTTAAATACCTTAACAAAATCATTTAAAGGAAGTCTTTCTTTTCCATCGGAAAAAGTTTTTTTCTGCCCGGGATGGATTGCAATAAAATATCCTTCACCGGCTTTAGAAGAAAATGAAGCCCCTACAATCCTCAGGTCAAAATGATCAAGTGAATCAGTTTCAGTGTCAAAAGCAAATACAGATTTCTTCTTTAATTTCTCAGCGAGATCTTTTGCATCTTTTATAGTAGTGATGAGTTTATATTTGCTCTTGCTCTTATCGAATCTGTCTGCATCCGAAAGTTCATCTTCTTTTATTTCGTTAATCTTATTATTATCATAAATTTTCAAGAGCCTTGAAAAAAGACTTTTAAATTCAAGTTCAATAAATACATCCCGCAGTTTATCAAATTGAGGTTTTTCAAACTTTGCCTTGTTAAAATCAAATTCAATAGGCACACTGCAATGAATTGTGGCAAGTTCTTTGGAGAGAAACGCATTATTTTTGTTCTCTTCCAGTTTTTTTCTTACTCCGGCTTTTTCAATTTTATCAATATTTTTATAAAGATTTTCAATAGAACCAAACTCTTGAATTAGCGGTGTTGCAGTTTTTTCACCGATTCCCTTTACACCGGGAATATTATCTGAACTATCGCCTACCAGCGCCAGGTAATCAATCATCTGATTAGGTTCAAATCCGTACTTCTCCTTTACTTTCGCTACATCATAAATTGTGACTTCATCAGTTGATCTTCCCGGACGGGCTATTTTAACTTTTTCCGTAACTAGCTGCATATAATCTTTATCCGGAGTTATCGCAAACGACTCCATTCCTTTTTTTTCTGCCAGTTTTACAGCGGTGCCAATGATATCATCCGCTTCAAAACCTGGTTTTATGTAAAGAGGAATATTCATTAGCTCAATTATCTGGTAAATTCTATTTATCTGGGGTATCATATCTTCCGGCATTGCTTCACGCGTAGCTTTGTAATCCTCATATCTTTCATGTCTGAATGTCTTTTCCTTTGAATCAGAAGCAACAGCTATATAATCAGGTTTATGGTCTTCAAGAACTTTTAAAAGCTGGTTCATAAAACCGAAAACAGCTGAAGTCGGTTCACCTTTACTGCTTACTAATGGGCGGTTTATAAATGCAAAGTATGCTTTATATGCCATGGCCATTGCATCTACAATTACGAATGTCTTACTCATATTTTCCTGTCGGTTAGTTTTGAAGTGGAACCAGGGAAGAATAATCTCTATTAAAAGCAAAAATAAAAATAAGCCGGGATACTTCAAATTCAAATAAAACCATGTCAGTTAACATTGTTAATCTTAATTTTTATTTAAGTTTTAAGGTATTATTTTTCATTCCGTAATTCACAAAGATAAAAATTTAATTTATGTGATTGAATTATAAAGTCAGATTAGCGAACGAAATTATTTAATATTGCGAATTATTTTTATATTCATTTTTGTTGAAACACTTGCGATAATATTTTAATGATTAAAAAGAACCTGAAATTCTCCTCCTTTAAAGATATTGTTAAAGCAATGGGCTTGGTCTTTGGCGATATTGGGACAAGTCCTATCTATACATTAACTGTGATATTTACTTTAACCAAACCTACATATCCAAATCTTATGGGAGCATTATCCCTTATTTTTTGGTCGTTAATAATTCTTGTTACGGCAGAATATGCTTGGCTTGCAATGAGCCTTAGTATTAAAGGTGAGGGAGGAATTATTGTACTTAAAGAAATACTTGCCAAGAATGTAAAAACTGGCAGAAGAGCAGCTTTTGCTTCTTTTCTTGGTTTTATTGGTGTTTCGCTTTTAATGGGTGATGGAGCTATTACGCCTGCAATAAGTATACTTTCAGCGGTTGAAGGTTTACAGCTTATTCCGTCAATAGGTCATATAAGTATTTCCACAATAATATTAATAACTTCTGCAATAACGATTTTATTATTTGCATTTCAGTCTCGAGGCACTGACAAAGTTTCTTCGTCTTTCGGACCAATCATGATTGTCTGGTTTTCAGCGTTATTGCTTTCTGGTATTTATTCCCTGTTTCAGGCACCGCAAATACTGCTCGCGGTTAGTCCTCATTATGCAATTGAATTTATGCTGCATAATGGGTGGACCGGTTTTTTCGTTTTAAGTGAAGTTATTCTTTGTGCAACAGGAGGGGAAGCCTTATATGCTGATATGGGACATCTTGGAAGCGAGCCGATAAGGCATGCCTGGTACTTCGTTTTCTTTGCATTAGTAATAAATTATTTCGGTCAGGGGGCTTACTTACTTTCCTCCCAGGATAACACTTATGTATTATTCGGAATGATAAGATCAATTTCCGAAATGTTTTATGTTCCATTTCTCATTCTTACTCTTCTTGCAACCATAATTGCTTCTCAGGCAATGATAAGTGCAGTGATGAGTTTGGTTTACCAGGGAATTACGACGAGAATATTTCCTTTAATGAAAGTGAAATACACTTCAACGCACCTTAAATCACAGATTTATATTGGTGTAGTTAACTGGATACTATTGATTGCAGTTTTGTTTATGATCTTTTTCTTTGAAAAGTCGGATAACCTGGCTGCAGCATACGGACTTGCTGTAACTGCAACTATGACTATTAGCGCGATGTTTATGATATGGATTTTTAAAATAGAAAGTAAAAAATATAAGATGCTTATTGCCGGGCTTGTGTTTTTGGTAGACTTGTTATTTCTGGTAGCTGTTATGAATAAAGTGCCGCATGGTGGTTATTGGTCAATAGTTATGGCACTTATCCCATTTTCAATAATTCAACTCTGGTCATCCGGACATAAGACAATGTACCGATCTTTTCGTCCTCTTCCTTTTGATGTATTTAAAGAAAGTTATGAACAAATATACCGGCTTGGAAATAATATAAGCGGTACTGCACTTTTCTTTACGAAAGATCTTAATAACGTTCCACCTTATGTAGTCCATTGTATTATACGCAGTAATATCATTTATGAAAAAAATATTTTAGTTTCCATTCAAACTACAGATTCACCCTATGGTACAACATTTAAAAAAGTGGAAAATCTTGCTCACGGTCTAGCTGGAATAGTGATTGAAAACGGCTATATGGAATTTGTGGATATACCTCATCTTCTTAAGGCTAATGGTGTTACCGAAAAAGTAATATTCTATGGCGCAGAAGATATAGTAACAAATAAAGTATGGCTGAAAATATTTGCAACATTAAAAAAACTTGCTCCCAATTTTGTTGCATTCTATAAACTTCAGTATAATAAACTACATGGTGTTACAACCAGGCTAGAACTCTAAAGCCAAATAAGGATATTTTATATTATGTATAAATGGATTTTGTTATTTGTTTTTGTATTCGTTTTTGTTATTTCAGACTGTTTCGCACAAAATAAAAAATATGATACGCTTTTTGTTGCCTCATGGAATCTTGAAAATTTATTTGATGCAGTAAACGACCCGGCTAAAGATGATGAAGAATTTCTGCCGGAAGGAATGAAAGAATGGACTCAGGAAAGACTCGATAAAAAATTATATAACATAGCCAGAGTTATTCGTTCAATGAACAACAATCGTGGTCCGGATATCCTCGGTGTCGTTGAAACCGAACACCAATCGGTGCTGGATAGTATGGAGGCAAAATTTCTCTCTGATTTGAATTATTCAACTGCATACCTTGAATCTCCTGATAACAGGGGAATTGATAACGGAGTAATATTTAAGAAAGATTTGTTTAAAGTTTTATCAATTTCCGGTGATACGGTAAGTCTTCCTGATAATTACCCTACAAGATTAATTCTAAATGTAAATTTTCTTACAAAAAACAACGACACAATTCATGTATTTGAAAATCATTGGCCAAGCAGAAGGGGAGGGGAAAAGGAATCTGAAATAAACAGGGTTACAGCAGCTATGGTTCTCAGCAAAAATGTACAAAGGATTTTAGATAAAAACCCCCATGCGTTGATTTTGATTATGGGTGATTTTAATGATGAACCCACGAATAAATCCATATTAAAGACTCTAAAGGCAGAACCAGTTCTCTGTGACAGCTTAACCTCTGGTATGTCGGAAAATAAATCTGATAATTTATTTAATTTATCTTATAGTTTATATAATCAGGGATTGGGTACCTACAAATATAAAGATGACTGGAATATGCTTGATCAGATTATAGTATCTGTTGATCTATTAACAGGAAGTAGTATCAATTATCTGTGCAATACATTTGAAATTTATAAACCGGAATTTATGGTAACACATTCGGGTAAATATAAAGGAACTCCTTTCCCAACATATGGTGGAAACAGGTATCTGGGTGGTTACAGCGACCATTTTCCGGTAATAGCCAGATTTTTAATTATTTCAAGATGAGTGAAAAAATGAAAAAAGTATTAATGATTTTCGGTGCAAACGGGGCACTTGGTAAAGGGATTACCAGTGTGCTAATTAATAAAGATTATGATCAAATATACCTTTTCGATTTTAACATCGGGGAAGAAAAAATATCGGCAGACAGTCCAATAATCAAGATAAACAGTGGTGACTTAACTGTAGAAAAAAATGTAAGTGAATTATTTGATAAGATTCATCCTTCAAAAGAAACTATTTTCTTTCTTTATAGTACAGTTGGGGGTTTTTCCGGAGGAAAAAATATCTGGGAAACAGATGAGGAAACCTGGGATAAAATGATGAAGATCAATCTTAAATCAAATTTCTTAATTGCTAAATATTTTTCAAGACTGGTGGCTGAATCAGCAGGTGGTTCGATATGTTTTACAGCAGCCGAAACAGGAATAACACCCGAACCGGAAAAAGGGGCATATGGTGCTGCAAAGAGTGGCCTAATTCACCTGATTAAAACATTAGCAATGGAAGGTAATACTATTAAACTCAGTGCAAATGCAATTGCACCGTATATAATAGATACTCCGGCAAACAGAAGTTGGATGAAGGATGCTGATTACTCAAAGTGGATAAAATCTAAGGAAATTGGAGAATTAATTAGTAATATTTTTGAAAACTTTCACTTTATTTCCGGAAATATTATTAGACTTACTTCAAGATTTGTGGTTAAACAATAGGCTTTAATTGATATTTTTCTTTACATTTACAGCTCAAATATTTGTTGACTTTGTTTTTTGAAATAGTTATTGTAACAGAGTCTTTTTTAAGAAAATTTATTGGAGCCTTTCTCTCCTCAAGGATCATTTTTTAATTTATTAGGAGGTTACTGTATATGGACTTTATTGCGATTATCTCGGCAATGATTAATGTGATTGCACAGGCTAATCAAAATCAGGGTGCTTTAAACTGGCTGGCTGAGAAATATGAAGCCGGTGGTATATTTATGCATCCAATTCTTGCATGCCTTATACTGGGACTTGCTTTCTCTATAGAAAGATTCTGGACCCTATCAAGGGCAAGAGTTAATACAAAGGATTTTATTGTAAAAGTTAGAAGAGCACTCGATGAGGGCGGCGTTGAGCAGGCTAAGGAAGTCTGTGGAAACACAAGAGGTCCGGTTGCTTCTGTTTTTCACGCGGGATTACTGAGAGCAGACGAAGGACTCGAAGCAGCTGAAAAAGCAATTATCGCTTATGGTGGTATTGAAATGAGTTTCCTCGAAAGAGGTATGATCTGGATTTCTACTTTTATCACAATTGCACCTATGCTTGGTTTTACCGGAACAGTACAAGGTATGATCACGGCCTTCGATGCTATTAAAGAAGCTGCCCAGATTTCACCGGCAATAGTTGCAGACGGTATCTCAGTTGCTCTTTTAACAACACTTTTTGGTCTTGTTGTTGCTATGATATTACAGGTTTTCTACAATTACTTTATTTCCAGGATTGACAGACTAGTAGGCGATATGGAAGAAAGTTCTGTCGAACTTATAGATGCTTTATACGATCTTAAAGCAAAAGGCAAAGTATAAGGAACTATGTAAATCCTTATAAGTATTGTATTAATAACAAGATTAAAGTAATCAACAATGTTAAAAAAACGTAAAATAGCTGAAGCTGCAATACCGACAAGTTCGATGGCTGACATCGCTTTTTTACTGTTGTTATTCTTCTTGGTAGCAACAGTAATTGATGTTGATACTGGTATTGGTCTTACCTTACCCGAGTATATTCCACCGGCTGAACAGGTTAATATAAAGGTTGATAAGGATAGAATGGCTGCTATCCTGATTAATGAAAACGGTGATGTCCTTCTTGATGGTAATCCAACATCGGTATTTCAGATTAAAAATAACCTGAAGCCAAGGATAATCTCAAAGATTGACCTTCCTTCCAATAAAAAACTCATTGTTTCTGTAAAAACTGATAGAAAGACAAATTATAACACTTATATTCAGGCTCTTGATCAAACTAAACAGGCTTACTTTGAAGTAAGAGATGAATATTCAAATCAACAATACGGGAAAAAATATAATGATCTGACCCCGGAACAACAGGATGTTGTTAAGGATAAGATTCCTATTATTATTTCTCTTGCAGAACCTGAATCAGTTAATAAATAAAAGTCTAAGGTTTGTATAATGAAATTTGAAAAAAGAAGAGCTAATACTAAACAGGAAATTCCAACCGCTTCAATGCCGGATATTGTTTTTATGCTTCTGCTTTTCTTCATGGTAACAACAACTTTGACGAGAGGTTGATGTACTTGTAGACTTTAAATTACCTGAAGCAAAAGCCATAGAAAAAATAGAGAACAAACGACTCATTTCGTATATATGGGTTGGTAAAAGCGGAAGGATTCAGATAAATGATAGTATTGTTAAGCTGAGTGACGTAGAACCGATTATGTATTCTAAAAGACAGGAACTTCCAAATGTGATAGTTTCCCTGAGAATTGATAAGGGAACTGATATGGGTCTCGTGACAGATATTCAACAGGAGCTGAGAAAGGCATATTGTTTAAGAATAAATTATTCGGCAAATATCAAAATCTGATAATCCTGAATTTTAATTATTAAGTTTAAGGCAGGTTAGTTTTATTACTATCTGCCTTTTTTAATTTAAGAGGAAAAATGAATTTAACAGAAAGAATTAATGAGGACCTTAAAGCTTCAATGAAGTCTGGCGACAAATTACGAACTGAAACCATAAGATCAATCAGGGCACTTATCCTTGAATTTCAAAAAAGTGGTTCAGGAAAGGAGTTGAACCCGGAAGAGGAAATGAAACTATTAACAGGCGCAGCTAAAAAAAGGAAAGATTCTATCGAACAGTTCAGAAACGCCGGACGGGAAGATCTTGCATCGAAGGAAGAAAAAGAACTTCTGATTTTGCAGGAATATCTGCCTAAACAGCTTTCCAAAGAAGAAATAGAATCTGAAGTAAAGAGAATAGCTAGTGAGGTTGGTGCTGCCGGCAAAGAAGATTTTCCCAAGCTTATGCCCGCTGTTATGAAAGTACTGAAAGGTAAAACTGATGGAAAAGATGTTCGTACGGCTGTAGAAGAATTCCTTGGGAGATAATTGAACCTAATCGATCTGATAATTATCGTAATTGCTTTAATCGGATTCATTCTTGGATTTAAGGATGGGTTTGTGAGAAAGCTTGTTGGGTTTGTCGGTTTTATATTGGCATTTGTTCTGGCTATTAATTTTGCCTCCGACCTTGGTAAATATCTCGAGACAACTTTTGCAATAGAATATTACCTGTCCGAGTTAATTGCCGGGGCATTTATTTTCATAGGCACAATATTAATTTTTGCATATTTAAAAAGAGTAGTTCATCCCTTTGATAAAGTAAATAACCTGGTAAACCAGATTATTGGGGGAGTGGTTGGGATGATTCAGATATTATTTTTTCTAAGCGCTTCCCTATATATTTTAAATGTGTTCAGTGTCCCGTCGGAAATGGCTAAAAATAATTCGTTAACTTATAAGTCTGTATACGGTATAATTCCCGGTACGATAAATATGATCAGCAGTTACACTCCTGATGCCAAAAAAAAGATAAAAGAATACATTAACGACAAAGATTCCTTAGATGATTGACCAGCAAGTTTTAGATAAATTAGAATTCCAGAAAATCCTTCAGTTTATAACACGTTATTCAGTTACAGAAAAGGGGAAGTTAAAAGTAACAGAGCTGAAACCTATCCCTAATATCAACCTTGTAAATATTGAAGGAGAATATGTAAACCAGGCTAAAGAAATTTTAATCTCTCAAAGTTCACCTCCTATTGAATTTATCAGCAATCTGGAAACGACAATTTCACAAAGCAAAATAGAAGGAGTCATCCTCGATAGCAAAAAGATTCTCGAAATCCTCAGACTTGCAACTGTTTCAAGAGATGTGTTTCAGTTCCTGAAGAATCATTCTGATATTGCTCCCGGTTTATTTTCCCTCGCCGAATCTTTATTCGTTGATAAGGTTTTCGAACATCACATAACAAAAATTATTAATGAAAATGGTGAAGTAAAAGATAACGCAAGTCCGAAATTATCCGAGATTAAAAAAGATATTAATAGCAAACGCGATGAACTAATTAAATCAGTTAACAGACTTGTTAGATCGCTTTCCGACAATGATATTATCAGGGAAGATTATTTAACCCTGCGTGACGGTAGAATTGTAATTCCGGTTAAAGTTGAGCATAAAAGACATATAAAAGGTTTTATACATTCTGAATCCTCAACAGGACAAACTGTTTACATTGAGCCGGAAGAAACTCTTGAGCTCAACAATGATATTATTTCCCTTTCATTTGCTGAAAAAAGAGAAATAGAACGTCTTCTGAAAGAACTTACAAAGTTAATTGGTACGGTAAGTGAAAACCTTAAAACGTCATTGGAAACAATAGCCGAACTGGATTCAATATTTGCAAGGGCAAAATATTCAATAGAAATAATAGGGTCTTTTCCACAGATTGACAACAATAAACCCTTCATCATTTCGCAAGGTAAACATCCCATTATTTTGAAACGACTCGGAAGAGAATCCGCGATTCCGCTTAACCTTTTAGTAGACGATCAAAACGTTATAATAATTACCGGACCCAACGCAGGCGGAAAAACTGTAGTATTGAAAACAATTGGCATTCTGTCCTTAATGGTTCTATCCGGAATTCATATTCCTGCTGATCCCGATTCTAATTTTCATTTTTTTGATAATGTTCTTGTTGATATCGGTGATGAACAATCTATTGAAGACGACCTTTCTACTTTTAGTTCACATTTATCAAACATTAAGGATATATTAAATAAGTCTACATCTGATTCATTAATTCTTCTTGATGAAATCGGAACAGGAACTGATCCGGCAGAAGGTTCAGCACTTGCAACTGCAGTACTGCTTATATTAATGACTAAAGGAGCAATAGTACTAGCCTCAACTCATCATGGCAGTTTAAAGCTATTCGCCAATGAAATACCTCAGTTTCAAAATGCTGCAATGCAGTTTGATACAACTAATCTCAGACCTACTTATGTTTTTAAACAGGGAATTCCGGGTTCTAGTTATGCATTTGAAATCGCTAAGCGAATTGGTTTTGATGATAAGTTTTTAAATATCGCCAAAGAAAATCTTGATACTGGAAAACACAACATAGAAAAATTTCTGGTTGATATTGAAACAAAGTCACGCAACCTTGAAGAGAAATTAAAAAAATCTGAAATAGAAAATGCGAGGTTAGCAGGGCTTTCAAATCTATATAAAAACAATATTGATCAATTGAATAAAGAGAAAAAAGAAATTCTTAAACGGGCAAAGGTTGAAGCTGATAATTATCTTAAAGATGTAAATAAAAAAATAGAAGAGGTAGTGAAATCACTTAAAGAATCCAATGCAAGGAAAGATATTATTAAAACTTCCCAGGCTATTGTAAAAAATTTAAAAGAAAAGAACAGAGAATTATTTGCAGATAATGTTGATAATATTGTAGAAAATTTTGAATTTGTCACTGGAGATTTTGTATGTGTACGGAATACAAATACGACTGGTGAAATTATTGAATTTTCACACGATAAGAAGAAAGCGACGTTATTAAGCGGAAGACTCAAAATGAAAATAAACACCTCTGAGTTGATACCTGCATCAAGAGAAAAGGAAAATGAAACAAAATTCAACTCCTATTCTTTCGATACTTCTGATCAGCAGGTAAGAATAGATATTCGTGGTGAAAGGGCCGAGGCAGCAGAGTTTGATGTTATAAAATTTCTTGATGGTGCATATTCATCAGGATTAAACAGGGTTGAGATTCTCCACGGTAAAGGTACAGGTGCATTAAAAGAAATGGTTCAGCGTTTACTTAAAAATTATGATAAAGTAAATTCCTTTCACTTTGCGTCCATAGAAAGCGGCGGTGACGGTATAACCATAGCAGAATTTAAATAGGTAATATTTTGATAAAAAAAATACTGATTGCCAACAGGGGAGAAATAGCTGTCCGGGTAATAAGAGCATGCAAAGAGTTAGGAATAAAATCGGTTGCAGTTTATTCTGAAGCTGATAAAACCTCCATTCATACACGTTACGCTGATGAATCATATTTTATCGGACCGGCACAATCATCTGAATCATATCTTAATAAAGAAAAAATAATCCAGGTAGCAAAAGAAGCAAATGCTGAGGCAATTCATCCGGGTTATGGATTCTTTTCAGAAAATGCTGAATTCATAAAGATGGTTGAAGATTCAGGATTAATTTTTATCGGACCTTCCTCAGCCTCAGTAAATTTGATGGGTAGTAAAACCGCTGCAAGAAAATTGATGGCAGGAAACAATGTTCCTATCGTTCCGGGAACAACTGAAGCAATAAAGAATGTAACTGAAGGGATTTCTGTTGCCTCCGAAATTACATTTCCTGTACTCCTTAAAGCTTCTGCAGGAGGTGGCGGAAAGGGAATGAGAAAAATAGATTCTGCAGAAGAATTTGAATCCGCTTTTGAATCAACACAAAGAGAAGCTTCAAAAGCATTCGGAGATGATTCAATTTATATCGAAAAGTTTATTGAAAATCCAAAACATATTGAAGTCCAGATAATCGGGGATAAATTTGGAAACTATGCACACCTTTTTGAACGGGAATGTTCAATACAAAGAAGACACCAGAAAATAATTGAAGAAGCTCCATCAGCATTCGTTGATGAGGAAACAAGGAAACATATTACAACAGCCGCGGTGAATGCAGCCAAAGCGTGTAATTATTATAATGCTGGCACTGTAGAATTCCTTATGGATAAGAATAAATCATTCTATTTTCTTGAGATGAATACGAGGCTTCAGGTTGAACACCCGGTTACTGAATTTATTACAGGAATAGATCTTGTTAAAGAACAGATTTCAGTTGCAGAAGGTAAACGATTATCATTCACCCAGGATGAATTAAAAATTAATGGACATGCACTGGAATGCAGAATCTATGCTGAGGATCCGGATAATAATTTTTTACCATCTACGGGAAAACTTCAGGAATATTCTATTCCATCCGGACCCGGTGTAAGAGTGGATGGAGGTTTTGACAGGGGCTCGGAAATTTCAATATATTATGATCCTCTGATTGCGAAACTTGTTTGTTGGGCTGAAGACAGGAACAGTGCAATTGCGAGGATGATTAGAGCTCTTGGAGAATATAAAATATTCGGTGTTATTTCTAACATATCCTTTTTGAAAGAGATTATTGACCATACTAAATTTAGAAATGGCGAATTCAATATTAATTTTCTTGAAAAGGATTTTGATTTTAATGTGACAAAATTCGAAGAACATTTCTCAAATGCAGTTTCAGTACTTACCACATTTCTTAAAAATAGAAACTCAAATTCGAATAATGGAAACAAAAATAGCAGATCATCTGATAATAACTGGATAAATCAACTTAATGACTGAATATATTGTAACAATAAACGGTGAAAAAAAAGCCGTACAGTTAAGTGATAATTCTAAATTTAATCTTAACGGAAAGGATTTTCATTACGAGGTAATTGAACTCAGCAATAATGATTTTCTTTTGAGGATAGACAATAATTTTTATGAGATATCTGCAGAAAAAAGAGATTCCGATAATTACAGCCTTGTAATAAATGGTAAAGTGATCGAAGCTGTGGTCAGGTCTGCATTGCAGGAAAAAGCATCCGGTCTTATTGAGCAGTCATCAAACCGAAATCATAAAATGCAAGTTAAAGCTCCAATGCCGGGAATGATTTTAAAAATAAAAAAAAATGTTGGCGAGATAGTGCAAAAAGGAGATTCAATAATTATTTTAGAAGCTATGAAAATGGAAAATGATATAAAATCTCCTTTCTCCGGCTTGATTAAGGAAATTAAAGTAATTGAGAACAGTCCGGTTGAAAAGGGAGCAATACTTTTCTCAATAGAATAATATTGTTATATATTTCCAATTAACTTACAAACTATAATAGGTGGAACCTTGAAAAAATTAGTTATCGCATCAATTATGTTCTTCCTCGGAATTAGCCAGGCATTTGCCGGCGGATTTCAGTTGAACGAACACGGCGCAAGAGCAATGGGTATGGGGGGCGCTTTCACTGCTGTTGCAAGTGACCCTTCTGCCATTTACTGGAATGGTGCCGGTTTAACCCAGTTGTGGGGAACAAATTTTATTTTAGGATCAACTCTGATCGCTCCTATGTCCAGTTTTCGCGGAGTCATTCCTCAGACGACAGAATATAAAACTCAGAGTCAGACATTTTTTCCTGTGCATTTTTTTGCTTCTCAAAGAATCAATAAAGACTTTGCAGTGGGATTGGGATTTACAACACCATTTGGTTTAGGAACACAATGGGATGATAATTGGGTGGGGAAATACCTTGCATTGAAAACCAGCTTGATGGTATTTACAATCTCACCGGTAGTTGCATATAAAGTAACTAATGAACTATCAATTAGTGCTGCTTTCGTTTATAGTTTTGCTAATGTTGAAATAACCAGGAAAATTTCTCTTGCACCGTTTGAAGGAGATGCATTTGTACAATTAAAAGGTGATGATAATTCTGCTTTTGGTTACAATCTTGGCTTGATGTACAAACCGATAGAAACTCTTTCGTTCGGAGTTTCTTTCCACAGTCAGATAAAATATGATTTTAAAGGAACTGCTAAATCCACAACTTCCACAACTCAGTTAGCAGATCAGCTGCCGAGTGGAGATATTACTGCAAAATTAACAACACCTATGAACCTGGCTTTGGGTATTGCTTATGATGTTCTTCCAACATTCAAAGTCAGCGCAGATTTTCAATATGTTGGATGGTCTAGTTATGATACTTTAGCTGTTGATTTTAAAAATCCGAATTTCCCGGATCTTGCAAGCCCCAGATTATATGATGACTCCTACATTGTAAGACTGGGAAGTGAGATTAAACTTTGTGAACAATTTAAAGCATTAGCAGGATTGTATTTTGATAAGAACCCTGTAAAACCTGAATACATAAGTCCTTCACTTCCTGAAGGAAACAGATTTGGCTTAAGTTTGGGATTCGATTATAAAATAATTCAAAATTTAAGTGTTAGTGCTTCCTACCTACATATTTTCGCAAGCCAGGTAACAGTTAAGAACTCAACGGATTATTTTAACGGAACTTATAATTCAAGTGCAAATATTGCAGCTTTAAGTTTATCATTAGGTTTTTAATCAAAGAAGGATATAAAATGAAAAACAAATTTAAAATTATATTGATAATCCTTATACCGGTAATGATGTTCTTTGGCTGTAAAGAAAGAACTGATTTAACCGGTCCGCAATCTGTTAGCGGTAGTGCTGATTTCTCAACATTTGTAGCTATTGGTAATAGTTTAACTGCAGGATATGAATCGAGTGCATTGTTTGAAAGTGCACAAACATATTCATTTGGAAATCTAATTTCACAACAAGTAAACACTGAGTTCGTACAGCCACTTATTTCTGATCCGGGTATTGGCGGACAGATTAAAATTGTATCACTCAGTCCTTTTGTTACAACTCAGGAACCGCAGCAGGCAGGTAACCCCATAAATCTGAATTATCCTGCCCCATATAATAATCTCGGAATTCCAGGAATTGTTCTTGCTGATGTAATGAATTCAACCAGTACAGCAACATCATATTCGAAAAGTCCTTTTATTGATATTGTATTAAGAGGACAGGGAACTCAGTTTCAGCAGGCTCAGGCTTTGAATCCAACAATGGTAACGCTATGGATTGGAAATAATGATGTATTAGGTTTTGCAACGAGTGGGGGTGTAAGACCTACGGAACCGACACCCAGTGCTACTTTTGGAAGTTTATTCGGCCAACTCGCTGATAATCTCGCAGCGACAGGTGCAAAGGTTGTTGTTGCAAATATACCTGATGTAACAGCTATACCATTTTTTACAACTGTAGGACCAGGATTTGCGCAACTTTTAACTTCAGCTGGTGCACAGGGATTCTATTATCAGGATCATAATTATCAGCCTACAGTGGGTGCTCCTTCACAGCTTGCAAATTATTCGTTATTACTTACACTGGTTTCACAATCATACTTAGCTGATTTTGGAAGACCTTCAGGTAAATTCTATAGTGACAATGGTATTCCTCCGGCATTAGTTGGTGTTGACACTACTAAACCCTTCGGTGCCGATCCTGGAAATCCAATTCCAAATGCATTGATCCTTGATGCAGCAGAAATTCAAACTGCCGCACAGTCTACAAGTGCTTTCAATGCTTCAATTGCAGCCGCTGTAAACAATCATTCATCTCAGTTTGCATTGGTAGATATCAATTCATTCTTTAATAATATCAGAGTTTCAGATGCAAACGGTGGAACTGAATTCGGCGGAATAATGTTTACCACTGCTTTTGTTACTGGTGGACTTTTCAGTCTGGATGGTGTTCACCCGACTGCACAAGGTTATGCAATTGTTGCTAATGAATTTTTAAAAACCATTAACTCAAAATTCGGTGCAAATTATAAATTAGTTGATATAGCAAATATTCCGGGGAGTTTATCATTTGCAAAAATGAGATCATTTAATCTATTTGAAAAAGGTGTTTATTTAGATCCGATGGCGTATAAAAATATATTGTTTTAACTGATAAGGGATGGAATACCATCCCTTATTCTAATTGAATGAGATTTGAGGAAATTATGAAATGGGTTTATGCATTAAGTGTTGCTTTTATTTTGACTTATTTAATCGGCTGCACTCCTTCTCAACAAACCGAGCAAACTTCGACAGGGAAGGATAGCATATACGTCTTTGATTCTATCCCTGATTCAGATGCCGAGAATATACCAACCCTGGAATATCCCGATATGGGAATGACGTACTACGTCGTTCAGATAGGAGCTTTTACTACTAAAGACAGAGCTGAGAAGTTTGCAAAAGAAAGTAAACAGATTTTACCTTTCAATTTGAAAACCTCATTCAGCAAACAGAACAATTTGTATGTGGTTCAGCTTTCCGAATATTATACTTCAAGATCTGAAGCAGAATCGGTAAGAAACAATCTTTGGGGAAATGAAAAATTCAAAGATGCGTGGATTTTGACAATCTATAAATAACAAAAAAGGCTGTCTTAGTAGGCAGCCTTTTTTTAGTGCAAATTTAGATTTTATTGTTTCTTATTCTAACCAGGAAAGTATTTTATAATATTTCGTTTTAGGAAAGAATGGGGGAACAGTTGTTAAAAATCTTTGATCAAATTTGTGAACATAGCTATAACCTTTGACAACTACATATTTTGTCCCATCCCATTTGTATCTTGCAGTTTCACGAATATTTTGTCCTATGACTCCTCCTAGAATATTCATTTTGTGGGCAGAAGTATAGTCGTCAAGTCTTTCAATCACTAAACCATCTTTTTGCGTATACATAGAAGCCTGTATATTTACATCCCCCCTGGTAGCATCAAAATCCAATTGGACATTTTTTTCTGCTACCATACCTAACATATCCGTCGAATTTGGATTTACTAGTGGATTATTTTTATAGACCACATCCCCGGTAATATGTATCATCCCAGCGCTGGGAGTTCCTTTTTGGGAAGCAACTATAGTTGCCTGGCCGCTTAATGTTCCCTGAACAAAAATATTACCTCTTTCAACATAAATAACTCCATTCGGAGCATACGTTTTAAGATTCTCATTTATAGGGCTAGTCCAGGTTGTCCCACCGTTAATAGATTCTGAATGTGTTAATGTACCATCGTCATTAAAAGTAAGTTTAACATCAATCACTTTATTCTTAAGCGTAGGATCTGTTATAATTTTACCATTTGAATAAGCTGCAACACGTATAGTGCTAGTATCAAATTCCAAAGGAACATCAACACCATCTTCATATCCACCTAAGAATTTAGGATGACTATTTTTATCGTATAATTTGTATCCGTTTTTTGTAGTTGTATATCCAAGAAATACCGGATCGCCATAACAATTTAAGTAATCATTTGTGTGGAACGGACCTGAAAAAGTATCTCCTGTTGCCGCCCATACACTACCCATTATATTATAAAAATTGCCATATTGGGCAAAGTTTTTTGGAGTCAGCATTACAATGGTCTGAGCTGTATCTCTTCTGTAAATAGCTGTCGAAGTTATCTTTCGGTTTTCTGCACCAACAGTATCAACAGTAACAGTAAGACTTCCCCCCATAATATCTGAGTAATTAAATCCTGCGACCCAATATTTGTTAAAGAATAGCTGACTCACAGCCATATTTGCACCACTAGTTGCAATATTATGAGCATTTGAAGCACTGTAATATTGAACATAGTTATCAGTAGCATCATTTGAATAATCTAAAAGGTTTTTAGACATGACCGCAAATATGGTACTGAAACCGAGTATTAGAAATAATGCCGCTTTACCGGACATAATTTATTCTCCTTATCTTTTATATAAATTTCGTGATATCAAACGTATTTGCTGCCAGTATGCTGTTGTATATTCGTTATTAAATGCAGCCGCATCTTCCACTCTTATCCCAATCTGCATTGATTCAATTTCTCTTGTGTCCGCGATAGGTTGGCTTAAAGTATCATCAAATACATCCAGATAAACTAATTGCATTGAAACAACATTATTCGAAATCATTAAAGGAGGTTCATTGTTGATCTTCCTATATAAAATTCTATCACGCGGGTTAGGAGTTCCGGAAAGCTCACTTGTTGGCCCAACATAGTAATGAACAACATCAAGCACTCCATCACTGTTAAGGTCTCCGCGAAACTCAACGTCACTGGTATCTGCGACATAAATTAATTGCAGCGTATCATCCAAAATTGTATTATAGCAGTATCCCATTTTTCTAAAATCATTTTCCATTAACGTGGCAACTGATGAGAGGTCACGTTGTAATATTCTATCATTACCCCAAAATTTATCATTTTTAACAGAGTTCTCGTTAAGGTGCAGCATCGAAATAAGTAAAATACCACCTATAATAGTAGAACCCAGAATATCTATTAATACTGAAAATCCCATTTATGCCTCTATAGTTTTTTCCAATAGCTAAATATTGAACTTAATTTAATTGTATCCTGCATATATTTACTGCTAACAGCTACTTCAATTTTTTTATTGAATGTTTTGATTGATGATTTTATATCCGGCTGAATCGGAGTTACATAGACAACTGTACAATTAACATGGAGTGAATTTATATCTCCGGGGATAGATATATCCTGATCCAGTCCATTATAATCATCGAAATCGTTAAAATTTGGATAAACTTCTGCTTTATCAGGTCCCAGTTTTGTTGGGTCTGTTAACTGGGTTAAACTGCTCACAAAATTATTATAAGAATTTTCATCATATGCTTTATTGCTGGCTGCTTCTATTACAGACGTAGCAACAGATATGGCCATAATACCGAATTTTGTATTACCCATATCTTCTTCAGTACGAAGTTGAGTAGTGTTAACCCTTAATATTAAGAAAGACAATAAAAATATTGCTCCAATCGAAAGTAACATTTGTCCTGTATTCATACTCTTTTATTAAATTTATTATAATTTTTTTATTTCTATAGAAACATCAGGTAAAAGTATAACCGAGAATACCATTTAATATCAATTATCGTGCAACTGTCTGAGCCTTAAATTATTACATAAATATTGGTGTTTTTATCAATAACAATTTTTTTTACTCAAAAATAGACGTCAATTGTAACTTTTACACAATAAAAATTTCGGCTCAATATGATACAAATGCATTTTATTGGTTTAAATTTTTGATTATTATAGTTTTTGTAAAAAACAATTATTAAATTCTATCATTATTCATTAAAAATGGGAGTACAATAAATGGCGTTTTCATTAAATAAAGTAATGTTGATTGGAAATTTGGGAAAGGATTCTGAAACCAGATTTACAACTAACAATGTCTCAGTTACAAGTTTTACTATGGCTACAACACACAGCTATAAAGGAAAAGATGGCAACTGGGTAAATGAAACCACCTGGCACAATGTAGTAAGTTTTAGTCTCTCTGATTACATGAAAGAGAACCTGAAAAAAGGAAAAAAATTTTATGTAGAGGGCAGAATCTCAAAGAGAGACTACACTGATAAAGAGGGTATTAAGAGATATTTTTCAGAAGTGATTTCTGAAAAACTTATACCTCTTGATTCTTCCGGTGATAGTGGAGCTAATGGGAATGAAGAAATTTCAAGCTCAGAACCATCAATTGAAACTGATGAAAACAGTGATCTTCCGTTCTAGCTATATTTATAACATCGTAGGGATAATCTAATATTTGGACATCGGCTGGCAGATTAAGCTTATTATTCTAATTTTTCTTTTCCTGTTTTCGGCTTTTTTTTCAGGTTCGGAAGTAGCTTTATTTTCGTTAGATAGAAAAAAGCTAAAGAACAATATTTCCGGCAATCCTGTAATTGGCAGATACTTACTACTTCTCCTTGAATATCCCAGAAGATTACTTGTCACAATTCTTATAGGGAACACAATTGTTAATGTGGCTGCATCCATCATTGCTGTTACTCTTACATTGGATTTTGCTGGTCGGTTTAACTACCCGGCCGATTTGGCTTTAACAGTTGAGATAGTTTTACTGACAATACTTATTGTGCTGTTCGGAGAACTTATCCCGAAAGTGTGGGCCAGTAAAAATCCGCTGTCTTTTTCAAGACTTGTTTGCTTACCATTATATTGGATAAATGTAATTATCTATCCTGTTTCCGAAACCATAACTGAAATTATTAAATCAGCAGTTTCACATATTAAATTTGATAAATCAAAATCTGTTATTCTTCCGGAAGAACTGGCTGAGTTAGCTAATTTGAGTCACGAAAGAGGAACCCTGATTGAAGAAGAACACGGATTAATAAACAGCATTGTAAGTTTCAGAACTGTTGCGGTTCATGAAGTAATGACTCCGAGAGTTGATATGATAGCTGTTTCCACAGAAACTGGATTCGATGAACTATTAGAAGTTATATCTCAGTCAGGACATAGCAGACTGCCGCTTTATAGAAATGGACTGGATGATATTATTGGAATTATATATGCGAAAGATCTTCTCCCTTTCATTCAGAACAAGGAATTAAGACCGCAGTTTTCGCTTGAAAAGATAGCCAGAAAAGCTTTATTCATTCCAAGGACAAAGTTAATCAGTACCCTGATGCAGGAACTGCAGGAAAAGAAAATGCATATCTCTATAGTTGTTGATGAATACGGGGGAACTGCCGGACTTATTACCCTGGAAGATATTATTGAAGAGATAATTGGTGAGATTCGTGATGAATATGATAAGGAAGAAAATCCTGTACAGAAAATAGATTCAGGAAGTTATATAGTCCTGGGAAAATTATCGATTGATGAATTGAATGAATTGCTAAATACAAATATTCTCCCTGAGAACGAAGACTACGAAACAATCGCTGGACTTGTATTGAATTATGCGGGACACATTCCTAAAGAAGGATATTCATTTGAATTGGAAAATCATAAATTTACGGTAAAAGAAGTTCTGAAGAAAAGAATAATGAAAATCCTTGTTGAAAATCAACCTACTGAATAGTTATAAATGAAACCAGGATGTTTTTTAAAATTGATAATTATTCTTACGATAATAGTTGCGGTTATTCTGTATATTATTCAACATAAATCAGAATTATTCTTTAATCCCGGCAAGAAGATTCTAACCGAAGTGTTTATGGATAACTGGGATACAGAATTAAAATATGTTAAAGATACTCCTGAAAAATCAGAATTAAAGAAATCCCTGATTGCTTATATTGATAGTCTAAAGTATAATAATATTCCCGAAGATACTACCCTTGATAAAATTGTTGAGCTGGTTACACTTGCTTCAAAAGATAGTATTATTACAGGCAGTGAATTAAAAGATATTTCTGAGAAATTAAAATTAGAATAAAGAAATGAAAGACCAGAGCAAGACCGAAATAAAAGTTGGATTAATGGTGATTGTTGGTGCCTTGGTTTTTTTATGGGTGATTGGCTGGGCTAAGAATTTTTCTTTTTCAACAAATGAAAAATTATTAGATATAAAGTTTCCCACCGTAGCAGGGCTTGAAATTGGAGATCCGGTCACAGTGAATGGAGTTCGAAAGGGGAATGTTGTTGATTTTAAGATTGAGTCAGAGGATGTTATTGTTGAAATTAAACTGGATCCGGACATCAACTTAAAGGAAGATGCTTCATTCGCTATTTCTATGCTGGATTTAATGGGAGGGAAAAAAATAAATATTTCACCTGGAAACTCAAATCAGGAAATTGATTATGATAAAGTACAACAGGGTCAGTTTCAGCCCGATATTCCCAGTGTTATGGCTACTCTTGGCTCGATGCAGGGAGATTTAAATAAAATAGTTAAAGAAGTTCAAATTACTTTAACTTCTTTTAATAGCTATTTAACTGATCAACAGTTTAATGACAATATCAAATCCTCATTATCGAATCTTAAGGATATAACTAGCAGACTTGATGTACTCATTGCCGATAATCAAAGTGATTTGAAAACAATAACTTCAAACACAGTTCAAATTACTTCGGATGCAAAAGAAGTACTGCATAGTAATAAAGAATCTATACAGAATTCTTTGACGAACCTGCAAAACATTTTAGTTAGATCGGATTCACTTTTATTCAAATTAAATAATCTTGCTGATGAAACAACTAATCGTAAAAACAATCTTGGTAAATTGTTATATGATGAAGACCTTTATAATAATTTAACTACTACGCTCCGCCAAGTAAAAGAAATGACTAAAATGATTAATGAACAGTTGAAAGGTGATGGGTTGAAAGTGGACGCGAACATTGATCTTTTCTAAAATATAAGTAGAAGCGAAAAAAAGAATATATGGTATTAGGAATAGGTATTGACATAATTGAGATTGACAGAATACAAAAAAGTGTAGATGACTTTGGGGATCATTTCTTAAAGAAAGTTTTTACCAATGGAGAACTTGAATACTGTCTCAGCAAAAGCAATAAATATCAACACCTTGCTGCCCGCTTTGCGGCAAAAGAAGCAGTTTATAAAGCTCTTGCTTCAGGTCCTCACGAAAATCTAACATGGCAAAGTATTGAAGTTTCAAATGAACCGAATGGTCTTCCTATAGTTACTTTGCACGGTGAGTTAAATAGTTACCTTTCTGAAGGTGAAAGTCTTAAAATATCTATGAGTCATTCCAGAGATTATGTAGCTTGCGTAGCAATAATCTTTAAAAATCTTTAATTGCATTCAAAACTACCGTCGGGATCCCTGATAAAATATATCATTTCTGAATTGATAAATAATATTGTTAATTATAATTTTATAACTGTATTTATTTTAATTTATAGGCTCATGAATTGACAAGAAAAAATTTTCAATATTTTAGTTACGCCTCAATTGGTATCGTATTTATCCTTCTTATTTTGATGCTGACTAAAATGGTTCCGACTGAATGGTATTTCTTCATTCTTGGTTTTAGTATTTTTCTTCTTGTAATCAGGTTAATCTTCAGGATATACTTTGCTGTTCAGGATCGTAAAAATCGGTAGGAGGCAGTCTTCGAATCTGGCAAACATACAAACGGGAAACTCAACGCAAAGGTTTTAATATTAAACCAGAGTTATGAACCAATCACAATTTGTAATATTAAAAAAGCTATTATCCTCATTTATATGGGAAAAGCCGATTTGGTTCTTGATGATAAGCGTAAAAACCTGCATACTGTCTCGCAGGTATTTCCATGGCCAAGTGTAATAAGGTTAAGCAGATATATAAATGTCCCTTATAAAAAAGTGGTGTTAACACGGAAAAATATTTTAAGAAGAGACTTGTATAAATGTTCTTATTGTGGAAGAGGGGACTTGCCTCTCACAATAGATCATGTTATTCCCAGGGCAAGAGGTGGTGTGGATTCCTGGGAAAATCTAGTTTGTGCCTGTACTATTTGCAACAATAAAAAAGGGGATCGTACGCCGGAGGAAGCAAATATGAGCTTAGCTAACAGACCATTTAAACCAAGTCACATAATGTTTATTAAAAACGTTGTCGGTAAACTTGATGAAACCTGGAAACCTTATCTTTACCTTTCATAATTTGAAGAAACTGTAGGTTTCTTTACCTCTTTATTATTATTTTTGATGAACTAAAATCCAGAGAATTCCTTTAATTATGCAAAAAAAAAGAATACTTAGTGGTATGCGTCCGACAGGAAAACTTCATATCGGACACTATGTAGGTGCTCTCGAGAATTGGGTAAAATTGCAGGATGAATATCAGAATTTTCATTTGATAGCAGATTATCATGTACTAACCACTGATCTTGATACGAGTAAAATCTATGAAAATTCAATTGAGATGATGATTGACTGGCTGGCATCCGGGTTGGATCCTGAAAAAAGTCCGATGTTCAGACAATCTCAAATAAAAGAGCACACTGAACTTAATCTTATCTTTGGAATGTTAATAACCGTTAGCAGGCTTGAGCGTAACCCTACAGTTAAAGATCAGGCAAGAGATTTAAAGATTGAAAAAGTTATTTACGGACATCTCGGTTACCCGGTTTTACAGGCAGCTGATATTCTGCTGTATAAAGGAAACTTTGTTCCGGTAGGGGAGGATCAGGTTCCCCATGTTGAAATTTCAAGAGAAATTGCCCGGCGGTTCAACAATCAATATGGCGAAGTGTTTCCTGAGCCTGAACCATTATTAACTAAATTTGCCCGACTTCCCGGAACTGACGGAAATACAAAAATGAGTAAATCACTTGGTAATACAATCTTATTATCAGATGAACCTGAAACTATTAAATCTAAGATGAAAAAAGCGGTCACCGATCCTCAGAAAATAAGAAAAGGTGATCCCGGGAATCCTGATATTTGTCTTGTCTTTGCTTATCACAAAAAATTTAATCCAAATGAAATTCCTGAAATAGATTCCGGATGCCGTTCGGGAGCCTTAGGTTGTTTTGATTGCAAAATGAATTGCTCATCAAAAATTTCGGAATTCTTTGAACCTGTTAGAAATAAGAGGAAGTATTACGAAAACAATATGGATGAGGTAAAAGATATTTTAAGACAAGGGGAACAGCGTGGAAAAGAGATTGCAGAACAGACTATGGAAGAAGTTCATAAAAAAATGAAACTGGGATAAAGTGTATAAAATAAAGCTCGATCATTTTGAAGGACCGCTTGATCTGCTTCTCTTTTTTATAAAAAGAGATGAATTGAATATTTATGATATCCCGATTTCCCGGATTACAGGAGAATTTCTCGAATACGTAAATTTGATAAAAATGCTGGATCTGGAAGTTGCCGGTGATTTTATTTTAATGGCATCAACTCTGATGCATATTAAAGTAAGGATGCTCCTACCGCGTGAAATTGATGAGAAGGGAGAAGAGATAGACCCCCGGGCTGAGCTTGTTCAGGCTTTACTGGAATACAAGCGTTACAAAGAAATGACTGAAGAATTTTCTCTTCTTGAATCCGAACAGCGTAAATTAAATTTCAGAGGGAACTTTTCAGCTGATGAAAAAGAAGCTCCTCCTGAGTATGATATTCTTCTTAAAAATATAACAGTTTTTGATCTTGCAAAAGCTTTTAAAAAAGTTATAGAAGGATTAAAGGAAGTTCCCGTACACGAAATTATCAAAATCAATGTTACAATCGATCAACAGATTCAGTACATATTGGATAAACTAAATGAGTTTGGTGAACTGCATTTTACCGCTCTTGTTGAAGGTATGATGGAAAAAATAAGAATTGTTGTTACATTTGTCGCATTACTTGAAATGACTAAGATGGGCTCAATCGGGATCAAAGAGTCCACTGAATTCAATGATTTTATTATAATGAAATTGGAAAATGGAACAAATTTATAATACAGTAATTGAAGCACTTATATTTTCTTCAGACGAGCCTATCACTTCAGGCGAAATCATTAAAGCTGTTAAAGGACTTGATGGAGATGAAGTTCAGATCACTCAAAAGGATATTGATGATTGTATTAACGAAATGAATAAAAAATATGAGGAAAGTAACCTTTCATTCAGAGTCTTAAATATTGCGAACGGGTATCTCTTTGCTACTAACAAAGAATATGCAAAATATGTGGGATTTCTTTCATCTGAAAAAAGCAAGAGAAGACTTAGCCAGGCAGCCTTAGAAACTCTTTCAATCATTGCTTACAAACAGCCTATAACAAAACCTGAGTTAGAAACCATCCGGGGCGTTAACTCTGATTACATTCTAAGTACTTTACTAGAAAAAAAACTTATCACAATTACCGGGCGTGCAGAAAGTATAGGTCGTCCTTTATTGTATAGTACCACAGATGAATTTCTCAAATATTTCGCT
The DNA here is from genome assembly GCA_963745945.1 of uncultured Ignavibacteria bacterium. Classification (GTDB taxonomy): domain Bacteria; phylum Bacteroidota; class Ignavibacteria; order Ignavibacteriales; family Ignavibacteriaceae; genus DATFVA01. Next base: position 60,173 of record CAVUZG010000004.1, read on the forward strand.
CTCAGTAAAATTAGTGATTTGCCTAAACCAAGAGAGTTGAATGAAATTATGCAGGATGAAGATTTTATTGAACAGAAAAGAAAAATCATGATGAATATACTTGAAGAAGATGTTGAGAAAGAGTTTGGTGAAATCGAACAGGATGATGATGAGACTGAATAAATTTATCGCTGAAAGCGGAATAACATCCAGAAGAAAAGCAGAAGAATTAATTCTTCAGGGCAGGGTTACAATTAATAAAAAAACCATTACTGAATTATCATTCAAAGTTGATCCTGACTCAGATGAGATTTTTCTTGACGGCGAAAGAATAAAAGTCAGGAGGCATTTTTATTATCTTCTTAACAAACCGGCAGGTGTTGTAACTACAACCAGTGATGAAAAGAATCGCAGAACTGTAGTTGATTTAATTAAATCAAAGGAAAGAATTTATCCGGTTGGGAGACTGGACTATGATACCACAGGAGTTTTAATACTAACAAATGATGGTAATTTTTCTCAGTTATTAACCCATCCCGGAAATAAAGTTCCGCGTGAATATGAAGTAAAACTGGATAAACCTGTTACAATTGAAGATAGAGAAAAATTCTTAAAAGGAGTTTACCCGGGAGGAATCAAAGGTAAATTTTTAAATCTCATTTCAACTAAAAAAAATGATTTTTCACAGGTAAAGGTAACGACTGTGGAAGGACGAAACCATTTTGTAAAAAATATGTTCGGTGCCTTAGGATATCGGGTGCTTTCATTGAACAGAACAAGCTATGCAGGTATAACTGCGGATATTAACAAGGGTGAATACAGAATTTTAACAAAAGAAGAAGTTAAGGCGGTAGTTGATAATTATGGCCGTTAGATTTTTTTCCTGTTTATTGTTTATCTGTCTTTTCTGTGCACAACAATTCCCACAGGAATTAAAACAGGATACTTTACCGAAATATTCCTTCTCCACAATTCCGGAATTCTGGAGAGATATGGATGATTTGTTCAGTGACCCGAATTTTAGTAATGCACAATGGGGAGTAGTGATTCAATCCCTGGAAACAGGAGAATATTTTTACAAGAGAAATGAAAATAAACTGTTCATCCCGGCTTCTGATCTGAAACTTTTTACTACAGCGGCCGGATTGTTTTTACTTGGTCCCGATTACAGGTTTTCTACCAATATTTATATCAACGGAAATATTGATGGATCGATCCTGGATGGTGATTTAGTTATTGAAGGCCGCGGGGATCCGACCATCTCAGGCAGATTCTACAATAATAATATGTTTAAGGTTTTTGAAGACTGGGCAGATTCAATTTCCGCTATGGGCATTGATGAGATCACCGGAAATATAATAGGCTATGACGATGATTTTGATGATAAACCGCTTGGAAAGGGCTGGCCATGGGATCTTGAAAGTTATTGGTTCGAAGCCCCGTCGGGTCCCATTTCATTTAACGATAATGTAGTTAACATCAACGTAATAACTGACTCAAATCAAGCTATAATATCTATGCTTCCGGATGTAAACTATATGGTAATCTCAAATAATGTTCAGGTGGTTGATGGAGATTCCGCGAGCAATATTGATGTTTATAGAGAACGGGGAACAAATCTCGTTAATGTATTTGGAACTATTCACACTGGAGATTCTGTTCAGACTTATGTTACGGTAAATAATCCCACACAATTTTCAATGGTGATATTAAAAAATATCTTGAGAAAGAAGGGAATTGATGTAAAAGGTTACCCTATTGATATTGATGCTGCAAGTGTCCCGATAGCTCTTAATCAGATTAAAAAAATATTTACCTATTATTCTCCATCTTATAAAGAAATAATTAAGGTTATAAATAAAAACAGTGAAAACTTTTTTGCAGAACAATTAATTAAAACTATTGGTCTTGAAGAAAAGGATTACGGAAGTATTGATAACGGCATTGAGGCAATGAGAAATCTGTTGCAGGAAATGGGAATAAACCCTGATAATATGGTTATTGCTGATGGAAGTGGATTATCACGTTTAAATCTTGTAACCCCAAAGCAGATTATTTCTCTCTTAAATTTTATGTACAAAAGTAAATACTTTATTCCATTTTTTAATTCGCTTCCTATCGCTGGTGTAGACGGAACTCTTGGTAAAAGGATGAAGAATACAAAAGCTGCAAATAAAGTCAGAGCAAAAACCGGATACCTGGATGGTGTAAGAAGCTTATCTGGTTATGCATATACCGGGGATAACGAACCCGTAGTATTTTGTATTATTGCAAATAATTTTCTTGTACCTTATAAATTGGTTGATAATTTACAAGATCTTGTATGCATAAGACTTGCTAACTTTAAAAGAAAATAAAAACTGTTTTTTGTTGAAAATTTTAATTTATAATTCCTTGTTAATAATTAATACCGATTCTCAGGAGGAATAGTGGAAAACATCCAGCAGGATTTAAATGTTCTGATTCAAAGACGATATGAAGAACTTGAAGAATTAAAAACAAAAGGAATTGAACCTTTTGCATATTCATTTGATGTGAATTCAGATTCAGAATCAATCAAACAGAACTACGTTGAGGGTGATGTAAAAAATGTTAGGATTGCAGGAAGAATAATGGCGATCAGGAGAATGGGTAAAGCTTCTTTTGCACATGTTCAGGATCATACAGGCAGGATTCAAATTTATTTGAAGAAGGATGAGATTGGAGAAGAGTATGATGCATTCAAACTTCTTGATATCGGGGACATTATCGGTATTGAAGGATTTGTATTTAAAACAAAAACAGGAGAGATCTCCGTTCATACAAAATCTTTGAAAGTACTTTCCAAAACACTTAGACCCCTACCAATTGCAAAAGAAACAACAGATGAACAGGGGAATAAAACAATTCATGATCAATTTGCAGATAAAGAATTAAGATACCGCCAGCGATATATCGATCTGGTTGTAAATCCCCACATAAAAGATGTGTTTATTAAAAGAAGCAAGATTATTACAGCACTGAGAAAATTTCTTGATGAACATGATTTCCTCGAAGTGGAAACACCTGTTCTGCAACCATTATACGGTGGTGCAGCTGCAAGGCCATTTATCACTCATCATAATACACTTGATATTCCTTTTTATTTAAGAATTGCAGATGAATTATATCTTAAACGATTAATTGTCGGTGGATTAAACGGTGTGTATGAGATTTCAAAAGATTTCAGAAATGAGGGAATGGATAGAACACATAATCCTGAATTCACTATGATGGAATTGTATGTTCCATACAAGGACTACAATTGGATGATGGATTTTGTAGAAAGCATGATTCAATTTATTTGCAAAGTTGTTTTTGGAAAATATGATTTTAAGTATGAAGGTAATCAGATTGATTTTTCCGGTAAATGGAATAGAATATCCATGGTTGATTCTATTCAGGAAAAAGCCGGGATCAACGTTATTTCCGCTTCAGTCGAGGAATTAAAGGAAGCAGCAAAAAAACTGGGGATCGATATAAAATCAATTGAAGGTAAAGGAAAATTAATAGATGAAATTTTCAGTGTAGCTGTACAGCCCGGTTTAATTCAACCAACATTTGTAATGGATTATCCTATTGAACTTTCTCCACTGGCAAAACTGCACCGAAGCAGGGAAGGAGTGGTTGAAAGATTTGAAGGATATGTTGCCGGCAGAGAAATTTCTAATGCCTTCTCAGAATTGAATGACCCGATTGATCAAAGGAAAAGATTTGAAGGGCAGAAAAAAATGATGGACGAAGGAGATGAAGAAGCACATCAGATTGATGAAGATTTTATTCGTGCCCTGGAGTACGGAATGCCTCCAACAGCAGGATTAGGAGTTGGGATTGACAGACTCGTAATGCTTTTAACTAATCAATCTTCAATCAGAGATGTAATTTTCTTTCCACAAATGAAACCTGAAATAAAAGGCTAAAATAATTTTCATGCCTGATTTGTGAGTTTCTTTAAATTTGCTGACAATTCCAGTTGATTATGCGCTAATATTGATGTTGATTTTCCAATGTTTATAAAATTAATTTTCACAAATATTCTAAATTTAGAATTCTTTATTAATTGGGAACATCTTGAAATATAGTATTGTAATCCCAACATTAAATGAAGAAAAACTTCTGCCTGATCTGTTAAAACAGCTCACTGATATTACATTAAAGAACGAATTTGATTTAGAAATAATAGTTTCGGATGGCGGCAGTATTGATAAAACTGTTCAAATAGCAATAGATTACGCTGACATTATAACAATTCATACAGATGACAAATTGCAGAACATTGCCTCAGGAAGAAATGAAGGAGCTAAATTTGCAACCGGTGATATTTTTATGTTTTTTAATGGCGATGTTCGCATAAATAAACCAGTTGACTTTTTCCGATTTCGTAAAAGAAAATTTTAACAGAAACAATTATCTAGCTATTACTGGATATGTTTCAATTTTTCCGGAAGAAGCTGTTTTATTGGATAAACTTTTTCATTATTGTTATAACCATTATTTCCAATTTTTGAACAACATTGGTGTGGGAATGGGCAGAGGAGAATGTCACATAATCCGGAGTGATATTTTTAAGAAACTCGACGGATATAATGAAACTTTTGCCGCCGGTGAAGACTTTGATCTTTTCCGCAGAATCAGAAATAATGGCGAAATTTTATTTTCAAATAAAATCAGGGTTTATGAATCACCCAGGAGATTTCGTAGAATAGGATACTTTACAGTCACATGGCATTGGGTAAAAAATGGTATTTCAGTTTGGTTAAAAAATAAATCGATTTCAAAAATATGGGAACAGGTAAGATAAATTGCGTTTTGCTTATTACTTTATTTTCATTTTAGTTGTTTATTCGGTTTCGTATGCTCAAACAGAGTATGTACCTGTTGATAACCGAGTTTATGATTTTCTGGAAAGGATGGAAGCACTACAGATAATACCGGAATACAATTCTTTTGAAATTCCAAAAACAAGAAAAGAAATTGCAGAGTATTTGGAGAGTGTTATAACGTCTGTTTCTAAACTTGATGAAGTGGATAAAAATATACTTTCTGATTTAGAAATTGAATTTGAGTATGAATTAAAAGGAAATCTAGTAAATTCAGTTTCCTTATTAGGAAATGACAACTATAATTTTCTATCTCAAAAACAAAAATATCTCTTTTTTTATAATGAACCCGGAAAGTTAAATCTCTTTATTAATTTAACCGGGGAAGGAGATTTACTATTTAAGAATGATCTGCAATTAAAATCGAATTCATCTGCATTTTTGGGTATAATCGGAGGTGAAATACGCGGAACCATTTTAGATAAATTCGGTATGTACATAAAAGGTTCTAATGGAAATGTTTTTGGAAAAAAAGATGCAGCTTTAGTGAAAAGAGAACTCCAGTATAATTACAAGTTCAACGAAAAACCTTCCGAGACTTTTTTTGATGATACTCAAGGTTATTTAACAGCCAATTTCGATCTGATAAAATTTAAATATGGTCGCGACAGAATGAACATTGGTTATGGTGTCAACAAAATCCTTCTTGGTAATGATGCTCCAATATTTGATTACCTCGGATTGAATATAAATTACAAATTTTTCAGTTATTCGTTTTTTCATGGCCAGTTGCTGGGACATGAGACATCCGTTTCAGATTCCATCGCCGGTAATATAAATGTTGTTACTTCCAAATATATGGCTTATCATAGAATTGGATTTAATATTTCCAGGCATGTTAACTTTGGGGCCGGTGAGGTTATAATTTATGGGGACAGACCAATCGATCTTACTTATCTCAATCCTTTTAGTTTTTATAAATCAGTAGAACACTCAAACAGGGACAGAGATAATGCAATGCTGTTTTTTGATTTCAATAACAAATCAATTGAAGGCTTAAAGATTTTTTCGACGTTATTAATTGATGATATTACTTTCAATAAATTAGGAACGGGATGGTGGGGAAATCAGACCATCATTGATGCTGGTGTTTATTCGGAACTTCTCTATCATATCTTACCGCTTGGAATAAAAATTCAGTACACTAAGATAGATCCATACGTTTATACCCACAGATTAATTAGAAACAATTTTACAAGTTTCGGATATAATCTTAGCTCGTTTACAAATCCAAACAGCGAATTATTTTCATTTGAAGCAGACTACAGGTTGAATTACAGGCTTGCATTATCGTTCAATTTTAATTATAAAATTCACGGAGCTAATCCCTTAAACCCTGATGGTAATGTTAGAGAAAATGTTGGTGGTGATGTAACACTTGGCCATCGAATTTTTGATCCCGAGCAGGTTAAATTTCTTGATGGTTATCGTGAATATTCCAGAATGTATAATATGAAAATAATATATGAACCCTTTAATGAATATTTCTTCACACTTGCTCTGAATTATTTAAATGAGTCTCTCCAGAATTTACAGAATAAACAATTTGATACAATATTTACTTTAAGTATAAAAATATAATTGGTGAATAAATGAATTCCGGAAGGTTTAGAATACCTATCCTTTTTATTATTCTAACTCTCGGTATTGTGTTAGGTACACAGATTGAAAAAGTATTTTCAGGTGATAACCTACATGACGACACAAAAAAGTTCAGTGAGGTACTCTCATATACTGAAAAATATTATGTTGAGGATGTCGATACTCAGAAACTGGTTGAATCTGCTATAAACGGGATGCTTGATAAGCTTGATCCTCACTCAGTATATATTCCGGCAACTCAAAAAGAAAATATTGAAGAATCTTTGCGGGGAGAATTTGATGGAATCGGAATCGAGTTCCAGGTTGTTAATGATACAATTACAGTTGTGTCTCCCATTACTGGGGGACCTAGCGAATCCCTGGGAATAATTTCAGGAGATAGAATAGTAAAGATAGAGGGGGCGGATGCTACCGGACTTTCTAATGATGAAGTCGTAAATAAATTACGTGGTAAAGCAGGAACCAAAGTTGAAATAACTATATACCGCCCTGAAACGAGTAAGCTTGTAGATTATAAAATTACCCGCGCAAAAATTCCTTTGTATTCAGTAAATGCTCACTTAATGTTTAACAATGAAACCGGATATGTCGGGGTGACCAGATTCTCTGAAACGACATATGATGAATTAACTGAAGCTTTGAAAGATTTAAAAAGCAAAGGGATGAAACAATTAATTCTGGATTTAAGAGGTAATCCCGGCGGATATCTCAATCAGGCAGTTAAGGTTGCTGATATTTTTATTTCGGGGAAGAAAAAAATAGTTTACACAAAAGGAAGAAGAAGTGAGTTTGACGAAGAATACCTGGCATCCGAACCATCTGATTTTGAAAATACTCCGCTAATAATTCTTGTGAATAATGGTAGTGCTTCTGCAAGTGAGATTGTTTCCGGGGCGGTTCAGGATTGGGATAGGGGGTTAATAGTTGGGGAAACAACTTTTGGGAAGGGACTTGTTCAAAGACAATTTGATCTTCCTGACAATTCAGCAATAAGGTTGACCATTTCTAGGTATTATACACCTTCGGGCAGACTTATACAAAGAGATTATAAAAATTTAAAGGACAAAGAGGAATATTATTCTGAAGCAAGTGAAAGAAACGAAAAGGAAGGTGATAATCTATATCATTCGGCAGAGAAAGATACCAGTAATCAAATATATAAAACTAATGCAGGGAGAATTGTTTACGGAGGAGGAGGAATTACTCCCGATTATATTGTAAAATCAGATGATATTTCAAATTATACTACGGAGTTATTAAAGAACAATATTTTTTATGAGTTTGCTTTAAATTATTTAGATATTCATGGAAACGAAATCCACCAAAAATATAAAAGTGACCTTAATTTCTTTTTGAATGATTTTAATTTTTCAGTTAAAGATATTTCTTCATTTATAAAATTTGCCAATTCAAAAAATATAGCGTTTAATGAAAAGGATTTTAATAAGGACCGGAATTATATTGCTACCAGATTAAAAGCTGAAATAGCAAGAAATTATTGGAAAAACAAAGGCTGGTATTCTGTCCTTCTTACATCAGATAATCAAATGCTCAAAGCAATTACTTTGTTTGATGAAGCAAAAAATCTTGCAAATTTAAAATGACTTCTAAAATTATTTTAATCTTATTTGCGGTATTTTATATTGGACAGGCTCAGCCGATTGAGTCGAGCCATACATCTAAGAATAATATTTTAACTGGTAAGGAGTTAAAAGTTGGAGAAGAACTTACATACATTGTAAAATATTCAGTTATGAAAATCGGAGAAGTCAAAATAAAAATTAAAGATAAAAAAGTAATAAACGGAAAAACATATTATATAACATATGCTTATATAGATTCATATTCCGGAATCCCGTTTGTTGATTTGCATCAGATATATGAAAGTTATGTTGATGAAAACTTGTACTCAGATTATTTTAAGGCACTAATAAAGGGCGATGACTATACTTCTTACACCGAGTATAATTTCGATTACAAGAAATCAATCATTCATATACAAAAAGGAAAAGTAAATCCGCCTGAAACCTGGACCGATTCTACCACATCTGCGGATAAAAAATACCAGGATGGTCTTTCTTTATTTTATTATGCAAGATTTAACACCGGGCAGGAAAAAAATGAAAATATACCTTGTTTTGTAACAGAAAAAAAAGTTTTTACACAAATGAATTTTTATAATGATATTGAAGGAATTTCAATAGATGCAGTCGACTATGATATTTCTTGTGTGAAACTGGATGGGGAGACAGATTTTATTAGTGTATTTGGACTTACAGGGCATTTTGAAGGGTGGTTCAGTAACGATGATGCGGCAATTCCTATCCTTGCTAAAATGAGGGTTATAATCGGAAATATTACTCTTGAACTTATATCATGGAAGAGAGAAGGATGGGATCCTCCAAAATACAAAGAATAATTCCTGAAAATAAATTATTTCCATATCTCAATCTTTACCCAAGAATTCATGATAGTGTATTTTTAGCTTCCGGAGTAAAAATAATTGGTGATGTAAAAATTGATGAGGATTCAAGTGTTTGGTACAACACAGTAATCAGGGGAGACGTTCACTATATTTCTATTGGAAAGATGACAAATATTCAGGATTGTTCTATGCTTCATGTCACGAATGGAAAATTTCCACTAAATATAGGAAACAAAATAACAATTGGTCATTCGGTAACATTGCATGGCTGCACTTTGAAGGATCTTTGCTTAATCGGAATGGGAGCCGTGATATTGGATGGCGCAGTAGTTGAAGAAAAAGCAATGGTGGCAGCAGGTGCAGTAGTGACACCCGGGTTTGTGATACCTTCAGGAAAACTTGTTGCTGGTGTTCCGGCAAAAATTATAAGAGATCTTACAAAGGCAGAGTTGGATGATATTGAAAAATCTGCTATGAGATATAAAAAATATACAGAATTAACCAGAGAATCGTTAAATAGGATTGAAGAGAAATAATGGAAGTTAAGTTCTGGGGAACAAGAGGTTCTGTACCGGTTCCCGGAAAAGATACGATTAAATATGGGGGAAATACTCCTTGTGTTGAGATTCGCACTTCCTCAGGAAATGAAATAATTCTCGATGCAGGCACAGGAATAAGAGCGTTGGGAAATTATATAGTTGAAAATAAGTCAGGGATTTCTCTTGATATTTTATTAAGCCATTATCATTGGGACCATATTCAGGGAATACCATTCTTTGTCCCCTTATATCAATCAGGCAGAAACATAACTTTTTACGGATTACCGGGAATTGAAAAAAGTATAAAAAAAGTGATTAGTTCCCAGATGCAGGGAGATTATTTTCCAATTAAAATTGATGATGTAGCCGCAAATTTGAATTTTGAACAACTTAAGCCCTCTGAATCATTCAAATTGGACGGAGTAAATGTAGATACATATAATGTTTATCATCCATCACCTACACTAACTTTTAAGCTCAGTGAAAATAACGGTTCTGTAGTTTATATGACTGACAATGAACTTGATGTTGAAGGAGAGAATAGTTCCAATCTGATGAACAAGATAGAAGAAAAAAACAAAAATTTAATTGAATTTTGCTATGAGTGTGATTACCTTATCCACGATATGATGTTTGACGAAAATTTAATGAAGCAAAAATATGGTTGGGGACACTCAAGTAATAAATCGCTGGCTTCTTTTGCTGTAATGGCAAAAGTAAAAAATCTGATCTTCTTTCATTATAACCCCGAATATAATGATGAAAAGATAGATTCAATACTTAAAGAGACCAGGGAGTTTCTGAAAGAGAGTGGATCTGATATTAACTGTATTGCTGCAAAAGAAGGTTTAACTTTTTCTGTTTAACGGGAAGTGATATTTTGGTAAAAAACCTGAAAGTAAATTCCGTAGACATAAACATTGACAAACTGTTATTTCATCGATTAGTATCACTTTTAAAGAAGGAATTTAATTTCAAACTTGAATCATTTCTTATAAATTTCATCTCATCAGAGCATCTTCTTAAAATCAATAAGGAATTTCTTAAACATAACTATTATACTGATATAATTACCTTTAATTATAGTAAAAACAGGCTATTGTTCGATGCCGAATTATATATATCTTTGCAAGACGCCCAAAATAATGCGAATAAATACCATGTGCTTTTGGAACAAGAATTGATGAGACTTGTAATACATGGTGTTCTTCATCTGCTTGATTATGACGATAAATCGCCAAAAACGAAATCTGTGATGAAGAAAGTTGAAAATCGGCTTGTAAATAAGTATAAGTTTATATTAAAACAATAACCGGGTATTTTATGGTAACTGAAATAGTAAATTTATTAACAGATATATTTGAAAACCTGGATCATACAAGTTCCCTGGATAAAGCAATAAATGAGATTTCAACTAGAGAAAGATACGATAGAAATGTTCTGGCTACAGCATTCAGCTGGATTTATGAAAAAACTATTCGTGATATAGATGAGGTTACCATACATAGTGAACTTGTTACAAGCAGTAAAAGAATTTTTTCTGAAGAAGAGAAAACATTATTTGGTACTGATAATTTTAATTACCTTCTTCATTTAAACAATATAGGATTACTTACAACCATCGATTTGGAATTAATAATAGAAGAACTTAAGTTGTTCCCCCAAGAATTAATAAATACTGAATCGATAAATGTAATTATTATATCTTTGTTTCTTGAGGTAAATACTCTTACACTTCCTGGAAGCAGATTATTGTTATATTCATCTGATACAATTAATTGAGAAGAAACTGGTAAGTTATGAGTAAGAATTTAGTGCTGGTAGAGTCACCCGCCAAGGCAAAAACTATTAATAAATATTTAGGAAAAGATTATCACGTTGAAGCAACTATTGGTCACCTGCGTAATCTCCCCAAAACCAAGCTTGGTGTTGAGCTGGAAAATGATTTCAAACCACAGTTTGTAACAATCCGCGGAAAAGGCGATACCGTAAAAAAAATCAAATCACTCGCCGCTAAGAGCAAAAACATTTACATTGCTACTGATCCTGACCGTGAAGGTGAAGCTATTGCCCAGGATATTGCAGATATATTAAATGGCAATGTGGATTCAAATATCTTCCGTGTTTTATTCAATGAGATAACTAAAACCGGAGTTCAGAAAGCAATGAAAAACCCGCGTGCAATTGACATTAATCTTGTTAGCTCTCAGCGTGCACGAAGGGTGATGGACAGGATAATAGGCTACCAGATCAGTCCGTTTCTCTGGAAAGCAATTATCGAGTTATCCGGAAGCAGTTCTTTATCTGCAGGAAGAGTTCAATCTGTCGCTCTTAAACTTATCTGCGATAGGGAATCAGATATAAACAAATTTATTGTTACAGAATATTGGTCAATCTGGGCAATCTTTAAAACCGATAAAGATGAAATATTCAAAGCAAAACTTTTCAGTATAGATGGAAAAGATATCAGGATTCCACCTAAACCGGAAATGAATGAAAAAGAATGGGCTGAGTTTCTTGAGGAGTATATAAACTTAGGTGATGAAAAAACCTCTGCAAATTATTTTAAGCAAATAGAAAATAAAAAAGACTTCAGTGTCACAAACATATCCAAGAGGAACACTAAAAGAAATCCTGCAGCACCTTTTATAACCAGTACGCTGCAACAGGAGGTATCTAGAAGACTTAGGATGCGTCCGAAACAGACAATGATGATTGCTCAAAGGTTATATGAAGGCGTTGAATTAGGGAAAGCCGGAACGCAGGGACTTATAACATATATGCGTACAGATTCTACCAGAATTAGTGAAGAAATTCTTCCGGTTGTAAGGAATCTGATTAAAAATAATTTTGGATCCGAATTTCTTCCCGATACATCTAACTTGTACGATAAGAAAAAAGATAATGTTCAGGATGCACACGAAGCAATCAGACCTACTTCACTTGAGTTCCCTCCCGAAACTGTAAAAGAATTTCTCGATAAAAAATCCTTTCAGGTTTATGAATTAATCTGGAAAAGATTTATTGCATCTCAAATGAAGCCTGCTATATTTGAAACAACGGTTATTGAAATATCTGCAGATGAATTTCTATTTAAAGCTTTTGGTAATGCAGTAAAGTTTATGGGTTACCAGAAAATTTATGAGGAATTTTCGGAAAAGAAAGATAGTGCTGAAGAAAAAGAAGAATATCGAAACGAAAAGATTCCTTTGGGAATCGAAAAAGGAGATAATCTGCTTTTAAACGAATTATATAAAACTCAGCATTTCACCAGACCTCCTGCACGCTTTACAGAAAGTTCTTTGATAAAGGAACTTGAAAGTAAAGGAATCGGGAGACCGAGTACTTACTCTTCTATTGTCAGCACAATTCAGGATAGGAAGTATGTTAACCAGACAGAAAGAAAGTTATTTCCTACTGAACTGGGGAATACTGTAAACAAAATACTTGTGACGAATTTCCCCAATATTATTAATGAAGATTTTACAGCTGCAATGGAAAGCGAATTAGACCAGATAGCGCAGGGAGATAATCAATACGTAAATGTTTTAAATGATTTTTATAAACCGTTTTCTCTTGCACTTAAAGATGTAGAAGATAAAGTAGAAAAAATTTATTGTGATCTATGCGGCCACGAAATGGTGATTAAAGTTGGTAGATTTGGTAAATTTCTTGCGTGCAGTAATTATCCTGATTGTAAGAATATAAAATCATTAAAAGAGATGGCTGCTCAAAATCAGGAACCCGAATACACGGGAGAAAATTGTGAGAAGTGTGGTGCACGGACAGTTTACAGAAACGGAAAATTCGGAAGATTTATTGGATGTGAACGTTATCCCGAATGTGATTTTATAAAAAATATTACACTGGGAGTGAGTTGTCCTAAATGTAAGGAAGGTGATGTTGTAGAAAGGAAATCAAAACGCGGAAAATTATTCTATGGCTGTTCAAGATTTCCTGATTGTGATTTTGTAAGTTGGTACAGACCTATTCCCGAAGAATGTCCGAATAAGGATTCAGCTTACATGGAAAAGAGATATTCAGTCAAAAAAGGAAATTATCTCAAATGCCCTGTTTGTGGGGAAGAGGTAATATTAGAAGAGATAGAAAAGGACTAAATGGAAATTCGCAAGGTTTCCAATAAATTTCTTAGCGAACTTCAAGATATCAGACGCTATTCTGATAACACGATCAAATCTTACAGATCTGATCTGGTGGAATTTTCTTCTTACTGTATTGAGCACAATCATACTGAAATAGAAACAATTAGTGAGAAATTTATTAAATCTTATCTTTCTCTGCTTAACAGTAATAATGAACTGAATAAAAATTCAATTTCCAGAAAACTTGCGTCAATCAGATCTTTATTCAAATATTCTTTCCAGCAGAATATAATAGAAACAAATCCGTCCGCAGGTATTCATAATCCTAAAACTCGTAGAGAACTTCCTGAGATATTATCAACAGATATTATTATTTCAACATATGAAGAAGCAAAAAAGATTGAAAATAATCCTGAACTGGTAATGATAATTTTTGAACTTCTTTATGGTTGTGCAATAAGAGTTTCCGAGTTATGTGGTTTAAACAGGGAGGACCTGGATCTTTCGAATAAAACTTTGAGAGTTTTCGGTAAGGGAAATAAAACCAGAATTGTCCCGGTGGGAAATAAATCGATTCAGGTAATTAATGAGTATCTCCAAAAACGGGACTATATTAATGGAAAACAACCATTAATTTTAACCGGGACTGGAAAAAGAATTTATCCCCGCTATGTTCACAGAATAGTTAATAAGTACCTCTCTATAGTTTCAGATGTGAAAAAGAAAAGTCCGCATGTTCTCAGACACAGTGCCGCAACTCATATGCTTGATAATGGGGCGGAACTAAGAGCAGTTAAGGAAATACTTGGACATGAAAATCTCTCAACAACGCAGATTTATACTCATGTTAGCATCGAACGATTGAAAAGTACTTACAAAAAATCGCATCCTAAATCTTAAATAAATTTGGAGGAAATATGAACATCACAATAACTGCCCGCAGATTTAAGGCACACGATACACTAAAAGATTTTATTAAAGATGAGGTTTCCTCTTTAAGCAAGTATAGTGACGATATAATAAACGCAGAAGTGATACTAAGTTTTCAGAATAGTAAGGATAGCATTAAGAGTGCGGAAATAAATTTAGTAATACCCGGACATACAATTGTAGCTAAAGAAGATAGTGATGACTTTAAAAAATCTATTAATGCAGCAACTGAAAAAATAACACGCCAGCTTAAAAAAATTAAAACAAAAAAAATCGTCAGGGTTAAATGATTAAAATAGATCAAAAGTCTATTACAAGAAAAGAATTTATAACTATAGAATTTCTTTACAAAAATTGCAAAGAACTTTTTAAGCTTAAGTTATTTTCTGATAAGTCCGGGTTCAGCCGGAAAGTCTTTGATCAGAACCTGCACAGACCCGGACTTGCTTTAGCTGGTTTTGTTGATCTTTTTTCATATAACAGAGTACAGGTGTTTGGAAATACTGAAATTCAATATCTTGCCCAACTAAATGACAAAAAGAAAACAGAATCTCTTGATAGACTATTTAATTTTGATATCCCTTGTATAATTCTTACAGATAATAATCATCCCTCGCAGTTATTACTTGATTTGGCAAATAAACATCATATTCCTGTTTTCGGTTCTGTACAGCCAACAACAAAATTAATCTATCTTATCAGTGATTTTCTCGACGATCAATTTAGTCACCAGGTATCCATACATGGTTCTCTTGTGGATGTTTATGGTGTAGGGATATTATTTGTGGGAAAATCGGGAATAGGGAAGAGTGAGGTTGCTTTAGATTTGATAGAGCGCGGACATCGTTTGGTAGGAGATGACGTTATTATTCTCACCAAAAAAGGTGAAGGTATATTAATGGGCGCCGGCACGAATATTTCTAAACATTTTATGGAAATAAGAGGATTGGGAATCCTTGATATCGAGAGAATGTTCGGAATTCGGGCAATTCGTTATCAAAAAAGATTAGAGGTTATCGTAGAACTTGAAATTTGGGACGAAAAAGCAGAATATACAAGAACCGGGTTAGATGAAAGTTTCGTTAAAATTCTTAATAATGATATTCCTTATGTAAAATTGCCTATTATTCCCGGTAAAAATATCACAGTTATATCCGAAGTAATTGCGTTGCACTATTTGCTTAAACATTATGGGCATGATGCTGCTAAGGTTTTTCAGAAAAGATTAAATAAAATACTAAACGGTGAAATTGACGAGGATCACAGAGGGATTGACTATTTTGAGCACGATTTTGAATAACTATGACGAAATGTTACACTTGACAAATACACCTTATTTTTATAGATTCCGCAACCTAATATGAAGAAACTATACTACTTCTCCAGTTCGAAACTTCAATTTTTAGAAGTAAAAAACTTCAAGAAAAAGCTTGTTTTATACTTTTTTGCTGCAGTTTTAACTTTAACAGCCACTGTTTATGGTACTTTGAAATTTATCTCAGAAGTTACTGGCTCAGGGAAGAGCTTGTCCACCCTTGAAGAAGAAAATAACTACCTTAAAAACAAAATTACTGAAACTGCTTCACTTTACAAGAAACTGGATACTGAACTTGATAGCCTTGTAAATGAAAATAACACCCTTAGAATAGCAGCTGATCTTCCCCCGGTATCAGAAGAAGAAAGACAGGTTGGTGTAGGTGGCGGCTATTTTGATAATGATCTCGATTTTATTAATAGTGATTTAGCTGCTGATCTTAAATCAGCTCTGTCTTATATGGATGAAGTTAGCAGAAAGGTTGATTTTGAAAAAGATCAGTATGTTGAGATATCGAAGAAGCTGAAACAAAATGAAAAACTTTTTGAATGTTTACCCGCTATCAAGCCTTGCACAGGTGAGATAGGTAATGAGTTTGGAATGAGGATGCATCCTATATTGAAAATAAGAAGAATGCACGAGGGAGTAGACATTGTTACAAATATAGGTACTCCTGTCCATGCATCTGGCGATGGTAAAATTGATTTTGCAGGAAGAAAAGGTGGATACGGGCTCTGTGTTGAAATAGATCATGGATTTGGGTATAAAACTGTATATGGACATCTGTCGCATATTGAAGTTAAACAAGGGCAAAAGGTTAAAAGAGGAATTGAAATAGCTAAATCAGGTACTTCAGGGCTTTCAACTGGTCCTCATCTTCACTACGAGGTAGAGCATAATGGAGTTAAACTGAATCCTGAAGATTTTTTCTTTGATGACGTAAATTTCTTTGCGGTTGCTAGTAAAGAATAAACTTTTTGTGGAGAATTAAATTATGATATGGACAGTAGAGCTGGCAGCATTTCTTGATGATGCACCCTGGCCTGCTACAAAAGATGAATTAATTGAGTATGCTGACCGAATTGGGGCACCGTATGAAGTAATTGAAAATCTTCACGAACTTGAGGATTCCGATGAACCTTATGAATCAATTGAAGATATCTGGCCGGATTATCCTTCCGATGAGGACTTCTTTTATAACGAAGATGATTATTAAGCGCTTTGGCGCTTTTTTATTGCCGACATGAACAATAACATTTGGTCTGGAATTTACGGACAAGAACCCGTTAAACTTATTTTAGATTCATTAGTCACTTCTGATAAAATTCCACACGCTTTTTTATTTAAAGGAAATGAAGGTGTTGGTAAAGAATTTTCTGCAATACGATTTGCCCAGGCTTTAAATACAAATCACTCCAAACCTGAATTACAACAACATATTAATCAGCACATTCAGAATTTGAACGAGCCTTATGTTAAATATATTTTCCCGCTTCCCAGGGGTAAAAATGAAACCGAATCAAGCGGACCAATGGAAAAATTAACACAGGAAGAAAATGAACTTATCAAGTCTGAATTAGTTGAAAAAATCCGGAACCCCTACTATAAGATTAAAATCCCAAAAGCCACCCAAATAAAGATCAGCAGTATACGTGATATCAGGAAATTCCTTTCTATGGAATACAGCGATGTTAAATTCCGGTTCGTCTTGATTTCAAATGCTCATCTTATGAATGAGGAATCTCAAAATGCACTATTGAAGAATTTAGAAGAACCTCCTGGAGGAATAATCTTCATCCTTACGACTCCATATCCGGAACGGCTAAGAGAAACTATAAGATCGCGATGCTGGTTAATTAATTTTTTGCCATTAAAAACTGAGGATGTTGAAAAAATACTTGTCACCAATTTCAGTATTCAAGAGAAAATTGCAAAATTAGTAGCTCCATTCTCAAACGGATCAATATCCAATGCAATTGATCTGCAGCAGTATGATTTTACTGTATTAAAGGAAAAAACAATTTTAATACTGAGGTATTCATTCGGTAGAAGATATCATTCTGCATTTGAGGAATTTGCTTCAGTTACAAATGAGCAGGGAAGTGAATCGTACAAGGTTATATTACAAATGTTAATTTCATGGTTGAACGACCTTCAGAAATACAGATCACATACGGGTAATTATTTTTTTGAGGATTATGAAGAAACGCTTCAAAAATTCGATTTGAAATTTTCCGATGTCGAACTCAATAAAATTGTATTTATGTTGGATCGGTTCTCTTCACTGCTAAAAAATAATATTAATCTCAACACCCTGACATTAAGTATTATAACAGAATTATCTCTTCTTACACAGAGATAATTTTTAAAATCATTCCTGGAAACGATTCCCCTGATTGTTTAACGATTTTTGATTATTTTTATTTTTTAAATCGAAAAATTAATTAAGAGGAGAAAATGCGAAAAGTAGTTATAACAGCAGCAAAAAGAACACCGGTGGGATCATTTAACGGTGCGCTTTCAGCCTTTAGTGCTGCCCAGCTTGGAAGCATGGCTATTAAGGGAATTATTGAAGATACAAAACTTGACAGCAATATTGTTGATGAAGTTATAATGGGCAATGTATTAACCGGCGGTCAGGGGCAGGCACCCGGTAGACAAGCAGCAATTTTTGCTGGTTTATCAGAAAAAACTGAATGCCTAACTATAAATAAAATGTGCGGCAGCGGATTAAAAGCGGTTATGCTTGCACAACAGGCAATAGCTTTAGGTGATGCGGAAATTATTGTTGCAGGTGGTCAGGAAAGCATGACAAATGCTCCTTACCTTCTTCCAAAAGCACGTTCAGGTTATAGATTGGGTAATGGTGAAATCATTGATTCTATGATTAAAGACGGTTTATGGGATGTATATAATAATATTCACATGGGGAATTGTGCTGAGTCCTGTGCCCGCGATTTCTCTTTTAAACGTGAAGAACTGGATGAATTTGCAACGAATTCATATCGTAAAGCACTTGAAGCTCAGAAGGCTGGTAAATTTAAAGATGAGATCATTAAAGTCAGTTTGAAAACAAAATCAGGAGAAACCTTTTTTGATAATGATGAGGAGCCGGGAAGAGTAATATTTGAGAAGATAACAAAATTAAAACCTGTATTCGATAAAAATGGTGTCGTAACCGCGGCTAATGCTTCAAGCATCAATGATGGTTCAGCAGCTTTACTGGTAATGAGCGAAGATAAAGCAAAAGAACTTGGATTAGTCCCTTTAGTCGAAATTGTTGCGCAAAGTTCTGCTGCCAAAGCTCCGATAGAGTTTACAACTGCACCTGCAGATGCAATTACCAAGGTATTAAAAAAAGCCGGCCTCACTAAAGATAACATAGATCTTTTTGAAATTAATGAAGCTTTTGCAGTAGTTTCATTAGCTGTTAATAAACTTCTCGGCTTAGATAATTCTAAAATTAATGTGAATGGTGGCGCCATCGCAATTGGTCATCCGATTGGAGCAAGCGGCGCAAGAATTTTAGTAACACTTATTCACGAAATGAAAAAACGTAATTCAGAATACGGACTAGCATCATTATGTATCGGTGGGGGAGAAGCCTCTGCTTTAATAGTAAAAAACTATAAAAACGGGAGATAAAAAATGGAAATTAAAAAAGTTTCTGTAATCGGCGGGGGAACGATGGGTAACGGGATCACCCACGTATTTGCTTTAAAGGGATTTCAGGTAAATCTGGTTGAAATGAATGATGAATTAGCTGAAAAAGCTCTATCAACTATCACTAAAAACCTGGATCGACAGGTTAAAAAGGAGACTATTTCAGAGAAGGATAAACAATCGACACTGGAAAATATCCAAAAAATAATTGGTGTTGAAAACACACCGCCGGATTCAGACCTTATTATCGAAGCAATCTATGAGAATAGAGAAGCTAAGCTTAATATTTTCAATAAATTACAGCCTATCATTAAATCCGAATCTATATTCGCTTCAAATACGTCTTCTATTTCAATAACCGAACTATCATCCGCAACCAGACCTGATAAATTTATCGGTATGCATTTTCATGAACCCAGTTCCTGTTATGAAACTCGTTGAAATTATCAGGGGTTATTCTACAAGTGATGAAACCTATCAAACTATAAAATCATTGGCACAGAAACTTGAAAAAGTGCCGGTTGAGGTTTTTGACTATCCGGGATTTATTTCTAACAGAATATTAATGCCAATGATAAACGAAGCTATTTTTTCACTTATGGAAGGTGTAGCTTCAGCGGAAGATATCGACACAGTTATGAAACTTGGGATGAATCATCCGATGGGACCACTGACACTTGCAGATTTTATTGGTCTTGATGTTTGTCTTGCAATAATGGATGTTTTATATAACGGATTTAACGACCCCAAATACAGACCTTGTCCGCTCCTAAAAAAAATGGTAGCAGCTAAAAAATTAGGAAGAAAATCTGGAGAAGGATTTTTCTCTTACAAGTAAATTATTCTAATTTCGGAAATGATAGAAAAAAACAAAAAAAAAATTCTACGATTAATAATAAGATCACAGAAACTTAAGAGAGAATTCCAGAAAAATTTTTCTAAAATAATTGGGGGGGAATATACAACTTTCAGTTTTATCTCCATTATCATCGGAATTGTAGTTGGTTTAGCTGCAATACTTTTTCATAATTCCATCGATTGGCTGAACAGAATCTTTTTTGACCGACCAGGTTCCGAACCTTTCATATTTGGAGCAGCGGCTATAATTCTGATTCCTGCTGCAGGAATGTTTATCCAGGCAATTATGATTTTGGGGGCGCCTGATGTCGCAAAACATAAAGGTATTCCCGATGTTATTAAAGCTGTGGCATTAAGAGGGGGGTTTATCTCTTTCCGCACAACTCTATTTCATGTAATTGCTCCAATAATCTGCATCGGAACAGGCGGTACCGTCGGTCCTGAAGGTCCTGCCGCTCAGTTAGGCGGCGGAATTGCAAGCAAGTTAAGCAGCCTGTTAAGAATCTCAGAGGAACGTATAAGAATTTTTACAGCGGCTGGTGCAGGTGCGGCAATAGCTGCAATTTTTAATGCGCCGCTTGGAGGAATTTTCTTTGCATTTGAACTCATATTATTAAACGACTATCACGCTCCGACTTTTGCTTCGCTTATTCTGGCGACTGTTTCTGCCAGCGCAATATCAAGAATATTTCTTGGTAATGTTTCTGTCTTTCATTTTCATATACAGACAGTTAACTATTCATATCTTTATTTATATGCTGTTCTTGGATTTTTTGCAGGAATCATTTCATTTCTGTTTATCCGGTATTCAAACTGGCTGCACACAATTTTCAGGAACAAGATTTATAAAAAAAGGGTTCCGCAATGGTTAGGAATGGTAGTCGTCGGCTTGCTTGTCGGGGTCAGCGGATATTTCTTTAAAGAAATATTTGGTATTGGTTATGAAGCTATAAATGAAATCCTGAAAAGATCTTTAACCTGGCAAATTGTACTTGTAATATTTGTTTTAAAATTTATACTTGTTCCTTTGATTTTAAATTCAGGTGGTTTTGGAGGACTATTTGCTCCCTCATTGTTTATGGGAGCATGTTTCGGATATCTGTTTGCTTTTTTGTTCAATTCGGTATGGGGATTAGATTTAGATACAAGTAAATTCGCGCTGGTTGGAATGGGTGCAGTATTAGGCGGTGCCAACACAATTCCAATCTCTGCAATCCTGATCATATTTGAAATGACACAGGATTATTCTTTTATACTACCGCTTATGCTTGCAGTAATCATAAGCTCTATGTTTGTTCAAATTGCGTTAAAAGGGTCAGTTCAGACACAACATTTGGAAGCTGAAGGTTTCAGGATTTCTGAAGGGCGAATGGCGAACTTACTAAGGTCAATAAACGTAAGTGATGTTGAGTTACAAACGATTGACCTTGTTAATGAAAATACGCCTTTACCTGAATTAATAGTTCAATTGGTGGGAAGTCCTAACAGTTCATTTTATATGGTTAATGACAAAGGTGAACTTTGTGGTATCATCACAGAAAATGAATTGAGACCAATTATAACTGAATATGAAATTGTTAAAAATGTACTTGTAGCTCGCGACGTTGCTAATCCCGAAATTACGATCGTTCAAACCAATGACGACCTGGATTATATATTAAATTTATTCGGCAAATTAAATGTAGATCAATTACCTGTAGTTGATTCAAATAATCCTTCTGAGGTGCTTGGAGCAATCACGCGGCAAAAAGTGATTTCAGTATATAACCGTGAATCTTTAAGGGAAGATCTGGCCTCGGGATTAGCAAAAGAATTAAAAACCATCGATAGAATAAAACCAATTAAAGTTGCTGCAAATTATTCTATTATGGAAATTAATTTGCCCGAAGCGTTTTTGGGAAAAAGTTTAATGGATCTTAGATTAAGAAATGCTTACGGAATTGAAGTTCTGATGATAAAACATATAAAGAATGCTTTTGATAGTCAAAATCAATCTGAAATCGTTACACCCGATCCAAACTATAAATTAAGAAATTTTGATCGTCTGATTGTATTTGGTAAAGATGAAAAACTAAAACAGTTTTTAAGTTTGGGATAGATAATTTGTCCGATAATATATATTATGTAAACTATTATTTCCGCTAAAATTCTCCAAACCAATAACCATTTCCCTTTTGGTAACCATAAATCCTATCAGAATACATTTTGTAGTTTGAGGAGAATAAAAATAATAACCAGTATTAAAGCTATCCACAATACCGGGCTTTTTTTCCTTGAGATATGTTTCCTTTGAGATCTGAAACCCAGTTGTCTTTTTTTTCTTTCAACAGGATCCGTTTCAGGATTATAAAATCTAGGAGTATAATCAAATATTCTATGCCTGGGTTTTTTCATGAACATGGATATAACACCTTAATTAATTCTCAAACAAGGCTGCAACAAATAATTCCGGGCTAAAAGTCTGAAGATCATCAATACCTTCTCCAACACCAATATATTTAACTGGAATCTGTTGTTTTGAACATATTTGAAAAACTACGCCGCCTTTGGCTGTACCATCAAGTTTTGTTATTACCAAACCGGATATATCAGTAACTTTTGAAAATTGTTCCGCCTGTACTAAAGCGTTTTGACCAGTTGTTCCATCCAAAACCAAAAGGGTTTCGTTGGGAGCATACTCAATAATTTTTCCCGAAACACGTTTGATCTTGTTTAGTTCCTCCATTAAATGAGCTTTATTGTGTAATCTTCCGGCAGTATCAATTAAAACGATATCAAATTTCTCTTTCACAGCTTTTTTAATTGTATCAAAAGCGACAGAGGACGGATCGGCACCATTTCCTTTATGTAGGATCTCAACCCCGGCTCTTTCCGCCCAAATATCAAGTTGTTCAT
Organism: uncultured Ignavibacteria bacterium; assembly: GCA_963745945.1. Classification (GTDB taxonomy): domain Bacteria; phylum Bacteroidota; class Ignavibacteria; order Ignavibacteriales; family Ignavibacteriaceae; genus DATFVA01. The sequence continues at coordinate 83,380 of CAVUZG010000004.1, forward strand.
TTGCGGCAGCCCGGAATGTATCGGCAGCTGCAACTATAACTTTTAAACCGGCTTTCTTAAAATTATAGGCAAGTTTCCCAATTGTAGTCGTCTTCCCTGCTCCGTTAATACCCACAACAAGTATAACATAAGGTTTATGTTTTGAAATTTCTTCACCATTCATTCCGGTTTTTTTTTCTGTCTTGAGAACTTCAATCAATTCTTTTTTCACAGATTCAAGTATGTGTATTTTACTTCTGTCTTTTTCTTTGTGAAGCCTTTCACGCGAACTTTCAATTATTTTTTCAGTTGTTTCGAATCCTATATCAGATGTTATAAGTATCTCTTCGATTTCATCCAAAGTTTTATCATCAAGTACTGCTTTACGTGTAACTGTCTCACTTATAGTATTAACTATTTTAGAACGGGTTTTAGATAGTCCGCTTTTAAGTTTTGAAAAATTAATATTATCAAACAGATTCATATTTTCCCCTTTTTAAAAATTCCATAGCGCGAATCACATAAGCAATTAATGATACAAAAATCAGTATTATGCTTGTACTATATAATGATAAATACACAAACGATGATTTTGTTAACCCAATAACCAGCAGTAAAATAATAATACCAATATTTATTACAGTGATTTTTCCCAATACGTTTGAAGGTAAAACTCTTCCTATTTTTTTCGCAACGAAAATTCCACCAATAAAAATCAAGATATCCCGTCCAATGATCATAAGGAAATAATAACCTGGAATTTCTCCCATTAGAAATAACTTTATTATTATTGCGCCGACGGCAACCTTGTCAGCCAGGGGATCAATTATTTTACCAAATTCAGTAACCTGGTTGTATTTCCTTGCAATGTAACCATCAAGTATATCTGTAACAGCTGCAAATACACAGATGAGAAAAATTATTATCCTCATATTCGGGTCATAAAGGTAGCCGAGGAGATACCAGAGAGGGACTGCAAGTACTAACCGAAGCATCGATAATAAGTTGGATGGAGTCGATATTTCTTCAATTGTAAATTTCATCGGATGACTGCAAACTTACCTATTTTTTCTTCAACTTCATTATCAGAGTCATCCAATCTTACTATTCGGTAAATATATATTCCGCTTCCTAATTCTTTTCCGGATTCATCCTTCATATTATAGTCAACTCCCCCGTTACCGTCAGTTTCAGAAAGTTCGAATATTCTCTCTCCGCTTAGCTTCCAGATTATAATTTTTGCTCTTTTAGGAAGATTTGCAAATGTCATTTTCCCAGAAGTAACTTTTGCAGGATTCGGATATACATAGACATCAGATAAATTCTGGGCGTATCCTGTAAGAACTATATAACTGCCCGCACCCGAATTAATTATTATTCCGTCAGAGGAAACAAGGTTTAATATCCGGAGCCTGTACTCCTTTCCTATAGAACCAACAGGATGATTACCCTTTAGATTGAGGTAAATAATTTTTGAATCAGTAGCGTCTATATCTACTGAGGTAACTTTATTTGCTGGATCAAAACTATAGTTATTAATATTCTTGGCTTCGGTTTCTTTAACAGTCTTATTAAACACAATCTTTATTTTATATGGATCAATAATTTCAAATGAACTGACAAAAAATTCTTCAGGTGTATTAACAGAATCGATATTAAATAAAGTTGTGTCTGTTGAAATCGGTGAGCCATAATAATCTTTAAGTTTACTTACTATCAGAGTATTTTGTCCCACAGGAATATTACTATTAAAAGTCAATATATATGAATACTGACTTGCAGGTGATACAGAATTGGGATAACCGACACCAACAACTTTAAATGATTGGAGATTTTCTATAGTATTATTAACTCGTTCAGAAAATGTTACCTGGATGTTTTTTCTTGTCTGACCAATAACTGAAACAATTTTACCGGGTGTATGAGCGTAAACTTTAATTGCAAAACTTAAACTGGATAACGGGTCAGGTTTAGATACGTCATATCCCTGAATTGCATAAAAATAATTTGTTCTTGCCTGGACAGGTGAATCAGAATAATCTTGTGTTGCGGAAGAATCAATCAGTATTAATGAATCTTTACTTAATCCCCGGTAAATATAATAATATTGTCCTGAGCCGCTCCAGCTCAAATTTATTGAAGTTGAATCAATGCTGTACCCTGAAAGATTGTATGGTGTGCTTGCTTTATTCGAAGCTGCAAATTCGATAAATCTTATTCCGGTTTCAGTAGGGAAAGCAACTTCAGGGACATTGTCTTTATTCAAATCACCAACAAAGATTGAATTGGAATTAATATTTTCCTTATATGAAATTATTTTTACTTCACCTTGCTCATCTTTAAAGATATAAGAATAGGGAAAAACGAAAAGTATAAGTTCATCTACCCCATCATTATCTATATCTGCAAAGCGAATACTGTTTTCTATATCCCTGAAAGTTCCTCCGCCCGCAAACTCAGTAGAAGCATCAACAAAGGATTGTTGATAGATTAAATTCAGAGAATTGTTCGAATATTTATAGACATTTAAAAGGTAAAATGGAGCAATATCAAAAGCACCAAGTGAGTGTAGCAAAACAGCAATTTCTTCCTTACCATCACCGTCAAAATCACCGGCAGTTAAAAATTCTGCTGAGGACATAAAGAAAGTAGAATCCTGCAAGAATTTCTGGTAGCCGCCATTGCCATTTGATTCATAACTAAGAATATCACCATCTTCATCTATTGTCCAGAATTCTTTCCTGCCATTATTGTTCAAATCCGTGATGGCAACATGTGGAACTCCCAGGTAGTTACCATTAAATCTTTCCGGAGTAAAATTAGAAAGTTTTGTTGTTGAAGCCACAGTGAAATCATTATTAAATTTCCAGATATAAATGCTCGTATCTGTTTTCTGATTAAATGCAATTATTTCGGAATTCCCATCTCCATCAAGATCCACTGCTTTAGCCGGCCAGAAAGTATCCGATGAATCAGTAAATTTATTTTGAAGATTAAAGGAAGAGGGATTTAATTGCTCATCAATATATCCAGTTCCCACATTGGAACTTAGTAAATCAACTTTCCCGTTATTATTAAAATCTCCAACATCTCTCGGTAATTTATTTTTTATAGAATCGACCGAAACGAAGTTGTTGTTGTTCAGTTTATACAATGAATAATAAACGTCCTCCGAGTTATAAAATTTTCTTGCCAGGATCTCGTTGAAATCATTCGATAAAAAATTCGTGGGGTTTTCAAATATTGAACCCTTTGGAAGGCTAAACGGCTGAAGATACTCAGCAGCTAATTCAGCATTATAGTCAGTGTGAATATTAAAGATTGAATCCTGCCCTGAGCTATTAAGAATTGTAGTTTTTAAGCCTACAAGATTTTCAGCCTGAAGATAAACTTCATAAACTGAATTTTGATCAACTAATTGTTTGGGTATAAATCCGTAATGAAGATATTTTACAAACTGATTATTTGTATTAAAACCATCCAAGGTTATAAAGTTAAATTCACCACTGCTTCCTAATTCCCTGTAATACATTTTTGTTACACAAGGTTGATTAGTATAAACTGAAGCGAGTATTGTAGTTTTTTCTCCGTAGAATGCTGATCCAAGATTTACAAGAATCGTTTGTGGATTGGTACGAATAATATTAAAATTAACTCTTTCTTCCAGAGTTCTTCCATTGTTTAAATTGACCAGAATCCTCAACCCGTAAACCGAATCTGGTAATTGAGAGACATCAAGTGTATAAATCTTTTGGTTAGCAAACTGATTCCTCCCGTCAGGAATAAGAGAAATCCAGGTATCCGGGTTCAATCCATATCCGTAATCAAGCTGATAATTAACGAAATAAGGAGAAAGAACCGTAGCAGTTATTTGTATTGAATCATCCTTAGTAGAAAAATCCTGTGTTGGATGTTCAAACTTAATTATTGAAGGTGCACCAATATTAAGAGCATTAAATAAATTTAATCTGCCTGCGCCGGTGTAGAGGTCCCAGCCAGGCGTTCCGATATCATCTGATGAACTTTTAAGGATTTGTTTAACTTCCTCATTTGAGAATGAATTCCTGGAAAGAATCAAAGCTGCTGCTCCTGAAACAAAAGGTGAAGACGCTGAGGTTCCTGAAACATATGCATAACTATTATTCATTGCAGTAGTAAATATTTGGGTGCCCGGTGCCATTAAATCAAGTGTAGACCCGTAATTTGAATTCGATGAACGATAATCCTCCTGAGTTGAATTACCCACACATATTACCTCTGAATAGCCTGAAGGATAATGAGGTGCATCGGAACCGGAATTACCAGCTGATCCAACAAGCACTATGTTTTTAGAATATGCATATTGAATAACATCTCTTAAAACGAAAGAAAAAGAATTGTCTCCGAAACTCATATTTATTACTTTAGCATTCATTTGAACTGCGTAAAGAATAGCCGCAGCAACGTCATCTTCTTCACCATAACCTCCCGGATCAAAAGCACGGCAATTTAAAATCTTTATATTAGGCGCCGCTCCTGCAATTCCGGTAATATTATTTGTTTCTGCTGCTGCAATTCCTGCTATGTAAGTTCCATGACCATATTCATCCATTGGATCATTATCCCAGGTTAAATAATCTCCGCCGGAGGAATCGAATGGAAAACCAACTCTATCTGTAAAATCCCAGCCCTGGTAGTCATCAATAAATCCGTTGTTGTCATCATCAATCCCATTTGACCTTTTATCGTGTCCGTTTGCATCGGTTCCCATTTCACCGGGATTTAATTTTATTTTATTATGAAGATCCGGATGAGTATAGTCAATACCTGTATCGATTATTGCCAGCAAAACAGAATCAACACCTTCTGTTATATCCCACGCGTCAAATGCATCAATTTTTGTTAAAGCCCATTGGTTCTGAATTAAACTGTCATTAGGAGTTAATTCCATCTGGTAAGTATGTGATGCTTCTATATATTCAATCGAAGGATCATCATTCTGAATTGCAAGGAACGAGGATTCATTAATGTTTTTATCATAAGTTACTTTGATAATTCTCCCGAGAATTTCATCCTGCTTTACTATTCCTTTTGCAAGGTAGTTTACTTTTGGTGACAGATTTGAAAAACTGAAATTTTTTCCCGCAGGAAGAAACTTTTGTGTTTGTACTTTACTTTCTATTTCCTGTTTGGATATATAGCTTTTATATTTTATAAAATATGTTGATTGTGGAAACAGAAGTGAAGTGAACAAAAAGGAAAAAATTAAAAATAGCCCCGTTTTATAATTCATATATCTCCTTTTTAAAGTTAATATCAACCTTTGTGGGATAATCGCCTGAGAAACAGGCAGTACAAAAGTTTTCTGAATTTGCTTCTGAAACTGCTTCAAGCATTTCATCGATCGTTAAATATTCAAGGCTGTCTACTCCAAGATATTTTTGAATTTCCTTTATATCTCCATTCATCTGGTTAGCAATTAGTTCCTCCCTGCTCGGGAAATCCATTCCATAAAAACAAGGATGTTTAATTGGCGATGATGAAATTCTAACATGTATCTCTTTTGGATTAGCTTCTTTAATGAGATTAACAAGTTGTTTTGAAGTAGTTCCTCTGACTATTGAATCATCCACCATTACAATAGTTCTGCCTTCAAGCACTCCTTTTACGGTATTAAATTTAAATCTTACTCCGAGTTCACGTTTCTCCTGACCCGGTTGTATGAATGTTCTGCCAATATAGTGACTCCTGATCAGACCTATTTCAAGTTTTGAATCTATTCCCTGCTTTTCAAGTTCTCTCTCATAACCGAGAGCAGTTGTGTTAGAACTATCAGGAACACTTATTACAATTACTTTCTCACCATCTTTATCTGTAACTGGATATTTTTTTGCAAGAATTTTTCCAAGCCTCCTTCTCATCTTATCAACGTTATGTCCGAATATAAAACTATCGGGACGTGAAAAATATATGTATTCAAATATGCAATGCTTTTGTGGATATTGCTCAGGTTTAATCTGGTAAGATTTTATTTCATTATTTTGGTAGGCTTCTTCATCAATCACTATTAATTCACCCGGCTCAACTTCTCTTACAAAATTTGCTGTAAGCAGATCGAATGCACATGTTTCTGATGCAACAACAAATGCATTATTAAGTTTAGCAATTGATAATGGTCTGAACCCGTATGGATCACGCGCTGCTATTAATTTGTCATCAGTTAAAATTGTCAGACAATAAGCACCTTCTAATTTTTGTAATGCTTCTTTTATCTGGTCAACCTGGTTATTAAGTCTGCTCCTAGCAATAAGATGAAGAATTACTTCGGTATCGCTTGTTGTTTGAAAAATTGCACCCTCATCAACAAGTTCTTTTCTTAGTTCATTTGCATTTGTAAGATTGCCATTATGTGCAACCGCAAGATTTCCCATCCTGTAATTAACTACAAAAGGCTGTATATTTTTTATTGATTTCGAAGAACCAGTTGTTGAGTAGCGGTTATGACCAATTGCTTTATTGCCGGGAAGTATATTTTTAAATATTGATGAATCTGCAAAAACTTCTGAGACAAGACCTTCTCCTTTATGAACATTAAAAATCGAGTGACCTTTTCCATTAATTGATTCAGTGACTATTCCGCATGCCTCCTGTCCCCGGTGTTGCAAAGCATGAAGACCGTAGTAAGTATTCAAAGAAGCTTTCTCTGTTCCATAAATACCCATGACACCACAAAAACATTTCGGTTTGTCCGATTGTATTATCATCAGGTTTTAACCTACTTTATTGAAAAGAAGTGCAAATTTAAGCAAATATTCTAAACTTTATTAGTAAAAATAGAATGATACAGAAAAATAAAAAAGGTACTATTTAAAGTACCCACAATACTTTATACTATGTAGAGTTAGAAGTCATACTGCAGGTTTGAATTACAAAGTTTGATTGAAGTTATTAATAAAAAAAAGCAGCCGATTAAAGCTGCTTTTGGTCGGAACGGCGGGATTTGAACCCGCGACCACCTGAACCCCATTCAGGTACGCTACCGGGCTGCGCCACGTTCCGGAATTTTTATAATTTCTGAAGTACAAGTTCTAAAATACTTTTTATATCTTCAAGGTCTTTTTTCAAAGAAGGCTTCTCTTTTTTTGCTTCTGCATAATCCTCATTAATATTTTTATCAATCGTCTCTTTCTCATTCACAGATGATCCCTGATCCGGAGAATAATCTTCCAGAATTTTCTTTGCACCTTCAATTGTGTATTTCTTCTCTCTAAGTAATGTCTTAATGTGCAATATCAGTTGAATATCTTTATTTGTATAGATCCTGTTACCTGCTCTGTTCTTTTGAGGTTTTAACTGATCAAACTCAGTTTCCCAGTATCTTAGAACGTATTGTTCAATTTCAGTAATTTTACTTACTTCACTGATTGAGTAATATAATTTCTTTATAGCAAGGTTTTTCATCTTATTTACTTCCTCGGTTTAAAGAAAAATAAATAATTGAATTTTTAGACGCAAGATCAGAGCAATTAAATAATTATTAACTTTAGAAGAACCTTATAATTTGTTCTCTTTTATAATGATATCTATAAGTTCATTAATGTCATTTAATTCATAATCGGCATTATGAGATTTAGTATCAAAAGTATCTCCATATTTAGCAAACGCAGTTTTCATTCCAACGTTTTCAGCACCAATTATATCACGTTCCACCCAATCGCCTACCATAATAGCCTCTTCAGAATCCACATCAAGAATTTCCAATATTTTAAGAAAAGGCGCAGAATGTGGCTTTCTTTGGCCAGTATCTTCAAAAGTTACAACCGCATCAACAATATGATGAAAGTTCAGATAAGCAAGCCTTAACCATGCTTCTTTTGCTGGAGCATCTGAAACTATCCCCATTTTAATTCCCATCTTAAGCAGTTTATTTAATGTTGAATATACGTGAGGATACGGAATCAGGGCTGCTTCGCGAGCTCTTCTATAAGCTACTATTCCTGCAGATAAAATTTTGTAATCAACTTTTTTTAATACACGCTGCAAAAATGCATCGAATACCTGTTGGTACTCAATTCCCTGCTCCTTATAAATTTCATCAATAACTTTATTAGACTCTTCTACTGATAATTCAAGCCCGGCATCCATCATTGCAGGTATGGCTTCTTCAATTGCTCTTCTTTTCATTTTCATAAAATCAACAAGTGTATTATCTAAATCAAAAATTACAGCACGAATCAAATTTCACCTCCCTTTTTTGCAATTATATTTTTTAAAAGGAACACGGCAGCAATGTAACTCATTTCTTTAAACCCACTAATATAACCATTACAAACTGAAGCAGTTAACAAGTTCTTTCTGTACTCTTCTCTAGCCGCAAGATTTGATAAATGCACTTCTATTTTGGGAATTACTAATTCTTGCAGAGCATCCTTAATAACAATGGAAGTATGTGCATATCCCCCTGGATTTATGATTAATCCATCAGCTATTTTTTGAAGTAACTGAATTTTATTAACTATTTCTCCTTCAACATTGCTCTGGAAAAATTCAAATTCAATAGCAGGAAACTCTGATAAAAGAAGTTCATTTATCTGGTCCATTGTTAATTCGCCGTAAAAGTGGATATCCCGTTTACCTAATAAATTTAAATTGGGACCATTGATTACGCAAAGTTTCACTTCAACTCCGACATTTCATCAATAATTTCACGCATTCTGGGATTTAAATATATACTATCAATTCCAAGTTCTTTCAGTGCCGCTGAAAGTATCATTACTTTCCTTTGCAGATTCATCATTTTATTGATTACAATAACTTTGTTTTCCTTCAACAGACAATAGCCGCCTTTAAAATCTCCTTTTTCAAATCTAACTTCTGCGCCTAGTTGTAAAGCCAGAGATTTCAAGTCCTGAATTATTTCTTCGAATTCTTTTTCTTTAATTTTCATTCTTGACGCTATTCCGGGTCAATGGTTGAAATATTGCGAGTAAGATTACAGTACAGTAACACAATAATTCTATTAAAGCAAAACTACTTAAATCTTTGAAGCGTTTCGCAATCAGGTCCAGCACATCCCCATTTGTAAATATTCCGGAATAAACCATATTAAATATTTTATAATCTATTGTCATGAGATATATTTCGAATGGTGCAGTAATAAATACCAATACGGTAATTATAAAAAGCCAGCCATTTTGTTTCAGGTTTAGTTTAGTTGTAAACAAAAAAAGAATAAATGATATTATAAAGATTACATACAAAACCAAAGTAGTTATTACAGAAGGATTTAGAACTAATAAAATTGCATTTATGTTTTTATCATTAATAAATGGTCTGTACGCTGTCAGTGTCTCATTAAAGAGTTGATATGTTAAAAACATTCTCAACAAATAACTACCAATCCAGAACATACAGGATAATGCTGAAACTGATAAAAATAATCCGGATATTTTATTTATTTTCTTCATTAAATTCTGTAATAGTAAGAGATCAAAAATAACAAATTTTACTGAATAATGATTATAGCCTCTATTGATATCGGATCAAATACAATATTACTTTTAATTGCAAGGGTTGAGTTAGAATCGGGTGTGATAATACCTCTGAGAGACGAACAAAGGATCCCACGAATAGCAAAAGGATTAACTCCTGGTGGAATAATTAGTGAGAACTCTATTGCACAAATGTTAATTATCTTGAGCGATTATTTTGAACTAATCAACAAATATAAGTGTGAAACAGTTTTACTATCTGGAACAAGCGCCTTCAGATTAGCTTCAAACAGCAATGAAATCTTCTTAAAAATCAAAAATAAATTCAATGTTAGCCTGAATATTCTGACTGGTGAAGAAGAAGCTGAATATGCATTTTGGGGAACAGAAGAATATAGCAAATTTAATGAGAATCGTCTTGTTATTGATATCGGAGGTGGAAGTACTGAAATAATTTATGGAAATCAGAATGGAATTCTTTACAAAAAGAGTTTTGATATCGGAGTAGTATCTTTAGCAGAAAAATATTTTGATAATAAACTGCCAGGGAAAGAAAAAGCAGCAGAAATAAAAGCGGTACTAAATCAGAAATTCGCTATGCTCCCAATATCTAAACTTGCTCCTGTGAAAACTGTGGCAATTGCAGGGACACCTGTCACTTTAGCATGCATACATAAGGGATTAGATTTTTATACAGAAAGTGAAGTTGAAGGAACGATATTAACTGTTTCAGAGATTAAAAATTTATGCGATTATTTTATGAAATATTCACCGGAGGAATTATTGACTCTATATCCGCTTATCTTACAGAATAGAGAAGATTTAATATTAAATGGATGTTTAATCTTGTTACAAATAAGTATGTTATTAGATATAGATAAAGTCATAGTTAGTACTAAAGGTGTCAGATTTGGAGCAATTAGAAGATATATTCAGACAAATTATAAATGACGATTTTGAATATATGTATTGGATGGTGCTTTTTTATTATCAGGTTCTGGATAGTTTAATGTATAATGTAATCCTCTGCTTTCTTTTCTCGTATTGGCTGATTTAATGATAATATGGGAGCAAGCTATAATATTTCTTAGTTCCAGAATTTCTTCAAATATTTTAGTCTTTTTATAAAATGTTTCCGTCTCTTCAAATAATGTGTGAATTCTTTTCTTTGCTCTTTCCAACCGTAAATCGGATCTAACAATTCCTACGTAATTCCACATTATCTCCTTAACTTCTCTGGAAGAATGAGTAATAAGAATTTTTTCATCAGTTGTTAAAGTACCTGAATCATCCCAGTCAGGGATATCGGGAATGAGTTGGTTATAATTTGAAATAAATTCCTTTAAATCTGTTGCGGCACGATAGGCATATACTACGGCTTCCAATAATGAATTACTGGCAAGCCGGTTTGCACCATGTAAACCGGTCATTGAAACTTCACCGCAGGCATATAAACCGTGTAATGAAGTTCTGGAATAATCGTCTACGACTATCCCTCCGCAAGCATAATGCGCTGCCGGAACAACAGGAATAAATTCTCTTGTAATGTCTATTCCAAACTTTAAACAGCTTTCATAGATATGGGGGAAATGTTCAATTATCTCCTCTCTTTTTTTCATTGTGATATCCAGGTAAACAAAATCTGATCCGCTTCTCTTTAGTTCATTATCTATAGCACGAGCAACTATATCTCTTGGTGCGAGTTCTAACCTTGAATCATAATTTTCCATAAATGTTTCACCGTTCACCAGTCGTAATTTAGCTCCAAATCCTCTTACTGCTTCCGAGATTAAAAATGAAGGTGCATTATTATCTTTTTGGGAGTCTTGCTTAAAAAGTGATGTGGGATGAAACTGTACAAATTCCATATTACCCATTTTTGCTCCAGCTCTATATGCCATTGCAAAACCATCACCGGTTGCTATATGTGGATTAGTAGTATGCAGATATACCTGTCCCAAACCACCTGTTGCAATAACAGTAGCTTTGGAAGACACTTTAAAAACTCTGTCTGTTTCACAATCAAGAATATAAGCACCCCAACAATTACGGTTGCTTAAAGTTTTATTTTTTAACTGCATCACATTATGTTCAGTAATGAGATCTATTGCGACTGCATTTTCCAGAATCCGGATGTTACTTTTTTCATTTACTGCATCTATTAATGCACGCTCAATTTCTTTGCCTGTGAGATCTTTGGCATGGAGAATTCTGGCTATTGAGTGTCCTCCCTCTTTTGCAAGATCAAACTTTCCATGCTTCTTTGTGAATTTTGTTCCTATATCAACCAGATCATAAATTCTATCCGGTCCTTCAGTAACAGTAATTTCAACCGCGTTATTATCACAAAGTCCGGCTCCTGCAATTAATGTATCTTCAATATGCTTTTCAAAGGAATCGTGAATATCCATTACACTTGCAATTCCGCCCTGTGCATAGTTCGTATTTGATTCTGATTTATTTTTTTTTGTAGCGATTATTACGTCGGCATATTCCGATATTTTCAAAGCAGCGAAGAGGCCTGCGATTCCACTACCGATTATTAGGACATCAGTTCGCATATTATTTTTTCTTTTAAAACTTCGTGAAAATTATATAAAAAGAAATCTATATCAGTTTTTGTTATAATTAACGGAGGCAATAAACGAAGAACATTATTATTGGTACAATTTGTCAATACGTTACGTTCTCTCATTCTATTAACTACATCATTTCCCGGATATTTCAGTTCAATTCCCTGCATAAGCCCTTTCCCGCGTATTTCTTTTATATCTTCGGGAAACATATGCTTCAGTTCATCGAGCTGGCTGGATAAATATCTGCCGAGTTCATTAACCTGATTTATAAGCCCATTCTCAAATACTTCTTTGAGAACTACTTTTCCTGCTGCACAGCAAACAGGATTTCCGCCAAAAGTTGTCCCATGTGTTCCTGTAGTAAATACATTTTCAAATTTAGAAGTTACTAATAATGCCCCTAATGGTAGTCCTCCACCAATTGCCTTTGCAGTTACAACAATATCAGGTTCAAAATTATAATGATTGAAAGCAAATGGTTTCCCGGTCCTTCCAATGCCGCTTTGTATTTCATCAGAAACTATGGCAAATCCGAATTCATCTTTAAGTTTGATTAATTCATCAGAAAATTCTTCAGAAACTACATTAATTCCTCCCTCACCCTGGATAAACTCTATAAAGATTGCAGCAGTATTTTTTTGTGCCTTACGTCTAAGGTCTTCGATATCATTAAAGATAATATGATCTATTCCAGGTAAAAGTGGTTCAAATCCCCTGGTATACTTCTCTTTGCCAGTGAGAGTTACTGCCCCATAAGTTCGACCATGAAAGGATCCGGTTAATGAAAATATTTTTTTTTCAGGTCCGTAAAACTTTCTTAATAACTTAATCGTTCCTTCTACAGATTCCGCTCCGCTGTTGGTTAAAAATGCTTTGGACATTCCCGAATATTTTAGCAGTAGCTCAGTAAATTCTATCTGAATTTCAGTTATATAATTGTTTGAGAGATGAGCATATTTTTGGATCTGTTCACAAACTGCATGAACTATTTTTGGATGAGCATATCCAAGCGCATTAACAGCAAGCCCGGAAAAGAAATCTAGATATTTTTTCCCTGATTTATCAAATAAATGAACACCACTTCCATGGGATATTTCAATTGGAAGACGGTTATAAGTTTGTATGAATAATTCTTTTTCAGATTCCAGTAATGTACGTTCCATAATAATCTTCTTTTAATTAAAAAGAATTTTTGAAAGCAATAAATAAAAACCAAATAAATACAGATGAAATACTAAACCTAAGATCATCGAATATATCAAATTCCTGGATATTGAATACACTCCCATTACAGATAAAAAAATGCTCCAAAGTACTATCAATATTTCGAATCCTAATAAAGTATATGCAATAGTTGGTTTTAAAAGAAATGGAGGGGGGTTATTTGAAAAAAGGTTTCCGCCAAATATTATTAATTCTATTGGAAATAAAATAATTAAAGCAAACGGATATGAAATTATTGAGTAGACCAAAACCGCATTATTATCTTTTATTCTGGTTTTCAGTCCTGCAGATTTATTAATAAAATATAAAATAAAAGTGAAAATCCAGATAATGAAAACCGATGCCGCTACCGAAATCAATAATACCGGAATTATGCCAAATCTTAGAGATACATAACCTGAATAATAAATTGAAATAAATCTTGCATCAATAAAAACTTTAAATGAAAAAAGGATTAATATTAAAACTAAAAAATTCTTATGCTCCGATTGTATGATCCTTTTAAATGCCTTTACAGGGCTCTCGATAAGCAACCCTGTAATCTGCCATAAATCAAGGTTGAATATTCTATCTCGCAAATATGTTTTACAATTCCGACAAGTTAATTTATAAAATGGATTTTCCGTACCGCAGTTTGGACATTGGATATTATTTTGCATACTAAAAGTTCACTCTCATATTTAACGCCGGTGATCCGGTATATGGATTTTCCGATACATCAAAATCAAAAAGATTTGCGTCAACATATGCATCAATGAGATTAGCAATATAAGTTATAACCATATAAATAGTAAATAAATCCCTCTGATCATGGTAAAGAGTCCGGTTTTGCCTGTCAAGCTCATTCCCGGTTTGTATATATCTGTCGCGGTAGTAAGTATATAAATCGTTATTCTGTTTCCATTCGTATCCAAACCAGAATCCAAGTCCCCATATAACAGGAATTTTAAGATAAGATTCATTATAAAACTGTCCCCAGCCGGGAATAATTGCACTTCTGAGTACCGCACCCCAGGGTGATTTTGACATAACAAATGTGGAATCAGTTTGATCAGGAGGTTCATTAATAGATTTTTGCTGGGAATATCCGACAAATGAAATAAGAATAAGGAGAGTAAAAATTTTAGCTGTATGATTTATCGATAACTTCAAATAATTCAAACAACCTTTCGAGTTCATCGTTAGAATAGAATTCAATAGTTATTTCACCCGAGCCGTCCTGTTTTTGCCTGCACAATACTTTTGTTCCAAAAAGTTTTCTTAACCTGTCTTCTACTTCGTTAAGATTTGCTGAATGCGAAACAAGGTGGATTGTTTTCTTTGCCTTTTCTGAACGGCTGTCACCGGTTAAATATTTTTTCACAAGCTGTTCAACTTTTCGTACGGACAAATTACTGTTTTTTATTTTTCCCAGCATTTCAAGTTGAAGCGATTCTGTGGGGAGATTTATTAAGGCACGCGCATGTCCTGAAGTTATATCTTCTTTAATAAGTGCATCCTTAATATCCTGCGGCAATTTTAAAAGTCTGATTGAATTTGCAATAGTAGATCTGTCTTTCCCTACTTTATCGGCAATTTCTTCCTGGGTCAATGCACACTCTTCCATTAATCTTTTATACGCCAGTCCTATTTCCAAGGGATTTAACTTTTCCCTCTGAATATTCTCAATCAATGCCATTGCCAGCATTGTCTCTTCTTTATCAACCTGAATAATATATGCGGGTATTTCCCGGTAACCTATACCAATACAGGCTTTTAATCGTCTTTCCCCTGAAACTAATTGATATTGACCGCCTGTCATTCTGCGCACTGTAATTGGCTGAATGAGTCCGTTGGATAAAATTGATTTCTTTAACTCTTCAAGCGCTTCAGGTTCGAATGTCATTCTAGGCTGGTATGGGTTCGGACTAATCACATCAACAGGAATTTTCGCCAGTATATCATTTTCACTACCGTCATCTTTTTTAACATTTGTATAATCGGGAGCTTCTTCTTTATTTAATGGAAGATTCTGAGGTTTAATCAAAGCTTCCAATCCTCTTCCTAATCCTGGTTTAAGTTTTGACATATGTTGTTCTGAAATTTTAATTGCCTGAATTTCTTTTGATCACTTCGGCTGCAAGCGCCATATAGTTTTTTGATCCGGATGAAATTGCATCGTACAGAATAACCGGTTTTCCATAACTCGGCGCTTCAGATATCCTTACATTCCTGTGTATTATTGTTTCAAAGACTTTATCGCCAAAATACTTTTTAACTTCCTCAGCAACCTGATGGGATAATCTTAATCTTGTATCGAACATAGTAAGCAACACACCTTCAATAGTCAAGTCTTTATTAAAATGTTGCTTAACAATATTTATAGTATTAAGTAACTGTCCCAGTCCTTCAAGAGCAAAATACTCACATTGAACGGGAATTAAAACTGAATCCGCAGAGGTTAATGCATTTAAGGTTAATAGTCCTAATGATGGCGGACAATCAATAATAATAAAATCGTACTCATTTAAAACCGATTTCATCGCACCCCTTAATAATCTTTCTCTTTCCTCCATATCAACCATTTCAATTTCCGCTCCAACAAGGTTAATATTTGAAGGAAGCATATCCAAAAAAGGCATATACGTATTTATAATTACTTCAGAAATCAGTTTAGTTCCTATCAATACTTCATAAACTGAAGGTGATTGATTAGTTACACTTAAGCCCGATGAAGAATTAGCCTGGGGATCAATATCAATTAGAAGTGTGCGTTTTTCCGCAGCCGCCAGAAGTGAAGATAGATTTATTGCAGTTGTGGTTTTCCCGACACCACCCTTCTGGTTAGCTATAGCTATTACTTTTGTCATTCAATATTTAACAGGAATACCATAAAATTTAATTTAATTAAAAGTTTAATCTAAAATAGCTTTACGTGGTAATTTTTCCAAATAAACTTTACAACTGAATTTCTTCTCCGTACTGCAATACTCTTGATTTTATTCCGATTGCTTCAACTTTCTGTTTAAATTCATTTGGATCAGCTTTGATTACCGGGAAAGTATTATAGTGCATTGGTATTACTGTTTTAGGTTTTACTAATTCCGCAGCTTTTACTGCATCAGTTATGTTCATCGTAAAATTATCACCAATCGGAAGAAGCATGTAATCTATAGGTCCGTTCATTTCGCTGATTAATTTCATATCAAAAAACAAACCCGTATCTCCGGTGTGATAAAGAGTTTTTTCATCAGCTTTAAGTATAATCCCTGCAGGTTCACCTGCATAATTTCCTTCGGGAGTTTGAGAACCATGATGAGCAATTGTAAATTTAACTCTGCCGAAATCGAAATCGTGACCACCACCGATATGCATATTATGAGTTTGGTATCCTTTTGACAGCAAATAGTTTCCAAGTTCATTTACACAAATAAAAGTTACTTTACTTCTTTCCGCAATTTTAACTGCGTCACCTATATGATCACCATGGGCGTGAGAAAGTATTATATAATCTGCTTCAACATCTTTTGATTTAACAGGAGAAGTGGGGTTGTCATCAAGGAATGGATCTATAAGTATTTTTGTTCCCGAATCGGTCGTTACCTGGAATGCTGAGTGCGAAAAATATTTTAGTTTCATAATAGTCTCCTTATTGTTGTCATTTTAAAAGTTCCTGAAAATTTTTTACTGCTTTGCTGTGAATAAACTTCATTAATTCCAATTTCAGATTTGAATGATATTCCATCCGCATCTTATAAACTTTTTGAAAAACGCTTTTGCTTATGTGAGCTTTTTCATCATTTTTTAATCTTTCCATATTTTCCTGCATCACATCGAAATCCCTTACAGTACCTGAATAGTCCTGCAATGATTCAACTCTTTTGTATAATATCATAAATTTTTTCTTATCAATGCATGATATAAATAACTCCATCGAGTATCGCAGTCTTCTTAATGAAATTCTTATTTTATGCAAAGCTTCAATGGAATCCGATTCGAAATAGTTCTTAATATCATTGTTAACCTGCGTTAGACGGTTCTTTAACACAATGTTTGCCGCCGTCTTAAATTCAAGATTGCCGGAAAGATTTTCTATTTGCCAGTTTTTTTTGTTCATAATTTCATTTACGTGAAAAGCACACGAATAAAACCCTTAATTGTTTTAAAAGAATTCATTTTACTCTTTTCGTTGTCATATATTGTCGGTATTTCTACAAACCCTATCCGGTATCTTTTTCGTGAAGCTTTGATTAATATTTCAGTTTCAGCTTCGTATCCTTTAGCAGAAGGAAATATATCGTGTAGTATTTCTGTTTTGTACGCTCGAAAACCACATTGACTATCGGAAATGAGTTGTCTGAGTTTAAAACTCAAAAGAAATGATGTTATTTTATTGCTAACTATTCTATGAACCGGCATCCCTTTCAGATTATTCAGCCTGTTTCCAACTGCTATTTCATTTTTCTCGAGCGCATCTACAAGAGAAGGAATGGATTCAGGTGGATGCTGTAAATCTGCATCAAGAGTAATTGTTACATCAGATCTCAATTCTATGCTTTTTCTTAATCCCCTGTTTATAGCAAAACCCTTACCCTCATTTTTCTTACTGGAAATTAAAACAACCTTCTCGTTTATGGTTATATCCTTCAGGAAATTGTCTGTAGATCCGTCGTTGACAGCTATAATAACATCGACAAATGGTAATGTTCGATTAATGAGTTGAGGAAGCGTTTTCTGTTCATTGTAGAACGGAATCACTGCAGCAATTTTAAGCTTTTTTGGAATAGTGTTCAAGAATTCCTCTCCATCCTTTTGTCGCAGGAGATTTAAAGGCTTTTGCCAAACGCTTTTTAAGTGCATCTTTGGATAATCCTCTGACAAGCTGCCCATCCTCTGCAATAGAAATTCCACCAGTTTCTTCTGAAACAATTACACTGATAACATCTGCCTGTTCAGTAATTCCTAATCCTGCTCTATGTCTCATACCAAGAGATTCGCCATTAACCTGGGTTGTGGTTGAAAGAGGTAAAGTACATCTTACGGCTTCTATCCCATTGTTATTTACTATTACAGCACCGTCATGCAATGGCGATCTTGGGAAAAAGATTGATCTTAGTAAAGCACTGCTGAGTTTTGCATTAATTATTTCACCGGTTTCAGCGTATCCCCTTATACCGGTGGATTTTATAATAACAATTAAAGCACCATGCTGATGCTGTGAAAGTTCAAATGCGGCATCTGCAATTATTTCAGCTGCTTCCGGGGACTCTGATTTAACGAACATTTTGAAGAAAGGGTTTCTAGCCACAATTACTAATAATCGTCTTATTTCGGGTTGGAACAGAATAAGGAAGGCAATCACCCAGATATCTGTGATTAATTTTAACAGCCAGCTTAAAGCCTTGAAATTTGCTGCCTGGGAAGCAAACGATAACAGAAGAACTATCATCAGACCCATAAATATCTGAGCGGCAATCGTTCCTTTTAATAACGTATACAGTTTATATATTATAAAAGAAACAATAGCTATATCTACTACATCAGCAAATGTTACAGTTAAAAAACCTATTTTAAAAATATCGAACATTTAATCTCAACTAAGATTGTTTAATATTCTGCATGTCTGAATTCCAAGGTTAACATTATGAGTACGTATGAATGTGGCTCCGTTCTTTATAGCTAAAGCATTAATAATTGCAGAAGCTGCATCTCTGTCATCAGTTAAATCACCTACAATATTATGTACAAGAGATTTCCTTGAAACGCCGATCATCATTGGATAATTGAGGGACTGAAATCTATCTAAATTTTTTATTAAGCTTAAATTGTCTTCAAATGTTTTCCCAAAGCCAATGCCCGGATCAATTATTATTTTCTTTATACCTTGTTTTTTTGCTGCTTCTGTCTGCTTTTTCAGAAAAGAATAAACATCTTCAATTAAATCCTGATATACAGGATTCTGCTGCATGGTAGAGGGTTCACCGAGAATATGCATAACTATAAATGCAGCGTTATGATCGCTTACAATTTTTAATAAATCAGGACTAAAAGTACCGCCGCTGATATCATTAATTATTTGTACTCCTCGTTTTAATGCTTCTTCAGCTACCCTGCTTTTTGTTGTATCAACTGAAATAATGGCTGAAGGTTTCCTGCTTAATATACCTTCTATTACGGGTATAATCCTATTAATTTCTTCAAATGCAGAAATACTTTCTGCTCCCGGTTTTGTAGATTCTCCACCGATATCAATAATATCAGCACCGGTGCCCAGCATTTCGATAGCATGTTTTATAGCATCATCCCTTTTAAAATAAAGTCCCCCGTCAGAAAAGGAATCCGGAGTAACATTTAATATTCCCATCACATAAGATTGTGAGAAGAAAAATTCTTTGCTGCCAATTATATAAGAATTATTCTGGATTTGATCGTTTTTGGGAGAAACTTTCATTTTATCTTTATGTACAGAACGCATTTAGGATTATCAGTTTTTAAATGAGACATGTAATTTCTTCTAAAATTGTTTTATAAATATAAACTCTCTTTAAGTCTTTACAAAGATCAATCGCTTTAAAATAAAAAAGGTGACACAAAGGTCACCATAATTTTTAATAAAAGTAAACTTACTGAACAAGATTTTTTAGCTGAGTTGTTGCTGCTGTAATATTATCCGATTTAAATATTGCGGACCCTGAAACGAAAACATCTACCCCTGCTTTTAAAACAGGAAGAATTGTATCTGAATCAATTCCACCATCAATTTCAATTTTAAAATTTGCTTTATATTTCTTCCTCAAATTAACAGCTTCTCTAATTTTCCTAAAAGAATTTTGAATAAATGATTGTCCTCCAAATCCGGGATTAACGGACATTATTAAAAGGATATCAATATACTCTGCAATATCCTCAAGCGAGGAAACAGGGGTAGCCGGGTTTATTACAACTCCCGCTTTCATTCCTAATTCTTTTATTTTATTTATGGTTCTGTTTAAATGTATAACCTCCTCCTGATGCACGAGAAGGTGATCAGCTCCGGCCTTCTTAAAATCTTCCAGGTAATTATCCGGGTTTTCAATCATTAAATGAACATCAACAGGAAGCTTTGTTACTTTTCTTACTGCTTTTACCAATACAGGGCCGAAAGTAATATTGGGGACAAAATGACCATCCATTATATCACAATGAATCCAATCTGCTCCGCCCATTTCAACAAGTCTGATTTGCTGGGCAAGCTGTGAAAGATCCGCTGATAAAATTGATGGGGCAATCAGGGCCATTTATTCTCCCTTAATTTGATTTTCATTTACAGATTTAGTTACAAAAAGATCAATGGCGTCACCGGGATTGACTTTATTTCCTTTACTTGGATACTGATCGAGTATAGTATTTGGCAGCAATGAAAATGAAGGTTGATAATTTATTTTTCCGACTTTCAGAGAACTGTCTGCAAGAACTTTTTCCGCTTCTGATAAAGATTTCCCGATCAGATCCGGAACTTCTATACTCCCTTGTTGCACCTGCCCTAAACTAACAGTAACATTAACCATCGCTCCCTTTTTAAGAGGAGTCCCTTCGGCATACTGCTGATCGTAAATCATATCTTTTGGATAGGTAGATGCCTCCTGATCAACATCTCCCAGCTTCAAACCAAGTCGTTCAAGTGAAAATTTAGCATCCCTAATAGATTTGCCTGTAAGCTGCGGAACATGTACAATAGGTTCACCGCCACTTACAAATAAATAAACTCTTCTCCCCTCTTTAACTGTTTCACCTGCCCTTGGTCTTTGAAAAATGATAGAGCCTGCCGGAAATTTCTCATCATATGTAGTATCCCCGATTATTCCTTCGAGATCCATTTTATCGAGAATTTTAACAGCTTCTGTTTCATTTTTTCCAACTACGTCCGGAACTTTTTCTTTAGGAGAACTTACATACCATGGAAGAATAACATTATCTAACAGCAGAACTATTGCAAACAATGCGAAAAGTGTCCAGAGTATTTTTCTTACGAAAGGTTTTTGAAGAAATTTTTTCATTAAATCAAATATATCAAATGAGTCTATTTCAAACAACTAACTTACAGTTTGTAAATGAATTCTGTTTTAAAGAAACCCTTTTTTTTACTATGATTAAAAATAAAAATGATATATATTTGGCCGTTATAAACTATCGACAGAAAAACGCTGAAGTTATTGGTAATTACACTTACCATTAAAATTACTCTGCTATTTCATTAATTACACTTACGAGGTACTAATGTTTAAACAGCACCCCAAAGGTTTATACGTACTTTTCTTTACAGAGATGTGGGAAAGATTCAGCTATTATGGTATGAGAGCTATTCTTTCTCTTTATATGATCAACGCTCTGATGTACGATAAAGCTTTTACTTCTTCAATTTACGGATATTATACCGGACTGGTTTACTTAACTCCCCTGATTGGTGGATATGTTGCTGACAGATACTGGGGAAACAGACGCTCTATAATCTGGGGTGGTTTTGTAATGGCTTTAGGTCAGTTTGCACTTTCTTTCAGTGGTTTTTTATATCACCCGCCGGTCGATCCAAGTATTACCTATTCGGCACTGGTTTTTAATCCGCAACAAATAATTTTCGTTATAGGTTTAACTTTATTAATAGTAGGTAATGGCTTTTTTAAGCCTAATATTTCAACAATGGTGGGTCAGCTTTATCCGGCAGATTCGGTCAGGATGAGAGATTCAGCATTTACTATTTTTTATATGGGAATAAATCTTGGTGCGTTATTTTCCCCAATTGTTGCTGGAGGTTTAGGTGATACGGGAAATCCTGCTGATTTTAAATGGGGATTTTTATCTGCGGGCATTGGAATGTTAATCGGACTGGTTACTTTTTACTGGGGTAAAAATAAATATCTGGTAACTCCTGAAGGAGAACAAGTCGGATTACCTCCCGTAAAGAAAACTAAAGAAGAGAAAAAAGCCGAGACACCTGATTTCACTCCCGGTCAGATTGGATTTGCAATCGGTTTGTTCATAGCTCTTTTTGTTATCATTCTTTTCGGATTTAATGCTGATATAATCAGTGCATTTATTTATTCTTCAATGATAGCAGTTCCCACTTTAATTATTATTGATAAATCGCTGACAAAGAAGGAGAAACAACGAATTGCTGTAATATATATTCTCTCATTCTTTGTAATATTCTTTTGGTCAGCTTTTGAACAAGCAGGTGTTTCCCTGACATTTTTTGCTGAAGAACAAACAAACCGGGTAATAACGTGGCTTAATGATTTTGTTATCCCTGCCAGTTTCTTCCAATCTATAAACCCGCTGGCAATAATGATATTTGCTCCTTTATTTGCTGCGGTATGGACAAAACTTGGTGACAGAGGTAAAGAACCTTCATCTCCATTAAAAATGGCCATCGGGCTAATGCTATTGGCATTGGGTTTCATACTGCTGGTAATCGGAGCGAGAATAGCAGATACAGGTGTGAAAGTTAGTCCATTGTGGCTGGTTGGCGCTTATACCCTTCATACTTTTGGTGAGTTGAGTTTATCCCCTATTGGTCTATCAATGGTGACCAAATTATCACCAATTAAATTTTCGTCTTTGCTTATGGGTGTATGGTTTCTGGCAAACGCAGCTGCGAATCTTCTTGCCGGAAAATTAAGTACACTTTATCCTGAGGCGGGACATACCACTTACTTATTCGGTTTTGCTATAAATAACCTTGCCGATTTCTTTATGATATTTGTAATTATGGGTGCTGTAGCATCGATAATATTGTTCCTGATATACAAATTTCTTTTAAAACTGATGCATGGCGTAACCTGATAAAATAATTTTGTTTCATTAAATAGTCCCCCGTTTTCTATTTAGATTGCGGGGGATTATTTTTATAAAGTATATGTATAAAAATTATTTCATACTGAACAGAATTGTACTTGAATTAAACTCATTATTAAACCGAAGTACAATTGTGGAAGTATTTTCACAGGAAAAAGATAAACTGATTTTAAAATGTGTAAATGAAAAACAGTTATTCCTGGAAATATCCGTCAATCCCGGAGAACCCTATTTAACTCTAAAAAATGAATATCATCGTGCAAAGAAAAATAGTGTGGACGTCTTTGAAGATTTTTTACCACTTGACATAAAAAACTTCGAAATCTCGGATAATGATCGATTAGTTAGAATAAATTGTGCTGAGATAAATATTTATTTTGCAATAAGAGGAAAACACACTAATATTTATGTGGATGACAGGAATGGTTTAATTACTTCATTCAAGAATGAAGATGAGTCCTATTTAAATGAATTTAAGCAGGAAATCACCTCTCATAATTTTATTTCAGAGAAAAATAAGATTGATTTTTTTTCTCCCGATCTCGAATTTGATGAATACAGGAAAAAATATCCATTCATCGGAAAAGAGATTATTGCAGAAGCAAAATATCGTTACTCTGACAAAAGTAAACTGAATCATTCCGAGTATATAACAGAAATAACGGATGAGATATTAACAGCAGAACCTGCGGTTTTTATAACAGAACATTCAAATGATTTGTCTTTGGCAGTTAATTCATTTCATATATTTCCCTACGATGAGCTTAGAAAATTCAAATCCGTAATTGATGCTCTTAATTATTTCATCGGCAAAAAGTTTTATATTGACGCATTCTCAAGCAAAAGAAAGATAACCGAAAAACATATTGAAAGAGAACTTTCAAAGTTTGCGTCAAAGTTGAATGATCTTACGGAAAGAATTGAAAGAGGCAGTAAGGAAGATGAGTATAAAAAGATCGGGAATCTATTGCTGATAAATTTGTTGAATACTGCACACAAAAGTACTTTTGCAGAGTTAGAAGATATTTATGATAATTCTAAAATCATAAAAGTAAAACTTGATCCGAAATTAACACCACAGCAGAATGCGGATTTTTATTTTAAGAAAGCGGGAAATGAAAGAATTGCCTTCAAAAAATCCAAAGAATTGTTTAAGGATATTTCAATAAATTATAATAAGCTTCTGAAGATCAAAAAAAAATTTGAAGAAACTGAAGACCTTGAAGGACTAAATAATATAATGAAAGAACTTAAAATAAAATCAGAGGAAAAAAAGAATCCCGCAGATGATTTAAAATCAAAATTCAAACATTATATTATTGAAAACAAGTATGATGTATTTGTCGGGAAAGATAGTTCAAATAATGATCTTCTTACGATGAAATTTGCCAAACAAAATGATTATTGGTTTCACGCCCGAAGTGTGCCGGGGTCTCATGTTGTGCTGAAAGTTAAAAGCTCAAAAGAACCGGTTCCCAAAAATGTTCTGAAAAAAGCCGCGTCCATTACAGCTTTTCACAGTAAAGCCAAGACAAGTGGACTTGCTCCCGTTTCTTTTACATTAAAAAAATATGTAACAAAAAAGAAAGGAATGGAACCGGGAAAAGTTGTGCTGTTAAAGGAGGATGTTCTTCTGGTAAAACCTGAAATACCGCAGGGTTGTGAATATATTTCTAATGATTAACTAGAGAATTTAATATTTCGTTATAAATATTTTTACCCAGTTCTATAGTTTTATCAGGAGGTAGGAACCTTGGATTATGTAAACCGAATTTTTCTCCTTCTTCCGTACCCAGCCAGAACATAAATGATGGAAATTTCTGTGAGAAAAATCCGAAATCTTCTCCAGTCATTTTATAACCGCAATCAATAAAATCAAAAGTTTTTTTTAACTGCAGTTCTATTTTGTTGAAAAGAGGCTCGTCAACCAGCACTTCAGGATAATGGGCACCATAACTAATATTAAAATTAACACCGGTAACTGAGCTAATCCCTTCTAGTATCTTTTTTAATGAATGGGTAAAGTTCAAAACTTTGTCTTTGCTTAATCCTCTGATCGAACCTTCAAGTTTTGCATTCCCTGGTGCGATATTACGTACAAACCCTGATTCTATTTTGCCGATTCCAAAAATAAAAGGTTCAGTTATATTTTCCGGCAATTTATCAACTGCATCCAGGAATAGCCGCAGAGCATTAAATGCGTTCTTCCCTTCCAGCGGAAAAGCTACATGGGAGCTTTCGCCAATAAATTCAATATCAATTTCAAGTGCCGATGCAAACAATACACCGGGTGTTGATGCTATAGTTCCGAATTTATATTCGTCTGTAACGTGCAGAGCAAATGCATTTATTATTTCATAATTATCGAATATTCCTGTATTATAAAATTTCATTGCTCCCCCGCCGCTCTCTTCTGCAGGCTGAAAAAGAAACAACAAATTCCGGTCAGGTTTTTTAATTAATATTTCTTCAATAAATGAATAGAGTATGGAGGTGTGAACATCGTGCCCGCAGGCATGCATAAAATTATTTGATGATTTATATTCAATTTCGTTTTGTTCTTTTATAGGCAGTGCATCGATATCAGCACGAAACAAGATATGCGATTTATCATTTACCGTGTACTCAAATAAAACCCCGGTTCTGAATGGTCTGTGAATCTTCAATAAATCTGACCCCGGAAAGGAATTGACTGCATCAACAATAAGTTCAGTAGTTTTGATTTCTTCAAAAGCTATCTCAGGATTTTTATGAAGCAAATGTCGAAGTTCAATAGGAGTTATTTTATTCATCAAAACTATTTTCTTGATTTAATTTATTAGGAATTGATCTAACTAAAATTCCTCAGGCTGCTGATCCATTCCATTATCCGGTTGATTTTCATTGTTCTGTTTATAATTATTAAAATTGAATTTTATATTCAGCATTATTACCGGCGATTCCCTGTTAAAATACTGATAAGAGTATAAATCAGGTGTAGAGGAAGTAAACTCGTGTTTTCTTGTACCAAACAGGTCTCTAACTTGTAATGTAAGCGAAAGTTTTTTATCCATAAAATCCTGCCTTAAAGCAATATCAGTTGAAAAATAACCTTCCTGTTTTCCCTGCGATGACACAGTGGGGCTATTGTATCTTCCGTTTAACTGGAATGAAGTAGACCTGGTAATTTTAAACATATTATTCATTCTTATGTTCCAGTTAAAACTATTCCTGTCAAATGATTCATTGTATAGAACTCCTCTTACCCGGTAATCATAAAGATTTCCCATCAGATTCATATCCCAGAAATCAGATGGATCATAAATTATCATGAATTCACTACCCAGTGAATAATCTTTCCCTATATTTTCAAATGTAGTGAGAGTTACATTTTCCGCACCGGAATAAATAGAGCGAATGTGCTCTATTTTATTTTGCGTAACGCGATAATAAAAATCAGTTGAGAAATTTATTTTTCCAATAAATGTTTGAACACCTGCATCATAAGAATCAATAAATTCAGGCTCAAGGGACGGGTTTCCCTTGCGAACGTTGTTCGCATCCACCCAGGTAATAAATGGTTCAAGATTCCATCCGTGAGGTCTGTCTATTCTCCTTGTATAACTTGCCATCAACTGTGACCCGTTGCCGAGTTTATATGAACTATGCAGACTTGGAAAAAAGTCCCATCGATCTATTTTAAAGAATTCGTTTTTATCTACAATATTTGTTGTTTGATAAGTATATTCTGATCGGATTCCACCTTGAATTCCAAAGTCCCCAAATTCATCCGAGTAGATTGAATACAGTGCATGTTCAGTTCTGTTATATTTATTTGAATTGCTGAATAAAGGTTCAAATGTAAAATTACCGGATGTCGAATCAAAAGTATACAACCCGTTTATGTCCGTTGAAAGTTCTGATTCTCCCTGGTAACCGGCTTCGAATTTATTTTTTTCACCCAGTGGAAGAACATAATCCAGTTTTCCACGGAATTCATTTTCCGGTCCTGTTTCTGTAGCCTTTGTCCCTCCGGTTTGCAATCCGCTGCTAAGTTGTGTAGTAATGGAACTTTCATCTGAGTTGTTATGGCTATAGAAAATTTCACCCGATACCTGATGTCCCTCCTTTTCAAATTTATGCTGGTAATTCGTATTCAATGCAAAATACTTGCGTTCTCTTTTACTCTCGATGTCGCTTAGGTACGAATATTTTTGAGGAAAATTATCTGACCACTGTAAATACGATAAATTAGAGTTTCTCTGAAACGAACCGTTCCCATATCTTCCGCCAAAACTAAGCAAATCATTTCCACTCAGACTAAAATCTAGTCCTCCTCTTAGTCCGTAAGAAGTTCTACCCCACTCCATTGTTCCGTTTGAATTCAAATAAGTTGAATTTCCCGGAAGTGTGTAAATATTTTCCTGCTTTCTTGTCCCGGGAAAAATTCTTCTGTTATAATCCAGCCCAAAATTATAATTAACCATGGGAGTTTTATATTCAAAGAGAAAGTCTCCGCCATACTTATCATGAACTCCCGCATTTGCATTTGCTACTCCGCTTAATCCGAGGTTTTGCTGCTTTTTCATAATAATATTAATTATTCCGGCAGTTCCTTCGGGATCATATTTTGCCGAAGGATTAGTAATAATTTCTATTGATTTAATTGATGTTGCCGGAATTTGCTGGAGAATATCCTGTGCATCCATTACTGAAGGCTTACCATCAATTAGTACAGTAAAATTTGTACTGCCTCTCAGGCTAACATTTCCTTCTATATCTACTGTAACAGACGGGACATTTTCAAGTACTTCTGCTGCATTCCCTGAAATTGTGGTTTCCATTTGACTGACATCTATAACCTTCTTATCAATTTGATAAGTTACAGGATTTCTAACACCCTGAACCACTACATTTTCAAGGTTATAAGTTCCTGACCTTAATTTAACCGTACCAATATCAATTGAACTATTCTGAGGACTAATTGTTATAACACGTCTTTGATCTTTAAATCCAATAAACCTGATATCAAGAAAATGTTTTCCAAATGGGATATTTGGAATGTTAAACTTTCCTTGTGAATTTGTTACCGTGCCAGTAATTACACTTGTATCTTTTATTGAGAGCACAACTATGTTTGCATATTCAATTGCTGCTTTTGAAACTGAGTCTATCACTGTGCCTGAAATGCTACCACCCGGATTTTGTCCATTACCCATCCGCCTGCCCTGAGCATTTATACTATTCAAGCTTAATGATAAAAACAAAAATGTAGTTGCGGATACTAGAAATATTCTAATCATTATTTTTTCTTATTCTTATAACTTTAATTACTTAAATATATTTGACAGAAGACAATTATTTAGAATTAAAAAATAGCAAAATTCTTAGAATTTTTATGTGAAGTATTTTAGGGTAAATTTATCCAATACTTATGAAGAATATCCACGGTTGTTTCCAGGAATTCATTCTTTATTAATATTGAAATCCTGAAAGAAGTGGTTGTTAAACCAAACAATTCAATATTATTCTCAGAAAGCACAGAAATTGTGCGAGATATTATTTGATTATCCCTGCTGAACCCTTCTCCAATTAAGGAAACTGCACTAAGTGAATTATCTATCGATATTTTACTTCTATAATTATTTTGTAATTCCGTCTCAACTTTATTCCAGGAGTGAATATTCTTTCTTGAGATTACAAATGAAATCCTTGAGTTACTGTTTTCCTGAAGTAAATTTAGTTCTTTAACAGAAATATCCCTTCGTCCCAGAAATTCAATAATATCTGTAAAATTATTATCTTCAAAAGTGATTCTGGTAATATCGGTTTCATGGACAACTGCAATCACAGATAATTTCTCAGTTGGTTGGGTTTCCCTTATAATTGTTTCTCTTCCCGGATTAAAAGTACTTCTTGAATAAATAGCAATCCTGGACTCTTTTGCAAACTGAACAGCCTGGGCATTTAAGACTTTGGCTCCTGCTTCGGACATTTCCTGCAATTGCTGAAATGAAAGCTCCGGAAGATGTTTTGCTTCTTTAATAAGATTAGGATCTGCTGTGTAAACTCCATCCACATCAGAATAAATTTCACATCTCTCTGCGTTAAGAGCTGCAGCTAATGCAACAGCGGAAGTATCCGAACCTCCACGCCCCAACGTAGTAATATCTCTTTTATAGCTTACACCCTGGAATCCGCCTATTACAACAACCTGTCCCTTTGCAAGTTCATCCTGAACACGAAAAGGTCTTACTTCAATAACGCTCGCATCATTGTATCGGTCATTTGTTATTATTCCTGATTGCGATCCTGTTAATGAAATTGCTTTAATGCCCAGATCATTTAAAGAAATACAAAGCAGAGCCATGGTAATTCTCTCTCCAGTGCTTAAAAGCATGTCGAGTTCTCTTTTTTCAGGATCAGAAGATAATAGATTTTGCCATTTCAATTAATTGGTTTGTAGTTTTTCCCATCGCGGAAACAACTGCGACTACATCAGTACCCTCTTTCTTTACTGCAGCAATCATCAGTGCAATTTTTTTAATCTTATCAATATCAGATAAACTACTGCCCCCGTATTTCTGAACTATAACCGGCATTATAAATTCCTTAGTGTTTCCATTAATTGAGTTTTGCTTTTAGTTTTTTCATCAACTTTTTTAATAACTTTTGCGGGAACACCGGCGACAACAGTTAGCGATTCTACATCTTTTACAACAACAGATCCCGCTGCAATAACTGCCCCTCTACCAACTTTCACTCCTTCAAGTACAACAACATTTGCTCCGATTAATACATCATCTTCAATTACAACCGGATCGGCACTGGGTGGTTCAATTACTCCGGCAAGAACAGCACCAGCTCCGATGTGACAATTATCTCCCACAACTGCTCTTCCTCCGATAACCACATTCATATCAATCATAGTCTTTTTTCCAATAACAGCTCCGATATTTAAAACAGCCCCCATCATTATAACACAATTATCTCCTATTTCTACAAGATCCCTGATAATTGCTCCTGGTTCAATACGACAATTATATTTGGTTAAATCTGCAAGTTGAATGGCTGAGTTTCTTCTATCTGTTTCAACCCTGTACTTGGAAATATTCTTTTTATTCTTTTCATAAAATTCATTGAATTCCTTATACTCGCAAAAAAGTATTCCAGATTTATCATTACCATAAAAATCAAGTTTATCAAAGTCTATACCGGAAAGATTTCCCTGCAAATAAATTCTGGCAGGTGTTTTCTTTACTGCATTTGATATATAATTTATTACTTCGTATGAATCCAACGTTTTACCTCGGATTTAGTTTTTATAAAACACTAAAGTTTTCCAATAATCACATCAGTGAAAGTGAAGAAGCCACTATTTTTATCCAGAATAAATTCAGCAGATTTCAGAATTCCTTCTGCAAATGTTCTTCTTGAAATTGCGTGATGGGTTATTTTTAAGGTTTCTCCCATTCCGCCAAATTCCACAGTATGATCTCCGGGGACTCCGCCTAATCTTAATGAAGAAACATTTACTTGTTTATCTTTAAAAATATTTTGAATCATTTTTGCTGTGCCGGATGGTTTATCTTTCTTCATTTTGTGGTGAGTTTCTGTTATCTCAACATCCCAGTCCTTAATTAACTTATGTGCTAATTCAGTCAGATTTAATAAAACCTGGATACCCGTAGAAAAATTAAAACTCTGAACTACAGGGACATCTTTTGAGATAGATTTTAACTTATTCAATTGATTATCTGAAAGTCCTGTTGATGCAATAATGAATGGAGTGCTATAACGTTTTAATATTTCAATGTTTTTTTCGAAGGCATTGGGTAAAGAACAATCAATAATTAGTTCGGGAATTCCAAATTCTTTTTCACCATCGAGATCCGAAGTGAAAACAAGCTTGTGACCTTTTTCAGCAAATAAATTTTTTACTTCTGTTCCGAGTCTGCCGGAGTAACCGATTAATCCGTAACTGATATTCTTCATATAATTAATTACCTAAATTTATAATTGAATGATCCAGAACCGGAGCATTTTTATCTGTTAAAACACATAAGGGTAACCTGACTATATTTTTACAATACCCCAGTTTATTCATGACATATTTTACCGGTGAAGGACTTGCCTCAATAAATAATTTATTCATCATATCATTAAAATTATCATTTAATTTTCTTGCTTCATCAAATTTATTATGAAGTATTGAATTCGTGAGTTTCTTCATCAGGTGTGGATAAGGGTTAGAAAAAACAGAAACAACTCCAACTCCGCCAAGTGACATAATTGGTAACGTCTGATCATCATTCCCCGAAAAAACATTGAATGCTGATGGCTTAGCTGCAATCAGCTCGGCAATCTGGGAGATGTTACCGCTTGCTTCTTTAATTCCTACAACATTTTTGCAATCCTCAAAAATTCTAATTGCAGTCTCGGGCAGAATATTCATCCCGGTCCTCGATGGTACATTATATAAGATGATCGGTAGTGATGTTCTTTCAGAAATAAACTTATAATGCTCGATTATACTTTTCTGCGTTCCTTTGTTATAGTATGGATTAACAATCAGCAATCCGTCAACGGAAAGTTCCTCAGCCATTTTATTAAGTTCAACAACGTGCATCGTATTATTTGTTCCTGTCCCAACAATTACAGGAATCTTTCCATTTACTTCTTCCTGAACTGCGGCAATAATTTTTCTTCTCTCTTCATCATTTATTACCGGAGATTCTCCTGTTGTTCCAAGGACTATTAATGCATCAACTCCTCCATCAATCTGAAACTTTGTTATTTTTTTTATGGAAGTATAATCAACAGTCATATCTTCATTAAACGGAGTAATTAACGCAGTTCCGGTTCCTGTAAACATATTAGATCCTTTTAATAAGAAAAAATGATGAAAAATATTTGTATAAAAATAAGCGGTGGGAATGTAATATGAAAGAAAATGAATTTAATTCATTTTATATTTTAGGGTATTTAGTATGGGATTAAACCAAACCTGAATTACTATTTCAGGAATATTGCCATAAAAATTATAACCCCTACCCAGGATATCAACCAACCGAGTGCAATAAATAAAATAAATAGTAAAGTATTGTACTCAATAAACCAATTTTTAATTCTTAACCAATCCATCTCATACCTCCCGACGAATTTAAAAGCTACTAATCTATTTGCTCTGTAAACAAAGTATATACCAGAAATTGAAAGAGTTGAATTATTACTAAATATACAAATATTTAGCTTCTATTTGGAAGATATGAGAATTCCTGATTCGGATTCTTTCAATTTTGGGAAAAACCCAAATAAATCAATCCCTGAATAAAGATCTGAAATCGGTTCTTTCCATTATATTGTGCTTCTTATAAGTTGGTGGGATAAAGAGATTGTAAATAAGATATAAAAGTATACCGCCTGATAAAATGAAAATCTCTTGCATAATGAACCCTCCTGCGTAAAATAATCGTCGATTACTCAACTGACTAGAAACAACATCGTAAGAAAACTATTCTTTTGTTGTGTCATAAATCATCAGGACAAAAATACTCCTTAGATTATTTTCACGAATTGATTGATTTATAAGCTGAAATCGGATTGTAAATAAAAATCGCAATGGGTATATTTGCCATCACAAAAAATTAAGTAATGCGCCCGTAGCTCAACTGGATAGAGCGTTTGACTACGGATCAAAAGGTTGAGGGTTCGAATCCTTCCGGGCGTACAAAAAAGGTCTCATTAAAGAGGCCATTTTTATTTTAAATGCTCAAAAGGTTGAGGGTTCTGCCTCAGGCATTCTTGTGGAAGCATTCTTCCGGACGTACAAGTTTTAAGCACAGATACCTGCCTTGTTTGTCCTAACAAATGCTCGTTCATTATTATGAAAATTATTTGATGAGCGAAAACTTTAAATCAGCTGAAAGTTCTTCTGAAAGAATCATAATCCGGTATTTTTATTTTTGAGCCGTCAAGCTGAACAATGCCTTTCCTTTCAAGAGAGTGTAAAATGCGGGAAACGGTTTCTCTTGATGTCCCCGCTATATTTGCAATTTCATGTTGATAAGGTAGTTCTACTTCAACCAAACCCTGTTTCATTTTTCCCGATGTTTCAGCTATCTGAATTATTGCAGCAACTATCTTCCCTTCAGCCTTTAAAAGTGAAAGTGATTTTATTTTATCGTCTGCTGCTCTAAGCCTTCTTATCAATCCTTCTAATAATGCGTATGTAATTTTCGGATTGTATTCAATAAGCTGCATGAATTCTTCTCTGCCAATGTAGAACAATTCTGTGTCCCCCATTGCAACAACATTTGCCGAAGGATGGTTACCATCAAGAAGCGACATTTCACCAAAGTATTCATATTCACCAAGAATACTTAATATAATTTCTCTGCCCTCGGAATCATTTCTTGTTACTTTCACCTCACCTTTTGTAACAATAAATAAACCTGTTCCCTCATTGGTCTCATCAAGGATAATCATATCCTTCTTATAGTTTCTTACGATTCCAACTTCCTCAATCCTTGCAAGCATTTGCGCATCAATTTCAGAGAAAATAGGAACGTATTTCAATATTATTTTTGATTCATTCATTTTGCAAAAACGTTTTGTAAAAAAATAATGATCGATTAATTTTCACTGGCAATTTAATTTATTCTGAAATATTTACTGTGCTTTAAATGACATTTACATTTTTGAGAGATAACTGTGATATGTAACCTTGAAATGATCGTCTCCCCTCTCTGCAATATCCATTCTGCATTTCATTATTTAAGATTGGCTGCTATAAAATAAAATCATACCCCAATTTTAAATCAAAATATTTTATATAGCTTTACTTTTATGTTAACTTAAATAACAAAATGAGATACTTAAAATATTCTTAATTGAAAAGCGGCATAAGGTTTATGCCGCTTTAATTATTCAAATGATTATCAGAAAAATTAATGTAGTAATAACATTTTCTTCACTGAAATATATTTTCCCGCAGTAATTCTGTACAAATACATTCCACTTGCAACCGTTCTGCCTGAATTATTCAGTCCGTTCCACTGGACAGAATGATATCCGGCGTTCTGTGATTCATTTACAAGAGTACGGATTTTCTCACCAAGTGAATTATATATTTCCAGAGTTACCATCTGAGATTCCGGCAATTGATAATTTATTTGTGTTGTCGGATTAAATGGATTAGGATAATTTTGTTCCATATTATATGTTTTCGGAATTTTAGTAACTACCTGATCATTACCAGAGATAGTTGTTGTATCTGTAATATAAGCTGTTATCATTAAATTTCCGGATGCAAAATCCTGCCAGCCTGTGCTACCAAGATAGTACTTACCTCTGCCGGAATTCGGGGAATCAGAATCAACACCAATTCCGGGATCACCTGGACTATCGGGCAGATAATTTATAATAACCCAAAAGTCACCGCTTTGAATTTCCGGCGGGTCATTTCCCGGTAGTGTTAGAGTTATTGAATTAACCGCTCCTGCAATACCTGAGGTAACTCTATATGGTCCGGCGATTTTTCTTGCACCAGGTAACCCCGAACTATCCTGTTGAATTGTGAAATCAAAAGCGCCACCATTATTTACAACAGTTTTTAATCTAACAACTTTAGCCGGATAATATGTTGGCGTAAACCGAAGAGCAAATTTGTTATTGTCATATGTAAAGTCAACAACATAGAATGCTTCCCACGACCCATCGTCATAGGTTAATTCTGTCAAAGGAGGATCCTGACAGGCAAAAGTTCCCACAGGTAAACTCATCGGACTTATAAGAGTATCGTTTCCTATTACAATTGAAGCTTCCATTTTATATTCGTACCAGAGACCACACTCAACATCACTGTCTAAAATGCTTTGCACACCCGGTCCTATTTCTTGGAAAAATTGTCCATTCTTATAAATGGTAATTAGTGGTGGTACAGGAAGCGGATCATTATTAAGTCCCAATGTTGGGTCATTCCACGTTACTAATAGTTTACCATTTTGTCTGGTTACCGAAATATTACCAGGTGCCTGCGGAGGAGCCGTAAGTGAAACATTAATTTTCTCATCCCCGAAATAATTCGGGTCGAATACACTGTTCATAGTTTGCGGCCACCAGCCATCAAATAATGGATTACCCGCATTTCTTGAAATAAGAAATGCGCCGAGGCCTACCAGTTTGTCAGGGCCATATACCTGTAGTTGATAACCTTCCATAAATCCCATTGGGATAGCAACTTCTCCCTGTAGATGCCCGGAACCATCGCTAAACGCAACCTGACCATCTGTTAAAGTATCAACTGTTCCAACAGCTCCGCCTTTAAAGATTGGTCTGAACCTTAGATTGGAACCGGAAGGATGCCAGTATGCCCAGAAATTTCCTTCCTGGAATAACGGATTCGTTCCCTGTGGTTCAAATGTTTTATTATGGTTATCATCAAAATAAAGTCCGAAGCCTTCATTATCATCCAGAGTTGGATTCAGAAAATCCTCACCGGCTACATAAAGCATGTCTGTCTGATCATCAAACTTGAAATACATAAAAACTGAACCCTGTGGAACAGGCGGACTGCCGGAATAACCCAACACGTCTGAAACATCTACCTTGAAAGCATCGTCCCATTCGCCGGGTGACAAAACTCCATCTATTACCGGAACAGTACCCTGAGGAGTATCGAAACTGAAAGTAAATAACGAATCATTCACCTGACCCAAAGCTTCATTCGAGTAAGAACTTTGACCAATAGAAGTAACAATGTTTACAACATAATAGTAATCTTTTAAAGGAACGACTGCAGAATCAATAAAGGTAGTTTGTCCTATACCGACACTTGCTAACTTCGTATATGGGCCTCCGGCTACAGGTCCTCTATATATGAACACACTATCTGCAAGCAAACCAAACATTTTCGGATGACTATTAATGTTAAAATCCGATTTACTCTCTTTAACTGATTTCACGTTATTTCCTGATGTTAAATCAGGAGAATAATTATCCCCTACAGCTTTGGCAGTTTCCATATCCTTCTGTGGATTATTAAACTCCGGAGGTAGAATCCAATTCAGATTAATCTCTCCAATTTCATTTGTAGATGCACTTAATACAGGAGGCTGCATAGTAAAAGGATTTAAGGAAAAATCAATTCCTGAAGTATTATTTCCATCAGTTACAACTACGCCTGTTACATCACCAAATTCGTAACCGGGTTTTTCTGCACTGATAGTATATGTACCTGCGGGAATATTTTGGATAGTATAATTTCCTGATCCGTCAGTAATAGCATAGCGAACTGATCCGTCTGCTTTAACTGTCACTCCACTGTCATCTCCGGTATCTGTAAGATCAACATTACCGCTGACCGAACCACCACCAAGATCAATTTCATCGTAAGTTACAATACCACCGCTTCCGAAATCACGTGCGTGAACTGCTTTTCCACCAGCAAATACTCTTCTGCCATCAGGAGAAATATCTACTGAGAAAAATGAACCGGGTGTAACAACGTTGTATGTCAGATCACCGGTTTCAGCATCAAATACCAGAAGATCCGGTCTACTGCTGTTGTAATAATCTCCCCATGTAGCTGCAGCCACTACTTTACCATCATCTGATAATGCAATATCATCAACCATATCCCCTAAACCATTATAAACCCAATTGGGAGTACCATCACCATAAGTATTAAAAAGGATTACTGATCCATCATAAGCGGTAGAAGTAAAAATCAAAGTTCCTGCTGCAATTGTATTTCCATCTGCTGAAATAGCAACTGAAGAAGCCCAGTTTGTGTAAATACCAGCCGGAACCCTGTATTGCCAGAGAAGATTATATTGACTATTTACACTATCGTAAATCCACGTCTGAACAAAACCGCTGTTATCTGCTGTTGCAACAATAGCACCGTCCCCGCTAATCACAGCAGGCGCTTCGGTGTTACTTACAAAATGATCCCAGATTAATGATCCATCGGAACTGTTAAGAACATATAAATGAAATCTTCCATCAACAACTATAGTTGAACCCTGTGCCGAAAAATTAGCTCCTGTCCAGTTTGTTATATCAGTTGTCGGTACGTCCATTGTCCAGTTAACCGAAGGTGTACCTCCTGACAGATCAACGGAATAAATAACAGAAGTTGTTCCATTACCGATTGACTGTGCAAGAAAAACAGCCTGGTTTCCGTTGCGGGAAATGGTAGCATATGATGCATAGAGAGTGTCGGGCATTGTATACTGGAATAAAACATCCCCAGTAGGGTTATCAAGAATATCAAATTCAGTTCCTCTTGAAACTGCAATGAAATTATCTGCTACATCTACCGAAGGGTCATTCGGTACGGTAGAATATTCCCATTGAGGGGTGTTGTTTGTTTGAGTGTATCGTGATACCCTCATATTGTTCAATCCCCAACCTACTACCGGGATTGTACCATCTCCATTCAGTTCTGTAAAATTTGCTATTGCAACAGGATCCTGAAATGACCAAATTTCGTTACCACCAAGTACATATTTATCTCCTTTTACATTCTTACTTAATATACTTCGATTTTTAAACGATTCATTTATTGATGTGTTTTTTTCCGGAATAGTTTGAACAGCTGTTTTGTTTCCCTCTTTGAGAATTTTGGTCCCTATAAAATTTTTATTTTGACTATAAGAATTTTCTGCAATCAGAATAAAAAGAAAAAGTGTGAGTAAAAAAAATAACCCATTATGTAACCAGGACTTCATATTTACCTCCGCAATTGAAGAGTTATTAATTATTATTTTTGAAATGAAATGTTTTTTTTGAATACTCCTTCCGTTACTTAAAGAATATTTGATGCTTTTATCTTCAGGCTAAAATTATAATGTTCCCCGATCAAACACAAAGACAAATGATTCCTTTAAAAATTATTTTATTTATTTTTGATAAAAGTTCTGGCATAAAATAAATTAGTATTTATAAACATATACCTCAATTACTAAAAGATTACTAGCATACTTTATCAATTATTCAATTCCTTCAATTCAATAAATTTAGATGGAAATGTCCTGATTCATTTAATTTCCTATTAATTCCCTCACAGTTTCGTCTAATGCTTCAATTGTTAATCTATTAACTCAGAGATAATTTTCGCAGGTGTTTCATATAAAAGATCTTTATACCTAACTATTAATAGCTTCACCAGCTTATTTAATATAAATACTAAATAAACTAAAGCAGAACATTGTTGAAATGCAGAGTTAAATATCATAGTTTAATGCAACGAAAATTCAGGCAAACTTAATTTTACTCTAAAATCTGTTTATTTCAGGTTTAACATTATTTCTTTTAAAGGATAATTTTGAAATCAAATTTTTGGCTATGTGTTTTTATATTTCTTTTATTCAGCGCCAGTTCTTATCCACAGGCAAAACGACTTTTCGGAATGGGTCCTTTTGACTGGACAATTTCGAAAGATATGGTCAAGCAGATAATGGAGGAAAAATATCACCTGATCCCCGGATACGAAAAAGATGATGCAATTGGTTACCAGGGTGGAAATTATTCTGACCAGGATTTACATCTCTGGGTCTTTTTTTTTAATGATTCAGGGTTAAATGAAATTGATCTCGTAGTTAAAAATAATAATCGCCCTGTTGCAGAAATTTTTTACCAGGTAGTTCACACTTTAACAGCAGATTACGGAGATCCTGATTTATTTAAACCGAATGACTGGAATGCCGAATGGTTTTATTTTGATCTTCCCGGAAAGCGATTAAATGCAACTATAAAAATTTCTCCTTACTCCAATGATGAAATTACAAGTATTAAAATTGCTTTTCTTAAAATTGATTAGACATTTAGAACTTATTGAAAATTTTACTGACTTAATTTAAGTTTCAATTATCTTTAATAAATATATTTAAATGGAGGGGAGCTTATGCTCAAGCTGAATCATTTAGATTATTATCGCCTGCCATGGACACTTACAGATAATTCAATCTCGTGGTTGGAACCCACTGCAAAATGCAATCTCCATTGTGATGGCTGCTATCGTAAAAATGAAAACAGTCACAAATCTTTAAGTCAAATCAAATCAGATCTTGATGTATTCACATCACTAAGAAAAAGCGATGGGATATCAATTGCCGGTGGTGATCCGCTTATGCATCCGGATATTCTTGAAATTGTAAAAGAAGTAAAAGAAAGAAATCTCAAGCCAATTATAAACACTAATGGATTAGCCCTCACTGAAGATCTTCTTGTAAAGCTTAAAGAGGCAGGTGTCTTTGGTTTCACATTTCACATTGATAGTAAACAGGGACGTCCGGGATGGAAAGATAAAAACGAACTGGAACTGAATGAGTTAAGGTTGCATTATGCTGAGATGCTTTCTAAAGCAGGAAATATTTCCTGTTCTTTTAACTCTACGGTTTACGAAGATACTTTGAAGTATATTCCGGAAATGGTCAAGTGGGCGGAAAAACATATAGATATTGTCCAGGTCATGGTATTCATTTTATACCGTGCAGTTAATAATAACGAAGTTGATTTTTACCTGGGTCCTAAAAAAATAGATATGAATCAGCTCGTTTATAATGAAGAATTAACGGAAAGAACTGATATTAAAGCAGAAGAAATTGTTGAACTGATTAGAACTGAATACCCGGATTTTGATCCGTGTGCATACCTTAACGGCTCAGAAAAACCGGATTCATTTAAATGGTTGTTAACAGGCAGGCTTGGGAAAAAAAATAAAATCTATGGTTATATGGGAAGTAAAGGAATTGAAATTGTCCAGACATTTAATCACATGCTTTACAACAGATATTTAGCTTACGCAGCTCCTAAAGATGCGGCAAAAGGACGGTCAATGCTTCTATTAAGTTTATTTGATAAAAGACTCAAAAAGACTGCTTTTGAATATTTAAAAGAATCCCCTGAACATATTCAGGAAGTTGTATTACCAATCAATAATGATAATCCAACCGGTAGATTTTCTACAGGATGGTCGTCAGAATATGTGTGATGGATGTCCGGATATAACCGTCTGGAATGGCGAACTTGTCTGGTCCTGC
Source organism: uncultured Ignavibacteria bacterium (assembly GCA_963745945.1). Classification (GTDB taxonomy): domain Bacteria; phylum Bacteroidota; class Ignavibacteria; order Ignavibacteriales; family Ignavibacteriaceae; genus DATFVA01. The sequence goes on from CAVUZG010000004.1 coordinate 123,466, forward strand.
AGGATGGAAGAACAAATGAAATTTGGAATGAACGTAAAAACTTATCCGAAAAATTTTATGAACTAGCAGAAGAATGTTTTTTATTTCTATTTGAAGAGTGACAAAATTACTTTGCTCACAATATGTGTTAGTCGAAACAAATTAGTATATGATTGTTTATATATTGCTGGGAAATAATTTTTATAGATATAACCGTGAATTTTAAGACGATACCTATTTTACCAACAAGCCGGATACAACAAAAAAAATCATTCAATACCATTTGCTTTATTTAACATAACTCAATAAATAATTAGTATTTTTGCTCCAGATGTTTTCAGAAGAAACATACAAATATATGTTTGCTGCTCTGCAGGAAGCAGAGAAGGCATTGGGAGACGATGAGGTTCCTGTTGGAGCCGTTGTTGTTAAAGATAATAAAATTATCGGGCGTGGCTACAACCAGGTTGAAAAATTAAAAGATGCAACAGCGCATGCAGAAATGATTGCTTTAACTGCCGCATCAGCATATATAGAAAAATGGCGATTAAATAGTTGTGAAATTTATGTTACTCTGGAACCCTGTATAATGTGCACGGGCGCTCTTCTTTCCTGCAGGATAAAAAGACTATACTTCGGTGCATTCGATCCGAAGTTTGGGGCATGCGGTTCTCTGTATAACCTTGCAGAAGAAGGGTTATATAATCATAAAATCGATATTGTGTCCGGGGTTTATTCACAGGAAAGTCAGGGACTAATGACACAGTTTTTTAATAAGTTAAGAACACGTAACAGTAAAGATGAACTTGCTTAAAAAGTTCAATAAAATTAAATTGTAAATAAAAAATGGGAGAACTATTATGCGTTTAATCTTATTTGGTGCCCCGGGTGTAGGAAAAGGGACACAGGCGAAAATTTTATCAGCAAAATTAGGTATACCTCATATTTCTACCGGTGATATTTTAAGACAAGCCGTTCACGATAAAACTCCTTTAGGTATAAAGGCTCAGGAAATTATGAATGCCGGTGAACTCGTTTCTGATGATATAATGATGGGAATAATTAAAGATACACTTATGCAGCAGCGCTGCAAACATGGTTTTATTCTCGATGGGTTTCCCCGTACAGTAGCCCAGGCAGAATCTCTGGAAGCTTTACTTAAAGAGTTAAGGATTGGAAATGTTTATTTGATAAATCTTAACGCAGATAATGAAGAAATAATAAAAAGGCTTACTAACCGGCGCGCCTGTAAGTCGTGTAATAATATTTTTAATTACGGCGAAGTTAAAGACTTATCTTCCTGTCCGAAATGCGGATCCAAGAATAGTTTTTACCAGAGGAATGATGACAAAGAAGAAGTAATAAGACGCAGATTAAGTGTTTACGAAGATAATACTAAACCCGTTTTAGCATTTTACGAAAAAGGAAATAAAGTAATCAGTGCAGATGGTATGAGAAAGGTTGAAGAAGTTACTCAGGAAATATTAAAAAAGCTTGAAGAAAAAGCAGGAAAAAAGATTATTCTTTCTGCTTTATAACAGCTTTAAAAGCTCTCCCGTTTTCCAGTTTAACTATCCTGTGGTTGTATTTCTTTACGATTTCATAATTGTGTGTTGCAAATATAACAGCAGTACCACGGGAATTTATCTTTTCAAAAATTTCAAGAATTTCTGCAGATGTTTCCGGATCAAGGTTTCCTGTAGGTTCATCTGCAAGAATTAAATATTGGTTCATTAATAATTGCCCTGGCTATTGCAATTCTCTGTTTTTCCCCGCCTGATAATTCATCCGGCATACTATAGCGCCTGTGAATCAATCCCACATCAGATAAAGCATTATTAACCCTTTTCTTAATTTCCCTTCCATGTATATTTGTTACTTCCAGAACAAAGGAAAGATTTTCATAAATATTTCTGTCTCTTAATAATTTGAAATCCTGAAAAACAACTCCGATTTTTCTTCTCAGGTATGGCAGCATTTTCGGTCTGATTGTCTTACTGTCATATTTATCAACCTGAACAGTTCCTGCCTGAGGTAAAATATTCATGTAAATCATTTGGAGAAGTGTGCTTTTACCGGAGCCGCTCTTCCCTATTAAAAATATAAACTCACCCGAATTAAGTTCAAGATTTAAATCTTCAAAGACTGATTGTGAAGGATAATTGTAAATAACATTATTAATTGACAACATTAGTTTCTCACCACGAATTGAACTCTTTCACATTCAGAATTTCCATCATTAAAAGTAAATGCGTCGTAGCACTCTTCAACATACAATCCGGCTTTTTCTATCGACAGAAAATATTCCTCGAAGGAAAATATTTTTTGATTGTGCTCCTCATAAAATATTTCATCATCTATCTTTATTTCAAATTTATTTTTATGTAATCTCTTGCCGGGAGAATATTCACTTCTTTGAATATAGTTTATTCCATTATAACTTCCACTTCTCAACGGCTCATTCAGATGGTTTAAACTATTTGTTTCAAGACTGACATCGAATGTAAAAATTCCATTAGCACACAATAATCTTTTAATTTCTTTAAACATCTGGAATAGTTTCTTTTTGCTCGTAAGATAATTAATACTGTCAAAAGCAGAATATATTAATTTAAAATTTGTTTTTAACGGTATTGCTGTCATATCACAACAAATTTTTCTTAATTTATTTTCAGACAGAGACAACATATTAAAAGATAGATCAGAAATAATTAATTGTGGAAAATACTTCTTAATCTGATCTGCCATTTTTCCATTTCCCGAAGCCAGTTCCAGAATATTATCATTACCGTCAACAGATTTTCTCACTATTACATAAATGTATTCGGCCCATTTGTCATATTGAATACTCCTCATCAAGTGCGGATAAATCAGTGCTACTTTATCATAATTCTTCAATTACTGGAATTCCATCTTTTTCTATTATTTAAAATAATCTCAGCAAAGTGAAAAGCCTCAAGCATACTGCTCTCATTTGCAATATTTTTACCTGCAATATCATAAGCAACACCGTGGTCGGGTGAAGTCCTTACTATTGGTAAACCGGCAGTGTAATTAACACCTTTTGAAAAATTTAATAATTTGAAGGGAATTAAAACCTGATCGTGGTACATTCCCAGGGTAAGGTCATAATTTTTGTAAGTTAAGTTTCCCCAATATGCATCCGGTGAAAATGGTCCTTCTACAAACTTTTTTTTATCATATCCTTTGAGAAAGGGTTTTATAATTTTTTCTTCTTCACTTCCAATTAACCCTGATTCACCGGCATGAGGATTTAATCCTAAGATTCCAATTTTAGGTGAATTTATATTGAAGTCTTTTTGCAAACTCGAAATAACAACATCCAATACAGCTTTTAATCTTTTAGCCGTCAGAAGTTTTGGTATGGCTGAAATTGGTTTGTGTATTGTAGTAAGAGCAGCCTTATTTTTTTTTGATAAAAACATCATCACATAGTTTTCAGTATTAAACCATTCAGCAAGTAATTCTGTATGACCCGGATAATGATAACCTGCTTTATTCATAGCTTCTTTTGAAATTGGAGCAGTAATTAGTGCCTCAGCAAAATTATTTTTTAGTATCTCACAGGATTTTAGGAGAGCAAGAAACAAGGCCTTGCCGGATGTTCTAGTAGGTTTTCCAGTGTTTATTTTAAAATTGCCTATATCAAACAAAATTACTTCAGTGTTATCAATTTCGCTGATTTTACTAACAACTTTATATTGGAACATAGGCTGGGTAAAAGAGGATATCTCATTAAATACATTCTGAGGACAAACGAAAATAAACTGGTTACCCTTTTTCTTTGAAAGTTGGTTCAGGGTTTTAATAACAATTTCCGGTCCTATACCATTTATATCACCACAACTAAATACGTATTTGTTTTTCATCCGTTTATGAGTGAAAACTCTCCGGTTCCTTTTTTATCAATAAATACAAATTTACGTTGCGGATTGTTATAAGTCCATGTTTCAATAATATTTCCGTGATCATCTGATGCACGGATTATATCAATCGGTTTACCAAATTTAATATATACTTTTCCACGATCCGTGTTTGCACCGTTTAAACCGCCGATTGAATTAAAATTCTTAACAGCATAATCTATCCTTAAATAATATTCCTGCATCAGCGGATTGAATTCTGTATTGGGAGTCGGATCAATTTTTTTCCAATATGTAGCTAATTCCTGTCCATATTTTTCATCGTCTGCACTTAATAGTGAACTTATGATGGAATCTTTTTCAATAAATTTAAGTGCTTTTATTGCAATTTCAGGATCAACAAGTGAACGTGGTTTATCAATCCAATCACATTTGAGTTGCAGCTTTTCTGGATTAGAATCATCAGAATGAACTGAAACGATTATTAAAAACGGACCTTCTTTTATTTTATTACTTACCCCACTTATTTTAAAAATACTATAATTGTTCACACCGGGAATTTCATCAATTACAAGTTTACCGCCACATTCATTCAGTTTTATTCTCTCCTGTTCAGGTCTCTCAATTTTCCTGGAGTACAAAGTATCTTTATTCTGGATGATTGTTACAAACAACGAATCCGGTTTAGGATTTTTAACCGGGATTACAAATGTATATTCATTTTCATCAAAAGGAAGATGTCCGCCGTAATTAGAAAGTACAGATGACTTGGCGGAATTGCATTCCATTTGTTGAGTACTAACAATTATAGGATATACTATTCGCTGGTTGGAATCAACAATCTCCTTAAATGAAGGTAATTTAAACTCCTTATTAGATTTATAGTCATAAAGAATTTCTGTAACAGAATAAATACCTGGGTTTAAATTTAACTCAAGTACCCCCTCAGAAAAAATATAGGATGAATTTGTCTGCTCATAATCGGCAACCTGAATATTTTTTTCTTTAATAGCCCTGGTAATAAATTTTTGATTTGCAGAATCGAATACTTCAAGCGACAATCTGTATTGAGCAAGAAACAGATCGGATTCTTTTTCAAAGACCAGGTGATTTAAAGGAATTTTATAAGTGTAGTAAATGGTTTCAGAAGAATCAGTGGGTAGTTGAATGAAGTCGGAATACAATATTTTGGAAACAACAGGTTGCGCGTAAATCACCCCGGTAATGAAAAAGATTATTAAGAATGAGGTAAATTTTTTAAACACAAAATCTCTTTTTTCAGAAAGCTAATACCCTAAAGCCACCTTTTCAATACTATAATTTTGCATCGAAATAATGAGTTACCGAATATTTTCTTACAAATACGAAAATAAAAAGATTCTAAAATAAATAACCGGAATTAACTGTTCATGTTATTCAGGAAATCTTTGTTGGTTTTAGTCCCTCTCATTTTATCAAGCAGAAATTCCATTGCTTCAATAGGACTGAAATCACTAAGTAGTTTTCTCAGAATCCAGACTTTAGCCAATTCGTCTTCTTTCATTAAGAGATCTTCTCTCCTGGTTCCTGAACGGTTAACATCAATTGCAGGAAATATTCTTCTATCACTCAAATCACGATTAAGAACTATTTCCATATTACCTGTACCTTTAAATTCCTCAAAAATAACGTCATCCATCCTGCTGCCCGTATCAATAAGAGCTGTTGCAAGAATGGTTAAACTTCCGCCATCTTCGGTATTTCTTGCAGCGCCAAAAAATCTTTTTGGTTTGTGGAGCGCATTAGAATCAACACCACCTGAAAGAATTCTACCTGAATGAGGAACTACAATATTATGTGCACGTGCAAGTCTTGTAATACTATCCAATAAAATGACGACATCTTCTTTGGCTTCTACAAGTCTTTTAGCTTTTTCAATAACCATATCTGCAACCTGAACGTGTCTCTCAGCAGGTTCATCAAAAGTTGATGAAATAACTTCACCCTTCACAGAACGTTCCATATCAGTAACTTCTTCAGGTCGTTCATCAATCAGGAGGATAAGCAATTTTATTTCAGGATGATTCCTGGTTATGGAGTTGGCTATTTTCTGAAGAAGTATGGTCTTACCGCTTTTAGGAGGAGAAACAATTAATCCTCTCTGTCCTTTTCCTGTTGGCGAAAGTAAATCCATAATTCTCATTGAATATTCACCGGGAGCGGATTCCAGATTCATTCGTTTTGTGGGATACACAGGTGTGAGATTATCAAACAGAGTTCTTTCTCTGATTGCTTCGGGATCCTGCCCGTTCACGGCTTCTACTCTAAGCAGAGCAAAAAATCTTTCGCCCTCTTTAGGCGGTCTAACTTGTCCACTTACAAAATCACCGGTTCTTAATGAAAATTTCTTTATCTGAGAGGGAGATACATAAATATCATCAGGTGAAGGTAAATAATTATAATCTGCCGAACGTAAAAATCCATATCCGTCCGGAAGTACTTCAAGCACACCGCGCGAGAATGTCAGTCCATCCTTGGCAGTTTGTCCTTCTAATATTTTGAATATTAATTCTTGCTTTCGTAAATCAGAATAGCCGGAAATATTAAGTTCTTTGGCTATCTCGTTTAATTCAACGATTTTTTTGGATTTCAGTTCGGAAATATCCATTGGCATAATGTGACCTTAAAAGATTAGTAAATAAATGTCTTAGTTATTATTTGTGTAATTAGATACAATTATCGGAAAAATTTATGGGGTAATATTTTTTTACTTAGTTTAACTGTTTTTTGAAAGGAACAAGAGGTTTCTTCGAAACTTAGCGCTAATTAAAAATAATGTCAAGCACTTTTATTTAAAAGTAGATCAGATTTTATATCCCCAAGGAGATATATACTGCCCAAAACTACTAAACAATCAGATTGTTCCCTTCTTTCAAATTCCTTAACAAATTGAGATGGATTTACCTCTACTAAAGTTTTAATGTTCTGTTTTTCGGCTAATTTTATTATTTCTTCTACCGGAAGGGCCCGTTCGTAGTTAGCTTTACAGATATGAATTTCATTAAAATGATCTTTAACAAGGTTAAGCATTACATCTACCGCTTTATCATTCATTGCTCCGAATAATAATACTTTTCGGGTGTACTTATTTTCATCTTTTTGGAACTCAGAAATAAAATTTGATAAACCTTCGGGATTGTGTGCCGAGTCGAAAATGATATCCGGTGCTTTTCTATAATATTCAAATCGTCCCTGAATACCTGTGTTTGAAATTACATGTTTTATCCCAAGATCAATAGAATGATAATCTGTAGTGTCTAAACTTTTAACTATTGACAGAGCAGCAAGTGCGGCATTATATTTCTGATAATTTCCTTTAAGTGGAGTCCGCCAGTCATCAAGTTCAATTTCTTCAGTATAAAGTTCAAACATTTCATTTTTTTCAAGTGTGTAATCTTCAATCATGAATAGTTCACAATCAGTTTCCTTGCATTTCTGCTCGACCACAAATGTAGCAGTTTCAGGTAATTTTCCAACAAAAACTTTTGAATGTTTTTTTATTATTCCGGCTTTCTCGAAAGCTATTTGTTCAATTTTGTCTCCAAGTATCTGGGTATGTTCAAGACTGATGGAAGTTATAATGACTGCTAAAGGATCTAAAACGTTAGTAGCATCCAACCTTCCTCCAAGTCCGGTCTCAATTACCGCATAATCAACTTCATTATCAGAAAAATATTGAAAGGCAAGTGCTGTTGTTACCTCAAAAAATGTTAACTGAAGTCTATCAATTTCTTTTTCATAATTGGAAATAAAACCCGCAATGTAAGTGTCTGGTATTTCAATTCCATTAATTTTTATTCTTTCATTAAACCTTATAAAATGTGGTGACGTATATAAGCCTGTTTTGAATCCCAATTCCTGGAGTATACTTGAGGTAAAAGCTGCTGTACTGCCTTTTCCATTTGAGCCTGCAATGTGAAATGTTTTAAGTTTTTTTTGAGGGTTGTCAATTACTTTTAAAAACGAAGTAATATTATCAAGTCCCAGTTTTATATTAAACTGATGAAGAGAGTAAAGTTTATTTAAAGCCGAGTCAATTCTCATAATATTATATAATATATGATCCGGTAATATCAGATAATTTATTTAGTCCTGAATTTAGACAATATTCCTCAAGCTCTGCAATTATTTTCATAGGAGCAGTTGGATCAATAAAGTTTAAAGTGCCAATTTGTATAGCTGATGATCCTGCAATCATAAATTCAATAACATCTTTCCAAACCATAATTCCACCAATTCCTATAATTGGGATATTAACTTTTTGTTTTATTTCAAAAACCTTTGCTAAAGCCACTGGTTTGATGGCGGGACCTGAAAGTCCTCCTGTTATATTCTTGATTTTCGCTTTTTTTGTAAAAATGTTAAATGCCGTTCCAACCAAAGTATTAATTGCCGATACTGCATCTCCACCCGAATCTTTTACAGCCATTGCAAATTCTGAGATATATGAAACGTTGGGAGATAATTTTATAATCACCGGTTTGGCCGTAACAGCTTTAACTTTTTCAGTAATTTTTGAAACTGCTTTTACGTCATTCCCGAACTGAAGGCCTCCCTCCTTCACGTTTGGACACGAAACATTTATTTCGAAAGCATCAACGGCTTCCTGATCTGTAAGTATCCTCACACATTCAACATATTCTTCAATTGAGCTTGCAGCAATATTACATATCAGTGGCACATCATATTTTTCAATGAACGGAATTTTTTCTTTTATATATTCTTCAACTCCGACATTAGCAAGACCAATTGCATTTAACATTCCGGATGGAGTTTCAACAATACGCTGTGGAGGATTTCCTTTTCTGGGTTTTAAACTTAATGATTTTGTAACAATACCGCCAATCTTATTCAGGTCAATAAATTCAGAAATTTCATTCCCATATCCAACTGTTCCCGAAGCCAGAAGAATTGGATTTCTAAAAGTCATCGGACCTACTTTTACACTTAAATCAACTTTGCTCATATAACAACATCTTTAACATTGAATACGGGACCATCTTTACATACAAGTAAATATTTATCTTTCTGTTCAGTTGATTCTATAGGGCATCCCTGGCAAATACCGAAACCGCATGCCATTGCACATTCCGTTGAAACTTCACAATCAATTTCATTTTCTATACACAATTCTTTCAGAGATCTTAGCATTGCATTCGGTCCGCAGGCAAATACTTTTATGTTTTCTTTTTTTAACTGAGAGAGTTTGGATTCCATCAATTGAACTACTGTGCCCTTAAATCCCAGAGATCCATCATCTGTTGAATATTCAGGATTTACCATTCCATACCTGATGATATCAGTTCTGGTTCGACCACCTATTAACGTAACTATTTTTTTTTGATGAGAAATCATTCTTGTAAAATATGGAAAGGGTGCGGCTCCCAAACCGCCGGCAACTATAATAGCTTTTTCAAATTCTCCATTCAGGCTAAATCCATTTCCGAGTGGTCCCAGTATATCTATTTTTTCACCCGGTTTTTTAAGTGCAAGTATTCTTGTTCCGGTTCCATATATGTTAAACAGTAAAAAGAAATGATTTTTATCCACATCGCAAACACTGAAAGGACGGCGAAGCAACGGATAATAGGACTCTGAAACACGGATATTAAGAAATTGTCCGGGTCTAATTACAGAAGCTATTTCAGGACAATAGATTTTTTGTAGAAAGATTTGATTTTCGAGTTCGATAGTTTCTGCAACCGGAGCGTCAATGACAAACAATTTAATACCTTAATTGAATTTCCACCAATTTAGTTGATTTAATTCTGTCTGATGGAGTATGTGGCAGGCTGATTTTAGCCGTAATGATTTTTCTTTTTAATAATTACAAAGTAAACTTAAACAAAACTTAATAATTAATCGATAGATAAAAATATGCTACCTGTTGTTCTTTTCAATAAAAGATATTTTATCAAGTCTTCTCTGGTGTCTGCCTCCCCCAAATCGTGTATTTAACCAGACTTCAACAATAGACTTAATAGTTTCTTCTCCCAGGGTTTTTGCACCTAATACCAGGATATTGGCATCATTATGTTCTCTTGCGCTCCTGGCGGAAAACTCATTGTAACAGGTAGCTGCTCTTATTCCAACTAATTTGTTTGCGGTGATTGCAGACGGGATTCCTGTGGCATCAATAAGAATTCCAAAATCAGCTTCTTTTGCCTGAATTTTTTTTGCAACAGCAAGAGCATAGTCCGGGTAATCGCATGATTTTTCATCATAAGTACCAACATCGACTACTTGTATACTTTTATCCGTTAAATGCTTACTTAAAAAATTTTTTATTTTAAATCCGGTATGATCACTGCCTATTACAACTTTATTAAGTCTGATTGATTTTGCCAGTTGTTGATCACGGCTTTGAATATTTTCAGCCGCATCCTTATTAACAATTTTTAATCCTAGTTCTTTTATTTTGTCTTTTGCTGATGGAGTTAGGATGTCATCCTTACTGAGCAGAATAATCTTATCATCCAAAGATGCATTTACGATATCTTTTTCAGTAAAAACTTTTTTCATATTAGAATATTAAATGAAGAAGTCGACGGTAATTTTTATAAATATTCAGTCAGCTTATTTATTTTAAGGTGCTCCACTATTTTTTTAACATCCTGGCTCTTATCCCTCCGACATACTAATAATGCATCATCAGTATTTATTATTATCAGGTTATCAACTCCAATTACGGAAGTAAATTTATTAGGAGAAAAAACGTACGAATCAACTGTCATCTCAGTGAATACATTTCCAATAACAGCATTACCATTCTCATCCTTGTCCGAAAGTTGATATACCTCTTCCCAGCTTCCCACATCACTCCACGAAAAGTCACCTTTAATCAGGTAAACATTTTGTGATTTTTCCATTATTCCATAATCAATAGAAATATTTCTGAGCTTACCATAAATATTTGCCAGAGTTGTGTTATACTCTGTTGTATTTATAGAAGGAACAAGTTCTTCTAAACCTTCATACAGTTCAGGCATATATTTTTCTATTTCATTTAATATAGCATCAACCCGCCAAATAAACATACCGCTGTTCCAATAAAAATCTCCGCTTTCCAAAAACCTTACTGCTGTTGCATAATTTGGTTTTTCAGCAAATGTATATACTTTATGTACATTCTCAACTATTTCATCTTCTTCCATCTGAATGTAACCGTAACCTGTTTCTGGTCTGGTAGGCTTAATACCTATTGTAACAAGTCCTTTGGAAGAATCAGCAAATTCTGCTGCCTGGATAAGGATTTTATGGTAAACATCAAAATCCTTTATTATATGATCTGCAGGAAGAATTAAAGTAACCGCGTGTGCAGATTTTGTCCTGATAATTATGGAAGCAAGACCAATACAGGCTGCAGTATTTCTTCCGAAGGGTTCTTCTAAAACATTTTCTTCCGGAAGCTGCGGAAGCTGATTTATAATTTCACTTCTCTGAATTTTATTAGTTATTATAAAAATATTCTCAATTTTAACTACACCGACTAACCTGGTAATAGTTTCCTGGATCATTGTCTTTTCACCAAAAATATTAAGCAATTGTTTGGGAGTTTTTTCTTTACTCCTTGGCCAGAATCTTGAACCAACACCACCAGCCATAATAACTGCAAATAAATCCATGTTTATTTGTTTTCCTTAATTGTTAAAGTGTTTATGCTTTCACCAAATTCTTCGGCTCTGTTCAGGTAATTCGTTATGTCCACTTCTTTTCCCCTTACAACCGCTACAATAACGATCAGGCAGGCTCTCATAGATTCTATCACATCTTTTTTTGGGTTTAGTTCACCGCAATTAATTAATCTTATTGCTTTAGCAACAATCTTATGCATATTAGCAATAATTTCAAAACCTGCTTTATTTGAAAGCTCCTGATTATTTGAAAAAATATCTGCAAATTCATTTAAATCTTCTTCTTCAGTACTACCTTCTGCCAAATTTTTTAATATTTGATCAAGCGGTTTGATCGGCTCAAGTATTGTTGATTCATAATTCTGAAAGAAGATATCTTCTTCTTTCTCATCATCCATAATTATCTTTTCTTTTAAATGCTGCCGTTCGGTATTATCAAAAGAGATATCTTCGGTTTTTCTTTTTGACAGGTCTATATTTATTTCTTTATTTAATCCTTCTTCTCTTTCATCATGCAATACATTCCAACCATCTTTAAATGATGTGACGTTAACCATATCGAGCATATTACTCAAATCCTTTATCAGAAACTGACTATGCTCTCTAAATTTTTCTGATATTCTATTCATGTCCACCTGGGATTGAGTAAGGAAATTGTGTATTTCACTTAATCTTATAGCCAGTGTTGAAAACTGTGTAATCTTCTTCATTTTTTTAATATCAGATTCCAGGTCCTCCGATTTGGTGATCAGTTCTTTCAATAAGCTCACAACTTCTATCTTCTGCGTACTCAGACGTAGGCTGTTCGCTGCAGTTGAGACAGATTGAACTATGTATTGTTTTATTAAATCCATTACCGCCTGTTAAATCCTGGAATGTTTTTACAAAAGAAGAAAAGATTCTCGGTGTACATACAAAAATATAATTATTATAAAAATATACCGGTAATTGATTATATAATCAATTAATTGAAAACTTAGACATTATTAATTTAGCATTGAATGAGAATCTCAACAATTAATAATATAAATGATTCCAAAATTCTCCCGATTGAGAAAAGGGATTTTTTTTTTCATCTTAATTTTGATAATATTTTAAGCCTATTCATTCTTTTCGACATTTTAAGATGCTATTTCAACGTGGCATATATCTTGAAAATGTTGGCGCATTAAAAATATTTGCTATCCGCAATCAGCAAATTACTAACAATTGATTTTATTGACATTACTTAACCGTAGTGTTAATTTTGACCCAAAAATAAAATTTTATGATAACAGAATTTGGCAAGATATTCGTTTTTATCCTCACTGCAATCCTTTTTGTTATCGTTGCCGTTTTTGCCGCAAAATTAATTCGCCCATCCAGACCGACAAAAGAAAAACTACTCACGTATGAATGCGGCGAAAATATTGAGGGCTCACCCTGGGTTAAATTTAATATCCGTTTTTATGTTGTTGCTTTAATCTTCCTCATCTTCGATGTGGAAGTAGTATTACTCGTACCCTGGTCACTGGTTTATAAACAATTTGGCATGGGGGGGTTTTTAGTAGGAGCAATCTTTTTAATACTGCTTGGTTTAGGAATGGCATACGAGTGGCGCAAAGGTGATCTTGAATGGGCTCGTCCTAAGCCTGTCCCGTTGGGATTAAATAAAAAAGATAAGACTAAACAGGAAATTGTAACTGAAGAAGTTGTTTAATAATTTAGAATTGTACAGAAATGGGATTACTCGATAAACAATTAAACGATGGCAATATAGTAATAACTAAAGTTGAAGATCTGCTTAACTGGGCCAGACTTTCTTCTGTCTGGCAGGTTGGATTTGGTTTGGCATGTTGTGCAATAGAAATGATGGCAACTTCAGCTTCACATTATGATTTTGACAGGTTTGGAGTAATTCCGCGTCCATCACCACGTCAGTCAGATGTTATAATCATCTCCGGAACAGTGACATTAAAGATGGCGCTCCGTGTAAAGAGATTATATGAACAAATGCCCGATCCTAAATACGTGATATCTATGGGAAGCTGCTCAAACTGCGGCGGACCTTATTGGGAACACGGCTACCATGTGCTAAAAGGAGTTGACAGAGTAATTCCGGTTGATGTTTATGTACCCGGATGTCCTCCCCGACCTGAAGCCTTATTAGAGGGCTTACTTAAGCTTCAGGAAAAAATCCGTAATGAAACCATTGTAAAGAAATCAGCATGAAATCTACAGAAGCAATTTTTGAAATTCTAAAAACTAAATTTGGCGACACTGTAAGTAATCTTATAACAGGACAGCCGGTTGAATCTTTTTTTTCAGTTTCACCGAAAGAAATTAAAAATATTTGTTTTTTCCTAAGAGATACAGAGGAGCTGCTCTTTGATAATCTTATGAACCTATCCGGTGTTGATGATGACAACGGGGAAAAGAAAACTAATGAAGATGGAACATTTACTATTGTTGGCGGGACTTTAAGTGTATTTTATCATTTGGAATCTACTTCACTCAAACAGAAAGTTACTCTTAAAGTTTCTGTCCCCAGGGAAAAACCTGACCTTGAATCGGTAGCAGATGTGTGGAGAGGTGCTGACTGGCATGAAAGAGAGGCGTTTGACCTTGTTGGATTTAATTTCCTTAATCATCCTGATCTAAGAAGAATTTTGATGCCTTATGATTGGGAAGCCGGACATCCATTGAGGAAGGATTATAAAAATCCTGAATTTTATCAGGGGATGAAAGTACCTTATTAAAGAAAATTTCAATTTATAAATGACTGAAAACATTCAAATAACAATTAAATTTCTTTTATAAAAATTGTTATCTGGAAATTGATTATTGGATTGAATAATGATGCTTGTGGAAGATAAAAAAGAAATAAACAAAAAGAGTTCATTAAAAACCGAAGAGATGGTTCTGAACATGGGACCACAGCATCCTTCAACACATGGGGTGCTCAGGTTAGAATTAACTCTCGAGGGTGAAATAATTAAAGAATGCAGACCGCACATTGGATATCTTCATCGTTGTTTTGAAAAACATGCCGAAGCAATGACTTATCCTCAGGTTGTTCCTTACACAGACAGGATGGATTATCTTGCTTCAATGTATAATGAGTTTGGATACGCAGTAGCAGTGGAAAGACTTTTAGGAATTGAAGTTCCTGAAAGAGTTGAATATATACGCGTTATAATGGGAGAATTTCAGAGAATCGCATCTCACCTGGTTGCCCTTGGAACCTATGGAGCCGATATCGGCGCAATGACTCCATTTCTTTTCTGTTTCAGAGATCGTGAAAATATTCTCAGCCTCTTCGAATTAGTTTCCGGCGCCAGGTTACTTTACAATTATATTTGGGTCGGCGGGGTTTCACACGATTTACATCCTGATTTTATAAGGCTTGCGAAAGAGTTTATTCCTTACTTCAGACCAAAGATTAAAGAATTAAATGATCTTTTAACGGGTAACAGAATTTTTATTGAACGAACTGCTAATGTCGGAGTCCTTTCTCTTGAAGCAGCAATTAATTACGGAATTTCCGGTCCTAACTTAAGGGCAAGTGGAATGAAATGGGATTTAAGAAGAGATGATCCATATTCCATATATGATAAATTTGATTTCGATATCCCTATTGGTGAAGGAGCGATGGGAACTGTGGGTGATTGCTGGGACAGATATTATATGAGAGTTCTGGAAATGGAGCAAAGCTTAAAAATTATTGAGCAGGCTCTCGATCAGATTCCCGAAGGAGATGTTTCCTCTGCAATTCCCAAACGAATAAAGCCTCCGGTTGGACAAGTCTATTCACGTGTTGAAAATCCCCGGGGAGAATTAGGGTATTTTATTATTAGCAATGGAACTGTAAATCCTTACAGAGTTAAAGTTAAAGGTCCTTCATTCGTGCATCTTGGAATAATGAATGAACTCTGCAAGGGACATATGATTGCTGATGTAATTGCAATTCTTGGAAGTATTGATATTGTATTAGGAGAGGTCGACAGATGATTTACGATTACCTCTACAGTTTAACCGGCAGTGAAGCTTTAGCAGCTTTTATTCAGAGTCTACTTCCCCTTTTCGTTTTTATTTTACCATTTGCACTTTTTGCGGTTTTAATGGAAAGAAAAGTATCTGCACACATGCAGGATAGACTTGGTCCGATGAGAGTTGGTTACCATGGAATTCTGCAGACAGTTGCAGACATTTTGAAGCTTGTTCAGAAAGAAGATATAGTTCCGTCAGATACTGATAAAGCTTTATTTAATATTGCGCCGGCCTTGGTATTTGCAGGGAGTTATGCAGTGTTTGCAGCTATTCCTTTTTCGGGTGCTTTTATTGGTGCTAATCTGGATTTAGGACTTTTCTACATCGTTGCTGTTTCAGGTTTAGTAGTTGCAGGGATTCTGATGGCGGGTTGGGCATCTAATAATAAATACTCTCTCCTTGGAGCAATGAGATCTGCAGCCCAGATTATTAGTTATGAAATTCCCACAATGCTGGTGGTTCTTTCAATCGTAATGATCACCGGAACATTAAATCTTTATACTCTAAGTGAGATGCAAACCGGTTATTTCTGGAACTGGATGATTTTTGGAGGACCGGAGATGGGAATAAGTAAATTTATTTTCATTCCTTTAATGATTATTGGATTTGTAGTTATCTATATTTCTACACTTGCCGAAGTAAACAGAACCCCTTTTGATATTCCGGAGGCCGAATCAGAGTTAGTTGCAGGTTATCATACTGAATACTCAGGGATGAAATTTGCAATGTTCTTTCTTGCTGAATATGCAAATATGTTTGCAGTTTCTGCAATTGTATCAGCAATATTTTTCGGTGGGTTTCAATCACCATTTGGCTACCTGGGAAACACACTTGGAATTCACTGGTTAGTTCCTTTTGAGCAGTTCTTCTGGTTTACTGCAAAAGGAATATTCTTCGTTTTCGTTCAGATGTGGCTGAGATGGACTTTACCAAGATTACGCGTAGACCAGCTTATGGCTTTATGTTGGAAATATTTAATACCTATTGCGTTTGTTAATCTTTTAATTATTGGCTTAATAACCGTACTATAAAGTTATGAAACAATATTTTGAAAATGTTTGGACAGGAATTGTTACTGTTCTTATAGGAATGAAGGTAACATTTAAGCATATTTTTGTTCCTGCTGTTACTATTCAGTATCCCGATGTAAGACCTGTCTTACCTGAGCGGGAACGCAATCGTTTGTATGTAAATATGGATGACTGTATTGGCTGCGATCAGTGTGCAAGAGCTTGTCCTGTTAACTGCATTGAAATAGAAACGGTAAAAAGCTTACCGGCTGAAGACCTTGGTAAAACTTCAAATGGTAAGAAGAAAGCTCTCTGGGTAACGAAATTTAACATTGATATTGCTAAGTGTTGTTATTGTCAGCTCTGCGTGTTTCCCTGCCCTACCGAATGTATATATATGACTGATGTTTATGAATTTTCGGAATATGACAGGAACAGCCTTGTTTACAATTATGTTACGCTGACTTCGAAAGAAATTGAAGAGAAGAAAGATAATTTTGCCAAACTTGAAGCAGAAAAGGCAGCACAAAAAGCAGCCGCAGCTGCAAAAGCAGCAGAGGAGAAAGCCGCTGCAGCAAAATCTGAAACAAAAACAGAAAATAAACCGCCGGATAAACCCGGAAGTGATAAATAAATAAAGATATTTCAAGATGAATATTTACGATATAATTTTTTATTTGTTCGCAGCAGTCACACTTATTTCTGCATTTTTTGTTGTAACAACAAGAAACATTGTTCACTCTGCTTTCTTCTTGCTGTTTACTTTTTTTGGTGTTGCGGGAATTTATGTTTTACTGGGAGCAGATTTTGTAGCTATAGTTCAGCTTATCGTTTATGTGGGAGGCATACTAATTCTATTAATATTCGGTGTTATGCTCACAAATAGAATCACTAATGTTCAGATTAAAACCGGGACAATGCAAATGCTTCCTGCGGCTATAGGCGTAGGACTGTTTTCGGGATTACTATTATCTATTGTTATAAATACGAACTGGAAAGTAATTCCTACAGTAGTTCCTGTACAGAATGTTGGAACAATTGGAACTCTAATATTATCTGAATACGTGGTTATTTTTGAACTTTTAGGAATCATTCTTTTAATAGCTTTATTAGGAGCAGCTTCAATAGCTCGTAGGTAAACAATGGAAAATATTGGACTTAATCATTTTTTAATAATAAGTGTTCTACTCTTTTCAATGGGCATTTTCGGTATCATTACCAGGAGAAATGCTGTAATGGTTTTAATGGGTATTGAACTTATTCTTAACGCTTCAAATATCAATTTTATTGCTTTTTCTAAGTACGGCAATTTCGGTTACAACGGTCAGGTAATGGTATTATTTGTAATTGTGCTTGCAGCAGCAGAAGCCGCAATTGCCCTGGCAATAGTTTTAAATATTTATAAAACGTTCTCAACCGTTAATGTTGATGAAATAGACAGATTGAAAGATTAAATGGTATGGCAGAATCAACACTAATACAGCTTGCAGTTGCAGTTCTATTTCTACCGTTGCTTGGATTTGCGGTGGCATTGTTTTTTGGAAAGAAAATAAAAGCTGCCTACTGGTTTGAGATTTTTACTGTGCTTCTCGGGTTTATATTTACTGTTATTATCGCAGCATCCAAGCTTTCTTCTCACCTAGGCAATGAAATCTCTGTAGAATTTACTTGGGTTAATTTAGGTAATCTTCCTTTAATCGGAGATTTAAAAATTGATCTGGGAATTTTATTGGATAACATCTCAGTGATAATGATAGCAGTTGTATTTCTAATAAGTATTCTCGTACATAGTTTTTCAATCCTTTACATGGAAGGGGATAAAAGATACAGCAGATATTTTTCTTATCTCGGTTTGTTCACTTTCTCGATGAG
Organism: uncultured Ignavibacteria bacterium; assembly: GCA_963745945.1. Taxonomy (GTDB): domain Bacteria; phylum Bacteroidota; class Ignavibacteria; order Ignavibacteriales; family Ignavibacteriaceae; genus DATFVA01. Next base: position 141,913 of record CAVUZG010000004.1, read on the forward strand.
CGGAATAGTATTAACTCACAATTTCTTCATGATGTACATTTTCTGGGAACTTGTTGGGATTTCATCCTATTTACTTATTGGATTCTGGTATGAAAAGAAAACTGCTTCAGATGCTGCAAAGAAAGCCTTTCTTGTTAACAGGATTGGTGATATCGGAATGCTTGCAGGAATTCTGATTCTTTACACAACATATCATACTTTTACTTTTGATAAAATATTTGTTGCAATATCCAACGGACAACTTCCATTTAACAGCGAATTCTGGTTAACAATGACCGGAATATTACTCTTCTGTGGAGCGATCGGAAAATCGGCTCAATTCCCTCTTCATGTTTGGCTGCCAGATGCGATGGAAGGTCCCACACCTGTAAGTGCTTTAATCCATGCTGCTACAATGGTCGCAGCAGGTGTATTTTTTGTAACCAGAATTTTCACAATGCTTACCGGTGATGCACTTTTATTTATCGCAATAATAGGAGCGTTATCGGCTCTTATTCCAGCTACGATTGCATTAACCCAAAACGATATTAAAAAAGTTCTGGCTTATTCAACTATAAGTCAGCTTGGCTATATGGTGATGGCACTCGGAATCGGCGCTTACCAGTTCGCATTCTTCCATTTAATAACACATGCTTTCTTTAAGGCTTGCTTATTCCTGGATTCCGGATCAGTAATCCACGCAATGCACCATGAACAGGACATCAGGCAGATGGGTGGACTAAGAAAGAAAATGCCTATTACTTATGCCTCGTTCCTGATTTCTTCACTCGCTATCTCCGGTGTCCCCTTAACATCAGGATTTTTAAGCAAAGATGGAATCCTCGCAGGATCATACGCTTTTGCTTCTTTAACAGGACATTGGTTATTCCCCATCGTTGGTTTCTTTGTGGCTGCATTAACTGCATTTTATATGTTCAGATTATTAATTCTCACTTTCCATGGCAAACCGCGTAACGAAGAAAAATACAATCATGCTCACGAATCAAAGTTTGCAATGGCAATGCCTCTTGCAGTTCTTTCAATTCTTTCAATTTTTATCTGGTACACCCCTAATCCATTTAATCCCGAACAGGGAGCGTTTATGTCTAAATGGGTTAAAGTGCCGGAATTAGCTGTACCTGATAATGCACGTTACGACTTTATGAAGACTGACATTAAAGCTGATGTCGGACAGGAAGTTGAAGTAAAAGAACCAGAGGTCATTTTCTCTTCTTCTTATACTGAAGCAATGCATCATGCGCATATTCCTGCAATGATGCTATCATTATTCCTTGCAGGATTTGGGATTTTACTGGCATTTGTAATGTATCAATGGCAGAAATTAAGTGCAGATAAGATTGCAGAAAAACTTAAACCACTGTACCTGCTTTCTTACAACAAATGGTATTTCGATGAACTCTACGATGCGACTTTTGTTGCTGGTACAATTGGGTTAAGCAAATTTCTCGCATGGTTTGATCTGTTCTTTATTGATGGAATTGTAAACGGTTCCGCAACGGTTACAAAAGGAATTTCCCGATTCAGCGGGAAATTTGATAGTATCGTTGTTGATGGACTTGTAAACTTTATGGCTTACCTTTCTGGTTTTGTAGGTTTGATATTCAGACGCTTCCAGACAGGTAAAGTCCAGACTTATATCGTGTTGGTGATATTCTCATTAGTAATTTTATTGTTTTTATTTAAGTCATTTTAAGGCAGAAATTTATCAGGTAATATGATGGAAAACTTCCCTATTCTTTCGCTTATAACCTTCCTCCCTGTTTTAGGAATGTTAATTATTATGTTCCTTCCTAAAACACAAACACAGGTTAATAAAAAGTTTAACACTTTTAATCACCAGTGTGCAGCTGGTTCTTGCAGTCTTGATACTGGCGAATTATAATTATGCTGCAGGAGGAATTAATGATGCTTCATCATTCCAGTTTATTGAAAGGTTCACCTGGATTGATATAAGCGGATTTTCCTGGATAGGAAAAATTAAAATAGATTATTTTCTTGGTATAGATGGATTAAGTGTTCCAATGGTTTTGTTAACTGCAATTATAACTTTTGTGGCAACATTATCATCATGGAAAATTGATAAATCTGTAAAAGGATATTTTGCTTTATTCCTCTTACTTGATACCGGAATGATGGGAGTTTTCGTTGCACTCGATTTCTTCTTATTCTACATTTTCTGGGAACTTATGCTTCTCCCAATGTACTTCCTGATTGGAATCTGGGGCGGCCCGAGAAGAGAATATGCTGCTATTAAATTCTTCCTTTATACTTTACTAGGAAGTGTTTTCATCTTATTGGTTATGATTGGTTTGTATTTCAGTACTATGGAAACTATGGCTGATGGAACTAAAATATTTACATTTAATATGCTTTCAATGATGGATGCAGGAAACTTTACAGCAACCGGAATACTCTCTCCGCTGAATCCATCAAACCTCAGGTTTATAGCTTACATTGCACTGTTCATTGGATTTGCGATAAAGATACCGATGTTCCCTTTCCACACATGGCTGCCTGATGCACACGTTGAAGCTCCGACTGCCATAAGTGTAATACTTGCCGGTGTTCTACTTAAGATGGGAACATACGGAATAATCAGAATATGTTTTCCAATCTTCCCTGATATCACGCATCAGTTAGTCTGGTACATCGCTTTGTTCGGAATGATAAATATTATCTATGGGGCACTTTGTGCAATGGCACAAAAGGATTTCAAGAAATTGATTGCCTATTCTTCTGTATCACACATGGGATTTGTAATGCTGGGTCTTGCATCCTTAAATACAATCGGACTGTCCGGTGCGATTTTGCAAATGTTCAACCATGGAACAATTACTGCGATGCTCTTCCTTAGTGTTGGAGTAATATACGACCGTGCACATACCAGAGGTATTGAAGATTTCGGCGGACTCGCAAATCAAATGCCTATTTATTCCGGATTTACAACTCTGGCATTCTTTGCGGCAATTGGTTTACCCGGCTTAAGTGGTTTTGTATCTGAGGCTTTTGTATTCCTCGGAGCTTTCGGTGTCGAAAGTATAAGAGTTATAACTATTATCTCAACACTTGGAATTTTACTCGGTGCTGGCTATATGTTATGGACATTCCAACGCGTTTATCTTGGTAACCTTAAAGAAAAATGGTCATCATTAAAAGATCTTACGTTCAGAGAATATGCAATGCTTGTTCCTTTAAGTGTAATCATAATCTTCCTAGGTGTTTACCCGGCTGCAATGCTGAACCTGATGAATGCATCTGTAAATGCTATGGTTAAATTTATGGCTCATGCGCAAACCATTTATAGTCAGTTTGCTTCATTCTAAGTTATTAATATTGGAAATCTAAAAATGATGGACCTTAGCTACATAACTAAAAGTTTTTATTTGCTAAAACCTGAATTAATAATTTCGGTGGTAATTGTTATTCTGGTTGTTGTTGATCTGATAATGGATAAGAATAAAAAACTTCTCCCTTACATCGCACTTGCAGGTTTACTTGTCGCAGGTTATTATGTAATAAATCAGTTCGGGTTAAGCGCCTTTGCAAGTAAACCACAGAATAGTATGGGAATGGTAGCTGTTGATTCCTTTGGTGCGTTTTTCAAACTGATTATTATCCTCTCTTCTCTTTTTGTTGTTTACTTTTCTGTAAATTCTGATGAAGTAAAACAAAGTATGGATAGACATGGAGAATACTATGCTTTAATCTTCGGTATGATTCTCGGAATGTTTTTTATGGTTACTGCCGCAGATTTGATTTTAGTATATCTTTCTCTCGAGCTTGTCTCTTTGTCATCTTACGTTCTTGCGGGATTTACAAGAAACTCCTTAAGAAACAGTGAGGCTTCTCTTAAGTATATTATTTACGGCAGCGTTGCAAGTGGAATTATGTTGTTCGGTATTTCTCTTCTTTATGGATTGACCGGTTCAACTAACATATACGTAATTAATGTGATTTTACAAAACGGAAATTATAGTTCATTGGCAGTTCTATTGTCAGGGTTATTAATTTTCACCGGAATTGGTTTTAAAATTTCTGCGGCACCTTTTCATTTCTGGACTCCCGATGTATACGAAGGAGCACCTGTAACAATTACAGCCTATCTTTCTATTGCAAGTAAGGCTGCCGGCTTTGCTCTTCTTATAAGATTTATCAGGATAACCTTTGTAATCGGGGTTGATGAAAATGGATACTGGCATTTGATTAACCTGATTGACTGGAAATCAATTCTTGTAGTAATCTCAATCCTTACCATGACACTCGGAAACTTTGCTGCTCTCTGGCAAAGCAATATGAAACGACTTCTTGCCTATTCGAGTATCGCTCATGCAGGATACCTTTTGCTTGGATTAGCTGTTTTGTCAAATGCAGGAATAACCGCGATACTGATATACTTCGGAGTTTATACTTTTATGACACTCGGAGCCTTCTTTGTCGTAATGTTAATTGCAAACAAACTAGGAACAGAAGAGTTGGATGATTATAAGGGACTGGGATATTCAGCCCCCTGGCTTGGGATTTCAATTGCGATCTTTCTTGTTTCTCTTACAGGACTTCCGCCTACTGCCGGATTTATTGCCAAGCTTTATCTCTTTATTGCACTTGTAGATGCCAAGATGATTGTAGTTGCAGTAATCGCTCTCCTTAATTCAGTTGTATCACTTTATTATTACATCAAAGTTCTTAAGAATATGTATCTCGTTAAAGTGGAGATAGAAAAACCGGCAATTGCTGTTTCTCCTGCAAATATTGTAATGCTGATAATTCTTCTCGCTCCAATACTTATTCTTGGAATTTATTTCACACCTTTGATCGAATTAGCAAAATATTCCATTTCTTTGGTAGGATTATAAATCCACAGATTTGATTTTTTTTCCTTATTTGCTTAGTTTTATATCCGACTAATTTAGTCCTATTTATATATATGTTAAAACTTTCTAAAAAGAGCGAATATGCGCTAATGGCAGTCAGATACCTGGCGATGAATTCAACTGGAAAATTTTCAACAGCGAAGGAAATATCGGAATATTATGACATTCCCTTCGAATTAGTCTCGAAGGTTTTACAACAATTAGTAAGGAAAAATGTTATATCTTCATTTCAGGGTGTCCGTGGTGGATATTCTTTGAGTAGAACTCCTGAACAAATTTCACTCATGGAAATAATTAGTTCTGTAGAAGATAATTATCAGATAACAAATTGTATGGATGAAAAAAGCTCTCAAAAGGATTGTAACCATTTCGAGTGCTGTATGATAAGAGATCCATTGATTAAAGTTCAGAGAGAAATAGATAAAGTATTTCAAAATATGAAAGTAAACCAGATTTTATAAAGTATAATTGAGTATGAAATTCCCGATATATCTTGATAATCACGCAACTACCCCGGTTGATCCATCAGTACTGGAAGCAATGCTTCCCTGGTTAACTACGAAATATGGAAATGCCGCAAGTAAGGATCATTCGTTCGGCTGGGAGGCAGAAAGTATCGTAAAAATTTCCAGAAGAAAAATAGCAGAATTTATTGGAGCAGATCCAAAGGAAATAATATTTACAAGCGGAGCAACTGAGGCAATAAATCTTGCACATTTTGGTGTAGTGGAAAGTTACGGATCAAAAGGAAAACATATAGTTACAAGTTCTGTTGAACATAGCGCAGTTCTCGATTCATTAAAATTCTTAGAAAAAACAGGATATAAAATCAGCATACTTCCTGTTGATCAATATGGAAGAATTAATATCGATTCGCTTAAAAACGAAATTCGTAATGATACGATTCTTGGTTTCAATGATGACTGCAAATAATGAAATCGGAAATGTTTACGATATAAATTCAATAGGCGAAATCTGCAGAGAGAAAAATATTATTTTTCATACAGATGCTACACAGGCAATTGGGAAAATAAAATTTAATATTAAAATGTTGATTTAGCTTCCTTCTCTGCTCATAAAATATACGGTCCAAAAGGAATCGGAGCATTATATATCAGGAATAAAAATCCGAAGATAAATTTATCTCCCCAGATCTTTGGCGGAGGGCATGAAAATGGTTTACGTTCCGGAACTTTAAATGTACCGGGTATAACCGGATTCGGAAAAGCAATTGAAGTTGCTTCGGATGAATTTGAATCTGATTTTAACCGGATAACATCTTACAGGGACAAAATGCTCAAAAATTTTTCTGAAAAACTTGAGGGAATCCAGGTAAATGGTGATCTGGATAACCATCTTCCAAACAATTTAAATGTTATTTTTAAAGGTATTCGGTCAGAAAACTTTATTATGAACTTGAGAAAAATTGCAGTCTCTACGGGTTCAGCTTGTACCTCGGCTTCATTAAAACCAAGTCATGTTTTAGAAGCAATTGGATTAACCTACGAGCTGGCCAGTTCATCGATAAGATTTGGATTAGGCAGATTTAATACAGAAGAAGAGATCAATTTTGTTATAAATGAAGTAATAACTACCGTGAAAAACTTGAGAGAAAATTTTCAAATTGAATCTAAAGAAATAATTAATCAATAAATAAAGGAATTAATATGCTCCGGGGAAAACTAAATGAATATTTTAAGTTGCTAAAGAATGAAGACAAGCAATTTTTAACTTTTCTTAAAGCAAAATACCCATTGTTTCATAAATCAAATTTCTTTTACAGAGATTTCCAATATGGAATAAGGAAATATATGGAGCTTAAAGGAATAGATATTACGTACAGTGAAGCTGATAAACTAGCAAAAGAATTGGCGTCATCTTTTGAACAGCAAGAAATTTTTATTCCCGTGAACTCCCAGGGCTGGACATTAAATTATCCTGAATTTGTAACTGTTAGCCCCCGGTGATCCATTATAACATTAATAATAAATTATTAGTTTGAGGAACTCAGAAATGCCAGAAGTAAAAATTGAAAATGATATATCTATTACAGAAAAAGCAGCAAAAGAAGTAGTACAGATCAAATCCGAAAATAATATTCCGGAAGGATTTGGATTAAGAGTCGGAGTTAAAGGCGGCGGCTGTTCCGGCTTAACTTATACACTCGGATTTGATGCAGAACCAAAAGAAGGTGACACAGTCATCGAAGAAAAAGGTTTGAAATTATTTGTAGACGGAAAAAGCCTCTTCTATCTTATGGGAACCGAACTTGATTTTTCCGATGGATTGAATGGTAAAGGATTTGTTTTTAACAATCCTAACGCAACGAAAACATGCGGATGCGGTGAATCATTTGGAGTTTAATTTCTTAGTAAAATAAATCTTATTCATAATTAAATTATTGGAGGTTAACTAATGGGAAAATTTGAATTGCCAAAATTGCCCTATGCTTACGATGCACTTGAACCATACATTGATAAAACAACAATGGAGATTCATTACACTAAACATCATAATGGTTATGTTACTAAACTGAATGATGCTGTTGCCGGAACTGATTTGGAAAATAAATCACTTGAAGATATATTGAAAGAAGTTTCACAACATCCTGTTGGAGTGAGAAATAATGGCGGAGGTCATTATAATCATTCTTTGTTCTGGACAATAATGAAGAAAGGCGGCGGCGGTTTTCCGAAAGGTGACCTTGAAACTGCCATTGGTTCATCATTTGGTTCTTTTGAAGAATTTAAAAGAAATTCAGTGCAGCTGCAGCAGGGAGATTTGGATCTGGCTGGGCATGGTTAATTGTGAAGGATGGAAAACTCGTAGTTACTTCTACTCCAAACCAGGATAATCCACTCATGGACGTAGCTGATGATAAAGGAACTCCTATTCTTGGGCTCGATGTTTGGGAACATGCTTATTATCTGAAATACCAGAACAAGAGACCTGAGTATATTGAAAACTGGTGGAACCTGATTAACTGGGAAGAAGTTACCCGTCGATTTAAAAGAAGCTAATTAATTTATTAATAAAAGGCGGATTTAATTCCGCCTTTTTTGTAAGGTGAAAAGAATGTTATCTGAAATTCCATTATTCCCTTTAAATATTGTGGTATTTCCCTCTTCAAAATATCCCCTTCATATTTTTGAAGAAAGATACAAAAAGATGATTGCCAGATGCCTGGCTGAAAAAAAAGGTTTTGGAATCGTTACCAGGATAAATAACGAATTGTCAAAAATAGGAAGTTATGTTGTAATAGAAGATATTCTTCAGAAATTTGATAATGGGGAAATGGATATTTCCGTTACCGGTAAAGGTCGGTTTGTTATAGATAATGTTTATTCCCACACCGATAAGTACCTTATTGCAAGGGTAACTGAGTATGATGATATAACTTCTATTGTAACCCCCTCACTTCTACTTGAACTGCAGAATTCATTCGAGAGAATAATTGAGAAGACTAATTTTCAACTTGAGGAGGCATTTTGGAGAAACTACGAAGAAACTAATCTGAAATCATTTAAGCTGGCAGAAAAATCAGGCCTTACATTACAGCAGCAGCAAACTCTGCTTACATATCAGGATGAATCTAAGAGAGTAAATTACCTGATAGAACATTACGTGGATCTTGAGAAACAGTTTTCACAATCTGCTACTGTCCGCAGTATTGTTATGAGCGATGGATACATTAATAACTAAATTTTAAAACTTCTTTAAAATAAAAAAGGGAAAGCAATTTGCTTTCCCTTTTTTTAATCTATATTATTTCCTCAAACTTCAGATCTGAGATGTTTTTCCACCAATTTTAATCTGTTAATAGAACGTTTTAATGCTACTTCAGCTCTTTGCACGTCTGTTGTTTCAGTCTTGTTAGCCAGTCTGTTCTCTGCTCTTTCCTTTGCTTTTCTGGCTCTTTCAACATCTATACTTTCTAAAACTTCAAGTGAATCAGCCAAAACTAGAACCCGGTTATTAAGTACTTCAACTGTTCCACCACCGGTCGCGTATATTTTTTCAGAGTTATCAGGTAAAACAATTTTTAATGTACCAATATCAAATGTGCTCATTAAAGGTGCATGATTTTTTAATACCTGGAAACTCCCTTCTGTTCCAGGGACAGTCACAGATAGCACATCACCTTTAAATGCAGCTTTACCAGGAGTTATTATTTCAAGATTTAAACCAGGCATGCTCAACTCATATTCTTTGCTTTTTCAACTGCTTCTTCAATGGTTCCGACATACATAAATGCTGATTCAGGAAGCTCATCATGTTTACCGTCTATTATTTCCTTAAAGCTTCTTATAGTATCTTCAAGCTTAACGTATTTACCTTTGAATCCAGTAAACTGTTCTGCAACATGGAAAGGTTGACTGAAGAATCTCTGAATTCTCCTGGCTCTTCTTACAACAGTTTTATCTTCATCAGATAATTCATCCATACCTAAAATATTAATAATATCCTGAAGATCTTTGTATTGCTGAAGAATTTCCTTGCATAATCTTGCAACATCATAATGTTCCTGTCCAAGAATTCCCGGTTCCATTATCCTGGATGTTGAATCAAGAGGATCAACAGCAGGGTAAATACCAAGCTCTGAAATCTGACGACTTAATGTTGTTGTAGCATCAAGATGTGCAAATGCCGCTGCGGGAGCAGGATCTGTTAAATCATCTGCAGGAACATAAATAGCCTGAACAGAAGTAATTGAGCCTTTTTCAGTTGAAGTAATTCTTTCCTGCAAAGCACCCATTTCGGAAGCAAGATTCGGCTGATAACCAACCGCAGAAGGCATACGACCAAGAAGAGCGGACACCTCAGAACCAGCCTGAGTAAAACGGAAAATATTATCTATAAATAAAAGAACGTCTCTTCCTTCTTCTTCTCTGAAATACTCTGCTATTGTAAGACCCGTAAGCGCGATTCTTAAACGAGCACCCGGCGGTTCATTCATCTGTCCAAACACAAGTGCGGTTTTTTCAAGTACACCGGATTCTTTCATCTCCAGCCAAAGATCATTTCCCTCACGGGTTCTTTCTCCAACCCCGGCAAAAACTGAGTATCCTCCGTGCTCCTGAGCGATATTATGAATTAATTCCTGGATGATTACTGTTTTACCAACACCTGCACCACCAAATAAACCCGTTTTACCTCCCTTAGAATAAGGTTCAATTAAGTCAATAACCTTTATTCCGGTTTCAAAAATTTCCTGTTGTGTTGAAAGATTTTTAAATAGAGGAGCGGGACGATGAATTGGATATCTTTTTTCAGCTTTTATCGGACCATCTGCATCAATTGCATTGCCTATTACATTAATGAGTCTGCCAAGAGTTGCCGGACCAACCGGGACAGATATTGGTTCACCTGTATCAAACGCATCCATACCTCTAACGAGTCCGTCAGTTGAATCCATTGCGACAGAACGAACCCTATCCTCACCAAGATGCTGCTGAACTTCCACAATCAGGTTTCCTTCAACTCCTTCTGTTGTTGTTCGCGGAATTCTGACGGAATTATAAATTTTCGGGAGATGGCCGTTTTCAAATTCAATATCAACAACAGGCCCTATTACCTGGATTATTTTGCCTTTAGCTTCACTCATTATTTTTCCTTATTCTTAGAATTTTAGTCAATAAATTTAAGGATTTGGTTAAGCTTTTACAAATAAATGTAAAAGCGAAATGTCTGCTTTTTTTATTAAAAACCCCGGATTAACGGGGTTTAAAGGGATGAATTTTATTTTATTTAATAAGCATCAGTTTCTTAGATGCAATATAATTTCCGGCCTTAATTCTATAAATATAAACCCCGCTGGCAAGATTATCAGCGTTGAAATCGACATCAACAATTCCAGCAGGAGCTATTTTATTATACAGAGTTTTGACTTCCCTGCCCAGCATATCATATATTTTCAGTTCAACTTTTTCGGATTCAGGCAACTGAAATCTTATAGTTGTAACAGGATTGAATGGATTAGGATAATTCTGATATAAAGAGTAGTTAAACTCTTTAATACTATTATCTTTAACAGAAGTCGGCACAATAAATTCTCCCGTACCGCCTGCCTCATTATATCTTTTCTTAAACTCCTGCATATACTGATTAGCAATTTTAAAATCCTGAATAATTAAAGTATTCTCATCATTATCATTTTCTGCTGCAGATGACCAGTTATGTGAACCAGTAATAACATAGGGAGAACTTTCAGGGGCTGAAGCATCGACAATTCCATACTTGTGATGCAAAATAGGAGAAGGATTCTCCCACATATCTGCATATACTGAAAGAGCCTGGAATTCAGATCCGGATGCATTTATCTGGTCAATTACTCCTTTAATATCAGTTACACCACTGTTGAACCTGGAATGAATTGCTGATTCAATATCATTTCTTGTAAAAACATACAGACCCATATAAATACTTTGATCAGCAGTGTTAATTGTATTTATAATTTTTCCCGTGGTTCCATCAGATGGGCTGAAGTAAAGCTGAACTTCCCTTCCCCCGATGTTAAAATAATGCGGAGTATTGTCAGTCTTTTCACTCCCGAACTTCGCATTAGCCGGATCGGGTATATCATTATTACTTCCCCACATTTCTTCAAACTCAATTTGATAAGCAGCAGTAATAGTAGGATCATTTATTTCAACAACATTATTTTTCCAATTCAATTCAGTAGAGGTAACGTTCCACGATCCTGTCCAGAGCCAGTCATTTGTTGCAATAGTATCGCGTGCATCAAAAATGAAAAATTTATTATGCATTATACCATTTAGATAAGACGGACGTTTACTTATTAGTATCCCTGCATCAATCAATGCCTGCATACTATTCTGTGTATTCCTGCTGTCATAAACCACTCTTATTTTTACGCCTCTGTTTTTAGCAATGATCAGAGCATTTGCAACATCCTGCATTCCAAAGAAACTATAGAGTGCCAAATCAATTGAATAGTTTGCTTCGTTTATTCTTTGCAGTAGATGAGCTTTAAAATCTGTATTTCCTGTAGCTGAATTTCCGGGCACAGCGACAGTCGTATCAACAGGAAAATTAAAATATACATTCATCGCACCAATGGATGGATTTGCTGAAGCAGTTGAAACAGTTTGCAAAGAACTCTCACTTCTACCAATAGTATTATCAGATATAGCTTTAAAATAATATTGAGTCGCTGGCTCCAATCCTGTTATAGGAACTACATGATATGTAGTATCGTTATTTATCACTACCGAGTCCAACTCCAAAGCAGGTGTTAAACCATACTTTACCTGGCTGTTACCATTTCTGGCTGTACTAAAGAAAACAGTAAATGAAGACGTGTCGATATTTGCAGCAAAAACCGGATTTAAAATTAGTGGGGCACCATTGTCAACAATATCAGTGATTGATCTTGGTAATAACTGATAACCGGAATTGTATGGTGGTCCAAATTTAAATTGTTGGAGTATCCCAATTATATCCACTTCTCCGGATGGAATGGGTGTTCCAATTATAGAACTAACATCATTGTCTATGCGAATTTCTGAGGTTCCGGTTGCATCCGAAATGGGATAGTTTGTACCGCTTGCGAAATTTCCCGTTCCGGATATTGTTACATTATTTAGACGTATCAATTTCCCTTCATATTCTTCAACCCCATTCCATTCCTGATTAAGAATATCAAGAATACTTATAACCTCAGGTTCAACCTGGTTACCTGATGAGTTTATTTCAAATGAAGCTCCCGGAAGACTGAAACTCATTTCCGTTAAACCATTGTACTGGGTAAGTACTGCAGTAACCGTTACAGAATCGCCGATGTTTACGCCTGTTGGGAAACCCGGATCCATAAACACACATTCCTGCAGTATTATCCTGGATGGAAGCTGCACCACTCGTACCAAACTGGCTTGAAGAAGTTACTACACCCGCTACAGTAACAACCTGCCCGGTATCTATTGGAACACCATTAGCATCGTTTGCCCTTATATCTGCTATTGGCGAAACCTGTGAATAAGAAAGAGTTGAAAGTAAAAGAATGAAAGTTGTAACAATTTTAGGTATCATCTTATGTCCGTTGATAATATGAATCTTAATATTCTGTTATTTCCTGAATCAGCTATATATAGAGTTTTATTGAAGAATGCCACTCCTGCAGGCTGATTAAATATATCGCTTCCACCAAATGATTGAAGCAAATCTCCAAATGGATTAAACCGGTAGACGCTATCTTTTTCAATATCTGCTACAATGATATTTTGAGCATCATCTAGTGTCACTCCTTCAGGCTTTATAAATCTATTTGGATACATTATTTCAGAACTTTGTGGAGAAATATAATTCTGGTATCCTGTATAATCCCTCGTCTCAACAAAATGCAGCCATTGAACTTTGAAATTTGTATTGCCAGTAAGAGTAGTAATAACATCATAATTTGTTTTATTAAATGATAAGATTGAACTTAAACCGTAAGCCGAAAGTACTCCGGCACCTATAGGGTCAATGTTACCTACTCTGCCTATCAATGAGTCTTTTTCTGTTCCATCAGCTAATTTTTTTACTACAAAAGAAAGAATTGAATTATCAGGATCTATAAGTGTTGAATTGTTAGGTCCAGTTCTGGTTACATAGTATGAATTATTATAGAACACCGCAACGCCGGTATATTTTCTATCTGGATTATTAACATCAGAGTTTGAACGAGGTAAAACCATTTTAGCGGGAGCATTTGAAATATTATTGTTTGCTTCAACCATATTTAGCTTAAAAACCGCACTTAGTGTTTTGAGTTGACCAGAAACTACTGTATCTAATTCCGCACAAATAAACAAATTCAATTTGTAATCCTGCGCCAGTGCAATTGGTTTCTTTATATTTCTTGTACCTAAAACCTGTCCATCAAGGTTCAGCATTACAACGCGGTCATTATCAGTATCAGCAATATATATGAATGGTTCTTTCCCAACCATAATATCCTGCGGATTATTAAATCCTTCCCAGGATGGATTTAAAGCGACATAAACTGTATCCCCGCCTATATTACCACCTCCGGAGTTTGGAGTTACAAGTTGATCTACATTAAATTTATTATCACATCCCTGTAAAAAAAGGAATACGGAAAATAAAATCATTAAACTTTTTTTCATTTTCATAAGCCGAGTATAATTGAAAATCTATGCGCAGAGCCTAATCTTGAGAAGTTGGCATATGCATAATCAAACGTAAATTCCGCAATTGATATCGGGATTTTTAGACCTGCGCCAAAAGTGTAGTTTTGTTCATCAACATTAATCTTATAGCCGCCTCTTACAAAAAACATTTGTTTCCAGGAATATTCAATACCTGTAGAAACATTTTCACTGTTATCGTTTGGATGATTCAACTGAATCGCAGTAGTAATTTTATTAACATCATCTTCCAAAGGTTCAAAAGCAAATCCTATTCTGAAAATAGTCGGGGGAGAAAATGATTGCCATTCAGAAACCTTCCTTTTTCCTACAAGCACAACCTCTCCGTCAGGAGCAAGTTGATTTCCAAAATTTGAAACAGTTACGGCAAATCTTGTAGTTCCCAAACCCGTCCAGTAATAAGTTCCGAGGTCTATCATCACTCCACGCATTTTTAGTTTGTCCAGAGTTTCCTCGATATAACGAACGGTTCCTCCAAAACTAAATTGATCAGTCATCTTTCTTGAATATGTCACTGCAACCGCAATATCACCAAATCCGAAATACTCACCTGTTCCAAAGGGTGAAAATTCAGTAGTGACTGGCATATCTTTCATTGAAAGAGAAGTAAGTGCAACGCCGAACGAATTTGTCTGATCAAGATGATATACTGCTCCGAGAAAGTCATGGCTTATATCAACGATCCATTGATTATGGGAGAAAAATATTTGATTATCCTGGAATTGTGAAATGCCTGCGGGATTCCAGTATAGTGCAGAAGCATCGTTCGCTATTGCTACAAATGCATCCCCAAGCGCACTTGCCCTTCCACCAACTCCTATCTTTAAAAATTGTGCTGTGGAAATCCCTGCTCTTTGTCCGCCGAGCACAGGGAAAAGCTGTGCCTTTGTTTGAATAAAACCAGTGAGTAATAATAATATTAGTATTAATTTTTTCATTTTAAAACCTTAAGCTGACTCCCAGTTTCACATTTCGTCTTGTCAGATATCTTGCAGGATTATAAGGGTATGGTGTAATCGGTGCCTGCAAATCAGGATAACGAGGATCATTCCAGGAAAGAGGAACATCATCTCCCGTTTGATACGCTTTACCCGTAACAGGATTTATAATTGCAGAGTTCTGTGTATCAAACAAATTATTAACTTCAACAGAAACAGAAAATTTTAAACTGCTGATGTCAAAAAACTTTTCGAAGTTGAGATCAACCCAGAACCAATTATCGCCTAATTTTGTGTTTCTGTCATTCTGGATATAATCATATTCAGGTCTTCCATCTGCATTGTAACTTCCGGTAAAAACTGCCGGAGTATATCTTTTGCCTGATTCATAAAACATTCTTACATAAACATTATAGTCATCAAGTATACCGTTCCCAAATCCAAATAAAGCATTGTCTTTCTCAACATAAAAATTAGATGTTAAATTTATAGTAAGGGGTCTGTCCCACGAAAGATATTCTTCTTTAATAGTTTCATTTAAATTACCCTGGGCAACAAGTACACCTTCATCGGGTGATGAACTTTTGCCTGTTACAATTGCATAAGAAACAGAAGCGTCGCCGGTAAACCATTTATTCACTCTTTTTTTGTATTCCAGTTCCAATCCGCGCGACCTGGCATAATCAGAATTTACATAAGTGATAAAACTTTGTGTGGCAAATCTGGCTGAATTGATTTTAGCTGTACGTGTTGTTACATAGTCAAAAATATCTTTGTAGTAAGCTGTTACAGTTAAAACATCATCATTTGAGAATTGTGTTTTTAATCCAAGTTCATAGGCTACAGTTGTTTCTGGATTCAAATCCGGATTACCAAATTTCTGAAATGATGACTGTGCATTTAATGGATTCAATTTTGCGTATACAAATTGAGGGTTTGGCCATTTGCTGAAATGACCGTATGAAAAGAATAAAGTCTGGTTATCTGAAACAGGATGCGAAATACCGAGGCGAGGACTTAAACGTGCTTTGAATCTCCTCCCGCCAAACCATCCGAAAGTATCATCTTCGTATCGTTGCCTGATTGCATCCGGTATTGTGACAACGTCAGGATTTTTTACGGCATCATCTACATATTTTCCGGGGAACCAGTAATCAAGACGTAAACCAAAGTTAAGAATCATTCCGCTGAAATTAATATTATCCTGTGCATAAAATGATCCCTGAGCAGGAAAAACTCTGTAAATATCATTGTTCAACCCGAGCGTACCAACCCAGGGTTTATATATATCAACAACCTGCATATCCTGAAACTGAAAGTTGAAACCAGTTTTAAATTTATTCTTTTCATCAAAGAAACTGGTCAGGTCACCTTTAATAGAAGATTCACTAAAGAAGTGATCGCGCCATGTATATGGATTACCAACATCCCAGAAACCATCCCCCGGAATTACCCCGATAGTGTCATGGTTTGTATTATAATATTGGATTGGAAAATTAACTATATCCTGAGGTTCCAGATAGTTAGTCCAGTTCTTGCCATTTGCATCAGCCCTGAGGTTTGTATAAAAATGACTGAGCTTTAACTCATAAAATGTTTTTGCATTAAGTGTATGTGTAACAGTAAACGAATGATATTCATTGTTGTGAGTAAATGTGTTTGCCTGGTCAAGGATATTCTGAAATTCATATTGATAACCGGGACTAGGCTGGACATATTCAAGATTTGTCTGAAGTGATTGTGAATTCTGGTTAATATCCACCGACTGATTAAATGAATAAACGAACTTCAGAGTAGGTGTATAATTATAAGAAAGTTTACCCAGCCAGAACCAACTATTTTCCGCTCTTGGCGCAAACCGTGTTCCTCCGAATGTAGAAGAATATAACTGGTCGGCTGTAGCTTTATAATATCCCTGTGTTATTCCGTCGCTTATTCCCCCGTGAAAACTACCGAAGAAAGTAAGCTCGCCCGGTATTTTTATTCCTAATGCCGGAAGCAGTTGCGAAGTAATCGGTTCAGGACCGCTTAAGTTTGCATCAAAGATATCTATATTGAATACATGATAAGAAGAAGGGTTTCCGAGATTATCTCTCTTATAAGATAAATATCCACTGTATTTATCTCCGCCGGATCTGGTCTTCACATTTACAACTCCCGAAGTAGCCTGACCATATTCCGCATTAAATCCGCCTGTAATAACTTCCACTTCTTCAATTGCATTTGCACTTAATTCTAATCCAAACCCAGTTCCTGAAAGTGGATCCTGTACATTCACGCCATCAAGTAAAAATGCGTTTTCATAAGATCTGCCGCCACGTATATGAATTGTATTATCAGTTTTTACAACTCCAGCCTGCTGTGTTACAACATCAGTGATGTTTTCAACAATGGATTTTTCAATATCTTCTTTTGAAATACTTTTTTTGCTTTGTGTTTCTTCAACATCCATCAGGGGTTTATCACCAACCACCACCACATCCTGACCCAGGCTTAATACTGTTTCCTCAAGTTTAACATTAAGTTCTTTTGTTTTATCAGAAGAAATATTATATCCGGTATATTCTACTTTCTTATAACCAATTAGAGAAATCTGGATAGTATATTCCCCTTCTGAAATGCCATTTATACGGAATTTACCATTAACATCCGTTGCCGCTCCATAATAAGTTCCCTTAAGGATTATATTAACACCGGGCAGTTCTTCACCGGTTTTTGCATCGGTAATTGTTCCTATAAGATTACCCTTACCTTGTCCAAAAACAAATGTGGTACTAAAAAATAATACAGCAGCACATATCAAATAAAATTTATTACCGTAAAGTAGAAAACGACTCATGGTACTATTCCAAATTCTTCAAAAAATACTTTTTCAAGTAATTGATTAACATTCATATTGCCGCCATTAGCAAGATGAAGGGGAACACCGATAAAAAATAATCTCTTATCATTATTTATAAATGAGATGGGTCCATTAACCTGTAAACCTGATGGTCCATTCCCTATAATGTTATATATAGTCTGGGTCGTTGATGAAGAATAAAAAGTCCTTACACTTCCCAGCGTCTCGGAAGTCCGAAGAGCCGGATATTGGTTCTGTGGTGAAACCGGAACGATATCTGCCGGGGAGAATACAAACGGAATGCTCCTCCTTTGTCCCAATGAATCAATGGGTAAAAATAATTTTAGAGTTGAAGCATCTACTGCAAAATCAGCGGAGGAATCAGCAAATGTCATTGAAAACATAATCTTCCCATTATGTCCAATTGGATCAATAAAATTATTTGTAACGAGACTTAACAATGATAAATGAGGAGTCGAGTTCGAGTACCAATACAAATATTGAAATAGCCTTATCGTCTGTGGAAAAGTAACATTCTCGAATGGCAGAGGTGATTTCTGAAAATCATAGACCTCAAATTTACCAGCTAATGCTCCTCCCCCGATAGTATTGAAAGCATTATTATAAAATGAGGTTATCTGGTTATTAATTGTCGCGAAATCATCCACAATTAATAAATTTCCATTTGGTTTTTTTACATACCAGGAATGAGCTGAATCGGGTAATGAAATTAATTTTGAATATGCCCCCGACAAATCTTTTGCCTGAATATAAATTCTGTTTGTATCATTTAAAACAATACCCTGAAGTCTGCTTTGAAAAATATTTGACTCGGAACCATTTATCAGTATTTCCATTTCAGGACTGGAGGTATTTAAATTAACAGGGCGTAGTGTTATCAATTTTACATTTCCATCAAGAGCAACAAAATTTGTTGTATCATTTAATGAGATATTAATATTAACAATGGTTTCAGCACCATCCAGATCATCAGAATTCCAGGCAAATGTCATAACAGGAAAAGATGTATCCGGTATAATGGTCAATGGATTCCAGGAAACTTCAGGCGGTGAATTCTTAATAGGGAATTTCAAATTAGCTGGTGAAGCATCAATTAAACCTATATCATTATATTTTTCTCCGCTGTCATATTTGCCATTTCCATTTTTATCAACGAATGGTTCACGGCCATATTCAATATTGTTCTGAACCACCTCACTGTCATACGTACCATTACCAGAATTATCAACAGCAGACACTAAGAAATTGTAAGTTGTATCTGAGGTGCCTATTGGTAAGCTAAACACACTGTCTGTTTTCGTGGTAAAAGTCCAGACAGAGTCAATTCCTTCCCATTTAAAATAATATCCTACGATCAATCCATCCGGATCATCACCCCACCAGCTAACTTTCAAACTACTTCTTTGCTGAGCTATAGTACTATCAGGAAACAGTGAAATAAAAGTATCCGGAGGTTTGTTCCCAACAGGACTATCAACAAGCGATTCGTTGCAGCTGAATAACAAAGTTCCTAGGATAAACAAAAGAATTATTTTATGCATTAAAATCAAAATTTAAAATTATAACACCCGGATCAAATTGTATCTATATTTAAAAATGAAAGGATCTGGGATAAACAAACTTTCACTATTAAATGCTTCCGGTTAGTTGTTAAAAGCTATACGTATTTAGTATAGGAAAAACGTCGTTACTATAACGACCAACCGGAATAAAACTTTACTTTAACAGGATCATCTTTCTGACGCTATTAAAGTTTTCTGAGTTTATTCTGTAGAAATATACTCCGGAGCTTAAATAGCTTCCATTGAAAGTAACCTGGTGATTTCCAGGTGATTGGAATTGGTTAATCAGAGTCTGTACTTCCTGACCAAGCATATTATAAACCTTAACTGTAACTAAACCGGCCTGAGGAATTGAATATGAAATTACAGTACTCGGATTAAACGGGTTTGGGTAGTTTTGATTTAGATGATAAGCAGCTGGCTGCAAATTACTTTCATCCTTAACATCTGTTACAAAACCCATAAAATCATTGTTTTTCCTAGGAACTAATTTATAATTACTGAAAGCGTAGTACACAATACCGGTAATAGATTCGAAAGTCGATCCCGTACTAACATATGTAGGGAGTGTATCCTGTCCGGTGAACCACCAGTTATTGTAATCATGGTTTCCATCTTGAAGATCAACCCGGGTATTTGAACCGCTGCCATCTGCAACAAGGATATCGCCAAAATTCCTGTTTCCGCCACTACCTTCCTCAGGACCTGGGTTACCATCTGCGTTTTCGTCAGTAACAGTGAGATTGGAGTATTTTATAAGCACGCCTTCCCATTGTTCTGCTTCAACCGTACCATTTGTTTTCTGATCAATAACCGATGATGACAGATTTTCAGCTGCAGGTAGAGAATTACCAGTTGAATTAACAGTAATGTTGGAACTGCTATTAATTCCACCAATCTGTGTCAGCCCGTTGCTTTCGCTGACTGTACCTGTTACAGTAACATTATCACCTCTGTTAAGAGCGAGTACTTCAGTGCCGTTAATTCTTACTCCGCTCCAGGGGCCCTGTCCATCCTGAATATAAACTTGTGGTCCAGTAAGTGTTCCGGTTTCATTTCCATTAATATCTGTTGTATCTGCAGTTACAACTCCCGTAACTGTTACATCATACCCTGAAAAACTGCTATATCCTCCACCGAAAGGACTATACTGAATGTCGCGAATATTCAGCGGTCTGTTATCTAATACGAGGTAGAAAAACCTGCTTTTTGCAGTATCAGCAGGATAATTACTTTCAAGTCCGGAATTATCTTTTGCCCAGACAAAATAACTCATTACACATGAGTCACTCTGTGCCGGTATTACAGCTTCCCACGTATTTCCGCTTGAATTGTTCATTGTCAATTCAACATTCGATCCAAAGTTCTTCCTGTAATACAATTTAGCAGAAGCTATTGAACCATCAGGATCAACAATTTGTGCCGAGATAGTAACGGCATCACTGAAACCAACAATAACAGGATCACGAGTTAAATTTGAAATAGAGGGAGAAAATGAGGCTACTGTGACATCCCCCGGGTAAGCCGGGCTGATGAGATTTGCATATGACGTATTGGGGATATTATCCCTATTCTGAATATAACCAACAACTTTACCGAGGATAGTGCCCGGAACAGGAACGGTGGCATTTCTAAAATAAGATGATTGATTTCCTATAATAACCTGGGTATTACTCTGGTCGTATATTATATAAGAACCTGTACCAACACCTCCAGTAGTAGCTGTAACGGTGTCAACTTCAACAAATACAGATTCCCATTTTGCACCTTTACACAATCCCTGAAGGCTGCCTGTTTCAGATAATGAATCTAAGGTAAGATGTATTGGCTGGGGTCTCTGCATAGATCCTACAACGCCTGATGCATCAAACTCTATTAAATCCAGCTCAGTCGTATTAAAATAAGGGACAACAACTCCTGTAACATTTACAACATACCCGGTATCAATCAATCCGAAAGGATTACCTGTCGGCATATTAGGATATCTTACAAGAATTCCACCCCACTCTGCATCAGCTGTATCCTGAAGAATAAGTGCAGGAGCACCAGCAATCAATGTGGTACCGCTATCAGGGTTTGCATCCCTATACGGAGCTACCATTACAACACCGGTTACATTCACTGTATCACCAGCCAGAGAGGATTGTATTTCACAACTGCCGCTCAATGAATCCGGATTTATATACTGGATATCTTTGATCGAAACGTGCGGGTAATTCTGAGCCAGAACGGGCAAAGAAATTAAACATACCAGCAAAAAAAGTAGCATCTTTTTCATAGTACACCTCAATTATTTTACAATTAAAAATTTTCCTAGTTTTATGTTTCCGTTCGACAAATCCTTTACAGAGAACAAATATAAGCCCGTTGCAATTGCCTGGTCATTATCAGTTATCAAATCCCATGGTTGTTCTCCACCAGAAAGTTTCTGAGATCCATCCCCAGAGTACTGCTGGAACCATCTGAGATCTGAGCCATTACTGTTTCTGTCATGACTTATTCTTTTAACAACATCACCCGCAAGAGTATATATAGTTATTTCGCAGGATTGCGGAAGATTATAAAAATAAATTTTTCTCAATCTTTCGGAACTTCCGTCCCAATAAGCGTTACCATAATATGGATTTGGGTAAACTCCAACTTCCACATTGGCATCACTGGTTGGGAGTGTTCCGGGAATGATTCTTTCAAGATTTGCCAATGGACCGGATTCTAAACTTTCAAGATTATTTTGCGGATCACCTTTATCGAATGCGGTAACTGCAAACAGGTATTGCCAGCCATTTAACAAGTTATCAATTTCAAATTTATAATTGTAAGTAACAGGATCTCCCGGAAATGTAATAGGTGTTGGTAATTCAACTGCAGAGAATCCGGTATTGAATCCGTATGAGTTGCCGGTACTGTCAAACTCAGCCATAAGTTGCAGTGAATTATAAATATCCTGCTTTCCGGTTAAATCAAATCCAGGTTCTGTTCTATACAATCTGTAGCCTTCAAAATCTTTTTTACCGGAAATTGGATCAACCGAATTCTGTGATCTTTTATCCCAGTATATAGTTACTTTTTGGTTGTCGGGAATCACCTTTACGTCAGGGTAAATCGGAGGTGCAGGAAGAATGTACCTTGTTATCTTGCCATTACCATCTAAATCTTCTCCCGGATCAAGAATGCCATTCCGGTTTCTGTCCTCACCATAATATGCCCTTAACGCCCAGCTTGCATTTGAGTAGAGAATAGTTTTTTGTTCCTCAGTATCATATGCAGCAGGATCACTACCATATTTATTTGCACAAACAATAGCAAATACTATGTTCACAGAATCTCCCGGGGCAATATATTTGTAAGGTCCGGAAGTAATTAAAACTGATCTGTTGGATGGTGTTTTTAATGTAGCTGGATTTACTCCCTGATTATACCTGTTATTGCCTCCGAAATATCCCTCCATTTTTCTATAACGCTGAATATCATCCTGAGGTGAAAAGAAATTGGGATCATCAGTATTTCTAAACTGCCAGCTAACAAAATTTACTGAAGGTAATTCTGTACCGCCTATATTCACTACACTGTCTAAGGTTGGTGTTGAACCCAGAAACTGAACTCCAACGTAACTATCTGTAAAGCCGACATCACCTGTAGCATCAAATTCATAAGCTATTTTCATGGAATCACTATATCCATCACCACCTTTATTATAAAAACTAGCTCCTCCCGGTGGAGTAATTTTAGTATTGCGTACTACAGCATCAGTCCATAATCCTACATAAACACTATCAATATATTTGTTAGTTACATTCTTTATAGAATAATTCATAATCACGAAAAAATCTGCAAAAGGAAAATTCCAAGCATAACTTTCCTGGTGAACGGTTAGACCCAGGGGATTATGACCTTCAATAACTTCTCCATTTAGAAGAGTTTTATTTGTATCAGTAAAATCGCAAACAAAATCCTGATGTGAGATCGCCTTCGGATCATAGTATCTGGAATCGGAAAGTGATGATCTCTCAGTCATCATACTGCCTTGTGAATTTGTAAATTCAAATCCGCCACCTCTTGCTGAAACTGAGGATGCATCTACAGCACCTGTTGTTACAAAAGGACCCTGCCTGTTTGAACCTGTTGAATCATTACTTGTAAAACCACCGACCAAAAGACCTCCATCGAAAATATGTTCGATACCGCTTCCCAACGGATATTCACAACTTGGCTGTTCCGGCCACAATGAAAAACCATGTCCATATGTACCAAAATTTGTAATTGTTAGTCCAATGTTACCAACATCAGTATAATGATGATTATCATCGTCAAGTTTTTTATTAAATTTTTTGTCGTCTCCCCCATTGTAAGTGAAGGCACAAAAAAGCAGAATTGTAGAAACAAACAGTAATTTATATTTCATCTAGTATAAAATAATTTGGAAAATACTACAAGAAGAATCTTGCGGATTATATGTACTTCAAAAATCCGAAGACAAAAATAAGCAGAATCATAATAGGAACAAATACCAAATTAAGTTCTTTATATTAATTTAAAATTAAATTTAGGCTGGTTTTATTAAAACTAAATTTTAATTTGAACTAAAAGATTGCCCGTGCGTGTTTATCTGCATGATATGAACTTCTCACAAGTGGAGAAGATTCCACTATTTTAAAACCCATTTTTAATCCCTCATCTTTGTACATTTGAAATTCTTCAGGAGTTACAAACCTGTCAACTGGCAAATGATTTTTTGTGGGCTGAAGATACTGTCCGATTGTAAGGATGTCACAACCGTGTGCGACAAGGTCTTTCATCAGTTCAAGAACTTCTTCAGGTCTCTCCCCTATTCCAACCATTATTCCACTTTTGGTTTTTAATCCTTTTGCTTTAAACCATTTTATCAGGTTAAGACTTCTTTCATATTTTGCCTGGGGTCTTACAACAGGATATAATCTCGGAACTGTTTCAAGATTATGATTTAATATATCCGGCGGGTTCTGCATAATTATTTCAAATGCTTCTACAACACCTCTGAAATCAGGAATCAGAATTTCCACAGTTGTATCATACATTTCTTCATTAATTAATCTTACGCATTCTTTAAATATTACAGCACCGCCATCTTTCAGTTCATCCCTGTTAACCGAAGTAATAACAACGTGCCTTAAATCCAATTCTTTTACAGAATCAACTACACGTCTTGGTTCATTCAGATCGAGTTCATCAGGCATACCGACTTTTATATTACAGAAACCACAGCTTCGCGTACATGTATCTCCAAGAATCATAAATGTCGCACTTTTATTGTTCCAACATTCCGCCATATTCGGACAACGTGCTTCTTCACATACTGTGTGAAGATGCTGTTTTCTCATCAGGTTTCTGACGTTGGTATAATTTTCTCCGGTAGGAAGTTTAACTTTTAACCAATCCGGCCTTTTGCCGGGAGTTTGTTTGTCCTGTTCTAACTTTTCTTTTACTGATCTTTGATATGCGTTTATTGTTCTCATAAAATTTTATTTTGTATTACATCGTTGACGGATCAAAATTCTCAAGCGTGTCTTTAACGAATTTAAGGAATTTTCCGCCAATCATTCCATCAATTAATCTATGGTCATGAGCAAGGACTAATGCCATTATGTGTCTGATAGCAATAGTATCCGATCCATCAACTTCAATTATTACCGGTTTTTTAGCAACTGTACCAACTCCTAGTATTGCAACTTCAGGTTGATTTATAATAGGGGTTCCAAATACAGCTCCGAATATGCCGTAATTAGTAATTGTAAATGTTCCCCCGGTTATATCATCGGGAGTAAGTTTTTTATTCCTCGCTCTGATAGCAACATCACTAATTGCATTGGCCAGTCCTATGATATTTCTTTCATTCGCCGATTTAATATTGGGAACAATCAGTCCGGTCGGTTCAACTGCAACAGCAATTCCAAGATTTACAAATCTCTTCTGAAGAATAGTTGTTCCGTCAATAGTTGAATTAACTAAAGGAAATTCTTTTAAGGCTTTCACCGCAGCGTTAGCAATGAACGCCATATAAGTTAGCTTCACACCTTCCCGGTGTAAATATTCTTCTTTATTCTTCTGAATAAAATTGTGAATCTTTGTCATATCAACTTCGAGCATTGTGTTAACGTGAACCGAAGTATCCCGACTGTTAACCATATGCTGCATAATTTTCTGGCGAATGTTATCCATAGGAATTCTTTCAACGTCACCAGTAACCTGTCCGGCAGATGAAGACTGAGTTTGCGCAACAGGTTTAACTTTTTCTTTTTCAGTTTGCTGATGGGCAACTGCAGGTTTCACAGTTACAGATTTTTTTTCGCCCCTCAATTCTATATATGATAATATATCTTTTTTATTTAATCTTCCTTCGAGTCCGGTTCCTTTAATATTTGAAAGCTCATCGAAGCTAACATTTTCTTTTCTGGCAATATTAAGAACAAGCGGAGAGTAAAAACCATTATTCTCGCCCTCAACAGATTCTGTTCTTTGAGTTGTACCGGCAGAAAAGGACTCATGCATTTGCTTAGGAGCTTCCTGTTTTTCTAAAACAGGTTTTTCTGATTTGGTAATCTGTGGTTTCTCTTCCTGCTTCGATTGTTTTATAGCAGTGCCTTTACCTGTATATAGTTTTGCTACAATTGTTCCCACTTCAACAGTCTCTTGTTCAGCAACTAATATTTCCGCAATTGATCCTTCGGCAGGTGAAGGAACTTCCGTGTCCACTTTATCCGTACTGATTTCAAAAATTGTTTCATCCTTTTGAACTTTTTCACCGACTTTTTTATGCCATTTCAGAATTGTTCCTTCCATAACGGATTCACCCATTTTAGGCATGGCGATTTCGATAATTTCTCCTGTACCTTCCGGAGAAGTTTTTGATTCCTTAACATCCGGCGCTGTATTTTCAGCTGTTACTCTTATCTCTTTCTCTTTCTGCTCATTGGATTCGTTTTCATTCTCAGTTACTTCAGCCTGTTCCATTTTATCTTCTTTTATTTCCGTCGATGTTCCATTCCCCTGACCATTTTCATTTATAATTGCTACAACAGTCCCTACTTCAACAGTATCACCTTCCGGAACTTTTATCTGCTGAAGAACTCCTTCTGCCGGTGAAGGAATTTCTGTATCGACCTTATCTGTGCTTATTTCAAAAATTATTTCATCGCGTTCAACTTTATCACCTTCTTTTTTATGCCATTTAATAATGGTTCCTTCGCTTACGCTTTCACCCATTTTAGGCATTACCACTTCCATTTAAAACTCCTGGTTTACTTTATTAAAATTCTAATAATTCTTTTATACCGTTATAAACTCTGTTCCTGTTTGGAAGAATTTCATTTTCCAGTATCGGTGAATAAGGAATATGAGAATCGAGCGCTGCCACTCTTTTCACAGGTCCATCAAGGAATTGGAAACAATTATCTGAGATGCGTGCAGCTACCTCTGCGCCGAATCCACCGGTGAAGGTATCTTCGTGAATTACAATTGCTTTATTTGTTTTCTTTACTGAATTATAAATCGTTTCTTCATCAAGAGGGATGATGGTTCTTAAATCAATTACCTCTACTGAGTAACCTTCATCTTCAAGTTTTTTTGCAGCAAGAACCGAATCCCACAAAGAAACTCCATAAGAAATAACTGTTGCATCAGTTCCCTCTCTTACAACTTTTGCTTTTCCAAACGGAACCAGGTAATCAGTATCTGGTTCGGGCGACATTGCTGAGCTTTGCCTGTACAAACCTTTATGTTCGCAAAAAAGAACAGGATCATTTATCCTTACTGCTGTTTTCAGTAATCCTTTTGCATCGGCAGCATTAGACGGGAATGCTATATAAATTCCCGGAATGTGTGCAAAGATTGATTCGATATTCTGAGAGTGATATAATCCACCGTGGATATAACCACCAACAGCCACACGAACAACAACCGGGGATGTCCATGTATTTTTTGAACGATAACGGATTGTAGCAAGTTCATTTTTCATCTGCATAAAAGCAGGCCAGATGTAATCACCAAATTGAATTTCGACTACGGGTTTTAAACCTGTTAAAGCCATACCAATAGCCACACCCATAATACTTGCTTCTGCAAGCGGTGAATTGAAAACCCTGTCTTCACCAAACTTATTTGAAAGACCTTTGGTTACTGTAAAGACTCCGCCCTTATTATCTGCAATATCTTCACCGAACATATAAATTCTATCATCTCTCTCCATCTCTTCCATTAAAGCATGATTAAGTGAATCAACCATTACCACTTTATTTCCGGAGGGAGGATTTTTCTCATATTCGAGTTCATTCTTTAACCCGCTTTCATCAAAAATAAATTGGGTTGCACTTGCAGGATTCGGGTCAGTAGCATTAATTGCTTTATCGGCGGCATCGCTTACTTCCTTCTCGACCTCCTTTTTTAGTTTTAGATATTCATCCTCGGTAATAAGTTTTTTGGATATTAACTTTTTCACAAACTGCTGAATAGGGTCTTTCTGTAAATCTTTTTCCAGTTCTTCAGGGCTTCGGTATTTTTTCTGATCATCAGATGATGAATGAGATAATAATCGAACGACTTCTGCTTCAATTAAAACAGGACCTTTACCGCTTTTAATATAGTCGATAGCTTCTGCAACTTTATCCACACACTCAAAATAATCTGTGCCGTCTATTCTAAGCCGGTGGAGATTTGCAAAACCAGACATCATTTCTGCAACTGAATTTCCTTTTCCACCACTTTGCAGATGAACGGGCACTGAAATGGCGTATTTATTATTTTGGATAACAAACAATACCGGAAGTTTTTCACGACTTGCCCAGTTAACTGCTTCATGAAATTCACCCTGACTTGTTGTGCCTTCACCGCTGCTTACATAAGCTATGTTTCTTTCTCCTTTTCTTACTTGCGCAATTGCAGCGCCAACAGCCTGGAGAAACTGAGTTCCGGTTGGACTTGATTGTCCCGGCAAATTTATATCTGGATGCCCCCAGTGGCATGGTAATTGTCTTCCGCCACTTGAAGGATCATCATCTTTTGCAAAACATTGAAGGAAAAAATCATAAGGTGTTACACCAAGAGACTGAGCAAGAGCAACGTCTCTGTAGTAAGGAAAAAACCAGTCTTTTTTAGGATTAAGCGCCAAACCTGTAGCAACCTGAATTGCTTCATGTCCTGAACCGGCAATATGAAAAAATGTTTTTCCCTGCCGCAGTAGATTCATCGCTTTGTTATCAATGGATCTTCCAATGAGCATTAATCTTAAGGCTTTAAATGCTTCTTCTTTAGATAGTTGTGAGGATTTACCTGATCTTGTAGATAAATCATTTCCATTCTTCCCATTTGAACGGTCTTCCACAACGGAATCATCCTTTTTCTTTCTGTTGGTTGTGGTATTATTTTTATTTGAAATCCTTTTAGCCATTACGAACCTTTCACTTGACTGTAGTTAAATTAACAGAAAATATTTCTTCTCTTGTTACCTGGCTGACATTTGTATATTCAAATATTTTTGTAAAATTTTTTATAAGACTGGTTTTTATTTCATCAATATCAGCTTTTCTTTTAATTTCTCTTTTTATTGAAGTTACATCTTTGTCTGTTATTCCACAGGGAATAATGCCGGAAAAAAATGATAAATCAGTATTCACATTAAAGGCAAAACCATGCATCGTAATCCACCTGCTGACTTTTATACCTATTGCAGCAATTTTTCTATCCTCCACCCAAACACCAGTGTATTTTGGTTCCCTGCTACCGGTTATTCCATATTCGGAGCAGGTTTGAATAATTGTTTCTTCAAGGGCACGCAGATATTTGTGTGTATCTTTCTTCCAGTCATTTAAACTGATAATCGGATAACCTACAATTTGTCCCGGACCATGATAAGTGATATCTCCACCGCGATCGATATCATAAACAGAAATTTCATTTGAAGTAAGATATTCTTCTGAACCAACGAGATTATTGTGATCTGCAGTTTTACCAAGAGTATATGTGTTGGGATGCTCAAGTAAAAAAAGAATATCAGGAATTTGATTTTTCACTCGTAGTTCAAAAGTTTTCTTCTGTAAATCCCATGCCTGCTGGTAATCGATAAAACCTAAATCACAATAAAATAATTCTTTATTCATTTTTTAATGATCGTTCAATTAAATATGTATTGCTTCGCCATATGCCTGTGCAGCTGCTTCCATAATTGATTCACTTAAGGTCGGATGTGCGTGAACAGTTTTAATTATTGAGTCACCTGTTGCTTCTAATGATTTTGCAAGTGTTGCCTCAGCTATCATTTCTGTTGCTTCTGAACCAATAATATGAACTCCGAGTATTTCACCATATTTTGCATCAAAGATGAATTTAACAAATCCTTCCCGCTCACCGATCGCAAAAGCTTTTCCGCTTGCCATAAAAGGAAATTTACCAATCTTAATTTCATATCCGGCTTCTTTTGCTTTATCTTCCGTTAATCCAACGCTTGCAACTTGCGGCTGACAATAGGTACAACCGGGAATATTTTCATAATTAATATCAGGAGGATTTAATCCTTTAATTTTTTCTATGCAATGAATTCCTTCTGTTGAAGCTACGTGGGCTAACCATGGCGGACCAATTACATCACCAATTGCAAAAATGCCTCTGATGTTGGTACTGTAATTTGATTTATCAACTTTAATATGATTTTTGAATAATTCCACTCCAAGTTCTTCCAACCCGAATCCTTCAACATTACCTGTAACACCAATTGCGTTTAAAACTTTATCTGCTTTTACGGTTTTCTTTTCACCGTTCACAGAGAAAGTTACTTCGGCTTTTTTCCCTTTCACTTCGGCTTTTTCAACTGTAGCCTTAGTGAAAATTTCTATTCCTTTTTTCTTTAAACTTTTCTGAAGTGTCTGGCTGACTTCATTATCTTCAATGGGAAGAATGTTATCCAGCATTTCGATAACCGTAACTTTAGAACCTAAAGCATTATAGAAATAAGCGAACTCTATACCTATCGCACCCGCACCAATTACGACAAACTCTTTCGGGAATTCATCAAGGCTCATTGCTTCGGTACTTGTAATTATTGTTTTCCTGTCAACAGGAATTGAAGGGACTGTTCTAGGTCTTGCACCCGTGGCAATAATTATTCTGTCCGCTGTAATCGAATCAAACTGTTTACCGTTAGTATCAAAAATATCTATTTGTCGGTCGTTTGCAAATTTTCCATAACCGCGGATTCTATCAATCTTGTTTTTCTTTATGAGCATCTCAACATTTTTGGTAATTCTATCTGAAATTTCACGGCTTCTTTTAATTATCCTGCTAAAGTCGAATGATAAGTCTTTATATTTTATTCCAAAATCATCACCATGATTTTTTATCTGGTCGTACATTTCAGCATTTTTAAGAAGAGATTTGGTAGGGATACAACCCCAGTTTAAGCAAATTCCACCAAGATTCTGATGATCAATTACAACTGTGTTAAAGCCCAGTTGACCGGCACGTATAGCGGCTACATATCCGCCAGGACCACCGCCAAGGATTGCAATTTCGTAGTTTTTAGCCATTATTAAAGCACTTTAATTTTTTCTGGATTTTCAAATATAAAGAAGGGTATAGAGAAATAAAAACATTAGAGGCTAATTTTAGCTTCTAAAAATATCAATTGTGACCGGTGAGTCAGAATTGAGAATAGAAGTTAGCTATTCAATTTTTGTTGAATATTTTTTTAAGAGTTTGTGAATTGTTTTCATTCCCCTGAATGTTACCTTAGTTTTCAATTTCCTTTCAAATAAATTTCCTGAAAAAGTTGATTCACTTTGCCCTTTTTCACAAATCCAGTAGACTTCGGTTTTTTGAAAATTGAAATCATCAACATCTGTTGTAAAGGTTTTCAAAATCTTTAATGATTCCTTATTCAAAGGATTCTTTATGAATCCAACACAATTTGCTTTTGCTTTTTCATATTTTGATTTTGGAAATGCCTGGTATTTATTGATCTCTTCCAATTCTGCAAATGTTCGTATAAAAGTGACTACTTCATAACCTAAAGATTTAAATAAATGTTTTTCTATTTCCAATTCTAATTTTTTTCGATCTTTTTTAGCGGTTTCAAAAATAACGTTACCGCTCGCAATAAAAGTTTCAACATTTGAAAACCCTATTTCTTCAAACAAGGATTTTAGATAATCCATTTTTACATTATGCCCGCCAACATTAATTGCTCTTAAAAAGGCTATATATATTTTCATAACTCAGAAATTATTTTAAAACTTTAACATTAGTAAAATTCAGCAATTAAATTCAAATCCAGTCAGCAGCTACTGCATCAAGCAGTCGTATTGCTGTTTCCATATTATGTTTTTCAATTTCACTTTTCCGGGGAATAGGTTCAAATGCCGGTAAAACATCGTGAAGATATTCCGGAATTTCTTTGCCAATTTTTTTCTGCCATTTTAATCTCCAATCATAGGGCAATTTTTCAGGTAAATTCTGTTCAAACAAAATCAAATACAAAATTGTCCATATTCTGAATGCAGCATTAACTGAATAACCACCACCAAAAGTAAACAAAGCCCTGCCTTTACATTTTGAATTTATCAATTCTATTACTTTTTTATAAATAGTCATATAATCATAAGTAGTTAGTAAAAGATCAGCAAGTGGATCTGAAAAATGAGCATCTGCCCCGGCTTGCACAACCAGCGCATCGGGCTTGAACCATGAAAGAGCTGGTACTAATACCTTATTCATTACTTCAAAATAAGTATTGCCCTCCGAAAATGGCTCAAGAGGAATATTCAGTTTTAACGATCTGCCCATCCCCTTCCCTAATTCATATAACCATCCGGTTCCGGGAAATAAATATTCACCCGATTCATGAAAAGAGATTGTCATCACCCTTTCGTTTGAATAAAATATTTCCTGTACTCCATCACCGTGATGCACATCGAGATCCAGATAAACAACATGCCAGCCTGCATCGGTCATTTCTTTTATCGCCAAAGCAAGATCATTATAAATACAGAATCCTGAAGCCAGTGAGGTATGTGCATGATGAAAACCCCCTCCCATTTGTAAAACTTTTTTCGCTTCATCCTGAATTAACAATTGTGCACCAAGTAAAGTACCCCCCACCTGATAACGAGCTGCTTCTGCCATACCCGGAACTATTGGATTATCCAGGTTTCCAAGCCCATAAGATTCAACATCAATTGAATTATCACCTCGGCTTACAGCTTCTACAGCATCTACATAATTTTTATCGTGAATTGAATATAATTGTTCTGGTGAAACCGGATTCGGTTTTACAGGAGTATGCATCAATCCTAATTCACTAAGCAGATCGAGAACCATTTCATTCCTTACCGGATCAAACGGATGACCTTCTCCAAGATTATAATTAGAGTAATTAGGATGATAGATTATTTTACACATGCGATATGAACCGGCCAGATTACTTCGAAACCAGCATTGCAAATTGCTTCAGCAAGCATTTTCATTTCTATTGTACCGACCCTCAGTACAAGCCTTATTTTATGGTCCTTTTCTGGATAAGTAAGGATTGAATGAATATTTATTTTACGTTCGGCCAGCAAAGCTGTAAGCCTTGCAAGTTCGCCGGATCTATCCGGCAGGCGTACATCCAGCCTTCCTGAAGGCTGATAAATTCCGGTAAGCAAAAGTAAAGCGTCTAACAAATCCATTCCGGTTACAATACCCACAAGTTTAGAATCATCAACAACAGGCAGACATCCAATTTTCAATTCACGCATTGTACGGGTAGCAATTTCTATGGGATCGGATGGATGAGCAGTCTGTACAGGATGACTCATTATTTTTTCAACTTTGGATTCAACATCATACGGATTTTTTGTGAGCCTACTTGTGGCTAATCTTAAATCCCTGTCTGTTACAATTCCAATAATTTTTTCATTATCAACAACAGGAAGATGCCGGATATTTTTGTCTTCCATTATTTTATAAGCTTCTAATAGGCTGGTATCGGAAGCAATTGTGATTGGATCCGGATGCATAACTCCACGAATTAACATTTTAATTCCTTCATCATTTTAAATATTAATATAATGGTCTTTGGGCACCACCTGATTTAATGCTTAATATAATTTCACCGATAATTAATGGATTACTTGCCCCCGCAACTTTAGCTTCAAATTCCCATAACCACGGAATCTCTTCAATCATCTGGGAAAGTCTGCCGATTACCTCACTGATCCCCTTCTTCTCCTGAAAATCAAATTCCTGTATTGTTTCGTCAAGATCAATATCAGTTAGCGGAGTTATACGAAGAACAGATTTTGTTTCTGAAATATTAATTTCAATTAAAGGTCCAAACAAAGGATCAGGTTTGATACGGATACCTATTACAGGCGCTCCCCAGGGTTGGGTGGCAGCATATTCAATTCCGAAATATTTTAGTAGCGTAATGGATGTTTCTTTATCAAGATCAGAAATTGATTGAAGGGACTTGATAATTTTATCCAGTTCTTTCTGAATCAGGTTTCTTGCTTCACCCGCTTTAACGTCTTTATACCATACCAGCTTTCCAGTTGGTTTTCTTCTGTACTCAACATATTTCATAATTCTGCCAAGGGCGCTAACAGCAGATTCTGGAAAACGAAACGCAGGAAATTGTATCATACCATTGTCATTTCCCGACTCATCTTCAATTGATATTGTTCCCTCTGCACCCATAATACAGAGCAGAACAGGTTTTTGAATTCCTGTTTTTTCTTCGGCGAATCTTACTCCCCTTCTAATTGCAGCTTCAATTGGTTTTGTGGAACATTTCCCAACACATGCAAAACCGACAAGTAATGCATCAACTGCTTCACTTAATAATGAAGTTTTAACGGCATCCTCATATTTATCAGGAGAAGTAAAAGCTCCTAAATCTATTACACCCGGTCCACTTATTTCCAGATAATTAATCTCGCATGCGTCTGCAAATAAAGTTGCCACTCCGGAAGAGTTTGCAATAATACTCACATGATTTCCTTTTGGTAATGGTTGATGAGCTAGTACCACTGCAACATCAAATAAATCCAGAAGTGTTGGGGCAAGAATAATTCCTGTTTGCTGAAATAGTGCTTCAACTTCTTTCTCCCCGGCGCTAATAATACCGCTTTTAGATTCCGTAGTTTTTCTCCCTGCAAGACTTTTACCACTCTTAATGCAGAGTATAGGTTTTTTGTTAGTCATTCTTCTGGCAATTCTTACAAACCGTCTCGGGTTACCAAAAGTTTCGAGATAAAGAATGACCATTTTAGTGTTGGAATCTTCTTCCCAGTACTGAAGCAGATCATTACCTGATACATCCGCTCTGTTGCCTGCTGAAACGAATGTTGTAAAACTAACTCCTTTTTCCAAAGCGTAGTCAAGAATAACAAGTCCTAGTGCGGCTGAATGCGAGAAGAATCCCGTATGACCTGCAGGCATAATATCAGGAGCCATACTTGCATTTAATCTGATTTTCGGATCGGTGTTCATGACACCTAGACAACTGGGACCAAGCAATCGTACACCATGCGCCCGAACTAATTCGGCCAGTTTTTTTTGTCTTTTCAAACCTTCCTCGCCGGCGTCTGCAAATCCTGCTGAAACTACTACTAATCCTTTAACTCCAGCATTAATTGATTCAAGGGCAACATCATAAACTTTTTCTGCATTAACGGCTATTACTGAAAGATCTACTTTTTCCGGAACCTCACTTATACTTGAATAAGTTTTAATGCCATTAACAGAATTTGTATGAGGATTTATTGGATAAATGGTGCCCGTAAAATGTGCTGAAAGGATATTTCTGAAAATAATATTTCCGATGGAAGAAGTATCCCGTGAGGCACCGATCACGGCAACCACTTTAGGACGAAGAAGAGGAATCAGAGAATTTGCCACCGCAATTCTTTCACGTAGTCCGGTTATTTCCCACAATGCTGCAGCACTCCCGACAGGAAGTTCTATATGAACAGTATCTGAATTCCATACCTGATGTCGTTCAAAGCCTGAACTTTTAAAAACATTAATCATTTGCTGGTTGTCAGGAAGAACTTCAGCTTCAAATTCAACAAACCCATTTGCCGCGGCCAATCCTGCCAGCCTTTCTAATAATAGGGTCCCTATACCTTTCCCCTGGTAATCATCTTCAATAAGAAATGCAACTTCTGCTGTATGGCCATTACCAGCAGTAATATAGTTCCCAAGTCCAACAACCTTCGAGTCTTTATCATCACCATCAACTGCAAGAAGACAGCCGCTGCTTTTAAAATCACTACTACACAGTTCTTTTATTACATTCGTGGATACCTGGGAAATAGAAGCCATAAAACGCATTCTCAGGCTTTCCTGGGAAACACGAGTCATAAAAGATTCTACTTTATTGAAATCATCAGGAGAAGCGGGTTTAAATATAAGTCCCTTGCCGTCTTTGAGTAAGACGTGTTCTTTATAAGAAAGTCCTTCGGGTATTATACGGAACATTGTTCATTATTTCGCTTATTAACAATTGGAATAATAGACAAAAAAAACGGAGGTTCCAAGCAGGAACCTCCGAATGAATCCTTGAACAAGTATCAGGACATGTTTTTGATTTCTTCAACAACCTGGGGATTAGCAAGTGTTGTAATGTCACCAGTATCCTGTTTATTTGCAATCGCGGAAAGAATGCGTCGCATTATTTTTCCTGATCTTGTCTTAGGCATATCCGAAACAATCCAGACTCTTCCAGGTTTAGCAATAGGCCCTATTTCACTGGCCAGAGTGTCTGAGATTTTCTTTTCTATTTCAGCACCTGCTTTAATTCCGGGTTTTAACGAGACAAATATATGAGGGATTTTTCCTTTAATAGGATCAGCAACCGGGACAACCGCAGCTTCACCAACTTCCGGACACATTAGTGCAGCTGATTCCAGTTCCTTTGTACCTAAGCGATGACCGGCAACATTTATTACGTCATCTATTCTACCAAGAATTCTGAAGTAGCCGTCAGGAGCTTCTACTGCACCGTCACCGGCAAAGTAAGGCCAATCCTGCCATTTTTTACTATTAGGATCTTTATTATATCGCTGATAATACTGTTTTACGAACCTATCATCATCTCCCCAAATAGTAAGCATTCTTCCAGGCCATGGATTTTGAATACAAATGTTTCCAGCTTTTCCACTGCCTGCAGGTAGAGGTTTTCCTTCTTCATCAAATATAATAGGGTAAATACCGGGAACACCTGGTCCGGCACTACCGGGTTTCATTTTATGAACACCGGGCAGAGTTGAACAAAGGAATCCACCGGTTTCAGTCTGCCACCAGGTATCAACAATAACTGCTTCTTTCTTCCCAACAAAATTATAATACCATCTCCAAACTTCCGGTTCAATTGGTTCTCCGACTGTTGTCATATGCTTGAAATGATAATTATACTTTGCAGGTTCTTCTGGTCCAACACGACGCAAAGCGCGGATTGCTGTTGGAGACGTATGGAATATATTTACATCCAGTTCTTCAGCTACACGCCATGGCCTTCCAGCATCCGGATGAGTTGGAACTCCTTCAAATATTACTGAAGAAGCAGCTAGAGCAAGTGGTCCGTATATAATATATGAATGGCCTGTGATCCATCCTATATCGGCCATACACCAGTAAACATCTTCAGGATGAATATCCTGGATATATTTTGATGTGCCGGTTACATATGCCATATATCCACCTATTGAATGCTGAGCACCTTTAGGCTTTCCGGTTGAACCTGACGTATACATTATAAATAGTGTATCTTCTGAATTAAGTTGTACCGGTTCAACTTTTTTATGATAGTATTTTTTAATTACATCATTAACTAAAAAGTCGCGTCCTTCAACAAGCGGTGTTTTAGCTGAATATTTGCCGGGATATCTTTCAAAGATAAGAACCTTTTCTATTTTCATTCCTTCTTTTAAAGCTTCGTCATAAGCAATATCAGCCTTTTCTTTATGATCGATAAGTGTTCCTGCCCTGTAATATGAATCTGCTGTTATCAGCACTTTACTTTTTGCATCCGCAACTCTTTCGCCGCACGCCTTACCTGAAAATCCTGAAAATACTTGTGAGTGAATTGCTCCAATGCGAGCACAAGCAAGCATTGCAATAGCAATTTCAGGTATCATTGGCATATGCAGAGTAACAGTATCGCCGGCTTTAACCCCGCAGAAGTCCTGAAGCAATGCCGCAAATTCATTTACTTTTATATAAAGTTCCTGGTAAGTAATATGTTGAATGGCTTCATCTTCTGGTTCCGGAACAAAATGTATGGCAGTTTTATTTTTATATTCAGCTAAATTTCTGTCTATACAATTATATGAAGCATTTATTTTTCCGCCGGTAAACCATTTAAAGAATGGAGGATTACTTGAATCAAGTACTTTATTATAAGGTTTATACCAATCAAGCATATCAGCATATTCTTTTAAAGCAATCAGGAAAATTATCCATACTGAATCGATCAAAAATCTTTTTATCTTTGACATTTGCCTGCTCGGCAAATTTTTCATTCAGATTAAAATAATCTTCCTCTTTCCAATGTACCGCAATCTGGGATTCGGATACTTCATCATTTTTACTTTTATCCATTAATTTAACTCCTGTATTTTTATTGAATGAAATTTTTTCTTAGCCAATCGGAAGCACGGTTTTACCATATGTTTCATTCAAGATCTGTGCAAACGCTAAATAAATTGCAGATAAACCACAAAAGATACCTTCCCAACCGGTAAATGTTTTTAATGTTGCATTTCCAGTAGCATCACCAAGAGCAAGAAGCCAGAATAAAACAAACAGCGTAAAGAAAACAACCTGCAAAGCTTTGTTATGTTTCAAAGTAGCAATCCACATAACAAAAGTAAAGAGTCCCCACAAAAACAAATATGCAATCATTCCGCCCTCATCAGCCTTTGTAACACCGCCCCAACTTGGCATTACAATAAGATAAACCAATGTTAACCAGAACAAACCGTAAGAAGTGAAGGCAACTGTACCAAATGTATTACCTTTTTTCCATTCCATCCATCCTGCAAACACCTGAGCCATTCCACCATAAAATACACCCATAGCGAGAACCATACTGCTTAATGCAAAAAATCCAGCATTATGCAGATTAAGCAGAACAGTCGTCATACCGAATCCAAGCAAACCTAGTGGAGCAGGATTAGCAGTTGAATCAAAAATTTTTGTACTATCTGACATAGAACCTCCTGAATTTATTTGTGATTAATTTGACTCCAAAGAAGAACAACTGTAAAATCTTTTGTCAAAATAATTGATTAAGTAATTTCTGATTTCTATTTGAATTGTCATCTTCATACTGATTTGTTTCTATTACTTTCTCTCCCTCAAGAGTATTTTATTAGGAATAAAATACCGGGTACTGACCGCATATATGAAATTGCATAACGGTTCCTTTACCCAAAGTATATGCCAGCCTTTAGTTTGTAATTATCAAGTATTGCGGCTGTGATAGTAAATCGTTGTGGTGGAAATTCACCACTGTTGGCTAATTTTCGCCGAGAGAATTAGCCCATTTCATATTTTTAAATTTGAATTTTATTACATTAGAAATAATTAAAATAACTAGATGGTTGGCGTACTTAATATTTCTTTTTTATTTTTAGGATGTATACTTAAAGGTTATGGTGAGATTATTTGCTATCATACTGGTTGCATCAACATTTTTTTCTGTGGGGTTTCCGCAACAAAAATTAGCTAAAATTTCCGGGTTAATAACCGATGCATCAACAGGTGAAGCACTACTAAGGACCAATCTCTTACTCTATAAAGATTCTTTAAATCTTAATTCTCCACCATTCCGCGGAGCTGCTACAAATCAATTCGGTTTTTATATTATTCCTGATATCCCTACTTCCCGCTATTTTTTAATAGCCAGGTATATAGGCTATAAAACTGTTATTCGTGAAATAATAATTGATAAATCAAAACCTGTCTTTAATTTCAATATAGAAATGCAGCCGGAAGATATAAAACTGGAAGAAGTAATAGTGAAAGGTGAGAAGACAAAAAATACCAATGTTAGTACAATAGATGTTTCCCCTGAACTACTAAAAAAACTTCCTTCTATGAGTGGCGAAGTGGATCTTTTCCATGCGTTGCAATTGCTGCCCGGTGTAGCTACTGCATCAGAAATTTCAAACGGACTTTATGTAAGAGGAGGTTCTCCTGATCAGACCCTTACACTGGTAGACGGTGTAATAATTTATAATCCGGCACATCTTGGTAACTTTGCAAGTACTTTTAACTCAGATGCGATTAAAGATGTCAAATTAATTAAGGGTGCTTTTCCTGCCGAATATGGTGGAAGACTTTCAAGTGTACTTGATGTTAAACTCCGGTCGGGAACAAAAGAAGAAAATAAAGGCGTTA
The DNA here is from genome assembly GCA_963745945.1 of uncultured Ignavibacteria bacterium. Taxonomy (GTDB): domain Bacteria; phylum Bacteroidota; class Ignavibacteria; order Ignavibacteriales; family Ignavibacteriaceae; genus DATFVA01. Next base: position 181,723 of record CAVUZG010000004.1, read on the forward strand.
TAAGTTTGGGAGCTGTAAATTCTCACGCCACTCTTGAAGGTCCTCTGGGTGAGAATTCAACATATATGATCTCAGGAAGAAAAATGTATTATGATTTATTTCAACAAAAATTTGATGAAAATTCTACAGTACCCCGGTATAACTTCTTCGATTTAAGCGGAAAAATAACCCGCACTCTAAGTGAACAGAGTATTCTGTTTATAAGCGGGATGTATGATCAGGATAATATTTACAGTCCGGCATCTAAAAATTCTGATTATAATATTACCTGGAAAAATCTTGCTCTTGGATTGAACTGGATACAAATTAATTCAAATTCAATTTTTACTAATAGTCTTGTTAGTTTCGTTGATTATAAATTCCGTTCAGAAATAAATGATTCGCTGAACCCCGGAACTCTTTCCAGTTATTTTTCATCTTCGGATCTTAAAGATTTTCAATACCGCCAGAATGTAGAACTGCACTGGAACGAAAACAATACATCCAAAGTCGGCTTTGATCTGGCATTTCATAATTATCATTTATTATATAGTGATGTTTATGACCCTTTAATTGAATCAGATCCATTTGCGGGATTTAATCTTAACTCTATTGAAGCTTCGTTATATCTCCAGAATGAATCTCACATTACAGATAATATATTCTCCAATATAGGTGTTAGAGTCTATTACTTTGATAAACAAAAATATCTAAGTTTTGAACCAAGGGTTTCTGTTGATTACTCACCTTTCTCAAAATTCAGAGTAAGAGCTGCTTTTGCTATTGCCAATCAATACCTTCACCTGATTGTGAGAAATGATATTGCTCTGCCCACTGATTTGTGGTACCCGTCAACAAAAAATATAAAACCGGGTAAATCAACACAGTATGTGTTCGGTTTTGATTATACTCTTCCTGAATACTTCATTTCTGTTGAGAGTTACTACAAGCGGATGGAGCATCTTTTTGAATTTAAAAGCGACCCGTCTCTTGATCCGAGAAACAATAATATTGACGATCAGTTTACTGAAGGTGAAGGTGAAGCTTACGGGATTGAGTTTTTTATAAACCGCACACTGGGAAAATTTACAGGCTGGGTAGGATATACACTTTCATGGACGCGTGATCAGTTTGATGAACTGAATGGAGGAAAGATTTTTTATCCACGTTATGACAGAAGACATGATGTTTCCATTGTTCTGACTTACGAACCGGATAAGAACTGGACAATTGGAACTACCTGGACTTATGCATCAGGCCAGGGATTTTCTATCCCGACCGGACAGTTTATATTCTCCGGAGTTGGACTCGATCAAACTACGGGAGTGAAGTACAATTTTACCGAACGGAACGGATTTAAATTACCAGCCTACCATAAGCTTGATCTTAATGCATCTTACAAATTTATCTGGGCAGGATTGCAATGGGAAACATACGTGAACATTTATAATTTATATAACAGGAATAATGCATTTGCACAGTATGTAACGTTTGAAAAAAATGCCGATGGAACAGAGGTTCCAAAAATAAAACGGATCAGCCTTTTCCCCATAATACCAATGGCTGGAATAAAATTAGAGTTTTGAAATGTCTATAAGAAATTTTTTAACACTTATTCTTTTTTCACTAATTTTTTCTGCGTGTGAAAACAGCACCGATGTCAGCATTGATTTGCCTTATACAGAATACACAGTTATTAATGCTCAACTTTCAGCAAATAAAATTTTTGACGGAGTTACCATAACCCATACACTTCCCCTGGGTACTCAATTTGATATCAAAAAAGCGGAAATAAAAGATGCGGTTGCTTATATCCTTGAAGACGGCACCAGGGTGATACCTCTTCATTACGATTCTGATGGTTTGTATAAACCGGTTTCGTCAGTGGGAATTGATGCAGGTAAACAGTATGAATTTTTTGCCGAAATCGGCAGCAAATCTATTTATAGTAAAACAGTCGTTCCTGAAATTCCTGTGGTTGTGCAGGTAGCAAATGCTAACAATGAGTACCTGTCAGCTATGGTTAAAGCAAATCCCGGCGAAGCATATGGTGCTGCATGGATAATTTCAGGTAATAGCGGTGACCCAGCTATAAAGGCTGATGATTTTCATTCAATTGAAACAACAGATCATTTTCCATCTGATGTTTTGGTGAGGACTAAAAATATACCGGCACCATATAATACCCCTACTTTCAGCAATTCATTCTACATACAGGTCTATGCCTTTGATAAAGCATTTAAAGATTATTTTCTGACAAAAACCGGAGCCAACCAGATTGATAATACATTTACATCGGGAGGTGGAACAGTAACCTGGAATGTGTATGGTAAAAATGTTATTGGATTATTCATAGGAAAAGCGGAAGGAAATGCTGTACACCCATGAAAATCTCAACAATTATATTTTACTGCATGATCATATTTTCATTTTCGTTTTTTAACGGATGTCTTAAAGATAAAATCACACCGCCTGTTGAAGTTGCTCTAAGTGATTCAGGAAAACTTTTGTTTTATCTTGAGGAGGAAGGTGATTATATAAACACTGCTGATATGCCTTCATTGGTTGACGCGGATGAAGTACAACAGAATATAGGGAACTACTTAATTCTTGATATAAGACCTGCTTCGCAATTTGTATCAGGACATATAGAGAACGCTCAAAACATTTTGCATAATAAACTCGTTTCCTTACTTGACTCAATAGATTATCTCCGTTATCCAAAAATTATCGTAGTCAGTAAAAACGGACAATCATCAGCCTACTATACCTGCCTCTTAAGATTATTTGGTTTTCAAAATGTTTACTCATTAAATTACGGCATGGCTGCCTGGAATTCCGATTTTTCTGATGAATGGTTCAATGCGCTGCAGCAGGATGGTGAATTATTACAATCATATTCCGACAGTATAATCCCCAAACCCGGCTTTAAACCCCTGCCGGTTGTTTCGCTAACCGGTTCATCCCTGGAAGAAAGTGTTAAACAGAGAATTAAGGATATGCTTGCTGTTGATTACGAAGATAACTTAGGAAGTTATGAAAGTACAGCAACTATTGAGTACGAATCTTTAATGGGTAATCCCGAGAATTTTTTCATAGTATGCTATAATGAGGGAGTGCTGTATAAAGATATAAGAGACGGGATATACCATCCTCAGAACACTGTTCTTTATCATCCTCCGCCATCTGCTTCGGACCTCAGCAGTGCAACTAATCTTCAGACTTTACCATCTGATAAAAAGATTGCATTTTACTCAACTGATGGTCAGCTCAGCGCTTTTGCAGTTGCTTATCTAAGGGCGCTTGGTTATGACGCCAAGTCTGTTTTATTCGGAGCTAATAATATGTTTTACTTCATATTATCTCAAAGTAGTTTAAGCGGAGAAGCATTTTCTCAATCAAAGATTAGAAATTATTCTTATGTGACAGGTAATTAAAACTTAATCATTTCAATTGTTTTTTTAGTAAGTTTATTAGGTTTTACTTTTATAGAGTTAATTTTTATGCCTAACAAAAATATTGAAAAACTGAATGCGGGTGAAAAAGCAGTTGATTTTATTGAAGACGGAATGCTGCTCGGTTTAGGTACCGGATCAACTGTTTATTATACAATAAAAAAAATTAGTGAGCTGGTTAAACAAGGGATGAAACTTAAAGCCGTCTCAACTTCCTCTGCAACGTCTCAGCTTGCCTCATCACTTGGGATTGAAGTTCTTCCGTTTAATGATACTGATAAAACAGATCTGACAATTGATGGAGCGGATGAAGTAGATCCTGATCTTAACGGCATAAAAGGCGGCGGCGGTGCATTGCTGTTTGAAAAACTTGTCGCCGAAAATTCAAAACGCATTATCTGGGTTGTTGATTCAACCAAAACTGTAAAAAAACTTGGAAAGTTTCCTTTACCTGTTGAGGTAATACAGTTTGGTTTTAAACAGCTGCTAAAACTATTTATTGAGAAAAATTACAATCCTGTATTACGTGTTAATGGTAATAACCCTTTTATTACTGATTCGGGTAATTATATTATTGATCTTCATTTATCCGAAATACCGAATCCCGAAAAATTGAACAAAGAATTAAAACTGATAACCGGAGTTGTAGAAACAGGTTTATTCTTAAACCTCGCAGATAAAGTAATTATCGGCAGAGGCAATGAAACTGAGGTTGTTGACAGGAAAACCTGACTGAAATGACTGTTGAAGAAAAAGTATTAACCTTCGCATTAAAACCAGCACCGCTTATTAAAGTAATTGATCCACTATTGGACAAAAAAAGAATCTCCCTTTATATCAAACGTGAAGACCTGATCCATCCATTTATTTTCGGAAACAAATGGTATAAGTTAAAATACAATCTTATTGAGGCGGGAAAATTAAACAAAAAAACCCTGCTTACATTTGGCGGAGCCTACTCAAACCATATTTATGCTACAGCGGCGGCAGGAAAAATATTTGGATTTAAAACAATTGGAATAATAAGAGGTGAAGAACATCTGCCATTGAACCCGGTTCTGGAATTTGCAAAAAGTAACGGAATGCTTATCAACTATGTTAAAAGGTCTGTATACAGGAAAAAGAATGAGCAGGAATTTATAGATTTGCTTTATAAAACTTATGGCGATTTTTACTTATTGCCCGAAGGAGGAACAAATCAACTTGCGGTTAAAGGTTGTTCTGAAATCCATAACTCAATTAATTTACATTACGATTACATTTGTACCGCCTGTGGAACAGGAGGAACAATTGCAGGATTAATTTCGGGAGCAAAGAAGGAATTTAAAGTTTTAGGTTTTTCAGTTTTGAAAGGTGGAGATTTTCTAAATGATGTAGTAAAGGATCTGATTACTGCAACCGGTAATAATTCAGTTAATTGGGAAATATTTTCAGATTATCATTTCGGGGGGTATGCAAAAAGCACTGCTCAATTAAAATCTTTCTTATCTGATTTTGAAACAACAAATAATTTTAAACCCGATTCAATATATTTTGGGAAAATGCTTTTTGGGATATATGATTTAATTATTAAAGGTTACTTTAATGAAAATAAAACTATAATAGCACTAAATAGTGCTCCTGTCTGATATTAAGTTTTATCCGTTCGCTTTTGTGTACTGAGCAGTTTTTTCAAGAAGAACATTTCCTGCTAAAACTTCTTCCCTGAATTTCTGTTCTTCCAGTTTCAGTTTTCTGAATCGTTCTTCAAGATAATCCAAAAATTCTTTTTCACTGAAGACTGTTTTTTTTGGAAGCTCAACCTTATTTTCATTTTCCCTTTTCATATTGCCATCCACTCTTATTTGTTGAATTTATTATATAAAAATTATTTTCACTTTGCTGTGTCAAAAGATACAAATCGAAATTGTAAAGGATGTTAAGGAATTATTAAATCTGAGGTCATTTAACAATACCATATTAAGATTTTTAGCTCGTCTGGACAAGCACAGTATACAAAATATGTTTTTAATGCTTTAATGAAATGATATTTATTTTCCGGTATTTATAATTGCATACATCGAAAAACAATTCTGAAGAAGAATGGATTTAAATGATGAATCGGTTGGAATTCTGCAGATAGTAAATTGCCTGTTAAACTGAATCCTTACTTTATCAGAGCCATTCTTTTTGTTGAAACGAAATCTCCCGCCTGAAGTCTATAAATGTAAATTCCGCTAGTCAATTCTGATCCGTTAAACTTTGCCGTGTAAGTTCCGGCGGGTTTATTTTCATCAACCAGAACTTTCACTTCATTCCCGAGAAGATCATAAATTGTAAGCTTAACGTGCGTTTCTTCGGGCAATGAATATTTTATGGAAGTTGTCGGATTAAAGGGATTTGGATAATTCTGGTTCAGTGCAAAATCATTCGGCTTTGGTTCATATGTAACTTCTACCGGGGATGAATAATCAGTCGCACCATTATAATCAATTTGTTTAAGCCTGTAATAAATTTTACCGCGGTAATTTAAATCGGCAAGATTATCCGTATACTCATAACTATGTGATTCTGTTGAAGTACCGTAGCCTTGTACAAAATTCAGATTCTCCCATACACTCCCAGCTTTCCTTTGTACAAAGAAACCGTTGTTATTTGTTTCAGTTGCTGTTTCCCAGGATAGTTTAACGTTGCTCTCATCAAGTATTGCATTAAAACCGGATAGTTCAACAGGTATAACTCCACCTGAAGTTGTTTTAAGGATGGTTCCTCCCTCACCAACAGCATAACCTGTGAATGCATCGGCAAATGAAACACCAAGCAAATTATTTGACGTCATACTGTTTTGTATTTCCCAACTTGCTCCGCCATTGGAAGTTTTTATAATTATTCCGGCGGCGCCTACAGAATACCCGGTTTGTGCCACAGGAAAATTAATTGCATAGAGCACATTTGAAAAAAATGGCGCAGATGTCCAGTTTGCACCGCCATCAGTTGTTTTTGATATCGCTCCTTCGCCGGTAAAAACAGATGCTGAGGTAATCCCGTTATTTACATCAAAGAAATGAACATCATAGAGTCTTCCTTCATTACTATTCAGATAAAAAGCTGTGAAGTTCCAGTTTTGTCCGCTATTTGTAGAGTTACCGAATAACGGCTGGAAAATAGAATTTTCACCTGCAACAAATGCATTATCAGCATCAAGCATCTGCACTCCCCAGAATCCTCCGCCAAAAAAACCTGATTGAGAAATTGTCCATGAGTCGCCGGCATCTGTAGAATAAATTATTGTCTGAGATGTTCCACCTGCTATTCCGTAATTTCCGTTAAGAGATACAGAAAGAAGATCATCTGTAATTCCTGTGATCGGTGTACTCCAGGAATTTCCCCCATCTGTAGTCTTTAAAACAATACCAAAATTGCCAACGATTACACCATGGTTAACATCATTGAAATAAATACCGTTTAATGTCCGTGTATTGCTTGGAGATTTAATTTCCCAGTTGGATCCGCCATCTGTGGTTTTTAGAATTATTCCATTTTCCCCGATAACGTACCCGTTATTTTCATCTACGAAGAAAACATTATTCAAATTCAGAGTTGTACCTGAATTTAGATTAAACCACCCTGATTGTGCATTCATTATTCCAGTACCGATCAGAACTATCAGAATCAAAACAAAGTAGCGTTTGATCATTTTTCAGCTCCAGAATATTTTTAATTTTTATACATTAAAGTTAAAATATTTCCAGTAAGTGAAAAGTGATGTGGAAATCATTCAGCGAATAAAATTCAGATTACAAGCCTGGGTATGTTCCTTGGAAGCCTGCTTAAAGATTCATAATTCAACTGATCGCTCAATTCACTGAAAGAAGAAACTGAAATGCTCAGATCACCCTGGCATCCAATCAGCACAACTTCATCATTCCTTTTAATTCCGGGAACATCGGTTACATCTATAATCAGATGATTCATATTTACTATTCCGATTACTGCAACTCTTGTTCCGTTAACAAGTGCTCTGCCGTGGTTGCTCATTGAGCGGCTGAATCCCTGCGAGTAACCAACGGGCACAATTCCTATTTTCATATCTCTCTGTGCAAGGTAAGAAGTTCCGTAACCTACAAACTCCCCTGTCGCTACAGGTTTAACACTCATTATTTTACTCTTCCACGAGATAATTCTTTTAAGCGGATCAGTTTTATTTTCCTGTTTGCCCAGGTATGAAATTAACGTTTCCCTGCTAGGCCAGAAACCGTACTGAAGAATTCCGATTCTCACCAGTTCCATTCTTGTCTGCGGATAAGAAACTGCAGAAGCGCTGCATGCAGTGTGCCTAATGTTAGGATGAACACCCTTTTCTTTGAACCATTTGTAGTAATTATTGAATTTTTTTATTTGCTGGTGAATCCTGTAATAGTTCGCAATGCTCTCGGCTCCGGCATAATGTGTACACATTCCTTCCAAAATAAAATTACCTTTATTCCTGTTCAGCAATTCAACCAGTTGTTCAAAATCCTTTTCCTGAAATCCGGTACGATTAAATCCTGTTTCAAGTTCGATATGAATACGTGCAGGAGTATTGACCCGTTCAGCAGTTTTAAGCGCACATTCTAGTCTTGCAAGATCGAAAACCCAAAACTGAATTTTTTCATTTATTGCCCATTCTACATCAGAATCATCAATCATTCCCATTATCATAATCTCGGATTCTTTTGTAATTGATGATTTTACGCGATAGGCTTCTTCAGTACTGAAAACAGAAAAATGATCAATGCCAGCCTTCTCAGCCATTGGAACAAATACTTCAATTCCATGTCCGTAAGCATTTCCTTTTACTACGGAAGATATTCTAACCTTCCTTCCGAACAATTTTCTGAGAAAGGCAATATTTGTGTTTAAAGATTCCTGGCTGAGTTCTAAAACTGAAGTATGAAACATTTTTATTTCCTGTTCAAAATTTCATTCATGATTGTGTGAAAAATAGTTACGCCAACGGGAATAATTTCATCAGGAAAATCATAATCAGGATTATGTAATTGCGGATGATTTTCACCCGATCCGATTCCGAATAAAGCACCCTTGTACTTTTCAGTGAAATGTCCGAAATCTTCGGACCATCGGAATGGTGTTTTTATTTCACTAATTGAAAAATTATTTTTCTCTGCAGCATTTTTAATTATTTCCACACATTCATTATCATTAACAGTTGCAGGAAATTCTTCAGTATAACTTATTTCAACTTTTAATTTTTGATCTGATGCAATCTTATTTACAATTTCTTCTGATTCTGAAATTAATGACCGCATATCATCATTTCTGAATGCTCTTAATGTAGCCATCAATTCTGCGTATCCTGCAGAAGTACCGAACGCTCTTTCACCAATACTTGCGTGAATTATTGTAACAAGTATAAAATCATTTTTGTTCTTTAATTTTTCCGGTAACAATAAAAGCTTTTTAATTATTTCTGCCACAGCAAATGAAGGATTAATGCCGTTTTCAGGTTCTGCGGCATGAGAAGTTTTACCCGTTAGTTTAATTATCATTCCTTTTGATGCAGAAGCAAAGCTTCCCTTTCTTATTAAAATAGAATTCAATTCGTAACCTGGCAGATTATGAAAAGCAAAAACATAATCAGGTTTTATCTTTGAAAGCTTTGCATCATTTATCATTCTTCCGGCACCTTCCCCGGTTTCTTCTGCAGGTTGAAAGAGAAGTATTACTTTCCCCTTAAAATCTTTATTTGAAGAGACTTGTTCGGCAAGTCCGGCAAGCACGGTCATATGTCCGTCGTGACCACACTTGTGCCCTTTATTTTTAAACTTCGATATATAATCAAAATCATTAATTTCCTGTATAGGAAGTGCATCAAGTTCACATCTGAAAAGTACCGAAGCACCTTCTTCTTTTCCTTTAAAGATGAAAGCTATTCCATTTCCCCCGATGTTTTTAATAGTCTCATCAGGAGAGAATTTTGAAATGAATTTTATAACTTTTTCTATTGTGCTTTTTTCTTCACCTGCCAGTTCAGGTTCGGAGTGAATCGACTTACGCAGTTTTATAAGCTCATTTAATGAATCATTCCTCAATCAGCTTCCTCACTCAATTCAATAGATGAATTAATCTCTTCTGTTGAAGTCAAAAAACTTATCAGTATAAAAGTAGCTGCCGAAATTGAAATTCCATAAATGTTTGCATCAAGTCCCAGTGGTAGATTTATTCCTGAAGCTATCAAAGTGATTGTAGTTCCACCACCCAAAAGCATTGACCAAAGAGCAGCAGTTGAGTTGCTTCTTTTCCAGAAGAATGCTCCTATAACAGGAATAAATAAACCAGATACCATGAAGGCATAGGAATAAAGCATTAATTGCAAAACGTTTTGCATTCCTGAAGCAAGAAACAAAGCAAGTGCACCGATAAGAAGTGTAACCAATTGTGAATATCTAAGAAATTTTTTCTGGTCTGAACTTATATTGAAAAACCTGTCAAGTATATCTGTCATAACATTTCCTGAAGCTGCCATAAGACAGCTGTCTGCTGTTGACATAATAGCTGAAAAGTACGCGGACATCATCAATCCCATTAAACCTACGGGTAGTATAGAACGAAGAAGCATTGGCAGACCCATTTCAGAATCCATACTTCCAACAGTTGCGTAGCCGAGGTAATGGAACATTCCATCGTTAGCCGCAACCCTGGCAAATAAGCCAAGTATAACTCCCATAAATGCCATTGCCGGCCATTCAAATAATCCTGCAATAAACCATGCCTTCTTAGCTTCCCTTTCAGATTTGCATGCATAAATTCTCTGGTAGAGTGTCATACCTACAAACCATATAGGAACAATTGTGACAAACCAGTTTACAAGTGTCTGCCAGGTTAAGTTTGTTAAAGAGAAAAATTCCGGCGGTAATGCCTTTGTAATTTCAGAATAGCCTCCCACAGCAAAATATGCGACAGGGATTCCTATAAAAATTAATCCCACCATAAGAATTATCCACTGAACTGTATCAGTGTAAATAACAGCTTTTATTCCGCCAAGAAATGTATAGATGACTACAATCGCTCCCATTATTAAAAGGGCAGTTTCCATATTTAGTGAAACAAATGATGCCGATGCCAGTTTAGCCCCGGCAAGTATCTGTGAACTTGTAAAACCAATGTAACCAATAGCGGAAATAAACCCGGCAATTATAGCGACTTTCCTGTTGTAAAAACTTTCAAATATCTGGGGAAAGGTGTAAAGCTGTTTAAAGTTTTCCATTTTGTTCACTTTTGGAATAAGCAATACTGCACTCAGCCAGGCTCCAATTAATCCGGTAAACAGCATCCACGAGCCTGATATTCCCATCACAAAACCAAGTCCCCCTAGACCAATTGAGAAACCGCCTCCTACATCAGTAGCAACTACTGAGAGTCCAACATGAAAACTGCTCATGCTTCTTCCGCCAACGAAATAATCTTCAGCATCCTGGTTTTTACGAAGGAAAAAAAATCCTATCCCCAGCATTGTTAACATATAAACTGAAAAGATAGTAAGGTCTATCCAATGCATTATTAAGCAATCTCCTTAGTTACATATTTAGTGTTCATCAAACGTGCAACAGCCATATAGTTTGGTTTAAAGTGTAACTGCCTGCCTACCGAGAATTTTCCTTTTTTTTCACCGATATCGTATACAGTCATATCAGAAGTTGTTCCTATAAATTTTACATTTTCATCCTTTGGAATTATATGAGCTGCATCAACATCGATCTCTCCGAAATCTACAATGGCTTTATAAGTCTTCTTATTTAATTGGTCATCCACATCAGACTGGAAATCGTGTGCAGTAATCCCGATTCCTGCGTCGGTTAAGTTGCCGTCCGGTACCATTTCTTTTTCTTCAAGTTCAAGAATCTCAGCAGAGAAATCGAAGGCGTTAGTCGAGAGATTTTTAAACTTTTTATTATTAATAATTGAAACTCCAAGAAATGCTGTTTCACCAATTCTAAAATGATTAATGCCGTCAGGCAGACGATTTTTCATTACAAGAGGAATAGTGATTGAACTTCCCGCAGAAACAAGGTTAAGCTTTTTCTCAAACTTTTCTTCAATGAGCATTTTATACAAATTAAGCTGAACCATTTTATCATACGTCGGTTCAACTCCATACATACATCCCAGGTTTGTTCCGAGCCCTTCTACTTTAATGTTCTTCAACCGGAAAACTTTTTCGTAAAATGATAAAACATTATCACGCAGAATTCCTTCACGCAGTTCTCCGAGTTCAATCATTATTACAACACGATGGGTCTTACCACTCTTCTCTGCTTCCCTGTTAAGTGCTTCAATTGTCGTGTACGATGAATTAAGTGAAATATCAGCATACTGAACAATCTTTTTTGCCAGTACCGGAGCCGGCGGTTTGATATACATTGTCACTATATCAGGATTAATTTCCTTTATTATTTTTAAGTTAGAAATTCTTGAATCTCCGACTGAGTGAACTTTCTTGATTGATTCATCACAGATAATTTTTTCCAGCACCTGCCTGTTACCGCCAAGAATCTTAACAACAAGGGACCATTCAATTTTTTTATTTGCAAGAAAGGAACTAAGCTTAATAATATTTTCTATAATACGATTTGTATTTACTATGAGTGTTGCCATTTTATTTCTCTTTTATAAATCTCATTTCAGCATACTTCGTTGTGAACCCAATCCTTTCGTACAATCGTTTTGCAGGATTTTCATATTCAACATGAAGTTTAACATCCCCATCCGCCAGTGAAATTGCTTTTTCAACAATCTGTCTACCGAATCCTTTTCCTCTCAGCCTGGAATCAACTGCGACATATACAAGTACATTTTCCGGAATGTAGCCCGACATACCTGTATTATTCATAACAAGTGCACCAATTAATTCATCATCAGTATAAGCTGCAAGAAGAAATCCGCCACAACCATTTTCATTTGAAAATGCATAATCGATTGACTTGCCGATTGCTTCCTTTGAATCACCGAATTTATCAAGATGACGATGTAGAAAATTGATAAACTTTTCCTTTGTCAGTTTTTCATCGAAATCTTTTTCTTTATTTATTTCTTTAAATGTCAACATAATTTCTCCCTAATTAATTATTAATAGTAGTCCTCACTCATTCCGGTGTACAGAATGAAAACGAATATTTCTTATGATTTAAATGTATCTGAATGAAATAAAGAGTTCGAGGAAGGAATACTTAAAAGCAACTAAAGAGATTTCTCCCCACACCCTGTTATTCCTGTCTGAAATAAGGTTTAATCATCTTTGCTGGAAATTTTTATGATCTGTTTTTGGCAGAATAGGAAATGGCACAACAATAATTATTTTTTCTTGAATTTTGTATTGCAAATATACTAAAAATCGAATTAAGATTTCGTCCACTTGTTAAGGATCATTTAGAAATATAGCACATAAAGAAATGAAAAAGTAAATCCTGAAGAATAAAGTTTATGTAGCAGTTATGTTTTCGAATAGACAAATGAGCGACTTCTAAATTCAGAAACTGAAATTATGGATTTAAGTATATACCGAAAAATTTAAAAGAGGGTGAGATTTCTAAAGCGGGTAAAGGTAAATGTAAATAATTCAAGTAATGAAAAAGAGTATTAAGGAATTCATTATCGGTTTTAAATAATTTTTGTAAATCAATATCAGGGGCGAGCAGAAAAACACGACTACCTCCCCCTCTGCCATCAAGATTTTTAACCGACATGCCTCCGGCAATATTTAAGAAATCAGGCCAAAAAGATTTAGCACTTTCAGGCAGATATTCTTCAACATTTACGCTCAGCCAGAATGTTTGTCCTTCGTAATCATCAGTAAAAAACTCATCTTTATTGTCAATCTTATCTAATTTAGTGTAGTAAGGGTTTTTTGAAGGCCAATAACTGTATTTGAAATTAAAATCGTCGAGAAAGGAAATTTTCTTCTGTAAATAAGGATAGACAGCACCAAGCAAGTCTGCACTCATATCGCCAATACTGAATCCCCATTTGGGAGAAAAACCATCCTTTGTTTCAACACCTGCATAAACTAAAGTACTTAATATTCCGCCATATAATAACGCTGATTCATTATCAAATCCGGACCACTTCAATCCAAATCCGAAACATTCAGTAAAAATTATTGCTCCGTAGAAATGACCGATCTTATCAATATTCTTCACGTATTGATAATCATTATAAAAATGAAATTTAGTTGAACTATTATACCACCATGCATTTTTTTCTCTGTAATATAATCCGCCTAATATCGCAAGCGAAGTTCCGCTAATAATTCCTAGTCTTGCAAGACTTATCTTTGGTTCAGAGATGGGGAAAGGGGTATTAATAATTACTGAATCAATTTTAGGTATTCCAAGAGAATCCGGTATTGCATCAAGCTTATTCTTATAAACCAGATTAGAAAAGTCGGGTATTGATTTGTATTGATCTGAATCCGTAACGTATGTTTGAGAAAGAACAAAAGGATAATGTAATACCACTATTAAAGCAATTAAAACACATTTTACATAAAGATTATTCACATCTTTCTCTTTCAATCAAATAATATTATTTATACGGTGGATCATACAATAAATTTCCTAAGTTTAATTCTTCAACAAGGGATAAATGATTTTTAGTTCTGACTGTATTTCATCAGAAATGCTTTAATAAATCTATTAATGTCTCCATTCATTACAGACTGTACATCCGACGTTTCTTCATCAGTTCGATGATCTTTTACTATATTATACGGATGAAAAACATAAGAACGAATCTGGCTGCCCCATTCAATTTTCATTTTACTTTTTTCAACCTCGTCAAGTTCAGCTTCCTGTTTTTCTTTTTCAATCTGATAAAGTTTTGATTTAAGAAGTTTCATTGCATTGGTTCTGTTTTGAAGCTGAGATCTTTCACTCTGGCATGCAGCAACAGTATTAGTAGGTATATGTGTTATGCGGACTGCTGTTTCAACCTTATTTACATTCTGTCCGCCTTTTCCGCCCGACCTGTAAGTATCAATGCGAAGATCAGCGGGATTAATTTCAATCTCAATTGTGTCATCAACTTCTGGGATTACAAATACAGAGGCAAAAGAAGTATGCCTTCTTTTGTTTGAATCGAATGGAGAAATTCTTACAAGCCGGTGAACACCATTTTCTGCTTTTAAATATCCATATGCAAATTCACCCTGCACTTCAATAGAGACACTTTTTATTCCTGCCCCGTCTCCATCAAGAATATCCAGGATATTCATTTTATAATTATTCTGCTCTCCCCATCTTAAATACATCCGCATCAACATTTCAGCCCAATCCTGGGCTTCAGTTCCCCCGGCACCGGAATGAATTGAAAGGATACAATTTTTATCATCATCCTTTCCGCTAAGCATATTTTTAAATTCGGCTTCTTCAATAGAATTATTTAAAGAACCTAGTTCATTCTCAATATCACTACGGAACGATTCATCCTTTTCCATCTCAGCTAGCTGAAGAAATTCCTGTAAAGTAATGAACTTTTTATCAAGTTCTTTCCAGAGATTGACCCAGTTTTCCAGGGATTTAACTTCCTGTAATATTTTCTGAGCACCCATCTGATCATTCCAGAATCCCGGTTGTGTAGTCTGGTGCTGAAGTTCCCTTATCTTAGATTCTTTAGTATCGACGTCAAAGATAACCTCTTAAAATTTCTATTCTTTCCGAGTAATCTGCCAACTGTTTTAATTCTTCTTCATACATAAATTATATCTTCCCAAAGATTTCAACATAAATTTCATATTAATCAAAAATAATTATTTAAAACGTGAATACCTCGTTGTCTGCAAAATTTATTTTGTTAGTAAATTCCTCCAAACTTTCCTTCTGTGACAGTCACTATAATCCCGTTATTTTCACCTTCGAAATTAAAAGTACCTGAAATATATTTTTTTATAGAATCATAAATCTTAATAACTAATGTCCCGGTATAATTTTGACTCGTACTGAAAGAATCGCCCGAATCATTTTTAAATACTGCTTTATTCTGCCCATTTAAATCATACGATCCAGGTCCGCTTAGATTACACCGGATAGAGATACTACCTTGAAAACTGACACTTCCACTGAGTATTAATTGTTGATTTGAATAGGATATCGTCACATAGTCAAAATTAATTGAAGTCCCATCAACTTTAGCTGATAAATAGTTCTTTAAATCAACTAAACTATTAATTGATGATTTTTCATAACTATGTGTAACAGGAATAGTGAGTTCAGTACTGTTTTTTGTTCTTACCGTCATTACAAATGATTCACCGTTAAACTCATAATCACCTTCTAAAGTATCAATCAGATTTCCCTGAGGCTGTAATAATGTGAATGTTCCATCCAAAGCTTTGGCAAACTCGGGAGCAGTGCTCTGATCAGAACTTTCCACAAGCAAACCTTCAGAATCAACTTCAAGAAGAATAATTTTACCATCAGATTGAATATTAATACCTTCTTTATCATCTGAACAGTACCATACTGATTGAAGTTTTGAATCAATATTTGAATTGATTTGAGGTTCGCTGGAGTTTTCTTTATTACACGATGTGACAAAAAAAGAAATAAGTACAAAAAGAATTAGAAATAATTGTTTCACCTTTTATCCCTTTCCCGCTTTACTAAATAATATGAGTGGTTTATTAAGTTTTTAAAAATAATTATATATGCAATTTAAGGATTTTTTTTATCTCTTCAATCTATCAAAATAATTTTCCAAATACTTTTCAAGAAAAATTAAACTTCTATTTCCATCCGTAATAATGCTGCAGCTAAAGTTTTACCCTGAGCATCGTGTTTAAGTGAGACCGTTCCACCGCCGCCTAATGTTTTATTTAATAAAAAGTTCAATGCTCGTATGTTGGGCAATTCATATCTCTCAACTTCGCCAAAACATATTCCTTTGAAATGTTCTTTTACTTTTTCTTTTGTCAGATGCTTTTTAATTATCTCAAATCCTTTATCATCATTAGCAATGATTCCAACATTTGCTGCATCACCTTTATCTCCGCTTCTGCCATGTGCAATATCTAATAGTCTGATTTTCATTATTTTTTATGCTGAATTTATTTCAGCATCCTTTTAAGTTTACAAATATATTTTATTTAATAAATCTTCTATTTCGGGATACAAATCTTTCCAATCCTTATTCTTAGCTTCAATTAGATTAATTTTCCATTGTCTATGCCAGTTTTTTAATCGTTTTTCTCTTTTAAGCGCACTTTTCAAATCTGGTTGACTTTCATAGTAAACTAATTTATTCACATTGTATTTTTTCGTAAATCCCTCTGCCAGACTACTTTTATGTTCAAATATTCTTCTGGATAAATTATCGGTCATCCCAACATAAAGAACTTTATTCTTACTGGACAATATGTACACAAAATAATTTTTCATATACTTTCATATTATGCACCAGGTTCATCTTTCTTGAACTATCTATCAACAAAAATTTGCTCCGGAATATTAAACTAAAATGATTTTTTGTTTCGTCAAAGATCCTGAAACCTGCCTTGCCCATGGCAGGCAAGTTCAGGATAAATTTTTCACCTCAACTCCAGTATTTTAACCTGTGGTTCAACTAATTTTTTGGGAATGAGTGCAGGCCAGTAAGCAATTACATCACTTGGTCTTGGTCTTCCACCTGCAAATCCGGTAACACTTGGAGGTCCTGTAAGTATTAATGGTGCTATCTCCATTCCAAATCTTTTTAATGAATCATAATCTTTTGAACGTACAGCAACTCTAAGCATTATTTCATTAATTTTATCTTCATCAATTTCGGTTGCCAGCGGTCCGTGAGTAGAGTTATAACCTACAAACTCAGTTCTGATTTCGTCGAATTTAAGATTAAGATTTTCCAGTCTTTTTCTTAATATTTTATCAGCCGCTTTAGCTTTAGTAAGTGCATCCGGCCACGAATAGGTTAGAGATGCTACTGCAGAATAACCATCTGAATATGAACAGGAAACTTTATAAAATTCTGTGTCCTTTAATCCTTTTACATCATAAACCCGTACCCGATCATTTCCAAGATCTTCAAGTTTAATTGAAGCAAAGTCTGCAACACAATCAGGCGTAATGTAAGAAGCAGGGTCACCAATTTCATAAACTAGTTGTTCTGCTACTGTCTCAAAGGAAACTCTTCCGCCTGTATTCGGATGTTTTGTAATTATTACGTCACCATTCGGATAGGCTTCAGCAATCGGGAAACCGATTTCAGCCATATTTTCTATGGATTTCCAGTCGCCTAAAAAATTTCCTCCGGAAGATTGTGCTCCGCATTCTAGAATATGACCGGCGACAGTACCGGCAGCCATTAAATCAAAATTATTTTTATCCCATCCGAATTCATAAATCATTGGAGCTAAAGTTAATCCTGTATCGGTTGTTCTGCCGGTAATTACAATATCAGCCCCTCTTTTCAATGCTTCAACAATAGGAAATGCTCCGAAGTAAACATTTGCACTCACCAATTTATCTTTATAAGGAGTTATTGATTCACCGGTCTCCATATCTTTTAAATCACATCCGGCAGACATAATTTCATCAATATGCTCACGGATATCGTCACCGACTACTACTGCAATGTCAAGTTTCTCAATTTGAAGATTCATAGCAATATCCAGTATAGCATCAGCACATGCAACGGGATTAACACCACCACCATTGGTAATTACCTTAACACCTTTTTCCATACAGATAGGAAGAATCCTTTTCATTAAATCAGGAAGGTCTCTTGCATAACCAAGATTCGGATTTCTCATTTTCTGTTTCTGCAATATTGACATAGTTACCTCAGCCAGATAATCCATAACCAGGTAATCAACCTGCCCTTTAGTGACCTGATTATAAGGAGCATCTATGAGATCTCCCCAAAAACCCTGACCTGAGGCAATTCTTATTTTATCTTTCAATTAATATTTCTCCAAAATTATTATTGCATAATATAATGTAATTTTTTGAATTCCTTTATGATTATCCAAGATAGAGGCAACCAAGAAGGGGCTAGATATTAAGACAAAGAGACAAAATTTTTCAACATTACGCGCATTTAAAATTTTGTCTCTTCAAAAAATCAGAATCAAATGATAAATAAGCATCATTTGATTTAGCAATATAGATTCCGCAGAATTAAATTACAACCGCTTTATAACCATAGCAATGAAGTCCGGATTTTCCCTCATCCTGAATTTTCCGGAAAACCATTTTTACTTTCAATCCAATTTTTAATTTGTCGAATTGAACATCAGCTAGTTGAGTTGTTATCTTAACACCATCCTTTAACTCTACAATACCAACTGCAAATGGTGATTGTTGAGAAAATTTATCAGATCCAACTCTTACAATTGTATAAGTTAATAACTTACCTTCACTGCTAAGGTTTATTTTTGTAAACTCTTTTGATTTACATTCAGGACAAACTAAACGTGGTGGAAAAAAAGCGGTTCCACATTTTTTACATTTGCCCGCTTCTAAGCGATATCTCTGAGGAATTTCCCTAAAATATTTTGGGCTTATCATAACGCCTCCAGAATATTAATTACACAACTTGCACCGGAACCGCCCATATTTTGTGCTAACCCGATTTTAGCATTTTTCACCTGTCTTTTTCCTGCCTGCCCGGTTAGCTGCTCGTAAACTTCAATAATCTGGGCAATACCCGTAGCACCAACAGGATGTCCTTTAGATTTTAAACCACCGCTAGTATTAATAGGAATCTTACCTCCCAAAGAAGTTAAACCTTTTTCAACTGCGGAACCGCCTTTACCTTTTTCAAAGAATCCTAAATCTTCCGTAACAACAATCTCAGCAATAGTGAAACAATCGTGAACTTCAGCAAAATTTATATCTTTAGGAGTAACACCTGCACTCTTATAAGCTTTTGCTGCAGCAACAGAAACTGCTGATAATGATGTTAAACTCTTCCTGCTGTGTAAAGCTATGGTATCAGAAGCCTGAGCCGTCGCTTTAATTCTAATTGGAGTACCTTTAAACTTTTTAGCAATGTCCATCGAGCATAATATGACCGCCGCTCCACCATCACTAACAGGAGAACAATCAAGTAATCTTAACGGATCTGCAACCAGAGTAGAATTAAGAACCTGATCTAAAGTAATTTTATTACGAAATTGTGCATTCGGATTGTTGGAACCGTTTTTATGATTTTTAACTGCAACTGCAGCAATTTGTTCACGCCTGGTTTTATATTTATGCATATGCGCATTTGCAATCATAGCGTACAAACCAGGAAAAGTAATTCCCTGATAAACTTCATATTCCTGATCAGCAGCGGTAGCTAATGCTTCTGTAACATCAGCTCCATCAGTCATTTTTTCAACTCCACCAGCAAGTACAATATCACTATAACCAGATGCAACTTCAAAATATGCAGATCGAAATGAAACTCCGCCGGAAGCGCAAGCTGATTCCACTCTCGTTGCAGGAATAGGATTCATTCCCAGATAATCCGCCAATACCGCTCCAAGGTGTTCCTGCCCAACAAATAACCCGCTGGACATCGATCCAACATACATAGAGTCTATACGATCAACACCCGCACTCTGGATAGCTTTTAATGCTGCTTCAACAAAAATATCTCTTAAAGATTTACCCCATAGCTCACCAAATTTTGTCATTCCCACCCCAATAACTGCTACATCTCTCATTTTAATTTCCTCCTAATCATTCAGAATAATTTTACCGCGGAATTTTGCATATTCCCCATAATCAAGATAAATTTTTCCCTTATCAAGCATATCTCTAAGCTTTTTAGCTTTATCCTGAACATCCAGAATCTTATCTGTTACTTTAAATATGAATCCATCACTTCCTGCACCGGAACCAAATGAAACCATAAAAATTTTATCACCTGGTTTCGCTACATCAAGAACTGCTGAAAGACCGGTTGGTGATGAACCGGAATAAGTATTTCCCATCCATGGTGCAATCCAGCCTACTTCCATTTGCTTTTTTGTAAAGCCTAATTTTTTTGCAGCCATTTGCGGAAATTTTCCATTTGGCATATGAAATACTGAATGCTTAAAATCCTCCGGTTTCATACCTGATTTTTTAAGAAGATTTTGTGCAGCGTTGATAACATGTCTGAAATATGCCGGTTCACCTGTAAATCTTCCGGCGTGACGTGGATAAAACTCATGTTCACGTCTCCAAAAATCAGGTGTATCCGATGTGTAGGAGGTTGTAAACAATATTTCTGCTACAACATTTTTTTTCCCCATAATGAATGCAGATCCACCTGCTGAAGCAGAATACTCAAGTGCATCGCCCGGTGCACCCTGAGAGGTATCGGCACCAATTGCCAGAGCATACTTCATTTCATTAGCCTTAACCAAACTGTAAGCAACGTACATTGCTTCTGTACCTGCTTTGCAAGCAAACTCATAGCTTGCAACATGAACATTCGGACCAATTCCAAGTGCATCAATAACTATTGTACCGCTTGGTTTTACAGCATATGGATGAGATTCAGAGCCGATATATACTGCACCTATCAATTGAGGATCAATTCCTGCTCTAAGCAAAGCATTCTTTGCAGCCTCAACTGAAATTGTAATTGTATCTTCATCTAATCCTGGAACTGTTTTTTCGTAAAGCTGCAAACCTCTTTTAATGGCTTCAGGGTCTGAGCCCCATTCCTTTGCAATGCTTTCTACTTTTATACGGTAACGAGGAAGGTAAGAACCAAACCCTACGATTCCAATCATATTACTCTCCCTGTTTATTTTGATGAAAAATTAGATAATGAATAAGAACTCCACATCTATCAAATTAAATACGGATTATTTATAAAGGGAAATTAAAACCTGGTCTGATGTTTTTCCCGCCAAAAATAAATCCTCCCCTATCCCTTATTTATTTAACAATTAATATATCAACTTTTATTTTAAGTGTAAATCAAAATAATGAATTTATTTTTTAACTGCTGAAAGAATTATATCAGCAGCACTATTTAAATCTTCTGGCTTTTCAATATTTATCCAATTAATTCTTTCATCTTTATTAAACCATGTTAGCTGCCTTTTGGCAAATCTTCTAGTGTTTCTTTTGATTAATTCCGTTGCTCTTTCCAGAGAAATTTCTCCATCCAAATATGATATAATTTCTTTGTATCCAACTGTATTTAAAGCATTTAACTTTTTATCAAATCCTTTTTCTAAAACACCTTTCAATTCTTCTACTAACCCGGATTCAATCATTTCATCCACGCGTTTTTCTATATTTTCATAAAGTACTTTTCTTTTCCAGTTTAGACCATATTGGTTGAATTCAAAATTTATTTCTCTTTTATATTCGTTCTGCAGCATCCAGATTGGTTTCCCGGTTAGATGATGAACTTCCAGTGCCCGGATAATTCTTTTATAATTTTGAGGAAGCATTTTTGAAGCACTTACAGGATCAACTTCTTTTAATTTATTATAGAGATAATCGTTGCCATGAATTTTTCTCTGATTCATTAATTTTTCTCTTAGTTCTTCATCAACATCAACTGTATTAAAGATTCCATCTACCAAAGCTTTAATATATAAGCCAGAGCCGCCTACAACTAAAGGAATTTTTTGTTGGGAATGCATCCGGCTGATAATTTTGATAGATTCAATTTCAAACTCACTCACGTTAAAATTTTTATCTGGATTAAGTGTACTGATGAAATGATGTTTTGCTTTTTTTAATTCTTCTTCAGAAGGTTTTGCTGTTCCAATATCAAGAAATTTATATATCTGTCGGCTATCAGCTGAAATGATTTCAGATTTAAGTTTTTCAGCAATTTTAATTGAGAGAGCGGTTTTACCAGAACTAGTGGGACCCACAATAACAATTACTTGTTCCATCCTTCTCTTCCTATTAAAGGAACAAATGCGAATTCGGGAATTTCCAGAACTTCAAATTCATCATCATTAGTTTTCTGAATGATCTTAAGAGTTTGTCTATTCTTATCTCCCACAGGTATCACAAGTTTCCCCCCTATAATAAGTTGTTTTTTTAATGAAGCGGGAACAGACGGGGATCCGGCTGTAACTATAATCCCGTCATAAGGTGAAAATTCCTCCCAGCCAATGGTCCCATCACCATATTTTGTATGCACTCTCAAACCAAGTTGATCAAAAAGTTTTTGAGTTTTAAGATAAATTTCAAATTGTCTTTCAATACTGTAAACTTTGTTACCCATTTTTTCCAGAATAGCAGCCTGGTACCCTGAACCTGTTCCTATCTCAAGAACCTTTCCTTCGTTCTTCAATCCCAGTGCCTGGGTCATGTAGGCTACAGTGTATGGTTGTGAAATTGTCTGACCATATCCGATAGGTAAAGCAATATCTTTATAAGCATGAATTTTAAGTGCATCGGGAACAAACTTATCTCTTTCTACCTCAGCCATTGCCTGAAGAACTCTTTCATCAGTCACCCCTCTTTTTCTTATGTTTTCAGTTAGATCTTTTCTTTCTGTTTCGTACATAATTGTAAATAAATGTTGTGTACTTCAAAGATAAAATAATTAGATATAATTATTTAATTTTAGTAGTTATTAATAAGGATTTATGTGAAATGTTTAATTTAATTCTTGGATCTGTAGGTGGAGCAGTTATTATAATGCTGATGAGAATCTGTGATGTTAGCATCGGAACTATGCGTACTATTTTTGTAGTTCAGGGGAAAAAATATCTTGCCGGATTGGCAGGCTTTTTTGAGGTATTGATATGGATTTTTGCTATGCGTTACGTAATGCAGCACCTTGATCAGATTCCTAATCTATTCGGGTATGCTACAGGTTTTGCACTTGGAAACATAATCGGAATATCAATGGAACAAAAAATCGGTCTTGGTTTTATCCAGTTAAATATAATATCGCGGCATTGTACTGATCAAATAGCAAATGAATTGAGGAAGTCAAAATATGGAGTAACAATTGTTCCGGGTGAAGGTGGATCCGGCGGGGTTTCTATAATTGTTCTGATTGTGCCGAGAAAATTTCAGAAAAAAAGTGTACATCTTATTGAATCGGTTGATCCAAAATCGTTTATTACTGTAAACTATTCATTACCCTATAGAGGGTATAGACATGGTTCAAGAAAATAAAAAGGTTCTAAAACGGATTTTTTAATTTTTCACTAATTGAACAATTAATATTCCCATTTAATTCATTTATCACAATCGCATTCTCTAAATGATTTACCAGTTATTTCGAAAAAGTCAATACGTAGTGCTTTTTGTGAGCTCATCCGAGTTTCAAATTTAAGTTTACCAACACCAAATTTGATTGGTTACTTAAATACTAGATGAAGCAATTGAATTATAGATCTGGTTGGCATCCATTAAATTCAATATGGCTTCTGACCTGGTTTTGTGAGTATTGAAAATATTTAGGGTTCCGGTCACAGTAAGAATTGTATGAGCTATTGACGGTGGTTCTATTATCCTTAGCTCTCCACCGATATCAGCTAATTTCTTAAGTGTGACAACCAATACACCAATAAAAGTTGAATCAATGAAATCGCACGGACTCAGATCGATTATTATCTTGAGTTTTTTCTTCTTAATTTCATCATCGATGAATTTCTTGAACTCGTGAGCTTCTTTAACAGTTGCACGGGACAGGTTGACATTTATTATGACTATGTCACCGCTGTATTCTTTTTCGAAATCTAGCATTTAAACCCTCACTGGGAATAGTGAAAAATAATTTTAACTGGTGTTTTACCTTGCTGCCCTCACCCAGTTCGTTTTATTTAAGACAATTCGAGTGCCAAATGAATTTTGATCAAATTCATATTTTCTATCATTCCCGTTGTTTCAAATTAGAACAATAATCTATAATTGTTAAATTTTTCCATTGGATTTAAGTTATAATGCGTTGAACAATAATAAAAATTAATGACCCTCCGGAAAGAAAGGATTTTATTTACTTTTTAATTTTTGGTAGGAGTTTTCTTATGGAATGCCTATTGCGGAATTGATTTAATCGGTATTTCAGACTTTTCTCATATATGTTTTTTAAAATAGAAAATCCTGACTAAACATCAGGATTTTTTTTGGAGGCGCCGGTCGGATTCGCCTGCCAGTTGGCGGGTTGCAGACCTTCGCCTATTATTGGTCAAAAGCCCTTTTCTTGTAGATATTTTCTTCCAAATCCTGTTTTAAAATTTTTCCCTTGCCATAGCATCTGATTTAGTTTCAAATTCTTCATGGTATATCAAAGTTAGAAGTCTTCTGTATTTTGTCGATTTAACCAAACCGGATTTATGTTCAAATAATCTCCTCTCCAGATCTTCTGTAAAACCAATATATCGCTTACCATCTTTTTCGCTTTTTAATATGTAAACAATGTATTGCATGCTTTAAAATAGAAAATCCTGACTAAATATCAGGATTTTTTTTGGAGGCGCCGGTCGGATTCGCCCGCCAGTTGGCGGGTTGCAGACCTTCGCCTATTATTGGTCAAAAGCCCTTTTCTTGTAGATATTTTCTTCCAAATCCTGTTTTAAAATATTTTTCCCTTGCCATAGCATCTGATTTAGTTTCAAATTCTTCATGGTAAATCAAAGTTAGAGGTCTTCTGTATTTTGTCGATTTAACAAAACCGGATTTATGTTCAAATAATCTCCTTTCCAGATCTTCTGTAAAACCAATATATCGCTTACCATCTTTTTCGCTTTTTAATATGTAAACAATGTATTGCATGCTTTAAAATAGAAAATCCTGACTAAATATCAGGATTTTTTTTGGAGGCGCCGGTCGGATTCGAACCGACGAATAAAGGTTTTGCAGACCTTCGCCTTAGACCGCTTGGCTACAGCGCCATATTACCGAACCAAATATAATCAAAAGAACCAGAAAAAAATAAATCCACATCAAGTGGATTTATTAGAGCGGGAAACGGGACTCGAACCCGCGACATCAACCTTGGCAAGGTTGCGCTCTACCAACTGAGCTATTCCCGCGTGTTTAAAATTTGAGTGACAAATATAAAAGGAATCCGTTTATCTTGCAATAAATTTTCACTTATGTCTAAAATTATTCTGAAATATCTATCCAATTAACATAAGTATTTTATTAAATTTGTTTATTCTTCATTAAAAATTTTAAAAATGGAATTTCTTTTTAGTGCTCTTATTGGCTACTTAATCGGATCATTTCCCAGTGCATATATTTTTCTCAAAAAAATTAAAGGCATTGATGTAACAAAAGAAGGTTCGGGAAATGTAGGGGCTATGAATTCTTTTGAAATTACAAGATCCCGTTCTATTGGAATAATGGTGATGATCGTTGATGCACTTAAAGGATTATTAAGTGTTTATTTGTGCCTGCTGTTTTTTCCAGTTCAATTTGGATTTCCTGCTATTGCCCTATTTTTTGCAGTTTTTAGTCATTGTTACAATCCCTGGCTTAACTTCAAAGGTGGAAGAGGACTTGCGACTGCAGCAGGCGGTGCTGCTCTTCTTTTCCCTTTTGCACTTTTTGCATGGCTGTTGTTATGGGGAATTACTTATTTTACAAGGAAAGATATACTGGTTGCAAATATCTGGGCCATAATAGGTTCTTTGGTAATTATTTTGTCGTTAATAAATATAGCTATAAAATATTCATTTCCTCGTGCCTCAACTTTAAGTGAGCTAGCTCTTTTCAGCATAGCACTTCTGATAATTATATTTGTTAGACATATTGAACCACTAAAAGAAATTATTCAAAACAAAAAATTCTTCAGAAAGGTGAGTAGATGACATCTTTTCAGAAAAGAAACTTAACTATTGGGGCATTAATTATTATTATAGTTATAATCTTCATATTTAAAGCTGAAAATAAGACTCCTTTATTTGTCAGTACTTCCGGAAATTATGCGTTAACGGCTTTACAGGAAAAAAATCAGAATAATTCTGCCATCGGTAATACAAGAGATAATATTATTACTGAAACAGTTAAAAAAGTGAGTCCTGCCGTTGTTGGTATAAATGTCACGGAAATTAGGCAATATCAGGATCCGTTCGGATCAATGTTCGATGATCCTTTTTTTAAGCAATTCTTTCATAACCGAAGTTACAGTGAAAAAGTTAAAGGACTCGGCTCAGGATTTATTATTTCTCCTGATGGGTACATTGTTACTAACGATCACGTTGCAGGTAATGCCACTGAAATTACTGTTACAATGACCAACGGAAAGCATTATGAAGCTAAAGTAGTCGGGAGCGACCCTATTACCGACATCTGTTTACTTAAGGTTGATGCATCAGATCTTCCTTATGAAATATTAGGGAATTCCTCAGATGTTATGATTGGTGAATGGGTCATTGCCCTGGGCAATCCTTTCGGGTTATTTGAAGTGAATGATAAACCCACAGTAACAGTTGGAGTAATAAGTTCAACGGGAATGAATCTTGAGCCCATAGATAACAGGTATTATATAAACATGTTGCAAACAGATGCTGCAATTAACGGTGGGAACAGCGGTGGTCCTCTTGTTAACAGTGATGGTGAAGTGATCGGAATGAATACTCTTATTTTCACCGGGGGAAATGGTTCACAAGGAAGTATCGGGTTAGGATTTGCAATTCCAATCGATAAAATTAAAAGAATTGTTTCTGAGCTAAAAGAGAACGGGAAAATTGATCGCGATTTTGATCCCGGAATGAGAATACAAACAATTGATCAGCAAATAGCGGATTACTATAAACTCAATGATACACGAGGGGTTATTGTTACACAAATACTTCCCGATTCTCCTGCAAAAAAAGCGGGTTTAAAAGTTGGTGACATAATTCTACAGGTAGAAAGTTACAGAATAAATGATGATCAGACTATTATTGGTGTATTCCAGGAATTCAGAAAAGGACAAATCGTTTCTTTACAAATTCTTAGGGATAATAAATCAATGACAATTAAAATGAAATTGGAGAACTCAAAATGATTGACAGATACACACTTCCGGAAATGGGAAAAATCTGGGAGGACAAATTTAAATTTGAAACCTGGCTTAGAATTGAGATACTTGCCTGCGAAGCAAGAAGCAGTATGGGAGAAATACCAGAAAAAGATGTTGCAGTGATAAAAGCTAAAGCAAATTTTGAGATCAGTAGAATTCTGGAAATTGAAGAAACAACAAAACACGATGTGATTGCTTTTCTAACGAATGTTGCAGAATATGTAGGACCTGAATCCCGGCATATTCATTACGGAATGACCTCTTCGGATATTCTTGATACTACACTTTCCTATCAAATGAAAACTGCAGGGGAACAATTATTAGAAAGATTAATTGCACTTAAAGCCGCATTGAAAGAACGTGCGATTGAACATAAAAATACTGTTTGCGTGGGCAGATCGCATGGTATTCACGCGGAACCTACAACTATGGGATTAAAATTCGCTCTTTGGTTTGAAGAAACAAAAAGAAATATCAATCGATTGAAAAGTGCTATTGAAGAAATAAGTGTTGGGCAGATTTCAGGAGCTGTAGGAACTTTTGAACATCTGTCTCCTCAGGTTGAAGCTTATGTTTGTGAAAAGATGGGATTAAAGCCGGCCCCGGTAACTACCCAGGTAATTCAACGTGACAGGCATGCACAATATCTAACCACTCTGGCTTTAATTGCAGCCACACTGGAGAAAATAGCAATAGAAATAAGACATCTTCAAAGAACCGAGGTGTTGGAAGCAGAGGAATTTTTCTCAAAAGGACAGAAAGGTTCATCAGCAATGCCACATAAAAGAAACCCTATAATAAGTGAAAGGATAACAGGACTTGCACGCGTATTACGCGGAAATGCGATGGCTGCAATTGAAGATGTAGCGTTGTGGCATGAAAGAGATATTTCTCATTCTTCAGTTGAAAGAATTATTGTACCCGATAGTTGTATTGCACTGGATTATATGCTCAACCTGATGGTAAAATTGATTTCAAATCTTCTTGTTTATCCCGAACATATGCTCAAAAATCTAAAAATTACAAGGGGATTAATATTTTCACAGACAGTACTCCTTAAACTTGTGAGTAAAGGAGTTTCCCGGGAAGACGCATATAAAATTGTTCAGACATCTGCTATGGAAGTCTGGGAGAATGAAAATAAGAATTTGAAGGGTGAACTACTAAAATCTTCTGATGTCAAGAAATACATATCAGAAAAAGAAATTGAAGATATTTTTGATTATGGCAAGATGCTAAGTAATATAGATTTTATATTTTCAAGAACAATAGAAAAAGATTAAAGTATATTTGTAATCATTTTTTCGTTTTGTCCTTATTCAACATTTTATAAAGACCGTAACCAACTACAGATAAGCTTAGGATTCCCCCGGTAGTTTGCAGGACTCTTGAATTGGCCAGTTTTTCCAGATTCATACCACTGCCCCGTTGTTTCATTTCATTGTCACTATAAATAGAATCAAAAAATTCTACTCTATCCTTGACTGATTTAAAAGCAATGATAAAACTTGATTCATCTTTAACAGGATGAAATTTTACAGCACAATTTTCTTCATCTCCATCTATTTCATCAAGATTTTCAAACTCCCATTTTCCTCTGAAAACAGAATAATTTACAGTGCTTCTTTTTTCTCTGGAGAACAGGGGATCTTCAAACACCCTGATTTTTTTTCCATCATCATCAATTATAGTCTGTTGCATTATCTCTCCGGAATTCAGATTTTCATCATCGATGTTCTCTCTTAATGGGTGGGATTCATCAGCTTTCTTCTTTAATATTTCGTTACTCTTCGTCATTTGCTAACTCCGCGTTTGTTTAACTTCTTCCAATAAAAAGAATCAGTGGTATTATATATAAAGATAAGATATGAAACTAAAAAGTAGAACTATTGGAATTTATACAAATACATCAGCAATTGCTTTTTCAAGTAAATCAAATTCCACTGGTTTCATTATATATTTTTTAGGTTGTGTTTTCAAGGCAGCAAGATAAGTTTCAACATCTGTTGAGGCAGTTAAAAATATTACAGGTGTATTAAATTCCTTATTTATTTCCTGAGCAGTTTGAATTCCAGTCAATTCACCTTTTAACATAATATCCATCAAAATAAGATCCGGAGAATTAGTATGAACTAATAAAATTGCTTCTTCCCCTGTATCACAAACCGCAGTGATCTGAAATCCCTTTTTTATTAAAACTTTTTTTAAATCCAGAGCTATAATGCTTTGATCCTCAACAATTAATATTTTTTTTCTACATTTAATCATAATATTTTTAGAAGAATAATAATGCTTTATACTTTTTTTTAAAATGACTCTAAACACAAAACCCAGGGTAAAAAGCATTGATTTGTATACCACATTATTTATGAAATTCATTCTAAGATTGAAAAACGATACACTCATTTTTAAATTTGTTCGGATTGGAACTATTCTTAAATTAAAGCGTTAATAATAGAATTATAATGTCAATAAATATATCTAGGAATATGAAAAAATTACTTGCAGTTATTTTAGTGCTGGTAGCCGCTAATATCTATTTTGCTTATACCGGCAAACAAACCCATACAGTCTCAAACGATAAAGATACAACAGGAGTTGTTGAACCTGCCGAGTATCAATCAAAGGTAGACAAACTTGTAAACGCTATCATAAGCAGGTATCATTATAAAAAGGTTGATCTTGATGATTCCCTCGCTTCGGAAATCTTTACGAAGTATCTAAATTCACTTGATTTCAGTCATAGTTATTTTCTTGCTTCAGATATTGATAAGTTCAACCAGTTTAAATACCAGTTGGATGATATGATTAAAGATGGAGACATTGATCCGGCTTTTGCAATATTCAACACTTTCAAGGAAAGAACACATCAGCGTCTTGATTATGCTGAAAGTTTGTTGAAGAAAGAATTTGATTTTACAAAGAATGACAGTATAGAAATTAACCGGGAAAAAGAACCATGGCCAAAGACTGAAAAAGAAGCTGAACAGATATGGTGCAAGAGAGTCAAAAGCGATGCATTAAATCTTAAGCTTAATGGTAAGAAATGGGATTCAATTGTGGAGACTTTGACCAAACGATATGAAAATTACCGGAAAGCAATTGACCAATATAATAGTGAAGATGTTTTCCAACAGTTTATGAATGCATATACAGAATCAATTGATCCTCATACTAATTATTTTTCTCCGATTACCTCGGATAATTTTAAAATAAATATGAGCCTTTCCCTGGAAGGAATTGGGGCACAGTTAAGAACTGAAGATGATTATACAAAAGTAGTTGAAATAATTCCCGGTGGTCCGGCTTATAAAAGCGGATTACTGCATCCGGATGATAAAATAGTTGGAGTTGCACAGGGTGATACCGGTGAAATGGAAGACGTGATTGGTTGGAGAATAACAGATGTAGTTCAGCTTATCAGAGGCAAAAAAGGAACAACAGTAAGGTTATCAATTATTTCGGCTGATGGCGGAGCTAACGCCCTTCCTCATGTAATAACACTTGTACGCGATAAGGTTAAACTTGAAGAACAGGCCGCAAAGGATTCTGTTCTTGAGTTGATTGATCAGAAGAAACCTTTTAAGATCGGAATTATTAAGGTTCCGGCTTTTTACAGTGATTACGAAGCACAACAGCGTGGTGACAAGGATTATAAAAGTACAACAAGGGACGTAAAAAAATTACTCGAGCAATTAAAAGATGAAAAAGTTGATGGGGTTATTATAGACCTTCGTAATAATGGAGGCGGTTCATTACAGGAAGCAATAGAAATGACTGGATTATTTATTAAAAAAGGTCCTGTAGTACAGGTACGCGACGCAGATGGATCTATCAATGTTGACCGGGATCCCGATCCTTCAATTGAGTACAATGGTCCTCTGGCAGTACTGGTGAATCGTTTCAGTGCTTCAGCTTCGGAAATATTCTCGGCTGCTATCCAGGATTACGGAAGAGGTTTAATTATTGGTGAGCAAACTTATGGAAAAGGTACAGTTCAGAATTTAGTAGATCTTAACAGGTTGATGCGGGATTCTGATAATAAACTTGGACAGGTGAAATTAACCATCGCAAAATATTATAGAATTGATGGAGGTAGCACACAGCATAAAGGCGTAATTCCCGATATTAAATATCCAACACCTTTTGGAGATTCAAAAGAATATGGTGAAAGTTCTGAACCAAGTGCTCTGCCATGGGATCAGATTGCACCAACCGATTATCAGAAGTATGGAGATTTTTCATCATACATTCCTCAATTAATCAAATTGCATGATGAAAGAGTTAAGAAAGATCCGGAGTTCCAGGATTATGTAGCATCGGTTAATGATGCCGAAGAATCACACGCTAAAAAATATACTTCACTTAATTATGATGTTCGGGATAAACAAAAAGAAGCTGATGAAGAGAAGGAATTTGAAAGACAAAATAAAATACGAAAAGAACAGGGATTAAAACTTATTCAAAAAGGTGAAACGCCTAAAGTTAAAACAAAAAATTATGATGCCCTTCTGGATGAAACCGGATACATCCTTTCAGATTATATCTTAATGACGGTAGGTTAAGAATTAGTTTTCACTTTAAAATCAAAAAGCCGGAATCCACACTCCGGCTTTTTTTTATTTCAGAAATAAGATTTATATATCGAATTTTATTCCTTGTGCCAATGGAAGAGTTGACCCATAATTTATTGTATTTGTTTGTCTTCTCATATAGGCCTTCCAGGAATCAGAGCCGGATTCACGACCCCCGCCTGTTTCCTTTTCACCACCAAACGCCCCGCCTATTTCTGCCCCTGAAGTACCAATGTTTACATTCGCAATTCCGCAGTCTGAACCTTCGGCAGATAAAAACATTTCCGCTTCTTTAAGATTATTTGTGAAGATGGATGAGGATAATCCCTGAACAACTCCATTATGAATTTTTATCGCATTTTTTACATCTCCGGAATATTTAAGCAGATAAAGTATAGGAGCAAAAGTTTCTTCCTGAACTATTTTATACTCGTTTTCTGCTTCCACCAAAGCAGGCATAACATAAGTGCCGGATTCAAAGCCTTTACCTGAAAGAACTTCACCGCCGTAAATTACCTTACCACCTTCTTTATTAACTTCAACTAAGTGCCTCACTGAACATTTTAACAGCATCCTTGTCAATCAATGGTCCGACATGATTATTCTGATCCAGAGGGTCTCCGATCTTCAGAGATTTATAGGCCTTTAAAAGTGATTCTTTAACTTTATCGTAAATTGATTCCTGTATTATTAATCTTCTGGTTGAAGTACAGCGTTGACCGCAGGTTCCCACTGCACCAAAAACTACAGCCGGAATAGTTATTTTCAGATCTGCATCTGGAGTAATTATTATACCGTTATTTCCACCTAATTCAAGAATAGATCTTCCAAATCTCTGCTGAATAACTTCACCGGCATGTTTTCCAACTCTGGTTGAGCCTGTAACTGATATTAAAGGAATCCTTTTATCGATTAACAATCTTTCTCCTATCGTAGATCCTTTACCTATAATAAGTGAAAAAATTCCTTCAGGTAAATTATTTTCTTTAATTACTTTTGAAACGATGTTTTGAGTAGCTATTGCAGACAACGGAACTTTTGAGGATGGTTTCCAGAGATTAACATCTCCGCACACAGCAGCTAACATCGCATTCCATGACCAAACTGCGACAGGAAAATTAAAAGCTGAAATTGTAGCAACAATTCCAAGCGGATGATACTGGTCATACATTCTATGGCTTGGACGTTCTGACTGCATTGTGAATCCGTACAACTGGCGTGATTGTCCGACGGCAAAATCGCAGATGTCAATCATTTCCTGAACTTCTCCCAAACCTTCCTGCAATGATTTTCCCATCTCATAAGAAACAAGGGTTCCAAGAGGTTCTTTAAATTCACGGAGTTTCAATCCAATCTGACGAACTATTTCTCCCCTTTTAGGTGCAGGTACAGTTCTCCAGAATTCAAATGCTTCAATGCCCTTGCTAATAATATTTTCATAATCTTTTTCAGAAGCCTGGTAAACCGAGGCAATTAATTTCCCGTTGGTGGGGGAAGATATTTTTAATTCTCCCTGGTCCGATGTATTGTTCCATTCACTGCCTGTTGAAGCAGCAAAATTATTATCTTTTATTCCTAGCACTTTTAGAAAATCCATTTGTTCTCCTTTTACGATTTGGAATTTATTTGATCAATTATTGACTGAAGTGTAATCCTCTTCATCCTCTCCTCAATATCCACCTGTATGGTTCCGAAAAGATCAAGAAAATAAATGTTTAGTTTCGAAGCTTCAGAATATGAATTGCTGTTTGTTCTTGATACATCAAGATGAAAAGCTTTCCTGTCTTCAACTGCACAATAAATCTCCTGCAGGTGTACATGATTTGGCTTTTTCTTTAACCTGAAACCTCCTGAAGTTCCGGATGCACTTTCGACTATCCCGTTTTTAACGAGCATTGAAAGTAGTTTTCTCAGTTTGGAAGCATTAAGTCCGGTATGATTTGAAATCTCCATACTGTTTTTTGGAGAAAGATAATCATTGGCAAGAAAAGTTAAAGCTTTAACAGCTGCGGATAATTTTGTTGAAGCGGACATAATTTTATTTATTTGTTACAGTAAGTGTAACTATTAAAGAATAAAAAGCAATTAAGGTTTTATATGATTTTTCTTGACTTAGTTGAACATACTGAATATCTTGATCCTGACTTCTGAATTTATTTTTATACTGGGTGAATAATAAATATTTAATGGGGAATTTTTAAATACACATCGAACAGGTTGTTGCGTTTCAGAAGTGCATTGATCGTTATTAGTTCAATAATATGTTTTAACGTAACAAAACCTAAATAACTCATTTCATCATCTTTCAAATAGGATACATAACTATGAATAATCGTATACACTTACAAAGTGCTTCGAAGTTTTACGGATGGTTGTTATTGCCTCTATTTTCCTTTTTTCTTTGCAATTCAACCTTCGGACAACTCTCCGGGACAAAATATATTGGAGGTGCAACTCCAGATTATGCAACTATTGAAGCTGCCATTACGGATCTTAACACACAAGGTGTTGTAGATCCCGGGGTAACTTTTCTAATAGGAAGTGGAACTTATAGCAGCGCAAATACCCTTTCAGTAACTACTTTAACCAGCACTGCAACAGCTCCAATTATTTTCAAACCTGATGTTGGAGCAACTGTCGTAGTTGAACGGATCGGAACAGCCGGCATAGTATGGCAAATTGCAGCCGGAGTTGGATTTTTGACAATTGATGGTTCAAATACAGTCGGCGGAACTACACGCAACATGACAATTATTAATACAGTTACCGGAACTACATATGGATTAACAGCATTGGGCAACAATCCTTATTGCGTGTTTAAAAATCTTATTGTGGACGCTGGTGCCGGAACCACCGCCAATAGAAATAGTACTTCAAGTATTGGTATCAGAGTTCACTATAGCGGTGCGGAATCTAATTTCACGAAGATTTTGAACAATGATGTAACAAACGCTGGAATTGGCATTAGGATGGAAGGTAATTCTCTTGTTTTAAATAATGAAATATCCAACAACAAAGTTACAAATGTTGGAATTGCCGGTATCTATGCTCTTTATGTCTCTAACATTGTTGTTTCAGGAAATGATGTACAGGTCCCCGAGGGAACAGGGACTGTTACTTATGGTATCCAGCTTGGATCAAGCACCCAGGGAAATTTTAGAGTATTTAATAATATTATTCATAATGTGAAATCGAGCAGTACTTCTACCTCTCTTACAACGGGAATTTGTGGAATCTATTCTACATCTACTTCAACTGGCGGAACTCCCGCCCGTGCAGGTTCCGTATTTAATAATTTCATTTATGACATCGGCTATACTGCTATTACAGGAACAGCACCAGTTTATGGAATCTGGTTCTCTGCAGCAAGTTTGAATACTTCACCTGATACAGTAGCATATAATAGTGTAAGCTTAACTGGTATTTCTGATGCAGTAAGAAATTCAGCATGTTTTGCATTTACATCTACAACTACCGGAAATAAATTATTTTTGAAGAATAATATTTTCAGTAATCAAAGTGTGTATGGTACAGGAATAGCCTGGAGTATTTTAAAAAGCGGATCATCTGCACAAACAACTTTAACATCAGATAATAACGATCTCTATGTTGGAACTACCGGCGGAACCAGGTTTACAGGTCGAATAGTTACTACTGATTATGCATCAATTGCTGATTGGAGATCTGCGATCGGTGGGGATAATGCCAGTTTTGCTGAACTTCCGCCTTTTACAAGTTCAACTAATCTGCATATTCCAAATGGAACAACAACGCAGCTTGAATCAGCAGCGATTTCTCTTGCTAATATAACTACAGATATTGATGGTGACGCAAGAAATTTATCTACCCCTGACATCGGTGCTGATGAATTTACAGGAATTCCTGCAGATTTAACTCCACCTATAATTGCTTACACTGCTTTATTAAACACTTCATCTACGACAGCAAGAACTTTAAATGCCAACATAACCGATCTTTCTGGTGTACCTACATCAGGAATAGGTTTGCCAGTTTTGTATTGGAATATTAATGGCGGAGCATATGTTGGGGTTCAGGCAGTTTATGTTAGTGGAAATCAATATTCCTTTACCTTTGGAAGCGGTGTGGTTACAAATGATATAGTTAATTATTACATAGTAGCTCAGGACTTAGCCTCTACTCCCAATGTTGGAGCATTTCCTTCTGGTGGCGCCGGTGGATTTACCCCTAATCCTCCTGCTGTTGCAACTCCTCCAACTAATCCCAGTTTCTACACAATTACAAATACTGCTTTGTCTGGAGATTATACAGTTGGACTTGCAATGTTTAACAAAATTTCAGGTAAAAATATAACATTTGGAAAATCTGTTAAAAAAGTCTTTTAAAGAAGTTATAGTTCCGGTGAACAAAGATTCAAAACAATTGTCTTCATCTGAAAATCATTCAGCTAACATTTCAGCATATGGTGTAAAACAGTTGGTTGAAGTTGAAGAAATAAGCTGGATTCCAATGGAGAACGGTAAAATTTTTCAGGGTGATTTATTTATAAAGAAATCTGAGAATCCACAACTTAATTTCCCTGAAAATATTCAGGGTGTTTATGCTACAATTACAGCTGCTGTGGCTGATTTGAATTTACGTGGGGTAAGTGCAAATACGAATTTCTTGTTAACAGATGCAACATATCCTTCTGAGACTTTCCCTATAGTTGTAAATGTTACGAATGAAAGTATTCCTTCAGCTTCAAGTGTAGTGACAATAAAGCCAAATACAGGAGTAATCTCTTTGGTTCAAGGAACTTCCCCAAGTTCCCAGCTATTTAAAATACTTAATAGTTATGTTAACATAAATGGTTCTAATTCTGGTAGCACAAGCAGGGATCTGACAATCGAGAATATAAGTACAACAGGTCCTCAGGTGATAGTAATTGGTTCCATCGGCACAACACCGATTGTTAACGTATCTGTTGTTAATTGTAATATTATAAACGGAATAAATACAAGTTCCGCTTTAATAGTTTCAGATGGAACTTCTCCGGGAACAGCCGGATGGTTTAATAATATAACCATCTCAAATAATACTATTCAGAAGGCTTATATTGCTAGTTATAATAATGCTGTTGTTTCCCCGGGAAATGGAACAGGATTTAATCTCACGTTTAATGAATTAAACATTTCAGGAACTAACGCTGTCCGTTACACCGGATTGTATGTTCAGGGTATTGACGGAGCTACAATCGCTGACAATCATATTGCTAACTTTGATGGTGTATCTGGTGAAGATGACCGCGGAATCTGGTTAGCCACAGGAACTTCAAATGGTCTGATTGAACGGAACACCATAAATTCTTTGCATTATACCGGCACCGGCGGATATGGTGCATACGGAATTGCAATTTCTACAGGATTAGCCAACGCAAATAATACAATTGTAAATAATTTGATATATGATTTAGGCGGGGACGGCTGGAATTATACATCTTTACTTGGAGATAATACTCATGGGATATATATATTCAGCACTCAAGGTGGAATTAAAGTTTATTATAATTCTATAAATTTATTTGGTAATACTCTAAACCAGACCAATGCGCTATCCTCCGGAATTACATTAGGAACAGGTAGCGTTGCAGAACTATTGGATAATAATATTGTAAATAACCTTGGTCTTCTTGCCTCAACAGGTTATGGAAGCACAGGCATCTTTCTACAATCTGCTGCTTCACAACTATCTATCAGCAATTACAACAACATATATGTAAATCCAAGTGGAACTGGTGCAATGAACATCGGGCAGATTGCAGCAATTGGATATACAACACTTCCTGATTGGCA
The DNA here is from genome assembly GCA_963745945.1 of uncultured Ignavibacteria bacterium. GTDB lineage: Bacteria > Bacteroidota > Ignavibacteria > Ignavibacteriales > Ignavibacteriaceae > DATFVA01. The sequence goes on from CAVUZG010000004.1 coordinate 219,490, forward strand.
GACGGCATCATCCCAGGATTTGAACTCTACATCTTCTGATCCTCTTTTTGTAGCCTCAAACGATCTGAGACCAATGGAAAATTCTCCATTACTAAATAACGGAACACCAGTTTCCGGGATAACCACTGATTTTCTTGGGGTTACCAGAAATGCTGCAACACCAACAATCGGAGCTTATGAGGAAGCTGTTTATTTGCCGCTTGCAAGTGGTATTTATACAATAGGTTTAAGTGCTTTCAAGCAAGCCACAGGTAAAAATGTATATTTTGAAACAAGAACGATTAAAGTAGAATTAAACTCGAATAGTCTTAATTCATCGATTGATTTAAATTCTTCATCGGATTCAAAAGAAGAAAAGGGATTAAAACCAAATCGTTCCTCAAAAATGATTGAAGTAATCAAGAGTGTTAAAGTTCTTATGGAAAATGGAAAACCATTCGATAATGATTTTTATAAATCAAAACAATCGAGAGGAGTTTATCCAACAATTACTGAAGCAGTCAATGATTTAAATTTAAGAGGTATAGCTGGTCCGGTTACTTTCTAATTTGTTGATACAGATTATCCGAACGAGACCTACCCGATAGCTGTATTTGATGTTTCAGGTGCTAGCTGCAACAAACACAGTTATTTTTAAACCTGGAACAGGGATTGTAACTCAAATACCGGGAGCTATTGATCAGTCTGACTTCAACTTTTCAATTGGGCGGAGCTGATTATGTAATTATTGATGGGTCAAATATAGATAGGCGGAACCACAAAGGATCTGACAATTAGATTCACTTGTAACAACTGCACCTGCTTTCCATTTCTATGGCGGTGCAAATAACAACGTTGTAAAGAATACAATATTCAGCAGCATAAACACGAGTACAGGTTCAGGTACATTTCTTTTTGGCTCAGGGGCTTCAGGTGATTTCAATTTAGTTGAAAATTGTTCCGTTGTCAGCAAATGATACATCAGCTACAAGATATGCAGTAGGAATGTATATGTTCTCAAGTAATACAAGTACGGGTAATCAAATAATGAATTGCCTTGTAAATGGTTTTTCGAGCTACGGAATGTATCTACGTGGCGCACCTTCAACTAATAGTCTTATCCAGGGAAATATAATTGATCTTGACACACCTTCTTCAGCAACTACAATTGCAGGAATACGCCTCGATGGAGCAGCAGGTACTTTGATTGATGGAAACTTCATTACCAATCTGAATGGTACAGCATCTTCACCATCCATTTATGGAATATATTATTACGGTTCAAATATATCTATGAATGTTATTATTCAGAATAATGTTATCTCTATCGGTGATATGACTTCTGCAGGAACTCTCAGAGGTCTGGATTACTGGGGTTATACTCCGAACTCAGCTGAAATGTATTTCAATACAGTATATATCGGAGGAACTGATGTAACAGGTGGATCATCATATGGACTAACAAAACGTGCAGGTAATGATACTTATAAGATTTACGACAATGTTATTTATAATTCAAGATCGAACGGAACTGGAACAGGAACTCATTACGGCGTTTATATGTCTACAACCACTGCTACCGTATTTGAACTGAACAATAATGATTATTACCTGGATGGAACCGGGGCTGTATTTGGATATTATGGCGGTACAGCTTATTCAACTTTAGCAGACTGGCAAACAGCAACCACTCAGGATGCTAATTCGCTAAGTAGTAATCCGGAATTCATTTCAACAACCGATTTAAGACCTGCTAATACTTCTCCGTTAATAGGTGCAGGCTTAACAATAGCTGGAATAACTACTGATATAATTGGTGATTTAAGAAATGAACCTCCAACCATTGGAGCATATGAAAACGGTGTAGTCTGCTGCAATCGCACCTCCTACAAATCTTACTGCAAATGGCGATACAAATACTGTTTTTTTGCAGTGGGTAGATAATTCGACTAATGAACTAGGCTTTTATATTGAAAGAAGAATTGGTGATACTACAAGTATTAATCCATTTACTCTGATAGATAGTGTTGTAGCAAATGAACAAAGTTATATTGATAATAATGTTCAGCCATTGACAACCTACACCTACAGAGTTTATGGTTATAACGCTGAAACTGTTTCCGATTACAGCAACATAGCTCAGGCTACAACACCTGTTCCTGTAGAGTTCACAACTTTCACAGCTAATGTTGGTGACAACTCGGTAACTATTAACTGGAGTACAGCAACAGAAACGAACAACAACGGCTTTGAATTGCAGCGTAAAATAAAGGATAACTGGGAAAAAGTAACTTTCATAAAGGGTAAAGGAACAACTACCGAGAAATCTGAATATTCTTTTATTGACGATTTCAAATATCAATCAGTATCCGGAGAAATTACCTACAGATTGAAACAAATTGATCTGAATGGTACTTTCAATTATTCCAACCAGATTAATATTACTGTTGACTTTACTCCGAAAGAATATACTTTGTATCAGAATTATCCTAATCCATTTAATCCAACAACAAAGATAAAATTTGCTCTGCCATTTGACAGCCGTGTAAAGATTTCTGTTTATAATATACTAGGTGAATTAATCGGTGTTATACTTGATGAGGTTAGAACCGTTGGTTATCACGACATACAGTTCAATGGTTTGAATATGTCATCGGGAATGTACATTTATACAATACAGGCAAAATCAGTTGATGGAAAAAAGGATTACAATTCAGTTAAAAAGATGATGCTGGTTAAGTAGACTTCGTTTCATTTCATTCATTATCCCGGTTTTTTAACCAGAAAAACCGGGATTTTTTATTACTTAAGTAAATTATTCTTATTGCTAATCGAAAGCATTTTGTATAATTTTAATCTTAGGATTAAATAAATTATGCTTTCTTATTTAACATACCGTGAAATTACAGGCTTTAATAACTTAAGAAGTTATTTCGTCTCCCGTTTCGAAAACGTCTTCTAATAGCCTTTGCCTCCTCATCTCTAACTAATTCTAAATTTAATTCGACTTTCTATTCAGGAGGATTTATGAATAATTCAGAATATAAAACTGAAGGATTGACATTGGAAGATTCAAATAAAATTACAGCAGATAAAGTACACGAAACTATTTCCAGGAATATGCTTGCAGATGGATTTGAATTTGTTCTCGATTTGAAAAATAGTCAAGGAATGCATCTGGTTGATGAAAAAACCGGGGATGTTTATTTAGATTTATTTACATTCTTTGCATCTTCCCCTTTGGGACTTAACCATCCTAAACTGCATTCAAAAGAAGTAATGGACGAACTCGCTTTTGCATCGGTGAACAAACCTTCCAACTCAGATATTTACACTGTGTTGATGGCTGAATTTGTGGATACTTTTTCCAAAATAGCAAAACCGGAATATATGAAATATCTGTTCTTCATAGCCGGTGGTGCACTTGCAGTGGAAAATGGATTAAAGGTTGCATTCGACTGGAAAGTTCAGAAAAATTTTATGAAAGGTATCAAAGCGGAAAAAGGTCAGCAGGTAATTCACTTTAAACAAGCCTTTCATGGCAGAAGCGGATACACACTTTCCCTTACCAATACAGAACCCACAAAAATAAAATATTTCCCAAAGTTTAACTGGCCGAGAATTATTAATCCAAAAATGAAATTTCCAATTGAGGATAATCTGCAGGAAATAATTAAACATTGAAAAACAGGCTGTTGATGAAATTTATACTGCAATAAAAAATAATCCTGATGATATTGCGGCAATAATACTTGAACCTATTCAGGGTGAAGGCGGAGATAATTTCTTCAGGAAAGAATTTTTTGAAAAGCTGAGGAGATCGCCGATGAAAATGATATTCTCCTGATCTTCGATGAAGTACAAAAGGATTCGGTTTAACAGGAAAATTCTGGGCTTCTGATTATTATGTCAAACCCGATATAATTTCATTCGGTAAGAAAGCTCAGGTTTGCGGAATAATGGTTACAGATAGAGTTGATGAAGTTCGCGAGAATTGTTTCCATAAATCGAGCAGGATCAATTCTACCTGGGGAGCAAATCTAACTGATATGGTAAGATCAAAACATATAATGAAAATTATTGCTGAAGAAAATCTGGTGGAAAATGCAGAAACCGTCGGCAGATTTTTGCTTCAGAGTCTAAAAGAAATTCAGAATGAATATACTTCATTAATTAGCAACGCACGAGGCCTCGGGTTAATGTGTTCTTTCGATATGCCTGATGCAGAAATAAGAAACAAATTCCGTGATGAGTGTTACAAGCACAAATTGTTAATTCTGGGCTGCGGTGAAAAATCAATCAGATTCAGACCACCGTTAAATGTTAAAAAAGAAGATTTAATTGAGGGCTTGAAAATAATTAAAAAAGTACTATTTTTACTTTCGTCCAATAACTAAAATAATTTAAACTACTTGCATGATGCGGCTCCACGGTGGAGCCGTAATCATTTTAAATATGAAGAACTCACTTTATATCATTAGCACACCTATAGGAAACTTGAAGGATATCACTATCCGTTCCCTTGAGATTTTAAAGGAAGTCGATTTTGTTGCATGCGAGGATACGCGTGTTACAGGCTTTTTATTAAATCACTATGAGATAAAAAAAGAGCTTGTTTCGCTTAATGCAAGTAATGAATCACAAAAATCAGATTATATAATTAGCAGAATCGAGAAGGGAGAAAGTTGTGCCCTTGTATCAGACGCTGGTACACCGGCAATTTCAGATCCCGGAATAAGATTGATTTCGGCAGCGATTAAAGTTAGAATAAATATTGTTACCGTTCCTGGTCCTTCGGCAGTTACTGCTGCATTAACTTTGAGCGGATTACCAACTAACTCTTTCGTTTTTGAAGGATTCATTCCGCAGAAAAAAGGAAGGCAAAAAAAATTAAAAGAGCTTGCTGATGAAAAGAGAACTATAGTTATTTATGAGTCTACTTACAGGATTGAAAAACTTCTTAATGAATTAAATGAATACATACCAGCAAGAATAATTGTGGTTTGCCGTGAGATGACAAAAAAATTCGAAGAAGTTTGGAGAGGATATCCTGCAGATATTCTTGAAACACTGAATGAAAAAACGATTAAGGGTGAATTCGTTATTGTAATAGCCCCTTTGGAATGGGAAGAGCGGGACTAAATTAGTTCACTCCTCATCATAATCTACAAGTGATCTTACATCATACCCCTTAAGTTTTTCTCTTCCATTTAAAAAACTCAGTTCTACAATAAACGAGACTTGAACTATTTTACCTCCAAGTTTTTCAATCAAATTTACTGCAGCCTTTGCCGTACCTCCTGTTGCAAGTAAATCATCGTGAAGTAAAATGGATTCCCCCGGCTCTATTGAATCTTTATGAATTTCAATTGCATCAGTGCCGTATTCAAGTGAGTATTCTTCTTTAACTGTTTCTGCCGGAAGTTTACCGGGTTTACGTATAGGGACAAAGCCTGCGTTAATTTTTTCCGCCAACATAGCTCCAAGCACAAAACCACGTGATTCAATTCCGACTACTTTATCGATCTTCAATCCTTCAGTAAATTCAAGCAAAGCATTGAATGATGTTCTTAATCCTTCCGGAGCTTTTAAAAGAGTAGTAATGTCTCTAAACATTATTCCCTTCTTGGGAAAATCTTTAACTGTTCTAATATATTTTTTTATATCAGTATTCATAAATTTTATTTTTTGCTCAAGAATGTGGATAATCCGTTTTTAAAATCTTCCGAGGTTCTGCTGATAGTATTCAGACCAATACAATATTCAACTGCATTTTCTACGGAAAGGCCAGATAAGTCATGCATCATCTTCTTTGTATACTGCATACTAAAATCTGAATTTTTCAACAATTCATTTGCAAGCTCAAACGAAAATGCCTGAACATCATCTGAAAGATAATTGACCAATCCAATTTGAAAAGCTTTTTCCGCATCTATAGTCTCTCCTGTTAAGAGAAGATGTTTAGCTCTCCCCTCTCCTACTTTTCTTATAAGAAATGTAGAGACTATTGCAGGAATAAAGCCAATTTTCACTTCAGAATAACCGAATTTTGCGTGGTGCTGATCGGCAATAATAATATCACAAACACTTGCCAGCCCACATCCACCTGCGATTGCGGCGCCGTTTACTGCTGCGATTGTCGGTTTGGAAAAATTATATATTCGGAGAAATAGTTCAGCCAGAGATTTGGAATCTTCCTCATTTTCAAGAGACGAATATTCTCTTAAATCGTTTAAGTATGACAAATCTGCACCGGAACAAAAACTTTTCCCCTCTCCTGCTATGATCACAACACTAATATCTTTATCATCCTCTGCAATCTTTAATTTTTCTATAAATTCCTTTACAAGATCCGGATGCAGAGCATTTCGCTTCTCAGGTCGGTTTAATTTTATTAAAGCTATTTTATTGTTAAATGAATAATAAATCATCATAGTTCCCGGTAAAATTAATATTAGTGTTATAAAATTCTAATCAGGTGTTCCCAAAATAATTAACTATAAACTGCATCTGTAAATATGTTGAGATGAATGCAAGTAAAACACCTGCCAGTACCTGGTTTAAATTATGGCATTCAAGCTTAATTCTGGCCCACCCAATTAAAATCAGAATTATTAAAAATGGTAATGCGGCAAACCCGAAAACAAATACCAATGCTGCAAATGGTCCGCCGGCTCCCATCATATGGGCACTGATTTTCCAATATTTATTTATAATAACAATTATTAATGTATTCGAAATATAACAAAACCAGAATGCGATAGAAATAATATTAATGTGATAACATATTAAAATTATCAAACCAATTGTATAAAACACAACTGAGAGATTAAAAAGAAAAGTCCTTTCCTCTTTTATTTTTGCATCTTCATCAGTAATTAATCCTTTCTTCCTTAGAGCAAAAAAGACGATGACAGGTAAAATGAATCCGAATACAAATGCTGTTAAAATCAAAACGAAGCGATTTAATGAGGTCGGTTCCAGTTTGAAGGCAAAAATTGTAAAAACGATAATAGTAAAAGAAGGTGGAACAAATAGTGTGGATATGATCCTAGCCGTTTTTATTGAAAATAGATTAGTCAATTTTGAGTTGTTTAATTTTTAATACTCCCCGTCTTAAACTACAACTTCATAATTCTTCAACTGTTCAAGATATTTTAATAAAATGTCTTCCACCGCATTATAATCGACCGGTATCATTAACGCCTGCCTTATCTGCGATGCATTGTATTGACCTTTTAAATAACCGCTATAAAATTTCCGGTGTTCGAGAACAGCCCTTCGTTCGCCTTTAACCTTTGTTGCAAGCCGAAGATGTCTCAACCCGATTTTTATCTTCTTCTCTACATCAATTTTAGTTTTAATATAACCGTGATTTAATAAATCCTTTGCCTCAGAAAAAATCCAGGGATTTCCTATTGCTCCTCTGGCAATCATAACTCCATCAGCGTTAGTTTCATCAAATGCTTTTTTAACATCCTCTGCAGTCAATACGTTCCCGTTCAGAACTACCGGAATATTAATGGAATCTTTTATCTTTGGTATCCATGACCATTCCGCTTCACCTTTATGTCCCATTGCTCTGGTACGGCAATGAACCGTTAAAGCTTTTGCTCCCGCATCTTCAATTCTTTTTGCAACATCAATAATTTGTATACTTTCATGATCCCAGCCCAAACGTGTCTTTACTGTTACGGGTAAGGATACCGAATCAACTATTTCTTTTACCATTTTCTGCATAAATGGAGGATCCTTTAAGAGTGCAGAACCAGCCCCGTGTCCGACAACATTCTTCACCCAACAACCTGCATTAATATCTATTAAATCGGGACTTTCTTGTTCAGCAATTCTTGCTGCACCCACCATTGATTCAATTCCAGAACCATAAATCTGTATGCCAACCGGTCTTTCTTCTTCAACTATTTCCAATTTTTTATGTGTTTTTTCACTCTTCCGAACCAGTCCTTCTGAATTAACAAATTCAGTATAAACCACATCGGCTCCAAGCTCTCTGCAAATTAGCCGGAAAGAAATGTCAGTTACATCCTCCATAGGTGCAAGAAGAATAGCTTTACTAATATTTATTTTATCAACTTTGAACATCAGTATTCAATTTAGCTCTAATTAATAATAAGTATAATGATACAAAAATAATTACAAAAAGATTTACCGAAAATTAAAGTTCTTCACCAATATCAGCTTTTATCGCTTTGGGGAGATAAAAAATTGCAAGGAGCACTATAAATAATGTGAAAAATGCTCCGGTAAGAAATGGAAAAGGATAACCAAAATATTCAAATGCAAAACCTCCCCATAGTGGACCCAGAACACGGGCAAATGCAGAGAATGATTGGTTCAGACCAAGCGTAATTCCCTGTTCAGCATCCGAAGTCACTTCGGAAATAAGGCTTAACAATGTTGGTTGCAAAAATCCGGTTCCTAAAGACATTATAATAACAATTATTGCAAGTCCCAGAAAATTACCGCCGTAAGGAAGTAAAGCAAGACCTGCCATCATAAGGAATGCACCCACAGCAACAATTTTGGTATCTTTAAAATATTTTGAAGCAATCCGGATTAATCCTCCCTGAACAAGAGCCGAAGCGATTCCAACTATTCCATACATGTACCCGTTCTGTAAATCAGTAAAATTATAAACTTCATACCCTAACAAAGCAAAAGTACCGTAAATATTTGCTACTGAAAAAGTCAGAATAAAAAACAAGGTAACCAGAAGTCCGAGGTCTTTCTTTTTAAAAACTTTTTTTACTGCAGCAACATCGAATAATTTTCTTTTGCGTAATTGAGCCTGATCTCTGTTGAGATTAGATTCAGGTAAAAAGAAAATAGTAACTAAAAATGCCAGAAATGAAAAACCTGCACTTGCAAAACCGGTAACTTCATAACCATATTTTGAAAGCAATCCTCCGATTAGAGGACCAAAGACAAAACCCAATCCAAAAGCTGCTCCAATCATTCCCATACCTTTAGAACGGTCTTCTTTTGTTGTAACATCTGCAATATAGGCCTGGGCTACACCAATACTGCTTCCTCCAACGCCTGCAACAATTCTTGAAACAAGAAGAATAAAATAAGTATGCGTAAATGCGAAAATTATGTATCCGACTGCATTAAGAAACAAACAAACAACAATTACTGGTTTCCTTCCATGTTTATCAGATAATTCACCCAGGAATGAGTTAAAGAAAAACTGAACCAGGGAGTAAATTGCAATCGCAATTCCAATTGCTGTTTCATCAACATGTAGTTCTTTGGTCGCAAAGGTTGGCAGGATCGGGATAAGTATTCCAAACCCGAGAAGATCAATAAATACTGTAGTAAAAATTAATGTTAGAGCCGATCTGTTTTTCAAAACAATTACATTTCCTCTATTATTGCATCTGCAAATTCTGCTGTACCGACAAACTTTTGAGCGTTGATATCTCGGGTAACTTTTTGCCCTTTTTCTATAACACCGGAAATGGCTTTTTCTATTTTCTCTGCTGCATCCAATTCATTAATATATTCAAGCATCATAACTGCACCGAGAATTAATGCCGAAGGATTCGCAATATTCTGTCCTGCAATATCAGGAGCTGACCCGTGCACAGCCTCAAATATTGCAACGTCATCCCCTATGTTTGCACCGGGAGCCATTCCCAATCCACCAACCAGACCTGAGGCAAGATCCGAGAGTATATCGCCAAACAAATTCGTTGTAACAATGCAATCAAACTGATAGGGATTCATCACCATCTGCATTGCCATATTATCAACTATTTTATTATCAAACTGAATTTCGGGATACTCGGGGGCGATTTCTTCAGCAATATCAAGAAATAATCCACCGGTAAATTTTAAAATATTTGCCTTATGAACGACAGTTATTTTTTTTCGGTTATGTTTTTTAGCGTACTCAAAAGCAAATCTTATTATTCTCTCGGATCCCTTTCTTGTTATAATTCCAATAGTTTCAGCAGCCGATCTGCTGCTGTCAATGTAGTGTTCAATTCCCGAATAAAATTCCTCCAGATTTTCACGGAATATTATCAAATCAATATGATCAAAATAGAGTGATTTTATTCCTTTAAATGTTTTTGCCGGACGCTGATTAACATAAAGTTCAAATTCTTTTCTTAATGCTACATTAATACTTCTGAATCCTTTTCCAATTGGAGTTGTTAATGGTCCTTTTAATACTACCCTGTTTTTATTTATAGATTCAATTACCTCATGCGGAAGAGGATCACGATATTTTTCAAGTGCTGACATTCCTGCTTCCACAACTTCCCAATCAACTTTAACTCCTGAGTATTCAATTACTTTAGTCGTAGCTTTAATAATTTCCGGACCAATCCCATCTCCGGGAATTAAAGTAATATGATGTGCCAAACCTTATAATCCTGAAATATATTTGTGGTTTTAAAAAATTGAAAAGTAAATATAAAAAGAATTAGTGAAATGACTGGTGTTCTGTACCGAAAAAATAATTACCATTGATTTCTTCTAACCTGGGTTTATTAGAATATTTTGTAAGGATTTCTTTCGTGTCGTGAAAAGATTGTGCAGCAAGTCTTCTGTCATTTGGAGTCAGGAAAGTAAAGTTAGAATCTGTGAAAGCCGCTTCTGATGGGATAATAATATACTGTTTGCCAGTACTTGTTTCACCTTTAAATACCCAGATTGGTAAATAGCTGATTTGATTAATTTTAATAGAATCTGTACTAAAATTTTTCGTTAGTTTAAAAGATAGGATTGCACCGCCATCCGAATATCGCCAGCGTTGGTTTGAGATAAAATTCCCCATAGAATAAGCGACAAATCCCGAATCCATTTTTGAATCTAAAGTTCTGTAAGATTTAACTGGCTGAAGAACATGGGGATGACCGCCTATTATTATATCCGCACCGGCTTTAATTGTCTGATCTACAATTTCCTTCTGATATTCAGTCGGCTCACGTTGGTATTCGTCCCCGAAGTGAAAATGAACCAGTACGATATCAGATCCATTGTTTCTTGCAAGTTTAATATCATTTCTGATTTTAGTAGTGTCGATAATATTAATAAGATATTCTTTTCCTTTTGGAATCGGGTTGCCGTTTGTACCGTAAGTATAAGCGAGAAAGGCAACCTTAATTCCCCTAATATCAAAAATCCTGATTGAATCTCTGTCGCTCTGAGATAGAAATGTACCATTGTAATAAAGGTGATGTAGTTTTAATTCTTCAATGGTTCGTCTTACTCCCGCTTCTCCTCTATCCAGGGCATGATTGTTAGCAGTTGATAATAAATCAAATCCGGCATTTTTAATCGCTGCAATAAACTCATCCGGTGAATTAAAAAACGGGTAACCGGAATATCCTTTTTGACTTCCTGCTGTGACAGTTTCCAGATTTCCAAATGCAAAATCAGATTGATCCAAATATTTTTTAATCTGAGAAAATACCGGATTAAAATTAAAACTATCTGCTTTTACGCGTGCATAATTGTATTGAACTGAATGGCACATAATATCACCCGCAACACTCAAAGTGATTGAGACCAATGAATCCGGTTCAAGCGGGATAATTTTCTCACCAAATCCTGATAATTTTTTTTCAGAAAATGAAAACGATAAAAGAATAAACAATATGGAAATTGAAATGTAACGCATAATAAAAATAAAGGCTGAGCTATTTTGAAAATAGTCAGCCTTGGTTAAATAGTACGAAAATTATTTAGCCCTGTTTCTCAGCTTTTCTCTGGGCTTTTACTTCCTGAACATCCTTGCGGACATCCTGTGCCAATTTTCTTAATTCGCTTAATCCTTTGCGAAGACGTGTGCCCGCAGCTGCCTGGCCTTTTTCGTAAAACTTTTCAAAATCAGTATGTAGATTTTGTACTGCCTGAACTAAGTCCTCGAATTTATTCATTGAAACCTCCTAAGAAATGATTTGAAATTAGTTATTTAGAATGCTCTAGTACTATCTCTGCAATATCCTTTACTTCAACTTCTTCAGATTTTTCAAAGTGTTTTACCCCGTCTGTGAGCATAGTCATACAAAACGGACAGGCTGAAGCAATTGTATCTGAATTGGTTTTTAAAGCTTCGGATGTTCTTTCAATATTTATTCTTCCACCTTCTTCATCTTCAAGAAACATTCTGCCTCCTCCGGCTCCGCAGCAGAAACCTCTGGATTTAATTCTGTCCATTTCGACAAAATCTAATCCTGAAATTCCTTTTAGGGTATTTCGGGGTGACTCATAAACTCCATTGTATCTGCCAAGATAACAAGAATCGTGATAAGTTACTTTAGATTTCTCTTTATCCTCCTGCAGGATAATTTTACCTTCGGTAATTAGTTGATCAATAAATTCTGAATGATGCATAACCTCGTAATTGCCACCAAACTGTTTATATTCACTACCGAGTGAATGAAAACAATGCGGACAAGCAGTAACAATTCTTTTTACTTTATAATTGTTAAGTGTTTCCACATTTTCCATTATCATCATTTGAGCAAGATACTCATTACCAAGTCTTCTTGCAGTATCTCCGTTGCATTTTTCTTCCGTGCCCAGTATACGAAAATTTACTCCGGCTTTCTGCATAATCTGAGCAAAAGCCTGTGAAACTTTTTTATACCTGTTATCAAATGAACCCGCACAACCCACCCAGAATAAAACATCACAATCAGAATCTTCCGCCATAGTTTTTATATTTAATCCTTCAGCCCAATTGGCCCGATCAGCCTGATTAAATGCCCATGGAGTAAAATTAGTTTCAATACTTTTAAACACATTATTAAGATTTGAAGGAAATTGTGACTCAGTTAAAACAAGGTCTCTTCTCATATCAACAATTGAGTCTACATGTTCAATCATCACAGGACATTCCTGAACACAAGCCATGCACGTTGTACACTGCCATAATTCAGTATCTGAAATGTAATCGTGAACCAATGTTTTCTCAAATACTTCACCTTCTGTAATTCCCCGGGCAATCAGGGGTGCTTTATCTTTTGTTCTTCTTCTTATATCAACAATTATTTTTCTTGGAGAAAGAGATTTCCCAACTGTTGCGGCAGGACAAGAAGCTGTACACCTGCCACACTCAGTGCAAGAATAACCATCCAGAATCTGTTTCCAGGAAAGGTGTTCAAAATCTGATGCTCCGAATACTTCAATATTTTCGTCTTCAAGATTTATCGGTTTTAAAGTATTTCTAATATCATCAAGATTAGCGAAATATGTATTCGGAATAGAAGTTAAAACATGCAGATGTTTTGAATACGGCAGAAAGTTCAGAAATCCTAAAACTACAACGATGTGCATCCACCAATAGAATTCAAAATAAATATGTGCATTTTGTGAACCACCGGAATAAAACCACTTACTTAAGATTAACGAAAATGGTCTTATTTCAAAACTACTGAGTTGAAAATTACGGGTAGCGAGCATAGACGAATTGGCGCCAAGCATTGAAACACAAACCAGAATAATTAAAACAAGAATAAATGCAGCATCCAGTTTCCCTGATTTTTCTACTTCAAGCCTTGGAACGTGAAGAATAAACCTTCTGTACAAAGCATAAAGACAGGCAATAATAACCAGAACAGAAAATACGTCCTGAACTAATGTTATTGCGGAATAAAAAATCCCTGTAAAATGCCAACTAAATGGAGTGTAAAATCCCTGAATAAAAGCCTCAGCAACTGCAAAAAGGAATAACACAAAGCCCCAGAAAATTGTTAAATGTAGCAGACCTGCTTTAGTATCCCGCATTAACTTGGTTTGAGCGAAAGCAATTTTCCAAACTCTTTTTAGTCTTTCACCTATCCTATCAAATCTGTCATCTTTTTTTTGAGCAAAGAACATATACCTGATTAATTTCCGGCAACTCCAAATAAATAATCCCATAGCAAAAATAAAGAAGAGGATGAAGATGATATTTTTTAATTCCATAGATTACCGCAAAATGTTGAATACTTAAAAATTGAAATTACTTTCTTTTAAGGTTTTTATGAACCCCGGTAAAGATTGAAGCACCGGCAAAAACTTTAATTACTGTCCAGAGAGTAAATATTATTGCTCCGCTTTTTAATGCTTCAGTCCAGTCATGGATATAAACAAGATTCAAATAGACAATTCCACTTAGAATTATTATAACTTCGGTAAGTATCATTGCTGAAATTGCTGAGAGATACGATTTATTTTTTTCAATTATATAACCTGAAATAAAAGCTGCTACCGGGAAAGCAAGTAAATATCCGCCGGTTGGACCGATCAAACTTGCAAATCCAAAATATCCGTCAGGTGTAGGAGCAAATACCGGCAAGCCTATGGCACCCAAACCTAAATATAATACCTGGCTATAAGCCCCATTTTTAGATCCTAAAAACATTCCTGCAAGTCCAACCATTAAGGTTTGTAATGTAAATGGGACAGGTTTTACAGGTAAACTTATCTGGGCTGCCACTGCAGTTAGAATTGTAAAAGCAAATATCCAAAATAATTCGGATGCTGTAACTTTGGAGAATATTTTAGTATTAACAGCCACACTACTTTTCGAAATCATAAAGTTCCTCAATTAAAATTTTGATTAAAAAATTGATATGTTTTTTTTAAGATTGATTCGAATTTATCATTAGTACCTTCAAAGGGATGTTTAATATCAAAAGTATGCCCTGTTGCAGGAACTAAAAATAATTCGGACTTATCCTTAAACGCGAGAGAATACAGATGCTCAGCTTCTTTTACAGGAACAGCAAGATCCTGTTCGCCGTGAACTATTAATAGAGGCTTATTCAATTCCCTCACAGCTTTTTCAATATTAAGTTTATCCTCTTTGTTATTCTCAAGATCATCCAGTAAAGAAACATTTAATTTCATCACTTGATTGGTTCTGGAATTCAATACTTCAAAAACTCCTCTTTTCCTCCAGACTTCTTTCTGTCTTTTTGAGTATCTATCAAAAGTAGAAACTGAAGACCAAGCTGCAACTGCATCTACCTCAGATTTTTGTCTGGCCATTAGAAGAGAAATTCCTCCGCCCCGACTATGTCCGAGTAATCCCAGTCTTGTATTAGAAGTTCCGCCAAAAAATCCTTTCAAATAAGCATCTATCAGTTGAGAAAGTTCACTCAATTCCAGTGAAAAGGTATTTTCGGCAAACCGTTCTAACTCATTAAATTCTGTTAAACTTTCACCTACCCCGTTATGTGAAAAATTAAAACCAAGAACAAAAAATCCTTTTGACGAAAAATAATTTCCGATATAGGGACCAAATCCCCAATCTTTAAAGCCTTTAAAACCATGAACAAAAATTAAACACGGTGATAAACGCAGATTTTCAACTCCATAAGCAGTTATTCTAATAGTATCCTGCTTTACGGTAGTAAGTATAAAATCTTTGCTCATTGAATCAAATATGGTCATTAAACTTAGAAAAGTCAAGAAAATGAGTCATAAATCAAACTTTTCACTTTTTAAGGTAATCTATCTTATTTCTTTTTGTTACGTATTTAATTATTTTCAAAACTGTAAAAGATAATGATTGGAACTTTAGTTGAGATACCTCCTTGTGATACCATCAATTGATATTAAAAATGGAAAAACCGTAAGAGTTGTTCAGGGAATTCCTGAACTTGATTGCAAAGAATATGGAAGCGATCCTGTGGAGATGGCTAAAATATGGAGAGCAGAAAATGCTAAACTTCTGCACATTGTAGATTTTGACGGCGCACAGGAACATTCGAAAAAGAATATTGGGATTATTAAAGAAATTTGTTCATCTGTAATTATTCCTGTTGAGTACACGGGAGGAATAAGAACAATGGATGATGCCATGAAAATGTTTGATTGCGGTGTGAGCAGACTTTCAATTAATACGATGGTATATGAAAATCCTGAAGAATTTAAAAAAGTATTTGAAAAATACGGACCGGCAAAAATTGTTATCTCAATGGATATTCGGGACAATAAAATTATCGTAAGAGGCAGGAAAAAAGAAACAGGGATCAATTACCTGGATTTTGCAAGAAAGATGGCTGATTCCGGAGTTGAAAGATTTATTGTTACAGATGTCGATAGAAACGGGACAATGTCCGGACCTAACCTGGATCTTTCAAAAGAAATTGCAAAAGCAACGGGTCAAAAAGTTACAGTTTCGGGTGGTGTGAGAAACAAAGATGAACTTATGGATATTCAGGCTTTAATGCCTATTGGTATTGATTCAGTTATAGTTGGAAGAGCATTGTATGAAAACCTTTTTCCCTGTCAGAAATTATGGCGTGTAGCCGAATCCGGTATATTTAATTAAAGGAGAATAATTGGAAAATTCAAACAAAGTTGTCCATAGTAGTTTCTGGTTGAACTTTTTTAAATCGCCTACAGAAAAAGTTGATCTCCAGAAATCGCTCCTTTCAATCCCTATTTTCAGCAGACTATCAAAAAAAGAACTGGGCATGTTAATAAACATTATTCATAACAGAAATTATGTATTGGATGAATATATTTTTTACCAGGGAGACCCGGGTTTGGGATTATACATTATTCGGGATGGAGGAGTAACTGTACAACGGAAAGATGATGAGGGTAAATTCAATACACTCGCTGTATTTTCAAAAGGTGATTTTTTTGGTGAACTGGCATTAATTGATGGAGAGAAGAGATCTGCTTCTGCGGTAAGTAATTCCGATACCAGGTTAGCAGTAATTTTTAAACCTGATCTTGATGAGTTTATTGATAGTTATCCTAAAAGCGGAATAAAAATATTGAGAGGTATTTCAGAAATAATTGCAACCAGGCTGCGAAAATTGAATGAGGATAATTTCAATCTCCAAAACAAATTAGATATAAAAACGGAGACAACCTATGGAACCTAATATTTCTAAAGTGCTTGTCCCTATAGACTTTTCAGATTATTCAAAAAGCGCATTAAAATATGCAGTAAACTTTGTGGGACATTTCAAAGCCGAACTAACACTTATTTACGTTGTTGAACCGGTTATTTATCCACCTGATTTCAGTATGGGACAAATAGCAATTCCGTCTGTTGATCTTGAGATGGATAAAAGAGCAGTTGAGGAATTAAATAAACTTGCCCAACAGGAAATTCCATCTGAAATTAAAGTTAAATCAGTGGTTAAAACCGGAAAGCCGTTTCTTGAAATAATTGAAACGGCACAGGAAGAAGATGTTGATTTAATAATAATAGCGACACATGGACATACAGGAGTTGAGCATATATTATTCGGAAGTACAGCAGAAAAAGTTGTACGAAAAGCTCTCTGTCCTGTTTTGACATTGAGAGAACCGATTAAAGGATTTTTATTTAAAGATGAGATGAAAAAAGAAAATAAAAAAAGTTAGTTCAGTTTTTTCTGTCTATCACAAAATCCACTAAACCTTCGAGTGCAAGTTTGGCTGGAGAATCAGGAAAGATTTTTAAGGATTCTTTAGCTTTTTCTGAATAATCGTGAGCAGTTTTTAAAGCGTAATCAATTCCGCCATTCCTTCTGACGAATTCTATAATTTGACTTGTGTTTTCTTTACCGTTATTATTTTTAATTAAACTCCTGATTTTATCCGCCTCGTTTTTTTTCACTTTCTTTAATGAATAAATAAGAGGTAGTGTAATTTTCTTTTCTTTTATATCTCCCCCAACCGGTTTTCCAATAACTTTCTGGCTTCCTTCATAATCAAGTATATCGTCCCTGATTTGAAAAGCCATACCGATTGATTCACCAAAAGATTTCATAGCCTGATGATAATCTGTATTTTCCGAGGCACTCATCGAACCTATCTGGCAGCATGTTTCAAGCAAAGAGGCAGTTTTGTCAGAAATGACTTTAAAGTAAGTTTCCTCATCAATATCCAGTTTGCGCGTTTTCTGAATCTGCAGAAGTTCTCCCTCAGACATTCTTTTTACTGCATTTGTAATTACCCCGAGGAAGTCATAATCTCCGCCATCAACGGCAATCATCAATCCCCTTGAAAGAAGGTAATCTCCCATAAGTACAGCAGCTTTATTTTTAAATATCGTATTGATTGACCAAAAACTTCTTCTTTTATCAGCATTATCTACAACATCATCGTGAATAAGAGTTGCTGTATGGAGTAGTTCTACCAGTACGGCACCACGATAACTTCTGCTTGTTACATTTCCAGAAACCTTTGCTGAAAGCAGTACAAGAAGAGGCCTTATCTTTTTTCCCTTCTGACGAATTATATATTTCGCAATCAGATCTACAAGACCGACACTGCTTTTCATTGATTGTTTAAAAAGCTGTTCGAACTCTTCAAGTTCTGATTTAATCGGCCGGCTTATTTCGTTAAGCGGTTTTTTTATCAACGTTTCTTCGCTGCTAATTTTGAAATGAAGATACTTATTTCATATAACAGAACCAACGGAACTGCCAGAACAACCTGTGATACAGGATCTGTTCCGGGTGTTAGAAATGCTGCAAGCACCATAATAATAACAATTGAATGTTTTCTATATTTTTTCATGAAGGCAGGAGTGAGAATACCAATTTTTGTAAGAAAGAATGAAATCATTGGCAGTTCAAATACAACACCCGCAGCAAGCATCACACTAATAATTATCGAAAAATATTCATCTATTGCAAACTCATTTTTTATTTGTGCAGATCCAAATTGAGCAGCAAATTTCAGCGTCAATGGAAGCATACCATAATATGCGAACACTATTCCCACAAAAAAACAGAAACTTGAGTAAAACACAATTGCCAGAATATATTTTCTTTCCTTTTTTCGAAGCGCCGGTGAGATGAATCTCCAGAACTGGTAAAAAATATTTGGAATGCTAAGTATAATTCCACCGATCATTGCAACCTGGAAATAAAGAAACAACTGTCCGAATGGTTTAAGGTTTTGCAGTGTGGCTCCGGAATCGCGTGCTGGTTTTAACAGAATAATATCAATAAGAAAATCTACAAAAATCCAGCAGATAATTGTTCCTGCTACAACACCAATAATTGAATATATAAGTCTCCATCTTAATTCTTCAAGATGGTCCAGAAATGTCATCTCAGTTTCGTGAGATTCCTCCTCTTCTAATATATCGGTAGTATTGAGTTCTTTGGTTGCCACAATATTTCAAATCAAATTAAATCTGCGTAGAGCGGAAATCCTGAACAAAGTTCTTTAACATTTTTTCTTATTTCTTCAAGCTTTGGTTCACTATCAAAATTTGTAACTGCTTCATTGATGAATCCTGCAATTTTTGCCATTTCATTTTCCTTCATTCCTCTTGTAGTAACAGCAGGGGTTCCTATTCTTATTCCACTTGTAACAAACGGACTTTTCTGATCAAACGGGATCATATTTTTGTTTACCGTTATACCGGCTTTTTCCATAGAATTTTCTGCCTGTTTCCCGGTAATGTTTTTGTTCGTTAAATCAATCAGCATCAGATGATTATCCGTCCCACCGGAGATAAGGTTAAAATCATATTTTGTTAAATTATCAGCGAGTGCTTTTGCATTCTTTATCACCTGCCCGATATAATCTTTAAATGAATCCTGTAAAGCTTCACCAAATGCAACAGCTTTTGCCATAATTATATGCATCAATGGTCCGCCCTGAATTCCGGGCATAACATTGCTATCCAGAATTTCAGACATCATTTTGGTGCGATCTCCTTTTGGAGTTTTTATGCCCAAAGTATTTTCATAATCTTTTCCCATTAGGATAATTCCACCGCGGGGTCCGCGCAAAGTTTTATGAGTTGTTGAAGTTACAACATCACAATATTTCAGGGGATTATTCAGAAAACCTTTTGCAATTAATCCAGCAGGATGAGCCATATCGCACATTAAAAATGCTCCAACTGAATCAGCAATCTCCCTGAACTTTTCATAATCCCACTCGCGTGGATAAGCACTTGCCCCAGCAACAATAATTTTCGGTTTTTCTTTTATTGCCAGATCAGCAATGAGATCGTAATCAAGTGTTTTAGTTTCTTTATTTAAAGTATATCCAACTGCCTGGTACAGTTTACCTGAAAAATTCACCGGGGAACCATGAGTAAGATGGCCACCATGTGCAAGACTTAATCCTAATATTTTATCTCCCGGATTAAGAAGTGTCATATAAACAGCCATATTTGCCTGGGAACCACTGTGCGGCTGCACATTTACATATTCCGCATTGAATAATTGTTTTAGCCTGTCCCTGGCAATATCTTCTGCCATATCCACATATTCGCAACCACCATAATATCTTTTACCGGGATAGCCTTCAGCATATTTATTTGTCAGCACTGATCCGGCCGCTTCCAGCACTGCTGTGCTGACAAAATTTTCTGATGCTATTAATTCGAGTTTTTCCCGTTGTCTTTGAGTTTCCAGCTCAAGGACATTATAAATTTCTTTATCTCTCTGAATATTTTTGTATATCATAATAGACTCAATTTTTTACATAACGAATAAAATTAAGACTTAAAATATAAGGAATAAAAAGAAAAGGTTCCGAGGATAATCCAGGGAACCTTTAGACTTCTATCAATTTTTATTAATATTAGGGAACAGTAACACTTTTCCCAATCCAGGAATAGCAATCACCTGAAGGTGATACTGTTTGACCTGATTTATACTTACGAAAGAAATAATCCTCCTGAGTAGGTAATGAACTTGATAGTGCGTTAATTCTTTCACGTGCCTGTGAAAAATTCGGATCAATTGAAAGTGCTTTTTTATATGTATCTACTGCAATCTGGTAAGTCAGTTTAGCATCAAAATCAAATGTACAATTCCTTGCTGCCTGTTCGTATAACAATCCTTCATAATAAACTGCCTGTGCCCAGCCGTTTCCAGCTTCACTGGCTTTCTGAAATTGTGTCCTTGCGGCGGCAAGCTGTCCTTTATCTTTATAAATCAATCCAAGGTTTAAATAATGATTTTTATTCTGAGGCTCCATCTGGATTAATTTCTTGTATGCATCTTCTGCTTTGGATAACTGATCCGTTTTTTGATAAGCCTGAGCAAGCTGAGTCAAATAGTTCACCGATTCAGGAGATTGTTGAACAAGAAATTCAAGCGGTACAATTGCATCCTGATACATATTTGCTTTCATTGCTGTTGAAGCATACTTCCACGCTTTTGCTGCATTCTGTTTATCGTTGTCCCAATTCTTCTTAGTAAGTGCAACTAATTCATCAATATTTTCCACCAGACTTTCCAACTCCTGCGGCCACTGAGCATTATCGGGTTCCTTCTCACTTAACATAGTGTAAAGATCAATTGCTTTCGATTTATAATCATTTGAATCTGATGCATTATTCTTATAAAGCTGACCAAGCTGATTATAATAATAATCATCCTGAGCCGGATTATATTTAAAACCAAGCTCATAAGCAGCAATAACACTATCAGCAGGCATTTTCAACCAGGTTTCTTCTACAAAGGCTTTCCTTACCTGGAAATAACCTTTTGAATCAGGGTTATATTTTTCAGCAGTATCATACAAATATGAAATTGTATCAGCGATCGCCTGTTTTTGTTCCGGAGTTATATCAGTAGAATCATGAAGAAACCAGAGAGCATCCTCCATCTTAAAGTAAACATACTTGGCAAATTTCTTCGGATTGGTTTCGATAACCTGCCAGCCGTAAGGAACAGCACTCTGAAAATCTTTATTTTTATAATACTCGGAAAACAAGCTGTAAAGCTCAAGTATCTTTGTGGAATCGTCAGGAACAATAATTATATTATTGCTTTTGGGAAAGGCTGAGAAAACGCTCAGGGAAAGAAATAATATAGTAAAAATAGTTAGTTTAGAAAATTTACCTGATTTATTTTGTTCTGAAGCTTTCATTTTTATTTTTCCTCTCGAATAAACCAAATGTCACCAAGACTGACGGTTAAATATGCTTTAATAATATTTTCTTTATAAAGCCCCGGATCAGAAGAACCTCGCATTGCGTACTGGAGACCCAGATCTAAAGTATTCGCTGTGCTGATTGGTAAAGAAAAACCTCCGGAAACTGAATATTGATTAATACCTTTATCATTTACTAAATACTGAGTCTGTTCTAAGCTTAAACCTGCCCGCCAGACTATTTGTTCCCAGAATGTTGTCCCTAAAGCTCTTTGAGGTGTATACTCAAAGCCAACGCTGAATTTAGAGGCATTTCTAAGATTCCCGAACGTATTATTATTAAATGAATAGTTTTTCCAAGCTTGAAAAGCATAATCTAAACTTAGTAAATATTTATTATTTAATACAAGAGCAAGTCCGGCAGTAAGTCTTCCGGGGACTTTCATATTAACTATTCCGGAACCGACTGTATCTACTCCGAGTGTTGTATAAGAAGTAAGAACAGTATCTGTACGTAATTTTGCTAAGTAATTATAAGATATCCCCAATCTTAAATTAGTTATATTTTCTGAATTGAAAGTTCCGGCAAAATCAGGCGAAATAATTCCAACTGTAGTACCTATTCCTTTTGGACTGTATTGTTTATTGTATTCAGCATCCGCATTTGATCCATCGAAAAATTGGATGGAAGAGGAATAATCAATATTTCCAAAATAATAATCGAAGGTTGCACCAATACTTAAATCAAAAGGCAGTTTGTATGACGAACCAAAAAATAATTTAGATAAACCGCCTTTTCCCGAATAAGTTGTCTGGTACTCAGATTGAATCGGATTCTGAACATTATAACTGACATTTGAAAAAGGAACCAGACCTGTTACAGCCCCTATTCCATATTTATTGCTTATGGGAAATGCGATCATAAATCCTGCAAACTCAGCTTTAGCATAATATGCCGATAAACTATTATCAGACAGAAATGATCCGCGATAATTTAAATTAAATTCTATTCTTGTTCTTTTCAAATTGTACAGTCCGGCCGGATTATAAAAACTGATGTAATTTTCCTGAGCATCTGCTACACCAATTTCACCCATTCCCAATTTTCTTGCTGAATAAGCGTAGTTCATATCTCCTATTCCCAAACGGGAATACGGAGAAGATGACTGCGCGTGATTTTCTGAAAAGAAAAAGATAAAGAGAATAAGAATAGTAAAAATATATTTATTGTTTAATTTCATTTTCTGCCTGTATATGTAATTACCAAACGTGGTCTTAATGATCGATCAGTAGCTTCGCTCCCTTTAAAAGCAAAAATATCAATCCCGATATTCTGACCCCCGGCTGTTAATATTATTCCCTGATTTTCGTGATAACCACTTACCACGCTCTGAACAAAACGTGCAATGTTACCTGTGAAATAATTATTAACCCTGTTCAGTACTATTCCGGAAGTAGTATCATAAGCGTTTGAAGAGGAATCACTGACAAAATAGGCAACTAGGGAATTTGTATATGAATCAGCAGTTTTAGTTGCACTGCTATCTAGGTATATTGAAAACTGAGCATTATTGATAATTGTATTTTTAGGAATAGCAGAGAGATCAAATTCAACTCTTGCATCAACCGCTAACCCTGCCTGGACTGCAATATCTTCCTGTGGAACAGAAGGCAGATCTCCTGCAATTGCACTCACATCCTCTATACTGTAATAACTCAATGTATCGGTAAAAGATCCGGGTTTTTCAACTATAACAGTTAACTTAGGAATTCCAATTAAATCAACATTGAAGGCATCAAATCCAATAATTCTATCCGAGGCAGGATCGGGTTTTATATAAATCCCCTGATCATGTGGAATGGAAGTATCTGCTGCGGCTAAAAACCAGGATTGAACAGTTTGATTATCAATGTTAAAAGAATAAAGCGAATCGGAGGTATTTCTATTAGAACTGACATCTGTATTATCATAAACAAGTGATGAGATACTGTCTGCAGTGAATCCTAATGAAGTCCATCCGCTGGTAACTGAATGAACAGTGTAGTTCAGGTTTGTACTGCTGTTTCCAATGCTATATTCTTTAATCAAATCAATTTTTGCTGAGATGATATTAAGATTTGAATTGAGCACTGCCTGTTTAACAGAATCAGGTAATGCAATTCCAAACCTCATTAAAGTAGAAGCCTCGATGTTTGCATACTTGCCCACAAACAATCTTGGAGAATCACTTATTTTTATGGCTGTTTTATAGTAAGTGGAACTTTGCGGTATTGAATCCTGGTAGGAATCCAGCTTATTGACAGTTATAAAATCGGGTGACAACAAATTATTACCAATTGAGGAAGGAGAATCACTGCAGGAATATAAAAGAACTGAAACAAGAAGTGCAGAGATTAAAATTAAAGTTTTATTTATCAATTATTTCACCTGTAAAATCTTCAAAAATTAAATTACACGCATCCGTTATATTTTCGGCAACAAAACTTGGAAATATATTCTGTTTTTGCAACACAGAAATACTCTCCGTACCATATCCGGTTTTTACAAGCACAGTCTTCAAACCAGCATTTATACCGCATACTATATCTGCAGGAGAATCCCCCATAAAGTAAGAGCCGCTAAGTTCAATATTAAAATCTTCAGCCGCCTTATAAACAAGTGATGGAGAAGGTTTGCGGCATTCAATTTCTTCTTGGTTGCTGAAATCAGGGTGATGGGGACAAAAATAGAATGCTTCGATTTGTACATTATCAGGTTTTAAAAGTTCATTGATCTTCAAATTAACAGCTTCAACATCATCCTGAGAGATTAATCCTCTCGCAATACCTGATTGATTAGAAATAACGATAAACTTAAATTTCAATCTATTTTTTAATAATGAAAGTGCTTTGCCCGTTCCGGGAAACAATTTAACCTTAGAGGGATCTCCAAGATAACCAGGGTCCTCATTTAATGTACCGTCCCTGTCAAGAAAAACGGCGTATTGGGACATTAGCTTTCGTTACTTAGAATTGTTTTATACAAATCGATATATTTTTTTGCAGATGAATTCCAGCTAAAGTCAGATTTCATTCCGTTCTTTATAATCTTAGTCCATACTTTCTTATCTTCAAATATTTTGAGCGCACGATTCAGTTCTTTAGTCATGGCTTTTGCATTATACTGCTTGAACATAAATCCGTTACCATCACCGGTTTTTTCATCATACTTAATCACAGTATCAGCAAGTCCGCCGGTTTCTCTTACAACCGGAACTGTACCATACATCAGGCTGTACATTTGATTTAGTCCGCACGGTTCATAACGTGAAGGCATCAGGAAAATATCCGATCCGGCTTCTATTAAATGCGCAAGATCATCGTTAAAACCGAGATAGGTAGCAAATTTGCCTGAGTGTTTTGAAGCCATACTTTCAAAAAACTTGTGATATTTTTTATCGCCGGTACCAAGCAAAACCATCTGTATGTCTAATTTCATTATTTCGGGAAAAGCATCCTTAATAAGATCCATTCCCTTGGAATCAAATAATCTTGAAATAACTCCTATGATTGGGATATCCTCTTTGTACTCAAACCGGAATTTTTCAGCAAGTTCTTTTTTATTTGCCTGTTTGCCTTCAATATTCTTTGAAGAATATTTTTTCGAAAGATGTTTATCTTTCTCAGGCGACCACACTTTTGCATCAATTCCGTTCACAATTCCATAAAGATCATTTTTCCTTTTTGCAAGCACCTGCTTTAATCCCGCACCAAGTTCCTCGTCGGTTCGTATCTCATTGGCATAGGTTTCACTTACAGTGTTTATCGCATCAGCAAAAAGCAATCCACTTTTCATAAAATTGAGTTTTTTATAAATCTCAATCCCCTTCTCAGAATTTAATTCTTCCGGTAAACCGGTTTTCTTAAATGAAGATTTCGGAAATATTCCCTGGTATGCAAGATTGTGAATCGTGAATAAAGTTTTGAAACTTTTAAACTGTTCTTCATCCTTATAAGTAGTTTTAAGATATGCAGGAATAAGTCCGCACTGCCAGTCGTTACAATGGATAATATCAGGAATCCAACCCAGTTTGCATATCAGTTCAAAAACGGAACGGCTTAATAAAATAAACCTTTCTTCATTATCAGGGTAATCTTCACCTGTAGAAGGATTAACATATAAACTGTTTCGGCTTCCGAAGTATTCCTGGTTATCCAGAAAATAAATCTGAACTCTAACCTTTTGTCCGGGAAGAAAACAGGATTTCAATGAGAAGACAACGTCTTTGTCGCCTATTTTTACTGACAGATCCTTTAATCTCACAACTTCGTGAATTTTAAATTTTCTGTCATCCACCGCACCATATTTTGGTACGACTATGCGGACCTCGTGTCCCAACTCAGAAAGCATCTGTGGCAAAGCCGCAGAAACATCTGCCAAACCACCGGTTTTTACAAATGGAACTACTTCTGATGTAACGAAAAGAATTTTTAATTTTTTTGGGGGCATTTTGTAAGTGCTTTTTTATTGAATACCGTAATTTACGAAAATTCAATATGTTTCTCAAAATAAAAGTTTATAGGATGTTTTTGATTATTCATTATGAATAATCCGATATAATTTAGCCTTAAATTTGAATTTGGATGTTTGAATAATTAATCCTTCAAAAGAGCAGGAAAAACGATTAAATTCAAATTGTAGTAAAAAGATGTTAAATTTAAGTGCTCAAAATTCAATCAAATCAGATTTATTATGTTATGCAAAAAGTATTAAAATCTATACTCCTGTTAATTATGGTATTAGTACCGGTTCTCTTTTATTCTTGCGGCGCTTCAAGTACCGTAAGATATGATCGCGGTGAAGAAAAAAATGAAAAGGGAAAAACCGGTAAAGAAAATGAGGTGAAGACTTACAAAGAAGATTTCGATATTTCTAAATTCCGTACCAAAATTGATATTAAAGAAAAACCAGCTAGATGAAGAAAATACTTCAGAGCTTAATCCCTGGTATGAATATAAAGATAGTGATACCAGCTCCTCTGCATCAAAATCAATAACGGGAACTACAAATGGTTTCAGAGTTCAGGTTTTATCTACAGATAAACTCGAAGAGGCTGATTCTTTAAAGTCTGAATTAGTTTTAAAAATTAATCAAAAAAATGTGTATGTAATTTTCGATCCCCCGTTTTACAAAGTTGAAGTGGGTGATTTTGTAAACATGGCTGACGCAAAAAATCTTAATTTTAAACTAACACAATTGGGCTACACCGAATCAAGAGTAATTGCATCAACAGTAAATATCTTTGAATAATGCTGAAAATTCTTTTAAATCCTTCGCAGATAGTTACGGTTGATACCAATGGTGAAAATTTTAAACGCGGTTCAAAACTGAATGAAATAAACATAATAACCGATCATTCAGTTCTGATAGAAAATGATGCTATTAAAGATTTAATTCCCAACTCCTCAGTTAAGAATCTTTCATCCGCAGAAAAAATTGATTTGAAAGATAAAACACTTTTCCCCGGTTTTGTTGAATGTCATACTCATACTGCTTTTGCAGGATCACGCGCTGATGAATTCAGAATGAAATTAGCCGGTGTTCATTATGAAGAAATTGCTGCGAAAGGAGGAGGAATTATTTCAACAGTAAAAGCCGTAAGAGAATCATCTTTTGAAGACCTTGTAAAAATTATCTCTCCACGGATTAAGTATTTTATTTCGCAGGGAATAACCACTCTCGAAATAAAAAGTGGCTACGGACTTGATTTTGAAAATGAAATAAAACTTCTTCACGTAATTAATTATCTCAATGAAATTTTCGCTATCGATATTATTCCTACTTTTCTTGGTGCACATACATTTCCGGCAGAGTTTAAAGACAATCATTCAGGTTATATTGAATTGATAATCAACAAGATGATTCCACACATTACAAAAAACAAGCTTGCCGTGTTCTGTGATGCATTTTGTGAAAAAACTGCTTTTAGCTCGGAGGAGGTTGATCGTATTTTTACCAGTGCCGGAAAATCAGGACTGCAATTAAAACTTCACACAGAACAGTTTAACAATATCGGTGGACTCGGTGTCGCATTGCAAAAAAGTGCAATCAGCGTAGATCACCTGGAAGTTTTAAATGAAAGTGATATAGACAGACTTGCAAAGACGGAAACAGTTGCAACTTTGCTTCCCGGTGTTTCATTCTTCCTTAATTATGGTTATGCTCCTGCGAGAAAACTTATTGAAGCTGATGCAATAGTAGCACTTGCAACAGATTATAATCCGGGATCTTCAAACATTGCAAATTTAAATTTCATACTGAGCCTGGCTTGTTTAAAAATGAATATGACAATTGAAGAGAGTATTTCTGCGATAACAATTAATTCTGCAAAAGCACTGAATAAAAATCACGAAGTTGGAAGTATAGAATTAAACAAGAAAGCAGATTTTGCAGTTCTTGATACAAAAGAATATACTGATATGGTTTACCAGGTTGGTAAAAATATTAACATAATGACTATTAAAAATGGTAAAATAATTTTTGATGAAAACGGAGGATCAAATTGAAAATAATTGAATGCGTACCAAATTTCAGCGAAGGAAAAAATAAGGAAACATTTAAAGCAATCTCAGATGGAATAAACTCAACAGCCGGAGTTAAACTTCTTAATCTTGAACCGGATGGTGATTATAACCGGGTTGTAGTTACAATGGCAGGTAATGAGACTGGGATAATTGAAGCTGCTGTTGAGGCTTGTAAAGCTGCCGCCGCAAATATTGATATGAGAAACCATAAAGGTGAACATCCAAGATTAGGTGCAATTGATGTGGTTCCTTTTGTCCCTGTAAAAAATGCAACTATGGAAGATTGTGTAAAGATAGCAGAAACATTTGGTGAAAGGATTTCAAAAGAGTTAAACTTACCTGTTTATCTTTACGAGCAGGCAGCCCGGAAACCCGAACGTGAAAATCTATCAAATATCAGAAAAGGTGAATATGAAGGGCTTGAAGAAAAATTAAAAGATCCGCAATGGAAACCTGAATTTGGAAAAGCAGAATTTAATCCGAAACTTGGTGCACTTGTTACAGGAGCAAGATTTTTCCTGATAGCCTATAACGTAAATATTAAATCAACCGACGTTAGTTACTCTAAAGAGATTGCAGAAATTCTACGCGAATCAGGCAGACCAAAAAGAGATAATCAGGGAAACATAATAAAGGAAAATGGAAAGACTGTACGAATTCCGGGAAGATTAAAAAACTTTAAGGGAATGGGAGTATCCCTGGAAAAATATAATATTACCCAGGTTTCTATAAATCTTACGAACTATGAAATTACTCCTCTTCACGTTGCTTTTGAAGAAGTGAAAAAAGAAGCAGCCAGGTTGGGAGTAGAAGTTAACGGAAGTGAAATCGTAGGACTGGTTCCACTGGAAGCATTGCTCCAGGCAGGACGATTTTACTCTAAGGATAAAAATTTAAATGAGAATGATTTAGTGGACCTTGCAATAGAAAAACTGGGTTTGAGTACATTAAATACATTCGAGAAAAAACAAAAAATAATCGATTATATGATTGAGGATTAGGGAATTGGCGAATTACCGGATTTTCGAATTAGTAAATCCAGTAATCTTATTCGCAAGTCCGTGAATCCAATAATCCGAAAAACAAAAAAGAGGAGAAAAATGAATATTGATGATTCAATCAGAAATTACTTAGATGAAATATCTTCCAGCTCACCGACACCTGGCGGAGGAAATGTTTCAGCTTTCAGCGGGGCAGTTGCCTGCAGTCTTGGAATAATGGTTTGCAATCTTACTATCGGTAAGAAAAAGTACACCGAAGTTGAAGAAGAAATGAAAGATATAAAGTTCGAACTTTCAATAGCCAAAGAAGAATTTTTGAATCTTGCTGAAAAAGATAACAAAGCTTTTGAAAAAGTAATGTCTGCTTTTAAATTACCAAAAGACACTGAAGAACAAAAAAACAAGAGATTTGAACAAATTGAAGCTTCCACTCTTGAAGCTGCGGAGGCACCTGCTGAAGTATTAAAATACTGCAATAAAATAATTCCTTTATTTCAATCACTTGCAGAAAAAGGAAATCAGAATTCCGTTTCGGATGCAGGTGTTGCGGCTTCGTTAATTTCAACTGCTGCAGATGGTGCATTTCTGAATGTGCTGATTAATTGTTCCTCACTTTCCAATCAAACCGTTGCGCGGGAAATTCTGAAGAAGAATGAAATAATACTCAGGGAAGTTAAAGATATAAGCGAGACAATTAATTCAGATATTAAAAAGAAATTATATAAGTAAAAATTTATTTAGAATTAAAAGCCCGGCTGATACCGGGCAATTACTATTTTATCAACAACATCTTTTTACTTGATGTAAATCCGGCTGAGTTAAGAGTATATATGTAAATACCAGTTGGCAGACCTGCCTTGCCGGTAGGCAGGTTTGATGCATCAAAATTAATGCTATAGTAACCTGTCTTTTGATTTTCATTTACCAACACTGCTACCTGTCTTCCAAGGATATCATAAACCTTTAGAGATACAAATCCATCGTTCTTTAATGAATACTTAATTGCAGTTGCAGGGTTAAACGGGTTCGGGTAATTCTGTTCGAGTGAGAATTCTTTTGGTGCGGTAATTTCCACTTCTACTTCCTGGCTGAATTCATAACTGCCATTAAAATCAATTTGTTTTAACCTGTAATAGTATTTACCCGGGTTAACATTTTTATCTGTATAAGAATACGAATGAGTTAAAGTTGTCGTTCCATTCCCATCAACAAAACCAACATTCTCCCAATCTGATCCGCCTATGGCGGACTGACCTCTGACTACTGATTTCTGAATTTCAAAACCTTTGTTATTTATTTCTGTTGCAGTCTTCCAATTCAGTGTGACATTTTCATTATTATTGTTTGCCGTAAATGATACCAATTCAACAGGAAGGGCCATAACTGTTATCGAAACAATATTGGTTGTATCCGAATTTCCGTACTGATTATATGCTCTCACTCCGTAGGAATATGTAGAATCTACTATCACTGTCGAATCAATGTATTGAACTGTATTAGTCGGAACAGTTTCAATTACCATATATGTGCCTGGGTCTGCGGGTAATCCTCTCTTTCTAAGAATTCTAAATCCCCATTCATCATATGAATTATCCTGCCAGTTTAATTGCACCTTTGGGTACTGGTTAACAATTTGCTGAACTGTTAAATTGCTGGGGGGAGACGGAGGAACGCATGAGAGGCAATAATTCAGATAGACTACAAGATAAGGTGGATTTGGTGAGTAATGACCATCAAAATTAACAAAATAGGTTGTTGAAAGATCGCGATCAATAAAGCCCATAGCAAACCAGCCCTGAGTTCTTGCAGCGTTAAAATCTGCTAAATAATTACTGTTGGGATCTAAAGAAAAAGAATGCCATCCGGGTGAAAATGTAGATGCTTCATTTCTAAAGATATATGCGGTACCTTGAGCAGTGTTTTGCTGTATTTGGTTATCAATTGTGAATGCATCATCATTTACAGGGTCAACTGTTCCCATAGGAGTTGCACTCCAATAAGGCCAGTTAGTAGCATTTACATAACCATGAAAGCTAACTGATTCTATGATTGCACTTACCTGAATTGAACTAATATCAAAAACTGCCCAACCAACATTTGGATAAACTGTGTTAATTTCCCCATCAGTTTTTGTTGTACTCTCGGTATTACCTGTCCACATTGCTACATCCTCCGGGTAAACAGTAATACTATCAATAAAAATATAGGGATTTTGCTCTGTTTTGAAATGCCAAATAGAACCGTTTGTTGTACCGGTGCCATCTGTCTCATTAACTTTCCAGTAGTAGTTTGTAAAGTATTCCATAGTCCCGGGATTAAAGGTTGATAAAGGCGATCCGCTATAAACAGAAGTTAAAGTTCCTGGGCTTGTTCCCCAGAATACTTCTATTGATGTAGCCCCAGCCGGGTTTGTCCAAAATAAATCATAATTAATTTCCACACCTGTTGATCCGTTAACTGGATTAGGATCTGTAGCAGCACCGGGACCAGGACCCGGACCATACACATTATTAATTGCAAATGGAGCTATCTGAAGTAATCCCCAATCAGCTACTAGTGTAGTTGCGCCGGTTGTTGGGTCCATTTTTCTTAATTGCCCGGTAAATGTAGTATTATTAAAAGCGCTCAGATAAATTGTCCCTGTAGCCTGGTCAATATCCATTCCCTGACCATAATAAGCATCATATCCTAATGATCCTAATAATGTTGTAGCACCTGTTGCAGGATCAAATGTATATGCATTATCATCTATCACATCATAACCATAACCAACACCTGTTACTGCATCTATAGCAATATCAATCATTGTACCGGTAGCATTTGGGAAACTTGCAATTAAAGTTGCTGTAAGCGAACCCATATCAAAGGAATACAAATTATTTGTAGAGGCAAAAACACCCCCGCACAAATAATACGTAAAGTTAACTGCGTCAAAAGCAATACCGTTAATGGAAACTCCTGATTGCAAACCAGTAATAGCACCAATCAGAGTAACTAAACCTGAACCCGGATCGAATAGATAAAGTTGGGCAGGCGGACCGGCATCTACAAAATAGTAATTACCGTCGCCGCCTCTTACACCGCTTGAAGCAAACACAGGTGCTGTCCAGGTATTAATATTAGTAATAGGAGTTCCTGCCGGGAGTGGCATTGAAAGAGTGTTTGTCTGATCAGTACCATATGCCATATCCCCGGGTACATCTGAAATTGTAGGAGTATGAATAAATGTTGTGTGAGATTGCCTCAATTTAGGTATTCTGCCATTACTAATGTTTTGTGCAATTACTGTTATCGAAAAAAACAAAAGGAAGGAAATAAATAAGACCGGATAAAGTAAGATTTTTTTCATCCTGGTATCTCCCATTTTTCTATTAGAATTTCAATTTTAATTTGAAGCGAATTTTTTACAGGATAATTCAGAAGTAATATATGAATCTTGTAATTTATATCAGGTTTTATTTCAAGTAAGTTATTACCCTCTGACTGTTAAACCTTCAAGTGTTGTATAATGTTAATTATTATTATCCAATTATTCAAGATTTACTTAAAATTAAAGATGATATCCATCTGTCCCCATCTTGCCCTGAGATTCAAAGTATCAGGATAAAAAGAAAAATCCTCAGAAGGAATAAAAGGAAATGGTTCCCCCATATTATAAGTTTTACTGCTGTCCCTGTCTATATAACACCAGAGCAAATAGCTTCCGGGCAAAACCCTGTTAAATTCAAAAGTACTTCCCTTCCGCAAATATTGTGAATAAATTTTACCGTCGGTTTTATTTGTACTTTGAAGAACCACGTATGGATTCTCTGTTAATTGTACATTCTTAATAGTTCCGCTCGCACCAGTAAAATCAATTTCGTTAATGGTGCTGAAACGATAAGTATAAATTGTATCCCCGCTGTTACCGGCAATATCTTTAAACTTTGACAAATCAAATTTCACTAAATATTGTTCTCCGCTTTTTAAATTGCCCACAGGCTTTATTACTAACGTTGCATTATCCGGAAAAGTAACAGAAAAATGTAATGGTTCTTTTCGAGGTGTCGGTAAGTGCAATTCCGCTTTTAGCCAAAGTTGTATCAAATGCGTCATCAAAGTAAAACTTTACGGAAGAAGAAATGAAATCTGTTTTTCCGCCATTTGGCGGATTTGATTTGATAATTTGCGGTCTGCTTGTATCCGGCTTTTCGCTGACGGTTATTTGCGAAAAATCTGTTTTATAAATGTTTCCCCGTTTATCAATTAATCTTTCTGCCTCAAGATAATAATCTTTGCTGCTGTTCAATAAACTGTCCACAACAAGCACAATCTGTTTGGTATCTGATAATTTATTATATGCATAAACGGGTTTTATAAAAGTATTGGATGTTGAATCCACAATCACGAAATTATTTGTGTTAATTATTGTTGAATCAAATTCCTCACTCAACTCAACCAGAATATGATACCTGTCTGTCATTATGGATTTAATTAGTCTTGGAGCAGTTGTGTCTTCCCTGGTTAAAAAAAAGTTTAACCCGCTGAATAAAGTATCTTCAGGGGCAAGAATGATATCTTTAAACGGAACACCGATTTCATCCTGTTCTTTTTGATAATATAAATCCCTGAATTGATCTGCTACAGCAAATACGCGGTATGTTCCGGAAGCCAGATCCCGCGAGTTGAAAAAATCCGTTGTTTCCTGCCTGCGAAATATAATCCGGTTTTGTAGTTGAAGGGTTTACGGTATCAGCTTTAAGCTTATATGCAAAAATCATTGTACCGCTTGGTTTGTCATCATAAATTCTTCCGGTTATAATTCGCTTATCTATTTCATTTCCCGTTGAGAATGTTAGAATATATGAATCAGCCATCCTGTTTTTATTATTATAATCTACAACGTCTGTTCCGAGGGTGACTACATAAGTAATGCTGTCTTTCAACGGTTCAGGGAAATAGATGCTTACTGATTTTCCACTCCAGTCTAATTCCAGGTCGCCATTAATTGCAGGTGAAATAAATAAAGCATCTTTAACTGTTCTCTTATCAACATACTCGGAAAAAGTAAACTCAATGTATTCATCATGAAAATTTGTCGTTCCGTTCTCAGGATAAACCTCCACAATTTTGGGAGGAATTGTATCTATCTCTCCCCCGCCCGGCGGAAGCTGATTTGCACAATCGGAAAGCAATAATCCTGTAATGAGCAGGAATAAATATTTTATTTTTTTCGTTGTTCTCTCAACCATTTTCTGTAATAGTTTACATTTCGTAAATGCTGTGAATACGTTTTAGCAAAATTATGACCTCCCTGACCGTTTGCAACAAAAAATAAATAATCAGTTTTAGCGGGATATAATGCTGCAAGTATAGCATCTTTACCCGGATTATTTATGGGACCGGGAGGAAGTCCCGCATGCAAATAAGTATTGTAAGGTGAATCAATCTTTAAATCTTTAAACAACAATCTTTTCCATTTTTTTTGCAGATATTGAACTGTCGGATCTGCTTCCAGTTTCATTCCTCTTTTTAACCTGTTATAATAAACCGATGCAATTACCGGCATTTCCTGAATTTTATTTGTCTCACCATCTACAATTGAAGCCAGGGTTAAAATATTATGAATTGAATAACCAAGTGATTTAGCTTTTACCCTTAGTGAATCAACCATAAAATTTTTAAATCCTTTGTAAAATATACCAATTATTTCTGAAGGAGAACTTCTTTCATAGACGTCATAAGTACCCGGAAGCAGGTAACCTTCCATAGTTGCTACGTTTAATCCGAGAGAATCAATGAAAGATTTATCTCTGGCTTTATTAACAAATAAAGCTGAATCAACGTATAATTCATATCTTACTTTGGCACCTATATAACCGAGTGTAGAGCCATCACGAATTTTAATTGTACGAAGGTAATCTGCTTTACCGGTAAGAAAAAGTTCAATTAAATCGAGATACGATAATCCGTTCGGTACGTAATATCTTCCTGCTTTAATATTTCTTTCTGCACCATACATAAATGCAGCAATCCTGAAGTTGAGTGCGCCGGGAACTATTCCCTGTTTTTGTAAGCTATCCGAGATTGAATTTAGTGTTTCACCGTATCTTATCTCAAATCTTTTTGGAGTTTTTCCTTCGTAGTAATTAGGAGTAAAAAAAGTGTAATACAGCAGAACAAGGACTGCAATGAAAAAAAATGCGATCAGTAAGAATTCTTTTTTTGATAACAGCTCTTTAAAAGAAATCTTCGAATCAGGTTTTGGTGAGTTGTATGAATTTCCGTTTATTTTTCCCTCTCTCTCTGTATCGCACGCGATTCATCAATTATTCTTTCATATATTCTTTTGAGAGATTTTTCTATCCTTGAATCATCTATTGCGGCAGATATTTTTTCTTCAATTTCTTTTTCTCTTTTTGCATCATAAGCGGGAATTGCGAGAGATTTTTTTATTGTACCAATAGTGAAAGATAAACTTATCCTTTTAACTAGAAGAGAAATGATCTCTGCATCTGTTTCATCAACCTCTACCCTGATTTTTTCGAGAAGTATTTCCTTCTCTTCCGGGTTTAGTTTTTTTAACTCCTCAGCTACAATATGAAAATTCTCTGACGCCAATCCTTTGAATAACCTTGTCTATAATTATAAAGTACTGAATTGTTCTTCTTTTAAACCGGGAAATGGAGCAAAACTTAAATCAAATTTTTCACCCGACTCGAATACTTTCAATCCTCTGAAAGCAATCATAGCTGCATTATCGCCGCAAAATTCCATATCGGGAATAATAATTTTTTTATCGTATTTCTGTGCAAGTACTGTAATCCTGTTTCTTAATTCACTGTTTGCGGCAACACCACCCACCAGCGAAATCGATTTAATATCAAATTCATTTATAGCTTTTTCAGTATTTATTAACAAAGCTTTAATTACCGCATTCTGAAATGATGCTGTTATATCCGGCAAATCAACTTCAGGCACCTTCTCATTTTCATATTTTTTTTGAATATAACGAAGTACCGAGGTTTTTAAACCGCTAAATGAAAAATTATACTTTTGAGATAATTCAGCAACAGGAAAATTTATCTTATTACCATCTCCCGACGATGCCAGTTTCTGAATTTTTGGTCCGCCAGGATATCCGAGCCCGAGCATTTTTGCAACTTTGTCAAATGCTTCCCCTGCAGCATCGTCAACAGTTGTTCCGAGTTTTTTAATACTAATAAAACTCTCAACTAATAACAGCAGAGTATGCCCGCCAGAGACAACCAAAGCAAGAAATGGAAATTCAGGTTTTTGCTTCATTAGAAAGCCAGAAAAGATATGTCCCTCAATATGATTTACAGGTATAAAAGTTTTACCAAGTGAAAACGCAAGACCTTTTGCAAAAGTTAATCCTACAAGTAAAGCGCCTATTAGTCCAGGACCTGCAGTAGCACAGATCAAATCAAAATCCTTTAACTCCAGTTTTGAAGTTATCAATGCATCTTTTAGCAGTGGAATAATAATCTGAAGATGAGCGCGGCTGGAAAGTTCGGGAACAACCCCGCCATACTTTGAATGAAAATCCTGTGATGAAATCAAATTAGCTTTAAGTTCCCCTTCAGAGATAACGGCAACAGAGGTTTCATCACATGATGTTTCAATTCCTAATACATTCATTTCTCAAATGAAAAAATATTCTTAAAAATATGTCCGGCTATTTGAGGATTTTCTTTCAAACGGCGAATTGAATAAGGATACCAGTCTTTTCCAAACGGAACATATATCCTGATTTTGTATCCATCATCATTAATTCTGTCTCTCAAATCTTCTCTTACTCCAAGCAGCATTTGAAACTCAAATTTATACCTGGGAATATTCATTTCCTTAATCATTTTGTACGCTTCATTAATAAGATATTCATCGTGTGTTGCAATACCAACATAATTACCACTTTTAAACATCAACTCGAGTGATTTAAGATAATTTTCCCTTATTCCTTGTTTATCTTTGTAAGCAATTGTAGCAGGTTCAATGTATATACCTTTACATAATCTATAGTTGGTTCCAAGCTTATTTAAAGTTATTACATCACTTGTAGTTCTTTTAAGATAAGCCTGTAAAACCAGTCCGAGGTTATCGAACTCATTCTTAAGTCTTTTAAACAAATTAATGGTTTTATCAGTAAATGGAGAATCCTCCATATCAATACGCACAAAATTGTTTATTCCCTTGGCTTTTTCCACAAGTTCTTTTATCTGGTTGTAAGCAAATTCTTCGTCAATATTGAGACCCATTTGAGTAGGCTTTAACGATAAATTGGCATTTAATTTATACTTAACTATTGTGTCAAGAACTTCTACACATTTTGTTTTCGCTTCAATCGCTTCTTCCTTTTGAGTGATGGATTCACCAAGAACATCCATTGTAGCATATATACCCTTTTCATTCAGATCTTTAACACACTGAACGGCTTTATCAATTGTATCGCCCGCAATATATTTTTTGGAAAAAAAACCGACAACTGATTTAGGCATCAGCTGCACAGTTGTAACAATTATATTATTTATGAACGACAATTTACTTTCTCCCTGGTTGATTTTGGTAATTTCTAAATCTGCAACTTTAAAGTTAATTAACTTTTAAATGTTTTACTACAGGTATTTCCGGAGATTAGCTTCACTTAAAATCAAGTTCAGATATATATTTGTTGATAGTTAAAGAATTGTTAACAATAAATCCGCTTTAGTTTTAAGTTCCTGAAGAGTTCCGTTATTTTCAAAAATGAAATCCGCACGTTTCTTTTTTTCCAGTTCCGGTATCTGGTTGGAATCTCTCAACTCAAAATCTTTCTCATTAAGCTTTATTGATTTTCTTTTAAACCGGTTTTCTTTGTTCGCAGCAACCAGTACAACGTAATCAAACATATCCTCCATATCTGCTTCGTATATAAGTGCAGCTTCTACAAATATTTTATCGTTTGTCTTCAATTCTTCATTCATTTTTTCATCAATTTTCTCCAGGACCAGGGGATGAAGAATGGAATTTATGATTAAAACATTTTCCGGATTTGAAAAGACTTTATCTGAGAGGTATTCCCGGTTAATAAGACCATTTGAAAATGATGCTTCACCAAATATCTCAATAACCTTTTTTTTGACATTCTCATTTGTAGCTAAAATATTTTTTGATATGTCATCAGCATTAATTACAGTAAAACCTTTTTGTTTGATAAAATCGGCAAACGTTGATTTCCCTGATCCAATGTTTCCGGTAATTCCTATTTTTAGTTTTTTCTTTTCCATTTTTAAATTTAATTTTTAATTAAAGTTAAATTTATACAAAAAAGCCCATCAATTTATGATG
Organism: uncultured Ignavibacteria bacterium; assembly: GCA_963745945.1. Lineage (GTDB taxonomy): Bacteria > Bacteroidota > Ignavibacteria > Ignavibacteriales > Ignavibacteriaceae > DATFVA01. Next base: position 258,183 of record CAVUZG010000004.1, read on the forward strand.
GGCTAGTTAAAAATATTTTTAACCGGTTACCTGGCATAACCTATTTTTCTTACTTCCCGTATTACTGTTACTTTAATTTGTCCGGGGTATTCCATTTCACCTTCAATTTTCTGAGCAATATCGTGGGCAAGTTTATCAGCAACAACATCATCAACTTTATCCTGTTCAACTACAACACGTATTTCCCGGCCTGCCTGAATAGCATAAGTCTTTGCCACACCTTCGAATGATTTAGCAAGAGCTTCTAGTGTTTCTAATCTTTTAACGTAACCTTCCAGAGGTTCTCTCCGTGCACCGGGTCTTGCACCGCTAATAGCATCAGCAGCTTGTACTAGTGCAGCAATCGGACTCTCCATTTCGATATCTTCGTGATGGGATCCAACTGCATTCACAACGATCGGATTTTCTTTATATTTTTTTGTGAGATCATATCCGAGAAGAGCATGCGGACCTTCAACTGATTTATCGATTGTTTTACCAACATCGTGTAACAAACCTGCTCTTTTGGCAAGTTGTGTATCTAATCCAAGTTCGGCTGCCATTATTCCGGTAAGATATCCTACTTCAATACTGTGCTGAAGTAAATTTTGTCCGTAACTTGAGCGGTATTTCATTTTTCCAACGTGCCTTATCAATTCTGAATGCATGTTATGCAAACCGAGTTGAAGAATTGTGTTCTCCCCTTCTTTGATCATCTCTTCTTCCAGTTCCTGTCGTACTTTCTCAACAACTTCTTCTATTCTGGCAGGATGAATTCTGCCATCTGCGATTAATTTTTCAAGTGATACACGGGCAACTTCTCTTCTGAACTGATCGAATGAAGAAAGAATAACAGCTTCCGGAGTGTCATCTACAATTACATCAACCCCGGTGGCAGCTTCGAAGGAACGGATATTACGCCCTTCTTTTCCGATTATTCTTCCTTTCATATCATCATTCTGAATCTGGACAACAGAAAGTGTGGTTTCAATAGAATGGTCAGCGGCAGTTCTTTGAATAGACTGGACAATTATTTTCTGGGCTTCTTTCTTTGCATCAACCTTTGCTTTTTCAAAAAGCTCACGTGTAATATGAGCGGCATCAGCGCGAGCCTGATTTGTCATATTAACAATAAGTATATTTTTTGCTTCTTCGGAAGTAAGTCCTGAAATTTTTTCCAGTTTCTCGTTTTGTTCTTTTTCCAGTTTCTCTACTTCACTAAGCCGGGTTTCAACATTTTTCTTTAGATCAAGTAGCTCTCTTTCAAATTGTTTATTTTCCTTTTCTTTTTTAATAACAATATCAAATTTTTTCTCAATGTTTTCTTCCCGGGTAGTTAATTGTTTCTCGAGATGTGAAAGTTTTTGTCTTTTTTGATTTACTTCTAAGTCAAATTCAACTTTCTTCTTGTACCATTCATCTTTAACTTCAAGCAGTTTTTCCCTTTTAATATTATTAGATTCTTTCTGTGCATCTGCAATTATCTGTTTTGATCTTTCTTCTGCCGATACAAGACTTTTTTTACCTATACGGGAATTAAACCACCATCCGAAATAGAAAAATATCACAACGAGGACAATCACCATAGGAATGAGCAATAATACGTCCATTTTTCCTCCAATGCGGTATTTAAATAAAACCGCGCCTATCAGTGCAGCTTAATCAGAAAAACTTCAAAAAGACAATGTGGGAACCTGCCAAAACGCTTTTTGCTTCCTCCAGTCCAATTAAATAACCGGAATCCCGCCGAAACGGAACGAGGCCTGTAATACGCGCTTTGAGTCAAACTCCCTATGTTATGAAAGTTAGTTTTTCATTTATTAAGGGACTGACAGGGCGGAAACTTTTTAGGAAGGTTCAACCAGACTGGGATCATTAAGAAGAAGCTTTAATTTTTTTATTTTATCTGCAGCTTGTATAAGCAATTCTCTGTTTTTATTCTTCTCAAGAAACAAATCGTAAGCAATATTTAAACATGCTATGATTGCTATTGTTTGAGCAGGTTGGTCGGGAAGTTCATCTTTTGTTTCTTCCATAACTTTATTAACGTAAATAGCCAGTTCCTGGGCTATTTCTTCATTCTCGACCAATAAAGAATATTCTTTATCAAATATTTTAATTTTAAGCTTCTTTTTATCTGTCATGGTTTTTCCATCCAACCATCAATATACTTAAGAACTCAAATGTGAATCAATCCTGGAGACCAGGTTCTGAATTTTATTTTTTAATTCCTCTTTCTCATTATTCTGCAACGAACCGAACAATGAATTTAACGAATTATTTTTATCTTCTTCAAGTTGTTTTTCCAGTGCTTCTATTCTTTGAAGTAATATTTTATTTTCTTCTCTTATTGATGAAAATGATTTTTCTAATCTCAGGTTTTCTTTTTTAAGAGTTTTCAGATTGTTAACCAATTCCGAAACGAAAGTATGTATTTCGGTAAGTTCATTTAAAAGGACATCATGCTTAGTTAAATCAGGCAATTAGCTTCCTCTTAATTTTGCATTAAATTTTCCAGTTACCTCTGAAATAAGATGAAGGAATTCATTTTCCACTTCATCATCATTTAGTGTCCTGGTATTATCGAAAAATTCCAAACTAAAGGCCATACTTTTTTTATTATTCCCTAAAAATTCACCTTCGAACAAATCGAATAAATTTACTGATTTCAACAACCCGGAACTCTTTTCAAGTATAAAATCAGATACTTCTTCATAAGTTACTGATTTATCGAATATAAAAGCAAAATCTCTAAAAACTTTCGGATACCGGAGCAATTCCTGATACACCTTTTCAGGAACTGGGATTTCTTTAAATTTATCAAGGTTTAATTCGAAACAATAAACATCCTGACTTATATCAAACTTTTTAAGAACTTCTGTTTTTACAGATCCGCCAATTCCTATATCCGTATTTTTATAACCTAATGTAAAATATGCATTAAATATAGGATTACCTTCGTGATTATATGAATACTGCAAAACATTGTCAAGCGAAAATTTTGAAACGAATGACTTAACAAATCCCTTTAAGTCAAAGAAGTCTTCATTTTCTTCGGAGGAATACCAGGTTTTTTGATTTGCTTTTCCTGTAATCACCAGAACAAAACTTTCATTTTCGTTAAAATCAGAAAATTCTTTGATAGCTTCATCATTTATCAACTGGAAGATATTTCCAACTTCAAATAATTTAAGATCCTTTTCACCTACATTAATATTAGCCGAAATAATTTGCAGCGCTCCAGGCAGAAGTGAAGTTCTTAGATAAGACATATCAGCGCTTTGTGGATTCAACAGTTTTATAGGATTTCCTGTAAGTGCAGATGTTTTTTCACTCTGCAGAGGATTATTGATCATTTCTGAAAATCCAAGTGCTAATGCAGTTTCTTTAACGGTTTGAGAAAATGATGATTCATCTGTTTTTTCACCCAGAGTTATATAAATTCTTGAAACGGTCGGGATGTTGTCATAACCGTGAATTCGTGCAATTTCTTCAATCAGATCTATTTCTCTATCAATATCAGGACGAAAAGTCGGAACAGAAACATGTAGTTCCTCATCTGTTTCGACTAAAATTTCCATACCAAGGTTAACTAAGATTTCTGCTATTCTGTTTTTAGGAACGTCATATCCTAATATTTTCTTAACTCTTGAGAATCTCAATCTTACTTCAACATTTTTTATTTTCTCAGGATAATTATCAATAACCCCACCGAGTATTTCACCACCGGCAAGTTGTGCAATCAATTGTGCAGATCTTTCCGCAGCGTAAACAGTTCCGTTTGGATCAGTTCCTCTTTCAAACCTGTATGATGCGTCAGTACTTAACCCTAACGATTTTGAAGAATTCCTTATGCTCGATGGATTGAAATAAGCGCTTTCAATTAATATATTTTTTGTGGCGAAAGTTACTTCAGAATTCTCTCCTCCCATTACTCCAGCAACCGCAACAGGTTTTTCTCCATCGCATATCATTAAAGTGCCGGAAGGAAGTTTTCTTTGTTTAGAATCCAATGTAGCGAAAAGTGATTCTCCATGGGTGCTTTGTACAATTATTTTATACTGCGAAAGATTCTCCAGGTCAAAAGCATGCAGGGGTTGCCCTGTTTCATACATTATGTAATTTGTAGCATCAACAATATTGTTAATTGGTCTTAGTCCAATATTTTTCAATCTTCTTTTCAACCAATCCGGGGATTCTTTTATAGTAACGCCTTTGATTATTCTTGAAGAATATCTTGGACAATTTTTAATATCGATTAATTCAACAGATGCATAGTCCGATGTCTTATCGTTCGATTCTTCAAAACTTATTTCCGGTACTTTAACATTACTATTAAAAATGGCTGCGAGATCCCTTGCGACTCCGAGATGTGATAGAGCATCGGAACGATTAGGTGTTATGGCAATTTCTAAAATTGTATCATTTAAATTTAATGCCTGAGAAATGGGAATTCCTTCTTTCAGGTCATTTTGAAGAACCATTATCCCCTCATGGTTTTCACTCAGTTGAAGTTCAGATTCAGAGCAAATCATTCCAAACGATTCAACGCCACGTATCTTTGCTTTCCCTATTTTGAAATTTCCCTTAGGAACAGTTGCACCAATTTGTGCAAAAACAATTTTTTGTCCTTCTTCAACATTGGGAGCACCGCAAATTACCTGGAAATCTTTTTCTCCGGTCGTAACAGTGCAAATGGATAATTTATCTGCGTTGGGATGTTTTTTCTTTTCCTTTACAAACCCAACAACAAAATTTTCATATAATTTATTTTGATCAATGACATCTTCAACTTCGAGTCCGCTCATTGTTAAAGACTGGATAATCTCCTCTTTGGAAACCTCTGGAAGATCAACTAACTCTTTTATCCAATTTAAAGATATTTTCAACTTACGTTCTCCGGATGATCAAAACTGATTTAAAAATCTAATATCGTTTTCAAAGAATATCCTGATATCATCTATTCCGTATTTTAGCATTGCCGTTCGTTCAATTCCCATTCCAAATGCATAGCCTGTATACTTTTCAGAATCATATCCAACAGATTTAAAGACATTAGGATCCACCATACCGCAACCTAAAACCTCTAACCAGCCTGAATATTTACAGACCCTGCAACCTTTTCCATGACATAGGAAACAGGTTATATCCATTTCAGCACTGGGCTCAGTGAAAGGAAAGAAACTTGGACGAAATCTGTATTTTATATTTTCTCCATAAAATTGCCTGGCAAATGAAACAAGAGTGCCTTTCAATTCAGCAAAAGTAACATCTGTATCTACATAAATTCCGTCGACCTGGTGAAACATACAATAACTTCTGGCACTTACAGCCTCATTCCGGTAAACTCTTCCCGGCATTATTGCTCTAACCGGGGGTTGATGTTTTTCCATTATCCTTATCTGCACAGGAGTAGTATGTGTACGAAGTAAAAAATTATCACTTACAAAATATGTGTCCTGCATATCCCTTGCAGGATGATCCAGCGGAAAATTTAAAGCTTCAAAATTATAATAATCTGATTCAATCTCGGGACCAAGAGCAACAGCAAATCCCAATCCTTTGAAAATATTTTTTATTTCATCAACTGTCTGGGTAAGAACATGTTTGTGGCCTATTATTTTATTTTTACCCGGAAGAGTTAAATCGATAGAATTTATTTCGCCTGTATTTTGTCTTTCAAAGTTTTCTTTAACAGTGTTAAATTTTCCCGTAATTTCATTTCTGAGAAAATTTAATTCTTTTCCCAAACCCGGTTTTTCTTCCTTACCAACTTCTTTTAATCCATCAAAAAGTTTTGAAAGTAACCCATTGCGGCTGAGAAATTTCAACCTTATTTCTTCAAGTTTTTCATTTGAATCGGCCAGGTTTATTTCTTTGTCAAATTCTTCCTTTAAGGACTTTATCTTTTCTTTCAACATTTCATTCCGAATATTTAAAGTAATACCCTTCCATTCACAAATATAATGATATGGAAGGGTAAAAATTAATTAACAGAAAACTTTACCAGCTCGGTAAAAGCTGATGGATTTTCTACAGCGAGATTCGCCAGAACTTTCCTGTTTATCTCAATACCTTTCGTATCAAGTGCATGGATAAGTCTTGAATAAGTAGTACCATTTTCCCTGGCAGCTGCGTTTATTCTGGTAATCCATAAACTTCTGAAAGTTCTCTTTTTTAGTTTCCTGTCTCTGTAAGCATGGACAAGGCCTTTTTCAACATGGTTCTTTGCAATTGTGTAAACTTTGCTTCTTGAACCCCAGTATCCTTTAGCCTGTTTTAGTATCTTCTTTCTTCTCTGATGAGAAGCTACTTTGTTTTTGGATCTTGGCATTTTTACTAACTCCTGATTATTGAAGCATTATTTTAACACGATTTGAATCTGCAACGGAAACCATAGAAGAATGGCGCAGGTTTCTTTTCCGTTTTGTTGATTTGGAAGTAAGGATATGGCTTTTATAAGCATTTTTCCTTTAAATCTTCCTGATGCGGTCTTCTTAAATGATTTAGAAGCTCCGCGGTTGCTTTTCATTTTTGGCATAACTTTTCCTATTTGTTTTTTTTGGTTTTTGGTTTTGCCGTGGGTACAAGGATTACGTTCATGTTTCTACCTTCCATTTTAATGGGAGATTCAACCTTGGCAAGGTCTTCAGTTTGTTCTATGAACCGCTTCAGCAGTTCTTCGCCCTGTTCGGTGTATGCCATCTCCCTTCCTTTGAACATTACCACAGCTTTTACTTTGTTTCCTTCTTCAAGAAAATTAATCGCATGTTTAAGTTTAAAATCAAAATCATGAACATCAGTATTTGGGTGCAGCCTGATTTCTTTCAGCAGTGAAACCTGCTGATTCTTTCTCTGTATTTTTTCTCTTTTTTGCTGTTCATATTTAAATTTTCCAAAATCGATTACTTTACATACGGGTGGTTTTGCCTGGGGTGCTATCTCAACTAAATCCAATCCTCTTTCCTGTGCAATCTTCATTGCATCACGCACAGTAAAAATTCCTGCCTGCGAACCATCCACATCTATTACCCGTACTTTTGATGCTTTTATTTCTTCGTTAACCCTTACACTATCTTTTTGAGCGATTATCTACCTCTCTTATTTGTTATTGACTCTTATTTAAAATCTCATCTTTAATATTATGAATAAAATCTGATAAAGAAAAAGTTCCAATGTCACCTTTTTTATGCTTTCTTACAGAAACATTTCCTGATTCTTTTTCTTTTTCACCTATTACCAGCATATAGGGCACTTTTTTAGTTTCCCAATCTCTGATCTTGTAACCAAGTTTTTCATTTCTTTCATCAAATTCAACCCGTATTCCGGCATTTTTCAATTCATTAATAACTGATTGCGCAAAATCTATAAAATTCTGTGAGACAGGAAGAACAGCAACCTGTACCGGTGCAAGCCATAATGGAAATTCTCCTGCGTAATGCTCTATCAAAACCCCAATAAATCTTTCAAGCGATCCGAAAGGTGCCCGGTGAATCACTACCGGTCTGTGTTTTTGACCATCACTACCGGTGTACTCAAGATCAAACCTTTCCGGCATAACATAATCAATCTGAACTGTTCCCAGCTGCCATTGTCTGCCAAGAGCATCTTTAACCATAAAATCTATTTTAGGTCCATAAAAAGCTGCTTCACCTTCCTCAACATTATATTTTAGTCCCATTTGATCTGCAGCTTCCTGAATTTCCTTTTGAGCTCTTTCCCACATTTTAATATCGCCGCCGTACTTTTCCACATTATCATCTCGGAAAGAAAGTTGAGTTGTGAAATCCTTGAAACCCATTTGCTCAAATACTACTTGAATAAGTTCGATTACATTACAGACCTCATCCTTCAATTGATCTTCACGCACAAAAATATGAGAATCATCTACCGCAAAAGAACGTACGCGTGTTAATCCATTGAGTTCACCAGATTGTTCATACCTGTAAACAGTTCCAAACTCAGCATAGCGTATAGGAAGATCACGGTAACTTCTGGGTTTACTCGCGTATATCTGGAAATGATGTGGACAGTTCATCGGTTTAAGAAGATATTCTTCTTTACCATCTTCAAATTGTATCGGAGGAAACTGACTATCTTTATAATAAGGATAATGTCCACTGGTTTTATAAAGATTTATATTCCCGATATGCGGAGTAATAACAGGCTCATACCCGCGTTTTCTCTGTTCACTGCGAAGATAATTTTCAAGGGTTTCTCTTAAAATAGTTCCTTTTGGTAACCAGATTGGAAGTCCGCTTCCAACACTGTTAGTAATAAGAAATAGTTCCAGGTCTTTGCCAAGTTTACGGTGATCTCTTTTCTTAGCTTCTTCCAGTTTCTCAAGATATTCATCCAGCATTTTTTTCTTTGGAAAAGAAATGCCGTAAATTCTCTGGAGTTGTTTATTGTGTTCATCACCCCGCCAATAGGAACCCGAAACACTTAATAATTTTATATATTTTATTTTCCCTGCAGAAGGAAGATGCGGACCTGTGCATAAATCAGTAAAGTTTCCTTCATTATAAATACTTATTATTTCTTCTTCTTCGTTAAGATCACTTAGAATTTCAAGTTTATACTGGTCTTCTTTACCTTTGAAGAAATCAACAGCTTTATTTTTTGAAAGCTCAACACGTTCAAATAAATGATCTTCCTTTGCAATTTTACTCATTCTTTCTTCAATCACCTTAAGATCGTCTTCACTTAATTTTTTATTGATATCAAAATCATAATAGAAACCATTTTCAATTGGCGGTCCCACACCAAATTTTGCTTCAGGATAAAGAGACAGAATAGCATGTGCCATTAAATGGGATGTAGAATGCCAATAAACTTCTTTTCCTTTTGTATCATCAAACGAAAGAAATTTTACAACCGAATTATTTTTTAAAGGAACATTTATATCTTTTACAATTCCATTTACTTCTACTGCAAGAGCATCCTGTGCTAATCTGGGTGAAATAGATTCAGCAATCTGAAATCCGGTAATTCCTTCTTCAAATTCTCTGGTGTTTCCGTCAGGAAATGTGATTTTTATTTTACTCATTAATTTTACTTTAATAAAAAATCGGAGAAGACTCCGATAGCTGTACAATTAAAAATTAGTAATTTATAATTGTTAAATATCAATTGTAAATTCTAAAGTGGGCTCTAAAGGATTCGAACCTTTGACCTTCTGCACGTCAAGCAGACGCTCTAACCAACTGAGCTAAGAGCCCAGAGTTTTTCATTAACAATGAACAATTAAAAATTTACAATTGTTAATTTTTAATTGATAATTATAATTTGTTTTAGTACCGAGGGCCGGACTCGAACCGGCACGGGAATAAATTCCCACAGGATTTTAAGTCCTGTGCGTCTACCAATTCCGCCACCCCGGCAAAAATTGTTACTCAATATTTTTTAAGAACTCTGTGATAATCTTTTGTGAATGAATATCAACAAAAGACTATTAATACTTTTCAATATTAAATTAGAAAAATTCAATTTTAGCGAGTAAATATAGATAATTGATTACTTTCTTGCAAGAATTAACGAGTCATTAGCATAACATATTCCCCCGGTTTCCGTATTCGTGCATTAACTGCGTTATAAATTGAATTAAGAGTTTATTATGTATTTCATTTCTTTTATCTTACTCAGTTCAAAAAAATTAAGTTGAGGTTTAAATGTACGCACTTGAAGTCCAGCATCTTTCCAAATCTTTCGAATCGTTGAAAGCTGTTGATGATGTTTCGTTTTCCGTCCCTGAGGGATCAGTTTTTGGATTAATCGGAAGAAATGGAGCTGGAAAAACAACTACTATAAGAATGATGATGAATATTTATCTTCCGGATTCTGGTGAAGTTATTCTTAGAGGAACAAAAATAGGACAGGAATTTAAAGATAAAGTTGGCTACCTACCAGAAGAAAGAGGATTGTATAAAAAAATGAAAGTGCTGGAAACTCTTCTCTTCTTTGCGGAATTAAAAGGAAAAACAGGGAAAGAGGTGGAAAGAAAAGCTTTGGAATATCTTGACAGGTTTGAACTTACTGACAGAAAAAATTCCAAGTTGGAGGACCTCTCAAAAGGAAACCAGCAAAAAGTTCAGTTTATAACAACAATTCTTCACGATCCCGAGTTTATAATACTCGATGAACCGTTTTCAGGGTTGGATCCAATTAATACCAATTTATTAAAAGAGATGATACTTGAACTGAAGAAAAAGGAAAAAGTTATAATATTCTCAACTCACCTGATGGATTTTGCAGAAAAAATGTGCGATCATATTGCAATGATTGATGAAGGGAAGATTATTCTACATGGCAATCTTGGTGAAATAAAAAAATCATTTGGCCAAAGAAATGTAACCATTTCTCACATTGGAGATCTTTCATTTATTAAAAATGCTCCGATTGTCGAGAAGTTTGAAACCTTCGGGAATGTTACCAGCATAAGAGTAAAAAATCCCTCGCAAATTCAGGAGCTGCTTAAACTTCTTGTTGATAAAGGAATTACTATAAAGAAGTTTGATGCTGAAGATATTTCACTTCATCAAATATTTGTGGAAGCTGCCGGTAAAAAAGCTGCGGAAAAATTAAGCATGGAGGCTGCAAATGTTTAACAGGAGAACTCTTGCAATAATAAAACGTGAATTACGGGAAAAATTATTTTCTAAAACTTTCATTTTTATGACAGTACTCCTCCCTGTTTTTATGATTGGAATTTTAGCATTCCAGACTTTTCTATATTCATATCAAGGCGACAGTAATACAAACCTTATAATTGTGACTGAATCGTTGTCATTGCAATCTGAAATGGAAAATGAATTTGGCAAATTACCATTTATTAAAAGCGGTTACTATAAAATTTCATTTGATACAATGAGCAAGAGTGAACTGGATAATTTTATTAAAACACAAAAAGCCGATCTTCTATCTGAAAAAATTACGGGTTTGATTTTTATCCCCGATTCAGCCCTTGTATCGAAGAAGGTGGAATACTTTTCCAAGAATCCTACAAACAAAACTTTATTTGAAAAAGTCAGACCAACAATTAACAATGTTCTCGTTACAAGATATTTTAAAGGCAAAGATATTTCGGATAAAGATATAACATATGCCCGCCAAAGTGTAGATTTTGATAATTTCAGAATCAGTAGTGATAAAGCAGTTGAAGAAGAAGGTACAGGAACAATAATCGTAGCTTTTCTGTTTACATTTCTTCTATACTTTAGTCTTATTTTTATGGGGCAAATGATGATGCGATCGGTTGTAGCGGAAAAAGCAAATCGAATTGTTGAAGTACTTTTATCATCTGCAAACAGTCAGGAATTGATGACAGGTAAAATAATCGGAACAAGTGTTACAGGACTTTTACAAATGATAATTTGGATGCTTCCTGTAATTCTATTAATAACTACAGCCTGGTTTACTCTCCCACCTGAGCTCACTCTAAAACTTGATATGTTTCAAATTGGATATTTTCTTCTAAATTATTTTATTGGGTTAATCACTTTTATGGGATTGTTTACTTCGGTCGGTGCAATTTTCGATAATGAACAGGATACCCAATCCGGTATGTGGCCGATAATGATGTTGATAATGATTCCATTTTTTATTGCAATAGCAATGCTACAAAATTCTGAAAATGATATTGCAAGAATTGCCTCAATGCTTCCATTTGCATCTATCATTGTTATGCCTGCAAGAATGGTGCTTTCTGAAATACCTACATGGCAATTTATAGTTTCGCTTTTAGTTAACCTTGGTACTATGTTCCTCCTATTTCCGATGGCAGGAAAAGTATACAGAATAGGAATATTAATGAGTGGCAAAAAACCTAAATGGTCTGAAGTAGCAAAATGGCTCAGGTATAAATATTAAACCCAGGAAAGGGATAGGGAAATTACTCTCCCCGTCCCTACTCCTGTGAGCGCATTGATCCCCCCTCTTTATTTCATTAGAATCATCTTGTGTTTGAGAACGACATCATTTGCTCTCAGTTCATAAATATAAATACCGCTGCTTAAATTTGTACCGTCAAAATTCTTTTCATAAATCCCGGTATCATAATTTCCATCAGCCAGTGTTCTTACAACCTGCCCTAAGAGATTATAAACAACCAGTTTGACTTTTGCAGCTTCAGGAAGTTCAAACTTTATTATCGTGCTTGGATTAAATGGATTAGGATAATTCTGACTCAGACTGTAATCTTCCGGTTTTGTTCCACCTTTTACTTCAACCTCAGTGCTGTAAACATAACTTCCATCAAAATCAATTTGCTTTAACCTGTAACTTAAATCAGTATAACTTTTTATCTGATCGGTGAAAGAATAAAGATTTGGCGTTGTTGAAGTACCACTCCCCTCAACGAATCCTACAGACTGCCATTCACTTTGATTTGTAATATTCCTTCTTTCAATTTCAAAGCCCTTATTATTTTTTTCTGTTGCAGTAGTCCAGTTTAGAATAACAAAACTACCTCTTGAAACTGCTGTGAAACTTGTTAATTCAACCGGTAAAGGTGGAATCTGGGTGAGTGATGCTACTTTAAGCACAATATTATTATCAGGATCGAAATAAACATTTAAAGGCTGACGATTAAAGTTAAAAGTAAAAATTTGGTTATTTACATCGTTCATTACTCTCATCGTACTATCCGCGCCCGAATTAAAATGTACTTTTATTTCAATAGGCATCTTATGGAAAGGAGTATTTGATTGCGTCTGATCAGCTACAAAACCAACTTGCCACTGACCTGAACCCTGGTCAGCTATCCAATACTTATTAGCGTAAATAGGATGGTTAGGCTGCAGTACCCATTCATCAAAAAACCAGGTTAAATCCTGTCCGTAAATTGCACTCATATCATCACGAAAATCTGTTGTAACAGCGCTCTTATACTTTAAATTCGGATCTGTAGCGTAATATTTCATTCCTGCAAAATAAAGAGAATCCCCCATAACATATCTTAACATATGATGTACGCAGGCACCTTTATCATAAGTAATAGCAGTATTAAACAATGTGTTAACATCCGGAGTATTATTTATCCATTCCGGATTATAAATCGGCCAGCCCGGATTCGCCGACAAATAATAACTGGCATCAGAGTTTATATCGCTTTTATAAGCGCTATAACCTGATGTGTGCTCATACCATAATGCTTCGCAATAAGTGGCAAAACCTTCGTTTAACCATATATCAGCCCAGGTTGCACAGGTTATCATATCACCAAACCATTGATGTGCGTATTCATGTGAAACTAAATTTTGGGACCAGCAGTTAGTACACAAACTTGTCAATGTTTGATTTTCCATTCCACCCCAGACAAATTGATTATTCAAAGTTGCAAATCCATTTTTTTCAAAGGGATGTTCACCAAACAACTCTGAGTAAGTAGTAGTCATATCCCTAATTATATTTTCAATATTGGATGGATTTTCACCTGAATTATAATAGAACCTTATAGGAATACTATCATTAGGATTTGATATTTTATGCCAGTAAATAATATCAAGATTATAATTTACTTTAGCCGTTAATACCCTTAAATAAGTAGCTACAGGATTTAGGCTCACCCAATGGTAATATAGAGTATCTCCATTCACAATTGAATCAGCAAGAACACCGTTTGACCCAAGCTTAACTGTTGACGGAACCTTTGCTGTTATATCAGAACTGGCTTTGTCTGAAGGTTTATCCCAGCACGGATACCATTTTCTGGCACCTTCAGGTTCGCAATCTGTAAATAAAAATCCATTGCTAACATAAAATGCACCATCGGCAATATTATTGTGCCGGTAATAGATTTTAACATTTACAACTGCACCAGGGTTATAAGTCTGATCCAGGTTTATAGTAAGTATATTGTTAGTATGAGTAAACCCAATACCTGCTAACGAAACCGAATCTATGGTGAGAGATGCGTTGACAGCATTCATCTGAATCGAATTTAATGTTGAATCAACCTCGAAAGTCATTATTTCAAATCCACTAAATGATTTAAGATAAGGACTAACAAGACAGTTGTATAAATCTAGATTCAATTCATAGTTAATAACATCATAAGAATGCTGAATATCTGCTGTAACTTCTACAGGAGTTGAAGGAAGAGGGGAATTCATTTTTTTCTGGCTGCAATAATCTGAACCTGACATGTTTTGATTAATCTGTGCAGTTAGAACCCCCGAAAGAAGCAACAGTGCTGAAAAAATTAACAGTGAAAATTTTTTCATAATTGTCTCCGGATAAAGATGATAAAAAATATTTTCTATGACAATTCCTAATATAATTGTTTTAGATTAAAAATAAGCACAAAATTTACTCTCTTCGGATGCTTGAACTTTTTATTTTCATCATTTATCAGACACGATTAATAAAAATAACTATTGCCATTAGCATCTTTTTCTCATAACAAGGAAAAACAGTATTTTATTTTCTTTCAGCTGAAAAGAATTTGTCAGGCGACGTAACATTTCACACAGAATTCCTATAGTTATAGTTGGCAGCAAACTTGATATTTATAAATATCAAAAATTTGTGTGCATGGTTATGATTGAACAAATAAATGATTATGAAATCCCTGTTTATCCAATAAGTTCTGTCGCTAAGCTATTGAATATTTCAGTACATACGTTAAGAATGTATGAAAGAGAAGGGTTATTAATTCCATTTAGAAAAACAACAGGTCACAGATTATACTCCAATTCTGACGTTGAGCGCCTCAGGTGTATTAGGAAATCAATTAACGAAAGAAAAATTAGTATAGAAGGAATTAAAACCATTTATTCTCTAATTCCCTGCTGGAAAATCACTAATTGCAGCGAAAAAGACAGAATGAAATGCGAATCATTTATTGATCATTCAAAACCTTGCTGGACATTTAAGCACAATGGAAATATTTGTGCAAACCAGACTTGCAGAGAGTGTCCGGTTTACAAAGACTATTCTGATTGTAAAAAAATTAAAGAAAGTATTTCGGAACTTACTTTAATGAATAAAACTTAAAAACTAAACTATAACACTAGTTCATTTATGAAAAAAATATTATTAGCACTACTGATAACTGCGTTGGTCGTTATCTCAGCTGTTGCCATTCTGCAGGACAAGAGCGAGGAACCATCCGGTCTTATGCTCCTAAAAGAAAAATTTGAACATAAAGATTCTTCTTCTGTGGACCATTCCAAATTTGCAGAACTTAAGAAAAAATTTAATTCACCCCAGGAAGTAACTGAAGCCTGTATTTCCTGCCACAATGGTAGAGATAAAGAAGTAATGAATTCCAACCACTGGAACTGGGAAAGTGTTGAGTACGTTGAAGGAAGAGGAATTGTCTACCTGGGGAAAAAGAATGCAATAAACAATTTTTGTATTGGTGTTGAAGGTAATGAACAAAGTTGTGCAAAATGCCATATTGGATATGGAATGACAAGTTCAATGTTCAGCTTCACTGATTCTAAAAATATAGATTGTTTAGTATGTCACGATCAAACTGAATCTTACATTAAAGGCAGTGATCTTGCAGGGATGCCTGCTCCTGATTTGAACCTGAATAACATAGCACAACACGTTGGTAAACCCAAACGATCAAATTGCGGTGTTTGTCATTTCTTCGGTGGTGGTGGAAACAATGTTAAACATGGTGATCTTGAAATGTCGATGTTTCAACCAGCCAGAGATGTTGATGTACACATGGGTGTTGACGGCGAAAATCTTCAATGTGTAGATTGTCATATCACAAAAAATCATAACATTGCCGGCAAGATGTATTCACTTTCCTCAATGAACAGAAACCGTGC
The DNA here is from genome assembly GCA_963745945.1 of uncultured Ignavibacteria bacterium. GTDB lineage: Bacteria > Bacteroidota > Ignavibacteria > Ignavibacteriales > Ignavibacteriaceae > DATFVA01. Next base: position 273,947 of record CAVUZG010000004.1, read on the forward strand.
AACCTGTGAAGAATGCCATACATCAAGCCCACATGCATCAAGCATTCTGAATGAACATACAATTAAAGTTGCATGTCAGACCTGTCATATTCCAATTTATGCAAAAGTTAATGCAACCAAAACACGTTGGGATTGGTCAACCGCAGGTAAATTAAAAGATGGAAAGCCATTTGAGATTGATGATGTAGATGGAAATCATACTTATCTATCCATAAAAGGCAGTTTTACATATGGGAAGAATTTAGAACCTGAATATATATGGTTTAACGGAACTGCAGATCATTATCTGCTGGGAGACAAAATAGCAGATACAACTAAACCACTTCAGATAAATACCTTGAATGGATCATATGGCGATCTTGATTCCAAGATAATTCCAGTAAAAATCCACAGATCTCGCCAGCCTTTTGATCCTGTATTAATGGATCTTATTCAACCTAAATTATTTGCAGATAAAAAAGGTGAAGGCGCTTTCTGGCAGGACTTTGACTGGAGAAGAGCGTCTGAAGTTGGCATGGATGATGTCAAACTTCCCTTTAGCGGTAAAGTGAGCTTTATAAATACGGAAATGTACTGGCCTATAAATCATATGGTTTCAACTAAAGATAAGTCAGTTCAATGTACAGAATGCCACACGAGGGAAAATAGCCGCCTGGCTGCTCTGACTGATTTCTATATGCCCGCAAGAGATTATTCTTCAGCAATTGAATCGATTGGAATAGCAATGATGTTACTAACACTTATTGGAGTAATTATGCACGGTTCATTAAGAATAATTTCTGCCATAAAAGCAAAGAGGAGAATATAAAAATGAAACAACAGGTATATATATATAAAGCTTTTGAACGGTTCTGGCACTGGACTCAGTCTTTTTTAATTCTCTTCCTAGCTTTAACCGGATTTGAAATTCATGGGGCAATCAAGTTCTTTGGATATCAAAATGCTGTTGCCTATCATAATGTAGCAGCATATTCCTTTATGATATTAATTGTATTCGCAATCTTCTGGCATTTTGTAACGGGTGAATGGAGACAATATCTTCCAACTCTTAAAAATTTAAAACTTCAAATGGACTATTATTTGTTCGGAATTTTTAAGAATGCACCTCATCCGACTAAAAAAACAACGCTGAGCAAGCTTAACCCAATACAAAGATTAGTATATCTCGGATTAAAAATACTTGTAATACCTATAATGGTAATTTCAGGTTTGATGTACATGTTCTACCGTTATCCGCAGGGCAATTCTGTTGAACTGCTCAATATTCAATCAGTAAAAGGAATTGCACTTATTCATACTTTTGGTGCATTTCTATTAATATCATTCATTATTGCACATCTTTATCTTATAACAACAGGATCAACAATTACATCAAATCTCAAAGCAATGATGACAGGTTATGAAGAACTGGATTCTGATGAACAACCTGAAGAACCAAAAAAAGAAAATAAAGAAGTTGAACCTGAATTAACTTTAAGCGAGTGAGGAAAATATGGAACCTAAAAAATATATGAATCCTTATTTAGCAGGATTTTTCTTAGGGCTGACTTTATTAGCAACAATTTATATTACTGGCAGAGGATTGGGTGCAAGCGGTTCTGTAAAAAGTGCTTTAGTCGCAACAATGCAATCAGTCACTTCTGAACATGTTAATAACCAGGAATTCTACAAGGAATATTTAACGGCGCATGACAATAATCCATTAAAAAACTGGCTGGTTTTTGAAGTGCTTGGAGTTATTCTTGGTGCTTTTATATCCGGATTAATCTCAAACAGGTTGAAATTTACTCTGGAGCATTCACCTAAAATAAAAGCTAAAACCCGTGTTGTGGGGGCATTATTCGGAGGTTTATTATTCGGTCTTGGTGCCCAGTTCGGCAGAGGATGCACAAGTGGCGCTGCATTAAGCGGAATGGCTGTACTATCCACAGGTGGAATAATAACTATGATGGCGATATTCGGTGGCGCATATATGTTTGCTTATTTCTTCAGAAAACTTTGGATATAAGAAGGAGAGATTACAATGGGACCATTAGTACCCGATATAATTGGAAATGAATTAAACTTTATTGTTGCAATTTTTCTCGGTATTGCCTTTGGGTTTATACTGGAACAGGCAGGATTTTCGACTTCAAAAAAATTAGTAGGATTATTTTACGGCTATGATTTTACAGTACTCAGAGTTTTCTTTACCGCCGGAGTTACTGCAATGCTCGGCGTTATAATTTTAGGACATTACGGTTTGCTTGATCTTAGTTTGATTTACATTAATCCAACATTTTTACGTTCGGCAATTGTAGGCGGACTAATTATGGGATTAGGATTTGTTGTTGGCGGATTTTGCCCGGGTACAAGTATATGTTCCGCGGCAATAGGAAAAATTGATGCCATGATTTTCATTCTTGGTTCCTTCATCGGGGTTTTAATTTTTGCAGAAGGTTATCCCGTTTTTAAGGAATTTTATATGGCAGATAACTGGGGATTTGTAAGAATATTCGATACACTTGGTATGTCTCAGTCATTATTTGCATTTCTTTTAACATTTGTTGCAATTGGAGCTTTCTGGGGAACCACCATTATTGAAAATAAAGTAAATGGAAAACCCAATCCTGAATTTCGTCCTGCAAGATTGTATATCGGGTTAACCGGAATTGCATTCATTATTGGATTATCAGCTTTCTTCATGCCCGATATTAAACAGGCATATTTAAAAGATCTGGATAATCCTGACTATATAAAATCCTACCAGGTAAAAGCGATGACTTCTGATGAACTTGCATTCAGATTAATGGATAATGAAAACGATCTTCTTATACTTGATGTAAGATCCATTGAGGAATTTAAAAAATATAATCTGCCTCAATCGCAGATTCTTACTATTAAAAATGTTTTTGAAAAAGATGCGAAGAAAATTTTAAGTATAAAACACAGGAAATATGTTTTTCTCGGCAATGATGGAGTATCTTCAAAGAAAGCAGCAATTATTGCAGACAGGTTGGGTTACAAAAACGTTTATTATCTTGATGGTGGACTGGACGAATTTAAAGATGAAATTATAAACTATAAGAAACCGGATGTTATTAAAACTCGTCACGATAGAGATACAAATAGGTTCCGGGAACAAGCTACTAAAATTATCCCGGTTCTGATTGAAAAAAACAAGAACAAAGTCGTGCCGATTAAAAAATCAAAAAGAGTTTTAGGGGGTTGTTAGTGACAGAGTAAATTATGTTAACCCATTTGATAAATGCCTCTTAAAATAAGAGGCATTTTTATTAGAGAAATTGTTTTAATCTTTATTAGTTATGATTGCAGGTCATTTCAGGATTATCTTTTAATTCACCATTAATAAATAATTTAATCGCTTCGTCTATTAATTCAACATCAGTAAAAATTATCTGAATATTATTCTGTTTCAAATCTTCAACAATTCTCCAGCCTCCGCCACTTGATAGTACATAAGAACAATCTTTCAATCCTTCTATTAAGCGTGTATGACTGTGTCCCCCGCCTTCACCGTGATGCTGATGTTCCATCCTGTGATGAGTGAAAACATTTTCTCTTATTTCCTGGGATAATATATTTCCATCTTCAATTTCAAATACTTTAAAAGCCCTGCATCTACCTAAATGTCCGGACACCCTTTTTTGATCATTTGTCGAAACTGCAATTTTCATTTTAGTCTCCCTTATCATTTTTATTTATTTGAATTTCGTTAATTCTAATCGCTTTTCCATTTAAAATACCGTCAGTAATCTTTCTGCGTGCAATCTCCACAATTCTTCCGAATGTAGCTCTTGAAATCTTCATTTCTTTTGCGGCGTCTTCGTGGGAATATCCCAGCAAATCAGCAAGACGCAATGATTCAAGTTCATCGTGTTCTAATAAGATTTCTTCAAGCTCGTAAACAGGTATTCCTCTCGGCTTGAAATAATACGAGGATGGATTGCAGCAAACATGACGATATTTTCTTGGTCTAGGCATAAATTATTATGAGCATATGCTCAAAACTAAATTAAAACTATTTAAATATCAAGTCTGTAACTTTTTAATTTTTAATACATCAAATGCAGTTAACGAAAGTCATTTTAGAATATATTACTGTTTAGTAAATTATAATTTCAAATAAATATTTAAGTGGAATCCGGATATGAATGATTTTAATAAAGAGGTAATTGAACAGAGTAAAACCATTCCTGTTCTTGTTGATTTCTGGGCAGAGTGGTGTGGTCCATGTAAAATACTTGGACCTGTTTTAGAAAAACTCGCAATAAAATATAAAGACAGATTTAGACTTGTAAAAGTTGATACTGATGCGAACCAGGAGGTGGCAGCTCAATATGGAATAAGAGGAATACCTAACGTTAAGCTATTTATAAATGGTGAAGTAGCTGATGAATTTACCGGTGCGCTTCCGGAACAATCGGTGGAGAAATGGCTGCAAAAAGTAATTCCCGGAAAATATCAGAAGGAAATTACTGCAGTAAAAGAATTGCTTTTAAAAGGCAATAACGCAGAAGCAATGGTATTGCTTGAAAAACTTATTGAGGAAGAACCCGATAATCCGGAAGTAAAAGTTTTGCTTGCCAGGACAATTTTATTTGAAGATAGTTCAAGAGCTTTGGAATTGATTACAGGGATAGAGGATAATACTGATTTTTCAGACCTAATTGAATCAATAAAAACAATTTCAAATTTGTTTACTATGAATGGACTGGATAACAGTGAAATTGCAAAACAATTCAAATCAGCTGTTGTATCACTTAAATCCAAAAATTTCGATTCTGCTTTGGAAAAATTTATAGATGTAATCCGAACTGACAGAACATTTAATGACGACGGAGCAAGAAAAGCTTGTATTGCCATATTCAAATATCTGGGTGAAGAAAGTGAAATTACTCTGAGACATAGAAGAGATTTCGGAAGTGCACTTTATGTTTGATTGATTAAATTATTCTGCTAACAAATGAATAATTTTTGTGAACTGTTCAAGTGATTCCGGGTTTGCAAGTGCATCTCTATTTTCAACATTTTCGCTGTGAATAATCTTTGCTACTGCAAGTTCTACTTTTTTCCCGCTGATAGTTCGGGGAACATCCTGTATTTGTATAATTCTGGCGGGTACATGACGTGGTGTTGTCTGGTTTCGGATATTTGATTTTATTTTCTCAATGAGTTTATCGGAAAGAACTAAATTCGATTTTAAAACAATAAATAGAATTACTCTTACATCATTTCTCCAGTTCTGGCCAACTACCAGGCTATCAGTAACTTCCTCCATTGCCTCAACAACCCTGTAAATTTCAGCTGTTCCGATACGAACTCCACCGGGATTCAAAGTTGCATCAGATCTGCCGTACACAATAATTCCGCCGTGCTTTGTAATTTTAATGTAATCTCCATGTCTCCAAATACCAGGATAAAAATTAAAATAAGCCGATTGGTATTTTTTATCCTGCGGATCATCCCAGAATTTAACAGGCATGGATGGAAATGGTTTAGTGCAAACCAGTTCACCCTTTTTTTCTTCAACAGATTCTCCATTTTCATCAAAGGCTTCTACTTTCATTCCAAGTCCTTTACTTTGTATTTCACCAGCATAAACGGGAAGGTTAGGATTACCAAGCATGAAGCAAGAGATTATATCTGTTCCACCTGAAATGGAAGATAATTGTAGATCACTTTTAACATTTTTATAAACCCATTTAAAATTTTCTACCGAAAGTGGTGAACCAGTAGAAAGAATAGCCTTGAGTGAAGTTAGATCGAATTTATTTTTAGGAATTACACCTGATTTCTGAATCATTGATAAATATTTTGGGCTGGTACCGAAGATTGAAATCTTTTCATGCTCTATTTTTTCCCATAGGGAATTAATGTTAGGATAAACCGGACTTCCATCATATAAAAATATGCTTGCTCCCACACTTAAAGAACTTACCAGCCAGTTCCACATCATCCACCCACAAGTTGTATAATATGTTATTGTATCATCACGTTTTAAATCTGTATGCAAAGCTAACTCCTTATAATGTTGGAGCAGAGTTCCTCCCCCGCCATGAACAATACATTTTGGAATCCCGGTTGTTCCTGATGAATACATTATATAAACAGGATGGTCGAATGAAACTTGTACAAACGTTATTTTATTTGAAGTATTATCAGTTAACTTGTTGATATGAATTGAGTTATTGACTTTAGCAGAAGTTTTATCTGCAGATAATTCTCCTTTAAAATTATTGTATCTCTTTATAAGAATTATTTTTTCGATGGAAGGTATACTTTTTCTGATTGCTTCAATTTTTTCAGAACAATCTATCAGTTTGCCGTTATAATAGTAACTTTCAATTGCAAACAAAATCTTGGGCTTTATTTGACCAAACCTGTCCAAAACACCTTTATGTCCAAAATCCGGGGAGCAGGATGACCATATTGCTCCCAGACTTGTGGCAGCAAGCATTGCAATTATTGATTCAGGAAGATTATTTACAAAACCTGCTACCCTGTCCCCTTTCTTAATTCCCATCTCTTCAAGAGATGCAGATAATGAGGAAACATTTTTATATAGCTCTGAATACGTCAGTTTCACTGTTGGTGAATTCTCTCTCGAGCTAATTAACGCAATCTTATCATCGTGGTATCGTAATAGATTTTCAGCAAAATTCAACTCCGCGCCTTCAAACCACTTTGCCTTAAACATATTCTCGTTGGATAAAACATTTGTGAAAGGTTTAGAATGAATTATCCCCGAGAAAATCCATATTGATTTCCAGAATTGCCTGATATCAATAACAGACCATTCATATAACTCCTGGTAGGTTGAGATTTTTTTATTAAGCAGTTCTTCAGCAAACCTGGTGAAGGATGTTAGATTTGATTGTGAAATTCTTTCTTCGGATGGTCTCCATAGAGGTTCTTCCAATTTCAGCTCCGATTTATTAATCTTCTCTTCCTGCAAATAAAGCAGTTTTCCAGGCAAATTGAATTTCATTCATTTCAAGGGCGCATTTAGCAGTCAGTTCAAACAACAATTTACTTTTATTATAATTTTGCTTCTTCAATTCAAGTGAAGATTTTAACATTTTTTTAAAATCATTGTGTCTTTCATACCTGTAAAATGCTTCAATTGTTGGTTCAAAGGATGCCATTTCTTTTTTTTCAAATTCCGATATGAATTCATTCATCTCTATCTCAGATGGAATTTTTTCTATGTTTCCAAATTTACCAAGATTGTTTCCTGTATAGATATCCGAATCTCTTATAAAATCGGGAAGCTGATCATATCCGATTCCTTTTTTCAAAATCGGTTTTTCTATTTGAAAAATAGAAGTTCCGCTAGCCCTGCAATAAAAATTACCAGACATTCTGGCAGCCAGGTCAATCAGGTCGGGATGAATTATTCCATCCCTGAAAATATCCTCAGATATATGAAATTTCATAACTTCACAAATTGCTATATTTGCTGAAGCTCCGCCTTCGCCGAAACTATGCATTTCTTTTAATTTGCACTCCATTTGAAATGGTGATTCTTTTACACGTTTTGGTTTAACGATGTCAGAATCTATAGGAGTCAGACCACTTTTAACAAATTCATTTATATCCGGATCATATTCAGTTGAGGCAAGACTTATTTGTTCTACCATCGGGTAGGTTACCGATTGAACCACACATTCTCCATTACTCATAAGATTATAATACGTATCTTTCAAAGTAGCATTTCGTCCCCTGCGTGAAGGACTGAATGCAATAATCGGTGGATTAGCACCAAAAACATTGAAGAATGAAAAAGGTGTAAGATTCGGTATCCCTTCTTTTGAAATTGTTGAGACCAGAGCGATGGGTCTTGGACCAACCCCTCCCAGCAATAGCCTGTGCACTTCGGGAACGGTTACATCTTTTGGTTCAATATTAAGCATCATACTTTTTTCTTTTTTGCAAGAATAGAATAATCGGATTTTTTTTGAGCAATTTTATTTTCAAGTCTGCCCAATCCCTCTATCTCACACACTATTGAATCTCCATCATTCAACCAGGTAGGAGTAAAGTCCGCACCTTTTTCTTTTGCTTCGAGTGCCCGGGTTCCGTTTAATTCAAGATAACAACCGGTTCCAACGGTACCGGAGCCAATTACATCACCGGGAAAAAGTTCAACTCCGTAAGATGCCCGTTCTATAATTTCTGCGAATGTCCAATCCATATCTTTAACATTGCCTGCAGAGATTTGCTTACCATTATGAAAGGCTTTCATCTTAAGATTATATTTTATTCCATTGGAAGAATCAATTTTGTAAGGTTCAAGTTCATCAGGTGTAACTAGCCATGGACCTATTGCAGTTGCAAAATCTTTTCCTTTCATTGGTCCCAAATTTAATTTCATTTCTTCCATCTGGAGTCTACGGGCTGATAAATCATTCATCACCATATAACCAGCTACACATAAATCAGCATCTTTTGCACTTATATTCATTCCGCCTTTATTTAAAACAATTGCAGCTTCAAGTTCAAAATCGAGTTTTTCAAGATGATCTTTTTCAACTTCAACAGTCCCCTCACCAATTATTCCATTATGGTTAGTAAAATAAAAAACAGGGAACTGGTCAAACTCGGGAATCATCTCCACACCGCGATTCCTTCTTGCTGTAAAAACATGCTGACGAAATGCATAAGCATCACGACAAGAAGTGGGATGTGGAACGGGTGCTAAAAGTTTTATTTCACCTTTACTAAATGAAGATTCTATCTTATTGTTTTTAATTGCATCATCAACTTTACGGGCGATTTCCATCATTTTTTCACCACCCCAGAGAAACTCTTTCATACTATCCGGAAGCTGCAGTTTTATTTGTTTTGCAGATTCCTGTAAATCATAAATTTGTTCGTTCGAGAATAAACCTAATTTTTCTTTCTGATCTTTAATGAAGCTTACTAATTTCATACGAAAACCTATTGACTCCTTTTTATTTATTGGTGTCATGCTGAACTTGTTTCAGCATCTAAAAAAAGATGACTTAATGGGATTCCGAAACAAGTTCGGAATGACATTTAATAATTACTTAAATTCCTGAAGATGATATTTATCCATTAAAATATTATTAACTTCTTCTATAATATTTAACGCAAACTCAGTTTCTTCTATTGTCCCTGAATTAATTCTTATTCCATTCGGAATACCGAATGTATTTACATGTCTTAAAATTAAACCACGGGTCAGGCATTCATTATTAAAGTCAACAGTAAACTCCTCATTTGGAAAAAGCATCATAAAAAAGTTTGCAGAAGTAGGAACATAATTTATACCGAGTTCATCAAATTTTGTCTGCATAATTCTTAATGATTGACCATTCAGTTTAACTGTTTTTTCTAAAAATTCATCATCCTTAAGTGCCGCAATGGCAGCAACCTGAGCAAGTTCATTGGGTTCAAAAGGAAGTTTAACTTTGTACATTTCCTTTATCAGGTATTCTTTGCCACAAGCAAAACCGATTCTTATTCCTGCTAAACCGTATGCTTTAGAAAGGGTTCTCAAAACAAGCAGATTATCAAAATCATATCTAAGTCCATTCGGATAATCAGGATTTGATTCCGCATAAACTGTATAAGCTTCATCAAGTACAACTAAAACACTGTCCGGAATATTCTTAATAAAATTTTCAAACTCATTCCGTGTAATCATTGTCCCTGTAGGATTATTCGGATTTGCAAGATAAATTATTTTCGTTTTTTCATTTACGCTATCGGCAATTTTATCAAGATCAAAATGATAATCCTTTAAAGGAACAAGTGTAGACTTTCTGCCATACTTGTTTGCATTAACATACCATCCGATAAATGTACCTTCTGAAGTTACAAACTCATCATCTTCATCACTGAAAGCGGTAATTAAATACTGAAGCAAAGAATCTGAACCGCTGCCGGTAACAATCTGATTTGGATTCTTACCGTACTTTTCCGCAATTGCATTTACAAGTTTGTAAGCAGAAGGATTTGAATAACGGTGAAGTTCATTTGTATGTTTTTGTATTTCTTCAATTGCTTTGGGTGAAGGTCCGAGGGGGTTTTCATTCGATGCAAGTTTAACAATCTTACTAATCCCCTTTTCCCGCGCGAGTTCATCAATTGGTTTGCCTGCTTTATAAGGCTTTAGTTTCTGTATGTGTGCAGGAATTTTAATCATATTGATTGACGATTAATACAAAAATAATGTTATGCCGTATTTTCGAAAACCGGCATAACTAACTTACAAATTTATTTTTCAAGCCAGGAATGATGATAATCTTTCACCATTGTTTCCTGAACATTTTTAGTAACGTGCAATGGAGTAAAGGTATCAATCATAATTGCATATTCATCAGTATCTTTTTTCCCGATTGATGCTTCTGTTTTTCCGGGTTGTGGTCCGTGCGGAATTCCCATCGGGTGAAGCGTAATTGATCCTTCTTTCACTCCGGTTCTCGACATGAAATCGCCATAGACATAATAGAGAACTTCATCGCTGTCTACGTTTGAATGATAATACGGAGCAGGAATCGCATCAGGATGAAAATCAAATAACCTGGGAACAAAATTACAAACAACAAAATGTTCAGTTGTAAACATCAAATGAATCGGCGGCGGAAGATGAATCTTTCCTACTTTCGGTGCATACTCTTTTATGTTAAATGCATAAGGATAAAGAAATCCATCCCAGCCAACAACATCAAAAGGATGATGAGGTAAATGGTACTCAAATGTTCTGTCTGATACTTTCAGCATTAATGGGAATTTTCCCTTCTTATCCAGAGGTTCCATAAACTGCGGGGGACGGAAATCTCTTTCATAATACGGGGCATCTTCTTTCAACTGTCCGTATTCATTTCTGAAATGTGCGGGAATATCAAACGGAGTATCAGATTCAACAATAAATAATTTTAGCTGATCGAAATTTTTAAATTTCATCTGATAGGTTGTTCCCTTCGGGACAACAATATAATCCCATTGTTCGAAAGGAATTTTTCCATACTCAGAAAGAAACTCACCTTCACCGTGATGCACAAAAACAAGTTCGTGTTTATAACTATTCCGGTAAAAAATGTCTGTGTCTTCAGAAACGTGCGCAGTCTGCAACTATGCAATGTTCATTCTTTAAAAATACATTTCTTGCGCTGAGAAAATTTCCTTTAGTCTTTTTTTCATCAGTAAAGAAATGATAATACTGAAGCGGTGCATCATTCCAATCATTTAAATTATTTTTTTCTAACTCTCTTATAGAATCAACCTGTGGAGGCATATATAGATGGTACTTATTTGAATAAATTCCGGAAAAGCCTTTTGTACTGAAAAGTTCTTCGCGGTATAATGACTTACCATCCGGTTTATAAAACGTAGTGTGTCTTTTAGGAGGAACCTGTCCTACCTTAACATAATATGGCAATTCTAACCTCCATTTTTAATTATTAAATAAATTTTAGTTTCTTACTCTGCACAATTATTCTTCTGGGTCTTTATCAAAATTTCCTCTTTTTATTTGATCCTTCTCAATTGATTCAAAAAGTGCCTGAAAATTGCCCTGTCCAAATCCCTGTGCACCATCTCTTCTCTGAATTATTTCATAAAAGAAAGTTGGTCTGTCACCAATTGGTTTGGTAAACAGTTGCAATAAATAGCCCTTTTTCTCTCCGTGATCACACAGGATACCATTTTCCTGCAGTTCATCAATGCTTTCCTTAATCTTTATCTTTTTTTCACGCAGACTGTCATAGTAAGAATCAGGCGGTTCCAGGAACTCAACTCCGTTCTTTTTCATATTTGCAATAGTTTCAATGATGTTGTCGGTTGAAATTGCAATGTGTTGAATTCCTGATCCAAGGTATTCATCAATATATTCTTCAATTTGTGATTTTTTTAAACCTTCATATGGTTCATTGATCGGGTTTTTGATATCAGCTTCTTTTGAACGAACAACTTTAGAAAGTAAAGAAGAAAATTTTGTTGAAATATCACCCATACCGAATTCAAGAAAAGTTTCAAAGTTCAGAGTTTTATTAAGATAATTTACCCAGTAATCCATTTCGTTAATTCTTACATTACCTACAATGTGATCGATTTTTTTCAGCCCGGTGGGGTGTGATTCTATTTTAATATGCTGTATTGGATTTGTGAATCCGGGTTTGAAGTTACCTTTATAATTTTGTCTGTTCGAAAAAACAATTTCGGAGTCATCGTAAATTTTGACTGCTGCTTCTTCAACATAACCATTTTCATCTTCATACTTTTTATAAGTACTAACAGGAATAGCACCATTTTTTAGAGCGGTTTCAAAAGCAAATTTTACATCTTTTACTTTTAAAGCCCATTTTTTTACACCATCACCATGCTTCTGAACAAATGAAGAAATACTAAAATCTTTAGGATCGACTGCAGATGTAATAACAACTCTTAAACTTTTACCTTCCAAAAGATACGATACTCTGTCTTTTACTCCGGTTTCCGGACCACTATAAGCAGTAATATCCAGTCCCATTCCCTTCGCATGCCAGTAAGCCCACATTTTTGCGGAACCTACATAAAACTCAACATAATCATAACCAAGTATACCAATCGGATGACCTTCCATTAAAATTTCTCCATTATATTTTATAATTAATTATTTAAAATTTACTAAAACATTAAAACACTAAATCATTTGTTTCTTTAACGGTCTCAAGAACTATAGTAGTGCTGGTAGAACTAATTGAATTAATCGAAGCAATCTTTGTTCTTAAAAGTTCGGTTAATGCAGCAGGATTTTCAACTCTTACTTTAACAAGAAAACAATCCTCACCGGCAACCATATGAACTTCCTGTACTTCAGAAACTTTAGCCAGTGCTTTCGCCGTACTCTGATCTACAATTGGTCCGTTCGCGCGGACAAGAATAAAGGCGAGAAGTTCTTTATCAACTTCGCTTGCATTAATCTGTGCAGTATATTTTTTAATGACCTTATTCTTCTCAAGTTTTTTAATACGCTCAAGAACTGCGGATGGAGCCATGTTAATCTGCCTGGCAATTTCAGCATTTGAGATCCTTGAGTTCGATTGCAAAATATTAAGAATTTTTGCATCAATCTTGTTGATCATTCGGTTTTTTAATTCTTTTCTGGTGATTGTTCGTAATATTAGGAATAATCAGAATTTTAGTCAAGTCTCTGTTTGAAGGAATTTTTAGATTATGCTTTTGAACAACTGCATTAATTTTAATTGACAGAATCAAGCAGCATAAAATTTTTATCTGAATTTATATTTTTAGGTACTTCTAAATTTTTATCAGGAAAATTGCAAACATTTAATAAAGGGCAAACAGAACAAAATGGTTTTGCAGGTTTACAGATTTGTCTTCCAAGTTTTATAAGATTTGTATGAAACTGATGCGCAATTCCATCAGGAAGATTTTCATTTAAAATGGTAAAAGTTTTATCAGGAGTTTTTGTCTCAACCAAACCAATTCTGTTTGATGTACGATGAACGTGAGTATCAACAGGGCAAACATTTCTTTGCATTGCAAATAATAGAACGCAGCTTGCTGTTTTAATTCCAATTCCATTATAGGAAGTTAAATCACGAAGTACTTCAGAATCGTTTTCTTTATTTAGATATTTTAATGAAATTTTCCCGCGTTCATTTTTAATCTGCTTTAGAAAACTTTTTATTGCATTCGACTTCTGTTTTCCTAATCCCGCAACTTTAATATACTTTTCAATTTTCGGGGTTGGAAGTTTTACAACTTCATTCCAGGATTTAATATTGTCTTTCAGGTTTCTGAAAGCTTTGTAAGAATTCTGATCATTTGTATTCTGTGAAAGAATTGTTGCAATTAAAAGATCAACCGGATCCGGAGTTTTTTTATTTTTTTCAGGAATACCAAATCTTTTTACTAAAAGGATATTTACCTTTTTTATTTTTTTTCTTAGTTCTGAAGCAGGCATTATACAATTCTTAATGTAATTGATATTAAAATTTAATAATAACTTACAATAAGCTGAAATAATCTTATTTTTGTTTTTCGAATCGAAAATTGTCCGGAGGATAAATGTCGACTTTAATGGTAAGCATTTCGGGTATACGCGGAATTGTAGGCGATGGTCTTGATCCGAATGTTATTGTGAACTTTACTTCTGCCTACGCTGATTTTATTGGAAAAGGAAAAGTTGTGGTCGGGCGTGATGCACGAATTACCGGCGATATGGTTAACTCAATTGTTACAGCAACATTAAATGCAAAAGGTATTGACGTTGTTGATATTGGTATCTGCCCTACTCCAACTGTGCAGTACACAGTAAAAAATTTAAATGCACAAGGCGGAATAGCAATCTCAGCTAGTCATAATCCGAATGAATGGAATGCGTTGAAACTTTTGAATTCAACAGGACAATTTATGACTCCAGAAGAAAATAAGGAGTTAATCAAGATTTTGCACAAGTCAGAAATTTCATTTAATAAATGGAATGAAATCGGATTAACAAATTTCTATTCTGAAGGAATTAAAAAACATAAAGATGATGTTTTAAATTTAGAAAACATCAATAAAGAAGAAATAAGGAACAGAAAATTTAAAGTTCTTGTCGATTGCGTAAACGGCGCCGGTGTCTATGTAATCCCTGAACTTCTCAGAGATTTTGGTTGTGAAGTAATTGAATATAACTGCGAAAAAACAGGAATCTTTCCACGCCTTCCGGAACCTATTCCGGAAAACCTTGTTGATACACTGAAAGCAGTAAAAAATCATAAAGTTGATCTGGGTGTTGTTGTTGATCCTGATGTTGACCGGCTTGTTCTGATTACGGATAAAGGTGAACCATTCGGTGAAGAAAATACCATTACGCAGGCAGTTAAATTTATCCTCTCAAAACAAAAAGGGAATGTAGTCGTAAATCTTTCTACAACACGAGGCGTTGATGATGTTACAAGAGAAAGCAACTGTGAAGTTTTTCGTTCCCCGGTGGGTGAAGCAAATGTTGTAAAGAAGATGAAGGAAGTCGATGCTGTTATCGGTGGTGAAGGTAGCGGTGGAGTTATTTATCCTGCACTCCATTACGGAAGAGATGCACTGGTTGGAATTGCAATCACTTTACAGCATCTGCTTGAATTCAGCGGAACGATGGATGAGTTGAAAAAATCTTTACCTCAATATTTTATTACAAAAAAGAAAATTGAAATTGGGAATAATAATCCTGATACAATAATTGATCAATTAAAAAATATTTATAGATCCTGTAAAACAAATACTGATGATGGATTGAGAATTGATTTCGATGATCACTGGGTACATTTCAGAAAATCAAATACAGAGCCTATAATCAGAATTATTACAGAAGCAAAAGATAAAAATGCATCAGGAAATTTTTCGGATAAATATTTGATGGAAATAAAAAAGCTTGCTCAATAGAGCATACTTCTTTTCTGGATGTAACTAAACAGAGCTTTATCGAAGGGTGTGGATGTATCAATTAGATTATATTCAATATTAGAATTAAGACATTCTTTTTTAATGGTATCAACGAAATTCTTTCATAGCCTGCTGATATGCTTTTTGAATCTGGTATGGCCTGGTTGTCATTTCTTCCTCAGTCTCAAATCTTTAAAAACGGCATCATTGCCAAAAGAAAAACTTCTCTCAACCGGATCAAGCAGCTGAAATACAATAACTTCATTCTTCTGGTATCTGAAATGTTTGAGCGCTGATAAAATAGAATTTATATCATCGAACAAATCCGAAACAATAATGACTAACCCACGTCTTTTTATTTTCTCAGCAATAGAATTAAGGCATGATGCCGTGTTTGTTTTATTTGATGCCTCCAGAGAACTAAGATTTTTTAGGATTTCCTGGAGATATGGTTTAGAAGCTTTGGGAGGAAAATAGTTTTTAATTTCATCTGAATAGATAGTTAATCCAACTGCATCTTTTTGTTTTACCATTAAATAACTTAAAGCAGCCACAAGAGTCACGCCGTAGTCAAGCTTCGAAATATTTTTGCCGGATTGGTATTTCATAGATTTGCTGGAGTCGAGTAAGATATAACTTTTAAGATTGGTTTCTTCCTCATACTGTTTGATATAAAACTTTTCAGTTTTACCGTAAACCTTCCAGTCAATATCTTTAAGGCTGTCTCCCTGCATATAAGGTCTGTGTTCAGTAAATTCAACACTGAAACCATGGTAGGGACTTTTGTGAAGCCCCACCATAAAACCTTCAACAACAAGTCTTGCTTTGAGTTCGAGCGAGTTTAATTTGGAGACAATGGAAGGATTAAGAAAATTTTTATAATCCTGTGCAGCCTTTCCCATTATATATTTTTTTGTGCCTTATTCTTAAGTATCTGATCAGGACTTAATCCCATATTATTTAATTCTTCTTTAGCCGAGGTTGCAAGTTCATGTTTGGGATATTTTTCAAGAAAAAGATTGTAAGTTGATGTGGCTTCTTCAAAATTTTTCAAATCATTAGCAAGAATAAATCCGGACAGAAATAAAGCCATTGGCGCCCTGCTATCTTCCGGATATTTATTGAATACTTCACGGAAGGTTGCTTCTGCCTTTTTGTATGATTCAATGTCAGACAGGTTTTTCACCATCTTATTCTGATATAAGGAAGCAATCTGGAAAAGAGCTTCCGGTGCTTCTTTACTATCAGGAAATTCATTTACAACAGATTCATAATTATTTATAGCCTCGGTTACATTTTTCTTCATCATATTTTCATGAGCAGTCTTCATATAATCGTCAGCTGATTTACTGCTGCACCCATTTAATAGAAAAGAACTTATAAACAACGCAGATAGAACAAAGTATTTCATATTTTCTCTTTCAGTTAATTAAAACCGGAGTAAAATTATTAAAATAGATTAGAAGTAGCAATGTAGTAATGGTGCTGTAATTTAGAATGAAAAAGTGGGCAAATACCGGCTTTTCAGTCCAGAAAACTTACTTGGTTAATATCATTTTTTTCACAGATGAGAATATTGAACCATTATCACCATCCGCTTGAAGACGGTAAAAATAAACACCGGTACTTAACTTTGAACCATCAAAAGTAACCTGGTGATTACCTGCAGTAAAATTACCGTTAACAACCTGTGCAACCTTCTGACCGAGTATATTGAATACATTTAACGATACTTTAGAATCAACTCTCAGGTTGAAATTTATAAGAGTAGTCGGATTAAATGGATTAGGATAATTCTGTGCTAAATTGAAATCTAAAGATGCTTTTATATCGACTGATACTTCCGGAGATAACTCGCTTTTCCCATCAAAGTCTACCTGCCTTAATCGATAAGTATAACTTGTAGTCCCTACCTTTTTATCCGTATAACTGTAACTGTGTTTTTCAGTTGATGTTCCGTATCCCTGAACGAATCCGATTACTTTGTATGCAGAACTGCCTGAACTTCTCTGAATTTCGAATCCACGGTTGTTGGTTTCTGTAGCTGTTGACCAGATTAACTGTACCATTCCGTTTATTGTGTTTGCTGTAAATGAAGTTAGTTCTACCGGAATAGGTACATAAGTAATAGCAAGGTAAGGGGCATTTGCACTGGAATGTCCATCAAAGTTTATATAATATCCAATTGCCTGATCACGATCAACAAATCCCATTGCAAACCAGCCCTGACCGGCATCAACAGCAGCCTGAAGATCACCAACTGAGTTAGCTTCGGTTGTATAACTATGCCATCCAGGTGAAAAGCCATAGGATTCATCGGAATAAATGTATGCAGTTCCCTGAGATGTATTATTCATAGCTTGATTGAAAATTGTCGCAGCATCATCTGTAACCGGATTGACTGTACCCATAGGAGTAGCACTCCAAAAAGGAAAATTAGTTGAATTCACAAATCCCCAGAATTCAATACTTTGTATTTGCGTCATTGGCGGTATGGTACTGATATCGAAAACAGCCCAGCCGATATCCGGATATTCAGTATTAATCTCTCCATCAACCTTTATTGTACCTGCAGTATTCCCTGTCCACATATCAACATCCTGGGGATAGAAATTAACAGTTGTACCTGTTGGGTTCATCTCAGTTCTAAAACTCCAAAGGATTCCGGTTGTACTACCAGTTTCATCTATTTCAATTACCTTCCAATAATAAGTGGAATTATAATCAAGAGGTCGATTTAATTTATACGAAGTTGAAAGCGTACCAGATTTCACAAGAGTCAGATTTGAACTATCGGATCCGAAATAAAGTTCGTTTGTAACTGTCCCTTTTCCATTAATCCAGGTTAGCTCAGAAATATCCACAGATACACTAGTTGCGCCATTTAACGGGATTGGTTGATCAGCATCGGAAATTGCACATAGAACCGAACACGGAGACAACAGAACAATTACTACAAAAAATGCTGTAAAGAATTTCTTCATAGTCTACTCCATTATATTTTGAAGATAATTCGTACATGTTTCAAGATACAATTATCTTGAGAGATTGCTTTTGTAGATCGACGATTAATTTGAGTTTAAGGAAAATATTTTTCTAAAGCAAGAATATTGAGTAAAAACATTATATCTGTTTTATAGTGGATTATTTCATAAAATAAAAAAGCCGACCCTCGTAATGAGTCGGCTTCGAATAAAATTTAAAGAGGTAGCTTATTTTGTAAGCATCATCTTTTTAACTGCTGAAAAAGTTGAACCATCAATTCCTGTGGCATCAAGACGATATAAATATATACCGCTGCTTAGCCGCGATGCATCAAAATTGTATTGATGATTACCTGCAGTTAAACTTCCATTTACAACCTGTGCAACCTTTTGACCAAGTACATTGAATACATTCAAAGATACTTTAGAATCAACTCTCAGGTTGAAATTTATAAGAGTAGTTGGGTTAAATGGATTGGGATAATTCTGTTCCAGAGAATAAGTTACGGGGAACACATCAACAGATACTTCTGAGCTAAATGAAGATGTGCCCTGGAAATCCATTTGTTTTAATCTGTAGGTATAATGTCCGGGTTCAACATTTTGATCAGCATAAGAATAGGATTGAGGCTGAGTTGTTGTTCCGTGTCCCTGGACAAATGCTACAGTAGCAAATCCGTTACCGACATTTCTCTGAATTTCGAAACCGTGGTTATTTATTTCTGAAGCTGTATTCCAGTTTAACACAACAGAATTCAGGTTTGCATTTGCAGTAAATGAAGTCAATTCAACTGGTAAGGATCCGGGCGGCAGAAAATCGGTATCATAATATCTCGGAGTAACTTCATACCCATCATTTGGAGGTGTTGCAGTTGTGTACTGGCTTCCGATTCCAATAATATCTCTTGGCCATGCTGGTTCCGGATTACCGTCAATATCGGTATCACTATCAATATATACTTTAAGTGAATCAGAACCGCCATCACTTAAGTAAATAGTACCTCCCGATCCTGCGGCAGGCCAGGTTCCGCTGGTCTTAGTAACATTCATAAATCCAACTAACCTGTTTTCATAAACTTCGGCATTGCTTAAATACTGGCTTATAGTAACAACCATTGGTGCAGGTACAGGGTTACCCGTACTTACAACCTGTATATCACTTTCATTCGCCGGAATAAGCTCAGTTAAACCATTATACTGTGCAACAACACCTGTAACCATAACTTCATCACCCAGATTTAATACGGGAGTTGTAGAACCTGCATGGAATAAATCAATACCTGCCGTACCATCATCAATAAAATAAGAGATGTTAGAAGTCTGAAAATTCGGTGATATTACAACACCCTGGATTGTAAAAGTTTCGCCTAAATGATCAGGGACAAAATCATTATCAAGATCTTCAACAACAGTGGAGATTGGAGTAGTGCCTCCGTTTGTCCCTGTTATAATAAAATGATCAACCCATACATTATCAGAATAATTACCGGATGGTCCTCCATCAACAATGTAGTAGTTAACTGCTACATAAACCTGGTTACCTGCAAAGGCAGAGAGATCAAAACCATATTCATGCCAGCTTCCTGTAGGTCCATCAACTTTGAAGTACCCTATTTGGGTAAAGCTTCCCAGACTGGTATCTGTAGTAGAAACCCACACTTTTAAAGAATCATCATAACCACCATCAATGGCTCCGGCCCAAAAATATAAACTGTCTCCGCTGTTTACCATAGGCAGTTGTGGTGAAATAATCCATTCGTCAATTAATCCATTAGCATTAGCATTATTAAAATTACTGAACCAGAAACTCTGGCCTGCCTGTGGATGAACCGAGTCACCGCTTGTGAATGAAACAAGTTGTCTGAAATCCCAGGCTGCTCCGCTACCATCATTATCAACAATGATCCAATCTGCCGGGGGTGTTGTGCTATTAAAGGTTTCCTCCCATAGAATATCAGAAATATGATCTGAAATTGAATGTACTGTTATCGGATTATAATCAGGCGATTGATCTAAGGCAATCATTTTTGATTGTCCCAAAATCACCGTGCTGCTAATAAGAAGAATAAAAATTATACTAAGTTTTTTCATATCTGCTCCTCTGTTTATTGAATGAAATTAAAATTAATTAGGTGTTTTTCTTATGAATTGTCCCTCAACATGATTAGTCCAAAAGTGCTATAAACATTATTCTAAATAATATTAATAATATACAAATAATTTTTTATCTATATAAGGTCCGGAGGTATTAATTGTATTAACTAATTGTTAAAAGAATAATAAAAAGCAAATAATTCAAATAAAATATTAATTTTTAAATCTGTTCTTAAGCTTCATATTTGAATTATCATATTCGAAATGGCTAATTAAAGAAATGAGTTTTATTCGGTCGCTCAGGTCGGAAATGGTTGTACTAATAATTTAAAAGAAAAAGCCGGTCTATTTCCAGACCGGCTTATTCTACTAAGAAGAACTAATTTATTTAGTTAAGATCATTTTCTTAACTGATGTAAAGCTACTTCCGTCTACTCCAGTAGCTTCTATCCTATATAGATATACACCACTGTTTATTTTGGAAGCATCAAAGGTAACATTATGATTTCCTGCTGCGATATTCTCGTTCAGTAAAGTTGCTACTTTCTGTCCAAGTATATCGAATACCTGCAATGTTACTTTTGAATCAACCTTCAAGCTGTAATTTATTTTTGTGCTTGGGTTGAATGGATTTGGATAGTTCTGTGCAAGGTTAAATACTGCAGGTGTATTTACATTTACTTCTACTACAGGTGAATATTCACTTGTTCCGTCAAAATCAACCTGTCTTAGTCTGTAGCTGTAATTTCCCTGTGCAACATTATTATCTGTATATGAATATGAATGCTGTTGTGTTGATGTTCCGTTACCTTGTACAAATCCTATAGTCTGGAATTCACTTCCATTACTCTTCTGAACTTCAAATCCTTTATTATTTGTTTCGGTAGCTGTTGCCCAGTTTAATGTTACATTTCCATTATTAGCAGCTGCTGTGAAGGATGTGAGTTCAACAGGAATAATCTGCCTGTCGAACTCAGTAATAAATCGGGCTGAAACTCCTGACACCGGTTGAGCTATAACTGCTCCAGTTGTTTGATCTAATACGTAAACACCCGAACCGGAAGTGACAAGATAGTTTCCGTTCCCCAATTGATATACACCGCGAATACCGGTAACAGAATTAAAATAATTTACCTGGTTTCCATTCGAATCATAAATATAAAGTCCTGAAGGTGTGCTGAATCCAGCTGCCAGGATATTTCCACTTGGTGCTTCATAAATCTGTTCGGGAAAAGTAATTGAAGCAACAAAATTACCAATGTAGTTTCCACTTAAATCATATTGAACAATATTATTACTTCCCTGCCCGGCTACGAGACAATCTGATGTTCTGAAAATAATATCGAAGGGAGACGTCATTTGTGCAGCATTGGGTGGAATAAAATTACCAAG
The DNA here is from genome assembly GCA_963745945.1 of uncultured Ignavibacteria bacterium. Classification (GTDB taxonomy): domain Bacteria; phylum Bacteroidota; class Ignavibacteria; order Ignavibacteriales; family Ignavibacteriaceae; genus DATFVA01. The sequence continues at coordinate 295,816 of CAVUZG010000004.1, forward strand.
GAAATTACCGGATGCAAGGTCGAACTCGGGAACCGCGCTCTGATTCGTTCCGCTGCCGATTGTAGCAACTACAGAGCTGGCTCCGGGACGCAATTCAATTCCTCGGCAATTATCCAACACAGTCAAATCATTACCGAACAAGATCCTGGAAAAATTTCCCAGTGTATCATATTCAACAATCTGATCGGTTATCTGGTCGGAGATGATTATTGTGGCATTAGGAGTTAACAGTGCTTCAATCGGGGTGCTTAAATTCGGATCTCCGCCCGGGAAATAACTTGGATTGATTAATGAACCGTCGTCAGAGTTAAATGTCATAAGTGCATCAGTAGTTGATTCAAGTACCATTAAAAAACTTACAGCCCTGGTGTGCTGTTCAGTAACTTGAAATCCTAATCCCGGATTTTGAGTAGGACTATACGCCCGATGAATCCTGGCATTAGATAGATCATAATTCTTTTGAATATCTTCCCAGAAAGCAACATCCCCATTGCTATATATATTTTTCAGATCATTAATAATTGAGTATACAACTTTTCCATTTTCAATTGATCTCGCTTCGATAAAAATACCTTGAGGGAGATAAATCGAATATGGTAAATGCTGTTGTGCAGCTAGTACCCTTGCTGCAGTAATTAATTGTACATTTTGTTCCGTTGAAATAATCAGATCATTATAATTTATAGATGGTTTATCCTGACCAGATATTCCTACGGCAAAAGAAAAAATTAAAATGGATAAAAGTAATTTAAAGTGTGCCATTTGTCCTCCTTAAAGTTGCAAGGAAAAATCCGAACTTAAGATTCACAAATGTCGATAGAGGAATTGCGGATTTTATATAAAAAAAGTCGACCCATGTTTCAGGGTCGACTTAATGAGAAAACGAGACCTAATTACTTAGTTAAGATCATTTTCTTAACTGATGTAAAGCTACTTCCGTCTACTCCAGTAGCTTCTATCCTATATAGATATACACCACTGTTTATTTTGGAAGCATCAAAGGTAACATTATGATTTCCTGCTGCGATATTCTCGTTCAGTAAAGTTGCTACTTTCTGTCCAAGTATATCGAATACCTGCAATGTTACTTTTGAATCAACCTTCAAGCTGTAATTTATTTTTGTGCTTGGGTTGAATGGATTTGGATAGTTCTGTGCAAGGTTAAATACTGCAGGTGTATTTACATTTACTTCTACTACAGGTGAATATTCACTTGTTCCGTCAAAATCAACCTGTCTTAGTCTGTAGCTGTAATTTCCCTGTGCAACATTATTATCTGTATATGAATATGAATGCTGCTGTGTTGATGTTCCGTTACCTTGTACAAATCCTATGGTCTGGAATTCACTTCCATTACTCTTCTGAACTTCAAATCCTTTATTATTTGTTTCGGTAGCTGTTGCCCAGTTTAATGTTACATTTCCATCATTGGCAGCTGCTGTGAAGGATGTGAGTTCAACTGGTGTAATGTAATTGTAATATACTTCCAGGTAAGGCATATTTGCTGTATTATGACCGTCAAAATTAACAAAATAGGTTGCTGAACCATCACGATCAAGAAAGCCCATTGCAAACCAGCCCTGTGATCTTGCAGCTTCAAAGTCTGCTAAATAGCTACTAGCAGGGTCCATATAAATATACATGCCATCCAACAGAAAATGTGGAGGCTTCATTTTGAAAGAGATATGCAGTGCCTTGAAGACCATTAGGCTGAATCTGGCTATTAATTGTAGCTGCATCATCAGTTATTGGATTAACAGAACCCATTGGAGTTGCACTCCAGTAAGGCCAGTTAGTTGCATTTACATAGCCAAAGAATTGGATTGAATCAATTCCCCAGGATGGATCAATCGAGGAGATATCAAATACTGACCAGCCAACATTTGGAAATACGTGTGTTTATTTCGCCATCAGTTTTCGTAGTAGCTTCGGTGTTACCTGTCCACATAGCTACATCCTGCGGGTAAACTTTAATACTATCGAAACCAATAAGAGGATTCTGCATTGTTTTAAAATTCCAGGTAGAACCGCTAGTTGTTCCGGTACCATCTGTCTCGTTAATTTTCCAGTAGTAGGTTGTAAAATATGTCAATGTTCCGGGATCAAAAGTTGAAATAGGTGCTCCGCTATAAACTGAAGTTAAAGATCCGGGACTTGTTCCCCAGAATACTTCAATAGATGTTGCACCAGCCGGGTTTGTCCAGGAAATATCCTGATTAAGATCAACACCTGTTGCTCCGCTAACCGGATTAGGATCAGTAGCAGGGCCAGGACCAAGCTGCGGACCATACTCGTTATTAATTGCAAATGGAGCTACCTGAAGTAATCCCCAATCAGCTAGCATTGTTGTTGCTCCTGTTGTAGGATCCATTGTTCTTAATTGTCCGGTAAATGTAGTATTGTTAAAAGCACTCAGATAGATTGTACCTGTAGCCTGGTCAATATCCATTCCCTGACCATAATTTGCGTCAAATCCTAATGATCCTAACAGAGTAGTAGCACCAGTAGCAGGATCAAATGTCCACGCATCATCTGTAATTAAATCATAGCCATAACCTACACCGGTTGCTGCATTGATAGCAATATCAATCATTGCTCCGGTAGCATTTGGGAAACTTGCAATTAAAGTTGCTGTAAGTGACCCTAAATCAAGAGAATACAAATTATTTGTTGAGGCAAAAACACCGCCGCACAAATAATATGTAGAGTTCATGCCATCATAAGCAATACCATTAACTGAAGCTCCTGAAGCCATTCCGGTAATAGCACCGATCAAAGTAACTGAGCCAGTACCCGGATCAAATTGATAAAGCTGGGGAGGTGGACCGGCATCTAAGAAATAGTAATTACCATCGCCACCTCTGACACCGCCTGATGCAAATACAGGTGCTGTCCAGGTACCAATATTGGTAAGTGGAGTTCCTGCTGGAAGAGGCATTGAAAGAGTGTTTGTCTGATCTGAACCATAAGCCATATCCCCGGGTGTATCTGTATTTGTAGGAATATGAATATAAGGCACATGAGATTGTTTCAAGGCGGGTATTTTACCGTTATTGAGAGCGGTATTTTGAGCTAAAGTTAGAGCAGAAAACCCTAACAGAAGCCACGCCATTAAAAAAAGTTTGTGTAATTGCGTCATAAAAGAGACCTCCATAATGAATTTGAAGAGATAAAGTTAATTAAGGATTAGAACAATTAATTAAAAGGATATAGCCTTTAATTAAAATCTTTTTCTATTTAACTGAATAATAAAAGAATAACGGACAAGTAACTGAATATTTTAATTTGATAAAATATCTTGAATTGATTAGCTGAATAAAATCGTTTTGGTTCAAATCTATAATTGAATTTAATATCTAATAAGTTAAAAAATTAAAATCAGAATAAAATTTAAAAAATCCCTCAAAGTTCCTCATTAAAAATGTTTCACCTGTTTGGTTGTTCTTTTGAATTAAACTCTGAGGTAAAGTAAACACTGGGGAACTTAGATTTTTTATAACCAATGAATTTTCCTATGCGTATCTGTTGGGACAACATTAAATAAATTAATTCAATTTAGCAAGCAAAAACTGACATAAGATTATATTTTTTAATTTTTTTTTCAATTTAATAAGTCAACAGCGTCGTGATTATTTAATTTTTAATCACATTTTAGAATTTTAATTTCTTGTTCTTATCCATAGATAATGCCTCAAGCTGCTTTTTATAAGCTAAAATTCTTTTTTGCAGCAAAACATCACCTATGCCAATAATTTGTGCAGCTAAAATGCCTGCATTTTTAGCCTGGTTAATTCCAACAGTAGCAACAGGCACACCACCGGGCATCTGGACAATTGAGAGAAGAGAATCAAGACCATCAAGTGATTTGGATTTTATAGGAACTCCAATCACTGGTAAGGGAGAATTTGCGGCGGTCATTCCCGGTAAATGAGCGGCACCTCCCGCCCCGGCGATAATTACTTTAATTCCTTTTTCATGAGCCCCGGAAGCATACTCAGCCATATATTTTGGCGTGCGGTGAGCCGATACAATTTTAATTTCGAAAGGAATTTTAAATTCTTTTAATAATTCTGCTGCTTCCTTCATAACAGGTAAATCTGAATCGCTCCCCATTATTATTCCAACTAAAGGTTTTTCTTTCATCATTCACCTAAATAATTATTTTTCTTTCTAATTTTTTTGCTTTACTTAATATTGTGTTAAGGTTGTCTCCAACCATTGTTATATGCCCCATTTTTCTTCCTAAACGGGATTTAGCTTTACCATAAATATGAAGATGAACTTTCTCATCTTCCAATGCTGCATTGTAGTTTTCAACAATGCCTTCACCGGTTTTCTTACCGAGAAGATTGATCATTACTGCATATGGTTTTATCATATCCGTTGAACCAAGCGGAAGGTTGAGAACAGCACGAATATGGTTTTCAAATTGTGAAGTAATGCATGCTTCTATTGTGTAATGCCCGGAATTATGCGGACGAGGCGCCATCTCATTTACAAGTATTTTATTATCTTTTGTTATAAATAATTCTATCCCGAAAATTCCAATCCCATTAACTGCTTCCACTGTTTTTACAGCTATTTTATTTACTACATTTATAAGTTTTTTCTCAATTCGCGCAGGAGCTATAACCGTATGACATATATGATTTTTCTGGATAGTTTCAACAACTGCATATGATTTAATTTCATTTCTTGTTCTTACAACCATTATCGCAAGTTCTTTGTGAAAATCGATAAATTGTTCAGCCATAAGTTCTGAATGCCGGTCAGATAATTTTTTTATCCCTTCTTCATAACTCTTTTTATTATTTACTAATGCATTCCCGTAACCATCATATCCCATTTTTCTTGATTTAAGAACAAACTTTTTCCCAAGTTTTTCAGAAATCATTTCGTAAGTGGATGAATCCTTAACTTCAACGAAAGCGGGAACAGGAATTTTATTCTTTTGAAGTGTTTTTTTCTGAATAAATTTATCCTGAATAAGAGAAATAGTTTTAGAACCAGGAAATACTCTTTTATCCAATTTTTCAATGTATTGCAAATCCCTGTAATCAATAAATTCATTTTCAAGTGTAATTACATCACAATCTTTTATAAATTTTTGAATAATATTTTTATTGTTCATCCATCCAGCATAATCAAACTTTGTCAACTGTCCGGCAGGCGATTGATATTCTTTTTCGAGTATTGCAATTTCAAATCCAAGTTTATATGCCTGGTAGGCTGACATCCGGGCTAATTGCCCGCCTCCGAGTATTCCGATTCTTTTTCGTTTCATAATTTCTTTTTTAATTTTTAATCGTCTGTAATTTAATAATTATTTTTCCAATCAATTTTATTTATCTTATTTCCATCTGATTGCAGCAGGATTCCTCCCTCTTTATCAGTTCTGTAAATATTTGATCCTGACTCTTTTAATCTATTTGTTACTTCCGGGGAAGGATGTCTGAACTTATTCTTAATCCCGCAACTGATCAGACTTATTTCAGGTGAAGTAGTTAATAAAAATTTTCCGGATGTCCCTGTTTTACTTCCGTGGTGTCCGACTTTGAGAACATCCACATCAAGAAACGATTTGAATTTATTCCCGATAATACTTTTCACCTTTCTTTTCCAGATCTCCCGTAAAAAGAAACGAAGTTTTTCCGTACTCAATTTTAATAATTCCGCTTCTGTCATTTGAACTGAGGGATTCATTTGATTCATAAACACTGTCATTTAATACAAAAATTTCAGAATTACCTAATCTTATTTTGTTTCCCGAATAATATTCTACCGGTATATTTTTAGATTTTAGAAATCTCTCAAAACGTATATCCTTTTCGAAAAAAGAATCCAGCGGAGGTTTATATATTTTACTAATCTTCCCCTCATTAATTAATGAAATATATCCTCCATAATGATCAGCGTCAATATGTGAGACAAAACCGTAATCAATTTTATTTATATTAAATTGATTTAATAACGGAAGTATTACTCTTTCACCATTATCATAAGTAGGGGTAGCATCACCCGCATCAACTAATGCGGTTTCTCCATCCGGAAATTTAAGTAGAAATGAATCTCCCTGCCCGACGTCAATCATAAAAACATTTAATTTGTTTTTGGCAAGCAGGTCGAAATCATCAAGTGTTGAGAAGAGTATTATGTTTGCAATTAAAATGAAAACAAATATTATTCTGGATTTTAACGAGATTAAATATCTTATTAAAAAAATTCCCGTTAGAATAAACAAATAAAATATTATCGCATCTGTTGAAGAATAATTTCTAATCATCACATACGAGAGTTTAAACTCCCCGGCAAATTCTACAATTTTAAATAAGAACATGAGAAAATAAATTATTTGCGGAAGCATAAATGGATGCAGCCCATATTGAAACAGGAAACAATGCAAATGTAATTATGGCTGTTCCGATAATAACCCCCACTAAAGGAATGACTATCAGATTAGCAAAAATGGCAACCAATGATAACTTGCCGAAATAATTTAAAGTAAATGGCAGAGTTCCGATTTGTGCGCTGATTGAAACCGCAGAAAATAGTAATAAATTCCGTAACGACTTATTTCTGATTCGTGCATTTATTGCTTTACGAAGTATCGGGTAAAAATATGCAATAGATAAAACTGCCGAAAATGACAACTGAAATCCCGGGTTAAATATTTCCGCTGGATTAATGATAAGAATGAGAAGTGCAGCCACAGCAAGTGAATTATAAATATTTGTCGTCCTGTTAGAAAGAAAAGCAAGGATAATTATAACTGCCATTACAGAAGCCCGGAAAACAGAAGGCGGAACTCCCGTTATAAACATAAACGATATTACACCTGCAATTGTAATTATAGATCTGAGATAAAGATTCAATCTTCCGAATAATGCAAAAAATATTAATGCAATAAATCCTACATGTAATCCTGATACCGCAAGTATATGCACAACACCGGCGTTGATAAATTCAGTTTTGGTCTCAAAGTCTATATCGCTTCTGTCGGCAAGAATTAACCCTTTTAATAATGCTGTGGTTTCGCCGGAATGCAAATCTGCAATTATTTCAGCTAACTTTTTTCTTGCTGAATAAAGAAATTCCTGAAAAGTATTTACTTTGTTATCAATAATTTTCAGGTCTTCAATATTGTAGATTGCAAGAGTCCCACTGATGTTTTTAGAATGAAGGTAATTGTTGTAATCAAATTCTCCCGGGTTACGTTCTTCTCTCCCCTTCCTATAAGTTCCCTGAACCTTCACCTTATTACCGGGTTTCAGTATGTTTACAATTTGGTCGGCAATTTCATTTGGTACCCTGCAGAGTAAATTTATCTCGTCATTTATTTTACGAATTGATTTAAGAGAATCGGTTTTGAGCAAAAAAGAAAGACCATGTTTATTAGGCAGATCAATTTTTTCAACCTCACCCGCAGCAGTAAAATTTCTTACCACATAAATTGAATCCGGAATAAAGTGGGTATCTTTTTGATGAATATTCTCCGAAGTATATCCCAGGAGAGAAGCTATAAACAGAATCAGGATTGATAGTAATAAATTCGATTCACTTTTTTTTCTGAATAAAAATGCAATAAATGTAAGAGATCCCAGAATGTATAGCAGCAGAATATTTTGGGAAAGGCTTATTTCAAAAAAAGAGCAGAAAACTATGCCGGCTATAAAAAATAGTGTGAATTTTATAACCGGATAATCTTTCATCCGCAGGCTCCGGTAACTGTATCTTTTATCTGGGAAAGATCTTTTACTTTTGCCGAGATTTCCTGAGCGTGCTTCCCTGCTGTTATGAATAAAGCAGGATTTAGTGTGTGAGTTTTACAGGATAAATCTTCAATATTTCCATGATCAGAACAGATAATTATTGAAAATATATTTTTGTCAGCTTCTTTGAGAATTGTAAATAAAAATTCATCTAATGTATCCAAAGTGGTCTTCAAATCTCCATCATATCTTCCATGTCCCAGATGATCGGTTAAAAAATATTCATAAAGAGTAAAATCATTAGCCATTGCAATTTTTATTAATCTTCTTGCCGCAGTTTTAGCCTGCAGAACCGGCAATGTGTAACCTAATTTTTTATTCCATCTCTCATTAGTAATTTCGGCAGTCAATGCTTTGCCTCTCCTTACATCTGTAACGCGGTTCAACCTTAACCCGCTGAGTTTGGAGCTTAATGATGTAACACTTAATCTCGATTTTCCGGATTTCATATAATCAAAAAAAACTTTCGGATAAGCATTTGCAAAAAAAGGCTTTTTACCCCTGATGAGATAATCAGTAAAAATATTTTTTTCTTTAATAATCGGGATAAGCGTTGAATAAGGGTAAGGACCAAAATGCTTACCAACAAATTTTGCCGCATTTATTCCGCAGAAGATTGATGTTTGACCTGTCCCGCTCTGCGGAAAACCTTCAACCCCAAGAGTAGCATCTACAGGAGTTAAATAAAATCCGTTATTGGTTAAATTTGTTTTTTTATCTGAAGGAATTTCGTCGAATATTTCACTGAAAGTTTTAAATCCAAACCTGAAGAATGGATTATATTCATAATCCTCTTTTCCAATTCCTACTCCATCAAGAAATAACATTAAAACAGGATTCACAAAAATCCTTTTTATTTTGAATCAATAATTATTGTTACCGGTCCATCATTAATTATTTTTACTTCCATCATAGCTCCGAAAATTCCGGTTTTTACTTTGACTTCATTTAAATTTTCTTTCATTCTTCTGACAAATTTTTCATACAGGGGAATTGCTTCATCCGGTCTCGCAGCATCAATAAACCCGGGCCTGTTTCCCCTGGCAGCATCACCGTAAAGTGTGAACTGTGAAATCACCAATGCTTCACCATCGATATCTTTTAGTGATAGATTCATCTTTTCATTATTATCTTCGAATATTCTTAAACTGCTGCATTTATCCGCTAAATAGTTCGCGTCGTTTTCAGAGTCACCGGTTTTTATTCCGAGTAAAACAACCATACCTTTCCCGATTTTCTGTTCGTAATTTTTTTTGGGAATCTTAACTCCGCCTTCCGTAACTCTCTGAACAACAACTTTCAATTTATTTTACCTGTTATTACCCTTTCTATATTAAGGTAATCATTTTTGATCATTATCTCACTAAAATTATTCTCTTCAAGAATTTTTTTCACCTCCCCTGACTGTCCCTTTCCAACTTCAAAATAAACTGATCCATTTTTCTTAAGAAGGATCTTAGCTTTAATTGCAATTTGCTTATAATAATATAACCCGTTTGCATCATCCGTTAAAGCATGCCTTGGTTCATAAACTTTCAACTCGGGAGGTAAATCCTCAAAATTTTCTTTTGAAATATAAGGCGGATTTGAAACTATTATATCAAATTCATTCTCTTTTAATTCATTCAGTAAAATATCATCTAAAATAAAATGAACCTGATTTTCGGTTTTATTGATTGAAGAATTTTCGCTTGCAAGCAGTAATGATTCCTTGCTTATGTCCGTTGCAATAATTTTTGCATCAGGAATATGGTGAGCAAGTGAAACAGCTATATTACCGCTACCTGTTCCGATATCAAGAATTTTCAAATCGTTTTTGTTTTTAGAATTATTAATAATTTCTTCAACCAGGATTTCAGTTTCCGGTCTTGGAATGAGAACAGAAGAATCTACTTTAAATGGAAGCCCATAAAATTCAACTGAACCTATAATATACTGCAAAGGCTCATATTCTCCCCTCCTTTTTAAATACGTCCTGTAAAGCAGAATCTCATCGTCTCCGAGCGGACGATCGAAAGTGAGATAAAGATCCAATCTTTTACAATTAAGAATATGTGCTAGCAGAAGTTCAGCGTTAATCCTGGGAGACTCGATTCCTTTTTTTTCAAGATAATCGGTCGATAACTTAATTGAGTCGAGAACTGTAAGCATAAACAGAATAAAATTTCAATTTAAATTGACAATAAAATTTAATTATTTATGAGGAGAATCCGAAAGAGTTAATCGAACAGAAAATTGTAGATCAGTATTCCAAAATTGATTTGCAGCGCCCCGAAAGTTATACCACTGATAAGATCAAATTTATGCGTTAAATCAAGAAATTTTTGCTCACCGGTTGATTGAAATTTATCGAAGTTATTATCGGCTTTTATTTTATAGTAAGCAGAAACACTTCCAAGCGCTACAATTCCCGCAACCAGAATTTTAAATGAATTTCGTTGTAAAAAACTCTCTGCTTTTACTTTTCCTGTAAAATTCATTTTAATAATCTCGTCTTTATTTAAATCAAAAGCAGTAATCGTTCTTTCCTGGTACCCGGGTTTTTTAAGAAGCATTGAATCTGTGCTTTCTGAAATAAACATCGGCGTATGACCTATCAATTCTTTATAATTGTAAACATACACATCAGATGGATCAGTTTGGAGATAAACCTCTGATTTAAAATAAAATTTAATTGTGGTATCCCTGCATTCAATTATCTTCAGAGTATCAATAAATGATTTAGCATTCCATCTATCGGATTCTTCCATTACCGTCAGATGATATACTCCTTTGTCCAGATCAATTTCAGCATTTCCTTTTCCGATTAATATCGTATCGAGATAAATTTTTGATGAAGGTAAATCGGTATAGATATTAACTTTCACTTTACAGCCCTGTGCAAAAAGACCTTTTGTAACTAAAAAAATAATAATCAGAAGAAAAATTATTCTATTTAAATTCATAAACCTCCAATTCTCCTCTGTCATACCCAATAAAAAGCATGTTCCTGAAAATTACGGGAGATAATTTAACTCTGCCCTCAACTGTATACGTTTTTTTGATATTACCATTCCGAACATCAACGAAATAAAATTTTTCATTTAAATCCGGAACTACCATCAGGTTATTTGTAACAAAAGGGGTAGCATTCAATATTCCTCCGGTTGAAGTCTCCCACAATTGTCTTCCTTTCCTGTTCAAACAAAAAAGATCCCCGTTCAAATTACCAAAGAATATTTCATTTTTGGTAACAGATGGGGTCATTACTATTCTTGCACCCGATTGATATTTCCAGTTAACCTCGCCTGTTTTTAAATTAATAGCATATAAGTTACCATCATCGTTGCCCATGTAAGCTACATTCCCGGAAATTGAGGTGCCGCAAAAAAATGATTTCCCAATTTTTTTCCGGTAAATAATTTTTCCGTCATTATTATCTATTGCTATTATTTCCCCGCTATCATTTCCAAAAATAATTATGTCATTATTCAACGAAGGTGAACTGTGAACGACCGAAGATGTTTCAGTTTTCCAGATCTGTTCTCCTTTCATATCGTATTTATAAATATTTCCGTTTTCTGTATTAAAGATTATATAATCGGGAGACCCGATAATTTCAGTTACGCATCTACCATCAACTTCAATATCATGAACTAAATTGCCAGCAACAAAATCATAATATTTAAGATGCGTTATATTTTCATTATCATCTGCCGCAGCATATATTAAATAAAATTTATATATGTAAGGTGATGTGAAAACCGAACCATCATTTTTCAACTGCCCGACTTTTTTTCCGTTTTTAATATTATAACAATATATCCTCCCCGATAAATCATTTATAAAAACCAGGGAATCATAGATTACAACGGATGAGTTTGTAAATCCGCCATTGGCATCATTCTGCCATTTTAGAGTAACTGAATCAGGAATATTATCGTTTATAAAAAATTCTCTGCCGGGGTTTTTCCCGAATGACGGATAAGGGTTGTCATCCCGGTGCGCTGTTGTTTTTATTAAAGACGTAGCACAGCCTGAAATAAACAGATACCCAAATAGAAATAATAAAATTAAATGTTTCAAAAATCCCATCCGAAGAAAAACTGGTAAAAAAGTCCCGTCTGAAATCTTGTGAGATTATCTTCTATCTTTTTCCCAATGTCATATCTTAGAACAATAACTCCTAACAAATTCATTCTAAATCCAAAGCCAACACTGCCCAGTGTCTGATCATATTGTTGATCCCAGGCTCCACCGAAATCTGAATACAAAGCGCCGCGAATACCCCAGAATCCCAGATTAACAAACGGGAAACGGATATTTATCTGGTCGATTAATGGAAATCTTAGTTCCAACGAAGATAACCAGAGTTTTTCACCGCGAATAGACCATCTCGGCCATCCTCTTAAATCCCAGCTGCCGCCCATAAAATATCTTCTGGCTTCTTTCCCCTCATTGTAAAAAAGTGCCCCGCGGAATGCTAATAGAAGTTGTATATGCAATTCTGAAATACTGACGGTAATCAGCAATCGCAGTAAAGAAATTTACATTACTGTACTTAACATCGCTTGTATAACCGAGCAGTACCCTGGCTCTGATTCCATCCAAAGGTCCTGTTGGTCCCCATAATGAATTATCTGCGACATAAGAGATACTGTTGCTCACCAGCAGGGCTTTCCTTTCAACAACACCCTGAATAATTTCCTTATCACTATTAGCGATTGAAACATCGGTTTCTATTCGCTGAAATTTAGATAGTGGAAAATTCAGGAGAAAAAATCCACCAAAGCTTCTCTCGTAAAAATATTCTTCCGATTCACGAATATCATATCTTCTCCCACTGAAATGAAAGACACCATAGCCAAAATTTGTCCGCTGACTCAGATCAATTCTTTCTAAAAGTATATTGAAACTTTTAAGAAAATCACTCTGCACACTGGCTGTGTTATAAATCAGGAAAAAATAATTATCATTCCCAAACAAATCACTTAATGATAAAACCGCTCCGCCTCTCGTTCCATATACAGGATCCGTTGTAATATCACTTTGAGCATAGTCTAAGGTGTACTCTTTTTTATATTTATATTTTTCTTTTTCAGCATAAATATTCAGCTGAGTTTCCTCCCATTTTCCTTTTGTTGAATCAAAATTCATCAAAATGCTAATTGATGAATCAGCCGGTACTGAATCAATTTTATCCTTGTAAAGATTAAATGAAAAATTTTCAAATCCCGAGAAAGTTATTGTTGTTGAATCTATGTAGCGTGGATGAAATGCACTGGTAATGAAATGAGTTACCTTCCAGACAGAATCGGACAAGGAATTATTTTCATATTTCATCCTCCAGATATTCTGAACTTTATCCAAATCTGAAGTAAAGAGTAAAGTTTTTTTATCAGGAGAAACAACCGGGGAAGATTCGTTTGCCGGCAAATTAGTTAGATAGTCAATTTTGTGAGTTATAAGGTTATACGAGAATAAATTATAATATCTTGCATTTTTTCCGGCTGTTCTATCAGAAGAAAAGATTACCTGGTTTTTAGAAAAACCAAAAATCGGATCTCTTTCATCGTAGTAATCATTTGTTAATCTCGTAAGATGTTTTGTATCCATATCCAGGATATAAATATCACTGAACCCTTTCTGATCAATTGCCTGGAACACTAAACTTTTTCCATCCTCAGAAAACCTGGGTGAAGTAATATTTATCAGATTATTATTCTGATATTTATCTTCGACTTCATCTGCGGGTATTGAGTAAAAGTGAATTGCATCTGTTGCTCCTGATTTTGTTACGAAAGCTACAAGACCATTTTTTGAAATATCAATTGAGGATTGGAACAAATGAAATGCTTCAAACTCAGAGGTTTTTTCACCACGAATAACAAGTTCAGGATCCAGGTCCGATTTTTTCTTAACATTAATTTTCATTCTGTAAAGAGAAGAATATCCATCGCGGTTTGCAGGAAAGTAAAGATAGGTATCGTCGTTATATTTATAAGCAACAGGAGAAAAATTAAACCCGAAATGAGTGAGCTGAGTTGCAGAATGTTCAAGCGGGGCTTTATCTGACAGAAGCGGATAATATTTTCGTTTCAGGTAAAACAACCATTTAGAATCAATTTCTTCCACTGATTCCCCTAATGTATGTTCAAGCACTTTGGTGAAATCATTAAACATCCAGATATTATCTATTAAGAGCATTACTTTTTCCGCTCCGTATGTATCTTCTACAAAATGAAGAAAATTCTGTCCTTCTTTATACATCAGGAAAGTACCATAGATGGTATACATATTTTCAAGATTTACAAAGTAATTGTTTATTACTGCATCTCTCATTACCATTTCTGCCTGTGCATCAATATCAGTCGATAGATATTCTGCAAGTCCTTCTGTAAACCATAATGGGGGAAATCTATCTGTCGGAAGTCTGTGATCCTGCAGAATATGAATAAGTTTTATAGTCATAAAAACATGGACTAACTCATGTCTTATTACGTGTTTAAAATCGTGAATTGATCCTGTATATGGAATTACAACCCGTCCTTTAAGGAATTCAAAAAATCCCCCAACTGCATCCGGAATTAATCCCGGCGTTGTGTTTGTCTGCTGAAAATGTAATGAAGTATTATAAAATATTAAGGGAATAGGTTTGGTGATAAGGTTGTTAAACTTGATTTTTAGTTCACTATAAGCGTCCTCAGCGTAAGAAGCACCAATCTCGGCAATCTCTTCAAACTCGCCATAATAATAAATATTAAAATGTTCAGTCCGGAGAACCTTCCAATCAAAGTCCTGGTATTGAACTTTGTTCCTGCCGAAATAATAAAGCTGTGCTTCTGCTGTGCAGGTGAATAATATTATAACAAAAAAAAGAAGTTTTAGGAATTTCACAAGCAATTAATAATTTTTCTGAAAATCCCTTCATAGAAATTATAATTTTGGACTGAAAGGATTTGCTAAGATAATCTTTCTTTTAAAGTATGGATATTATCTATCTCAGATGGATCATATCCTCTGAAGACAGCGACATAATAAGTTATCCAATCGAATAAATAAATCAAATCCAATAATCGCACCTTGAAGTCGGATTCTTCGCTCTCAATGTTGAGATATTCCAACCCTTTTTTTGAAGTAAGTTCTGTCGTTATTTCGAATCTTTTTTTCACCTGCGGATGGTAAGATTCATCTAAAATATTAATAAGTTTTGCGTTAAACTGTTTATCCGCAAAACTTTCCCAGCCAATTATTTCGTTATGATTTAATTCGGGAATTACATTGTGAAATGCGTGCAGTTTTGAGTTTTCATTTAACTGACACTTAAAACGGTAACCGGCAGCATATGTCCAATCAGCCGCAGAATAAATTACCGGTATAAAACCTAGTAGTTGTTCTGCACAGTTTACTGCTATGTTTCCTTCTTTTGAATAATCCTCACCTTTTTTTCTCCAGAGATTTTTAATCTTATCCACTTCAGTCATTTTGTCCGGGTACTATTCCAAGCTCGGTTAATACTTTCAGAAGCGAGAAAAAACTCAGACCCAAGTGCATACCTCGGCTGAAAACCAGTCTGCATTTTAACTAACGGGATTTTTTTCTTTTAAAGCTATCTCTTCAACTTTTCCACCTGTAGATATGCAAATTATCCCGCATTCTTTTCTAATTCCTTCTTCAAGAACTGAAACCGTTTCTTCTGTATTTCCTGAATAAGATGAAATAATAAGCAGTGTATTATCATCAGCAAAATTCGGCAATTGGTAATTCCTGTTAACAAAAAAAGGTAAGGTTAATTCATCCTTAAGGAAATTCTGCATCAGGTCAGCACTGATTGCTGATCCTCCCAATCCCGATACAATAATATTCCTGAATTTTTTTGTTAAAAGTTTTTCTACATCTATAGTGTTGTTCCATGCAAATTCAATTTGTTTATAGGAATCCTTTAAAACCTGAAATTGATTTTGAGAATCGTATTTACTTACAAAATCTGAAATTTTCATTTAGGTCCTATATAATATTTCTTGTACGGGTGATTGAATTTTCAATAAAGAATTTTTCAATTCTATCAGCAATCTCTTCCTGCGTAACATACGTCAGACAATCCTGTGCAAGGATTTCCAGGTTTGCCATTGAACAGCTGCGTATAATTCTTTTAGCATAAGCTATTGTTGAAGGAGACATACTCAGTGATACTAAACCTAATCCAACAAGAAGCGGTATCGCCAGTGTATCGGCAGCCATTTCGCCACAGAGACTTACACTTTTTTTAGATTCTTTTGCTTCCTGCACGATGTGGTAGATCGTTCGTACAACGGCGGGACTGAATTCCTGAAAGAGTTCTGCTACAAGATCATTTCCGCGATCAACTGCCATAATGTATTGTATGAGATCGTTGGTCCCAATACTTAAAAAGTCAACTTCATTGGCAAACTCTTTTGCTAGAAGGGCAGCTGCGGGTACTTCGACCATTATTCCGACTTTTAAATCCTTATCATAATGAATTTTAGCTTCCCGGAGTTCCTGTTTACATTCTTCAATTATTTCTTTGGCCTGCCTGATTTCTTTAATTGTTGAAACCATCGGAAGCATTACCCGGATATTTTTATTTATGCTTGCTTTAAGTATAGCTCTCAGCTGAGTCCTGAATAGTCCCTGGTTATCAAGCAGCAGCCTGATTCCTCTTAATCCTAAAAACGGATTTGGTTCTCTGTAATCAAGAAGCTTAAACTTATCACCCCCAATATCAAAAACTCTTATTGTAAATATATCCGGATAAATTCTATTTGAAAGATTTGTATAAATTCTTGTCTGTTCCTCTTCATTCGGAAATTCGCCAAGCTCATCAAGTATCTGTTCAGTACGGTAAAGACCAATTCCCTCGGCGCCACTTGTAATAACCATATCGATCTCACCGGAAACATCAACATTGGCTTGAAGACTGACTTTTATCCCATCAGTAGTAATCGCCGGTTTATCTTTTAATTCTTCAAGTTCTTTCTGAAGCTGTTTAAGTTTTTCAAGCTTTTGATCAAAAAAACTGATTTGTTCCTGGTTAGGATTTATAATAATATATCCATGAAATCCATCAACAATTATTATATCATCTTCCTTAATGTGCAGTGTGGCATTGTGTGTTCCTACAACTGCAGGAATATTCAAAGATCGTGAAACGATTGCCGCATGGGAGGTTAACCCGCCATGATCCGTTATAAAACCCCGAACATTACTCCTACTGAGCAAAATTGTATCCGCAGGGGTGAGAGAGTCACTGACAACTACCATATCCGGTTTAATTTTAGACTGCCATCTTTTCTTCTGTAAATTTCTGATTATCCTGTTTTTAATATCCTCAATATCGTGCGCTCTTTCTTTCATATAACTTTCATGAGAAATGGTCATCAGTTCCTGGTACCTTGAAATCTCATTATCAACAATAAACTCCGGCTGCTTTTTCTCTGTTTCAATTCTCCTGATTATATTTCCCAAAAGTATCGGATCATCTAGAATCATTATTTGTGCTTCAAATATTGCAGCCCTTTCATCGCCCATTTTTTCACGTGCTATATTTAAAACTTTATTGAGTTCTTTCCTTGATTTGTTTAATGCTTCTTCCAAATTACTTTTTGCTTCTTCAATGTCCGTAATTTCTCCCCTGCTTACATCCAGTTTTTCTTTTGAGAAAAGATATGCTTTACCAATTACGATTCCGGGTGCAGCAGCAATCCCGGCAATTTTATTTTCAGCACTCATGAATATTTGTCTAAAAGATTTCAAAGTTCGTCAAATCCTCTGTTAAAATAATCAGTAATTTCTTTTGCCGCTTCCTTCTCATCCTCTCCATCAAAACTAAGAGTAACCTCTGAGCCCATTTCTGCAGCAAGCGTCATTACTCCAATTATACTTTTCCCGTTAATGTTCAATCCGTTTTTTGAAATATAAAATTCGCATTTATATTTTGAAGCCATTTTAACTATTGTAGCTGCGGGTCGTGTGTGCATCCCGGCTTTATTTATAATCTGTACAGTATTTTCTATCATTATTTAATTCGTTTTATTAAACTTTCTGCAAGCCAGTTAAATATTTCACGATCTTCGCTATGTTTCAAGACCTTAACAGATCGCAACGCAAGATTTGTATAACGCTTAATCTCTTTCTTTGCATCATCAATTACCCCGAGATCCGTATATAGTTGTTTATACTCATCAATTTGTCCGGGTTTTATTCCTTTGGATTTGATCAGGGCTTTAATCATTTTTTTATGATTACCACGTGCTTTATTTAAGGCACTGATAAGAAGGAAAGTTTTTTTCCCTTCTACCAGATCACCACCAATTTTTTTACCGAACTCATTTTCATCAGCGGTTATGTCAAGCAGATCATCCTGAACCTGGAAAGCGATACCGATATTTTTTCCGAATGAAGATAATGCTTTAATCTCTTTTTCTGTTCCGTTACCCAGGCGGGCACCAATAGAACAACACATCTCAAGCATTACCGCCGTTTTTTTACGTATCATTTCAATATAGTCTTTTAAATTCACAACCGGTTCAGACTCATATTCTTTGTCCAAACTTTGTCCTTCACAAACTTCCACCAGAATTTTTGTAAAATCAGCCAGAATCTCTTTTGAATTTCCATTACAATTTTTTAAAAGATTTTCGTAAGCTATAGCCAATAAGCTATCACCTGCAAGTATAGCGGTATTGTTATCATATTTTATATGAAGTGTCATCCTTCCGCGCCTTTTATCAGCATTATCCATAATATCATCGTGCACAAGCGTAAAATTATGAAGCAGTTCAACTGCTGCTCCGGCATAATATGCATCTGAAAAGTTTCCACCAACTGCCTTACTTGAAAATAGGACCAACAAAGGTCTCAATCTTTTCCCGCCGCTCTCAATTATATAATATGCCGGAGAATAAAGCCCTAAAGGTTTTCTCTTATAAAGAACTTTGTCCAGTATCCGATCAACCTGTTTTCGTTCTCTTTCGTAAAGTGAATTATATTTTTTGCTGCTTTTATTCAAAATAAATTTCCCCTTAAAATCAATTTACCGTTTTTAAAATCTTTTAAAGATGAAGAACCTGTAAGAAACATTATTCTCTTCACGTCATCGAACCAGTTTTTTATCATCTTCTCAACACCTTCTGTGTTTGCTGAATCAAGAGTCTGTAATACTTTTCTTGCAGATGCTACTATATCTGACCCAAGAGCAATTGCTTTTGCAGCATCAAAAGAGGAGTTAATACCACCGGAACCGATTAAGGTGAAATCATATTTTTTCTTCAGCTTTGAAATTGTTCTTATACAATATGAGGTCGGTAATCCCCAATCCCAGAACTCATCATAATTCTTATTTTCATTCCTTAAGATTTCCACACCAGCCCAGCTTGTACCGCCAGCTCCCGCCACATCGATTCCGGAAACTCCACAATCAAGAAGTCTCCTGGCAGCCTTCTCAGATATACCGGCTCCTACTTCTTTAACTAAAACCGGAACTTTAATCTGCTTAACCATTTTCTTTATTTTTTTTATGAGTCCCTTAAACTCAGGCTCTCCTCCCCGCTGAATTAATTCCTGCAGGGGATTAACATGCACAACCATTGCATCAGCTTCAATAAGATCGACAAGTAAATCTATAGAATCAAATGTATCCATCGTAACAACCTGAGCAGCACCAATATTCCCGAGTATAGGAATGGATGGAGCATTTTTCCTAATCACTTTATACGAATTGTGATATTCTTTATTTTCCAGTGCCTGCCGCTGGCTGCCAACCCCAAGAGCAATATTTAATTTATGAGCTGCAACAGAAAGCCGTGCATTGATGTTTTCTGCTTCAGTTATTCCCCCGGTCATGCAGGATATCAGGAACGGGTAGTCAATTTTTTTATCGAGGAAATTAGTGGTTAATGATATCCTGGAAAGATCCACTTCCGTAATTGCAAAATGTTCAAACTCATAATTTTCAAACCCGTTTGTCTTCTCCCTAAAAGCAACTTTATCAGTGAGACAAAGCGCTAAATGTTCTTTTTTTCTTTTGGAAGTTGAATCTGGATTCCGGTTCATTTAAGATTTGGGCTAATATTATTTATTGAGTGAAGCAAAATATCAAAAATTTGATAAAAATACTGTTTATGGAAGATGCACATGTTATAACTGCAATATTTCCGGTGAGATGGATAAATAAATGAAATGATTTTCAACTTGATAAGATAACTCAATTCATTAATAATGAAATTTTCATTTTATAGAATTAATGTTGATCAATTCCTGATTCTCGAAATCAATCATGGAATTTATTAACCTGAATCCCTCAAATGATTTTATTTGCTTAAAGGTAATATCACGCAGAATTATTTTCTTTTCACTCACAAGTCTTTCTCTAGTTGTGCCATTTAACAACGGAAATTCCGGAGTGTACCATTTATTCCCGTCAAAAAACACAATATTAGCAATTGATGTATCTGTAACTTTTCCGTTCTTAAGAATAAGGATATCATCACACTCCCCTTTTTCTTGCAACATATTTTGAATAGAGGTTCTGTCAGTAAATTTTAAGGGGTAATCAATATTATTGTTCTCTATAAGTTTGAGCGATTTTATTACGGGAGGTATATAATATTTAAATTCTGTTGTGAAAGTTTTTTGATTATAAAGAAAGCGGGATTTAACTATTCCTCTTTTAAATTCATCCGGGATAGAAAGAGTTTCTTCAATTTTAATTTTCGATTCGATTTTAAAAGTTTTTTAAATGAAAATTCAAACCTCTTTTGATGCCAGAATAAATTTTGCGGAGTTCCGTCAATAACCTTTATTGTTTCAACCAGCGGGTACATAAACTTTGTCTATCATTTCATTGTATTCTGACTCCGGATCACTCAAAGCAGTAATTCCACCACCGCTTCTGAATTGCAATCCATTTTCAGTTTGTTCAATAAATCGTATGTTAACAGCACAATCTAAATTAACCCCATCATAAATTCCGAAGATTCCGGTAAAATATCCTCTATCTCTCTTTTCAGCCTTTCTTATAATTTCAATCGTCTTCTGCTTTGGTGCGCCGCATATCGAACCGGCTGGAAGCATTTTTAACAAAAGGTCATAAAGGTTATGGTTCCAGTCTTTCGAAAGATTTCCTCTTATCTCCGAACTAACCTGTAATAAATCTTTCTGGTTTGTGTGAATCTTATCGATGTAACGGAATTTTGTGACTTTAACGTCAGTCGAAATAATTGAAAGATCATTTCTGATTAAATCTACAATTGTATTGTGTTCAAATATTTCTTTCTCATTACCTAATAATTTTTCTTCTGCATTTGGAATAGATGCATCAATAGTTCCTTTCATAGGATAAGAGAATATTTGATCATCAACAATCTTAACAAAACACTCGGGAGAAAAAATCAGGAATTCATTTTTAAATAATAATTTATATGGAGCTTTCGCAGTACAAAATAAATCTTCCAGTGAATTATCGATTTCAAGTTTTGTGGGGAATGTGAGATTTACTAAATAAGTATCTCCACGACGAATGTGTTCTGTTATTTCCTTAAAAGCATCAAAATATTTTTCTTTTTGAACCGGGTACTTTTTAAATATTGAAATTATCTTTTTGTCTTTATCTAAATTAAAATTGGTCTTTCCTTTTATATCAAAATAAATTCTGTTCTTTTCGGTCTCATCCAGTTTACATACAAATGGTTTCTTTAATTCAAAATCAATTAAAAAAAAGAATGGGGAATTTGAGGAACCGAATCTTTTTAATTTATCTTCGAAATTTTTGAGTTCCATAGTGTGATTTGAGTGACCTTTGCGCCTTTGCAACTCAGCGGTTTATTTTTTTCCAATGAGAAACAATGGCACAAATTTATATTTTCAAAAAATTTTCCATTAATTCTTTCCCGAATTCAGAAATAATAGATTCCGGGTGAAACTGAACTCCGAATAACTTTAACTCCCTGTGCTGAAAAGACATAATATTCCCTTCCCTAGATAGTGATGTTATTTCCAATTCATCCGGAAGATGGTTTTTATCTATTACCCAGGAATGATACAACCCAACATTAAATTTTTCCGGGATTCTGTTGAAGATGACAGAATTATTCAGTACACGTATTTCTTTTGGCTGGCCGTGTATTACACCTGGAAGGTGAATTAATTTTGTTCCAAAAAACTGAGCAATTGCTTCATGACCGAGACAAATTCCCAGCATCGGTTTTTGAGTGTAAAAAGCGTTAATGATTTCATTCAACACAGGAAAATCATCCGGTAATCCCGGACCCGGCGAAATTATTAACTTCTGATACTTTCCAAGTTCATGTAAGTCTATTGCATCAGATGAAATAACTGCGGGTTTAAATCCACGAATTTTCCTGATTAATTCAACAATGTTATAAGTGAACGAATCATTGTTATCAATTAATGCAATTTCCATATACAGGAAGCAAATTATTCAGTTTGTAATTCCTTGATTTTACGATCAATAAAGCGTGCCCCTTCAGGCATTAATTCTTTAGCCTTCTGATAGTTCTTCAAAGCTTCATCTTTGTTACCTTTCGCCTGGTAAGCTTCACCTAATCCGTAATAAGCAACACCCGATTGCGGGTACATTTCAATATTCAGATTTGCAATCCCGAGCGCATCGTCATATCTTTTTTCATCATTCAACATTTCTATCAGCTTTACAAGCGTATGATCTGAAAAATCATAGGTAAAACTTCCATAATACTGATCGTGTAGCTGATGATAAGTTGTTATTGCTTCCGGAAGACCTTTATCTTTTATAGTTGAAAGAAGCACATCCTGAAGCATGAGAGGTTTTTTATTTCCACGATGACACGTTACACATTTAACCTGAATAACATTCTTAGAATATTCGGATAATTGAGAGAGGTAATCTTTGTTAATTCCCGCAACCATCTTCAGCATAATGCGGGCTTCATTTTTTTCGGGTTTATCATCAGAAGCAAAATCAGTCTTATGCGTGTCTTCATTTTCAACGTGACAAAATTCGCAATGAACTCCAAGTCCACCGCTGAAAGATCTCATAACGTCTAGAAGATTATCCTTTGAAATCAATTTTGGCAATACCTGCAGGTTTGTAAATTTATCAGGAACCTGTGCAGAGGTTAAAACCGAGGATATAAAAACGAGTGCAGCCAGAAGAGTTAATTTCTTAAACATAAAACTTGTCTCCGGAAATTTTAATTTCAAAAATAGTTTTTGGGTTGACCATTAACTTATTCGAAAAATGAATACACTTCCACCCATTTTTAAAAATTCTGCAATGAATTTCAAAATCTCTTTGGTTGAAATCCTTTTGTATTAAATCTAAAAAAAGACTAAGTTTTTGCCGTTCAAGATTTCTTTTCTAAAAGGAACAGCATATGCAAAAACCCCGTCTAAGCTTCTGGCAGATCTGGAATATGAGTTTCGGATTTCTTGGTATTCAATTCGGCTTCGCACTTCAGAATGCAAACGTAAGCAGAATTTTTGAAACCCTTGGTGCAGATATTGATTCAATTCCGATACTCTGGATTGCAGCTCCTGTAACCGGTTTGATAATTCAGCCAATTATAGGACACTTCAGCGATAAAACATGGACAAGACTGGGGAGAAGAAGACCTTATTTTTTTGGAGGAGCAATTCTCGCATCCATTGCAATTATATTTATGCCAAACTCTCCTGCTCTATGGGTTGCAGCAGGTATGCTCTGGATTATGGATGCCTCCATAAATATTTCTATGGAACCTTTCCGTGCATTTGTTGCAGATAACCTTCCTTCGGAACAGCGTACAATCGGTTATTCAATGCAAAGTTTTTTTATAGGCATCGGGGCTGTTGTCGCTTCTGCTCTTCCTTATATGTTGACAAACTGGTTTAGCATAGCAAATACTGCTCCCTCAGGACAAATACCGGATTCGGTGAAGTTTTCTTTTTATATCGGGGGTGCAATATTTTTTCTGGCTGTACTATGGACGGTTGCAAGCACAAAAGAATATTCTCCTGAAGAATTAAAAAAGTTTTCTGAAAGTGAAGCATCATCCATCAATCATCCTGATTATAAAACTCCTATAGATGTTTCATCATCAAAATTTTTTACAAATGGATTTATATGGTTATCAGCCGGTTTAGTCTGTTCCGCAATACTTTTTTTCATCTTAAGAGAAAATGATTTTGGACTTTACGTTTTGTTTTTCGGTTTAATCGCTTTCGGCATTGTCCAGTTTATTGCGGGACTGATGACAAAATCCGGAAATACTAAAAATGGTTTTGTGGTTGTTACAAATGATCTGTATAAAATGCCCAAAACCATGAAACAACTTGCTGTGGTTCAGTTTTTTTCATGGTTTGCCTTATTTGCAATGTGGATATATACAACTCCTGCAGTCACTCATCATATTTATGGTGCTACTGATCCGACTTCAGAATTATTTAATAAAGGTGCCGACTGGGTTGGTGTTCTAATGTCGGTGTATAATGGTTTTGCGGCAATTATGGCTTTTGTGTTAGTGTGGCTTGCTAAAAGGACAAGCAGAAAAAGTGTTCATATGATAAGTCTTGTAGTCGGTGGTATTGCATTTGCTTCATTTTATGTGATTCAAAACCCTGATCTTCTTTTAATCTCCGAATTAGGAATCGGACTTGCATGGGCCTCAATTCTGGCAATGCCTTACGCAATTCTTGCAGGATCAATACCGCCCGAGAAGATGGGAGTATACATGGGAATATTTAATTTCTTCATTGTAATTCCCCAGATTACTGCAGCAGCAATTTTAGGCTGGTTTGTAAGGGTTCCATTTGGCGGTGAAGCAATTTACGCTTTACTATTAGGCGGTGCTTCAATGATCTTTGCAGGAATTATGGTAATGTTTGTTCAGGATGTTGATGAAGTTAAAGTCTAAACGAATTTATAAACCGTCCAACCAGTAAATCTAATTGATAATTATAAATCGTTAATTTTTTTTATTTATCCTTTAACACTTCCGAGCGTTAATCCTGAAACCAGCCACTTACTAAGAATTATAAATAACAGAACAACGGGAATACTTACGATCAGGGCGGCAGCGGCGTACAAACCCCATTCGGTAGTTAAGTTAGATTGAAAAGATTTTAATCCGAGAGGCAATGTGTAAAGTGAACTATCCTGCAGAACCTGAGCAGCAACAATATATTCCGACCATGCTGTCATAAAAGAAAATAATGCTGTAATTACAAGTGCGGGAGCGGCGAGGGGAAATATTATTTTATAAAATGCCTGCCATTTATTGCATCCGTCTATTCTTGCACTTTCCTCAAGACTAAAAGGAATAGTATCATAGTAACCTTTCATTTGCCAGACACAAAACGGAAGCGCAGTTGCGGAGTAAACTATAATAATCCCGAGGTAGCTGTTTATCAAACCTAATTTAATCAGCATTATATACATCGGAAGAAGAAGCATAGTTGCGGGAAACATTTGCGTTGTTAATAATCCAAGCATACTTGCCTGTTTTCCAATAAACCTAAATCTTGAAAGTGCATAGCCTGCTGTTGAAGCAAGTGCTACACCTGTAAGTGTAACAATAAATGAAACGATTGTTGAATTCCAGACCCAGAGCAGAAATGGTCTGTTTGTAAAGAGTTCTACATATTGTTTAAATGTTGCGTTCTCAGGAATTATTGAGAGTGATGTAGAAAGCAATCTGTCATTTGGTCTTATTGAAATTGTAAATACATTTATTACAGGGTAAAGAGCAACGAGTGTAAAAATGATGAGGAATAAATAAGTTAAAATATCTGCAAGTAATTTTTTTCTATTCATAATACTCTTTGTCTTATAAGATTTTTTCTTCGTGCCTCTGGCGTCTTAGCAGCTAATACAAAAAATTATTGTTTCCCTGCCACAAAGACACGAAGATTCAAAGTTACTGTTTTAATAAACAGATTCTGTAGCTTTTGTTCTTCGCAGAAACGATAAACCAAAAGCTAACAAAATTAAAAATATAACAACACTAAAAGCTGCCGCGTATCCGTATCGATATAGGTTAAATGCGGCCTTATAAACGAACGAAACAAGAATATGTGTTTTATCCGATGGTTCACCGGCATTACTAACCAGCCAGACTACATTAATATTATTGAACGTCCAGATTACGCCAAGTGTAATTGCCGGAATCATAACCGGTTTAATTAATGGTATTGTAATGGATTTTAATTTATGATACCACAATGCGCCGTCAATATCAGCAGCTTCATAAAGTTCTTTGGGAATACTTTGCAGTGCACCAAGTGCAATTATCATCATAAACGGAAAACCTAACCAAATGTTAGTTATGATTACTGCCATAAATGCTTCAACCGGAGACTTCAACCATTCAACAGGTGACATTGAAAGATATTTTACAATAATTAAATTTATAGCACCGTACTCATAGTTAAACATTCCCCGCCAGGTCAACGCAACAATATATTGCGGAATTGCCCATGGCAGAATCAGCAAAGTTCTGAAAACTCCGGAACCGGGAAGACTCCTGTTTATAAGAAGTGCAAGTGTAACACCTAAAACAACATGAAAAACTATGTTTGTTCCTGTCCATATAATTGTTTTCAAAAAGAATTCATAAAACTGGGGTTCGGCAAAAACCTTTACGTATTGATAAAACCCGACAATGCTCCAGTCATTGATATGAGCAAGACTCATATTTGAGAAGGATAAAATTATATTGTAAACAAACGGATACATAATCACAGCAAGCATAATTATCATTGCCGGAAGTAGAAGATAATATGCAAAGCTGTCTTTTTTAAAGTTCTTGAAAAATGCCGAAATACTTTTTCTTGTAAAGAATAGCAGTGCTGCTATTGCGAGGAAGAAAAACACAAAAATAATTGTTCTGCCAACCGGATCAACATAATCTTCTCTCAGCTCTTTTATTTTTTTAATTGCATCTTCCTGCATCTGTTTTGCTGCTTTTTGGGGAGTAATTGCACCACCCAGAACAGCCTGGTAAGCAGGACGCATAGCATCCCAGATTGCACGCATTTCCGTTACAATAGGTAATGCAATTCCGTGATCTATCTGTTCTTTGGAATTAATGAATATCTCATCATTTGCAAGTTTTGGATTTGAATAGAGTTCTTTTCTGCTGGGAAATGTTTTTACTTCGAGAGCAGTTTCAAGCTGTTTTTCAGGACTCATTAAAAACTTTAGCAGGTCCTTTATCTCACTTAATTTTTTATCATTTACATTTTTATTAATTGAATAACCCTTTGGGGCAACCATCGGAGTTGCATACTTCCCTGTTTCTGTAATGATTGGAAGAACGGATATTCCATAATTTATTCCTGCATTTCCATAACTTGACCACGACCAGTCACCATTTATAATCATTCCCGCTTTTCCTTCTTTGAACAAAACATCGGCAATATCATAATCTGCTTCGCCGGGAATAATTTTATATTTGTCGCGCAGATCAGCGATAAAGTTAAGAGCATTAATCATTGCGGGAGTATTTAGAGTCGGAGTGTTTGTACTATCAAGTACCCAGCCTCCAAAACCTGTTAAAAAAGGAATGAAGAAATATGGTTCGGTATAATTCCATACCAACCCGTACTGATCAATTCTTCCATCACCATTTAAATCCTTGGTTAACTTTTTCCCTATTTCAATTAATTCTTTATCAGTTTTGGGAGGAACAGGAACAAGGTCTTTGTTATATACCAGGGTTAAATGATTACCAAGTTTATCGGCAAGCTGCCAGAGATGTTCTTTGTAATATATAAGTGCTTTGTCGTTAAAGTGAGAAAGATATTCTGATGAAAAAATATTTTCGAGAGGTTTTATAATATCCATATCAGCAAAAGGTCCAACCTGGTCTGATGGACCATAGATCAGATCAGGTCCCTGGCCGCCAATTGCAGCAACAATATAACCGGAACGCATCTCCTCTGTTTCTTTGTATATCTGAACTATTTTTATCCCGGGATGAAGCTTCATATATTCATCTAGCTGTCTCTGCAGAACATTTTTTTCCTCTGGACGCATATTATGCCAGATTACAATCTGGTTTTCAGGCTCTTTATGCGCGCATCCGTAGAATGTTGAGACAACCAGGAAAATTAATAAGAGAAGATATTTCAGTTTGTTCATCAATTACCTAAAAATAGCTGCGTTAAAATAGGTAAAGAGGAAGAATGTTTAAAGAAAGGAAAGTTGAAGCTTACTTTAAGTTTGTCATCTTTCGGCAAATAACACCTATCCCTTTC
This sequence comes from uncultured Ignavibacteria bacterium, assembly GCA_963745945.1. GTDB lineage: Bacteria > Bacteroidota > Ignavibacteria > Ignavibacteriales > Ignavibacteriaceae > DATFVA01. Next base: position 323,817 of record CAVUZG010000004.1, read on the forward strand.
TGCTTCTATATAATTTTATTTTGAATAATGTTACATTTGATAATCAATATTTGCATTTAAGTTAGTGTAAGAATAATTTTATCGCTTATTTTTTAGGAATTATGGCCAAGGAAACTGACGAAAAGAATATAACTGTCAACAGGAAAGCACGACACGAGTATGCTATACTGCAAACTTATGAAGCCGGAATTGTTTTACAAGGTACCGAAGTAAAAGCACTCAGGCAGGGAAAAGCAAACCTTGTTGATAGCTATGCAAACCTGGTAAATGGTGAAGTTTATTTATTTGGCACTCACATTAGTGTTTATGAGCAGGGAAACATTAATAATCACGAGCCGACGAGAACGCGGAAGCTTCTTCTTAATAAAAGCGAAATAAAAAAGCTAATTGGCAAAATTAAAGAAAAAGGATTAACATTAATCCCGTTAAGGTTATATTTCAGAAACGGAAAAGTTAAAGTTGAACTTGCATTAGCAAAGGGTAAAAAAGTTTACGATAAGAGAGAAACAATTGCAAAAAGAGATCAGCAGAGAGACCAGGAAAGAAATTTTAAATACTAGAACATTATTCAGGAATACATTGTAGATGACAAAATTGAAATTTGCCCCGATAAATGAACAGATGGACGTCATTCGTCGCGGTGCATTTGAAATTATACCGGAAGAGGAATTATTAAAAAAAATAGAAAAATCATTAAAGGAAAATATTCCACTGAACATTAAACTTGGCTGCGATCCAAGCAGACCAGATCTTCACATCGGACATTCTGTTGTTTTGAGGAAACTTGCCCAGTTCCAGGGACTCGGTCATCTGGCAATTTTAATTATCGGGGATTTCACCGGAATGATAGGCGACCCGTCCGGTAGGAATGTTACCCGCCCTTCCCTTTCACTGGAAGAAACAAAACTGAACGGTGAAACATATTTTGAACAGGCTTCAAAAATTCTGCACAAGGAGAAGACAAAAATAGTTTATAATTCTGAATGGCTTGGTAAAATGAGCTTCGAAGATGTAATTCGTTTAGCTTCAAAATATACTGTTGCCAGGATGCTTGAAAGAGACGACTTTACAAAAAGATATAAAAACGGCGAGCCGATTAGTCTGCACGAACTTCTCTACCCGCTTGCCCAGGCTATGGATTCAGTTGCGATAAAAAGTGATGTTGAGCTGGGTGGAACAGATCAGAAATTTAATTTACTTGTCGGAAGAGATATTCAAAGAGAATTTGGTGTTGAACCCCAGGTGATATTAACTATGCCGCTACTGGTTGGAACTGACGGCGTGGAAAAGATGAGCAAATCATATAACAACTACGTCGGTATTTCAGATTCACCGAAAGAAATGTTCGGTAAAACTCTGTCTATTCCCGATGAACTCATCTATACATATTTTGAACTTGCTACAGATGTTTCAAACGATGAACTTTTGAGGGTAAAAAATCAGCTTGATGAAAAGCAGGTTAATCCAAGGGATTTAAAGAGAAACCTTGCAAAAACTTTAATCAGGATGTATCATAACAGGGAAGCTTCTGAAGAAGCCGAAAAGGAATTCGATAAAATTTTTATTCAGAAAGAAATTCCAGATGACATTCCCGAAATAAAACTAGATAACGGATCTGAGATCGGGATACTGGATCTGATTTTGAAAGTAAATTTTGCTCCATCAAAAGGTGAAGCGAGAAGACTCGTTGCCCAGGGCGGTGTTTCAATTGACGGTGAAAAAATAGAAGATATTAACGCGCAGATTCTATTAAATAAAAGTAAAGTACTTAAAGTAGGAAAAAGGAAATTTATTAAAATAACATCATAACTTAGAAAGGAGATGATATATTGTATGTACCATCTAAAATTTTCTTTACCAAAGGGGTAGGCAGACATAAAGAATACTTAGCTTCATTTGAGCTAGCTCTTAGAAGTGCCGGGGTAGAGATTTGTAACCTGGTAACTGTAAGCAGCATTTACCCGGGCGGCTGTAAAAAAATAAGCAAAGAGGAAGGGCTGAAAGAATTAGCACCCGGACAAATTACTTTCGCAGTAATGGCCAGAAACTCAACCAATGAACCAAACAGATTAATTGCGGCTTCAATAGGTGCTGCGCTCCCTGCTGATCCGAGCCAGTATGGTTATCTTTCCGAACATCATCCGTTCGGACAGACTGAAAAAGTTGCCGGAGAATATGCTGAAGACTTAGCTGCAACAATGCTTGCTACAACTCTTGGAGTTGATTTTAACCCTGATACTGACTGGAGTGAAAGAGAAAACATATATAAAATGTCAGGAAAGATTGTAAGATCATTTAATATCACTCAGTCAGCTGAAGGTGATAAAAATGGTTTGTGGACAACAGTTCTGGCACTTGGAATTTTGCTTCCCTAACATATTGTGAGGACTATTTGTTTAATGAATTTATTTTCTGGATTGTCTTTGCAGTAATTGCAGTTATTATTATCATCGTCGATTTATATGTAACAGATCACAGGCAAGGCAAAATGGGGCTCAAGAAAAGTCTGATGTGGAGCGGTATCTGGATAAGCACCGCTCTTCTTTTTTTTGTAGCAATTCATTTTTTTCTTGAAAAGGGTCCGCAAAGAAGTTTGGAATTTATTACAGGATACCTGATAGAATATTCCCTCTCGGTAGATAACCTTTTTGTGTTCCTTTTGATTTTTAAAACTCTGGGGATTTCTCCCGAGAATCAGCCGCATATTCTAAAATGGGGGATACTGAGTGCAGTTGTCCTGAGAATAATTTTTATACTGATTGGTGTCGGGTTAATTAATCTTTTCCAGCCAATTATTTATGTATTCGGACTTATTCTTCTTTACGGCGCTTATAAAATGGCCTTCGGCGGTGAAAAAGAAATTGATTGGGAGCATCATCCTGTCATCAGGTTCATCAGGAAATATTTTAACATATTACCTGACTATAAGGGAAAGAAATTTTTTACTAAGAAAAACGGGACAATATTTGCGACTCCGATTTTCCTGACGCTAATATTAATTGAATCTTCCGACATTGTATTTGCAGTTGATTCAATACCGGCCATAATAGCCATTACAAGAGACACATTTATAATCATCACCTCAAACATTTTTGCAATACTTGGTTTGCGGGCACTTTATTTCGCACTTGCCGGAATAGTTGATTTGTTTGTTTATTTGAAATACGGTGTAGCAATTATTTTGTTTTACGTCGGCATAAAAATGATGATTTCCGATTTCTATCATATACCAACCGGAGTTTCACTGGGAATAATAATCGCGTTGCTTGCCGGGTCTATAATTTTATCTTTGATTTATAAAAAACCTACTGAGAAAAAATCATAGTTGTCTTTTGATTCTAAACAGCCCATACAAATGAATAGTCACCCCGAATAACAATCCAACAATCATTGGTTCAACTTCGAATAATATTCCTGTAATTAATTGAAGTTCCCGTAAGAAATACCAGATTGTGCTGAATAAAACCGCAGAAATCATTTCAACGATCAGCACTTCATTTCTTATTCTAAACTTTGGATAGTATGAACTTACAACTGCCAGAATTATTGCCGGTATGCATAGTGATCCAAGTGTGTACCAAATTTCAATTACAGAGGGAATTTCATAAGCAAGCAGAATTGCAAGTAACCCGCTGATTATCAATCCAATTACAGTGTATGATTTTAATTTATTTTCATCGGCGTTTTTTTTGATTCTGAAAATAAAATCTCTTCCAACGGTAGTTCCGCTGAGAAATAAAAAACTGTTTGATGTTGACATAATTGTTGCAAATAATCCCGCGTAAAAAATTCCTTTTACGCCGGATGGCAGAATTTTTTCTGCCAGAAGAGGGTAAGACAAAACCGGCTGACTAATCCCAGGTAAAACTGCTCTTGCAAACAAACCGGTAGATGTTGTCAGAAAATCAAATAATGCCCAAAAGAAAATTGAAATAATAATTCCTTTAACAGCAACATCACCTGATTTTGCAGCATAACATCTCTGGTGAAATCCCGGGTCTGCGAAAGTCCACATCGCAATCAAAAACCAGACTACAATAAATAAAGGAGAAGCTCCTCCTGTAATCTGAAGATGGGTTTCCGGTAAATTTGAGGAAAGATAATCATAACCTCCGAAATTTATTCCGCAGAATATCAGAATAAGAATAAAACCGCCAAACATTACAAAAAACTGAAAGGAATCTGTAAATACATTAGAACGAAAGCCTCCCTGAAGCAAATAAATCATTGAAAGAATGACCGAGATGAAAAGACTTAAAATAATCCCTGTATGAAAAATAAGTGAGATCAGGTTAGCCGTCATCAAAACATAAGGAGCAGGCGACACAAGTACAAAAACAAGAATTGCAGAAATCATCCCGGCAGTTTTTCCATAAGTTTCTGTTATTTTATCTGGAATAGTAAACAGGGAAGCCGCCCTGATCTTCTTTGCAAAGAAGATGGCAAACAGAAAAGCAAAAACATAATAAGGAAATCCCTGTGTGAACCAGCTTGCGATTCCATAACGGTATGTAAACTCCCCCACCCCTAAAATTCCACCGTACCAGGTGGAAACATTAGTGAGAATAAATAGAAGCAATCCAACTTTTCTACCTGAAAGGAGATAATCATCTGCCTGCTCTTTTGTATTTCTTCCGGAAATAAATCCGATCAGAAGTACAATTCCGAAGAATAGAATTATTATAAAAATATCGAGATTGTTAAACGAGATCATGTAATTTCAGCAAATTGAAATCCCTAATAACAAAAATAATCCCCCCTTCAATTTTTAATTGAACATAATCTTTTTCGGCAACATTGCTTGTACTTTCCCTGCTGCCAAAAGAAAGCAATGTTTTCGTTAGAGGATATTTTAATCCTTGCGATGTTATTTTAGTTTTATTATCTAAACCATAAACAGAAATTGTTTCACCCTTGATAGTGTCAAGTTCAACCTTCCCTGAATAAGGAGTAAGTAAAGATTTTTCTGAAATGATCCTGATTTTTATTTTGTGAAAAAACTTTTTCACTATTCCAAGATTACAAAAACTATGGTCAAGCCTATCACCGATTGCTCCAAGTAAAATCACCTCATCGTATTTCTTTTTAACAGCAAACTTCAGACATTTCTCAACATCTGTATCATTCTGTCTTTTTATCCGGATTATTTTTGATTTGTTATTAAAATATTTGAGTGTTTCATCTTTTACAGAGTCAAAATCTCCAATAATATAGTCCGGGATTAATCCAAGTTTTTTCGCTGTGTTTGCTCCGCCATCGGCACAAATTAATTCTTTGTAATCAATTGATAGCAAATATTTTAAAATACTCTTTGACGGTGCCTTTCCGTTTGCCAGTATAATACATTTTTTCATGTTTATGTTTATTAATTTAAATATGCTGTAAAGTTATGCCAGATTATTAAAATCTTGCATATCTGTTTTTAATTACAAACCAACCTGAACGCCGGCAATAAAATTTCTTTCTGCCGCCGGGAAAAACTCAGGTCCAATTGCATTTGCTGAGTAAAGTTTATCAAAAATATTATTTACCTGCACAAATATTTTAGAACTGTTTAATGCATCAATCGGTTTGAACTGATAACTTGCTGTAAAATCTGATGTGAAATATGCTTCATTTTTGTTATCTGTGTATGAAATAAATCCCGGAAATTGATTAAGGTATTCTGAAATATTTTTATCATAATTATCCGAGAAGAAAGCACCAACATACTTTCCCGTAAGCTGCAAATATATTCCGCTATAATTATAACTTAATCCCAGGTTTGCAAGAAAATCCGGAAAACCGCTTATTCTGTTCCTACTCAAATCCAGGTAGTCTGCCGAGCTCAGATATTGTTTTCCATCTTCGATCTTATTTTGACTTAAAGTTGCATTTCCCGTTATCTGAAATCCCTGAAATACATTTAGTAATGCTGTAAATTCAATTCCGGAATGAACAGTTCTGTTAACATTTCCCGTTACAGGTTGACCGAATCGATCTACCTGCCCGTTCTTAACAATTTCATTATCAAACAACATATAAAACAAATTTAAAGTAACATTTATATTGTTAAATTGTAATGAAGAGCCAAGTTCAAAGTCGTTCATTGTTTCCGGTTTTACAAGCGGTTCATTATAATTATATGTTCCATCTGAATTTTGTTTAAACTGGGGGACAGCACCATCACTTGATTCCCCGGCATCATAATAAGTTGTCAATCTTGGTTCTCTTGATACTCTGGCGTAAGAGAAATAAATATTAAAGTTATCCGAAAATTTAGTATTGATTCCTAATCTTGGATTGAAAAATGTATTGCTTACCGAGAAATCATGTCCCAGATATTTTTCATTGTATAACCGGTACCTATGATATGCAAACTGGATTTCACCAAGCGCATTAAACATATTATTCAGATTATATTCTTCATGAACAAATCCGTTTATAATATCTTTTCCACCGTTGTAAAAGTAATAATGATAACTTTTGGTTAATCCCACTGGCAGATTCTCACCAAAGTTTACCGCTCCCCAGTGATCGGATTTATGTTTTCTAAATTCACCACCTAATATTAATTCACCATTAGCATGTTTATAACTAAATCTTGGAATCCATCCAAATTGCTCATTATTAACCTGTGCACGAATCAAGACATTTTCGGGATTTTGAGTAGGATGAAATCCATATTCACCGGTGAGCCTTAAATAAGTTGTATCAGCCCACGAACCATCAAAATCGAAAAAGCCATCGCCTGTTACTAAAAACAATGCCGAATTTACAGTCAGGTTATCATTAATCCTGTACTCATTCATTAATTCATAATGAGGCTGGGAGAAATTCTCAATTTCAGTTGGTCTTCTTGTTACAGTATAAGTGTAAGTATTCGTTGCAGGATCTTCCCCCCAATCTGAGAAATTAGCTTTCCTTAAATCTTTATTCTTTATTGCAAACTTGGGTAAACCTTTGTAGGCTAATCCATCTGCAATCGGGCCGCCGTAAAAATTAACCTGTGTAGTAAGTTTATCATCATATCGTATTGCAGAAAGATGATATGAATTGAATTTTACCCATGAACCTTGCCTGTAACCACTGCTTAAAATCGTTGAGAGCTTGGCATAAACAGAATATTTTTTGTCGATTAGTCCGCTTGAGAATGAAGCACTGTATTTTCTTGTATTGTAACTACCAAGTATTGCGGAAAAATTTATCTGTGGATCGTTTGTAAACGTAGAGGTAATAATATTAATACTTCCGCCAATTGCAGGGTAGCCGGATGCACCGTTTCCGGCACCTCGCTGTACCTGGATTAAATCCGTACTTGCCAGCAGATCGGGAAAATCTAACCAGTAGACATTATGATCTTCCGGGTCATTCTGCGGAATTCCATTAATTGATACCGAAATTCTTCGCTGATCAAATCCTCTTATGCTTAAATAATTATAACCTATTCCGTTTCCGTTTTCTGAGTAGAAAGTTGTAGAAGGGAGGGAACTTAAAAATCCGGGAATATCCTGAACTGTATAACTTTCTTTAATCTGTTTCCTGTTGATTTTATCAAAAGTGACAGGAGTAATTCCTTTTTTTCCAATACTACCTTCAATAAATACAGTTTGTGAAGGTATTATTTGCGGAAGAAGTTTTACAATAAGATTATTAATATTTTGATCGGAAATTGGTATTTCTAATGAGGTATATCCGACATAACTAACTTTAATTATATCCGTGTCAGAAATATTTCCTGTTAGAACGAAACTTCCATCCTTTTCAGCAGAAGTTCCTATTTCCTTATTTTCAACAATTATATTGGCTGAAGGAAGAGGTTTAAGAGTTTCTGAGTCCAAAACCATTCCGCTGATTGTGATATTCTGGGAAAAGAGTGAACCATTTAAAAGAAAAAAAGAATAACCAGGTATTTCATTTGTATCCTCCAAATAAAAAAGCCGTTCTTTTGAAACGGCTAAATACTTAATTATTCTTTAAGAGCTATTTAGCCCGTTTCCCTACGCTGGTATTATCCAGATCAGGTATTAGGGTATGCTCTCAGTCATCCCGACAAAGTCGAAACAACACCCCTAACGGCTCAAGTCAAAATTTCAAAATATATTTTTGGATTTCCTCCAAATAGCTTAACAAATTTATATTTTATGTTTATCAAAATAAACTATTAAAATTATTCAACTCTTAATTTTTGTCCTACCACAATTTTAGTACTTGAAAGTTTATTCAATCTTTTCAACGATTGAACTGAAGTAGAATACATCCTGGCAATTGAATAAAGTGATTCACCGCTTTTAACTGTGTGAAGTCCGTTTACACTTCTGTGAGGTGTTTCGGGAACATCGTTCACATCTGCATCAGAATAAATTTTTAGTGTAGAGCCCGCAATAATTTTATTACTTCTTAAACTATTCCATTTCCTTATGCTTGATGCGGAAACTCTATATAGTTCAGCAATTCCACCGATAGTATCGCCGGGTTTGATTTTATAATAATTAACATTTGCCGAACTCTTTGTAGTGTTATCACCCAATGATGAGGCAGTTTCGTGAGAATAAATTTTAAGAGTTTGACCAAAATAAATTCTGTTTGTTCTCAATCCATTCCAGGTTCTTACCTGGGAAGTTGAAACACCAAATCGTTCTGCAAGTTCGCTTATGGTATCACCTCTCCTTACTCTGTACCTGTACAGATTCGTTCGGGGTGAGGTAGATGTATTATCAGCTATAGCAGTTCTATCCGTATAGATTTTAAGTCTCTGCCCAGCATAAATTTTATTCCCTGGTACATTATTCCAATCTCGTAAATCAGCTACATTCACACTGTATCTTCTGGCAATTGAATAAAGATTTTCTCCTCTTCTTATTCGGTGATAAACATACGAAGCAGAGGTTTTTGTTGATGAGGTTTTTGTGATTGACTTTTCAACCGGCGTCTGGTTATCAAGACTTGCATAGAAGTTTTTCTTATCATTTGGAACATAAATTGTAAGTTTCTGTCCAACACTGATTGTTCGAGTGTAAGGAATATCATTCCAGTTTCTTATATCGCTGACTCTTGAATTAAATAAATCTGCTATACCAAGAAGGCTTTCACCTTTCTTAACAGTATAAGTTACAGGAGTTTTTCCTTCAGGAATAACTGCAACATTTGAATTATTTCCGTCGGTCACTACTTTTTGTAACTCGGAAGAATTGTCCTGATTAGAATCGTCAATAACAGCAACTATTTCACCGTCCGAAGATGTATCGCTCAGATCATCATTACTCTTAAGAAGAGCAGTATACGGAGAGACATAACCTTCACTGTCATTTTCATCAGCTTCTTCTGTATTTGTATTATAAGCGAAATTATTATCTGAAAGGTTGCTGACCGGAATTTTTAGTTTAACACCAATATAAATACGGGATCTGATAGATATGTTGTTCGCATCTGCGAGATCATTTTTTGAAATTCCATACCTTGCAGCAATCCTAGTAAGTGTTTCTCCCCTTTTAACCGTATGAACCAAATAATTTCTTTTTGCATAAGCCGGAACGTTCTGCAGATTTGCTAATAAATTTTCCGAAGTCCCCTTCGGAATTTTTAAATCGTAACCACCCGGAAAATTTCTTGGTGTACTCATCTGGGTAAGCTCTGGGTTCATATCCAATAAAGTTTCGAGATCTGTATTGCAACTTTGCGCAATATAATTTAAATCAATTGCGTCATTAACTTTACAGGTTTCATATTCGTAAGGCTTATCAGGTTCAATGTTGGTAAAACCGTATTTTTCCGGATTCATAGCGATCATACAAACGGCAATAAACTGGGGCACATAACTTCTTGTTTCTCTTGGCAGATATTGTCTTGCTGCCCAGAAATTATTCTCCCCGGCTCTTCTGACTGCACGGGTAATTCTACCTTCTCCGGCATTATAGGCTGCAAGTGCCAGGTACCAGTCATTTAAAGAAGTATATAGATCTCTTAAATGTCTTGCGGCTGCCCTGGTAGATTTTTCAGGATCGCGTCTTTCATCAAAATAAAATTCTGATTCCAATCCATACATTCTGCCGGTAGATTTTATAAACTGCCACAAACCTACAGCACTTGCCCAGGAGCGTGCAACAGGGTTAAGTCCGCTTTCAACCATACTTAAATATACAAGCTGCTGGGGAACATGTTCTTCCTGGAAAATTTTTGTCATCATTGGAAAATATCTGCCGGAACGTTCCAGCCATAATTCCATATGTTTACGGCCTTTCCCTGTAAAATATTCCACCCACTGCTCAACATAAGAATTTACTTCCAGCGGAACATCGGCAGGGATTATAACCGGGTTAGAGTTTTTCTCTTTATCTTTAAGAGAAAATTGCTCATCCGGCATATTTTTCCCCATCCATTCTTCCAATGCAGCAAATGAAACTTCCACCGGCAATTCCGGTAATCCATCTAGATATTTGCGGTAATCATCAATTATGGATTTTTCCAGTTCAACATATGCTTCATTTTCTTCAATGCCGGGATAATAACTTAGGTTGTTTATAATCCTGAGAGATGATTCATAATTTGAAACAGTTTCAGATGTACTGTTTATATCTTGTTTTGCAAGTGCGGAAATATAATATTGTCTCGCTTGTTCCATCATTTCAGAGACGATTCCCCCTTTTTGAACATTCGTATTGTTTGAAGGAGAAATTTCATCTCTTGTTATTTCTTTATTTCCTCCGCAGGAAGAAATCAGCAGAGCAAAGAAAAAAATAACTATGAATGGTAGGATTTTTAGCTTCATTCACCACTCCGTAATTTATTTGATGAGCAATATAAGTTTAGTATCATTCTTTATCAAGTAAAAATTTAAATGATCGCTTTAATTTCTATTATTATAAGTAGTTATAGTTCAGGGATTTTAAAGTGGAATATTCCCGTGTTTCTTTTTCGGGTTTTTATCCACTTTATTTTTTAACAATTCAAAAGCTTTTACTAACCTGATTTTTGTTTCATGCGGTTGAATTATATCATCCAGATAACCGCGTTCCGCTGCTTTATAGGGGTTAGCAAATTTGTCAATATACTCTGCCAGTTTCTTTTCCAATTCTAATTCAGGATTTTCTGCAGAAGAAATCTCTTTTTTGAAAATTATTTCAACCGCACCTTTGGGTCCCATAACAGCTATCTCAGCAGAAGGCCAGGCAAAATTGAAATCACCGCGTATATGTTTTGAATTCATTACATCGTAAGCTCCGCCATAAGCTTTACGGGTAATTACAGTAACTTTTGGAACTGTAGCTTCACAAAATGCATATAATAATTTTGCACCGTGCCTGATTATTCCGTTCCACTCCTGTTCGGTTCCCGGTAAAAACCCGGGTACATCTTCAAGAACCAGTAAAGGAATATTGAAGGAATCACAAAAACGTACAAACCTTGCACCTTTAACCGAACAATTAATATCAAGTACACCTGCAAGAACCGCAGGTTGATTGGCTACTATTCCTATTGAAATTCCACCAATCCTGGCAAACCCAACAATTATATTCTCTGCATAAGATGAATGAACCTCGAAAAAGTCGCCGTCATCCACAAGTAGTTCAATAACCTCTTTCATATCGTAAGGTTTGTTAGGGTTACCGGGAATAATTTTGTCCAGTTTTTTTTCAGGTTTTAGCTGGGACCGATCAAATTGTTTTTCCGGTGTTCTATCCAAATAATTTAATGGAAGATAACTCATTAATTTCCGGACATTCAGCAAAGTTTCAATTTCATTGTCATTCGTAAAATGTGCAACTCCGGATTTTGAAGCATGAGTTTCTGCCCCACCGAGATCTTCAAAGCTAACATCTTCATGAGTTACCGTTTTTACAACATTCGGTCCTGTAACAAACATATAACTTGTGTTTTTAACCATGAAAACAAAATCTGTAATTGCAGGTGAATAAACTGCCCCACCTGCGCAGGGACCAAGTATTACCGAAATCTGTGGAACAACACCCGAGGCAAGAGTGTTAAGCAGGAAAATATCTGCATATCCGCCAAGGCTCACAACACCTTCCTGAATTCTTGCACCGCCTGAATCATTCAATCCTATTACCGGTATACCGACTTTCATTGCAAGGTTCATCATTTTCAAAATCTTTTCAGCGTGCGCTTCAGAAAGCGAACCTCCGAAAACAGTAAAATCCTGACTGAATAAAGCCACAGGTCTTCCATCAATTTTAGCAGTTCCGGTCACTACTCCATCACCAGGATAATTTTGTTTATCCAGACCAAAATCTGTTGCACGGTGTTTAACGAAAATATCAACCTCTTCAAAACTACCTTCATCTACAAGAAGTTCGATTCTTTCGCGTGCTGTAAGCTTTCCTTTTTTATGCTGGCTTTCAATCCGATCAACACCACCGCCAAGTTTAGCCTGTTCTTTATTTTTAATCAGCTGATCTGTTTTTTCCTGCATTTAACTCCGGTTTAAAAAATTGCAAATTTAAATTTAATTATCATTTATCACCTATTAAATGGAAAAATTTATGGTTCCGGGTTGTTTTTCTTCATTATAGGCATTTTCAATCATTCTTCTGTATTCAATAAATTTTTCATCTTCAGTATTGCCAGTTAATTTTTCAGAAACAGATATTTCTCTATATATCTTTGCAGGGTTTTTACTCATCATCAAAATTTTTCCGGCTAACCTAATAGCTTCAATTATATTTGTTGTAGCAATGATCAACCTGGAATCAACTTTTTCGGAGACTAACTTTATCAGGTTATAAATCTCTTCCCTGGTGGCAGCATCCATTTTTTTGAAACAATCATCAAGTAAAAGAACAACCGGATTAAAAAGAAGAGCTCTGGCCAGGCTAATCCTGAATCTGAAACCAAAGCTTTGGTTATGCGGATAATGATTCTCATATCCGGTTAAACCAACTAAGCTTATTAAATCGTTTATATCATAACTTTCGCTATTCAATCTGCAATATTCGAGCCTGCTACCTAACTCTATATTTTCTCTGACATTTAACCACGGTAATGATGTAGATTTCTCAGGAATTAAAACTATTTTACCTTTAGCTCGTAAATATTTCTCCCCCCCAAGAAATACGACTCCTGATGTTGGGTTTTCCACCCCAGCTATCACTTTCAACAGCGTTGATTTCCCACTTCCGAATGATGCGAGAATTGACGTAATTTTTGAATCCGAATCAGGAATAGTGAACGAAATGTTTTCAAGTACCTTTTTCTTAACACCGAATTCATCGGTAAAAATTTTTGTTATCCCCGATATTTCTAAAATATTATTCACTCAGCGTTCCAGAAAATAAATTTGTTCTCAATAAATTTCAGTAAAAGGTATCCTAACCAGATTAGGATTGAAATGACAAATATGGTTACTGTAAGCGCTGACAGATCGTGATACATTAAGGTTTGTTTTAAAACTGAACCCAGACCGTATGTATTAGAAATAAATTCGAAAATGAGAATTAATGACCAAAGCTGAAGATGAAACCTGAAAATATTACCGAAGACTTCGGGCTTTATCTCATTCCACAAAATATTTTTATTTATAAAATTTTTACCTGCACCCAAACTTTTAAATGCTGAGACGTAATTTTCATTCCGTTTCTTTCCGGCTGATCTTATTTCTAAAATCCACCACAAAGAAGAGACTATAAATGAAAAAATGTATTCGATAAAAAAGAAATGAGGGAACCAGTAAATCAACAATATACCCGGCAGAATTGCAGGAACGAATACTGATAACTGTGTTAAAAAGTTAATTTTAAGTTTCAGAATTCCCGAATCCCCCAAAACAAAACCCCGGATTGTGTACAAAATTAAATAAGCTATAACAGAGGGAAAATAAATCACTGAAAGTGTAGTGATCAAGTGAATTAAAAAATTATAGTCAATAAATAAAGAAGGGATAGTAATTAATACGATCCCGGGTCTGGGAATAAAATTATTTTCCGGGATGACAAATTCGAATAATAGAATCCAGAGAATAAATACTGAAAAGATTATATAAAAGAAGGGTTTCCTGAAAAATCCGGTTCTGCTTTCCATAAATAACTATTTAGTAGTATGCTGAAATCGTATTGATTTGAAAAACTATATTTAACATCGATGCAATAATTGATAATTAATCAATCAGAAAATAAAAAAATGTATAGTTAAAGGAAAGATTTTATGGGAATGTTAAATATTAAATCAAATATGGCTATTTATTCTATACTTCACTGCAATTTATATACTGTCCGTTTAAGTATTTATTTTTTATCAGTATCTTAATTTTCTCAATAACATTATCAGCTTCCTGTACTTTCCCTTTCTCAAATGCCTCGGTAAATAATCCGACCATTTCAAATTCATTTTTTGTTTTCGAACGGATTATCTTCTGCATTGATGTTTCCACCATTCCGGGATTAACAGAAAGTATTTCAAATCCAAATTTTTTATTTTTTTGCTCAAGTCCTATTGATTGAGCAAACATATTAATTCCCGCCTTCGAACTGCAGTAAATGCTCAAATCAGGCATTGCTTTAATTCCTGCACCGGAAGAAATAAAAATAACTTTTTTGCGGATATCTAAATCCGAAAATCTTTTTATAATCTCAGAAGTCAGAATCATCGGGGCAATAAGTCCGACTTTAATATGCGTTTCAATTTCCCCGGCTTTACATTTTTCTATCGGGTTAATTGGTTCAAGAACGGCGGCGTTATTAATAAGACAAAGAAAATCATAGCTCCCTTTTGAAAATAATTCATTCGCACTTTGAACAATCTTTTCAATGCCTGTAAATTCAGACAGATCCAAAAACAGATGATGATATTTTTCATAATTTAATTTATCTGACCGGCTTCTTGAGACACCGAGGACCGTATTTCCGTTTTCCACCAGGTTTTGTGATAATGTTTCACCTATTCCTCTTGAGGTTCCTGTTATAACATAAAATCCCTTGTCCATTATATGTGCCTCAATTTATTTATTCAGAATGTAGTTGATAAATCTGCTTCTCAATAGTTCTAAAAATTATTTTTTCTGATCATCCATTAAATTTTTCAATTGAAATTCATGCCTTACAGGATGCATCACTGCATGTTCAAGCATGGCATCTATACAGTATTCCACTCCCCAGCGGGATTTAAAAGTTGGCGAATGAAATTTCTTTTCCTCAATTTCTGCTAATGGTAATTTCCATCGTTCAAGAAGATGTGATAAATGTTCATCTGCCTGAATTCCAATAATATCTATTTCGGGTGTTTTTTCAATTTCAGGATCCGGAAGATTAAGTTTTTCACATGTCCACGTCATATATCCACGTGCAGCTCTTAAAATATGTCTCAACAGAGTTTCAAGTGATTGATAATCTTTATCTTCGGTTAACGGCAGCTTAATATCCAGTTTTTTAGCATCATGCCATGTTTGAATACAGGACCTAAGATATTCATCGTGAAGTAATACAAGGGAACGTGCACCGTTATACTTAAACTTTTTTAATTTTTCCATTTTAAATTCCTTCTATTATCAACATTATTTTTCAGACTACTTTTCGATATTTGAATCTTGTTTCATAAACTTATTCAATTATAATATCATATTTGGATAAGAGACCTGCAATTTGTCCGATTGAAAATTTAGCCTTTTTTATCCTGTTTGCATCAGGATCAATTGAATAATTAAATGCTGTCCGCAAGTCGGCTTTTTCAAGAATTGTGTTTTCGAAAATCGCTCTTTCAAGATTGCATTTGCTGAAAACAGAGCCCGTCAAATCGCAGCCTGTAAAGTCAGCTTCATTAAGTTTACAGTTGTTGAAGACGGTATTTTTAATTTTAATTTTATAAAACACTGAATGATTAAGAGAACAATCATTAAAATTAAATGTGAGCCCGAATTGATTGCACGTATCGAAGCGTAGTCCTGCCATTTTACATTCTCTGAAAGTAATATTGTTTAGTGTGGAGAGAGTAATGTTCGCATTACTCAGATTACAGTTTTCAAAAATGCAGTCGATAAATCTATATTCTGCGAGACCGGCATTTGAAAATTCGCATTTAACAAACCTGCAATTTTCGTATTCACCTTTTTCTAATGGATCAGACTCGAAATTAACTTTGTTAAAAATCTTTTCTTCAATATAATTTTCAGGCATCTACTCTGATTCTGTTTTTCATTAGTTGTATTTGGGAAAGTAAACTGATTATTATTCCTATAAGAAAATAGACAAGTTGTAAATTTCTTGCAACACCTTCCGGTGAACCGATTACGAAGATCTCAACTGTTTCAAAAATAATAATTACTACTCCGGCAATTAGAGACATATAAAAAGCAAAGTCGTCCCTTTTTATCAGTAAAACAGATGCAATAAGTGATGAACCGCCGACAATAATCATCAAAATCAATCCTGGTATTTTAAAATCGGAGAATATAGAATTTTGCAGTAAATCGATCTGCGGTGCACCGAATCCTGCAATTAATCCGATGCCGCCGGCAATGGCAGTAAGCGCAAGAAAAAGATTTAGGATAATCAACGTAGCTCTCATATACCTTTTCGCTGAACAATATATTTGATGCATCTATCCGGAACCGGAAAATTGATCACTATTAAACCAATTTTAACCCTTAAATTGTTCAAAAATATTTTTTTGTACTAACTGCTGTTTTAAATTTAAATACTATATTTAATTTCGGATATATAAAATTATATATCAACCCTTCTTAACTAATACCATTAATGTTCATTTAATAAACAATCACTAACAAAAATATTTATGGAGGTTCAAATTGAAAAAAAGTCTTTTATTGTTACCCATTCTCCTGCCCCTCTCCTTTATTCTCAGCTCCTGCTCCACATCGGGGATGTTTACATCATTAAACACAACAAATGTAGAATTGCGGGAAGCAAATTATAAAATCGTTGCAACCAATGTTTCCGGCACTTCCGAAGCCGGATATTTATTCGGATTCACGCTTCCCAACGGACATTTAACAAATACACTCGCTTTATTCCGTGTTTCAGGATCCGGGTTGTTGTACCAGGAAGCTTTATCAGATCTCTGGAAGAACTTTGAATCTGCAAATGGTTCAGTAGCAGGGAAAAGATTAGCTTTGGTAAATATCAGGTATGATACGGATGCGTTAAATGCTCTTTTTCTTTACACCAGCTCGAAAGTAAATATAAGAGCAGATGTAGTTGAGTTTGAATAATTTGAGAAATTAGGTTTTCATATTCAGCATCACGGGCAGGTACACCGGGTAAATCCTTAACCGTGATGCTTTTTTCTTTTTAAATAACCATTAGAATGTGTCATTTAAACGTTTGAATAATTTCAATATTCTACATACCCGGTAGCGGCATGGTTCATGAACTTCTATAGAGCAGCTTGCGTTCCAACCAAGGTGGGGATGTCCCTCAAGAAGTTTTTTTGCTTCTTCAAGATTTTCTGCCTGCAGAATGGAATAACCTGCTACATCCTTAGTGCTGTTTTTACTTTGTCCGCCGGGGCTAAGCTGCTGCCCGTTCATAAGTGGTGATCCCATATCAACCAGTTTGTTGCCGCATCTTTCAGCCCATTTCATCCAGCCTTCCATTCCTTTTGCCTGATCCTCAGGAGTTGAATTTTTCTGCGCTTCGTTCATTGCTTCCAGCGGGGCGTGATAAAGTACTATGAATTTTTTCATCCTGACTTCTCCTTGTTTATTTTATTGATAAATAACTTCTTACATTTGCCTGCATTATTTATTAAAAGTTGAACATCTAATACTTTAAATGCAACAGTTAACAAAGTGGTTTGTGGTTGGAGGAAATTACAACAATTCAGTCCGACAGGCAATGAAAATATTTTAAAAGGTATGAGCGGCGGTTTCTTCGGACATATGGAATTTTGATTGGATGTATAAATTACATGCTAAATAAAACGAATTTATATTTTTAATCCTTTAACGAAAGATGTACGTTTCTGAAAGAATTAAAACGTTTCAGGTTGAGCTTTCTTTGATAATATCAAATCGAATGGTTCCATAGTTTAACTGAAGTAAGTAAATATGAAGAACAATCAGTGCCTAAAAATGGAAACAAATACACCTGTGATAAAAGCAATTACCCACCAGACATAAGCGATTCTAGAAAATGAGTTTAATGATTTACTAATTAAATTATCTACTCCATATTTTAACTTAAACTTCCAAAGTAAAACAGCATCAGTCACCATTAATAACAGACCGAGATAACCCATAATACCATGAATTGTAAAATAGGTTCTCGTTGTACCAATCATCATACATGTTGTTGCTATTATATCGAATGTTACGGCAAGAGTTAAAAATACCAGAACCGATTTAGTCGTTTTCCGTTTCCTATTTTCGAAAATAATAAATAATGTATAAAGGATTAATGCTATATGAACGAAAACAATACCCGCTATAGTAACTTTTGGCATATATTAACTTTTTTTGTGAAGGGGAAAATGATTTATATTCTAAAATAATGAAAACTTTACAGAATCCTCTTAAAATTTCTTGAAACAGGAAAAAATTAGTTTTTTAATTTAATAAATATGCAATTGCAAATGTCAATTCACGTTTAGTGGGTGTGTGTATAGCTTCAACTAAAAAGCTATCAACTATTTTAGCACCAATTTGATATGAGAGATAATTTTCTTTTTTATCCACCAATGAAAAAGTTTTGTAATCAAATATTGGATTCGTTTCTTCACTGTAAAATACACCTACTACAGGATCATTTAATATCCAAAATTTTGTGTTTGTGAATAATTTAAAAAATTCCAGAACAGTAAATCCAACATTACTGGTTGAAGTAATTTTTTGGTTTAAGTGAATATAGTAAAAAGAATAATCCGAACTTTCATAATCGTCTGTAATCATCATCAATTTTCGTTGTCTCAACAAGCTATTTGCCCGAAGTGCAATACTGCTTATAAACATTCCTGTAAGCATTCCAATCGCTGCTGGTTGTACAAAACGATTTCTTCTACCAAAGAATATTCCACCCAGTTGAAAATCATAATCAGATTTATGTTTCCAAACGAAAAATCCACTTGGGAATCCATCCGGTCGGAAGGGAGCCCATCTTCCAAAAGCCAAGGTGCGGGTATCTTCAAATTTATCTGTACTTTTAATATAACCCCCAAATGCATACGTCTCTAAAGGTCCATTTAAAAATACACCCCCGCCGAAGCGATTGTTAATATTCACATCGGCTTTTCCTCCGCCAGCTATAGCAATAGGAGATAAAAAACCAACTTTATATTTTGCAGCTAAATAATATGAATTCAGCGTCGATTTGATGTAGGGATTATTTCCCTGACCTAGTTCATAACCATCATAGTATTCAAATCCTACACGCATCCAGATTTCATGATTCGGTCTGTAAGTAAATCTGGAAAAGAATGTGGAATTATTAAGAGTTGAATGCTTAATCCTATCTAACGTTCCACCAACATCAAATTGATATTTATCATCATCGTTAAAAGGGAAAAGAATTGTTCCCCCCGAAATCTGCTGAACTCTATACTGATTAGTATTATCAAGTCCATTAATTAATATTGAGAAGAAAATGGTTTTATCCCTTTGATCTTTTCTATAGAAATTGAACGATGATGTTCCCTCATTATCACTATTTGTATGGGATAATTGAAATTTCCAGTTAGCAGATCGTGGAGGGCCAAAAACTGAATATCTTGGATCAACTTTTTTTTGATGAGAATTACTATTAAGTGATAGACTATCCAAAGTTATTTGATTTTGTTCTTGAGCCATAGCTGAGGGAATAAAAAATGGGAAAAGTAAATACCCGGCGATAATAATAATCTTATAAGCATGAAAATATTTCTTCATTTTGAGTCTAATATTGTTCCCATTAACCATTTCTAAATCTTTAAGAAATTAAGACTACTTTATTATTTTGATAGACAACTATTGTGAGAATTTATAAATAAGTAAATCACTCTCAGTTAATTTGTTTATAGTAAAATAAGATTGCCTCCACAACTCAGGCTAGAATTGTAATGACAAATAAACCTGCAATATAATCCACACTCAATCGGGACCTAATTTCAGAGATGATATATCCATTAGATAAGGCCTTAGTTTTCTCTCACCTTTTTTAGCATCCCGGTTTGAATCAAACGTTAACAATTTACCGTCAGGAGAAATTACGGGAAAACCATCAAATGCATCATTGTAGGTTAAACGGGTTTGCTCTCCGGTGCTCAGACTCATAAGAAATATTTCATAATTATGCGGTGGAACCACTTTCACAAAGACAAAATGATCACCATCCCGAGCGGGATGAGGTGCCCAGTTAGTGCCAGAATCATTCGTAATTCGGGTTCTATTTGAGCCATCATTTTTCATAGTAAAAATACTCATAGGCATTCCGCGTGGGGCCTGGTCTTTAATCTCCCACGCTCTGCAGATTATTTTTTCATTATTAATAAAAAAAGATCCGCCTTCCTGCCAATCCGGTGTAAATGTAATTTGCTGTTCTTCACTTCCATCCGGTCGCATTTTCCATAAATCCAGCTTACCATCGATTTGCCTCGTAAACAGTACCCATTCTCCATCAGGAGATACGGAAACTTCCGCATCATAATATTTATTATTTGTCAATCTTTTCACGTTGCTACCATCAAGGTTGCACGAGTAAAGTTCAGCGCCCTGCGGATAGTCAAAAGGATTAGAAAAATTGCCCTTCGGCATATCAAGATTATCCTTAGTTGATGTATAAACCAAATGTTTGCCATCCGGAAAATAAAATGAGCAGGCATCCTCGCCTTTGTTATTAATACGTAAAATATTTTGTCCGTCGATATCAAATGTATAGACCTGGTGAACGGTATCGCCATTAAATTTAGCATTTCCAATCATACTTTTACTGTCAGGAGAAAAATAAAATTCAGCTCCCTCATTAATATTAGGAATCTCCCAGACCTTTAACTCTTTTTGTTCGTGTGTTTGAGCTTGGTTTTCTTTTGCAGAAAAACAGATTAAAACTGAAATGATAAATACCACCTGTGAAAGTGATATAGTCCGTGATACACCATAGTATTTATTCAATTTATTTTCCTAATGATAAAGTTTGTTGTTCACATTTAATGTTTTCTTATTTTTCCATCAGTTCGATTTTAGTTTTATTCTCTTTACCGTCGCGCAAATAAATAAGATCGACGACATCACCTGGTTTAAATTTCTTCAATGCATCTGAATATTCACGTAAGTTCTTAATTTTTTGTTCTCCGAATTTTACTATAATATCACCTTTTTGTAATCCCGCTTTTGCAGCCGAAGAGCCCTCTGTTAGATCAGCAATACGTACTCCCTCCCCTGAATATGTAAAATCAGGAACACTTCCCGTAGAAACTTTTCTTGAACCTGGAGAAGTCTGCGTTTTTTCTTTTTCATCACCTGTCTTTCCCTGGAATGTAAGGGGTTCTATCCTATCAGCTAAGTAAAGAATTCCTTCACGGGCGAACATAGCTACTTTTACCATACCTGCCGCATCAATTTTGTCCGGTGTATCTGTTGGTTTATGATAGTCTTCGTTAGCGCCCGAAAACAACTGAACACCAGGAACTCCCGCCGCAATAAAACTTCGCTGATCGCTTGCATCAATATCCTGTGCCACCATTTCTGATTCGACACCTGTTACGTAACCTGCTCCCATAAAAATAAATTTCCATTCTCTTGCACTATTGCTGCTAAGCACTAAAATCTTGTTTCCGCCAAGCCGTCCGACAGTATCAAAGTTGATTACACCGATAACTTTTTTCGCGGGAAACCTTTTCATATTTTTAACATAATATTTTGAACCCAACAGCCCACTTTCTTCGCACGTAAATGCTATAAATATAACTGTCCTCTGCGGTTTTAATGTTTTTCCTAATAATTCAGCCATTTCAAGCATCACAGCTATACCGCTTGCATTATCATCTGCCCCGGGATGTATTTTCCCCTCATTACCTTTGTTTGCAATCTGCAATCCTAAACCAAGGTGATCATAGTGTGCACAAATAATAACTGATTCATCTTTCAAATCCGGATTTGTACCAGGTATTATTCCAATAATATTACTTACCAAAGCTTTGTTGCCTTGAGCATCGACTATTTCATCCCAGCTCTGAAAGTATGTACTGTCATCAGATCCCGGAAGTAATCCTGCACTTTTAAATTTTTCCACTATGTAATCAGCCGCCTTATTAATTCCAACTGTCCCGGGTGCCCTTCCGGCTAGTTCCGGACTGGCAAGGTAATTTACAGTCTGCATCATTCGCTCTGCGGAAAAAACAGGATCAAGGTTAGCTAAAGCTTTACGTTTAGGTAAATCAGTAAATATTGTTGTTGGTTTTGATTTATCGGCTCTATCTACCAAAGCTATTAATGGAGAATTAACTGTTTCCCACTCACCCTTTTCAATATTTGTAGGTTCAGTTCCTTCAAATACCAGATAACTGTACTTTCCATAATGAGGTAATTTTCTTGCGAGTCCCTGCACCGCATCCTTATCATCAATCGAAAGCATGACAAGAACAGAAGCCGGGTTCCGGGGATTCCTGACTGCAATAACAAAACTATTCTTATTATTCTGAAATGAAGATTTTGCAAATCGTACTGATTCATTTGTCAATTCTGCATCATAATCTTTTATACCCTGTCTTATCATATCTGCATAAAGGTTCTCAGTTCCAAAAATCCAAATGCCTGAATTTGTTGGGAGCTCAGAAATTTCATTATCGAATATCACTTTGATTTTTTTTGTCTTATCGGCTCCCCAAATGTCTGCTAAGCTTTTATAATATTCCTGTTTCTCCTTTACAGCCTTTGAAGGTAAGAGCATCAATATTTCTTCAGATCCAAATATTTTTGATAGGGAAGGAGGAATTTCATTATAGTGCAGTTTGCGAAACAGGTTGAACTGCGGATCAACTTGAATCTCCAAAGGATTTTCCGGAAAAGTCATTTCATATTTTTGTTCCTTTTGAGTCATCGCAACTTTTTTAATTTCTGCTCTATTCTCAAATGAAACAGCAACCGGTACATCCAGAATAAAAACGTCATCATCCTGTATCTGCGTCAGTGTAAACTGAAGATGGTAAACATCATTCTCTTTATTCACAGATACATTCGATATACTCAGTTCCGGTGCTCCTTTACGATTTACCCATTGATCGAAGAATTGACTGAGATCTTTTCCTGTTACTGATTCGAGTGAAATCCTGATATCGTTGAAGGATGCAGCTCTGTATTTGTTATCGCGATAAAATTTTTGAAATCCTCTGATAAATTCTTCATCCCCGATCTTATCCCGTAGCATATTCCACATCATCAAACTTTTCCCGTAACCGATTGCTTCTGAGGATGCATTGTAACGTGAGCCAAATTCTTTCAGTGGAAAATCGTTGGATGATTTAACATAGTCGGTGTATTTCTGCAAAGTAGCCCGGCGGTATTCCTCTCCCTGCCCTCGTTGTTCGGCAATCAGATGATCAGCCATATATGCTGTTAAACCTTCACACCAGTTGCCTGTTTTAAAATCTACATAAACACTGTTTCCCCAGTAGTTGTGTAAAAGTTCATGTGGATACGATGAATTAAGAATGAATGGGAAACGGATAATCTGCTCACCAAGTAATGTAAATGAAGGCATCCCATAGCCTGTTTCCCAGAAATTTTCTACAAGTGCAAATTTAGAAAAGGGGTAAGGACCAATTAATTTTCTGTACATTTCAAGATACTGAGCTGTTGCCTCGAGATATTTATTCGCCAGAGTTTCATCGGGCGTACGCAGAAAAGCCATAACATCCGTTGAACCGGCAGCTTTGGAATACTCTGTAAATTTGGCAGCGATTAAATAGATTTCCTCCATTGGTTCAGGGGAATCCCAGGAAATGATATGCTTCTCATTCTTTACATTATTAATAGTTCTTTTACCCTGGCTTACTACATCCCAGGGTTGTGGAACAGTAGTGGTTAATTCAAAACTTATCCAATTGTTATTAAACCACGGAACCCAGTAAGTGGAACCTCCGAGGTAAACACCCTGCGAATCTATGATTCCGGGAGTCTGGCTGAATCCTCTTGCATATTCCTCCCCCAGCTGCTTAATCGGATAGTTGATGATCCCGCTATACTTTAATATAAAAACTGTCTCTTTCCCCGTTCCATTATTAAAAGTAATTGTATACTGATTTTCAGAATCACCTGACAGATCAAAATCCTCCCTGTCCATTCCGAAATCCTCCGCTTTCACGCCGCTCTGGTTTAGCTCAAGTGTAACATCCGGAGATTCAGAGGTGACACTCAAATTTTTATTCAGCAGGAAATGAAGCACTGGTTGCATCTGATTTGCAGGAATAGTCACCTGGTCGGAAACTTCCAGATAATGTTTATATGGATTGATGGTAACGGATATTTTATGATGTATAATGTCCCCGGCGGATGCTATGGAGGTCCAAGTTAAGGTGATCAATAAAAAAATAATTCTACTAAGCATAAAATTCTCCCGTTAAAATTCTGTTGTTAAAGTGCTGTTGAAAATTTTTAAAACACACCATTATGCAGCGATCAAGCCTCTGAATATTGGAGAAGTCTATCTAACTACAACCAGCACTGTGTTTTTAACATTCATATATTTTTTTGCAACGTTTTTTACATCTGCTAACTTTACGTTTTTTAATTTCTCCAGGAATTGTTTATCGTAATTAAAATCATTGTGGAAGTAATCCGAATTTGCCAGGTAATACGCTTTATTAATACTTGAAAGCCTTCGGAACATCATTCTTCCAAGGTACATATTTACTGATTTCTGTAATTCTTCCTCTGTAAGGGTGTCCACAGTTGCTGTATTAAAGAACCCGGGGTATTGTGGAACCAGAACGTCCACATTCTGAGGACGTGTTCCCTGTGATATAAAGAAAAGTGCTTTGTTCTTATTAATTTCGATACCAGCACTCATATGATAGGCCATTCCCTGTTTCTCCCTGATATCAAAAACAATTTTATCAGCAAGTATGAGGGAAAGTGCCTGCAGTGCAGGGGCATCTTCCGGATCTATCTGAGTTGTAAATCCCCAGAATAAATATGACCTCTGCCCCTGGAGATCCTTTTCGAATATTGTATCCCTGGCAATTAGTTGCAGTTCCCTCGAATAAACCGGAGGTTCTTTAGTAACCGGGTTACCCCTGAAATTTCTGAATAGAGTGTTTATTGTTTCGGGAGATCCAGGTGACACAACTGATATGATCATATTCGCGGGCTGAAAATATTCTTTGGTGAAAGCAACCAGGTTATCATATGTCAGTTCCGGTCTGCCCTCAGAAGATGGCGACGGTTCGTACACCAATGATTCATATGTTTTATCAAATAACAGTTTTGCCTTATCCCTTCCCATTCCCATCATTTCATGTGTTTGAAATTTTTCAACTGCTTTGTTAAATTCCTCTTCAGTAGGTATGAAAATTAGAAACCTGCTGTTAAGATAACCAATAGCTCCCGGCATGTCTTCAGCAAGCCCTTCAGCACGAATATAACCGAAATCCGGATTTAAGTATATATTATCCATAGGGATAAACGGATTATCATTAAAGACATATGTAAATCCATAGTGATTGCCGGTCTTCTGATTATCATCTGATTCCAGCCGCTGTCCTAAACAGTCGTGCAGTATTTTAGCAGCATCTTTACCGTATTTTGCTTCATAGTATGCTTTATGTTTTATTAAATAGTGTATCGCTAACAGATTACTTACATCGTTCTGTACCGCTATTATGTCCGCACCGGCAGGATCATCTCTGAATTGTTTTACTACGTTGACAGCATCAGCTGACTCTAATTCAGGTTTGTTTGAAGGAGACTGAATAATAATTAAAGGCTGTGTTTCCAGCTTCAGTTTTCCCAATTCAATTGCTGCCCTGTAATATTCTCCACTGTAATAGGATGCCAGTACTGCTTCAATACCATCTTCTACTAGTACACCTGAATTATAAATACCGAACATATGCGGCTTTTCTATATTTTTAAGAAACTCAGTGCGTGCTTTTACAGCTTCCGATTCAATTGTTTCTCCGGGCAGGACAAAACTAATGCTCCTTAGCTTTTGAGATAATGTATTTATAATCTTATCAAAATCGGCTCCCTCAACAGGAATTATATCCGCTTCAACAAAGTTCTTAACCGGAGATAACCTTGTTGACAAACTTAAGGATTTAATGCTCGAAGGAAATTCTGATTTAAGCTCATTCTGGATATCATCTTTTGCTTTTTTCAGGACGAGGTTTAGCAATTCTGAAAATTTTGAGGATTCATAACGGGGAAATTCATAAAACATCTGAAGCACTAAATCCTGTCCATCGTAAAACCTGTTGTACACCAATCCATTCTCAACCTTAGATGAGATTGGTTTTTGAAAGCCGGTGCTCCAATCCCTCGTCTGATACCGTTTAACAATTCCGGGACTTGCCTTACCATAAATGTCTTTAACAGACTTAAGCATATCGTTGGTCTTAAAATTTCCTATTACACTCAAAATGATATTGTTAGGGACGTAGTTATTCTTATAAAATGCATACACGTCATCCCGGGAGAATGATTCAATTGTAGAATATGTTCCGAGAGTGGGAAGGGAAAGTGCATGCCCTGCGAACAGAATTGAGATCGTGTTTCTATCTAACTGCTCATTGGGATCAGCCAGGCTTTTTGATATTTCTTCAAGCACAATACCTTTTTCTTTTTCAAATTTGTCTCCGGGCAAAGTTGAATTAAACAACATGTCAGCCTGTATTTCCATACCCTTCAGAATATTTTCTGCGGGAGTAACCATCATATAATCAGTATAGTAATCTGCCGTGTGCGCGTTATTGTATCCCCCTATTAAATCAACGTCATCATAAAGTTGTTTCTGGGTTCTTGAAGTTGTGCCGTTAAAAAGAAGATGCTCGAGCATATGACTCATTCCGCTGGTTGAGAATGTTTCGTAAGCTGAACCAACTTTCACAGCAGCATTTACTCCAACCATAGGAAGGGCTGGGTTTTCAATTAATAAAACCTGCATTCCGTTATCAAGCTGATAAATGGATACACCCTTCGGCAGTATTTTAACTGTCGGCTCTAATCCATTACTGCCCATGTTTTCCTGGGCATACAGCTCAGTTATGGGCAGGTACGATATGAAAAGTACTAATAAAATAATGATCAGCATATAATTTTTATTCATAAGAAGACTCTCCCTGTATTCAGGATTAAACTAGTTAAGTGAACTAAATTAATTATTTTCTCACACTTCTTTATGAAGTGAGTGAGAACTAAACCATTTTCAAAATCTTAATTCAAGCGAGAACTGGGATACTTTCCCAAGGTCCCCGAAATCAACAAGCGCATAATCGAAACCAATCTGCTGGTTTATTATATTCATCCTTAATCCTATTCCGAATGTCCATTTTTCAAGGTAGTAATTGACTTTATACCCGATACGTGCAAATACCATCTCATCCCAAGCGTATTCACCTCCGATATTTACTTTCTCGGTATTATCGTTAGGATGGACACCATCAACAGCCAAAGTAAACCGGTTCGATTCTGATCCTACTATTGGATCTGCACCGCCAACAATATTCATTGCTACACCTACTCTAAAAGTCAGAGGTAACGGCCAAGGTTCAGTCTTTAAACGAGCATCGGGATTGTAATTTCCCGAAACCTGATTATTGATATCAGTAATTGTGATAAGATCACGTCCCTCAAGCTGCATATTTCCCCCGAAGTTGGACATATTCATGGCAATCACCAGGCCGTGGAAACCGGTTCTTAAGTACGTACCCAGATCAATCGCAAAAGTATTAGCTGATTCATTATAAAGATTTTGTTGTATGTACTTAACGGTAAGTCCAACTGAAAATCTGTCTGTCAGAGCCCTTGCGTAACTTAATCCAATTGCTAGGTCACTGACATCGTAATAAATCCCTGTACCTTCCGGTTGAGTTACGGTAGTGACTTCCTGCTCGCCAGTATTCAGAGCAACGACATGCAAAGCGATTACGTCACTTGAAGAAAGCGAATACACGAGTCCGGCAAAATCATGTGAGATGTCAGCAAACCATTCATTATGTGTTACCGCAAGCGAAAAGCCGCTTAAATTAGTTATCCCTGCCGGGTTCCAGTATATAGTGCTTACATCATTTGCAACTGCAGTGAAAGATCCCCCCAGTGCATTGGCTCTTGCACCCACTCCAATCTTAAGAAACTGTGCAGCTGCTGTACCAACCTTTGAAAAACCGCCTGCATAAACTGCTGCCTGAAGAAAAATTACTATTAATACCAGTATAATTTTTTTCATTTATTTACTCCGTTATCCGGCAATTATTTTATTACAAGAAATTTACCGACTTTCTTTTGTCCATCGGGAAGTGAGACAACATAAACATATAATCCATACGCAATGAATTGATCATTGTTCGTCCTCATGTCCCAGAACATATATCCTTGGTTATCATCATGATCAAGGTCCACTATATGATCTCCTGCCACAGTGAAGATTGAAATCCTACAACTGCTTGGCAAATGATTGAACATCAGTTTCTTTCCAAACTGATTCGTCTCCCATTCATTTGAAACAATATATGGATCGGGAACAACGCGTATCTTATTCAGATCGATGTTTCCGTTGTTTGCATAGTTAGCGCTGCTTGTCTTAAACGAATAGTAAATTTCTTTCCTGAATGGTTTGTATGTTCTAATAGTAAACTGATCACCTTGTGAAGGAGCTATCGCATTTATTTGTACTGTATCACCATAAGCATTTACGTATGTATCAGGCATATTATTGGTTTGAAGAAGTAATCCCGAAAAGGTTGTATCACCGGTTGCCGGATTTATATCATATTTCTCAAAATTCAGAATGTCCAGGTATCGTTCATAAAATCCAGGACTTCCCTTTGTGAATCCGAGACCGCCCGGGACAAGATCCCATCCAAGCTGACTGTAGTAAAACTCACGGTAATCTTCCCAGGGTGCCTGAACGGCGAATTCAATCAGCCAGGTATTATTGCTTACATCAATCGGATTATTGGGGTCAGTAACAACTTCAACGATTAACGGCAAGTGAAAAGCTGTATCATAAGAAATACCTGTAAAGAAATCATACCAGCGTGCATTCAGTCCTCCGGACGCCGTTGTATCAATAGTTATACGGTAATCATCCACTGTATAAATATCCTCTTGTACAACAGATTGATCTCCAATATATTTTTCAACCGGTTTTGTATTCCAGTAGAAGGTTGATGTGTCACCGTTTACTTTTGTCCATCCGGTAAACTCGGTTCCGGAAGGAGAGTTTAATACGGTTAGTCTGAATCCGTCAGTTACGGGCAGGTTGTCTTCTGTGTCATTTGAAAATAAATGATGATCGAGGATGATGGAAGTATCCTCTGTCTCAGCAGAAACACGGAGTAAATTGAAACCTAGGACATAGTTAGTATCAGATCCTATCACTTCCAGTGTAGAATCCGTAAATGTAACCAGGTATTCATCATCGGTAATAAGTTCAGGTTTAACAATGTCAAGTTTTACAACCCCCTGGCAAACACCACCTATTGGAGGAATTGAGCCATCAGGATTCGTTACCGGATCATATGATGCATCATTATAATTCTGCGGGAGTACGCCGGGGATTACTGATACTGTATGGCTTTCCATTATTGAATGTCCCAGCGAAGATTGGTATGACTGTTCAAGACTGTCAGAATTCTGGTTACCCTTATCATACGAAGTGACACAATACCAGTATTCTATTCCGTTTATAAGGTTCTCATCAGTAAAGCTATGTTTTAATCCCGAGTCATCGCCGAGTGATTGATTGAATGCAGGATCGGGTCCTTTTATTCCATCAATAAGGTCGAATATTTTTAAAGGTTTGTAACTAACCACATTTCCGTAGGAATCTGTAATCGGTGTACCCCAGGTTTTTCCCTGATCATCACTACGGTAAATCTTATATCCTTCAAAATCTTGTTTGCCTGTAAGGATGTCCCTGGAATTTTCTGCTTCAGAGTCCCACACTATCCTTGCCATTTTATCTCCCGCGTGTGCTTCTACAACGGGGGTTCTTGGCGGACCGGAACCCTGGTAATCTCGCTGATACATCTGCTGGGTCACCCTCATATTTTTCATCAGGTCGGAGGTGTCAGGTTGAAATGGAATATTCCCGGCATCTCCCATAACAACCGCCACTGAAGATAAAACCGTTTCGGCAGGACCCAAATCAACCGGCCCTGTCATAATAAAATAATTTATTGGAGCACCTTCGGGGAAGTACTGAAGAAGACTGTCGGGATTTGTAGTATCCATTCTTCTGTTATTCCCATGAAAATAAAACCGTTTATCCGGCAGGTTAGGGTCGGCAGGATTACTGCTGATAATAGGCCACATTTGTTCATCAATTGAAGGAGCTACATCCCTGCTGAAGTAGTGGAAATCAGTAACTCCCAAGTCTTTAGGTGTTTTGAGAATATTTAAACCCGGAATTCCCATATCTGTAGGATCTGTTGCCCATGCCCCGTCTTTTGTGTTGTTAATATCCCAGACATACACAAAATCTCCGTTGGGATGGTTATCGCCAGGATTACTGTCTATAATATTTATATAATCCATATTGTCAAAATCAGGCCTGAATATCGCATAATAACCAACATATACACTGTCTAATTGATGGCCGCTTTTATTATGTATGGTAAATTCCCAGATAAGTATATCCTCAGCATAAGGTCGGCCGTATGTATATGCTGTTTCCTCAACTTCAATTCCCAATGCACCCATTGGGTTCGAGTTGTCCTGGTCGTCGAATACAGAATAAATATCACGGTCAGAAACAAACTCTCCCGGAACCTGTTTACCGAAATCAGGAGAGTTTTCATCAATATTTATTCTGAAGTTTCCAGACCAGTGCCGTTCTCCGGGTGTGCTGATCCAACTTCCACTTTCATTGAAATATCCTTCTGGCCATGTTTCTGGATTATCGCTCATAGCTAGGAATGGAGTTTCATCAGGAGGCGGCGCAGTAACATCACCCGAAAAAATCTGCCCCCGGGATCCGTCCTTCGGTGACCAGTCATATTTATCGGTACCAGCACCTATTACTGAAGTTATAACATTTTTTTTGGAAGCTACTATGAGCCCAAGTCCAAAACAATAATGAGTCTGATCACCTGCTGCTGCCGGCCAGCGAATAGCTTCATTAAAATATTCGTGAAAATTAGAGAGTACGCCATAGTTTCCAAGATAATTTGCAACCTGCCCCTTATCCATCACTCCCAGTCCTCGTTCCTCATTGGATAAGGGTTTTTGCAGCGGTTTCATATTTTTAATATTGTTCTCACTGTGGCAGCTTATACAACCGGGCGTTTGCGAATAAACCACCGGAGCAAATAAAATGATGAGAACAAACAGGGTACAGTATCTAAATAAAGATTTAATCATAAAAATTCCTTTTGATTACAATATAATTTGAAGTCCCACCTTTATTATCCTGGGAGGTCCTATATAATTAGGGTTGTGGTCAGCATCCGGAGATGATCCCACCAGACCTGATAAGCCGGTATCAAAAGGCTTTCCGGTACGTGAATAAACATAAACTATGTTTTGAGTATCAAAGAGATTTGTTATTTCCAGAACTATCGCAGCGGATAAAGCTCCAAAAGGAAAAGTCTTGGCTGCTCTTAAATCGACTGTAGATGTCCATGGCTTCCTGCCGGAGTTAACATCGATCCTGACAGTTGGAT
The DNA here is from genome assembly GCA_963745945.1 of uncultured Ignavibacteria bacterium. Lineage (GTDB taxonomy): Bacteria > Bacteroidota > Ignavibacteria > Ignavibacteriales > Ignavibacteriaceae > DATFVA01. Next base: position 355,551 of record CAVUZG010000004.1, read on the forward strand.
CAACATAAGGTGTATAGGGCAGACCACTATTTGCTCTTATAATAATATTCATGTTGAAGTTCGATAAAATATCCATTCCAAGTATATCCATACCGCTGTTGTCCGGAATATTAAAATTAAGGTTCAAAGCAATTTTATGACGCTGATCGAAATCAAGGTAATATTCCTGATGAGGTATTTCTTCACCGGCAAAGGCATCAATGTAGCCGCCCAAAGGCTGTGAGTTATTTCCCTTTGCAACCATGTAAGTATAGTCAATTGAACCTGAAAAATAACTGCTGTAGCGTTTATGCAGGGTAAGATCTATTCCTTTAACACTGGCATAATCCGAATTATAGAAAACTACATAGTCCTGTGAAAGGTAACTCACCTGCAGAGTCGACAAAAGATCGGTTATATCTTTATACCAAGCAGTTAAATCAAGTGCCCAGCTTTCACTAACCTTGTATTTGATTCCAGCTTCATATGAAACTGTTTTCTGAGCTTTTACGGCGGGGTTACCAATTAAAGGCAGCGATGTATTAATATCTCTGCGAAGATTATAATAAAGGGAATTGTAATCAGGGTTCTGGAAAAAATGGCCATAAGCAAAATGCAGAACAGCATTCTCTGTTATGGGATGCGCAAGCCCTATACGCGGACTAAGCTGGGTCTTGGGATCAACTTTTACCTCTTTTGAAAGCACCCAATTATTGTTTTCATCAAAATATCCGAAACGGCGGATATCCGGCCACATAGATGCCTGAGGATTAGTATAATCGAACCTGAGTCCAACATTCAGAATAAGATAATTATACTCAATCTTGTCCTGCAGGTATGTAGCAAACTCCACCGGTTTTTTGGTATAAACATCTTTGAAATTCAAGCCTGATGGCCAGGGTTCGGATTCTTCGTGAACACGGAGGTTGTGGCTTACAAATTCAACACCGCCTTTAAACTGATGGTTAATATTTGCCTGGAAAGTAGCATCTGCTTTTGCCCTGTAAGTAACAGTGGTATTGTCAGCATACTCAGAATCATCTCCTGAAACAAAAAAGTAAACCGATTCACCTGTTTTTCCCATTACATAATCCTGAGGTAATTTACTACCTACCTGTACTACCCTGTTATTTTGAAATCGTGAAAAATTTACTACATAGAAAAAGCTGTTACTGAGCGTATGTGTGAATACTACTCCTAACCTGTTTGATTTTATAGCTGTATGTGCCTGGTTTTCACTAAGGTATTTCCAGGCGTGGTTATAAGATTGGTATTTCTGTCCGCTAAGCTGTCCCGATAGTGCAAGTTTAAAGGTCGGGTTAAAGTGATAGGTTAATTTTGCAAGTCCGTCTTCCTCAACATTATAGCCATGAGGTAGATAACTGTCTTCATTCCTATAAACTCCTGACAGTAGAAAAGTCAACCCTGAAAATACCGGTCCGTTGAAAGACAAATTAAAAGTACCCGGTAAGGGAATAACCTGCTGATCATACATTTTCCTTTTAATATAAACACCCTCATCTTTAACTCCCGTAAATGGATTAGCTTTTCTGTAAGGAGAATTATTAATCATAGGGGTAATATACTCCAACCTGGCATGGAGTGAAGACCCGCCGTCCTTTGTAACAAGGTTAACTATACTCGACATTGCATCACCGTATTCGGCATTGAATGTGCCGCTAATAACTTCCATCTCATTAATAGCATCTTTGTTAAGAGTATTGCTGAAGTTTCCATAAAGGGGATCATCAACTTTAACTCCGTCAATCATGTAGCCAATCTCCCCTGTTCTTCCTCCCCTAACGTGAATCTGACCTTCTGAATCTGTGGTAAACCCGGCCTTTGTAGTAAGAATATCCTTAACGCTGCTAACTGGCATGTTCAGTATCTCATCCGAACTTACGATCGACTGTTTGGAGGTAACATCTTTTTGAATAAGCGGTCGCTCTGCAGTAACTACTACTTCCTCATTCAGATTAAGAACTTGTACCTGCATAACAAATTCAAGTGTGGTTGTAAGGTCAATGAGTACTCTAACATTCTCAACACGATAAGGTTTGTACCCAATCATACTTGCACGGACAGTATATGTACCAGGTGGAATATTTATAATAAAGAATTCTCCATCCGGATTACTCGCAGCTCCAAGGTTAGTTCCTTCAATCAGCACATTACAGCCCGGAAGAGGATCTCCGGTTTCCGCATCAATGACCCTGCCGGCTATTTTACCAGTAGTTCCTGCATAAGCAATACTACTTAAAAGAACGAAAATGAAATAGAGGCACGGAACAATTAATTTATAGATGTAATTTTTCAAAAGAATTCTCTCCTAGATTCGATGATAATCAAATGAAATATTTCCTTCTAAACCGAAATCATCCTGCCCGCGTTACACAGGCAGGTAATCAGAAAAGTATTAGTTCTTTAATTCTTAAATGATGATCGGCGGCTATTTCATTAGAACCATTTTCTTACTGAGAATGGAATTACTGGTTCTCAGGGTATACATATATATTCCTGAAGAAACTTTATTTCCAAATGAATCAGTTCCGTTCCAGTTTACCAGATACCCGCCTGACGGCTGGGCTTCATTTACCAGAACTTTAATTTCTCTTCCCAAAAGATCGTATACAGCCAGGGTAACAAAACCACCGGAAGCCAGCTGATAACCTATTTGTGTTTCAGGGTTGAAAGGATTCGGATAATTCTGTGCAAGAAAATAATTCTGTGGAAGACCCTTTGAATTATTATCAATCGAAGTAACAAGGGAGGTTACAACTATATTATCAAAATACCCTGGAATCCCGTCACCATCCATTTGGAAAGTATATAATCCATAGGCTCCCGACATGTTTCTTGTTGAGGTTGTATCATAAATTGGGCACCCGAACAAAAGTTGATCGTCAAAATAGCACCAGAAAGCTGTACTGTCTGCATTTAGTGTTTTGACTTCAACTTTCATTTTATGCCAGCCATCTGTTGTAGGGAATAATCCGGGATTTTCCGATCCCAGAAAATTATGATTATATAAAGGCTGGAAGGTAACTGTATCGGACCTCAGTCCTGAAAAGTTTATACGATCGCTATTATCAAAATCTGCACGGAGCTTATAGAAATCATGATTATTTGAATCAGCGTAGACAACAAGGCCTGTATATGCTGAACCTCCGGAATTATTAACGTAACAGTATACATCACCTTCTATAGAATAGTCACTTAAAGAAAAATCTCCCCGCATTGCAACTGCTGAACCTGTATAAGAATTATCTATATCTTGAATCCAGCCTATGTAGTCTCCCCCGTTGGGAAGAACATCAGGTGCTGTCGACATTGGTACCGCTGTTAATTCATCTTCATTGGCATAGAACACTCCCCAGCCAGGATCTACTGTCCCAGATTCAAAGTCATCTGAAAAAATAGTTTGGGCAAAGACTCCTGATGAGAGTGCCGAGGAAAGGACAAACAGAGTCGTGAGAAGGATGGTAGATGTTTTTTTCATAACTAACCTCTTATATATTTAGTGTAAGTTATTTGGATTTCCGGTAATGTTGAAAAATTTCCAGTACTTTCTGTTCGATCAGAATTCTTAATCATCGAGATGTTTAAGAAGCAATATCATAGCCAAAGACCGATCAGGTTATCAACTTAACAGGGACTTTTGCAAATTCATTCTATAATTCAAGTCTTAAGTGCTATGAAAATTATAGAAGTAATTTCAGGAACTCATCCTCCCAAATAATTTCCTAGAGTTGCGGGTTCGTTTCGGTTACCATCCTCAATCATCTCCCCAGAATTTCAAGTTTTCATTTCAGACTTAAATTAGTATAATTCATTAAAAGAGGCAATTTAATTTTGAAAAATGTCAGGATTTGCCTGAGGCAGGCAAAAATATTAAAATGCAAGTAAATTAAATGCGGGAATATCGGAAATGCTTTACGTCTATATTTTACGTTAACGAGTTTGGAGTAATGATAATTCAGTTATTCATTCAGGAAAGGATTTTTCATTCGTTCCCTGCCTATTGTAGTTTCGTCTCCATGTCCTGAATAGATTATAACATCATCACTCAATGTAAGAAGTTTGCTTTCAATAGAATTAAGAAGCGTTTGGTAATCTCCTCCCCACAAATCTGTTCTGCCAATGCTGTCTTTGAACAGAACATCACCGACTATACAGAAGTTTTCATTTGGAAAGTAGAGACAAAACTCACCAGGTGTGTGTCCTGGTGTAAACAGAAATTTAACCGGTGATTCTCCCAGGGACAGATTTAATTTTTCGGTGATAAAATTATCAGGTGCAGGAGGTTCAATAAATTGTATTCCGTACATATCTGCCTGTGTTCCGGCATTTTTCAGCAAAGTGAGATCATCTTCGGGTATCAGATACTCGATATTATATTTATCTTTTACATATTTGCATCCCCATATATGATCGAGATGGCAATGTGTATTTATTAAATATTTCGGAATTAAATCATTGTTGCTAATAAATTCTGAGAGTTCATTTTCTTCAAGTTCATCGGAACAGCCTGGATCAATTACCGCGCATTCTTTTGTGTGATCATCCCAGGTAATAAAAGTGTTTTCGTTAAAAGGATTAAATACGAACTTTTTAACTTTTATCATTACTTAAAATTTCTTCTTATTCTTGAAAATAGTTTCTTATTATAATTTTTAAAATTATCTCTTGTTTCCTCTATCGAATCACCTCCGAATTTAAGAAGGAAATGTTTCGCAATTACCCATGCAAGCATTGATTCCGCAATTACTGCACAGGCAGGCACAGCAACAAAATCACTCCGCTCTCTTCTTGAATCAACTTTTTTCATGGTTTTAAGATCTACACTTTCAATTGGGTTCATCAATGTGGCAATCGGTTTCATTGCAGAACGGACAATTACAGGCATCCCGGTGGATATTCCGCCTTCAATTCCTCCTGCACGGTTTGTTTTCCGCTCAAGTCTTTCACGTGATTTTATTATTTCATCGTGAGACTCGGATCCGGTTTTTTCGGCAGATTCAAATCCATTACCAATCGATACTGCTTTCACAGCATTGATAGACATAATTGCTGAAGCTATATCAGCGTCGAGTTTTAAATCGTACTGCATAAAACTGCCCAGTCCAACCGGGACTCCCGAAGCAACCGTTATGAAAGTTCCACCGAGTGTATCACCCTGTTTCTTTACCTGTTTTATTTTATTGATAATCCTATTCTCATGTTCCTTATCCAAAACTCTTACATCGCTTTTGTCAGCCTGAACGGAAAGGTCCCAAGCAGAGAACCTTTTTGATACTTTATTCTCAGTTAAATCCTCAAATATATTTTTTTCAGGATATACCCCGCCTATGCTTTCAACGTAGCTTCCGATAAAAATATCAAATTCTTCCAGCAGTTTACGTGCGATAGTCCCGGCTGCTACACGGGCAGCGGTTTCTCTTGCACTCGAACGCTCAATTGAATTCCGTATATCATTGTAATTGAACTTAGTAATTCCAACAAGGTCAGCGTGACCGGGGCGCGGAATTGTAATTTTTTCCATTCCTTTTTTTTCAGCCTCGGAAGACATTTTATCTTTCCAGTTTTCCCAGTCCTTGTTTTTAATTAATAATGAAACCGGCGATCCAATTGTCTTCTGAAACCTTATACCAGATAAAATTTCAGCCGAATCAGATTCTATTTTCATCCTGTGTCCTCTACCGTAACCAGACTGCCTTCGTTTTAAATGGAAGTTTAGATAATCATTCTCAAGAATAATATTTGAAGGCATGCCGTCAATTATCACTGTAAGGGCTTTGCCGTGAGATTCCCCAGCGGTAAGGAAGCGTATCATTTTATCTCCTGTTGAAAAAATAGGAAGGTAATATAAAAAAAACGCCCGAATTTATCGGGCGCTGTTTTTTTTGAATTATCAGGATTATTCAGGAATCTCAAGGGCAACAAATCTTTTATTTCCCTGTGAGTCGGCAACTCTAAGCATTACTGATTTTCCTTTATTATCATCAACAACACTTTTAAAGTCTTTTACATTGTCAATTTGTTTTTTATTAGCTTCAAGAATTACCAAACCCTGGAAAAGTCTCTGATCTTCCGCACTGCTGTAAGGTTTAACTTCCGTAATTATTACACCATGATCAATATTGAAAGCTGATTTTTCATTCGAATTAAGATTTCTTACAGTTAAACCAAGATTATCAAATGCTGCGGTTGAATTATCTGTGTTTGAGTCAGATTCATTATTCTCTTTGTTTACCACAGGTTCATTTGTCTGATTAGTTTCTCTTGCTTTCAGGGTTACATCCCTTGTTATTTCTTTACCATCTCTGTAAAGAGTTAATGTAACGGTTGTACCAGCACTCTTACCTGCTATGTAACTTTGAAGTGCATTTGGTTCATCAACTTCTTTTCCGTCTATTTTCAGAATCACATCACCGGCTTTAATATCCGCTTTGGAAGCTGATCCTCCGTCAACAAGTCCCTGCACAATTACTCCGCGTGGTCTGTCCATTCCTAATGCTTTTGCCATTGCATTATCAACTTCACCTATATTAACACCGATATAACCACGGCTTATTTTTCCGTGCGCGATTAAATCTTTAGCAACTGATTTTGCCATATTAATAGGAATTGCAAATCCATACCCTATATAAGTTCCGGTTCTTCCAGCTGCAATAGCGGAGTTTATCCCAATAACAGCTCCGGAAAGATCAACGAGTGCTCCGCCGCTGTTTCCCGGATTTATGGCTGCATCAGTTTGAATAAAATTTTCAACTCCGTAACTGTTTTTTATCAGACCTAGTGATCCTCTTCCAATTGCACTAACAATTCCTGCTGTTACAGTAGAGGAAAGTGAAAGGGGATTTCCGATTGCCATAACCCACTGTCCAACCTTCAGGTTATCAGAATCACCAAGGTAGGCAACGGGAAGATTTTTAGCATCAATTTTAATAACGGCAAGATCGGTCAACGGATCTGTACCAACTACAGTCGCATCGAATGTACGCTTATCGTATAAACCTACGGTTACTTTATTCGCGTTTTCAACAACGTGGTTATTAGTAAGAATATAACCGTCATCAGAAATAATAATTCCGCTGCCTGTTCCCTTCTGTTCCTGAGGCATATCTTTAAAAGGCATAAAGAAAAAATCGTTATGAGGATTTTCTGCTTCGGAAACTACGGTAATCTGAACAATTGTTGGAGTTACTTTCTGTGCGGTTTCAATAAAGGCTTTACTGAATGAGGTAGCATCAGCATCAAGATTTACAGGAGGATTGTTAGCTCCAAGGTTTATATCTGCTAAACCCGGTCGTACCAACCCAAATCCGGAAACCAGGAGCGCTCCGAATAAAATCCCGGCAAACACTAAGGCAAATGCACCAAATAATCTTTTAGATTTCATGTTCTATTCCTCCGAATAAAATTCATTTGTTTTTACATTTAGACTGCATCGCTGCATTTGTAGAAAACTATCTATAACACCTCATTTAAGTAATTTAATTGATTGCAGCCCCTGGAAATCGGGAACATGATATTTTATAAAACGCTCAAAAAACAGCATGGCTTTCTCTTTGACTAATTTATTAAATCTCTCTGCCTTTTTATTGTATTTTAGACACAGCAGGTATTCAAAAAGTTCCATATCAATCAAATAAGAATAAAGATTATCCCGGCTGCACTGTTCACAAAAAATACCTAAATCAAAATTATAAGCCAAATTTTCATTTACAAACTTTGATTTACCGCAACTTATACATTTTTCAAACTGAGGTTGATAACCCATTTCTGTCAGGAAAAACAGATAATATTTAGCGAATAAATCCATTGCAGGTTCATTCGATGAATCAAGAAGAGATAAGATTCTAACCGTTCCCGCAAATAACCTGTAATTGGTTTCGTGTTCGGGTGTCAATTTTTTTAAGAGTTCAAGAATTGAAAATGAATACTGAAGTTTCTCAAAATCATCTTTTATATTTGGATAATGAGCAATAATAGATACTCCGGAAACTAACTGAACTTCACGGGAATCCTTCTTATATAAAACAATTTCAAGATGATTTAACGGGTTTACTGCAGCACCAATTTTTGATTTGGAAGTTCTTCCCCCTTTTAGAATTCCCGGAAGTTTGCCATATTCTCTTGTATAGAAAGAAGCAATCATACTTGTATCACCATAGTTAATCTTATTTAAAACTATGGCTTCAGTTTTAATTATTTCACTCATTTTAAAAAATTATAAGGAAAGGTGAAAACACCTTCTTCGGTAATTATTCCTGTAATCAAGTGTGCGGGAGTAACATCAAAAGCAGGTGTGTATGCCTCCGGTATTTCCGGTGAGAGGGTTATTCCGTTTGGCTGAGTAATTTCATTTTTATTTCTGAACTCAATAATAATTTCATCTCCCGACGGGATCTTCCTGTCGATAGTAGTAGTTGGTGCAGCAACATAAAACGGAACATCGTGGTGATAACAGTTTATGGCAAGATTATAAGTTCCTATCTTATTTGCTGCATCACCGTTAAGGGCTATTCTATCGGCTCCGACAACGGCAAAATCAATCTTTCCCGAGTTTAATAATGAAGCTGCCGCTGAATCATTAAGTACTGAAAACGGAATGGAATTTTTTTCAAGCTCGAATGCAGTCAATCTTAAACCCTGGAGGAGCGGCCGGGTTTCATCGGCATACACAAAATCTACTAAACCGTTTTCAAATCCCGTTCTTATTACATTAAAAGCAGTTCCGTCTCCACCTGTAGCAAGTTTACCGGTATTACAATGAGTAATTATTGTAGATTTCCTGCGGAAAATTTTTAACCCGTGCTCACCAATCTTTGTGCATTTTACAATATCATCATTGTGTAATTCTGCTGCCTTTTTCAATAGTGCCTGGTATGCATCTTCTGTTTTCTCTAATTGATCAAAAATTTTTCTGATTTCTTCAAGAGCCATAAAGAGATTTACTGCCGTCGGTCTTGTTCTTTCAAGTCTTTTGTAAGCTGTTTCAAATTTTTGCTTAAGCGGGGACAAATCAGAATTTTTAACAGAAAGTGCGAGGGCATAAGCTGCTGCGATACCTATTGCAGGCGCACCCCTTATTTCCAGCCGCTCAATTGCTTCAGCGATTCTCTCATAATTATCCGTTTCAACATATTCTTCTTTAAAAGGGAGTTTTGTCTGATCGAGAAAGATAAGTTTATCATTTTCAAATTTAAGAGAAAAATAATCAGTCTTTTTCATCGAACTTTGTCAGGTTATAAAATTCCCGGTAGCGATCATGAATTCTTAAATAATTAAGATTAAGCAGACTGTTAACACTGAATTTTTCCACACAGAATGAAGCAAGGGTACTTCCGAACACGACTGCCGATTTAACATTCTCCACGCTTAAATCATTTGTCTTATGGAGATAACCTATAAATCCTCCGGCAAAAGTATCGCCTGCACCGGTCGGATCAAAAATCATTTCCAGAGGATATGCAGGTGCGGAAAAGACAATGTCTTCCATAAACAAAAGAGCACCGTGTTCACCTTTTTTTATAATCAGTATTTCGGGACCCATTTCTCTTATCAGTCTTGCTGCTTTGATCAGGTTAGGTTCGTGTGCCAGCAGTCTTGCTTCAGAATCATTAATAATGAGAACATTAGCTCTTTTTAATACTTCAAGAAGTTCATCTTTTTTTCCTTCTATCCAGTAATTCATTGTATCACAAACAACAAAATGGGGATTTACCATCTGGTTAAGAACTTTAAGCTGAAGTGCAGGATCAATATTTCCAAGACATACAAATTTTGCTTTTCTGAATTTATCCGGGATAACGGGATCAAACTTTTCGAAAACATTGAGTTCTGTTAGAAGTGTATCTCTCATATTCAGGTCGTAATGGTACTTACCTGACCATCTGAAAGTTTTACCTTCAACAACCTGCAAACCATCAATATCAATATTATGCTCTTCAAGAAGATTTATATATTTTTTTGGAAAATCATTTCCAACAACACCAACCAGGCAAACAGGTCCGCTGAAATAACTTGCGGCCAATGAAATATAGGTTGCTGAACCACCGAGTGCATCTTCAACTTTATCGAACGGGGTAGCAACTGTGTCCAGGGCGAGGGATCCAACTACAAGTAAACTCAATTTTTCTCCAGTTTTTTTATTAAGTATCAAAAATAAGAATTTAGGTTTTTAAACCATAATAGACTTAAATAATCAGCGAAGTTTTATCTCAATATAATCCCAGAAAATTCTGTCTTTTGAATGATAACTGCAAATCAGCTCAACCGATTGTCTTTGACCTTCCCAGGCAAGTATTTTTTTTGCTTCGTCTGCACTGTACCAGCCGGAATCAGAATGTTCATCACAGACAATAACATCAACATTTCCTTTTACAACAGCAGCAAATACAGGCAGCATTGAAATTTCATTCGTTTCGTGAGAATAAAATGTATTCACATTCGGAACGACCCACAACCTCTCGGGCTTTAAACCTGTTTCTTCTTTTATTTCCCTTATAGCAGCCTGATAGGCTGTTTCACCTTCTTCAATTTTGCCGGTAATCATCTGCCACAACCCGGGATAAATTTCTTTTTCTGCTCTTTTCAGAAGAAGGAATTGCAAACCGTTATCTGTTTCTCTGAAAATGTGAGCTTCAATCATATTTGAAACTATGTTCATATATTTTCCTTTACTTAGGTTGATCGATTAAAATCTTTGTTGATTAAAAACAGTTGAAACGGTTAATATCTTAAAAGATTTTTCGCTAACCCACGATTTAAGTCGTGGGTTAATAAAAACAATAACTTATTTTCTGAATCTTTCTAACGGTTTAATAAAACAGCGCTCAACTCGAATTCTTTTAGTTAAAAATATGCTCTAACTTCAGCTCTTGCTGTATGAATTGCCCTGCTTGAACCCTGCAGCCTACCATCGTAACTAACTGTTGACTGCAGAAATGTGTTTATACGGTAATCAAAATTCAATCTCCAGTAATAATTTTTTCCTAATTGATTTCCGGCAGTTAATTCGAACGGAAGAAAATTTTCCGAGGTGTTTCCTGTTAATTCATCTCTTTCAATTTCGATTCTTAATCTTCCCGTTCCCGCAAAAGATAAATTGAATCTTACTGTTTGTGAATTAAGATCAATAATCGTAGGAATTTCAGGATATGAATCTATGTTTCTTCCTACTTTAATTTTAAACCCCACTTCAACATTTCTGTCCGGTCTGTAAGAAAAATCGGAGGCAACACTGTTGCCGTCAATATTTCTTTTCCTGTTTGAGGATACCGGTGCAAAAACTGCATCCTGTGAATTTACAAGGTCCGTTTGATTACTCAATTCTTTGATCATCCTAAAAGTAATCCTTAAACTTCTTTCCCTGTTATAGGTTCTTTCAGTTCCTCCGCTGAACTGGTTCAAACCTTTTGTCTGTGCATAACGGAAACGAAAGGATAAATCGGGATCATTTTCAAAAAGAAAAATATCCTGTTGAATATAATTAGATCCATGAATAGTTGTGGAATCATTTTGAAATGCAGATAGTCTTAGCAAATAAATTTTCTTATAGTCCTGGTCTCTGCTGTTCTCTTCAATTCTCCAGTAAGTTTCAGTAGCGAATGGTCTAAGTAATTTATAAGCTAATGAACCATTCTCGAATATATCACCATATTCAACTTTCCATCTCGTACTTGTTTTAAGATCAATTACGGGATATAACTTATCTGTGGGAACTGTAACCTGGATATAATCGCCATCATAAGCCGCGGGTTCAAATTCATTTTCATCAGCAACACCGTTATTATTCAAATCTCCTAGGTAACGAAAATTCCCGGTTCCCTGCTGTACACGCACAAAAACCTTTTCAAGTTTGGCTGTGCGTTCAGTAGAAACTTCGTAATACAGGTCTCCGCTTAATACAGGGTTCCACAAATTAAACTTAGATTGTGAACGAATCAGCACAGTCTGGTTATTAAGAAAACCTTTTTTCTTAAAAGGTTCAGTAAATTTTTTGTCCCTGAAAGTGAAATTTAAAGTTGAGTTAACTTCTTTAATTCCGTTATAGGTAAAATCATAATATTGAGTTAAAGCTTTTGCCTGATTTAGCATAACCCCGTTCAGCGGAAGATAATCTTCTCTGAGAGAATATTTACCACCTATTTTTAATCCATCAATGTTAACAATTTCAAGAAAAGGGTTCACTTCATAATACTTTAAACTGCTGGATAGAAGTGAATCAGAAAAATCATTTTTATCTTTTTTCTTTTCTGCAAGAAATTCAACTCCCGGTTTTAAATACCAGAACGCATAATAACCGTTTGCCTTCTGTCTAAGCCAATTAGTTTTAATGTTTGTGTTTTGGGTTTCGACATAATCAAAATTATAATTTAACGCATAGTTGGTGTTATCTGTAAACCCGAAAACGTTGTTGTACCTGGTGGATTTAAATTCCTCTCCTCTTTTTAGAATTCCGATTGAAGAATTTATTAGCATATTATTTATAGGAAGCAGGTTAAGATTGAATTCACGCAATGTTTCATCAACGGGATTCTGTGACTGAGAAACATTATAATCCCTGTTAAACTCAACCACATTTATCCTGTCTGCCGAAGTAAATTTGCTCTGCACAAATCTGTCCTTAACCGAAAACCCTATTTTCCCCAGGTCAACATTTCCGATATCAATTTTTTTCGGATCCATTCTTAGGAAAATATTTCTTGCATATCCATAGTTATTCCTGTCATCCAAAGTTGATAAACGATTTTTATCCCAAAGACTTCCGGCATATTCGAGGCTGATAAAAAAATCTTTGAGCGGATTAACATCCACAACTAAATTCCCTACCTGCTTTAACTCAGGTATAGGCAGAAAAATTATCGGAAGATATCCCCCCTGCCCTTTCCCTGCATACTGATAATTGCCAAGACTTATTTTTATATAGTCTCCTAATCCTTCCCCGACGTAGCTGAAGGATGCATTGTATATAGCAGTTGAATCACCTGGTTTATAAACATAGTATGTTACCGGGACACCATTTATAAGAGTATCAACCTTTGAATAAGTACCTTTAATATTCCCGAGAGAATCGGGCTGGGCAAGACTAATTCCCGATTTTGTTGCTTTATTCCTGTCATCTCCTGCATTTTGCAGCACGACCTTATCTGAATCAGAAAGAGTGATATCAATAGGGGCATTCGGGTCGTCGCCCTCCCGCAAATATTGAAACTGTATACCAAGCTTATTATCCAGTAATTCAGATTTTACACCAGTACCAAAAAAATTCCTGGTAAAACGTCTGTCAGTGTATTCAAAATCAACTGAGATTCTGCTGGCAGAAGTTATTAATTTTTTAGGCGTAAAGGTTATCTGTGCATTTGAATATTCAATTGTGTAATCATTGGCTTCACCTCTTTTCATCTGAATACCATCCAGGTAGACTTTTTCAGTCCCGGCAATAATAACTATATTATTCTCATTATTTATTCCGGAAAGTCTGTAAGGTCCCTGTACTCCGTCTATACCGGTCAGGTTATTTGTATTAAATTTACCACGTGAACTGGCGAGGGAAACATATGCGGACTGATCCTTATATTGAAATTCTCCCATAAGTCCCTGAAGTTTTCTGTCGACTACTCCAAACTCCCCTTGCTTTTTCTGAAGCTGATAATCACCAAAAGTGCCAACTGCATTAGGATGTTTTATCTGGATAAAAACTTTATCAAGCTCTTCAAGTCTTTCCGTATTTCCCTCCGGCTGAATGGGTGTATTTTCATCAGTGAGTGCAGCGACAACTTCAATATCATCTGAAAGTTTACCCGAGAGCTGCAGTCTGAGACCGCTGTTAAGAGTAAAATCTTTAGTAGTTCCCACTGTAAACCCTCTTACCAGGGTTCCGCTTTTTTCCATTCCGCTTCCGAAAATTTCCTCTGATGTAAATCCTCCTCCTTCATTCTTTACCACCTGAATTGTATCATTCTTTTCTTCATCCACCCTGATTACAAGGCTGCGTTTTTTATATTCTTTCTGGAGTGAAAGACGGTATGACCTGTAGGTGACATATAGCGTATCAAAAATTGAGTATGCAAGTGAATCTGATAGAACGAAAGACGCAGTGGCATATGAGATACTGTAATCTTTCCTGCTAAGTCTGTTACCTCTCAGCATTATCGTTTCTGAGAAAGGAATAATAGACACCCTGGATAGATTGTAGTGATTATCTAAATTTACTGGAATTGTGTCTGTAACTGTTTTTACAAGGTACTGGTCCTGAGCCCTTAATGAGATAGTTAAAAAGAGAATAATACCTGGTAAAATAAATAAAAACTTTAATCTCAAATGATGATAAGATTTGTGAAATAACAATCTAAATTTACGGACTTCTTTTATCAAGTCTATATTGTTTATAGCATTCTCTTATCCCTTATAATTTTCAAACAGATTATTTCCTTAATTAAAAGGATACGTAAGATAAAAATGAATTGCGAAGAGAAATGAAAATCTTATTCGTAGCGTAATGCTTCGATCGGGTCGAGGTTAGCCGCTTTATAAGCAGGGTACGTCCCGAACAAGACTCCTACGAATACACATAATGAAAGACCAATTAATACCCAATCGATGGGTATTGCAGATTCTGCATTTAGAAAACTTCCGACAAAGTTTCCTACCCCGATACCGAGTGCTATCCCTATTATGCCACCGATAATACATAATGCAATTGCTTCAAAAAGAAATTGAGCCAGAATATTAATTCTCTTAGCACCGACAGCTTTTCTAATTCCAATTTCTCTTGTCCTTTCCGTAACTGAAACAAGCATAATATTCATTATACCAACGCCGGCAGCCAGCAGTGCAATTATTGAAACAACTACAGCGCCAATTTTTACTCCCCCAGTAATATCGTTTATCTGTCCGACTAATGATTCATTACTGAAAATATCGAAATCATTATCATCACCAGCAGGTACTTTTCTAATCAACCTCATATAACCTATCGCAGCATCAATTGTAGCATTATAATCTTCTTTTGAGTATGACATCACAGTTATATCAACGCTGCGGGATCTTCTTCCGTAGAATGTTTGAAAAGTTGTAATTGGCATAACAATATAATTATCCATCGACTGGCCAAAAAATTCCGGCTGTTTCTCAAGAGTTCCGATAACTTTAAGAGGATATCCATCTACCCGCACATCAACCCCGATTGGATCAATGTTTGGGAAAAGTTTTTGAGTTACATCATTTCCAAGTATACATACATCAGTTGAATGATTTATATCCGATTCGTTTATCTCTCTGCCTTTATCGATTGTTACGGAATTCGTTTTAAATGAGCCGGTTGTAACTCCGATAACTGAAATGTTAGGATTGGTTTCCTTACTTCCGAATTTTACTATTTTTCCATGCATATCCTGTTGAGCCCCAACGTACTTTGCCCTGGTCATCATTTTCTCAAAACGGTAGAAATCATCAAGGGTAATATCTTTTCTGTTCCGGTATTTTGCCCACGAACCCGGACCACCGGTATGAATAGCGGGAAATTTTTGAATCTGAAAAGTATTTTTATTCAGGAATGAAACCCCGCTTTCAATTGTATTCTGAAGCATGGTAATTACTGTCATAATTACTATAATTGAAAAAATCCCGACAACAACACCAACAATTGTAAGCATTGTTCTTAAACGGTTGGTTTTAAGAGAATCCAATGAAAGTGCAAGAACCTGAGATAATCGCATTAATTCTCCCCGAAAATTATTTTTCCCCTATTCGTAGCGTAAAGCTTCGATGGGATCAAGATTGGCTGCTTTATAAGCAGGATAAGTTCCAAATACAACTCCGACAAATATGCACAAAGATAGCCCAATAAATACCCAATCAAAAGGGATTGCGGCTTTTGCATTTAAAAAACTTCCTGCAATATTTCCAATTCCAACCCCGAGTAAGATTCCTATAAATCCGCCGATAATACACAATGTAACTGCTTCAAGCAAAAATTGAACAAGTATATTGCTTCGTCTTGCGCCAATTGCTTTTCTTATTCCTATTTCACGTGTTCTTTCGGTAACAGAAACAAGCATGATATTCATAATTCCAACTCCAGCTGCAAGCAAAGCGATGATTGATACCACCAGGGCACCTATCCTGACTCCTGAAGTAATATCATTAACCTGCGTAATAAGAGATTCATTACTGAAAATGTAGAAGTTATCATCTTCACCAGGTGCGACTTTCCGGATTGTTCTCATATATCCGGTAGCAGCATCAATAACATTATTATAATCTTCTTTACTGTATGCCATAACGGTTATATTAATGCTCCGGCTTCTTTTACCGTACTTCTGTTGAAAAGTTGTAATGGGCATTACGATATAAGAATCTCTAGACTGACCAAACATAGATGGTTGTTTTTCCAGAACACCAATAACCTGCATAGGTTTTCCGTCTACCCGCACAACCTGTCCGAGAGGATCGATATTAACAAAAAGTTTATTCACAACTTCCTGCCCCAGTATACAAACATCATTTGAATATTGAATATCGGATTCTCTCAAATCCCTTCCTCTTTCAACATTCCAGTTGTTAGTTCTCATAGCTCCGGTTGTAATTCCGGAAATACTTATGTTAGGATTAGTTTCTTTATTACCGAAAGTAATTTGTTTTCCAAACTGCCATTGTTCAGCACCCACATACATAGCTTGTGAAAGCATTCCCTGCAGCCGGTAAGCTTCTTCAAGCGTGATATCTGGACGATTTCTAAATTTATCTCTCCATCCGGGTCCGCCGCCCATCATTGCAGGATATTTCTGTATTTGAAAGGTATTTTTATTTAATTGTGAAAAACCGCTTTCAATACTTTTCTGCAGCATAGTAATAATTGTCATGATTACAATGATTGAGAATATCCCCACAACAACACCAAGTACCGTAAGCAGTGTTCTGAGTTTATTAGTTTTTAATGACTGTATCGAAATTCTAAATACTTGTCCGAGTTTCATTATTCATACCTCAACGCTTCTACAGGATCCATTTTTGCAGCAGAATACGCCGGTGCCAGACCAGCAATAACTCCTGTTAATAAAGAAATAACAATAGCAATTATAACCGCATCATATTGAACTGATGTAGGAATAAACTGGTTAACCATCATGCTTATCAGAATTGCAAATAGTAATCCTATCAGTCCTCCCATTATGCAGATTGTTGATGATTCCAAAAGGAACTGACCTAAAATTGTTCTTCGTTTAGCTCCTATTGCCTTACGCAAACCTATTTCCTTTGTTCTTTCT
The DNA here is from genome assembly GCA_963745945.1 of uncultured Ignavibacteria bacterium. Taxonomy (GTDB): domain Bacteria; phylum Bacteroidota; class Ignavibacteria; order Ignavibacteriales; family Ignavibacteriaceae; genus DATFVA01. The sequence continues at coordinate 372,809 of CAVUZG010000004.1, forward strand.
TTTACGGACACAAACATGATATTCATGATTCCGACGGCTCCGACAAAAAGAGATAATCCCGTAATAAATAATCCTGCAACCTGTATAACTCCGACGATGCTATTATAATTGTCCATCAACCCTTCCTGCTGGTTAATTGAAAAATCATTCTCTTCGTCGTAAGTAAGTCCACGGATTTTTCTCATTATTCCTTCTGCTTCAGCTTTTGTATCTTCAACCATTAAAGGATTTGAAGCCCGGACATTTATAGTGATGGATCCATGTGTCTGATTAGTAAAGTTCTTAAAGATTGTCCCTATCGGCACAAAAACCTGGTTATCAGGATTAAAGCTTCCAAGCATAAAACTACCCTGCTCAGTAAGGACACCGACAACCCTGTAATTAACACCGCCAATTTTTATATTTTTATCAAGAGCATCTTCCCGTGGAAAAAGATTCTTTGCCAATTCACTGCCAAGCACTGCAACCTGCCTCGAACTTTTACTTTCAACATCACTGTAAAATCTTCCTTCTGCAAAAGTAAAGTTGGTGGTTTTAACATAATCCGCAGTTGAACCATTTATATTTACAGCGTCTGTTCTCCGGTCTTCATATTTAACAGTCTGACGTGTATTTGTAACCGGAGCTGTAGCCAGGGGAAGTTTTGCCATATTTTTAAATTCATCATAATCTTCCATTGTAAGATTTTTCCTGTTACGCATCTTCCACCAGTCTTCATTTGAAAACCATGCCCATTTATCTATATATAGAACATCTGAGCCGAGAGCACTGATACCGTTCTGGAAGGAGTTGTTTATGCCTTTAATTGCAGTAGTCATAACAACAACCGAAGTTACACCGATAATGATTCCAAGCATGGTAAGTATTGATCTTACCTTGTTAGCGCGTATTGCTCTCAAAGCAATCAGCATACTTTCTTTCAGTTCAAACAAAAATGTATTCATAATAATCCTGTATAACTTTTTAGTTGTTAAAGCCCGGCTGCCACTTTCGGTTTCGGTATATACCTGTTTGCAACCGGAAAATCCTGCTCTATTAAACCATCTTTAAGTCTTACAATTCTTGCAGCATGTTCTGCAATATATTCTTCGTGCGTTACAAGTATAATTGTATTTCCTTTTTCATATATCTCATTAAAAAGAAGCATTATTTCTTCACCGGTTTTTGAATCAAGATTACCTGTGGGTTCATCTGCGAGAATTATTGACGGGTTTGTAACCAAAGCTCTTGCAACAGCAACTCTTTGCCTTTGTCCGCCGGAAAGTTCATTCGGTTTGTGGTGCATCCTATCTTTTAATCCAACATCAACTAAAGCATTTTCCGCACGCTCACGTCGCTCTGCATAAGAAACACCTGCATAAATAAGGGGAAGTTCAACATTATGTATGGCGTCTGATCTTGAAAGAAGATTAAAAGTCTGAAACACAAAGCCGATCTCCTTGTTTCGAATTTGTGCAAGCTGGTTATCAGTCATTTCACTTACACTATTTCCTTTGAAATCATAAATTCCGGAAGTTGGTGTATCGAGACAACCGAGCATATTCATTAAAGTAGATTTTCCGGAACCTGAAGGTCCCATGATTGCTACGTACTCATGTTTATCAATCTTAATTGAAACATCTCTTAAGGCATGAACTTCTTCACTTCCCACCTGGTAAATTTTTGCAATGTGTTCAATGTTAATAATATTCATTCTTCAAATCCGTTTTATTTGTTGGTTGAACCGAAAGTCTTGTTCTTATCCTCTATTCTTACATTTGCACCGTCAGTCAATTCTCTTGAAATTGCTTTATAACTGCCGCTTACAACCTGTTCATCTGCATCAAGGCCTTTTTTAATTTCAATGTAGTTATCATCGCTTATTCCGGTTTCAACGTTAACAGTTTTTGCTTTATTATTTTTTACAACAAAAACTATTTCCTGTAATTTTTTCTCTCCGAATCCGTTTTTCTTTTCTTGTTTAACTTCAACAACATTTTCGTCTTCTTTAGGCATCTCAGATTGATTGCGTGCTGTAACGCTTTGAATTGGAACTGCTATTACATTGTGTTTTGTTTCAGTCTGAATATCCGCATTACAAGACATCCCGGGGCGCAGCTGATCATCCGGATTAAACAGTTTTATTTTTACATCAAAATTTACAACCTGCTCCTGGGTTCCCAAACCCTGTGAAATAGCACTGTTGCCTATTTCTGTAACTCTTCCTTTAAAAACTCTGTCACCAAAAGCGTCAACCTTAATTAAGGCAGTATCACCGATTGCAACAAGTACTACATCATTCTCATCAACATCAACACTTGCTTCAATATTATTTAAATCTGAAACTGTCATCATATCAGTACCCTGGCTAAATCCGCTTCCAAGAACTCTTTCCCCCTTTTCCACATTTAATTTAGTAATTGTGCCATCCATTGGAGAATAGATAGTAGTCTTGTTCAGTTGTTCAACTGCTTCTTTCAAAGCCGCTTCCATCTGACTAACATTAGCCTGGGCTGCTTCGTAAGAAGCCTGGGAAGATAAGTATGAACTTTTTGAAGCTTCCAGTTCAGAATCACTTGATAATCCTTTTGCATGTAATTCTTTTACCCTGTTATAATCTCCTGTTAATTTATCCAGTTCAGCTTTTCTCATAGCCAACGTAGCCTTAGCTCCCTGCAGGTTTGCATTTGCCCTGTCTTGTGCGGCTAGATAGGAATCAGCTTTAATCTTAATTAAAAGATCACCTTTCCTAACTTTATTTCCTTCCTTTACAGGAAGTGAAACAATTTCACCTGTAACTTCCGGGGTTATAACAACCTGGAATTCAGGATTAATTTTGCCGGTGGCAGATACTGTTTGGGTAATATCTCTTTTAATCACCTTCTCAGTCTGTACAGCTATTATTTCCTCTTTATTGCCACCTATTAATGCTATGAGTATCAATGCTAGCAGCAATATACCAATGCCGCCAAAGATGTAAAGCTTCTTTTTTGATTTTTTTTGTTTCCCGTTTGCCATTAGAAAATACTCCTAATAATAAATTATAATTTCAAAATTATTTCCGATTAAAGAAACCTGATTATTCATACTGTTTAAAATCAAGTACACCGAGGTAATACTTGAGTTGTTCACTTAAAACTACGTAAGCAAATTTGGCGTTTATATAATTTGTTCGTGCTGTAGTATAATCCGAATTTGCAATTAAAACATTTAATAAAGTTCCGGATCCGAGCGAATATTTTTCCGATTCAATTCTTCTGTTTTCTTCAGCAGCTTTTACGTTTTTTTCGTTTACGCTGAGACTTTTTTCAGCCGCCTGAAGGTCAAGGTAGGTCTTTTGAATATTTCTTTTGATATCCCGTTCAAGTTCAGTCAATTCTATATTTTTATTTTCAGCATTTACCTCAGCAATCTGAACCCGGTTATCGACTGAAAACCCTGAAAAAATAGGAATGCTAAGTGTTGCACTTACTGAAAATGTTTTTGAATCAGATAAATTTTCTATTTGATTTGCTCTCAACTGATAACTTAAACTTCCGGATAATCTTGGAAAATAACCGGATTGGGCAATTGTCACTCCGTTCTCAGCACTTTTAAGACTCAGTTCAGCACTTTTATAGTCACTTCTCGTGCTCAATGCTTTGGTAACAAGTGCAGATAAATTTTCGTAGTCTACGCTTGTCTCTTTATTAAAAGTTTCAACTTCATTGCTGACAGTATTATCCTCAAACTGATAATCACCTAAAACATCTAGTCCTAAATAGTATAATAGATTTGTACGAGCAGTTTCAAGATCATTCTTTGTCTGGATTAAAGATAACTCAGCATTACCTGTTTTCACCTGCTGTGCATAAACGTCTGCAAGTGTTACCGCACCAAGTTTATTTCTTTCGGTTATTGTCTCCAGGTTTTTCTCATTCCATTTAAGATCATCTTCTTTTACATTAAGTAGTTGATTCGCATTTATTACATCATAGTATAAACTCACGGTTTGAAAAACTATATCCTGCTTCATTCTCTCAAGACTTAGTCTTGCAGCTTCAAGATCGTTCTGACTTTGAGAAAGAGTAGCAATATTTGAAAGACCATCGAAAAGTGTAATATCACTGTTAGCACCAACACTATAGTTTCTGCTTTGCTGAGTGATTGTCGGCTGATCAAAAACAAAACCACCGAAATTAACACTTCCTCCTGCGTCCTCTGCTCTGGTCCAGTTCCAGCTGCCGAAAGCTCCAAGCGTAGGAAGAAAATTTCCGTAAGCTGCTTTAAGCCCGGAACTATAATTCTTTAAATTGTTTTCACTTTTCTGCAATGAAGTATTTTTATTTAGTGCTGTTGTTATTGCTTCGTTAAGGCTTAATGTCTTTTGTGCAAAAGCTGCATAACTAAAAGTTAACAGACATATTAAGCTTAGAATAAATCGCATTATTTATCTCCCGGCAAATTATTTTTGAGAATCCGAATTTTTTTTGTTCTGCTTTAGACGTGCAGACAAAACAATTAGTTACTTATCGGCTGTAATTTTCTTCATTTATAAAGAAGATCTAAAGATTTCCATACAAAAATAGAGTATCCGAAGTTCTATATTAGACTTTATGTACAAACGGCAGAATAATTACATGCACGGTAAATAAAAACAAGTGTAAATGGAGATTAAAGCTGATAAAAGTGAAATGTCGGCTATGAGTTTATATAACTATCCTTAATGTGAAGCAGATACCTGTAAGCTTCTTCATAATTATTTCCGATTTTCCCATCCAGAATTGCATCCTCAATTGCTGATTTTATTTCACCTACTTTTTTGGATGGTTCAAGATTGCATACCTTCATAATAGTTTCCCCATTTACCGGAGATTGAAATGCCCTTAACTTGTCTTTCTCTTCAACTTCCCAGACTTTTTTCATCACATTTTCATAATTCTCAAGATACCTATCAACTTTATTCTGATTTTTACTAGTAATATCAGCCCTGCAAAGAGTTATCAGATCCTCAAGATCTTCCCCCGCTGTTACAATTAATCTGCGTATGGCAGAATCAGTTACTTCTTCTTTTGCAAGAGCAATTGGTCTAAGATGAAGACGAACTAATTTTTCAACATATTCCAATTTTGAAAATGGTAATTTTAATTTTTTAAAGACAGTTTTCATCATTCGTGCACCGATTTCCTCGTGACCGTGAAAAGTCCAGCCCGTTCCTTCTACAAATCTTTTTGTTTGAGGTTTAGCAATATCGTGAACCAATGCGGCAAATCTCAACCATACATTGTCAGTAACTCTGGAAATATTATCAACAACTTCACAAGTATGAAAAAAAACATCTTTATGGTGATAATCTTTCCTTTGTTCAACCCCGCTAAGATTTGAAATCTCAGGGAAAATTATTTCCATTACTTCTGAATGGAATAATAGTTTTAATCCAACCGAGGGTCGGGGAGAAGAAATTATTTTCAAAAATTCATCGGTGATGCGCTCGGTGGAAACAATCTTTAATCTTTCTTTCATTTCAAAAGCCGCTTTCATTACAGCTTCATCAACATTAAAATTGAGTTGAGAGGAAAAACGGAAAGCTCTCATTATTCTAAGCGGATCGTCATCAAATGTCCGCAAAGGATCCAAAGGAGTTCTGATTAACTTTTCTTCTATATCTTTTAGTCCGTTAAATTTATCGATGAGAGTTCCGAATTTTTTTTTGCTGATTGAAACAGCAAGTGTATTTATAGTAAAATCTCTCCTGGAAATGTCTTCTTCAAAAGTGCCCGCTATTACTTCAGGTTTCCTGCTTTCCCTTTTGTATGATTCTTTTCTTGCACCTACAAACTCCAGATCGAAATCTTGGTATTTGAAATGAGCAGTTCCAAAATTTTTAAAGACGCTAACTTTTTTTAACCCCAGTTTACCTGCAAATAATTTGGCAAACTCTTCACCATTTCCAACAATAAGAAAATCTATTTCATTATGTTCTCTTTTCAAGATAATATCCCGGATAAAGCCTCCTACAATAAAAGCATCATACCCGGTTTCGTCTGATGTTTCAGTCGCAATTTTTAAAAAAGGATATTTCTTCAATTCAAGATCGAAATTCGATAAACTCAGGTTATTATCCTTCTTCCTCATTTACATTTTGAGATTGTTTATTAATTGAGTCTACTCCATTAACCTTACTTCCCATCAATATAGCAATAGGTTTTAAAGGTTCAATGTGACTAAAAAGAATTTTCATAGCTGCAGCAATTGGAACAGCCAGAAACATACCTACAATGCCCCAGATCCAGCCCCAAAAAATAAGAGAGAACAAAACAAATACCGGACTCAAATCCATATGCCTGCCAAGATAATGCGGTTCAATAAGATTCCCTGCAATGTTATGTACAAGAAAAAGGATTACCGCAAGAGAAATAACAGTAAATCCGAAACCATATTGGAGGAGTGCAATAACAATCGGACCTATAGTTGCAATAAGTGCTCCTATATTCGGAATAAAATTCAGGACGAAGGTTAGTATTCCCCAGAGCAAAGAAAAATCTACTCCATAGCTTAATAAAACTACGGTTGCTATTGTGCCAACAATAAGGCTAAGAATAGTTTTTATAATCAGGTATGATTGAAGCTGAGTGTTAATATTTCGAAGGTTTTCCTGAACCATAGAACTTTTTTCTGCAAATGCGACTGAGAGCCGTTCTTCGAATTTTACTTTTCCGAGCATCATAAAAACCCAGAATACCAGAGAAATGAAGAAGTCGCCGAGAATAGACGAAAAGGAATTAAACAAATCCTGTATAACTCCGGCTTCAAATAGTTTTTCAAAAAGCGTTGATATATTAAATCTCCTGATATCAACCTTAAATAAAGATGCGAATTCTTTCAAAGTCATATCAAATGGTTTTAGTATCTGGGAAAGAAAAGCAGAAATATTTTCAGAATATACCTGAAGTTTATCGGGGACATTACTAATTGTGGATATTAATAATAAGATTACAAAATACCCGATTACAGAAACCACAACTAGGATGAAAACCAGAGATAACCACTTTGGAACACCTTTTCTTTTAAGAAAAGCTAAAAGAGGGTGTAGCAAATAAGTAAGAAATATGGCAATGGTTACCGGCACAAGAATTTCCCTCAATGCCATAAGAATGTAAACAAACAACACAAATGAAATGAACCCGAGGAAATAGGCAGTTGCCTTCATAGGTTTAGTAACTGATTTTTCCGGTTCCATAAATTTCACTTTAAATTAATTGATGAAAGTAATTTATTCCCGTTTTCGTAAAACCACTCTGCTTTATAATAATTTTCATTGAGTATTACATTAAAATTATTATCCTTGTTATAACGAGTGGAAAGTGCTGCAATTTTTCTGGCTCTATAAAAATCTAGATGGGCTAACATATAACCCGAAAGTCTGAATAAAGCAAATGCTGATGAATAATTACTCACAACCAAAGTTTTATTGAACAAATTTAAGAATAAATCATAGTTTTCGCCGAGAGACTGGGCAAGATCTGCAATAACAGGAAAACTGAAATAATTATATCTTCCCTTATTTAAACTGGTTAAAATTAAATATTTATCAAAATCATTTCCTTTTAAATAAGGCACAATTAAAGAATCACCAGCCAACAGAGATTCTCTCAAATTTGAAAGATAGAAGAGGGTTCTGTTTGGATTCTCAGAAATTAAATTTTTATAGAGAGTATCTGCACAAACAGTGTCCTGCTGTTCAGCACAAAGATCAGCAAGTCTGAACTCGATATTATAATAATACGATGAGTTTTTAAAACTATTTAATCTGCTATGTAGAAAATTAATTGCCTCATTTTCTCTTCCGGTTTTGTATAGGGAGTTAGTATAACCGATTAAAGCTGAATAATTGTTAGTCAGTTGTAATATTTTTTTATAAAGTTGAAGAGCAGTGTTGTAGTCTTCTTCACCATAATATTCCCAGGCTTCCCGTAGTCTGTCAGCCACGTAACGAGGACAGGTTTTATAAATGATCGGTTTTCTTCCAAAATAATAATCTGCCTGGTCTTGATTATTGACCTGATAAGCAGATAGGATAAATGAATAATACTCTTTGCTTAAAACGTTTAAATTTTTATTATAAACTTCCTGGAAATCAATCGTTGAATAAAACTTTTTGAATTTTGTTATTCCATAAGTATCTATTAAGTATTTACAAAAGGAACCTGCATATATATATGATAGACCTGAAGTCTGTCCGAAAAAATTAAAAGTTTTAAAAAGATAATTCAGATTAACTTTATAACCGTTATTGTATGCAAGTGATGCCATATAGTGAACATCATTTAAATCGTACTCAGGAGCGCCGGCAACTGCTGCACCTTCTATAAGTGCCGGATTAAAATTTTTTGCTACTTTAAAAATACTCCACCCGAATTCACCCGCAAAGCAGTGTGCAATTTCATGTCTTAAAGAAGTATTATAATTATCTACTACTATAAATGTTTCGTCAAGCCAGGGTTTTGCAACGTCAGCATTTTCAGATCCGAAAAACTTTTTCTTTTGATCAGCGCTTTTAAAAATGAAAGATATGTACTTTTCTTTCGGTTTTAATTGATAAAATCTTTCAAGTTGTAGATAATAATATTCATGATGCAAAGCAGTAATTTTAACTAAATCTTTATTTATATCGGGTGAAAAATAAATATCAAAATGGCGGGTGGTTACCCTGTTGCCAAGTATTTTTTTTAGTTTATTCTGAGTTGTAGAAAACCCGAAGTCAGGAGATAAATAGAGAAATAATGTTGATATAAGAAGAACTATATAAATCACTAATTTTTTTGTGACTATAGTCCGTTTGTAAAAAACCAGAGATGCAACAAAATAGATCAATCCAAAAAACAAAAAATTTAATGACCTGTATATCATCAATTTTGCATCAACTTTTATTGCTTCATCATAAATTGTTCCCGGGAAATAGGCATAAATGGGATTATAAAAATAAATCTGTGGATTATAGTAAAACTCAAAAAATGTAATCGTGATGATGAAAAAAAACAATGAAAAGAAAATAAGAAACCTGAACTTATTAGAAACGAAAACTGATAAAAGGGCAAGTGCGCTTCCAATTACAACAGAAGGTATTGTAATGAAAGAATAAAACAATACTCCATCCAGGATTGAACAACTAATAGTTAATAAATCATTGGTGATTGAAATAACTGCGGGTATAATAAGGAAATAACAGAATGATATAAGACTTTTATTCAGAAATGTTTTGTATTGTTTTTCACTCTGCAGCAGCGAGAGTGTATATAATCCTGATAGAATAACTAGAAGCACCGAATTAAGGACTGAAAATTCAAATCCAAATACGTTTGTAAGCGGAAAGTTAGTTAATATTGTGTTGAATATTATTACAAGGAATAGATAAATCAGGAGCTGATTTCTTCCGGATATTATTTTTTTTATTCCCGTCAATTAGAATTCAGCTCCTGGAACTCTTTCTATATTGGCTCCAAGTGATTTTAGTTTTTCCTCTATTCTCTGGTATCCTCTGTCAAGATGATAAACCCTCAGAACTTCAGTCGTACCTTTTGCAGCCAAACCTGCCAAGACAAGTGAAGCACTAGCCCTCAAATCTGTTGACATAACTTTTGCGCCGTCAAGTTGATTTACTCCTCTTACAATAGCACTGTTTTCACTTACCGTAATATTCGCTCCAAGTCTTATCAATTCAGGAACGTGTTTAAACCTATCAATATAGATTGTATCTGTAACCGCAGCAACTCCATTAGAAATGCTCATATAAGCTATCCATTGAGCCTGCATATCAGTCGGGTAACCCGGGAAAATTGATGTTGAAACATTAACAGATTTTATATCACCTGTACGGGAAATATTTATTGAGTTCTCTTTAATATTAATTGAACATCCGCTGTCCTCCAGTTTGGAGATAACTGCCTGTATATATTTCGACTGAATATTATTTAACGTAATATTCCCGCCGGTAATAGCTGAGGCTAGAAGAAGTGTTCCGGCCTCAATTCTGTCAGGTATTGTTTCTATTTCAACTGCAGAAAGATTATCCACACCTTCAATTTCAAGAGAAGAAGTTCCAATTCCGTTTATCTTTGCCCCCATCCTTACAAGAAATTCAGCTAGGTTAGTTATCTCCGGTTCCATTGCCGCATTATTAATAATGGTTGTTCCCCTAGCTAAAGAAGCGGCCATCAAAATATTTCCGGTTGCACCAACTGAAGAAATATCAAAATTAATTTTAGCCCCGTTTAATCTTTTAGCCTTCGCCATTATATATCCTGAGTCCAATTCTATTTCAGCTCCCATTTTTTCAAGAGCCTCAAGGTGCAGATTTATAGGACGTGGACCCCAGGCACATCCTCCGGGTAAAGAAACTTTCGCGTTACCATAACGTGAGAGCAAAGGACCAAGAACATATACTGATGCCCGCATTTTTTTAACGTGCTCGTATGGTGCTTCAAATGTTGATATTTTTTTTGTATCAATTTTTAACTGATGATTTTCGAAAGATATTTCCGAGCCAAGAAAGGTCAGGAGCTTTATCATCGTGTAAACATCATTAAGCTCCGGTGTGTTTGATAAAGTTGAAACACCATCAGTTAAAAGACAAGCCGGCATCAGTGCGAGTGAAGCATTTTTTGCACCACTTACTTCAACAGTTCCCTTTAGTTTTTTACCACCCTTTATTACAAATTTATCCATGATAACCTCATAAAAGTAAATTTCAATAAGGAGAAATTAAAAAATATTATTGTGATTTATGAATTGAAGGGAAAAATAGTTCTGTTATAGCCTGGATTACTGCACAGCCTGATTTGTGAGCATTGTTCCGTTAAAGCCGATTACAAATATTTTATCTGAATTAGTTATTGCTGCATCTGTAAGCGTTGCATAGTTTCCGGACTGTGTTAATTTCCAATTTGCACCGGAATCATTTGTTACAAGTATTTCTCCCCTGCTCCCAAGTATTAATCCGTCTTTGCTATCTACAAAATGAATTGAATACAAACCTGAGATTGTATTAGATGGAACCTCCGACCATTTTTCTCCGCCATCAGTTGTTCTTAACACTATTCCGCCGCCGCCTGAAATAAAACCATTATCCTCATCTATAAAAGTGATATCTCTCAGATAATTATTAGTCATTTTTTCCATCAGTTTCCAGCTTCGGCCAGTATTGGTAGTTTTTAGAATAGTTCCATCCCAACCAACTGCGAACCCGTTTTTATCATCTTTAAATCCTACACTGTACAGTAATTCTTTAGTGGGGGTATATGAAGTAAACCAGTTATTTCCCCCGTTCAGTGTTTTTAATATCATACCATGGCTTCCGACCATGAACCCGGTTTGTTTATCTTTTAAGAAATAAATATCGAAGATGGATTCCTTAATATAGACATTCAGAATATTCCAGTTTTTACCGCCATCACTAGTCCGGATTATTGTCCCGTTATCTCCGGCAATAAATCCCTTATCAGGTGTAATAAATAAAATACTGAAAAAGTTAACACGGCTGTCAAAAGTATTTTTCTGCCAGGTCTTCCCACCATCCTCAGTTTTCAGAATTAACCCGTTAAATCCGCAGACATACCCGACCATCGGGTTTACAAAATTAATTGAATTGAGTGTTGTTATAGTAGAAAGCGATACCGGAGTCCAACCGGAATGGATGACCCCTGCAGTATTATTGGCATAAGTTGCATTTCCGCTATCACCGTTTTTCACAACCTTGTTATTATCTTTAAGAAGATCAGCGATATTGCTGTAGAAATAATAAAATAATCCGGACATTACAATTAGCATAATAGTGACAAATGCTATCTTTTTAAAATTAAAATAATGGTGTGTCGTCTTTCTTTTATCTTTATAAATTTCAGGTTCATCAATATCAATTTCATTCAATTCTTCAAAAACAGCGTCAACATCTTCCATAAATTCTTCTGCTGTCTGGTATCTCTTCTGCATCGGTTTTTCTAAAGCTTTAGAAATAATCCTGTCAATTTCCGGAGGAATATCAGGCAGATGAGTAGATAACCGGGCAGGCATTTTTTTAATATGAGCTTCCATTATCTCAAATTCTGTAGGATAATCAAACGGTGTTTTGCCGGATAACATTTCATAGAACGTAACTCCCAGCGAATATAAATCACTTTGAGTAGTAGGAGGTTTTCCCCTGATTTGTTCGGGACTCATATAAAATATTGTCCCGATTTTTGTCCCGGCTTTTGTTATATCTTTGGTTTCGTTAATTGATTTGGATATACCAAAGTCCATTATTTTTGCTATACCTTCATTGCTCATAATAATGTTTGAAGGTTTTAAATCTCTGTGGATGAATCCTTTTTGATGAGCGAATGCTATTCCTCTTAATACCTGTCTCATAACATCAAGAGTAAAATGAAGATCAAGTCTTCCCTCTCTTCTTATGATGTCTTCAAGTGTTTCACCTTCAATAAATTCCATTACAATACCGAGAGTATTATCAGTATCGGTGAAACCATACACTGGAATAATATTGGTATGATTCAGTTTGGCCTGGTTCCGGGCTTCTCTTTTAAATCTTTCTATAAATTGGGGATTAGGAGGTTTGCTCGTGTTCAGAATTTTAATTGCTACATATCTTTCTAATTTCAAATCAATTGCTTTATAGACAACCCCCATTCCGCCTTCGCCGATAACTTCAACAATTTTATAATTATCTATATTAGTACCGACCATTATTCGTCTCTTGTTATTAATACAAACGTATAATTGTCCGGAGCTCCCCTGTCTTCAATCAATTTGGAGAGTTTTTCAGCGGTAAAATTTACATCCTCATTGCCAATAATTTCTTCAAGTTCCTCATCATTAACTACACAGGTAACCCCATCTGAACAAATAAAAAATCTCAGGGATTCTTTGAGGTTAAGTTTTAATTTACTGAGATCTGCTTCAACATCAGCATTATCTCCAAGTGCCTTCATAATTATGTTCCTATTAGGATGATTCTCAGCTTCTTTGAGAGTAAGATAGCCTTCATCGACCAATCTTTGTACAAGGGAGTGATCTTTTGTAATCTGTTTAATTTTACTATCCTTAAACTTATAGATTCTTGAATCACCAATATGTCCCCAATAAGCTGTATTCGAATTCAGGAACAAAACCTCTACAGTGGTCGCCATCCCCTTAAATGCTGGTGTTGCGGACGATTCTTCCATTATCATTTTGTTAGCTGCTAATATCGACTCTTTAATCCTTTCAAGATAATCTCCGTTTTCAGATTTTATAAAAGAATTGTAAATAGTCTCAACAGTTAAACTGGAGGCAACTTCACCTGCTTTGTTTCCACCCAAACCATCGCACAAAATAGTTAAAAGCCCGTCATCCAGTTCAAACACACCATAAGAATCTTCGTTCTCCTGTCTGCGTAACCCGGTCTTTGATACTGATATATGAGTATATTTCATTTTTTCCCCGACCGGCTGGTAGTTTGGAATTCGGAATTTGAAAATGGTATAATCCAAAATTTAATTGAATAAATAATATTTGTCACAGTATTATCAATTTTCATACCTGTTTTCTTTGCCCTTTTATTTTAGTTAAAAATTATGAGTTTATTCTTTATTATAAAAGTTTAATTATTGCAAATTGTTGATTTTATATTCCCCCTGTTCATATTCCATTCTTCTTGAAGTTATAATTTATTAAAAATTAAGGTAAATAAAATTAAAATCTACATAATTCATTTGCCTTTTTTCATACTGAATTTTTAATAAAAACCAAAATGGAATGTAAATACTAATCCGGATTACGCGTTAATAAGAATATTTTTATTAATGCATTAACTACTCAAATGAAAGAGAAAGTTTTAATTGCTTTACACAGTAAAACCAATAATGTACAGCAGAAAAAGTTCATATAGTAAACAAACTTTACTCCCCCGACCACTTCAGTTAGACTTCAGGAATCATTATTAAAACTGTAGACAGATATTCAACCAAAACTTAGCAGTGGGAATAGCGGAGTTTAAGGGATGCCTATATTCATTCCTTTGTTTTCAAAAGTAAAACCTTTATTTTTATTGTTTATTTTCTAATAAATAAGTAGAATTTTAATATTTGCGAGAATGGCGGAATTGGCAGACGCGCTAGACTTAGGATCTAGTACCGCAAGGTGTCGGGGTTCGAGTCCCCGTTCTCGCACCAGGTTTTTTATTTAAAAGAACAAGAGGAAAACATTGGAAGTAAAGGTAAATGAAATTTCCACTTCTGAAAATGAAGTTGAAGTTACAATGGCGTATGATGAAATTAAATCGGACATCGAAAATGAAGTAAAGAAACAAACTAAGAATATTCAGATGCCGGGATTCAGAAAAGGGAAAGTCCCGTTAACGATGATAAAAAAGATGTACGGCGATGCAATGGAGTATGAAGCTTCTGAAAAAGTTGCCAACAATAATTTCTGGAAAATTGTAAAGGATAAAAACCTCCAGCCAATCGGACAACCAGTATTATCTGATATCAAATTTATACCCGGGGAAGATTTTCAATTTAAAGTTAAGTATGAAATACTCCCGCAGCTCGATATAAAAGGTTATAAAGACATTGAAATAGAAATTCCTGATTTCCAGGTTAAAGATGAAGAAGTTGAACATGAAATTCTTCATGTGAAAAAAGCAAATGCAACACTGGTAGAAGAGGAAAAAGTTGGTGATGATAATAATTATGTAATCAAACTTCTTCTTCAGAGAATAGATGATAAAGGTGAAAACTTTGCAGGAAGTAAACCTGAAACCTTTGACGTTGATCTTTCAAATGAAGGAGTACAGAAGGAAATTGTTGAAAATTCCCGCGGTAAAAAGGTTGGCGATACTTTTGAGTTTACATTCACAGATGAAAGAAAAATAAAAAATGATAAGGGTGAAGATGAAACTGTTAAGGAAGATTTCAAATACAGGGCAGAAATTAAGGAAATAAAGAAAAATCTTTTACCTGATTTAAATGAAGAGCTGATAAAGAAGGTTACAAATAATAAGGTTGAAAACGAAAACGATTTCAGGGAGAATATTAAAAACGATATTCAGAAATATTACGATCAAAAAGTTGAAGAAATTACAAGAGAAAGGCTGATCCAGGAAATTGTAAAAACAAATGATTTCACTCCACCGGCTTCACTTGTACAGAATTTTTTAACTGACCTTATTGAACGTGAGGAACAGGAAGTAAAAAAACAGGGCTACAAGAAGTATGATCATGAAGAAGCACTAAAAAGATTAAAACCTTACGCTGAATATGAAGTTAAATGGTACCTTATGAAGAATGAAATTGAGAAGAAGGAAAAAATAGAAGTTACAGATGATGACCTTAAAGAATTAGTAAAAAAAGATGCAGAAAAAACGGGCTTACCCGAAGATAAATTGCTAAACTATTATAAATCATCTAATTTTGCTGAAAGACTACAGGATCAGAAACTACTGGACTTTTTAAAAGAGAACAATAAAATAAATAAGGTTGATCCTTCGATATTTACAAAACCTAAAACTGAGGAAAATAATGACAAAACATCCTGAATTTTATAACCAGTTAGTTCCCTATGTGATAGAACAAACTGGTCGTGGTGAACGGGGAATGGATATTTTTTCCCGTTTATTAAGGGAACGAATAATTTTTATCGGAACCCCTATTGATGATCACATTGCGAGTCTTATAATTGCCCAATTAATCTTTTTAGAAGCGGAGGATTCTGAAAAAGATATTAATGTATATATAAATTCTCCCGGTGGAAGCGTTACAGCAGGTCTCGCCATATATGATACCATGAAATATATCAAACCGGACGTTTCAACTATTTGTGTTGGAATGGCTGCAAGTATGGGCGCTGTTTTACTTGCCGGAGGTTCTGCAGGAAAAAGAACTGCTCTTCCTAATGCCAAAATTATGATACATCAACCCTGGGTTGGAGGATTGCAAGGTCAGACTTCCGATATTGAGATACACGCAAGAGAAATGCTGAAAACGCGCGATACTTTGTACAGAATTCTCTCTGAACACACAGGCAAAACAATGGAACAGATTACTAAAGACTGCGACAGAGATTATTTTCTTTCAGCACAGGAAGCGAAAGAGTATAAACTCATTGATAATATTATTGATAAAAGGGCTAGTCTTTCAAATACAAAAAAATAATTAAATAAGGGATTGATTCACTCAATCCCTTTTCCTTCTTATATTACACTTCATTATTTCTCTTCTTAATTAATATGAACCGGATAAAATTATATTTAGGATTATTGTTTTTCTCCAATATCCTCTTCCAATTTGTTTTTCAAATAAATCTCAATGCACAAATTGAACATGAAGAAATTAATAAGCAGCTCAGCACCTATTTAAAGGAATTTCAAAAGAATAAACTTATACCAGGTATATCTGCGGGCGTTGTACAAAACGATAAGATAATATGGATCGAAGCCTGCGGAGTGGCTGATATAGAAAATAATATCCCGGCAACTGTACAAACTCATTTCAGGATTGCTTCAATTTCAAAATCAATTACAGCAGTCGGAATAATGCAGTTAGTGGAAAAAGGAAAAATAAAACTGGATGATGATGTAAGAAATTATATCCCTTACTTCCCAAAAAAGAAATGGAAATTTACAGTCCGTCAATTGTTAAATCACACTTCGGGAATAAGAAATTACTATAAGGGGGAATTCGATGACACAAAACACTATTCCACACTGAAAGACGCAGTAGGAATAGTAGTTAAGGATTCATTGGTTTATAAACCGGGAACCAAATATGATTACACAACTTTAGGATACAATCTCCTGGGTGCAATTATTGAATACTCATCAGGATTATCATTTGAAGAATATCTCCGGAAAAATATATTTGAACCGGCCGATATGCATTCTACTTATCTTGATTATCAGAACAGAATTATATTTAACAGATCACGCTTATATATAAGAAATAAATACAGAATTCTGGAAAATGCTCCCCTGGCTGATCTTAGTAATAAATTTCCAGGCGGAGGGATATGCTCAACTTCAGAAGATTTACTAAAATTTTCTATTAACCTTCTGAACGGGAAACTTATCAAGCCTGAAACTCTAGATTCCATGCTCGTCCCGACAAAATTGAAAAACGGAGCAAGGATAAATTATGGTTTAGGATTTACTCTCGGATCAGATAATTCAGGCAGAAAATATTTTGCTCACGAAGGATACAGTGGCACCTCACTTCTGGTTATCTATCCTGCAGAAAAACTGGCGGTTGTTGATTTAATAAACGTAAGAGACAGAAATAATGATACGCCCGCGATGGATCTTGCTTCCATTGTCCTTGATAAAAAAATAAAAACTCCAAAATCAGAACTTTCTGATAAATTAATGAATATAATACTATCTGCTGGAATTGACTCCGCTTTAACGAAATACAAAGAAATTAAGATGGACTCAACAGAATACGTTGATGTTTCTCTTGATGAAATTTGTGTTTTTGGTTATGATCTGATGACAATCAAAAAGAAAAGTGATGCCATCAAATATTTTAAATTTATGATAGGTGAATTTCCTGAAAATGCAAAACCCTACATTGGGTTAGCTGATGCGTATTATAAGGATGGAAATATTGGTTTAGCTCTTATGAACTACCGTCAGGCTTTTAAAATAGAGCGAACAAATGTCTATGCCCTAAGTATGATCAGGAAAATCACCAAAATAAAGTGACCTGAATTAAACCTTAAATTATTTCCTTGCATTCCTGAACTTTACTGTTCAAATTAGTGTTTAGAGCTTAACAAAAATAAAAATTATATGATTGGACATAGATTTACGGAATTTGTCCCGGGAAATTCCGGTGAAAACCGTTTTGAAGATTTGTTGAAAGTATTTCTTCAATTATTAACAATCACCTCAGGTGATGTAAGTGAAGCACTGAACTGGATGAATGAGCTTGATAAAAGATATAATCTTACCGATAATTCTTACGGCATGGGTGATTTCATTAATGAATTAAAAGACAAAAATTATATTGAAGAAAATCCGGATACAAATACTTTTATTATTACTGCAAAAAGTGAACAATCAATAAGAAAACAATCACTGGAAGAAATTTTTGGCAAACTGAAAAAATCGAAAAGGGGTAATCACAGGACACCATATTCCGGAATTGGTGATGAACTAACTTCAGACAGACGTGAGTTTAATTTCGGTGACACGATGGATCAGATAGATGTTACAAATTCGATTAAGAATTCGCAAATAAATCACGGTATAGATGATTTCAAATTAACTGAGGGAGATCTGGAAGTTGAAGAAAAGGATTTTAAAGCTCTGACCTCAACTGTTCTGATGATAGATATTTCTCATTCAATGATTTTATATGGGGAAGACAGAATAACACCTGCAAAAAAAGTAGCAATGGCATTATCGGAACTTATTACGACAAAATATCCAAAAGATACATTGGATATCATTGTATTCGGTAATGATGCATGGCCTATCGCCATTAAGGATCTCCCCTATTTACAGGTTGGTCCTTATCATACAAATACTGTTGCAGGCATAGAGCTATCACTCGACATATTAAGACGGAGAAAAACTTCAAACAAACAGATTTTTATGATTACTGATGGAAAACCGACTTGTCTGAAAGAAGGAGCAAGATATTACAAAAACAGCTTTGGACTTGATAGAAAAATTATAAATAAGACATTAGACCAGGCAGCGCGGTGCAGGAAACTTGGAATTTCAATTACAACTTTTATGATTGCAAAAGATCCTTACCTTCAGCAATTTGTTAGAGAATTTACTTCAACAAATAAGGGAAGAGCATTTTACAGCAGTCTTACCGGATTAGGTGAATATATTTTTGAAGATTACATCAGGAACAGGCGCCGCAGAATGAAATAAATTTCTGCAATAATACCCATTATTATATTTAAAGGATTTTTAATGAATTTAACTTCAATTTCTACTTTGGGTGAACTAAAAAAGAGTGGTTATAAATCTAAAACCATAAAAAATGAACTCAGAGAAAATCTGATATGTGCCTTAAAGAAAGGAGAAAATCCCTTCCTGGGAATAATCGGATATGAAGAAACTGTAATGCCTGATATTCAAACAGCCATTCTTTCCCGGCACAACATAATTTTGCTGGGACTGAGAGGGCAGGCCAAAACTAAAATTGCCAGATTGCTGATTAACCTATTGGATGAATATATTCCGGTTGTAGCTGGAACTGACTTAAATGAAGATCCTTTTAATCCTATCTCAAGAATAACAAAAGAACATATTAAAAATGAGGGTGACCAGTGTAAAATAGAATGGATGCACAGATCAGAAAGATACGCAGAGAAGTTAGCAACTCCGGATGTTTCTGTCGCTGATCTGATAGGTGATGTTGATCCAATTAAAGCTGCATCTTTAAAACTCCCCTACTCTGATGAAAGAGTAATTCATTTTGGTCTTATACCGAGATCGCATAGAAGTATTTTCGTAATAAATGAACTCCCGGATTTGCAGGCCAGAATCCAGGTCGCTTTATTTAATATCCTGCAGGAAAATGATATTCAGATCCGGGGATTTAAAGTTCGTCTTCCATTGGATATTCAATTCGTATTCACGGCAAATCCCGAAGATTATACCAACCGTGGTTCGATCGTTACCCCATTAAAAGACAGGATAGACAGCCAGATATTAACTCATTATCCAAAATCAATAAGTATTTCAAGATCAATTACTGAGCAGGAAGCGAGATCTACAAGCGAACAAAAAGATTCTGTAATCGTTCACGAACTTCTTAAAGATTTAATTGAACAAATTTCTTTTGAAGCAAGGCAAAGTGAATATATTGATGCTAAAAGCGGAGTGTCTGCACGGCTTACAATTTCTGCGTTTGAAAACCTCGTAAGTACTGCAGAAAGAAGAGCAATAATTAATAAAGAATCGCCAACATTTGCCAGGATTTCTGATTTATATGGAGTAATCCCATCTATTACCGGGAAAATAGAACTTGTTTACGAAGGCGAACAGGAAGGACCTTCAAAAGTTGCCCACATTCTAATAAGCAAAGCTATAAGATCTTTGTTTGCGGAATATTTTCCAACTCCAGATAAGCTGAAGAAAAATCAGGATGTTAATATATACCAGGAAATTACAAACTGGTTTAACAAAGGAAATATTGTTGATATCCTGAATAATCTTAACGAAAAGGAATTTGAAAATGCATTGAATAAAGTTCCCGGATTAACTGATATGGTGAAAAAATATTTTCCAAAAGCGGACAAGGAAAATCATCTGCTATCTAATGGAATTTGTACTACATGGATTAACTGAATATTCACTTCTTAGCAAATTTAAAATGGAAACGGGAGTTCAATTTAAGGATATGTTGAGTTCTATGTTTACCATGTCTTCTGATGAAGATAATGAAGATCCCGGGAACGATTCCGATTTCTTTCATTGATTTTAGAATTTGAATATATTTTTGTCGTAAAAACAATTTTGTGTAATTTCAACTAAATGAATTAAATCATTTAGTATGAATAAAACTTCCCCGAAGAAAATTATAATAGTTGGACCTGCTTATCCTTACAGGGGCGGACCTTCAACATACGTTTCTTACCTTTATCGGGTCCTGCAAGATAAATTTGAAGTGAAAATTTATAATTACAAATTACTCTATCCCGGTTTTCTTTTTCCCGGCACAACTCAATTTGACCAAAGCAAATCAAATACATTAAAAGCTCCGAGTGAAAGATTAATAAATTCTATATCTCCGTTTAACTGGATAAAAGTCGCATCAAGACTAAGGGAAGAAAATGCAGATTTAATAGTATTCGATTGGTGGCAGCCATTCTTCGGACCGTGTCATTTTGTAATCTCATCGCTTATTAAAAAAAAATATGATGGAAGAATTCTATTCATTACTGAGAATTTTATTTCGCACGAATCACGATTTATTGACGGCTTTCTTACCAAGCTTGGGTTAAGTAAAGCTGATATATTTCTCGCATTATCAGAAGTTGTTGCAAATGAGTTGAAAAATATCTCCAATGGAAGAAAAATTTATCGTTCAATACTCCCGCCCTTCGATTGTTATACATCTGATGAACATTATGATAAGGAAACCAGCAGAAAGGAATTAAATATTTCTCCCTCTGCTAAAGTTTTACTTTTTTTTGGTTACGTTAGAAAATACAAAGGCCTTGATATATTAATAAATGCTTTGCCTCAAATAATTAAAGACATACCTGAAGTTAAATTATTAATTGTTGGTGAATTTTATGATGATGTTTCTTCATATAAATATCTTATTGAAAAATTAAATCTGCAGGATAAAATCCTGCTTATGAATAAATTTATTCCTAATGAAGAAGTTGCAAAATACTATAACGCTGCAGATGTTCTGATTCTTCCTTACAGAAGTGCCACTCAAAGCGCAGTACTGAATGTTGCATACAGTTTCAGAAAGCCGGTTATAGTAACTGATGTGGGAGGACTAAGTGAATTTGTAGTTGATAATTCCACAGGAATAATTGTGAAACCTGATTCACCTGAAGAAATTGCAGAGGGAGTTAATAAGTTTTTTAATTCGACCGGAAATATTAATTATAAATCAAATATTGAAAACTATCTTTCAGGAGATAATTTCAGTAAACTTCCGGAGCTATTTGAACAGATACTTACTTCAATCGACTCTTCTAAGTAATTTCATAATGTTAAATAATAGTTACCCGCCCCAATAAATTAACCCTAATTCAAACTGATTAATTAGTAATGGATGCTTGGGCAACACTCTGATAGTAAATCCCTGCTGGCCTGATCTTCTTGTTGTAATGCTTCCAGTAAACTTATAATTGCCGTCCTTTAATTTTTTGGCTTCAGATTTCAGCACAATGGTTTCATTGTATTCCGGATTATCCTGTTGATCTAACGGACCATAGTATGCCTGTACTTCTACATCCTGGGGAGAAAGCTCACCGAGGTTTAATTCGGCGGCAACCGGGAGATTTTCACCTACATAAATTGTTTTAGATTTATCATGGGTTTCAAGATTCACTAATTTTATATTACTCCAATTCCTTTTTAAATTTTCCTTCCAACTTGCAAGTTCCTTTGCACTACTCCATTTTCTTTCACTTAATATCAGACGTTTTTCAAATGAAGTTTTATAATAGTTTTCAAAATATTGCTGAACCATCCGGTGTGTATTAAAATATGGTCCAAGTTTTTTCATCGACTGTTTCACTTTTTGAATCCACTCACGAGGCAATCCATCCTCCCCTCTTGAATAGAAGAGAGGAATAATATTTGTCTCAAGTGTATTATATAATTGTCTTGATTCAAGTTCATCCTGATAATCGGGATCGGTATATTCTTCACCGTTTCCTATTTTCCAGCCAATTTCAGGATCAAATCCTTCATCCCACCAGCCGTCGAGCACACTAAAATTCAATCCACCGTTAGCTATTACTTTCATTCCTGAGGTTCCGCTTGCTTCAAGCGGACGACGTGGAGTATTCATCCAGACATCACATCCCTCAACAAGATAATGAGCTACGTTGATGTCATAATTTTCAATGAAAACTATTTTTCTTCTGAAAGCTTCAGTTTTAGAAATTTCACAAATATCCTGAATAAGTTTTTTACCTTCTTCATCTTTCGGATGGGCTTTTCCCGCAATAATAAATTGAACGGGTTGAGATTTGTTGCTGATAATTTGATTAAGACGCTCTAGATTCCTGAATAACAAGGTTGCTCTTTTATACGTGGCAAATCTCCTGGCAAAACCAATCGTTAATGCGGTGGGATCCAGGACCTCGGAAGCTATTGTTAATTCAGCCTGGTTACCTCCGCGCGACTTAACCTGTTTTACCAATCTTCTACGTGCGAATGCAACCAGTCTTTCGCGTCTCCTCTCATGAGTTCTCCATAATTCTTCATCCGGAATTTTATCAATTCTTTGCCACAGGCTAGGTGAGGCGGGATTTTCTAACCATTTTTCGCCGATATACTGTACTAATAATTCCTCCATTTCTTTTGAAATGTGAGAACGAACGTGTACACCATTTGTAATATATCCAATTGGGATTTCATTAAACGGAACATCTTTGAAACCGCTGACCCACATTTTCTTTGAAACTTTACCGTGCAGCTTACTGACTCCATTTATATAGCCGGCAGTATTCATAGCAAGGTGAGCCATATTAAATACACTTGATTCCTTATCCCTGTATATAGTTCCCAGCGAATAAAAATCTTTGTCTGAAATTTTTAATTCATTCCTGTAATAATTTCCAAGATATTTCTCAACCAGCTCATTTGCAAAAACATCAATTCCTGCGGGAACCGGCGTATGCGTTGTAAAAATGTTTGAACAATATCCAATCTCTTTGGCTTCCTGGAAAGTCAGTTCGTCATTCTGTATTAGATATCTTATTCTTTCAAGCGACAGAAAAGCGGAATGACCTTCATTCATATGACAGACCATAGGTTTAATCCCAAGCGCGTGACAAGTCCTTATTCCACCAATGCCAAGAATAATTTCCTGTTCGATCCGGGTTTCAACGTTACCGCCGTATAAAGTTTTTGTAATTGTCCTGTCTTCTTCAGAATTCTTCAACACGTTTGTATCAAGCAGATAAAGTGGTATTCTTCCTATTTGAATTTTCCAAACCTGGAAAAAAACGTCACGGTTAGCGAATGTTACTGATAATAAAAGAGGTTCATTGTTATTATCAAGCACTAGGCTCATTGGAAGGTTGTCGAAGTCATTTATTTCATAGCGTTCATGCTGCCAGCCGTCTGAATTCAGATATTGCTGGAAATAGCCTTCTTTATATAAAAGACCCATTCCTATAAGAGGTATACCAAGATCACTGGATGCTTTTAAATGATCTCCGGCAAGTACACCTAAGCCGCCGGAATATGTCTGTAAACTTTCAGTCAATCCAAATTCTGCGGAAAAATATACTATGTTAAATGAGGAAGAATAATTTCCGGATTTGCTGAACCATGTTTTCTCATTCAGATATTCCTGAAGCTTATTATAAACACGTTCAAGATGGGCAATAAACCCATCATCGTGAGAAACTTCTTCCAAACGTTCCTGTGAGATGTTGCCCAAAATCATAACCGGGTTATGGTTGGTCTCATCCCACAATTCCCTGTCTAGTCTTCTAAAGAGTTCCCTGGAATCTGAGTGCCAGGTCCAGTGCAGGTTATATGCAACCTCTCTAAGCTTTTCCAGATTCTCAGGTAATGAGGGTACTACGTAATAAGTACCAAGGAATTTGCGCATATTTTCTCCGTTTGAAATGTATTTCTGTTTTAATAATTAAAGATGAAATATAATTAAACCTGAGTTTTACAGAAAGTATGATTCATTCTACTATAAATAAAAGAAAGCCGGTGTTTAATCCGGCTTTCACATTTTTTTTATGTAAAGGTAGTTACTTTAAAAGTATCATCTTCCTTATTTGTGTAAAACCGGATCCATTACTACCATTAGCTTTTAACTCATAAAAATAAACACCGCTTCCAACCTTATTGCCGTGCATATCCTCAGAATTCCAGGTTACAGTGTGAGAACCTGCATTCTGTTGTCTGTCTACAAGTACATTTACAATCTCACCAAGGAGATTATAAATTACAACTTTTACCCCGGCTGATACAGGAAGCGTATATTCAATTCTGGTTGAAGGATTGAAAGGATTGGGATAATTTTGTTTAAGACTATAATCCGTAGGCAAATTGGAAGTATTACCCGGATCTTTAACACCTGTTACACCAGAACGTGCAAAGGCTAAACCAGTAATTTCATCAGCGTTTAATGAACCTATAACTGTACCAACAGCAGTACTTTTATCAATTTGAAAAAAATCGTTCGGGGTAGTAGCTGATCCTTTTGTACCATACAAATTTCCCAGATTATCAAATTCGATTGCATTAGTAACTACTCCAAACCCTGTATTTCCAACAACATCAGCAGTTCCGGTACCCAGATCAATTTTGTACAAACGATCTTTATTCGCACCGACTATTACTAAAGCTGAAGCATATAAATCATTATTTGTAGGATCAAAAGCGATTGAAGCAATACTTACACCAGTCGAAGCTACCTGAGTGTATGAACCATCGGTTAAATCAATCGTGTATATTTCTCCTGATTTTTTTACTGCATAGAGAGTAGCAGTTGTATCGAAAGCTATACCCTGAAGGTTTGAAAGATTCAGAGTATAAAGTTTATACGCATCACCTGCCAGGGGATTCACTCTTAGTAAGTAAGAACTATCTGTTTCAGTAAATAATCCATACATAATATTAGTTTCAGGATTTATTGTTACTGTCGATATATAGTCAACATCATCATATTGACTTGTACCAATTGAATCTGCCTGACCTGTTAATAAATTTACATCAAACAAGACTCCGTTACTGTGAATTCCCGAAGAAGCATACATTTTATCTTGTACAACCTGATTTATTTTGTATCCATTACCGTCCAGTTCTATTCCTGCAAATCCGGGATCATTACTAGTGACATTAAGTGTTAAACTATAAATTCCTTGATTGACAGGTGAAAAAACCACATCGAAAACAAGTGAATCATAGGGTGCAATTGTTATACTTCCTGAAGGAACATTAACTGTTTGAAAAGGCCCAATGGTAGCCGGAATATCAGTAATTACCAGATCATCAGAACCAAAATTGAATAACTTAACTTCTTTCGGATCACTTGAACTATTAATTTCGATATTGCCAAGATTAAGCTTATTTGTCCGACTATATATATGGGCCCCGGTAAAAGGTTGTGCTCTTATTTCGCCTACCCATGTTGCCCAGGTATTTTGAGGACTCTTGGCGTATTCCGTAAATAACCAGAAATTATTTTGATCAACGGGATCAAGCTGAATTCCCATATAATCTCCCCACCTGTTTCTGCCACCACCAAAATCTTTAACATAATTTGCTTCACCAAGTTTTAGAGGAACACTGCCGCTGAAGCCGGCGGGATCACCAGCTAATCTTGTTGTAAAGTAAGCGCCAATATATTCAGTATCACCTGACCGACTATAAGTTACTGCAACATTTCCGTCCTGATCAACTTCTACTGCGGGATAGAAATGCCAATAGCCTGATTCTCCAAATACAAAATCCATGTCAGCTGTATTTGTACTCACATTTATTTTCATAAAATGAATTGATGAATAACTCGATGCAGTTGGATTACGTACCGAATGAACAACATAGAGAAAACCATCTCTATATTTAGGTTCATTCTGTAAATTACTTCCGCCTGTCTCTATAAGTAGAGTACTGCCACCGAGCTGATTAGCATTAGGGGCACTTGAATAAGATGTAACCGGAATATTAACCCCGGTTAACGCAGGTGTTCCGAGAGGATCAGTGATTTTATATAGTGAAACGAAATTTCCACCATTCGGTGTATATGCAAGATAAAATTGAGAGGCTGATGTATACATATAAGCAGGCCTTATATGAAAGGGGGAACCGCTTGCACCGGGAGGCAGACCTATATTCCATAAATCACTCCAGGTAACTGAGCCCGCTGTGTTTGCATAAAGCTGAGCTTTCCCGATTATTCTTATTTTCGTATACTGATAAAACCCGGTGAAACTAAATTGACTGCTGGTTATATAAAGAGCATTTTCATCATAACCTACACCCTGGTAATCAGACCAATTTGATACAACTGTACCTCCAACCTGGTTTGCCGGAATTGCCCAGTTATACCAGGTACCAAGCGGATCTGAATCATCTGAAACTGAAAGGAGAATGGTTGCGGTTTGTGCCCCATCATTCTGCTGAAGCCAAACCATAACCCATCTCTGATCAATCATATCATAAACTACTTTAGGATCAAATGCACCTGCACTTGGGAAAACATTTGTAAACCAGCTATCTGCAGCAATAGTTTTCAATACGTTACCATCTTTATCGTATATTCTGAAGGAAGTATTGACAACCGCCATAAAATGATCCGGTCCGACTGCACAATGAGGATCAGGTGGAATTGAATTTCCCTGTGGAATACCTGGAAAATCTTTTAATAATATAGGACTGTCTATTTCTTGCAGTCCGTCACGAAGGCTGGGATCCTCAAAATAATTAGATCCTTCCTTTGGTGAGGGGAATCCAAAATTCATATAATTCGCCTGGTCATCATATTCGGATTCTTCATTCCATATGTGATTTGTCGGTTCAACTATAGAAAGATTTTTTGAATAATTATCAGTTGAAACTGTTGCTCCCGATGGAATAGTTCCCTGCGCAGGCCCTGAATATGCCTGCCCGTATACATATGAACCAATTCCAATTAAGAGAAGGACTAAAGTAAATATTCTCTTAAACATTTCACTCCTTAATATTATTTTATAAAAAATTACTTAGATGTCTATGAATGGATACTTAATTCTTTATCGGATTTTAAAATACATATATCTATTTAAAATTAAAAGATACTTTAGGAGATAAAAAGAAGAAGAATGAAATTTTCAGATTCACTCTGCCCCTCTGATAAAATGGGATAAAAAGTTCTATTTTTTCTTGTAAGTTGCCATTATATAATGAGCAATCGAATCCGCTTCAACGGGTGATAAACCGGGATTTGGCATTGGAGGGTAACCTGGATTCTTTTTAACAGGATTCCTTATGAAGGCAATTAACTGATCAATATGCCCTTCGTATTTTGGAAGTGTCTGCTCATACGGAGGTCCTACAATTTTATGATCAAAGGAATGACACGAAGAACAAATGTTTTTAAAAATCTGTTCGCCGCTTATCGCTTTAGCTTTTTTTCCGGAACCTGTTAATTCGGCCATCATCTTGTCAAATTTTACGTTCATCACTGCAGTCTGAACCTTAGTTGAATTCTGTAATGCCAATTGATCTTTAATAATAAGAGCCAGTAAGGTAAAAAGAATAATATAAAAGACCTGTCCGCTGTATTTCAGGCTAAGATTTTTAACCATTGAATACAAATAATGATATACTAAAAATAATAGTAGTAAAGCAATAGTAGAGAAAAAGAAGATTGCACCTGAGAGAGCAGATGCCGGAACCACTAAAATGTTTATCATCATAAAAAGCGGCATTAATACCGCCCCTATAAATGAGAACTGAATTGCAACTTTTCTAACAAAATCTTTGTAAGGACCTTCGTCTAAATGTCTGCCACCTTCCCAGTAAAAGAAAGCAAAAAAGATGGCTCCCCCGGTTATTGCAATCATTGAAGATAAAAAGCTCAGCAACCTCGTTAGCACTTCCAGTGAAAACATAACGTAAAAGAAATTGAATTTGCCCCACATACCGGGATAAGCGGCTACTGTTGCCGCTGAAATGAATAACCATATTCCTAAAAATAAAAACGGCAGTCCGTACCGGCCTGATTTTCCACTCAAACTTATATTGGCATTACGGAACTTTGAAATTTCTCTTCCCACTTCCTCATTTTCAGGTTTGTAATCCCTTATAGCATCGTATATCTCCATAAAGGACATTGAATACCGATAAGTATAAATTAGTATCAAACCCATACTTAAAAAGAAAACTGAAAAAATAAGGTAAACCGCCACATTGGAATTTGTACCCTGAAGAAGTTGTGTATAAATTAGCAGACAAGTTATAACCGGCACGATTCCCAGGATTATTCCAATACTTTTATTTATAGTTAGAGACTCGATAATATCTTTAGAAAACTTGAGGTAAATGTTGTTAGTTTCTTTTAACCCTTTCGCTTTATAGTAAAGCGACAGAATTGTAGATCCAAATACGGCACTTATAAAAGGGATAAACAGAAAAAGGATAAGCATCAGGAGATAATGCAATAACTGAATATGCTCCGATGATTGGGGTATAACCAGTTTATCAAGAAAATCCATGTATTTTTCTCACCTTTAGTATTAAAAGATAATTACAAGTTTATCGAGTGAAAGCAATATAACTACTAAAATTGCAAAGATATTAATTTCCCTGAATGCAGTTGTAAAATAAATTCTTTCCGTTGTAAATCTTATTAGTTTAAAAGAGTTCCATACAAGCCATACGCCTGCAAGGAATAATCCATAACCTATAAATGGAGATTGCAAATTCCCGAAAAAAGGAATCATAAGACAGGTTACTACTGTTGCAGAAATCCAGATAAAAGTAATTCTTGCTAATTGATCAGAATTAAAAATCTGAGTTAATGTTGGAAAACCTGCTTTCTGATAATCTTTATCTAATACAAGAAGCAGCAACCAGAAATGAGGAATCTGCCAGATAAAAAAGAATGAGGAGATAATCAATATCTGGGGATCCAGGATGTTTCCACCGCCTGCAACCCAGCCGACAGCAGGAGGAATTGCTCCAACTAAAGAACCGGGAATAATTGCCAGGGGATTCTTTTTCTTTAAAGGCGTATAAATTCCATTATACCAGATAAGGTTTAATAAACCTAAAGCAAGTGCAATGAATCCGCTTCCAACAAACAGCATTACTGAGCCTGAGAGTAAAAGAATTAATGCAATTTTTAATGCATCTGAACGACTAATTCTTCCCGCAGGAATCGGACGGTTTTTTGTACGATTCATTAATGCATCAGTTCTAAATTCCTGGTAGTGATTTATAACTGCCGAACCGCAGGCAAGAAGAAGAATTCCTATTGTTGGCAGAATTGCAGATGCATTTAATTCTCCGGCTGCTGAAATAAATCCGAACAACATTGTTACTGTAACAAATATTGTTATCCTGATTTTAGTCAGATCAAATAATATGTTCAGTTTTTCTCGCACTTAGTTTTTCTTTGTTGAATCAACTTT
This sequence comes from uncultured Ignavibacteria bacterium, assembly GCA_963745945.1. Classification (GTDB taxonomy): domain Bacteria; phylum Bacteroidota; class Ignavibacteria; order Ignavibacteriales; family Ignavibacteriaceae; genus DATFVA01. Next base: position 402,596 of record CAVUZG010000004.1, read on the forward strand.
TGTTAAATCTGTATCTTTAACTGTAGTTACCGAATCTTTTTTTTCAGTCGGAACGGATTGAATCGAATCCTTTTTTGCCTGTTCATTTAACCATTTATTAAAATTATTTTGTGGCAATACAATAACCTTGCTCAACATATGTGAATGATTCAGTCCGCAGTACTCAGCACAAAAGATATCATAAGTTCCCTCTTTATCCGCCTGGAACCACGCAGTGTTATGCCTGTTCGGAATTACATCTTTTTTTACGCGGAATGCCGGGATGAAAAATGAATGATTCACATCTCTGGAACTTAGAAATACTTTTACAGGTTTGTTAAGAGGGACAAAGAGAGTATCGGTAGTAACTCCGTTAGAATATTTAAAAGTCCATTTCCACATCTGAGCGGTTACATCAACATTCATAGCGTCTTCGGGTGCATCTGCCATCTGTTTATAACCGGCCCAGCCCATCCAGAACATTATAAGGACAAGAATAGTAGGGATAACTGTCCATGTAATTTCAAGTGGGATATTTCCATGAATGTTTTTCGCTTTCGGGTTTCGTTTCCTGCTGTACTTAATAACAAAGAAAATCATGCTGAAAGTTATTACAACAAGAAAGAATACTGATACCGCCACTATGAAGAAAAATGTGGTATCAGTTGAGTTTACAAAATTTGAAGCTCCGGCAAACATATATTTATCACCTTACGTAAAAGGAATAATCAGCAAAAAGAAGTATGAATGAGACAATAATAAAGAACAGAGCGATAACAATAAAAACTCTGAATGCTTTTTGCTCAGATCTGAGATGCATAAAGATGGTTAGAACAAGATATGATTTTACACTTGCTATAACCAATGCAGTAGTTACAGTTAACTGACCGAAATTAATTCCTGCAACAGTTACGGTTAAACCTGTCAGAATCATCAGGGCAAGCCAGACTAATATATAAATACCATAACTGGTAACATGTTTATCGTGCTGATGTTCCAAATGTTTTTCTTCCATTCGTTAAATACCTCAGGTAATCAGATAAAATAATGGGAAAAGGAAAATCCAGATTATATCTACAAGATGCCAGTACAAACCTGCGGCTTCAAGTTTTGTATAATTATCAGGGGTAATAACTCCTTTAATAGTAAATCTGGTCATAGTACCTATCACAATCGCACCTATTACAACGTGAAGACCATGCAGCCCTGTCATTGTATAATATAGTCCGAAAAACAATGTTTGTCCGGGACCTTTAGATAAAAGTTCTTCCGAGCCGGGATAAATTCCTACACCAATATGATGCATCCATTCAAAATATTTGTTTATCATAAATCCGGCACCCATAAGAATGGTTAAAAGCTGAAAGAAAATAGACAGTTTAATATTTCTTTTCTGGATAGCAGCAATTGAAAGAGCCATGGTCAAACTGCTTGTTAACAGAATAGCAGTATTGAAAGTACCAATGAGAGTATCCAGTTCTTTTGCAGCTACGTGGAAATCCTGTTGATGCGTAAACCGGTAAACAGAATATAAAAAGAACAAACCTCCGAATAGTAATAATTCGGTAAACAGGAAAAGCCACATTCCCATCCTTGTTCCAATATCATCTCTGTGAACATGAGCTGCTGTATGTTCAGGTGAACTGCTCACTTGCCCTCCTCTTCTAATACTGGTTCATCATTGTCTTTGTATTCGTACGGTCCGTCTGTTATTATCGGTATTTCATCAAAATTTTCATGAGTTGGAGGAGTATCAACCGCCCATTCAAGAGTTTCTCCACCCCAAATATTTTTTTCAGTAACAACAGGACCGTTTCTTAAACCTTTTATAAGATTAGTAAACATTATTATCATACCTGTAATTAAAATCCATGAGCCAACAGTTGAGATTACGTGATAAGGTTGATATTGCGGAAGATAATCATAATATCTTCTCGGCATTCCCAACCATCCCATAACGAACATTGGGAAATAAAGAGTATTGAACCCGACAAAGATTATCCAGAAAGCAACCTTTGCTACTTTTATTTTATACATTCTTCCAAACATTTTAGGCATCCAGTAGTGCAATGCGGCAAAAATACCAAATCCGGTTCCGCCGAACATTACATAATGAAAATGACCGACTATAAAAGACGTATCAGTAATTTGAATATCAACTGATAATGCTCCCTGTATTACTCCCGTTAATCCACCGATTGAAAAAAGGAATATGAATGCGAGTGCATAAAGCATTGGAGGTTGAAGATCAATTGAACCTTTATACAGTGTTGCCGTCCAGTTAAACACTTTTATTGCGCTTGGAATAGCAACAAGAAAAGTAAGTAATGAAAAAACAAATTGTCCGGTATCACTCATTCCAACTGCAAACATATGATGTGCCCAAACCAGTGATCCAAACAATGCAATTCCAATACTGGAAAAAGCTATAAATTTGTAACCGAAAATTGTCCGGTGAGCAAATGTTGGAATAATTTCAGAGATAACACCCATCGCAGGAACTATCATTATATAAACTGCGGGGTGAGAATAAATCCAGAACAAGTGTTGGAAAAGTATCGGATCACCTCCTAACGCGGGATCGAATAATCCAACTCCGAATACTCTTTCCACAATTACAAGCAGTAGTGTAATTCCAATTATTGGTGTTGCTAAAATCTGAATCCAGGCAGTTGCATACAATGACCAGCTGAACAATGGCATTTTAAACCAACCCATTCCGGGTGCTCTGAGTCGGTGTATTGTAGTAACAAAATTTAAACCGGTAAGAATAGATGAAAAGCCAAGCACAAATGCTGCAAACATTGTAAAGATTACATTGGTACCGGTTCTCACACTGTAAGGAATATAAAAAGTCCAGCCTGTATCAGCAGGTCCACCTGGTAACAGAATTGAAAGCAGAACAAGCAGTCCACCCCCTACATATAGATACCAGGATAATAAATTAAGACGTGGAAATGCAACATCTTTAGCACCTATCATTATAGGCAGGAAAAAATTTCCAAATACTGCAGGCAAGCCGGGAATAACAAAAAGGAAAATCATTATTACGCCATGAAGCGTAAAAAACTCATTATAAGTTTGTGCATCAACAATTGTTCTTCCAGGGGTCAGCAATTCAAGTCTTATCAAAAAACCGAATGTTACACCAACAGCGAAAAATGATAACAAAGCAATCAGGTAAAGAATACCAATTCTTTTATGATCTGTAGAAAGTATCCAGGCTTTAATTCCCTGGTATTTTCCGGTATTTACAAGATAGCTCGGATGTCCGTTCTGATTTAAAGCAGCAGCATCACTCGCCATAATTTCTACCTCTTATTTCTCTTATCTTTCTTAGGTTTAACTTTTATTAACACAATAAAAACAATAACTCCAAGTAATATTCCTGCACCAAAAATTCTCAGAATATTAAACACATAAGTCTTTCCCTGCGGATCATAACTAAAACAAAATTGTAGTACCCTGCCGATAACAGGCGTTTTCTTTCCCTGCGCTGTTTCAAGTACAGCCATTTTAAAATCAAATGGAAGTATTCCAAATCCTCTTGTCTGAGAGTAGCCCGGGTAGAGGTATCTGCAAATTTCTCCCTTCGGAGATATAAAAATTAATCCGCCGGCATGAATAAAATTCTTTCCTGTTCTTTTAAAATTGAATCCGGCTACTCTTGTAATTTTATCAATGCTTAAACTATCTCCTGTTAAAAATCTCCATGCAGAATCCGGAAAAGGTTTACTGTCAATCATACCCAGAAAAATTTTTTTCTTTTGGGATGCAATTACCGGGGTTTCAGTTTCATCCATACTAATAGATAATATCTGGTAATCTAAGCCTGGTTTTAAATCAGAAACATTTGCAACATGTGCAACTTCTGTCATTAAAGGACTACATATCCCGGGACACTCGTAATACACAAAATCAATTATTGTTGGCTTGGTAATTATATTTTTCAGTAAAACATTATTCCCATTGGCATCAACAAATGTAAGATTTAGGGGAATTTTTGCACCCAGGTGTTCTTCAATATCAGCATCATTCTGTGATGCAAATATTTGAACTGAATATAAGATCAGAACTACACTTAAAAGTTTATTTATATTTTTGAAAATCATCATTAATTTTTCAGGCAAAAATGCTTTTCATATAATTATAGAGTTCATTCCATTCACTTTTGGAAAGATTAAAAACTTTCCCGGAAAAACCATCCTGGTTTACATTATTAACAATAATATTTATAAACTCATTTTCACTATTTTTCCAGGATGCAGAATTCACCAGAATAGTTAATGCTTTAACTTTATTAACAGTAATTTGGGTGAATAATTTTGCGGCGCCGGTATTATTATCCCGGGAAATCCGTCCTACTACACCGGTTAATTCATCCATCTTATTTTTATTTTCTTTCAGTATCAGTTTTTCAGCATCAGCAACAGGAATTTGCGCAGGGATAAATCTTTTCTGTGAAAGATTATACAATTGATTAAGCATTGTTAAATCTTCTTTACTTGTTTCAGGAGGATCAGGAACAAATGATGAACGTATATAATGTGCAAGTGCAAATTTTTCAGTCGGAGAGAACTGCTCATAAGAAACCATTGCACTTCCTTTAATCCCTTCCTGAAGCGTCTGGTAAATGCTTGTCAACTTAGGACCATTTACCCAGCCTTGTTTGCTTGTAAAATTTCTTGGTGAAGGATTCAATCCGGTTGAAGCAGGACCATTTCCTTTTCCTTCTGTACCATGACAAGAAACACAAGTGGTTTGAAAAATATTTTTTCCCATTTGAATTAAAGAATCAGTCGGCTGAGATAATTTAAAAACATCAGCAGCAGGTACTGTTTTTGCTTCCTGAATAGTTAAATCTGTAGGAGCATTCGTTGTATCAGGTAATGCTACCGGAACTTCCTGTCTTCCAATAAAATTCAGATTACTTACATAAAAAAGTCCTATCGCTAATCCAATTAATAATAAGTATGGATAGAGCAAACCGAATATTTTACCGGGATCTTTTTTAATCTCTTCTTGTTTTTCTTTTAAAGAATTTTTCCAGATTACTCATTATCAGATTCCTAAATAATTCCTCATTTAAAGACTATAATCCAATCCCCGTTGTAACTTGGGATCTTTTATCGGAACAAGATTATATTTTGTGGTCATCTTCCAGAATATTATCATAATAAAACCAACTACAGCAACAGGAAATACAAGATCCATCCAGCTGAATGAATAAGGTCTTCCGGCCTGTATCATACCTGGCATAATTACCCAGTAAAGATCAAAGAAATGAGCAAATAGAACCCAGATTGATACAAATTTTAATCTCTTCGGATTTGTCTTAGCCGGAAATGAAAGTAGTGCGAAAAACGGAACAATAAAATGAACGATTATCAGCAGTATTGAAGCATAAATCCAGCCGCCTTCCCAGCGATGAAAAAACCAGGTTGTTTCTTCGGGTAAATCTGCATACCAGATAAGCATGTATTGAGAAAATGCTATATAACCCCAGAATGCAGTAAATGCAAAAAGCATTGTTCCCAGACTGTAATAGTGATCGTTTTTTAATCCCGGTAAAAGGAAACCTTTTTCCTTTAATAACACGGCTGTAAGAGTTAATGCAGCAAGAGCACACCATACAGTTCCTGAAAAATAATATACGCCGAAGATTGTAGAGAACCAGTGTGGTTCAAGACTCATCATCCAATCAACACTTGCCATTGTAATACTAAATGCAAAGATGAAAATAAATGCTGTAGATAATTTTATATTCGTTCTTGTCAAGCCTTGGTCACCGGTTTCATCCTGCTTTCTGGATCTCTTTGTAATAAGAAAATAAAATAAAGTCCAAACAGCAAAAATTAAAATTACCCGGACTATAAAGAACGGGATATTTAAGTATGCTTCTTTACCTTTCAAAACTGCGTCAGTTTCAACCACACCCGAATTAGTCCAGTGAAATATATCGTGCAGTGTGAAGAAAAGCGGGATAGCAAGAATAATTAAATATGGAATAATTCCGGAGAAGAACTCACTTATTCTTCTGAAAGGTGTACTCCATACTGCCCCGGCAAGATATTCAAGTGAAACAAGGAAAAGAGAACCAACTCCAAGACTAATGAGAAACATAAATGCTGTAAGATAACTATAGGATGCTCGTTGAGAATCACTGATAAATGCTATTATACCGAATACTAATCCAACTCCCAGAAGGGCAAATCCAGTATTCAGAAATTTCTGAGGCAAAGCTTTTTTAATATATCCGGAATCATTTTTGGACATTGCTGGACGACTCCTTTTTAATCTCTTGTATATCAGCGTTAGATGCATTCTTTGCACGCTGAAGTACTCTTATGTAATTAACAATTGACCATCTTTCTTCCCTTGTAATTTGTGCGGCATAAGACGGCATAGCATTCTGACCGTTTGTTATAACATGATAAATCCTGCCATCAGGAAAATTGATTGCCCTTTCCGTATGTAAAGAGGGTGGACTTGGAAACTGTCCTCTCAATCTGCTGTCACCATCAGCATAATTTCCGTGACAGGGAGAGCAGAATGTCAGAAATTTTCTTTTTCCCAGAGCAAGTGACTCTTTGGTAGGAAGTACCGGGTTTACAAGGTATTCTTTTGGTTCAGCAATTCCCATATAAGGATAAGGAACAAATCCTCTTGCAATAGTTCCATCTACCGGTTCTCTCATTCCAAACTTATCTGAAAAGAAAACACTTTCTGCCTGGGGATTAACTTTTTCCTGTTCTGACATCCAGTTGTAAGGCACCATATACATAAACTTATTTAATGTAAAATAGGTCAAACCGGATACAGCCAGAGCAACTATTATCAGAAAAGTAATAAACTTTGCATCGAATACAGGGTAAGATACTTTCTCAGGATAGTAAATTTTTTCTGTTACTTTCGCACCCAGATTGTTAAATAATTCGAGAACTTTATTTTCATTAAAAGCAGGATCTTCAGCAAGTATTATGATACCAAACTTATCTACTGAAACACTTTTCATGTAATCGGTATCGTGTATCGGATGATTATTATACGGCAGATTAAAGAAAGCAATTATCATTCCAAAAACGGTTGATAAAGCCGCGAGTAAAACCGTAAACTCAAACGTAATGGGGATGAAAGCAGGAAGAGCAAAATATGGTTTTCCGCCAATTACCATAGGGTAATCAACAGACATTGCCCAATACATAAATAAAAGAATAAATGCCGTTCCTGAAAAACCGAAAAACAAAGTTACAAATCCAAGTTTCGATCTTTTTAATCCCATTGCAGGATCCATACCATGAACAGGATACGGGGTATTCACATCGAATTTTTTATACCCTTCACTTACAACTTTTTTAGCTGCATTAATAATTGAATCAGGATTATCAAACAGAGCTGTTATACCGAATAATTTATCTGTTCTATCCATTAATCATGACCTCCGTGATGTGAAGGTTGTGCACCTTCCGACATTGCCTTGATTTCAGACATTGAAACTACAGGTAATGTTTTTGTGAACAGAATTACTAATGTAAAAAACAAACCAAAGCTTCCTGCAAGAATTCCAATATCAAATATTGTGGGAACAAAAGTTCCCCAGCTTGAAGGAAGAAAATCACGATGAAGCGAGGTAACAACAATAACAAATCGCTCAAACCACATTCCTACATTTACCAATATTGCAATTACAAGCATAATCGGAACCGATCTCCTGATTTTTCTGAACCAGAACAATTGAGGAAAGAGTACATTACAACTAACCATAATCCAGTAAGCCCAGGCAAAAGGACCGAAGGCACGATTTATAAAAACAAATTGCTCCACGGGATTTCCGCTGTACCATGCCATAAAAAATTCAGTAGCATATGAATAACCAACCATTGATCCGGTAAGGAGAATTACCTTATTCATATTATCAAGATGATTGATTGTAATAATATTTTCCAGATCAAAAACTTTTCTTACGAATACCAGTACAGTCACTACCATTGCGAATCCTGAAAAGATTGCACCAGCAACGAAGTAAGGAGGGAAAATAGTTGAATGCCATCCCGGAAGCACTGCTACAGCAAAATCAAAACTTACAACCGTGTGGACGGAAAGAACAAGAGGTGTAGCTAATCCGGCCAGAATCATATATGCTTTTTCATAGTGCTGCCATTGGCGGTTTGAATGTCTCCAGCCCAAACTGAATATTCTATAAATAATCTTTTTAACTTTTGATGTTGTTCTATCACGGAGCATTGCAAAATCAGGAATTAAACCCGTATACCAGAAAACCAGGGAAACCGTAAAATAAGTAGAGACCGCAAAAACGTCCCACACAAGAGGAGAAATAAAATTAACCCACAAACTATGCTGATTAGGATAAGGTATAAGATAACCAGCTAGCCATGGTCGTCCGACGTGAATGAGCGGAAATAAGCCTGCGCACATAACAGCAAAAATTGTCATCGCTTCCGCAAAGCGGGCTATACCTGTTCTCCATTTTTGTCTTAATAGAAATAGAATAGCTGAAATCAAAGTTCCGGCGTGACCAATACCTACCCAAAATACGAAATTGATTATCGGAAATCCCCATGCAACCGGTTGATCATTTCCCCACATTCCAACGCCATAATAAAAACTGATTGCCAGGCAAACTGCACCAAATAAAAGAAAGCTAGCCGAAATGGTGAGAGCAATGAGATACTTTTTTGTCGGTTTTGTATCCATTGGTTTGGCAACAATCTGTTCTATCTCAGATCGGGTCAAATCACCTTCTACAACAACAGGCTCCCTGGAAAAATCTTCAACAGGATAATCAGTGATTTCTGGTTCTTTCAATTAGACTTCCTCCGAATGAGTATTTCTTAATTTGGCAATATAGGTTACATTGGGACGCGTGTTGACAAAATCAAGAACGTAATATCCCAGTTCGTGATTTCTGTATTTATGGAATTCAGAATTGCTGTCATTTATGTCACCGAATTTAATTGCGCTTGTACTGCAGGCATCCTGGCATGCTGTTCTGACATCCGATCCTTTTAATTCCTTATTTTCCCGGATGGCATCTGCGCGTGCCTCCATGATTCTCTGAATACAGAAAGTACATTTTTCCATAACTCCGCGGGAACGTATAGTTACTTCAGGATTATATAATAGACTAAACAGGTTATTCTCCTGGTATGAGTCTCTGAAATGATCTCTGAAATTAAAGAAATTGAATCTTCTTACTTTATAAGGACAGTTGTTTGAACAATATCTTGTACCCACACAGCGGTTGTAAACCATTTGGTTTAATCCGTCCGGACTGTGAGTTGTTGCAGCAACCGGGCAAACATTTTCACAAGGGGCATGGTCGCAATGCTGACAGAGCATTGGCTGAGCGCTTACTTTAGGTTCATCAATTGATCCGGAATAATACCTGTCAATTCTTAACCAATGCATTTCTCTTCCCTTTTCAACCTGATCTTTACCTACAATCGGAACATTATTTTCAGAGTGACAGGCAATAACACATTCACCGCAGCCAAGGCACTTATTCAAATCTACTGCCATTCCCCATTTGACACCGGGATATTCAAATTCAGGATAAAGCGATTTATTTTCGGCTTCTGATTCTGCTTTAATAAAATCTGGATTCTTTTTGTACTCGCTGACTGTACCTTCCCGGACTATTTTTCTTTTCTCTACTGCATCTCTCGTTAAATCTTTATCAAATGCGTGATGTTCCTGAGCAGTAACAAGGTTATAACTACCTCCGGCTTTTGCAACCGAAGCTCCTGTATATATCCAGGGCGAAATTCCTCCATCTTTAGACAGCAGAATATTTGCATTAAAACCAACACCTAATCCAACTATTCCAACTTTACTTCTGCCGTATCCTAATTCAATTGTAATTGTTTTATCTGCAGCGCCGGGCTGAATAAATGCAGGTATTTTCAGATTCCTGTTACCAACTTGAATATTAATCAAATCATTTGATTTGATGCCCAGTTCTTTAGCAGTTGTATTTGAAACAGCTGCGTAATTATCCCACGTAATTTTTGAAACGGGATGAGGAAGTTCCTGCATCCAGCCATTATTTGCAAACGATCCGTCACCGGTAGAATAACTTTCCCTTAATACAATCGTATATCCATCTGATTCTTTTTGTTTACTGCCTATGGTCTGTAAAGCAGTAGAATTGAAGTTTCCTATTGATGCTGAATTTTCATTAAGAATCGAAACACCATCATGAAGAGCACCAAACCAGAACTGCTCAAAGTTTAATAAAGAGTTGGATGAAGAATAAATATTTTCTTTCCAATTCTTCATCAGGTATTTGTGATAAATTTTAAAATCAAATTTATCAGGTTCGCCATTAATCCAATTAAGAAGTATCGCCTCCTTCTGCCGGGTATCAAAAATCGGCCAGATTACAGGCTGCTGCAGTGAGTTAAATCCAGTTCGGGTTTTCGCATCACCCCACGATTCAAAATTATGATTTATTGGCAGTACATAATGAGCAAATTCAGATGATTCATTTTCACTTTCAGTTAAGCTTACAACTGATGGAACTTTCTTTAATGCGTCTGAATATCCAATATCGGATGGAAGATGATAGACAGGGTTGCTATCATAATGAATAACCATTCCAACCTGGTTATTATTAATTGAATTTACCAGACTTTCCCATTCTTCTTTAGAAGTTAAAGTGGAAACCGAATAGGGAGATTCATCCGTGCGATAAAGCGATGAATTACCGAGTAAATTGTTTAAATGATTAACTGCAATATGAACTTCTTCCGGCAGTATATAACCAGAATAAATTATTGAAGATCCCCTGTATTTATTAAGATCTGAAATGAGATGTTTCAGAACATTCGCAGGCAGATCATATTTTCTTGCAAAAGAATCGACTGAAACTTCTGAATTTCCTCCACCAAGTTCATTTATAAGCATAGAGACAAATTCATATTGCGCATCAGGGTTCAATCTCAGTCTGTAATCCGCATTACTTCCGGTAAGTGACATGTTTCCTTCTAAAACATATAGCCTGTTAAAGTTTTTCAGATCCGATACTTCCCTGCCCTCGGAAAATAGTCTCGCGTTTTCAACTGTATTTCCTTCTGTCCCAAGAAAATCCGATTCAAGTGATACAATTATTTTAGCTTCATTCCATTTAATCAAAGGATATTTTCCGCTGCCGTAGCTTTTATTCCAAGCTGAGTTTTTAACTTCATCACTAAATAATTCGTATGAATAAATTTTTGCAGTAGGATATTTTGTTTTGAAATCATCCAGAACTTTTTTTGCAGTAGGTGAATTTATCCTTTTTGAGATTACTGCAATTTCCCTGTTTCCTAATTTTGATAAAACATCAGTAATTTCTTTGTCTGCATCCTTCCACGATATATCATCAAATGTCTGGTTATTCCTTTTGCGGGGAGAATGTAATCTTTCCGGATCATATAATTTTAAAATATTAGCATGACCTTTTGCACAAAGTTTTCCTTTACTAACAGGATGATCAGGGTTTCCATCAACTTTAATCGGTCTGCCTTCTCTTGTTTTGATTAGAATACCACAGGCATTGGAACATGCATTACAAGTAGATGCATAAAAGTTAGCTTTGCCAAGAGTTATTTCTTCAGGTTTTTTAACATAAGGAATGATATCGCCCTTATCGCGATAATCGGAACAGCCGGCTCCTGCAAGTGCGGCAGAAGCTCCAACCAAAGCCAGAAATTTTCTACGGGACATTCCCGATAAATCTGAAGGATTAAAATCGTCTTTTACACCTTCAACAAATTCGTGATGGCTGGATTCTATTATTTTCGGATCATTATAAAGATCTTCAAGACTCTGCCAGTAATTTATATCCGGATTGTTTTCCGATGAATCGTTCTTCATATTATCCTGATTCTCAGACATTCTTTTCACCTATTTTTGTTCTGCTAATGGCATCAGGATTAATTTCTATTGTTACTTTTTTTGTACGTTCACTTTTTCCAAGTAAAGAAAAAGGTATTGATCTAATTAATAAGTAACCGAACACTCCTGTACCTAAAGAGGAAAAAAACTTTTTACGATTTAGTTTTTTAGAAATAGTTTTTTGAAATTCCATATTATCTCCGGTTAACGATGACATGCCCAGCAATTATCAGGACCGTTTACTATTCCTTTCACATCAGGTAAACGCTCATGAGCATTTCGATGACAATTCAGGCAAGCTGACATTGTAAAGGAACTCACCTGTAGTACCTTATCCATTGATCTCACATCTCCGTGACAGTTCACACAGTCAATACCTTTATTAACGTGAACACTATGATTGAAATAAACAAAGTCCGGTGTTTTATGAATTCTTTTCCACGGAAGTGCTTTTCCTTCGTTGTAATATGCAGTAAGCTTTTGTATTTCTGGTCTGTCTTTACGGGCAATCTTATGACAGTTCATACAGGTATTTATTGGAGGTACCATTGCATGCCGCGATTTTTCAACACCGGTGTGGCAGTATTGACAATCAATTTTCATTTGCCCGGCGTGGAGATTATGTGAAAAATTAATCGGTTGAGTCGGTTGATATCCGACACCGTCTCTCTCGGCACGACCAGCAAAATAAGTAATTGTGAATGAGGCAAGAATAACAAAAATAGTAACCGGAACACGTATCCGTAAAGTATAATCAAGAAAAGATTTTTTCATTAGTTAATCCTGAAATTGCAGGTTGAATTTTAAACAGACAGACGCCGCATACATTAATCTGTAAGTGAAAAAAATCTCGTATTATCAGTTAAAAAAAGGTAAAATAAACTCTTTGCACAACATAAAAGTTGCACCAGGAGTTAATATAAATTTATTTTTTGAAATTAATTTGATCGCCAAAATTAAGAAATTATAAATATAAAGCAAAAAAGAATACGTATAGAAATACTATTAATGTGTATTATTTAAAATAATATTGTTGAAAAATGAAGCGGTATGCATTACACGGACATTTTTGTTGAACTTTTTTACACCATAGGCAATCTGAAGCATACATCCGGGGTTCCCTGTTAACAAAATTTCTGCATTAGTGTCATCGATTTTGTCAATTTTCATCTTGAGTAATTCCATTGAAGCATCGTAATGAATCAAGTTATAAATACCCGCACTTCCGCAGCATTTGGTTGAATCTTCCAATGGAATAAAATTTATCCCTTTTACGGAGTTAATTATTTTTCTTGGTTCATCATAAATTTTCTGTGTGTGAACCAGATGACACGCATCATGATAGGTAACTCCTCCATTGAATCCAGATGATATCTCCGGAATTCCTGCTTCAGCTAAGAACTCTGATAAATCTTTAACTTTTTTTGAAAACTCTGCTGCCTTTCCGGCAAGAACTTCATCAAGTTTAAACAATTCTCCGTATTCTTTCATAAAAGCCCCACAGCCGGCTGAGTTGGAAATCAGATAATCATATTCATAACGACTATATTCTTTTATGTTTTTAGCAGCAAGTTTTTTAGCGGTTTCTATATCACCATTATGAGCATTTAAGGAACCACAGCAGGTTTGATTCAATGGAGAAATGACTGTTGCATGAATTTTATTCAGAAGTTCAACGGTATCCCTGTTTACTTCCGGAAGTAAGATATTCATCAAACATCCATATGAAAATGCAAGCTTGTATTTTTCTTTCCCCACCGGGGGATTAATTTCCTGTATAAACTGATCACTGAATTTATCAGGGATTATAGGAGAAAAATCTTCCACTTTTTCAATTGAAGGGAATAAATATTTTAAGATTCCGGTTGCACGAATTAATTTTTGCAATCCGGACTTTTGATAAAACCGGATTAATATTGCAATGATTTTTAATCTGTTTTTATAAGGAATAATCCTTTTTAAAAAAAATGTTTTTATGAAAGAATTGAAAACGGAATTCTCAACCTCAACCCGAGCAGCTTCAACCATCTTACCATATTTTACACCGGCAGGACAAGCAGTTTCACACGCCTGGCAATCAAGACAAAAATTCATTTCGTAAGCAAACGTTTCAGTTAAGGTCAGCGTACCTTCTGTAACAGATTTAATTAATTTTATTCTGCCTCTCGGAGATGATCTTTCCAGTTTTGTCAATTCATAGGTGGGGCAGGAAGCCAGACACATTCCGCAATGAATACATTGTGAATATATATCAGTAAAGTCTTTTATTTGGTTTAAAGAGTTAGATCTATCTTTCAATTTTTATGATAATTATTATTATCCGGTGAGGAATAAAGTACTTCACATTTCGGGCTTATTGAAAAAATCTTTCCCGGGTTTATTATATTGTTTTCATCAATTGATGTCTTTATTTTTTTCATCATTTCTATTCCCGGTATTCCGGCGACACTCTCGAGAAATTGTTTTTTAGCCAGCCCGGTTCCGTGTTCACCTGTTATTGTGCCGCCCAGTTTTACTGCTTCATTAAAAATAAATTCAAAAGCCCGGTGGGCTTTATCAATTTCACTTTTATCTCTCTCATCAGTAAGGCAGGTCGGATGAATGTTCCCATCTCCAGCATGTCCAAAGTTTCCAAATGTGACATCAAATCGTTTAGAAGCCTCATTAACTTTTTCAATTATTACAGGAAGTTCACTCCTGGGTACAGTTGCATCTTCCAGTATTGCTGTTGGTCTCTGCCTGGCTAACGCACTGAAAGCCGTTCTTCTTGCCATTTTCAAAATATCTGCTTCGGCGTTATCTTTAGCTAATTTTATAAAAGAGGAATTGTTCTTTTTGAGTATTCTTTTTATTGTTTCAGCATCATCATGCACCATACTTCCTCTACCGTCGACTTCTATTAACAAAACAGCTTCGCTGTTTACAGGAAGACCAATGTGAGTATATTCTTCAACACAATTAATAGTTGTCTTATCAAGGAACTCCATCATCGAAGGAGTAATATGAGCTGAAATAATATCTGCAACTGCACGGGCTGAATCAGTTAATTTATCGAAATATGCGAGAAGAGTAATTGATTCTGAAGGTTTAGGAATTAATTTTAACAATACTTTTGTGATAATTCCAAGAGTCCCTTCACTCCCGACAATAAAATCCCTGAGATTATAACCCGAAACATCTTTCATGTTCTTCCCTCCCGTTTTTAGAAGATCACCGTTGGGAAGAATCATTTCCACGCCAAGGACATAATTTTTTGTTACTCCGTATTTTAATCCTCTTAAACCCCCGGCATTATTAGCTACATTGCCACCAATTGTACAAACATTGATACTTCCAGGATCAGGAGGATAGAATAACCCGATTTTTTCAACTTCTTTTTGTAAAACTCCCGTTATCACGCCCGGTTCAACCAAAGCCGTAAGATTTGAAGTATCGATTTCAAGAATCCTGTTCCACCTGGTCATCACAATTACAACAGAGTTATCAACCGGAATTGCACCTCCGCTTAATCCTGTTCCGGAACCTCGTGGAACGATTGCAAATTTTTCTTCATTTGCAAGTTTTACTATCGCAGAAATCTGTTCATCATTTTCCGGAAAAACAATTGCTTCGGGGAGTTGATTATACAAAGGTGTGGCGTCGTAAGAATATGTCAGTTTGTCTTCGGGAGAATCAGTAAAATTTTTTTCCTTTACTATATTTTTAATTTTTTCTTTTAATGAATTATTCATTTAAAATATCATAAAGGATTTATCAAGGAATGAAATCAGGAAGCAACTCTGCTAAGAATTATCCTGACTATAAGAGCAATGATTATTCCAATACCAATATAAATAAGTAATGATTGAATAGATTTAGTTGTGAAAGCAACAGTAGATCGATAGCCTCGCCATCCACATTCTTTGCACCTGTACACTTTCATAAAAGATATTCTCTTTACAAGCTTCTCAATCCAGTTTCTGGAATGGGATCTATAAACTGAGCCGGAAGCGGAACATGAAGGGCATTTTTCAAATACCGGATTCTTCCTTTGTATGATTGTAAAGGATTTCATTTTACTGGCTGATAATTCCATATGCTAAAGTATCTGCAAAAAAGGGAGTAATGAATACTCCCCTGTTTTATAAATGGTAAGATATAATATTTTTTACTGATTATTCAACAACCTGTTGTAAATTTTTTCATTCCGGATAATGGATAGTGCAGTCTGGAATTGCGGATCATTTTCAAGTGCCTCATCAACTCTACCCTGATAACCAAGATATCTGGATGCAAGTTCAGATTTCAGTTGAGTTAATATTTCTGATTTGTATATTTTAAATTCACTTCCGTCTATCTGGCTGAACTGATCCTTTAATTTTTTCAATTCAGCACGAATAGGCGAATCAAGTTTTTTATTATCAGCATCAGCTATTAATTTATTAACGGCTTTTTCTGCATCAGAGCTGTACTCAAAATTTTCTGTTTTAAGATATTTTTCAAAACTATCAAATAATTTATTGTCATTTAATGAGGAGAATGAATCATCCGGATGGTTATAGTAATAGTGATCTGCAAATTTGAAAAACATCCCTTTGGCCAGCAGATTCTTTGTTATCTCACCATCAATTTTATAATCAACAGTTGAATCAGGAGTTATTCCGCCGGCTCCGTACACAGGTCTTTTGTGATCTGTTAAATATTCGCTGTTCAAAATAGAATCCGCCCCTGCAATCACTTTATTGTTCTCCGCATAATTAATTTTCTGTATGCACCTTCCGCTTGGAGTATAATATTTTGCAGTTGTTATTTTAAGCGATGCATTAAAGTTTAAAGGGGTTATTGTTTGAACAAGACCTTTACCGTACGATTTTGTTCCGAGAATGACTCCCCTATCATGATCCTGCATTGCACCTGCAACAATTTCAGATGCTGATGCTGAGCCTTCATTAATTAATACCACTAATTTAGCTTCACCAACCAAAGGTTCCTGTTCAGCATAATAATGATTTACATTTGTACCGTCTCTTCCTTTAGTTGTAACAATCAAATCTCCCTTTGGTAAAAATTTGTCGCAAATATCAGCAGCAACATCAAGTAACCCTCCCGGATTACCTCTCAGGTCCAGCACAATTGATTTTATTGGTTTTTTAGCTTTGAGTTCTTTCAGTGCATCAAGTACTTCTGAAGCAGCAGACCGGCTGAAACTTGATAGTTTGAGGTAGACGTTGTTGCTGTTTTCTGGTACAAAACCGTAGTAGGTAAGATTCTTAACCAACACTTCTTCGCGAATCAGATTAAAATTAATTGTATCTCTTTCTTCATTTCTCGCAATCGTAAGATTTACAGTCGTTCCGGGGTCACCTTTAACCAATGAAGATACTTCATCTATATTTTCAGGAGTGATTTTCACGCTATCGGCAGCAAGAATTTCATCTCCAATTCTTATTCCCTGTCTCTGGGCAGAATAACCATCCAGAACTTCTACAACTGTCACTGAATTTCCTCTAACACCTATAGAAATTCCAACACCTCCGTATTTACCATTAGTTATAAGATCAATTTCATCTTTTTTATTTCCGTCAATAAAAATTGTATATGGATCTAAAGTATTAAGCATTCCTTCTATTCCTGCGCGCATAAACTGTTCGGGATTTATATTATCAACGTAATTGAGTGAAATTTCTTTGTAAACTTTTCCGAATAAATCTATGTTTTTTGAAATTTGAAAATAAACATCATCTTCACCCGGAAAAAAACCTGAGAATAAAAGTATTACCAAAAAACCGGTTAAATACTTTTTCCAATTCTTCAAACTCATTTTAATTTATCTCCTTCTTCTCTAATAAACTTATTTCTTCGAGTATATCATTTTGGATTGCTTCTATCGATTTTTTCCCATCAATCACTTTCATTCTTTCATTTTGATCTGCAATGAAAAGATAGCCGGCCCTAACTCTCTCATAAAAGCTTATTTCTGAAACTTCAATACGATCCGGATCAAAGTCTTTTATTAATTTCTTTCTTCTTTCAGCTTCTTCTACGGTTATATCGATAAAAAAAGAAATGTCAGGAACAGTTTCACCTATAGCCAGGTTATTTATATGATTAACAGATTCTATATTTATACCGCGTCCAAAGCCCTGATACGCCGTAGTTGAATCGTGGAATCTATCCGAAATTACATAGATTCCCTCATTAAGATAAGGTCTAATTTTTTCCCTGACTAATTGAGCCCGGGCGGCCGAAAAAAGGAAAATTTCTGTTTCCATGACCATATGATAATTTTTTTTATCCAGAAGAATTGATCTGACTATTTCTGAAATTTCTGTTCCACCCGGTTCTCTTATAATTTCCACTTTTTTGTTTTGTCTAAGCAAAAATTGTTTAAGCAATTCAGCTTGTGTGGATTTACCACAAAAATCTATTCCTTCAAAAGTTATAAACATAAAGAATAATCTTTCTACTCAATTGAATTTTTTAATAATGTATCTCAGTCTTTCGGGTTTTATATATTCAAGGGTTGTATTCTTTGGAAGATCTGTTTTGGGTATAATACTACCAAGTGTATCAAGTACAATATCACGGTAGTTTACATAGGCTTTAATATTTTCACTTTTCATTTTACCAAGTATTTCTATACCTGCTCTGACACCTACGGTTATTTTATTCGGTAGTAAAACAACGTCTCTATCCATTGGTAAATCAATAATATTAACTGTAACATTGTCAAAGTTTTTATCAACAATTTTCTGAACATTCAGATTTACCTGTACATCTTTGTTATTATAAATTACACCGGGTAAATCCTCAAGAGGAACCTGTTCGTTTGTCTGGTCATCCAGATCTTTAAATGACTTTCTTTTTGTATACACAAATGTAAGATTTCTAACTACACTCTTTGGTCCGTAAACAGTTGTTGAATCCGGATATATTTTTATCGGGGAAGCCAATCCATATCCGGGCTTATAACTCAGATCCAAATCCGCTACAATTGAGACTTTTTTCATATAATCTTTTTCAACATAGAATGATAACGTGTCCGGCGAAATATCAATCACTTCTATATCTGAAGATAACCATTGGTTTTCGGCCAGAAAATTATAAAGGTTAACACTGATTTTACCGCTATCTTCAACCGAGATATTATAATCTGATTTAGTGCTGAGATTTACTCCCAGCAATTTCCATCCTTTTCCCTTAAGCTTCACAGATATATCTTTAGGAATGACAGATGGGGTAGAATACCCCGTTGGAAAGTTTGTCAGTTTCACAGGCACATTTACAGTTGCATAGTAATCATTGGAAAGAGAAATGGATATCCATAGAATTATAGAAAATATTACAGATAGTACTATTATATGGAGATTTTTTTTCATTTCTTAAATATAAATAAAAAAACTCCACTACAAAGCGGAGTTCAATACAGAAACTATCAAATTTCAGTTCAGATAATTTTTTTAAAATGATCCAGCAATTCCCGCCTGTTGGCCTTAGAAATTTCTCTGCCATGAATCGGAAATTCATCAATTGCTCTTGCCTGTTTTCTTAATTGATGAACATTAAGTTCTTCCAGTTCTTTCATCGAGAGAGAACTAACTAAAAATTTACTTTCTTTAGTTTCTTCTTTTTCAGATTTAATTCCCAAGGCTTCTTTTCTAAGTCTTTCCAGATGATCAGTTGTTTCAGTAAAAAGATTTTCTCCTGAAGCAGTTTCTTTTGATTCGGGAATTCGTTCTTTTTCCGGTTCTAATTTTATAGATTTTTTACTTGTTCTTGATCCTGTTTTATCTTTTAAAATATCGGGAGTAGGTTCTTTATCAATTTTTTTCTCCGGTAAAGCAACGGTTGGTTTAACTTCAGAATGAGTTGAAGATACTCCCATATCCTTTTTCTTTTTATTCATGTCATCTGAAATTTCAGGAAGCATCCAAACCATCTGGGAATCAGGCTGGGGAATAATATGCGTTGATATGAGTACCCCAACTCTCCTGGCTGCTTCGGCCCCTGCATCTACTGCAGCTTTAACAGCTGCAACCTCTCCAACAATTTTTATTGTCACAAGTGCAGGATTAATTACTTCCTTCCCGACTAATGTTACATTAGAGGTTTTTACCATGGCATCAGCTGCTTCAATAGCAGCTACGAGTCCCTGAGTTTCTACCAACCCTAACGCTTTAGGCATACATTACTTTCTTTTCGGAAGTATAGTTTCAACCTCCGTATGAGGACGAGGAATAACATGAACAGATATTAATTCACCAACTCTCTGAGCTGCGGCAGCACCTGCATCAGTTGCAGCTTTCACAGCGCCTACATCTCCTCTAACCATAACGGTAACATAACCGCCTCCTATGGTTTCTTTTCCAAGTAGTTCCACTTTAGCTGCTTTTACCATTGCATCTGCAGCTTCAATGGCTCCAACCAACCCCTTGGTTTCGATCATTCCGAGTGCATCAAGTGACATAAACGTGCTCCCATTGTTGAATTTATGATGTTCGAAAATAGCTTAACGGTTTATAAATGTCAATTTAAACTGTTAAGGTATTCCTGAAGAATTATTGCCGCCGAATTCTGGTCGAGCAATCCTTTGTTTCTTCTTTTCGATTTTTTAGTGACAGATTCTAAAATTTTTTCCTGTGCCATCACTGAAGTATAGCGTTCATCCCAGAAAATAATTTCTTTATTAATTTTATTTTTCAATTCTTTCGCAAATTTTTCAACCTTATCAGCAACAATAGATTTAGATCCGCTGTCATCATAAGGATATCCTAAAATAATCTTAAGAACGGTTTTTTCCCGTATAACTTTTTCAAGCTCTATCCATATATTTTTATCGTTGGAGAGTGTCTTAAAAGGATATGCAAATATTTTAAGCGGATCGCTAAGTGCAAGACCTATTCTTTTAGAGCCATAATCTATTGCTAAAATCCTTGTGGTCTCATCAAATGAATTTTGATTCATTAGGCTCCCTCGAATCTTTCCACTGAGTATATTCCTTTTAGCTTTTTAAGTCTTAGTATAATGCGTGAAAGATGATCGAGATTATTTACATATAAAGTAACACTACCTTCAAATGTAGAATCGCCTGTATTTATATTAATTGATTTGATATTCGTATTCTGATACGAAACAATTGCATGAGAAATTTCGTTTAACAACCCTGGTGAATCTTCTCCCATAATAGTTAATCCTGCTACAAAGAGATTTCCCTCACCTTCGGGCCATTGAACAGGAATTAATTTACTGGGATCATTCTCTGAAATACGAATAAGGTTTGAACATGTTTTTCGGTGAACTTTTATTCCCTCACCAATTGTAATATAACCTATCACCGGGTCCCCGGGAATCGGGTTGCAGCATTTTGCATAGGAATATAGAATCCTCGTTTTCTTACCTTCAACCAGAACACCGCCAATATTATGTCTTGCTGAATTTGCAAATTCTTCAAACTCAAGTGCATTGATAGTTTCTTTCTTCTCTTCTTTTGCTTTGGTTGCAGTCAGTACCTCTTCAAGGTTTACTTTTCCCTGTGCGATAGATTTAAAAAATGCACGGCTATTCTCGAATTTTAAATCAAGAGCAAGTTTCGAGAGATCATCCTGGGTGAAAGTTAATTTTAGTTTTTTTGTCTTCTTTTCCCATATATCTTTTCCGCCCTTAACAATTTCATCTTCTTCTTTATTTATCCATTTGCGGACAGCCGATTTCGCTTTATGTGTAACTACAAATTTTATCCAGTTTTTATTAGGATGCTGATTTTTGGAAGTGATTATTTCCAGTTGATCCCCGCTATGCAGTACTGTATCAAGTGGGACAATTCTGCCATTAACCTTTGCTCCGATGCAATGAAATCCGACTTTTGAATGAATGTCAAATGCAAAATCCACAGGGGTAGAATTTACGGGAAGTCTCCTTAAATCTCCTTTTGGTGTAAAGACATAAATTTCATCCTGATAAAGGTTTAACTTAAAACTTTCGAGTAAATCTTTCCTCGCCTCATCTCTCGTTGCATTTTCAAAAATATCTCTTATCCAGTTTACCCAGTTTTCCATGTCTTTATCGCTAGCATTCTTATTTTCTTTATAACGCCAATGCGCAGCCACACCTTTTTCTGCAACCTCGTGCATTTTCCTGGTTCTTATTTGAACCTCGACTAATCTACCTTCAGGACCAACAACGGTAGTATGAATCGACTGATAATTATTTGTTTTCGGAATCGAGATATAATCCTTAAATCTATCCGGCACTGGCAGATAAATCTGGTTTACTATTCCGAGAGAAGTGTAGCAATCGTTTGCATTATCCGTATCCAGAATTACCCTTATTGCAAAAAGATCATATATTTCTTCGAAAGGTTTATTCCTTCTTACCATTTTTCGGTAGATTGAATAAAGATGTTTAGGCCTTCCGCTAATTTCAAATTTCAGATTATAGCCATTCAATTTATCAATAATAGGTTCTGTAAATTTTTTAATATATGATTCCCGCTCTTTTCTCTTATTCTTTACTTTGTTAACAAGTTCTTCGTAAGCCTCGCGGTTAAGATATTTAAATGATAAATCCTCCAGCTCCCACTTAACTCTTCCTAAACCAAACCTATGTGCAAAGGGAGCATAAATTTCAAGAGTTTCCTGAGCAATTCTTCTTTGTTTATCCGGATTAACAAATTCGAGGGTTCTCATATTATGGAGTCGATCGGCAAACTTTACAAGAATCACCCTTACATCTTTAACCATTGATAACAGGAGTTTTCTGTAATTTTCTGCTACCGTTATTTCCTGCCCTTTAAAAATTCCGCTTATTTTGGTAACACCGTCAACTATTTCAGCAACTTCTTTCCCAAATTCCTTTGAAAGGATATCTAGGTTTAGTTCGGTATCTTCAACCACATCGTGGAGCAAGGTACTTGCAATCGTAACATCATCAAGAGGCAATTCCTGAGCAACAATCAATGCAACCTGGTAAGGATGTGAAAAGTATGGTTCACCGGAAGCACGCAGATCATGTTTATGAGCTTCAAGAGAGTACTCAAAACTTTTTTTAATTAATGCCTCATTAACTGTTGGAAGTGTTTTGTGGCAGACTTCCAGCAAATCATCAAGCATTTTTTGATATTTTGGTTCCAGTTTGTCCATTACCAGATATTGCACCAATTTTTAATCTTGTGATAACATACGATATTTCCCTGAATAGTTAAAGTCAGCAGGTTGTAAATAGATTTAAAGAATTAGTGAGAAAGTTTCCTGCGAAGTTCTTTTACCCTTTCCAGCCTGTTTTCCAGATCTGATTTGACTTTTTCATCAGGAATTTTAATCGAGAGAATTTCATTACAAAGTAATAAAGCATCCTGATTCTTACCCATTTTAATATATTGCTGAGCCATTAAATGTTTCAGAATAATCTCATTATAATGATTTTGATTTACCGGAAATGAAGCTAAAATCCTGTTATATATTTCTAAAGACTTTTCAGGATCTACGTCCTTCATAAGCTCTCGCAAGCCCCCACATAAAAAATCTGCTCCCGGGAAATTTATTTAAAGCTGAATCGGCAATTTCTATTGCCTGCTGATATTTTTGTTGATCAATATAAATCCAGATTAGAGAATTAATGGCCAGATACATATTATATGTTGAATGCCTGATTGCATTTTCCAAAATATCTATTGCCTCTTCTTTTTCGTCAACATATCCGGGGAACCAATTCAGGAATTCGGTCTTTTTACTTTTCCAATATTTGAATGTACCTATCGCAATCTGTGCTTCATAAAAATTTTTATCCTGTGTTATAATTTCTTCAAATTCATTAATTGCATCGACACCATTATTTATTGAAACAATCCAATTTGCGGTTAGCGATTTAAAGTAGGCTGAATATCCGTAAGCCAAAGCAAGAAAATAATTATTCCAGATATTCTTTTGATCCCTTTTTAATAAAATTTGTGATTGTTCCCTTGCTTCTTCAAGTAATGAATCAATCTTTGATTCATCGTACTCTTCTTTATAATCATAAGCTCTTGCAATGTAAACCGCAGCAAGATATATTTTTCCAAGAGGTAATTCCGGATTTTTTTTGATGAGATAATTAAAAGTTTCTTCAGCCCGGGAATATTTTTGAAGTATTATCGAATTTATTCCGGCCTTCAAAGTTGAATCAATCTGATGATCAGGATAAACCTGGGAGAATGTAAATGATTGGAATAGAAAAAACGAAAAGAAGAAAAGAATGAATTTCAAATTACAAAGTTCCAAATGTCCGGTCTCCCGCATCTCCTAATCCTGGTAATATATATCCTTTATCATTTAATTCCCGGTCTAAAGCAGTTGTGTAAATCTCAATATCCGGATATGAATCAAAAACCTTTTTTATCCCCTGGGGAGAAGAGACAAGAGAAGCAAAAATAAAATTATTAATTCCATTACTTTTCAATTTTGATATCGCAGCAACTATACTTCCTCCTGTTGCAAGCATTGGATCGAGAATAATTATTTTTGTGTTTTCTTTTGTAGAAGGAATCTTAAAATAATAACTGTTTGGTTCAAGTGTTTTTTCATTCCTCTCTAAACCAATATGCCCTACTTTTGCATCCGGAATAATTTCAAGAAATCCATTTACCATTCCCAACCCTGCTCTTAAAATCGGAACGAGAATTATTTCTTCAGATAACACATGCCCTTTTGTTTTTTCAAGTGGTGTTTCCACCATAATTTCTTTCAACAAAAATTTCTTACTTATTTCAATAGCGATTATCGTTGAAAGTCGTTTTACTGCTGCTCTGAAAAATTCAGGTGTGGTAGATTTATCCCTTAACTGAGTAATTTCTCTTTTTACAATGGGATGATCAATTAGTATTAGGTTTTCAAATTCCTGATTCATAATATTTACTTTATTTTTCGACCCAAAATAGATAAAAGATTTATTAAAGGAGAAAGTGGCGGCGTATAATTATAATTCAATTCACCTAATACATGCGCAGGAGTTCTGTTTTGTATAAAAGCCGAAATAAGATTTCCATAACCGGAAACCTCCCTTCCACCGAAAAATTCTGCTCCCAGAATATTTTTATTAAGCGGATGATAGATGAGTTTTCCAAATACAGGCTCACTTCCGGGCATAACTTTTACAATATTAGGGGCTGAACCCTGAACACTTTTAAATGGAATGCCGTTTTCTCTTGCTGCTTTTTCAGTAATTCCCACAGAAACCTGGAATTTATCTAATATTTTTACCGCAATATTTTTTACAACAGGGTTGGAAACAGCATTGCCACCTGCAGCATTTTCTCCTGCAATATGAGCGAAATCGTGAGCAATAGTTGCAACCGGAAAATAATCAAGCTTTTTTGTTACAGCATTAATAATTTCAATATTATCTCCGCAGGCCCAGATATTCGGGTCGGTCGTTTTTAATTTTCTGTCAACTTTAATTCCGCCTATAGAAGTCAACCCTAGCCCTGCCTCTTTTGCCAGAATGTTATTAGGATAAAAACCCGTTGAGGAAATAATAATATCAGCGTCAATGATTCTGCCATCAATGTTTAAGTCACGAATAAAACCATTTTCACTATTGACAGATAGTTTTTTGAAGCCGCCATGAAAAATTATATTATTTCTTTTAAGCAGTTCAAATATCAGCATTTGAATCTCAGGTTCCGCATTAGGTAACGGAAGCTTTTCTTTCTCAATTATAATTACTTCTTTTCCAAGTTCCCGGAATGCCTCTGCAGCTTCAAGTCCGATGTAACCTGAACCAATAATAACCACTGAATTGATTTCTTTTGAATTAATGAATTCAGAAATTTTTATCAGGTCAGAAATATTTTTCATTGTAAAAAGATTTATAGCAAACTCAGGAAAGCCCGGAATTGTTTTGGGCAGTGAGCCGGTCGCAAGAATCAGGGAATCATATTTTTCTTCAAACTCTCTGCGTTTTCTTTTATCATAAACTTTAACTGTTTTTTTGTTTCTTTCTATATCAATTATTTCACAACCAGTAAATACGCTAACCCCCTTCTCTTCTTTGAATCTTTCCGGGGTGAATGTGATTATTTTTTTATAGTCAGAAATCTTGTTGGATAAGACATATGGGATTTCACAAGTGCCTGTTGAGATAAAATCTCCCGACTCAAACATTAATACATCCGCATCGGGTTTAACTCTTTTAGCTTTTGCTGCAGCAGCAGGTCCTGCAGCATTTCCCCCTACCACAATTATTTTAGACGGTGTAAACAACTGATTACTTATTTATTTTTAAAACTCATTGTAAATGGTATATTGAATCCGAACAATTCACGAATTTTGTTCTCAAGAAATCTTTTATAATGATCCGGAATATCTTTCGGGTAATTTGAAAAGAAAAGAAAAACCGGATAATTATCTCCAACCTGTGTAATATATTTAATTTTAACTTCCCTGCCTGTATGAGTTGAAGGCGGAGGAATTTTTTCAATTTCTTCAAGAAGTTTATTATTCAGTTCATTGGTTGGAATCTTTTTCTTCCGTTTCGCACCTATCTCTTTTGCAAGATCAATTAGTTTAAATATTCTTTGTTTGGTTAAGGCAGAAGTAAATACAATAGGGAAGTAATTGGTTCTGCCGAGTTTATCTTTGATATCTAATTCAAACTGCCTGGCAGTGTTGGTATCTTTCTCAACAAGGTCCCATTTATTTACTACTATTATTATTCCTTTTCTCCATCTTACAGCCTCATCGATTATTTTTTGATCCTGATTTTCCAACCCTGTTGTGGCGTCAATCAGAATAAGGGCGACATCGCATTCACCTATAGCCCGAAGTGTACGAATTGATGAAAAGAATTCAATGCTTTCCTCAATACGTTTTTTCTTTCTTAATCCTGCGGTATCAATTAATATAATCTCTTCACCAAAATATTTAAGTGTTGAATCAAGACTATCTCTTGTAGTACCGGGAATATCAGTTACTATACTTCGGTCATATCCAAGCAGAGCATTTGTAAGCGAGGATTTACCGACATTCGGTCTTCCCACAATCGCTATTTTTAATCTTTTATCATTAAGATTTTCTTCAAAATCAGGAAATTCAGTTGTCAGGTCGTCAAGAAAATCTCCTATCTTTCTTCCTACTATAGCAGAAACATCATAAAGTTTTTCAACACCGAATTTATAAAACTCGGCAGCAAGCGGTTCGTATTTTTCAGAATCAACTTTATTAGCAAGAAGAAAATATTTCTTATTTGAATTTCTAAGGATGGAGGCAATTTTTTCATCAACAGGATTTATACCTGTGCGTGCATCAACAAGAAAGATAATAGCATCCGCCTGGTTTATCGCTATTTCAACTTGCTCACGAATCGCTGTCTCAAAAAGATCAGTTGAATCAGGAACATAGCCGCCTGTATCCATAAGTTGAAATGTTTTTCCTGCCCATTCCACCTCCCCATAATTCCTGTCACGTGTTACACCGCTAACGTCATCCACAATAGCTTCTCTTTTTCCAACAAGCCTGTTGAATAAAGTTGATTTGCCTACATTCGGTCTTCCGATTATTACAACAATTGGTATTTTCATAATTAAAATTAGATATTAAGAATTGTAAAATATATACTGCACCCTTTAGCGGCAACTGAATTTATAGATAATATCAAATATCCGGAACAATTTAATCTGTAAATGAAACTAAGGTCGAATCCAGTTTTTAAGACTGATTAACAGTTAGTGAACTTAAAAGCTGAATTTAAGA
Organism: uncultured Ignavibacteria bacterium; assembly: GCA_963745945.1. Classification (GTDB taxonomy): domain Bacteria; phylum Bacteroidota; class Ignavibacteria; order Ignavibacteriales; family Ignavibacteriaceae; genus DATFVA01. The sequence continues at coordinate 430,174 of CAVUZG010000004.1, forward strand.
TTAATAGTCGGAACTAATTCTATAATATCCACGTACTGTTTGTTCTCTACAGTTAGATTTACAAGAAGTTCTTTATTATAAATAGTTGTGCTCCAGTAAGCATCAATGGCACTCAGGAAATGATTGAGATAAATCCCTATTACTGCTGTGGAAGCAACACTGTAATAATTGTTTGCTTTTGCACGCATCCCTGTGTATTCATGAAACATTGGGGATACGTTGAAAGCGAATTGTTTACGGTCATAATCAGCCCAGCCGGCTCTGAACTGGTGATATTTTCCAATCATTTCGTAATACTGTTGCTCACCATAGGTGCAAGTTGATGTGATAAGTTCAGGAACAAGACTTTCATAATAATTCAGCTTGGTAAAATCAATTGCTCCCATGGGTAATGGGCATTTGGATTTATTACAATATTTTCGTCGGTAAGATCCAAGGTACATTCGTAATTCTCCTTTATGATAACCAGCCAATGTGCATATTTAACAACGCTCCAGCCTGTTAAAGGAGTGACATTATCAGCAAATCTTCTCAAAATTAATCAGTTTGTCATTTCCTTTTTTATTATAAATTACTGCAGTAGTAATTACTGCCGCTTCTATCGCCACAAAGATTCCGGCTTTCCAATAACTTCCAGCATATACTTCACCTGCACCTGGAATTATCACCGAGAAAATTGCGCCGAGCCATGGAGATTTTTTGCTGTCAATTTCCTTGTTCAGTTTACGGGATGATATTTCATTCGGCACTTCATTAAAAGTTAATTGATTATCAATTGATAGATTTCCTGTAAAATTTATTGTCGAGGTTGAATCAATTTTGTTTAATGAAAATCTTTGTTCCGTTTTATTTTCAGTCTGAGCCGATATCAAACCTGCAGCAATTAAAAAAATCAACACGGAAAATAAATTTTGTTTAAACATCACCACCTCATAAAATTTTTGTTTTTTATATATCAAATCCGAATAATATACCGCCGTAGAATCGCCATTCCTTACCATAGGTTATATCTTCGCTATTAACTTTCCTTGTAACCTTATCAAAACCATAAGAAGCGTTAAAGAAAAGATTGGTGGGGAAAAGATAATATGAATTCATTTGTACTCTGATTTCAGCTCCCGCACCTTTCTTAAAAGTATCCAATGCCGGAATTTTTCCATTCCATGCATTTCCCAAATCACCGTAAAATGCGAGAAATATTTTATCGAGATAAATATGCCCTATCCGGGTATCAATCTGTCTGAATAACGGAAATCTGTAAGTCAGATTCAGCCATCCAATTTCGTTACCGCTTATTGCGTAAAACGGGTATGCTTTCATACCTACTAATCCGCCAAGATAAAAATCGAAGAAATCGGGAACCTGCGGACCAAGAACTGAACCTGCACGAATTTGTGCGGTTAAAGTATGACTTTTAAACGGCAGAGGGAAATGTAATTTCGAGGTTAGTTCAATCTTATGGAAATCATAGTCCGTATATTTCGGTTTAAGTATACCGTCTTCATAAGAGTATTCACCACTTGGATTGAATTTGTTGAACTCATAATCATACTGAAATTTAAGTTCGGCACCGACAGGATTTATTTCCATATCTCGAGAAGGAAGTGTAAGATCAAAATTATAAGTAAAGCGCAGGTCCCTTCCAATAAAATATTCATCGTTGGTTGTCGGATATAAATATGATGTGTTAGGGAAAATAAAACTATTTAAAGTTGCTGTATACCTGCTCCAGACAAATCTGAATTCAACATTCTGGTTTCTTGAAATTATCTGATGTTTGGCAGCAAGGTCAACTTCAAAAAGATTATAAGTAACATCAGTATTAACTGAAGAATTTGCAATGTCAAGTGAATCAAAAACAAGATCCACATCAGACTTACGACTTATATTATAGACTTCAAGCGATAACTCAGGTTTTATTCCTAAATCAAAAAGTAATGGAAGTTTATTCCTGTATTCGAAAATAAGGAAAAGATCTCTTTCGAATCGTGAATTTAATGAACCGCCTGCAAATAAAGAATATCGGTTCAACATATCACTTGATGAAACATAAACGCCCGGTTTAAGTTTTTCCAAAAAGCCGTTACCCGTATTGTAATTATCAAGTCTTAAAAACGGAAAGAATGACAAACGCGAAAAAGCTCCTCCGTATTTTTCTTCTTTGTAATCCGGTGTTTCATAATCGTTATAATTTCTGAGTTTTTCGATATCAAATTTTGCCAGATCACCTTTCGGCTGATCTTTTCCCAAAGGTGGATTGTCAATCCATACGTAATGATAATCCGGGCTTGCATTCATTTGTTTTGGCGGACTTATTTTAAATATTTTATATCCTGTTGAAGTGTAACCCGAATAAAGAATATCTCCGTTATCAGAAACAGAAGGCATAAATGCGCCACCGAGAACATTTGTTAATTTTGTTTTTTGCCCAGTCTGAAAACTATACCTGTAAATATTAAAAATCCCGCTTTCATCAGATGAAAAAATTAAATCACCGTTTGATGCAAAGACAGGATTTCTTTCATCATCTGGTGTTGCAATAATATTTTTATAATTACTTCCGTTTGTATCAACCCTGGCAATATCTCTTCCGTGTGTGTAGGAATAATCAAATACGATAAAGGAATCATCATTTGAAAATTTGGGATTATAAACCTGTTCACCATTTTCAAAAAAAGTTAATCGCTTAAAATTCTTCCCATCTATATCAACAATTCCAAGATTTGAAGTTCCATCCTTTTGAAAAAGAAAAACAATTTTTCTACCGTCGTGAGAAACTGAGGGCTGGTTCGCTCTCAAATCAGATGTAAGTCTTGTCTCTTTATCCTTATCAATATCATAAAGATAGAGGTCATGCACATTATACCAATTTGGATTTTCATCGGTAAGTTTAGCATAAATAATCTTGTTCTCATTTCCCACCCAACCTATTGTTGAACGAACTCCAGGAACAAGTTCTTTTTCACTTTTGGTGGAAAGATCATATAGATAAATTCCGGCTGGTGAAAAATAGTCCGATGATTTATTGGATATATAAACGAATTTTTTTCCATCGTTGGAAAAAGTAGGATAGAAATTACCGAATCCTTCTTTTGCGATTGTATCCCCTGCTGCTTCGTGATTCATTACTCCGGCAGAACGTTTTTTATAATCAGCAATGAGATAGGATTTCCATTCATTATAAATTTCATTCCCGTCTTTGCCTAAAACATCTTTAAATGCAGCATCAATAGTAAAATTGGTTAGTTTACCAAGTGCGTGAGTAATCTCTTTTAACTTTTCTTCACCATATTTCTGAGAGATATACCTGGTTAAAGCAAAACCCGCATTATAAACTGATTCGTTTCCAAGACTGGTTTTTCCGAACTCTCCCATTTCATTCCACGTAAGCATATTTCCATTAAGAGCATATTCACGGAGAATCATATCGCGATGAGTATCCCATTGATCGTAATTAAATTCTTTTCTCATATACTGAGCTGTTCCTTCTGCAAACCAGGCTGGCATATTAACTGAGGAGAGCGGATATGAAACTATAAAATTCGGATACCCGTAAAGAATATCCGGTCTTCTCTCATCTTCATAATTCAGCACCTGTAAAAACACAGCAGGAATACTCCGCGTCATTTTCATGGATGATTGAATTTGCACCATATGCGTGAACTCGTGAGAGATTACATTTCGCAGCCAGTTATGAGCACCGCGCAAATCAAAATCGAGTGCGCTTGTCCAGATTTCGATTTTATTATCAAAGAAATAAGTAGCGCCGTTTGAGTAATCATCAATATCTTTAATAACAAAATGAACTGTTCCGGGTTCATATTCATAAAGAGATGTTATTGGTCCCCAGACTTCATCGGCAATTTTACAAACCACACGTGCAGTTCTTTCAGCTCCTTCGTGAAAATGAACCTGTACATGCTTCCCTTTAATGGTGTACCAGTTTAACTCCGGATGAAATTCAGTGAACTGTGCATAAGATGAAAAACTTAGCATGAACACAAGAATAAGAGATAGAATAATTTTCATAAGTCAGTTTGATTCATTATCAGAAATATTGATGAGTTCAAAAGAAGTTTGCCAGACAAATTCTTTCGGTTTTGAAGTGAAACGATTATCCTATTTCACAACTGCAATTTTAATAATTTTAGAATCTGATTTACCGCTTGCTCCCGTAGCCTCAATTCTTGCCAGATAAACTCCGCTCTGAATATTGCTAACATTCCAGACAGTTTCATTATCAAGTCCGCCACGAGCATCGGCATTAAGTTCATCAACAAAATCTCCTGCCAGGTCAAAAATCTTAATATTTATTTTGGAATCTTCAGAGACAAAATACCGTATGTAGGTCTGATTATCATAAACAGGATTCGGATAGTTATAAGCCCTGTCCGTAGGAAAAAAGTCAGTTACTCTTTTCGAAGAAGAGGCGGCATCCACAAAAGCAGAATTTTCCTGATTGCCGGATTCTTCTCCCCAGAAAATTTTTCCTTCAGTTAACCCTATATTCCAGGCAGAAAAATTATTGTCAACATTTAAAGCAGCATATGAAATTTTTCCGTTATCAATATATAATATTGGATCAGAAGCAAGATTACTCCCTGATGAAATCGGGAAGCCATAAATTGTTTTTCCTGAACCGCCGTCAATAGCAAAGATTCTTCCATCTTCGGTTACGGCAATAATTTCAGAATTGTTATCACCTTCAAAATCAGCTGTTAAAATATTGCTTGTGAAATTTTTATTATCCGGGTCTTTAAACGGAAAATTTTCAGCCAGCGATCCGCTTAAATTTCTTGCTTCTATGGTGTTTCCATTATTATAAATAATATAGTTTTCGCCGTCCTGTTTAAGATCTGCAATTGCGAATGAGCTTATGTTATTAACTGAGTTGACTTTCCATGAACTTAAAACTTTACTTCCGGAGATAACATAAAACTTATTTTCATTGGTAAGTATAATTGAAATATAATTTCCAGCCGTGTTTTTTGTTAACTCAAGTTTAACAGGAATTTCATTTTGGAAATTGACATAGTTTCCCTGGTTATCCTGAAATCCTTTATATTCAACTGACCGATCAATTGCAGAAACAATAGCTGCTATATAATTACCGTTTACAGCAATTTGCTGAACTGATAAATCAGCTCCCAGCAACAAACTATCCTGCAAAACAGGATCAGATTCGGGAAGATCACCGGGGTTATATATCAGAATTTTTCCGCCGGATGTTCCAACTAAAATTTGCGGATCAGGAGTATCGTTTATTACTGGTGCAGTAGTGATTATTCCGCCAATGGCAGTTGAGCTATAAAATTGTGTTGCTCCATCTGTGATGAAATCATTTAAAAGCTCTCCATTTGTTCCTACAAGATGTTGACTATCCCCAGTCAAAAATGATGCAATTTTTTTGTTTGAGAACTGGTTTATTCCAAAAGTTTCTGTCCCGGTATCATTTAAAAGATGAAGAGAGGAATCTGTAACTAAAGCAAAAGTGAAATATTTTTGCACACCCGAAAGATGAAAATTATTCCCTGAGATTTGTAAGTTTTTCGAAATGACAGGTACAATTGTGGAATCACCGTAGGTTAACTTGAAAGTTCATCCTGTTATTAATTTCAGAAAAACCGGACATAGTAATCAAACTGTTCGCCCCGGAATTTGTAACCGCCGGTGGTCTCGTATCTTTCGAAAATTTATTTTTATATAAATCTGCAGGATTACTTTTATACCAGAAATCTTCGGAAGTGCCTTCCCCGATTACAACATCACCAAAAACCGTTGTAAACTGTTCTCCGATATCCTGAACTCCATCAGCTTCCTCTACATCAACACCACGGTTATATTTATCAGTATTAATTTTGTTAGCTGCAATTTTCGCATCAATTACATTCTGATCAATATGCCAGATAACAATGCCGTTACCAGGAATTGCCCAATCGAATTCATCTACATCGGTTACAACTCCATCAACCGAATCAACATCAAAACTATAATAACCGGTTGTATCTTTATAAAAAGTTCTTGTAAACGTATTTCCGTTTAAAACGTAACTAATTTTAGAACCATCCTTATTTGCATCTCTTTCCCTATTCTCAACCAGGTAATACTCAGTTGAATTTATAGGGACTTTAAGAATTGTAGTGTCATTAACTGTCGCAGCTAAATTAGCAGTTAAATTAATATTGAAATTTCCCGGAGAAACTACTGTAGGTTGTGCCCAACCAAGATAAATCTTTTCCCATGCACTTGGTTCAGGAGGATAAATTCCATTGTATGCGAATATTGCCTGTCCATCCATCAATCCAAATTTTCCAATTGCACTTAAACCTGTTTCGGTATCATAAAGATCGGGAAGCCCAAGGTAACTCCCGATGCTTGCTGCGATTAATCCATTTATAGAAATCTGGAATAAAACCGAACCACCAATAGACTCCAATTCTCTTCCCTCGGTTTCAGGAAGAATCATACTATTCTTAATATTAAATGCTCCGCCGGAAACCTGGAAACCGGAAAATCCGCTACCGTAAATATTTTGTAAAGCCTTAAGACTTAAATAAACCGAAGGTAAATCTTTTTCATTCCCGATACTTCCCGGCAAGGAAATATCACGCCCGACACCGGCATGAAATATCGCGAATATATCATATTGTGAAAAATTAAAACCGGGATACATAGCGTCTGCTTTCTGCCAAACTTCACCGGAAAAATCTGCAAGGGGAGTAAAGTCATCCGAATTATTCGGAGGAGAGTAATTTCTCATTGTTTGTGAAACTGAAAAAGTATCGGGAAGGACTGTATACTGTATATGGAGATTTCCTGAAGAAACTTTTTCAAAATAATTTTTTACAAACTCTAAATGGGATTCAAAATAAGATTTATTATGAGGTAAGGGATCGAGAATTGTGTTGCCATAATTCTGAGTATATATAGAACCAAATTTACCATTACCAAAAGTGGTTCCATCTCTATCCTCCTGAAAATTAACCATAACAGCAAGTATTTTTAAAGTATCTCCTGCTGTAACACTAACCGGGTTGGAAGATGGAAAAGGATTTAACTTACCAATAAATGTTTGGGCAGATAAACTGCCCAAACTAAAAATAATAAGAAATGTTAACCGGAATATATTAGACATAAAAGTTTAAATTCCCCTTGGTAATCCATGACCACTTTCGGGAACACTGCCCCATCCGATTATTACACTAAATCTTAAAGTATTTGATAACGGATGATTTTCACCACCCTTAAATACGTCGGTGGTAATATAACTGAAGTCAAAACCATAGATATCATATCTAAGACCGGCACCAAAAGTTAAAAACTTCCTGTTTCCGTATGAAGGATCTTCATAAAAATATCCTGCTCTGAGAGCGAACAGAAAATCATTTGGTTCACCGTACCAGTACTCAAATCCCATCGAAGTAACAATATCTCTTATTTCTTCGCTAAAAGGTTTATCTGCCCAGGATGTAAATATGGCCTGGTAAAATTCCTTAGATGCGCCGGTACTGTCTCTGCTAACAAGCAGTTTGCTGAAATCAAGAGTGTATGTAAGAGAATTAAATTCATCTTCAAAAATCCTGTAAGCAAATCCTAACCGGAAATTAGTAGGAATAGGATCGGCCTGTGCACGATCTATGTAATAAATCTTGGGACCAAGGTTGCTAAGGTTTGCACCTACACTGAATTTAGTTCCGATATCTTCATCAGTAAAAGGAATTAGAAGATGTTCAGGTCTCCACATTCCGGCAACATCAAAACTAACAGAAGTTGCTACACCTTTTCCTTGTTCATCACCTGCACCTTTATCAGCAAGTCTACTATGAATAATCCTGAAGTTAACTCCAAGTCCCCAGTCCGGGGAGAGTTTAGTAGCGTAACCCAGTGTAAGAGCAGCATCAAATGATCTGAAAGTTCCCAGAGGAGTTGGATCTGTTTCACCCGTGCGCACAAATTCTCCAAAATTCATATATGTTATACTGGCTGAAACTGTTCCTTCCAAATCTTCCATGTATTCCCTGTAAGTAAGGTAGTCATAGAACAAATCGAGATTAAACTGAGGAAGCCAGTTACTGTGAGTTATACTTAATTCCGTACCAGTCTGAAAGGCAAGACCAGCAGGATTCCAGAATATAGCCGCTGAATTATCGGCCAAACCTGCACCGGATTCACCCAAACCGCCAGCCCTGGAATCAGGAGCTAAAAGCAAAAATGGAACAGCGGCTTCACCCTGTGCATGAGTAACTTGTTGCATTCCCATAAACATAACGCTGACCATCAATAGCCTGAATATGGTTTTCATGTTAATATACCTCCGATATATATTGATCTTATTTTTTTCTAAAATATAATTAAAAAATAAAGTTAAATATTTTACTTATACAAATCCAAAATTAAATCCCTAACGAATAACAGCCAGTTTACCGAGAACACTTTTAGTGAATTCCCCACCCAGATTTTTCACAATTATTTTATAGAGGTAAGTACCATTAGCAATAATGTTTCCATCCCGGTCTCTTCCGTCCCAATTAACCCGTACAAATTTATCAATCACATTACTTTTTTCTAATTCCTGAATCAAACGTCCGCTTACTGTATAAATTTTTACTTTAACGTCCGCAGGATCTATCTGGTTTCGTTGAAAAGTAAACGTTGTACTGTTTGTAAAAGGGTTTGGATAATTATAAACATCCCTGATTTCCAGGTCGTCTCCACTTACAACTGAAAAATAAACAATTTGAGAATTAAAATTGTTGAATACATCCCATGCTTTTACTAATAATGAATAATTACCCTGATCAAGATTATCAAATTTATAATTCACCTCTCCCGATTTTCCACCTGCATCCAGATCACCGTTGAAATACTGGGTAAAGTCTATCGGATCATTTTCCTTCTCGTTTAAAATTCCTTCCAATTGATGTCCTACACCTGTACCAGTGGTATTAAGCCCTGTCTGATCAGATAATTTTACAACAAGTGTTGAGTTAGGATTAACCAGATAAGAATTTGTTGTAGATGCATTATCAAAATAAACATCAATATCAGGACCTTTGCCATCATTAGTTACAGATGTATCTGTACCGCCGACAATAATTTTATTAGTATATCCTACTCCGTCTACTGTTGAATTATCAAAATAAAAAACTACTTTCCCGTTCAGATTTTGATATGAAATATCTTTTGGAACTACAAAATCAGCATCAAATTTTCCATTAGTTACCGATACTCGTCCACGAAATATTATTCCGCCCTGCCTGGTTATCGGATAATTAAACAGGTTTTCAAGCAGCTCTGTTCGTTTGGAATCGAATACAATCAGAGTACCTTCACCGTTAAAATTATTCCATCTTGTACTATCAGGATTAAGAATACTTCCTGATAACCTGGTATGACTCAGTGCCTTAATCTGAATATCTGTTGTTAAAGACTGCCCATTTATTGAATCGACTCTTGAGTTATTTTGCGGAAATAATAATCGTAAAGTAGGATCACCAAAAATGAAATATTTCCTGTCATTCTCTTCAGTTAAATTCTGTTTTGAATCAAATGCTGCTTTCCCGATGGGTATACCGTGTGTTGAATCATTCCCTAATTTTAATAAATTAGTAAAGTATGCATCCATCATAGCTTCATTTAAATTCTGGTATACCGGTCTCGTGGAAGATAGTGAACCAATTGCACCCGCGTTATTATCCAGAACAAGTTCTTCAGCAGCACTAACAAAGGCAGGATTATCAAAATAACCAAAGTCACAGGTAGCGGCGGAAAGGAAAAAATATTTGTCATTGTGAAGTTGCGGAATAGAAACACCCTGTTCAAATATAAATTCATCTGCCCACACATAAGGAGCACCGTGTCCCACATAATTCACAATTAATGTACCCTCATTCATACTGTTTATTATTGCTTTGTTTCCAGCAGGTATTCTTTTACCTGCACCTGTTAAAACAACAGGGTATGCTGCCATATAAAGTTTGTTAAAATTAAAAGATGGGGGAATAAAATTATTTGCCAATCTTTCTGTAGAAGCAGTAAAGGCAGTTCCTCCGTATGTCGCCCCCTGGTATCCATCATCTGCAACCAATGTAATTAAATTTCTCCACAATCCTTTATCACTATTTTTCTCATAATAAATTATTTTATCAACAACTGCATTTGCGGATTGAAGCGTTTTTACAGTTATTCTGCCTGTTGCAAGATCAACTTTCTGATCGGTATCCAGGTTTACAAAGAAATCATCTGACGTCCAGGAATGGATTTCATCAAACGATTCGGGAGTTTCATAAGGAGGAAGAAAATTAGTGTGATAGCCCTGAATATCTTTGTAATCATAATTTCCGCTGCCAAAAAACAATACATATTCGGGTGCAATCTGCCAGTTGTTAAAAGCGTATTTTATAAAATCCCTTATACCTGATACATCCGTCAATCCTCCTGAGAATTCATTAAATATCTGATCGATATCTACGACGATAGTTGAAATTTTATTTGGAGATTCATTCTCACGATAATTTTTTAAACGGTTTGCAGCTTCCATAAAATTTTTATGCGTAATGATTATGAATTTCGCTCCATCTGCAATACCATGTAAATCAGAGTTTTCAGCTTCCTGGGGATTTACCGGAGTTTTATAATTATCCCCGGCTATTGAAATGTATTTAGAAACATTTCCCTGCTGTTCACTTGCTTGAAAATGACATTCTCCCCCACTGATCGTAAAATTTGAAATCTGCTTAATGTTTGAAAAATCTGTTACATCATAAATCTTTATATTACTCGATGTGAAACCGCTAAGGTGATAATCAATAACAGCTGTTGTGTCTTTGGAATAAAAAAGTAAATAATCATTAAAAGCTGTTAATTCTTTCTGGTATATGATTTCAAAAGAATCAAGATAAGCCAGTGCCGAACCAGAATTAGGGGAGAATAAAAATTTGAGGACACTTCTGTTATCTGTAAGCGGACTGTTATAATAAACTGTGGAAGTGTAAGCTGTCGCATCAATATATTCACTAACTCCGGTACTCATATATCTGTTCCAGATTGTTGAGTTACTCTCCTGAACTTCAATTGAAGTAGGATTGGAAGAGGCAGTGACAAAATTTATGTTATATTGAATAGGTATTCCATTAATTCTGCCATCGAGTTTATTTGTATAAGTTCTTGAGGTAATAAGATTAGTGAATTCATCACCTAAAAATTTTCTTCCGGAACTAGCGATATTAATTTTATCTACATCCCAACTCACAAAACCTTTGCTGGAGTTTTGTGAAAAAGTATTAGTTTGATTTAAACTTGATTTGGCAGCTGCTCTTTTTCCAATTGTACCACCGGAAGTTATCCAGTAATAATTGTGATCCGTATAAACATTAAACGTTCTCTTAAAAGAAGTTGAGGATGTATCATAATCCCAAAAATTATTTCCCCGTCCATAAAACAATATATAATCACCCTGATCAAATTTGCCATCACCCTCGCCGGAAACGATTATAGAATTTTCAAGCAGATCTGCTGGTCTTGGCGCATCCGGGTTTTCCGGCAAAGGTTTACCGCCGTTGTTATAAATTTTTATTGTTCGCGGATTTACAATTGAAGGATCGATTCCAAATGAAGAAAGCATTGAATAAGTAATTTTATATATTCCCTCTTCAGGAGCTTCAAATTTCACCCATTTACCCGAAGCAAGCACGCTATTGATTACCGTTTTCTTTAATGATTGAGCTTTTCTCTCACGAACCCAGTTCTTTGCAACATCAAAATTTAAAATTGAAGAGGCGGCGAAATCATCCGATGGATGTGGGGCAATCTTTTGCTTTGAGCTGAAATTTATTCTGAATTTTATAGTCTTGTAAAGTGTTATTGTCTGAGATGATGGATCAAATTGAACAGGATTAACTCTTATCGATTGAACCGGAAAATTCCTGATATATCCAAATTCATCAAAATTTACTAAATCCTGGCTACTCTTATAATTATTGTAGTTCTCCGATACCTGGTATGAATAAGAATTGGATATCCCTTCCTTTTTCATCTTAGGTACAGGGACTAATAATCCGGATATTTTTTTGTACGATGTTCCAAGAATTTCAATAGTATTCCCAAACTCCGAAGGAACTCCGATATTAAATATTTTTACAATAGTCTCTGGTTCTCCCCAATTTTCAGGATTAACAATTTGGCCACCCTTAAAACCTATCTTTACATATTGCTGATTATTTATTCGAATTGATGAAGAATCATTAAAAACAGGTGAGTATTCAATTGTAATTGAATTCCTGTCGGATGAGATTATTCTTACTTCGGTCTGTGCGAATAGTGAAGAAGTAAATAAAGATATTATTATTAAGGAGAACTTGCCTATCATTAAATATTTTTTGTTAACCGGTTTGTTAAAGGCTTCCCACTTCAGATCATTTAATTTTGAGAGCCGATTTTAATTGTTTAGTAGCAAATTCTCTTTACTAATTTCTCCTAATAATTTGCCTTAATTTAGCCTTATTTCACTCAAATTGTCAAGTCAATTAAACAATATGAAGTATACGCAGTTCCCTAATGATTTTATCGGTTTTTGTGTAATTAAATGTAAAATTACTTTTCTGATAAACAATTTCTTTCTTAGAATTTATCAGCACCAATTTTCTCTTATTTACTGACAGGAAATTAAGTGCATTAAATTTTTCACTCACTATTTTATCCGGGTCAGATAAGATTGGGAATTTTATATTCTTATTTCCACAGAATGATCTATGCGAACCGATAGTTTCTATATTTATTCCAACAGGTTGAATACCATTTTCTTTAAACTTGTTAATGTTTAATTGATAATTGCTCAACTGTTTTGAACAAACAAGTGAGTTGTCTTTTGGATAGAATATCAGGAGAATATATCCATCGAGATTTTTATATAATTCAAAATCATTTCCATCCTGATCTTTTAAAATAAAATTTTCGGCTTTCCCAAAAGACATTTATAAACCCAATAATTCTTTATTTTCTTTCATTGCCTGGATACAAAAATTTATATGTTCATCCAGTTGAATTCCTAACTCCTCTGAACCTTCAACAATATCTTCACGGTTTACGTTCCGGGCAAATGCCTTATCTTTCATTTTCTTTTTTACCGATTTCACTTCTACTTCATCAATTGTTTTGTTTGGACGAACGTATGTTACAGCTGTTATAAAACCTGCAAGTTCATCACAGGCAAAAAGTGTTCTGGCAAGCAAGGTATCTCTTGGTATCCCGGTATATTCCGCGTGGGATAAAATTGCTTTTCTGAAATTTTCATCAAATCCTTTTTCCTGAAGTATCTCGGAACCTTTGAATGGATGTTCTTCAGCGGTTGGAAATCTTTCGTAATCAAAATCATGAAGCAATGCAACGTTTCCCCAGTATTCTTTGTCTTCATCAAATTTTTCAGCATACGCTCTCACACAAGTTTCAACAGCAAAGGCATGTTTCAGAAGACTATCATTCAGTGTAAACTCTTTCAGGAGAGAAAGACAATAATTCCGGTCTCGCATAATGTCAGACATTTTATCCTCCTTTATTGTTAGCTGTTCGCAGAATTAAATGATGGACACAAATTACCAATTGCACATTTTAAACATTTAGGTCTTCTTGCGATACAAATATTTCTCCCGTGTGTTGCAAGAAGATGAGAGGATTTTACCCAATCATTTTCGGGAAGAAGTGCTTTCAATTTAAACTCTATTTTTTCAGGATCGTTAGAGTCAATAAATCCTAATAGATTTGAGAGTCTTATCACGTGAGTATCAACCGCAATTGCGGGAATACCGAAAGCATTTCCCGCCACAACAGACGCAGTTTTTCTTCCAACTCCGGGCAATTTATTCAAATCATCAAAACCAGCCGGAACTTTTCCATCAAATTCTTTAATCAATTTCTCGCAACATTTCTTAATACTTTTGGCTTTCTGTCTGTAGAAACCGGTTGAGTAAATATCTTTTTCAAGTTCCCCTGTTGAGATACTTATAAAATCCTGTGGCTTCTTACACTTTTTAAATAATGTTTTTGTAACGATATTTACTCTTTCATCCGTACATTGTGCAGAAAGAATTGTTGCAATTAAAAGTTGAAATGGATTTGAAAAACTAATCGCTGATTTTACCTCGGGGTACTCTTTTTTAAGAATCGAAAATATTTTCTTCGCACGTTTTTTTTCAGACATCGCTGCCATTTTAGTCCTGATTATATTTTGGATGCTTATTTAAAAGTCTCTCAACCGGTTTATTATTTATTATATGACTTTGAATTATTTCTTCGACATCATCAATAGTCACTTGACTATACCAGATCTGTTCGGGGTACACAACTATGCTCGGTCCGAATTCGCATGCATCCAGGCAACCGGATGAATTCACTCTTACTTTTGGTTTTAAACCCAACTGCTTTATTCTTTCTTTCATTTTAGCTCTTATCTCAATACTCCCTTTAGCCGAACAGCATCCCCTTGGATCGTCGGGTGGTCGTATATTTTCACAAACAAAAATATGTTTTTCGTACCGCTTCATAGATTTCAATTGAAAAAATTTTAATTAATAACTTTTAAATTACAAATAAAAAACAAAATACGTTTCGTGTATATAACCAGGTAAAGAAGATATGTGTTTTGGTAAGACTTGATTTCCCGATTTGATATTCAGCTTTGTAGCGCGTACGGGATTCGAACCCGTGATCTCCGCCTTGAGAGGGCGGCGTCCTAAGCCACTAGACGAACGCGCCAGTATAATTGTCAAAGATTAACAATTGTTAATTAATTTTTTCTATTATTTTAGTTGCCTCGCCAGGGCTCGAACCTGGACTCTTCTGATCCAGAGTCAGACGTGTTGCCAATTACACCACGAGGCAGAATTTCAAATCAATTAATGCTTTCTTAAAGCAACGGGTACAAAATTAAAGATCAGTTCTTAAATATCAAAATTAGCAAGGTTATCTTTCCTTATCAAATACAATATCTATATACCTTTTTATTTGCCACAGCTATATATATTTTTATTTATTAAAAAATAAATTCTATTGCAGGATGAAATATTTAATCCTACTCTTTTTACTGGCTATTACAAGCATAACCTTTTCCCAGACTTTCAGCTACCAGCATTCAATCGGTAAATTTAAGAATGCTTCAGCGTTTACGATCAATTCAGCAGGAATGATATATGTAGCAGATGCGTCGTTTGATGAAATTTACAAACTCGATACTTTAGGAACATTGTTAAAGGATATCGGCGGATATGGATGGGATGAAGGATCATTCGACCAGCCGGCAGGTATTTTTGCAAATGCATTGAGTGTTTATGTGGCAGATAAAAATAATCATCGTATACAGAGGTTTGATAAAGATTTGAACTTTATATCGAAAATATTTACCAGGGAAGATGATGATCCTGCTAAAAGATTCGGATATCCGTTAAGTGCTGTAACATCAAACCAGGGAGATTTATTTATTCTTGATTCGGAAAATAACCGGATATTGAAGTTTGATTTGTTTGGAAATTTTATACTGAACTTCGGAGGATTTGACGGCGGCTCCTACGCTCTCCGAAATCCAATCGGAATGGTTGTTTCTGCGTCTAATAATTTATTTGTTCTGGATGGAAAAAGAATAATTGTTTTTGATCAGTATGGAAACGGACTAAATGAAATCCAGGCAAATATGGTTTTCAAAAGTATAACCTTAATTTTCAGCAATATGCTTCTAAATACGGATGATCAGATAATAATGACTAACCTGAAGTCAGGGCAATTTAAATTTACTCAAATCAATACTGATGATGAAGAGATGCCTTTACCAATAGTAAGCAGCCTTATCTTTAACGGGAAACTATACGTTCTTAATAAAAAAGAAGTACGGATCTATAGCCTGATAAAAAATTGAGCTCAAAAGCGGTCTATATAAAATCACTATTTTTAATATCACTTTCACTTTGGTGCTTAGGTATTGTCTTTCCCGTTTTATTTCATAGTGGTGATGCAATTCTGTTCTCAAATATATTTCTAAAAAAAATTTATTCACAAGTTTGTCATCAGGATCCTTTAAAATCAATTTATATTTCCGGACAAAAACTTGAAGTTTGCGCAAGATGTACCGGAATCTATGCGGGTTCCCTTATCTCTTCAATTGTAGTTCTATTTTTTCCTAAAATTAAACCTAAATCCGTTAAGTTTTTGTTTATCAGTATGGTACCAATGGCTGCTGATGTATTCCTATACTCCACCGGGGTTTACAATTATTCAAAGTGGGTTGCCTTCAGCACGGGATTAATTTTGGGTTCGGTATCTATTCTTTATATTTTTACAACCATCGAAAATTATTTTTCAGAGTTAAACCTAAATTCAAATGTCCAGTAAAGCTTATTTATCATCTCTAGTGACCGGATTTGGTGCGGCTGTTCTTACAACTGTTCCGGGTGTAAGGGAATTTGGTTGTTGTCTTATTGTTCCGCTCTCTGTATTCACAGCACTTTTACTTTATCGTAAAGCTTTAAATAGTAATGTAAATCTTACGATTAAAACTAGTTTGTTAATTGGTTTGTTTACAGGAATAGTTGCGGCGATCTTTACAACTTTTTTTGATCTGATTATTACTTTTTTCACCCACTCAAATGATTTTGTACAAACACTTCCTCAAACCAAAGAAATTATTGATAACCTTAAATTGGGAGAGACTGCGAAACAAACTTTGAACTTAATGAATGGTATGTCAGACCAGATAGTTTCTACAGGATTTTCTTTACTATATGCTGTTTTTATTTTGATGAGCAACTTGATAGTTGATTCTGTCTTTGGATTGCTTGGAGGAGTACTGGGCAGAATGATTGTGAACCGAAGAAATCCAAGCTGACGGGAAGTTTCAATGTTATCCGCTTTTATATTTTTTCTTCATCTGATTTTTGCCCTGGTAATCTTCACAAAAAAATGGCAGAGCGAAGGTTTAAAATCAGGTTTCCTTAATCTTGGTTTAATAGCTGTTTTATTTGCAATAGGATGGTCTATCACGGGTATAATTGCAAAAGCAGTAATGGATGAAAAAGGATTAGGCTTATATTTCGATAGAGATGCTTTTTCTTTAACTCTTTTAACTATTGGTGAATTTTTCTTCTATAGGTTTTATTATAGCGGACCTACTGAAGACGGTAAGGAAATACAATAACAGCGGCTTGTTCAGATTGTTTCTGCCCGGGTTCGAGAGCTTCAAATCTCCATTGTCTTAAAGAATTTATTGCAGCATTTTCCAGTTTTGTATCTGCTTTTGTTAATGGAAGAATATTACCAACCGTTCCATCCGGCAGTATAGAAAATTTTAATCTTATATCTATCTCTTTATTAACTCCCTCAGGATAATCGGGAAGTATATAACTGTAAATCTTTCTTGTGCCCTGCCCTCCCCAATCGATATCAAATCCGAAACTGCCTTCACCGGCAGCTTTATTTCCCTGTCCAACGGTTGTTACCTTAGAATCAGTGTTCTCTTTAGTTTCGGTTTTAACAGTTTTGGTCTGTTCCTTCTGTTTATCAGCTGGTTTAATAACATTTTCCTCAGAAGTGTTTTTTGCCTTAGGCAATTCAACTTCTTTTACCTCTTTACTTTTATCAACAGTCTCGTTGGTTTCTGCTTTGGCATTTTCTTCAACCTGGTTCAGTTGTGTCCCAATTGCACCGGAAGATCCTTGTTGATTTGATTTGCCGAAGGTAAGCTCCACATATTCACGCGGCGGATAATCCATAGAAAACTTTATAAAAAGAAGAAGTATAAAGATAATAATATGCACGAGCATCGAGATAGAAAACGACATATGTCTGATCGAATTATAAGTCATCATTTTTAATTTAGAGTTTTTCTTTCTCTGTTTGAATCGTAAATTTATCTATCCCGGTGGACTTGGCCGCATCAATTACTTTAATGACAAGATCGACTGCAACAGATTTGTCCGCACGAATGATAAGATTTTGTTCCTTTCCTTCTCCCTTCATAAGTGCAAGCCGTGCTGGAAGTTCATCAACAGTAACCTCGTCCTGTCCAGCAAAGATTGCTCCGGCAGAAGTAAGTGTCACAATTAATTGAGAAGCGGAAGTTTGTTCGCTTGTCTTCGAACCGGGAAGTTTAACTTTTACTCCCGTTTGTATTACAAACTGCGAAGTAAGTAAAAAGAAAATCAGCAGCAGCATCACAATGTCAGTTAAAGATGAATAACTGAAAATTGCTAATGGTTCATTTGATGTGTTAAATTTCATTGGAAATCCTATATATCAATTTCAATTTCTTCTTCAAACTCTGCTTGAGCAGCAGAGCTATCCTGAATTATATCTACCACATCATTTGCAACAGTTTCCATATCGCCTACCAGTTTTTTAACAGCACCGATAAAGTAGTTGTAAAATGCCAGCGCAGGAATACCAACCATTAATCCAAAAGCTGTTGTCAGCAGTGCTTCCCAGATTCCACCTGCTAGGTCACTGGGATTTGCAGAACCTGCAAGGTCTTCAATCGTCATAAATGCTGAAATCATTCCGGTCACAGTTCCGAGAAATCCTAGTAATGGAGCAATTCCTGAAATAGATGCCAGTACAGCAAGACCTTTTTCGAGTTTACTAATCTCCTGTCTTCCCGCGTTTTCAATGGATTCTTTAACTCTCTCATGTCCAAGCTTATATTTACTTAATCCCTTCCTGATAATATTTGCAACCGGCGACTTCTCTTCCATACAGTAACTTATAGCACCGGAAATATCTTTTTTCTTCAGCATCCCTCTTATCCTCACCATAAAAGCGGGTACGTTAATTTTTGCTCTTCTAATCACTATATATCTGTCAATTATTACTGTTAATCCTATAATTGAGCAGGCAAGAATAAACCACATTATTATGCCGCCCTTTAGAAATATTGAGAACAGCTCCATAGTTTTCCTTTTCTTTAATCGTTATTTATTGATTTCCATTTGCAAACTTCTTTGCTTCATTAAGTGAATTAAAGTATCCGACTCTGACTCTATAGTAGATACCTTTACCGGATATGGTTGATGCTTCTGCAAAAGCACTGTAACCCGAACTGCGATATTTATCTACTTCCTTAATAGCAATAGATTTACTTTTCCATGATGAAACCTGAACCATTAATCCTTCGGGATATTTAAAAATAAAATTCGCAACTCTTTCAGCATCAACAGCTGCTCTTACTTCAGGAACATTAGATTTTGTTCCATTCAAACTGCTCCCCTCCGTTTGCTGCTTATTTTCTTTCATCCTGGTCTGATCATTTGTATTTCCACTTTTTTCAGATAGTTTTTTATCATTTGAAGAATTATACGGATAGGTTACCGGCACATCATAATTTCTATCAATTACCTTCGTCTGTGTGCTATTATTACCAGCCTGCTTTTTTGCATCCATTTCATGGTTTGCTTGTTTTAATTTCAGGTATAAAAATATTATCCCGATGAGCGCAAGCAGTACAACAAAACCAATAATGTATGAAGGCAGGTAGCTATTTTTTTTGTAACCCTTATAATCCTTTTTTGATTCGTCAGACCACCGGGACTTTTTCCTTTTCTTAGATTTCTCCGTCTCGTCTATTTCATCAAGTCCTTTAATTCCGGAAAGATCAAAATCAAATTCTGCCGTGGTTCTTCGCACTTTCTGAAATCCACCACGAACTTCGGTAACTCTTCTTGGATGTTCCTCAGTTTCACTATCATAATGTTCATCAAATTCACTTGTGTTAAACTCTTTTGTTAGGGATGCCACTCTCTGGAAATTCTTAAGCACTGGTTCCTGTTCAGAATCCTTCTTATTTATTGTTGTTTCTTCTTCTTCGGTTGATTCAGTTTCGATACTCTCATCATCCATAGCAATTTCAGATTCTGAAATTTGCTCTGATTCTTCACTTTCATATGAATTAATAATTTCCCCGCTTATTTCCTTTTCGAACAAATCGGTTGTTTCAATATTTTCATTCGTATCTTCTTCCACTAAATCTTCAAAAATTTCCTCGTCCGGGTTTTCTGAAATTTCTTCCTCAAATTCGGGAACGGTATCTAAATCTTCATCAACTTCTTCCACTTCGTTAATCCATTTTACTTCATCTTTTCTAATCTCGGTATCATCCGGACGGTCTTTCTCAAAGTCGAGTATAGATTCTTCTTCTATTTCTTCGGAAAGATTTTCACCAAAATCCCATGATAAATCTTCAAATTCTCTTGTCTTCAGAAAATCACTGCGGGATGGAACTTCATTATTTTCTGATATAGCTGAACTTCCCCCTTTTCCGGGTTTATTCCAGTCAAACGATGTTCCTTCTGCTATTTCACCCTTTGATTTTAATAAAATAGTTTCTGTTTCTTTCCCGCCTTCAACTCTTTCACTTTCTTCCAGTAGTCTGCTTACTTTAGATTCTATAAGACTTCTTAATTCAGTTCCTGAAGGTGGAATAAAAAATTCGTTAGCGACTACTCCTTTTAATGGAATAATTGGCTTGCCGATGCTTAAGCTGAAATGAGAATCTGCAGGCTGATATTCTTCTGTAATTCCTGAAGGAACATTAAATATTATTTCTTCACCTTCAGTCAGATTACTCTCACCTTCATTAATAAATACGATTAAGTCGGAGTAAATAAAATTCTGTTCTTTGTGCTCAGTGGTATTTTCAATTTGACCGACCCGAAGCTGAAATAAACCGACACCCGGGATTTTAATTGATTCACCCGGCTTTAAGGTATCGGATATATTTTTTAGAAATATTTCAAAAAGTTTTTTTGCTTCCGTATCCGGTACTCCGGATTTCTTTGCAATTTTTCTTATAATTTCTGCTTTATTCATTTTACCGGTATTTAATTTAAATGTAAAAATTTACCAGGTAAACTTAACTCCACCCGTAATATTTAAAGGAAGATCTTTATACCTGAGCCATTTATAATTTTCGTTATTAACCAGATTGCTAAATTGAAGTGTAATAAAGAAACCCGGCGTAAGTTTATAAGAAAATTTTAAGCCGAGATCAATATAAGAATTTAGTTTCTGTGTATTAATCATATCAGCAAAACTTTCTGAAGCATAATATAATGATGCTTGAGTACTTAATCCCATTTTAAAGTCATATCCATAATTTAATGACGCCGTCCACTTTGGGTGATACGGTAAATAATTGCTTGAATCATTTCTGGCATCTTCATATTGCCCTGTTCCGTAGAATATTCCATAAGGTCCCAGGTGGAAGAGCATGTTAACAAATCCTGTTATACTGTTCCCGCTTGTGGTTGCAAGATTAAAAGTACCATCTAATATGTTGTTTTTAAAATAAGGAATTTCATCAGATGTATAATATTTAACACCTCCGTCTATCTCGAAAAATCTTCCGTATTCATATTTCAAAACTGATTTTAGAACATTCGATTTTTCAAAGAAGAGATTAGTAAATGTATTAACATTAAAATATGGATTTATTCGTATAAAATAATTTTCTGTAAGGAATTCAGCAGCCGGAGCAAATTCTCCAAACAAAGTTACATTATTTTCAAGATGCAGAGCGGCGGAGGCATACGGCGCACTGAATGAATGACTTCCATCCTGAGAATATGTGATTCCGAAATCTGCCCGTAATACATCTGATAAGTTTAATCCAACTGTTGGTCTGACGTTCACAAAATAAAACTCAGAATTATCCTGAAGATTGTTTAAAATGAATTGTCTCTTGTAATTAAAATTCAGATTAATATTAAATGCTGAGAAATTCGTTTTTGCAAAACCGTCCATTGCAAAAAGATTTTCTGAAAAATTCGGATTATCCAGAGAAGCAAGTTCATCCTTAAACTGCATCTCGTATATAAAACTTTCGTGAGAAAGATTATTAAATAAAAATGATAAATTCCCTGTATTCAGTTTCCTTTTCCAGGCCCCAGTGGTATAATAAGCTCCATAAAGCTTATACCCCGTTGTCGCAAGATCTCCATTCATTTTTAGCTTCATACCGTTAAAAGCGGGGAGATCACTTTTTATAAAATAATATAATGTAGCACCGCCATTTAGCTCATATTTATCAGTTCCATTTAAGTAGGCGCGCTGGTTTAAAACACCTGCTCTGCCTTCAAAAATTCCGTTGCCAAACGGGCTCGAGTAAATCAACCTGGCGCTTGGTAAAAAATATGATCCTAATCCTGCCTCAAGCCATCCATTGTCATAATTTAAGGAATCAAAAAGGCTAAGATCATTGTTTAAAGGATTCGGGAATTCTTTTAGTTCAAGTTCTTCAGGTGAATAAGCAGGTTTTATAAAATCACCAGAGATTGTAGAAACTAAATCAGGTGCAATTTTTTTTGCCTGCTCTACCGAGACAACTTCCTTGCCGGTAATTATAAAGTCAGGTAGTTCAACATTTGGATTTGATTTCGAATCCTGTGCGAGTAACTGAATTGTACCGGCAATTAAAATAAGCAAAATTAATTTTCTCATTATTTTAATTTCCTTAATTTGTCTTGTGCTTCATGCCCGTACTGATCACCTTTATGTTTTGTAAGCACAGCTCTATAATATTCCTTTGCCTTACTATAATCTTCTTTTTCTGTATATAAATCACCAAGTTTCATATAAGATTTTGTAAGCCATTCATCATAAGCTGAAAATACAGTTCTCACTTTTTCAAGCACATCAATGGCTTCATCTTTATTTCCTTCTTCGGCTAAAGTTACACCAAAAAAATACTGAGCTTTAGCCCCAATATCATCTGCTCTGGACTCTGCAAGGTTTTTAAAATAAAATTCCGCATTGCTATACCTTGCCGCAGAAAGTTCTATCATTCCCAATTCAAGCTTGGCTTTATCTGCAAAAATAGTTCCGCTATAGTATTGTACAACATCCTGAAATACGCTGTAAGCATTATCGGGATCCTGTTTGTTACTGTAAGTAACACCTTTCATAAAAACTATTTCTGCAATCCTTGGAGATTTTGGTATCTTATCAATTGCTTTATTATAAATTTCGATTGCAGAATCATAATCTTTCTCAACATTGTAAATATTCCCTATCTCTAGTACGGCAGCACCGGCGGCTTCACTATTTGGATAAGAACCAAAGACTTTTTTAAAATTAAATACTGCCTCTTCATTCTGATTCAGATTTTGGGCACTCTTGCCAATCCAATAATACGCATCGGGGACCTGTTTACTGGATGGATAATCCGAAACGAATTCTTTGTAACTTATTTCAGCTTTTTCATAATCACGCATACTGTAATAGATCTCACCCTTTTTAAATAAAAGCTGATCTGAAAAATTTAATCCGGGATTTTTAGAAACAAAATTATCAATTAGTGCAATAGCCTTTGATGGTTCATTCTTTGCAACATAGCAGTATTGTATCCCGTTAACTGCATCGAAAACATAATTTGATGAAGGATATAAAGCGACTACTTTTTCATAATTTATTATCGCGGAATCATACTTGGCCTGATTAAAATATGCATCTCCAATTGAATAATATACTAACGGAGTTAGTGAAGAATTAGGATATACCTGCATCAGGTTTCTGTATTTTAGAATCGCTTCATTAAAATTTTCTTTTTGAAAATAAATCCATCCAATGGTAAAAAGTGAACCCTGTGCATATTGTGATTCAGGAAATCTTTGCTGAAGATTATTAAACTCGTTTATGGCTTCATCAGTACTGCCTGCTTTATACAAAGCCTGTGCAAACTGGTAATAGCCGTATGGATCTGTTAAAGAAGCAGAACCTCCCGCAAATAGATTTTTATAAATTCTGCTTGCAGCAGCGTAATCTTTACTACCATAATAACTGTCTGCCAACCTGAGTTTTACATCTATAATACGTTTATCATCAGGATATTTCTTCACAAAATCCGAAAAACTGTTTGCCGCATTTTCAAAGTTCCTCTGATTAAAATAACAGTAAGCTTTCCCGTATAAACTCTGAGCCGAAACAGATGAGTCTTTCGAATCAACTTTTAGGTAATATTTCAAAGCATCCTGGTATTTTCCCTCTGCGTAATAACTTTCTCCCAGGTAAAAATTTATCTTGTCCTTTTCAACTCCCGATTCTGAAATATCAATTTCGTTAAGATATTCAATTGCCTTTTCATAGTTCCCATTGAAATAATAAGTAGTACCAAGACCAAGTTTAGCCCTGTTAATAAGCTCAGGTTTTTTAACTGAAAGCGCTATTACCTTATTAAAATAATCTGCAGCTTTGTTATAATCTTTCTTGTCAAGTGAAATTTCTCCAAGCATTGTTTGCGCCCTGGCTTTTATATCAGGATTATCAGAATTAGCGGCGGCTTTTAAATAACTTTCAGAAGTATTATAATTTTTAGAATCAAAATAGTAACCCCCCAGTTGATATCTTACATCATTAGCTAATTCACTTCCCGGATATTTATTCAGAAATTCGTTGTATATCTTAAAAGCATCTTCATCTTTCCCGGCATAACGCTTTGATTCAGCCTTCCAGTAAAATGATTTTATAGCAAGTGAATCATCCCCGGTTGAAAGTGTGTTGAAAAGATTATAAGCATCATCGTATTTCTTCTGTTGAAAATAAGTCCATGCCAATCCATACTGTGAATCTCTGAAAATATCAGATGCAGGAAATTTCTGCAAAAGCTCATTATAAGTTTTTTCAGCATTATTGTATTCCTGAACCCTGTAATATGAATTACCAAGTAAATAAAGACTTTCAGAATAAATATCTGCGGGCAGATTTGTTAGCCTCGGATTATTTAGTTCAAGAATTGAAGATTGATAATCTTTTAACTTAAAATAACAAACTCCAATTCTTAATTGTGCTGAAAGAGCGAGCGGACTATTCAGATGATACGAAAGCAACCTGTCGTAGTATTTAACAGCCTTATCATATTCACCGGTTTTTTCATATGTATTTGCAAGTGTAAATATCGAATAATCCAGGTACTTATTGTTTTTTTTGTTATTTACTGCTTCTTCCAGAAAGGAAATAGCATCCTTCAGCCTGTTTTGCTCAGTGTACGATTCACCTATCCAGTAAAGTGCTGAACCGGTGTGTTCAGTTTCAGGATATTCATTTAGAAGTCGCTGAAGATATTTTCTGCTTTTATCATACTCTTTCTCTTCAAAATAAATTATACCAAGCTTGTACAAAGCTTTATAGCGGAATGCAGACCAGCTAAAGTTGTTTACTAAAAATTCAAATCCAGATGCAGCAGCAAATTTTTCACCTGTATTTAAAAGTGCGTCAGAATAATAATATTTAGCTGTAGCGAATAATTCATCGGATAATTTATAATCGGAAAAGAAGTTATCAAACAAACCTACCGCAGTTACATATTGTTGATTATTATATGCAGTCATTGCCTGATTATATTCATCAGCTGTTGTCTGCGGAAAGATTGCAGAAATTGAAACTAATGTGAATATTGTAATTAAATAATTCTTCAAGATATCTTTACCAGCCTGTTAAAGAAAAAACGATTATACCACCCGTTAAACCTGCAACAAGATTTACAAAATCATTATTTATAAAATTAATTCCATGGATTTTCTCTGCAGTTGTTTCACAATGTATTTTATTATCAATTATTCTTCCACATTTTAAACATTTGTACTGCACCTGTAATGTAGTTCCTAAAATGGAATCGAGAGCACTGGCTGCAAATCCACTGAATGTGATTAACAATATAAAACCAATTTGTTGTTTGTCAATCCATATTGCTGCAATCAAAGAGATGCAGAATGCTCCGGCTAAAGAACCAATAAATCCCGCAAACGAAACTCCACCCGACGTACCGGGTTCAACTTTTTTGAAATTTAAAATATCATACGTTTTATGTCTGGTCAAGGTTCCAATTTCAGTTGCCCAAGTGTCTGCACAAGCAGCAGCAATTATTCCCGAATAAACGGAAAACCATATTTGATTCGGAATAAAATAATTGATGACTACTAAAACTCCACCTAGTCCTCCATTTGCAACTACCTGAAAAAAATCCCTTGATCCTGATTTCTGAAAATATTTATTAACTGCCGGATTTTTTTTCTCTCTAATCTTTGAGAGTACGCTTGAGAGAACAAAAAAAGAGAAAATCGAAAGAGTCCACTGCCAGCCGCCAAAACTAAAAATCAAAAAAGCTAAAATAAATGTTGCCAGACTACCGCTGATTTTAAGAAATTTCACCTTTAATGAAATAATGGCAATTAATAGAGAAAGAAAAAATCCCTGGAAGAATTGATTAGAGAAAAATGAAATGCCCGGTTCAATTAGAAATATCAAATGCTGCTGCCCTGAAAAAATATTTTCTCAGTTTTAATGCACAATATAGTTTTTATGCTTTTATAAAGTCAATGCTTAAAATAGCATATAGCTTTTCACTTAAAGACATTTGTTAAAGATAACTTGCTCTTTGTATATTTGTGGTAATTGTGCGCAGAAGAATTCTTACTTAACGGTTTTTTAGGTATAATTTATATTCATATAATTAAAGGATTGAAAATGAAAAAATCATTTATACTGTTTTTATTTATCGCCGTTACATTTTTTTCGTATCAAAATGTTCAGGCACAAAGTATTGATCTTGGATTTGGCGGAGGATTAACCTTTGTTCAATCACCGGCTTACTATACTGATGTTGCCAAATTTTCTTCGGAATATCATGTTGGAATAAAAGGTAAATTGAATTTTCCGTTTTTTCCGATTACTCCAATCGGATTTATTGATTATCACTTCCTCAACGGAACTAATTCTACTCCATTAGGAGATTTTGAAGCTAAACAAAATATCCTTTCAATTGGTCTCGGGGGTGAATTGACTCTTGTTCCCGGTCCTTTAAGCCCTTATGTAGGATTGGACTTTGAGTTTAATAACTTTGGCGATTTCACAACAACAATTGCCGGAGTAGAAACAAAATCCGGAGGAACTTCCAGATCAGGATTAGGAATCGGTGCAGGTGTAATGATTAAATTGATTCCGGTTTTTAACATTGATTTAGGATTGAAATACCAGATGTTGAATCTTTTCGGAAAAAAAGATGGGGAGGAAACGATCGGAATAATTAATCTGAATGCGGCTATATTCTTTTAGGTTTTAGTTTTGGGAGGAAGAATTAATTTTTCTTCCTTCCTTTTCATTAATGAGTATAAAACCTTTTCGCCTAATTTCACGCAATCATTCCTGTTAAATAGTGATATTGATTTTATTACCGTATTAATTTCTTTCCAGGTTAAACCTAATCGATGTCCCCCGTTAATATGAGAGTAAAGCTGACTTTCAAATTTTAATGCTGAAAGAACAGCTATGTTACAAATTTCTCTTTCTTTAAGAGATAATCCTTTTCTCCCAAATACTTTTCCATATCCTTCAGTAACAAGCCAATCGGAAAGTTCAGGTGAAAATGAATTTATGTTTGAAATAAGTTTCTCATATTTATCTCCGTAAATTTTCCGGCAGTTCTTTTCTCCCCTTTCCCTGAATAAAGAAATGTCCCATTCTTCCTTTAGTTTTTCACTCAGATCAAAAATCTCTGTATAAATTGAAAGTGCAATTAGTGCGGAAGGATAACCGGCAAATAAATATGTTTGGAGCAAGGCTTCGTACATTTTGGTTTTATTAAATTTTTTCTTTTTCAGAATTAAAAGAATTTCTCTTATTTCTTTTTCTCTCCTGAGCACTGCGGAAGCACTTAGGAGTGTAAGACTACATAAAGTATAATCCTGCCTGGAGGTTTGAGATTTCAGGAAAGATTTGATTTTATCCATAACATAAAAAACCCCCGCTTTTTAGCGAGGGTAAAACAATATCTTTTTTATAAAAAATTATTTAAGAACTGATAGTTCATATTCGGCTGTTTTTTTATACGTGGCATCCGATTTAGCCTGGTTGAACATCTCTTTTGCCTTTTCTGTATCACCTTTTCCCTTATAAGCAACGCCCATATAATAATATGGTCCGCCTTTACCAATTGTGGAACGATATTTTAATGCATTTTCAGCGGCAGAAATAGCATTATCCCATTCACCTATTTCGGAATAAATTTTTGACAGGGATAAATATGCAGCATCATAATTATTATTTTCAACTGCTTTCTGGAGATATTCAATTCCTTTTTTGGAATTTCCTTCTGTGATTGCAACATTACCCATTTTAGCGTATGCTATTGCAAGATTCTTTTTGACAGCAGATTTTATATTTGCACTCTTCGTAGTTTCTAAGACTTTTTCAAAATTTTCAACTGCTTTCTCATAATTCCCCATTGAAAAATATACACCGCCAAGAGCATTATAACCGGCATCAAAATCTGTTTTGGCTTTTAAGCTTGATTCAAGCGCATCCTTAGCTTCATCCAGTTTGCTCAGTTTTTTAAGGGCAATTCCTTTCTGATAATAAATCCGGTAATCCTTCTCAATGGCTAATGCCTGATCATAACTTTCAACTGCACCGGTATAATTGCCCGCTTTTAATTTTTGATTACCGTCATTATAAAGTTTGCCTGCCTCAGGTTTCATATCCTGAGCAAAAACTGAAGCGGTAATCAGAATACTAAAAAATACACTAAACAAGACTTTGATTGGAGTCTTCATAAATACTTCCTCTATTTATTTGGTCCTAAAATATTTAGTGCGGAAGACGGGACTTGAACCCGTACGCCAATTAAGGCACTACCCCCTCAAGATAGCGTGTATACCAATTTCACCACTTCCGCAAATTTCAGGTGGAAAAGATATATCCGATATTTCAGAAAATCAACCCTAATTCAGCGTAATTTTTTACTAAAGTTACCTTTTGTTTACTTTCCGGAATGTGATTTGTTCCTTACCTCATGTCATCCGGCGGTAGTTGACGCCCTTTTAATAATATGCGTCTTATTTCATCCCTGAATTTTTTTTCAAAAACAATTAGCTTTGCCACCTGCACATTAGTAAGAATATCATACAGTGAGTTAATAAATTGCGAGTGAAGAGTAGCTATCTGCTTTTCCAGAGTTAAATATTTACTAACAAGATCCTTATATCCTGATTCATCTTTATTAGAAAACTTCGAATCAAGACTCTCAACAATTGTAATAAGAGAGTCATTCAAATCATCCATTTTACCACGGAATTCGTTTCTACGTGCAAAAAATTTCAGAGTTGTCTGCTCATCCATATCCAAAGCTTCAATTAATTTTATTTTTTCCAGTTGTTCTATTTTTTCCCTGGGACCTTTATGATCTCTTCTACCCTGGGCGTTTAATACGACAGGTATAATTAAAAATATCAACAGAAGAGTTATACTTTTTTTCATTGTTTAGCTCCCTTAATAAAATCTTCATTAATTAATTGTGAATATAATTGATTTGCTTCTTTTTCGTCGAGTGAATTTATCAGATCATCTGTGTTTAAATAACTATCACCGAATGTTTTTTCTACTGAACTCGAGGATAAATCAAGTTCATTATCCACCATGGTACTTACAATTGAATCAGTTTTAGAGGAAGCAGAATTAATTAAATCATTAATGGAATATTGATTCGAGTAGTGATTTAACGTTTCATTTAATTCCTGTTCAGTAAAGGTTGTACTTAATTCGCTAAGATTTGAATAATTTACTGTCGTTCCGGGCTTAAATAAAATGAACAAAATTAGAATAACTGCTGCCACAGTTGATAATGAATAAGCAAGTTTCGAAAAAATAAATTTTTTCTTCTTTTGCTGATTTGCATAAAATGCCGGAAGAAGATTTATAAAATAAGATTCATCAAGAGATGGTTCTGCATCTTTTTTCATTTCGGTAAGAAAGATTTTAACTTTTTCAAATTCTTTATTCAGTTCAGAATCATAAAGCAGATTTTTTTCAAACTGAATTTTATCATTGGCAGTCATATCACCATCCAGGTATTTAACCATTTTTTCCAATTGCTTATTCATCTTCTTTCATTAACTCCATAATTTTATTTAACGCATGAAAATAATTGGCTTTTAATCCGCCTTCGCTTCTGCCGGTTACTTCAGAAATTTCTTTATAACTCAAATCATCAAAATTTCTCATAATAAAAACTTCTCTTTGTTTTACCGGAATTTTCTGTAACTGTTTTTCAATTTTTGCAAGTTTTTCTTTCTGCTCATAATTTTCAACTATATCTTCATTTGCACTGAGTGATTCTGCTCCGCTCTCTTCTAATCCGAAAAATTTTTTAACCTTGTTTCTGTTAAGAAAATTCAAAGTCCTTGTAGATGTTATTCTATAGATCCAAGTATATAATGATGACTGAAACCTGAACTTTTTAAGATTATCATAAATAACTATAAGAACCTGCTGAACAACTTCATCAGCATCAAGATGATTTCCCGTCATCCTGCGGGCATGCCAGTAAATTTTTTTTTGATACTTTTTAACGATTTCATTAAAAGCAGCTTCATCACCGGCATTAAATCTTCTAATTAATTCAAAATCAGGATTCTGAACAGCCATTTTTCCTATAATTACTCATTTTTTAGACAATCCCTCATTATTAAAGGTTTAATACTAATGTTATTTAAACCCGTATATAATTGAACATGTCCAATTACCGAAAACTAAAATATAAACCGAACAAAATTTAGGGAGAATAAATTGAAAAAGTTATCATTAATCGGAGGAATTATTTTAGCAGTATTAATCGTTACTGCAGTAAATTTTTATCCTCAAAAAGTTGATCAGCACAAGGGAGAACAATTCCGGGGCAGAATGTTAGAAAAATTAAACTTAACAGATGAACAAAAAAATAAGATTGAAAACCTCCGTTTCAAACACCAGGAGGAAATGATAGACCTTAAAGCAGATGTTCAGAAAAAACGTCTCGCTTTAAAAGAACTTCAACATTCCGGAAATTATTCAAGAGCAGACTATCTTAATATGGTAAAAGATCTGAATTCCTCGCGAGATAAAATTGCAACAGCAATGGCGAACCACAGAATGGATGTTTATGAGTTATTGAATGATCAGCAGAAGAAAATATTTAATGAAATGCCGATGATGAGAGGTCCACGAGGTGAAGGAAGATGTATGATGCGTGATGGCAAAAGAATGATGCATAAAGGTGGAATGATGAACGGAAAACCTCCGATGGATGATCAGCAGAAAAACCAATAAATTAATTTATTTTGTTCAAAAAGAAAAAGTCACGAGCAAATTCGTGGCTTTTTCTATTTAATCGGTTATTACTTAGGATTTGTAGGTCTTATATCAATTTCACTTGCCAATGCGCTTTGGGGTAATTTGAGAATTAATGAAACAGTTTCTGCAATATCTTCCGGCATTAATTTTTTAGATGAAGCCGGACTTCCGCCGGAATGGAAATCTGTTTCAACCGAGCCGGGACAAATAGCCGCAACTTTAATATTGTATTTTCTTACTTCCTGCATTAAACAGCCTGTAAATCCAAGCACTCCATGTTTTGTAGCAGAATACATTGCACCGCCGGCAAATACATTCTTCCCTGCAAGAGAAGAAATATTTACTATTGCGCCTGATTTTCTTTCGATCATACTATTTAATACCGCTTTAGAGAAATTAAAAATTCCATAAAGATTTGCGTTCACCTGCGTTTTAAATTCATCAAGTGATGCATCGGTTATTTCTTTGAAAATTCCCATTCCTGCATTATTAATTAATACATCAATCTTTCCATATTTTTTTAATATTGCATTTACAGAATTTTCAACAAAATCAACATCAGCAACATCTCCGGCAAAATATTCTGATTCAACTCCCTTTGCAGATGCAAGTCGTTTTGTTTCTTTTAATGCTTCAACATCTCGGCCAAAAAGCATTACATTTTTTCCATCTTCCGCAAACCTGAGAGCTATACCTTTTCCAATTCCTCTGCTTGCTCCTGTAACGATACAAACTTCTCTTTCAGTCATCACAAATCTCCCTCAATCGGTCTCACTAGAATTTCTTCGGTTACAATGTTATTCTTCTCGAGATAAGCTGATACAATCACGCGGGAAATATCTTCCGTTCTGATCATTCGTTCGGAATGTTTTTCACGGACTTTAGCTGACCACATAGGTGTTTCAGTTGTGCCCGGAATTATATTTATAACCCTAATTTTATGCTTACGTACTTCTTCTCTCAGAACATTGGAATAACCCAGCAGACCCATTTTTGAAGCAGCATAAGCGCTGCTGTTTGTAAATATTTTTTTGGTAACAACAGAAAGGATATTTATTATTGTTCCGCCGCCGCGTTCAATAAAATGAGGGAGAAGATATTTAATTGAATAGATTGCTCCGAGTAAATTGGTATTAATTACATCATCAATTTCATTTGTAGAATTTTCCTCAGCGAGTTTCCATGAGGTAATTCCCGCATTATTTACGAGACAATCAATATCATTTTCCACAAGCATTTTTTTTACGGTCTGATCAACATTTGACGAGGATGCAACGTTGCATGGAAAAATATCAACAGAAAGTTTCTCCTTCTTTAACTCCTTATTCAGCCTTTCCAGTTCTGTTACCCTGCGGGCTGAGACCAGAACATTACTCCCTATTTTTGCAAACTCAATTGCTGCTGCTCTGCCAATACCACTGCTTGCACCGGTAATCCAGATTGACTCCTTTTTTTTAGCCATCACTGAGTCTTCCTTTTATCAGCGTCATAAACTCTGCCCTGGTTCTTGCGTCATCTTTGAATACCCCGTGTACCGCGCTTGCTATTGCAGCTGAATTCTGTTTTTCAACTCCGCGCATCATCATGCACATGTGGTATGCTTCGGAGACGACCGCCACTCCCTGCGGTTTTAAGTATTCGTCAAGAGTATCAGCAATTTCCTGAGTCATTCTTTCCTGTACCTGCAGCCTTCGTGAAAAAACATCAACTATTCTTGGAATCTTGCTTAGCCCTACAATCTTTCCATCAGGAATATAAGCCACATGTACTTTACCGTAAAACGGAAGCATATGATGCTCGCACAAGACTGTAGAAATCTATATTTTTTACTAAAACCATTTCGTCATATTTTTCATTAAAGACAGCATTATTCAAAACTTCTTCAATTTTTTTATGATACCCTGACGTAAGGAAATCATACGCTTTGGCTACTCTTTTAGGAGTGTTCAATAAACCTTCCCTTTTCGGATCCTCCCCTATTTCTTTTAATAACTCATCAATAAGTTTCTGAACTTTCGCGTTATCCAAATTATTCTCCTCTATATTCAACTATATTTTTTTCTGTTTCGTAAAGATTAACAGAGTACAATTTACCTGATGGCAGTTTATCTTCTAATTCATGAAATATTGCTTTTGCAATATTTTCTGCAGAAGGAATAGCATTTTTCATAAAGTCTGTTTCAGTATTGAGGTTTTTATGATCAACTTTCAGCAGAACATTTTCATTAATTATCTGTTTAAGGATTTTCAAATCAATAACGAATCCTGTCTCAGGATCGGGTTCTCCCGCAACAGTAACCTCAAGCACATAATTATGTCCGTGCCAGTTTGGATTACTGCACTTGCCAAATACTTCAAGATTTTTTTGATCGCTATACTTAGGATTATACAACCTATGGGCTGCACTGAAGGTTTCTCTCCTTTTCACATAAACCATTTAAGCCTCTTAACTTTTAAGGACTTCAATTATTTCCTTATTATGTCCATCAACTTTAACTTTGTGAAATACTTTTTTGATTTTTCCGTTTTCATCAATTATTACTGTTGTTCTTTCAACTCCCATATATTTTCTGCCGTACATACTTTTCTCTTTCCAGACTCCGTATTTTTCAAGAACATTTTTTCCCTCATCACTAAGCAAATCAAAAGGGAGATCAAATTTTACTGCAAATTTTTTATGAGATTCAACCGAGTCCGGACTAACACCAAGTATTACTGCATCCACATTTTTGAATTTCGGAAATTCATCTCTGAAATTGCATGCTTCCCTGGTACACCCTGAAGTATTATCCTTTGGATAAAAATATAAAACGATTTGTTTTCCTTTGAAATCACTTAATGAAACTGTTTTGCCATCCTGATTTTTCAATTTAAAACCAGGGGCTTTCTTTCCTTCTTCAATCATCTATGCGCTCCGTAAAATAATTAATAATGAGGAATCGTAGGGTCAATTTCATTTGACCATCTTTCAATTCCTCCCTTTAGATTTATTAAATTCTTAAAACCTCTTTCCGCAAGAAACAAACAAACATTAACACTTCTTACGCCCGTATGACAATAAAATATTAGTTCATCTTCTTTATTAAGTTCCTGCATATGTTCCATAAAATTACTCAGGGGCATAAGTTCAGAACTTTCTATCCTTGCGGTTTTATGTTCCCATTCTTCTCTTACATCGATTAGCCTGGTACCGTTTTTATTATCAAGTATTTTTTTTATTTCTGCCGGAACTAAATCTCTGTACATTCTTACAGGTCCTCCAAAACTTTTTTAATCAAGTCATAAGCCGGCTGATCCCCCGGGGTAGGACAAATTTCTTTGTATTTTATTTTTCCATCTTTGCCTATCACAAAAGCAGATCTCTTTGAGACCCCATTATAGGCGTATTTTTCAGGAAAATAAAGCTCATAAAGAGAATCATACTTACGAGAAACTTCCTTGTTAAAATCACTTAATAAAGTGAAGTTAATATTATTTGCTTTTCTAAACGCCTTTAATACATAAGGAGAATCGACGCTGATACCTATTACCTGAGCATCCAGATCTAAATTGTTATTAAATTCCTCCTGCATTTTTTTCATTTCAATTGTGCATACTGAAGAAAAAGCAAATGGGAAAAACAGAAGCACAATATTATCTCCTTTGTAATCGGAAAGGGAGACATCTTCAGAATCCTGATTCTTTAGTGTGAATTGAGGCGCGGTATCTTCTCTTTCAAGAGACATAAATTCCTTCTTCCTTCTTTGCAAGATGGTTGTAAGTAATTAAGTTATAAAAGCTTATGATTTTATAAATAAAATTAGCCAATATGAAATGTACATTCAAGTTTTAAGTTAATCATGTAACTTGAAACACCAGACGGGAGATAAAAGTTCAATATAAAAATGAAAAAAGAGGATCAGAATTTCATACTTAATTGTGATATCAGGGAGATAAAATTATATCAACAAGAGAATTAGTTCTTTGAGTTACAATAAACCCTGCCTTTTTGTCCAGGATTTAAAACCATCTTCCAGATGCTCAAATGAATCGATAGCCCATAGAATTGGCTGAAGATGCCATACATCATAATCCTGCCTTACAAGTTTATCCGGCTCAAAATCTCTTACCTCAACATCATTCGATAGCGCGTGGGTAACTTCCTCCTTTGAAGAAATAATTCCTGCTCCATAAATTCGCATTCCTTCAGGTTTCTTAATCAATCCAAACTCAACTGTAAACCAGTGGAATGTTTCAAGATATTTTCTGTTTATTCCTTCGGCATTTAATGCAGCTTCTCCAAACATCTGGTAGAATGATGCAAAGTTTTCATCGGTTAAAAGAGGCATATGACCGAACATATCATGAAAACAATCCGGTGCAGGAGTATAATCGAGCTCTTCTTTTCCTCTTATATAATCTGTTGACGGAAATATTTTTTTCTGAAGAAGTTCAAAAAAATTCTGTTCGTGAATCAGTCCGGGAACCCTGGCAACTTTCCAGCCTGTAGCTTTATTGAACACTTTACTCAGATCGCTTAGGGCGGGAATTTTATCGGGAGTAAAATTTAATATTTTTGTTCCGTTAATATATTCTTCACATACTCTTCCGGGAAGATATTTCATTTGCCTGTCATATAAATACTTCCATATCTCGTGATCGGATTCCGGGTAATCCGGATAAGGAATTTCATCATGAATCGGGACAGGACCGGTCAAGCGCTGTGGAATACAACGCGGATCAACACCTTCCTGTGCAGCTTTTTCATAAGCAGAAACTATTTTTTCATCTTTCTGTTCGTTCATCGTACAGATTCCGGTAAATTTTTATTTGGATTTTAATGGAACATAATTATTTAGGCTGTGAATTTCAACCTGATAAGTTACACTATGTTCATTGAATGATGAGTAAGAGGATATAAGAACCACGCGAATTAAATTATGTTTACTTCCTCCTCCAACACTACACCAAATTTTTCATACACTGAACGTTTTATCTCTTTTGCAAAATGCAGAATTGCTTCACCGGATGCATTACCATAATTCACTATCACAAGTGCGTGAGTTTTATGAGTCCCTGTATCTCCCTTTCTAAATCCCTTCAAGCCAGTTTTTTCGATCAGCCAGGCGGCAGAAAGTTTTATTGTTTCACTTCCGGATGTATAACCTTTTATATCTGGATATTTTTCTTTTAATAATTCGAATTCATTTGATTTTATTTCAGGATTTTTAAAAAAACTTCCGGAATTACCGATTACAGCAGGATCAGGAAGTTTTTCCTTTCTTATTTTAGAAATCACATCGCTGATATCTTTTACTGTTAATTCAGTTTTTCCGGTTTTTTCAAGTTCAGCTTTCACATTTCCGTAATCAGATCTGATCGTGGGATTTTTACTCAAGCATAAACGAATTTTAGTAACTATAAATTTATTCTTTAATTCATTCTTGAAAATACTATTCCTGTAACTAAACTGACAATCCTTTTTGGTAAAGATGGCTCGTTCACCTGTCTCAATATAAATTCCGCCAAGATTAAAAAATGTTTCGCTTAATTCTTCTCCGTAAGCTCCAATGTTTTGAATAGGTGCAGCCCCCGCTGTACCCGGGATAAGCGTGAGGTTTTCTATTCCTCCAAGATTTTTGTTAACAGAATAGATTACAAGATCATTCCAGTTTACTCCCGCACCAGATTCAATTGTTAAAGTATTTTCATCTTCATCAATTATTCTTATTCCCGGAATTGAATTTTTAATTACCAGTCCGTCATAATCCTTTGTAAAAAGGATATTGCTTCCACCGCCGAGAACAAATTTAGGAGTAGATTTTAACTCATCTGCAGAAAGGATTTCAAGCAGTTCATCTTCATTTAAAACTTCAACAAATAATTTTGTTTTTGCATCAATTCCAAACGTGTTAAACTTTTTAAGAGAAAAATTCTTTAGTATGTTCATTTAAGTCCGAAACTATTTATTGGTAACGGTCAAGGCGGAATTTTTCACCGAGATATAGCTTGCGCACTTCCTCATCTTCTGCAAGTTCTTCTGCGCCACCGGATTTAAAAATCACACCATTAATAAGAATGTAAGCGTTATCAACTATACTCAATGTTTCATGCACATTATGATCCGTAATCAGAACTCCTATCCCACGATTTTTGAGATTTGCAACAATTGTCATAATATCTTCAACAGCAATAGGATCTACACCTGCGAAAGGTTCATCAAGCAGAATAAAACTCGGATCAGTTGCAAGGGAGCGTGCAATTTCTGTTCTTCTTCTTTCACCTCCGCTTAACTGGAAACCTGTGCTTTTTCTTATCCGGGTTATTCCTAGATCTTCAAGAAGCATTTCACATTTTTCTTTTCGTTCTTTTTGTGTAAGCTTAATCATCTGAAGTACAGCCATAAGGTTATCTTCAACAGAAAGTTT
Organism: uncultured Ignavibacteria bacterium; assembly: GCA_963745945.1. Classification (GTDB taxonomy): domain Bacteria; phylum Bacteroidota; class Ignavibacteria; order Ignavibacteriales; family Ignavibacteriaceae; genus DATFVA01. The sequence continues at coordinate 467,706 of CAVUZG010000004.1, forward strand.
TCTAAATATTGAAGCTTCCTGTGGCAGATAACCAATACCCATTCTCGCACGTTTATACATTGGGATTTTTGTAATCTCTTTGTCATCAAGAAAAACTTTACCACTGTCGGGTTTAATCATTCCTGTTATCATATAAAAAGTTGTAGTCTTCCCTGCCCCGTTCGGGCCAAGCAAACCGACGATTTCACCTTTTGAAACTTTAACCGAAGCTTTGTTTACTACAGTCCTGTGTCTGTAAATTTTTATAAGGCCTTCACTTCTTAATGTTTTTTCATCCATAATTATTGCAGTGTATCCATTGGTTTAAATATTCTTCCGGCAGGTTTAATCTGCAGAAGAAGTTCTTTCTTATTCGGCCGGTTTTTCACCAGGCTGAATCTCGGTAGTGCGTAAGTTTGTTCCTTTCCCGCTACAAGATTCTCAGGATAATATTCGCTTTTAGGAGAACCGTACAAACGAACCTCGCTTATTTTTTTCTCTTTAAAATTTAATGCGGCTTTTTCAGCCGACGATTGTGTTAAGCCGTTCGGTTTCTTTTCTTCTGTGTACATATAATAAACGTTATAAACATTACCTTCAACTTCAACACGACTAACAGCCTCTCCATCAAAATACATAATTAATTTGTCCCCTGATATCTGGTTGAACCTGTTTTGATAAATTTCATTCGGTGAAAGGACAAATGCAGATTTTATAACTTCGAGAGCCTGGATGTTATTGTCCTTTAAAAAAATAGTAATTGAATCCCCGGATAGTTGTGTTTCTTCATTCCATAATACCGGTCTCATATCACTTTCTTTTCTGCGGTAGGTAATTATTTTTTCTTCACTCTTTTTATAAACAGAGTAATCATTTAAAGATGCAAAAGTATCTCTCCAGATTTTTACAGAATCTTCAGCTTTAAAAATATTTAATGTATCACGGAACGATTCCATTGAATTCGATTTTATGATCAGAGTATCGAGCTTTATTTTAATGCTGTCATTATCAACAATTAGTGAATCAGGCAGCAGTGTTCTGGTGGTATCAATCTGGACTAGTAGCGGATTTTTATCAATAATTGTGTGATACTCAAGTGCATAGTCAATCAGGTGGTCACCAAAGATTTGCACATTATTGCTTCGGTTCTCTATTCTTACCCTGCTGTTTGCAAAAGTGATTCGTGAGTTTCTGAAATGTTCGAGTGTATCGGCATCAATTATATTATCATTCTCAATAATTCTTACATTACCAATGGCAATAGCCCGATCTTCATTTTTATAATATGTTAGTTGTTTGGATGTTAAGGTTGAAGCTGTATCATAAAGAGTGACTCTGCTGTTAAATATTGCCTTATCATCATTAAAATAATATTCGCCGGAATCTGCTGTTAAAATAACTTTTTTATCATCAAGCTTAATCCCCGAATTACTTTCTGCCCGCCTTTCATTACCGTAATAAAATCCCCTGGGTGTTTTTATTGTCATACTGTCCTGTTTAACAACAACATCTCCGATCAGTTCAGCATCATTCCGGGAAATATATTGAATTGCCTCATTACAGGTTATAACAACATTGCCCTGGGTTAGAGTAACATTTCCATAAACCTCTCTTGTGGTTTCTCCATTAATAATCTTCCCGACAAGACTGTCGCCAATAACAGTAATCATTTCCTCTTTTTCCTGTGAGAAGATACTGACAGAAAAGAGAAGAAATAAAAATGATATATGAAAAATTTTATTCAATTATTTTAGAAACTTTAAATCTATTTGTGTTGGGATTCAATAACGACTTTCCTATTGTCAGACAAAGCCAGTCAAAGTGTGAGTTCTTTAGTTAATGCTCAGAGTAATAGAGTATATCTTATTATTTATTTTATCTCAGACTATCTGCTCTTGCAGTGTATGTGATATTATAAATCACATAATTTGTAAGGCTCTGGTTAGATTCAAATCCATAACCCTGAATTTTCTCTTTAGCTGTAAGTATAGTTACAAATTTATCGGAAACAATTTTTGCATCTTTATTACGCCACATAAGTTCATCTGTTTTAATTGTTACCCCGCTGTCACTTACGGCAACAACACTATCTATTGCATAAAGATTTTTTGTTGCATCATCAACTCTCCCGCTTTTGGATGTAAGTGTAGTAGTTTTTATTTCCTGCGGATTATAAAAATCGACTCTGACACCGCTGTCCAGAAGTGTTTCTTTAGTTTCTGCAAACATTCTTAAATGTCCGGCATAAAGAATTGCCGTAGTTTTACCTGAATCCGAGAAAATAACTTTAGAATCCCAACTTTCCTGAGCAGGAATTTCTCCTTCATTCAGATTCGGATTAACGATTGGTTTTACTTTTTTCTCACCGCAGCCGATGTAAACAAAAACCAAAGCAGCAATTAATAACAGCAAATATCTCATCTTTGCTGAAGCCCGAGGTTGATAAGATCATGAAGATGAAGAATTCCTACCGGTTTACTATCATCGCTAACTATAACGAGAGTTGTGATCTTAAAATTTTCCATCTGCTGCAGTGCAAAAGAAGCGAGATAATATTCCTTAGTTACTTTTGGATTTTTTGTCATTATATCTCTTGCAGTAAGATTTTTTATTTCCAGGGTTCTTTCAAGTAGTCTCCTGAGATCGCCATCTGTGATTATACCGGCTAAAATTCCCTGGTCATTAACTACGCACGTTGTTCCCAATCTTTTTGAAGTGATCTCAAGAATCACATCTTTTATAGAAGCGTTTTCTTTTATTGAGGGAATCCTATCACCCTTAATCATAATCTCTTTTATCTGCAGTGAAAGTCTTTTTCCCAGACTTCCGCCAGGATGAAGAAACGCAAAGTCCTCTGCAGTAAAATCTCTTTTTTCAAGAAGTGCCACCGAAAGAGCGTCACCCATTGCAAGTGTTGCTGTTGTTGAGGCTGTTGGTGCGAGATCATGAGGGCAAGCTTCTTCTTTTACTCCTATATTTAAGAATATATCACACTCCTGTGCAAGCTTCGATTCATGTGAACCGCACATTGCAATGAGTGTAACATTCAATCTTTTTAACATTGGAAGCAGATTTGATATCTCTTCGGTGTTTCCGCTTTTACTTATAAGAATCACAACGTCTTCCTGCCGCACCATACCAAGATCGCCGTGCAGAGCATCTGTTGGGTGAAGATAAATTGAGGCTGTTCCGGTTGAGTTAAAAGTTGCCACAATTTTTCTTGCAATCAGTCCTGATTTGCCCATCCCGGTTAACACTACACGTCCTTTGCATTTATAAATTGTTTCAATCGCTTTTACAAATTCATCATCAATGCTGTTTTCTAATCCGGCAACAGCAGCAGCTTCTATTCTTATTACCTCTTTTCCTTTTTTAATAATTTCGTGCGAATTCAATTTTTATCCTTCTTGAATAAATCTTTAAATCTTTTTTTAGTTGTTACCGGACTCCTGGGTTTTAAATATTTTGAAAAATCAGTTGAGAACCTTCTCATGTACTTATTATACAATACAAATGCATTCTTCAAATCATCATCAGAAAAATGATTTAACTTTTGGAACAACATTTTAGGATTTAAAGCTTCTTTAGGATCTTTAATTCTTTTAAATCCCATGAGTTCATTATAAAAATTCGTAAGCGGAATTAAATAATTTACTCCATTTTCATTCTGATGCAACCAGATTTTTTTATGCGTAGGTGCAAATGCAAGAACATATTTCCCCTGTGAGATTACTACCTCTCTGACTTCTTTATTATCATAAGGAGATTTATCACCCGGATTCCAATCTGAATAACTCCACTTTTCCAGCACTAAGATTTCATCAGGAATTACATTTGAGTTACTTAAAGAAAGATCAATTTCAATTTCATCATCAACTTCTTCATTGATAATTATATCAATTTCATCGCCGGGAATTTTTACTGTGCCTGCTGCAAAAACAGGTGTTGAAGAAAAAGATAAATCGGGAACTGTGTTTTTCTTTCCCAAAATAAAATTGTTGTTCTTAAATCGTCCAAAACCCGTAACCAACAGTTCGTTTATTTTTTCATGGTAAAGATTGTACCCTGGTTTCTCTACCGGCAGAACAGTAAAGAGAAGAAACTTTTCCCGGGGAGTTAGTTCCCTGGGGAATTGTTGCATCCCGGAAATCAATTTAATCCTTTAGTTATTGAATCTATTTTTTTTATTTCTATTAAAAGCTGTTTTAATTCACTTAATGGAAACTGACTAGATGCATCACTCAAGGCTTTTTCCGGTTCGGGATGAACTTCAAGAAAGAGTGCATCAATACCTATTGCAGCTGCTGCCTTTGCAAGATACTTAATAAACTTCGGCTGTCCCCCGCTTGTATCTCCTTTTGAAGGAAGCTGAACTGAATGAGTTGCATCCATTACAATGGGATAACCAAGTTCCCGCATAATTACAAGCGAACGCATATCAACAACAAGATTATGATATCCGAAAGTTGTTCCTCTTTCAGTTAACATAATTTTTTTATTTCCTGTTGATAAAACCTTTTCAGCAGCATACTTCATATCTTCGGGAGCAAGAAACTGTCCTTTTTTTATGTTGATTACCTTCCCAGTTTCACCAGCAGCTAAAAGTAGTTCTGTTTGTCTGCATAAAAAAGCAGGAATCTGCAGAACATCTGCATACTTTGCTGCGAGTTTCGCTTCTTGAGGTGAATGAATATCAGTTAGTACCGGTACAGAAAATTCTTTTCTAACTTTACTTATAATTTCTAATGCCTCCGTATCTCCGATACCGATAAACGATGAGGCACTTGTACGGTTCGCTTTTTTGTAGCTTGCTTTAAATATAAATGGAATGTTAAGTAAAGATGTAATCGATTTTATTTCTGCGATGGTTTCTCTAACGAGCTTTTCGCTTTCAACTACACAGGGACCCGCAATAAGAATAAAAGGATTGTTATCGCCTGCTTTTATTTTACCAACTTCAACCATTAGTCATAATCTGTTGTTGAGAATGAGCCAAATATAAAAAAAAGCGTTTACTTAATGAATTCCACCAAATATCACCTACCACCTTTCGCCTATCATATATTCATTGGAACTTTAAAGAATAAATTGTATAATCTCACCCATTCAGAAAAAGACTAATACATTTGTTTACTAACAAACCGGATTGGATGAATATGTCCGCACATCTAAAAAATATTTTTATAATAACAGCCATACTTTTCTTATCTCATCTTCAGCTATTTGCTCAGCCGGAGAAAACTCTTAATGCTGCAGAACTTGAACTTGCAATTAAAAAATTAAACGTACTTGGCAGTGTTTTGTATATAGCTGCGCATCCCGATGATGAAAACACAGCTGCACTTGCCTATTTTGAATCGGGTAAATTAGTAAGAGCAGGATATTGTGCAATTAACCGCGGAAGCGGCGGACAAAATCTTATTGGAAATGAACAAGCTGAATTACTTGGTGTTATAAGAACCCAGGAACTTCTTGCCGCAAGAAAAATTGACAGAGCGGAACAGTTTTTTACCCGCGCAATAGATTTTGGTTATTCCAAAAATCCCGAAGAAACTTTTAAAATCTGGGATAAACAAAAAATTCTTTCGGATGTGGTTTGGATTATCAGAAAATTCCGACCAGATGTAATTATCACCCGTTTTCCGGGAACAGGTGAAGGAGGACACGGACATCACACAGCATCGGCAATTTTGGCAAAAGAAGCTTTTAAATTAGCCGGTGATCCAAATGCTTTCCCGGAACAATTGAAATATGTAAAAACCTGGCAGCCGAAGAGATTATACTGGAATGCCTGGCGTCCGATTTTAGAAAAAAGAAATGAGGATTTTTCAAAATTAATTAAAATTGATCTGGGTGCTTACAATCCATTGTTAGGAAAATCCTACACGGAAATTGCTGCCGAAAGCAGAAGTATGCACAAAAGCCAGGGATTCGGAGTCTCTGCAAACAGGGGTGAACAGATAAATTATTTTGAATATTTGGAAGGAGACTCAGCAAAGAACGATTTATTTGATGGCGTTGATCTTACCTGGAACCGGGTTAAGGGTGGCAGGAAAGTGGGAGAAATTTTAAGTGAAATAGAGAAAGAATATAATCCAGAAAATCCTTCAGCAAGTTTACCAAAACTACTACAGGCTTATTCCGAATTAAATAAATTAAATGATGATTACTGGGTTCCGTTAAAGAAAAAAGAATTGTTGGCTATTATCCGTTCAGCTGCCGGTTTATGGATTGAAGCGCTCTCAAGTGATTACTCGTTTACACCCGGGGACTCAATTAAAATAACAACCGGAATTGTTAATCGTTCCGGATTTACGTTAACTCTAAAAAATATTTCTGTTACTTTTCAGAAAATTCCCGATAAAATAAATCAACCATTAACAGAGAATGAATTCAATCACTCTGAAGAAAAGATTGTTCTGCCAAAAGATATTAGTTACACACAACCTTACTGGCTTGTTAACAAACCGGAAAAAGGAACATATACAGTGAACGATCAGCAATTAATCGGCAAACCGGAAAATGATCCGCCTTTGGTAGCGGATTTCACTCTATCCGATGGAAAAACTGATTTCACTTTATCTGTTCCGGTTTTATATCATTGGACAGATCCTGTCCATGGTGAAGAATACAGACCAATTGAAATTACGCCTGCAGTTGCTATAAATTTTTCAGATAAAGTCTATCTATTCCCTGATAAACAGAGCAAAACAATCGTCGTAAAGCTTATAAGTAATAAAAATGAAGTCGGCGGAAAATTAACTCTTCTGGTTCCGGATGGATGGAAAATTGAACCGGCAGATTATTCTTTTTCACTTAATAAAAAAGGAGGGGAAAAATCATTTGCATTTAATGTAACTCCTCCAAGCAACGAATCTGATGTTTTGGTTAAAGCTATAGCTACCGTAGCAGGAAAAGAAATATCAAATTCTATGATCACAATTGACTATCCACATATCCCTATTCAGACAGTTTTCCCCCCTGCCGAAATAAAACTTATCAGACTAAACATTAATAAAACAGTTAGTAACATCGGTTACATTATGGGGTCAGGAGATGTTATTCCGGAATATCTTCAACAGCTTGGCTACAATGTTAAACTCCTTTCAGATGATGATATTGATACAACAAATCTGAATAAATTTGATGCAATAGTAATTGGTGTCCGTGCCTATAACACGAGGGACAGATTATCAGTCGATCAGCCAAAATTATTGAATTATGTAGAAGACGGAGGTACACTTGTAGTTCAATACAATACAAGCTTTAATCTTGTCGTTGATAACATCGGACCTTATCCTTTAACATTATCACATGATAGAATAACTGTTGAGGATGCACCGGTTACTTTTCTAAACCCCTCCGATCCAATTTTAAATTATCCAAATAAAATTTCGCAAAAGGATTTTGAAGATTGGATACAGGAAAGAGGATTGTACTTTGCAAATAAATGGGATTCGCGTTACAAAGCTGTACTTTCGGGAAATGACCCCGGCGAATCACCTCTCGAAGGAGGCTTGTTGTATAGTAATTATGGTAAGGGAGTTTTCATCTATACGGGTTATTCATGGTTCAGGGAAATTCCAGCAGGAGTTCCTGGCGCATTCAGAATTTTTGTTAACATGATTTCGGCAAATCAAAATGAACCAAAATCAAACTAAGGATAAGACTGAACCGGAAGAAGAAAGTCCACCTTTCTTAAAATCGTGGAATAATATTTATTCACTGGTTTTTCTGAACCTGGTTGTGCTAATAATACTCTTTTACATTTTCACAAAGGTTTTTGAGTGACCCTTTTAGACTGGATTGTATTAATTGGTTTTCTGCTTTTTGTAACTGTTTACGGAGTATGGAAGACGAGGGGAACCCAGGATATTGATGGATACATTCGTGCCGGCAGAAAATCCCGCTGGTTTACAATCGCGCTCTCAATAATGGCAACTCAGGCAAGTGCAATTACTTTTCTTTCAACGCCGGGACAAGCCTACGTTGATGGAATGCGGTTTGTTCAGTTTTATCTTGGTCTTCCAATTGCAATGATAATTCTCAGCATTACAGCTGTTCCATTATATCATAAGATGAATGTTTACACGGCATACGAATATCTGGAGAAGAGATTCGATTTGAAGAACCGGGCACTCGGAAGTATTTTGTTTCTTATGCAAAGAGGACTGGCGGCGGGTTTTACAATTTTTGCACCCTCATTAATCCTATCTGTTATTTTAGGTTGGGATATAAATTTAACAATAATACTAATAGGGACATTAGTTATTGTCTATACAACTACTGGTGGAACAAAAGCTGTTAACCAAACTCATATTTTGCAGATGATTATAATTACTACCGGAATGTTTACTGCCTTTATTATGATTTTTTCCTACCTGCCTAAAAATGTCTCCCCGGTTGATGCAGCTTATATTGCCGGTAAACTTGGTAAATTAAATGCAATAGACTTCTCCTTCGATTTAAACGATCGTTATACATTCTGGTCCGGGATCATAGGTGGCACGTTTTTAATGCTTTCATATTTTGGAACTGATCAGTCACAAGTGCAAAGATATCTTTCAGGTAGTTCGGTGGCACAAAGCAGATTCGGATTGTTAACCAACGGAATAGTTAAAGTACCAATGCAATTCTTCATTCTGTTTGTTGGAGCAATGGTTTTTGTCCTTTATCAATTCGTAACTCCCCCATTATTCTTTAATCCTGTTACCATAAGTAGTTTAGAGAAAAGTAATTATGTTACTCAATATCAACAAATAAAAAACGAATTCGACCTGGTTCATTCCGAAAAGCGGAAAAAATTACAGGAAATGCTTGTATCAATTCATTCCGGTACAAATGATCAGACAGAAAAACTGGTGAATGAGATAAATATGAATCAGGAGCAAGCAAATAATCTTCGAAATAAAGCCAAAAACTTAATAATTAAAGCAAATCCGGGAGCAGATACTAACGATACGAATTACATTTTTATAAATTATATTATTCATTTTCTCCCTGCAGGATTAATAGGATTGATACTAGCTGCAATATTTTCGGCTTCGATGTCTTCAACTTCTGCAGAACTAAATGCACTTGCCTCCACAACTTTAATTGATATATATAAACGGATGATAAGAAAAGATGCTCCGGATAAACATTACTTATTTGTATCAAAGTTTGCAACTATAATTTGGGGAGCATATGCAATCACATTCGCTTTGTTTGCAAATAAACTGGGGTCATTAATTGAAGCAGTAAATATTCTTGGTTCGCTCGTTTATGGAACAATACTCGGAATTTTCCTGGTTGCGTTTTACCTGAAAAATGTTTCGGGTACCCCGACTTTTATAGCAGCAATAATTGCTGAACTTGTTGTGCTATCCTGCTATCTTTTTACTACAATTCCATTTCTCTGGTATAATGTTATCGGGTGTCTCATTCTTATTCTGATAGCACTAATAATCAACCCGTTTTTTAATAAAAAAGATTTAGTGATTTCAATATAAATAAAGTGGAGATTCCTAATGCTCTTCCCTATCGGTGATGATAACCGTGACCGGACAATCACTCCTTATATAAATTATTTATTAATCCTGGTTAATATTTTAGTTTTTGTTTTCCTGCAGAATCTGGGAAACAATGAAAAATTTGCCTATGAGTTTTCCACTGTCCCTGTGGAAATATTAACAGGCAAAGATATTGTTTCACAAGATCAATCTTATGAGAATCCATCTACAGGAAATAGATATACTATCCCCGGACTTGGGGCAACACCTATTTCTGTTTACATAACTTTGCTTACTTCCATTTTTATGCATGGAAGCATAGCACATATATTCGGCAACATGCTGTTTCTCTGGATATTCGGAGATAATATTGAAAGTAAAATAGGACATTTCCGTTATCTTATCTTCTACCTAATTTGCGGAATACTCGCTTCACTGGCACATGTTTATTCAACGTTATTGATGAATGGTGATCTTTTAATACCTACGCTTGGTGCTTCAGGTGCTATATCAGGAGTGCTGGGCGCTTACTTACTACTTTATCCGAAAAAACGGGTTAGTGTAATTATGTTTTATTTTCTTACAGATTTACCAGCAATTGCAGTAATCGGATTTTGGTTTTTATTTCAAATAATTAGCGGACTAGGATTACTCGGTGGTGGTGCACAAGGTGGCGGAGTGGCATACGGAGCTCATGTTGGTGGATTTATCGCAGGAATGATTTTAATAAAATTTTTTGCTATAGGCAGATAGTTCAATGTGACAGTGGTAACGTTTACTTAGTGTACTTCTGTTATATTTTGTTATAACAATTTAATTAAGGAGGACTTATGAGTAGTGAACAGGATAAATTGACCGGATTTGTGTCCGGGTTACTTGTTGGAGGTATCATCGGTAGTGTGTTGGCAATGTTGTATACTCCTGTTTCAGGTAAAAAGATGCGAAGAAATATTTCGAAAAAGACAGATAATTTAATAGATGATGTTAATGATTTTGTAGAAACAGGTAAAGACAAAGTTGATGGAATTCTGAAAGACGGAAAAAAGAAGGCGAATACAATTATTGATGATGCCAAGAAGATTGTCTCTAATTAATATTTTTCATTTTGTTTGATCATAAACCCGTTGAGAGATCAACGGGTTTTCTAATTTAAATTGCTTCTAATTTTCAGACACCTGAAATGCTCTTCTTTTCAATTCATTAATATTAAAATTAGTAGGGATTCCTTCGGGATGCCAGTGTTTTTTACATCCGCTGTTATCCAGCAAAACACATTGAGCCGGGACATTATATCTTTTTAATTCCCAGCCGCCTTCAACAAGAGTGGTAACACAAGCTGAAGCTACCACGCCTCTTTTCGGCTCCCCTTCGCGAGGTGACCATAGCGATAAGTCTGATGCGTGTGGAATAATATAAACATTAAATGAGTTTCCCCCTGTCTGTTTTTTTCCAATTTTTCGGAGCTGATTTACTCTGCAACCAGGAATACAGTTACTACAAATTAATCCTTCTTTAACTCTAACAGCTTCGCATTCTGCATCCGGACGACCGCGCATACAGCCGGGAACCAGCACTACTTTTATTTCAGTTTTCTTAAACTCAGGTCTAAATGCCCGGTTCATTAATTCTGCACCAACCATATTAAGATGGTATTCAATCCGTGAACGGGTACAGGATATTCTATCTTCACGCCAACGATATTTTCTAATAGATTTCTTAAGAAACGAATCGACGTTCTCCGTATATTTTCCGAGATTAATAATTGATGCTTCATCAAACCAATTTGTAAATTCCTCAATCTGAAAAAATATTTTATACAATTCATCATTTGATTTATTTCCCCAGAATGCGCGCCATCGTATAAAACGGATAGCCTGTTCTTTAAACTCACCAGTTGCTTCAAACCATTTGCAAACATGATCAATTTGTTCCAGGGTAGGTATTTCCCGTTTAATCAATTTTATCTCAGGAAGCAGAAAGAGAGTCATCAGAATACCACGACCAAAATCTATCACCGGTTTAAAATGTTGATGCTTTTTTCTCCATTCCGACATTTTTGCCATTATAATAAATGGAGCAAACTTTACTGATAGCGCTCTGCCGGAATATGTTCGCCACAAAATTCCGAAACTCAAAAGTTCAAGAATATATTCTTCAATTTTTCTTATTTCTTCCAGGTTATAAGTTTTTATATAGTTTATATAATCATAAATAATAGGAGAAATTGAACTAGAGGCTTCTTTAATTACCTGATCAGCAAAACAACTTATATCTTTGTAATATGTTTCTGAATCTGGTTTACCATTCTTTAGTGAATATGTAATTGTCTCCATTGGCCTGTCTCCCCGGATTAAAAACAGTAATTAATTTAATCAGAAATTTTTATATATGGTAGCACCCAAGTTTAATATACTTAAAGGAGGGGATTATCCGGGTTAACAATTTCTTAATACAGAATTAACATAGCCTTAACATATGGAGAAGAAGTTAATAATAACTTTGGAAATCAATTAATAAACTAGTGTTAAAATAATTACAATTAATTTTTCAAGGAGTTAGAGAATCTATGAAAAATATACTATGGTTCTTACTGGTGAGTGTTCTTATTGTTGGCTCTGTTTCTGCACAGGATAAAGGTCCAAAATTCAGCGGCCTGATGTTCGGAGATTATTTTTACATAGTTGGTTCGCACAATTCGGATCAAAAAGATCTTAACGGGTTCCAGCTGAGAAGGATATATATCACAACTGATTATGATGTATCGGATAATTTTACAAGCAGGTTTCGCCTTGAAGCTGATCAGGGTGAAATAACCAACAATGGTAAGATCACTACTATGGTTAAAGATGCCTGGTTAAAATGGAAAAATATATTTAGCGGATCAGATCTTGTTTTTGGTATCTCCCCTACGCCAGCATTTGATGTTTCTGAAGGAGCCTGGGGGCACAGATATCTTGAAAAAACTATTATGGATTTGAATGGAATAGTTTCTTCACGTGATCTTGGTGTTGATTTAAAAGGCAAATTGGATGAAAAAGGAACTGCAAAATACTGGGTTAAAATAGGAAATAATTCAGGCAATTCACCTGAGGCAAATAAGTACAAAAGATTTTATGGAATGTTGGAATTTGATCCTTCACCAAACTTTTTAGTAACTTTTTACGGAGATTATGCAGCATACCCTAAAATTTCATTTGGATCGGAAATGAAAGACAATTCTGCTTTTGTTGGAGCCGCATTTTTGAACTTCAGACAAAAAGGTAGTTTTAGTTTAGGTCTCGAAGGATATATGAAGTCACGGCAGAATAATACAGTAAATTCAGACACAACTGCTTTAGCCAGTCAGAATGGTTTTGGCATATCGGTCTGGGCTTATGTTAATTTCAATGAAACTATTCAGTTAGTTGGGAGATTCGATACTGTTGATCCGAACACGGATATGAATAATGATGGCAAAAGTATGCTACTTGCGGGACTTCAATTTAATCCTGTTAAAAATGTTAGCGTAACACCAAACGTTCAGGTATTCAGTTATCAGAAAAGTGGTGTTGATAGTGATGTAGTTCCAAGAATCACACTCTTCTGGGAATTTTAATTTAATATTTGTGAATTCATAAAAAGGAGAAATAAATGAAAATCAAAATCTGGTCACTGGTAGTTGCTATGTTGTTGGGATTGTCCTCTATGTCTATGGCTCAATTAAAATTAAACGGAGCAGGTGCAACTTTCCCTTACGTTATTTACTCAAAATGGTTCGATGTATATCATCAGAAAACAGGAATCGAATTTAATTATCAGTCAATCGGCAGCGGCGGTGGAATAAAACAGGTTATCGAGGGTACTGTTGATTTCGGGGCTTCAGATGCACCGATGACCCAGGGACAAATGGATCAGGTAAAACAGAAACAGGGAACAGAAATACTACACTTCCCAACAGTTATGGGTGCAGTTGTAGTTACATACAATTTACCTTCTGTTGGTAAAGGATTAAAACTCACACCCAGAGTTCTTGCAGATATTTATATGGGGTATATCACAAAATGGAATGATAAAAGAATAACTTCCATTAATAGTGGATTAAACCTTCCGGATGAAGCTATATTTGTAACTCATCGTTCAGATGGAAGCGGAACAACAAATATTTATACAGGTTATCTTTCAAAAGTAAGTGACTACTGGAAGAAAAAAGTAGGACAGGGAACCTCTGTTGACTGGCCTGTTGGTTTGGGTGGTAAAGGAAATGAAGGCGTTGCAGGACTTGTGAAGCAAACCGAGGGATCAATTGGTTATGTGGAATTAGCCTATGCAGAGAAAAACAATCTCCCTTATGCTTCATTAAAAAACAAAGCAGGTAATTTTGTACTGCCGACTTTTGATGCAGTTTCTGCTGCAGCCGCTGGTTTTATTAAAAATATGCCTGAAGATTTAAGAGTTGAAATAACTGATGCCGACGGCAAAGATTCTTATCCTATCGCCGGTTTCACCTGGTTACTTATTTATAAAGACATGAAAGATAAAACCAAAGCAAAGGCTATTGTGAATTTCTTAAAATGGGCTGTAACCGATGGCGAAAAATATGCAAAAGACTTATATTACGCACCTCTTCCGAAGGAAGTTGTAAAATTAGATGAAAAAAAGATTGAGCAGATTTCCGTTAAATAATGCCATTTAAGAAAAAAAATCAAGAAAAAAATAGTTTGCAGCAGGTTGATAGGAACACAATTCCTTCGCCTGCTGCTTCTTTTTTAAATTCGGTACCACTGGTAAAAATATTGGTGATTTTGTTTTTGAGAATATAACAAGATTATTTGCCTTTATTCTGCTCTCCCTTGTAGTACTAATGGTTTACGAAATGACGCGCAAATCAATTCCCTCAATTGAAAAATTCGGTTGGGGATTTATTACAAGCCTGAGCTGGGATCCTGTACACGATGATTTTGGTGCACTTCCTTTTATTTTCGGAACTTTATATTCATCACTGGTTGCACTGGTTATCGCTTTACCTTTAAGCGTAGGCATTGCAATTTTCCTTTCAGAGTTTGCACCCAAATGGCTTGAACAGCCTGTATCTCTTTTAGTTGAACTTCTTGCAGCTATTCCAAGTATTGTGTATGGTTTGTTCGGCATTTTTGTTATGACCCCATGGTTACGAAAAACTGTTGAACCTTTTCTGGGTGATCACTTTGGATTTATTTTTTTATTCAAGGGACCTCCCTACGGACTTGGAATGCTGGCAGCTGCATTAATATTAACAATAATGATACTTCCGATAATTACATCTATTTCAAGAGATATAATGAAATCAATTCCCGATACTCAGCGTGAAGCCGCTTATGCATTGGGAGCTACAAAATGGGAGGTTGTTAAAGTTGTTTTAACCGGCGCTAAATCAGGTATACTTGGAGCAACTTTGTTAGGATTAGGAAGAGCTGTTGGGGAAACAATGGCTGTAACAATGGTTATTGGTAACCGTCCTGATATATTTTTCTCGCTTTTCATGCCGGGGCATACAATGGCCAGTGTTTTAGCTAATGAATTTACCGAAGCTACATCAGATATATATGTTAGCTCTCTTATTGAGATAGCTTTGCTGCTTTTTGTAATGACTGTGATTCTTAATAGCATTGCCAGGCTGATAGTCTGGAGTGTAACAAAAAAATATGAAAAAGGTTTTTGATGACAGGTAAGGCTTATTTCCGGTGGAGGAAGATAAAAAGCTCAATCATGATGACACTTAGTGTTTTATGTGCTCTTGTTGCAATTGTGCCTTTATTTATAATTTTATTCTATACACTTTCACAAGGCGTTTCTTCAATTAACTGGGCTTTCTTCACTCAAATGCCTAAACCTGCGGGTGAGGCCGGAGGAGGAATGGCAAATGCCCTTATGGGAACAGGAATCTTAATTGCTCTCGCGAGTGCCCTCGGACTTCCGATTGGAATTTTATCCGGAATATATCTATCCGAGAACAGTTCTAAATTATTTGCCAGAATTGTACGCTTCCTGGCTGAAGTTCTTAACGGTATCCCATCAATTGTTATTGGTGTAGTGGCTTATATTATTGTTGTTCTTCCGATGAAAAGATTTTCCGCCCTGGCCGGCGGTGTAGCGTTGGGTATCTTAATGATTCCGTTGGTTACGCGTACAACTGAAGAAATGATGAAACTCATTCCCCAATCATACAGGGAAGCTGCATTAGGGCTTGGTATTCCGCGATGGAAAGCAACATTATTTATTATTCTCCCGGCTGCCTTCAAAGGAATATTTACAGGAATACTTTTATCAATCGCAAGAGTTGCAGGTGAAACTGCACCATTGCTTTTTACAGCACTTGGGAACAGGTTCTGGTCAACCCAGCTTGATCAGCCGATTGCCTCACTTACTGTATTTATTTATGATTACGCAAAAGCCCCATTTGATGATTGGAACAGGCAGGCATGGGCGGCAGCTTTAGTTTTAATAATGCTAATATCAATTATTAATATTTCATTCAGGTTTGTAACCCGAAAAAGAAAATATGCATAAAATAGATTTTGACAATGAATGAACCGGAATTAACTGTAAAAGAAAATAAAGAGTCCCCGTCTTCACATAAATGCAGACTGGAGACAAGGAACCTGAATGCCTATTTTGGTAAAGTGCATGCTTTAAAAAATATTTCATTAACAATTCCTAAAAATAAAGTTCTTGCAATTATAGGTCCATCCGGCTGTGGCAAATCAACATTTCTCCGATGTTTAAACAGGATGCACGAAGAAGTCGGTGGAACTATTAAAGGTGAGGTTCTCCTCGACGGAGAAAATGTAATGAATCACGATCCGGTGTGGCTGAGAAAAAAGGTCGGGATGATTTTTCAGAAACCAAATCCATTTCCCACAATGTCCATATCTGAAAATGTTACAGCAGGTTTGAGATTAAATGGATTTCATAACCGGGATAAATTAAATGAAGTAGTTGAGAAAAATCTTAAACAAGCTGCTTTATGGGATGAAGTAAAAGACATTCTAAACCACCCCGGAGCAGATTTATCCGGTGGTCAGCAGCAGCGCCTGTGTATAGCCCGAACACTAGCAGTAGAGCCTGAAGTGATTTTAATGGATGAACCTGCCAGCGCTCTGGACCCTATTTCAACCGGTAAAATTGAAGAGTTAATCTTTGAGTTAAAACAGAAATACACTATTATAATTGTAACTCACAATATGCAGCAGGCTGCAAGAGTTAGTGATCATACTGCATTCTTTTATATGGGGGAATTAATTGAACATGATAAGACAAGTAAAATATTTACTAATCCCGCTAAGAAACAAACCGAAGATTATGTAACAGGAAGATTCGGTTGAAAATCTTACCTCCAATCCTCAAAATCAAAATGGCATCAGAAAATAATTGAAAATAGATGCCCCTGTCCTTTTCACAAATGCATTTCAATGATTTTATAAAAAAATAACCCCCTCTAATTTAATAGAGAGGGTCTGAGGAGTGCATATTATTCGGGTTATCGAACAATTTTATTTTGCACTCATTATGTTAACAAGCTTAATCTGTACCGTTGCCTGAAGCAAGCGTTCCGTCATTGAGTTCCAGCCACATTGCATCAAGTGTAACTCCATTTGTATTTACAAGAAAGCTGCATTTTAATACCATTCCATCGTCTCTTTTCTGAATTGGAAAAGTCTTAACTATAGTGTGGGAACCATCATCGGTAATATACATTATGTCATTTGTCTGGTCTTCAATTACTCCTGCAGGTGTTTCATTAACCAGGGGACCACATACAGTGCAATAACTTGATAGGTCTGCATTTGCATTGAGCTGAAGTGACAGTATCTCCTGAGGGTTAGGCGGAATCGGATCCAAGTAGTTAATCATTAGTTGATAAGTAACTTCTCCACTAATAATAAAGTAGGAATTAAATACAGGGTATGGATTATCGAGACTACCTTGCAATTGAATGGTACCTGTCAACGGGATATCTGAATTCTTATAAGAATTTTCGGAAGACTGAACCGGATTAGTTATTGAATTTTCCTGGCAGCCTACTATTAATAGAACTGAGAAAAAAACGAAAGAGGAAAGTAACTTTTTCATAACGCACTCCATTTTGTTTGTTGTTAATAATTGACCAAAAATCTTGTTGCCAATAAACAAAATAGAGAGCGTGATTACATAGCAACTATGTTACAGTGACTTGCATTATTGTTTCAAATGATTGCACCTATGTTACTTCAGCTTGTAGTTATGTTACTTAATGCGATTTCAGGCTGAAATAGAATCTTAATTCGGTCAAAAAATTCTTTATAATTTGACGGGTTGAGTGTTAATTTACAAGGTCGCTAGGCGGGTAACCAAATTCTTCTTTAAAACATCGGGTAAAGTACTGAGGACTTGAGAATCCAACCGAGTAAGCTATTTCAGATATGTTTCCTTTTTGTTCTTTTATCATCAGTTTCGCTTTGTTTAATCTGGCTGATCTTAAATAATGACTGGCTGATTTGCCTGATAATGCTTTAAGTTTTCTATGTAATTGCACTCTGCTCATTCCTACTTCATTACCAAACTGTTCTATGCTAAATCCTTCTTCTGCCAGATGTTTCTCAATTACTTCCATTACTTTATGACATAAACTTTTCATCAAGATTACTGGGTTTTCCCGCATTGGCTTCGCCGGTGTGAGACAGGTTCTCTTCAGCTTTTGGAGTTGGGATAAAATCTGTTCTGCTGTATTTCTCCTGTAATTTCCTTCTTATACTTATAAGATTATTGACTCTTATCTGAAGTTCCTTTGTATCGAATGGTTTTGTAAGATAGTCATCAGCACCTGTTTCCAGTCCCTCAAGCCTGCTTTGATGCTCTGATTTTGCTGTGAGCAAAATTATCGGTATGTGGCTGGTCTTTTCGTCATTTTTAATTCTTCTGGTGAGTTCATTGCCGTCCATTTTTGGCATCATAATATCACTTATAATAAGATCGGGGATTAGCTGATCTGCTTTCCTGACTCCCTGTTCACCGTTTTGTGCCTCTTCAATTTGAAACTCACTCCCCAGTGAATCTTTTATAAATTCCCTTACATTTGCATTGTCTTCCACTACAAGAACTATGTATTTATCCTCATCAGTTACCTGTGTTTCATTAAGCTCTTCGAATGCCGGTTGGATAAACTCTTGCTTATTTACTATAAGTTCGACTTTAACTGGCTCTTCTGCTTGAACTATTTCTTCATCTTTAAGATGTTTCCGGCCCAGAGGCAGTTCAATTGTAAATTTGGTCCCTTCATTTAATTTACTATCAACTGAAATTGTTCCCCGGTGTAACTCCACAAGTTCTTTTGTTAAAGCCAAACCTATTCCTGTGCCTTCGTGTTCTCTTGTTTGTGAGCTGTCAACCTGGTAGAACCTGTCAAATAGTTTTGGAAGTTCTTCTTCTGAAATTCCTATTCCTGTATCTTTAACTTTTATTTCAACCACTCCCTCGTTGTCATTTCGACCGAAGGGAGAAATCTTATTCCCATAAAGCAAAGATTTCTCAGTCGAAGACTCCTTCGAAATGACATTATTAGTTTGTGATACTTTAATGGAAACCAAAATCTGTCCCCCCTCAGGTGTAAACTTGAATGCATTTGATAGAAGGTTTGTCATAATCTTTGTCATCTTTTCTTTATCAAAGAACAGTTCAATTTGGTCTCTTTCTGAAGCTACCTTAAGTGATATGTCTTTCCCTTCAGCGATTGATTCAAATGACATAGTTATTCCCTTTACAAATGCGACTATGTTTTGCTTCGATGCATTAAGCTCAAGCTTACCCGCTTCAAGCTTTGAGAGATCAAGAAGCTGATTAATAAGACTAAGTAATCTGTCGGCATTTCTCTTAATTACGCCCGTTTGCTTTTCAATTTCATCACCGGAGGAGTTACGATTAATCCTCTCTGCCGGACCCTTATATTAATGTAAGCGGAGTTCTGAACTCGTGTGAGATATTTGCAAAGAAACGTGATTTCATTCTGTCCGTTTCTTCTCTCTCTTTTAATTTTACCTCATCCAGCTTCACCTGGTTTTTTAATTGTGTTCTGTTTAATTCGTATCGCCTAAGACTATACAGAATAAAAAGACCAAACAAAATATAAATTGTATAAGCCCACCACGTTGCCCAGAAGGGTGGAGGAATAATAATTTTTAATGATGCACCTTGCTTCATTCCATACACCATCGAGGTTGCACGATTTTACTCTGAAGGTATATTCACCCGCATCAAGGTTTGTGTAAATTGCATTTCTCTGTGTGCCTGCATCAATCCAGTCTTTATCAAATCCTTCCAGCTTATATTTGTACAGGTTCTTTGATGGATCGCCGTAATGCAGACCCACATAATCAAAGCGGAGATCGTTTTCATTATATGAAAGGTCAAGTTCATCTAAATCAGGAATAAACCCATCAAATTTTAATTTCTTATCCGGTTCATTGAAAAGGGAAACATTACTGATTACCACCTGCGGAGGTACCGGATCATCTTTTATGCTGTCCGGGTTAAACATAATAAACCCGTCATAAGTACCGAAAAGCATTTCGCCGGTTGAGGTTTTAAATGCACTATTCGCCCGATATCTGTTTCCATCAAAATTTTCAGTAATGAAATAGTTTTTAATATGGTGAGATTGAATATTAAACTTGGATAATCCGTTGTCTGTTCCAATCCAAAGATTGCCTGAATCATCTTCCAGTATAGATTCTACTTAATTATTGGCCAGGCCGTCTTTTTCGGTAATATTATATACAGAAATTTCTTTCTTTCTGTCAAACAAATGAAGACCGCTGTCATAAGTTCCAATCCAGAAATTCCCTTTTATATCTTCATAAATCAGGAGTACAGTTGGAATCGAACTCCCTTTTGTTAAAAAAAATGATTTAAAAGTTCCATCACGGAATTGAACTTATTAAGACCACCTGTATTTGTTCCAATCCAAAATGTACCTTTTCTATCTTTAAATATCTGAAAAACTTTATTACTGCTTATACTTTTTTTATTCTTTGGATCGTGGACATATCTAATAAATTTTGCGGAACTTTTATCAAATTTATTTAGTCCGCCAAAGGTTCCTAACCAAAGAATATCTTTTCCGTCCGGCAGGATATACGTTATCGCATTATTGCTGATTGTTGTGGAATCATACGGATCGTTTGAGTAAAATTTAAATTTTCCATCAGAAGGGTTAAACTTTCCTAAACCTCTGTTATTAGCTCCAAACCATATTGTGTTGGAGTTTTCAATGTATAAAGCATAAGTACCATTATTTTCAGGATCGAACTTATAATGATTAAATTTATCAGCAAAGCGATTAAAACTATAAAGCCCTTCGTCAGCTGTGAACCAGATAACTCCTGACGGATCTTCCGAGATACTGTAAACAGAGTTAAAATTATCCCTTTTGGGGTTCACAGGATCATAAGTATAGCGTTTAATTTTTTGTTTTTTAGGATCCCATTTATTCAATCCTGCAAGCCAGGTTCCCACCCAAATAATTCCTGATTGATCTTTGCAGATGGAATTAACATAGTTACCACTAAGACTATATTGCTTATTGGTGTCGGATTTATACATTTTGAATTGCTCATTCTCCGGGTTGAAACAAACCAATCCCTGATTACACTCGTTAGACCAGAAACCACCACCCCATATAAATCCTCGCTCATCTTCTACTAATGGTCCAATATCATTTTCCTTCGTATACTGAAGTGAGGGTTTTGGTTGATAATACTTGATCGTATTTAGCAGTGAATTAAACTTTGCTAATCCCTTTGAATGTCCTATCCAGATAATTCCATCAGCAGCCTGAAAAAATGAATTTATATTGCCAAGTTCTGAGTCCATTTTGAATTCAGCCTTCATTTTTAGGGTTTCTTTTTCAGGATCATAAATCATTATCTTGTTCTTGATTCCCACATAAAGATTTCCCGTCAGTGTGTCTTCAATAAGTGCCCTCACGAAAATTTGTGAGTAGTAAATCCGCTTGAAGCTTCCGGTTAGACGGTCAAATAATTCCAGCGAATTATTTGTACCAATAAACAGCCTTCCTTCTTTATCTTCATATATAGTCCGAACAGACTTTGAAGTCACATTTGTCGAACCATCGGCATTATAAATATATCTTTTAAATGTCTCGTTACTGCGGTCAAACTTATTCAGCCCGATGAGCGTTCCTACCCAGAGCGTTCCGGTGTGGTCCTCATAAATTTTAATTATCTGCCCACTGCTTATACTTTGAGAATCATCCCGTTCAGGTTTATATACTTTCATATTATAACCGTCGTATCTTACCAATCCATTTTGCGTACCAAACCACATATAGCCAAGATGGTCCTGAAGTATACATCGTACACTGTTCTCCGGTAAGCCGTCTGCTATAGTAAGGTGTTCAAAGACAGGCTCGGGCCAGTTGGTGGTTTTATCTTTGCTTTGCGGAAGGATGTTCAGGAACCAGAAGGGAAAAGACAAAAGTCAAAAGACAAAAGGAAAAATGAATTCTATAGCCAGGTGTTTTAGACATTTAAAATGGTTTAATGGGTGGTGTAGTGTGGAAGTTGTAATAATTTACTATCAAATGCAAATGTATCTTGCCTGCCGGGTGTCCTGCCCCACCTTCAAAAATGCTTGAGGAGAGACAGGCATTCTGTACCCTGTCTCTGTTTCCTTCGATTATAAGTTGACTTCAAGCTTTTCTAATGTGACCTCTCCCAAAAGTCTCCATGTTAAAAGTATAATTAAGGATTTTAATATACTTTGGTAGTAACAAACGAAATTCTGAAAAGTTGATGAATGGAATGCTGGTTAATGATTTATGCCACTTCGCTTGGTGTGAAGCCAAACTCTTCCTTGAAGCAGCGTGTGAAATATTGGGGACTTGAGAAACCCACTGAGTAAGCAATCTCAGAAATATTTCCTTTCTGTTCTTCTATCATCTTCTTCGCTTTGTTTAATCTGGCTGATCTTAAATAATGACTGGCTGATTTGCCTGATAATGCTTTAAGTTTTCTATGTAATTGTACTCTGCTCATTCCTACTTCATTACCAAACTGTTCTATGCTAAATCCTTCTTCTGCCAGATGTTTCTCAATTACTTCCATTACTTTAGACATAAACTTTTCATCAAGATTACTGAGTTTCCCCGCATTGGCTTCGCCGGTGTGAGACAGGTTCTCTTCAGCTTTTGGAGTTGGGATAAAATCTACGCTACCGTATTTTTCTTGTAGCTTTTTGCGGACATTTATAAGATTCTTAATTCTAATCTGGAGTTCTTTTGTATCAAATGGTTTTGTCAGATAAGCGTCTGCTCCTGTCTCTATTCCTTCAAGCTTACTTTCCTGTTCAGATTTGGCAGTGAGCAGAATTATAGGAATGTGACTTGTCCTTTCATCATTCTTTAATATTCTTGTAAGTTCGTTTCCGTCCATCTTCGGCATCATTACATCGCTTATTATAAGATCAGGAATTATCTTCTCTGCTTTTCTTACTCCCTGTTCGCCGTTCGACGCTTCCTCAATGTGAAACTCTTTACCTAGTGAATCCTTTATAAATTCTCTTACATCTGCGTTGTCCTCTACTACAAGAATTATATTTTTATCTTTATTGCTATCTTCACTTTCAATACTATCCTTAACCGTTGAAAGAACAAATTCTGCTTTATTAATCTAGTATTTCCGGATCTATTGCTGGTCTCTCATTCACAAATATCTCGTAATCTTTTAAATGATTCCTGCCAAGAGGTAGTTCAATAGTAAATTCTGTCCATCCTGTGCCGTGTGATCCCGATTCCTCTGGTTTACTGTCAACTGAAATAGTTCCTTGATGAAGTTCTACAAGTTCTTTCGTTAACGCCAAACCAATTCCTGTTCCTTCGTGTTCTCTTGTTTGCGAGCTGTCTACCTGGTAGAATCTGTCGAATAATTTTGGAAGTTCTTCTTCTGAAATTCCTATTCCTGTATCTTTAACTTTTATTTCAACCACTCCCTCGTTGTCATTTCGACCGAAGGGAGAAATCTTATTCCCATAAAGCAAAGATTTCTCAGTCGAAGACTCCTTCGAAATGACATTATTAGTTTGTGATTCTTTAATGGAAACCAAAATCTGTCCCCCCTCAGGTGTAAACTTAAATGCATTTGATAAGATGTTGGTCATAATCTTTGTCATCTTTTCTTTATCAAAGTATAATTCAATATTTTCTTTTTGCGGCTTTAACTTTGAGTGATATGTCTTTTCCTTCAGCAACTGACTCAAATGACATAGTTATTCCTTTAACAAAGGCGACAATGTTATTGCTTCGATGCTTTTAATCCAGCTTGCCAGATTCAAGCTTTGAGAGATCAAGGAGCTGGTTAATAAGACCAAGCAAACGGTTTGCATTTCTCTTTATCTATCTGCCTTCTTTTTTATTTCTTCCTGATTTGAATCAGTAACAATACTTTCACTTGGTCCTAAGATTAATGTTAGCGGTGTCCTGAACTCGTGAGATATGTTTGCAAAGAAACGGGATTTCATTCTGTCCGTTTCTTCTCTCTCTTTTAATTTTACTTCGTCAAGTTTAACCTGGTTCTTTAATTGAGTTCTGTTTAATTCATAACGTCTTATGCTGTACAGAACGACGAGACCAAACAAAACATAAATTGTGTATGCCCACCAGGTTTCCCAGAATGGCGGGGTGATTATAATCTTCATTGATGCAATTTTATTACTCCAGATACCATCGCTGTTGGTACCCTTGACATTAAGTGTATATTCGCCGGGACCAAGCCCGGTGAACGTAACCTCTCTTCTTGTACCAAGCTGTATCCAATCCTCATTAAATCCTTCAAGTTTATAGGCAAAGCGATTTTTTATCGGCGCATAATAATCGAACAAGGCAAATTCGAACGAAAATACGTTTTGGTCGTAGGACAAGGTTATCTCTTTAGTTTCAGAGATAACTCTCTTTAGAATAGAATTACTATCTCTCACTGAAACCGACTTATTAAAAAGCCTGAAGTCAGTAAATACTAAGTTCACATCAGCATCTTTGTTTGCCACCTGCTCAGGATAAAAGTAATTGAAACCATCAATACCTCCAAAAAACATTTCTCCCGATTTACTCTTGAAGTATGCCCCGGTATTAAATTCGTCGCTCTGCAATCCGTCATTAGCATTATAATTAATAAATTGTTTAGAGATGGGATTGTATTTGGATATTCCCCTGTTGGTGCTCAACCACAAATTCCCCTTTTTATCGGACAATATTCCATAGACGACATTATCAGGCAAACCATCCTCTTCCGAAATATGTGTGAAGGTTTCCGTATGCCTATTGAATAAATTTAATCCGCCGCCATTTGTACCGATCCAGAGTTTCTCCGACGGTTCAAGCGGATCAGGGCAAATACACATCGTCCAGTTCCTGGAGATGCTCGTCAGGTCAACTGGATCATTACTGTAAATCGTAAATTTCTTTGACTGTTGATTGAATTTTACAAGACCTATAGTGGAAGTAAACCAGATGTTTCCCGACATATCCTGATAAAGTGCAGCATGCCAATTTTCACCATATTGCGGAGGCTTATTATTGAAGCGATAGCTTACATACTGCCCCCCGGCAGCATCAGTCAATTCCCTCAGATTTCTGCCGGTGACAAACCAGATCTTACCCTCCCGGTCAGAAAAGACTCCGTGCACAGCCATATCGGGAAAATCTGTGATATGATATGCCTTCCGGTTTGATCGAAGATCATAGCTCGTCAGTCCCGCTGCACTTACAAACCAGACGATTTCGTTTCGATCCTCGGCGATTGCCAAAGCGCCGGTACCGACAAAAAGTTTCTTTTTGAGCATATCCATAAAGGACGTTACTTCGTTGGTTGTTCGGTCCCATTTGTAGATGTGGGTCCAGGTGCCGAACCACAAGTTTTTCCGTGAATCTTCTAAGAATGCCCGAACGCTCAGGTGATTTTCAGGAGTCTTTTTAGATAAGGTAAACTTCCTGAACCGATTCGATTCCGGAAAGTATACATAAAGTCCGTATCCGCTCGCTATCCAGATGTTTCCGGCCCGATCTCCAAAGACCCGGGCGCCGGATTCCGGGAAATTCTTAATCCGGAATCGTTGATACGTGCTGCCGTTCTTCTTAAAGATGTATTTATCAGTCCATATCATTCCGTTACGATCGTGTGCAATCCCGCTGATATCTACCCCATTTTGTTCTCCATGTCTATAGAGAGTGGCAGCGCCTGTTTCCTTGTTGAACAGGATGAGACCCGATTTGAGTCCGAGCCACAATGTGCTGTCGTTCTCCTCCGCTATTGTGCTTATATTGCCGGGTAAATATTTAATATTTTTTTCTAAATCTTTGAAGTGATAGTACTGAGGCGGTTTTTTACTGTCCGGCCTGAGTTTAACCAGTCCGTCGTTGGTTCCCAGCCAGAGAGTTCCATCATTATCCGGTAAGATAACCAGAATCTGAGGATTGTCCGGATGATAGTAGTACTGAACGAGCTTAAAGTCGGACTTCTCAATGCTTTGGCGTGAGATCCTGAACAGGCGGCTGGTAACCGGAAAACTTGAAGCATCGGTTTCACTAATCCAGATATTTCCATTTTTGTCTTCAGCGATGTTGCCAGCAATACCGTCTGTCGTGAATGGCTTTCTCAAAACCATCTCTGTATTAGGGTCCAGGATGTCGTATCCAGATCCCTCTATATTTATCCAGAGCAATCCCCGGCTGTCTTCGAAAATTACCCGAACGGCATCTCCCGACAGCGTTGTGGTGTCAAATGGATTATGGGTGTACTTGGTAAAGGTATAACCGTCATATTTTTGCAATCCGCTGCTTGTACCAAACCACATAAATCCCCTGCTGTCCTGCGCAATAACTCTCACATAATTTTGTGAGAGTCCGTCCTTTGTGGTGAGGTGTTTAAATTTTATATCAGACCAGCCAACATCACTATTACGTTGAGCCTGGACGTAATTATTGCAACACAGCAAACAAAACAGGCACAAAAAATATATCGTATATTTTCTTCTGAAGGACAATCTAAATCTTTAGATTATTAGAGGAATAGGATGGAATTGATTGAAATTAACCAATAAATATTACTAATACAATTAAATATTAATAATTATTGATAAAGATAAGTGGGGATTTATGATCAAACCGTAAGAAGAGAAATTATGATGAATAAAAATCCCCCTCTAAATTAATAGAGAGGGTTTAAGGAGTGCATATTATTTGGGCTATCGAACAATTTCATTTTGCGCTCATTATGTAAGTAATATTAATCTGTGTGAATACCTGGAACACTGGATCCATTTATGAGTTCAAGCCACCTGTTACTCAAATTTACATTATCTGATGATAAGTAATCTTAAAAACCTTATTTTTGTAATCAAATCAGATATCATTTTTATAAAGAGTTTATTGGACTTATAAAAATTTGATCAGGAGCTTAATAACAACCGGAATGATTTTACTGATAATTTCTCACGGAATTGTTCAGTTTACTTTTTTTAGTATTCTGCAGATAACTCACCAGGCAGGGTTTTCAGAAATAATTAAAGAACATGATTCTTTTAAACAAGAACAGGTATTTAAGTTTGCACGGGAAGATTTTGACAGGAATTTCGTTGGGATAGAGTGGAAAAATGAAAATGAGTTTAGAAAAGATGAGGCGATGTTTGATGTTCTAAAAGTAGAAGAGAAGAATGATTCAATTTATATATACTGCATTCATGATGAAAAAGAATCAGATCTTTATGGCGTTCTTGATAAGTTTCTCTACCAGGCTAATGAAAATTCTGAAAACGACGAGACAAGTACATTAAATTTATTCCTCAGCCAGTTTTTTTCTATTACTCCCTGTTCCGATTTATCTCTCCAACCACCGGTAGATAACAATTATTATTATTCCTTTGCCGATCAATTACTTGAAGGAGAAATTCTTTTAAATACTCCCCCACCCCAGGTTTAGTTTAATAGCCCGCAATACAAATGAATTTCCGAAAGCTTTATTGGATAGAGCTTTCATGATTCTTATTCTTAACTAAACAAACAGGTATTTAAAATGAAATTAATTCTTTCCGTTCTGATTTTATTTTCAGTTTCAGTCCATCCACAGGTCATTACTGTTCTTGATGAGGCAACACGTAACCCTCTGGAACTGGTTTCAATTTATAATTCCGATCCGAACAGATCAATTCTGACTAACTCAAACGGGCAAGTTAACATAAGTAAAATTGAGAAAGACAGGAAAATAATTTTCCGTCTACTGGGTTACGAAAAATCAGAACTTTCCTTTTCAGAAATTGAGAAAAATAATTTTGTTGTGCTGATGAAGGCAACTACTATTTCATTGGACAATGTAGTCGTAACTGCAAATCGCTGGGAAGAGAACAAAAGTGAAATCCCCAATACGATTGAAGTTATAACTCCGCGAGATATTGATTTTCAGAATCCACAAACTACAGCAGATATGCTTGGAATGTCTGGAAATGTTTTTATTCAAAAAAGCCAGCTTGGTGGAGGCAGCCCCATGATCAGGGGTTTCGCAACTAATAGAGTTCTTATTGTCGTCGATGGAGTAAGAATGAACACGGCAATATTCAGAAGCGGCAACCTTCAGAATGTGATTTCTCTTGATCCGAATTCACTGGATTATACTGATGTAATCTTTGGTCCCGGTTCTGTTATTTACGGCAGCGATGCTATAGGCGGCGTAATGAATTTTCATACATTATCTCCGCGGCTTTCACCGGATAAAGATATTTCACTGGACGCTGGAGCCTTGACAAGATTTACTACCGCAGACCGGGAAAAAACCGGTCACGCTCATTTTAATATTGGATTACAAAATGTTGCATTCCTAACAAGTTTCACTTACTCCGATTTCGATAACCTTGTAATGGGTTCAAATGGACCAGAAGACTACCTCAGACCTACATATCAAACCATAATTAATGGACAGGATAGTGTAGTTATCAATCCTAATCCTAAAGAACAGATTGTATCTGGTTACAACCAGACTAATTTTATGCAAAAGATATTATTTACTCCGGTTGATGAATGGGAATTTGAATATGCTTTTCATTTATCAACATCATCGGATGTTCCGCGTTTTGACAGACTTATAAGACCCAAAGGAAATACACTTCGTTCAGCTGAATGGTATTACGGACCGCAAAAATGGATGATGAACAATTTAATGATTACCAATTTTTCATCTAATTCAGTTTATGATCTTTCAAAGATTAGTATTGCTTATCAGAATTTTGAAGAAAGCAGACACGATAGAACTCTGAATGCGTCTGATAGAACAAATGATACAGAAAAGGTTAAGGCATTCTCGCTTAATCTTGACTTGATTAAAGAAATTAATAATAAGTCAAATGTGTTTTACGGAATTGAAACAGTACTGAATAAAGTTCATTCCACAGGTAATTCAGAAAATATTATTACCGGGGAAATTTCACCGGGACCTTCAAGATATCCGGACGGCTCAACGTGGAATTCTTTCGGTGCGTATTTAACTTATAAAAACAAATTAAGTTCTGAATACATCTTGCAGGCTGGACTTCGTTATAATTATATAACATTAGATGCAAATTTTGATACGACTTTTTACCCTTTTCCCTTCACAACAGCAAGACAAAGAAATGGGGCTTTAACAGGTAATGCTGGTTTGGTATGGCATCCGCAATCTGATTGGCAAATTAATCTAAATCTTGCGTCAGGGTTCAGAGCACCCAATATTGACGATTTAGGAAAAGTTTTCGATTCGGAACCGGGTTCAGTAGTTGTACCAAATCCAGATCTGAAAACTGAATATGCTTATAATTTAGAACTCAGTTTAATGAAAATATTTTCCGATGCAGCTGAGTTTGATGTAACCGGTTATTACACTTACCTGGATGATGCATTAGTCAGAAGGGATTACACACTAAATGGAATGGATAGTATAATATACAACGGTGAACTCAGCCAGGTTCAGGCAATTCAAAATGCTGCGTTTGCGAAAATATGGGGTGTTGAATTAGCATTTGATATAAATTTCGCTGAGTATTTTAATTTAGAAAGCAACTTAAATTATCAGAAAGGCAAAGAAGAGGATGATGCCGGTGAGGTAGCAGCTTTAAGGCACGCAGCACCATGGTTCGGTAAAACCGAATTAATATTCAGGTTAAATAAGATTGAAGCAGATTTTTATGCAGTCTACAATGGAGAAATTAAAAATAAAGATCTGCCGCCCAGTGAACAGGAAAAAGATTATCTGTATGCCAAAGATGAAAATGGTAAACCGTATCAGCCTTCCTGGTACACTTTGAATTTTAAATTTAGTTATCAACTACTTAATAATTTTGAAGTTTATCTGGGAGTGGAAAATATAACGGATAGAAGGTACAGACCTTATTCCTCGGGCATTACTGCAGCCGGAAGAAATTTCATAGGCTCACTAAGACTTAATATTTGATTTTATTCAAATTACATTGAAAGAACAGGTAAACCGGTTCCTTTTTCTAATAATTGAAATTCTGTCAATAGCATTTTTTAAAAAGATAATTACTATCTTGTATCCAGTCGAATAATCAGGTCTTAATTTTTGGAAAACGACAGAAAGTCCCAGATAATAAAAGCCGCTGTTAAACGCTTTTCAAAACACGGTTTGGGTAAAACAACTCTAGATGAAATTGCCCGCGATTTAAGAATAGGTAAAGCTACTATTTACCATTACTTCGATTCAAAAGAAGCTTTGTTTTTCAGATCAATTGAATGGGAAGGCGAGCAATTCATTGAAGATGTAAAGCTGATATTTGAAAATGAAGAGCTTTCATTGCGGGATAAGTTTATTGCCTACTTTTGTTCCAAAGAAAATATCGATCAAAAATATAAACTGCTTTATGAGATTTGTATCCTCTTAATGAAAGATGATCATTTCGAAAAAGAGAAAGAGATTCTCAAATCAATCTTTGATAAGGAGGAGCTCTTAATTGAGACCATTCTTTCGCAGTTGTACAAGGGAAAAGAAAAGATCAATCCTTCATTCCCTAAAATGTTTGTGGTCTATAGCTGGGGCTCATTGTTTGGCGGAAAGCTGAATCAAATAACAAATGGTGATGGGGAAACTAATTCTAAAGAGTTATTAAATCTCACTCTGGAAAAAATCTTTCCCGAACAAAATTAATCGGTCGGGGAATCCACGTCTGTTTCATCTTCATCGTTGAAAAATATCTTTTCATATTTATGCTTTATCATCTGCGCTTCAACAATAAAAAAAACATCTTCAGCAATATTTGTTGCATGATCGGCAAGTCTTTCCAGATGCCTTGAAATTACCAGCAGGGCTATTCCGGGTTCAACATTTTCCGGCTTCTCCTTCATTATCTCCTTTAGAATTGTATGATTTGTTGCATTTAATTCATCAACTTTATCATCTGTTTGAATAACTTTTTGAGCAAGCTTAGGATCTCCATCAATGAATGAATCAATTGAATCTTTAATCATTTCCCTGGTAATTTTAGCCATTTCATTAATATGGGTTCTTCCAAAAAACTCGGGTTTCTTTTTAAATTCTTTTACACTTTCAGCAAGATTAACCGCAAGGTCTCCTATCCTTTCAAGGTTGGTATTTATTGTAAGTGCGGACATAATCAGCCTCAGGTCCATAGCAACAGGCTGACTTAGCGCAAAAATTTTCTGACATATTTTTTCAATCTTAACATCGTATTTGTCCACTTTTGAATCTCTATCAATTACGAGATCAGCTAATTCCATGTTTTCTTCATCAATTGCTTTCAAAGATAATTCAACCTGTTCGTCTACAAGGCTGCACATCTTAATGAGCCTGGTCTTTAATTTATCAATTTGAATTTCAAACTGGCGTTCCATTATTTCCTCTCATTTTATTAAATAAAATTACGGGATTATCCAAACCTGCCGGTAACATAATCTTCGGTTTGCTTTTTTGCCGGCTTTGTAAAAATATTACTTGTTTTACCATATTCAATCAGTTCGCCAATATAAAAGAAAGCAGTATTATCACTAACTCTTGCCGCCTGCTGCATATTGTGCGTTACAATTACAATAGTATAATTCTTTTTCAGATCATGAATAAGTTCTTCAATCTTTGCAGTTGAAATCGGATCAAGAGCACTTGCGGGTTCATCCATCAGTACTATTTCAGGTTCGATTGCAAGTGTACGTGCAATACATAATCTCTGCTGCTGCCCGCCGGAGAGACTTAGTGCAGGTGCGTTGAGACGATCTTTAACTTCATCAATTAGTGCAGCCTGGCTTAGAGTTCGTTCTACAATTTCATTTAATTTTTTCTTATCCCGCGTGCCGTCTATTTTAACACCATAAACCAGGTTATCGTAAATTGACATTGGGAATAAATTAGATTTCTGAAACACCATTCCGATGCTCCTGCGAAGATTTACAACATCAACGTTCCTTTCGTAAATGTTTTTTCCATCTATCAGCACCTCACCACTAATCTTCACCCCATCAATTAAATCGTTCATTCTGTTAAGAGTTCTTATAAAAGTAGATTTACCGCAGCCGGAAGGACCAATGAATGCTGTGACTTTATTTGATGGAATATCCATTGATACATTTTTAAGTGCCTGTTTCTTTCCATAGAACAGGTTCAAGTTCTTTACTGATATTTTGGTTTCTTTCATTTATGTGTTCAATCAGTATGATTTTAATAAATCGCTTCACGGATTTTGGCACTTATATAATCCATAACCCAAACAACAAATGCAATCATAAGAACAAGTAAACCCACTTCATGCCAACGAGCCAACCCCTGGTACTGCATTAGCATAGTACCAATACCGCCGCCGCCAACCAGACCAATGATTGTAGCCATTCTAACGTTTATATCCCAACGGTAAATTGTGAATGACAGAAAAGGCAATACTATTTGAGGAACCACAGCATACCATACTACCTGAATTTTATTTGCTCCTGTCGCACTTATTGCTTCAACCGGACCTGATTCAATATTCTCAATTGCTTCGGAATATAGTTTTGCATTTGAAGCAATAGTATGAACCAGCAATGCTATCATACCGGCAAAAGGTCCAATTCCAACCCAAACTGAAAATATTATTGCCCAGATCAGCGGTTCAATTGAACGGACAAAGTTTAATAATACTCTTAACACATAGTATACAGCAAAACTTACTTTGTTTTCTTTCATTAAATTTCTTGCTGTAAAGAATGAGAGAATAAGAGTAATTGGAATGGAAATTAATGTTGCAAGTAAAGCTATATAAATGGTTTCTATCATAGCAAATAAAGCATCATCAAAAATTCCAAGTTCTGGTCGGAATAATGAACTGAAAATTCTTTCAGCTCCCTGAATTCCTTCACTGCTGAAAAGATCAACTATAGAAATTCTTGTAACTATCCAGCCGGCAATGAAAGTGATATTAAAAAGTAACCAGCCGAAAATTTCAACAGTCCATTTTGTGGTTTTGCTATCCCGTGGCAATCCCGAATAATTTAGCAGAAAGTGATGTTCGTGAATAGGTCCATAAATACCCGATTATAATGCTGATCATTAACACTATTAAAACGTTGTTCCAGCTGAAGGGTAGATCCCGCAGATCCAGAATAAACTTGTAATAAATTGCTCTCTGGATTACGATCAAACTATAAAAAACCAAAAAGATATCGAGGAAAACTGATTTAACAAAGTTAAATTTTGCTTCACGTCTTTTCCCTTTTGCAATAATATTGTGCGGATGCATTTCCAGTTCGGGATCAATCATCTTATTTCAACCTCCTCTGCGTCTTCACCATAAATAGTTTTAAACCATGTCTCATCAATATCTGAAGGCATTCCTTCATAAATAATCTCTCCTGCTTTAAGAGCAATCACTCTTGAAGCGTACCTACGTACCAGGCTGAGGAAGTGAAGGTTACAAATTACTGTTGTTCCAAGCTCTTTATTAATTTTTTCGAAATATTGCATAACAGAATTTGAGGTTGCGGGATCAAGCGAAGCAACGGGTTCATCGGCCAGAAGCAGTTTAGGATTTTGCATCAGACTGCGGGCTATTGCTACTCTTTGCTGCTGTCCGCCGCTTAATGAATCAGCCCTGATATTTGCTTTTTCAGTTATCCCAACTCTTTCAAGGTTTGTATAAGCCTCTTTAATTGTATTATCACTGAATCGTTCGAATACGGATTCAAATGTTCCCAATGATCCAAGCTTGCCCGTAATTACATTTGTTAAAACAGAGCGTCTTTTTATCAGGTTAAACTGCTGAAAAACCATCCCGATTTGTGATTTTACTTTACGGAGTTCTTCGCCTCTTATATGTGTAATATTTTTATCAAGAAATTTTACTTTCCCCGATGTTGGTTCTATCAACCGGTTAATACATCTGAGAAGAGTTGATTTTCCCGAGCCGCTTAAACCAATTATCACGAGAAATTCGCCTTCTTCAACTTTGAAGGAAACACCTTTTAAAGCGTGAGTTCCGTTATTATATATTTTATGCAGATTTTCTACTTCAAGCAGCATTAGTTTTTCATCAGGTTTTCAAATTTTATATTCTGTTGTTCAAGTAATTTCCTTAATCCATCATAATCACTATCCTTTGTTCGTATCAATCCGCGTATATCGTAAATATCATATAGCGATTTGCCTCCCTGTGGAGTCTTAACATATTTCAGTAAAGCATCAATTATTTTTTCTTTCATTTCTTCGTTCATATCTTTTCTAAAAACCCAAGGATCATTTGGTATCCGTTGAGTAAATCCGATTATTTTAACCTTCTTTTCTACATCAGGGAATTGTTTTTCTACCCTCATTCTTGCATCAAGAATTTCGTGCGTCAGAGGATCAGGAGGTGCATAATAAGTCGCACCTGCAGCAACCTGTCCCTGGTAAACCATTGTTACAACATTATCATGTCTCATTGCAAAGACTGTTTCACTTGGCTTAATTCCCTTTTTATCCAGCATGGCTTTAGGAAGAATATACCCGGAAGTAGAAGAGGGATCAACATAAGCAAAACTTCTTCCGTTAATATCCGGAAGACTGTCAATACCGGAATCGTATCTTGTTATAAACTGTCCCCTATATGATGTTTCATTATTATCACGAACAATTCTAAGTCTTGCCTCGGCGCCATATTTTGCATTAGCCATTAAATAAGAAAAAGTATTAATACTTGCGATATCCGCTTTTTTAGTCCCGAATGCTTCAACAACGGCAACAAAACTTGCGGGAACTGCCGTTGTAAAATAGTATCCTGTTTCCTTTTCCAGAAAGTCTGTCAGTTCTCTTGCATTCGTAGTAATTCGTTTAGCATCAACTGAAGGAGTGAAATACAGTTTAATCGGGTTACTTCTTGTACCGAGTGCTCCTTCATTTAACTCACGGGCAGAAGAAATAACAACGAAAATAATTATCGGCGAAAGGTATAGAAGGTATTTTAAGGATCTCATAACTAACTGATTTTAGAATTTCTAATATGCTAATATTTATTTTAGCATCAAAAATAATTAGTAATTCCTGTGTTAAATAATTATTAAAAATTCAGATGGAATGTATTAATGATAAAACCGGGTCACCTGCACGAACTTTGAGTGAATTTGCCATATGAAGATTATTTCAATCCTGGTTTCTTTCAACCTCGTAAAAATTATTTTTTGTATTACTATCCGGTATATCCGTCGAACCAAGTTTTATTTTGGTTACCGGCTTTGCAGGAATAAATTCAATCTTTACCACGTCTGAATTTTCCCATACTGATGTGGATTTATAAACGGAATCCTTTGTTCCGTCGGAGTAATAAAA
Organism: uncultured Ignavibacteria bacterium; assembly: GCA_963745945.1. Taxonomy (GTDB): domain Bacteria; phylum Bacteroidota; class Ignavibacteria; order Ignavibacteriales; family Ignavibacteriaceae; genus DATFVA01. The sequence continues at coordinate 502,999 of CAVUZG010000004.1, forward strand.
AGTAAGGGTTACTGGAACTGGAACCTTACCGATTTTTTCTAATTCAACCGAAACTTTACCGTTGTTGACCACAACATTTTTTATTGCAAGGTCAGCAAAATCCCTGGTAAAGTACCACGGCTTCCAGAACCAGGACAAATCCTTTCCAACTGATTTATTGAAAGTGAAAAAATAATCGAACGGACCAGGATGTTTGCCATGCCAGTTATTTATATAATTTTTTAACGCCTCTTTGAATTGACTATCCCCCAGGGCATCCCTGAGGAATAAGTATGAAAGTCCCGGACGGGTATATGAGGCCAGCCTGTAAGGTCTGTATGACATATTATCTGTTGTAACAAAAAGAGGTATATCATTTTCGGTTCCGGCATAAGTATCAAAATTCTGAACTTCCCTGTCTATTCTTCTTCTGTCATTAATTAATTTCTTTTCAAGATCGGTAGGAAGAAAAACTGCCCAGCCTTCATCCATCCAGGCATATTTTTGTTCATTAGTACCCATATAGAACGGGAAATACTGGTGAGCATTTTCGTGTGATGTTAACCCCACTGTACTCTTGTAAGAATCTGTTGTTCCGTCATTTATCAGCATTGGAAATTCCATACCTCCTTCACCATTGAAAACTGTAAATGAAGGAAACGGAAAAGGAACGGCAGGCATTTCATTCGAAAAGAAATCGATGCACTGTTTTGCAAGTTTTGCTACACCATAAAAATCTTCCGATTCTTTTTTATAAACAGCTGCAATGTAAACTCTTCTTCCCGGTTCAACTTCAAGACTTGTAGCATCCCATAGGTAATGATCACTTGTTCCATATACCACATCAGTTACATTCTCTGCTTTGTACTTCCAGGTATTAGTTGGTTTCTGATCCTGAAATATTTTTTCGCCTAAATCAGCTTTTGCAATAATATTGATTATGCTGTCACTCTCGAAAGCTTCTCTGTATTTATCCAGATAATAACTAGTGAAAATATCGTCAGGATTCTGAAGTATTCCGGTTCCCCAAACTGCAAAGGTATTGGGAACAGTTATCTCAACATTGTAATTGGAAAAGTCATTATAGAATTCCTGTAAACCTGTATAAGGAATTACATCCCAGCCATCAATATCATCGTAAACAGAAATTTGAGGATACCAGTAGCCTAAAAGAAAAGATGTTGAATCATAGGCACCCATTCTTATACTTTGTGCTTCAGTGAGAGTGAAATCCCAGTCAATATTCAGATTTATTTCTGAATGCGGCAGCACGGGATTTTCTTTCATTACTATAAAGAACAAAGTTCCAGATGTTGCAAATTTTTTGTGATCGTTTAAATTCTGTTGAACTCCATCAATCTTTACCTGATTAATGCTCATTCCTTCAGTAATCATATCCGGATTCAGATTAAAACCTCTCGCTGCTGTAGAAGTGTTAATATTCTGATATAAACGGATTACAATCTGGGTAAGAGTATCGGGACTATTATTGTGATAAATAATTTGTTCACTTCCTGTTAATAACCTTTTATGCGGTTCGAAATCAGCCTTAATGTTATAGTCAGAAGAATTCTGCCAGTAATTTTGCCCAGGGCTTCCGTCATATGAACGGGTTCCTTTATTGTATGCATCCTGAATATTTCGCGGAATAAATTCCTTCTGAGCCAGCAACGGCTGATAATTCAGACACATAATTATAAGAAGAATGGAAATCTTTAAAACAAACTTCATAATACCCTCCAACTACTATTCAAATAAAGTATCGGTTTTACCGGGTTCAAATTTTACTTTACCGAATCTTTTATATGCAAGGGAAGTAACTTCCCTTCCCCGGGGTGTGCGTTGTATAAATCCCTGTTGAATTAAAAACGGTTCATAAACTTCTTCTATTGTTCCGGCATCTTCATTAACTGCAACTGCAAGTGTATTTAACCCAACCGGTCCGCCTTTATACTTTTCAATTATTGCCAGGATAATTTCCTTATCCATTTCATCAAGACCATATTCATCAACTTCCAGAGCTTTCAATGCTTTTTTAGCCACATCAACGTCAACAGTTTTTTTGTCTTCAAAGTCGGCAAAGTCCCTTGTTCTTCGAAGTAGCCTGTTAGCAATTCTTGGAGTACCTCTTGATCTTTTTGCAATTTCCAGAGCGGCATCTTTTTCGATTTTTAAATCGAGAATTTTTGCGGATCGCTGAACAATTGAGAGCAATGTTTCAGATTCGTAATAATCCAATCTGAACTTAATTCCAAAACGATCACGCAATGGTGATGAAAGCATTCCGGCGCGAGTAGTTGCACCGACCAATGTATATTTAGGCAGACTAATTTGTACTGTCCTGGCATTTGGTCCTGAATCAATCATTATATCGAGTTTATAATCTTCCATTGCCGAATAAAGATATTCTTCAATTACCGGGCTTAACCGGTGTATTTCATCAATAAATAAAACTGATTTCTCTTCAAGGTTCGTAAGTATTCCGGCAAGATCACCGGGTTTTTCTAGTACAGGGCCTGAAGTTATTTTCAGTTTCACACCCATTTCATTTGCAATTATATGTGCAAGAGTTGTTTTGCCTAAACCGGGAGGTCCTGTTAATAGAACGTGATCGAGAGCTTCCCCACGTTTGCTTGCTGCTGAAATGAAAACATTGAGATTTTCAGTAATCTTTTTTTGTCCTTTGAAATCTGAAATTTTCTTTGGTCTGAGTGTTTGTTCTATCTTAATTTCAGTTTCATTAATTTCAGGTTTCGTTGTTTCAGATTTTCTCATTTTAAATTTATTCAGTTACGAGCTGTTTGTTTTTAATTTTTAATTTATGAATTGTTAAAACCATAAAAGACATTAATGTAATCATTCCCACTGCGCCGCCAACAGTTTTCCAGACACCAAAACTTTCACCGAACAATAAAATCAAACCTGGATTCCAGGCACTTCCATATAATATCATCAGGTGTACAATATAGATCAATAGAGTATTTCTTCCAATAAGAATAAGAAACCTCGGTATAGTATCAACCTTTAAAGAAATAAAAGAAACCACAGCATTTAATATTAATACAAAGCCAAGCCGCGTCATAGAGAGTAATGGACCGTCTGCCCATGCTTTAAAACCGGCTCCCGGGAAATTTTGCAATAAAGTATTTATTATTAACGCTAATCCAAACAGGATTCCTCCGGCAATTAAAATTCTTGTACTGAATTTTACAGATTTAAATACCGTTGGATTTTTCGCAAGATAACTGCCAAGTACCCCGCCGGAGATTACATACCCCACCCAGGGGAATAGAGGAAAGTTAGATCCGGTGCCCTGATAAAAATAACCTGCAATAGGAACGGGTAAGATATTTGTCCAGTTGATAGTTGCAAAAACAGGATGGAGTAAAAAGAAAATTACTGCACCTATTGAAAAAACAACGTAGTCACTTAAATTAAATTTCTCTGCCACATACGCGCAAATTATCAAAAAGAAAATTCCCATCCCGATACTTTGAAGAACATCTACAGCCATAAAAATCTGCCATTGTTCATGAGTGACCTGGGAGAAATCAACAATTGTTGCTGTGGGATAACGTAGAAGATAACCAAGTGCAACAAGTAGTATAACCCTTTTAAGTCCTTTTTTAACTCTCATATTACTTTCAAATGGTTCTTTTACGAGTCGGAATAAATATGTAAAAACTGTTCCTGCAGAAAACATAAAAATCGGAGCTGTCATTCCTCTCATAAAAAGCCATGTTGCATAAACCGGGAAGTCTGTACTTCTGTATGAATTTGCAAGGAATACATCTGTAGTGTGCCCCTGGACCATTTGTAGAACAGCAAAAGCCCGCATCAGATCAATGAAAATGATACGATTCTTTTGAGAGCTATGTGTCATTAATAATCCGGATAAAAACTGTTACTTAAGGGGGAAAGATAAAGAAACGATGGCTAAAAATAAAAAGCATAAAAGTGTATTTTACTTGAGCTGAAAATAAAAATGCCCGTCAGATATTGACAGGCATTTTATCTTTAAACATCAGATTAATTACTTAATATTAATTATACGCGGTTTTACACGTTCGTGTTTAGGAAGTATAACTAACAACTGACCATTTTCAAATTTTGCGGATACTTTGGTCTCATCAATAGAATCTGAAATCTTAAATTTTCTGAAGTAATGACCTGTCTCTTTTTCTTTCAGAATATATTTTCGATTTAATGTTTGCTGATAATTAATTTCTCCGAAAATTAGCAATGACCCTTCTTCCATTCTCAGATTTACCTTATCTTTATCCACACCCGGCATATCTGCAACAAGAACGAAGTCATCCTTTGTTTCATATATATCAACCATAGGAGCATAACTGCATTCAGAGTTTACAATTTTTTCCCACGATTGTTTTTCCTGTTTAACTTCCACGTTTTCATTATTATGATTATCGTTCATTTTATTACTCCTAGTTATTTATAAACTTTTTAGCCGATGCAGTCCGAAGACTGCATTTTTAAATTATTTTTTATCTTTATTTTTATCTTCTTCTTCATCAACAACTTCATAAGAGGCGTCCTGAACATTTTCTTTATTCTCCTCAGGATTTCCATCCGGATTTGATTGCTGCTGTTCACCACCAGGAGCTCCCTGCCCCTGCGGACCAGCCTGGCTGTATAATTGTGAAGCTATCTCATTCCAGACTTTACTTAAAGAATCTGTTGCCGATTTCATCTGCTCTGTATTATTTGCGGATATCGCTTCTTCAACCTTTTTAATCTCAGCTTCAAGTCTTGTTTTATTATCTGCTGAAATTTTATCCTTCATCTCTTCAATTTGTTTCTTGGTTTGGAATACAAGACTATCAGCCTGATTTTTTACTTCGACAGCTTCTTTCTTTTTCTTATCTTCTGCAGCATGTTCTTTTGCATCGTTTTTCATTTTCTCTATTTCATCTTTATTTAATCCGCTGGAAGAAGTTATCCGGATGCTCTGTTCTTTACCCGAAGCTTTATCTTTAGCATTGACATGAAGAATTCCGTTAGCATCAATATCAAATGTAACTTCAACCTGTGGAACGCCGCGGGGTGCCGGAGGGATTCCATCCAGATGAAATCTACCTAGCGAACGGCTATCTGCAGCCATTTGTCTTTCACCCTGCAAAACATTTATCTCAACTGAAGGTTGATTATCCGAAGCTGTTGAAAATATTTCACTCTTCTTGGTTGGAATTGTTGTATTGGCATCAATAAGTCTTGTGAATACGCCACCGAGAGTTTCAATTCCGAGAGAAAGAGGTGTTACATCAAGAAGCAGAACATCCTTAACATCACCTGCAAGCACGCCACCCTGAATTGCCGCACCAATTGCGACAACCTCATCCGGATTAACGCCTTTATGAGGTTCACGGTTAAATAATTGTTTAACAAGTTCCTGAACCATGGGAATCCTTGTTGAACCGCCAACCAGGATTACCTCATTTATCTGATCCGGAGTTACACCGGCGTCTTTAATTGCTTTCTCACAAGGAGTTTTTGTTCTTTGAACGAGATCATCAATCAATTGTTCAAATTTTGATCTTGAAAGATTAATATTAAGATGTTTTGGTCCGTCTTGAGTAGCCGTGATAAACGGAAGATTCACATCTGTGGATGAGGAGGAAGATAATTCAATCTTCGCTTTTTCTGCTGCTTCTTTTAATCTCTGCAATGCCATAGGATCTTTTCTTAAATCAATACTTTCCTGTTTCTTAAATTCATCAGCAAGAAAATCAATTATTCTTTGATCGAAATCATCACCGCCGAGGTGTCCATCACCATTGGTTGATTTCACTTCAAAAACACCTTCACCTAACTGAAGAATTGAGATATCAAAAGTTCCGCCTCCGAGATCATAAACGGCAACTGTATGATCAGATGTTGTTTTTTTATCCAATCCATAAGCCAAGGCAGCAGCAGTAGGTTCATTAATTATTCTTCTAACTTTCAAACCTGCAATTTCACCTGCATCTTTTGTTGCCTGGCGTTGTGAATCATTAAAGTACGCCGGAACTGTAATAACGGCTTCTGTAACTTCCTGTCCTAAATATTCTTCAGCAGTCTTTTTCATCTTCTGTAGGATCATTGCACTTATTTCCGGTGGAGAATAAACTCTATCGCCTATCTTAACACGTGCTGTATCGTTATCCCCTGATATTACTTCATAGGGTACTTTACCTTTTTCATCGGTTACTTCATCTATCTTTCTTCCCATAAATCTTTTTATGGAGAATACTGTATGTTTCGGATTAGTTATTGCCTGCCTTTTTGCCGGTTGTCCCACTAATCTTTCACCGGATTTCGTAAACGCAACAACAGACGGTGTAGTCCGTCCTCCTTCTGAATTCGGAATCACCACCGGATCATTACCTTCCATAACGGCAACGCAAGAATTTGTTGTACCTAAATCAATTCCTATTATCTTACCCATTCTAAAAACTCCTTCCTTTTAATGTATAATTTCCACAAGCAGCAGATTAAGCTGCATTAGTTTCTTCTTCAAATTTTTTATTTAATTTCAATGTTTCTTTCTTTTGCTTTTTTGATTTCCTGTTTCCCGATCACAATCTTTAATACACCTTCCTGAAATTGAGCATCAACGTTTTCCTGGTTAATATCATCAGGAAGTGAAAAACTCCGGGAGAAATTTCCAAATATTCTCTCGTTTCTGAAATATTGTATTTTATCCTTCTCTTCACTGGCTGATTTTTTCTCACCATTTATAGAAAGTATATTATCCTGTAGTGAAATCTTAATTTCATCTTTTCTCATTCCAGGTAATTCCGCTTCAACATAAATGTTTTCATCATCAGCAAAAACATCTACTCTTGGACTAAATGCTAAACCCAGATCTACATTTGCAGGAAATTCTCCAAAAAATTTATGCAAACGATTGTTAAGATTATCCAGTTCTTTCAGGGGTTCAAATTTTACGAATGTCATTTTAGATATCTCCTTATTATTCTAATTTCTTTTCAATATGCTATATGCTAGTTCAATCAATATGCCAAGTCTGATAAATCTTCTAACTTGTTTATTTATAACAAGTTAATTGAATACTTGATCCTATTTAATATTTGTCTATCTGACACTTAGACTGTCTATATGTCCTACTGCAATTTAATATGGCAATAACTGCGTCAATTTTAATTTTTCTGGTTCCGGGTAAAAGAGTCTAAATATTTTTTTATTTTAGAAGTTCATTTTATCAAAGGAAGTTGATGTTCGATTTAGAGTTTTTTGATATTAAACTGGATACTGAAATTATAGGTAGAAATTTTATTTATGCTGAGGAAGTTGATTCCACCAACAGTGTACTGTTAAATAAAACTGATGGTTTTGACAAAGATGGTTCTGTTATTTTATGTGAAAAACAGAATAAAGGTCGCGGAAGAAAAGATAGCACGTGGTATAGTACAAAAGAGTTAAATCTTACCTTTTCTATATTATTGAAAGACAGAGATTTTTCCGGTAGTAAAATTAATATGATTAATTTTGCAACCTCACTTGCAGCAGCAATGGCAATAGAAAATCTCTTCCAGCTTAAAATAGAACTAAAGTGGCCAAATGATGTAATAATAAACGGTAAAAAAGTTGCAGGAATATTGATTGAATCGTCTTCTTCGGGTAAAAAAATAGAAAGAGTTGTCACTGGAATTGGAATAAATGTCAACCAGACTTCATTCCAGGGGACCTTTAAACTTCCTCCAACTTCAATAAAAACTGAGATCTCTCAGAATGCTGACAGAGAAGTATTGCTTGCAGAATTTTTAAATATTTTTGAAGAAATTCTGCAGTGGATAGAAGATAAACCTTCAGAGATATTAAAAGACTGGAAAGCAAGGTGCAGAATGTTAGGTGAAAAAATTTCAGTTACAGAAGGTGATAAAGTAAGATATGGTATTTTTGACGATCTTGATGAAGATGGATTTCTGATCTTAAAAAGCGGCAGGAAGTTAGAAAAAATATATTTTGGTGATGTTAGTATTGGTTAGTTTTATTTTCATTCCGGATGATTCATATGCTGTTAACTTGTGATATTGGTAATTCTAAGATTAAAGCGGGTCTTTTTTCCGGGGATGAACTTATTGAAACGTTTTCTCTACCGGGCATAGAAGAGTTAACTTCTCTATATACAAAGTCGGAAATTTCCTTCACGGGAATATCAAGCGTAGTCCCCTACAAATTGCTTGAGTTAAAAAATTATCTCACCCAGAACTCTTTCCGCTACCACCATATTTCAACGAATTCAAAATTTAATCTTAAGATAATTTATAAAAATCCGGAAACGCTTGGCACAGATCGATTATGTTCTGCAGAGGGTGCATTTTTTCTGAATGGTCCACTTAAAAAAGATGAAATTGTTCTTACTATAGATTTTGGAACAGCAACTACAATCAATGTGGTTCAATTTCCAGGGGAATTTATTGGAGGGATCATTGCACCGGGCATTGAACTTATGGGGAGTTCACTAAAAAATAATACCGCCCAGCTTCCGGAAGTTACGCCTGATGATTTTGAAGATATGATTGGAAATTCAACCAGGACTTCAATAGCCAGCGGGCTTTTGAATTCAACAGTTGGAATGATTGACAGGTTCATTAAATATTTACGAGAAACAAAACAGTCAAAAGAGATTAAGATTTATTTAACCGGGGGTAATGCTGTAAAAATTATTCCTCATCTCAATTTTAATTTTACTTTTGAAAAAAATCTCATCCACTACGGGATAAAATCAATTATAAAAATAAATGGGGGTTAAGCTTTAATGAGTATGTTATCTATCAAGCGGGTTTTACCAATTCCGCAGGCAATAAGTACGTAATATTTTTTGCCGTGGATTAAGTTTTTTGCCAAAGAGAAGTTAAGCGCATCTACGATGTTTACATAATCAATTCGGGAAGATGCAGCTCTGTTTAATATTTTTTTCATCCCGGTAGTAATTTTAGAAACATTTTATTCTCCGTTTGAAATTAATTTACGTGCATACATCAGTGAATGACTCAGCACCAAAGCATCTTTTCTTTCCTCCTCAGATAAGTAAACATTTCTTGAGCTTAATGCGAGTCCATCTTTTTCACGAACTATAGGAATAACTACAACTTTTGTATCAAACTTTAAATCACCTGCCATTCTTTTGATAATAAAAGTCTGCTGTGCATCTTTCTGACCAAAAAAAGCCTGATCCGGTTTTACAATATTAAACAGAATTGAGACTATAGTTGTTACACCCCGAAAGTGGGTTGGCCGTGACTCACCTTCCAGAATTGAGGTTATCTTTTCAACAGAAACATAAGTTTGAAATCCGGCGGGATAAATTTCAGCAGGTTCAGGGACAAATAAAAAATCGACTTTCTGGTTTTTTAAAAGTGCTTTATCCCTTTCCCGGTTCCGGGGATATTTATTAAAATCTTCATTCGGACCAAACTGAGTGGGGTTAACAAATATGGAAACAATTGTTACATCAGAAGTTTTTTGGGATCGGGAGATAAGTTTAAGGTGGCCATCGTGAAGGAAACCCATTGTCGGGACAAATCCGATTACTTTGCCTTCAAGATGCAACATCTTAGAGATTTGCTGCATCTGCTTAACACTTTTAACTACTTTGATCTTTACCTCAGCTCAGTAATGTTAAAACGTTATGAGATATTCTGCTTTAAATCTTTTCGTGAAGATACAATATCAACAAATCCCCGTTCCAACAGAAACTCTGATCTTTGAAATCCTTTTGGAAGATCCTTTCCGATAGTTTGTTTGATAACCCTTGGTCCGGCAAATCCTATGAGTGCTTCAGGTTCTGCAATGTGCACATCACCTAACATTGCGTAACTTGCAGTTGTTCCACCGGTTGTCGGATCTGTCATTATTGAAATGTAAGGAATTTTCGCCTCAGCAAGTTTAGCCAATCTTGAACTGGTTTTTGCAAGTTGCATTAAAGATAATGCACCTTCCATCATTCTTGCCCCGCCACTGGAAGAAATAATGATTAAAGGAATTTTATTTTTAAAAGATCTGTCTGTGAGCCTGGCGATTTTTTCTCCGACAACAGAGCCCATACTTCCCCCGATAAATTTAAAATCCATGCACCCGAAAGCAACATCGATTCCATTCAGTTTTCCTGTTCCCGTTTTTACAGCGTCATTCAATCCAAGTTTTTTTATAGTTTCGGTTATACGGTCGGAATATTTTTTTGTATCTTCAAATTCAAGCGGATCAGCGGATCGCATTTTCTTATCCATTTCTTTGAAAGTACCTTTGTCCAACAATATATCTATATATTCCGCACTTCCAATCCGGAAATGAAAACCACATTTGAGACAGGTCCAAAGATTTGTTTCCAATTGTTTTTTATGAATTATTTCACCGCAGCTAGGGCATTTATCCCACATCCCATCCGGCAAATCTTTTTTCTGGGAATCAGGTGAAATATTTTCTTTTGACCGTTTAAACCAGGGCATTAATGTGTTCCCTTCTGCACATTAGCAAAAATAGTAAGAACCATATCCGGATTCGTAGGATCATTTGAATATATAGTCACTCTCCTGCTCATTTTCCCTATTTGCTTTTTTGTATCAAGTTCAACTTTTAAAGTTCCTTCTTTTCCCGGTTCAATAGTTTCTTTACTGACAAGTGCAGCCGTGCATCCGCAGGATGTTTTAACATCTCTTATTTTTAATGCAGCTTCACCTCTGTTAACAAATGAAAAAGTATAATCCACAACCTTACCCTGTTGCACATCTCCAAAATCATGCTGTGTTTCGTTAAAAAACATAATCGGACTGTTTGCAACATTTCCTTTCTCAGTTCCGGGATCAACAACACTACCTGTTAGCGTGAATCGAATCTCAGGGTTATCAGGATCATTTGTCTTCACTGTTATTATTTTTGTCTGCTTCCCTGATCTACCGGTAGAATTAAAATCAACTTTTATGTTTGTTGATTCACCTGGAGCCAGGTCATCCTTTTCCGGTTTAGCTGCAGTACATCCGCAGGAAGCTCTTACATCAATTATTTTTAAAAGATCACCGCCAACATTTGTAACAACAAAATCATACTTAACATGTTCACCGCGGGAGACCTGACCGAAGTCATATTCCATTAACTGAGAAGAGACTCTGGGAGGAAGTATCTGAGCATAGCTTAATGATGCTATAAACAAAACGAGTATTAAAATTTGTTTAATCATTTTTCTTCACCTTTACTGTAAAATTTTTGAGATAATATGGTTCTATATAATCGATATCTTCACTTAGCTTGTCTTTTCCGTATTTAATTGCCCATTCGGCTATATATTTTGGCTGAGGAGAAAATACAAAGGATTTAAAGAATGAATCTTTTTGTTTATCCTTTAAAGCATTTCCAAATGTAATAAAATCTTTAGAATTGCTTAAAAATTCACTAAAACTCAATATCCTCAGGTTCTCCACAAATATATAACTATTAGATTTAATTTGAAACTTGGCAAAATACACTTCATCAATATTAACCTTGTTTGCGATAATAAAAATAGAATCATTGGGAAGGTATTTTGAGATTTGAAGTGCTAATGCTTCAAATGTAGGAACCTGGATAATCGGGATTGATGAACCAAACGCTAATCCTTTTGCTGCTGACATTCCGATTCTGAGCCCGGTAAAAGAACCCGGACCATTTGAAATTGCAATTGAGTTTATATCCTGTGCTTTTATTTCCGCCGATTTTATAACTGTATCGACAATTTCAAATAATTTTTCAGCGTGAATATTTTTATAATGAATTTCTGTTTGAAAAAACTTTTCTTCATTAAAATAAATACATACACCACAAATACTTGATGAAGTTTCGATTGCAAGTATTATGGAATTGTTATTTGTACTTTCGGAATTCAAATGTTCTCTGTTTTTCTATACCTGTTTTAATATTTATTTCTGTTCTTTTCCGTGGAAGTATTTCCGGGAAAAGATTTCCCCATTCTATAAAAATTATTGCGTCTTCATTGTCGAGATAACCTTCAAATCCGATATCATAAAGTTCTTCAACTTTATTTATCCTGTAGAAATCGAAATGATAAATCTGAATTGTTCCTTTATATTCATTTACTAATGCAAATGTCGGGCTGCTCACAGAAGCAACATCAAAACAAAGAGAAACTTCGCGGATAAAAAATGTTTTCCCGGCACCAAGGTTTCCATTCAAAATAACCACATCTCCGCCTTTCAGACCGGATGCAAATTCTTTCGCAAGTTCAATAGTTTCTTCTTCTGAATTTGAGGTTTCAGTTTTATCAATAATCAATTATTTTGGTTCCATAGTAATTACCGGGAGAATCATCTCTTCCATTGAAATTCCTCCATGCTGAAATGTATCTTTATAATAAGTCAAGTATTTATGATAATCGGTCGGATATACAAAATAATAATCTTCTTTTGCAATTATATAATTTATCGTTACACCGCGTTTAGGCAACTTGTAGTCTAAAGGATTTTTAATGTAGATAGCATTCTTTTCATCCACTTTTAGATTTCTCCCATATTTAAACCTGAGGTTTGTTGATGCTTCTCTGTCTCCAAGAACTTTTGCTCCTCTTAAAGAACGTATACTCCCGTGATCGGTAGTAATAATAATTTTAACATTTTTTAGTGTTGCAAGAGTTTTAAATGTGGAAAGTAATGATGAATGAGTAAACCATGTATTTGTCAGAGAGCGGTAAGCGGCTTCATCTGGAGCAATTTCTTTAAGTATGTCAGAGTCTGATCTTCCGTGAGCAATCATATCAAGAAAATTAACAACAACTGCAGTAAGATGACTATTCTGATAAGAATGAATATTCTGTTCGAAATTTCTACCGACTTCCGGATCAATTATTTTGATATACTTAAGCTCATTGCGAAGCTTGATCTTCTTTCTATCGAGCAGATGCTGTAACAACTCCTTCTCATACTTGTTCATACTCCTTTCATCATCATCATTTCCCTGCCAGAGCTGCGGATAATTTTTTTCTATTTCCGACGGAAACAATCCGCTGAACAACGCATTTCTTGCATAAGGAGTAGCTGTTGGAAGTATCGCGAAATAGTAATCTTTTTCTATTTTGAACAGGTCCAGAAGATGTTTCTCCAAAACAAGCCATTGATCAAGCCTTAAACAATCAAGAACAAAATAAAATACAGAAGTCTTATTATCCTTCAGATGTTCAAGTACATATTTTTCTGTGATTTCGGTAGTAAGCGGTAGGTGTATAATTATCACCTATGTTATTTATCCAGGTTGTATAATTCTTTTCTACAAACTTTGAAAATTCTTTATTTGCTTCTTTTTTTTGATCGCTAAGTGTTTGACGAAGCCCCATACCTGAATGAGTATCCAGTTCCACATCCCAGTTTACAATTTTATTATAAATTTCAGTCCATTCCACGTAATCTAGATTATTTAATAGCGCCATGGAAATCTCATTAAAATCATGAAGATAATCCTTGGCTGCCGCCTGTCCGGTAATCCGCTTTCCTTCAAGGATCTTTTTGCAAACGAGAAACATCTGGCTAGGATTAACCGGTTTTGTAAGGTAATCGGTAATCTTGCTGCCTATCGCTTCATCCATAAGAGTTTCTTCTTCACTCTTCGTAACCATTACAACGGGAATAGATTGATTTATTTCCTTCAACTGCGCTAAAACCTCAAGCCCGCCCATACCAGGCATCATTTCATCCAAAAATATTAAATCATATATATTTTGCTTTACATGCGAAACTGCATCTTCACCATTTGTAACAGTATCAACATCATATCCTTTTTCAGAAAGAAAGATTATATGTGATCTCAGAAGTTCAATTTCATCATCAACCCACAAAATCCTGTTATTTGCCATTATTTTCCTTTGATAGTATGTTCAAAAATTAATACTTAATAATTTAATAAAGATTATTGTCAGAAATTGTAACCGGGTACTCAAACTATTTGAATAAGTTTATTATTGAATAGAAATATGTACATCCAGACCGGCTTCATTTGTGGTAGTGGGAGGAATTCTGGCTGCACCTTCCGGCTCAACAGAAGTTCTCCTGTAAAAAATTGAGAGAGTTACTTTAGAGCTTATAGTATATTTAATTCTGGGTTCCATTGTTGTTCGAAGCGTTCCATCCTGAGGAGTACCAGCTTCCGTAAAGTTAAGCATATCGTATCTTACTACAGAATTTTTCGAACTCGTGTAAGAAAGACTGAATTCAATATCATTTTTAAGATTAATACCGAATAATGGAAGTTCAAATCCTGATTTTGAAAATCCGGCTGTGATTCCGATATCTTTTGAAAAAGTTTCTGAAATATTCTTTGTGGTTAAACCGAGATCATAAATTGTCCTGGTACCGTATTTTATGCTTCCAATCAGGTTGCCGCCCCACATATCATTAAAAGTCATGTTCAGTCCGGCGATTGGTGAAAAACCATACTCAATTCTTTGAGTAAGAATTTCCTGAACCCCATCGGGATTTAATTTTGTTCCCTCCGTATAGGTTGCACTGTAAGCGTGTTCAAGCGAAACTTTTTTTGCAAATGATTTAAAGAAGAGTATGTTTTCAAGTCCGTCCCAGGTTAGATGCCAGTTGGGTCTTGGAATATATTTAGCATAGTTTTTCAGAAATCCAAATTTGGATAATATAGGCAAAGTTTCAAATCCCTGAAGGAATGCATTTGATAAATTCTGCTGTGGATTAGCTGCATTAGGATCAAATAATTCATTAACTTTTTTTATTCCATTCCCGAAAACACTTAAAAACAATGATGGAGGAAAAGATAAAAATGATCTTTCAATAGAACCCGTTTCGCTGATATTTGTGACCGTGGGATTTCCCAGGTCATCAGTTGTTAAAGTTGTGTTTTTATTTATGGACCATGCAACTTTCCAATTGATATCAATTTTTGCTCCCTCCCAAAGCGGCCTCGATGTCCGGAAATCAAGATTATTTTTTTGAGAAAAGACATCCTGCAGACTCCCTCTGGGTGCTCGCCTGCCTATATCACTGCTTAGCCCAAGCATAAATAATCTTGAAGGACCTCTCTTATAATCATAGTTTATCCCCCAGAAATTATTAAAGCCTGTGCCTTCACCTAATATTCCGGATTTAGTAACGTTGTTATCATTAGTATAATTGAATGTGATTGTTTCATAATCAAAGAAAATACTTTTTACAACACTCTTAAGAAAACCGAATGCCCGGGTTAAGGCTGGTCTTTTAGTAGTCTGCTGTAAGGAATCACTACCAACAGGTTCTTCATCAATATTTTGTTTCGTAGAATCATTTATTTGCTCATCTCCGCCTTCAATTCTTTTTCGGCGACTTTCAAGATCTCTCCCCCCCGGTTTCCTCTGGGATTCTGGGTTTGGTTTACTTTTGTTTCTGGTTTTTCAGCAAACAAGGGATCAGTTAGTGCTTTCAATCTCAGGGTCAATCCAGTGGTTAAACGGCTTGAGAATCCACCGCTTCTTCCAAGTGTATCCTGCCGGAAATCAAAGTTCCAATTATAACTTGAGGTATAACCCGCATTTAACTGGAAGAACCGGTTGATATCCCAGACTGAGGGCAGCTTAGGATTTGTTTTAATATCAAAAGTTTGAGCATACCTGTAATCTTTTCCAAAAAATACACCGGAAAGAATATCTTTCCAGATTTCTTTTTCAGGTCTCTGGAATCCATTATCGGTAGTTTCAAGATAAGCAAGTGAGGAAGTTATATTAACGTTATAGCTTGTTGCAAGATTTATTAATCCACCCTCGGTTAGTTTCCAGTTATAATTAAATCCTCTGGTTGTGCCAAAATCACGCGAGACTATCTGCTGAGAAGTTGAGCCTGCCTGTTGACGGGTGACATTTGTATTTCTCTGCCTTCTTGCTGTTAAGTTAAGTGCAAAATTTTGCGGAGTATAATAAACTTTAACATCTTTATAATCAGAGAATAAAGCAATTGCAGACCCAAGCACAGGAATCTCTTCAGGATAGAAATAATATGTCGGGCTTAAGTTTATTGCATAGCTCATTGATGCATTCCATACCCACCCGTTATTAGCCAGGGTAGTCGGATTTCGACTGAAGGTTTTATTGTAGTTGAATCCGAATGACAATGAATTAAATGTATCCCGTATGTACCACAGAGAAGTGGGAACTTTAATCTTTATGTTAGAAGCTGACCAGGTATCAGAAGTGCTAACTGTTTGTGATTCAGAAATTATTTGCTCAGGAGTTTTGGTTGTTGTTACTGTTGTATCAGATCTTATAGCCGCGATTTGTTTCGCTGCTTCATCTACTTTAATATCAGTTCCCGGAAGGTATAGTGGTTTTCCTACACTTTCAGTGTGCGAGTAATTCAATCTAAGACTACTCTCAGGAAGATTTACAGGAAGTAACTTCAAAATATTTACATCAGCAGAAACTCCCCAGTTCCTGGATTCGACTCTCGAACCGAATCTGTCTGATAACTTGTGAAAATAAGGATTAGTCTGGCTTAGGTTTACATTCACAGTCATTAAATCTGCAAGTTTAATTGATGAAGAAAAATTATAAGCCCATCCGGGCGAATCATCTGCGCCGACAACTCTGAGTTCGTTCACCCATATTTCACCCGATACAGAGCCCTGTTTAAATCCGGGTGGAACAGAGTGTGAAGGATTATAAATTCCGACCAATAAAAATTTAACGGAAGTTAATGTGGGATTACCTTTTACACCATATAAATGACCAGATCTGCCTGGAACAGGTTTTTCCACAAGCCTTGTTATCGAAGAATCATTCCTGGCTTGTTTTATTGCAGTCAACTCACTGAAGTTAATAGATATCTCATTCCAGCCTGCAACAACCGGCTGCCTGTATTCATAAAAATTATTTGTATCGCCTCCGAATCTGAAATAAACCTCTGAGGAATAAGTTCCACCGGAAGTGTCTGAAACTGATCCCAGACCAGTGTATTCATCTCCGTGAATAAACATTTTCATCTGCTTGTAGTTAAATACATCGAGCGGTCTGTAAAGATATTTCACCGCTTCACGGGCCTGACCATCAGGTAAATTTTTAATAATCAGATTTAATGATTGCTCATTACGGTAAACCTGTTGATCAGGTCTCGTTCTATCCCTTTCCTGAAATACTCCCGGAGGAGAAGTATAGTTTGGATTATCCTCAATATTAATAACTGAAATAGACATCGTCGAATCCTGCGGCACAACTTTCTGCCATTGGCTGCCGGTAAGATTAAATTCTGTTAACCGCAGGTGGACTAGACTTGATGCATTTGTTATAAAAAACCTGATGAATTCAACATCGGTAAGAGATGGATTACCTATTTCTTTTTGAAAATCTTTTAACGGAACACGGTAGAGGTACCATCCTTTCTTATCTTTCCCACCATTATCTCCTCCGCCTGCTATAAAAGGATTTGTAGCCCGATTTGTATCAAGCGGAATTTCATACCTGAAATAACTATTTGCTTTATCAAGGTTTCCGTTTTTATTCAGATCTTCAGTATCAGGAAACCTTCCAATATCAGTTAGCACAGCATTACCTTCGGTACCATTTATGTTGAAATAATCCTGATACTTGTCGCTTCCAGAATTATCAAAAGCAAAATCATCTCCGCTGGGATCAGCCTTTGTGCTTCCATACTTAGCCCTCTCCTGGGCATCGGTCAGCCCATCAAGTCCAACATCTTCTCCCTGGTCGATAAGATCATTTTGCGGTTCACGATCTTCGGTATTCAGTGTGTCATTTGGTATAACATCTTCACTAATTCTTCCAAGATCAAGAAAGATCTTTGCACCCTGCGGTGCATCATCAATTTTTGCCCAGAACTCAACAAACTCTATATTTTCTTCAACCAGGTTATTTGCAGTAGATGACAGAAGTTTCATTATACCGCCCCAGTTCTTCTGCCGGTCACCAAGTTGTGGATAGTAGTTAAAAGACCCGGGTGTGTCAGGAAGAAATACATAATCCATTACCGTAACTTGCTGATCCTCTGTTGCAACAGATTTGTTGGGCCAGATTTCTTTTACATTAACGTCAGATGGAGTTACTGTAAACCATATACTTTTAGCTTTGTAATCCATTTTTTGTCTGTAAGTAAGACCGGCAAGACCCGGAAGCGAATCAGGTGGACTTAAATCCTTCCAGGCAGTATAAGATACACCGATTGGAATAGTTCTCTTAGCACCTTCAAAATCATCAATATATGCTATACTCTGCCCCTGGTCGGAGCTAATCGTACTTTTCTTTGTATTAGGGTCTGGATTGATGTACGCATACTCCCCGCTTAATGTTAGTGAGGACATTTCTCTTGTAGAAATAATGTTATCAAGACCTTTAGTAATTATTGGTAGATCAATTCCCGTTGTTGCATCTACTCCGTATATAGTGTTACTTAATGGTTCCTCACCTATTCTTACTTTATCACTAAGAGTCTGCTGATTTAAGTTTAAAATTGAAAAACCTAATTTTGTTTTATCTGAAAAATCAAACAAACCACGTGCACCTAAAAGTGTTTTTGAAGCAAGTTGAAACAGATCATTTTTTTCATACGTGATTTTTAAATCTGCTCCCGGCACTAAAGCCGCATCATTCCTGATGGTAAGCTGCCCGATATTGTAATCGACAATATAATCCGTTCCTGGGGTAAGTTCTCTGCCGTTAAGTAAAACTCTTACCGAATTTTCAACGATATTAAATCCTAATTGATAAACTGAGGATGCTTCACCGGAGTATTTACCTGTTAACAACCATTTGTCTTTTATCTTCGTCTGTTGGGCGAATGTTTTTGTAAGGGTATAAACTTCGTTAAATGCAAGAGTGTCCGGTATTCCATTTGGCAGATTCGAACCGAAAGGATGTAGAGTGGGAAAGACAATTTCACCAGTTTCAGGGAAAATTGTAATGTTACGACGATAGTCGAATTTATTATCCGGGTTAGGATTCCCGCTTGCATCCAGCAAATCCAATCCAAAAGCTGTTAATAAACGAACAGTTCCGGTAGGAGTTGCTATATCTGTTAAAGGATCCTGACCTTCTTTTTCATACTTAACATTAAACTCAAAACCTTCCTGTTTAATGTTCCTTCCGCCAAGAGGATATATGTTTTTAAGCTGAAGTTTCCATGCCCGCGTATATTCCGGCTGCAGATTTTTCGGTTTTACAAGTTTTAGAACAATGTTCTTAGAAGTATCGGCAACATTAATTGTACTTAGAAACTGCCCGTAAGTATCACCACTTTGCCGCTGATAAGCAACTGCAATTATATCATTATCCTGTAAACTTGTTTTAAAAGTTATATATCCTGTCTCCGGGTGTAACTCATAATCTACACCCTGCTGAAGTAATTCAAACCAGCTAACTTCTACCTGACCGGGAATTCCGGATGTATCACGACTATAAGCCGCATAATTATTTGTGCCCTGCAAAGTTGGCAGATCAATATATGCATTACCTTTTCTTTGCTTTGTCCTGTCGAAAGTTATTACATTAACTGATTTCCATACTTCAATATTTACAACGTAATACTGCTGCGGATATGTCGGAGTGGCGCTATTATAATAATTCTTAAATATATTAAGTGATGGGATTTCACTAGCGTAGAGCGTATCAAGAAAATAATGATTAGTAGAATAATCATATGCCCGCAGATTAAATTCCTGCGAGGTTGTTCCGCTGTTAACTGATACTTCTTCAGTTTCACCTTTTTTCTGACTTGCCAGTGTGGTTAAAGATAACGGACCTAATTTAAAATTAGCTTTCAATCCGAAGAGAGCTTCACTTCCACCAACTAAAGGAGATGTTTGCAGAGAAACGTTTCCGGCTTCAATGCTCTGGATAATTTCATCTTCGTAACCTTCATATTTTATTTTAAGCTGGTTTTCATATTGAAAAGTTCTTTCAGTATTCCAGTCAGCATTAATATGAAGTTTGTCCCCGATTGTTCCTGCAACAGTTATCTGAACCTGCTGTTTAAAATCAGGTTCATTCCGAGTGTTGCCGTATCTTGAAGCTGTAACTCCTGATGTATTTTCATTACGCCAGGCGCCATGGATATCCACAGCTCCACCGACTTTCAAACTTATTTTGGGTTCACCAAAAATACTAAGTACGCCAACCTTGGGGAGCGGTATTTCAAAATCGGTAATGTTTTTTATTAATTCTCCCAAGTTCTTTTTTTGAAGATTTGAGTTCATACTGATATCCAAGATCTTCCCAAAGTTCCCTTCTGTGCAGATCAAGTTTGGCTTCTATATAATCCTCAATTGGAACCCTGAGTAATTCCTTAGTCTCCTGCCCGGCAATCTTTTCCTCTATCACCACATATTTCCCGGTTGAATCGATCCGGACTGTTCGTTTCCTGTCAGTTGGTTGTGCAAAAAAGGGAGATTTCCTGGGACGCTGTAAAGTTAAATATGGCAGGTCTGTTCTCTGGTAATGGAAATATTTTAATCTGGCTGTGGAGTCCAAAGCCATTGAATCTACTTTGACAGTGTCTGCCGCAATACCTGTTTTCCCGACTTTTAAAGAATCAATATTAAGGGAATCTTCTTTTACTGTTGAATCAGGGGGAAATAATCCGGTTACTGCAGAAAATATCTCAGACTGAGTAGTATTAAGAGAAGCGTAATTTTCTTTTTTTGCCTGTAATGAATGAAGTTCTGAAACATCAAAAACCTTCATCGAATCCAGTTTTTGTCCGGTATTTGAATACACAGAGGAATCAAGTGTTTTTTCATCATTAATATTGGAAATATTATTTTCGGCAGAAGAACTGATTGGAGGCAGAGATGCCTGTTTATGGTAATAATCGAAGAGAGAATTTATCCAGATAGTATTATCAATTTTAGCCTTTTCAGGTGAAAAGCCAAGATTTACTAAACTGAAGAAGATCACCACAGAAACTGCAGTGATACCAAGAATCTCCCGAATCAGATTTGGAATCTTATTTTTAATTTGGAACCCGAAAGAAATAATTCAAAAAAAACAGTAGAAAAATTCTCTATATAAATCCTCCGGATTAATTATTTAATTTTGAGCGAAAAAGTTATATAATTTAGGTTTGAAGTTCAATATTGAATGCATTGCAAAGCATTAAAATTTTATTGTTTTAATCTATAATATTAGAACATCTCTGTTAAGGTAATTTTTTTTCGCTGTTTTTACGGGTATTTCTATGCTTTTGCTTTTGTGAATCTTTTAATTATTTCAGAATGTCCGGGAAACTGCTTTAATAGTTCTGATCTTGAACCTAATTGAAAATCGTCAAAATCAAAACCAGGAGAAACAGTACATCCGATAAGACAAAAAGATTTCCTATCTATTAGTTCAGCAGCAAACCATTGATTATTTCTGATAACCACTTGTAAAGTTTCCCTGTTATCAAAATTTTTTCCGAGTCTTAAATTCGGAAAGATTCCCCGAATTATCAATCACTAAAATTTTCACCCCATTTCCGTCGTAAAAATGCCAGATCTCATCAGACTTTAACTTATGAAAATTAGATACCTGCTTTCCCTCAAGCAGAAAATAAATTGAAGTTGATACAGACCTTTGTTTTACAAATCTGTCCGGTAAACCTTCCGGTAAAATTATTTCTGCTGAACGATAAATTTCTCTGAAGTATCCACCTTCAGGGTGCGGTTGAAGCTGTAAATTTGTAATATATTTTTCCGCTTCAGGATGCATCATTTCATCAGTATCATTTTTTTAAGTTTCTATGAATGATCCGGAAGTTATTTTATAAAAATAAATTCCGCTACTTAATCCTTTTGCCATTAAAGTTAACTGTATAACTACCTGCAGGTTTTTTATCATTTACTAATGTTCGTACTTCGTTGCCAAGAATATCATAAACTTTTATTGTTACAAAAAGATTTCTCACGCCTGTTCCAGTTGAATGCATTAGAGATTAGTATTCTATTGTAGTTATTGGATTAAATGGATTCGGGTAATTCTGTTCAAGCGTGAACTCTGATATTGAGTTTACATTTACTTCAATTTCATTACTATACTTGTAGCTTCCGTCAAAATCAATTTGTTTTAATCTGTATTTGTAAACTCCGGGATTAACATTTATCTCTGTAAAGCTGTATGAATGTTTTAAAGTTGTAGTACCATTTCCATCAACATATCCAATACTTTTCCAATCAGATTTCTGATCTCTGTCTTCTGACCTCTGAATCTCAAAACATTTGTTATTTGTTTCAGTTGAAGTTGACCAGTTAAGATGAATAGTATTTCCTGCACTTTCACCGGAAAATGATTCGAGTTCTACAGGAGTAATTAAACCTCCTGCTTTATAAACTGCAATGCCGCTGTCTGAAGTTGCAATCCATAAATTCCCCTTTTTATCAAACTCGAGGTTTAATATTCTAAAAGCATCGGGTAATGGCGAATTCTCTGATGTTATTTCAGTCCAATTAATTCCGTCATATTTAAGAATTTTAAGAGTATCCTGAAGCAAATTTTCAGTCCCAACCCACAGATTTTTTTGATCATCAACAGCGAGAGAAATAGCAGGATAATTAAAATAAGTAAAGTCCTGTCCGTCAAATTTTACCAGTCCTCCCCATCCTGCCATGCCGCCTGCAATCCAGATATTTCCTTTAAAATCAGACTTAACCTGGGTTACATATTGTCCCAACCCTGTTTGGTTCCATTCCATAGTATCGTGCGTTATTGTATTCACTCTTGTCAATTTAAACTCACTCGCCGTCCATATATTACCGGATGAATCAATTCCTGCCAGGTCACCACTGGTTTGATAGCCAAAGTTACCCGGAAGTTGAAACCAGTTATTGTTGCCGTCAAATTCTACTAAATAAATCTGTGGAGTAATATCTTTCATTCCATCCATAATCCATATATTGTTGTTCAGGTCTACGGCAATACCACTTATTAAATCATACGGAAGAGGTGAATTTTGTGTATTATATGTAGTAAATGAATTTCCATCATATTTTATTAAACCTGATGATTGAAAACCGTTTGCCATCCATACATTACCACTCTGATCTGTCTGAATAATATCTATGTTTGCCGGAAGGTTCGGAATTTCTGTCCAGTTTGAAAAATCCGTAAAATCATCGCCGCTTATTTTGAAATACTCCATCCTGAGTTGCAATCCACTTGTTGTTAATAGCATCTACAAAAATATCATAAATAACATTGCTTGTGAGTGGAGAGTTGGAGTTATTAAATATTTTCCATTCAGGTTGAACTTGGGAGTACGTTTGAATATTACAAACAGAGAAAATAAGAATTACCAATGATATAGAAATAATCTTGAATTGGATATTATTTTTAGGGTATAACATAACCCACCTCCTTAAAGAATATTGTGCAGAGTTAGTATTAAAAATACAAACTCAGCTTAGGGTTCAGATTAAAATAATAATGTTCTCTTTATTTTAGCAATACCAGTTTCTTAACCGCCGAATAACTTCCTGAAGTCAATCTATAAAAATAAATTCCGCTTGGTAATATGTTTCCATTGAATTTAACCTCATACTTCCCTGCCGGTTTTTCATCGTTAACTAATGTGCTTACTTCGTTACCGAGAATGTCATATACTTTTAATGTTACAAAAAGATTTCTCTCCGGCTGCTGCCGGTTCGAAATGACATCAGGGATTGAGTATTCTATTGTTGTCACAGGGTTGAAGGGATTGGGATAATTCTGCGAAAGTGAAAACTCCAACGGGATATTGTTTACTTCAACATCCACAATAGCTGAGTACTCAAATGAACCGTCAAAATCAATTTGCTTTAATCGATATGAGTATAAACCGGTTTCAACTTTATTATCTATAAAGTTATATAAATGGGATTCGGTTGTAGTACCATTTCCCTCTACATATCCAATAATTTTCCATTCTGATCCGCCGACGGCGGACTGATCTCTGTTTTCCGACCTCTGAATCTCAAAACCTTTGTTATTTGTTTCCGTCCCAGTTTTCCACCTGAGCAATATTCTATCCTCTCCTTTTTCTGCAATAAATGAAAGAAGCTCAACAGGAACAGATTCATCAACTTTAAAATGATAAAACCCTGCCGGTGCTGTTAATGGTTTTGATACTTCCCTGCCATCGTTTGAGCTAGCATTTAAATAGTAAAATATTTCCGTCCCGCCCGGAACTTCGGGAATGAATGCAACAAATGAATCCGGTGAAACTTCATTCAGCTGAATTATCGAGTAGCCTGCTGCTGTATCTGTAGTCCAGTAGACTTCTGCATCTGAAATTCCCGCTGCACTTTTTATGTCGCATCTATTTCATAAGGACCTGCAACATTTACTATCCCATCAATTTTGGGATGAGAAATCCAAACGGGATTGAATACACCAACTTCCTTTGTTATACAATGAATCGCACCTAATGCTGGAATAATAGTGTTGGAATTTATACCGACTATGTTGTAGCCGGGCATTGCTTCTCTGTAAATTCTAAATGCTGTGGTATCGTACTGGTAATCATAAGTCGGAATGATTACAGTTTTATTTATTATAACCGAATTCGTATAAGTTCTGTAATCCCCTCCCTGGTCAGGATAATGTCCCGATGCATCAGGCGGCATAGGAATTCGTACAACTTTAAAATCTCTGCCGTAACAATCTTTAAAATTATTCAATATATACTGAAGGTTTGCTTCTATCTGAGGACCATCTGCAACTTCCGGAGGATATTGCCCAACTAAAAGCGTTTCTTCATCAAGCAGTTTAATATGCATATCGATATGATGAATTCCGTCATACGGCAAAGTATTCATTTTTATATATCTGTTCAGCCCCATATACAAATTCATTATTGTATCAATTTCAGCTTCGGTTTTGGATGAATTTTCGTTTAAAATAAGTTTGCTTGAAAATCCTGTTCCGTGTCCGTCAGTCATAAAATTTCCGCCTGTTGCAACTAAATCATAAGGCGAAGAAGTAGTCTGATAAATAGGGACATTTAAATAATTTGCAAAGAAAACAGGCACTACATCATCCTGCGGTCTTGGTCTGTTGTAAATCCAGTCAATAATTTTCAAACTATCCACATCATCTTTGTAAACAGTCCATGGTCCATAATCCCTGCACCATACAGAGTTAAAGCTTGTTAACAGAAATTTCAGATTTACCAACGGAACGCCGCCGGAAGTAAGATAACTTTTCACTGAATTCGAATCGCTGCAGACGATATAGACTAATCCTTCTTCCTGTGCATAATCTACAATTTGTCTAAGTATTGAAGAATACGATGTCCAGGTTATCATAATGCCCTGTAGTTCTTCCCACTCAGCCATAGTTCTAACAGGACCTGCAGGCGGATTAGTAAACATAGGATTGACCGGCGGAATATAATTATTCCAGATCTTTTGTTCTTCCGGAGTCATTTTGTGGGGAAGATCCTGAGAGTAAGAAATGAAGTAATTTCCTGTAATGGAGAAAGCGAGTAAAAAAAATAATTTTTTCAATTTAAATCCCCGGTAATAATGATGAATTTAAACTAATAATATTTTTATAAACTTTGTGAATTATTATTTAAATTATTCCTGTTGTTTAAACTTATCAGGATCTACAAATTGAAAACTTTAGCAAATTTTCTTACAGTGATCTGTATTTGTACTTCAATAAACAATTCATTTGCACAGAATAATTTTGCTGATAATGAATTATCCCAATATAAAGAGACCGCAAAAAAAATTGTGGCAAGTTGTTTAGAAAACAGGAAAGCATATTCTATGCTCAAAGAGCTATGTAATATTGGACCCAGGTTAAGCGGATCTGAAAATTCAATAAAAGCAATTTTCTGGGCTGAAAATAAAATGAAAGAACTGGGATTCGATAGTATCAGGCTTCAGCCAGTTATGGTACCGCATTGGGAGAGAGGAAATCTTGAACATTTAAGTATTGCAAATGGAAAGTATGTAGGGAGGAAAATAAATATATGTGCACTTGGCGGCAGTATAGGAACTGAGAAAGATGGAATAACAGCGAAGGTTATTGAAGTAAAAAATCTTAATGAAATTGATTCTCTAAATAACAAAGTGAAAGGTAAAATAGTTTTTATCAATGAGCCAATGGATGAAACACTTATCAATACTTTCCGCGCATATGGAAAAGCAGTTCAAAAAAGAGTTTTCGGGGCAGTTAAAGCTGCAAAGTATGGAGCAGTTGCTGTAATAATAAGATCAATTACTACAAAATTTGATAATGTACCGCATACAGGAGTAATGTATTACAACGATACTATTCCGAAAATACCGGGAGTAGCAGCAGGTTATATAGATTCCGATTTCCTTAGCAATGCATTAAAAGAAAATCCTGATCTCAAAATGAATCTGAAACTGAATTGCAAAACTTTACCTGATGCTCAATCTTATAATGTAATCGGTGAAATTAAGGGATCGGAATTTCCCGGAGAAATAATTGATGTCGGAGGTCATATCGACTGCTGGGATAAAGGCGTTGGCGCGCAGGATGATGGTGCCGGATGTGTTCAATCAATAGAAGTGCTGGAATTATTGAAACGACTGAATTTAAATCCAAAACGAACAATACGCTGCGTTCTTTTTATAAATGAAGAAAATGGTTCACGGGGAGCAATAGCTTACGGACATTTTGTCGACTCTGTCAGTGAAAATCATATCGCTGCAATAGAATCCGATGCAGGCGGATTTACGCCCCGAGGTTTTACAATTGATGCTGATTCTTCTGTTATTGCAAAAATTAAAAGCTGGCTGCCCGTTTTAAAACTATGCAGTATAGATGAGGTTGAAAAAGGAGGAAGTGGTGCTGATATTAATGATATTAAACATACAAAAGCTTTAATCGGATATCATCCGGATACTCAGAGGTATTTTGATTTTCATCATTCGGATAATGATGTGATAGATGCCGTAAATCCAAGGGAACTTGAACTGGGTTCGGCTGCCATTGCAGTGCTCGCATATTTAATTAGTGAGGAGGGATTGTAAAAAAATCAGATGCTTTATCTCCCGTAGCTCAGTTCTCCAGAACTGAGCAAACATTATTTTAATTGCTCAGGACCGGAGTCCTGAGTTACGATTTACAAAAAAAATTCAGCAGCCATCTTACCGCTCTTTACCGCACTTTCAATAGTTGAAGGAAGTCCGGTGTTTATCCAGTCTCCTGCCAGAAAAAGATTACTAAAATTAGTCTCGACTCCCGGGCGTTTATATAAAATATCATTTGAGGGAATGAATGTAGCTCTCTTCTCTTTTATAATTCTGTAATCAAGAATATCTTCATCTTCAATAAAACAATATTTGAAGAGTTCATTTTTAACAATTTCAAAGATTTCCTCTTTACTCTTCTCAATTAATTCATCTGCATCACTTCTTACCAGGGTTAAATGTGTTCCGTGATTAAATATCCAGTGAATATTTGAATCAATTAATCCGTAGAAGGTGTTATCGAATTTATTTTTCTTCAACCAGATATGAATTGTAAGAATCGTTGAATACTCAAGTCCGGGATCATATTCAGAATATTCATCCTGCAAAATTCTTTTTAATCCATAATGTGGAATGGCAGAAATAATATACTTGAAATCTTTAATCATCCTTTGATTAGTTCCAATAGCAACGATTCTATCTCCCTCCTTACGAAATTCATTTACCTGCTCGTTTGTTATTACCTTTCCTCCCCTTGCCTCGATAAAACTTTTTGCACTGTTACAATATGTTTGCGTTAATCCTTTCTTCGGTAGAATTATCGTTGCAGCTTTATTTCCTCTAAAGAATATTTCCACAAGAATATGTTTAAAAGCCAGCGCTGAAGCTTTTTTTACACTCGTATTTAATGCACCAACTGAAAGAATCTCCCAGAAAGCTTTTCTTATTTTTTCATTCTGGTTTTCCTGAATAAGCCAATCAAAAACAGTCATCTTACCTAAATCAGAATTTGAAGTGAGTGGAAGTTTTAAGAAAAATTTAATTATTAAATATTCTGTTCTTAAAAGAAATAGCTCTGTAGTTTAACAAGCCAAACAACAGGTTAAAAGGATATAATTTTGAAGAAACTTCAAGAGGAGCAAGTTTAAAGTGCGGAAGCAGAAAATTTACATTGAGTTTTTCCTGGTGGAATAAGTTATCGTCCGCTCCTATCATTTTAAAGAAATTAAGAGTATCCTTGTAACAGCCCATCATAATATGCTGACCGTTATCTATAACTGTGTTGGTTAATTTGTCAGTAAATGAATAAGCTCTTCCCCCAAGCTTTTGAGAGGCTTCTAATAATTCAACTCTTTTACCTTTGCTGGAAAGATGAACCGCGGCTGAGAGTCCGGCAAAACCGCCGCCGATAACAATGTATTCAGGCATTAGTAAACCAGGTTATACTTTGCCCAGACTCCGACTGAAATTCCCACTTTTTCAAATTTTGAGACTTTAATATTCTTGTTGTAAACGTCATAATCTGCTTCAACTATTTTTTGAAGCATTTTATGATAAATATGCTGCATGGCCCGTGCTGCAAACATTGCAGCCTTATCATCTAGATTCAGACTCATAGTAGCTTTATCAAAATACATCATCGCTCTTTCAATTTCATAACTCATCAGGTCTTTAAAATCTTTATTATAATTTCTTTCAAGTATATCTGTATCAGAGTAATGAAACCTTGAAAGATCTTCCTGGGGCAGATAAATTCTACCACGTTCAGAATCCTTCTTAATATCTCTTAAAATATTTGTTAACTGAAGTGCAATCCCCAGGTTCACTGCAAATTCTTTAGTGTGTTGTTTATCTGTATATCCAAAAATTTCAATACAAATAAGTCCTACAGTTGAAGCAACGCGGTAGCAGTAAATCATAAGATCCTCAAAAGAATTATATCTTTTCTTCTGAAGATCCATTTCCATCCCTTTGATCAATTCAAAAAATGGATCGAGAGGAATGTTAAATCCTGAAATTGTTTTTCCAAGTTTATTGAGGAGAGTATAATCTGAATTCCCGCTAATAGCTTTCTCAAGTTCAATTCTCCACTTACGGAGCTTTGCAAATTTCAGTTCGTCCGGCTCGCTTCCTTCATCAATAATATCGTCTGTTTCCCGGCAGAAAGCATAAACAGTATTCATAGCATCACGCTTCGCTGCAGGCAATAAATTAAAAGCATAATAAAAACTGCTTTTACTCTTCTTTGCTATTTCTTTTGCCGGTTCCATTAAATAATTACTTTAAAAAGAAGTTTTAAAAAATCTGCTTTTGTTAGACAGGGACGAATGAACACATTATTATCATTAGCTCTGATCTTTTTCAAAATTAATTCACCGCCATATATTGTCCATTTTATCTCTAATTTCAGGCGTCCACTAAGGAATTTAAGTAAATTCCTGCCATCATCAAACAACTTTTGAGTTCGATTAATATTGAACACAATTAACTTCTTAAAATTAAGGTTTATTTTACTTTCCTCAAATATAATTTCGCTCACTTTGTAGGACTGCATCTCATCCCGCGGCAAATAAATTCGTCCTTTCTTGTAATCAATTTTTACGTCCTGCAGAAAATTAGTTATTTGTAATGCCGTGCAAATATTATCCGAATATTTATTAGCCTGTTCTTCTCTAATACCATAGAGCTCAAGTATTAATCTCCCAACCGGATTAGCTGAGTGATGGCAGTAATTAAGAAGTTCATCATAACTATCATATCGTTTTTTCAATACATCCTGTTTAAAGGCTTTAAGAAGATTAATGAAATGTTCAGGATTTAATTTTCTTTCTTTTATTGTCTGATGCAGGGCCATTTCATAATCAGATTTATACTCACCTGTTATAAGTTTCTCAAAGTTCTTTTCAAATTCATTTAAGTTATTTAATCTTTCTTCTTCAGATAAGTTTCCTTCATCTGCAATATCATCTGCTGTGCGTGCAAACCAATAAATAATCGCAACATGTTTTCTTAATCTTTTTGGAATAAGAAAAGAAATAACCGGAAAATTCTCATAGTGCGTTTTAGCAAACTTTATTGCAGAATTATATGCAGAATCTATATTCATTATTTTTAAGTGAATCTAAGTGGTCTTTGTGTCTTAGTGGTGAAAAATCTTCAGCCTCACATTTTTTCATTAAACTATTTTTACTTAATTTGTACTTGTAATTTCAGAAAATTAAATAAATTGTTAAAACACAACAATAAAATATCAAATTCCTTATTCTGCATGAAATTCAGCTGCGCAGAAATTAACTTCTTCTATTAGAAACCTCCAGATCCTATAACCTTACTAAATTTTATTAATCAATTTTTTGAAAAGCTATGAGCAATATTAAAGAAATAAATAAAAGACGAACATTTGCAATTATCTCTCATCCTGATGCCGGAAAGACAACTCTAACAGAAAAGTTTCTTCTTTATGGAGGGGCTGTCCATCTGGCAGGATCCGTTACTGCAAGAAAAAACCAGAGAAGCTCAACCTCTGACTGGATGGAACTTGAGAAGAAACGTGGAATATCTATTAGTTCAACTGTTCTTCAATTTGATTATAAAGGATTTAAAATAAACCTGCTTGATACACCAGGTCATGAGGATTTTTCGGAGGATACCTACCGTGTTCTTACTGCAGTCGATGCTGTAGTAATGGTTATCGATGCCGCAAAGGGTATTGAGGCACAAACAAGAAAATTGTTTGAAGTCTGCCGAAGAAGAGAAATTCCGATATTCACTTTTATGAACAAGCTGGATCGACCCACCCGCGATCCGCTTGAGTTGATTGATGAATTAGAAAGCATATTGGGAATAGGAGCTTTCCCGATGAACTATCCACTTGGAACCGGAATAGATTTTCGGGGAGTTTTTGATAGAATCACAAAACAGGTTCATCTTTTTGAAAGGACTACCGGTGGTTCCTTTAAAGCTCCTGTTGAAGTTTTTGATTTACAGAATCCTCTGTTTAAAGAAAAACTGAGTGAAGAAAATTATGCAAAGTTTGTTGAAGAACTTGAAATGCTGGATACAGCCGGAGAAGACTTTAACCGCGAAACTGTACTTGCCGGAAAACTAACACCGGTTTTCTTTGGAAGTGCAATGAACAATTTTGGTGTTCAGCTTCTACTTGATGGATTTCTGGATTATGCTGTCCCTCCTGCGGCAAGAAAAAGTATGGAGCGTGTTATCGAACCGGAAGAGGATACTTTTTCAGGATTCATTTTTAAGATACAGGCAAATATGGATCCCAAACATCGTGATAGAATTGCTTTTATGCGGGTCTGTTCAGGTAAGTTTGAAAGAGATATGCAGGCGTTTCACACTAACAGCGGGAAAAAGATCAGGCTGTCGAATTCACAAAAGCTTTTCGGACAGGAACGGGAAACTGTTAATGAAGCTTATGCAGGTGATATAGTTGGTTTTGTTGGAAATTCTAACTTCGGAATTGGTGATACAATAACAGATGATCAATCAATTTTATTTAAAGAGATTCCACACTTTGCACCGGAACACTTTGTATTTATGCATAATCCCAATCCTTCTGATTATAAGAAATTCCGGGACGGTCTCGATCAGCTTTTACAGGAAGGGGTAATCCAGGCTTTCTACATTAAAAATGCTGCTCAGAAAATTCCTTTGCTTGGGGCTGTCGGTCCTCTACAGTTTGAAGTTGTACAGTACAGACTAGAAAGTGAGTACGGGGCAAAATCAAGATTAGAACATACTAATTGGAAAGTTCTGAGATGGTTTACAAACGATGTGACAGATGAAGAAATAGATAAGTTTGTTCTTCCTGCCGGAGCGGCAATTGCAATTGATAAAGATGATAACAGGTGTGCCCTCTTTACCAGTGACTACTCGATGAATTACTTCAGCAGTAAATATCCTGATATTGAACTTGGAGATGTTCCGTTTGAAATAAAATCCGAACAGATGAAACGAACAGGATAATTTTTCTTAATTACTTTTTCTTAACATCCTGCTATACAGAGATAATCCCGGATCTGTAAGAAATGTTAACCACAATTTCACCCACGATTTATGATAAACAAGATTCTCGTAAAACTCCGGGGCTGTAGCTTTTAAATCGGGCAATTTATTCCATGGAACCGAAGGAAAATCATGATGTTCGTTATGATAACCAACATTAAGCGCCGGAATATTTAAAGGACCATAGTAACTGTAAGTTTCCTGCGGCGGTGCAACAAGAAAATGCTCCTGTATCCATCTTGCCCCAAGTGGATGAAACCCTATCGAAAAGAAAAAGGAAAAAACAAAATAAAGAAAAGAAGTCGGACCCAGGAAAATTATGACAGCGGCATCGAATCCGAATACAACAATCCAGTTAACAAACGTCCAGAAGTTCATAAACTTGATGGCTTTTAACCTTGGTGTTCTGAAAGCCTGGAAAAATGGAAACATCAATTCCCAGAAAGACTTTCCAAGAAAAGAATTCCCGATAAGTCTTGCTTCCCATTTACTTGCAAGGTCTGCATCCATATAATAATCGCCCTGGTGTGAGTGGTGTTTCATATGATAACTTCTGAATGAAACAGAACTTGGGAGTACATTCGGAATATCAGCAATAATTCCGGCAATGTAATTCATATTTCGGTTTTTAAAAATAAGATTATGTGCAGCTTCGTGAATCAATACAAAGCATGCATGATTTGCAAAAGCACCCACAAGAAAAGCTACAATGATTGAGAGCCACCACACCTGATCTTTTATGAAATAACCGATGGCAATCTGTAATCCAACAACAAATAATATTATTATAAAGCTGACAGAATATCTGCCAATAAATTCTCTTACCTCGGGATGAGCTTTTAATATGGCTTTGGTTCTCTCTCTATGAGGCTCGGGATCATTGGAATATCTGAAATCCAGTTCGATTTTATTCATTTAATAAGTGCCTTTTAACTTTGTTCTAAAATATAGAATAATATTTTAAATAAAATACTTATTAAAATATCTTTACTGTCTTATTAGTGTCAGAGAATCATTCAGATTTCCATAAGTATTGTTAACCACTCCAAATATTCTGCCCTGAATGCTATTATTAGTAATCATTTTCCCGACAAAATTGAATTCTTTATTGTTACTCTCTTTCATCGTAAAACTTATATCGGGATATGAAAGGATTCCTCCTATAGTGTCTGCCATCATATAATCAGTTATCTCTCCGAAAGAAATATACCTCAAATGAAATGTACCGTTTCCGATAAATGAATTATTAATAAAGCTCAATAATTCCAGGTCAATCTCTAACCCGGAATCTTCAGTAAGATTTGAATAAAACCAGTGCCCGTCAATTTTCGGAGCTATTTCAAAATAAGTTTTATTTATATCAAAGACTTCAGGGTGAATCACTGATTCAATTTTTAACTGATATTTTTTCGAAGGGGCAATTGAGCTGGGTATCTGAAAAATATATTCTCCTGAATTTGGGATATTATTAACCGTAAAAACTGATTGATCATCTTTTATCAATTCAATCCTGAGTCCTTCATTTAAATTATTCGTTTCCCAATGAACATTTACTGATTCATCAACAGAAAATCTTTCGCCGCCTTTCGGATTTAAAATAGTAATTGACTCGACAGAAGAAAAATCAGTTGATGATGTTAAATCTCTCTCGCAGTTAAAGGAAACAATAGAAATAAATATTATTAAAATTATTAATTTGAAAATATTAAACATATTTTTAATTGGATTGAAATTGTTTTATTCTTCTCAGAAAAAGAAATAAAAATATACAGCTAATAATTGCAAGTACACCGAATATCCAGACAAGTGATAAATTTTCACTCACATTTCTTACTTTAAGCAAAACAGCCATTGAAATTAAAGAAAGTGATAACATAATAGTAAATACGAGAAGTATCGGAGCCAAGATAAAACCGGTTTTCTTTCTTTTAATTAATAGAACGGATGTGATAATTAAACCGGGGAGCATAAATGATATGTCCATTACATGCACAGGGTTTGTAAGTAAACTATAATTGCTCACTGACTCTGGAACAGAATTGTTGAATATTGCGGGTAAAATATCACTAAACCACAACCCATAAAACATCAGTGCTATAATAATAAGTAATGAAGCGATTGATTTTAATGGCAAACGATTTTCAAACCAGCTCTTAATATCAAATCTGTATAATTCTGTAATAAGAAGTACAAATAAATAAAATGATGACCCCAAAGTGAAACAATAGAAAACAAACATATAATTGAAATGAACACCGAAACTATAAATAAAGTATGAATACAATATATAAAAAACAGTTCCTCCGAAAATGAAAGCTGCTTTTTTATTATTCCTTAAAACAAGGATCAATAAAATAATCAGGAATGGTACTACAATAAATAAATCAAATATATCCTGCCCGATTCCCTGAACCGCAATAGATAAATTATCGCGGCTATAAGTTTCTGGCACGAAGACTCCGAAAAATGAAGCCACTGCTAAAAAAATAGTTAACAAAATTGAAAGGTAAGCGAT
This sequence comes from uncultured Ignavibacteria bacterium, assembly GCA_963745945.1. Lineage (GTDB taxonomy): Bacteria > Bacteroidota > Ignavibacteria > Ignavibacteriales > Ignavibacteriaceae > DATFVA01. The sequence continues at coordinate 537,416 of CAVUZG010000004.1, forward strand.
AGCTTTAGAATTCTGAAAATTCATATTCTCCCCGGAATAAGATTTTAGTATTTACATCTGAAAAATAAAAAAAACAGAAACTAATTTTAAAGCGGAACCGAACAAACTTTCATCGCTAATAAATTATATCCAATGAATTACGGTTTTTGCTTAATAATATAATATTATTACTATAAACTTGTATTAGCAGAAATTCCAAGTTGCAGATTAAAACTCGAAGCCTGCTGAATACCGTGTACATTCAGGTACACAGGCAGTTGGATGATGCCGAAAAATGAAAAGTTTTCAGTCAGATTCAGATTTAAACCGGGGCTTACATAAACCCAGGTACCTCCGGTATTTCCACGTGGTTCATTTGTATTGCCAACATTAGCAAATGCAAGATTTCTGATATTTAACTGTAAAGTTAGACTTGCTTTTTTTGTCATTTGGTAACCTGATCCCACCGAAAATAATATACTATTGCCGAACTTATAATCATCAGTTCCCTCCCCCGGAATTTTATATGATAAACCCAGGATTAATGGAATTGTGGAATATTCATCAGCTTCAGTTGTTTGAATTGTGAATAATGGATACCTGAAATTCAATCCCAAAAGCACATCCAGCGAACCGCTCCCAGGTTGAATAGTAACCTCTGCCTGCTCTCCCTCTGCATTAACAGCATCTGTTACACCAGTTGGGAACTTTACTCCGAAAGATATACCAAGATAAATTTCTTTTTTCATGGACGGAACGATAAGTGAATAGTTACCCAGAATAGAAATATCACCCATTCCGCTGAAGTTCCAGTTTTCCCAATTATCTGCTCCATCTTCATGATGAATATGATTGTGCTCTCTGTGTATATATGGAAGTATAAAGCCGATATCAAACCTGGCGTTTATCCCATACTGCAGCTGAATTGCCGTAATAGAATTCAAAGTGCTTACCTCATCGTGATCCTCAGGCACTGCTCCGATAGAAGATAACTTAGTCCCGACGTAAATTTTATCCTGATTGATATATTCATTGTAAAGTCTTAAGTGTAGCCCGCCTGTTGTATTATAATGAAAATGATACAATGGACAATTTTCAGAACCGCAACTTCCGAAAGTTTTCCCAATCAGTGTAAAAACAATAAATAAAATCAGTTTGATTTTCATATTTATTTTTGTGCCTTCCTGAAAATGAATTAATCTTAACTTGAAATAGTAATTATGTTGTTATTTTAATGATCGGAGTTTTAACGTGAATTTTTCAGATCCGCCGGTATAGTAGATGATAATAGTTTAAAAGGGACAGAGGTTTAATAAATCAGAGAAAATTAATGTTTTGAGTAAATTCTCTTTAAAAAGAAAAAGCCGTAAACTCATTAATAGTTACGGCTGATTTTTTTGTGCCCGAAGGGGGACTCGAACCCCCACCCAAGTACATGGACTAGACCCTGAACCTAGCGCGTCTACCAATTCCGCCATCCGGGCAAATTATAATGCAAATTTAACAATGAACAATTAAAAATTTAATCGATTCAAAATTACAATTAACAGAATATTTTTCCTAATTACATAATTGTAAATTAATCATTTATAATTTTTAATTGCACCCTACCAGCCTGTATCTCCTCTTTTATCTTCTTCTTTTTTAATTTTGCCACCGCCTGAATGAATATCACAGTTAGGCGGAAGATTTTTCTGATTTATTATATCGGTATAAACATCAGGGCAGCTGGAAGTTGCCAACCTTGTATCTCCAAGGTCCATGGTAGCTTTACAAAATTCCATTGATACAACTCCGGGTGCAAGCTCAAAATATTTTAACGGCAGGTTCAGTTTTTTATAGACTCCTTCCATAAATTTTCCCCAAATTGGTAAAGCAGCTTTTGCTCCCTGTCCGTACCAGTTAGTAAATTTAACTCTATGATCATCAAATCCAACCCAGGCACCTGCAACAAGTTGAGGAGTGAATCCCACAAACCAAGCATCAGCATAATCCTGTGTAGTTCCCGTTTTACCGGCAGCTGGATATTGAAAATATCTTCTCAAACCCGCACCGGTTCCATAATTAACAACATCCTGCATCATATCGGTAACAATTGAAGCAGTCTGCGGAGAGATAGCTTCAGTATATTCGGGAGCAAACTCTGCAATTAAAATTCCGTTCCGGTCTTCAATTCGTAATATAGAAATAGGTTCCACATGAACGCCTTTGTTCGCAAAGGTTCCGTAAGCAGAAACTAGTTCTAACGGCGATACTTCCGAAGTTCCGAGAGCAATAGAAGGATAAGGATTTAAATCTGATTCAATTCCCATTTTGTGCGCAAACTTAACAACCTGTGATGGAGGAGCTATATCGCTTATTGTCATTCTTCCAGCGACAACATTAATTGAATGAGCAAGTGCTTCCCGTAAGGTAATATAACCTCCGTACTCATCACCTGCATTATTGGGTGACCATCCTTTATAATCAAATTTCTGATTAAGTAATGTATATGCAGGAAAGTATCCGTTATCAATGGCGGTTGTATATACGAAAGGTTTGAATGCAGATCCGGGTTGTCTTTTTATTCCCGTAACATGATTTAATCCTCTTCCAAAATCCTGGTTCTGACCACCAACCATTGCTCGTATCTGTCCATTGGAAGGATCAATAACTACAAAACCGGTTTCAATTTTTGTAGCTTCTTTTTTAACAGAATCTACAAATGCCTCATTGTTTTTTAAACGATTATAGATAACTGCCCGTTCTTCTTTGGCAGAAGTTTTTCTGTAAACTTTTGAATCTCTAATTGCACGATCAACCAAACTTGAGAGCAGACTTTTGTTTTTTTTCCAGCTCCAGTATTTATCAAATAGCTTCTGGTATTCTGCTAAGTGATCTTCACAGGCTTTATTGGCAATCTTCTGCATTCTCATATCCAATGATGTATATATATTCAATCCATCACGGTAAAGATCATATCCGTATTTATTTGCCATCGAAGTCATTTGCTGTCTTATATACTCCATGAAACTGGGAGCATTAGATTTTATTCCACCAACTTTTTCGGAAGTAAGAACAATCGGCTGTTGTTTTAATTCATCGTATTTTTCTTTACCGAGATAACCAACATCAACCATGTTTGCCATTACCAGATTTCTTCTCGCCAGTGCATTTTTGTAGTGGGAAACCGGGTCATAATTAGCAGATGATTTTAACAGGGCAACAAAGAGTGCAGCTTCCGGGATTGTAAGTTCAGAGGCATCTTTACCAAAATATTCCTGAGAAGCAGATTCTATTCCGTACGCACCTTTTCCGAAATATGAAACATTCAGATAAAGTTCCAGTATTTCATTCTTTGTATAAGTTTTTTCTATTTGAATTGCAGTTATCCATTCCCTTATTTTTCTAATCCCAGTTTCAAAAATATTTTCATTATGACTTTTTAGTTTGTAAAGATTTTTGGCTAACTGCTGTGTAATTGTACTGGCACCTTCCCTTGAAAAAGTAAAAATGTTTTTTATCATTGCTTTAGCAAACCGGGAAAGATCCACACCCCAGTGATCATAAAATCTTCTGTCTTCAGTTGAAATAAGCGCCTGAATTAGCGGTTTGGGAATGCTGTCAATATCCGTTTCAACTCTGTTTTCTATGAAAAACTGACCAAGAACTTCTCCGTCTGCAGTATATACTTTACTTGCAAGTACAGGTTTTGGATTTTCCAGTTCTTCAAGGGAAGGCAATCCGCTGAATATATAAATTGCGAATGCTATGAAAAGAGCAAGGAGTATTCCGGCAGCAATAAGTTTATTTCTACGTGAATCAGGGCTTTTCTTTTTTTTCTTATTTCGATATTTCGAATCGTTAAAATATTTTTTCATATCCGAATCTGAATAATTTTTCTTTGCCATTTTATTTCCACTCTACAATTTCAAACTTAGTTTCTTTAAAGACTCCGTAGCAGGGCGCATCCAGCCAGGAGCCCAGGTTGACATACAATCCGTTCTTATAATGCTCAAATTGCCTGTTATGTAAATGACCGAAAATAACATAATCAAAACCTGCATCAATTTTATTCCTTGCGGCTTCAAACAGTCCGTCTATTTCACCATAATCTTTTTTCGAAGTGTATTCACGGCTCGATTTGCTTGTTCCGCTGGCAATTGCAACACCAATGTCAGGATGAATCCATGAATACAAAGTTTGAAGCGTTTTGTTCCGCATTATCTTTTTAAGGATATTATAACCTGTGTCATTTTTCACAAGACCATCGCCATGTCCAATAAAAAACTTTTTACCATTTAACTCCCTCACAATGGGGTCATCGTACATAATTGCACCAATTTCCTTTTCAAAAAAATCACCATGCATAAAATCATGATTGCCAATAAAATAATGAAGCTTTATCCCGGCTTCTGTAATATTCTGCAAAGCAGTTAATGTTCTGAAAAATCCTTTTTGATAAACTCTTTTATATTCAAACCAGTAATCAAAAAGATCTCCTACTATAAAAAGTTCTGTTGCTTCATTCTTTGCGAATTCTAAAAAATCCACCAGGAGCCGTTCTTTTTTAATTTCAATCTCCCGGGATTGTAGTCCAAGGTGAATATCTGATATGAATAGGTACGAATCTTTCACAAACAACAAAAATGGTTATTATTAAAATTAAAGAATGCTATTTTGAAAATAAAAACCAAATTTAATCACCAATTAACTTAAAATAAGCAAGCAGCCGGTTATCGGGATCCGGAATTACTTCAATAGGTACAAAACCTGTTGTAAATTTGAAATCTTCTTCTTTTGAATTTAAGCGAACCTTCTCAGTTATCGTTTCACCTGATTCTGATTTTAAAAGAAATTCAATCGGGAGATCATAATCAGAATAGCCTTTCTGAATTTCTTTAAGTTTTAACGTAATAGTATAAGTAGAATCTGTTTCATTTTTCTCTACCCATTTATATCCTATTTTTGGAACATTATCGCCTTCAAAAATCCATTGCTTAAAGAACTGTGCTAAATTTTTACCGGATGTTTCTTCGCAGATTTTTTTAAAATCCTCCGTTGAGGCGTTCTTGTATTTATATTTCTCAAAATAATTTCTGAGACTATTAAAGAATGCTTTGTCACCGATTTCCCAGCGAAGCATATGCAGAGCCCATGCACCTTTATCGTAAACTACCGAACCGAACATATCATCACCCGGATTGTACACGGTGCCTGAAAAATTATCATCAAATTTACCCATCATTGTTGAACGAAGAGCTTTTTCACCGGCAAGGTGTTCCATATACAATGCCTCAGAGTATGTTGCAAACCCCTCATTAAGCCAGATGTCTTTCCAGGTTGCAGGACCAACAGCATCACCGAACCATTGATGTGCTAATTCGTGAACGTAGATATCTGTGAAAAATCTTCTGCCACTCACAAAGTTAGAACCAATACCTGTAAGCGTCTGATGTTCCATTGCACCAATCTGCCACAGGAATTCAGCAACTCCGTATTTTTCTTTTATAAAAGGATACTCACCATAAGTTTTTGAAAAGAAATCTATCATTCCAACGTGACCTTTAAAATCAATCTTTGCATTTTTTAGATCTTCTGGGAAAGCATAATATTCAACATGCATTGTATCTTTTTTATCCTGCGAAACATACTGGTCGGAAAAATTGGAATACACAGATGAATAGAGACAAACTAAATATGTGGATATCGGATAAAGTGTTTTCCAATGATAAGTTCGTCTTGACCCGTTAGTTAATGTATCAACCAAAATTCCGTTTGAGGCTGAAACATAAGATGTATCGTTAGTTAGATAAATATCGAGATAAGCTTTATCTGAGGGCATATCATTGCACGGGAACCATGTTGAAGCATAGTTAGGTTCGCTAAGATTATAAACAACCCAATGTCCGTATTTCTTTCCAAAAGTAAATGAACCGAATCCTCCTCTTTCAGGTGTGCCTTCATAATTGATTTCAATATTAAAAGTATCACGGGTACTATTGTGAAGGTCTATAGTCAATCTCGAACCTTCATTAGAATATTCTGCTTTTTCACCATTAACCATTAGTTGATTAATTTTCAGATTATTATAGAAATTCAGATCAATCTTTTTAAGGTTTTTATCTTTTAAGATTCCGGTTATAACAGCATCGCCTTTAAGTATCTGTTCCTCAGGATGAAGATCCAATTTGAGATTGTAGTGGAGAATATCCAATTGGTATTGGTCATCTGAAATATAATCGGCGGGAATGGAAATTTGCGGAATTCCTGTAATATTATTTTTTAACCTGATTCCCCTTTCAAGAGAATTTTTTAAACTTTGCTGAATGGGTGATATTCCCAGGTACCACCCGGCAAAAAAGAATAATAAAAATATTAATGCAGATATTAATTTATTCCTGATTTTCATTTTGTTAATAGAAACAAAATGAATTTGATTGACAGACGCAATTGAAAGTGACTTGTCTAACATAAAAAGAAATTAATTTATTGATATCTTAAATTAACAATTTCATCAATTGCCAATCAAATCATAATTGGATATATTAAATGACAATTCAATGTAAAATATGAGGGATATTACTTTATGACTTTTCCAGGTTCATCTATACTTCGGGATACAGTTACAATGCTGCTCGCAGGAGGCCAGGGTGAAAGACTTCATCCGTTAACAATGCCGCGCAGTAAACCAGCAGTTCCATTCGGGGGAAAGTACAGAATAATTGATTTTGCTCTCTCTAACTGCCTGAATTCAGGACTCAGAAGAATTTATGTGCTTACCCAATATAAATCGGATTCTTTGAATCAGCATTTGTATGAAGCGTGGAGTATTTTCAATCCCGAGTTGGGTGAATTCATTTATAATGTTCCTCCCCAGAGAAAACTGAACAATGACTGGTATCTGGGGACTGCAAATGCAATTTATCAGAATATAAATCTTTTTTCATCAGATAAGAGAGCAAAATGGGTTTTAATTCTAAGCGGCGATCATATATATAAGATGGATTATCTTAAAATGCTCCAGTATCATGTGGACTCGAAAGCCGCAATGTCCATTGCTTGTATTGAAGTACCGAAAGATGAGGCAAACAGGTTCGGTATTGTGGGAGTGGACGATAAATATCACGTTCAATCATTTATCGAAAAACCACCAAATCCTCCCGAGATACCGGATAAGCCGGGATTCTCCTTTATAAATATGGGAATCTATGTTTTTAATGCAGAAATTCTTCGTGAAGTTTTTCTGGAAATGGAAAACAAAAAAATAAAAAATAACGATTTCGGACACGATGTAATTCCGTACATGGTAAAATCAGATTTAAACGTAATTGCTTACAGATTTTATGATGAAAACAAAAAAGAAAAACCTTACTGGAAAGATATAGGAACAATAGATAGTTATTTTGAAGCAAGCATGGACCTGATAAATATTATTCCGGAATTTAATATGTATGATCTGAGCTGGCCGATGAGAACTTATCAATACCAATTTCCACCAGCTAAAACAGTATCACACGAAGGCGAACGCGTAGGTAGAACCCTAAACTCATTAATCTGCGACGGATCAATTGTATCGGGCGGTTTAGTTGAAAGATCATTACTGGGACCAAATGTAAGGGTTAATAGTTATACATATATAACTGATTCTATTATTTTTAATAACTGTAACATCGGAAGACATGCCAGAATCAGACGTGCTATTATTGATAAGAATGTTGACATCCCTGAAGGATATGAGATAGGCTTTGATCTTGAAGGTGATAAAAAGAAATTCAAGGTAACCGAAAGCGGTATAGTGGTTATTGGGAAAAACACAGTTTTGTCTGTCTAAGAATTTCTTATTTTAAAGTTTTGAGATTTATTCTTTCAGAAGGAGGACATTTTTAGTTTGAAGCTGGAATTCAATTTCAACCAATCCGGAGTAATTCCCTACAGAAAAAATGAAGGTAGTCTGGAAATACTGTTAATAACTTCTATCAACAAACAGAAATGGATAATCCCCAAGGGCTATGTTGAATTTAACCTGTCTCCTTTTGAATCTGCGAAGAAAGAAGCATTTGAAGAAGCCGGAATTATTGGATCAAACGAAACTATTGAATTGGGAACTATAGCAATTAAAAAAAATCTGGGAGTAACTCATATGAAAATATTTTCAATGGAAGTTATAAAAATACTTGAGAACTACCCGGAAAAAGAATTAAGAAAAAGGAAATGGTTCAATGCAGAAGAAGCTTCTTCAAAAGTTACTATTGCTGAAATACCCGCTATGATAGCTTCGTTGCAAAATAAAATTAAATAGTATCATCTTCTTTCACCAACCTGTTAATAACTTCCTTAATTGTATCATAGTCATATCCCCTTGAACTCAGGAACGAGTATAGTTTTGTAGAAAGTTCGCGTTTATTATAATTCCTGTTAGAAAGAATTCTAAGTTTTTTTTCTGCAAGTTGCATTGCTTTATCAGTATATGACACTTCTTTTTCAAGATTCATAATCTCATCTACAATTTCACGTGCAATGCCCTTTTTATATAACTCTGATTTTATTTTATTCTTTCCCCAAGACTTTGTCCTGATTTTTTCTTCAAAGTATATTTTACCAAATTCATAATCATCAATTATTTTTTTTTCTTTCAGTTGATCAAGCACCTCTTCAATCATTGAAACTTCATATTTTTTTCTCAATAACTTCAACTTAAGTTCATTATATGAATGAAGCCTTCTACCAAGATAATCAAATGCTTTCTTCTTTATGAAATATTTTTGATTCTCCATTATTAAAAAAGAAAAACCGTCTTCAGATATTTCCATATCTTTTTTAAGACGGTTTTTTAGGAACACCTCGTATGATAAAAAGAGTTTTTCCTGGTTATCGAGGTAGACAATTACATTTTCGTCGTCCTTCTTAACAACTCTTTCAATCTTCATCTATTATTTAGAACTTTTCTTTTCTTTGGCTGACGTTTTTTCTTTACCGTCATCTGTTTCTGTTATTACTTTTTTAGTTTTCATATTCAATTTTTCTTTAACCTGATCTTCAAGTTTCTGGTACATTTCAGGAGTTTCAATAAGCTTTTGCCGGAATTGTTCTCTCCCCTGGAACCTGTCTTCCTCAAATGAGAACCAGGCACCGCTTTTTTTAACAATACCAAAATTTGTAGCCATATCAAGCAAATCACCTGATTTACTTATTCCCTCATTGTAGAGGATATCAAACTCAACTTCTTTAAAAGGCGGGGCAACTTTACTTTTAACAATTTTCACCTTAGTCCTGTTACCAACCACATCTGTTCCATCTTTTATCGCCGCAATCCTTCTTATATCCAATCTTAAAGAAGCATAAAACTTTAGTGCATTCCCACCGGTTGTAGTTTCCGGATTTCCAAACATTACACCTATTTTACTTCTTAACTGGTTAATAAATACTACCGCAGTTTTTGATTTTGAAATTGCCCCGGTCAATTTTCTTAAAGCCTGGGACATTAGTCTTGCCTGTACCGCCATTGTTGCATCACCCATTTCTCCTTCAATTTCTGATCGCGGAACTAAAGCAGCAACAGAATCAATAACAATTATATCTAAAGCATTACTTCTTACAAGTGTATCAGTTATTTCAAGAGCCTGCTCGCCAAAATCCGGCTGTGAAATAAGGAGATTGGCTGTATCAACTCCAAGGCGCTTTGCATAATTCACATCAAGTGCATGTTCAGCATCAATAAATGCGGCCAGTCCACCGGTTTTTTGTGCTTCAGCAATAATATGAAGACATAAAGTCGTTTTTCCGCTGGATTCGGGTCCGTAAATCTCAGTAACTCTTCCTCGAGGTATCCCACCAATTCCTAAAGCAAAATCCAAGGACAATGCACCCGTAGGAATTGATTCTACGGGGTTTATGACTCCATCACCCAACTTCATAATTGAACCTTTACCATAGGTTCGTTCGATGCTTGTAATTGCATCCTCTATAATTTTCATTTTTTGATCTCTGTCTGAGCTCATTTATCCTCCATCATTTTAAATTAAACTTTTTAACTACTGTATATTTTGATGATCCGGGTAATAGTTCACTTTTGATTAAAAGTATATTACCCGCAGTAAAAATTGTTTCAGGAATATTGAAATATTTAAATTTTGTAACCCACTGTTCAGGGAATTTATCTTTAATTCTCAGTAAAGTTAAATGCGGCTTAAATTTTCGTTCTTCAAACGGTATACTAAATTTAATCAGTTCCTTATTTAATTGCTCAATTATTTCAAATAAAATTTTATCAGCCCACAACCCAATCCATAATATCTTTGGAACACCTTGTTTAAAGAAAAATCCAAACCTTGTTAATTTACATTCAATCCTTTCATAATTAGACAAAAACTCTAACGCACTGGAAACAGGTTTTAATAATTCATCTTTTACTTCCCCGATGAATTTTAATGTAAGATGAAATTTATCAGGAGTTTCCCAATGAAGTTCTGAATTATTATTAATAACTTCACTTTTGTATTCTGATATTTTAGTTTTTATTTCTTCAGGAATTTCCAGCGCAACAAATAATCTAATCATCTGAAATGCCGAGCAAATGACGACGAAGCATTTCCAGAGCTGTTTGTGCCGCCCTTTGTTTATTTAAGATTCTGTCATCTCCGAACTGAAATTCTTTTGCTGTACAAACTTTATCGTCACAAATACCTATATAAACCAGTCCTATCGGCTTATCTGTGGTTGCCCCGGTTGGACCCATAATTCCGGTAGTTGCAAGGCCCAAATCGGTTCCGCTAATCGATTTTACACCTTCCGCCATCTGACGGGCAACCTCTAAACTTACAGCACCATTTTCCATGATAGTATCTTCATTCACTTTAAGTATTTCAACTTTAGCCGCGTTACTATAAGAAACAATTCCGCGTTCAAAATATGAGCTGCTTCCGCTAATATTAGTTAACATATTCGAAATAAGTCCGCCCGTACAGGATTCAGCTACTGATAAAGTAAGTCCTCTTTCTTTTAATATTTTGCCAAGAACTGCTTCGAGCAATTCTTCATCTTTACCAAAAATATAACGTCCTGCTTTACTGCGAATTCTTTGTTCTATCTCAGTTATTTTATTATTTGCTTTTTCTTCAGATTTCGCTTCAACTGTAATTCTTAATTTCACTCCAAACTGGCTCGGAAGAAATGCCAGCTTGGATTCTCCTAAAAGTTCATTTAAATCACCAAGTTTTTCAAACAAAGATGATTCTGCTATTCCGGTTGTAAGTAGGGTTTTTCTTAGGGTGATAATTTCAGTTTCCCCAAGTATTTCTTTGAGTTTAGGAATAACATATGATTTCATCATCTCAATCATTTCATAAGGTACACCAGGCATTACAATAAATATTTTTCCCTCTTTTTCTATCCAGATACCAGGGGCAGTTCCGAGGGAATTCCTTATAACCTGTGCGATTTTGGGAACCAAAGCCTGACCTTCATTTATTTTGGTGATTTTTCTTCCGCGTTTTTTAAAAAGGCTATTAATATCTTCCAGAACTTCGTCACTTTTTATAAGTTCGGTATTAAAGAAGTTAACAACACATTTACGGGTTACATCATCATGCGTAGGACCTAAACCTCCTGTAACGATAACAACATCATTTGCTTCAAGTGTGGTTTTAAATTCATTTAGTATTTCACTTTCAATATCCCCAATAACAGAAGTTTTTGTTACGTTGATATTATTTTCCACTAACTCTTTACCGATAAAAGCTGCATTGGTATTAAGAGTCTGGCCTATCAGTATTTCATCACCAATTGTAATAATGTGAGCATTCATTTGAGTTCTTTCAATAAAAATAACCTGTACTATAAAATTAATATAAAAACATGAACAATAATTAAAACATAAACGCCGGCAACTATATCATCTATCATAATTCCCAATCCCCCATTCAGACTTTCCAGCTTTCTTGCGGGAAATGGTTTTATAATATCCGCCAGTCTCCACACAAAAAACACTACGATTGAAATCCAAATAACTTTCGGCACAAACAGAAGAGATATCCACATCCCGATTATCTCATCAATAGTGCATTCTGAAGGATCCTTGCCATAAACTTTTTCAAACCTGGTTCCTACAAAAATTCCATAAGCTGTAAAAACAATTATAGCAGGTAATAATATTTCTGGTCTTTCAAATCCCGGGATATAGTAAATTATCAATCCAGCCAGGCTTCCAAATGTTCCGCTTGCAAAAGGAATATAACCTGTATAAAATCCCGACCCAAGTAATTTATCAAAAAAATTAAGTTTCATGTGTTAATAAGTCTTTTATAAGCATCCTGTTTTTGTAAACATATGTAACACCAGAATGAAATGTGATGGCTGTAATTATCAGCATTGCGAAATAAATAAAGTCGCGGTTCATTAGTATTAAAAATATATTTTTGTCTCCGATATAAAATTGGAAAGTATTCTGACCAACGTAAGCTAATAAAAGGTAATAAAGAAAAGTCATTTGCAGAAATGTTTTCCATTTCGCATAATAACTAGTAGGGAACGAGAAATCTTTGTAGTCAGCATATGCCCTTAGAGATGTTATTATTAAATCTCTCGTTATAATAACCAATATCATCCATAATGGAATAATGTTAAGAATGACAAATCCAATAAATGCTGCAGAAGTTAATATTTTATCAGCAAGAGGATCCCAGAACTTTCCCCAGTTAGTGATGTAATTAAATTTCCTGGCAAGCCAGCCATCATACCAATCAGTTAGAGCAGCTATAATAAAAATTCCAAGTGAAATAACTTTGAAAGTTGGATCATCATACAGGAAAAAGAATAAAAAAACCGGAGTTAAAATAATTCTTAAAATTGTTAGTTGATTAGGTAGTACCATTTATTCAACAATTTTTTCCTGAGACAACACTCTGAGGTAGGAATATTCATAAATGCCTGTACTGTGTCCATCCTGCCAGGAGATTTCTATCGCGTAATTTCCAATGTTTTTTATCGATTTCACCATTACCTGATTTTGGGAATAAAGAGGGATATAATTTTTACCTTCACGTTCTCTTTCAGTTATGCAAGTTGCACAAGGACATAATCTTCTTAATTTATCCAGCGTAATTTTCGTTTCTGATTCATTATCCCAATGAATAATTAAATTGCTTTTGGAATTTAGGCTTATCTTAACCGGCTTATATTTCAAAACAATGGTTTTCCCGTTAACTTATAGAGAACATCAAGATATTTTTCACTTGTCTTGGTAATTATTTCCTCAGGAAGTTTTGGGGCCGGCGGTTTTTTATTAAACTTTATGGAGAGAAGATAATCCCTGACAAATTGTTTATCATAACTTTCCTGTGATCTTCCCTTTTCATATTTCATTACTGGCCAGAACCTGGATGAATCAGGAGTTAATAACTCATCAACCAGAATTATCTTGTTATTATAAGTCCCGAATTCCATTTTTGTATCCGCAATAATTATGTCTCTTTCGGCTGCATAAGCAACAGCGGATCTATAGATTTCAAGAGCAGCATTCTTTATAATTTCCACACTTTCTTTTCCCGAAATATTATTTGCTTCTTCCACAGAAATATTTTCGTCATGAATTCCTATTTCTGCTTTAGTTGACGGTGTAAAAATCGGTACAGGAAGTTTTTCAGATTCCTGTAAACCAGCAGGCAACTCTATCCCGGAAATCTTTCCCGTTTTCTTATAATCATTCCATCCGGAACCAGAGATATAACCTCGGACTATACATTCAATCGGAAAGATTTCAGCTTTTTTAACCAGCATTGATCTTCCTTCCAGATCTTCTTTATACTGTAGGCAGAATTCAGGAAAATCTTCAACCGTTGTTGATATTAAATGGTTCGGAATAATACCTTCAGTAAACTTAAACCAGAATTCTGAAATCCTGGTTAACACCTTTCCTTTATAAGGAATTCCCTGCTCCATTATTACATCAAATGCAGAAAGACGATCGGTAGAAACAATAAGAAAATGTTCCCCAACATCATAAATATCCCGAACCTTTCCACGCTTAACAAGATGAAGTTTTGGGAAATTTGTCTGTAATATTACTTTGGAATTCATAATAGGTTGATGTTTATTGGCAAATATAAATACACACGAAAGATTATTCAATAAAAATACTTAAAGTATTCCTTTAAACCAGTAAATAGATTAATAAAACAATTATTAAAAGTATAATAATATAGTTAATGCGATTATTATTTTCAGGAAATTCATATCCGCAAATAGGACATATTTTTTCATCCATCCTGAATTTCCATTGCACAGGATGGACATTCTTTCTTTTTCATTAAATTCTTTAATATAATTCTTGAATCTGATTTAAAATTCTATCATCATATTATATGAATTTTTTTAATTATTTGTAATGGAGATTCGAATTGAAAATTCTGATTTTGTTGCCTGTAATAGTATTTCTTTCTTTAACCGGCTGTTCGAAAAACGGGACAAGTGATTCATTAAACTGGAAAACAGATCTCAATGAAGCATTAGCTGTGGCAAAAAAAGAAAATAAAGTTGTGTTGATTGATTTTACCGGTTCGGACTGGTGTCAGTGGTGTAAAAGATTAAGTGACGAAGTATTTTCCAAGGAAGAATTTGAAAAATTTGCTGAAAAAAATCTTGTACTGGTAAAAGTTGATTTTCCGAGAAACATTGAACAATCCAATGCAACAAAATTCTATAACCAAAAGTTGGCAAATATGTATGGTGTTGAAGGTTACCCAACCAGTAATTTTACTGGACAAAAACGGGCGTGGACTTATTAAAAACAGGCTATATTGAAGGTGGAGTGTTAAACTATATACAGCAACTTAAAGAATATTTTCCCCGAACGTAGGATCGGTCAGATAAATAAAAGATAGACTGAAACAAGTATAGCAAGGAAAGCCAGAGGGATGACATAATAATGTCTTCCTTTTTCTATAAACTGTTTATGAGCACAATCATCATAAGAATGACAAATTACACATTTATCAAAGTTATTTGAATTACAGTTGTCTTCCATTGGCGCTTACCAAAATTAATAAATATGTTCTTTTCAAATTGCAGATTAATGTTGAAATAAACAACATAAGCTTAAGATATTATTTAATCCTGCTCTAAATTACTCTCTAAACTTAACTTTTACCTTCCAATACAACACTTAGTTATTTCAAGCCACGATCCTTTAGCATAGGTTCAATGTTCGGATCATGTCCGGTGAAATCACGAAATATTTTATTATAATCTTCAGTTGCACCCCTGGAAAGAATTATTCTTCTAAAACGATCACCATTTTCTCTGGTCAAGCCTCCATTATTTTCAAACCAGTTGAAGGCATCATCATCAAGCATTTCAGACCATAGATAAGCATAATAACCTGCTGCATATCCATTCCCCCAAATATGCATAAAATAACTCGACCGATAACGTGAAGGAACTTCGGGAATAAATAAGCCATCTTTCTTTAAACTTTTTATTTCAAATTCATCTGATTTTTGCTGAGGTAAATTTGCTGACAAAGTATGCCATGCCATATCCAGATCAGCAGCCTCGAGTATTTCGGTAAAATCATACCCCTGGTTAAACAAATTTGCTTTTTTAATTTTTTCAACTAGTGCGTCGGGAATAGGTTTTCCTGTTTTATAATTTAAAGCATAATTTTTTAATACTTTTGGATACAAAGCCCAATGCTCATTAAACTGTGATGGAAATTCAACAAAATCCCGCGGCACACTAGTCCCCGAAAGGCTTGGATACTTTTGATCAGCAAAAATTCCATGTAATGCATGGCCAAATTCATGAAACATTGTCGTTACATCATCATAACTTAGAAGAGCCGGTTTTCCAGGTGCTGGTTTGGTAAAATTAGTAACATTGAAAACCACCGGTTTAGTACCTAATAATTTAGACTGTAAAACAAGGTTGTCCATCCAGGCCCCGCCGGATTTATTATCCCTTTTGAAAAAGTCACCATAAAATAATGCAAGAGGCGATCCATCAGAATCATATACCTCAAATACACGTACATCTTTCTGATAAACCGGGATGTCTTTTAGCTCTTTGAATGTAAGTCCATATAACTGATGTGCCGCATAAAAAACACCTTTCTGAAGCACATTATCAAGTACGAAATACGGTTTTATCTGTGAATCATCAAGTTTGAAGCGGGCTTTTCTTAATTTTTCAGCATAATAATTCCAATCCCATGACTCTATATTAAAATCTTTTCCAGATTCCTTTACAAAAGACTGGAGTTGCGAAGCTTCTTTTTGTTCATTAATTTTTGTTGCAGGAACTAAATCAGCTAAAAATTTTTCAACACTCTCAGGTGTTTTTGCCATTTGATTTTCCAGAGTCCAACCTGCATAATTTGAGAATCCCAATAATTTAGCTTTCTCAGCCCTGATTTTTGCAATCCGTTCTATTACTGAACGGGTATCATTTGAATCACTCTTTTCTGTTCTGTTCCAGGAATTTTCAAATAATTTTTTTCTTGTCTCACGATTCTCCAGAGATTGAAGCGCAGGCTGTTGAGTAGTATTTTGCAAAGGGATAATCCATTTTCCGGATAGCCCTCTCTCTGTTGCAGCCTGATAAGCTGCATCAAGTTCACCTGTTGAAAGTCCTTTCAACTCAGATGAATCGCTTACTACCAATGCACCTGCTTTAGTGCCAGCTAAGAGTTTATTTACAAATTTTGCAATCAGTGTTGCTTCCTCTTCGTTAATCTTTTTAAGTTTTGTTTTGTCTTCAGATGATAGATTAGCACCGGCATGTACAAATAGATCATAATAATAAGTAATAAGTTTCTGAGATTCCGGATCAAGCTTAATCTGATCACGTTTTGCATATATAGATTTAACTCTTTGAAACAATTTTGAATTTAAAAATATAGCATCACTATGGGCGGCAAGTCTTGGAGCCTCCTCCTCCTGAACCTTCTGAAGTATGGAATCGGTATTAGCACTAGTTAAACAATTAAATACAAGTTTTACTCTGCTAAGTAATTGTCCGCTCTTCTCAAGAGCAACTAAGGTATTTTCAAATGTTGGTGACTCCGGGTTTTCTGTGATCTCTTCAATCTCTTTCAATTGCTGCCTCATCCCCTCCTCAATTGCCGGTTTAAAATCCACATCCTTAATTTTATCAAATGGCGGAGCCTGAAAAGGCAGATTACTTATACTAAAGAATGGGTTTTCCAATGAATTTATTTTGGAGGTATCTTCTGAGGTTTTCATATTTTGTTTTGAACAATTAACGGATAATAAACTTATCAGAATTAAGATGATAACTTGTGGTTTAAAGCTGCTAATCATTTATAATTTTCCTCTCTGGTAATTTACTTCAAAAAATTAAAATCTGGTTATTATAATTTTAACATGCATAAACTCAAAATAATTTAGGCAACATTTTATCTTTAAAAATATAAAGGCGACCCGGTAATCGCCTTGAATAAAGTGGGCAGAGACGGAATCGAACCGCCGACACAAGGATTTTCAGTCCTTTGCTCTACCGACTGAGCTATCTGCCCCTCAAAATTTTGAAGAACAAAAATAAAGATTTCCGGTTTAATCTCAAAAATAATTCGAAATAATAAGTTATCTTTTTACATTCACACAATAACTATTACTTAATGACCAATTTACTAAATATTCAATTGTTGAATTTTGATAATTTTGTTTTGTTTGTATATATAAATTTTATCAATAAGTCACTTTTTATTAAATTTAATAATTTAAGTCGATATTTTTAGAAAGAAACCCTACTAATTGATTATATTAAACAATATAAGATGGATCAGCTATCAGGGTGTCCTTGTCCCGGATGAGATCCCTGACAAAGATATAAAACTCAATACAGAAGAAATAAATTTCCTTTTAAAAAAATCAGGGACATATTTTATTCGTTGGGAAACTAATTTTGATTGTGGTTATGAAACAGAGTACTGGCATGTCATTAAAGATAAAGTAAGTACACTTGAATCTTTAAGCGGAAATACAAGACATAATATTCGTCGAGGTTTGAATCGTTGCATAATTAATAAAATTCCTGCAAAAGAGGTTGCTGAATTTGGTTATGAATCATATATAAAAGCATTCAGAAAATATAATACTTTTATCAAGCCTGAAACTAATGACGAATTTATAGAAAACATACTTAATAAGGAAAACGATCCTGAATGGGAATTTTGGGGAGTTTGGAATTTAGAGCAAAAAATGATAGCATACGCAATTAATAAAGTCTCGGATAACCGATGCTTTTATAAAACCACGAAATTCCATCCTGATTATCTTAAACTGTATCCAAGCGATGCTCTATTTTTTATAATGAACACTCATTACCTTGATGAAAGAAGCATGAAATATGTTGATGACGGTCCGAGAAGTCTTTCACATCAGACAAATATTCAGGAATATTTTATCAATAAATTTGAATTTCGTAGGGCGTATAGCAGAATGCATATTGCGTACAACCCAAAAGTCAGATTTGCTGTAAAATCACTTTATCCTCTTAAAAATATTCTGTCAAAAACTAATTCCTCTATTGCCAGTAAACTAATTGTTTTGATGAAACACGAGGAAATCAGGAGATCTTTTGAATGAGCGCGACTAAATTTTTTTTTTACAAAATTTCATCTTTTGAAAAAGGGACAAATATAACACCAACCATTCCTGTCGAAATTGAGAAATTTAAACCCTCTATTTTTAGATTAAAATTGCATTCCGATCGGTCGCTAATTTATTTGTTCTGGTTTATTGTTACTATGGGGAAATATCAGATATACTACATTAAAGACAATAATGGAACAATAATTCATTACTCCCACATTTTACCAAAATTTTTTAAATTCCCTTTCATGAGAAAGGAGGATATTGAAATAGGCCCTTGCTGGACACATCAAAATTTTCGGGGTAAAAACATTTATCCTTTCATTCTTACATTAATATTAAAAAATCTGAGTTTATTGGACAGAACATTCTATATAATGACGGATGAAAATAATATACCTAGCCAGAAAGGAATTCTTAAAGCTGGTTTTAAATTATTTGCAGAAGGAAGTAAAAAAGGGATACTAGGAATTTATTATCCTACAAAGTTTGTACAAAATTCACAATAAAAATTCTATTCTACGGTTACACTTTTTGCAAGGTTTCTCGGCTGGTCTACATTTAATCCTTTTTTAACGGCAATGTGATAAGCAAGCATTTGCAAAGGAATTACTGTAAGCAAAGGAGTCAACATTCTTATAGTATCAGGAATTTTAATGGTAAAGTCTACAAGGTGGTCAATATTACTATCACTTTCACTTGCGATTGCAATAATCCTACCACTGCGTGCTTTCACCTCTTCAATATTACTGACTATTTTATCATATGTAGTGTCTTTAGGGGCAATGAATACGGCTGGCATTTTGTCGTCTATTAATGCAATTGGCCCATGTTTCATTTCCGCAGCTGGATATCCTTCGGCATGGATATAAGAAATCTCTTTTAGTTTGAGTGCTCCTTCAAGTGCAACCGGAAAATTGAATCCTCTTCCAAGGTAGAGAAAATTTTTAGCATCCTTAAATGCTTCCGCTATTTTTTCTATGCTATCATTTAGTTCTAAAATTCTTGATATTTTCTCCGGAATTTTTTGGAGTTCCTCACCAATACAAATTCCATCAGCAAGACTCATATTTCTTTTTCTAGCCAGTAATAGGGTAATTAAGGCTAACACAACCAACTGGGAAGTAAATGCTTTTGTTGAAGCAACTCCGATTTCAGGACCAGCATGGGTATATACCCCTGCATCACTTTCCCGTGCAATTGAACTTCCAACTACGTTGCATATTCCCAAGAACAAGAGCCCCCCTGATTTTTGCTTCTTTCATGGCAGCTAAAGTATCAGCTGTTTCACCGCTTTGTGAAATAAAAAAAATAGCATCGTCAGAATTAATTATTGGGTTTCTATACCTGAATTCAGATGCATATTCAACTTCAGTAGGAATGCGTGCAAATTCTTCCAGCATATATTCTCCAACCAAAGCTGAATGCCAGGATGTTCCGCAAGCTGAAATTATGATTCTTTTTACCTTAGAAAGTTTATCAAGTACGGGTTCAAGTCCGCCGAGTTTTGCGGTACCTTTTTCCAATATGATTCTTCCTCTCATCGAATTGCGGACAGATTCAGGCTGTTCCATAATTTCTTTAAGCATAAAATGATCAAATCCACCTTTGTCGATTTCATCAAGGTTCATACTTATTTCGTGAACCTCTTTTTCAATCTCAATATCGCCGATAGTCCGAACAAAAAATTTATCTTTCTGAATCTCAACAATTTCACCATCTTCCAGGTAAACTACCTGCTTTGTATAAGCAAGGATTGCAGAAACATCAGATGCTATAAAATTTTCATTGTCACCTAATCCGATTAAAAGAGGCGATCCTTTCCGTGCAGCTATTATTTTATCAGGTTCACCTTTATAAATAACGGCGAGACCATAGGTTCCCTCTATTTCGGTCAGAGCAAGTTGGACGGAATTGAATAAAGGATATCCTCTTTTTAAGAAACTATCGATCAAATGTGCAAACACTTCGCTATCGGTATCGGAAATGAAAACATATCCCATTTTCTCAAGTCCGGTTTTAAGCGTTCTGAAGTTTTCGATAATACCGTTATGAATTATGAATAAATCCTTAGAGGTGTTTGAGTGAGGATGTGCATTTATTTCGTTTGGAACGCCGTGAGTAGCCCAACGTGTATGTCCTATACCTATATTCGCATTAAGATTGAATTTTTCAATTTTCTTTTCTAATTGAGAAACCTTGCCCTTGTTTTTTACAACCTGAGAGATTCCATTATTAAGAATTCCTATTCCCGCTGAATCATATCCGCGGTATTCAAGTCTTTTTAATCCGTTTATTAATATGGGGACGCAATTTTTATCACCGATATACCCTACTATACCACACATTACTTATCCATTAGTTTATTGAAAAATCAAATTTAATAAAAAATATCTCTATACTTTATTTAATCTTGGCAAGTTTTTGTGTTACGGTTTTTACAACGTCTTTAACTTTATAAATGACCTTATAAAAATAAACTCCGTTGGCAATTTCATCTCCATCTTCATCTTTGCCATCCCAATAAATTCTTTTAAATCCAACATCAGATCCTAATTCCGCTGATGAAACATTTATTGTTCTGATTAATCTTCCTGCCACTGTGTAAATTTTTAAATACAATTGATCAGGAATTTTATCTCCTGTAACAATAAATGTAAAATATGTGCCATCTTTAAATGGATTGGGGTAATTATACACTTCCCTCAAATCATACTCATTAAAGACATAAAATGTCGTTCGTGATGAAGTCGTATCAAAGAAGTTTCCGGATGCATCTTTAGCTAATACTTCCAAAGTATGCTTACCATCAGGAATCTGAGGTGTCCATTGCAACATCGCTTCTGAGTTCGGGTAAGGTGTATATGTGAATTGGACATCAGGACTACCAAAGTTCAATGGAATATTATCATATATTACTGTAAATAAACTAGTATCAAGAGGTAAAGGACTATTATCTTTTAATGTAATCACAATCTTAGGTTTGGATGAAACTATATCTCCGTTTAATATTTCCTTTCCATCAAAGGTAATATTAAAAAGAGGTTTTGTTGAATCACGGGCAACATAAAAGGTATGATTCATAATATTATTAAAAGTGAAATATTCAGACTGTGGATATATCGCAATCGCTTTGATACTATTATCAAAAATTAAAGGTGCGGTGGAAATAGTATAATCGAGTGATGTAGAGCTATCTGGTTTCAGATTAACAGTTGAAGTAAGGAATGTACTGTCCAGATCATTTAGATAAAATTTAAGAGCAATACTATCTGCAGTAACAAAACCGACATTCTTAACATTAAAATGCATAGTAGTACTTAATCCTTCTAAAACTGAATCAGGAGAAACATTGAGATCATTTTTGGTAATCATAATTTCCGGTAATCCATCGTAATCCACATTTAGACTCTTAAATCGCATAGGGTTTGTAGTATTAAACGTGCTATCTGTCATTTTTACGAAAAACTTCAGATATTTATAATTTGCAGGTGAAATATCTTGTAAAGAATAGTTAACCGGAATATTAACTGCAAGAGTATCGTAATCTTTAGTTGACTTGTTGAGTCCATATAGTACATTAGAAAATGAACCGGATGAATTTTGATGAAAATCATAATTAAGAGTTTTCCATTTTGAGGCTGGACCTATATCTTGACTTGAAAATGTTCCCTGTGCATCAGAGTAGGTTCCCTGGAAAACAAAAAATTTAGGCGTATAACCGGATTTGCGATATACACCAGAGTAAACTTTATCATTCTCTTTATCATAGCACCATGAAAAAAGACTTTGAAATGGACGGAACGCTATCCATTCTTCTTCGAAAAACCCATCTGAAATTCTGATTCTTCGAATATAATTTGACAAATAATATTCTGCCGGGTATATGTAACCATCAGCTACAAAATAGTCTGTAAATCCTTTTAAATAACTGACACTTTGCAGTTCGAGATATGGATTTACTAATTGCCAGTTTTTTGATGGATCCAAAATACGTAATACATATCTATGATTACCAAGAGTATCATAGTCAGTCAAATTATAAACATACTGTCCGTCAGATTTTGCATAGAATGAGCCCAAGACAGGCTTCGCATGTTCATAATCTAATAATCCATTAGGAATTACAATTCGTACAGTATCCCCATTTTCGGGATTTACCTTAATAAGCTGATAAGGATTATTTGTTGTGACATAGATGAAATTATCATAATAAAATATGCTGTTTTGTATCCGATCAAAAAAATTAGGAATGGTTCCATAATACTGTCCGCTTACGGTTCCATTAAATCCAGTTCCAAATTTATATATATGTGACTTATCACTTTGAGTATTTACAATGGAAGCATACCAGTTGCAACCAGAATATATATAAGAACCGTCAGTAGTGATTGTGGTTAAAAACAATGAATCAATAATAGAATTGGGAAGCAATAAGGTGTCAAGCACCCTTGATTCGTCGGGTCTTGGAGGTAACAAGCTAGTGTTGAGATATAATTCAGAGGTACTATCACTATAATTAATGTTATAAGTTCTAAATGTTGTTAAGCCTTTATTAAATGCAAAATATCCGTCTTTAGGTTGCTGTGTAATTGAAAAAAATTTTATTTTTGACCATTCTCCGTATTGAGTACCATCAAACATTCTGACTCTCCAAAAATAAGTTCCAGATGATAATAATGGGGACTCCCAATTAAGGATTCCCTCCGACGGAAATAAAGCTCCAGAGCTAATCAGCGGAGAATTAAAATTCAGAGCAGTGTCTATTTCTATATAGTAAGTTAAATTCAGATTAATATAATGACCGATGTCAATAAATTTAAATTTTATTTTATTTTCTGAAGTTGATAAGCCATCTTTTGGCAATAAGATATTGGCCTGACTTATGTTGTACACGACGTAAGTTGCACTTGCACTATTATCAGAATGATCATCCTCAGGAATTGGATTGAGTTCATTCACCTCAACTTTAATTGTATAAAGTGTTGCTTCTTTCGGAACCCAGTAAACTTCAACTGAATCTAGTTCTCCAAAATTGGACATTCGAACATTTGAAATTTCATATGATGTATCTGCTGATTCAGCGAAAAACTGAACATTAATGGTGTCACCTGGGAAAGCTATTCCGAGGTTATTAATTTTAGCTTTTATCAATAAAGTGTCTTTAGCTAAAGGGATTTCCTTTGAAAGAGAAATATCTGATGATTTGATCGAAAAATCTGGTTTATCTGGCAATGCTAATTTTAGCCCTGGGTCTCCTAAATAGGTGAGTAATGTAATTTGCTGTCCATTATAACCGGAACCCCCAATCCGATTTTTAGCATAAAGAAGAGCTCTACCAATAGTATAATTTTTATTATTAAATATTTCTTTAAATATCTCTTCATCAATCACTGCACCCAGCGGCCAATATGTTAAGACAGTATTTCCAAAAAATCCTATACTCCCTTTTCCAGGTAATTTATTAAATTGTTCACCAAATACATCCTGATCATCGAAATGTGCAGTATAACATGTAACACTTAAAATAACCGGAAGTCTGCCAGGATTATTTAACGCAGCAATATCATCGTTTGTAAAGGTTAAATCCCACTGATAGCCGCCCCCATGTCCATAATAATTACCTAAAACAATGCCCTCATCAATTTCTTGTCTAATCTTAAGTCCCCCACCAATAAAAAGTGAATCCTCAGCATTGGCCGGAAAATGATATACCCGGGAAGGGTGGATACCGTTGGGAATTAAATAATTATCGGCTAATTTATTACTGTAAAAGTTAAATTTAAAGCTCAATTCATCTTCAGCACTTAGCCCCGAAGCAGCTAACATAACATCCTGTTTCCAATCTTTGCCAACATCTTCTGGATAATTCTCTAATTTATCCATCAAAATATCAGCTTCGGTAGGTGTCTCACAGGACATCCTTCCAATTGCTAAATCAGGAACCAAATCATTTCCGGCAACATCAACTATCAAATTGTCACTTTGTGCTTCCCCGTACGTATTTGCATAAAATGGTAAAGAAGGAATAAAATTAGGTCGGCTAGAAGTTAGCAAATGTCGATAATCATGACTCATATCCCCAAATAAGACAATGTAAACTGGGGCAGGTGCAGTCCATGTTTCAAAAGCATACTTCACAAAATCCTGTAACGCTTGAGGGTTCAGTAAACCATATGAAAATTCATCATAAATTTGATTTATATTTACCACGAGAATTCTGGGATCCGTGATATTTGTATCGGGGTAACTAATTTCACGAAGATTTTTTAGTCTATTGGCGGCATCTGTAAAATCAGAATGTGTAATTATTATATAATCAGCCCCATTTCCCGGATTTCTTAGGTCTGAATGTACAGCCCCAATAATTGAATCAGGTGAAAGGAAATAATTATTTGAATTACAAAAATATTCGGTTTCATTTGTTACAGTATCAACAAACTGTACATCTTTATCCGAATTATTAACTATTTTAGGGTTATAAATGCATTTATTTTTTGAAGGAATATATATTTTCATATTATCTTCAGTCCATTGCCATACCCAAAATCTTATTTTCCCTGACGAATTAGGGGGGCTAATAAAATCGTAATGATCACTAAAGGTTCTGTTATATCTGTAATACTCAAGATCATACCAATTCATCCTCAATTCATCATTCTGAGAATTAGGATTACAACTCTCTCCTTTAGTTTCTACAGTTAATAGATTTCCAGTGTAAAAAAGTGGAATACTATCGCTAGATATATATACCTGTTTTTCAAAAGTTTTATTTGTTTGATCATCCCAAGTGGTACTTCCAATATATTTTTGATTTAAGCTAACATAGACCTTATGATCAGGTGAGCAACTATTCGTATTCATACCGGTCATATTAATTTTAAGTTTTAGATAATGTGTCGTATCAATAAAGCTTGACAGATAATCAAACCTGTCCGAAAATGCATAGTCAACATTACCATTGCTTCCGGTAATCTTATCCCAGTACCAATGGTCTATATTTAGAGTACCTGAATGTCCCAATTGCTCATAGATAGAATCTTTTTCGAAATGAAGCTTTTTTAAGGTATAATTAATAGTTGACTGATAATTGTTTGGATATCCATCTGTAAGTTGATACCTCGCAGCTAAAGTATCACTCTGATATGAGAACCAGTAAACGTTGGAATTATTATAAATATTCATCTTGCTATATTGAGTTGGAGTCGGGGGATAACCTACAAACTGGAAATAATCTCCACTATTAAAAGTTCCGTCACTTCCATCTACTACATCAATAGGAATTGAGTTTCCATCATTTACTATCTCTAACGCATCACTTGAAACCCCACCTTGGATCGGAACACCAGAAGCGACCAGTTGATCAAATGTAATTCGATAAACACCTTTGTTCTTCAGATAAATTTTAAAATAATTTTTGTTTGGATTATACCAGTAATTCCCGTATCCACTTCCACCATAAACAACGTTTTTAGGTTCTTTCGCGGTCCATTGTAATGCCTGTGAATAGTTAATTACCCCGGATTTTAAAAACCCATTGGTTAAATTATCATTCACAGAAAGATTACTTGAATTCTTATTGTTATACTTTATTAAGACAACTATTTTTTTATTAAAAGTTAATTGATGAGAAACGGGATTAAATTGATATGGATTAATAATTAAAGGCATAATTCTGGAGTATCTCAATATATAGTCTGTCCCTAAATTCGCGGAGTTTTGTGGAAAATATTTGTTCGAGGAGTAAATTGCTTTGTCAAAATTGTTAACATCAATTTTAGTATAACTTGGATCTTCTGCGGGAAAGGGTAGAATAAAAATATTTTCAAATGTGGTTTTTTCAATCTGAACTATTTGTATAGTAGGTTTTGAATTAAACGGTATTCCGATCTGAAGATTATATTCTGGTAACCATGGCTGGCCGGCCTGACGCGCAGATGGTTCCGCTCCTTTAATTAATTGATATAACTTAGATTCAAGAGTGGTGTCTCTTATTTGGTATACACCATTAAAATTAATTTCTACTTTTAATATTTCATTATTTGATTCAAGTATTTTGTATGATTGAGCTAATGTTATACTGGTAGAAATATAAAACAAAAGAAAGAATGAAATTATTCTCCTCATTAAAGGCCCTATAATTTAAATATTTAAGCTAAACTTAGAGTTTTGTAAAAAACAGCGCAAGGCGAAAAAAATACCTTCCTGTAATATTATTTAAGGCATATTTATCTGAAATAAAACCTTAGCTGAGATAAGATGGAGTAATGTGAGCTGCTAGATGAAGACGTATTGATAAATGACGAATTAAAAATCAGGTTTAGGTAAATTCCGTATAAAATTTCATTCTGAATTTTCAAGGAAAAGTTATCTATTTTCTCTAGATTACCATCTAATAAAGGGGCAACAAAAGATGAATATAAATTCAAATTTTCAAAAATATTCCCTCCTACATTTTTGATAAGATTTCCATTTTCATCGTAATAATTATTTCCGTGAAGAATATGAGCGTAAGAAATTTGAAACTGCCAATTACCGTTCATTAAATAATTCAATTCGGCACTCAATGCTGTAGAATTTGGCTGAATATTAGCACCAAGTATATAGGAATTATTAGTGTAAGTAAGTGCTTCTCCAATATCCGGATGAGAAAAAGTGTAGGGTCTTATTTGAAGGTATTCGATCTTCAAATTCAGATTTGTTGGTAAGACAGGATTTGTTAGCATTAATCCCACCTGCCAGGCAGACCTGTTATTAACTTTATCGAATTCACCCTTAAATAAAACACTAAATAAAATATCATCCCAAATCATTGATCCGGATGTTTCTATTCCATTGGCAATTTTATACCGTACATCAAAAGACAGGAAAGAATTATCAAGGTCCCCCAAAGATCTTTGCGCAGATTCCCAGAAAAGAAATGGATTAAGATAAGCTGCTTCAAAGGGACGATTTGCATAAATAATCATCTGAGTCAGGCCAAAATCCAGGTTTGAAAATGGATTGAAACCTAGCCTGCTTATTGCCAAATATTTTGATCCTTTCTGTCTGACATCACCTGTAATTGAATCCACATGGATGGTCTCATAAGGTTGCACAAGCCACGCATGCAAAAAATCATATCGTAAAGATTTATACGAAATATTAAACCTAAGAAAATCAAATAAAGGAGGATTATCGGAAAGGATCATCCGGTTTATATACCCATTGCCCCAAAGAATTCTTTCTCTTCCCAATTGGAGACTTACATGATCTTTCTGTAATCTTACGTATCCCTGTGTGTTATCAAAAAAATTAATCTTCGTATGATTAAATGTAAAACTGCTTTTAACTCTCGGATCAAGTTCCGCAACTTGTCTGTTATGATATTGTGTGCCGTTTGAACCTTCAACTAAAAAACCAAGCCAATCTGAATACGACCCGTAAATATGTCCACCCAAATTTAATAGTAAGCTGTAATCCCCAATTTTTTGAGAGTAAATATGAGTTATGTCTCCGAAGAGATCAATATTCATTTTCGCCATAGAATCTCTATATGCGTACAAATGTTTTTCGTTGTACTTTTGAAAATTTACAATAAATTTGCCCGGAAAATCTTTTAGATAGGAGTCAGGATTAATTTTTTTCATTCCTAGCCGGACTTCCATTCTACACAGAAATTCTCTTTCTGCAGTAGATAACCGATTGGAATGTGAATCTATTTCCTTAAGAAAACTAATAACTTTTTGTTTTGAAAAAGGTAAGACAACATCATCATATTGTTCCAGATTGCCTTTTACAAACATTGCTTTTAAAAACGGATAAACAGGATGATCTGCCGGAATAGTTTCTACCTGAGGAAAAATGTTAATAAAGCAAAGGAAGATTATCGAGCACGTTATTTTAATCAAAACCTAAATATTACCTTCATTACTAAACACAATGATAAATGTCTTAAAAAATACAACTAAATCTGAATAAAAATCTGCATTTTTGTAGTAGTCAAGTTCCATCTTTATTCGTTGATCAGGGGTTAACATTTGCCTGCCGTTAATTTGAGAAATTCCAGTTACTCCTGGTTTAAAATTAAAAATTTTTCTTTGTTGTTCGGTATATTTATTTGTAATTGTAGGAATATCAGGACGAGGACCAACAATAGTCATTTCTCCTTTTAAAACATTTATAAAATTAGGAATTTCATCTATGCTCGTTCTTCTGAGAAATTTTCCGACCTTTGTAATACGCGGATCATTTATTTGGGTTAATTCAGGCCCTACGTGCAAGGCATTATCCACCATCCCACGAAATTTAACCAACTTAAATATTTTACCTTTGTAACCCGTTCTTTCATGTAAAAAAAATGCGGGACCTTTGGATTCAAATTTAATAGCAATGATAGATAACAATAATATAGGAGAGGTTATTAAAAGTATGATGATACTTAAGAGTATATCCGTAATTCGCTTTACCCAGCTTCCCTGTCTACCCATATTTCAGCAGAACTATTTTTTATATTTTTGAAGCAATGAGTTTACAACTTCGATAACATAGTCGACATTTTGATCTGTCATTCCGGGATAAATTGGGAGTGAAACAAGTCTTGGAAAGACGGCTGAGGCTACTGGAAAATCACTATCTCTAAGATTAAACGTTTCCTTATAATATAAGTGTTGATGAACAGGCATAAAATGAACACCGGCTCCAACTTTATTATTCCTAAGCTCATCTATAAATCTGGCTCGATTGATATTTAACTTTTCAAGCTCCAATCGAATCGGGTAAAGGTGCCAGGAAGATTCACGATCCGGTTTAATTCCGTGGAGTTGAATCAAATCGTTATCCTTAAAATTTTCCGTATATCTTTTTGCAATATTTTTTCTGCACTCCCACATATGATCTACCTTTTTTAATTGAGGCAAACCAAGTGAAGCCTGTAGATCGGTAAAGTTATATTTATATCCGGGAGCTACAACTTCATAATACCAGGATCCTGATTCGGTATACCTTTTCCAGGCATCCCTGTTAATACCGTGTAAACGCATGATTTTAACCCGCTCAGCTATCTCTTCATTATTAGTACAAATCATTCCACCCTCACCTGTGGAAAGAGTCTTTGTAGCATAAAAACTAAAACATGTCACTTCAGAAATATTACCAACCTTTTTACCTTTATAAGTTGCAGGTAACGAATGAGCTGCATCCTCCATAACCTTTAAATTATACTTTTTTGCAAGGTCCAGTATCTCATCCATATCGCACGGTTGACCGCCATAATGTACAGGTATAATTACTTTTGTTTTAGGTGTAATTGCTTTTTCAATGGCCTCAAGGGAGATATTAAGAGTATCCGGATCAACATCAACTATAACCGGTTTAGCTCCAAAATAACAAACAATCTCAGCGGTTGCTGGAAAAGTCATTGTTGGAACAATTACTTCGTCACCCTGTTTTAATCCGTACGCTTCTAAAGTAAGATGTCCGGCCGCTGTCCACGAACTAACTGCAACACCCTTTTTACATCCTATATAATTACCAAATAGCTCTTCAAATTTAATTGTTTTGGGTCCCATACTGAGCCAACCGGAACGTACAGTATCAACTATTTCATCAACTTCATCTTCGGAAATAAATGGTTTATGAAACAAAAGGAAGTCGTTTTGCATAGGCTTAAATGGTGTGCTTATTATTTATTAATATGAATGATTTAAAAATGAGTTAATTTACCCTGTAAAGCTAAAATATTTTATTGAATAAAAAAAAGGTTATACAATTTATAGCTTTTTGAAGTAAAATTCTAGTAAAAAATCATCAGAATTAATTTTGCACAAGTAATTATATAGCAGGAAATAAAATATATTTTTAGAAACCAAGTAGAAATATAATTTTTCATCTATTCTTATGGTATATCTAGAATCTACCTGATTTTTTAAAATGAAATCAGACTATATTTCCATATTTACCTAAAGAGAGAATAAGTAAAAAAATTTCAAAATCTACTAGCATATCCAATATAATTTTTAATGAATTCTTTAATACAAGATTAAATATTAAATTTAAGGTTGCGTTGGATTATAATTTCTTGCATAAAAGTTTAATCTTAAAGATATATAGAAACCTGGTATTAAATAAATCATACAATGAAAATATCTGTTATTTTAACGAAAAATAAAGCACTTTCTGAAATTGTTCGTATACTCCTATTAATATTGATAAAAATCATTAGATCATTAAAGAAACTTTTTACACAAAAAAACTCAGATTCTATTGTTATTATTGCATTCCGAAAATTAGGAGATTCTGTTTTTACCATTCCGGCACAAAGGGAAATTTATAATTTTTTTTGTAAGGATGTTTATATTTTTTGTTTCGAAGAATCCAAACCAATATTTGAATATTTTTTTGATTCAGAATTTATAATTCCTTTCGCACATTCTGATTTTTATTTCAATAGTAGAATGGTCAAAGGCAAGATTCGAAAAAAATTGAACAAGTTAAACCCTCAAAAAATATTTGATTTTACTGGTTCAACAATTTCGGCCTCACTGCTTATCAATTCTAACGCTACTGATATTATTGGAATAAATGAAAGTTATTATGAAGCAATTTATACCAAATATTTACCTTTTAGGAAACTTCCTCATATTATGGATATGTACCTAGATATTGTTCAATGTAAGATTCCGCCATATACCGATACTATTAAGAAGTTTGATATTAAATTGAATAAGGATGGATATATCCTAATTCATCCTTTCGCGGGTTGGAAAGCAAAAGAATGGAATCTTAAAAAATTCATTGAACTTGCTGATCAAATAAATCAGAGATATAGAATAATTATTATTGCTGAGCAAGGCAGATTAAATGATGAAATAAAGCGAGATATTTTTAACCTTGGAATAGATATTTATGAATCAAGAGACATTTACGAACTGATAAAAATCATTAATGGGGCTTCAATTATTATTTCAAATGATTCAGGTCCGCTTTATATAGCTAGTATGCTGGGGAAACCCACATTTACAATTTATGGTCCGACTAATCCAAAATATTCACTACCATACGGTAAAGACCATGATTTCATTCAGGTGAATCTTAAATGTTCTCCTAAAGATAATGCTCAGTATTGTTTTACAAATGCGGGAAGAAGAGACTGTCCGGCTTTTGAGTGTATGAATATATTATCAGTTCACTCGGTATATGTAAAAGTCAATTCATTTATTAAAAAATTTAACATATCAGAAAGATAATAAAAGCGGTATTGAATCATTTTATTAACTAATTCTTATATAATGTAGAAAATTAATTATTTTGGTAGATTAATGAAGATACTAATGCTAGCAGATTCTGCTTCAGTCCATACTCAGAAGTGGGCCAATTCCTTGGCTGACAATGGGATGAATATTTATCTTTTCGGTTTAAGTGAGTTTGACAAACATCTTTTTAATGATAAAATAAAACTCGAAACACTTAATTCATCTCTCAAAATTAAATCCCGATCCGACGGATCACTGGTAAAAATCGTTTACCTAAGGGCCTTACGGAGAATTAAAAATATCATAAAAACTTTCAAACCGGATATACTTCATGCTCATTATGCCTCAAGTTTTGGCCTGCTTGGGGCCTTAACTAATTTTCATCCTTATATAATTTCTGTTTGGGGATCAGATATTTATAATTTCCCAGAAAAAAGTATTATTCACAGGTATATAATAATGTATTCTCTTTCGAGAGCTGATAAGATATTATCCACCAGCAATTTTATGGCGCACAAAATTAGGCTATATACTAAAAAAGAGATCGAAATAACTCCTTTTGGTATTGACATTAAAAAATTCAGACAGATGAAAGTAAAATCTGTAATCGATAAAGGTTTAGTAATTGGAACAATAAAAACTCTCGAAAAAAAGTATGGAATTGAATATTTAATTAGAGCGTTCACAAAGGTTAAAAGCAAACTTCCCGAATTGGAATTAAAATTGTTAATAGTTGGTAGTGGTAGTTTAGATAAATATTTAAAAGAGTTGGTATTTAAACTAAACATACAAAAAGATGTTGTTTTTACTGGATTTATAAACGCTGATAAGGTTCCCGATTATCATAATATGATTGATATTTATGTTGCAGTTTCTGTTGAAGATAGTGAGAGCTTCGGAGTGGCAATTCTTGAAGCCTGTGCATGTAGTAAGCCAGTTATAGTTTCTAATGTTGGTGGTCTCCCTGAAGTTGTTGATGATGGCAGCACAGGACTTATTGTTCCTAAGGAGGACTCTGAAACTCTATCTGAGGCAATTATGAAACTAATTTTGCACCCTGAACTCAGATTACAATATGGAGAAATGGGAAGAAATAAAGTTGTTAATGAATATGACTGGAATGATTCAGTAAACAAAATGTTTTCAATTTACAATTCCATTATGAGTAAGAACAAGAATATGAGAACTTGATTCATTAATTATTTAATATTGTATTATTAACTGTTAATTATATTTAAGATTAAACAGAATGGAGAAAATTTCAATAATAATTCCTTGTAGGAATGAAGAAAAGTATATAGCTATATGTCTGGACTCAGTGTTGAAGAATGATTACCCAAAAGAATTTATGGAAATCTTTGTAATTGATGGTGAAAGCACAGACAAAACAAGAAAAATAATTAATCAGTATACACAAGAATTCAGTTTTATTCATATGCTTATTAATAAAGAACATACTGCTTCATTTGCATTAAACATGGGTATCAAGCATTCATCAGGGGAATATATTATTAGATTAGATGCACATGGGGAAGTACCCCCGAATTATTTTTCTGAGCTCATTAAATGGAGCAAAAAATTAAATGCTGATAACATAGGTGCAATGTGGAAAACCGAGGTTTGGAATAAGAACAAAAAATCCTTGGCTATACGTAATGTTCTTACAAACAGGTTTGGTGTTGGAAATTCTTATTTCAGAACTGGCACTGATACCATTAAAGAGGTAGATACAGTCCCTTTTGGTTGCTATAAACGAGAAACTTTATTTCGGACAGGGTTATATGATGTGAGATTAATAAGAAATCAGGATATAGAATTAAACAAGAGACTAAAAAGAAATAATGGAAAGATCTATTTATTGCCACATATAAATAGTATTTATTATGCACGAGAAACTTTTAGTAAAATAGCACAAAATAATTTTCAGACTGGGCTGTGGAATCTATTAACAATTTATTATACAAAAAAATTGAATTCCCTAAGTCTCAGACATTTAATCCCGTTATTTTTTCTTTTATCAATGATTATTCCACTAATTTGTATGATTTGGATTCCTTGGATCGGATTAATTGCTCTGTCCAGTTTATCAATATATTTGATAACCCTCACGGGGATAACTATAAGTATGTCAGAAAAAAAAGACTCAATGTTTTATACATTTATTGCTTTCATAGTTCTTCATTTTTCATATGGTTTTGGCTCTTTTTTAGGATTATTAAGAGTTAATACTCTGATTAAATAGAATTCTATTAAATGATAGAAAATAAATACAAAAGTGCATTAGCTAGTATACTTGATACTTCTCCTGGGAGTATATTCCTTTATTGGAAAGGGCGTACAGCTCTTTATGCAATACTTAAAGCGATGGGAGTTAAACAGAATGATGAAATAATTCTTCCGGGTTTTACCTGTGTTGTTGTTCCGAATGCAATACTGTATTTAGGAGCAAAACCAGTTTATGTTGATATTGATGAAGAAAACTATAATGTGGATCTTGAAAAACTAAAATCATCAATTACTGACAAGACAAAAGCTATCATTTGTCAGAATACATTTGGGCTCTCCTCTAATGTTGATAAAATTGTAGAACTAGCAAAAACCAAGGGAATTTTTACTGTTGAGGATTGTACTCACGGTTTTAGCGGATTCTATAATGGTAAACCTAATGGTTCTTACTGCGATGCAGCATTTTTTTCGACCCAATGGAATAAACCCTTTTCCACCGGAATAGGTGGCTTTACTTTAGTTAATAACACAATTCTCCTTAAAAATTTTCAAGAAATTGAAAAGGATAAAATCAAACCGGATTTGGGCGACAGAACGGTGCTTTCTTTTTTAATTTTTTTTAGAAATTATTTTATTAATAATTTCACTCAACAGAGACTCGTCAAGTTATTCAGGTTTTTGAGTGCAAATAATCTAATAATTGGATCAAACCAAGGAAACGAACTAACAAATATCAAGATGCCTGAAAAATATTTTAAGAATATTTCTCAAGTGCAAATGAAAGCAGGAATAAAAAAATTAAATAACCTTACTGAAATAAATAAAATACGAAAAAAAAATGCTCTTAAATATACACGTTTCTTAAAAACCAATAAAAAGAAATATGTTAGTGAAAATGAATTTAAGAACCATTTGTTTCTCAAATATCCACTTTTAGTCAATGACAGGGAATTATTTTTTAAAATGGCAAAAAAAAATGGAATAGTATTAGGGGATTGGTTCGTTTCGCCACTTCACCCAGTGGAAGAAAATCTTCAATTATGGGGATTTAATTGTGAATCATGCCCGATTGCCAGCAGGATTTCAAAACAAATTGTAAATCTGCCAACTGAAATTAAAGACGTGAATAAAGTTCTGAAGTTTCTAGATCAATTTTTAACCGAAGTATTATGAATAACTTCACTAGTATTTTATTTGATATTAGCGGTTCAGATAATACGTTATTCGTTTGATTTAAAATTAAATCTGTTTCTCTGATAAGATAGTAGAATAATAAAAAATAGCCAGAATGGAAGATCAGTCGAAATTGTACCATAATAAAAGACTCCACTGGTTTCAACAAATCCTCGGAATGTAAGGCAAATCCCAGTTGTAATAATCAAAATTATTATTGAAATTACTTCACTATTCTTGCCTCTATATTTTCTGTAGGTCAAATAAGAAGTTCTAAAAAATACTGATAAAAGAGTAATTACTGTCATTAATCCGAAAATCCCCATATCAGATAACATAGTTAGATAAAAACTATGTGAATTATTACCTCCTGCACCTGAAGTTAAATTGTGTATTAGTATCATTCTTCTTCCAACGAATGAATCAAGAAGTACAGGGAAATAATTAAATTCTAGGTAAGGGTAGGACCCAGGTCCAATCCCAAAAATAGGATGAGCGATAAAAAGATTTTTTGCAAGCTCCCAATATTGATCGTGACCACTTAATCCATTCTGTAATCTCAAAGCATAATCTAAAGATTGACCGAAGGGATTTAACAAAAAATAAACGCTGATAATAATTACCAGACTAGAAATAAAAATCACAAATAATTTTTTATTTTTAAAAAAAAGAACAACAGCAGTCCCCAAAATTATACCAAAAAGTGCAGCACGGGAAGCAAGCAATAATACCCCCGAAAAAAGAATTATTCCACATACCAAAATTAATATTTTAACTTTCTTAAGAGATTTGCTGCTCAGACCAAGTATAATAAAAGGAAAAACAATAATTGCATAAGATCCCGTAACATTGTAATTAGAATAAATACCATATTGTAGTTCTCTTACTGGTTCGAATAAGTAGGCTAACCCCCTCCCCTGTAAAATAAAATCAATAATAATTGAGCTTACTAATATAAAACCACTAATGAAAATAGAAAGCAATACAACCCTTACATAATTCTGGTCTCTTATGATTCCATAGAGTTGATATACAATAATAAAAAATACTACTGATCTAACTATAAATCTCATTCCTGAAAAGGAAAAATCTGAAAAAAGTACTGAGAGAAACAATGATGTATAAAATATAGATAGGAAAACAATAATAGCTTTAGGGACTTCGGGATAGTTTTTTAAGTCAAATCCATAATTGCTAAAAAAAAGATAGGCAATAATCAGGATATCGATAATCTGAACGAATGTTCTGAGAATTTCACTAAGGTTTGATGGAATTGTCAAAAAAGTGATAATTGCAAATCCCAGCAAAAGTTTGTCACTGTAAACTAGATAAGTCAGGATAAAAACAATTAGCACAATACCAATTAAAAATAGTATCCCAATCGTCATAATCGATTTTGCACTTTACGAAAAATTAGTCAGACAATTTTTTTCTTAACTTGTTTAATAATACCAATCGCTTCATGGTTAATAACATACGCATTAAATAAGTATATCAAAATAAAAGTAGAAACTTTTAATAAATATAACCATCTAAACTCAGGAATATTAAAAAATATAAGCTCAAGTATTATGGCAGATAGAATTACATTTATTAAATTATAGAATAATTCCGAATAGAATATTTTCACGCTATTTAATTTTAGAAGAGAGGAAATAATCTGAGAACCAATAATAAAAAAGAAAATATATGTTATTGAAGTGCTTAAAGCTAAACCACTTTGTAATAACGAACTGACTAAAATGAAATTTAAAGATATTTTTATAGCTAATCCTCCCAAACTAAGAAATAACAAATATTTTATCATTTGAGAAGCATAAAATAGTTTGTTAATAATTCCATAGCTCGAATAAAACACTAATCCTATCGAATATATTTTCAGCACCTGAAATGTCATTATACTATCTGCTGATCCAAACTTACCCCTTTCAAAAAAAAGTCTGATAAAATCTATTCCCCAAAAATACATGCAAAATGCAATTGGAATAAAAATAAATGAATTTATCTTGAAGAACTGATTTGTCTTGTCAACTAATTTTTCGCTATTGTTTATACCAAATTCTGCAGAGAGACTAGGAAATAACGCAGTAACAAATGCCACTGAAATAATTGAGATTGGAAGGTTAAATAAAATCATCCCATAGTTTAAAGCAGCAATTCCGCCTGAATCAACTTTGTTCAAGAAGAATCTATCTGAAATTAAATAAATTTGTCCAACTGCTTCTATAATAATAATAAAAACAAAAGAACTTTTAATTGAATTAAAATATTCTTTAAGTCTAGAATTTATAATAAAATATTTTAATTGTGGTTTAAAATCGGTTTTTATTAAAAGAAAAATAAGTTGTAAGCATATTCCCAGTAAATAGGCAAAGGGAATTATAAGTATATCCAAGTATTTTGTAAAAAATAAAGTCATCAAAATAACTGTTATATTTAATAACAATGTTGATAATGATGGGTACAAGAAATTATACTCTGCCTGAGAATATGCAGCCAGAAGACTGAAACCTGCATTTATTGGAATTGTCGTTGCATAAATCTTAAAAATAGTGATGGCCTGATAATAACTATCAGAGTTCGTCGCAACTGAAAGATAAAATTTCAAGAACCAGCCACTGAAATAAAATAGAACTAATAATAGAAGCACTCCGAAAGAGACGAATAGAAAAAAAGAATAACTAAGGAAGGCTTTCTTTTCTGCTTTTGATTCACTGCTTTTCTGGTGATATACCGGAATAAAGAAATTTTGAGCTAAAAACAATATTATAGTATTAATTGTAAGTGGTAGAACGACACTAACTAAATACAAATCATATTCAGGAGACAATCCAAAATTGTTGGCAAATATTGATTCCCGAACCAACCCTAATCCCCTGCTCAATAATCCAACACCTGTCAACAGAATTGAAGCCCCTGCAACCGTTGAAGTAAACTTTTTTGTCATTTGTGGTTTAGAGAAGTCTGCTTGTTTTAAAATGAGTTTTGGTCAGTTCCAGCAAAAAATCTTCGTTGTATCTTTCTTTTATTAATTTTGCGGTTTCAATTACTTTCCCCGAAGCTCCTTTTGGGAGTTCTAACATTAATTCCTTTTTCATTTTATTAAACCAATCATTAAACCTATCTCTGGCAATAATTGATGCCGCTGCAACTGCGACATATTTTTCGGCTTTATGAAACTGATACAATTCAAGGGATTTACCTTTTTCCTGTAATGCTGCTCGTATTAATTTTTCATCTCCAAATTTATCACTTATTGCTTCATTTACATTAATATTATTCAGAATATTCTCTAATACTTTTGCATGTCCCCAGGCTAAAAGCCTATTTAAATTTCCAAATTTCTGATACAGGTCATTATATTTTGGGGGATTTATGATTACGATGTTGAAAGACTCTTTACCAATTATTTTTTTGATATCACTTGCTAAAAACCTGATCGAATTATGAGCAATTAATTTGCTATCCCTGACTCCTAATTCTTTTAATTGCCTCTTTGTTTTATTATTTACAAAAACTCCCGCTATTATGAGAGGTCCGAAGAAATCCCCTTTACCTGATTCATCTGTTCCTATATATTCATCAGGTTCTTTAAATTCTTCACTTTCAAAAGGAAGTTCATCAAATAGGATCTTATTAATATCTTTAAATTTTTCTGAATCTCTGTTGCCCTGTAAAACTTTTTTTATACCTTTTTTACCAAAGTACAATAATAATTTAATCTTTTCATTTGGAACAGTTATTGTGGTTTCGTAACAATAATTCCCCCTTTGAGGCACCAATGTGTCGTATCCATTATTTTTAAGAAGTATGCGACAATCCTGCATTTCCGTTTTTGCTTGATCCTCAAAATTCACCAACTTTATTTCCGGTAATTAAAATTGAAAGAAATTAAAATAAAACTAAAAATATTAAATCAGAAAATCATTACATATAATAATTGAATGAGAAACCTCTTCCTCCCTGTGGAAGAGGTTTGAAGTAAATTACTTTGACCAGGGTGGAACAACTCCATTCATTCTTGCATAGGCAATTAATTGTCCTAAATGTTCATGCAGGTGACCTGTTTCTGTAAAAATTACATTTCTTATGGACGAATTTTCACCAAACATTTTAACCTGCTTATCAAGATTTAATTCATTCAAACTTTTTAATCCTGAATATAAATCAGAAAATGAAGTCTTAAGTGCACTAATTACCTTTTCTTTATCAGTGATATTTTTTCCCATGTTCTCATCTGCTCCATCAGGGGCTTTAATTCCTGCGAATGACATAAGAAAATAATTTGAACCTGCAACATGCATAAGTACTTCAGAAACAGATCTTACGCCGTCAGCTGGTCTCCAGGTATATTTTTCAGCGGGAATCGCTTCTGCCAAAGAAATAATTTTTTCTTGAACTTCTTTAATCTGGTAGTTAATATCATTAAAAAAGGTCGAATTACCAGTTTCCTGTGCTAATAAAAATTGTGGGATTAGCAGTGTAGTAAAAAGGAAATAGAATATGTAGTTTTTTTTACACATATAAATCCTCCTTTATGTGATTTATAAAATAATTTAAGGGGGAAAATCTGGCAGGAATTTAGCTAGTAAAATACTACAAAACAACATACTTAAATTGTTTTAATTATTTTAAGACATTGACATTTCACTGAATTGAGCTTAGTTTAACTAAAAGATAATTGTTAAAGGTGATGATTATGAAATCTGGTAAAATATTTGTTTCGTTATTAGTAATATCATTCTTTCTTATTTCAGTAAATTCTTTTGCGCAAAACAAAAATCAGGTTGCTGATGATATGGCAACCAAATTACAGCAGAAAGTTTTGCTCTCAAAAGATCAGACGGATAAAGTAAAAGACATTCTGATAAATTATCTTCAAAACTATACCCAGGCTTCACTGGAATCAGCTCAAAAAACCCTGGAATCTATTTTAGATAAAAGACAAAAAGCAAAGTA
The DNA here is from genome assembly GCA_963745945.1 of uncultured Ignavibacteria bacterium. Classification (GTDB taxonomy): domain Bacteria; phylum Bacteroidota; class Ignavibacteria; order Ignavibacteriales; family Ignavibacteriaceae; genus DATFVA01. The sequence continues at coordinate 577,572 of CAVUZG010000004.1, forward strand.
CGATATTGTAAAAAGTGATTGGTGGAACTCTGTTCAGAAAGAAGTTTCAAAAATTCAATGATGATAGTGGATGATAGTGAAAATTAATTAATAATTTTCTTAGAACCGGATAAAAATTTTTACATCCCATTTCCATCCGTTAATATTTGAAATTTGATATCTATCAAAGCAGCACTTCAACCAAAATGATTTAATTTTTAAGAACTTTTCATATTATAACGGATTATTTTGTTTATTATCAACTATCAGAATGTCCGATCTTTTGAAACACCTTTGAATGAAATCTTTACAACTGTTCCATTGTTGGACTTAATATCTATTTTACCTGACATTTGTCCTGTAAGTGAAGTGACTAATTGTAATCCAAGTGAATCCGTATTTTCTATGTCAATATCTTTGGGAAATCCTATCCCATCATCTTTAACAATTATCTGGTAATCCTCTCCATCCTGAAATAATTGAACTAAAATTTCTCCCTTCCCTTTTCCCTTGAAAGCATGTTTTATGGCATTGGAGATAAGTTCATTAATTATTAAACCGCAAAGTATTGACTGATCTATTTCAAGAAAGATTTCTCCAACTTCACTACGAATGTTTATTCTATTTAGCTGGGACTGATATGATCTGAAGAGATCTTTTGTCAGGGATTGTATATATTCTGAAAAATTAATTTTATCCAGATCCGGCGATTGATATAATTTTTCATGTATCAAAGCCATTGACCTTATTCTGTTCTGACTTTCCTTAAGTATTTCCAATACCTTTTTATCAGTTATATAACCGGCCTGAAGATTTAAAAGACTGGAAACTATTTGAAGATTATTCTTGACCCGGTGATGAATTTCCCTTAATAGAACAATTTTTTCTTTAAGGGATTCATGAATTTGTTCCTGTGCTGTTTTTCTTTGAGATATTTCTTTTTTTAACTCTTCATTTGCAATTGAAAGTGCTCTAGTTCTCTCTTGTACCATTTTTTCAAGTTGTAACTTTGTTTGTTCAAGATTGTCCAGGGCGGCTTTTCTTTGTGTACTATCTCTTAGTACTGCAAGTCCCCCAACAACTTTTTCTTCCTTATCGTAAATAGGTGAGTAATGCGCTTCCACAAAATATTCTTTATCACTTTTAAAATCTTTTAAAATTTTCCCCCGTGCAATTATACGATTACCCTTAAGTGCACTTCTGAAATATTCTTCCTCCCCATTTGAAAAGAATGAATGCAATACTTCTTTTAATTTTTTACCGCTTGCCTCTGATTTCTTTATCCCGGATATCCTTTCCATACCCGGATTCCATCTGGTAAGTTCAAGATTACGGTTGAAAGCAAAAATTCCATCTATGCTGCTGTTAAGTAACCTGTCGGAGAAATCTTTTTCAACCATTATAACTTCAGCAGCTTTTTTTCTTTCCTGTATTTCTTTAACAAGCGCATAAAAAACTATCAAAAATATTATAAGGCTTATTACTGTGCCTATAATTATAGTTATAAAAGTTTCCCTGACTGAGCTGATTATTTCCTGGTCCCATCTTTCAAGTGCTTTATATTCAGAAGATTTCATCGCGGAAACAAATGAGAAAATCCTGTTCATTATGTCACCACCAATTCTCATTTTGTATCGATTGATAGTGCCTTTATTATCGCCAAGTTTCTTTAACTCAATAGTATTAGTAAGAACATCCAGCCTTGAATTAATCAAATCAGATAGAGTATCTACAGAGTTTAATTTATCCTGATCATTTGCAGTAAGGTTTTTTAAACGATCCAAATTTAAGATAATATTGTCTTTAGCATTTAAAAACGGTTGCAGGTAGTGTTCTTCACCAGTTATAAGAAATGATCTTTGACCTTCTTCGGCACGACTTAGAACAGAAATAATTTCTTCTAGATTATTTAAAATTTTGTAAGTATTGCCCCTGCTTTCAGCAGCAACATAGACATCATCAAGGTTCCTGTATGATTCTATTCCGATGCCGACAATAAGTACCAGAATAAAAATAAATCCTAACCTTACTATCCGAATATCATATAAAGGTCTCATTTATAATATTTTGATGTTTATATTGTTCAATATGTTCCCTGTCTACGGGTTCCAATGTGATAAAATTCATCAATTTGCCTTAACAAAGTTTATAAATTCTTGTAATAAAAAACAGGCAAGGATAAATATATGTAAACAGCATACGATGATCACGTCGTTAAAGTTAATTTTATGCTAAAAAGGACAGAAATTCGTAAACTACAAATATGATAAAGAAAGGATTCATTGATAGACACCAGGACAAAAATATTTATACATTTTATATTTACATCAGTTAGATAGAATATTATCTTAGCAGTACCCCAAAAAATTAGTCCTAATAAATTCTGATCCTTTCAAAGGGTCCTCCCCTGCCCTTTGATGGTAAACGGATCGCGCCCAGTGTTTTCCCAACACTGGGTTGTTTTTTTTATAAGCACATTTAATCTAATAACGGTCGTGGCTGTGCAGTTTTACGCCAGGCGTTGGTGTTGTATAAGTATTAAAAACCTGATTGATCATAGGAAAGAATTCCTTTGATTACACATCTTACAAAAAAAACTGAACCTATTGTAGAGGCTAACAGAATAGTGAAGAAGATAATTGACCAAAGCATAATAAGTCTCCGTAAATAATGTTCTAAAGATTGGAAGTTCATATTATCTGAATATTATGCTATTGTTATCTGTCTATTAAGTTTGGAAGGAAAGTAATTGAGTAAATTTATTTTTCATTTCCCCATTTCAGCACATCAACCTGAACTTTTGCAATTCCGCTTGTAAGCATATCAAGTTCTTCGGCAGCTTTTTTCGAGAGGTCAATTATTCTGCCGTTAAAATCAGGTTTCCTGTCGTTTATTCTAACAATTACAGTTTTCCTGTTAGAAAGATTTTTTACCCGTACAACTGTTCCGAAACTATAAGTAGGATGAGCCGCAGTTAATTTATCCTGATCAAAAACTTCCCCATTTGCAGTTTTTTTTCCCTGAAATTTATCTGAATAATATGAAGCCACTCCCACCCTTGATTCAAGCACATCCGAGTAATCATTAACCGGGGGATTTTTGTCGTAACGATTTTCTATTTCATCTTCGTTTGAATTGTCATCACTATGTCGTGATGGAAAACGCGTACTCGAAGCACACCCATAAAAACTAATAATTAAAAATAAAAATATTCCTGTCAGTTTTACCATAATATTTAATCAAATCAATGAGGCACATTTAATAATTGCTGTTTCACTGCGCAAGCGGTGGTCCCCTAAATTATAAAATTCAGCATCACTGAAAAGTGATTTCTCCAACTCAGTAAAATCTCCTTCAGGTCCGAAAATAAAATAATATTTTTCCCTGGAGTCAGAATCTGCAAAATGAAACCTTTCGTTTGCATCCTGTGAAAATAGTATTTTTCTGCCTTCAAGTTTTGCTAATTCTTCAATTGAGGAATTAACTTCTAAATTCGGGAGAAAACATCTCAGTGATTGCTTCATCGCCGCCAGAAGAATTTTCTCCCATCTATCCGGTTTATTACTTTTTTTAATAGTTCTTCCCGAATCAAAAATGATAAAATTTGTTATTCCAAGTTCGGTACATTTTTCCAGCGCAAATTCAAACCGGTCAGGATTTTTTAATTTCGGAATACAGAAAATCAAATTTCGAAATTTATTATCGTACTTAAATTCTTCTGAAATTTCCGCATCGATAGAAAGATCATCAATATTGTTAATTATTGATTTGAAGATTGATCCTTTACCGTTTGTTATAAATATTGCATCCCCAGGGGAATGACGCATTACTTTTACTATATGTTTTGCTTCCTCTCCTGTAATAGTGATTTTGTTATCATCAAAAAAAGACGAAGAAGAATAGTAAAGTTCAATATTAGTTAACTGTTTCATTTCTGGGTATATATTTTTTAAAATGATGCTGAAACGTTAAAAATAAATTCAGTATTCAGGTATTCATCAAGCCCAACCTCCAGCCTGACAACATTATAAGGTAAAATTAACAATGTTATTCCACCGCCATAACCAGATCTTAAATCATTCATTGAAAGAGCTTCACCTCTGAATTTTGTTGTCCCTACATCGCCAAAAACTTCAGTATAAAGAGCTACCCTGTATGATAACAATTCCTTCGGAATAATCGGAATAAAATTAAGATCAATATTTATGTCCTTCAAAAGCGGGTAATATAATTCCAAAGATCCTATATAATAATTATTTCCTTCAAGCTGTTCTGAGTAATGGCCTCTTATTCTTTCGTCGAAACCAATGTAAGATAAATCATAATACGGAATTAATTTTCCTCCGGTTAACCTGGTTGTTAATCTCCATTTTCCATGTAGATCACCAATCAATTTCATGTACTCACGGAAATCAAAACGCAATATCTGATAATTAATTCCATCTACACCTAATCCTTTAAACTCAATAGATGCCGCACCTAACAAACCACTCTTTGGAAATTGAGCCAGATCTCTGGTATCATAGGAGTATGCTGCAGCAATCGAGGGGGAATGATCAATTCTTGAATCTGAAGCAGAAATACCTTTAATATAAACCGGGGTTTCAACGTATGTATATCCCAGAGTTAAAGATAAACGATTGAATAGACCAAATCTTTTTCCAATTTCTACAGAGCCAGAAATAAATTTCTGATCAAATTCTCCCCTGTATAATAATGCTGCAATATTACTTTTATTTGCAACCGTCCCGTAGTTTGCAGTCAGGTTTATTAAAATGTTTTCATCTTTAATAAAGTATGGATCAACATAGCGTAGCCTAAGAAAAGGATTATACCCGAGTGCGCCGCTTAATGAAAGTGTTTCGTTCTTACCCTGAAAATTTTTTACGACTAAAATTGCACCGTATGATAATTTTTTCCAATCATTATCCCTCAGCTCAACAAAAGGCACCGGATAAATGTACCATCCTTCTTCAACTGAAATGATAACTATATTTTTTTTATCAAGCGTTATTGGGTAAACGTCAACATGATTAAATATTCCTAAACTATAAATTCTTTCCTTATTATATTTTGCCACTTCCGGAGTTAGTGTGTCTCCTAAAGAAAAAGTTAATTCCTTTTCGACGATATAATTTTTTGTTGTCTCAGTACCCTTAATATATATTGAATCAACAATTAGTGAATAATTATTTGAATATCTAATCGTATCCTGCTGTTGAGCAAATCCATCTGGAAGGGAAATTAGAATAAGAAGCAGGCAATAATATTTCATAAATCTCATTAGTATTGATTCGAAATAAAAAACGGTTCGCGGATTTTTTACTCCACGAACCGTAATATTAGATAAATTATTTTCAGGAAACCGGTTCTTCAGTATAATCAGAAATCGGGTTACAACTGCATATTAAGTTACGATCACCGTAGGCGCTGTTTACCCTTCCAACTGCAGGCCAGAACTTATTTTTTCTTGTCCACCCCAAAGGATAACCAGCTTTAACTCTGGAATACGAATGCTTCCATTCATCTGAAATCAGAACTGAGAGTGTATGCGGAGAATTTTTTAATACATTATCATTCTGATCTGATTTACCTTCTTCTATCTCCTTAATTTCTTCTCTAATGGAAATCATTACTTCACAAAATCTATCAAGCTCAGCTTTTGATTCACTCTCAGTTGGTTCTATCATTAAAGTTCCGGCTACAGGAAATGAAACAGTTGGAGCATGATAACCATAATCCATCATTCGTTTAGCGATATCTTCAACTTCAATTTTAGCAGTATTTTTAAAATTTCTCATATCAAAAATTAATTCGTGCGCCACTCTTCCCTGCGTTCCTACATAGAGAACCTTAAAGAACGGTTCCAATTTTGCTTCAATATAATTTGCGTTAAGTATCGCGACTTCAGAAGCTTTTTTCAATCCATCTGTTCCCATCATTTTAATATAGGCATAAGAGATTACAAGAATACTGGCACTTCCCCAGGGAGCTGAGGATACTGCAGTAATTCCCTTATTGTGTTCAAGTTCCACAACCGGATGCTGTGGAAGGAATGGAACAAGATGTGATGCTACTGCAATTGGTCCCATACCCGGGCCACCGCCGCCATGAGGAATGCAAAATGTTTTATGCAGATTAAGATGACAAACATCAGCACCAATAATTGCGGGACTTGTTAATCCAACCTGAGCATTCATGTTTGCTCCATCCATATAAACCTGTCCCCCATTTGCATGAATTATATCACATATTTCACGAATTTTTTCTTCGAATACTCCATGAGTTGAAGGATAAGTAACCATCAAAGCGGAAAGATTATCTTTATTTGCTACGGCTTTCTGTCTTAAATCATCAAGATCAACATTGCCTTTGTTATCACATTTGGCAACAACCACTTTCATTCCAGCCATTACCGCACTTGCAGGATTGGTTCCGTGAGCAGAAGATGGTATTATTACAACGTTACGATGATTTTCTCCCCTGTTTTTATGAAACTCCCTGATAACCATCAGGCCTGTGTATTCACCCTGCGCACCGGAATTAGGCTGCAGAGAAACTGCAGCGAATCCTGTAATCTTAGTCAGTTGAGCTTCAAGCTCTTTAAATAATTGTTTGTATCCTTCAGTTTGGTAGAAAGGTGCGAATGGATGAATCTTACTGAATTCAGGCCAGGTTACCGGCAGCATTTCAGTTGTTGCATTCAGTTTCATAGTACAAGAGCCGAGAGGAATCATAGAATGAGTCAGTGAAAGATCTTTATTTTCAAGATTTTTCATATACCTTAACATTTCTGTTTCCGAGTGATATGTATTGAAAACGGGGTGTGTTAGGTATTCACTTACCCTTCTGAATTTTTCAGATATTTCAATTTGAATTGAACCAGCTTCCTTCTTGAGTAAAGAGGAGTCGGTTTTTCTTCCGGCAATCTTAGCAAATACATTAATGATTTCAATAATATCTTCAATATCCGTTTTTTCACCAATGGATATTCCAATTGAATAATTTGCGAAATATCTGAAATTTAATTTTTGTTTTTCAGCTTCTTTTCTGATTTCATCAATTTTATTTTTCTCACCAGATGAAAAATTAATTTTTAATGAATCAAAATAATTCTCATTAACCTGGTTATATCCCAAGGATTTTAAGGAATTATCAAGAATTTTTGTTAATTGATGTATCCTCTCAGCTATTGATTTAATACCTGCCGGACCATGATAAACAGCATACATTGCAGCCATAATAGCCAGTAAAACCTGTGCAGTACAAATATTGCTGGTGGCTTTTTCCCTGCGAATATGCTGCTCTCTAGTTTGAAGAGCCATCCTGTAGGCCAGATTTCCCTGAGCATCAATTGTTGCCCCGATTATTCTACCGGGAATATTTCTTTTAAATTCATCTCTCGTACTAAAAAATGCAGCATGAGGACCGCCATACCCCATGGGAACACCAAACCTCTGTGAATTCCCAACAACAGCATCAGCACCAAATTCCCCGGGGGGGACTAGTATAGCGAGGCTCATCAAATCAGCAGCTACAACACAAAAAATATTTTTTTCTCTTGCCAGGTTAAACAACCCATTATAATCATAAATCTCACCAGATTCAGATGGATATTGTACCAGTATTCCGAATATATCATCAGATAAATCAAGTTTTTTATGGTCTCCGATTCTTAATGAGATTCCCTGTGATTCCGCCCGGGTTTTAATAACAGCTATAGTCTGGGGGAAACATTCTTCAGATACAAAAAAAGTATTTGCCTCCTCATTCTTTTTTAATGAATGGAACATAGACATAGCTTCTGCTGCTGCAGTACCTTCATCAAGCAAAGAAGCATTTGCTATTGGTAACCCGGTTAAATCAATTATTGCTGTTTGAAAATTCATGAGAGCTTCAAGTCTCCCCTGAGCAATTTCAGCCTGGTAAGGAGTGTATTGGGTATACCATCCGGGATTTTCAAGTATATTTCTTTGAATAACTGCCGGTGTTATTGTTTCATTATACCCCATGCCGATATAAGATTTAAATACAAAATTTTTCTTTGCTAATTCTCTCAGGTTTTCAATAAATTTATTTTCAGAAACAGGTTCTCCTAAATCAAAGGTTTCTTTTAATCTTATCTGGGGTGGTATAGTTTGTTCAATTAATGTATCTAATGAGTCAACTCCTATTACTTTCAACATCTCTTCAATTTCTTTATCATTCGGACCAATATGCCTGTTCACAAATTTATCGGGATGTTCAAGATTATTCATATTTTTATTTCTCTTAAAAAAATTAATCAAAAAAATATTTAGACTTACTAAAATAAGGAATGTTTTATATCTATAAAATGTTAAAAATAAAGGAATGGGAGAGAGGATTTAAATAATCTATAAATCAATTTCCGTTACGCTGAAGGATTTTAGTCATCGCTGAATGTGCTGCATTTTGTTCAGCAGTTTTTTTATTACGCCCTTTTCCAATACCATAGGCTTCACCATTTATCTCCACCTGTATAGTAAAAGTGCGGTCATGCTGAGGACCTTCTTCATTAACAACAATATAAAGGGGGTTTTCAAACTTATTTGCCTGAGCATACTCAAGAAGCTGACTCTTATAATTTTCATCCACCAGGTGTTCACCTTCTTTTGCACTCGGTTCAATCAGATTTTTTTTAATGAAACTTTTTGCACCGTCTAAACCGTTATCGAGATAAATTGCCCCGATAAGAGCTTCAAAAGCATCTGCTAAAACAGTACGTGAACCATAAGTAAACGTGGAAGATAAATTTTTACTTACAAGAAGAAAACGTGACAGGTTAATTCTTTCAGCACCATCTGCCAGGGCTGTACGATTAACTAATTTAGCTCTGACTTTTGTTAAGAATCCTTCATTTTCTTCAGGGTAAACCTCAAACAAATATTCAGCTACAGTCAGATTTAATACTGAATCACCTAAAAATTCCAGTCTTTCATTTGAGACTTCAAATCCCGGGTGCTGTTCCAGGAAGGAGCGATGCATTAGCGCCTGTATATAATACGATTTATCTTTAATTGAAACACCGGTTACCGATTCCAATTCACTAAATTTACGATGTGTAAGTAATTTTGAAAAGTACCTTGTTTGTTCCCGTGCTTGTCTCTGTTTTAATCTTTCAAGCAGCCAGGATAATAACTGCCCCAAAACTAATCTCCGGCTTTTTTAAATAAGATAGAAGCGTTATGTCCACCAAACCCGAAAGTATTGCTAATAGCATAGTTTATTTTTTTTTCAGTAACAATTTTTGCACTGTAATTAAGATCGCATTCCGGATCCGGATTATCAAGATTTATTGTTGGAGGAATTTTATCATTCAATACGGAAAAAATTGTTGCAATAGCTTCAATTCCTCCGGCAGCCCCGAGCAAATGTCCAGTCATCGATTTAGTTGAATTTATAACCATATCATACGCATGATCGCCAAATACCGCTTTTATAGCTCTTGTCTCAGTAACATCATTATAAGGAGTACTCGTTCCATGGGCATTTATATAATCCACATTTACTGCTTCAATATCCCCATCTGCCATTGCAGCTTTCATTGCACGTATTGCGCCATCTCCGCTGGGAGACGGTGCTGTTATATGGTAAGCATCTCCTGTTAATCCAATCCCGGCTATTTCAGCATATATATTTGCTCCGCGTGCTTTTGCATGTTCAAACTCTTCCAGTATCAATGTACCGGCACCCTCACCCATTACAAATCCATTCCGGTCTTTGTCAAATGGTCTTGAAGCTTCTTTGTATCTATCATTCCACGTGGAGATTGCACGCATTGCGTTGAATCCCCCGATAGACATTTCAGTAACAGCTGCTTCCGAACCACCACACATCATTATATCTGTACTTCCCCGCTGGATTAACATAAAAGCATCAGCAATCGCATGAGATGAAGTAGCACAAGCTGATGTTGTAGCATAATTAGGACCCTTTAATCCGAATTTAATTGAGATTTGTCCTGCGGCCATATCGGAAATCATCATTGGAACAAAGAAAGGGCTTATTTTATGCGGATCTTTATTTTCAAAATAAAGCCAGTGCTGTTTCTCAAGGGTGATCATTCCACCAATTCCACTTCCGTAAATTACTCCAAATTTTTCAGCATCAACACCATTCACATCAATACCGGAATCCTTCATTGCCATTATAGCGGTTACTAAAGCAAATTGATTAAACGGATCCAACCGCTTTATTTCCTTCTTTTCAAGATAGTCTTCGGGATTAAAATTTTTTACTTCAGCAGCAAATTTGGTATCGAATTTAGATGTATCGAATTTTGAGATAAGATCTACACCATTTTTACCATGGAGAAGACCATCCCAGTATTCCTTAATACCTATGCCGATAGGAGTAACTGCACCCATTCCGGTTACAACTACTCTTCTTTTATTCATAACTTTCTCCGAAGAATAATAGAATGAGGATAATCTTCATATGATTGAGAGATCATTTTATTTAAAGGGAGAGAAGTCGAGAAACTAAATTTCCCGACTTTAAAAAGATTAACCTAATTTTTCTGTTAAATACCTGGTAGCATCTCCTACGGTATTTATTTTTTCAGCGTCTTCATCAGGTATGGAAACCTGAAAAGCGCTTTCAAAACCCATCACCAACTCCACAATATCCAACGAATCCGCACCAAGATCATTTGTAAAAGAAGCTTCAGGTGTTATTTGTGAATCTTCAACACCTAATTTGTCCATAATGATTTCTTTTACTTTAGCTTCTACGTCCATCTTTGTAACTCCTATATTTTATTTCAGTTAGTTTATATAAATAATATTCAAAAATAAGATAAAAATTTCACATTGTCATTCCGCCATCCACTGCGATTACCTGTCCGGTAATATAATCAGCTTCCGGGCTGCAGAGAAAACCTACAACTCTTGCAATATCTTCAGGTGAACCCATTCTACCAAGGGGAACATTCCTTAACAATGCTTCCTTCTGCTTTTCATCAAGCTTAGCTGTCATACTAGTTTCAATAAATCCAGGAGCAACGGCGTTTACGGTAATATTTCTTGAACCTAATTCCCGTGCCATGGTTTTAGTAAATCCAATTACTCCCGCTTTTGAAGCAACATAATTTGCCTGTCCGGCGTTGCCAATTAAACCTACAACTGAAGCAATATTTACAATTCTACCATATCTCTGTTTGATCATCGGTTTTAATACTGCTTTAGTATAATTAAAAACGCTTTTCAGATTCGCAGAAATAACATCGTCAAAATCTTTTTCGGTCATCCTTAAAAGAAGATTATCTCTTGTTATACCTGCATTATTTACCAGGATATCAACGCCACCTAATTTTTCAATTGCTTCATTAACAGTCTTCTGTGCGTCTTCAAGGGAAGAAGCATCAGCTTTAAATCCAAATATTTTAGTATCAAAAGCCCCTATTTCTCTTTCCAGTTCATCGGCACATTCGTCGCAACTATTATAAATAAAAGCAACATCCGAAAATAATATTTTGCAGCAGCTTTTTGCCGCAAGCTCTTTCACTATTGCTCTCCCGATACCTCTTGTACCGCCGGTTACTATTGCTCTCTTAGTTTTTTGTGCCATTTACACTTTCTCCTGCTTTTATCTCCTCGAGATATTCAGTTCTGTATTTTTCCAACTCTTTGAATCCCTCTGCTCCAAAAAAATGTTTCAATTCATCCCGACAAGCATCAAAGATTGTTTTTCCCCCGGGAGAATAATTATTACAGGTTTTCAATCTATCAATATGTTCATCATCAATAGTCAGTGCGTTTTCATAAATAGTTAAAGGAAATAATATACAATAAAGGGGTTTGTATTTCCACTTATATTCTCCCTCAATGTTTGCAAGCTTTTGCAGGGTACAAAGTCCATCTTTATCAAGGAATGAACATTTTCCGTTATTAACCTCGGTTCCAACAGCAATACCTGATTCAAAATCCTCGTCTTCTTCAGGATCTTCAAACCATTTGTTTACGTCTTTAACCTGTGATTCATCAAACAAAGGAATCAATTTCTCTTTCAAGCTCAAAATTAATTGATGTTCTTTAAGATCAGTGTAAACACCATAGTGACAGCACTCTCCACTACAACTGCAATTGAAACTAAAGGTAAAAATCTTTGGATCGATTTTTATTCCATTTATTTCTTTCACAAAATTTTCAGACATCAGATATACTTCTCCACATCAGAATATTTATCAATACCGAAATATTTAACATCGGAATTTATTCTTTTAACTAACCCCTGTAAAACTCTTCCGGGTCCAATCTCATAGAATTCATCAATTCCATCATTTATCATATTATTAATTGTTTCTTCCCACCTAACAGGTGAAGTTACCTGTTCGTATAATGATTTTTTGATTTCTTCTTTTATAAGTACTGGTTTTGCTGAAACATTGGCATAAACGGGAATTCTTGCATCATAAATATTTGTGTTATCAAGTGCGCTTTTCAAAATTTCTTTAGCTGTATCCATTAATGGTGAATGGAAGGCCCCGCTTACAACAAGTTCTTTTACCAGCTTGGCTCCCTTGCTTTTACAAATTTCCATCGCTTTTTTTACACCTGTTACAGAACCGGAAATTACTACTTGGCCCGGGGAATTAAAATTTGCACATTGAACTATCCCCTCTGCCGCAGCTTCCTTACAACATTCATCAACAACCTGAGGTTCAATCCCGATAACAGCTGCCATGGTTCCTTTATTCACTTCACCAGCCTGCTGCATAGCCTTTCCTCTAACACGTACCAATTTTACTGCATCGTAAAACTGAATTGAACCAGCACAAACAAGAGCTGAATACTCTCCAAGTGAATGTCCTGCAGCGGTTTCCGGATGAAGTGTGCGTATTAAACTGGAAAGAATAACGCTATGAAGAAAAATTGCGGGTTGTGTAAACTCAGTCTGTCTTAATTGATCTTCAGGACCATTGAACATAATATATGAAAGATTAACGCCGAGTGCGTCATCAGCAGTTTTAATCATTTCTTTAGCTTCAACAGAATTCTGAAAAAGATCCTCCGCCATTCCAATATACTGTGAACCCTGACCGGGAAACAAAAATGCTTTTTTATTCATCAATACATAATAATTTTAAATGACATTCCGATTTAATCCATTCCCCATTTAACATAACTGGCACCCCAAGTATAGCCAGCTCCAAACGCAGAGAGAATTAAATTATCACCTTTTTTTAATTTGCCGGCACGATAATAATCCACCAGGCAGAGTGGAATAGTAGCAGCAGTTGTATTACCGTATTTATCGATATTAATCATAACCTTATCTTTGCCGATTCCCATTCTTTCTGCAGTGGCATCTATAATTCTAAGATTTGCCTGATGAGGAACAAGATAAGCTATATCCTCAGATGTAAGATTATTCTTCCTCATTATTTCGTATGAAACATCAGCCATACCTTTAACCGCAACTTTAAAAACTGCTTTTCCATCCTGATAAAGGTAATGCATCTTTTTATCCACTGTTTCATGTGTAGGAGGATTTAAACTACCCCCGCCTTTCATATGAAGACTTTCCATGCCTGAACCATCCACTCTTAAAATCGAATCAATCATACCTACATTTTTATCCTCTGTCGGTTCCAATAAAACCGCAGCACCTGCATCTCCAAATAGTATACAGTTATTCCGATCAGTGTAATCTACAATTGAACTCATTTTATCTGCACCGATTACTAATACTTTTTTGTAATTTCCGCTTTCAACAAGGGAGCATCCTGTCTGAAACGCGAAGAGAAAACCAGAACAAGCTGCTGATAAATCAAATCCCCATGCATTTTTAGCATTAATATTGTTCTGAACAATACAAGCTGTAGCAGGGAAAAACATATCCGGTGTTACTGTAGCAACAATAATACAATCAATTTCACCTGCTGAAAGATTATACTTTTCTAATAAATCTTTTGCCGCACCTGTTGCCAGATCACTTGTTGCACCATTTTCTAATAATCTTCGTTCCCTTATACCTGTTCGTGTTCTTATCCATTCATCAGAAGTCTCAACAATTTTTTCGAAATAAGCATTGTCCATTATTTTATCAGGCACATACATACCTATCCCCGTAATAACAGCATTGTATTTATTGTTTTTCATTTATAACACTTTCGCTTTTTACAGAAAATTCTTTAATGGAATTCTCAATTTTTCCTAATAAATTTTTATCGTGCATTACTTTTGCTTTAAATATCATATTTTTTATTGCTTTAGGAGTGCTCGATCCGTGACCAATAATACTAATTCCATTAACTCCAAGCAAGGGAACTCCGCCATGTTCCTGGTAGTCCATAACTTTTAAAGCTTTCCTCAGGCTGCCTCTTGTTAAACCTATTTTTATTTTATCAATTATACTTTTCTTTGCTGTTTCGGATAACAAATGTTTTAAAAGTTTTGGAACTGCTTCACCAAATTTAAGAATAATATTTCCTATAAAACCATCACAAACAATTACATCGACTTTCCCGGTAAGGATATCCCGGCCTTCGACATTTCCAACAAAATTAAGCCTGGATTGTTTCAATAATTTTACAGCTGCTTCAGAAATCTCATTACCTTTCCCTTCTTCTTCACCCATACTTAAAACGCCTACTGTAGGATTTCTAATTCTCCCCATCTCCTTTGCGTAAATTGTCCCCATCACGGCATATTCAAAAAGGTGTTGAGATTTGGAGTCTTTACCAGCACCAACATCGTACAAATAACATATTCCGTTAACATTTGGCATCTCCGCACCAATAGTTGGCCTGCCGACTCCGGGAATTCTTCCCATTACTAGTGTTGATGCAGCCATCATCGCACCGGTATTACCTGCACTTACAAATGCTTCTGCTTTTTTATCTCTAACAAGACCACAACCAATCATTAGTGAAGAATCAGGTTTTAGTTTCAGAGCACTGGTTGGACTTTCGCCCATTTCAATTACCTGACTTGCGTTGATTATATTAGATTCATTAAAGGAAATTTTTTCTTCGGTGAGTATCTTTTTAATTTCTTCTGATTTACCTATAAGAAATAATTCAATGTTTTTAATTTCGTCAATTGCCTGAACTGCACCTAAGATAACGTTCCGGGGAGCGAAATCGCCCCCCATCGCATCAACAGCAACTCTGCATTTACTTCTGTTCGATTCAGAATCAATCATTAAATAGAATAATTGTTAGAAATTAACTTTTGGGTATAAACATTGATTTTTCGTTGTAATACCCGCAGGAAGGACAAGCACGGTGGGTCATTTTCATTTCACCGCAATTTGAGCAAGTTCCTAAAGACGGAGCAGTTGCCTTGTAATGAGTTCTTCTCTTATCTCTTCTGCTTTTTGACCATTTGCGTTTTGGATTTGGCATTCTTTAACCGTAATTAATTTGTATTGAAATTATTTTTTAATTCTTTTAGTGGAAGCCATCTTGCATCCACATAGTTTTTATCACAAGTACAATTTGCCTCATTAAGATTTGTTCCACATCTGTAACAAAGTCCTTTGCATTCTTCAGTGCATAATTTTTTCATGGGAACAGCTAATATCGAAAAATCCCGAACATCATCTGAGATATCAATTACATCAGTCTCTAATGAAATATAAGATATATTATCCGATTTACTTTCTATGGGTTCAACACCCTGCAGGTAAACCATTTCGTAATTCGTGCTTAATTTTTTCCTGAACTCGACTGTACACCGGTCGCATTCGAATACAGCATCGACAAAAATTTTTGAATCAAGAATTATTTGATTATGAGATTTTTTAATTTCGATTTCAACTTCAACATTTCCTAAAAAAGGAGATTCCAAACCGATAGAGTTTACAGGCTCGGAAAGTTTGAATTCATGCGTTCCCTCACCCAGATTCGAAATCTTGATTTTCATCGTAATTTCCCACAATCTTTACAAAAAAACGATTTGAAATATAGCCATACTTAAATATAGAGTCAATAAAGTAAACATCCCGCAATTTGAAGATTTGTATTCTAGTACTCCTGCATTTTGGCATATAAATCTATAGTATATAAACTTTCTAAACATTAAATTAAAACTTTAATAATTATTATACATATTCTTCAAAAAGAATACATGCTCGTTGTTCAGAATTTAACTAAAGAATATAATGACGTTGTTGCTGTAAATAACTTAAGCTTTACGGTAAATGAAGGGAAGATATTTGGACTTCTTGGCCCAAATGGAGCAGGCAAAACTACTACAATAAGAACAGTTTTAAATATACTCCGACCTACGTCAGGCACAATCAGTTTTAATAACCAGGCAATATCAAAAAATTTCTTTAATCAAATTGGTTATTTGCCTGAAGAACGCGGTTTATATAAAAAGAGCAAAGTAATTGATTTAATAATTTATTTTGCTCTACTTAAAAATATGACACGTTCTAAGGTATTGCAGGAGCTAGAATTCTGGCTGGAAAAACTCGGGATAACACAATACCGGAATAAAAGAATTGAAGAATTGTCAAAAGGAAATCAGCAAAAAGTACAATTTATTACTACAGTTATTCACAATCCAAAGTTGTTAATCCTCGATGAACCTTTCAGTGGATTTGATCCGATTAACCAGCAAATAATCCGTGAAACAATACTTACTTTTGTTGATGAAGGTAAACTTATTATTCTGTCAACTCATCATATGGATTTTGCAGAAAAAATGTGCTCGGAAATATTACTAATGAATAAGGGAAAAGAAGTCTGTAGTGGTTCCCTATCTCAACTAAAGAAAAACTTCGGAGGTAATATGGTAGAAGTGGGCTTTGAGGGAAACAGAGATTTGATAAAAAATCTCCCTTATGTAAAAGGAATGGATTATTACAACAATTTTGCAGAAGTTCAGCTTCAGGAATCAACAGAACCATATTTCTTTCTGAAAGATATTGTTGATAAAGTCAGGGTGAGTCATTTCAGGATAATTGAACCAACTCTTAATAAAATTTTTATAGATATGATTAAACAAAGTAATTAAGGATTTGAAAAAAATTTTTGAAATATCAAAGTGGGAATTCCTGGAAAAGGTTAAAACAAGAGCGTTTGTTTTGTCTCTTATAATTACTCCTGCTCTGGTTATAATAATTTCTGTTGGTGGTACATTTATTTCAGCAAATGAAAAAGAGTCCACAAAACCTATCGGGATACTGGATTCTTCAATGGTTTATTATTATCCGCTTTCCAAAGCTTTGGAAGAATACAACCTTGATAGCGGCCAGCCAGCTTATATAGTTTTCAACCTAAATGAAACAAATAACAAATTTAATAAAGCCATTGAATCCGCTGATGAAGAGGTTTATCATAATAAAATAGCCGGTTATATCTTAATAAAAAGGGGAAAAAACGATTCTATTCGCGCTGAATACAGGTGTAAGAATTCAGGTAATTTTAAAGATATACAAAGAATAGAAAACGCTCTTGAAGAAACAAGAATCAAAATCGGATTAATTAAGCTTGGGATAAATCCGGGTACATTTGAATCTTCTTTAAACCGAATTGATATTAACCAGGTTACTATTAAGGAAGGAACAGGCGAACATCCTTCTGATTTCCTCACTGAATTTTTATCCTCACTCGTTTTTATTATGCTTCTTTTAATGATGATAATCTATTCCGGACAAATGCTGGTACGAAGCCTGGTTGAAGAAAAATCTACAAAACTTATTGAGATATTAATTTCAAGCTGTTCCCCGGAAGAATTACTAGCTGGAAAGATTTTAGGATTAAGTGCACTGGGTTTATTCCAGATGTTTATCTGGATTTGCATAGGAATAGGTCTGGCGGGAAGTTCCCTGATTCCAATGTCTGCTTTCGATAATCTTTGGATTATGCTGGTCTATTTTATACTGGGTTTTCTGTTTTACACGGCTGTGTTTGTAGGTATCGGTTCAATTGTAACAACTGAACAGGAAGCACAACAAATAACCAGTTATCTTAGTCTTGTACTTGTTTTGCCAATTGCAATTTCTGCATCTGCTATTACTAATCCCAATTCGGGGCTGGTTCAGATTTTATCATTTATTCCTCTAACAATTCCTGCAATAATGCTTTTAAAAATAAATGTTGTAAGAGTTTCAACAGTAGAAATTTTATCGACTATTACGATTATGCTCGCATCTATTTATATTATGATATATGTTGCTTCAAAAATTTTCAGAATAGGCATTTTATCTTATGGAAAGAGACCGGGAATAAAAGAACTCATCTCATGGATAAAAGAAAAATAATCTACTATTAAGAGGAACTGTGCTTTTCATTGCTTCTTTATTAGCTGCTATCGTACCAATGATTACGTATTTGCTCATTATATGGCAGATAGACAGGTATGACAAAGAGCCATTCAGCCTTGTATTTATAAACTATCTCTATGGCGCTGTAGGTGCAATTTTCCTTGCAGTAATCGGTAGCGGGTTAATTTCCAGCCTTGTCTCTCTATTAATATATAATGAGCAAATGGTAGCTCATATTGAAACAATAATTATTGCCCCTGTAGTCGAAGAGAGTACAAAAGGATTCTTTCTATTTATAATGGTGGCGAATAAAAAATTTGACAATATGACGGACGGAATTGTCTACGGCGGTGCGATTGGATTGGGGTTCGGGATGACTGAGAATTTCTTTTACTTTGTTTTTTATTCGCATTCATTTAATGACTGGTTAAGCATAGTTATAATCAGAACTCTATTCTCAGGTGTTATGCATTGTGTTTCAACAGGAACACTTGGGGCATTTCTTGGCTATGCAAAATTTAAACCGCGTAATATAAAAATCACGTTTCCAATAATTGGATTATTGGTCGCAATGTTTATCCACTTCCTCTGGAATTTATCAGTTAGTTTTGAATCTACAGCAATATTGGGATTCATGTTTATGATTTTTACTATTGCTATTTTCATTACCGTATTTTCTGTTTCATTACTCGGGGAGAAAAAAATTATTTACAAGGAGCTTATGTCTGAATCAGAAGACGGCCTTATCCCGCACGAGCACCTTTTTATTTTAAATTCATCACAAAGAAATAAACCCGGCTGGATTGATGAAAGTATCCGGAAGTTATATATTAGAGCTGCTACCTCTCTTGCATTCAGAAAAATGCAGTCCCGAAACTCGAGCGGCTTAAGTAAAAATTATTATGAACAGGATATTGAACATTACAGAAATTTTATACGTAATTTACTCTCAAATACTCAGCTAAGTTAAATGACTAAATCGAATTCTTGCATATACCTGCTGCCCCTTTTTTCTTTTTATGATACCAACAACAATTCATTATTTGAATCAATGACGGGTGATGATACCTCCCTGCTTTATACAATATTGTACGAAAATTATATCGAAGTTTTTAATGAGCTGAAAGATGTTTCTACAATTGTTTATTTTCTTGATAAAAATGATATGGATAAAATTCCGGATGGGATTAGTGAAAAACTAAATAGTAGTATTTCACCCATTGATACTTCTTCTATGAATAAAGAGATTAAAAATTTAAATGATAAATACTTTAAAAATTTTCACAACAATCTTTTGATTTTTTCACATTCTATCGGAGTTTCTGCTTCCGATATTAAAAAAATATTCTCTCTTCTCGATATTGAAGATGAATCAATTATGCTGGGAAGAGGAATTGAAGAAAAAATCGCTCTATTAGGATTCAATTCTTACAATGAAGAACTTTTGGGAAATGTAACTGAAGACCGGAATCATTATAATGAAATGCTGATAAAAGCAAGCAAGCAGGAAAACTTTGTGCACACGTTAAGCAATTTTATGCTGATAGAAACTAAAGAAGATTTCGTAAAACTTTATACCGAACTTTCAAAGAAAGAAAGTTTACAATACTGTAATCAGAACATTCATGAAAAATTTACCCATCTTTTTATTGAATATAAGGATTTGCTGAAATGAGTAAAGTTGGGATGTATGGCGGAACTTTTGATCCTGTTCATCATGGACATCTGATTACTGCTCAGTCAGTTCGTGAATTAAGAAACCTCGATAAAATTATTTTCATTCCAAGTTATATTTCTCCTCATAAACTGGATCAGATAGCATCTGAACCCGAACACAGACTGAATATGATCAAAACGGCAATTGAAGATATTCCATACTTTGAATGCTCCGATTTTGAAATATCAAAGCAAAAGATATCATACACTATTGACACTTTGCATGAAATGAAAAAGTATTATGATGAGATTGAACTTATCATCGGGGAAGATAACATGGAGACTTTTCATACATGGAAATCACCTGAAGAAATCATGAAGATTGTCACTCTAATCGTACTTAAAAGAAAAATTGTAGACAAAGAGGGATATAAAAATAAATTTGCAAGTAAAGCAGTTTTACTGGAAACACCCAGGATTGACATAAACAGTACAACAATAAGAGAAAGGGTTAATAAAGGATTACCAATAGACTTTCTTGTGCCTCAAAAAGTTATGAAATATATTTACAAACTGAATTTATATAAGGAATTAAATTGAAAATATTAATTACCGGGGGTGCTGGATTTATTGCCTCACACATTGCTGATGCTTTTATTGAAAACGGGCATTCCGTTTTTATACTTGATAATCTTTCATCAGGATTTGAAAAAAATCTTAACTCAAAAGCTACATTTGTAAGAGCGGATATCAGAGATAAAAGTCTTTCTGAATTGTTCGAAAGAGAAAAATTTGATACCGTCAATCATCATGCTGCCCAAATGGATGTAAGAAGGTCGGTCGCTGATCCTGAGTTCGACGCAAATACGAATATTATAGGAACGATCAATCTGCTCCAGAATGCCGTAAAATATAATGTGAAAAAATTTATGTTTGCTTCAACCGGCGGAGCTGTTTATGGTGAACAGGAATATTTTCCTGCAGATGAAAACCATCCAACTTCCCCGCTTTCACCTTATGGTATTTCCAAACTTTCAGTGGAAAAATATTTATTCTTTTATAGAGCACAGTATAACCTGAATTATACCATACTACGCTATGCAAATATTTATGGTCCGAGACAAAATCCTCACGGCGAAGCAGGAGTGGTTGCTATTTTTTCGAAGAAATTATTAAATGGTAAACAGCCGGTTATAAATGGAGATGGGAAACAAACCCGCGATTATACATTTGTTAAAGATGTTGTAAAAGCCAATCTTCTTACATTGACTGATGAAAAATCTGATATATATAATGTCGGAACAGGAATAGAAACCGATGTCAATGTTTTATTCAATAAAATGAATGACATTATCGGGAAAGGCCAGTTTGAAAAACATGGACCGTCGATGCCGGGTGAGCAATTAAGAAGCGTGATATCTTCAGAAAAATTAAATCAAAAATTTGGATGGTCACCATCAACTTTACTTGATGAAGGATTAAAAACCACGGTAGAATATTTTAAAGAGAAATTAAATTAAAAATGCCTGTTAATGTTTTACAAGATAAATTAATTGAAGGCGACAGAAGAAGTATTGCCAGGGCAATATCTGTTGTTGAATCTAATGGCACTGACTCTTCTGAATTACTTAAAACCATTTATCCTCTAACAGGAAGAGCTTATAGAATTGGAATTACCGGACCGCCCGGGGCGGGAAAAAGTACAATTACTAATCAGTTGACCAAATTATTCAGAAGCAACAATAAAAAAGTGGGAATAATTGCTGTTGATCCGACAAGTCCGTTTACCGGAGGAGCTTTACTGGGAGATAGAGTAAGAATGTCAGATATTGGTCAGGATCCCGGAGTTTTTATTAGAAGTATGGCTACCAGAGGAAGTTTAGGAGGACTGAGCAGAAAGGCAATCAATGCGGCGGATGTACTCGATTCAGCCGGGTTTGATATTATTATTCTTGAGACCGTAGGTGTTGGGCAATCCGAACTCGATATAGCTTATGCAGCGGATACAACAATAGTAGTTCTTGTGCCAGAATCCGGCGATGCTGTGCAGGCAATGAAAGCCGGTTTAATGGAGATTGCTGATTTTTTTGTTGTAAATAAAAGTGATCGTCCCGGTTCAGAACAGGCAGTTACTGCTTTAAAAACAATTTTGATGATGAAAGATCACGATGAAAATACCTGGATGCCTAATATTATTAAGGCTGTGGCAATTGAGAACAAAGGGATTAATGAAATATCTGAAGAGATAGATAAGCACCGAAATCACTTAATTGAAAAAAATAAATTCCTCAAAAGAAGAGAAGATAGAACGAAAGTGAGAATACGGAATATAGTAGAAGAAAAAATTAAAGAGGAATTATGGAGCGGAACTGGTGAAAAATCATTAAATTCATCTATAGATAAAGTAGTTCTTGGTAATCTTTCACCTTATCATATTGCCGAAGAAATTATTAATAATTATAAAAATCAGGGTTAAAAATTGGAAGGAGAGATTAAATGGAAGTATTGGATAATCCATTCCTATCTGAGTTAAATGAAAATCAGATAATTATTAAAAACACAATCAGGGAATTTGCAGAAAAAAATATTCGTCCAGTTGTTATGAAATATGATGAATCACAGGAATTTCCGATGGATATTATCCATCAGCTCGGCGAACTTGGTTTTATGGGAATAATCTTTCCGGAGGAATATGGTGGTTCGGGTTTAGGCTATGTTGAATTTGCAATTATTATTGAAGAACTCGGACGTGTAGATCCCTCAATCTCCCTTTCAGTAGCTGCTCATAACGGTCTTGGTTCAAATCATATTTTCAGATTCGGAAACGAAGAACAGAAAAAAAAATATCTCCCCGATTTACTTTCAGGCAGAAAAGTAGCCGCCTGGGGTTTAACAGAATCAATGTCAGGCAGTGATGCGGCAGGATTAAAATCTTATGCTGAAAAAAAGGACGGTTATTATTTACTGAACGGAAGTAAAACATTTATAACGCATGGAACAGTCGGACAAACAGCAGTGGTAATGGCAATAACTGATAAGGAAAAAGGTAAAAAAGGGATTTCTGCTTTCATTCTTGAAAAAGGAATGGAAGGATTTATTGTTGGAAAAAAAGAAAATAAACTGGGAATGCGTGCAAGTGATACAACACAATTAACTTTTGAAAATTGCAAAGTTCCAGCGGAAAACTTATTAGGTGAAGAAGGTCAGGGGTTTATACAGGCAATGAAAATTCTTGAAGGTGGAAGAATTTCAATTGCAGCAGTAAGTGTTGGTCTTGCCCAGGGAGCACTTGATGCGTCATTAAAATATAGTCAGGAAAGAAAACAGTTCAATAAGAGTCTGAGTGAATTCCAGGCAACTCAGTTCAAACTTGCCAATATGGCTGTTGGTATTGATGCTGCAAGACTGCTTACTTATCGTGCAGCTGCAATGAAGGATAAAGGATTACCTAACATGAAAGAAGCTGCTATGGCAAAATTATTCGCAAGTGAAGTAGCTGAAAAAGCTTCTAGTGAGGCAGTTCAGATCCATGGTGGATACGGTTTCATTAAAGATTATCCCGTTGAAAAATTATATCGCGATGTAAAGCTTCTTACAATCGGTGAAGGAACTTCAGAAATTCAAAGAATTGTTATATCCCGTGAACTTTTATCAAACTAAACTCAGATATAAATGAAGAATATTGGTAAAGCAATTAATGAGAATGAATCTTATTTAAAAAGAGAAGATTTTTACAAAAATCTTCTGAGAAAGCTTCAGGCTGAAAGAGATGTAGTTCAACTTGGAGGCGGTAAAAAATCAATTGAAAAACATAAGGCAAAAGGAAAATTAACCGCGAGGGAAAGAATAAATCTTCTCGTTGATAATCCAAAAGACTTTTATGAGTTGAGCACTTTTGCAGCTTACGGTATGTATGAAGAATATGGCGGTGCTCCTTCTTCGGGAACTGTTTACGGGATCGGGAAAATTCACAATAAATTCTATGTTTTAGTTGCTAACGATGCAACTGTTAAAGCAGGCGCATGGTTTCCAATAACAGCCAAGAAAAATCTGCGTGCTCAGGAAATAGCTATAGAAAACAGGCTCCCAATCATTTATTTAGTGGATAGTGCAGGAGTTTTTCTTCCTTTGCAGGATGAAATTTTTCCTGACAAGGAACATTTCGGAAGAATATTCAGAAACAATGCTGTAATGTCTTCCATAGGTATTCCTCAAATAGCCGCAATTATGGGTCCTTGCGTTGCTGGTGGAGCTTATTTACCTATCATGAGTGATGAAGCACTTATTGTTGAAGGAGAAGGTTCAGTATTTCTTGCAGGTGCACATTTAGTTAAAGCAGCAATCGGGGAAGTAATTGACAATGAAAGCCTTGGCGGTGCGAAAGTTCAATCTAATATTTCAGGGGTTACAGATTATATCATGAAAAATGATACGGAATGTCTTGAACAGATCAGAAGTATTGTTGAAAAACACGGGACAAGCTTAACTGCTGGTTTTAACAGGACAGAAAGCAAACCACCTAAGTTTTCTTCCAAAGAAATATATGGCTTATTACCCGAGGACCCGATAAAACCTTATAATATGTATGATATAATTGCAAGAATAATTGATGATTCCATCCTGGATGAATATAAAGCAGGATACGGAAAATCAATTATTACGGGTTATGCTAGAATAGATGGATGGGCAGTTGGAATTGTTGCTAATCAAAGAGAAGTGGTAAAAACTGAAACAGGTGAAATGCAGGTTGGCGGAGTTATTTATTCCGATTCTGCAGATAAAGCAACACGTTTTATCCTCAACTGCAATCAGAAAAAAATTCCGTTATTATTTTTACAGGATGTGACAGGATTTATGGTTGGAAGCAGGGCGGAGCATGGGGGAATTATTAAAGATGGTGCTAAGATGGTTAATGCTGTTGCAAATTCATCAGTACCAAAAATTACAATTATAGTAGGAAATAGTTTTGGAGCCGGGAATTATGCAATGTGCGGCAAAGCTTATGATCCAAGATTTATTTTTGCTTATCCGAATGCGAAAATTTCTGTAATGGGTGGTAGTCAGGCAAGTAGTGTCCTACTCGATATAAAATTGAAACAATCTGAAAAAAGTGGAAAACATTTAAGCGAAGATGACAGAAAAAAATTGCTTGATGAAGTTACAAAATCTTATGAAGATAAAAGTACTCCTTTTTATGCTGCCGCAAGACTTTGGATTGATGAAATTATAGATCCTGCTCTGACCAGAGAATACATTTCAATGGCCTTAGAAGTTGCAAATAACAATCCTGAAATTCCAAAGTTTAATCCGGGAGTTATTCAGACTTAAAAGAATATTCATTTTATCATCTATTACTATGTTGTGACTGGCAGTTTGCAATTTGCAAAACTCATATAAGCTTACAGTTTATCTTTAGCAAAATTGAAATTCTATTTTTTCATCCCGATATTCATCTTCAGCTCTTTTAGTTTATTTTCTCAGCAAAGTAAACTTTCTAAAACAGTTAACTACCTATCTAAATTCATTTCATCAGACCATTTCGAAAAATTAAAAGTTAAGGCAAATGATTTATCACTTGTTGATACATTATTTAATCGTGCCGTAAATTATCGGGATAGTGATTATTCCGAGGCACTACTTTCATTAATGTTTGCAACTGTACCGTATAAAAAAGTTCCTATCCAAATCCCGTTGATAAAAACCATTGTTCAATTTCCTCTTACTTCTGCTAGTGATTCTGTTTTCTTACTTAAAAACAAAAACCTTCCAAAAGACTTTTATTTTGATACTCCTCAAACCAGCTTTGGAGATAAAGATAAATTGGCTCATTTTTTCGGAAGTGCTTTTCTGGCTTATAACTCATCTATTTTTGATTTGGGCGACCTAATTGGTTATTTTGTGGAGGTATTTGAGGAAGAATTTAAGGTTCAGTCGGTTATTGATAGCCGTGATATGATGACAAATAAATTGGGCTATATTTTCGGTACTTACTTAAAAAAGAACAAAAACATTCAACCATCAAATGCATTTTTATTAAGAACACTTTTTTATACACGATATAATTTTCCGTAAAAATAATTATGAACACAATCCTGCTGATTGATGACGAAACTGAAATATGCGAAAGCATAAAGATGATACTTGAGTATGAAGGTTACAATGTTCAATACTCAACCAAATCGACTGAAGGAGTAGAAAAAGCCATTAGCGAAAATTATTCAGCATTGCTTCTTGATATTCAAATGCCCGAAATGAATGGATTTGAAGTTCTCAAAAAAGTAAAAGAAGTAAACCCGGCACTTTCAGTGATAATGATTTCAGCTCATGGAAGTGTTGAGAATGCAATAAAAGCTACACGTCTCGGGGCATTCGATTTTATTGAAAAACCAATTGATAGAGACAAACTTGTAATAAGTGTAAGAAATGCTGTTGAGCAATCAAACCTTATTTCAGAAAATGCAGAATATAAGAAAACACTTCTTGGCGATGAAAAAATTCTTGGCAAAAGCAAAGTAATACAAAATATCCTGGCAACTATTGAAAAGGTCGCACCGCTTGATACCCGTGTTTTAATAACCGGTGACAATGGTACCGGGAAGGAACTTGTTGCAAGGGCAATTCACAATAAAAGTCAGAGAAAAGATAAAACTTTTGTTGAAGTGAATTGTGCTGCGATTCCAAATGAACTAATTGAATCTGAATTGTTCGGCCATGAAAAAGGATCATTCACCGGGGCAATGCAGCAAAGAATCGGGAAATTTGAGCTTGCCAATAAAGGAACTTTGTTTTTGGATGAAGTTGGAGATATGAGTCCACAGGCACAGGCAAAAGTTTTGCGGGCAATTGAAGACGGAAAGATAGAGAGAGTTGGAGGAAATAAAAAAATAGAAGTCGATGTACGGATTATTTCTGCCACAAATAAAAACCTGAAGGATGAAATTGCTGCCGGAAATTTCAGGGAAGATCTTTTTCACAGGTTAAATGTTATCCCTCTGAATATTCCTTCACTCAATGAAAGAATAGAGGACATCCCCGTTCTTGTTGAAACTTTCGCAACTGATATTACTGCACGTCACAAAAAACCACCGGTTAAATTTGAAGATACTGCTATGAAGTTTTTACAGGGATTACCCTGGAGCGGGAATGTTCGTGAATTGAAAAATGCTATTGAAAGAATAATAATCCTTGTTGATGAAAGGGAAATTTCCAGAAAAGATATTGAATTTCTTTTCGCCGGTTCACAATCTTCAATTGGAGATATAATTGCAGACAGTAATTCTTTCCAGGAATTTAAAGAGAAAGCAGAGCGTGCTTTTATCATTAAGCAGTTAAACGCAAACGACTGGAATATCAGTAAGACAGCTGAAATACTTGACATCCAGAGAAGTCATCTTTATAATAAAATGAAAAAATATGAAATTGAAAAGGAAGAATAATTATGGGAGAAACAATTTTTTCTAAAATCATCAGTAAAGAAGTTAAAGCGGATATAGTATTTGAAAGTGATTCTGTAATGGCATTTAATGATATCAACCCGCAGGCTCCTGTTCATATTTTAATTGTTCCTAAAATTGAAATCCCCAAAGTGATCGATTTAAATGGAAAAGAGCATGCAGAACTATTGGGTGAAATGATTGATGTTGCGAATAAGCTTGCAAAGGAATATAATATCGCGGAAGATGGTTTCAGACTTGTATTTAATTGCGGTCCGAAAGGCGGACAGGAAGTTTACCATCTTCATATGCATTTGCTTGGCGGAAGGCAGATGAGATGGCCTCCGGGTTGATTTTATAAATTACTATCTGCTGAAATTTATAATCGAATAACTATACTTTCTTCTTAAAAAGTCTATTGCCCTGAAAAGTTTTTTTCTCTTTACCTCATCATCTTCAAATAGAACTTCCTGTTCGCAAAAGTTTGAAAACTTGCTTAATCCAACACCTATTAATCTAACTCCTACACGTCTTGTATGAGCCTTCATTAGCAGGTCTTTAGCATTCTCAAAAACTGTTTTATCATCATCTGTCGGTTTAATTGTTCTTGAACGTATTAGAGTCTGAAAATCGGAATAACGCAGTTTTATATTGATTGTAGAAGCCATTAATCCTTCATCCCTCAGAGTCTGACAGACCTTACCTGTAAGCTCAAAAAGTATTTCATAAACTTTTTCATTGTTAGTTTCATCTGCCCCAAAAGTTGTTTCCTTTGAAATACTTTTTTGTTCCCGTTCGATTGTGAGATACTCTGTTCCATGTCCATTAGCTTTTCGCCACAAATCAATTCCATATTTTCCGTAAGCAGAACCCCAATAGTCTGAAGACAGTTTTGTTATATCCCCTATTACATAAAACCCTTTATTGTTCAGTTCTCTTAACATAACTTTTCCGACACCGGGGATAGTTTCAACAGGCATATGAGAAAGGAATTCTTTTTCCATTCCGGGAATAATATAAGTTATTCCCATCGGCTTCATACAATCAGATCCGATTTTGGCGACGGTTTTATTACTGCCGATTCCTATTGAACAAGGCAAAGAAAGTTTCTGCCTGATTTCCTGCTGTAGCTTCGAGGCGAAAGAAAACATTGAGCCATAGATTTTTCTGCATCCGGTAAAGTCCATATAAAATTCATCTATAGAAGCCTGTTCAATTACCGGAGCATAAGACGATAAAATATTTTTAACAGCGTGGGAAAAACGGACATATTCATCATAGTGTCCATGCAGGTAAATTCCATCGGGACAAAGTTTGAATGCCTGTCTTATCGGCAATGCGGAATGTAACCCGTAAGCTCTTGCTTCATAGGAACAGGCAGCCACTACTCCCCTTCCGTGCGGGTTGCCGCCTACAATTACAGGCTTACCTTTTAAAGCAGGGTCAAGTATTCTCTCTACAGATACAAAAAATGCATCGAGATCTAAATGAAAAATTGTACGCATAAGTTAGAAAAGTTCAAGACTCTCTTCAATTTAATTTCAACTTAGGATCAAAATAATCTAAAGCAATTTCTTCAAGCCTCGGAAAAGCTTTAACAATTGTTGCAGGCATATCAACTTTCTCTTTCTCTTCAAGAAGATGAATCAGTTCAAAAGCATTTGCAACAGCTTCTCCCTGAGGATGATTATTCATAATTACATAAATTTCTTCCACTTTTTCCTGTATTGTCTTTATCTTCTGTTCAATTTCTATCAATTCCCCGGGAGTATATAAATATTTGTATCTTCCGCTTTGTTCTTCGTATGTCTGTTTTTTCCCGAAATTTTTTATTGAGTTCGTCCAAGCCTCAGTGTTTCTTCCGTGGAAACGAATATATGCAGCATTGTTTGTTATTATTGGTTCAAACTGAATTGCCTTTCCTATTTGAGGCTGATCTATTGTACAGAAAGTGATATTTGACCTTTTAAAAAAATCATAAACTTCTTTCTTATCCCAGGAGGAATGGCGTACTTCCACAAAACAACTGAAGTTTTCAAAAATATCTTTCAGCCTGCGGATGTAATCCATTGAAGCATCATTAAATGAAAATGAATAAGGAAACTGAATCAGCAATCCACCAAGTCGTTCGGCTTTGGAAAGCATATCCAGGTTATAATTCACTGATCTGATTTTTTGTTCATCAAATTTTTTTTTATGAGTAAAATCCTGGTGAAGTTTCATTGTAAAAAGAAAATCATCCGAATCAGATACTTTTTCTATCCAACCTTTTACAGTTTTAGGACTTATGTAAGTATAGTACGAGGAGTTAACCTCAACACAGTTAAAATAATTTGCATAAAAACGAAGCCAGTCAAAGCTGCCGGATTGGGATTTCGGGTAAAATGCAGGCACCCAATCTTTATAAGACCAGCCTGCGGTTCCTATATAGTATTTTGGCATTATTAAACTGTTTAATTATAAAATTCAGATAATTATACTTAGTTTGTACTTTTGTTAATATTTAACCATTAATTGAACGAATAACTCAATCCAACCGAAGCGCTGAATGCACGGGTTAATCCATCCACATTCACTTCCCTTTTAAAAAACGGTATTGCAATATCTCCCATCAGATTTATATTTTCTTCAACTTTATATTTCAATTCTGTTAATAGATTTAACTGCGGTTTATCACTTTTATCAACTTCAACAAAATTTTCTCCGCTTGCTGAAACCGGGCCAAGAATACTTGATTTTGCCAGAGGCTGAATGTATAAAAATTGCGGGGTAATACTCAGCAGATCAAACGATAATATGTATGATGTTCTTAAAAGAATATCATCACCTTTTTTCAATCTACGTATATTATCATTTCTCCCGCCTGAAAGCTGATATCCTGCACCTATATTTATTTTACCATACCAATAGTTTATCCCGACTAACACATCGTTTGTACCAAGTCCACTTTGGTAAACCTGTGGAAGATTATCTTTATTATCTTTACCTGTAGCAAGTTTAACCCCTAATGAAGCATTAAAAAAGGAACTTTTATTTAATAATAGTTTTTGATTCCAGCTTAATATCAAATCGCCTATGCCATTTACGCTACCTGCCGGACCTGATTGAATATTGTAAGGAATTCGAACCTGGAAAGAACTGTTATCAAACAAATTATAACTTCCCTCCAACACAAATGAGCTGAATTGAACTTTCTCATCTTTCCCGCTATAGCCATATTTATATAATACAGAAAGATTAACCGGCTTCTTCTCAGCCCCTTCTGTTAAATGTATACCAAGCTGACAAATACCTGCATCGGAACACTGAGCAAAATTATCAACTGAATAAAAATTTACAGCTATTAGAAATGCAGAAGCAATAAATGATCTTTTCATTTTTTTCCTTTAGGATTTTATTGTTTAAATAAAAATTACCTTTTGATTGATAGACTTCAATCATAAAATATTTATCCTGCTTTCTTCTTCTCCATACTTCTGTAAATACCGATAACAATTCCAACCAGCTTAAATGAAGGGTACTTTTTCTCAATAACTATCGGCTTATATTCCGGGTTTTCTGAAACAAGCTCAATCTCATTTTTCTTTTTATAGAATCTTTTAACTACGGCAGCATCATCCAGCACAGCTACAACTATCTGCCCGTTCTTTGGTTCCAGATTTGGATTAACTATTACAATATCCCCGCTGAAAATATATGCATCCTTCAGGCTGTCCCCTTTAACCCGAAGCAGAAAAGAATCTTTAGGCATTCTTGCAATTGTGGGAAGTTCAATTGAATCGATTGCATCCGGATAGATTGTTAATGGATTTCCTGCAGCAACTTCGCCAAGCACCGGGCGTGGGATAAAAAATTTATCTTCAAGGGTAAGCTCAATTCCCCTTGAAAGTTTCGGGTTACGCTTAATATACCCCTTCTTTTCGATAGCCTGAAGATGCTGCTGAACAGTTGCCCTGTTTCTATACCCAAAATATTTTGCTATTTCAGCAAGTGTCGGAGGAATTCCCCTATTAACTTTTTGCTCTATAAGAAATTCCAGTATTTTCTTCTGGATTTCAGTTAATTCTGTTGGCATTAATACACCTCCGGTTATTGAGTTACAGGATTTTATAATTTGATGTAAGAATTTGATAGGGACTATAAAAAATTACCATACATCTGTATGGTAATTTATAAAAGGTATTATAATTTGTCAATAGGATTGTGGGTGGGGTTTCAGTTTCACAACTTGTCATCCCGAACTTGTTCCGGGATCTCTTAAACTGGAAAGATTCTGAAATAAATTCAGAATGACAATTCAGATTTTATTTTTAAAATGAAACTGAAACAATACCGGATAGTATGAGTGGGGTAAAAAATTTTAGTCTTAAGGTTCAGGATTGCATTAAAGAGAAGATTTTTTCAAGGGCATCCATCATCTTCTCACGGAAAATAGGTTTGGAAATAAAATCATTAAATCCGGCAGCAATAAATTTCTCCCTGTCTCCAGGTAAAACGTAAGCAGTAACAGCAATAATAGGGATGGTTTCATAACCCGGCATGCGGTGGATAATTTTTAAAGCATCAAGTCCGTTGTACTCACCCTGAAGATTTATATCAAGTACAATGAAATCAAAATGATGGGTGTCCAGCAGCGGAAGTGCTTCCTCAAAACTTACTGCAAATTTAATATTGTTAACGCCTTTTAACTGAACTTTAAAGAGAATCTGCGAATCAACCTGGTCTTCAATATAAAGACAGGTTAGCTGGGATAAATCAATGCGGCTCTTGTTTACGTCTTCCCTTCCGGATTCGTAATCCCGGGTTCTTTTTCTGTTCAGTGAGGAATGTTGAACAAAGCCAGGCTCCTTCGCTGGTTCTTTTTCCGTAAACTGTGTTTCCTCAAATTCAGATTCCTGGAATTCTTCTTCTCCTGATTCAGGTTCTTCTTCATTGATTTCACTGGTTTTCTTTTTAGTTGATGCCTTATCAGAATTCTCAGGCTCTTTTATTACTTCAGCATCTTTTTCTTTAACCTGTGATTCTTGGGGCTCTAAAGGATGGAGTTCAACTGGGAAAACAAAACCTGATTGCTTTTTTGATTTTTCTATAAACTTGCCCTGCAAAAGAGCAATAAGATTCCTTGCCAGTTTAATAGATAATTTAGAAAATCCGTAATCTATTTGAATTTCTCTGCTATTAAAAATATTGTTAAAATTTTCAGAAAACGAAGGAGACATAGAAGAATAATTATCCTGAATTGATATTAAGAAATTTTTATCATCTATCTGATAAGCCGAGAAATAGATTTTCTTTGTACTTGAAAATTGAGAGGCAATTTTAAATAAGAGAGTAATTAATGAAACAAATTTTGGCGGATCAGTTTTAAAATTCAATGAAGATGAAATTTTACCATAAGCAAAATCAATTCCTTTATTTTTAAGAATATCACTGATTTCTTCCTGGGTTTCATCTACAATTTCAGTAATTGAAATATCTTTTATCTCAACTTTTAAGTCTTCCTGTTCCATCCTTGAATATTCAATAACAGAATTCATTGTGCTTAACAATCTTCTCCTGTTCTGATCAATTATCTCTTTTGCTTCCTTTTGTTCAGGGGTTGTATTTTCAATACTTTCACTTAATTCCTGCACGAATCCAAGCATAGCATTTATTGGGGTGAGGATTTCATGGAAAATACCCGAAAGAAAAGCAGGATCAATTTTACTTTGAGATTCAACTTTTTTCTCAACTATTTTTTCTACAATTATTTCTTTAACCTTTGTTCCAGACTTCTCAGCGGAATCGGTTACTATAGGTTTTATTACAAGGATAAAAGACTCAATTTCATTTTTATAATTGAAAATGGGATTTGCAGTAACTTCAACTTCTGTTGGTTTGCCATCTTCCTTTTTAAGTATAGTATTAAGAGTAATTGCTTCATTCTTAGAAGATTGAAAAATTTTAGAATTTATCACTCCGCGTTCATCATCTTCAACGAGAGAGGCGAAGGAAGAATTTATCAAATCAGCTTCTTTAATATTTAATAAATTAACTGAAACATTATTTGCTGATTTAATAAAACCTGATGGATCAGTTGTGAAAATTAAATTTTTGGCGTTATCAAATGCCGCTCTGAATAGTTGATTTTGTCTTTCAAGATCCAGCTGCTTAGACACATCTTTTATTATATTGAAATGTGCATCTTTATTATTGAACTGAAAACTTGTTTTACTTATTTCAACAAATACTGATTCCCCGTTTTTCCTCTTGTGTCTGTAAGGACCGGTAAAGACACCTTCTTTAACAGCGTCCGAAGAATTATCAAGCAATGTCTGTATATCTTCCGGAGTGTATAAATCAGTTAAATCCATTTCCAGAAATTCATCCCGCCTGTAACCATAAAGATTAAGGGCCGCCTGGTTTACTTCAATAAAATGAAGATTTTCTTTATCATAAATGAAAATT
Source organism: uncultured Ignavibacteria bacterium (assembly GCA_963745945.1). Classification (GTDB taxonomy): domain Bacteria; phylum Bacteroidota; class Ignavibacteria; order Ignavibacteriales; family Ignavibacteriaceae; genus DATFVA01. The sequence goes on from CAVUZG010000004.1 coordinate 611,327, forward strand.
GGTTCAGGATTATTCTGTATAAGGACTTCGTACATTCTTCCTCTTGAATTAATTACAGATGTAAGATCAGTGTCTGGGGGGACATCTTCAAGAAATATCGAAAGCCCGCCTGGCTGATTTTTCTCCCCGGATTTTCTTTTAAGGTAAACCTTAAGTTCTCTGTCTTTCCATTCACCTTGTTTTGAAATTTTTATCTGAAATTCATCAACTTCAGAATAAGAATCAAGAAACTTTTTTATCCTGTCAGAAATATCCAACGGGAAAACATTTGTATAGGATAAATTTCGAAAATCAGAGAATTCATCCGAGAATAATTTACAAAATTCTTTGCTGGAATGCTCTATTATCCCTTTTCCATCTAGAATTGCTAATGCAGCTGGTAAATCTTCTAAAATATTTCCCACATCTTTTTTCGGGGGAATGGCATCGGATACTTCATTTTTTTGAGAAATTCCAATAATCGCCGTCAGATTTCCTTCACTATCAGTTAACGGTATCTCAATTGTCTGATAGTTAGTTAATGCAGATAAACCCTGCATAGGAATTCCTTCGAATACAATGACATTGTGAGAATTCCGGATATAATTTTCCAACGAGGAATAAACCGCATGGAGGTAACCCGGTAATAATTCCTCTTCTGAACGTCCTTCCAGTTGAGTGCTGATTAACCCAAGACTTTGAGACATTATTTTGTTAACCAGAAGATAAACACCCTCACTATTTTTTATCCAGAAGAACTCTTCAAGTTGATCAACATCTCTTCTTACTTTTTCTTTTCCAATTACGGTGAATGGGAATAATTCTTTGATGGAATTAATTATTTTTTCAATTTCCGGGTTTTTTATTAGTCCGGATAATTCTTCCTGCTTAATTTTTAATTTTGTTATATCACCAATTTTGAGATTATGTTCTTCCGGTTTGAATGTACAAAACAGAAACGTTCCTTTAAAGTTGGTGATAGTTGCCTGGGATTTTAAATTTAACCCGTTGGTAAATGTGAGAATTATGTTTTTCGTTAAAAATTTCTTGCCGGCAAGTACTTCCTCTATTATACCGCTAAGTACATAAGCAGAATCCTCATCCAGATAATCAAAAATATTTCCGGTATCACTTTTTATTGCAAATGAATGCGATGCCTGTTTATTGTAGGAGACTATGTTCCCTTCAGGTGAAATAATTAAAAAGGGATTCTTAATATTCTCATTAAGAACTTCTAACATATCCATATTTAGTTTTTCTTTAGACATACTCCAATAAATGATCTGATTTCATCAAATAACATTTTATGATAAATTCATTACAGCTAACTATTCAGCCGATGATATTTCAATTTTTACTTTATTATTAGCGGGAACAGAACTTACACTTAAAAAAAACATCTTCTTTTCATAATCAAAAGTCAGTTTTTCTGTCATCTCCGGATTTTCGAGAAACAAATTTTTATTTATCTCAGGAACTGAAATCCACACACCAATATTTTTAACTTCATTTTGTCCGTTATTGGTAATTGAAAGGTCATACAAATTCTGATTGTAATCCATATTTAATATTAATTCTTTCTTTTCCGAAATCCATTCAAGCAAATCTGAAAAGGTTGTATTCCATAATTCAGGATTATTAACAAACCGTTTGAATTTTTCTGAATGGTACAAGCTATCCTCGTTGATATAAATAATTCCGTTATTGCGGGCAATAAAATTCAATTTCGAATAATAATCTCTACCCTCATCAGAATATTTCACAAATGAATATATACTTTTTGTACTATCATACTTATACGAAAAAGAATCATTATATCCGGAAGTAAAAGCAAATGAATACCCGGTTTTTGTTAAATAATCATATGTTGAAGAATCATAAACTTCTCCCGACAAAGAAATACCAAAATATTTTTGTCCGGTTATTTCTTTAATCATCGTTCTTGTGTTGTTCATCCATTCTTTTTTTTGATCAGGATTTAAATTGGAAAAATAAAAATCGTCCCAGAGAATATTAATGTTTCCTAAATTCTTTTAAATCTTTCAAAGATTTCTCAGATTTTTCCAAAACCTTTACTGAAAGGAAATAATTCTGCGCTTCTGTTTCAGAGATTGGATCACTAATATCTATTTCATCGGGCTTTTCAATATTTTTGTATATGATTTCGGGAGATGAAAATTTTCCTGGCCAGTAATTTAAAAATGCCCTGGGTTTTGATGAAAGCCAATTGAATGAATTCTCAAGCATCAACTTCTTGTTTTTTCCGATGAACTGATCAAGATTGAACCCGAACCATAACAGCCGGCCTTTGGAATTATAATTAAGAATTATCCCTGATATTGTATCCGGAAAATTTACGTGCGTTGGGAAATAATCACCAGCAGGGATACATTTATTTGATTTTTGATAGGCATAAAAAAGATTCTGTTTATTATTTAAAAGTATTTTTGTTCCCGGATCCACATCGACTGTTAGCTCTGTATTCCCATATAAAGTGTGATTTATAGAAATTTCGTCAGATGTTGGAATTGAATGAATCTGAAATCCAAGAATTCTTTTTTGATAATCTGAATTAATTTTTTCCCCTTCTTCATTATACTCTGCAAATTCTCCGGTAATAAGAACTCCCTTTCCACTCTTAAGCAATTCCACTATTTCTCCAACCATTTCTTCTGTAACAACCATCCATAGAAGGAATAACTACAACATTTATTTCAGAACCAATATCACTAAGTGCATAATCATTAACCATTTCATAATTGTAATGATTGCTCATAAAAAATAATTCCCACTGGTCCGTTGGAGAAAAACCTGTATCATTTTTATGAAGTACTTCTTTTGTAAGCTCAGGATATACGAGGACAAAATGAGATTCATCTTTATTCTGCGAATACATTTCATCCGGACGTAATACGGCTAAAATTATAAACAATATGAATGAAATCTGTTTCATAAAATTATTAATGAAGGATTATGTGTTCACCTTATCATAATCGATATAGTAGATCCTCGATTCTTTCCCCTTCAGATTATTTATTAATAGTTGAAGATTCTTACTTAATTTATCATGCTTCAATACAGGAATTTTTGTTCCGATTATTTCAGCACTAATTGAAATATTCTCAGCAGGATCATTTAATTCAACTTCAATTACAAGATCGCCGATTTCCTGTTCGCCCGGATTAGAAACTGTTAGAACCACACGTGTTTTACCTCTTTTATCAACTCTTAATTCAACATAATCTTTTTTCGAAAACCATTTCTGAATTTCTTCTCCGGTAGTAATCCAGAAATTCTTTTTCTTCAAATCATTAATTACATCGCCTACTACGGAGATGTTTTCCGGTTTACATTGATAATCAGTATGAAGTTTAAATATGTACATTCCTCCTTCAAATAGCGTTCTGTCCAGATCCTCCTGATATGTATAAAATTGAAATTCAGGATTTGTCAATCCAAAATCTCTGATAACCTCATAATCATCCCTGGCTGTTTTGGTCATCACAATCATTCTTTTTTCTCCCCTTATGATTGTTTTCGGCACAGAACGATCCGTCAGGGAATCAGTAAGAATATATTTAAACCCGGCTTCCAGGGCTGCTTTAATTGTGTTCTGATCAAACAAACCATAAAACGGGAGTAAACCGGAAACTTTCCTACCTGTAATAGATTCAAGTTTTTGCCTGGATGTGTTCAGAATTTTTACCTGAGTTTTAAAATCATATAATGAATTAATTGTATCTGTAGCGGAAGAAAGATAACCTACATCTGCTATTGAAGAAACTTCACCGTAGTGAGTTAACTCACTTATAAGTTGGGGATCATATTCTGCCTTATCCGGATCAACAAAAAAGGTTGCTTTAACATTCGATGCCTTTAAGTAAGTAAAAATATTTCTAATATTCTGAATGTTATCTGACAATGTAGGAGCGATAACAGCAGCGGCATTATACCCTGTTGGCCAATCTCTGACGTAGGCAATGGGGACATAGGTTAACCAGTTACAGCAGTTTCTGAACAGCCTGTCAAAATACACATAATCTTCTTGCACTCCGATAACGGAATTAATTTCAAATCCCATCCATAAAAATCTTCCCTTCCCATACGTTCCATAAACAATTCCGGCTGTCTTTTTTATTTGCTGACGCACCAATCCGTCCTGTGTACGGAAGTTATACCAGAAACTTACCTGTGTAGTCCGCGGATCAAGAACTTCAACAGCCATAGGTTTATCCCAGGTTGCAATCTGCATTGGAAATCCCGTTGGAATATTTGCTGTTATAGGAAGTCCCCCACGGAGAGTGTGAGTACTTGTTTTATTTGTATCACTTATTTCACCCGTATAGTTTACACCGAAAACATCATTGAGAAAATCCCAGCCGCGCCACTTACCATCATCAGAATATGATGCAATACCGCTTGTGGCAAAAACACTTCCGCCTGATTGAAGATATTTTTTTATCTCAACAATTTCTTTATCACTTAATGATTTTGAACCCGGAAGAACAAGCAATTGATAACCGTCTAATTTTCGGGTTTCTATGGATGCATCTGAAATTATATCATAATTGAGAGAATTATTATCAAGAAATTTTTTCCAGGTATTTATATTATCATTTAACCAGGTACTGCCTTCAGGCAAAATATTTTCTGTGTACCGGGAATATAGAATTGCAACTGTGGATTTTTTACTTGAGAGAATATTTTCAACTGATTTGGTTTCCGGAATTAATTCCTTTGCATCAAATCTTCCGAATACACCCTGTAAAACATAAAGATAAATTAAAATTGCCCCCAGGAGAATTACTACTCCTGATATGAGTATAACTAGTTGATTTACACTTCCTTTTTTTTTCTTTTTTAACGCCACTTTAAAACACCAGTTTTTTTATCATCTTCAGTCGGGACATATCCTTCACTGGTATATTTAAGAAATTTCCTTCCACCAGATGTTGTTTTCAACCTTACATTTTTACGTTCTTCTTCAGCAGTAGGATAATACCTCGGTTTGACACCCTGGTATTCCGCAGCAGTAGGATAAACCCCCGGTTTGGAAACTTTTTTTAGGGGTACTGGTTCTTCAGTCACCTTATCTTTTTCAACTGTCGTATATTCTTCACGACCGTAACTTATTTCATCAGGGGTTACAAGTTCAGCACGCACAGTTGAAGGTGATGAATAAGAAGCCTGTTCTCCTCTTTTCTCCCTGACTTTGTAAAGTATATATGCACCAATTGCCAGAATGAAAGTGCAAATTGTTGCAACAAGAATTATTGTAGAAAGTATCGGAATTAATTCCATTTGTTTTTCCCTCAAAAAACATTGATATAAAATTATGCTTTTACAGTACCCACCCTGTCAAGTTTTCCCCAGGTCATTTTTATACCCAGGAATTCTTCTATTGTCGACATCGCCTTACAAATATCTATTATAAGAATGAAAAACATCCTGTAAATAATTGCATAGGCAACCAATCTAAATTCTTCCTTCTCAACTGCAATACAATAAAGGGCAGTTATCAAATCGAGTAATGCAAGCCCAGCCCACCAGAAAAATATCAAATATGAGAAACCAAATGCCACAGCAGCAATGATGAAAAAAAGATTTGCTGCAATGTTCATAGCCGGCCAGATTAAAGCTTCATAAAACATGGTCCAAAGTATAAATGTATCCCCAAAGTTTATAGAGGGATTTATCATCAGGCGTTTATGTTTTCTTATAGATTGGATAATTCCACGCGTCCATCTATATCTTTGTTTAAGAAGCTGCTGAAGGCTTGCCGGTGCTTCAGTATAAGAAACAGAAGCCGGCTCATAATAAATTTTCCAGCCGTTTGCAAGAATTTTAAGAGTAAGGTCAGCATCTTCTGCAAAGGTATCATTCGAATAATAACCTGATTCTACTATAGCTTTTTTTCTAAAAATTCCTATCGGTCCCGGGATTATATTTACTAACCTTATATAGCTTTGAGCGCTTCTTGCCATATTTAAACCCTCAATATATTCAAGAGCCTGAAGGTCTGTTAGGAATTTATTTCTATTCAGAACCTTAACATTACCCGCAACTGCGCCGATTCCCGGATCTTCAAAATGACGAACCGCAAGTCTCACAGATTCCGGAGCGAGTTGTGAATCGCCATCCATACATAAAATTATTTCAGCATTGGAATGTTTAATTCCTGCGTTTAATGCCCTCGATTTTCCGCCATTTGGCTGGTTAATAAGTGATACTTTAATATCCGAAAGTTTTCCTTTTCGGTAACCGACTAAGCTTTCAGCTACTTCTTTAGTGCTATCCGTTGAACCATCATTTACAATTACTATTTCATAGTTGGAATAATTGAGTTTTAAAAGAGAGTTTATAGAATCCCGGATAACTCTGGCTTCATTAAATACTGGAACGATAATAGAAACGAACGGGAAATAATTTTTTGAAGGCTTAAAAGTATATTCATTTAAATAAAGATAAGCCAGGCTGAGTATTCCAAAATATCTGATTAAAAGAACAAAAAGAAATATTACCAGGGCTACAATAGTTGCATACTCAACTAAAGAGCTAAAAGAGAGTATTGTCTTTGGCAGTGTGAAAATAATTAAAAGAATTAGGATGAAAGAGAAAATACCGCTTATCAGTATCCTCCGGAAGTATTTCTTTTTCAGGTTTTCCCTGTTGGAAGTTATTCCATTATTATCAACAATTATGGGAGTCCTGATTAATTTCTTTTTCATCTTCTTATAGAATTGTATTAAAAACCCTCAATATCTTTAAAAATTCAATTTTAATGCCATATGTAAATGAAGTATTAACCTAATATTCGCACTTTCAAAAACATAATAGTGCATTGAATACCCTAACTTGTATCAATTATATACAAGAAATATTAATCGAATTTTAATCTTTATACTAAATAAATTTTAACAAAACTCTGAAAATCTTGTCCAAAGGAGATCAGAAGGTCCAGAAAGCTGCCATATTAAATGATGTTGAACTATACCCCAGATTCTGTCTCTCAGTACTTCCAGTACTAATTCTTCCCTGCAATGTAAAATGATATGCTAATAATATTTTTGCAGAAGCAAAAGCTTCTCTGATAATAAAATTATTTTCCGGAATAATTCCGATTTTACCACCAATCTTTAATTCATTTTCATTATTTTGAATTATATTCCATTCACCCCACAAACTATGTGATTGAAAATTTGATGGGGAGTAATATAAATTCGAATAATTATTAAAACCAAGAAGATAAAATTCATAACCAGCTGCCAATTCATCGAAACCTTTCCCAACCCTAACCATCAAACTATTCCCCTTATTACCATCCGACACAAAATAATAGCTATAATATCCCGAGGCTAATAACTTAGATTCCGAATGGTAATTGCAATTTAATCTTACCATATCAACTTTTAGTCTTTGGTTAACAAGTAGAGGAGAATAAAATATTTGTGCGGCATCCTGTGAGGCGTAATCAAGGCTACCTAAATAATTTTTAGCTTCAGCTTTTAAAAATGCTGTCCCAACAAGTATGTCCTGATTATTTTCAAAAAATGTTTTACCTGCTGAAAATCCCACAGAATAAATTTTATTAAATCTTAAATTCATTAATCCTTTAATTGTGTAAAAATTCAATCCGTAAGATGATGAATCAATCTCACCTCTATACGCTGATACTCCTAAGGAAATAAAATTATTTAATCCGGTTTCGAGCATCAACCCTTGTAATGAATATTTAAAATCATAGTTATCGAAATAAAAACTTGCTTCGGGATTAATTAAAAAGTATGATGGGAAATTAAAGGAGGTAAAATCTCCCTTACCTTCACCTAACCAGCTTAACCGTGTTTGTATAAGTTTAGAGCCTGGGGATTGGGCTAATAATTCACTATAAATTATCCGGGCTTTATCATACTGCTTTAATTGGAAATATGCATCTCCCATATACATTTTAATTTCAGCATCATCGGGATGGGAAAGGTTAAGATTCTTTAAGACTTCTAAAGCCGATAACGGATCATTACTCCATAATAAAACTTCGGCTCTTTTTTTATCGATTTCATATACATAGGATTGATTAAGTATAGTATTATAGATTCCAATTGCTCGTTTGTAATTCTTTGCACAAATATATGCATCAGCTTCTTCCAAAAGGACATTATTATCAGGCTGAGTGAGGGAGTTATATTTTTCAAAAAGATTTATTGCACCATAACAATCCTGTTGTGAAATCTTCTGCCTGGCATCTTCAAGAATAGAATAAAGTTCGTTCTGATAGTTTATCTTTGACTGTTTTTTAATTTCAAATTTTAATTTTGCAACTTCAATGTTTGAAGGATCTATTTCCCCGGCGCTGGAAGAATAAAGATCTGCATCATTAATATTATTTTGTTGAAATTTTAACATGGCTAAGGTAAGTAAAGCATCAAAATTTTCCGGTTCTCTGTTTAAAACTTCGTTTAGAAGTTTTTCTGCTATACTAAGCTCAATATTCTGCCATACGTAGATTTGCGCTCTTAATAATTTATAATTTGTACTGTCCGGATACTGAAGAATCAAAACATCAAGTTCGTTGCCTGCAAGTTTATATTGTTTATTCCATGCTGTATTTTTTATATAAAGAAATCTTACATTGGTATCATCGGGATGATAAGCCAGGTAGCTGGAATATAATTCAACTGCCCTATCGAACTTACTTAATGCAGTATAATAACCTGCAAGTTTCAGTAATATTTCTCTGTTACCTGGATTTTGCTCTAATTTTTTTTCTAACGTTGTAATCTGATCAGTATAATATTTATTTCTTGCTGAATTAACAGTTTCCCATAATCTTTTGACTATGTCTGTACTGCCATCCTGCTGTTTTAATATCAATACCTGCTGATATGCTTCTTCGTACCTGTTAACATTCATAAGTTCGTTTATCAGCTTAATTCTTGTGTCGCTATCATTAAAATTTTTCTTTAGCCTTCTGAAATAGACATCAATGATATAACCGGGAGTTTTTGTAATCCCGGATTTATATTGCCTGTAACTTGCCGTATCATTAAAAGTATATATATATCCATTCCCTTTTGCCCTCTCCAATCCATCCATCGCTTCTTTAAAAAATGGTTTTAATTTAAGAGCATTTTCAAAAGCGCTAATAGCCGGTTTTGTTTTTCCGAGCCAAAAAAGGAAATATCCATAGCGTGACCACAACCGCTGATCTTCAGGAAATTCTTCGGTATATTTTTTAAGGATTGGTTCACCCTTGGAGATATGATTATTCTTTGCGAGTATCTCGGTATAACGAATTATTTCATCGGGAGAGGCTTTTTCCATGCTAAGATATTTATCGTACCAAATTTCGGCTTCGGCCCATTCACCCAAATTTTTATACGATTTTCCAATCTGCAAATAATTTATTGGTTTTCCAGGATCAATTGCTATCTCTCTTTTATAACCCTCTATATCGTTGTAGATCAATTTATACCATTCACCAGTCACCCTATCAAGATTTTCGTTTATCAGTGAATTCTCAGGTTCAAGTTTTTTTGCCGATCTGAAATCATATACTGAGGCTTCAAATTGGCCTCTGTGCTCATAAGCTAATCCCCGCAGGTTGTAGCCTTCTGCTTGTTGTGGTTTTGCAGATATATAATTATTGAGGAGATTGATTGCCTCACCAAATCTGCCGGATTTCATAAGATTCAGGGATTCTGTTTTAAGATCTTCTGTGTGGGGTTGAGGCTGTGCAATTAACGATGGGACAATTACTATAAAGTTAAAAAGAATAGCAAAAAAGATATTGATAATATTCATTTCAATTTTTAGTAGTAGAATAACTGGCCAAGGCTCTTTTGTGAATTCAATGTCAGTCTTTGAATCATATCTTCAGCATTTTTTATTGATTCATCCACTTTTAATGCAAGAACAGAAATATAAGGGATAACCTTTTCAATGTACTCGGGATCGCTGCCTGGAAGATTACCTTTTATTCGGCTGATAAATTTATTAATTGTTCCCGAATTATCTTTGGTTACCATTACAACAACACTATTTGAAATAAGACATATCTTATCTTTTTTATCACCAGATAATCTGATAATATTCATTAGCTGATTAATGGTAAGCAATCCTTCCTGTTCAGCTTGTGGATCCAATCTGAAAGATACCAGCGTGAAAATCTGGCCGGTACTTCTGAACAAAGCAATCTGGTTATTAAGAATTAATTGAAAATCGTTGAGGTTATAGAAGTTGGTGAAAGTGTAATTTTCAGCAGGTATATCCAATTCTGCCAGAGATTTATACTGTAAACCTGCTTCAGTTATTGCAGTAGTATGGGTGTCTTTCTTTTTGCCTCCAAAATCATCAATGATACCTTTATTAGGCTCTAAATGATAACTTGCTGAAAACTTACCCTGAGTATGTCCAATATTAGGAGTAATAGTAATTTTGCCTCCCTGCACTCCTTCCGGGATTTCTTCTTTATTCAAATACAAGATACCTGTAGAATTGGTTGCAATTGTGTCAGCTAAAGCATTAGCAGCCGGAGTTGCAGGATCTCCTAAAATAAATAAGCTTGTTACACCATCATTTTCTATTGCTTCAGTTGTTTCAATAAATACATCCTGCAGTAAAGTCAGATTCATAAAACTTACAAAAGGTGTAAGTTCGTCAAATACCATTTTATTTGGTTGATATTGTTCAACAACGGTTACAATATCTCTCAAATATTCAACAAGAAACTCATCGCTATTGGCTACTTCATTTAAGTCGACAGGGGGAGCAACCCGAACAACTATTACCTGATTCTGGTTCATGCAGTATTGAAGATCAAAATCAATTGAGGCCGCTTGTATCATCAAATCTTTTGGCCGCATACTAGTGAAGTATAAACAAACTTCTTTCTGTTTAACACACTCTTTAGCAAACTGCAATCCCAAAAGGGTTCTGCCTGATTTTCTCGGACCGATTAATAAATAAGTACCGCCCCGATAAAATCCACCCCAGGCATTATCAACAATTGAGATTCCTGAGGTTATTAATTGTATTTTTTTCTTCATTTTAATTTAATTACCGTTTTTGTGTTATGTGAATAAGAAATATAAAAACGATTTTTCCTAAACTAATTTCTTACTTAAAATTTTATTTTTTTCTTTTTATTTGCACCACTTAGCACAGATAAATCAATTTTAAAACCTTTTTGTCCGTCAAATATATAATTTGATTTTATTTCACCGGATTTATGTTCAATGTACGGTAGTAAAGATATTGTTCCATATAAATCATTTATCTCTTTATCCAGATAAATTAGTCCGTTACTTACATCAGCAAGATTTTGTAACAATGCAGACATTGCATCAGTTATTGGCTCAGAAGCAGTTATAATACCTGTTATCTGGTGATACTCCAGGTTATCATGAAACTTATCCAAAATTAATTTTAACAGAGTTTCATCTTTAAAACCAAGAAAAGGAGTAATCTCATCAAAAACAATTCTTGATGGGAAGAACTGATCTATTGTCCTCGTTATATCATCAAAATATTCTGCAAGTTCCAGGTCTGAATTTACATTCGGAAAACTCCGATCTGGTGGAAATATCCTTACGATTGTGATAAGTTTTTGGTCTATATACGATCTCAGGTCTAAATTCATCCACACAGCCAGATTGAATAGATCCTGATCAGATTTACTGGTGAAATAAAGACATCTTTCTTTTTGAGCAGCACCTTCAAGCACAAAATTTAATCCAAAATTTGTTTTTCCGGATTTGTGTGCACCGATTAAAAGATAGTTGGAACCTTTATAAAGTCCGCCCCATCCCTCATCTATTAAACTAATACCCGAAGATACTAACTGTAATTTTTTTTGCATGTACCACGAAGATTTTTGTATAAAATTCCAAATATTATGCCGTTATATAAGTTGCGTAAACATTTAATATTAAATTTCTTACGGGCATTTCTTGAACTAAACAGAGACAACAGTTTAAGTTGTGTATTATAATGCAACAGACGGATAAAAATCAAAGGATGCACTAATTGAGAAAAATATAGGAAAGTACTTATTTATCTGAGTGAGTAATATCCAAATACGAATAGAGCAGTTGCATTTCCAACCAGTGTAGGTTCGTTTGAAATAAAATCCGAATAATCATCGTGATACTGAACCGAATCAGAATTAAAACGACTAAATGAATCGGTAATATCATTAATTTTATACTCTGAATACATTGAAGATGGCGCCGGCCCCGATGAAAGTGCCCCGGGTAAATAACCACTGTGAAAAAAACCTACTTGTGAGTGCTGGTGTTCAGGATAAAATGTTCCGATATTGTGAATAAAGGTTATGCCCCATAAATTTCTTCCAAGAATAAAATCACGTTCCAAAACAACAAGTGAGTCTGAAATTTTAACGTTGTCTAATTTGTTCAATAAAATTTTCTGTAAACTCACTCCAAGAAGTGTAGTAGTTGTTCCCCATGAATAATCAGTTGCCTCGTTAAAAATTGATTTATGCATGTGTTCATTGAACGCGGAAATATTTTCAACTAAATAATTTTTAAAGCGCGAGAAATGTTTAGCAAGTTGATAATGAGCGAGACTATTAATATCACCATAGCTCCACCAGTAATCAGACTTAGCACTATCACCGTAGTGCACTGCATCATTAATAAACGATGAATCACCTGTTGAATTAAATAACTCAGTAGCTGCAAGTTCAAATTTTCCGAAGTAATTTTTATCAGAGTAGACTGAAGTATCATTTGCTGTGGCGACAGGAAAATCATCTTTTAAACGATAAATATTTAAAGCGGATTTTAAACAAGATTCAGCGAATAATTTGCTTTTAAATTTTTCAATCCAGACTCTCGCTCCAAGTGCAAGTGCAGCTGAATAAATCCCTGCCTCTGATTTGGTAACGGAGTTTATCCCGATTCTATCAAACCTGAGAGAATCGTCTTCGGGGAGCCTCCATTTTGTGGTATGATCCCTTAAATCCTGCACCTGCGTAATCAGGGAATCTGGAGAATAATTGCACCTGAGTAGCCAATCAAGACCTATTTTAGCTTCTTCAAGAACGTCCGGAACCATATTATTGTTATTGTCAAAACCAAATTTTTGTTTGTCAAATTCATAAGAAAATATCAGGAGATAAGTGGTTAAAGCAGTTGTTGAGATAAATTTTAAATAATCACCTGCGTCATGCCATCCTCCGGTAACATCAATCTGTCTGTTCTTTACTCCCCTTTTAATTCTTGCAATATCCCACAAATGACATTTGCCATGAAGCGATGGATTCGTAGGTCCGCAACGCTGTTCATGAAAGAACAGCATTAAAGAATCAACAACATGATTATAAATATCATTTCCAATAGAAAATTGAGGTGAACTTGAGTTTTCAATATTGATAGTGTAATTGCCCGGGATGTTCAAGTTGGAAAAATCTGCTGAATAGAAATAACGGAACTTCCCGAAAGTCCTCTTAAGTCTGATCAGTTTATTTTCATATATTGAATTCCCCGTTTTTGCATCAAGGACAAAAAAGGTATCCACGTTCAAGGGTTTATTTGAAAAAACGATAGCACTTTTAAGTTCGCCGGTAAGGTAACCCACCTGATTACATCGGATAAAAATATCATTTGATTCATTTTTTTTCGGGCTGGAAAACAGAAGGATTAAAATTATAAGAGTTAATAATTTCATTTAATTAATAAATACAAAAACTCATACGATAAGTTCCTGAGCAATTTTAACAATTTCATTTTTATTAACTGGTTTGGACAAGTATCCATTTGCTCCCATTGCAAGATATTTTTCTTTATCACCTTTTAGTGCATATGCAGTTACAACCAGGATAGGAAGTTGTTTATACTTAGGATCCTTTTTAAGTTTTTTTATTATATCATTTCCATCAACTCCACCTGGAAGATTAATGTCTAGAATGATCAGGCTGTATCCATTTTTGCTTATTTTTTGTAGACCTTCGGTTCCTGTTTCAACCGTATCTACATCGTAAAAATCCCGAAGATAAATTTTAAGTATTAATTGGGTTTCAGCATTATCTTCAATGATAAGTATTTTTTTTCTATTTGAACCAATATCAAAGGACAAAGGAATTGTCATATAAATTATTAATCAAAATTTATTAGCTGTTTTATTTTTCCGTAAAATTTGTACCAAGTATTTCATCCCAAACAGGAGAACTTACTCCAAATCCTTTTGTTGAATCCTGGTAGTGATGCTTCATATGATGATTTTTTATTGCCAGCCAAAACCTGTTGTGCATATTATAATGGTGGATAGCATAATGTGTCATATCATAACAAAGGTAACCAAATAAAAACCCTACAAAGAAAGGTGAATTATTAATTGATCCTAAAATACCCTGAAAGATGAAATAAAATAAAACAGCAAGAGGAACACTTACTGAAGGAGGCATAACAAGTCTTCTTGAATCATTTGGATAATCATGATGAACACCGTGAAAAATAAAATGGAGTTTAGCACCAAACTCCGATTTAGGTTCAAAATGAAATATAAATCTGTGCAAAGTATATTCAGTTATAGACCAGACTGCAATACCGAAAACTATTAGCGATACAATTGTAAATGCACTCAACTCGTATTTAAAAACAGATCTGTACAAGAAATAAAGGATCACCGGCATATATATATATATAGGTATAGTAAAGTGAACTTTAGAAAATAATTCCATGAAGTCATTCTTAAACATTCTTACTGTTTCGTCTTTATTAGACACGAAATTCTTTGGCATTTAAGCAATCCTCAATTATGAATTTTATAGGTACTAATTTAATAAAATTAGTCTTCATTAATAAAAGTGATTATGCCCTACAACACTACTAAATTTTTAATAAAAGCTGCAAATTAAGATTTTCAAGATAAATAAATAATAAAATAAAAGAGAAATTCATTTGATATTAATTACTAAAGTTTTCATATTCTACTTCAAAAATTTATCGTTCATACTTTTACGGAGGTAAAATGCCGGACAACGGAGAGCGGGAACAATGGGGAACGAAGATAGGATTAATTCTGGCGGTAGCTGGTAATGCTGTTGGATTAGGTAATTTTTTGAGATTTCCTGTTCAGGCAGCCCAGAATGGCGGCGGCGCTTTTATGATTCCCTACTTCATATTTTTTCTTATACTGGGAATTCCCCTAATGTGGATTGAATGGGGTATTGGCCGGCATGGAGGTAAATACAGGCACGGCAGCGCACCCGGAATGTTTGATGTTATTTGGAAAAATAAACTGGCTAAATATTTTGGTGCTCTTGGTCTCTTTATTTCGATGACCATATTGATCTATTATACATACATCGAATCATGGACACTTGGATTCAGCATATTTTCAGTTGGAAGAATGTATTTTGATGAAAATACTGCTAGTACAATGCGGAACTTCTTATACAGTTACCAGGGAAGAGAAGCAGGAACACATTTTACAAGTCTTCTTCCCGCTTATATTCTTATGCTTGTAACATTTGGAATTAATTTCTGGATTCTTTTCAAAGGTATTTCAAAAGGAATAGAAAAACTTGCTAAAGTAGCGATGCCACTGCTGCTAATATTTGGGGCAATACTCGCTATAAGAATTTTTACGTTAGGAACTCCTAATCCTGCAATTCCTGAGAACAGTGTTGCGAATGGTTTTGCATTTATATGGAATCCTGATTTTTCAAAGTTAGCTAATCCCTCTATATGGCTTGCAGCAGCAGGACAAATCTTTTTCACTTTGTCTGTCGGGATGGGTACTATCCACGCATATGCAAGTTATCTTAAACCGAATGATGATATTGCTTTATCAGGATTAACGACTGCAGCAACAAATGAATTTGCGGAAGTAGTACTCGGTGCTTCAATTGCAATTCCGGTTGCAGTTGCTTTTTTCGGATTAGATGCCACAAAAGCTTTTGCACAGGGTGGAGCCTTTGATCTTGGTTTTGTTTCAATGCCGTTGATATTTCAAAAGATTCCTCTTGGAGCTTTATTTGGATTTCTCTGGTTCCTTCTTCTATTTTTTGCAGGCATCACTTCATCAGTTGCAATGGGACAACCCGTTGTAGCCTTCCTTGAAGATGAATTCGGAATGGATAGGAAAAAAGCCGTCGCTGCTTTAGGAATAACTGTATTAATCGCCGTACAATTTGTAGTCTTCTTTCTTAAATATGGATTCCTTGATGAAATGGATTACTGGGCAGGCACGTTCGGATTAGTAGTGTTTGCTTTGATCGAAACAATTTTGTTTATGTGGGTATATGGGTCAGATAAAGCATGGGAGGAAATGAATGCCGGAGGCGATTTTAAAATTCCGAGAATCTTTTTTTACATAATGAAATATGTTACTCCGATCGTTCTTTTCGTAATAATGATATGGTGGTTTGTAAATGATGCAATTCCTATTTTGCTTTTATCAAATGCACAACCCGAAAATATTCCTTATATCTGGGGTTCCCGCATTTTGATGATAATAATTTCAGTATTGATTCTTTTGCTTGTCCGTAAGGCGTGGGCTAATCATAGTAAAGATGAAATGAAAGTTAATTAATAGAAAAATTAATTAAAGGTTTAGTTTATGGGATTATCAACAAGTGGTATTATATTTATTTCATTCGCGTGGGGATGTATAATTACTCTTGTCACTTATTGTTTTATTAAAGTTCTGAGATCTGAAAGAGATGAGAAAAAAACTAAATAAGAGATGAGAATTCTCATCTCTTATTTATAAATGAGGAATAATTCCGTTTTCTTCATCCTGATCAGCGGGATGATCCAGGGTTGGTTGATAAGCTTTGTTCGTTTCAGTTGCTGCCAGTGCAAACTTTCCATTCTCCAGATTCTTATATAATCTGTCATTTTCAATTATATAATAAAACTGTTTCCTGAATTCCTCTAAAGAAATACCGCAGGTAGCGGCATACTTGGCAAGTTCATGAGGATCTTCAAAATCCGCCTGGTTTAATCTAAGCATATATCTTCGTGCTATATAAAATGATTCTGAAGACGGATCAACCATCCTGACTTTGGTTTTTTGAGTTATAGGATCAAGAATATCCTTAAAATATAAAGGGACAAAATGACCATTCTGAATTGAAACCATAGCTCCTGATCCTTCATTCAGTATAAACTGGGAAGCCGAAAATCCCAAATCCCTGGTATATTCCATATCAAAAGGAATAGGATCAGCGCAACGCAATTCGTATCCGATATTTTTTGCAACAATTGTTGCTTTCAGGTTAAACTGTCTTAGTTTTTCCTGAACTTTATACTTTAAGATTTCACCAAAGTTAATTTCTGCAATCCTGATATTATCGTGTGCATCTCGTTCAACATCTACCAGGGCTTGTAGATCATCTTCGGCAAGATGTTCAACCAATCCCTCAGCCAAAATTGCAACTCCATCAGTTTTTCCATAACTCATCCTCTTTACAATTGCTCCAACGAGTACATCTACCATATGAGAAAGTTTTATCGTCGGACCAGGAAATTCTTCAGGTATTACAGTTAATGTAGATCCGGCAGCTTTTCCAATTCCAAGAGCCAGATGTCCGGCTTTCCTTCCCATAGAAACGACAAAATACCACCTCGAAGTCGTCTGGGCATCAACCATTAGGTTTTTTACTATCTCTACACCTATATGCCTGGCAGTTTGAAATCCGAAAGTTGGAATGCCATGCGGTAAATCAAGATCGTTATCAATTGTTTTAGGAACATGAACAACTTTAATTCTGCCGGCTGCCATTTCATCAACCTTCAGCGCGCTATAAGCAGTATCATCTCCACCTATAGTGATAAGTTTGTCTACATTTAATCTTAAAAGAGAAGTAACGGTATTTTCCAGATGTTTCTTTTCTTTAGTTGGATTAGCTCTCGATATTCCGATATAGGATCCACCGCTGAAATGAATCCGGCTGACATTTTGAATGGTTAAATTTTTTATGTGAGAAATATCCCCTTCCATAAGCCATTTAAATCCATCTCTTATTCCAATAACATCTATTCCTTCAAGGCCAGCTCTTATTGTAGCGGCACCAATAACACTGTTAATTCCGGGGGCGGGACCTCCTCCAACAAGGATAGCTAATTTTTTGGGTGCAATAGACATCTGATCGAACTCCTTTGAATATACGTCTTCTGGATATTACAGTACTTTAAGTTTTGCAAATTTCAGCATTAATTGTTTTACATTGTTACCCTCAAATATAACGGTAGCTTTCTGCATATCGCCTGAACCGGTAACCTGAGTAACTCTTCCCAATCCAAATTTTTCATGCATTACTTTACTACCGGGTCTTAAAGATTTATTATCCTGGTTAAAATCCTCATAATCCATATTCTCAAAATATTCGTAATACATTTCTTTCTTCGATTTACGATTTGAAGATTTTCTTCCAATACCACCATTTACCTCAGTAACTGTACTGGGTTCAAGTTCATCAATAAATCTTGAACGACTCTGATAGGCTACTTCACCAAAACGATAACGTGATCTTGCATGAGAGATATAAACTTTTTGCTTAGCTCTTGTAACTGCCACATAAAAAAGTCGTCGCTCCTCCTCAACCGTTGCTTCTGTACTGAATCTATTCGAAAGCGGAAAAATATCTTCTTCGCATCCGGTGACAAATACGATTGGGAATTCCAGTCCTTTAGCGCTGTGAATTGTCATCATGGTTACAAGATTTTTTTCTCCCTCGTACATATCAATATCCGCAACCAGGGAAACATCTTCAAGATATTGTTCTAATTTTGCGTCATCATTTGAATTTGAAAAATCGCTGAGAGCTGATAACAGTTCGTTTATATTTTCCCATCTCGCAAGTGATTCCGGGGTACGTTCTTCTTTGAATATTCTTAAAATACCCAATTCATCCACCAAAGCACGTGATAACTCTCCTACTGATAACTTATCCTTAAGCTCTATGTATTTATCAAGAAGGACTTTAAATCCTTTTACATTTTTTTGAATTCTTTCTTTTATATCTATAACCTCAAAAACCCTTGTCATAGTTTCAAACATTGATATTTCATGTTTACGCGCAAAATTAATCATCCTTTTAATCGTTGTACTACCGATTCCCCTCTGCGGAAAATTCATTATTCGCAATAAACTTTCTTCATCTTCCTGATTTGCGATCACTCTTAGATAAGCAACAATATCTTTCACTTCTTTTCTTTTATAAAACTCAACTCCACCTACTATTGTATAAGGTATTTTTTCGCGTCTGAATATATCTTCCAAAGCACGCGATTGTGCATTAGTTCTGTATAAAATTCCAAAGTCTTTGAGTGATAATTTCTTTTTAGAAATTTCATGTTTAATGAATTTTGCAATCTGATACGCTTCATCTTTTTCATCAGCACATTTTACCAGTGTAAGCAATTCACCATCGTTATTTTCTGTCCATAAGGTTTTTATGAGCTGTGTTTTATTGTTTTTAATTACTGAATCCGCAGCAGCAAGAATATTTTTTGTTGATCTGTAGTTCTGCTCAAGTTTAAAAATCTTCTGCTTTGGAAAATCCTTCTGAAAATCAGCCATATTACCAATGTTGGCGCCTCTCCAGCTATAAATACTCTGGGCATCATCTCCCACAACTGAAATCTTTCCATCCTTGGAGACAAGAAGTTTTACAAGTTCATACTGTGCCTTATTTGTATCCTGAAATTCATCAACCAACAAATAGCTGAATTTCTTTTTGTACTTTGCCAGAATTTTTGGATTTGCATTGAACATTTCAATTGGTTTCAGAAGAAGGTCCTCAAAATCCATTGAGTTATTAATTACAAGCCTTTTCTGATATTCATCATAAATATCGGCTATCTTTTCTTCGATGAATTCGCCTTTATGCTTTTTCCGGAATTCAGCAGGCATTACCATGTGATTTTTCATGAAACTTATTCTATGGCGTACTGAATTTGGTGTGATTGAATCAAGTTCAATGTTCAAATTAGAAATGATATTCTGCACCAGTGAATGAGAATCCTCAGCATCATAAATTGAAAAATTACTTTCGTAATTAATATTTTTAGATTCGATTCTGAGAATCCTGGCAAAGATTGAATGAAATGTTCCCATCCAAAGTGAATTTGCCTTATTACCAATTAACTCCTTTATTCTCCCTTTCATTTCATTAGCTGCTTTGTTTGTAAAAGTTAAAGCAAGTATTGAATCGGGTGAATATCCGTGGTCGATCAGGTAAGCGATTTTATATGTTAGTACTTTGGTTTTCCCGGATCCGGCACCTGCAACAATCATCTGGGGACCTTTATCATACTCAACAGCTTGTCTTTGTTCTTTATTTAATTCTTTTAAGTTTACCATACTTCCATTCTGATTTTTAAGATGCAAATATAAATATTTGAAGTTCGAATAAAAAGGCAAGAAAAAAGTAAGACGTGTAATTGATTAATTTGTCTAACAATTAATATTCATCCTGAATTAAACCAGGTTGAAACACATATAACTACCTTGCTATAATTAATGATTTGGCTTAATTTAAGTTCTCGATTATTTTAATATGGATTGGGTCATATCAATAAGAATTAGTTTGGACTTCAATCACTTCTAGAAAATATTAACTAAAATGGTACCGGCGATACTTTCCAGACAAATCAAATGAAAAAATTTTCCGTACTTTGTTCTTTCTTACTATTGTCTATTAATGTTATCATCAATGCACAATCCGGGACTTTACGTGGTTTTGTAACTGATTCACTCTCAGGTGAAGCTCTGCCTTATTCAAATATTTTGGTTGAAGGAACTGCACTCGGCGCATCTGCGGATTTAAGAGGCAATTTTACAATCACAGGGATCCCCTCAAACAAAGAATACACGGTTAGAATTACATACATCGGATATTCACCTAAATATATTATTGTAGAAATTAAAACCGATCAGGTAACACAGGTTAAAGTTGAGCTTAGTGAAAGCGCGTTAAAATTTCAGGAGATTGAAAAAATAGGAGAAAAAGTTCATAGACCTAATGAGACAGATTTAGGGCTGCAAAAACTTACAATACGGGAAATAGAAATGCTGCCTAAAGGAGTGGAAACAGATATATTCCGCTCGCTTCAATTTTTACCCGGAGTACAATCTACCGGTGATGTTTCTGCCCGTTACTATGTCAGGGGCGGTGCAAGTAATCAGAATCTTGTATTATTAAATGGAGTACCAATATACAATCCCTTTCACGCCCTGGGATTATTCAGCATAATTGACCCCGAAATGATTAATGCGGTTGAGTTCTACAAAGGAGGATTTACTGCTGAATACGGCGGAAGATTATCCTCTGTATTAAATCTGATTACCAAAGATGGAAATAAAAACCGTTACAGTGGTAACGGAACTCTTAGCTTCCTCACGGGAAAGGCTGCTGTTGAAGGTCCGATTCCGGGTGGTTCGTTTATGATAACCGGGAGGAAGAGTCTTTTTGATAAAGTATTAAAGAGATTTATTAATTATAAAGATGCACCTTTCAGTTTTTATGATTTATCCGGAAAAGTAAACTACGCAAGTTCAGATACCAAAAGTCTTACCAAGTTTTCATTACAAGGTTTTAACAGCCATGATGCTCTGACTAATGATGATCCTACGAAAGCTGATTATAGCTGGACAAATAATTTGTACGGTTTGTATTGGTTTCAGGCATGGGAAAATGTTCCAATTTATTCTGAAACAAGTTTTTCTGTAAGCTCTTTCGATGGTGCGATTATTCCCAATTTGAGCAATGCAAAAGAAAGAAGTAATACAATCAACGATGTTACTCTGAAAACAGATTTCACAAATGTATATGAAAGCCGTGATGAAATTAAAATCGGGTATAAATTAAAATCAGTAAAAACGGATTACAATTATGAAAACCTTCAGGGAAATAAATCAGCCTTATCTGAAAAGGCACTTCAATTCAGTCTGTATGCAAAGTACAGGTTCCTCCGGTTTGAAAGTTTCGGTGCGGACATAGGAACCAGGATAAATTTATTATCACTTACTCACCAACACGCTCCTGTTTTTGAACCAAGAATTAATCTTACATATGCTATTTTCCCCTGGCTTATGCTAAAAGGTGCATGGGGAATTTATACACAGGAATTAATAACCTTAACAAATGAAAATGAAATTATCTCGCTATTTGAACCCTGGACTATAGTACCTGGATATCTTCAGGTTCCTGAGGCAATTCATTATGTAGCAGGTCTTGAAGTAAATATGGCAAATGGATTTACTTTCAATACAGAGGTTTATTATAAAGATTTAAAAAGAACCGTTGAATTAAATCCTGATAAGGCGGATGATCGTGATCCTGATTTTGTGCAGGCAAGCGGGGAATCTTACGGAGCTGAATTTATGCTCAAGTTTAAAAATAATTTTATTCAGTTTACTTCATCCTATTCACTTAGCTGGGCATACAGAAATATCAATGGTTGGATTTCCTACCCGAGATATGATTCAAGAAATGCGATAAACTCCAGCCTGATATTAAGTTTTGGATCCGGTTGGGAGGCAAGCCTTAGCTGGTTCTTTAATTCGGGGCTGCCTTTTACCAAGATTGTTGGATACTACGACAAACTATATTTTGACGATTTATTTTATTCCCCGGGTGGTTTATATGGTTACTATCAGCCTTACACGCTCTTAGGTGATCCTAATCTCGGCAGACTTCCTACTTATCATAGAATGGACATAGGTATTACTAAAAAATTCAGTATAGGATTTACAAAAATAGAAGTAAGCGGAAATATATTGAATGTATATGATCGAAAAAATATCTTTTACTTTGAAAGAGATACTGGTAAACGTGTAAATATGCTTCCCATATTACCTACTGCTTCAGTACGGATTGAAATATGAAAAAAGCCGGTATAATAATATTCGTTATAATTTCTGTAATGATCAATTACTCTTGTGAGGAAAATTTTAGTCCCAAAGGGGACTTTCAACAGAAGTATATTCTGAACTGTATAATCCGGGGAGATACCTCATTACAAACAGCAACAATTACCAAAACCTACAATGTTGACGGATACGATCCTTACGCAAATCACAATGATCCGTTTTTAGACAAAGCATTTATCAGGATTTGGGTTGGAGATAGTGTCTATTTTATGAAAGACAGCAGCATTGCCAGAACAGATACTTCAAGATATAAAGGACCAATTCATTTCTTTTATCTGAATAATTTTCAACCGGATGCTATTAATGAACATGGATATAGAAGCCATACTGCCGGACGGGAAAACGCTTAGTGCGCAAACTACTTTACCCGATGCTGTAGCCTGGAATCTGACTAATATTGACAGCACTGATTCTAATTCGTATCGAATTCCGTCCTTATCCAATGACTACTTTTCATTCAGATGGTACCAGGGATCTTCGTTAGGCTGGTATCTCCCAAGATATTATATAGTTTATACAAAACTTGTTAATGGAGCGGAAGAAAGACATGAAATTCTTGTTCCTGAAGCATATGAAAATACAGGAAATAAAATAGAGCCGGTTTATCCCTCTCCTACAAAAAATCTTGCTTTAAATATTCAAAATTATTCATTGGATTCTGTGTTTACACAAATTTCAGCCGGGGATCCTAATAAATCGCATTATAAAATATACGGTGGTGTGTTGGAATTACTTGTCTTCGATGAGAATCTTTCAAAATATTACTCGAGCACCAATGGTTTTTTAGATGATTATACAATCAGGCTGGATGAAACTGATTTTACAAATGTGCAGGGTGGGTTGGGAATTTTTGGTTCTTATCTTAAACAAAAAAGAGGATCAAAGATTGATGCGGACTATATAAGCTCATATGGATATATACCGGCAAATCCTTAATTGAAGAAAAAATATTATATGAAAATCATCATCAAAATATCTTTACTTTTTATTTTTAGTCTTTCATTAAATTCTTGTGAAAAGGAAGTTTCGACAAGTCCGCCGGATCCAATTCCTCAGAATTCCGGGAAGTTATTTATAGATTCCAAACCTGAAGGGGCAAATATTTATCTAAATGGAAAAAACACTGGTTTTAATACACCTGATACTGTTCCCTACCTTGATGGTGGAAGTTATAAGATTACTCTCAAATTAAATTTATTTAAGGACTCTTCACAAATAGTAACAGTAAGAAAAGATTCTTTAACAAAAATCTTTATGGATTATACCATAAATCCAACAATGAAAGGTTACTTGAATGTTGATTCGTATCCACAGGGAGCAACGATAACTGTAAATGATTCCCTAACCGGGAAAGTAACTCCGTTTGAGTTTAATAATGTATTGCCCGATTCTTACCACGTAATTCTTAAAAAGGTTGGTTACTGGGATTGGAGTTATATCACAGTAGTTAAGACTGGCAGAACATCCCGGATTACAGGTGCGCTTGAGGACACTTCTGTGTTCGTCAATTACAGGATGTCAAATTCAAATATACCCACTAATTATCTAAATGGTGTTGTTGTTGATCAGTCTGGTAATAAATGGATTGTTGATTCATACAGTTTGACAAAGTTCGATGGACAAAACTGGGTTAGTTACGACCCAACTAATTCTGATTATATAGGTGGAAACGTTAATTCAATTTCCGCTTTCGGAAATGAAATATGGGTGTCTACTGCGAACGGATTAATTATTTATAATAATGGTGTATTCCAAACTATTGATATGCAATCAGGATTGCCTACTAATTATGTTTTTTGTGCTTTAAAAGTTAATGATAATGAAATGTGGGTTGGTACCAGCAATGGGCTGTGTTATTATAATGGAGTCTGGACAATTTTTAATAGTTCTAATTCAGGATTACCACTAAATTCTATAACAGCAATTCAAATTGATAATTCAGGAAATTATTGGATTGGAACTGCCGGTGCGGGAGTGGTGAAATATGATGGAACAAACTGGATCGTTTACGATTCTGATAATTCCAATCTGCCGGAAAGCAATCGTGTTACTGATATTAAAATTTTAAATGGAACAGAAGTTTGGGTTGGGTTCAAATCGGTAGGTAATAGTGCAAATGGTGGCAGTGCAAAGTATAATGGTTCTGATTGGGCTTCATTTCAATCTATCCCCAGTAAGGATGTTTTATCAATAACTGTTCAAACTCCAGATATTATCTGGCTATGTAACGCAGATAACGGTTTAACAAAATATGAAAACGGAAGCTGGCATACTTATTTGACTTCTAATTCACGTATCCCTTCCAACAGAATCTTCGGAGTAGCCATAGACCAGAATGGAAATAAATGGATAGCTACTTATGGTGGAGGATTGTCCAAATACAAAGGAAATTAATAACTATTTAAGTTTGTTGCCCCACCCTTATTTTCTTAAATTTGAAGATATTATAACAAATCATAATTAATAACGAGGGATATTATGTTAAAAGATAAAATCCAGAAGGCATTAAACGCTCAGATGAACTTTGAAATGTCTTCTTCCTATTTATATCTTGCAATGGCTGCATATTTTGAATCAGAAAATCTGAATGGATTTGCAAAATGGATGAAAGTTCAGTCAGGAGAGGAATATGGTCATGCAATGAAAATATACGGTTATCTAAACCAAAGAAGCGGAAGAGTTAATCTGGCAGCAATTGATGCCCCAAAAAGTCAATGGAAAGGCGCAACCGAAGTATTTACTGAAACACTTAAACATGAACAAAAAGTAACAGCAGCGATTGATAAACTTGTTGATCTTGCGGTAACTGAAAAAGATCATGCAACAAATGCTTTCCTTCAGTGGTTTGTCACCGAGCAGGTTGAAGAAGAAGCTACTGCAATGAATATTCTTGATAAGGTTAAACTAGTAGGAGATAATAAAAACGGGTTGTTCCTTCTTGACAGAGAATTAGGAATGAGAGCAGCCGGTTAGTATTTTTCTTTTATTTAAAAAATTAAAGGCGATCCAATGATCGCCTTTTTTATTTTGATTTTAAAATTAGAATCAGTGTTTAATATCGACTACAGGTATAGCAGTGTGACGCATTGAATGAACCTTGTTAGCAATAGGTAAATCAACTGTATCTTTAACTCTTGCTTCAAAATAATCTCTGAATCTTTGTACCATATATTTTACCGGCCAGGCAGCAGCCTCACCTAAAGCACAAATTGTATTACCTTCAATGTTATTCGCAACTGAAATTAATAGATCAATATCAGCCTTAGATCCTTCCCCACGAACAATCCTGTTCAGTATTTTCAACATCCATCCTGTGCCTTCGCGACAAGGAGTGCATTGACCACAACTTTCGTGATAATAAAACTTAGTAATTCGTGCAAGCACTTTTACTAAATCAGTATCTTCATCCATCACCATTACTCCTGCAGTTCCGATTGCAGACCCAACGGCTTTAAGAGATTCGGCGTCCATTTTAACGCCTTCAATCTGATCTCCTCTGATAGGAGGCATCGAAGAACCACCAGGAATTACACATAAAACTTTTTTGTTGCCCGGAACACCGCCACCGTATTTATAAATCAGATCAGTCAAAAGCGTTCCGGATGGAAGTTCATATATTCCGGGATTATTAATGTGTCCGCTTAAACCGTAAAGTATTGTCCCCGGATGTTTTGGTTCGCCAATTTTGGAAAACCATTCCCAGCCTTTATTTATTATTGCCGGCACATTAGTAATTGTTTCAACATTATTTATAGTTGTCGGACAGCCCCACAGTCCGTTCTGAGCCGGGAAAGGCGGTTTAACTCTTGGATAACCTCTCTTACCCTCAATTGAATTCATAAGGGAAGATTCTTCTCCACAAATGTAAGCCCCTGCACCTTTATGAATATATATTTCACAGCAAAAATCAGTTCCAAAAGTTTCCTTCATTTTCTCACCGATTAAACCTCTGGCATAAGCATCATCCAAAGCTTTCTGCATAAGTTTAATCCATTTATGATATTCGCCGCGGATATAGATATAGGTAATCTTAGCCCCTATGGCAAAAGCAGTGATTAGGATTCCTTCAATCAATTGGTGAGGATTAAATTCGAAAATCTGTCTGTCTTTAAATGATCCCGGTTCACTTTCATCACCATTCACACAAAGATATTTTGGTTTATCTGAAGTCTTCGGCATGAAACTCCACTTTAAACCCGCACTAAATGCTGCACCACCACGACCTCTTAATCCGGATTTTTTAACCTGGTCAATTATATCATCCGGAGGCTGACTAAACGCTTTTTTTATAGCAGTGTAACCGCCATTTTGTGAATATACATCAATTAGATGAAGGTCTTTTATATCCGGAAGAACTATTTTTTCCATTTAATTTTTATTCTTTAATGAATCCAAAATTTCTACAACTTTCTCTTTTGTAAGATTTTCATAATAATCTTCATTAACAGCAATCATCGGAGCTGTGCCGCAGGATCCCATACACTCAACTTCCTCAAGCGAGAATATTTTATCATCAGTAACCTGCAAATTCTCAATTCCAAGTTTTTCTTTTACCTTATCATATAGGTCATAACCGCCGCGAAGCATACAGCTTACATTTGTACAAACCTGAATATGATATTTTCCCATTTCCTTTTGATGGTACATTGTGTAAAATGTAACAACACCAAGAACATCTTCTGCAGTCATTTCGAGGATATTCGAAACTTCTTTAATCACCTCATTGGAAATAAAACCATTCTGTTCCTGCGCAAGGTAAAGTACTGGCATAACAGCAGGTTTTTTAACAGGATACTTTTTTAGTATCGCATCAATTTTTTGAAGATTATCTTCAGAGAATTTAAAATCCATTTTAGCTCAAGTTTAAGTTCATGTTCAAGCTCAAGTCAAAGTTAAAATTAAGGCTCAAGTTAAATTTTATATTCTGTTGTCTCTTCATATGCTCTATCAGAATTACTTTTTATTAATCCTATTAACATCGAAACAATTTCAATTAGAATTTTCTTTCCTTCTATTTTTAGTTCTTCAGAAAGTTTCTTTCTCTTATTCAATGTGTCTAAACAAGCTGCACATTCCAATGCAGAACCTCTTGCAATATCATAAAAACGACATTTATCTTTGCTAGTATATTTTCCGGTTCCTTCGGCAATATTTAACGGTATTGAAGTTGAGGCTCTGTCAAGATGATCATATACGTTTAATTTAAAAGTATTCTCAGGAAGAATTTTGTTAGCGAATTCAACAAAATCCAAAGCTTTTTGATATACTATTAAATTTTCGTGATTAAAATTCAAATGCTATTCTTAAATATTTCTTGAACTTGTTCTTAAACATAAACTTTGTGCATTACTTATCTGCTTCTCCCATTATTGGATCAATGCTTCCTATAATTGCCACAACATCAGAAATCATTTGTCCTTGTATCATATGGGGTAATGACTGAAGGTTTACCATTGAAGGGCTGCGGATTTTACATTTCCAGGGACGACCTTCTCCCTTGCTGACAAGATAAAATCCAAGTTCGCCTTTTGATCCTTCAATTGCATGGTATATATCTCCTTCGGGAGGATTGATTCCGAAATTAACTATCATAAAATCGTGTATAAGTTCTTCCATCTTTGTATAAATTTCTGTTTTGTGAGGAAGAACTTTTTTAGGCTGATTAAGTAAAACTTTACCGGCAGGCATTTTATCCAGAACCTGTCTAACTATCTTTGCACTTTCCCTGGCTTCATCGGCTCTTACAAAATATCTTGCAAGTGCATCACCTTCAGGGTAAGTCACAACTTTAAAATCCATATCATTATATCTTAAATAAGGAACTGCTCTTCTGAGATCAAAATCAACTCCGCTAGCCCTCAGGCTGGGTCCGGTTAAACCCATTTCTATTGCATCATCATAATTAATAATCCCTGCACCTTCAAGTCTTTCAATAAAAATTCGGTTAGTGTTTATTAATCTCTCGCACTCATCTAAGTTTTCATCAAATTGATCAATAAACCATTTTACTTTTGCCAGCGCTTCGGGTTGAGCATCGTTTGCAACCCCACCGATTCTTGTATAGCTATTAGTGAACCTTGCACCGCATAGAATATCCCATACATCAAGAATTTTTTCTCTTTCACGCAATGTCCAGAGAAAGACAGTCAGAGCTCCAACATCCATTGCAAGTGAGCCAATAGCAACCAGATGAGAAGCAATCCTGGCAAGTTCAGCAATCATCATTCTAATATACTGTGCCCTCGGAGGTGCTTCAATCCCGGCTAATTTTTCAACTGCCAAAACCCAGGCAACATTATTAGCCATCGGTGAAAGATAATCAAGCCTGTCTGTATGAGGAATGAATTCATAATAACTCATATTCTCGGCCATCTTTTCATAACCACGATGAAGATACCCGAGCTCCGGAACGCTTGCAATTACAGTTTCACCATCAAGTCTGAGCAGAACCCTGAGTACACCATGAGTTGCAGGATGCTGCGGGCCCATATTAAGAATCATTTCATTTTCAAGCGCGTCCTCGACGGTAATATCAGAATCTGCACCAAGCAGAGCTTCAATTATTTTAGGATGAACTTCATCTTTGGTTAGTTTCGGCATAATCTCTTAATCTTTTTTTGGTAATGGAAGACTTCCGGGAATTCCCATCAATGGAAAATCCTTTCTTAACGGGTGATACTGAAAATCTTCCGGCATATACATTCTTCTCAAATCAGGATGATTATTAAACTTTATTCCATACATATCCCAGGTTTCTCTCTCAAGCCAATTGGAGGTTTTCCAGACGGGTGTAACAGAATCAATTGTACAATCCGATTCATCAACATCTGCTTTAAGTCTGAGCCTGAAATTGTGCTTCAAAGAAAAAATATGATAAACAACTGTGAACCTGTATTTTCTTTTTGCCCAATCTATTGCTGTAACATCTTCACAAAGTTTAAATTGAAAATCAGAATCCTCTTTAAGAAATCTACATATTTCAACAACATGTTCTTTATCAAATTTAACTGATAAATCACCCCGGTATTCAACAAATTCAAATTTTACCTGGGAAAATTTTTCCTGAAGTTTCTGAGGAATAAGTTCTTTTAAATTCATATTTAATTATTCTGTAAGACATTTAACTCAGGAAGTTTTCTATCCTGAAAATCTCTTGCTTTAGTTTTACTAATTTTATCCTGAATCTGTATTAACGCATTTAGAAGATTATCAGGACGAGGGGGACAGCCGGCAAGGTAAACATCAACCGGTAAAAACTGATCGATTCCCTGAACAACATTATATGATCTGTACATTCCACCAGATGAAGTACATGCACCCATTGCAATAACCCATTTCGGGTCAGGCATTTGATCATAAATTTTTCTTACAACATGAGCCATTTTATAAGTAACAGTTCCGGCAACAATCATTAAGTCACACTGCCGGGGAGTAAATCTCATAACTTCCGAACCGAACCTTGCCATATCATATTTCGGATCAGCTGTGGCCATCATTTCAATTGCGCAGCATGATATACCCATTGGCATTGGCCAAACAGAGCTTTCCCTGGACCATGCAACAAGTGCATCAATTGTAGTAGTTATAAAACCTTCTTCTTTTAACTTAGCTTCTAATCCCATTTGAATCCGCCTTTCTTGTATACATACAGATATCCTAACTCAAGCACAATTAGAAAAATTAACATCGAAAAGAAAACTGAAATTCCAATTTCTCCATACAACCTCTTGAATTCGACAGCCCAGGGATAAACAAAAATAACTTCAAGATCAAAAATTATAAAAAGCATTGCAACAAGGTAGTACTTAACAGAAATTCTCTCACGGGTTGTCCCAACCGGTTTCATTCCGCTTTCGTAAGTAGAAAGCTTTTCATTTGTTGGTCTTTGCGGTCCGAAAATACCCGAAGACATGACCGTTGCAACAGCAAAAACCATAGCAAATCCAATTACTAAAAAAACGGGGATATATTGTTCGATCATTGTTATTTTAACGAAATATGAATTTCAAAGTTATCCAAAAAAAGACATTTTGTCAATTTAAACCGAAATGCATAGGTGTGTTTTAAATCAGATTTTACAGATAATTTTGGACTTTATTGTTAACTAAGTTGAAATTAATTTTCAATAATTTCAAAAGGAATAAATTGCACATTCTGAAGATAATTACCCCTTTAATTTTATTAGTTTCACTCTTTTATGGATGCGAACGCAGCACACCTTCAGATGTTACGGGGGATGGATTGCCACCAGCAGTTCCTACGAATGTAAAAATTTATTCCGCTTACGATGGTGAAATTGAGATAGTATGGCATGCTAATGCAGAAGTTGATTTAAAAGGATATAAAATCTACAGAAGCATTGATAGTACAAATTTTGATTTAATTGATTTCACTGATCAAAATGATTATTTAGATGATTCGCTGAATTACTCAACAAAATATTTTTATCGTATTACTTCTATTGATGTTGAAAATCGCGAAAGTCAGCCTTCATTGATAGTCAGTGCAATTCCAAAGAATATCTATCCACCTTATGCCCCCAGGTTTTTAACTATAAATGCACGTAACTGGATTGGAGACATTTCTGTTTTCTTATCGTGGGATCCCGGTTATGAAACGGACATTGCAGGTTTCTACATTTATAGAAACCTGACTCCAGGATTCACTGCAGATAGCAGTAACCTTGTCGGGTTCACGAATTCATTATCTTATTCAGACACATCCAGTTTATCCCTGTTGACAACATATTACTATAAAGTTAAAGCAGTTGACAAAGGAAATCTTGAGAGTGATGCAAGTAGTGAAGTCAGTGATAGAATTCTACCCGTTCCTCAAATTGTTTCACCTGTCGGGAATATAAGAACCAGTACTCTTACCTTCAAATTTATAGCTCTTTCTATTCCTTCCACTTATAAAATTTCAATGCAGACAAATCCCTATTTCGGAGAATATTGGAGTAAAGAAATTACTACTAATACAATTAATGATACCATAAGTATTAATTTTGATGGAAGCTACCTGGACTATAATGTAAATTACTATTGGCGGGTTGTTACCTTTACAATTGATGATGCGACACCCAACAGTATTTCTCAACTTTATAATTTTCTAATTCTACCGGAATAATTTTATTTTTAATTGAACTTAATTCTTTTCCTGAATACTTTGTTGATGTAAATTATAATAACAGTAAAAACTTTTTTTCTTATATTGAAAAAAATATATATTTTATTTTTACTTGCTTTTATTTCTGTTGATTATCTGCAGGCACAATCTGAAATTGATAGTCTTCAGTTTATTTTGGTTAAAAATCCTCCAAACATTTTATCAACAAAACTTGATAAACAGCTCAATACTTATTATTTGACCTCCAAACTTTTTTACAACCAGGCTTTCGATAAATTTTCATTTGATGTAACTGAGAACTATAACTCAACTTATATAAAATCAGCAGATAAAAGCATAAGAGATGAACATTTTTTTTCTGCATCAACAGCTTATAAAGTTACTCCTTTCCTGAAATTGGGTTTAATGGGAAATAATTCAATTTTATCCGACAACAGGAAAATAGAAATTAACCAGGCATCTGTATCAAATGCGATGATATTTAGTGATTTAACCCCTGCTGATAAAATTCATATTTCTCCTTTTTTCGGTTATTCACAAAACAGGCAAATAGGCGAAAATGATTACGGGTTTATTTACGGCGGAGAAGGATTACTGGATAATTATGATATTTCTAATTTCAATTTATCATCACAATTAAGATTCAGGAATGAAGATATTTCTCCACGTAAAAATTTAATAAGATTTTTTAATCTGATTGCTAATAGTACATTTAATGAAAATGTAAGTAACTATATAAGCACCGGCTATTCGCAGAACAGAAAAGATTTTTATTACTCTGCAGACTCGATCATCTCAAATGAATATAATATTACAAATAATATTCAAAGCCGGAATGAAACATCTTATCTCCTGCAGGATGGATTAACATATAATAATTTTATAAAAAATTTCGGGTTAGATCTTACGGGTACTCTGAACTGGAGAAATATTGACAGAGATACGAGATACCATCCTTTACAGGTTTTATCCAATTCTGTCTTTGATTCGCGAATAGAAGAACTAAAATTTGAAGTGGAATCGAATTTAAGTTATGCCAGTTCAGCATTCACAGGCAGGTTCAGGATCAATTACCAGGAAAGAGATGAAAAACATATTGCAAAGAATTTTCTTAATACTTCTTCCCTCTTTTTTGATGAACGTCAGGATATTGAAAATCAAAAGAATAATAATTCTGCCAGGGCTGCAGTTTCATTCGTGGGCGACTGGAATGTTTCAGATAGAGATAAAATTTCATTCAGTATTTATCAGAATAAACTTAGATATGATACGCCTAGCCAGGATAATTTTGATGATCGTGATGAACTGCTTTCAATATTCCGGTTAAGATATATTCATTCCCTTACACCATTTTTCAGTTCATTCTTAACAGCCGAGGGTACGCAAAGTCATGTGGTTTATATTTTTTCAGAAAAAAGTTCCAATAATAATATAAATCGGATCTTAAAATTTTCAGCCGGTGGTGATTATCACGGAAAAAACGTTTCTTCTATAATCGGATTTGAGGTTTCTGCGAATTATACAGTTTATGATTTTCGTGACCTGGTTCCTAACTTGAGAAGTTTTTCTTTCAGGCAGTTCACAGCTACTGATTCCAGCACAATCAGATTAAGTAAAAAATTTTCATTTAAGAATTATGGGTACATAAAGCTGTCTCAACAGGGTGAACTTAACTGGTCGGCATTTGCTGAAAAGCCGACGAGGTATCTGCAGGAAATTTACGCTGAACCCAAAATTATTATGAAATATTCAAATATTAGTTTCGGATTAGGAAGCAGAATCTTTTCGCTTAAAACTTTTAATTATGATGGTAAGAAAAAAGTGAAGGATTCTGATTATCTTAGTATAGGTCCGCTTACTGAAATAATCTGGCTTGTGGAAAATTCAATTTACTTAAAGATTTACGGTTGGTATGAATTTATTACTTTGAGCACTTCCGAACATGAGCAAGCGAATCTTTCCTTTGAAGTAAATTGGAATTTTTAATTGGAATAAATTAAATTTTTCCTATTTTACAAAACCAAATACTGGAATAAATTTGTCAGAAGAAAAATACTACCTAGAAATAGAGAGTGATCCGAATAATCTCATCACTGTTGAAGAATTTATTAATTATTTTGCTAAAGATCTCGGGCTGAATGATGATAAATTATCAGCCTTATTGTTGGCAGTTACGGAAGCTACAACTAATGCAATAATTCATGCGAACAAAAGTGATAAGAATAAAATGGTTCAAATAACAGCAAAGATAGTTGATGGAAAATTAAATGTAATAATTAAAGATGAAGGTCCAGGTTTTGAACCAGAGGATGTCCCAGACCCGACTGATCCGGAAAATCTGCTTAAAGATTCAGGGAGAGGTTTATATCTTATGCGTATCTATATGGATGATTTACAATACCGCCATACTCCGACAGGTACCGAAACAATTTTAGTTTTAAATATTAGTTAATCTCGAAATAGTTGTTCCTACCTCTTTAGCGGATTTTATCAAAGCAGCAAGTTCATTTTCTTTCAGTTTCATTTCTATTATCTGATCAATTCCGTTCCTCCCAAGTTTCACCGGCACACCGCAAAAAGCATTACTAATTCCAAACTCTCCATCCAGCCAGGCAGAACAAGGCAACACTCTTTTCCTGTTTTTAACTATAGAATCTACCATTTCAACCACTGCACTTGAAGGTGCAAAATATGCACTTCCACTTTTCAGATAATTTACAATTTCAATTCCCCCTTTTCTGGTTCTTTCAATTAAAGAATTTATTCTTTCAGCAGATAATAATTGAGTAATAGGAATTCCGGAAATACTTGTATGATTTATTAATGGAACCATAGAATCCCCATGCCCGCCTAAAACCAAAGTAGAAATATCTTTAACTGAGACTTTTAATTCCTGTGCAATAAAAAGACGGAATCTTGCTGTGTCTAATACACCTGCCATTCCAATTATTCTGCTGCTTTCAAATCCACTTGTTTTTAAGGCTACATAGCACATAACATCTAATGGATTTGAAACAATTATTATAATGCTCTGGGGCGAATATTGAATCGCTTTTTCAGTAGACTCTTTGACAATTACTGCGTTCGCTTTCAATAAATCATCCCTGCTCATACCAGGTTTTCTTGCCAGTCCCGCAGTTATAATAATAATTCCTGATGATTCCGTATCCTTAAAGTTATTTGTTCCAATTACCCTGGAATCAAATCCTTCAAGTGAACCACTTTGCCATATATCCAGGGCTTTTCCCTGCGGTAAGCCTTCAACTATATCCAAAAGAATTATTTCTTCAGCAAGCTGTTTTTCAGCCAGTCTCAGGGCAGTTGTTGCACCTACATTACCGGCTCCTATTACTGTTATTTTATTCATAATAATCACACTATTTATTGTGCTACAAAATATAGAATATCACATAAGCTTTGCAAATGGAAATATTCATATTTATTTTTGTTATTAAGTAAGTTCAGTTCTTTGCTGAAATTGGAAGTTCATTTAAACTAAGAGGAAACAATTATGGGAAGAAAAAAAATAGCTTTAATCGGTGGTGGTCAAATCGGCGGAGTTTTAGCTCAACTTTTAGCAATGAGAAGATTGGGAGATGTTGTAATGTACGACATCGTGGAAGATCTGCCGCAGGGTAAGTCTCTCGATATAGGAGAAGCTGCAAGAATAGATGGATTTGATGCAAATATAACTGGTACAAATGATTATAAGGATATAGAAAATTCCGATTTAATAATAATAACAGCCGGATTACCCAGAAAACCCGGTATGAGCAGAGACGATCTGTTAACTACGAATGCAAAAATTATGAATACTGTAGCAGAAAATGTTAAGAAGTATGCACCAAAAGCTATTGTATTAATTATTTCCAATCCGCTTGATGCAATGGTTACCTTGTTTAAAAAAGTAACTGGTTTTGATCATCACCATGTATTGGGACAAGCAGGTGTATTAGATTCATCCAGATTTTCAACATTCCTTTCCTGGGAACTTGGTGTTTCTGTAAAGGACATAAACACAATGGTACTCGGCGGACATGGAGATACTATGGTTCCTATCGTTCGTTATGCGAATGTTAATGGAATTCCTGTTATGGAACTTCTTGAAAAGAAATACAATGATAAAGCTAAAGCCGAAGAAGTAATGAATAAAATTGTTGAGAGAACAAAAATGGCCGGTGGCGAAGTGGTAAAACTTTTAAAAACCGGGTCCGCATTTTATTCTCCTGCATCAGCGGCTGTTGCAATGGCAGAAGCTATTTTAAGAGATGAAAAAAGAGTATTTCCGGTTTGTGCTTATTTAGATGGTGAGTTCGGAGTTAAAGGATACTATGTTGGAGTTCCAGCAGTACTCGGTGCAAATGGTGTGGAAAAAATTGTTGAATTTTCACTTGATAAACAGGAACAAACTTTACTTGATAAATCAGTTTCAGCAGTTAAAACACTTGTAACTGATATGGAAAGACTCGGTTTTAAAATATCTTTTCACAGTTAAAATAAAAAACCCTCTGTATAAGAGGGTTTTTTATTTGCAACCCAAACAAAAACGATAAGCGTTGTAGGATGTTGTCGTCACCTTGGTATAAGTAAACAAGCTTATTATAAGGTTCGGGATCACCAAGCTAAACAGAAAGCAAAACAAGAGAAGATCGTCAGGAAAGTATTGAGCTTACGTCAAGAACAGCCACGGTTAGGCACAAGGAAATTACACTATTTACTGAAAAGTGAAATAAAAGTGGGACGAGACAAATTATTTGAAATATTACGAAAAGAACAAATGCTGATAACCAAACGAAAGAAGTATGTAAAAACAACGAACTCAAAACACTGGATGCGCACGTATGCCGATAGTTCAAAACAATTGCAGTTAAAACAGCCGGAAGAACTCTGGGTAGCAGACATTACATATCTTTCAACAAGAGAGCAGACAATATATTTGCATTTAGTAAGCGACGCATATTCAAAACAGATTATGGGATACACGCTTAGTAAGGACTTAAAAGCAGAATCAACTCTAAAGGCTTTACAGATGGCACTGAGCAAAAGGATTTATCAGGACAGAGATTTACTGCATCATTCTGATCGTGGACTGCAGTATTGCAGCAGAGTTTACATCGATGAACTTAGGAAAAACAAATGCCAAATCAGTATGACCCAGGATGGAAGCCCGTATGACAATGCAGTAGCTGAGAGAATAAACGGAATACTCAAAGATGAGTTTTATTGTGATGAAAAGTTTGATAATTTTGAGCAGGCAAAAAAACAAGTTGAACAATCAATAATGATCTATAACACCAAGAGACCGCACTTGAGTTGTTCAATGCTGACACCAGCTCAGATGCATCAGCAGAATTTACTTCCTGTCAAATATTGGCACAAAAAAACCTCTCCAAGTAGTGGAGAGGTTCATTAAATAACAGTCAACCTATTTTAGGACGACTCAATAGATGTAAAAATTAATTTAAGCAGGATAAACATTAACAAACTGTCTGTCACCGCGTTTCATTTCAAACTTTACAATTCCGTCTGCTACTGCAAATAATGTATCATCGCCGCCTTTTTTAACATTAACACCCGGATGAAATTTTGTGCCTCTTTGTCTCACCAGAATATTCCCGGCGATCACACGTTCACCGCCAAATTTTTTTACGCCAAGCCTTTGGGCATTACTATCTCTTCCGTTGCGTGATGATCCTTGACCTTTTTTATGAGCCATTATTCAAATCTCCTTCTGTTAACCTATACTGGTAATTTCAATTCTGGTAAGCTGCTGTCTGTGTCCGTTCTTTTTCTGATAATTAGTCCTTCTCTTCTTTTTGAAGACAATTACTTTATCATCCTTAATATGCTCAAGTACTTTTGCAGTTACTTTCATTTTATTAATAGTTGGAGCACCTATTTTTATATCTTTATCATTTGAAAAGAGAAGAACTTTATCAAATGATACTTCTGAATCAGGTTCTGCTTTTAATCTAGGTACGTAATACTTTCCATTTTCCTCAACTTTAAACTGTTGACCTGATATATTTACAACAGCGAACATTTACTTGACCTTTCTGAAAAATTAGACAACAAAGTTAATAATTTGAACTTTACTTGTCAATTCTGAAGTTGGTGAAAAATATTGATTTTTTACTACTTTTTAAGCTGAAATGAAAATTCACTCCCTTTCCCCTGTTCACTTTTTACTTCTACCCTTGAACCATGTGCTTCTATAATGTGTTTAACTATTGCCAGTCCAAGACCTGTTCCTCCAACAGAACGGGAACGGGCTTTATCAACTCTGAAAAATCTTTCAAAGATTCTTGGAATATCTTCAGTTGGAATTCCTATTCCGGTATCGCGAATAATTACCACTGCAAAATTTTCTTTCTCTTCTACAAGAATACTAACCGATCCTGCTTCTGTGTATTTGATTGAATTTGTTATGAGGTTAACAAATACCTGCTTTAATTTTGTCTTATCTCCAAACAGCTGAAGTTTCTCATTAACTGGTCCCAGCAGCAACTGAATATTTTTTTCATCTGCCAGTGGTTTCATTTCGTTCACAATACTTTCAAGATATTCTTTAACCAAAAAGTACCTGAAGCTCATTCGCATTTCGCCGGATTCGATCATAGATATATCAATGAGATCATTTAAAAGATTGTTCAGATTAATCGTGTGCTGGTTTGCTTTAGCTAAAAAATTTTTATTTACTTTCTCATCATTAATAGCACCATTCAAAAGTGTTTCAATATAACCCTGTATTGAAAAAATAGGCGTTCTAAGTTCGTGCGAAACATTGCCGAGAAATTCAGTACGAATTCTTTCAAGCCGCTTAAGATATTCAACATCATTCTTCGCTTTTATGAACATCTCCCTTATCTCTTCTTCCATTCCCTTTAAATTCCTGGTAAGTTTTATTTCATCAGGGTTTTTATAATTACTGTTCCGGATATTTGATATGATTGATTTGATTTCCTGCAATTCTTTAATTCTTCTGTTACCAATAAAATTCAGAAACAATAGACTCAAAAGGATTACAAGAACAATTAAAATGATTCTATCCGGGGATGGTTCACTTACAAGTAAAATTAATGAGATCAGGATTGCATTGAATATTAATAATTCAGGCAGGAAAACCTTTGCGGAATTCAAATTAGATTTAAATTCATTCCACACTTTTAAATCTGTATCCTACACCTTTTATGGTTTCAATTAAATCAGAAAATTCTTCCAGTTTCTCTCTGATTTTACGGACATGAACATCAACTGTTCGATCCACCACATACACATCAACTCCCCACACCGTCTTTAATAATGCATCACGACTGAAAACTTTTCCCGGATTATTCGCAAGAAAATAAAGTAGTTCAAATTCTTTCCTGGGAAAAACGGTTTCATTTCCGTTGATATGAATTACATACTTTTCACGATCTATTATTAAAGGTCCGATCTGAATTTTTACGGGTAAACTGACCTCATCCTTGGAAGATTTCCGAAGATTGGAATTTACCCTGGCAATTAATTTTTTTGGTGAAATTGGTTTCTTAATAAAATCACTTGCCCCAAGTTCCAGTCCCTTTATCTCATCTGTTTCAGCTCCTTTTGCAGTAAGAAAAATTACCGGAATTTCAGTATATGCTTTATTTTCTCTTATTCTTTTACAAACCTCATAACCATCTAATTTGGGCATCATAATATCGAGTACAATAAGATCCGGCTTTTCATTCATTTTTTGAATAGCTTCTATTCCGTCATTTGCGGTAATAACTTCAAATCCTTCCTGAACCAGATTATATTCAAGAAATTCGACAATATCTTTTTCGTCATCTACTAAAAGTATTTTTGATTTCATGTCTGTTTTATACTTACTTCGGATTTTTTGGATGCAGACAGGTACATGGCATCTATCACCTTCATTCTTGAAAGTGCTTCCTGTGCAGGAGAGAAAATGGGATTTAACCCACGTACTGCACCTATAAAACTTTTTAACTCATTCTGGTAAGATTTTTTAAAAAGACCAAGACTACTTTCCGTCTGTGAAGGTGTGAGGTCCATAAACTGTTCATCAATCTTCTTATTTATTCTGAAAGGATTCAATGACGCATTTCCCTTTGTACCGTAAACATTCAGATAAAAAAGATCCTTTTCCAGGGGAAGGGACCAACTGGTTTCCATTGTTATAACAGCATTGTTTTTACATCTGAGTAAACTAATAGAACTATCTTCAACATGTTTCGTATTCAAATAATAATTTTGTGTTGAAACATTTGATACAGAGGGATAATTGAGCAGCCAAAGAGCAAGGTCAAGCAAAAGAATACTTAAATCAATAATTACACCGCCACCGGATTCTTCCTTCCTGGTAAACCATTTTTCACTGCTGCTTTGTCGTCTTATCCATCCGCATTTAACATAAAACGGATCACCTATTTCACCGGAATTAATAAGACTTCTCAGTATCATTGCGTCAGGGCGGTAACGCAGATTCATTCCAACCATAATTTTATTTTTTGATTTCCTGGCAACGTCAATAATTGGTTTGGCTTCAGCAAAAGTTCTTGCTAACGGTTTTTCAACTAAGACATCTTTGTTTGCTTTGAGACAGGCAATTGCTGTTTCCTTATGCAGATGCGTAGGAGTAGCAATAATTACAGCATCAGATTCACTGCCAGCAAGCAGTTCCTTATAATCGGAATACCTTCCTTCTATATTAAACTTATCTGCTATTGTGTTAAGTCTGTTCTTATTTATTTCAGCAACAGCCGTAACTTTAACATTATCCATTTTGGCTAAGTTAGGAAGATGTACCAGCTGAACAATTCCTCCTAAACCGATAATAGCTACCCTAGTTTGTTCGCTCAAATTGTTATCTCCTGGTTAATACTCCTGTTTTTACAAAATATTTTGACTCTTTCAATTATTCCCTCAGGATCAATCTTAAGTATATGATGAAGTTCTTTTTGTGTTCCGTGTTCAACAAAATGATCCGGAAGTCCTAATCTTAAAATATCATTTTTATAATTTTTCTCATTGAAATATTCAAGTACAGCACTGCCGAATCCGCCAATCAATGTATTCTCTTCAAGTGTAACTATCTTCGGATGTTTGCCCGCAATATAATCCAGCATCTTTTTATCCAAGGGTTTTATAAATCTCATATTAATAACTTCGCAAACAATTCCTTCAGAAGCTAATTTTTCAGCAGCTTTTAAAAGAATATTCTACCATTGACCCCACTGCAAGTAGAGCGACATCATCACCTTCTCTAAGTTTTTCCGCTTTCCCAATTTCTATTATATCAAACCCGTCTTTAAGCTCCACACCAAGTGCAGATCCCCTTGGATACCGCAAAGCGATGGGACCTTCTTTATAGTTTACAGCAGTGTAAAGCATATCTCTTAATTCTGATTCGTCTTTGGGAGCCATTATAACTATTCCTGGTATCAGCCTTAAATAAGTCATATCAAAAGCACCGTGATGTGTGGGTCCATCAGCACCCACAAGACCTGCCCTATCCATTGCAAATACAACATGAAGTTTTTGAATACCTACATCATGTACAATCTGATCAAAACCGCGTTGCAAAAAAGTTGAATAAATTGAAACAACAGGAACTATTCCCTGCGTTGCCATTCCCGCTGCAAACGTTACAGCATGTTCTTCTGCAATTCCCACATCAAAATAATTTTCAGGAAATTCTTTTTGAAGAAAATCCAGCCCGGTTCCATCGGGCATCGCAGCAGTTATTCCTACTACATTTTTGTTTTCTCTAACTATATCAACAAGAGCATTACCGAAAATAGATGTAAACGAAGGTAGTCCACTGGATTTTTTAACCGCTTTGCCGGTTAGTTTGTCAAACGGAGTTGAGGCGTGAAGTTTTTGTTCATCTCCTTCAGCGGGTTTATATCCTTTTCCCTTATGAGTCATTGCATGAACTAGTATAGGACCTTTTAAATCTTTCACTTGTTCAAAAATTCTGATCATCTGATGAAGGTTGTGCCCGTTTATTGGGCCGAAATATCTGAACCCTAATGCTTCGAAAAGCATTCCCGGTGTTATAACAGCTTTAATTCCGTTCTCAAGCCGCGCAGCTATTTTCCTCAGTCTATCCCCGAACTGATCAAGTTTTCCGGTAAGTTCCCAGATCTGACCTTTAAATTTATTGTAATCAGGATGAGCAATCATCTCAGTGAAGTAATTTGAAACCTGCCAAACATTTGGGGCAATAGACATTCGATTATCATTAAAAACTACTACCAGGTCTGATTTGTTTATGCCGGAATTATTCATTGCTTCATAAGCCATTCCACCTGTCATTGCACCATCACCAATAATAGCAACGACTTTCCTGTTTTCATTCTTAAGATCTCTTGCAACGGCCATTCCCAGGGCGGCAGAAATTGAAGTAGTAGCATGCCCGGCACCAAACGTATCATATTCACTTTCAGCTCTTTTCAGGAAACCGCTTATTCCATTTAAATGTCTGATTGTATGAAGTCTGTCTTTTCTTCCGGTAAG
Source organism: uncultured Ignavibacteria bacterium (assembly GCA_963745945.1). Classification (GTDB taxonomy): domain Bacteria; phylum Bacteroidota; class Ignavibacteria; order Ignavibacteriales; family Ignavibacteriaceae; genus DATFVA01. The sequence goes on from CAVUZG010000004.1 coordinate 653,846, forward strand.
AATTTTATGAGGATAAGCCTGATGGCCAGTGTCCCAAACTACAAGATCGTAAGGAGTATTAAAAACTTTATGAATTGCAACTGCCATTTCAACTGTGCCGAGTCCGCCGCCGAAATGCCCGCCAACCTCAGAGATAGTATCAATCAGGTATTCACGAATATCTTTACAAAGGATTTTCAACTCCTGAAATTCAAGTTTCCGTACATCTTCAGGAATATTGATTTTCGATAATACAGGATATTTAACCTCGTCAGACATTTTTTCATTTTCCATTTTTTTAATCCTCTTCCTCGGCTTCTTCTTCAAAGGGTAAGTCATCAAGCTTCTTTTTTAATTCAGTAATTTTCAGTTCAGCTTTTTTCAAAGCTGTAATACAATTGCGGGATAATTCAATTCCTTCCTCATAAAGATTAAGAGATTCATCCAACCCGATATTTTCACTTTCGAGTAAATCCGAAATTTCTTCTAATCTTTTAAGATCATTTTCAAAATTTTTTTTACTTTTTTTTGCCATTATTTTTTCTTGAATTAATATTTACACTGCCGTCAGCAAAAACTATTTCAGTATTTATATCCGGATTAAACCTGGCACTTCTGATTACATATTTATTATCCTGCTTCACAAGTGTAAAGCCTCTGTTCAATATTCGATGAACATTATTAGATTCAATAATCGCGGTAAGAAGTGAAACTCTGTTGTTATGTAATAATATTCTGCGATCGGTTTTTTGAAGCACTTTATAAAGAAGGTTATCAACTAACTGTGACTTATTTCTGATTAAATCTATCGGAACCCTAAACCCATACGAATTGATTATTGAATTAAGTTTTTTTCCTAACGTCCGGCAATATTCGTTAATTTTTAATGTAGAATTATAGGAAAAATCGTTTATAAAGGCAAAAATTTCATTTTTATCGGGAGTAGCAATTTCCATAGCTGCTGAGGGAGTAGGAGCTCTTAAATCTGCTACAAAATCTGCGATCGTAAAATCTACCTCATGACCCACTCCACTTATTACAGGGATTCTAGAATTATAAACAGCACGGGCTACTATTTCTTCATTAAAAGACCAAAGATCTTCAATTGATCCGCCGCCGCGCGAAATAATTATAACATCAATATCCTTTAATTCGTTCAATTGTTTTATACTTTGAGCAATATTTTCTGCTGCCCCGCTCCCCTGAACCCGTGAGGGAGCAATAACAAGTTCTGCCAGGGGATAACGTCTTTTAGCGACACTTATCATATCTTTAAAAGCAGCACCATCAATGGCTGTAACAATTCCTATTTTCTTTGGAAAAGAAGGTATAGTTTTTTTATGCTCCGGATTAAACAATCCTTCTTTGCTGAGCTTTTGCTTCAGCATTTCAAAGGCTGCCTGCAGTTCTCCTATTCCAGCCGGTTTCATGGAACGAACATCAATCTGGTAATTCCCTCTGGGCGGATATACGGAAAGTTTTCCATTCACAATTATTTTCATCCCGTCCTGCGGGGTAAAAAAAACATAACTGTTTAAACCTTTCCACATCGTGCAGCTGATTAAAGCATCAGAATCTTTCAGATTAAAATACCAATGTCCTGATACATGAGCTTTAAAGTTAGACAATTCCCCGATGACAGATAGCTCTGAAAACTCTTCTTCAAGAGTTGACTTGATTTGTCTTGTTATTTCTGAAACTGTGAGAAGTTTAGTATTAGAAGCCATATTAAAAATTAGTTAAAATTTTACGCTAAAACCAAATGTAGGAATTATAGGAAACATTGTACTAGCATCCCGACCCAAGGTCAAATCATTATTAATATAATAATCATATCCAATAACATTTGATCTGTTGTATGCATTTATAACATCAAGATAAAAAGCCCAATCCAGATTCCAGAAATTTGTAACAGCAGTAAACCTTACGTCAAGCCTGTGATAAGCGGGTTTCCTGGCATTTAATCTTTGATTATTATAATCTACATCATAAATTACTTCTCCGTTTCCGGTACCAAAAAATGGTTTTCTTGTAGCAATCTCAGGTGTGTCCGGAATGCCGTCCCCGTTAGTATCAACCAGGATAATTCTTGGTTTTACTCCAGCAGGCTGACTAATAGGAAAACCGGAACCATACTGCCATCTTAACCCGAGATTCAGCCAGCTATTTAGTTGATAATCCAGAACAATATTTACAGTATGCCTCTGATCGAAACGAAATGGTAAAGTAACGTTGTTTTCATTTCTATCCGCAACTGAATAGGAGTACGAAATCCATCCGGAAAGCCTGTCATCGGGTGACAGATTTTTTTTTGCAAGAAAAAGTTCAACTCCGTAAGCATTACCATTAGCATTGTTTACGGGTATTTGTGTGAGTGAATCACCCTGCACGGTAACCGGTTGTGTCCAGCCGTCCGGGTATCTTAAATCCTTACCCGGAATCGGAGATGTTTTATATATTGAACCCGGTACTACTTTCTGAACTATCAGGTTGTTAAAATCTTTATAATATCCTTCAAGTTTTAAACTCCATTCAGAATTAAGCCAGCGTTCTATTCCTATTATATAGTGTGTGGCTTTTTCTGCTTTCAGATTTTTTGTGTAGACATCACTTAAATCATAAAGAACATTTTCATCCCTGAGTTTTTCATATCCCGGTGATTGATAATAAATACCCCAGACAGCTCTGATTGTTGTCAGATCATCCAATGCATAGGACATTGAAATTCTTGGTGCCAGATAAGCTTTACGGAGTATATCGTAGTAATCGAATCTTACTCCCGGTTGAAAATAAAATTTTTTACTTATGGAAAAATTATTCTGCATAAAAGCATGATAGCGTTTATCATTTCTTATATCTTTAAGATTACTCAGAACAGCTCTGAACTGCGGATTTGAAGAGAAGAATGCCCTTAGCTCAGGGTCAATATCAAATTGAAAGTCTATTATTGTTTTCAGAAAATCCACACCTGCACCCGCTTCAAAGATGTTATCTCCCCACAGATAAGTTACGTAATCATCTAATGCATATTTCTCAAAAGTAAAGTCTGTGTTGAATTTAAAATTCAGAAGATACGGAGCCAAAGTATCTGCTAATATATTTTTAAAATTTTCCCTGTTTAATGAAGGATCGAGAACTTCCGAATTAAAATCTGCTATACCATTGTTAGTGTAATAAGAACCTACAACTTTATTAAGAAATTTTGTATTGGGTGTAAAATGCCATGCGACGCTTCCAACATTATTCAAAGTAACATTTGATACGCCGATACTGTCAGCAGTTTTCCTTTGCTTTGCGCTAACAATATCAACACCGTCCCGTGAATAAATTCCATTAATTAAAATTTTATTTCCGTTATAGGGTCCGATTGCAATTTTAGTCTGAAAATCATAAAAATTAGGGAAGTTAACATTCTGATCAACAAGACCTGCATTTTTTACAAATGGCTCGATGATCAGATCATAATAAGTTCTTCGGGAATTGAACATCCAGCTTCCTTTGAGGCTGAATGGATTTTTTCCTTCAAGAACCAGGTTTGCATCAATTATTGACGCATTGAGACTTCCGGATAAATTTTTGGTGTCATTTCCCTCTTTGTTTGTAACATCAAGAACGGCAGAAAGCCGATCACCATAACGTGCAGGAAAACCACCTGTAATAAGATTTACATTTTCCACAGCATCAGGATTGAACATACTTATCACGCCGTACAATCTGTACGGATTAAAAATCTCTACGTCATCCATAATAATCAGGTTCTGATCCGGACCGCTACCCCTGATAACTAGCTGTGATGAAAAATCATTTGGGGCCAGAACTCCCGGAAGTGATTGCAATGTTCTTAAAACATCTTCCCCTGCTCCGGGTAAAACCTTTGCACTCCTTGGATTGAGATCTATCAGGCTGGTTCTTGTATCCCTCTGTTCCTGTTTTCTCATTCCTGTAACATTGACTTCACCAACTTCAATTATCGTTACATTCAATTCAACATTAATTTCAATGGTTTTGCCCGGATAAATATTAACTTCTTTTGTAACTGTTTTATATCCAACTGAGCTGTACCTGATAACCTGTTTGCCCTCCGGAATTCCTTTTAAGAAGTATTTACCTTCTTCATTCGTAACGGTTCCGATGCCGCTGTTGAGCACGAGGATATTTACAGAGGGAACCGGATTATTTCCATCAGTTACTTTGCCGGTAAGATTTCCGGTTTGAGCAAAGAGAAATTTTGTAGCAATTACTATAATAATTAATGCGTTTTTCATTTAGGAATGTTTAATTGTTGAATATTAAACAAAAAGGCAATCGTATACGTTCCTTAACCAGGAAATAAATCTAAATAAATTAATTCCGAATAAAAGTGCAGTTATTCTGAAATGATCTTCCCAAAATGATTACAGATACAAGGAGAAGAAACTTGAGTACAGTCCGATTGAAAATTCGTGAAACTCGCTGCCGGCTTCACCAGGTTTTGCGTTAAAACGATACCTTGCATAAAGGGTAAATGTATTTATAATCCTGAATAGTCCTACTGAGAGTTCAGGAGAAATTCCATTGAACCCTTTAAAGTTTGTAAACCCATTAATTCCGGGGGCAATATATTCTATTCCCGGCAGTGGAATAATATGTTTGTAACCTACCCGAAAGAAATTTTTTACCGGGGAATTGAAAATATGAGAGTATTCAAGAGAGAAATATCCCATCGGGTACCTGTACCCTTTTCCTCTTATGGATAGGAACGGAATCTCTTTTGTCAGACTGAAATAATCTTCGGTTTTTTCTTTAACATAAGCCGGGGAGGGTAATCCAAAAACAGCAGCTCCGAATAAGCAGAGAAGCAGGAAGTTTGAGCCGCCTTCAACTTTTTGTTCTTCAGGAAGTTCAAACTCATATTTTTCGCTAGAAAATTTATGACCGAGTGAGTCTTCCACAAGAATTACAAACGAAACATTTTTTTCATTAAAACTAAGATCAGAAATATCAATATTAATTTTATGTGATTCACTCAGTTCAGTGGAAACATCATATACATAACTGTTTTCTATTACCACTTTAGATTTTGCAGGAGCGCTTGTAAAAAAAGATAGCATAAATGTATGTGGTACTTCCGGGGTAACATATGAATCTATCAGGTAAACTTCTACTGAATCAGATTCATCCTGTGCATTTATAATAATGGAAAATAAAAAAACTATGGGAAGTAAAAACAGAAACCTCATCTTCATAAATTTTTCCTGCATAAAGATTTAATTGATTTGCTAAAATAAATAAAAAGGTCACTCAATTAAAATTCAATTAAGTGACCTTTAAATAAGACACAGGAATTGAGAATAACTAAACCTGACTTAAACATTCATCCAGATCCGAAAGTACATCATTAGTGCTTTCGAGTCCCAGGGCAATTCTAATTCCGCCCGGATCGATTCCGTATTCAATCAATTTATCCGCTGCAATCATTGAGTGAGTCATAGAAGCCGGATGTTCAATTAAGGTTCTTGTATGTCCAAGACTTACTGCAAGCGTCATCGTGTAGGCATGCTCAGCTGCATAGTTCATGAATTTCCTGCCGTTCTCTTTGCATTCAGCCGGATTTGAACCTTTTAATACAAAATACAGAAGACTTCCCGGAGTAAAGTTTCCCTCATAATCTTTCATCTGTTTTTTTGCCACTTCATAATATTTGTAATTTGGAAGCCCCGGATAATTTACAAATTCTATTTTGGGATGAACATTAAGATATTCGGCAACTCTCATTGCAGACTTCATTTGCTGCCTGATTCTAACCGGTAAAGTTGGTAACCCGTAAGTTGTAATAGTCCAGGCAGTCTTATTATTCAGTACAGCACCAAAATCTTTCCTGTAAAGAAGGAGCATATCCTTGTATTTATTTTTTCCGATAACAACTCCACCCATATCAGTTCCAAAACCGCCGATACCTTTTGTTAATGAATGAACCGTGAAGTTTGCTCCCAGTTCAATTGGTCTCTGGCAAAATGGAGTTGCAAAAGTATTATCTACAACGATCTTAATTCGGTCTGCTTCTTCCCGGTCAGTATTAATTACATCAATAAGTTTTCTTAATTCGGCAATATCAATTATATCAAGATTAGGATTTGCGGGTGACTCAAGATAAACAACCTTAGTTTGAGGTGTAACAAAATTTAATAGATTTTCGGGCACTGTTAAATCTACAAGTATAGTTTTAATATTATATCTTGGAAGCCAGTTTGTGAAGAGTGAATAAGTGCAACCGTATAAAGTTTTATGTGAAATTATCTCGTCGCCGGCTTTGGTAAGCATTCCTATAATTCCTGATATTGCTCCCATTCCTGTGGAAAAAGTAACTGCCATTTCTCCGCGTTCTGCATAAGCAAGATTTTCTTCAAGAATATCTTTGTTTGGTTCGCCAAGCCTGTCGTAAATATAAATAGGCATCGGGTCTTCACCGGTTACAGGTGAGTTAGCAAATTCCTGGAAACCTTCTGCTCCCCTTTCCACTGAATCCAGGCGATAAATTACAGAAGAAGTTATTGGTGGTAAAACGTGATGTGTATAATCCCATTTTTTAGTAAAGTTTTTTCCGTAAATAAGATGAGTATCCATTGAATATTTGGTATCATCAACAAAGTTCATTTCCGGATTGGTTTTTTCGTTGGTCTTCATATCTACTCCCCGTCTAATTAATAAATAGTACTTTATCAAAAATAAGGAGAATAAAAACGAAACGGAATGAAGAAATACAGGGATAGGAAGATTGGAATGATGGAATTGATTATTCTTTCAATACTCCACTATTCCATCATTCTACTCATTTCATAGCTTGCTCTAAATCTTCAATTAAATCTTCTATATCTTCAATCCCAACAGAGAAACGCACAAGGCTGTCGGTTAATCCCATTGCTTCCCTGTCTTTTTGGGGAACTGCTGCGTGAGTCATACTTGCAGGATGACTGATTAAACTTTCTACTCCGCCAAGACTTTCGCCGAGAGTAAAAATCTTAACATTCTTTAATATCTTTTTCGCAGTTTCAACATCTCCGAAATCTGCAGAAATCATTCCGCCGAATCCCTTCATTTGCTTCTTTGCAAGTTCATGCTGCGGATGTGAAGTTAATCCCGGGTAATAAATCTTTTTGCAGTAACCACTTTTTTCAAGATGATTTGCAAAAGCGATTGCATTAGAATTATGTCTTTCCATTCTCACTGCGAGTGTTTTTGTTGAACGAAGAATGAGCCAGCAATCAAATGGTGAAGGAACTGCACCGATTGCATTCTGAGTGTATCTCAATCGTTCGTGGATTTTTTCATCGCTTGTTACAAGAATTCCTCCGATAACATCACTGTGCCCATTTAAATATTTTGTCTGGCTGTGAAGGACAATTGTTGCACCGAGAGTGAGAGGATTTTGGAAATACGGACTCATAAACGTGTTATCAACAATGCAGATTAAATTATTTTTTTTGCAGATATCTGCCGTTCCTTTTATATCTGTTAAGTTTAACATCGGGTTTGTAGGAGTTTCAATGTAAACCATTTTTGTATTTTCTTTAATTGCATTCTCAATATTTTTTAAGTCCGAAGTATTAACCCAGGAAAAATCCAGTCCGAAATCTTTCATAATCAATTCAAACAAGCGATAAGTTCCGCCGTAAACATTATGCGAAACGACTATATGATCCCCTGCTTTTACAAGGGTTGTTAAAGCCTGTGTAGCCGCAAGTCCCGAGGAAAATGCAATTCCGTATTTTCCTTTTTCAAGTGTGGCAACATTTGCTTCAAGAGACTGTCTTGTTAAGTTATGAGTTCTGCCGTATTCAAATCCTTTATTCTTTCCAAGCTCTTCCTGTGCATAAGTAGAAGTTTGATAAATCGGAGTTATTACTGCACCGGTTACAGGATCAGGAGTTTGTCCTGCGTGAATAGCATCTGTTGAAAAACCCATCTTTAGTTCTTTCTATAAATTATGAATGATGAATTACTCAATTAGTAATTCGATATTTATTATAGCGACATTTTTGAATATCGAACACTGAACAAGGAATTATGAATGATGAAGTACATTTACAACTTAGATTTTATATTATTTCTTTTTGTTGTTTCAGTACTTTTTACAAAAATGGAGATTAATTCATTACACTCAGAAATTCCGTTTTCAATCAAATTTAACTTATCGGTTAAAGGCAATCTTTTGATTATTTTTAAAGCAACCATTGTTTCCCTTAATTCTTAAAGCAAAATTTTTAATTTATGGATAAAATCATTTCTTGATTCTGCGCTTTGTGCTTCACCATATTGCAAAGCTGGTGAAGTGCCTGATCTTACAAGTTGTCCTCCAATGTGAATAGCCGCCCTTGACTGAAAAAGATTTTCTGTAATTTTAATTACGAGAACTGCAAATTCAATTAATCTGTCCTCAAGATCAAATTGTTTTTGTTGCTTTTTTAACATAAACTAAAAATGAAATTCATTTCCATATTCGATATTCCCTGTTCGATATTCATTATTCTTAAACATTATCAAAGTTTATCAAATCATACCTGGTAATAATATCAGTTATTCTTCCAAAGTCACTTACAAGAACTGCCTGATTTGCCTTGAGCACTTCTTTTACTTTTGATATTTCTGTTTTCGCATCAAGTACCGGCACGCATTCCTCCATAATATCTTTTACTGATGCATTCAGTATCTCTTTATTTGCCAATAACTTTGCCATTAGTCCATTTTCTCTAACACAACCTATTGCCCTGCGGTTTAGCATAACCGGAATATTGGAGTAGCCTTTTTTAGTGATAAGCTCTAGAGCATCTTTAACAAGTGCATCTGATTTTACATAAACGATATCCTCGTTACCATTTGATTTTTTAACATTTGAAATATCTCTAAGTGTTTTCATCTCTGTTTCTAGCATCCGGTTTACACGTAGCCATTCTACATTATGAACTTTTGATAAATATCTTTCTCCTATATCGCAGACAAAAAAAACAATAACATCTTCTTCACCTAAATCCTTTGCTATTTCCAGGGTTACGTGAAGTATTGTTCCTGTGCTGCCACCGCAAAATATTCCCTCTTCCTTAGTTAATCTTCTGGCTGCAGCAAATGATTCCTTATCACTAATATTTATAATCTTATCTATATACTGAAAGTGAACATTTTCCGGAAGACAATCCTGCCCGATGCCTTCAACTAAATAAGGAGTTCCTTTAATTATTTCTCCGGTTTCTTTGTAAGTTCTGAAAATCGAACCGAGAGGATCAGCACCAATAACTTTTATATCAGGATTTTTTTCTTTCAGGAATTTCCCCGTACCGCTTATTGTTCCGCCAGTACCAATGCTTGAAATAAGATGAGTAATTTTTCCATCTGTCTGTCGCCATATTTCAGGTCCTGTTGTTCTGTAATGAACTTCAGGATTTGATGGATTCGAATACTGGTATGCAAAAATAGAATTTGATGTTTCTTTGTGAATTCGTTTTGCGACATTCACATAGTATTCAGGGCTGTCAGGTTCAACAGCATTAGAAACAACAATTACTTCTGCACCAAGTGCACTGAGATAATTTATTTTTTCGGAGCTGACTTTATCAGTAACCACAAAAATCGTTTTGTAACCTTTAACCGCAGCTGTGAGAGCCAGACCGATACCGGTATTTCCGCTTGTGGCTTCTATAATTGTTCCGCCCGGTTTGAGTTCACCTTTTTTTTCCGCATCTTCAATCATCGCAAAACCAATCCGGTCTTTCACACTTCCGCCGGGGTTAGATGATTCAAGTTTTGCAAAAATCTGAGGCTTTAGTCCTTTAGTTATTTTGTTGAGCTTTATTAGCGGGGTATTTCCAATTGTTTCAAGAATATTGTTTTTAAATTCCATAAATCCTTTCCTGAATTTTAAAATAATCCAAATGGCTCCCCAGAGCAAAAAATTTAAGTTTTTTAAAATGAAAGAATAATTATAAACAAATGTAGTGAATGATTAAAGAAAAATTAGTGAGATGAAATAAATAATTTGTGTGGTAGTTCATAAAAAAATGATACTAGATCTATGATTTTTATTTATAAAGGCTATTTCCTTCTAATTTGTCCTATCCTATTTTTCAGATAATGTATATTAAATTTATTTATCAGTTATAACTATTTTTTCTCCGTGGATGGTAACTTTGGTTAGTGGAAATTGAGGCCAAGTGCCGGCACCTGGAATAACCTGGGTTGCTTTCTTATTCCCTGGAATCGTAGGGTCGGGTTTTACTTTGGAGAAATTTTAGGTGTGGTATTTTTACGTGAACAACTTACCTGGCAGCTGATGGTTGTAGGATTATTTATTATTTTAAGCCTTATTCTGGCAAAGCGTGAATCAGAAAAAAAGCCGGGCCGGATTGAAATAAAAACTCAGATTAGTTATTTACAATGAAAATTCTTTCATGTGTATACAAAATGTTTAATAAAAATCTATAACATAAAACTATGGACAGTAATACATTACTCTTTGCTTTAACGGTATTCACAGGATTTTTTGCAATAATGAATCCAATTGCAAATACACCCGTATTTTTAGGATTAGTAGGAGACAGGGATAAACAGGATAGGAAAAGAATAGCTAAAACATCCTGCATAACTGCTTTTTTAATAGTAGTGTTCTTTGTAATACTTGGTAAATACACTTTTGAACTATTCGGAATAACAATTCCAGCATTTAAAATTACAGGCGGATTACTTCTATTCTATGTGGGATTTGAAATGCTTCAATCAAAAAAATCTAAAATACATCAACAGGAAAATGTGGAGCCTGATGACGGTATAGCCATTTCTCCCCTTGCTATCCCTATACTTGCAGGACCGGGTACAATTGTAACAGCTATGAACAATGTTACGAACGGAAGTTTTATTCATATCACCATCGTAATTGTAATTTTCGCCATTATGATTTTGTTAACATATTTAGCTTTCAATTTGAGCGACCTGATTGTAAAAAGAGTTGGAGAAAATCTAATAACAGTTATTGGAAAAATTATGGGACTGATTCTCGCAATAATGGGAACAGAGATGACGATAGAAGGAATTAAGTTAGCATTTGGATTATAAACCCGGGGGAAAAAATAAATGCGCCGAACTAAAGATTACATCGAAGCTTTTTTGCCAGGAAAAATTTTTTATTGTTTCTCTATCCCGGGGAAAAAAATTCTATTTAAGCACTTCCTTTGCTAATTTATTCACAACTGATTAACTTGAATTAATAATTATTTCTGAAATTACACTCTTATTGTTAATAATTTATGCAGAAAAAAGGGAAAACCGAAAACCAACCTACATTTGCTCGTGACCTCGGGTTATTTGATGCAACAATGATCGGTGTAGGAGCAATGATTGGCGCCGGAATTTTCGTACTGACCGGAATAGCTGCCGGAGAGGCCGGACCTGCATCTATCTTAGCATTTGCTTTAAATGGTGCTGTTACTTTGTTAACGGCTTTTGCTTATGCTGAACTTGCATCAGCAATACCGAAAGCCGGAGGTGGTTACTCTTTTGTTAAAATGGCGTATCCTGGTGCAGTAGGATTTGTATCCGGCTGGATGTTGTGGTTTGCTTATACTGTTGCCTGCAGTTTATACGCATTGGGTTTTGCAGGTTATTTCTGGGAGTTTCTCCATAAATATATTCCTTTTATTTCTACTGGTGTCTTTTCTGTGCTTGGAAATAAAGCACCGATTTTAATAGTTACAGTATTTATAGGGACAATCTTCATCTGGTTAAATGCTCGTGGCGCCGAGGTAACAGGTAAAGCCGAAAATGTTCTTACAATTTCAAAGCTGGTGGTACTCGGAATTTTTGTTTATTTCGGACTTACTGAAATATTTGGAAACCCGCACCAGGTTGAAGAAAGTTTTACACCTTTTTTCCCAAAAGGAATGAGCGGTGTTTTTATTGCGATGGGTTTAACTTTTATAGCATTTGAAGGTTATGATTTAATTGCCACAGTTGCTGAGGAGATAAAATCACCCGAGAAAAATATTCCGCGTGCTACATTCATTGCACTCGGCATAACCATTATTATGTATTTATTAATCTTGTTTGTCTCACTTGCGGCCATTAATACGGGTGGAATGCCAAGTTGGGAATTCCTTGGTAAATTTAAAGAAACTGCCATAGTCCGTGCAGCTGAGAACTTTATGCCCGCATTTGGAGTAGCACTGATTGTATTTGGTGGCATACTTTCCACATCGTCTGCGCTAAATGCAACCGTTATGGCTGCCTCCCGCGTTGCGTTTTCAATGGGCAGAGATCTCTGGTTACCAAAGCGAGTATCCAGAATTCATTCAGTACGAAGGACACCACATATAGCTATTTATCTTACGGGAGCAATTTTACTAGCTATGGCTGTTACACTTCCGATTGAAACTGTTGGGTCTGCAGCGAGTCTGATGTTCCTGCTGACATTTGCTCTTGTAAATTTATCGGTAATAGTCTTACGGCGGAATCACCCGGAAATTCCAAGAAAATACAGAGTTCCGTTTTATCCATTCGTTCCCTTGCTCGGATTTTCGTTAAATATTTTCCTTGCATTATACCAATTCGATTTCCAACCAATTGCCTGGTATGTAACAGTTGGATGGATTGCTTTCGGGCTGCTGCTTTACTATTCAATTTTTGAAAAACAAGCTGCGGCCATTGAACCACAGGTGCTTTTACCAAGAGCATCAATGTCAGAAACTGATAAGGAACCCTCTGTTGTTGTTGCAATTTATAATCCGGATACGATTGAAATATTGTTAAAGCTTGCCATTCCTGTGGCCAGACAACGCAATCAGAGATTAATTGCGATAAGTGTTGTGGAGGTACCACGCCAGATGCCCATACACGAAGGGATGCGTTTTACTCATCATAAAGAATCCTTACTTAGTAAGGCAAAGAAAATAGGACAGGAATACAAGATTGAAATTGAAACCGATATTGTCATCGGACATCACTCGTCCCAGGGAATTCTGGAGGCGGTTTATCAACACAATGCCAGTATGCTTGTGATGGGTTGGAAAGGTTATACAAAGACAAGGGAGAGAATTTTTGGTGAGATTGCAGACAGGGTAATTCGTTTTGTTCCTTGTGATTTGATGATGTTGAAAATAGGTGAATCACGCAAAATTGAAAACTGTTTCTTACCAACAGCCGGAGGTCCAAATGCACAACTGGCATCTACTATTCTTAATGCAATCGCCCGGGATTTGAAATTATCAGTGACAGCGGGATTTATTACTCAGGAAGGCGCTTCACAGGAAAAGATCGAAATCGGTAATCAAAGTATAAAAGCTACACTTCAGAATCTGGACCCTGAAATTAATCGGACAGAGAAAATAATTCAATCAAAATCTATTGCAGGTGGAATTGCAAAAGCCAGTAAAAACTTTGATCTGGTTGTAATTGGTGCTGCCAAAGAACCATTGTTCCATAAGATGTTGTTCGGCGAGATTCCGGAAAAAGTAGCACGTTTTTCACCCACATCGGTACTCGTTGTAAAAAGATATGAAGGAATTGTAAAAAATATATTAAAAAAGGTGCTTGGATAGAATTAACATTTTGTATCAAAGAATTGAACTATTAATTTCCCTTTAGTTAAAACTAGATCCCCTTAAAAATTCCTCAGTGTGCATTCTTCTTTTACCTTCCTGCTGAAGTTCGAAAATTTGTAATGTACCTTTACCACAACCAATAAATAGTTCTGTTTTGGTTTGTTTAATTTCTGAAGGATTTAGTTTTTCATCTGAAAATTTTGTTGAATAAATTTTAATAAGTTTATCATTAAAATGAAAAAATGCTCCGGGATATGGGGACAATCCTCTTATTAAATTATGAATTTCTTCTGCTGATTTATTCCAGTCTATTTGTTGAATTTCTTTCGTGATTTTTGGTGCTGGTGAAGCTTTGGAATTATCCTGTTCCTTTAAAGTAAAATTTCCGGATTCGATCGTCTCCACGGTTTTTAACACAACTTCAGCTCCGAGTTCACTCATCCTATCGTGAAGTGTTCCGAAATTATCGTCATCATTTATTTCAATTTTTTCCTGGTAATAGATATTTCCCGTATCCACTTTTTCGGCAAGGGCAAAAGTAGTCAGACCGGTTTCCTTTTCTCCTTTTATTAAAGCCCACTGTATTGGCGCAGCTCCCCTGTACTTTGGTAAAAGTGAACCGTGTAAATTAAATGACCCTTTGGGAGGAATTGTAAAAACTTCCGTGGGTAAAATTCTAAACGCCACTATAACAAACAGATCAGCATTAAATTTTTTCAGTTCATCAATGAAGAATTCATTTTTAAGTTTTTCGGGTTGAAGTACCGGAATGTTTTCTGAAACTGCAAATTCTTTAACGGGAGTGAATGTTACTTTTTGTCCCCTGCCGCGCTCTTTATCAGGCGTAGTAACAACTGCTAAAATTTCATGTTTACTATTAAATAATCTTTTTAAGGATGGAACTGCAAAATCAGGAGTACCCATGAAAATAATTTTCATGCAAGCTGATAATTAATATTTTCAGTAATAGGATAATCTATTTCTATTTTGCGTTTTTTGATTTTATTCATATCACGCTTTACCTTTTTTTTCAACTCATCGGAAATCAAATCTGTGAATAAGATACCCTGTAAGTGATCATATTCGTGCTGCATTACCCTGGACATAAGATCATCAGCTTCAATTGTGTGTTCGTTTAAATCTGTATCCTGGTAAACAATTGTAATCGATTTGGGTCTTTCAACTTCTTCACGCACATCAGGAATGCTCAGGCAGCCTTCCTCTATTATAACTTTTTTATCTGAACGTTTGATAATTCTTGGATTTATCAGTGCCAAAGGTTTGGTATCTTCATAATCTTCCACTTGTGAAATATCTATAACGAAGATTGATTTATCTGCTCCAACCTGGTTTGCTGCCAATCCTATGCCGTTTGCATTCCGCATCGTATCAAACATATTTTTTATCAATTCGATAGTCCTAAGGTCAACTTCGGTAACCTTATTTACTTTTTTTCTAAGGATTTTATCCCCGTAAACGGTTATTGGTATCACTGACATTCTTTTCTCTTATTAATTATTATGTTAAAAATAAATAATTCGTTCTGAAGATAAAAGCAATTAAATCATTTTGAAGTATTTATACAACCAGAAGTTTTCCATTGCTCATTATTTTCTTACCATCCAGATAAACAGTGGGCTTCTTAATTACACCATCAAGGTGAATTGGGACATTAATATTTCCACCCATAGAAATATTGTTGCCAAGAGCAATATGCACAGTACCCAGAACTTTTTCATCCTCTAGTAGGATTCCGCTCAGTTTTGCACTGTCATTAGTTCCTATTCCGAATTCAGCAATATTCCTTGCATTTTTACCAACTGAATCTAGCATTTTCCTTAAACGGTTGGCAGTAGATCCACCGGAAATTTTAGTTGCGTAACCATTCTTAACTTCAATTTTAATGCTTGTATTTTTTATTAATCCCAAACCAGCCATTGAACCATCAACAACAAAAACTCCGTTGGAGGTTCCTTCAACAGGAGCAAGAAATGTTTCACCTGTAGGAAGATTTCCGCTCTCTCCCTTTTTGTGAAAAAGACCTTTACTTGCTATGGCTTTTCTTCCTTTAATTTTAAATGTTATATCCGTACCTGCCGGGGAAGTTACTCTTATTTCATTTCCTTTTTCAAGAACATTTGCAAGTTTAATTGAAAGTTTTGATATTTTTTTATAATCAGCATTTAATCCTCGAATCATAACCTCTTTAGTTATTCCCGGAAATGTTGCAATCCTGGCTCCTTTTTTAGAAGCATTTCTTCTTGCGTCTGTGTGAGTTAAAGATTTTGCTGTCGGGATAAAAACCACGTCAAATTTCCCCATAAGATGAGCAATTTCTTCAGAGGGTTCTTCACCATTTATTTTTCCCGATTTCATTTCAACTAAAAGGGATTTAAATCCGAGTCGGGTTGCGTTTGAGTATAATGAATAGCCAATTTCCCTTTTTATTTCATCAGTGATTACAAGAACTTTTTCATTTTGTTTTACTGCCATACACTGCTGAATTGCAATTACGGAGGCAGAATCTAATTTTGAAAGTTTCATAGCAGATTTCAAATGTTTTAAATGAGATTTAATTCAGAGTGGTAAACCAACATTGAGCTGAATAACAGCATTAAATCCCCCTTTTTCGATAAACTTTTTATTATTTGAATTTTGAGCCGGTTGGACTGCAAAATATTTTCCATCATCTGTTTTCATTTTATCAATACTGAATTGAGTATAAGCTGCAACTCCTTCAAGCGAAACATACTCATCAACAACTTCAAGAATAAAACCGGTGCCTATAGTGTAGCCAACATTTGTTGATTCAGATTTATATTGATCAACAATTGTTAATGCGTTAGGAAAATTTTGTGTCGCTGTGAACTTTGCATTGTTGAACATTATAGCCGCATCCACGATCTTCCAGCTTAGAGCCCCGGTAATTTCAGTTCCGAGATCTATACCTAGTGCCCAGTTTCTTATTTCAAGTTCAAGAGATGTATTCCCATCCCCGTTTGAAAAATGTTCTTTTGCTTCATGTTTCTCAGATAAATCCTGGTAGAATCCTTTAGCGGTAATGATAAACCCTTTATACTTTGCTCTGAAAAAGTTTAAACCGAGTCTATATCCGTCAGCTTGTCCGAATTTAGCAAACGGAGTTGTTATTGAATCAGCATAATTAATATTAAAGTTATCAATAAAATCATTGAGAGTACCCGGCTGGTACTTTTGATAAGAATATCCTCCGTATCCCCCAACAAAACCAAGGCAACCAAAGCCAAAAGTCTGAGCGGATAAATTGGATTGAAAAGTTAAAAATATCAGCAACACTGAAATGAATACGCTTCTACACTTAAACATAACGCCTCATAACTAAAGCAATACTTTAAGTTACAAATATTAATTCTAAAAGGGAATTGGAATACGAAAAGAAGAATTAGAGAAAGACAGTCACAATGTCTTTAAAGCAAACAAAAAATTATTGTATTTTATAGTTTCAGGCTTGAACTGAAATTGAATTATCCTCTTTATGTCTCATACCTAATTCAAGTCCATGTCCGCCGGGTCCTGTTTCAGATTTCCTTAACAAGTAAGCAAAGATTAGTCCCAATATTCCAAGGATTGAAAATATCCACATTCCGAGATTGTATCCACTAGGGTTAGCTGCACTGGCACCCGAAAAATCATTTGCCCAACCAATAATTAAAGGGAAAAGCATCATGCCTACCTGCTGGATTACGGTCATAAGGGCATATCCGGAACCCAATCTTTTTTCCTCAACAATATATGCAACTGCCGGCCACATAACTGCAGGAATTAATGAAAATGCTACACCCATCATTATTACCGGAACATAAAGTGTGATACTGCTATAAGCCATTAATAAATAAACAGGCAGTAAAAGGATTGAGCCAATAGTCATTAACAGTGCACGTCTGCCTATATAATCTACTAATAAACCTATAATTGGTGTAGCAAACATTGCAGCTAAAGGTAAATTTGAAATCATCCAGCCGGCCGATTCTCTTGATATGTGACGACTCTCCATAAAGAACTTAACAGCAAAGTCTCTGAAAGGAAAAATAGCTGAATAGAATGTAACGCATAACAATGTTATATACCAGAATGATTTATTGAACTTAAATAAATCCTTAAGATTCAATTTATCAATCTGGCCTCGCTGTCCCAAAACAAACTTCTTTTCACCTGAAGACTCCAGAAAATAATAAACAAGTATCCCTGCGAATGATAAAATACCTATCAATGCTGCAACATATAATGGATCGGAAAAACCGCCACTATAAAGTCCGGGAAATATTGAAGGTGAATTATCTACGGTAAAAGTACCGCTCCTTGCGAGGAACAGATTTATCCCCATCGCAAAGCTTAATACCTTACCTTTAAACCATTTTGCAATCGCAACAGTAATTGCAACAATTAATGGTTCTGAACCAACACCCAGTAAAAATCGTCCGGCAAGCATAAAATGTAATTCTGTGGAAAAAGCAACTATGAATCCGGAGATAGTACAAATTGAAGCAAATAGAATAGCAGATTTTTTTGTTCCCCATTTATCAACCAGTATGCCACCGAAAATTAAAGCAAGTAATGCAGCAAAACTATAAACTGAATATAACTGACCGATATTTGAATCTGTAAAATGGAGTTGTAGTTTTAACTGATCAGCAACCAACGAGATCGAATCATAAACATAGTAGTTGCCGAACATTGCAAAACTAAGAAACAGCAGAACCATCCACCTGTAGAAGGCAGATGGTTCTTTTTTAATCACTCCATTAACAGCTGAATTATTTTCCATTCAGAAAAGCTATACCTTTTCTTCTTTACTCAAAGCTATCTTATAAAGCATGAATGCAAGTAGCCCGAAAAAGATTAGACCTAAAACATCACCCCATCCGCCTAATGCATCTCCTAATGTTCCTGTTCCACCACTTGTGAAAAAGCCAAGAACGGTTTGATGAACTTTTTCAATAAAGCTAATCACATTTCCCTGAGCATCATGCCCTACAGACCATCCAATTAAAACAGCCACCAAAATTCCTGTAATTGTTCCACCGGCTATAAGCCCGGAACTGAAGAGAGCACCCGGTCCAATTTCAGATTCTGCTTCTTTGGATTTTTTTCTTCTGTCTACTAACCATTTAATTAAACCGCCAATATAAATTGTTGAAGTAGTTGAAAGCGGAAGATATGCACCAACTGCAAAAGCAAGTGAATTAACTCCGCATAATTCCATAACAAGTGAAAGACCCATTCCGATAATTACTAATGCCCAGGGTAAATTTTGACTTAACAACCCTTTTATTACAGTAGACATTAATATAGCCTGTGGAGCTGGCAGAGGTTCAGGATGTTGAGGTGTAATAGTTCCAATTCCAACAGTTCTCTCAAGCAATAATAGTGTAAATCCTATTGCAACTACAGAAACTAAAACTCCTATTATTAATCCTATTTGCTGCTTAATCGGGGTTGCGCCAACGAGGTAACCGGTTTTCAAATCTTGAGAAGTAGATCCAGCGTTGGCAACTGCAATACAAACAATTGACCCAACGACTAAAGCTAAAGGTTCATATAATTCTCCGGTCCAGCCTATACCGACAAAAATTAATGATGTTGCCATTAAGGTTGCTATCGTCATTCCTGATACCGGGTTTGAAGAAGAACCGATTAAACCGACAATTCTTGATGAGACAGTAACAAAGAAAAATCCAAAGACCACAACCATTATTGATGAGAGAAAGTTTGTAGGTATTGAAGGAATTAAAGCCATAAATACTACGAGCAAAAGACTGCCTCCCAAAACAATTGAAAGAGGAATATCTTTTGAAGTTCTTTCTTTCTCTTCAACAACGTTGTTTTGCTTATTTTTCCTATTTGATTTTATATCTTTAAATGAATCAGAAAATGCACTGATTATAGTAGGAATTGATTTTACAAGTGTAATAAGTCCACCGAAAGTTACTGCACCTGCACCAATATATCTGATATAATTATTCCAAATTTCACCTGCTGACATATCAGAAATAAGCCTGGTACCTGGTGGAAATACCGAAGTTAAATTATCACCCAACAAGGTAATAAGTGGTATCAATACAACCCACGACAGGACACCACCCGCAACCATTATTCCTGCTATTTTTGGTCCAATGATGTAACCCACTCCCAGAAGTTCAGGAGTAATCTCACCATTTATGGTTCCATTTGGTAAAACGGATTTTCTTCCAAATACATAAGTAGGAACATCTTTCCATAATCCTAAGATCGACATAAATAGTTTGTAAAGGAAAGCGATACCTAGCCCATAGTAAACTTTCTTTGCTAAATTCCCTCCTTTTTCACCCGCAATTAACACGTCAGCACAAGCAGTACCTTCAGGATAAGGCAAAACTCCATGCTCCTTAACAATTAAGGCTCGTCTCAGAGGAATCATAAAGAGAACACCTAATACACCGCCGGCTAAGGCAAGAACAAATATCTGAAAATACTTAAAGTAAGCCATTCCACCGGGCAGAAATAATAGTGCAGGGATAGTAAAAACAACACCCGCAGCAACTGACTCACCTGCTGAGCCAATTGTTTGGACAATGTTGTTTTCAAGAATTGTAGCTTTTCCAAACTTTTTAAAAACTGAAATAGCTAACACAGCAATTGGAATTGAAGCACTAACTGTCATCCCAACTTTTAATCCCAGGTAAACAGATGAAGCTCCGAAAATAATTCCAAAAATCCCACCTAATATGATTGCTTTGAATGTAAACTCAGGAATAAGTTCTTTTGAAGAAATATAAGGTTTGAATTGCGAACCTTCGGTATTCTTTTCAGCCATTAGATTCTCCTGATTGCTTATAAATCAAAAATTTAACAGGGAATATTTAGATTTTTAACTCTAAAAGCAAAGAAAAATTATTAATTGTTTTCTATAAATGACCAGCTCAAAATTCAGTTGAATTAAACTGACAAACTAAAACTCAAGTTTCCTCATTCCAATATGACATATCGCGAAATCATACTTTACAGGATCTTCAGGATCAATCGTTTTTAAATTCTCAGTAATTTCTTCCGCCATTTTCCAGCTTACATTTTTTCTTGTTGTTAATTTTAATTTTTTACAGATAGCAGCTATATGGGTATCAACCGGAATTATTAATTTATTCGGAGAAATTTCATTCCACAAACCAAAATCAAGTTCATCTTTTCTAACCATCCACCGAAGAAAAAGATTTTTTCTTTTGCAAGCGCTTCCAAGTTCGGGAAGCGGAAACATAAATCTTGTTCCGATAGTCAGTTCACTTTTTCTTGTCAACTTTTTTATTTCCCCGATAAAATGTTGTGAAAATCCTGATAAAGCATTTTTAATATTTTCATCTCTGGATGAGTAATACTTCACGAAAAGGTTCTTTAACAAACCATATTCACCATAAACTTTTTTCAAAACAAGAAATAAGTTTAAAATATCTGCAGACGTATAAAATCTATGATATAAATTATTCATTTTCTTATCACTATTATCTAAACTAAATGATGAGATAAACTTATACGGTCGGTTTTCTGATATTTCAACAAATTTATTCAGACTATTAATTATTTGTTTAACATTTCCATAAGCAAATAATGAAGCAATAAATCCCATAACCTCTATATCTTTTTTATTTTTATAAAGATGAAGAAACTGCAGAGGATCGGGAGAGATTTGCGATTGATCAAATGCTTTATAGTGGTAATCAAGTTTTTGTTTTAGATTCATAGTAGTTTAAGTAAGTTTCTGACGCACTTATCTTTTTAAAATACAACCAATTCGGTTTATTTAATAAAAATTAACCTAATATATTTTAACTAAATGAAATTATCCTCAATCATAAAGCATTTGAAGTTTTAAAATTTTGTCTCTCTGAAAGTATACGACTTAATTGACGACAAGTTAAAAACGTTAGTTAGCGATGAAAAACCAGCCGGGAAATACCAGGTAATATTTGATGGATCTGATCTTCCGAGTGGAATTTATTTCTATCAATTGTCTGTAAATAATTACGTTAAAACACTTAAAATGGTACTTTTAAACTAATTTATTACTGCTTGATCTTCTTAATTCAATATACCCATTTGGCATAATATCTGTTGAAATTGATATTATAGTTTATCCCCGATTTCAGTTTAAACTTATTTATTCTTTGTTTCAGTTAAAAAACAGGAGTAATTAGATGAATAAATTTTTATTTGTCTCTATCTGCTTTTTTCTCTCCGTAAATTTGTATGCCCAATGGTTCTGGCAAAATCCTTTACCACAGGGAAACCCATTAGTTTCAATATATTTCATTAATTCAAATACAGGATGGGCTGTTGGTTCAGGGGGAACAATTATCAGGACTATTAATGGTGGGGAGAGCTGGGAAAAACAAAATAGCGGAACAAGCGATATTTTGCTTTCAGTTTTTTTCACTGACTTAAATAACGGATGGATTGTCGGAGAAAATGGGATAATTCTGAATACTACAAATGGCGGAGAAAACTGGGACAATCAAACAAGTGAAACCACTGAAGCATTGGTTGAAGTCTTTTTTATTGATTCATGTAAAGGCTGGGCCGTAGGTGGAAGTACCATTGACAGTAGCAGAGTTATTTTAAATACAACAGATGGTGGTACAAATTGGTCAACCCAGATAAGTGATTCCGGTTATCCTTTGCATTCGGTCTATTTTTCTGATTCAAATAATGGTTGGGCAGTTGGATGGAATGGCAACATTTTAAATAGCACTAATGCTGGTCAAAATTGGGAAATCCAAAGAACGAACCCCGATGAAGTATTATCTTCGGTCTATTTTATAGATTCAAATGTTGGTTGGGCAGTTGGTTACAACATATCAAGTTATACTGGAGTAATATTAAAAACCACAAATGGTGGAATGAACTGGGAAAGCCAGACAAGTGGATCAAATATTTCATTTAATTCAGTGTACTTTATTGATTTAAATACGGACTGGGCTGCTGGCTCAGGCGGAATTCAAAAAAGTACAAATGGAGGTGAAACCTGGCAAAATCAGATAGTGATAACAAATAATGCTTTACTTTCTATCTGTTTTGTTGATTCAAACTTAGGGATGGCATCAGGATCTTATGGAACAATCCTTAAAACTACAAATGGAGGATCAAACTGGGAAAGATTAAATTCTGAAAACAGTTATGGATTAAAATCAGTTTGTTTCAGTGATATTAATAATGGTTGGGCCGTCGGGTTTAATCTTGATAACGGTATAATTTTTAATACTACTGATAGCGGAATAAACTGGAATTATCAGGCAACAGGAAGCCTTGAATGGTTTAATTCCGTAAAGTTTGTTGATTCTGAAAATGGTTGGATTGTTGGTGCAGATTTGACAAATTCAACAACACTTATTCTTAGAACAACAGACGGAGGAATTAATTGGGAAAACCAATCGTACGCGGGAGCGCAGTTATGGTTGAATTCAGTTTATTTTACAGACCTAAATAATGGCTGGGCTGCCGGTGATCCCGGGGCAATTATCAGGACAACTGACGGAGGAGTGAATTGGGAAGATCAAATCAGCGGAACGACCAGTCAATTAATGTCAATATATTTTACAGATGAATCATCCGGATGGGCAGTCGGTCATGAAGGTACTATCCTTAAAACTTCAGATGGAGGAATAAACTGGATAAGCCAGACGAGCGGAACTAGCGCAACTTTAAATTCGGTTTACTTTATAGATCCGGAGAAAGGATGGACTGCAGGCAGCTCAGGAACCTTATTAAAAACTACTAACGGAGGAATGAACTGGGAAAGTCAGATTAGTGGAACGAATAACCAGTTATTATCAGTCTATTTCACTGATACAAACATAGGTTTTGCCGTAGGAAAATCGGGAACCATTTTAAAAACGACTAATGGTGGAACGACCTGGGAAAGTCAACAAACCGGAATAAGTCCGTGGTTGCATTCAGTTTATTTTGTAGACAATAACACCGGCTGGATTGTTGGTGATGGCAGTACTATAATTAAAACGACAAATGGTGGAGTGACTTCATTAGAGTCTTCCAATAGTGATAATTCTCCCGAAGCATTTTCTTTGTCACAGAACTTTCCGAATCCATTTAATCCGACGACAACAATCAGATATCAATTAAAACAGAAATCATTCGTTTCGTTAAAGGTTTTCAATGTACTTGGTAAAAAGGTTGGTACGCTGGTCAATGGTGAAAAGTTGCCCGGAGAATATTCAGTAGACTTTAATGGAAATAATCTTTCAAGCGGAGTTTATTTTTATCAGCTTCGGGCTGGAAATTTCATTCAAACAAGAAAAATGGTTTTAGTTAAATGAGTTTATTTATAAGTTGATCATAAAAAAGGCTGCTCTCATTTAATTGAGAACAGCCTTTATTTTGTTTTTAAGTCAAAGTTATTACTTCATCAAAATCATTTTCTTTGTTACAGAAAAATTATTTGTTGTCATTCTATAGATATAAATCCCGCTTCCCTCTTTTGATCCATCAAACCTAACTTCATGAATTCCCGCAGGCATTTTACTATTAACTAATGTTGCGACCTCACTACCAAGCACATCATATACTTTTATAACTACATTTGATGTAGTAGGTAATTCAAATCCAATAGTTGTGGTAGGATTAAAAGGATTAGGATAATTTTGTTCGAGCGCAAAGTTTTTTACTATTCTCAGGTCAACTTCAATAGTTTTTGAATAATCAAAGTGACCATCAAAATCAAATTGCTTAAGCCTGTAATAATAGGTTCCATTTGCTAAAGGTTCATCTGTATAATTATATTCATTTGGTCCTGTTGTTGTGCCATTCCCATCAATGTAACCAATTGTTGCCCAATCGGATTTATTTCTGCTTCTCTGGATTTCAAATCCCCTGTTGTTTATTTCTGTTGCGGTTTTCCAGTTTAGATTTACATTTCCAGCCGATACTGTGTAATCAAAACTGGTCAGTTCTACGGGGACACCTGCAGTTGAATCATTAATAATCGCTGTCCATACACTCAGGGTACCGCTGTTAAGTCTCATCCACATTGGATAAACCATCCTGTTATAAGCTGCAATATTGGTATAATCACCAAAGAAAACACCAGAGGTAGGGGTAAAAGAGGATTCACTTACTATAAAATTATCAAAGGAATCTCCGCCATCAGTGGAACGTGCAACATACACATCAGTTGCTGCACCGGTTGTATTTCGTCTGTCATAAAAACAGCAATAAATAAATCCGGTAGTCTGATCGATAGTCATCCATGTAAAAAATTGTTCTCTTGTTGTATTATCATCATTAACTTTTAATGGAGAGGTCCAGGTATTTCCGCCATCGGTTGACTTAACTAAAAATACATCTGTATTTGTGGAACCATTTCTCTGATCAGACCAGTTGATATAAATATTTCCTTTATATGGAGAAGTACTTCCTGTATCACACGCAGTTATAGGTAACCCGTTTGCACGATAGATTCCTGATATAGCAAAATCCCAGCCGCCGGGAATATCTGAAACAAAGATATCGTTTCCCCAGGTGACTCCACCATCGGTTGATTTATCAAACACTAAACCAAGCGGACCTGCCCAGCTAACATAAACTTGTCCGTCAGGACCAACACAGGGAACCGCGCCTTCGTCAGTATTATCGCTATCAATACAATCACCACTTACATCACTGATTGTAATTGCAGGTGACCAGGTAATGCCAAAATCTGTAGATCTTGAAAACCTGATTCTTGAGCTATCGCTTGAACTTGAACTGCCGTAACTATCAAACTCCGTCCACGTTACATAAAGGTTGCCATAGTAAGGAGAAGTACTTATCATATCAACTCCTAACCATGCTTTATCTTGCGCTTTGGGAGGAGTATTTAATCCAATTCCTGCACCATCATTAAACGAAACTCCATGATCGGTTGAACGTTGGCATACTATTCTATCAATCCAGTTTGTTGCATTGGAAAGATGGATATAGTATAAATTGCCGTTATCATCAAAAACCAGGCAGGGATCACCCCAAACACCAAGCGAAGAAAATAAACTCTGCTGACTCCAGTTTAAGCCACCGTTTGTTGAATGATATGCATAATTTAAATTTGCACCAGCTGCAAGATAATTAGGATTTGATGGATCAATTGCAATTGAAACTTCATTCCGGATCAGTGCTTGATGGATTATTAATCATCACATTCTGGTACTGTGCAAATTCCTGTGCCGAGATGAGAAAAAGAAAACAACATAGTAAAAAGTATTTCATTTCGTTCCCCGAAAATTATTTTAAATATTTAGCTCAGTAATAAAAGCATCTAATAAATTTTAATATATAAAATTACTAAAAATAGAGTAAAGAAATAAAATGAGGGATTTATTTGCACTGTAATCTTCACCACAAATAAAAAACCTTTTATATGTATTTTTATTTAAATGTAAAATAAAGTGGAGAATTTGATGTCGCTCAAAGCAAAATATCAGCCCGTAATTGATTTGATAAAAGAGATGAATTCAAAAATCTCAAAGATAAAAGAAGAGAATAGTACCCTGGTTATATCAGGAAGTGTAAAAAATAAACATGAAAAGGAGATTATCCTGAATAAAATTCAGCAGGTCAATTCAGAGGGTGCAGCGGATATAGATCTACAGCTCAGGGTCGAAAGTCATTTAAGATAAGAGTTACAATATTTGATAAGGATCCTTGATTAGTCCAAGTTTAGTTTGAAAAATCAGTGCTATTGAATCAGCTTTCTCTTTAGCTTCAACGGCTTTATCACCCTCAAAATTTTCATCCACTGTTTGTTTGAATAATCGTAGCCAACGCTCAAAATGTTTTTTATTAATAGGCAAATCCGCATGCGAAGTTAAAGGCTGTCCTTTATAAGTATTAGTATCGAAAAGGACAGCGTTCCAGAAGTTGTACATTATTGGCAGATGTTCATCCCAATTAACTTTTACAAGTTCGTTAAAGACCGGAGATAATAGTTCATCATCATTAACTTTTGAATAAAAATTATCTACAAGAAGGATTATATCTTCTATATTTTTGATATCCATTTTAGCACCGGAAAATTACAGCCGAAATTTAATAATTAAATCAGAGTAATTCTGTTTCCAGTTCCACAGATTTTGGAAATAAAATATAATTTTCCAGATAAACATGCTTATGAAGATCTTCTTCAAATTCCTTTAACTCAAACATTGTTGCCTTATATGTTTCGCAGGCATCATCAGGAGCAATGTAATTCTGAGTAAGATTTCTTACTTCATGCATTTCATCACCTGCAGCCTGATGTTCAGCTTCCATCATTTTAATTGGATTTTTTACGGTTCCGAAGTATGGTAGTTCTGCTTTTCTGCCATTATTTTTTGCTGAAACAAGATATTTAATAAAGGGAAAAAGAATCTGTTCTTCTTTCATCATATGCTGCTTTAGATCTTTATAAACTCTTTCAAATGCAGATTCAACTTTACTCAATTCAGGGTGATTCTTTCCATGAACTAAATTTATTTTTTTTGTGTGTGCTGATATAACAGGAATCATCTTAGTTACATACGAATGATGATTATTTATTATATAATCAATTAAGAAATCGGGACTCCATTCATTGTATTTATTTGAAGCTTCTCTATGTTCACCAATTGACTCAAGCTCTTCAATAATTGTAGAAGAATTCAATCCCTTTTCTTTACAAGCAATTGAAACCGGTTTATTTCCGCCGCAGCAGAAATCAAGATTATATTTTTCAAACACCGCTGCTGCTCTGTAGTTAGCCGCAACAATCTGTGATAGTGTCAATTTTGATATCTCATTTGAAGGGTATTTTTTTTTGCTCAGTTCCATTTAATTCTCCTGATATTTTATTTTCTTGGTTAAGGTTATTTGAAGTTGCTTCCTTGTTGAATTCCTTAATAGCTGCAGTACCGGTTGGATGTCCGTATGAATTCATCATTTTGTAATGAATCAGGTATTCCTTTTTGCTGATGTTGTTATCCCAATGTCCGCTTAGCATTCCGTAGCCTGTTACCAGCATAAAGATTGAAACTACTCCAATTGCTACATATTTTTTATTCACTTTTTTGTTTTCAGGCAGAATTGATTTCAGATCGAGAGTGTTTTCCACTGGACAGATATCTACACAACTCAGACAGGTGTTGCACTCATCGGAAATCACAGTTTTTACTTTATCTACTTTTATGTATGAAGAACAGGCTTTTGCACACAATCCACAGTCAATACAGCTTACAGGATTTCTTTTAATTTTATTTGGGCTTAGAAATGACACTATACCGAGCAGAGCCCCATAAGGACAAAGAAATCTGCACCAGAAATTCCTGATGAATATTGAAAGGATAAAAAGTCCGGCTAAAATAATTAGAGCAGTCTGAGAAATATCCGCAAAGAAATAATACATTTTCAAATCTGCCACAATATTATAAGGACTATCGAGGAAGGCCTGTATAGCTATTGTAGTCATCAAAAAGAAAACCGAATAAAGTAAAAATCCAAGTAATAAATATTTAATACTTCTTAGCGGATAATCAATCCAACGTGGTAAATGAATTCTTCTTTTAAAAATCTTCTTAAGCAACTTTTCACCAAAATCACCTACCAGCTCCGAGATAAATCCGACTGGGCATAACCAGCTGCAAAAAGCCTTCCCAAAAACAAACGAGACAAGAATTATTGCCAGAAATATGAATAAGCCGGCCGGGTGAGCGTAATGAATTTCTCCGGTTGTAATAAAAAGATAAAAACTCATGAATGAACTGATTGGGAGAAAACCATCCACCCCGGAAGGTCTATGAAAAAAAGCTGCTGTCCCACCGGTTTCCAGGTATCTGTTAAAAAGGTAAAATTCAATTCCGATCCAAACACAAAGAAGTGCAAAAGCACTTTGTATGATGAATCTGTAATTCTGAATCGGCTTTTCTTTATTTCGAGTAATTTTAGTTTTTATTTCCATTTTCGGATATATAAGTCTGATTTAATAACAAAAAAATTTTAGAGATTGCTGACTTTTCTCAATGTGCTTTCTTTAAAGTGATCAATAGTTTCATCATTAAGCATATTATAAGTCATTGTTCTGAGTTCACCCCACTTTGTATGAAGCGGGCATGGATTTTCCGGGTTACATTTTGGAAACCCAAGCACGCAGCTATTAAACATTTCTAATCCATCAATGGCAGCAACAATATCAATCAACCTAATTTTTGTTGGATCTTTGGAAAGGAAGAAACCGCCCGACTTACCTTTCTTCGAATCAACAATTCCGCTTTCTGTTAGCTTCTGTAAAATTTTGGAGATGAATTCTTTTGGTATGTTTAATTTTTTTGATATTTCATCAGAAGTAATCACCTCTCCCCTTTGCTGAGCAGCGAGAAAAAGGACTGCCTGTAATCCATATTCACACTTTTTTGAAAAAATAACTGTCATTTTATATAATCAGATTAAATTGTCTGATTAAAAATAAGGACAAATAATTAATTAATCAAATAAATAAAGAATTTTTTTCTGGAAGTTGATCTTTAGAAACGCTACCCTGTTTCAGGAATTTTAATAAAATTACGCTCGTAGTACAAATGACCGATTTCTGCCCCAATAATAAAAACAACGGAAGAGTAATAAATCCAAAATGCTACTACAACAACTAAAGCATATGCGCCATAAATTCTGTTAAAAGCAGCAAAGTTATACAAGTAATAACCAAATAATTGTTTTGCAGCTTCCCATAAAACTGCCGCCCAGAGTGCACTCATTAGCGTGGCTTTTCTACCAAGTTTTCTGAGTGGGACAGTAACATAGAGAACGGTAAAAACAATAAAGATTAATAGGAGGGATAAGAGAGAAAAAATAACGTGACTAAAAATTCCATTAGAGAGAAACTCGAACGTATTGTATTCCCCTGCTTTCTGTCTTAATAAATCAATTGTGGGCATACTTATGGTTGTAATGAAAAATATTATTATCACCATGAATACGAGCGCAAAGTCTCTAAGCTTGGCAATAAATATATTTACATCTATTTCTACTCCATAAACTTTATTGAGTATTGTTCTCATACTGCTGAACAAACTGCTTGCAGCAAAAAGTAAACCAAATCCACCTATTATACCCGCTATGTTTCGATAAGCTATAACTTCATTTATCCTGTTAAAAATTATTTTTTTAACAAACTCAGAATAACGTGAATAAGGGATTATAGTTTCAATTAATGTATTTATCTGGAACTGAACGTAGGTTGAATCAAGCAGGTTACCAAGAACAGCGAAAATAATCAGAACGAAAGGAATTATACAAATGAAAATTGAAAAGGCCAGACCGCCTGCAAAAAGGAATACATGATGTTCATCAATCCTTTTCACCAGACCATTGTAATAATATATAACAAATGATTTTATCTTAGAATAACTTGGGGTGAGGTGAAGAACAAAACGAAGTTTTCTGAATTTACTATATAAATCAGATTTTTTTATTCTGGATTTTATTTTTGATTTAACCATTCATTATTCCGGAAATAGTATTGTAATAAATATCGGCTAATTTATTAACGCCTATTTCCATTGTTTCGTTTACTTTAAATGAATCTCCCCCGGTTCTACCCAGTAAATTAAAGTATTGGTTTCTGCTCTTCAAATATTCTTCAAATTCATTTTGATTTTTTTTGTTCACAGAAACAATTATCCGGGACTGACTCTCAGAAAAGAAAGAAAAATCATTCCTGGTTTTAACCGGTATATTTACTTCTGCTCCTATCATTTTTTCATCATTCATAATACAGCATTCAGCCAACGCAGTAATAATTCCGCCTTCGGAAATATCATGCGCCGAAGCGATTATTTTTTTCTTGATTAGAGCAAGTAAAGTATCTTGCAGTTTTTTTTCAGACTGCAGAGAAATTACCGGGGAATCACCTTTTACTAAATTGTGAATTATTTTGATATATTCACTTCCACCCAATTCTTCAAAGTCTTCACCAAGTACATAAATTAAATCATTAGCAGATTTAAAGAATGACGTTGTAACATCCTGAAGATCCTCAATTAATCCGACCATCCCTATGGTTGGAGTTGGATAAACAGCACTTGTCGGAGCTTCGTTATAAAAACTTACATTACCACCGGTAACTGGAGTATCAAAAAACCGGCAGGCTTCTCCCATTCCTTTAATAGCCTCTGAAAACTGCCAGTATACTTCAGGTTTGTAAGGGTTACCAAAGTTTAAACAGTTTGTGATTCCCAGCGGAACTCCTCCGGAACAAACAATATTCCTGGCAGACTCTGCAACCGCAACCTTTGTCCCCATTTCCGGATTAAGGTAAACATATCTGCTGTTACAATCTGTTTTAACAGCCAGTGCTTTATTTGTATCTTTTATATAGATGACTGCTGAATCGCAGCCCGGTCCAACAATAGTATTAGTCCGTACCATTGAATCGTACTGTTCGTAAACCCATTTTTTTGAAACTATGTTCGGCGAGGAAAAAACCCTCAGAAACGTTTCTGTTAAATTATCAGGCTGATGAAGTTTTGTAAAATCAAAATTTCTTACTTCATTTAGATAAGAAGGCACTTTAGATTCTCTGTGGTAAACAGGTGCACCTCCACCTAAAACCAGATCAAAGGCAGGTACTTCTGCTTTTTTTTCGCCCTCATAATCAACTATAAGATTTTTACCCGCAGTGACTTCACCTATTATTTCACAATGAAGATCCCATTTTTCAAATACAGCTTTAACTTTATTTTCATAACCTTTTTTCACAACACACAGCATTCTCTCCTGACTTTCAGACAACATTATTTCATAAGCACTCATTCCTTTTTCACGGAGAGGAACTTTATCAAGATCTATTCTCATTCCCGATTCGCCTTTTGCACTCATTTCAGTTGTTGAACATGAAATTCCTGCAGCGCCCATATCCTGTATTCCAATAAGCCAGTCATTCTTAATTATTTCCAAAGTTGCTTCAAGAAGAAGTTTTTCAGTGAATGGATCTCCAACCTGGACAGATGGACGTTTGGCTTCTGATTTTTCCGATATCTCTTCTGAAGCAAATGTAGCACCATGTATACCGTCTCTACCAGTCGATGAGCCTACAATCATTACAGGATTGCCTTTACCCTTGGCGGTAGCACTTGCAACCAAATTCTTTTTAACAATACCAACAGCCATTGCATTTACAAGGGGGTTTCCCTGGTATGATTCATCGAAGTAGACTTCACCGGCAACAGTTGGAACTCCAAAACTGTTTCCATAATCACCTATTCCCTTCACAACACCCTCAAATAAGAAACGTGTTCTGGCATCATTTAATGATCCAAATCTTAAAGAATTTAAAGAAGCAATCGGCCGGGCTCCCATAGTAAAGATATCGCGCATAATACCTCCAACACCGGTTGCAGCACCCTGATATGGTTCTACTGCTGAGGGATGATTATGACTTTCGATTTTAAATGCAACAGCTAACCCGTCTCCAATATCTATTAGTCCTGCGTTTTCTTCACCAGCTCCAACCAGCAATTTCCCACCGGATCTCGGTAATGTTTTTAACAGTGCGATTGAATTTTTATAGCTGCAGTGTTCGCTCCACATTACAGAAAAAATTCCCAATTCAGTAAAAGAGGGCGTTCTGCCAAGAATATTAATTATTCTTTCATATTCCTCTTTTATTAATCCATGTTCGTAAGCTAATTCGGAAGTGACTTCAGGTTCAATCATAAATTCAGTAATTAGGTTTTAGAATAGTTAAAAATTGAAATTAAATATAATTAATTATTGAATTGCAGAGAAGTGTTTGAAGTTGCGGTCAGAAATTTCAGATTACGCTTTTGAAATAATCAATAGTAAGTTTCAATCCTTCATTCCTGTTAATTTTAGGTTCCCAGCCCAAAATTTTTCTGGCTTTTTTTATAGAAGGTTGTCTGACTTTAGGATCGTCAACCGGGAGATCCGTATATACTATTTTACTTTTTGATCCTGTTATTGAAATTACTTCCTCAGCAAATTCTTTTATTGTCAGTTCCTCAGGATTACCAATATTTACCGGGTCAGTTTCATCAGATAAAAGTAATTTGAAGATTCCATCTATCAGATCTGAAACATAACAAAAACTGCGGGTCTGTGTACCGTCTCCAAAGACTGTAATTTCTTCGCCTCGTAAAGCCTGACCAACAAATGCAGGAAGGGCTCTTCCGTCATTGAGTCTCATTCTTGGGCCATAAGTATTAAAGATTCTAACTATCCTTGTTTCAAGATTATGGAAACGGTGATAAGCCATTGTAATTGCTTCTGCAAATCTCTTTGCCTCATCGTATACACCTCTGGGACCAATGGGATTTACATTTCCCCAGTAATCCTCAGTTTGTGGATGGATATTTGGATCACCATAAACTTCTGACGTAGATGCCAAAAGAAACCGGGCGTTTTTTTCTTTTGCAAGACCGAGTGCTTTATGTGTTCCTAATGAGCCAACTTTAAGCGTTTGAATTGGGAGTTTTAAATAATCGATCGGGCTGGCAGGAGAAGCAAAATGAAGTATATAATCAACGTTTCCCGGGATAAAAATATAGTTCGTAACATCATGCTTCACAAATGAAAAATTCTCATGTCCCGCTAAATGACTAATGTTGTTAACATTTCCGGTAATGAGATTATCAACACAGATAACCTTTAAACCTTCGTTAACTAGCTTATCACACAAATGAGAACCAAGAAAACCGGCACCTCCTGTAACAACAGCAGTTTTAGACAATATCATTCCTTCTTTTTAAACCAATAGAGTTTTTTTTCTCCAATAACCACGATGAGACTCATCAATAAAAAGACAAATACTCCCCCGGTAATTGTGGAAAATATTGTTCTCGGCGCAGAAGCTTTCTGGGGAGGGATTGCTTCATCCAATACCTGAATAGTCGGGATGTCGCGGTTCTCCTGAATTTTTTCTTTATAATATTGCTGCTGAAGTAATAAATATACTTCATTCTGAATCTTAACATCCCGCAGTAAAGATGCGAGTTCCTTCCCGAGTTCCGGAACATCTTTAAATGCTACAAGATAATCCTGGCTCCCCATAGCCATCTTATTATACTGTTGTTTCAACTGATCCAGTTTTGACCTTAATGCTATCAGTGTTTGATTATCTTCACGCAGATTTGATTCTAAAAGTCCTAATTGAACTTCTGTTTTTACAATCTCTGTTTTTATCCCGGCTGCAGCATCAATAGCTGCATTAACCTGTTCAGGCAGAGAGATAGCTTTATTTGTTTTTTGAAATTCAGCTAACCGATTTTCAACGGAATCAAGACGGCTCTTAGTTTTCCCGAGCTGTTCCTCTATATACATACGTGCACGTTTTGCCTGCGAAGATAATTTTTCGCGATTCATTTTATCAAGAGCTTCTACATAAGAGTTCGATAAATCAGCAGCAAACCTTTTAACTGAATCCTTGTCGGAAGTAATTCCGGGAAATAAAGAAGTTTGGACTACTACATCAAGTTTAATAATTCCTTCTTTAGTCAGATCTATTTCGAGATTGTTTTGAAGTTTTTCTGCAGCTTTATATTTATTATCCACATCGTAATAGTTTACAAGATTATATTTATTAACCACGTACAACGCAGCGGTTCTGCTTTTAAGCATCTCAACATACAACTGGGAATTAGCGCTTGAAAGACCTCCGGTTAGTATACTTGAAAAATCCTGACCACTGAGTAATGAACTTAATGATCCGGATTCAGGATTATTTTCAGGCGGCATAACCGAAATTGTAGATTTGTAGGTTAGCGGATAAACAAAAAGTAAAATGAGGAATAAAAAAACCGTTGAAATTATTGTAACCTTAAGAATTTTATTCCTGTGAAAAATTATTGTATTTATAATTTCATGATAAGTCAAACTTCTATCTCCTTGATGCAACTATTATTGCAACTGTTGCAGCGATTATAGATGCAACCTGACCAACTATTGCCAAAGAAGTTGTAAAGACATCCCAGAATTTAGGACCTGGTGGATTTTCAGGAATCCATATAGTGTCCCCCGGTTTAAGAGTATCTACTTTGTCTGCATCAAGCCATTCACCAGTATTAGCTTTAATTACCCGAACATCACCTTCCTCAGCTCTCCAGCCAAATCCTCCCGCTAATTTGATGTAATCATCAATAGATAATCCGGGTTGATAAATAATATTACCGGGATTCACAACCTGCCCTAAAAGAATAATGTAATCTTTTGCTTCGGGAACGTTTATGACATCACCTCTTTTCAGAATTACATCCTCTGATTTATCTCCTTGCTCAAATAGTGCATAAAAGTCTACCACAACTTTTCCCTCTCTCTGGCGAGATTTGGCTTTAAAATAATCATATTCGTCATCTGTCATATCAGTTCGCAACATTGTTTTTAATCTATCAAACTCAGGATCATCTTCTACTGTGCCTGAATGCCGGGTGAGTGTAGCTTCTGTAAGTGAAGCTTCTTTTCTAAACCCTCCGGCCAATTCTACTATTTCAGTCAGTTTTGTTTTATCCTTGTTTATTTTATAATAACCAGGATACTCTACATAACCTTGCACTGATACAAACTTCGGGTCGAAGTAGTCCGGAAGTTCCCGAACCATTATCTGATCTTCATAATGTAAAAGTATATTTCCTTTGTTGATTTCATCCAGTGTATAGTACTTACTTACCTGTGTCTTACCATCCCCAAGAAAACTAACAATCTCAATAGAATCCTTTCTTGCTTTGGACATAATCCCACCAGCTATCGTGATCAGATGATCAGCACTTTCACCTTCAACGTATTCATAAATACCAGGATATTTAATCATTCCGGAAATGGAAATAACCCGATCCACCCTATCAACAATCACAATATCACCTTCCCTCAGTAATGGATTCTCCGATCTTTTCCCCAATCTCAAATAAGCCAGGAGATCAAAACTCTTCTCAGTACTGTCACGGTGTATGATATGAATATTTCTAAAGTTTGATGTTTTATTAAGCCCGTCCGAGTTGACAATTAAGTCCATTAGTCTCGCATTAGCCGGCAAAATAAAAGTGGATGGTTTCTTTACATCCCCTAATAATGATAATTTTATTTTTCTAAAATCCGTTAGCGAAATAAATACATCAACATTTTTATAATAATTGTTAATAGATTTTCTAATCTTCACTTTCGCTTCATCCAATGTCAATCCATTCAGATCAATACCACCAACTTTAGGAACATATAAAATCCCTTCCTGGTTTATAAACAAATTTAATGGGATCTCTTCTATTCCGTTGATAGAAACAAAAATCTGATCTCCCGGTCCAACAATATATTCATTAGGATCAACGCTCCCTTCAGTTGCCTGCATCTCTATATTTTTGCCCATAAGAGCTGATACCGAATCTGAAAAAAGCGCAAATGTCCTTTCCTTATAGTCAGGCATTGTTTGTGCATAACCAGAAGCAAATATTCCAGATAACAAACACAATATTAGTAGTGAAAATATTCTTGAGGAGATAAACTTGATAAAATTAATCATAAGAATATGCAGGATTAATTTTTTGATTCTGTTTGAGTGAATTTGTTTTTCTTTCCCTCTGTTGGTCGGGAGTAGTAATAGTAGTATTTATAATAAGAACCATAGCCACTTTTATAACTAAAGTTATTCAATACCGTACCAATAAATGATGACCTGTCTCTCTTTATAAGTTCAACTGATTTTTCCAATAGTTCAGTTTCTGTAGTATCTGCCGACACAACAAGTATACTTGCATCCACCAGGCTTGCTAAAATTTCGGAATCCGTAACTGCGATTACTGGGGGAGAATCAAGCAGAATAATATCGTACTTCTCTCTGACCACACTCAAAAATTCTCTCATAGCATTTGATTCAAGCATCTCTGCAGGATTTGGCGGAATGGTACCTGAGGTTATGTAACTTAAATTCTGAGTATCCGATTTCCGTGTTACTTCATCGAGAGTCGCTTTACCAAAAAGATAGTCTATTAATCCCGGGAACCGGTTTGATTTAAATACAGTATGAATTCTGGGCTTTCTTAAATCACAATCAACAACCAGAGTGTTTCTATTTGCCTGAGCAAAACTTCCTCCAAGGTTCACTGCAATTGTTGTTTTTCCTTCCTGCGGTGCCGATGATGTAATTAAAATAGTTTTTAAAGATTCTTTATCCGGATTAGCAAATTGAATCCTGGTTCTCAGAGCACGGAAAGCTTCACTGGGAATTGAGTCGGGTTTTTTAGCAACAATAAATTCAAATTCCTTTGAACCGTTTAAACCCATGCCTTCAATTTGCGGAATCCATGCAAGTACATTTATATTCTTGTTCTGAATATCTTCCGGGGTTTTGATTGTATTATCAAAATAATTTTTGGTAAAAACATAACCGAAAGCCATTCCACCGCCCAGCACAAGTCCGATTAGAATGATTAAAAATCTGTTAGGTTTTGCCGGTGAATCCGGTCGTCTTGCATTATCAATAATCAGCACATTTCCCGGCTGGGATTGTTCATTAATTATAGCTTCCTGATATTTCTCTTCTACTAAAGTGTAAAGTTTTTCAAGAGCTTCCCGGTTTCTTTGAAGTCTGGCAAATTCTATGGAAGTTTTTGGGAGTTGATTAAATTTGGCTTCATAATTTTTAACAATTTTTCCAAGCTCAGTAACAGTTATCTGCAAAGCCTGGTTTTTAATTTCCTCTTCAACAATTTTTTGTGAAAGATCTTTCACCTCTTCCGGACTACTTGCTAAAATTCCTGCCTTAATCACTTTCATTTTATTTTCAAGTTTTTCCTTCAGATCAGTAATTTTTGCATCATATTCTTTTAGAACATTAGTATTGTTCATCTTTGGATCTTTGGAAGCAATCGCCATATCTCTGTTTACTTGTAAACGTGCAAGTTGCTGCTGAAGCGTCTGTATATAAGCTTCACTGGAGACACTTTCAAGATAATCAGCAAGTCTTGGATTCTGATCAGCTAATTCCTTTTTATATTGAGTTAGTGTTTTATTGGAAGCTGCTAATTCAATTTTTTTCGCGCTCTGCTGTGCTTCAAAATCAGATAATTGATTTATTAATGTTGTTGCCTGTTCATCAAGAGCAACGATTCCACCTTTCTCCTGAAAATTTCTGAGATTTTCTTCGGCAGCATTAAGTTCTGTTTGTTTTTCTTCTCTCTGCTGGTTCAGAAACGCTTTAACTAGAGTAAGCTGATTCCGGTTAATTTCCAGATTCAGGTTTTTATATTCCTTAGCATAAATATTTGCAATAAGTGCAGCTTCAAATGGTGATGGTGATTCTGCAGATATATCAATTATATCAAGCCCTCTCTTTTGTTCAATTGTAACTGCCCCATCCAAGACTTTAGCAATTTGGTTATCACTTAGAAGTTTTCCTTTTCCATCATTAAAGTCGTGACTCAATATTAAGTAGAAACTATCTTTCACTGCTTCGGTCTTAAAACTATCAATTAGTGACCTGGCAACATTTGATCGAAGGTTATAACTTTTTAATATTTCTATTTCATTCGCAATAAACCTGTCGCTGCCAAAATCCTGAAACTCCGGCATTAAAGGTGATTCCAGAATATTTCCCTGTGGCGGAGATACTTTTAATGATGTGGTAGATTTATAAATGTTTTTAGCGTTAACAGCATAAACTATTGCAACAACAAAACTAATCAGAGTAATAAGAACTATCGGGACCATATTTGTTCTTATTAGTTTGATGTAATCTTTTAGAGAGTTGCTCTCCAGGGATCGTAAGTCGTCATTCATTGGGTCAGTTGTCATACTTACTTTGCTATATTTAAAATTAATATTGAAAGAGAGACCAGCGCAGAGAATACCGAAAGACCAATTTGAAGATAATCTTTAAAATAAAGTCTTTGAGAACCCGGGACAAGCAATATATCCCCGGCATTAAGATCAGGAGCACTTTTAAATTCTTTTAAGTTTTCATCCCAAAGAAGATCATTATAGTTGAACTTCACCATTGATTGGGAACTATCCTCATCAGTATTGAATATTCTCAGATCATCCAGGTGTGCATCCTCTGTTGGACCTCCGGCATAGGATAACAAATCATAAACACTACTTCCAACCGGTATAATATACTTTCCGGGATATTTCACAAATCCCCATACAGAGACTTTAATATTTATACTTGAAGGATCTGAATAATCATAAAGCGCTCCCTGGTTTTGTCTGAGTTGGTTTGTATTGCTGCCAACCTGCAATTCCGAATTCTGGGCAAAGCTTACAGCACTTATAAAAAAAATAGATTATTAATGGTTTTAGAAAGTAGTTCATTTACCGAATTCCGGGTAATAATTAAAATAAAATTAGCAATATTAAACAAGACATCAAATTTTCAGGGAAAGCCTTCGTAAGGTCACAATGCTCACAAGTAAACCCAGCAATGGACCCGTCAGTAAGATTAATAGAAGATAGAAATATTTTGAGGTTCCCAGAAAACTTAAAGTACTAATATAATCACCAATGACAGAAATAAACAAGATAAAAATAGCAAGGGAAACTATCCCGGAAAGAATCCCAACAATCAATGAATTAATAATTATTGGAAACTTAATAGTGGATAGCCTGGCTCCCACAAGTTTCATAGTTTCCAGCTCTTCAAATTTGGCGGTTATAATTAATCGGACAGTACTGTACACGATATACAAAGAGATAAAGAATATTATTGCGGTGGCAATAAATATATATTTTTTAATATTATCCAGTAAAGAAACAAGCTTGTAAATAAATTCATTTTTAAATGATACGTCTTCAACGCCTTTAATTCCGGAAAGTGAAGAAATAATAGAATGCAGAGAGTCCTTATCAAAATATTCTGCTTTTAAGGTTACAGTGTATGAAGCAGGAAGCGGGTTGTAATCAAGAAGTTGCCTGAAATCTTCACCGGTTTCTTTAATAAATATTTCAGCCGCTTTTTCTTTATCAATAAAATTGACCGATCTGATATATTTTGATTTTTGCAACTCACTTTTTATTTCTGATATACGGCTAGTAGCCAGATCATCCCGAAGGAATAAATTGATACTGACATTTTCCTTTATTTTGCTTTGTATAAATTGTGAGGATTGAATTAAAGCTACAGAAGCCGTAATCAAAACAACTGAGATACTCAACGAAAGCAGTGAAAGTACAAAGGATGCTTTTGCTCTCCTAATTAACCTGAAGGCTTCTTTTAGTGAAAAGAACATTTGGTTGGAAAATCTCCGCTAATATTTATATTAGAAATTTGATTCATCTATCCACCTTGTAATTTCCCATTTAGAGTTGGCTGATGATCGTTCCAGGGCCATATTTACTCTTCCATCAAGACGAATTACGTCAGTTGGATTAAAAGTTACAGTAAGATTAAATCCCCTGACAACATTTGCACTAAGAGTATCAACAGATGAAGTAATTACGTTATTCCAGATAAGATCCAGTCTTTGCGAATTCTGGAATAGTCCGTAAGTAGTTTTCATTTCCTCTTCTCTACCCCAGGAGACATCAAAACCAAGATCATAATCCCGGTATGTAAATATAAAATTAT
Source organism: uncultured Ignavibacteria bacterium (assembly GCA_963745945.1). Classification (GTDB taxonomy): domain Bacteria; phylum Bacteroidota; class Ignavibacteria; order Ignavibacteriales; family Ignavibacteriaceae; genus DATFVA01. The sequence goes on from CAVUZG010000004.1 coordinate 693,950, forward strand.
CTGAGACTACCTTGCCGTATATTGTAGTGTCTTTGAACGTATAGGCATATTGGAAATTCTGAAATACACCCTCAATAGTTTTCTGATCAGTGATAGTGGAATTATTAATGTTGGCTTCGTTATCAAACGCAGGGGCAAATGGATTTTTACAACCTGCAAAAATAATTATTATTACAGGAAGCAGATAATAAAATTTATTAATAGAATTTCCCTTTCAATTCACTCCAACTTGGCAACGCCGTGCTTTTGGTATCCTGCCAGAAATAAATTACCCATACCGCCCTGTTGTCCCTGATCATCGTAAATCTTAAATCTCCCTGATAATCCTTCGGCTCAGACTGATCATTCGGGACGTTCAAAGAATAAGTTGCCGTGTAAATCAGACTGTCTCCAAAGGGACTATATTGTTCATTGGTTAACGAAAGTGTAATTGGAGTATTATCTGAAACCTTGGTTTTGAGATTATTAAAATATTGTTCTTCATCTTTTATGGACCAGTCATTTATCAGGAATGGGTATTGAGATAAGGCTCCGCTGGAAGGCGAAAAATAAAATTTTTTATCCGTGAATGAAGAATCTACAAAAGTACTAATATAATTCTGAACATCTTTTTCGTTCAATGAATTTACAAGATTGGAAATCAATATCTGCGGTGTAACAGCTTGTTGATAATTTGAACGTGGTTGATTCGGTGACTCAGCATTTCTGGTCTGAAGTATATCGCAGCCATAGAAACCAGCCAAAAATAATATTATAAAATAAAAATATTTCATTTCACAGAGATAATAATAATTCTTGGAGAAGTATTAAGGTCAAAATCACTGCCATCAAAATCACCGAAAGTATTTTTAATTTTAAATCCGCTTCTCTCAATAGCGGATGATAACTCTATATCCGAATACATTCTTACTGATTCAGTGTATCTTTCTTTAGTACCATTTTTTGCAATCAATATATTTTTTATAACCCTGTTGCCAATAATCTTTCGATCCTGAGTTACTTTTTTACCGTTTATCATTCCTTCTGAATGTGGAACAAGATTATTTTGAATATAATTAGAATTAAAATAATCTATAACAAACTGTCCACCAGGTTTCAGAAGTTCAAATCCCTTAGTGAATAATGCAAAATTTTCTTCATCCTTTTCAAAGTAACCAAAGCTTGTAAAAAGATTAAGAGCAAGATCAAACTTTGAGTTAATGCAGAAGTTCCTTAAGTCTGCATTAACAAAATTAACTTTTAAATTAAGATCTTCCGCTGTTTTCCTCGCAACTTCTAAAAGATTTTCACTTAAATCAACAGCTGTGACATTATATCCTTTTTCAGCAAGTAGTATCGAATGTCTCCCGGCTCCAGATGCAAGATCAATTACATCCGCACCGGGTAGAATGTTCAACTTTGTCAAGTATGAGATTTACGAGTTTCTCTGCTTCGGTATCATTCCGATGACGATAAACACTAAGATATTCTTCCGTATTAAACCAGCTTTCAAACCATTCAGCCATTACAGAACACTTCTGCTTAACATTGCCCGCCCTATCGTAGCTTCGTCCGCAAATTCCAAATCACCTCCAATTGGCAGTCCGCGAGCAATTCGCGATACCTTGATTCCTAACGGTTTAATTAATTTCGCAAGATAAAGAGATGTTGTTTCACCTTCAGTATCAGGATTTAATGCAAGAATAACTTCCTGAATTTGTTCATCTTCAAATCTTTTAAGAAGATGTTTTATTTTTAATGCTTCAGGACTAACTCCGGTTAATGGTGAAAGTACACCTCCCAGAACGTGATATAAACCATTAAATTCATGCGTTTTTTCAATTGCAATCACATCACTGGCTTCTTCCACTACACAAATAACAGTCTGATCTCTTTTTCTGCTTTTACAGACCTCGCAAAATTCTTCTTCGGAAATATTAAAACATCTGGAGCAAAACCGTAATTTCAATTTCAGGTCCCGCAGTGATTTAATCAGATTTTCAACCGATTCATTTTCCGTTTTAAGTAGATACAGGGCAAGACGTTGTGCAGTTTTTCTGCCTATTCCCGGTAGTTTACTTAATTCCTCAATTGCAACAGTAAGCGGTTCAGCTATATGCACTTTTACATTCCAGGGATATTCATACCGGGAGGAAGCATTCCTTTTGTAACTTTAGCCATTTCCTCCTCGGCTGTTTTTTTTGCTGTTTGCAAAACTTTATTAATTGCAGCTACAACCAGATCTTCAAGAATTTCTTTTTCATCCGCATTTATGACTTGCGGGTCAATTTCTACAGAAATTATTTCCTGATTCCCATTCGCAGTGGCTTTTATCATACCGCCGCCAGCTTCTTCAGAAACGACCAAATCACCCAATCCAGCCTGAACCTTCTGTAATTCTGCCTGCATTTTCTGAACCTGTTTCAACATTCCCTGCATGCCACCTTTCATCCAAAATCCTCCATATTATTTAATTTCTTATTAGAAAATTCTTATTTTTTTATTTAAATATAATACTTAGAATTGACTTTATACACTTAATTTTCATATTTTCTTTGTCAAAAAAAGATAAGGAAAATTTGGGGCTAAAATTTTACAATAATTCGCTTTTACACGAAGAAGTAGCAAAAAAAGATCTTCCGCTGGACGATCAGAATTATACTCTATTTAAATATCCTGATTTTCTAGTAGCGGATAATAATAAAAAGATCAAAGTTAAGGATCTTGGATCAAAATTTGCTTCTTTGAATGCTTTCTTTTTTGATTATCTCAAAGAATATCATATCCCTATATCTTTTCTGAAAACTCAGAATTCTTCCGCTCTGAAATTTATTAAACATCAGCGTTTTCCATTCTTTATAAGGATATTAAATATAGTTGATAAAAGAACTGCCAAAGTTTTTGGTAAGAAAGAGGGTGAATCTTTAAATCTTCCGATTTTTGAATTTCATTTTCTGAATGGAAAAGATTCTATGGTTACCGAAAGTCACCTCATCACATTTGACATCTGTACAAATGAAGACGTCAGATTAATGAACAGAATTTGCTCAAAAGTAAATGCAGTACTAAAATTCTTTTTTGAAAGAAGAAATGTTCTGCTTTCCGAGGTGAACTGCTTCTTCGGTAAAAGTGAAGATAAAATCTATCTTGTAGATGATTTCACACCAACCAGCATTAAGATAATCCCGCAAAACACAAACGGGAAATGGCTAGATCCGTATAACCTGAACACTTCTGCAGAAATAAAAAAATATACTGATCTGCTACTGAATATGACGAGCGCTTAAATGTTTACCAAATACGGATATTCCACCCTTGCTGTAATTTCAGTAATCACTTTCATTCTAATCTCTTTAAGTTTCTTCACACATAATAATTATGCTAAAGGGTGTTTTGATAATTATTCCACTTCTATTACTTATTTTCTCAATGAATTTTTTTCGTGACCCCGATAGAACTCCTCCAGCAAGAGATGATGTTGTCGTTTCCCCTGCTGATGGCAAAGTGCTTTTTGTAAAAGATGTAATTGAAAATAAATTCATAAATGGTAAGGCTAAACAGATATCTATTTTTATGTCGCCCTTAAATGTCCACGTTAACAGGATTCCTGTAAATGGTAAAGTTGATTATCTGGAATATTTTAAGGGGAAATATATTGCAGCTTTTGAAGATAAAGCCTCAGAAGTGAATGAAAGAGCAGAATTTGGTATTACAGGAAAGTACGGGAAGGTTTTTTTTACACAGGTTGCCGGCTTTATTGCAAGAAGAATAGTTTATGAAATTTCGGTTGGTGATTCAGTAAAAATTGGAGAACGGTTTGGAATGATTAAATTTGGAAGTCGTGTTGATGTAATTGTTCCTCAAAACTGTATAGAAAAAGTAAAAAAGGATGATGAAGTGAAAGCAGGAGAGACTATTTTATTTGAGTATCATAAAAACTGATGAGCCGACTTAGAGTTACTCGTTCTGTCATTCCCAATCTTTTTACCGCAATGAATATGTTCAGCGGTTTCCTTTCAATCGTCAGTGCGAGCCAGGGAAGATTTATTTATGCTGCCTGGCTAATTATTATAGCAAGTATTTTTGATGCACTTGATGGTGCAATGGCAAGATTAACAAAATCAAGCAGCGAACTTGGTGTTGAACTTGATTCACTTTCAGATGTTGTTAGCTTTGGAGTTGCGCCCTCTTTCCTAATTTACAAAAGTTATCTATTTCAATTTGATGTTGCGGGAATTATCATAAGTTCTTTATTGATGCTCGCCGGTGGATTCCGTCTTGCAAGATTTAATGTTCAACTAGTAGGATTTGATAAATCTTTTTTTAAAGGTCTGCCAATTCCATCATCAGCAATTACAATCGCTTCATTCTGCCTGGCTTTTTATATTGCTCCAAATGGTTATCAGGAACCATATTCAAATATTATCATACCAATGATCCTGCTTCTATCCTACCTAATGGTAAGCAGAATAGAATATGATTCATTTCCTAAATTGAAGTTAAACGAACTTAAAAAGAAACCTTATCTTATATTGATAATCCTGCTTGCAGTTATACTTTTAATAATTTGTACTTTCACACAGGCACTTTACTTTATGTTTGTTTTCATAATCGTATTTGGTATTTTTCGTCATATATTTTTTCTGTTAAAAAAGAAATTTTGATTTTCAGGAAGAGGAACAATTTGTATAAGGCAAAAGTGTTAATCAAACGTCGTCCATCTATTCTGGATCCGCAGGGGAAAGCAGTTGAAAAAGGTGCCATTCTTTTAGGAATAAATAACATTAAAGACACTAGAATTAATAAGTATATTGAATTTTCTGTTGATTCGAATGATAGAATTGCTGCTGAAAAAGAAGTAAATGAATATTGCAGTAAACTTCTGGCAAATTCTATTATGGAAGATTATGAGTTCACGCTGGAAGAAGTTTAATGAAACCTAAAGTTGGAGTTGTCGTTTTCCCGGGTTCAAATTGCGATCACGATGCTTATTATTCATTCAGAAAAGTTCTTGATTGTGACACGAAATTTTTATGGCATAAAGAAACGGATTTGCAAAACTCTGATCTGATCGTGCTTCCTGGGGGATTTTCTTACGGTGATTATCTTCGTACTGGTGCTATTGCCCGTTTTTCCCCAATTATGGATTCTGTAAAAAATTTTGCTATAAATGGCGGCTGTGTTATCGGCATCTGTAATGGCTTTCAGATTTTACTTGAGGCAGGATTACTACCCGGTGTGATGTTGAAGAATAAATCGCTACAATTTGTTTGCAAAGATGTTTATCTTTCTATTGCTAATGATGATACTCTTTTTACAAAAGACATTAGTCCGGAAATTGTTCTTAAAATTCCTGTTGCACATGGAGATGGAAATTATTTTGCGGATGAAAATACTCTAAAAACACTTGAAGAAAATAATCAGATCGTTTTCAGATATTGTCCCCCAAAAGGATCGGTTGATGGAAATTATAACCCCAACGGTTCCGTAAAAAATATTGCAGGCATTATGAATAAAAAAGGAAATATATTGGGAATGATGCCGCATCCTGAACGAAGTTGTAACCCGGTATTAGGAAAAACTGACGGTCAATTAATTTTCAGATCAATTATAAATAATATCTTTAATTAAAGGTGATAAAATGTTCGGAAACTTAGGCGCTGGAGAAATAATTCTTATCCTGCTTGTTGTGCTTATTTTATTTGGTGCAAAAAAAATACCTGAGTTGGCCAGAGGAATAGGTAAAGGTATGAGCGAATTTAAGAAAGGTTTGAAAGACGTTGAGGATGAAATAAAAACCTCAAACGATGAAGCAAAAAAAACAGAATCCAAAAAAGAATAATATCTAAGCGAGGATAAAGATGTTTGAGAATATTGGCATGGGTGAATTATTAATAATTATGGTTGTGGTTCTTATTCTTTTCGGTGGAAAGAAGATTCCTGAAATTGCAAAGAATTTAGGCAAAGGGATTAGTGAATTTAAAAAGGGAATTAACGATCTGCAGAAAGAGATAACGATAACCGATGAAGATTTGAATAAACCTGAAACAAAAAAGTTAAGCTGATTAGATACTCGTTTCTAGATCTTTTGAGAAAGTCCTAAACTCATCCCGACAAATACTTGCCGTTCCACTATTTTTGTTTTAAAACTTATTTTTGAATTTGTATATTTTTATCATCTACTTAAAAATAATCTTAGCATATTATCAATATCGGTTCTTAAACCTTATTCTCTTAATCTAAATTGAAGGAAACAGGATGTTTATAGGGCACCTTGGAGCCGGACTGGCAATGAGAAAATTTGATAAGAAAACTAACCTTGCCTGGTTTTTTGTTTCTGTTCTTTTTCTCGATCTGCTTTTATGGATATTTGTATTACTTGGTTTCGAGAAAGTAATTGTACCTGATAATTTTGAAAAACTTCACTATTTAAAATTTATTTTTCCCTATTCACATAGTCTTATCGCAACAATTGCATGGAGTATGCTCGTTTACATTGCTGCCGAAATAATTACCAAAAGACACATAACTGCAGTTCTTTTAGGACTGGGAGTATTTTCACATTTTATCTTTGACCTCATTGTCCACGTTCCAGATTTATCAATTTTAGGGGATCCGCAATTGGTAATCGGATTAGGACTTTGGAAGAATATTTATCTTGCACTAATTGTGGAATTGATCATTTATTTGATCGGACTTACAATTTATTTGAAGGAAACTCAGGCGGTTGGATTTGGAGGTAAGTATGGAATGTATATTTTTTCTGTTATACTTGTTGCCGCTGCTTTCGTTTCTCAAATTCTTAGTCCCAGACCACAAAATGGAATTGAAGTAGCAGGTTCTGCCCTGCTTTCAATTGTGCTCGTTATTTTAATCGCTTTCTGGTTAGACCGGAAAAGACCTCCCCTGAATGATACTGAAGAAGAAAAATCAATTTAAATACAAGCATTACAATTAAGGAATTATCCTGCCTTTTTTTTATCTTTGGAGACAAAATTTCTTATTAAGAAAATACAGGATCTCCTATGAGCATTTTAGTAAATAATAAAACAAGACTTGTGGTTCAGGGAATTACTGGTGGTGAGGGTTCTTTCCACAGCCAGCAGATGATAGAGTACGGAACAAAAGTAGTTGCGGGTGTTACACCCGGAAAAGGCGGTACCAGTTTCGAAAGTGTTCCGGTATTTAACACCGTGGCAGAAGCAGTTAAAGTACAAAAAGCAAATACTTCAGTTATTTTTGTACCACCTCCTTTTGCAGCTGATGCAATTCTTGAAGCAGCCAATTCCGGGATAAAAGTTATAATTTGTATTACAGAGGGTATTCCCGCTCGTGATATGGTTAAAGTTTATAATGCAATAAAAGATTTGGATGTAGTTCTTGTTGGCCCAAACTGTCCGGGAGTTATCTCTCCGGGACAGGCAAAGGTTGGAATTATGCCTGGCTTCATTCACAAAAAAGGAAAAATAGGTGTTGTCTCACGCAGTGGTACTTTAACCTATGAAGCTGTTAAACAGCTAACTGATGTCCAACTCGGTCAATCTACCTGCGTTGGTATCGGAGGTGATCCGGTAATTGGTTCCAGATTTCTCGATATCATTAAAATGTTTAATGACGATCCTCAAACAGATGGAATAGTAATGATTGGTGAGATTGGCGGAACTGCCGAAGAAGAGGCTGCAGCATATATTAAGAAAAATGTTAACAAACCTGTAGTTGGTTTTATTGCGGGAAGAACAGCACCTCCTGGTAGAAGGATGGGTCATGCCGGGGCGATTATCTCGGGCGGAAAAGGAACGGCTGTAGAGAAAATTAATGCTATGAAAAAAGCAGGGATAAAAGTTGCCGAAAGCCCGGCTGAAATAGGAAGCACAATGTTGAAGGCTCTTGAAAATCAGAAAAAAAAGTCTTCCAAAAAGAAAACCAGCAAAGCTGTATTAAAAAGTAAAAAAGTCAGCAAGAAATCAATTTCAAAACCGGTTAAGAAAAACGCAAAAAAAATGGCTAAAGGAACCGGAAAACGTAAATAGAATAAGGAGAATAATTTGGGTAACAGAACATTAGCTATTATTAAACCGGATGCGGTTAAAAAAAATAATATTGGACAAATAATTACAATGATTACTGATTCAGGATTTAAGATTAAAGCAATCAGGATGGTTCATTTAACAACGAATTCTGCTGAAGGATTTTACGAAGTACATAAAGAACGTCCATTTTTCAGAGAGCTTGTCAATTTTATGACTTCAGGTCCGTGTGTTCCAATTGCGCTTGAAAAAGAAAATGCAGTAGCGGACTTCAGAAAACTGATTGGAGCCACTGATCCCACTGAAGCTGAAAATGGAACGATCAGAAAATTATACGCAGCAAATAAAGGCGAAAATGCAATTCATGGTTCTGATTCTGATGAAAATGCTGCAATGGAAATTCTGCATTTCTTTTCCAGGAAAGATTTACTGGATAATTACGGAAACTAAATATTTATAGGAAAATTATTGAGGTTGTCTTAAAGAAATTGTCATCTTTAGACAACCTCTTTTAGTTAATGGATAACCTTAAACTTTATATACCACTTTTGTTATTAGTTATTCTCCAGTCATGCAGTACTGAAGAAAACAACAAACAAATACAAATAAATCAAAACATTATTTTGGGGTCCGATAGATTACTGAATGAATATTCTGATCTGATAAATGATAAACGACTTGGAATAATTTCAAACAGGGCAAGTGTTCTCTCAGATGGCACTTTATTGATAGACACATTAAGCCGGATAAAAGGAATAAAAATTCAGGCAATCTTTACACCGGAACATGGGTTTGAGATTAACGCCGATGAGAGAGATGCGGTTACAAGTTCAATTATGAAAAAAGTAACTGTTTATTCTCTTTATCCAAAAACGAGGAAACCAACACCAGTAATGTTAAAAAATATCGATCTGTTGATTTTTGATTTGCAGGATATCGGAACAAGATTTTATACATATATTTCAACTTTATATTATGTTATGCAGGCAGCCGGGGAAAATAATATTCCATTAATTGTTTTAGATAGACCAAATCCAGTCGGGGGAATTAATGTAGCCGGACCAGTTCTGGATACTGTTTTAAAATCATTTATTGGGATAGCACCAATACCTTTAATCCACGGAATGACAATTGGAGAATTAGCTGAAATGTTTGCCGGTGAAGGATGGATCGGTAAAGATATACCGGATCTAAAAGTTATAAAAATGATAAACTGGAAACGTGATATTTACTTTGATGATTACAATTTGAAATGGATCAAACCATCTCCCAATATGCCTGATATTGAAACGGCTATTCTCTATCCGGCGATAGCTTTACTTGAAGGCACTAATATTTCCGAGGGAAGAGGAACAGAATTTCCCTTTAAAAACATTGGCTCACCGTTTATTAATTCCGGAGAATTAATAAATGAACTTGATTCACTTAAGCATAATGGGGTTTCTATTAAACCCGTAACTTTTATTCCGGTGAATCTTCCCGGTAAAGCTGATAATCCTAAATTTGAGAATCAAAAGTGTTACGGGATATCATTCCACATTAATGATAGAGACCAGTTTAAGGAAATAGAATTTGGCATCAAATTACTTTATTCTATTCATAAACTTTATCCCGAAAAGTTTAAATTTAATGCTGAGTATTTTGATAAATTAACGGGAGAAAAAACTCTCAGATTAATGTTAAAGGATGGGGAAACTCCCGGTAAAATAATTTCCTCGTGGCAAAAGGGACTAAATAATTTTTTAAAAATAAGAAAGAAATATCTACTATACTAAAGGAAAGAAAGAATGAAAAAATTAGTAATAATAATTTTAACCGGATTATTAATTTATGGATGCGGAAAACAGGAAAATGAAAATAAACCTGCTGAACAAAAAAATCAGTTTGCATATGATACAACAGATATTAAAGCAAACCCTGTTGAAAATCCAAATCAATTATTTTACCTGAGGTACAAACTTGAGAAAGGTAAAAATTATGGATTCAGATTAACGGTAATCTCAAAGGATGATCAGACAATTTCCTCTAAAGACACAACCATGACCCAGGGAATTGATCAAACTATGGTTTACAATATTAATTTTAGACCAACTGAAATAGATGCCGATAGCACAATGGAAATGCAAGCAACGATAACATCAATAAAACTGGATGGAACTTTCGGGGATCAGCAGGTTCGTTATGAATCAGGAACAACTAAGGATTCCGCTGATATAGTTAAATATGCTCAGTACGAATCTCTGGTTAATAATCCATTTGATGTAAGAGTTTCAAAACTGGGTGAACTACTTGATATTTTCAGAACCGACAGGATAGTAAATAAACTTCTGGATATCAGAGGTTATGCCGATTCTCTTAAAACTGAAGAGAAAGCTACTCTTAAAAATGATATTAATGAAGGTGTGCTGAAACCTATGATCAGCCAGGTTTTCAGAAAAGTTCCCGAAACAAGAGTCTCTAAAGATTCAACATGGAAAATAGAACAAGCCGCCACCCAGTTAATGGTTTTTCAGGCAAAGAACACTTCAATATTTACTATTACCGGAGTTGAAGATCTAGATGGGAATTTAATTGCAGATATTAAGGCGGGATTAAAAACTGATCTTTCCGGAAAAAATAAAATGTCAGACCGGGGAGTAAACTATGAGTTTCAAAAACCTGTTACTTCCGGAGGCGGGAAAATTTATTTTAACGTTTCAAAGGGTTTTGTTCAGAAAACAAAAATATCCACTTCCGTTAGCCTCTCTTTTAATATGGAATCGCAAGGACAAAAAGGGACAAAGAAAGAAGTGATAGCAAATACAAATATTTTAGAATATATTCCGTAATATTTTTGCAGATGGCATCTTATAAAAAGGTGCCATCTGTTTTTTAAATTGGATTTCAAGAATAGTAAAACCCCAAATGATACATGACATGCTCTATAGTGACAATCTTGTTGAAATAAATAGTGAGTCAATCACTTTAAAAAAATATTATTTCCCTTCACTTTCTTCAAAAACCATTTTCTTTTCTGACATAAAAATAATTGAGGTTAAAAACCCATCATTTTTTACGGGAAAATGGAGAATACAGGGTACAGGAAATTTCAAAACGTGGTACCCTTTCGATGCTTCAAGACCTAAAAGGGATAAAATATTTTTTATTAAATATAAAAATAAATGGGTTCAGTCGGGATTCACAGTGGAAAATTCCGGCAAAGTTGAAAACATTCTCAGGGGGAAAAATTTAATAAAATAATTTCAACTAGCTTACTACTTCTTCTTTAACTTTTTTTACTACTACTTTAACTCCTTCAACTCTTAATACAACTATTTTACTTCCCTGCTCAATATATTCCCAGTCAGCAATAACGTCATATCTTTTTCCGTTAAATTCAGCTGTGCCTGCAGGCCTTAGAGTAGATAAAGCAACACCCTCATTTCCAACCAGTTCTTTTTCAGAAGGATAGGAAACATAACCCTGATCTGCTTTCTCTTCATCTTTGAGAATAAGTTTGTTAAATATTGTACTCTTGGGCAAGACTTTTGCCAGAATTAATACTAATACAAGAGCTGCAACAATTGCTCCTGTTAACTGGATTATAGCTATAGAAATTGCGTTGAAATCAAAGAAAGGTCCGCTCGGTGTGAGAGAAAGAAATAACGAAACAAATATTAATAATATTCCCGCAACTCCAGCAATACCAAATCCGGGAATAACAAAAATTTCAAGAGCCAGAAGAATTAGACCCAGGATAAACAAAAGTATATCCATAATGGATGCAAGATCAAGGATGTAGGATGAACCAAAGAAAAGTGCAAGAGCAATCAATCCAATAGTGCCGGGAAGTCCCCAACCGGGAGTTTTAATTTCAGCAATCAAACCGAAAAATCCAATCATTATTAAAATGGAAGAAACAATGGCATTGTTCAGGAATTTAACAACTTCTTCTGCCCAGTTTTCGTGTACTTTAACTATTTCCGCACCTTGTAAATCAAAATCCTTTAAAACTTCTTTTAAATTATTTACCTGCACATCAGCAATTCCGTACTTTAAAGCCTCATCTGTTGTCAGCGTAACAAGCTGTGTACTATCAACTAATCCCGGTATAATAACTCTTTCATCAACCATACCCTGTGCAATGTCAGTTCTTCTCCCGTTTCTTTCAGCTGTTGCTCTCATTTCAGATCTCATATAAGACTGATACTTTTCACTTTGTTTCTGTCCCGATTGATCGACTACAGTTGATGCACCAATAGAACTCCCGGGAACCATTGCTATTTTATTACACGAAAGTGAAATTAGTGAGCCTGCAGAAATAGCCCTGTTATTTATAAATGCAATTGTTAAAATTTTCGTCCCGATAATAGCATCCTTAATCTGAGTAGCAGCATCAAGTCTGCCACCGAAAGTATTTACTCTGAAAACAATTGCATCTGCATTGTTTTTTTCCGCCTCCGAAACAACACGATTTATATACGGAGCCATACCGAGGTCTATTTCTCCGTCAATGTTTGCGTAATACACTTTCTGTGCACTAGCAGATGCTATAAAAAAAAGGGTAAATAATATGGAGGAAACAATTATATTTTTCACAATTTTATTCTTTTTGTTAGTTAACAACTTAATAAAATTGGTTATTATCTTAAAGGAAAGCAGAAACAAAATGGAAAGATTAAATAACGAAAAATTTACCCCGGATAAAATCCGGGGATCAAAATATACAATCTACTGTTTAATATTTCTAACTATTTTTCTTCAGCAACTTCCTGCAGGATTATGTGCCCAAGTTTATCTCTCTTTGTTCTTAAATATCGTTCATTGTTTGCATTAGGCATAATTTCAATCGGGATTCTTTCCATTATTTCAAGACCATAACCTTTTAATCCGACAACTTTCCTGGGATTATTTGTAAGCAGTTTAATTTTTCTTACCCCAAGATCCAGAAGTATTTGAGCGCCAATTCCATAGTCACGGAGATCGGCTTTAAAACCTAATGCTTCATTTGCTTCTACGGTATCCTTCCCTTCATCCTGCAGTTGGTATGCAAGTATTTTATTTTTCAATCCTATCCCCCGACCTTCCTGTCTCATATAGACAAGCACACCTTTTCCTTCTTCTTCAATCATATCCAGAGAAGCATTTAACTGATCGTGGCAATCGCATCTAAGTGAATGAAAAACATCGCCAGTAAGACATTCAGAATGCATTCTGACAAGAACTGACTCATCTTTATTTATTTCACCTTTAACAAGTGCTATTTGTTTTTTACCATCAACAAGGCTCTGATATAAATGAAGTTTGAAATGACCATGCTTGGTAGGAAAATTAATTTCAGTTACCTTATTAACTAGTTTTTCTTTTGTTAACCGGAATTTAATAATTTCCTGTACCGTACAAATTTTTAGATTAAACTTCTTTGCAATTTCCGTCAGATCAGGAACTCTTGCCATCTCACCATTTTCTTTTAAAATCTCACAAAGAACACCGGCATGTTTTAAACTTGCAAGTTTACAGAGATCAACCGCAGCCTCTGTATGTCCCGCTCTTCTTAAAACACCTTCGTCGTATGCTCTTAATGGAAAAATATGTCCGGGTCGTGCAAAGTCATCCGCAGTTGAATTCTTATCAATTAATTTTTTAATCGTCAATGCCCGGTCTGCTGCAGATATACCGGTAGTTGTCCCGTCAATTGCATCCACAGTTACAGTAAATTGTGTTCCGTGCAATGCAGAGTTTGACTCAACCATCAAAGGGAGTCCAAGTTCATCGAGACGCGTTCCGCTTAATGCTGTACAAAGCATTCCCCTTCCGTGTGTTACCATAAAATTTACTATATCAGGAGTTACATATTCAGCGGCACAAACAAAATCTCCTTCGTTTTCACGATCTTCATCGTCAACAACAATAATTACTTTACCATTTTTAATTTCATCTATGGCTTCTTTAGCGCTGCAAAAAATATTTGTTTCCATGTTTCACCCATAACTGATTTTATCTTTATCAATCTGCTTATTAATTTACATTGTTTCCTTTGAAGCAAGTATAGTTGTAATTGCAGATCTTTCAAATTTCATTTTCACATTGTCCCCAACCTGCAGTAAAACAGTTTTTTCATCAAGACCGGCAATAGTTCCATGTAGTCCGCCGCTGGTTACTACTTTATCACCTTTCTGCAGGTTCGAAAGTAATTTTTCTCTTTCCTTAGCCTTTTTCTGCTGCGGTCTGATTATCATAAAATAAAAGATCAGAAAAATAGCACCAAACATAATTATGGTACTTATAAATCCACTACCTCCTCCGCCTTCAGCGGGTGGAGCCATTGCGAGTAAATAATACAATTTAATCCTCCATTAACATTTTATTCGTAGATATTTTTTTAACAATTTCGCTTTTCCATTCAGAGAAATTTCCTTCTTTTATTCTCTGCCTGGCTTCTTTAACCAAATTAAGATAGAAATGAAGATTGTGAATACTTGAAAGTTCAAGGGCCAAAATTTCTTTAGCAATAAAAAGATGCCTTAAATAAGCCCTGGAATAATTTTTACAAGTGTAACAATCACATACTTCATCAATAGTTCTGAAATCATCTTTGTATTGTGCATTGCGCATTGATAAGACACCATCAGAAGTAAACAGGTTAGCGTTCCTTGCGTTTCTTGTCGGCATAACACAATCAAACATATCAATTCCTCTTTCTATTGCTTCAAGTATGTTTTCAGGTCTTCCCACTCCCATCAAATATCTTGGTTTATTTTCCGGCATAAAATCCGTTGTAAAATCAACCATCTCATACATAACACTTGTAGGTTCTCCAACTGCTAGTCCGCCGATAGCGTATCCATCAAAATCAATAGCAATTAAATCCCTGGCAGACCTTTCACGGAGATCTTTGTAAACACTTCCCTGAATTATCCCGAAAAGAAATTGGTTATGACCATATAATGATGATGTTTTGTCAAATGCTTCTTTATTTAAGATAGCCCAGTTAGAAGTAAGTTCAGTTGATTTTTTTGCGTAATCATACTCACATGGATATGGAGTGCATTCATCAAGAACCATCATAATATCTGATCCAATACTTCGCTGAATATTAATTATTTTTTCGGGGGTGAAGAGATGTTTTGAGCCATCAAGATGAGAACTGAATTCAACACCATCGGGTTTAAGTTTGCGTAATTCAGAAAGACTGAAAACCTGGTAACCGCCGCTATCAGTAAGAATCGGTTTGTCCCAATTCATAAACTTATGTAAACCCCCGGCTTTTTCAAGGATTTCCGTTCCGGGTCTTAAATAAAGATGATAAGTATTTGAAAGAACAATTTGAGCGTTTATATCATTTTTAAGATAGGACTGATTGACAGCTTTTACTGTACCCTGAGTCCCAACAGGCATAAATATCGGTGTTTCAACAATTCCGTGATCAGTCTCAAAAGAACCCGTCCTAGCCTTGCTATTTCTATCTTTACCTGAGATATTAAATTTTAACAATATTATTTGGTATCGTTGCTTAAATTAATCATTAATACCATACAAATTTAAGGGAAATCTCAGTTATCTCCTAAAGGGGATTTGCCTGAATAGCATCCTCAGCAGGAATAATAGTGAGTTTTAATAGGTCGATTTTAATATTAGTTGCACGGGCAATTAAAAAATTAAAATTCTCAATCGTTACATTTTCACCCTGTAGAGGAATTCTTCCAAGCTTGCTGGTAATGAAACCGGCAATGGTTTCATAATCTCCGGTGGGAATATTCAAATTATATTTTTCATTTATATAATCAATTTCAACCTTACCGCTGATGAGATAAGTATCCGAAGCAATTTTTCTGCATATATCTTCTTCGATATCATATTCATCTTTAATTTCACCAAATAATTCCTCAATTATATCCTCCATAGTCACAAGTCCTGCGGTTCCACCAAATTCATCAACAACAATTGCAATAGAAACCTGTTTGTTCAGAAACTCATTAAGCATTTCAAAGCTGCGTTTTGTTTCAGGGACGAAAATGATTTCCCTGATAATATTTTGAAGATTCTTTGGTGATTTAAATATATCATATGCGAATATAACTCCACGAATATTATCAAGGTTCTCTTCGTAAACAGGAATTTTTGAATAACCCGATTCTATAAATATTGTTATTGCCTCATCAATTGTTGAATCGATGTCGACACCGACTATCTCAGTTCTCGGACGCATAGCTTCATAAACCCTCTGTTCACCAAGTGCCAGAACACGGGTTATTATGTCACTCTCTTTTTTATTTACTACTCCTGCCTCGTGGCTTTCTTTTACAAGAAACTCTATGTCTTCCTTGCTGAAAAGATAGTTAATATTTTCAGCTTTCATATTTGAAGATTGTGTCAGGAACAAAGAAAGGGACGATATCATTCTAACTAGAGGATATAAAACATAAAAAACTATACGTATGGGAATTGATGTAAACAGAACTACTCTTTCACCCAATTCTCTGGCTAAAAATTTCGGAATAAGCTCGCCGAATAATAAAAGAATCAGTGTGGAAATAATCAGAATACTGAATTCATTCAGGTTGAATGCAGCTGAAAGAATTAAAGCACTTAAAGATGCAAAAGCTATATTGACTACGTTGTTAGCAATTAAAATAGTAGAAAAGAAATACTGGGGATTTTTAACAAATGAATATGCGCTTTTAGCAGCTATATTTTTTTTCCTTGCACGAACTTCAATTTTCAGTTTATTTGAAACGACAAAAGCAAGTTCGGAACCTGAAAAAAAAGCACTTATAAGTACAAGTATTATTAATATTATCAGCTGATTAGTCATCAGTATCCTTTATCCGAATAAGTCTCATTTATTGCAAACATAAAATTAATAATTTCATTTCGAATCATTTTTAATCCTAACAATTATCCGGTAACACTTTCGTTACTATTTAATTATTTCAATATTTATTATAAATAATAAACATGGTAGTCAGAAGATATAAAATTACTGTAATTATCATAACTATATCAGTAAGAAGAATACGTGTTGTGTTTTCTCCCTGTCTGTTCATATAAACAAGGAACATATATCTGAAAATTCCGAAAACCACAAAAGGAGTGGTATAAATCAGATTTTCAGTTTTAAAAACGGAAATGGTTCTTTCTGATACTGTGTAAAGTGCATAACAAATAATTACTCCGGCAGCTGCAATAGTAGCCATCTGGTCGGCAAAACTTAACGAATAATAAGCAAGAACTTTCCGGGTTGTCGCGGTTGAATCTTCAGGTAACATAGCTATTTCAGAATGTCTCTTCATTACAGCAAGGAATAGTGAAATAAACATTGTTGTAAGAATAAGCCAGCTGGATACTGCAACTCCAATTATAACCGCCCCGGCAAGAACTCTGATTAAAAATCCGGCGGCAATACTGAAAACATCAAGCAAGACTATGTGTTTTAATTTGAACGAATACAGTACGTTTATAATAAAAAATAATATAAGTAAAAAAATAAAAGGACTATTTAACCCGATACATAACAGCACAATCACTAAGGTAAAAACAGCAGCAATAATAATTCCCTGCGACGGACTGATTTTTCTGGATGCGATCGGACGCTGCTTTTTTACTGGATGTGCACGGTCAGCATCCGCATCAACTATATCATTTATGATATAGACTACACTTGAAGTCAAACAGAATATAAAAAATCCTAGGAGAGTTGTAAAAAGTAATTCTTTGTGGAAAAGATTTAAAGAAAATATCAGCGGAACAAAAACAAAAAAGTTTTTAATCCACTGGGGTATTCTGATTAGCTTTATAATTTGAGTGAACATTAATTAAAAAACAGCAGTTTCCTCATAAATACCGAAAACTTGCTTGAGTTCGTTTACCATTTCACCAAGAGTTACGTAATTGCGGGCTGCTTTTAAAAATATTGGCATAAGATTATTTCCGTTCATCCCTGCATCTCTGATTTCTTTTAAACTTTCATCAACAGCTGACTGGCTCCTGTGAAGTTTCAGCTCAGTCAAACGTTTTTTCTGCATTTTCTCAACTTCAGGTGAAACATAAAGAATCGGGATATCAACTTTTTCATCCTTCTCTATAAATTCATTAACACCAACTATAAACTTTTCTTTCTTTTCTATCTCTCTCTGGTATCTGTAGGCAGCATCTGCGATTTCTTTCTGGAAGTATCCTGTTTCGATTGCAGCTATAACACCTCCGAGAGAATCAATCTGATTAAAAATTTCATTTGCTTCCTTTTCCATTTTATCGGTCAGTGCTTCAACGTAATAACTTCCGCCGAGGGGATCAACCGTATTGATTACGCCGGTCTCGTATGCAATCAATTGCTGAGTTCTCAAAGCTATTTTCACAGCTTTTTCACTCGGCAGCGCAAGTGTTTCATCCATTGAATTTGTATGAAGTGACTGCGTTCCTCCAAGAACACCAGCCAAAGCCTGGAAAGCAGTTCGTACAATATTATTTTCGGGCTGCTGTGCTGTTAATGTACAACCTGCTGTTTGAGTGTGGAATCTTAACCACCAGGAACGCGGGTTTTTCGCTCCGTATTTTTCTTTCATTCTTTTAGCGTAAATTTTCCTCGCCGCACGGAATTTGGCAATTTCCTCAAAGAAATCAAGGTGTGAATTAAAGAAGAAAGAAATTCTTGGAGCAAATTCATCCACATCCATCCCTCTTTCAATACAAGCTTCTATATAAGCAAATCCGTCAGCTAGAGTATATGCAAGTTCCTGCACAGATGTTGAACCGGCTTCGCGAATATGATATCCACTTACAGAAACCGGGTTCCATTGGGGAACTTCCTTTGCACAATATTCAATCATATCAACAATTATACGCATAGAAGGACCGGGAGGATAAATGTATTCCTTTTGTGCGATGTATTCTTTTAAAATATCATTCTGTAATGTGCCGCGTAGACTTTTAAAATCAACTCCCTGTTTAGCTGCAATAGCCAGATAAAAAGCAAAAATCATTGCTGCAGGCGAATTGATTGTCATTGAGGTCGAAACTTTGTCGAGAGGAATTTTATCAAAAAGAATTTCCATATCCTCCAGCGAAGAAATTGCAACTCCACAAATTCCTACTTCCCCTTCACTCAAAGGAGCATCGGAATCCCAGCCCATAAGAGTTGGAAGATCAAATGCTACTGATAAACCTGTCTGTCCTTTATTCAATAAGTAGTGAAATCTTTCATTAGTATCTTCCGGCGATCCGAATCCTGCAAACTGGCGCATGGTCCAGATTCTTCCCCTGTATCCATTCGTATGAACTCCTCTTGTATAAGGATATTCACCAGGGAATCCGATTTCACTCAGGTAATTAATATTTTCAATGTCATCAGGGCCATATAAAACATCAACGTCTCTGTCACTCACCGTGGTGAATTTCATTCCCGAATTTTTTGAAGCTGCCGCCTTTTCATTGTATATATCTTTTCTTTTCTTATAATCTTTATCCAACATATAATTCCTTTTATACATTATTTAATTACAAAGATAATAACATCTAAGTCTTTATAGAAGTATAATTTATGTTCTTCCGAATCTTCTGTCAAATTCATCAAGAGATATTTTTACAACAATAGGTCTGCCGTGAGGACAAACATAAGGCATTGATGTTGCAAATAACTGGTCTATCAGCAATCTCAATTCTTTTTCCGAAAGCCTGTCGCCAGCCTTTATTGCAGCTTTACAGGAATATGATTTGGCAATATTTTCGCGGGTCTCAAGTTTCTTTTCGCGTTCATTTTTAACATACTCATCCACAAGTTCCATTAAAACAATTTCTTCAGAACCTTTCTTCACGTCTTCGGGAACTCCCTCAATTACAATTGTATTTTTACTGAAAAATTTGATTCCAAATCCGAGTTTTATCAGTAAAGGTGAGATTTCTTTTAGAACTAATAAAGTTCCCGGATCCAATTCAATCGTCTTGGGAAAAAGTAATTGCTGGGAGAAAGGCAGGTTTGCATCCATTCTTTTTAAAGCTTTTTCGTATAGAATTCTTTCGTGTGCAACATGCTGATCAATTACCATCAGTCCTGTTTTTATCTGTGACAGAATGTATTTATTATGAAGCTGGATTATAAAAACCGGGTTTTCTGATTCGCTAACTTCCTTTTGTGTAGAGTAATGATAAAGTTCTTTTGGTTCTGTTTCAAAAGGATGTGAAGTATTCAATATATCAGGTTTAATTTTGTTATCAGGAATTGCTTTGAAGATCAGATCAATTTCTTTATCACTGAAATTTGTTTTTGCAAATGATTTCTTTTCACTTAAATCGGGTCTGTCTGAGAAATCATTACTTTCAACCTTTTTGAAATTATTCACTCTGAGTTTTTCCGTCTCTTCCGTGGTATGAGAAAATATCATTTCGGGAACAAGATCGTGGGTGCCTAGAGCCTTTTTAACAACTGCAAGTATAAAATTGTACACATCCTTTTCATCATCAAATCGTACTTCAAGTTTGGAGGGATGCACATTAACATCAATCTTTTTTGGATCAAGCTCGATGTAAATGATAAAGAAAGGATAATCTCCTTTCTCAAGAAAATTTTCATATGCAGTAAACACAGCATGATTTATCTGTTTGCTGATAACATACCGCGAATTGAGAAAAAGATACTGATCACCTTTGCTCTTTTTCAGCATCGTCGGTTTTCCGATGAAGCCGTGAACATTCAGGAAATCAGTCCGTTCTTCAACAGGAAGCAAAGCATCAATCATATTATCCGCAAAAACCTGTTTTATCCTGTTTGAAATATCTCCGGCAGAATAGTTGTAGATCAAATCATCTTCATTATAAAATTTGAAATTTAAATCGGGATGACTGAGAGAAATTTTATTAAAAGTATCAACAATGTGTTTTAATTCAGTTGAGTCAGACTTTAAAAAATTCCTTCTTGCGGGAGTGTTAAAAAACAAATTCTTAACCGAAACACAGGTTCCCTTGGAAAAAGATCCTTTCTCTTTAATGATATTAGTTGAATCTTCTAATCGAATGAGTGTTCCAATTTCCTCATCTCCTGTTTCAGTTTTTATTTCAATCTGAGCAACAGCTGAAATAGAACTTAATGCCTCCCCCCGAAATCCAAGTGTTGCAATTGATTCAAGATCATCATAAGAAAATATTTTACTTGTTGCATGTTTCTTAATACAAAGCAAAGCATCATCTTCACTCATTCCAATCCCGTTATCACAAACTTGTATAAGAGATTTGCCGGAATGTTTTATCATTAATTCAATTGTATCGGCGCCGGCATCAATAGAATTTTCGATCAGCTCTTTCACAACTGATTCGGGTCTCTGAACCACTTCACCGGCTGCAATTTTATTCGCAATATTTTCTGATAGAATCTTAATCTTTGTCATTTTTTCTAACATAAGTTATTATATCAAACTGATCTCTTTCTTCTTTTGAAATCTCTTTCCAGATATTTTTATCTATCTCCGGAAAAAGTACATCTCCTTCTGCATCAAAGTGCATTATAGAAATTATCATCTCATCTGCAAATGACATTGCCTGTTTGTAAACCTGGCCGCCACCAATTATAAAAATCTTTTCCGGATTTAGTTCACTTACTGAAGTAATAGCTTCTTGCAGAGTATGATAAATTTTAACTTCATCAAATGAAAGTTTGAAATCAGGATTTGCTGAAACGACAACATTCAAACGTCCCTTAAGTGGGGTTTTCAGGGTTTCAAAAGTTTTTCTACCCATTATTATCGGGAATCCGAAAGTTGTGTTTTTAAAATGCTGAAATTCTTCTTTAACGTGCCAGGGCATTTCTCCACTGGAGCTTCCAATTACACCGTTCCGGGCAACTGCCGAGATAATAATTATCTTCAAATAGCTACCTCAAATTTTATCGGATCCTGATATTTATATCCATCTAATTCAAAATCATCAAAAGTCAGTTCATCAATTGGTTTATCCGTTATAATCAATTTGGGAAGAGGCAGAGGTTTTCTTTTCAATTGTTCCTTTAATCCTTCAAGATGATCGTACTTTTCCATCTCGGATCCTTTATCAGCAACATAAATATGGGCATCAATGATTGTATGCGCAAAATAACCTAAAGAAAGTCCGGTCTCCTGTGCAATTATTTGAGTCAAAATAGAATAAGCCGCAAGATTGAAAGGAATTCCCAGAGCTATATCACCTGACCTTTGAGTAAGATGGCAATTCAATTTTCCATCAGAAACATTAAAAGCAAAAGAGTAATGACAAGGTGGAAGCTTGCTTGTTGTTGCATTTCCCGGTTCCCAGGCAGTAACAACAAGTCGCCTGCTGTAAGGATTCTTTTTAAGCTGTTCTATCACATATTTGATTTGATCAACTTCACGTACTTCCCATTTTCCTTCTTTATTTTTCTGCGCACTGGGAAATTTTCGCCAGTAGTAACCGTAGGCAGTCTCAAGATTTCCTTCATCATCCGCCCATGCATCCCAAATTTTAGTGTGCTTCCTAAGATTCCTTATATGATTTTCACCGGATAAGTACCACAATACTTCATGAAGCAATGATTTCCAATGCATTTTTTTTGTGGTTAATAAAGGGAATCCTTCTGCCAGATCTACACGATAAAAGGCAGCGAAATACGATATTGTATCAACACCCGTTCTTGTTGGTTTTCTGACTCCATTTTCCATGACAAGTTTTATCAAATCAAGATATTGCTGCATAATTACTCTTTGCTTCCGATCATTTAATAATTGTTAATTGTTGAAATTTAATAAAAAATGTTAAAGCGATAAAACCCATTAAACCAGAGATGCAATCTTCTTACAGGCGAACTCTATTCCTTTTTCAATATTACTTATTGATTCTTCCTGTGATTCAAAAAAGGAAACAAGTTCAATAACCTCCACATCATTTTTCAATTTCTGTTTTACTTCATCATCTACTTTACCACAGCATAAAATGACATGCTTTTTCAAATCGGTGGCAAGATTTAAAATTATCCCTGCTCCCTTCCCATTGAAGGATTGTTCGTCAAAATTCCCTTCCCCGGTAACAACAATATCTGAAGAGCCAATAAATTCATTCAGTTTAAGATGGACTCTTATAAAATCTTCGGCTGTAATATCTGATGCATTAAAAAAGAGATGAAGACCGGCGGTTAATCCACCACCTGCGCCTGATAACACTTCAGAAGAATCGACTAACTTATTATTTTTCAATGAATTAAGGATTTTATTAAATCCAAGTTCAAGAACTTTTAGTTCACCTTTATCTGCCCCTTTTTGCGAGCCATAGATTTTAGTTGCACCCATTGCTCCCATTAAAGGATTATTCACATCACTTATTGTGGTAATATTAAATAATAAATCAGGCTTACTCCACTTCACATTTTTCACCCTGTGAAAATATTCTGGAATGACCGGATTTCTCTTTCCATATATATCTTCTAATTCTAACTCAAATCGGGAGCAAGCTCCTAATCCAAGATCATTTGTGCCTGTTCCTCCAACTCCAATATAGACCTCTTTTATATTCAGCCTATTATCCTTCACATCTTTGTTGATTTGTAGCAGCAGATCTCCCAATCCTTTAGAAGAAAGACTTAGGGGATGTCTTTGATCTTCCGGTATAACTCTTAAACCGAGGACTCTTGCAGATTCAATATATAAACTTTGTGTTATTTTATCATAACCAACTTCACAATCAAAAAAGGATTCATCATATGGAGTGGTTATTCTGTATTTGACAAGGTCAAGATTAAAAGCAGATTTACATACGTTCAGAAATCCGTCTCCCCCATCGGAAATTGGGATTGTTTCAATTTTAAGTGAGGTAACATTGCTAAGATACTTTTTAAAAAGTTCTGCAATTATATCGGAGTCTGCGACTTCTTTAAAACTATTGGGAGCTATTAAGATCTTTTTAATCATTTAACTTTAATACTTTGTTGTAGACCAACTCCATGTTTTCAATCATAGTATTTAGTGTAAATTCTTTTATGAATTTTATATGTGATTCTTTTCCCATTTCATTTCTTAAACTTTTATCTTCTATTAGGTTAGTAATTGCTTGAGTAAATTGAACTAAATTTTCCGGTTCTACAAGATAACCGTTTTTACTGTCATCTATGAGATGTTCTATATCTCCAACATTACTGCCAATCACGGGTAAGCCGGAAGCTAATGCCTCAATTATTGCAACCGGAAATGTTTCTCCCCCGGCATCAATTGAAAACTGGGAAAAAACATCAAATGCAGAAAGAACATCAGAGATATCATTTCGTTCTCCAGTAAAAATAATTTTATCTTTTAATCCGTATTCCTCTGCCTGACTCATTAGGTTTTGCTTTAGTTCGCCGTCTCCCACTATTAAAAGCTTTGTAAATTTATTCACTTCCGGATTCAATTTATTAAAAGCTTCAATAAGATATTTATGCCCTTTAAACTCAACAAGCCTTGAAAGAGTGCCAATTACTACCTCATCATTCTTAATGGAGAACTCATTCCTGATTCTATTTCTGCCTGCTTCAGTTCTCATTATTTTATTTTCAGGAATACCAATATGAACAACTGTAATTTTCCCGGGGGAAATTTTATCAGTTTCAACCATTATTTTTTTTGTGGAATATCCTACAGGTGTGAAGTGATCTATGAGAAATTTATTCCGGAAAGAATGAACCATATTCCTGTTGATGCTAAGACAACTATGTACAGACGAAATATTCCTCGCATTAATTATTTTACCAGCCACGGCAGCTATTGTTCGGTCAAGATTAGAATTAGAATGTACAATATCTATTTTTTTTCCTTTAAATGATTTTACCAATTCAGTAATTGCGTTAAACTCCTTGCCATGAGATCCAAAATTGATTCCGGTAGTTTCAAATCCCCTTCTCTTACTTTCTTCTTCAAGCTCTGATGATTTTAATGGAGCAATTAAAACATCATGTCCTTTGTTGGATAATCCTTCAGCGAGATGTAAAACGTAATTTTCACCCCCTGCAATTTTCTCTGCATCGTTTGTCAGGAGTATCCTCATCCGTTCTTTTCCCTGTTCTTAAGTTCCCATATTTTCATATAAATTTGCATGTTCGTCATTGCATGCAGCAACGATACCATAAGTCCGTATCTACCGTCTTTAAAACCTTTTCTCACAATGAAATACTGAAAGAAAGCACTCGCAGGATGTGTAATAAAATCCAACGGGGTTACATTTTTTTCTTTATATTTTTGCAACGCTTCAAGGGAAGAATAATTATTCATCTTATCAATAGCATCTTTCAAATTTCTATAGGTATAATGAACTATTCTCTCATTTAACTGCCCAACTTTTCCATTTACTATAAATGATTCATGCACAAGATTATCGGAAACTTCAGTTTTAGATTTTCTGAAGAACCTTAACTGGTAATCATTATCCCAACCGCAGCCGGTAATATGTTTTCCCAGAAAATAATTTTTTCTTGGAATCTTAAAGCCATCAAAATTTGTTATAACCCCTGAATTGATTTCATCCTTAAGCTCAGGGGTAATTCTTTCATCAGCATCCAGACTTATAACCCAATCATTTTTTGCTAAAGAAAGAGCATATTGTTTTTGCCTGGAGTAACCTTCCCACTTGTGAATATATATTTTATCAGTATACTGTTTCGCTATTTCAATTGTTTTATCATCGCTTTCAGAATCTACTAAAATTATTTCATCGCTCCACATTACGGATTTAAGGCAGTCCTCAATATTTATTTCTTCATTTTTTGTTATGATTATAACTGATATTTTTTCAGATGGATTCATTGAAGGCTATTTTATCAAAAATTGTTCTTAAATTTAAGAAAATAATGTTTATTATTTGATGAATATAGCAATCATTACATCAGGTCACCTTCCATTTGATGAGAGAATTTTCTATAAATTCGCAATTTCATTTAAAGAAAATGGGTTTAAAGTTCAGGTAATCTCATCAGCCGCTTTTATAAATGAAGAAAATGAAGGGATAAAATTAAGAGGTATCGACGGGACAACCTTAAGTAAAAAAGAAAAAGTGAAATATTTTTATAACGAGCTGATCGGTTTTGAACCAGATATAGTTATATGTTGCGAACCTCTTACTATTCTTGCTGCAAACAAATATAAAAAGCACAACTTAGTAAATACGAAAATCGTTTCGGATATAACTGAGTATTATCCTCATCAGAATATGTTGATCCAGTATTCAGGTATTAAAAGAATTTTTCATTTTATGAAATATTCTCTTTTTAACCTGTATGTTTCAAATCTTACCGATTATCTGCTTATTGGTGAAGTGAGAAAAGCAAAATTTTATAAACTGATTGCCCCTACAATTAAACAAGCAATAATAGGATATTACCCGCCATTAAAATATTTCAGGTACTCCAAACCAAATTATGATAATAAAAACTTTACAGTTTGTTACACCGGAATAATTTCAAAACAAAGAGGTTTCCCAAGATTCGTATCCCTTGTTCAAATGGCAGCAGAGCATTTTCCAGATAAAAATTTCATTGTTAAAATTATAGGACGTTATGAAAACCCCGATTTGAAAAATTTAACTATTAAACTGGGTGAATTAAAAAATGTAAAGATAAATTTTAAAGATTGGGTTAATTATAAATATTTTTCAGATGAATTAAATGAAGTTGATTTGTGCATCGATCTTCGGGATAAGGATAAGATTTATAACCGGTCACTTCCTATAAAGATATTTGACTATATGGCCTGCGGGAAACCAGTTATTTATTCGAATCTGGACTCGTTAATTGAAATTGAAGATGTTAACAAATTTGCTTTTCTTGTGGAACCTGATGAGCTTGATAAGGCACTGGGAAAAATTAGTTTTTATTTGAAAAACCCTGAACGATTAAAAGAAGATTCGCGTATTGCCCGAAAATTATTTGAGGAAAAGTATACTTGGGAAAGTATCGAAGTAAAATTAATTGAAATAATTAGTTCCCTTCCTACCCAGCGGTAATATTCAGATTTTTTCTGAAAAGTTCGAAAGTTAAAAGCCAGTCGAGCTCATCAATTTTTTCAACCTGACCGGCATAAAAACCATTAATTATATTTATAACAGCTTCTTCATCGTATGGTTTGTATTCCCTGATTTCCTCCCTGGTAATTATTTCTCTAATCGCCTGCTCATGACTAGTATAAAAATTAATTCTTAAATCATTAGTTAATTTTTTATTTAATGATTTTTTAATTCTCGTATATGCGTAAGAACCAAGTGCGGATAAGCCATATGGATAAACAGTTCCATTTTTAACCAGCGGAAATTTCTCAAGTTCGGGATATGAGTTTCTTATTGTGTCATAAAATATTTTACTGTTTTTTCTTTCTTTTACCGGAACTCCAAGAGAAGCTGATATTATTGCCTTTTGTGCAAAAGGTATATATCCAGGTAAAATCGAATCGAGTCTCTCCTGCTCGGGACCAAAATAATTCGGGATTCTCAATTTAATTACAAGTAAGTCAACAAAGTTTTCCGGTCCGGTTTCGGAAGGATCCGGAAAGGATTCAAAAATATTTTTAAGCTGCTCAACTGAATGTTCGAACATCATATCCACATATTCTTCTTTAAATATTCCCGGCTTTGGAACCAGGAGATGTTTAATTACTTCTCCCGAATCTTTTTTTAATAGTTTGTTTTTTCCTTTAATAAGCAGTCTATTTAAAAATTGTCGTCTTGCAAATTCAGCTAACGCACCATCAACTAAAAACTTGTCTTCAAAATAATGATTATTAAACGCATTTAATTTAAGATAAGATGAAGCAGGCTCTATAAGTAAGGTTGATGCGACATATTCCTTCATTTTTTGGAGCATCTGACCATACCCGATTTCCTTCGGCTGAATAAAAAAACATTTCAGTGCAAGGTTTTCAGAAATTCTTTTTGCAATCTGCAGATCCGGATCATCGTTAAAGCCAAATGAATGCACATTAAATTTTTTATCCGGATTATTTAGAAGGATTGAAAGCAAAAACCGGGAATCAAGTCCGCCGGAAAGTCCGAATGATAACTTCAGATTATCAGGTAACTCTATGTTTAAATACTTCTTCAAGCTATCATTCAGCGCTTCAGAATTAGAGGGACAAATATCCGGAAACCAATTCTCAGTATTTATTTTTAGAAATCCCGATTTTATTTCAGCGGAAGAAGAAGGTGGAAGTTTTTCAATTCCGTATAAAAATGATTTGTTGGATAACTGATTAAAAGTTAACCATCTCGATCCAAACTGCGTAAAATCTATTTCCACAGATTCCATTACTGTGGTAATCCAATCAAGCCTGGTAGAAAAATAGATGCCGGTTTTATGTTTATAAAAATAAACTGTCCTTAATCCAATCTGATCGCAATAGAAACTAATTTTATCATCTTCAAGTTTTACAATAAGATAATGGCCTTCCAGTTCTTTTAAAAGAATTATTTTCAATTCTTTTTTCCCAATTCTCTTTATTCAAAAGCTTTAAAGAACTTTGACCCGGTTCCATACCTGTTCCAAGCACTACCCAATTCTTTTTTTCAGAATAAAGACAGGTGAATTCATTACCACCTGCTGCAACAAACAAACGGGGATTATCCAGTTTGAAGAGCGGTTCAGAGTATAAAGAAGAAAGACTCAGTTTCTTCTGTTCATCTATATTTCCCGAAAATCCAAATATCCAGCTCATTGATTTCCAAAAAGTTTTAACTTAAACCCGGTTAAACGGTATACCAGGAAAAAGGCAGTTATAAATAAAAATAAATCTAAGAAGAAAATATTAAGCAACTTTGAAACCAGATAAAAAACGCCTGTTATCAATATTATTAGAATGATCTTTAAGGGTTCGTAAGTAATTTTTATTCTTTTCTCAGAAATAATTACAAGATAAACAGCACATCCCAGATAACTAAAGAAGGTAGCAATCGCAGCTCCCATTAAACCGAACAGGGGAATTAAAGTAAAATTCATAACAAGATTGATGATTAAGGCAATCAGATCACTTATCAGAAAATGAATACTTTTTCCTGAAATATAAGGATAAACTGAGTAGTAAGTTACTAAAGCACTGAATATATAAGATATTAAAATAACGGGGATTATTTCTATACCGCTGCTATATTTCGGATCAAATAATTGAAAGCTATGAAACTTTAAATTGAACAGATCATCTATGAATAAGGAAACTATCAGAAATATTAAAAGACTTGCCGCAATTACTTTTGTAAAAGACTTGCCGAATTCTATTTTATAATTTCCCTGGTTATATAACCTTATGGAGTAAGGAGTCCATGCACTTCGTAAAGACATAACAAAAATATTCATTACCAAAGCAATACGGTATGAAAAACTGTAAATACCAACCTCACTTTTACCCAGGAAATAATCAATTATGAACCTGTCAACTACATCAACAGACGCCGATAATATCCCGGCGATGATTAACGGATACGAAAAGGTAAAAAATATCTTCACAAGTTTCGAATGAAGAACTGCCAGGTAGTTTTCTTTAAGGAATGGAAGCAGAATAACAAAAACCAAAACAGAAGTAACTAACTGCGCCCATATTATTCCATAAATTCCTAACTTCAAATAATACACAAGATATATATTCAGAAAGAAATTAATTATTGCGCTGAATGAAGAATAAATTACAACCTTGTGTGCGAGTTCCTTTGTTCTTAAAAGATTCAGAGTTATAAAAGTGATACTTTCAAAAAATAAAGAGGCAAATACTATCTTTACCAGGTTCTCATATCCCTCAGAGCCTATTGTTTCTTTTGCTATCCATCCGGCAGATAAAAAAATAATGACAGTTAAAATTAAACCGATAATCCCCACAGAATTTATAATTGTGGAGAAAATTTCTTTCCTCTTACTTTCATTGTCTTCTTCAAGATAATATTTACTTAACGCTGATTGTAAACCCGATTGATAGAATACGGCGATTATGGCGTAAAGCGACATCACCAAAGCATAGTTTCCAAACTCCTCGGTAGAAATTAAATTGGAATAGAGGGGAAGGAGAAGAAAGCTTACAGAGCGGACAAAAAGATTTCCGACAGTGTACCAGGCAGTTGATTTTGAGAGGCTGTTTCTTTTCTCCATTATATAATTTTTTTCAGCTTGTATAATTCTTTAAGTCTGAAGTTTACATTTTTAAATCCATGATATTTTTCTACCCATTTCTTTCCTTCTTCCCCAATTTTTTTTCTTAAAGTCTCATTCTCAATTAATTCAATCAAAGATTTATAGAGCTCATTACTATTATTTGCTACCACAAAAGGATTTTTCGGAAGCCAGTCGGAATATTCCTTTGTCATATTCGTAATTGTAGGAATCCCCATTGCAAGTGTTTCAAGACCCGCTTTACCGTATCCTGTTCCACCCATTGATCCGCCTACCTGGTCGATACAAATATCACTTTTACTTTTTATTTCAAGGACTTCGCTTCGGCGTTTGTTTTCCATTAGAAAAAAATTAATTTTTTTCTCTTTTTTGATTCTTTCAATCACAGAAAGAATTAATTCCGTTCCTTTATATTTTCTGTTAGTCGGAGAATGAACAATTGAGACCAATTCGTTCTCAGTTAAACTTTTTTCCGGGAGTTCGCAAGGATCATAAGGATAAAACAAATAATTAATGTCTTCCTTTAATGCAAGATGATCAAATTCTGATGTTATATTTAAATCAGAAATTTCATCAAGTTCTTTTATGAGTCCTCTTAATCTCAAATCACTTCCGTAATAACAACAAACAATTTTTTTTCCTTCTTTCTTCCATTTCAGAGCTTGTTCCGGGTAACGGTAAAAATCCAGCCCTGCATCGTAATGGATAATATCAAAATCATCCAGTTTATATTTTTCAATTGTCTCTTCAATTTTTTTTCTTTTAAGCTTATCATTAATGTTGAAATAAAATCTTTCCAAATTATTCCCGGGCTCAAAGTAAGGGGCTTTTGTTATTACTAAATTCTCTTTGTCAACTACTTTTTTCTTCCGCCATTTTTTTGCAAAATTAAAATCAGGCAGAGGTAAATCAAGACAAATATCTTCGGGAAAGCTAATTTGATTTTTATGATAAGTAATAAGGCGGGAATAATCTCCAACTGCGTTATGCATTTTGAAAAAATCATATGGCACTCCGGCATAATTTTGCGGAGCCAGATGTAAGATTTTCAACATTAAATATCTTTTATTAATGTATCCCTGAAAATACCGCGTGCACCGAAATTTTCTTTAAATCTGCCAAGTCCCCAGTTTGGTTCCATATTTACAGTAAATATTCCGAAATCAAGAAAGCGAAATCCTTCTTCTTTGTAACGTTTCATTATCTCGTAAAATAAAAGATTAACCGCACGATATTCCTGGTAATCTTCGTCGTGGCTGATGTAAAATGCAAGCACAACCTTTGAGTTCGCACTGAAATTACAAACACCGGCAATCAGTTTGTCTTTTAAGAATGCTCCCCATAGACGAATTTTCGATGGAAACATTTTCTTTAATTTGATGAGCTCATCCAGAGAGTGTGCGGGAGAAACATTATGCCTTAACTTTAAATTCTTTTTCAGGATTTCATAGTATTCTTCAAATCTCTCGCACTCGGCAATTTCTATTCCCTGCTTAATAGATTTTTTGACTGCCGTTCTTGCTTCTGCACGGTAAGTTGATAAAAGTTCATCCTTTTTGAAATCCAGCTGTACAATACTTGAAACATCACGCTTTAAATAAGTAAATCCATTTCTAACAAGGGCGAAATCAATATAGTTTGAATATTTAGTCTGGTAAATTATCGGAGGCAATGTTATCTGAATACGATCAACTTTTAACTCATCAGCATATTCAAGAAGTGAATCCACCATTGAATGAGCTTCTTTAAAATTCAAATCAGATTTATAAACAAAGCTGCCGTATGAAGCCCCCGGGTGGGAAACAAGTATCTTCTTCCCTTCCCTTTCAACTACAGCTGCCGAAAAAGCAGCTAATAATTTTTTATCCTTGGTTATAATATATGAAGCATCTTTAAATCTTTCAGCCGGATGATAAGCCAGAAATTCACGTTTGTGAAAAATTGTCCCGTTATCAGAATTCTCAACAAAATTGTCCCATTCTTGAGGGGATAGTCCTGATTTCTTAAATGTTTTGTATTCTATCATATTTCCGGATTTCTCTTTGCAGATTGATGAAATATTGAATTGAAAAATACTATTTCTAGGTCTAATATTAAAACTAAAAGGACGTAATTCTAATCAGTAAAATAATTACGTTAGTCCCGGAGTTTCGAGTCTCTGTTTTAATTTCGAGTCAAACATTAACATTTATTTTTACTTAATATCACAAATCATACTTATAAAATGAAATTGATTTAATTGTGATGAAATTGTGATACTATTTTCTTACTATTAACAGAAATAAAACAAGACAGAGTTTATCTAATGAAAAAGCTTACAACTTATTTACTTTTCTCGCTCATTCTTTATTTTCCGTTATATAGTCAGATAGTTCCGTACGATACTTTGTACAATCAGACTTTAACTCCTTCCGGGAATTTACAGGTTTCATCGCGATTTTTTGAGTTAGGTTATCCAACTGTTTATAGTTCTTATGGTGCCGATGATTTTGTTTGTACAGATCAGTGGACAATTACAAAAGTATTTGTTCTTGGCGGTTTTTATAATGGAACTCTTCATCCTGCAACATTCGGAATTTATATTTACGCTGATGATAATCCTAACGGAGATTTACCAGGGACACAACTTTATGATGTTCATGGTTCGGTGGTAGAAAATGGAAACGGCGGATTCACAATTCCGATAAGCGATGAGGTGGTTTTAGAACCCGGACATTACTGGATTTCAGTTTACGCAAACGTAGCAGTAGGATATGCACAATGGGGCTGGAGACCTTCTGATGGATCCAATAATAATGAAGCCGTATGGGAAAATCCGGGTGATGGGTTTGGAACCGGGTACACTAGCTGGACACCAATTACAACTGTTTTTCAGGGGACTTCTCAAACCGATTATTCATTTGCATTATTCGGGATAAGCGGAATTCCTGCATCGAATCCTTCTCCTGCAGATAATGCCTTAGCCGTCGGGATTGACCAGCATCTGTTCTGGCAAAATCCTTCCAATGCCGTTTCAATAAATGTTTTATTTGGAACCGCTCCCAATAGTCTAACTTCCATTTATTCCGGACCTCCTGTTTCAACAATTGATCAGGGTACTATGGAATATTCTACTGATTATTACTGGAGAGTAGATGAAAGCGATGGAGATGGGACTGCTACAGGAAGAACCTGGCATTTTTCAACAACTCAGAATCCTTCTTTAGTACTTAATGAAAATTTTGATGAAAACGGATTTCCACCTGCCGGCTGGTCATTTGAAAATTCCGGCGAAACCTTATGGGATAAATATTATGGCGTCAGCGGTTACGGGCAGGGTGTAAATTCCGTTCGAAGTAAATTCTTTTTATCGCTAATTGCAGATTCAATCAGTTCAATGATTACATATACGTTTTATCCATTATCTGAAGGAGATACTTTAACTTTCGATTATGCTTACGCAGCTGAGTCGCAGTATTTTATTGATAAACTTGAAATTCTCTATTCAACTGATTCTGGTCAGGATTGGGAAAGCCTGGTGTTGCTTAACGGAGGACCAAATGGTGAACTTGTAACTGCACCTCATACTAGTTTTGAATTTGTCCCTAATCCAGATCAGTGGGGAACTATGAAATTTGCAGTTCCCGTAGGAGTCAATAAATTCAAATTTAAAGCTATCAGTGCCGGCGGAAATGATCTGTTCCTTGATAATATCAGAATATTAGGTTCAGATACAGGTACTCCTGTTGAATTAGTTTCATTTGATGCAACTGTTGTAAATAACGATGTGGAATTGAAATGGCAGACTTCAACTGAAATAAATAATAAAGGATTTGAAGTGGAAAAAAAGAACTCCGGCAATGTTGGTCAGAATAGCTGGACCAAAGTATCCTTTGTTGACGGAAACGGCACTACCTCTAAAGAACATACATATTCTTACATTGATAAAAATGTAAATGCCGGTAAATATTCTTACAGATTAAAACAGGAAGACTTTGACGGTTCCTTTAAATATTCAAATGTTGTTGATATTAATATCAGTAATGCACCAGCAGAATATTCACTTTCACAGAATTACCCAAACCCATTTAATCCAACTACCAGAATTAATTTTAGTCTGGCAGTTGATTCAAAAGTAACTTTGGTGGTTTATAATATTCTAGGACAGAAAATAAAAGTATTAGCGGACAGGAATTTTTCAGCAGGAAATTACAATTTCAATTTCGATGCTTCCGCATTTAACAGCGGGGTATATCTTTACAGAATTGAAGCAACCGGAATAAACGGAGAAAAATTTAATGAAGTAAGAAAAATGGTGCTTACAAAATAATTGTTGATCTTTAATGAGTTGAAAAGAGCCGGTTCTTAGATACCGGCTTTTTATTTAAAAACTGAATTGTAATGAGAAAACAGAGGCATTTCCCAACCCCAAAGTAAAAGGCATAAATGCATAATCAAATCTCAGGTTTCCCCACATAAGTCCTACGCCGCCGGTAAATCCTCGCGATTCATATCCGGTTTGGTATCCTGCACGCAATGCAATTGTATTATCATAAACCCCTTCTGCACCGAGATTGAAGTGGACGTCGTCTGTTAAAAGATATTTCTGGAATTCGGCAGCAGCTGTCATACCTATCTTTGAATCAGAAAAATCAAAGTGATATGCAGGTCCAATCCTGAATTCGGATGGAAGTTTTGTAGCTTCATTCCGGAGGTTATTCATTGAACCCAGATTTTTAATTACTGCTGAGGCAGTTAAACCCTCAATTGAAGTTTGATAATTCAATCCAAAATCAAATCCCCAGCCGTTAGCCTCATCGTTCAGAATTCCTTCATATAAATATTTTACCGAAAGTCCGAAATCAATATTTTCCACTATTCCGAATCCTGTGGATAAACTTCCGAAAAAATAATTGGCATTGATTTTTGAATCGGCTTCACCGGGCCTGGTTCTTACTTCAATATCACTAACTGTAGTAACATTCAATCCCAATGCAATCGGTAAGCCCCAAACTTCAGAAGCAATACCAAGAACCTCACTTCTTACATCCTGAATCCATTCGTTATGCATCAGCATTATTTCTGTGTTGTCCTTACCCGCTAACCGTGAGGGATTATAAAACAAAGCTGAAACATCGTTAGAAGAAACAGCCCCGGCATCACCCATCGCAATATTCTTTGCTCCGAACCCGAACTTCAGAAACGATAGCCCGGTATTGCCTGCAGTTTGTGAAAAGGTATAAGTTGCAAAAACTAAGATTATTAAGATTATTTTTTTCATTCTTACAGAATTAAAGATTTAAAAATTAACATTTATTCCCACAACGTGCCTGTCCTGTGGTGAATATTGTTCAATCATAAAAGCATAGTCCACTCCAATTCTTATTCCATCAAAATTTCTTGCATAAGAAAAACCTGCGGCTGGCTTTGGTAGAAAATCTGAATTACTCAGATTGAATTGGTCAACTCCTACCCTGATAAAAAGTCCTTCAATCAGATTATATTCGGCACCTGCCCTGAGAATATTGGTTTCACCATTACTGTTTTCAAAATCCAGGGACGCCAGCAACCCAACTTCTTTATTGAAGTAACTGATACCAAGCTTACGCAACATTGGAAACCTGTCGGTTGTTACTGTTCCATCCGTTCCATACAATGTACTTGTATCCCATTTGTATGCACTATTAATATCTGCAATTGCCAATCCAAAACTCCATTGATCATTTATCCTGTACAACATTCCAAAATCAACACCTACACCGCTTGCTGTTATATCCTGGTAAAGACTGTAATAATAAAATTTAGCTTCTATGCCTATTGAAAGATTTTCTGAAAACTTTTTTGCAAGTGCTATAAAGAACTGGTTCTCTGTAGTGGAAAGATCACCTGTTTTATTTCCATCTCCATCCCGACCATCAATTTTACCTACACCTGAATTAATAATACCTGCACTTATTCCCGCAGATCTTGATTTTTTACCACCAAGATCAAATCTCCTGGTAAAAGACAAAAAGTTTAAAGAGCGGTCAAGAGATAAGAAAGAATATGAAGTCTGAAATGAATTACCCTCCTGGAAAACACTTAATGCCGGGTTATAATATGCTACAAGGTTTCCTTCAGTAACTGAGGTTAAAGCATTTCCCATACCGATGCCTCTTGCACCAAATCCTAATCTGCTGAAAGCACCCGGCATAACAGCAATTTTACTGAACTCAGGCTGAGCAAGAGCTGCCGCAGTTAAAAAAATAAATATGAGTATAAGTGATTTTTTCAATTTCTCCTCTTACTGAACTACTAATATTTTTCCGTACAAGGGATCATTTGATCCAACTTCAATTCTGTAAAAATAAACACCGTTTGGGACGATATTTCCGCTGTCGTCTCTCCCATCCCAGCTATCATAAGGAGGATCGGATGCAGAAATTTTCCTGGAAGCACTCTGAATAATCGTTCTTAAATAGTTCATGCCAAAATCAAAAATCCGGATTGTTACATTTTCATTTTTATCATTTGTATCATATTTAAAAGTGATTTTTCTGTCAAGTCTCGGAGCAAAAGGATTTGGGAAAGCGTAAACTTCTGATGAAGCCGGGGCTGAGATATAAACTTTCCAGTTACCGCTCCACATCAATCCGGTTTCTTCGAGTCTTGCTAATCCCTGTTCAGAACCAATCCAGACTGTATTACCCGAAGCAGCAGCAGAATAAAATGCTGTAGTAGTTATAGCCGCGTTAGTTTTCTCATCCCTGATTGATCCGGGAAGAATCCAAGTAATTCCGTTATTGCTCGATCTGAAAACACCATTATCAGATGCTGCCATTGGCTGATCGGATTTGAATCCGAAGTTATGAACCTGCTCGTGAGGTAGAGAAACCTGCCAGGTATTTCCATCATCAGTAGACGAACTAACTCCATAATATTCTGTGTAGCCTTCAGCCTTCCATGTTGCGCCCCAAATTGTACCATTAGCTGAATTATATCCCAGTGCAACAACGAAATTTCCGCTAATAGGACTTTCCTGGTTAAGGTGATTAAATTTTGTCCAGCTTACACCGCCATCAGTTGATTTATTAATTCCGTTAGCGGTTCCAACATAAATTGTCGAATCATCTTTAACAGCTAGTGAAAATACTCTGTGGTTCAGCCAACCCTGTCCGAAATTTCCCGAAGATGGTGAAAGTGCATAATTAATAGTATCACTAGGATTTATTGAATTTAAACTATCTGAAGGAAGTAATATTCTTTGCCAGCTCTGACCCATATCAGTGCTTTTTCTAACGCCTCCGGCAAATGTTGCAATCCAAACTGCATCCGGAGTAAAATCAATATCATACACAAGATTTTGTATTGCTACAGTAACAGGCAGTACACGAACCTTTGGAAGCTGTACTCCGTCATTTATTCCGTAAATTAATGTAGAATCTCCGGCATTGTCCAGCGGTTGCGGAACCGAATGCCATGTAACTCCAAAATCAGATGTGTAATGTAAACCTGATCCTTCGGGTAATGTAGATCCGCTTACATCTTTTGAGTGCGCGGTTGAGGCCCAGAAGATATTATGGTATTTATCATATGCAATTGCCGGAACACTTTCAGATCCAAATGTCTCGTCGCCATAAAAGTTTGTCCAGGTTTCGCCATTATCTTTGGAAAGACTGACGCCTTTACTTGTCCCAAGCCAGACTGTATCTCCAGATGCAATTATATCGCTTACGCTGTTGCTTAACGGGCTTCCCGTTTCAAGAGATTTTTCAAAACCTTTTTCATTTTGGAATTTGTATGAAACCGGGAAACTCTGTGCAAATAATGTCCATGGTAATAATACAATTATTGAAAAAAATCCTACAAAACTTTTCATGGAACCACTTCTACATAATGAGTAATTTTATTGCTATACAATCCGACGTGGTCAACGGCTTGAAACTCCCATCTGTAGGAACCTTCGGATGCACCTGTAAAAATTATTATTCGCGAATAAATACCATCACCGGCAATCTGATCTCCATGTTGTGAGTCACCATCATCATACATCACAATGGGATTGGCAGAAGAGGGGTGATAATCCGGGGGGACAAAGGAATTAAAGAAAACAGTTTCGACATCAGAAACTCCATTAGAATCCTGAACCGCTACTTGAATTGTAAAAAATGTCGAATCAGATGATAATGATACTGTATCCGGTGCTACTAAACTATCTATTACCGGTGCAAACTGATCTATTCCATTATCAAAGACAAAATTCTGAGCAGATATGTATGTGGTATTGAGGAATATATCAGTAACATAATATTGAATTAAATAAACGCCATTCAAATAACTATTGCGCATAGTAAATTTATTAGAGAAAGTGCTATCACCCTTAGTTAAATCTCCATGAGCAGTGCTATCTCCGTCGTCGTACATGGATACTGCAGAAGAATTAACCTGCAATCCTACAGGAGAAATGACGTTAAAATAAACAGATTGTATCTGTTCTGACGAGTTAAAAGTAACTGCAAATGTTAACACTGAATCAGATGTAAGATAATTAACTGAATCAATTGGAGAAATGTTTGTTACTTTTATATTATTTGTTTGCTTCGGATTTATCACCGAGTCATATGTTTTTTCGCATCCCCAGAATAAGAAAGGAAGCAAAATAAAAAGAGCGAATTTTTTCATAAAGTTAATATTGGTTTGAATTTAGCGCTTCTCAAGGTAAAATTACATCCCCCCGCTGATCATAAACGGAGTGGGAGAAAAAGAAATTATTAAAATCAGGTAACTAAGATAACCTAAAATTTTTCTTTTTCCATCCAGTTCATCATGCCCCGGTATTGCCGGATGTTTTAATTTAATTATAAAAAATAAAATCAAAGCCCACACCAGCCAGCCAATCCATCCGAATGTAAAATTAATGTCCATAAAAATTTCAATAAATCCGGCTAATCCCAGAACAAATAACAGGGTAAAAGAAATAACCGCAATTTTATAATGAGCCTCTTCTCCAAACATTGTGTAACCGATATGCCCCCCGTCCAATTGACCAACAGGAATCATATTCATTGCAGTTATAAACATTCCAAACCAGCCGACACATAAAAACGGGTAATGATAAACCTCGGACATCGGTGGAAAGAATTGTCCCGGATGAACAAAAATCAATTTAAAGAAAGAAAATAGCAGGGTATTTCCAAACTCCAGTTGAATCCCGGTTTTTCCATATTCAGGTGAAAAGAAATCAGGGTGAATAGACAGCAAATATTCTTTCCCTGGAACATTCATGAACCCGTAAATTAAAACTATTAGGCAAGCTACAAATCCTGCGAGCGGACCAGCAACACCAATATCAAACATAGCTTTTCTCGTATGAATTGGTGACCTGGTTCTTATAACCGCACCCATCGTTCCAAAATTAAGGAACCCCGGTAAATTGGGAAAAGGAATATAGTAAGGAAGTGTTGCATCAACCTTATGGTACTTAGCCGCAAAATAATGTCCGAACTCGTGGCAGGAAATTATAAACATTATAGCAATAGAATATGGAAGTCCGATTAAGAGATGATTAAGTTCATAAGGTCCCATTGTTCCGGTAGTCCATTCAGCACCGGCAATAGTGGTCGTTATAAATGTAACGACAAATAAACCGATATGAAGAAGTACCGAATTTTTTTTCTGTTTTTGCTGGTAACCTGTTATGTCGGTTTGATCAGTTTGATAGTAATCTGACATTATAAATCGAGATTAAAGCCTATGGTTGTGTAAGATTCATTAAGATCATAATACTCTCCGTGAACGCTTTTACCCGAAAAATAAGTAATCGCCAGACTTAATCCACGTGATTTATAATCCCCGAATTTTATTCCCGCTGTTAAAATGTTACTTCCCGAGAATTTGTTAATTTTTTCCAGTTTAAAATCATATGCAACATAAGGATAAATATTTTCAAATTTAGTGTAGTAATAATCGAATCCTAATTGATAAATTCCTTTTCCAACATCAAGCGGTTTCCTGTGGAAAAGATAGGTTAATCCGGCATAAAATCTTAAACCTTCAACTCTATAATAAGGAAAGAGTTCAATAAATTCCCTGGTATAAACAGTAGCTGTTCTGCCGTTTCTCCAGAAATTGGTTTTGTAATCATATTGTCCGTCCACAAAATGTGCACTGATATGACTTAACCTAAACCGGAATCCATACTCATTATTTTTATTAATAATTTTATAGCCGGAATTTAATCCGAACAAATAATCAATCGCTTCTACCGGGAAATGGAATTCACTTTCAGCGCGTAATCTTGTAAACGTAAAAAGATCCACTCCAAAAGATAATGCAGTACTGTCTTTATTAATATGAAGAACATCGGTTGATTTGCCTATATCAAGTCTTATTTTTTTTCCTCCAAGCTGGAAAGCAAATCCTGCTTTGGGCTCAATAAAATTCGCTGTGAATGGCTGAATATTAATACCCGATGGAAACCAGGTAGATTTGGTTTGAGGAAAACCCTGAGAAGCATAAACTAGTAGAAATGTCAAAAGTAAATATTTTTTCATTTTGTAAACTTTCATTTGCCACGAAGACGCTAAGACGCTAAGACGCTAAGTTGAAATAAATCTTTTTATTCCTTCTTTAATCAATGGAACATTAAAATTTATAAGAAAACCTAATCGCTTTCCTGTTAATTTTAAATGGCTAATTATTTGTGCATGCCATACTGGATTAATTTGATCAACAGCTTTCAATTCACAAATAACAAGATCATCAACTAGTACATCCAGCCTTAATCCTTCATCAAAAACCAATCCATCATAAACAATCGGGATATCCAATTGTCTTATATATTCAATTCCTCTTTTCTGAAGTTCATGACAAAAGCAGACTTCATAAACTCTTTCCAATAATCCCGGACCTAAATTTTTATGAACAGTAAATGCTGCATCCACTATCTCTTTTGCTAAAATCTCTTCTCTTTCACTCAATTTCTTTGTGTCTTGGTGTCTTTGTGGCATAATGATTTTTTTAAAGTAGATTCGATAATCCGCTAAATCCGTTAATTAATTAATTTTTTAATTTTTTGTTTCACTAATTTATTAAATCCGTACTTAAGTTTAGAAGATAAAGCTGAGACCGAATAATAATTTGTTGGAAAAGCAAATGAGGGTTCGAAGTAACAGTTTACAGTGCAGCCCTGGCAGAAATTAAACTTCCCTTCCATATCCTTAAACTCTTTTAACTTTTCAGAATCTCTTATTTCTTTTATCGGTTTATCTATTTTTATTCTCTCATTTCCAAAATGATAGCAGGGAAGGATTATTTCATTGTAAGGTGAAATAACTATTACCCGCGAGACAGCTTTGCAGCTTGGATTCTTGATATTGTTTCCGCCATCTCTTCTTAATTTCATAAATCCTTTATTTAAATAGATATCGTTTTTACCATCTGTATATTCTTCTATAAAATCTATTGCTTCTCCACTCAAACCAGGATTACCAAAATAAGAAAACACAGGATTCACAAGCAGGACAAGATCGTTTTTCTGTGCAATCTCATACATCTGCGGGAGTTTTTTGTAGGTATCATTTGTAACAGTAAACAGAACATCAGGAAATTCTCCCAGAGATTTTGCAATATCTATACTCTTCATTACAAATTTGTAGCAGTCAACTTTTCTTATTTGATTATGCTCTTCTTCGTCTGGCGAGTCAAGAGAAAAATGAAGTAAATCAATTTTCCCCGCAAGTTTTTCTGCAAACTTAGGATAAAGCAATGCATTGGTAGTAATGCTCGTCTGCATCTTAAACATTTTCGCATACTCTGCCATAAGATGAATTTCTTTGTGCAGAAGAGGTTCTCCGCCTGTGAGATCAATGAACTTTACACCAAGTTCAGAAATCTGTTTTATATTTGATTTGAAATCTTCAAGCTTCGCATATGGCGTATTCACAAACTCTTCGTGGGCTGCAAAATGGCAAAACGTACAATAGGCATTGCATTTATAGGTTACATAATAATTGCAAAGAAGAAGCATTAATACTCTTTACCTTTCCATACGACTTTTCTGCTGCTTAAAACAATGATGGGAAGAATCAATACATAAAGCATAAAATATAATTCAAATTGAACGAAGAATTTTAAGTGCTCTTTTATTCCAAGTCTGCTGTGAACCGGAAATAAAACAAACAAATCGATTGCCACTTTAAATACTGTTAAATATACCCACTCAGGTGAGAAAAATAAAGGAGTTAAAAGAACGCAAAGATTTACAATTAACCCAAAAGCCATAACAACAAATCCACGAAGTGGTACTCCCAGTCCACCAACACCCCATCTTTTTTTCTGATGGTAAAGTTCATTAAAACTTTTACAAGGAAGTGAAGTAACAAGAGCATTTTTATCCAAAGGAAAAATAATCCTGTAACTGCCCAACCGGGAAATTGCCATAAGAAGATTAAAATCCTCTGTAACACTGAACGGGAGTTTTTCATATCCCCCTGTTTCAGTATAGGCTTTTTTTCTGTATGACATATTATTTCCAATGCAGCTAATCGGCTTACCAAGATTTATGGTGCCTGCTGCAATTATAAGTAAATACACAAAATCAATAGCCTGCATTCCACTGAAGCCATTGTATGCAGTCTGAGTTGTAAAACCATTCACAATACCTACATCACTTTTATAATATGAACAGATTGTTTTCACCCAGAA
The DNA here is from genome assembly GCA_963745945.1 of uncultured Ignavibacteria bacterium. Taxonomy (GTDB): domain Bacteria; phylum Bacteroidota; class Ignavibacteria; order Ignavibacteriales; family Ignavibacteriaceae; genus DATFVA01. Next base: position 736,697 of record CAVUZG010000004.1, read on the forward strand.
TGGATCAACTTCACAATCAGCATCAGTGGTCAAAATGATTTCACCTTCCGAAATTTTAATTGCGCTGTCTATTGCGTTCGCTTTTCCTTTCAAATTTTCTTTTTCAGGATTAGCAGTAATTCTTCTAAATCTTTTTTTGTCTTTAATAAAATTGTCTACAACCTCTAAAGTTGAATCGGTTGAATGACCATCGGAAATAATTATTTCCAGTTTATTTTCAGGATAAACAAGTTTATCAAGGGCAGCCAGGCATCTTAAAATATTCTTTTCTTCATTCCTAACTGCAACTACAACAGTTGCTTTCGGAAGTTCTCCATCTTCAAGTTTTGGAAATTTTTTATTTATGCCGATAATAAAAAGCACGGACTGAATAAAGTATCCGCATAAAAATATAAGAAAGATTATTTCAAACATTCTGCAGGAACTCCGATTTGAAATCCTCGGCGGGAAGATTCTTCAACAATGTAATTAATAGATTCAAGAATGATATTTTTACTTTTAAGACTGTCATGTAAAACAATAATTGAATTCTTCTCTAAATATTTTCTAACTGCAAATTTAACTATGTTAAAATCATTCTTATAATCGTATGTAAGAAGAGACCACATAACAACTTTTAAATTCATCTCTTTTAATAAAGATGAAGTTGATAATTTAAATTTTCCGTGCGGTGGCCTGAAATATAAAACTTCCTCACCTGATTTGTTTTTTATCAAATTGTTAAATTTTTCAATCTGGGCAATTACTTCATTTCTGTTTGAATTCGAAATTGATTTATGATTGAAAGTATGATTGCAAACAAGATGTCCTTCATCCTTAATTCTGCTGTAAAGATCGGGATATTTGCCGATATTTTCACCCACGCAAAAAAATGCTGCTTTTATTTTATGAATTGAAAGCAAATTGAGAATTAACGGAGTAGTTTCAGTAATCGGTCCATCATCAAAAGTCAAAAGAATTTTATCAACCTTGGATTCCCACTGGAATGAAGAAAAAATTTTCTTAATTAAAATTGGAGGATTATATGGGATTTCATTAGATCAAATATAACGAACGAAATAAGAAAAACTGAATAGATAATCTTTGATATGTTTTCTTACTTAATTATTAAATTAGCCGACACTTATTTAAAAGATTTAAATGATTAAAAAATTACAGAGGCATCAAATAGGTTTATTAGCCATATTTACTGCTGCTCTTATGTGGAGCACCGGCGGCTTATTCGTAAAACTTGTTACTTTCAATGCAATGCAGATTTCTTTTTTCAGATGTTCAATAGCTGCCCTGGTTTTTGCTTTGCTTTTCAGAAAGAGATTACTGCTTGTAAATACTTTTACTTTTGTTAACGCACTATTTTATGCTTCTGTTCTGATAGCTTATGTTATTGCATTAAAAATGACAACTGCAGCTAACGCCATTTTTCTTCAATCAACCGCACCTATTTACGTTTTAATTTTTGAACCAATAATCTTAAAAACTTCTTACAACCGGATAAATATAATTACGATTGTTGTATGTATAATAGGAATGTTCTTTTTCTTTATGGGAAAAATTTCTCCAGAGCATTTTGAAGGAAACCTGGTTGCACTTTTCTCAGGGATTATGTTTGCAGCCTTGTTCCTCGGGCTGCGAAAGAATGAGGACAAATATCAGTTAAGTTCTATTTTTTACGGAAACGTAATTGTTGCCCTAATCTGCATTCCGTTTTTATCAGGAATTGAAAATGTAAACTTCAGTAATTTATGGATGGTCTCGTTCCTGGGAATTTTTCAGATAGGTCTGGCGTATGCAGTTTTCTCTTACGGTTTAAGAAGAGTGCTTGCAATAGAAGCTTCTATAATTGCATTGATTGAACCTGTATTAAATCCAGTGTGGGTATTCATTGGCTACGGAGAAATTCCTTCATTTATGGCAATTATCGGAGGGATAATAATTCTTTCCGCAATAATGATGCGTACGTTAATAATGGAAACACCAATGCTGAAAGGCAGGTTTAAGATTTAGAAATATTTAATATAAAATGAAAGATTTTATTCATTCCTTAAGAGATGCTCATTTGTTAAGGTGAGAGCCTGACTATCTCCCAATTGGTATTCTTTTTCCTGTAGCAAATTCTATCATGTAAACGGCTCTCTCTCCCCTGCCAGAACTCAAACTCTACGGGTTTTACTCTGAAGCCTCCCCAGAATGGAGGTAATGGAATTTTCCCGTCCTTATATTTCTCAGCATATTCAGTAAATTTTTCCTGAAGAAATTCACGATTTGGAATTACACTACTCTGCTTTGAGGCCCAGGCTCCAACCTGACTATTTGTCGGGCGCGAATGAAAATATTCTTCCGATACTTCAGATGAAACCTTTTCCACCTTACCTGAAATCCTGACCTGTCTCTCAAGTTCCAGCCACAAAAAAAGAATTTCTGCATTCGGATTTTCATTTAAATCTTTTGCTTTGTGACTTGCATAATTCGTAAAAAAAACAAAACCTTTTTCATCAAATTTTTTAAGCAATACAGTTCTTACAGAAGGAATTCCTTTTGATGAGGCAGTAGAAAGTATCATTGCATTGGGTTCTTTCAAATCTGATTTTAAAACCTCGTTAAACCAGTGTGAAAACTGAATAAAGGGATTCGGATCAACAATATTCTCGGTTAATTCTTTCAATGAATAATTCCTCCTGAGGTTAGCGATTTCTTTGTTTTCAGTCATATAAAGTAAATATGGTATTATTAAATTAAAATGAATAAAAAATATTTAGTAAATTGAGTAACATAAATCCCGTTACTAATTAAAAAACTTAAAGACCGGTGGGTCACTATCTTAATTTATGATGCGGATTATTTCTTTCATAAATTTAATGAATATTTATAAAACAAAGATTTAAATTTTCAAAATGAAACCGAACGATTTAACAAAAGAACAAAAAGAAGAATTAGAAAAATTTGGTGCGAATACCTGGTTTGTGGAATATCTGCACGAACAATATGAAAAAAATCCTTCGCAGCTTCCGGATCAATGGCAGAAATTTTTTGGTAAAGTTACCGGAAAACCGGATAACAATGGGAAACACGAAAATGGCAGTTTATTCAATTTAGGGAATATTGATTTACCTGTACCCGGTGATGAAGATGAAACACAGGTAATTGCGGGAAGCTCTGCGCGCATTCTGGATAATATGAATGCAAGTCTCACAGTTCCCGTAGCAACTTCCCAGCGGACAATTCCGGTAAAACTTCTTGAAGAAAACCGGAGGGTACTAAACCAGTTTTTAAAAAAGAAAAATGCCGGTAAGGTTTCCTTTACACATTTGATAAGCTGGGCAATTCTTAAAGCTGTTGAAGCAGTTCCAGCACTGAATAATGCGTTTACAATTCTTAATGGTAAACCAACTATCATCAAGAGAAAAAATGTCAATCTCGGGCTTGCAATTGACCTTGAAAGAAAAGACGGTTCCCATTCTCTTATTGTTCCGAACATTAGAAATGCCAGTCAAATGAATTTTAAAAAGTTCTGGAATACATATGAAGATTTGGTTACCCGCTCGAGAAAAGGTTTAATTGATCCCTCTGAATTTTTAGGAACAACAATTACACTTACAAACCCGGGTACAATCGGAACAGCAGCTTCTGTCCCACGATTAATGGTTGGACAGGGAGCAATTATTGCAACCGGTGCAATTCAGTATTCTCCCGAATACCAGGCAATGTCCCCTTCAACAATTTCGGCGCTTGGTGTAAGTAAAGTTATGACTTTAACAAGTACATATGATCACAGAATAATTCAGGGTGCTGAGTCTGGATTGTTTCTCCAGAAAATCAATGAACTTCTTCTTGGTGAACATAATTTTTACGATGAAATTTTTGAAGCACTCATTATTCCTTATAAACCTTATAGATGGAAAGCAGATTACCAGCCGGGAATTTTTGATAACACGGCAAACACAGAAGAGATAGAAAAACAGGCAAAAGTTTTACAACTGATAAATCTGTATAGAGTTCGTGGTCATCTTATTGCAAATCTTGATCCTCTGGGATTTCAGACTCCTTATCATCCTGAACTTGATCCGGCAACATATAGTTTAACAATCTGGGATATGGATCGTTACTTTATAACAGGTGGCTTCAGCGGATTAAAAACAGCAACCATGAGACAAATACTGGAAATATTACAGAAGACTTATTGTGAAAAGATTGGTGTTGAATATATGCATATTCAGAATCCTGAAGAGAAAGTATGGCTGCAGAGTAAAATGGAACCGATAAAAAATATTCCTGATTTCAGTGCGGAAGTTAAAAAGAGAATATTAAATAAATTGATCAACGCTGAATCGTTTGAACATTTTATTCATACAAAATTTATCGGGCACAAAAGATTTTCACTTGAAGGGTCAGAAACACTAATTCCTGTTCTCGATATGCTTCTTGATGAGGCAAGCCAGTCAAATGTGCTTGAAGTAGTTTTAGGTATGGCCCACCGCGGCAGGTTAAATGTTCTTGCAAATATAATCGGCAAGTCATATGAATCGATTCTTTCTGAGTTTGAAGATATACAGGATCCGAATTCGATTGCAGGTTCGGGCGATGTTAAATATCATCTGGGTGCAACGGGAAAATATAAAACTCATAATGGTAAAATGATCACTGTTTCAGTGGCATCTAATCCAAGTCATCTTGAATGGGTTAATCCTGTTGTTGAAGGTATTGTGCGCGCAAAACAAAAACGGCTTGGTGATGATAAAGCACACAGAAAAGTTTTATCGGTATTAATTCACGGGGACGCTGCATTTGCAGGACAGGGTATAGTTGCTGAAACCTTAAATCTTTCGCAGTTAAGCGGATACAGAACCGGCGGAACAGTTCACATTATTATCAATAACCAGATAGGATTTACAACCACTCCGGAAGATGCACGTTCATCCGTATATGCTTCGGATGTTGCCAAGATGATTCAGGCACCGATATTTCATGTAAACGGAGATGATCCCGAAGCATCACTTTGGGTAACCAAACTCGCTTTTGAGTATAGGCAGATATTTAAGAAAGATGTAGTAATAGATTTATTCGGCTATAGAAGACACGGACATAATGAAGGAGATGAACCTGGATTTACGCAGCCTTTGCTGTATGATATTATTAAATCTCATCCATCTGTAAAAGAGATTTATGAATCAACACTTCTTAAAAATCAGGTACTTTCTGAAGAAATCATCAAACACATGAATGAAGAAATTCATAATGTATTGAGTGAAGCGTTTGATAAGATCAGGAAGAAGAGTATAAAATTCAGTACTGATGTTCCTCTGGCCATTTCAAAAGAGAAACTGGATTCTGTAAAACCTGTTAGAGATACTGGCATATCCGGAGAAATGTTGAAAACTATTGTTGATGCAACAACTTCGGTTCCCGGAGGATTTTCTGTTCATCCAAAGCTGAAAAAATTTTTGGAGAAAAGGAAAGATTTAGTTAACGGTAACTCAGAAGCAGAATGGGCATTTGCAGAAACTCTTGCCTTCGGCAGTTTGCTTTTGGAAGGAACTCCGGTAAGATTAAGCGGACAGGATAGTGTTCGCGGAACTTTCAGCCAGAGACATCTTGCTCTTACAGACATAAAAAGCGGAGATGAATATATACCACTGAATCATCTTTCAAAAAATCAGGCAACAATGGAAGCACTGGATAGTTTTCTATCTGAAGCTGCGGTGCTTGGATTTGAATATGGATACAGTACTGCAGATCCTCTTGCTCTTGTTATGTGGGAGGCACAGTTTGGAGATTTTGCAAACGGAGCACAGGTTATAATTGATAACTTCATAGCATCCTCATATGAAAAATGGCAGCTGCCAAATAGTCTTGTTCTACTTCTTCCGCATGGGTACGAAGGACAGGGGCCTGAACATTCAAGTGCACGTCTGGAAAGATTCTTAATTCTTTGTGCTGAAGATAATATGCAGGTTTGTTATCCTTCTACTCCCGCTCAATATTTTCATGTATTAAGACGTCAGATCAAAAACGCAGTTCAGAAACCATTGGTTATCATGACTCCCAAAAGTCTTCTCCGTTTACCTGAAGCAAAATCTGCCAGAGAGGAATTTATAAATGGGAGATTCCTGGAAGTTATTGATGATAATTCAAATAATAAAAAAGATGAAATAAGAAAAGTGCTGCTTACAAGTGGTAAAGTATATTATGATATTTTAAAATATAAAAATGAAAATAAAATTAATGATGCTGCAATTATCCGGATAGAACAATTTTATCCTTATAAATCAGAGATGATAAAAGAGATTCTGTTCTTATATTCTAAAGCAAAGGATGTTGTATGGGTACAGGAAGAACCAAGGAATATGGGTGCCTGGAATTTCCTTTCACCAAGATTAATTGAAGACCTGGCTGATGGTCAAAAATTATCGTACAGCGGACGACCAGAAGGTGCCAGCCCTGCTGTAGGTTCAGCAAAAATTTCAAAACAGCAGCAACAGGAATTAATTGAATTAGCTTTCAAATAAGCGAAGTTGAATTAGATAAATAGTGTGGTTAATTTCAGAATAGTTCTTTAATTTTATTTAGTTGTGCGAGCGTAACCTGCCTAGAGGCAGGCAAGCTCAGTATTAATTAGGGAAATAATTTGCGAGCGTAACTCAGTTGGTAGAGTACTTGCTTCCCAAGCAAGATGTCGCGGGTTCGAGCCCCGTCGCTCGCTCAAAAGAATTGGTTAATACTTGGATAATAATAAAAATTATCCAATATTTGAACCTCAAATTTTAACATGTTCTTTAATAATTTTGAATTTCGCGGGGGCTTAGCTCAGTTGGTTTAGAGCATCTGCCTTACAAGCAGAGGGTCATTGGTTCGAATCCATTAGCCCCCACCACTTAAAATTGCCGTTACTATGTGAACGGCTTTTTTATTTTAAAAAAAAGATCTGTTTATCTAATCCAACCATTCTCATTGTAAATAATCAAAATCGGGGTTAATATGTTAACAATTTAATTTTAGTTAACTTTGAATAAAACTTTAAGAGTGAATTATGAGACCGGTTTATTTAAGAAATGAATCTAATGGAATTACGAGAAAAATCATGCTGGATATGGCTTTCTTATCCAGTCATAAAAAAATCAGGCTGCCCAAATGGCTTTTTGAAGAAAATCTTTATTTCCTTTTTAAGAACAAGGATAATGAAATTGAGAAATATTTCTTATCCAAGGAAAAAGTATTGAAAGAAGATGAAAACCATTTCTTCTTTAACTTTCCTTTTAAGGAAAACCAGGTAGAAGATGTTTCTGTTTAATCAGAAAGAGCTAGAGAAACTTAAAAGTTATTCTTCTTTAAATGTTATATCAACAACTTTATAATCGGGGTTGCGTGTGTTTACCCGCATCCGGTTTGTTTCGAAATCTGCTTCCTGTCCTTTATTAAGATTTCCTACCGAAGCTCTTATTGTATCACTACCGGATTGATATATTATTATAACATCTTTAAAATTCTTGGAACTGATATTTTTAATTGTCCCTTTTACAACGCCATATGAAGGAGCGGCTACAATTGAAGGAGCATTTATATCAGTACTACCCGATTCCTGAGAAACAACAATGTGGTCGGTTATTTTAAAGTTTTCTTCTTTTTGGAAATAGAGGTACAACCCAACCCCTACAATGAAAAAGAAAAGATAAAAAATAAATTTTTTCATATAAAATTTCCCGCCGATATTTTTAAATATTTCCCTAGACTTAAAAGAAAATACAAAATCAGGTTTTAATAATCTAAAAAAATATTTTTTAAATTATCCTTTCTAGTGGGATCATATATAACCTGATTTCATCATCCTTCTTTACAACCTGTTTATTGAATTCCTGGATTTTTGAAATCATAATATTCATCTTATCTTCTTCCTGGAATGGAATTAGTCGCACGGAATCGTGACCGGGAAATGTTCTTGTACCAAGATGAGCAGCAGCCCCGTGACTCTTCCCCAGCACATTTTCCCATTTTACGTATGCATCAATTCCAAGTTCCTGGAGGATTCCCATTATTCGCTCATCAAGTACATCATGGTATACCAGAAAAGTTACTTTCATTTGTTTATCTCCGAAGCAGGTGAATTTGAAATCCTGCTTTTCTTTTTTGAGGGTAATCTTCTGAAAATTTTATTAAAGATTTTTACCAGAGAGAAATCATCAAAAATTGTATAAACTACAGGCACAATAAATAAAGTCAGCAGTGTTGAAGTTATAAGGCCTCCAATTACCGCTTGTCCCATCGGCGAACGAAATTCAGAACCTTCACCGAAAGAGAAAGCAACCGGCAGCATTCCAAAAATCATCGCGAATGTTGTCATCAATATTGGTCTTAATCTTGTCTGTCCTGCCTGCAAAGTTGCATCCCATCTTTCCATTCCTCTTCCACGAAGAACATTAATATAATCGACAAGCAGAATTCCGTTTTTGGTTACAAGTCCCATCAACATAATAATACCAATCATTGACATAACAGACATAGAACTTCCAAAAACAAGGAGAGCAATAACTGCACCGATAATAGCCATCGGCAGAGAAAGCATAATAGAGAACGGATAAACAAAACTTTCAAACTGCGAAGCAAGAACAAGGTAAACGAAGATAATAGCAAGAGCAAGAGATAACAAAATATTCAGGAATGATTCTGCCTGCTGCTGACCGCTTCCTGCAACCTGTATACTATAACCCGGAGCAATATCTATTTGATCTATTCTTTTCTGTGCATCAGAAAGAACTTCTCCCAAAAGTCTGTCTGATAGATTGGCTTCAATTCTTATTTCACGCTGCCTGTCATAACGGTTAATCTTCGATGGTCCTGTCCCCTTGTTAATAAACGCTACAGCATCAAGGGGAATTAGAACAACACCGCCTGCTCTTGTTTTATTTCTACTTTTAACAGTAAGATTCGAAACACCATTTATTGTATTCCTGTCACTTTCTTTTACCTTTACTCTGACGTTGTATTGTTCGCCTCCCTCCTGATATTTAGTTGCATCAATTCCATCAACCATAGCTCTAAGTGCTGTTGCAATTGAAGCCGGATCAACACCCAATGCTGAAGCTTTTTGTCTTTCTATAGTTACTCTTACTTCAGGTTTTGAAGTTTCCAGAGAACTTTCAACATCCACAGCTCCGGCGGTTGTTTTAACAATTTGTTCTACCTTGTCCGCATAATTTTTTAATAGAGTCAGATCTTCACCACGAATACTGAAAATAACCGGCTTCTGTCCGCTTCCGGGTCCATTCTGTATGCCGAAGCTTATTTTTGCGGAGGGAATATTTATTTTATTTCTCAACTCATCCATAAAATCAAAAACACTGTAGTCACGGTCCTTTTTACTAACTAGCTTGACCAGAATGTTTCCCACATTAACCGGATCGTTACCAGCACCAATTGTTGTTAATACATTAACAACTCCTTTTTTCTGAGCGACAATTGATTCAAGTTGTTTGGCAATTTCGTTTGTTTTTTCAAGCGAACTTCCGGGAGCCGCATCTATGGTTATTGTAAATTCCCCCTGGTCCTGCCTTGGAAAGAATTCCGAACCGAGAAGTCCCATAAGGAAGATACTGAATATGAAAACCAATATTGATCCGAACACAATTGTTTTCCTGTGGCCCAGGGACCAGTTAAGTGCAGACTTGTATTTTCCGCTAAGCCATTCAAAAAAATGATTGAAATTATACAGTATTTTCTCAATAATATTTCCATCTTTGGATAGGCTTTCATCTTCTCTTTTAAGCCAGCGTGAGGAAAGCATTGGCGTTAAACTGAATGCAACAAAAAGTGAAATGAGTACTGCAATTGTAACAGTCAGTCCGAATTCATAGAAAAATCTTCCAACTATTCCGGGCATAAATGCTACAGGTACAAATACCGCAACTAGTGTTAAAGTAACAGCCATTACGGCAAGACCGATTTCTTCAGTGGCTGCTTTTGCAGCTTCTAACGGGGATTCTCCTTCAGACATATGCCTGTAAATATTCTCGATTACAACTATTGCATCATCAATTAATAATCCAACAGCCAATGAAAGCGCAAGAAGTGACATAACATTCAATGTAAAGCCAAGAGCATACATCAGAATGAAACTGCCTATTATTGATGTCGGGAGTGCAAATGCACTGATAATTGTAGCACGAAGGTTAGCCAGGAAAAAATAGATAACAATAACTGCAAGCAAAGCGCCGTATATCAAATCGAAAAGCACATCATCTATTGAGTGTTTAATAAATTCACTGTTATCACGGGCTACAGTAATGTTAAAGTCTTTCGGAATTTCATTTCTGAGTGTTGCTATTTCTTTTTTAACACTTTCAGCAACCTGAACGGTATTACTGCCGGATTGTTTTCTGATATCAAGACCTACTGCGAGACTTCCGTTTAACCTGGTAATGCTGGTTTTCTCTTCAGTACTATCGGTGACTGTTGCAACATCGCTCATATAAATATTCTGACCACCGGGCGATGAAACAATAATATTTCTGAAATCTGAGACTTTGCTAAGCTTACCCATGGTCCTGAGAATATACTGCCTGTTCCCCTGTTTAATTGTGCCACCCGGAATTTCAACATTCGAATTTGCTATACTCTGTATAACATCCTGAATCGAAAGATTAAAAGCATGTAGTCTGTCTGCATCTACAGACACCAGTATTTCCCTTTCAGCACCTCCTACAAGAGTCACTGAGCCGACACCGGAAATATTTTCAAGTCTTTTCTTTATTACATCTTTTGTGAATGTGGTCAGCTCCTTCTCACTTCTTTGCCCCGAAACAGTCAGTGTTATTATCGGCTGGCTTGAAGGATCAAATCTCTGAATCACGGGTTCATCTACATTATCAGGAAGCTGAGATCTTACCGCTGCCACTTTTTCCCTAACTTCCTGTGAAGCAACTTCACCCTGCACTTCGAGTTTAAATTGTATTGTAACAATTGAGACTCCTTCCTGTGAAGTAGAGGATATATGATCCACTCCTGCAATAGGATTTACAGCATCTTCAATAATTTTTGTCACATCTGATTCAACCTGTTCCGGCCCTGCTCCCGGAAGTACAGTTGTTACTGTTACAAAGGGTATATCGACATTAGGAAACTGATCAACGTTTAACTTGATAAAAGAAAATAATCCAAGCACAAGGATTGCCATTACAATCATTGTGGTAAAAACCGGTCGTTTTATGGAAACATCTGCTAATTTCATTTAAATCCTGTTTTGCAATTTTCAATTTTACTTTATAATAGAGACTTCAGTACTATCTGAAAGATTATTCATTCCGGCTGTAACTATTGTATCGCCATCGTTTAGTCCCCTGCTTATTTCAGTTACATCCTCGTTACTTAATCCAACAGCTACATTAACCGGGACTGCTTTTTTACCAACAATTTTATAAACAATATTATTGGAGTTTGTAAAAATTACTGCTTCAGTTGGAACAACAAGCACATCATTTTGAGTAGCCAGAGTCACATCAACATTTACAAACATTCCCGGTTTGTACCAATCACCTTTTATATTCTGAAATTCTGCTTTAATCTGAAATGATCTTGCATCCGAAGAAGCCGAACGGGAAATCTCAGTGATTTTTCCACTAACAGCTTTTTCTTTGTTAAACTCTGAATAAATCTTCACGTTATCAGAAACATTAATTTTCGACACTTCACTTTCAGTGACATAAAACTTTATTATCATTTTATTAATATTCGCAACCGTCGCAAGCTGCATCCCGGGAGTCACCCAATCTCCCACATTTACACCAAGATCAGTTATAATTCCGTTTATAGGAGATTCAAGGTCAACTGTACTTTGGGAAGCGTCAAAATTTGCTTTAGCGACTTCATAAGCTGTTTCTGCCTGATCAAGCTGCTGTTGTGAAATTGCCCCGTCAGCATATAGGGCTTTCATCCTTTCATAATTTTTATTTGTATTCTCGTAATTAGCCTTTGCCTGCAGAAAGTTTGATGTTGCCCCGGAACGATCAAGTTGTACAAGTAGATCACCTTTCTTCACATAACTGTTTACTTTTACTTTTATGTCAATTATTCTTTCTGCAATTTTTGAAACAATTGAAGCCTGTTCTATACCTTCAAGTGTTCCGGAGTATGTCTTTTTTTCTGTAATCGTTTTTTTCTGAACTTGTGTAACCTGCACAGGTTCAGGTTTTAAAATTGTTTTTTGCTGGTTCGAATTTTTGCCGCAGCCCTGGTTGATCACAAGCAATAAAATCGCGGAAGCTAATAAATTTTTAAAAATGAATTTTATCATCAGGAATTTTCTCCTCAGGTTATTTAATTTCATTTAGTTATTATTCCAAGAACTTTTTCCCATTCGGTTTTCGAAATAAGAAAATCATACACTGCTTTTTCATAATTAATTCTTGTTTGTCTTAAAGAGTTTTGAGTATCAAGTATCTCAAGCTGGGTTCCAACACCTTGTTTATAACGGGTTTGTGCTATTTCCAACGCTCTCTGAGCCTGCTGTACACTTTTTTCCTGGGCGTGGATTCTGTCTAATGCTTCTTCCATTTTTAATTTAGATTGCATCAGGCCTATCTTTAAACCTGCTTCCGTTTTATTCCTGGTTACTTCCAGATTTTCTACGTCTATTTTTGCCTGCTGAATCTTTGCACTTCTTTTAAATCCATCAAAAATGGGATATGAGAGTTGTAATCCTACGGTAATTGTGTTAGCCCAATTGTAATTTTTGAAATCGAAAGTATTATCCTGTGTCTGCCAGGCATAATTGCCAAAAGCTGATAATGTTGGAAGATACGCTGCCTGTTCAATACTCACATTCTCTTCCAGCATAAGTTTTTGAAGAGAAAGCTTTTGCAGAGTTGGATTTTTTTCCTTTAAGATTTCATTTGATCTCTCGATAAGATCCTGAGAAACTTTTTCAACTTTAAATTCTCCTTCAACTTCAATTGTAGTATTCAGATCAAGTGAGAGCAGATTTTTAAGGGCATTCATGGCGAGCTGCAGGTTATTTTTTGCTTCAATTAGAGAAGGTTTGACATTTGCAAGCTGAACTTCAGCCCTTAAATAATCATATTCAGAAGCTACTCCTTGTTTATATAATGCACCGGTATTTTCATAATTAGCCTGAGCAACTTTGTAGCTCTCTTCATTAACATCCACAAGCTTTTTAGAAAGTAAGACAGTATAAAAACTTTCTTTTACCTGCGCAATTACATCATCTTTTGTGGACTCATTTGAAAGATCTGAATACTGCGAATATTTTTTTGCAATGCTTATTGCTGTACCAAGCCGAGGATCGTAAAGAGTTTGGGAAAGTGATATTCCGAGATCATAACTATTCTTTGCTCCGATTGAAAATGTAAGCGTATTAGGAGAAGGATTAAAAGGTGTATTTGGTGGAATAAATAATACCGGAGATTTCAAATTTCTAGTATACTGTCCGTTAAGATTAAGTTTCGGCCAGGCGCCTGCATAGGCTTCGGTTATTTGTTCTTCCGCTTTCTGAACACTTAATTCTGCAATACGAATATCGTAATTTTTCTGTAATGCAATGGAAACTGCTTTATCCAGTGTAAGCACAATATCGGCACTATCCGTCTGTGCAAACAAATTGTAATTACAAAGAATCAATAAAAGATTTATAAAAAATATTTTGATAAGAAATTTTTTCATTCTTCTTTCCTGTTTTGGTTTCAAGATGTTATTTCTTTTCAAGTCCTTTAATTATAAAATTTAAAAGGTTCATTTTTTTTCTGGTATTTTCGCGAAAATATCCATCACCTAAAAAGGATTGTTTATTTATTTTGAATTCCAGGTGCTCAATTGCTACAAATAAATCGATTAAATCTTCTGATAGCTGAACTGAATCATGTTTTACAAAATCATTATTCTGCATACCTTCAATTAATACTTTATTAATTAAATTCTTTTGTCTTTTGATCAAGGACTTATAAAACCCGGAAAACCGATCTGCTAATTCCGTTTTTGCAGCGGTACTTAATTTGTAAAAACTGGATTTTTCTTGTCCAAATTCGGAACTGATTAAAACGAATTTTCTGAGTTTTTCTGACGGTGAGATTAAAGTGTTTAATTCAGTTTCTACCCTTTTAAAATATTCTTCTATATCAGTTCTGATTATTTCATTAAATATTTCCTCTTTGTTGACAAAGTAATGGTATAATGAATTTTTTTTCATTCCAACCTGTTCGCCAATATCATCAAGAGTAGTTTTACTAAAACCGTACTTAGCAAAAACCCTTCTCGCACCTAAAAGAATCTGTTCTTTCTTGTTTTCCTTCGAATCTATCATTAAATTAGAACTTTAGACATAATTGTTCGAAACATACTAAAACATAGCTTGAATTAAAATTCAAATAATTAATTGTTGATACTAAGCAAACGAAGAAAATTTTCTGAGTCTTCCCATTGACTTTGAGAAATTTCTTTTAAATGATTCTCATAAATAATAATCGTAATATGATATTGATTAAAAAGAAGTTAAATAACTTCTGGCATTTTTGTTGATTTTTTAAAACAATTCAATTTTATCCGTTTCCGCCTTTTCTTCTAAATATTAAAGAAGATTAATGAACGACGATTCCTCTAATATCAGTTCTCAAAACTCATCCTCACAGAAAAATTTTTGGAATTACCTTAACAAATCGAACTTCGGGATATTTAAAAAATTTCTTTTTTCATTTCTGGTTATTTCAATTATTCCACTTCTTGCGTTTGCAATTTACACGATGATCAGTATTAGTTCTGTTAGAAATGATATCGTAAAACATACCAAGCTTGATATTGACCAGAAGACACAGGAAACAATGGAAATTCAGGCAGTACTCACTGCTGAAGCTGTTCAAAAATTTCTGAGACAATGTGAAAATGATTTACATTTGCTAAAGGAATCCGGTATTTCAGAAAATGAATTTTTACAGTTCAGCAAACAGCATCAGTCGGAAATATGGGTTAGAAGAGGAACGAATAAAAAGCCTGTTGAAGCACATATCCTAATTCCACTCTATAAAGAAATTTCATTTATTGATTTTACAGGGCAGGAAAAAATAAAAATTAAAAATGGAAAAATTGTTACAGGTGCCGGATTAAAAAATGTTAAGGACCCGAGGAATACCACCTACCTTACAGAAAAATATTTCAGTGAAACAGCGAAATTATCAAGGGGCAAAATATATGTTTCCCACCTTCACGGATTTTATGTAGACAAAAAAGAACAATTAGGTAATGCAAGTTCACCTGAAGAATCTGTTGAAGGAAAGAAATATGATGGTGTAATACGATTTGCTACTCCAATTTACAAAGGGAAGATCTTCTCGGGCATATTAATGATCGCTCTTGATCATCAACACCTTATGGAATTTACCCAGCATATCCTTCCCAATAAAAAAACTTTTACTGTTTTTCCTGTCTACAGCTCAGGTGATTACGCATTTATGTTTGATGATCGCGGCTGGATAATTACTCATCCTAAATTATGGGATATTCCCGGCGTGGACAAAAACGGTAAAGAAGTTCCGGCATATACAGTCCAATCAACTCAGGATAATATTAATAATGGCAGAATTCCTTTTAATCTTGATTCAGTAGGTTTCGTGCATAAAGCATATCCCTACGTAGCAGCAGAAGTAAGAAAGAAACATTCAGGATCCATTTCGGTAACAAATGTCGGCGGAATAAAAAAAATAATGGTTTACGCACCCATCTTTTATTCAACTGGCAATTATTCTAAATATGGAATATTTGGAGCAATAACTATTGGATCAAACATTGAAAGATTTCACACTGCGGCTAACGAAATAGCCGGAGATATGAATGAAACTGTATACCTTTTTAAAATTAATATTATCTGGTTTATCCTTATAACTTTTATTATTGCAGCTATTTTATCCTGGCTTATATCCCGCCATTTTACAAAGCCACTACTTGCTATTACAGAGGGAGCTAAAAAACTTGCCGAAGGAAAATTGAACAGACCAGTAGCAGTAATAAGAAATGATGAAATCGGTTTCCTTTCAAATTCATTCAATTACATGGCAGAAGAGTTAAAAAGTAAAAACCAGGAATTAATAAATTCTTTTAATGAATTAAAGAAATCAAAAATTGAAATTGAAAATTATGTAAATGACTTAGAGTATCAGCTAAAAATATTTCAAAGTATTTTACGCATTAGTAATATATTAGGCTCAACCTTCGACCTGGGTCGTATACTGAAGTATATTCTACATAATAGTGTTGATAGTTTAGGATTTGACCGGGCTATCCTCTATCTCCTGGATGAAAAAGATACAAATCTTGTTTGCAAAGAAGTTTATGGATTCACTCCTGAAGAAGAAGAACGGGCAAGAAGTTCTAAATACAACATCAATCATTATGATTGTATTGAAACAAGGGTAGTAAAAACAGGGAACATTATTTTTGTTGATAATATAAATCATTACCCTGAAGCAACGGAACTTGATAAAAAAATAAGGAAAATATCAAAGAGTAAATCATTTGTTTTTGTTCCGCTGAGGGTAAGAGAAAAAATAATTGGAATTCTTGGTGCTGATAAACTAAGAACAAAAGGTAATATATCGGAGATTGATGTAAATTCACTTCAGATTCTTGCAAACCAGGCATCCCGTGTAATAGAAAGTACACGACTGGTACAGGAAATTATTGTACAGAAAAATTTTAACGAAGATATTTTAAAGTTTATGCCGGACGGAGTTGTAACTATTAACAACAATGGGTTGATAAGCAGCATAAACCCTGCTGGAGAGAATATTCTGAAAACAGATGAACGAGAAATCACAGGACAGAATTTTTGGGACTTGTTTTCTTATGATCATTCAATGATAGAGGAAATAAACAAAAGTTTAATCAGAAATGGTGTATACCGTAGTTATAATCAGCAGTTTACTGCTAATGATAAAACCAGATTCATTAGTATAACAGCCTCACGTATGCATAAAGTTGAAGTGGAATCTTCCGGAACAATAGTTATTCTTCAGGACACTACGAATAAAAAATTGCTGGATGATCAGATACAAAAAATGGATCGACTCGCTTCCCTTGGCAAATTCGCTGCTGGTATCGCACATGAAATTAGAAATCCATTAACGGGGTTAAGTCTTTTCCTGGATGATATCCACGACAAATTGAATCATCAAAACGGTGTAACGAAATATATTGAAATGGCGCTTTCCGAAGTTGAGCGACTCGAATCTTTTGTGAATGAGTTACTGGACTACGCTTCCCCGGCACGACAAAAATCGACTTCTAAAAATATTAATTTCCTCATTGAATCAACTCTTCAATTCATTGATAAACAATGCAGAAATTCAAAAATAATTATCAGGACTGAATTGTCTCCTGATATTCCCGAAATATATATTGATCCGGAAAAGATAAGACAGGCTTTGTTGAATATTCTGCTAAACGCAATTCATGCAATGTCCGCTGGCGGTGAACTAACTATAAAAACTTCTCACTTTAGAAATAAGAAAGAGGAAATATTAATTCCCCCTGAAAATGAAAATTATAAAGCGGGGTGGATATTAATACAGATTTCAGATAATGGACCGGGTATACCTAGTTCCATAATCGATAAGATATTCGATCCGTTTTACACAAACAAAAAAGGCGGAACCGGTCTTGGATTGTCAATTACACAAAATATAATATCAGAACATAAGGGAAAGATAAAAGTATCAAATTCAAAATTTGGCGGAGCTGTTTTTTCAATCTATCTTCCGGTTAAGCAGATATTAAAAAACGAACTTTTAGTTTAGGAGAGTTAAATGCTCAAAGCAAAAAGAATTTTAATAGTTGATGATGAAGAATTTATACGCCTTAGTCTGCAGCAGATATTGTCGGAAGAAAAATATAAAATAATCCTGAATGATTCCGGCAGTGCTGCTTTAAAAACTATTAAAGATGAAGAGGTAGACCTGGTTTTGCTTGATCTCAATCTGCCTGATATGAGCGGTCTTGATGTACTGAATCAAATAAAAATTGTTCAGCCGGAAATTCTTACTATAATTATGACAGGATTTGCCTCAGTTGAATCTGCAGTGGAAGCAATTAAATTGGGAGCATACGATTATATTAAAAAACCATTTAAAGCCGATGCAATTAAACTAATTACCAGACTTGCACTCGAAACCCAGTCATTAAAGAAGACTGTTTCAGAGTTAAAAGAACAATCATTAGCCGGTAAAAGTATTGAAAGTATGGTCGGAAATTCTTCGGTCATAAATACTATTAAAAACCAGATATTTGAATATTCAAAACATGATTCTGCAACTGTTTTAATTACAGGACAAAGTGGAACAGGAAAGGAATTGGTTGCTTCAGCTTTACACAATTTAAGTGAGCGAAGGGACAAAGAGTTTGTGGAAATAAACTGTGCCTCCATTCCCGAAAATCTCCTTGAAAGCGAACTCTTCGGTTACGAAAAAGGAGCTTTTACTGATGCCAAATCCAGCAAAGCGGGTCTTCTTGAAAAAGCTGACGGCGGAAGTTTATTCTTAGATGAGATCGGTGAAATGAGCCCACTGCTCCAGGCAAAGCTGTTAAGGGTTATCGAGAATAAAAAATTTATGCGTCTTGGCTCAACAAAAGAAATCACTTCAGATGTGAGGATAATAGCAGCGACTAACAAAAATCTCAAGGAGGCAATTTCAAAAAAAAATTTCAGAGAAGACCTTTATTACAGATTGAATGTTCTCAGAATCGAACTTCCTGCATTAAAGGAAAGAGGCGAAGATATTATTTTACTGGCTAATTATTTTCTTGAGAACTTCAGGAAAAAATTCAATAAAAAAATAACCGGTTTTTCTGATGAGTCCAAAAATAGGTTATTGGGTTATGAGTGGCCCGGAAATATACGTGAACTAAAGAACATCGTTGAGAGAATCTGCATACTTCAAAAACAACAGATTGTTGAAGAACATCATTTACCTGCGGAGCTGACTAATACCCCTGAAAATAATTTGACAGCTGAAGATAAACAAAATGAATTTTAATAATTTATCGTTCGAAGAGATTCTTAGAGAAACAGAAATAAACCTTATTAAAAAAGCATACGAACAAAGTGGTAAAAATACGTCTCAAACAGCACGAATTTTAAAAATACCAAGGGAAACACTTCGGTACAAACTTGATAAATATAACCTTGGTGATGGTGAATTTTAGCCGGAAAATTGGCGAAGATTCACCAGAGTTCTCTTTAAAATATTTATTAATACTTTAAAGCTCTCCAAAACAAATTCCTTTATTAATATTTCAGTGGCATTTCATTTGAACCTCCGCGTTATTCGAATAGTAATTCGAAAACTATATTAATTTTTAGGAGGAAATATGAAAAAATTATTTGTTTCACTATCTGTTGTTTTATTGTTTGGATTAACAGGTAGTACATTCGCTCAGATTTCATGGTCCGGTGATTTACAGGTTCGTCCAAGATATGACCTCAAAAATGCTCATACCTATGGTGGTGTAACTAAAGATCTTTATTACATGCTTAAAGCTACTTTGGACTTTAGTGCAGATATTGGTGATGGATTTTTTGCTAAGACCAGATTAGAGCACTACAATTATGCAGGCTACGTTTATACAAGCAATGCTGGTGTTGCAAACCCGATACTAACAGGTTCTAATGATATTATTGGTCGCCCCGTAGTTAACTTTGATTTAATGTACTTTGGGGTTCATAGAGAAGGTTGGGGACTTGAAGGTGGAATCTTCCCAATTAGCGGGGTAGCAAATCCAGTATTAGATCTACATTATATGCCAATGATTATCATTGATATTCCATTTACGCTTTACAGATCCAACAGTCTTGTTGGTATACAGGGATATGTGGCCGCTGGTCCCGGAAAAATCGATTACTTTGTAAGCAACGATCAGAATCAATTATACGAGGAAGATGTTAATGGAACCGTTTTAAACGACAAACATGATACATACACGTTTGGTGCTGATTATTCATTTAAAGTAAGTGATTGGTGGTTCCAGCCTACTGCTATGGTAACATGGGCAAGCGATTCGACAGCTGCACCGTTAAGTTATGGTCTCAATTTATCAACTCCGGAATTTTCAGGATTTAAGTTCGGCGGAAATGCTGCTTTTTCTACACAAAACGTAGATGGTACACCAAAGTATAACGCTCAATTATTCAGAATAAAAGTTGATGCAAAGTTGGGTCCGGGCTCATTACAGGCATGGTATGATTTTGCGAAAAGAACAGATAAATCTCCTGTTACAGGGGTTGCAGATGTTGACCATAATTATACTTATCTGTGGCTCTTATACAAGATTCCAGTCTACAGCTCCGATCATGGATCTGTTACTATTATCCCTCGCTGGAGACATATGACTGAAAAAGTTGATAATGCAAAAGACTATGCAAGAGAAAAAATTGAATGCCTATTCTCAATTGCATTTAAATAAAAAAAATTACTAAGGTGATCAAATGAAATTATTTAAATTTTTAATAGCCGGTATTTTTACTGTTGCGTTAATCTTCGGATTGAACAGCTGCAGTAAAAATGATACCGGTCCGATAAAAATCGGTGTGCTTCTCCCCTTAACCGGAGCCCAGGCAAATTTTGGTGAGATGGAGAAAAATTCCTACGAAATGGTAAAAGAAAAAGTTAATTCTGAAGGTGGAATCAAAGGAAGAATGCTAGAATTCGTTTATGAAGATGATACAGGAAAACCAGATGTGGGAAGATCGGGTGCAGAAAAATTAATTAACGTAAATAAAGTTCCTTTAATAACCGGTGGTTATAGTTCCTCGGTTACTTTTGCAGCATGCGCGGTTGCACAACAAAACCGCGTTCCTTTTCTGGTCTGCACAGGTTCAGTTGATAAAATTACTGAACCTGAAAGTTTTAACCTCACAACAAATGATGGTGATAAATTTTATATCTACCGTGTGAATCCACCCGTCTCTGAATATGCTTCGGGATTGGAAAGTATGCTTACACAGGTTGTTAAACCAACAAATGTTTACATCATTCATGAAAATACATCATTCGGTACAGGAGGCGCTGCTTCATTTAAGAAAACCTGTGAAAAGCTAGGTATAAATGTAATTGATGTAAAATCATATTCCGGCGGAACGGTTGATTTCAAACCGCTGCTGCAAAATGTGAAGAAAGCAAATCCGGACATGGTTTATATGATCTCCTATGTAATGGATGCAGCATTACTTATGAAACAGGCCCGCGAAATCAATTTCACTCCCAAACTTTTTATTGGTGCGGGTGCAGGTTTTACTATGCCGGCATTCAAAGATAACGCCGGTGAGGCATCTAACCGTGTTCTTTCAGCTACACTGTGGCATCAATCTCTACCAATACCCGGTGCTACAGAATATTACGATAATTACATAAAGAAATATGGAGGCGATGGTCCTGATTACCATGGTGCTGAAGCTTATGCAGCAGGACAGGTTGTAGCGGAAATTCTTAAGAGTACCGACGATTATACATCCGAAGGTTTAAAGAAAGCACTCGATAAAGTCGATATGAAAACAGTTTTTGGTCCGGTTAAATTCACATCGTATGATACTAAAATTCATCAGAATAAAATGGACACATACGTGGTACAATGGATAGATGGAAAACTAATGCTCGTGTGGCCTAAAAACCTGGCTAATGCAGACTTCGAATATCCGATTAATTGGTCAGTTGTGTGGAATAAGTAAGGTTACGCTAAACAATCAAAGATAAATTAAATTTTAAGGAAGAGGAATGGAGCTTATACTGCAATCTCTCATTTATGGTCTTCTGATCGGTGGACTATATGCTATAATTGGAATAGGAATGACACTGATTATGGGTGTATTGAATATAATTAATCTTGCCCATGGACAAATAATGATGGTTGCAATGTATCTTACCTGGGTAATGTGGCAATTTGCAGGCCTGGATCCATACCTCTCCATTTTTATAACTATTCCTGCTGTATTCTTTTTAGGTAAAGGGATAAGCAAATTCCTTCTTTACCCTCTTATAAAAAAAGAATCAATTCTTCCTGAAAACCAGGTGCTAATGACTGTAGGAATAGGAATGGTTCTGGTGGAACTTGCCCGCTCTGTTTTTTCTAGTGATTACCGTTCAGTTCGTACAGGTTACTCAGATGAATCCTGGCATTTGGGAAATATTTCGTTAAGTGTTCCGTTGGTAATCGCTTTTATTATTGCAATATTTTTAACAATCGGACTTTTCATTCTATTAACCAAGACCGATTTAGGGAGATCAATCCGTGCAACTGCACAGGATAAAGAGGCAGCAACATTGATGGGTATAAGCGCTAAGAAAATAACAATCCTAACATACGGGTTAGGCAGTGGATTGGTCGCCGCTGCTGGTACTCTCCTGCTTCCCGTATATTATCTTTTCCCCGATGTTGGTCCTATCTTCACTGTTAAAGCATTTGTAATTACCATACTTGGCGGGCTTGGTTCACCAATAGGCGCTATTGCCGGAGGGCTTGTTCTTGGAATTGCTGAAACTTTTGGAGCTACTTACATTAGTATGGGCTACCGTGATGCAGTTGGGCTTATCATTTTTCTTCTTGTACTGGTATTTCTCCCTGGTGGTATAAAACAACTAACTAAAATTTAGGTTTAGTATGAAAGAAAGGGTTTCTGCACGCACATTTAAGATTACCCGGGTTGAATGGATAATTATTGCCGTCTCACTGATTCTTCCTGTAATATTTGATTTTTCCCCTTACTTCCAGGGATTACTAATATTTATAATGATGTGGGTAATCCTCGGAAGTTCCTGGAATCTGCTCGCGGGTTATACCGGACTTGTTTCTTTTGGTCACGCAGCATATTTCGGAATTGGTGCTTATGCAGCAGCAATACCTTTTCTTCATTTCGGACTTTCTCCCTGGTGGGGATTATTAACAGGCGGTATTGCTGCAATTATTCTTGGTTACCTTTTAGGAATCGTGGTTTTTCGACTTCGTGGGCCATACTTTGCTCTTGGTACTTTGGCTACCGCAGAAATACTAAGAATAATTTTTGGTGAAGAGGATTGGCTTACTAATGGTCATACCGGAATTTTATATATGACAACTTGGGTAAGTAAATATCCATATTATTACATCGCACTTGCACTGGCTCTAGGAGCGGTTTTCTCGGTTAAATATGTAATGAAAACCAAAGCAGGATTTTATTTCCTCTCAATACGCGAAGATCAGGATGCGGCTGAGGCGCTTGGGATAAATACAAAGAAATACAAAAACATTGCTACTATTATTTCAACATTCTGGGCCGGAATGGCAGGGGCTTTTTATATGATTTATATGGGTTTCATCGATCCGGAAGTTGTTTTTGCATTACATAATATTTCCATAATCACAATACTGGTTGGTATTATCGGAGGTGTCGGTACAATCTGGGGACCGGCTGTTGGGGCTGTTGTCATGGTATTTATGCAGGAACTTTTCCGTTCATCAATTTTTGGTCTAGCACCTGAATGGCTTTCAAGATTTCATTCACTCGTATTCGGATTGTTAGTTATCTTCGTGATATTATATATGGCCGGAGGAATTGTAGGTGATTGGAAATTGATCTCCCGCAGATTCAGAAAAGTGCCTGTGGAGGAACAAAAATGAGTGCACTCTCTATATCAAATTTAACGAAAGTTTTTGGTGGATTAACGGCTGTTAACAATGTTTCTTTTGATGTGCAGGAAGGTGAAATATTCGGGCTGATCGGTCCAAATGGCAGTGGAAAAACTACTATCTTTAATATGATAAGTCAGTATTACACTGTTACAGCCGGCAAGATTTATTTCAAAGGACAGGATATTACCAAAAAGAAAACATTTGAAATAGTCCGGCTCGGAATCGGCAGAACTTTCCAGGTTGTGAAGCCGCTCAAAAGATTATCAGTTGAAGAAAATGTTATGGCTGCCGCGTTTGCAAGAGAATCATCATTTGCCGGAGCAAGAAAAACTGCCAGAGAAGTATTAGAGTTTTGTAAACTTGATGATCAAAGTAATATTAAAGCCGGAGGACTACCTATTGCAGGGAGAAAGCGTCTGGAAATAGCAAAAGCACTTGCAACAAGACCATTTCTATTACTTCTCGATGAAACTGCAGCTGGTTTAAATCCATCTGAACTTGATGAAGCGATTGAAATTATAAAAAATATCAGGAACGAACTGGGTATCACAGTTGTAATTGTTGAACACATAATGAAAGTTATAATGAGCATAAGCGACAGGATACACGCAATCGCTTATGGAGCAACAATAGCTGAAGGAACCCCACAGGAGGTTGCTAAAAATACTACTGTGATTGAAGCATATCTTGGTACTGATTATAATTCCGGGGAAAATAATAATGCTTAGAATAGAAAACCTGAATATGAGCTATGGAGATATGCAGGTACTCTGGGATGTTTCTTTTGAAGTTGAAGAGGGAGAAATAATTGTACTTGTAGGAGCCAATGGAGCAGGTAAATCTTCAACACTAAAAACAATTTCAGGTTTACAAAAGGCTAATTCCGGCACAATTGAATTTGATGGAAAATCTCTGAGCAGAACTTCACCTGAAGAGATAATAAAAGAAGGTGTTGTACATTGTCCTGAGGGAAGACGGTTATTTAATGAAATGACAGTTGAAGAAAATTTATTTATGGGTTCTTTGCATGGTAAGGCTAAAAAAGAACGAATTAATACTCTCGAGGAATGTTATTCACTTTTTCCCAGATTAAAAGAAAGAAGAAAACAACTTGCAGGAACATTAAGCGGGGGCGAACAACAAATGGCTGCAATTGCGCGTGGTTTAATGTCCCTTCCAAAATTACTGATGCTGGATGAACCAAGCCTTGGGTTGGCTCCCGTGCTTGTTCAGAATATTTTTGAAATTATAAAAGACATTAATAAAAAGGGAATGACCATATTGCTTGTTGAACAAAATGTACAGATGACCTTAAAGTTTTGTACCCGCGCTTATGTTTTGGAAAATGGAAAAATATCAATAAGTGGAACAGGAAAAGAATTGCTCAACAATGAGCACGTTAAATCGGCTTATTTAGGAATATAACCTAAAGGAAAAAGTATGCTAGTCCGCAAATGGATGTCTAAAAATCCAATAACAATTGATGAGACCGCATCTCTTTCGGATGCAATAAACCTTCTTAAACAACATAAAATAAGAAGACTTCCTGTACTCAAAAAAGGAAAATTAATTGGAATAATTTCGGATAGAGATCTTAAAGAAGCTTCTCCATCAAAAGTAACATCACTTGATATTTGGGAACTGCATTATCTGATGTCTAAAATTATTGTCAAACAAATAATGACAAAAAATCCGGTTACCGTTTCTCCAGAAACTACTCTTGAGAGAGCAGCAATATTAATGTTTGATAACAAAATTGGTGGCTTACCTGTTATTGATAAAGGAAATAAACTCGTTGGGATTCTGACTGAACAGGATGTTTTTAAAGCTTTGATAAATATTACCGGAGCTAGGTTTGCAGCCAACAGGGTATCTATAGTTATACCTGATACTCCCGGATCAATAAAAGAAGTAATGGATATAATGAGAAAACACAATTTTAAATATAACAGTATACTGACCACTCATGAAGGAGTTAAACAAGGTTACCGTGAAGTTTTAATCAGGTTTCAGACCGAAGAGGAAGAACTTGAAGAAATATTAAAAGATTTAAAAAAGAAATACACCAAAGTGGAATTAACAGTTGATTAATATGATCAGGTTGAATATCAAAATGAAGATTTAAAGAAATATTTTGAAGAAAATTTTTGCTCAGCAGTGGAAGAAAAAAAAGAGTATTAAACAAAAAAGCTCAGAAATATCTGAGCTTTTTTAGTAAAATAATAAGCGGATAGTTACCAGCTTCTTCTACCGCCGCCGCCGCCGCTTCCACCGCCACGGTTTCCACCGCCACCGCCGCCTTTATATCCGCCACGACCGCCACCGCCGCCGCCTCTTCTGTTATCATTACGGGGACGAGCTTCATTAACTGCAATTTTTTTACCTTTAACATCACGTGTATTAAGTTCTGTCATTGCTTTCTGTGCTTCTGCCTGTCCGGGCATTTCAACGAATCCAAATCCCTTGGATTCTCCCGAGAAAAGGTCTTTTATAACCTTTGCGCTTCTAACTGTTCCGTATTCGGAAAAAAGCGATTGTAAATCATCATCGGTAACTTCCTTTGATAAATTTCCAACAAAAATGTTCATTTAAGTATTCCTTTGTTTATATGTTATTATTAATTATCTACTTAACAGTGAATTTACCGATGTAGTAGACGAAGTTATTTATTCTCTTTGTGAATTATCTTAAAACGGAATGAAGAATAATTTTGATTCACTTTTTCAAAATACTATTAGGAGCTTATATAGGAACTATTAATCAATATGATTTGAACAATCTTTTAAAGAAGGATGAAAATTATTGAGCCCTCACAAGAGTTCTGCATAACTTGATCTAATATATTGACATTTTTTTCTATATCAAAATGAAATTGCACACTCTTTTTAAAACTAATAACCCCTTTTTCAATTGATAATTATTGAGCAAATCAAACTTTACACCTCAGTTTTGGGTTCACCGTGGGTATGAGTCCACAAATGTCCCTCCCTCATTAACCCTTTTAATGAAGATTCGAACCAAACTGCGTGTATTTCTTCATAAACTTCCGGTATGTCGTGATGGTCACCCATTTTTGTTGCGAGACAATATCCGGGTTTAAGTTCATATTCTTTTCCTTCAGAAACGGCTAAACCAGAACCCTTATAAACAATCCAGTAATTATCACAATCGAGATAATGATTATCAAAGTCTGTTTTTCTTGGATAGTCTGTCGGATCGCCTTCATTCTTAGGGGTTTTACTGTTTTTAAGTGTAAATATCCCGTGGGAACCGGTAAGTCCCTCCCAATGTCCTCCAATAACAATAACAACACAATCGGTTTCAGCTTTAACTTTTATAGTAGAATTAAGAGACTCTATTTTGAATATGTGGCCTCTTTGCGCGTATGATATTTTTCTGTTAATAATCATTTTACATATGCCGTCACCGATGAAGTACAATTCCCTGTCTGAAGTAGATATGAAACTTCTGAGTTCACCTTCATTCAGGTAAATGACATCAATAAAATCAAGGTCACTCCAGGAAGGCATAAGATCTTCCGAACATTTTAATAATGGCATAGTTTAATTATAATCCTGTATTTAAAAATGAATATTAAACTAATTTAAACGCAATTGTGATTATGAAAATTACTATGAAGTCCTGTTAAATGGATTCACTGAGGGTTATCCGGATATTTAATCCGCATAAAAATCTTCACCCTCGTACAGTTTCTCCTTAATTTGAATCTTAAGATATTTTAAATATAATTAAATATTGCTTTTAAAATTTACTAAAAGATAATTAATCCGCAATTATTAGCAAAAAAATTTTTCTTAAATAAGTTATTTTATTTTTTATTATTTACATAAAGTGAAGGGAATTCCCGGATTAACTAAAACATATCACAAAATCTGAATTATCAAACAATTACTTTTAAAATTATATTGATAAATTACTGTTACATATATATCTGATAATTCGTGAAGTTCATTAATAATCTTAAAACATCTATTGGGGTTAACCGTGCAGTAATGGCTCTTTCCATTGCAAGAATGGCTGATGCTATTGGCAATAGTATTCTTTTCATCCTAATTCCATTATATGTCTTAAAAATACCTGAAACATATTTGCATTTCCCGACTCCGGTACTTATCGGGATCTTAATTTCTGTTTTCGGATTTGTTAGTTCCATATTTCAACCTGTAATGGGCGCACTAACCGATCGTCTTGGCAGAAGGAAACCATTAATTCAAACCGGTCTTGTAGTAATTGGGATATGTATAATTCTCTTCATATTTGCCGGCAATTTTTTTGATCTTTTAATATTAAGAATTTTGCAAGGTATAGCTGTCGCAATTACAATTCCTGCCTCATTAGCGTTAATGACATCAATAACGAAAAAAGAAACCCGGGGGGGATCTATGGGCGTGTATAGTACATTCCGCATTATAGGATTCAGTATCGGGCCTGTCGCCGGAGGATTTCTTCAAAGAAATTTCGGCTTTAATGCTGCTTTTTATGCAGGCGCAGGCTTTGTTTTTATTGCCATTCTGCTTGTTCATTTTTGGGTGGAGGAAGTAAGAGGAGAAATATCGGATACTAATAAAACCAAATTCAGAATTTTGGATAAGCAGTTGCTTAGTAAAGGAATTTTAGCTACTTCAACAGCAACTTTTCTGATGGCTTCAGCGTTTTCCATGGTTACAACACTGGAAAATGAATTCAATTCAAAGCTTGATATCACCGCTGTCGGTTTTGGAATTGCATTTAGTACACTTATGATTGGCAGACTGATTTTCCAGGTTCCTCTTGGCCATTATTCCGATAAGATTGGAAGAAAACCATTAATAATAATTGGGTTAATTGTGATGGGAATTTCAACAATACTCCTTGGTGAAATTACGACGTATACTCAATTAATTATTATCAGACTCGTGCAGGGAATTGCAGCAGCAGGGATTGCGGCACCTGCATTTGCTGTTGCGGCAGATCTCTCAAAAAGCGGCGGAGAAGGCAGACAAATGAGTATCGTTACTATGGGATTCGGTTTTGGGATAGCATTTGGTCCTCTGATTTCCGGATTACTCGCGAGTGTTTTCTTTGAACTCCCGTTCTTTACAATTGGAATTTTAACTACCGCTGGTGCCTGGTTAGTTTATAAATATATGCCGGAAACTGTTGTGAAGGCTTAATTCTCAGAGCTTCTCTTTTAAATTACTATTTTAAAGAAATATTCCGTTCATAAGTTTTCGACTTTATTATATCCTCTTTCATTAAATGGTTGAAGTTTTTCAATCCACATTTCTTCAAGTACTTTCAGATCTTCAGTATAATCATATACGGGATCATCTTTTGGTTTTAATTCATCGATTACGTCGAAAGAAAAATTTTCCTCTCCGTATTTTTTATAATCCTCATTTAGTTCTTTATTACTTTCGGTTCCGTATTTCAAGCCAAACTTAAACCTGTTAATTCTCCCCGGAAGATTCTTACTGCTTCCAATAAGTATTTTATTATTAACAAGATTCTTCACCTGGTAAATTCCCATTGGCGGCAATGCTTGTTTGTAATTCTTTTTTATTTCTGATTTATTTGTCATCCTGATAACCTTTAATTCTTTTTATTGTTAAGCCAGTAAATCTGATTTTTCCTTTTCATCATTCCTTCTTCAATCATTAATCGGCGGACTGTACAATAATCATCATAATGTCGGAGGATAATCTCATTTATTTCAGCTTCAGTATATTTTTTATCGGATTTAATTTTTTTTAAAAACTCTTCCAGTATTATTAACTTTTTCTTTTTTTGAACCGGCAATTTAATAAGCTTATTCTTTTTAAAAAATGTATTCAAAACCTTCTGGCGGTATTTTTCTATCCTTTCATCCTCTATGAATTTATCCAGATTTTCACATTTTGTAAAATTTATAAGAGGTTGATTAAGAATATCATTACAAACATGATATGTGATGTAATATTGCTCTTTAGTTTTGAAAATAAGTCCGGCTTTCTCAAGTTTCTTTAAGTGAAATGAAACAGTTGAAACAGCAAGATTTAATCTGCTGGCAAGCTCCTCAACATATTGTGACTTTTCCATGAGGGAATTCAAAACCCTGAGTCGTGAAGAATCAGCCAGTGATTTCATTATTCCAATACTTTGAGCAATTTCCATAATAATAAATTATTTAATTCGATAAATGTCGAAGTGAAATATAATATACAGAGGGTTTAGATCAAATCTGTTTTGATAGGAATCGAAATAAAATTTAATTATTCAAGATTCACTAAAGTTCTCAAAAAAAAACCGGCCTAAGCCGGTTTTAATTTGTAATGTAAAAAAACTAGTTTATTTCAGCAGCATCATCTTTTTTGTTTCTGTATAATTACCTGCTGTTATGGTATAATAGTATATTCCGCTGCTGAGCTTCGATGCATTAAAGTTAACATTATACTCTCCTCTACCTTGTTTATCATTCATCAAGGTAGCAACTTCCCTTCCCAATACATCGTAAACTTTTAATGTTACAAACTCATCTGTTGGGATTCTGTATTTTATAATTGTAGAAGGATTAAATGGATTAGGATAATTCTGCAAAAGAGAGAAAGTATTTACCTGAAGCACTTCAATACTTATTTCATTGCTGAACTTGAATGATCCATCATAATCAATTTGTTTTAATCTATAGTTGTATTTTCCCGGCGTTACTTCCCGATCGATAAATGAATAATTATTTATTTCAGTTGAATTTCCTTTCCCGGAAATAAATCCCATCGATAGCCAGCTACTTTCGGTTGTTTTTCTTTCAACCATAAAACCGGAATTGTTTATTTCTGAAGCTGTACTCCAGTTCAGCCTTACATCATTTCCAAATAAATTTGCAGTGAATGATGTGAACTCAACCGGAACAATCTGAAATGTATATTCATAAACACCGGCACCTGATGCTGAAGAGCAGCCTGCATAAAGAGTAGGTTCTGATCCTGTATTGAAATTCAATGCCCTGATCTGGTAAGTGTTGAGCATTGTACCACCATTGAAAGATGCCCATGTAGTTCCACCATCTGTGGTTCTCCAGACACCTATGTCTGTAACTGTAGAAATATCAAGACCTACGATAAATTCCTGTGTGGAGCCCGGTTTTATTGTTGTGGATCTGAGTAATGTACCGACGGTCTGTGGAGCACCGTCCCATTTTCTGGTCCACGAGGAACCGCCATCAGTAGTAGCATATAGACCACCAAGAAGATCTGCACTGTTCACAAATAATCCGGCAATCACAACATTCGGATCTGCACTGCTAATACTTAGTGTCCTTACAGGATTTATATCAGTTGGATCA
Organism: uncultured Ignavibacteria bacterium; assembly: GCA_963745945.1. Lineage (GTDB taxonomy): Bacteria > Bacteroidota > Ignavibacteria > Ignavibacteriales > Ignavibacteriaceae > DATFVA01. The sequence goes on from CAVUZG010000004.1 coordinate 767,658, forward strand.
AGGGGTAACCCATTATTAACTTCTGTCCAGTTACCTCCTGCATCCGTACTTTTATAAATTGTAGATGGACCGGTGCTCGTTGCAACTGCGAATGATGTACCTGCATATACATTATTAGGATTAACAGGATCAATTGCAATGGAAAGAAAATTTTTAATAGCTCCAACTCCATTAACGGAGGCATTCCAGTTATTTCCACCATCAGTGGTCTTGTACAACCCGACAGGTGAATCACTTACACCATCAAATACAGCAATGTAAGCAACATCAGGATTTGTGGGGTCCACTGAAATTGCCTGTATGCCTCTCTGAGTTTCCTGGATACCATTTACAAGACGCGTCCAGCTACCGCCTCCATCAGTAGTTTTATAAACGCCGTCGTTTGCACCATAATTTGTACCAGCGTAAAGTATCTGGGGATTAGAAGCGGAAATTGCTAAAGAAAGAACTGCAGTATTCAATAAACCGGTGTTAGCCGTATTCCAGCTTGTTCCCCCATCTGTTGTTTTATAAATACCAAGTGTGGAACTCCCCGTATACATGATACTTGAATTGGATGGATCGATTGCCATTGCATATACCGGACCAACCGAATTAGTAGTTGTTGTCCAAATATCAAGTCCATCCTGAGCTTTCAAAACGAGAGTGAAGAGAAGAACGAATAAAAAAACAGTACCAAATTTTTTCATAAATATTCCTCCTCAAATAAAGATGTGAAAAAAAGGTTTAATAACCTTAGTGGAATGACTGAATAGAACATATTCAAGAAAAAATTAATAGTCAATAAAAACTTTTAAAGTTTTTGTGGTGGAGAGGTTAGCCGAGGTTACGTACAAAGTTTATCCGGGAAATTTCACCGGCGATAATTAATGTATCATCTGCATTTATTATATAGTCAGGACTTGGAATTGCATTTATTCTTTCCCCTCTTTTCTCTTTAATTTTTATTGATAGTACATCTACGCCGTATTCCTTCCTGATATCTAATTCTCTTATAGATTTCCCGATAAATGATTTAGGAGGAGAAATTTCAATGATAGAATACCCTTCCATAAAATGTACCATCGGTTCTTCTTCTTTCATAGTAATTAAGCTGGCAAGATTCGAAGTTAATTCCCGTCTTTCAATTTCCCGGTCATAAGCATCTTGTATGTCCCTTCTCCAGATAATTCCTAATAATTTTCCTGAATTGAGCTTATCAACTACAGGCAGCCCCTCATAAGAATATTTACGAAATTTATCCAAAGCAGTCTGACAACTATCATCAGGAGCTAAAGTTTCAAAATTAGTATTGGAAATATCTCCTGCAATTAAAAGATTTTGCAATGATTCTTTTTCATAGAGATAATCTTTGATATCGTGAATAGAGATCATTCCGCTTACATGTTCATCTGCATTAATTACAGGAAAGTCAGTTACTTTTCCCTGGATTACGCGATTAACAATCTGGCTGAAATTATCTGAAGCATTGATTGCCTCAAATTCTTTGCGATAGACATTCTTCACATAAATGGATTCCATAATATTGGTTTCCATTCCTTCTTTTAGCCCAATATTTCTTAAAACAAGTTTTAATGTGTAAATAGATTCCCTTGAAAGTTTGGATGAAACAATCATACTCATTATGCAGGTTATCATTAAAGGCAGAATTATCCGGTAATCATTTGTAAGCTCGAAAACTATAATAATAGCAGTAATTGGTGCTCTTGTAGTTCCGGCAACTAAACCGCCCATGGCAACTAGAGCATAAGCTCCGGGTGACGCGGTAATAGCCGGAAAATAAAAATGAATAAAAGTCCCGAAGAAGTAGCCAAGCATCGCACCCATAAAAAGTGAGGGAGCAAAAATTCCTCCCGAACCACCGGACCCAAGCGTTAAAGATGTTGCAAGTATTTTCATAAAAATTAATGCCAGGGCAAAATACCAGATAAGGTTCCCTGTAAGTGCAATATTTATTGAGTCATACCCTACTCCCATAATCTCCGGAAAGACCAATGCAATTAATCCTATCCCAACTCCACCAATAGCTGGCTTAAAGGATTCAGGAATTTTAATCCGGTTATCAAATATTTCTTCACAATAATAAAGTGTCTTAATAAACAAATAGGCAACTACACCACTGGCAGCCCCTAAAACAAAATAAAATCCGATTTCAACAGGAGAAGCAAGCTGGTATTTTGGTACTATAAAGGCTGTAAAATTACCCTCAAAAGTATGGGAAATAACTGTTGCCATTACAGAAGAAATTACGATAGGAGAAAACTGAGCAACTGCAAAATCCATTAAAACAATTTCAACCGCAAACAAAGCTCCTGCAATTGGCGCATTAAAAGCCGCAGCAATACCTGCAGCTGCTCCGCATCCAACTAATGTTTTTAATCTTTTGGGGGAAACTCTAAGAAACTGCCCGACAACAGAACCAAGACTTGAACCAATTTGTATAATCGGACCCTCTCTTCCAACCGATCCCCCGGTACCGATTGAAATAGCTGAAGCAACAGCTTTTACAACAGCTACGCGCCCTCTTATCTGTCCACCTTTTAATAAAATAGCCTGCATCACTTCCGGCACGCCGTGTCCTTTTGCTTCGGGAGCCAGGTAATAAATTATGGGTCCGACAATTAATCCACCCACAACCGGAATGATTATGATGAGATACCATGGAGTAGAAATTATATTCTCAAGAAGATTACCTGTACCCGGAAATGAAATATCTGAAAAAAACTTAATCATAGCCCGGATACCGATTGCAGAGAAACCTGCAAGTACACCAATTATGATCGCCACAATAATCATAAAAGTATGTTCGGTCATTTTCGCTCTTTCAAAAAGAGCAGTAGTATTTAGAGAAAGCCTGGAATAGGTTTTTTTGGGAGATAATTTCAACGTTTCACCGCCGATGGGACAACATTAGATTTAATGATCAGACTATGGAGCAGATTCATTCGAATAATTTTTTTATATCTGAATAATATTTTTCAAATTTAAAAGTTGCAGGATATTCCCATAATAAATCTTTTTTCGCGCAATGCAGGATCTATTTTCTGAATTCCAACATATAGATTAATTGGCAACGGCTGCACTTCTTTTAAGACCGTATTTTGATTTTGAATATATATATTATTTTTTAACAGGATAGATTGATTTGAAGTGGAATCAGATTTTTCATCCTTTTTTGGCTCATCCTTATCTATAACCAACTTATAAAATAATAACCCTGCAATAATAACTCCTCCGACAATTAACAATGTAGAACTGCTTCCACCTGTATCCTGAGACTGACCTGTTGTGCTGCCCCCACTTCCGGGAACATCTGCGAAGACACGATTCTGAGCGTAAATTTCCGGAGATGAAAGAATCGTCTGTAATCCAAATACTATAATAACCAGTACCGGGACATAGATTTTATTTATTTTATTAAACATTTTAACCTCCGGTAATTTTCATTCTATTGCATTAAGATAATTCATTTATAACAGAATTACCAAACTGAAAAACAACTATGTAGGTATAATGATAAAAAAGAGGATTTGATATAAATAATATTAAAATGATTTAGTTATCAGAATTAAATTCAACTATGAAGCTGTATCCATGTTTTCTGAATCCCAAAGATTCATAAAACCTGTGAGCAACTTCACGGCTAAGATTACTCGACAAGACCATTTTATAACATCCTTTCTCACTGCAAAGATTCATCGCCTTTTTCATCATCTCTTTTCCAATACCTTTGCCCTGTAAATCTTTTCTGATTACTACTTCTTCAATAATTGCAGACGGCTCACCGCGATGTGCAAGGTTATCCATGATCAGTAATGCAAAAGTTCCAACAATTTCATTTTCTACTTCAGCAACATATAATTGATAATCAGGATAAGTTTTTAGTTTTTCAAATTTTACCCGGGCAGTATCCAGAGAAATTCTATCATCAGGATCTTTAGTAAGTCCTTCATATAAAATCAGGATTTTGGATAAATCTTTATTTTCGGCTTGTCTGATTAAAGCAGATACCATATTAAATAAAATGATTAATCGATATCTTTCGTATTGGTTGGGACAGAGTGCTTGGCTATTATATCGCCCTCATCAATAACCACCGCTGATAATTTATTGCATGTATAAACAGAAGTATCAATGTAAGCAACATTATTCCGTTTCTGATAAAGCACATCCTGCCTGCGCGTATGACCAACTATTTGCAGCTTTCCAAGATTCATCAATTCATCTCTGGTCCACAATATTCCATGTTCCTTTGCAATACTTTTCTGTAATTCTTCTTCGAGTTTTTCAATGTTACTTAACGGATCAGCCCCGAGAATCGAATTGTAATATTGTGATATTCCTGCATGGGAAATAAAACAATCGGGAAGATTAAAAAATAAAGGAGCTTGAGTAATTATATCGAGGTGTTCTGAAATCTTTTCAAATTTATTATCGTACGAAGAAATAGTTTTCTCAAATCCGTTATAAATCCAGGAAGCCCCCATATTACTTGTAGGTTTCTTTATGAAATAGTAAAACATATAATCGTGATTACCCGGTGTGAACTTTATTCCTTCATCCCTTACATATTCAATAACCTCAAAACTGAAATTACCCCTGTCAATAAGATCACCAACACAGTAAAGCTGAACTGAAGGATATAATCTCTTTAATTTTTTTACTAATTCCTGTAAAGTATTCAGGCATCCGTGAATATCACCAATAACAACATTCATATTCAAATATATTTATTTTCATGAGCATATTTTTGAAGCTCATCACGAAATTTAGGATGTGCAATATTGATTAATTCCCTGACACGCTGCCTGATTGGTTTTCCAAATAGTTGAGCCACCCCGTATTCAGTAACAACATAGTGAACATCCGCCCTGTTTGTAACCACACCTGCACCCGCTTTAATCTGCATAACTATCTTTGAAGTGTTTCCATCTTTTGTAGTTGAAGGTAATGCGATAATTGGTTTTCCTCCATTTGAGTGTGCCGCCCCCCTAATAAAATCAACCTGCCCGCCAAATCCGCTGTATAATTTCGTCCCGATAGAGTCAGAACAAACCTGCCCTGTTATATCTACTTCAATCGCAGAGTTAATAGCGACCATTTTATCATTTTTTGCAATTATAAAAGGATCGTTAACATATTCCTGCGGATGAAATTCAATGAGGGGATTATTATCAATAAAGTCAAAAAGTTTTTTTGTTCCGAGTACAAAACCGGCAATAATTTTACCCCGGTGAAGTGTCTTTTTTTCATTGGTTATAATCCCCTCCTCAACCAAACCAATGATACCATCAGAAAACATTTCAGAATGAATTCCTAGTGATTTCTTGTGATAGAGAAAACTTAACACGGAATCAGGGATAGCACCTATTCCCATTTGCAAAGTAGAACCGTCTTCAATAAGCTCTGAAATATGAAAACCAATATTTTTATAAATATTTTCCATTTCAGGAGAAAGATTTTTATCTACCTGCGGGAGTTCCTTAATAGGTTCATCCACTTCCACAATGTAATTAATTTTATTAACGTGAATAAAACTATCTCCAAGGGTGCGGGGCATATTTGAATTAACCTGCGCAATAATAGTTTTTGCTTTATCAGCCGGGTTTTTAATCAATCCAACGTCCACACCATAACTGCAGAAACCGTGTTCATCCGGTGGAGAGACATGTATGAATGCCACATCAAGGGGAAGTATTCCCTGGGTAAAAAGGAGAGGATACTCATATAAATAAATAGGAGTAAAGTCTGCTCTACCTTCATTAACACTTTTCCTGGAATTACCGCCAATAAAATAAGCGTTATGCCTGAAGTGACCTTCCATCTCTGGTTTAAGATAAGGCAAGTCTCCAACAGTTAATACATGTACCAATTCAACATTAGTTAATTCATTTTTTCTTTCAACCATAGCATTAACAAGTGCAAAGGGAACGGCACAGCCTCCCTGCAGAATTATTCTATCACCGGGGACAATTCTTCTTACTGCATCTTCGGCAGATACTATCTTTTTGTTATAAGAGCTAATAAGATTGGTAGGAATAGTATTCTTTGATTTTAATTCATCTATTGGTGTCATAATCATTTTACTTCTTCGTTTCTAAAAAGATTTCAATTTGTGGAAAAAACTCTAAGCTTTCTAAACTCTACATCAAAAATATTTGCAATTTGTTCATTAGAGCAGAAACCATTATAAGTGCAGACCCCCTTAGCAAGACCTTCATCACCCATCAAGGCATTAGCTAACCCGTTATCTGTAATATTCTGAATGTATGGAAGTGAAGCATTATTCAGACCATAACTTGCAGTGCGTGCAACAATAGCGGGCATATTAGGAACACAATAATGTAATATACCGTATTTTTCAAATACGGGATCTCTCAATGTCGTAAGTCTGCTGGTTTCTATACATCCACCCTGGTCGATGGAAACATCAACAATAACTGCTCCGGGTTTCATTTGTTTAACCATATCTTCAGTAACAAGGTGCGGAGTTTTTTCACCTTTTATAAGCACAGCTCCTATCAGAACATCTGCAAACTTAACCCCTCTTTCAATAGTATATGGATTTGCTACAACAGTTGTTATTTTCTTCCTGAAATGATCATCTATTTTTCCAAGACGGTTAAGATCTTTATCAATAACAATAACCTGTGCACCTATTCCAAGCGCTGCTCTTGCGGCAGTTGTACCAACAACACCCGAACCAAGTATGACAACAGCGGCCGGAGCAACTCCTGTAATTCCTCCCAAAAGTATTCCTCTTCCTTCACGAGGATAACTTTCCAGGTAACGGCTTGCAACCTGTATGGAAATCGGACCTGCTATTTCGCTCATTGCCTGAAGAACAGGCAACCTGTTATTACTTTCAACCAGATCATAACCAACAGCAGTTACTTTTTTCTCCATGAGCTTTTCTATCGTATGCTTTTTCCCAACCGCGAGGTGAAGAAAAGAAAACAATATCTGATTTTCACGGAATAAGTCTAGTTCCTCATCATTTACCTGGGCAACTTTCAAGACAAGCTCAGTTCTCCCGAAAATCTCATCAGCTGAGTAAACAATTTTAGCTCCTGTTTTCTCATAATCTTCATCACTGAAATGACTACCTTCCCCGGCACCGGATTGAATGTAAACAGTATGTCCTTTCCGGGTAAGAGAATCAACTCCGGCAGGTGCCAAAGCTACCCTCTTTTCTTCATTAAGCTGTTCTTTAGGAATTCCAACTATCATAAAAAGTTTTTTCCTGTTTAATATTTAAAATTAGCCAGAAAGATTGACACTATCAATATTTTCCGACATTCATACTTCAAATCAGAACCGGAGTTATGGCACCTCTTCCGCCAAGAACGGATATTACATTTTTAGCAGCCAGTTCCGCCATGGCATTCCTGGCATCAACCGTTGCACTTCCAAGATGAGGTAGCAGAACAACATTTTTCAAACTATATAGTTCAGTATTAATTAAAGGTTCATTCTCATACACATCAAATCCTGCTGAAAATATTCTGCCTGCTTTTAACATTTTGATCAACTCCCTTTCATCAATTATCTCACCCCTTGCCGTATTTATCAGCATCGCTTCTTTTTTAATTAATTGTAGTCTTTCTTTATTAAGGAGATTAAAAGTGCTGTCGGTTAGCGGAAGATGTAAAGAAATTATATCTGATTTGGTTAAAAGTGTTTTCAAAGTAACTTTCCTGCCTCCAAGTAAATCAATTTCAGGATTATCACGTCCATCATAGTATAACAGATTAACCCCGAAACCGACTGCTCTTTTTGCCACAGCTGTTCCGATTCTGCCTGCACCAATAATCCCAAAATATTTTCCCTTTAATTCCACACCCAGTAAAAGTTTAGGCTGCCAGCCTTCAAATCTTTTTTTTCTCATCAATTCTTCACCTGCTATTAATCTTCTTGAACAAGCAAGTACCAGAGCCATTGCAAGATCTGCAGTGGAATCTGTAAGAACATCAGGAGTATTTGTTACAGTTATTCCCTTTTTATTTGCATAAGCAATATTAATATTGTTAAAACCTACTGCATAATTGGCTATAATTTTACACTTATCCATTTGGTCAATCATCTTCTCATCAAACTTATCTGTAAGTAGTGATATTACAGCGTCAGCATCTTTAACTTCGCTTTTAAGCAGGTTGTAAGAAATCGGTTTTTCCCCGCGAAACACCTTTACTTCAAAATTTTTCTTCTTCAAAAGATTAAATGCAATTTCCGGGATCTCTCTTGTAATAAATACTTTCATTATTTTACTATTTAGTGACCAAATAATAACCTGACAATAAAAACAGCTCCTAGTATACCTGCGACATCTGCAATTAAACCGGCAGGAAGAGCGTGCCTTGTATTCTTAATGTTAACAGCACCAAAATAAACCGCAAGCACATAAAATGTGGTTTCAGTGCTTCCAAAGAAAGTAGAAACCATAATTCCAATGAATGAATCAGGACCGTGCACTTTTATAATTTCTGTCATAATTCCAAGTGATCCGCTTCCCGATAACGGACGCATCAATGCCATAGGTAAAGCTTCGGCCGGCATTCCAATAAAATCTGTAAAAGGTTTTAAAATATAACTCAGCCAGTCCATTGCTCCCCCGGCTCTGAATATTCCAATTGCCATCAGCATTGCAACGAGATACGGAATTATTCTTACAGCAATATTAAATCCTTCTTTTGCTCCCTCAACAAATTGTTCATAAACTCTCACTTTTTTTATTGCACCATATCCAATAAATAAAATTATCAGGGCGGGAATCGCAACTACGGAAATAATTTCTATAAATCTTTTAAAATACTCTGGTTTTAAAAAGCTTAATATATTTACCACTACATTTCCCAAACCCATAAGTGAAGCTAAAATAAGAACCAGAATTATGGTTAAAAATATTAATAACCCTTTTAGATTACTTTTTATCCAATTGTTGAAACCCCCGCTCAGAGGAAATTTTTCAAGCACTTTAGCAGCAGTAATACCAGCTACCGTAGCACATCCAGCACCAAAAATTGAAGTGCCAATAATAATTGCCGGATCAGAACTACCTGCCGCGGCCCTAACAGCGATTGCTGTTGCTGGAATAAGCGTTAACCCGGCTGTATTAATAGCAAGGAAAGTAACCATGGAATTTGTTGCAGTACCTTTTTCAGGATTAAGTTTATCCAGCTCTTCCATTGCTTTCAATCCAAACGGTGTAGCTGCATTTCCGAGTCCAAGCATGTTCGCTGACATATTCATTATCATAGAGCCCATTGCCGGATGATCTTCAGGAACATCAGGGAAAAGTTTTTTCATTATTGGTTTTAACCATTTTGCAATTAGGGCTATCAAACCAGCCTCTTCTGCAACTTTCATGACTCCCAGCCAGAGAGCCATAATTCCAATTAAACCTAAAGCAATCGAAACAGCGGTTCCTGCATAATCAAGCACAGCATTTGTTATATCTTTTATTTTAAGAAAGGAAATATTTTCAAAAATTAATGAAGCCTCAGCAGCAGAATTATCCGCAAATTTAAGTGACAAATTACCGCTGATATCATTATCCCCTCCTGTTGCTTTTGCCATTTGCCGCCAGATTTCCGGAACAGATTTATCAATCTTTAAAATGAAAGCAGCGGTCTTTTTTTTCGGGTTAAATGTTACTTTTGCGGGAACTTGAAATGAGCTATCAATACTTGCGGAATAGAATTTGTTGAAGACTATTTTATTAACAACTACTTTTGCTTCATAGGTTTTTGTCTCAACCGAATCTACCTGCTGATTAAAAATCAGTTGTACAGGAAGTGATTCACCATTCTTATATTTATCTCCACCCTGGTTTGAAATATCAGTAACTAAAGCTGTTCCGATACCCAAAACTATTAAACCAAGCCAGACATAATTCAACATTAAAAAACCTTTTATTCAGTGACAATTACCTGATTTCTAAACGGAAAATTATGATTACCATTTTTATTAGCAATTGTAATCCTGATTTCATGATTCCCAGGATTAACATCAGAAAGATTAAGATTCAAAATATTCGTTTCATTATTGAAAGTATAACTTAAAGTTTTTACAGAATCAAACTCAACACTAATTGATGAAGTATCTATCCCCGAACTATCCTGCACAAAATAATCGCAATTAATTTCATTGTTCTGATATATTGATTTCATATTTAAAGGTTCAACTTCCGGAATTCCATTTTTAAAATACCGGCACAATCCTTTAAATATTCCCCAGGCTTCAATCCTGTTAAATTCATCTATTACAAGCAGCCTTTCCTCCAAGTGATGAGTATGAAAACCGCACTCAACAAGTATTGCGGGAATTTTTGTTTCCCTTAACACAGAAAAACCCTCGCCGGGATAAATATTATAATCAGAATAAGTGCCATCAAAAGAACCGGGACCCCCTGAATTTCGCATTGCATATGACAGATCTCTTTCTACATATCTAGCTAAGTCTCTTTCGCAAGGCTCATATTCATAATCATTTTCTGTTGCGTGGTAGTATGTTGAAGTATAATTGGTGTAGTCATCTCCCTCTTTTGGTGGAGCGTTATGATGGATGCTTATAAAAACATCTGCCCCGCTTTCATTGGTCATTATTGAACGATCTTTAAGTCCGACTGTTTTATCTGTTACACGCGACATCAGAACTTCAGCACCAGCCTGCTCTAAAAAATTTTTCAAATATAAAGCTACCCGAAGATTCACATCCGCTTCAACCGCAAGTCCCTGATAACCTTTGTTTTTTCTGTCTTCTCCGCCATGACCAGGATCAAGAAAGAATTTATATTTTGATAAATAGGGTGAGTAACCGGCGATAAACTTTTGAGTGACTTCCGGACTTTTAAGTTCTAAAGGTGTGTCGTAGTAAATTTTTTCAGATGCAGAACAGCCTGCTAAAATCAGCCCCATTAATAAAAGCAGGAGAGGATATTTCACATTAAGCGCCTTCTTCTTCAACTGCCTGTATTTCTTCAGAGTCAATCATAACCAGTTCTTTACCCTGCCCTGATTTTGATTCGCTGCTTTTTTTCAGGTTATACTTTGTAAAATACCTGTTTTTTATATCGTCAATTATTTTCTTCTCATCAACAATTTTAATGGTGCCGACTACCGTTGTTGAAAACAGATAATAACTTTCTTCTTTGGATTTAGTTTTTCTCAGTCTCTCATCTTTTACTATAGTAAAACTTGCCGATCCATTAAAATTTATTTTCTCACAAACTTCATCATCTTTATCAAGAAAGAAATAAATATTTTTATCGAGATATAAAAATGTTGTCATGTATTGCATTGCATTTTCACTGTCTACAATGAATGCAAGAACTCCCCCTGAACTTTCATTAAGTTCTTTTTCAATAATTTCGAGATCTCTTATATATGAAATTTTTCTATGCATTTAACACCATAAATTATTCAGTAAACATTTTTTGTAATGCTGCTCACTCAACAATACAATTATCACTTTTTACTGCGAAATTACAATCCTTACAATGTGACAAATTTTTATGAAATTCCCTCATCCTGATTTGCTTAACCATCGTTGCAATTTCATTCTCATATCCGGTAACCTCTTTTCTATCCACAATTTCATAAATCTCTTCACCCGGCAAATTTATAAAAATTAACCTGAGTTCAAAGGACGTTAATTCTTTAAAGAGGCGACTTACAATATAGGAATAAAATTTCAATTGGGGGAAATAATTTGAAGTCCTGTCAAAAATTTCATTATTCTGTATGCTGTCTGTTTTATAATCCACAATAATGGCAGTCTTATCATTTATGATAAGTTTATCAATTATTCCATGCAGAAAATAATTGCTTTCATTGAGAAATATTTCGTATTCGTTAAAGAATTTTTTATGACTCATTATTTTTTTGTAAATATCCGATTCATATAAATTATGCAGATGTTTATTTATATCATCCAGTAATGATCCGGCAATCTCTGCATCTTTTAAAGATGAATCTTCTTCTATAATTTTTTTTATCTCTTCATAAGAAGCATCAGGAATATTTCTCTGAAGGATTTTATGAATTATACTTCCTCTTAAATCAGCCGGAAGATAATTCTTTTCCTCATTCTGCTCATAGTAAGATTTATCTTCTTTATAATTGAAATCATAATTATACTTATTTCTATCCGAATTCTGGAATAAATGTTTCTTATAACCTGAAACAAGATTCGTGATTCCATAATCAAAAGTCAGGTGATATTTTAGCGGACATTGTTTAAATGCAGCAAACTTTGTGGCTGAAATGATTTCACCTTTTTGTGAATCATTTACTTCAGAAATCAACAATTTTTTTTCAATTGTTTCCTGAGATTTTTCAACTTTTGTTTCCGCAATATCAACAAGGTTTCTTCTTATCCTTATTTTTTCTTCCAGCACTTTGGAAACATTAACAAATTGATTTTCTTTTTCTTTTAAGAATAAAAGTTCATCTTTAATTGTAAATTCAGGCGCTGCAAAATCAATGTTCAGACTTTCACTTAGAAGATTCATAAAAGAATTTTTCCTGTAATTATCTGAATACGTCGCACTAATAAAAAGGTAATTTTTTGCGCGGGTAGCACCTACATAAAAAAGTCTTTTCAGTTCTGCATTTTCTTTTTTGGAAGATATAATATCATACACTGAATTAATTGGTGCAGAATAGTAATCTCCGAAATAATCATTCTTCAGTGGAACTTTGGTAAGAAGTCCATAATTTTTAGCAACTCCAATACTTCTTTTTTTTACTGTATCCGGACTTGTCACTTCATGCGCATTATACAGAAATACTGCGCGGTACTCCATACCTTTTGACTGATGCAGAGTCATCACTTTTACAGAATCAGATTCATCGGCAATTGCAGCCTGGGCCTCATTTTCAGTTTCCTCAATTGATTCCTTCAGAAAATTAACATAATCGTAAAGTGTTTTATATCCTTTACTTTGAAAACCTATTGTTAACCTTACCAGTTTAGAAATATTTGCAACTTCCTGTGTTCCTGAAGCCTTTTGTGAAAGCACAGAAAGGTAAGGAGTTTCCACTAATATTTGCTGCAATAATTGTGAGGCACTATATGTTTTAGATAATTCAATATTTTTATTAAGAACTGATACAACTTCTTTTAATTTTACCTCATCCCTGCTCTTATTTACTAATTTTTCCCATAACGTTTCTCCAGCTGAAATTGATATCTCGTAAATAAGGCTATCTGAAATATTAAAAAATGGCGAGCGAAGAATGCCCACAAGGGCGGTATCATTTTTAGCATCAAGCAGAAATAAGAAGTAATTATATATATCATATACTGATTGCCGCTGGTAAAAACCTTTTCCGCCAATAATATTAAAAGGAATGTTTTTTTCGATGAAGATTTTTTCCAAAGAGGAAAAAGATTTTCTTTTCCTGACTAAAATTGCAATGTCTTTCCATTTAATCTTTTCCGTGTGCCCGGTCCCGTTAACCAGCGAAATTATTCTTCCGGCTACAAGTTCTGCTTCTGATTCATTTTCATTTACTGCGTCTGAATCGTTTTTTCCGGAACCCCCGATTATTACTTCTATTAAACTATCTGTCTCTTCCTGTTTGGCACAGACAAGATCAGAATGGTCAACCTCATTGAAGAGTTTATTCGGATTTGAAAATAAATTCCGGAAGAGTTTGTTAACAAACAGGCATATTCCCGGAGCCATTCGGAAACTATCAGGAAGGCTTAAAAGAAATTTCTCACCTGATCTATCACTTATATTTTTCTTTGTAAGATTAAAAACTTCCAGTTCTGCATCCCTGAACATATAAATGCTTTGCTTCTCATCACCAACAACAAACAGGTTACCGGTTTTTAGATAATCAAGGATAGGTAGAAAAATTTTATACTGTATTTCATTCGTATCCTGGTATTCATCAACCATTATGTACTTGAACTTGCGGGATAATTCATCTTTTACAGATTGAATATTCAGAATGTTTTTTGTCAATATCAGGATATCTTCGTAATCGAGGTAACTATTTTCTTTTTTCTTCAGATTGTATTTCTCAACAGACCTTATTAAAAATATTAAGAACCGTTTTGCCGAATTTTGCTAATTCCAGTTCAATTTCCTGATGGTTCTGATCAACAAACAAACCATTTAAATCAGAAATATATTTTTCTACAATTAAACAATCCTTTGATAATCCCTCCCTCAAATTCTTTTTTAAGTAACCGAGGGCGCGTACTTCAGATTTCACTGTAAACGCATTTTCTTTTATTGAAATAAGTTTTTCTAACTTCTTCTCGACTGCAGACTCTCTTTGAAAATCAGAAAGAAGTCTTTTGATTTCAATAGCTCTTTCGTTATCCAGATTTGATGCCAAGACAGTTTCATTAATTCTTTCTAATGATTCTATAAAACTGTTTTGGTTTATTTGCAAAAGGCTTTCTGCAGTATTTAAAAAGGAAGAATAAAAATATTCCGCTATTTCTTTTTCGGAGCGATTATATATTTCATCCCTTATCGTGAAAATATTTTTCCTGTTTTTAACCAGGTTTCTCAGTTGTAAAGCAAAAATATATTTCGCACGAAAAAATCTTATAAGATATTTTATATCCTCAATGTCGTTTTCACCCGTTAAAGAATTTTTTATCGTCTCTTCTATAGATAATTCAATTAATTCATCCGATGTAGTTTCATCAATAGGCTGAAAATTTGCATCAAGACCTGCTTCGACAGGGAATTGCTTCAGAATATCTATACAGAAGGAGTGAATAGTTGAAATGTTGGCAGATACCAGCTGTCTCCTGATTCTGCTTAAGAGTTTTTTCTCTTCTTCGTCCTGTGATTCGCTAAATCTTTTTCCAACCTGACCAGCAATCTTTTTATAAAGTTCACTGGCGGCTTTATCAGTAAAAGTAATCGCCGCTATTTTTCTTAACGATCCGTTTTCCGAAAGTGCAATTTCAATATATCGGCGGGAAAGCACAAAAGTTTTACCGGAACCTGCATTTGCGGTAAGCGAAATATGCTGCTCAAAATCAAGCGCTTTTTGCTGATGTGCGGTGAGTAAATCCATTAATTAATATTTTTTCTATTTATTTTTTATGCGGAAACGATATTCTGAATTTTGTCCCTTTTTCTTTTTTGTCTGTCAGGGAGATATTTCCGCCTATTCCTTCAATAAATCTCTTTGAAAGTTTTAAACCTATTCCCATACCTTTTTCTTTAGTTGTATAACCGGGATCAAAAATTTTCTGACGATGCTTTTCATCTACTCCTTTACCATCATCATCCAGTATAAGTGTATAATATTCTTCATCACTTTTAAGCAGAATATTCAGGTGTTCTGCTTCCGCCTGAATTGAATTTCTTACCATATTAATGATTAGTCTGCGCAGCTGAAATTTATCAGTTTCAACAACAGCCTCGTCCGGATCAGATGAAAAATTAATTTCAACATTTTCCTCCACAAAAAGATCAAGCGCATCTTTTATTACCGGGATAATATCCATTGTTTCCATTTTGAAATTTGGCATCCGTGCAAAGCGTGAGAATTCAGATGCGATTACGTTCAGGTTATCAATCTGATTAAGAACCGTTTTGGATACTTTTTCAAAAATTTCATCGAAGTTTTTATTTTTATCTTTATAAGAAATAATTAATTGCTGCACTGCAAGCTTCATTGGTGTGAGCGGATTTTTAATTTCGTGAGCAACCTGTTTTGCCATCTCCTTCCATGCATTTTCTCTTTCAAGTTCTGCCATTTCTATTTCATTTCTTTTTAATTCCTGTGTCATTAAATTGAAACCTTCCAACAGCTCTTTGATTTCCCCTCTTTCATTTAAATCAAGCTGAACGTTCAGATCACCATGGGCAACAGAATCTGTTGCTTTCGTGAGCCGTCTTATCGGTGATGAGATTTTATTTGCAAGAAGTGTACTGATAATTATAATCAGCAGAGTAGCAAAGGAATATATTCCAAATAAAAATACATCTACATCAATTGGTGAAAAACCGAGATGTACCTTATTAAAGGCATCATTTACTCCGAGTATAAAATCGTTTCCATTTATAGATATTTTTTTATAGAATGAATCATAAGTATAATCTTCAATTTTTTCATTGGTAAGATATTCACGATAACTAAGGTAATTAAGATGATAATAAACATCGGAATCCAGTTTTTTATTGAATAATCCTGCTTCATAAAACTGGTTCCGTGAACTGTAAACCTGGTTTGTGTTATCATAAACGGAAAATGAAATTCTTAATTCTCTGCCGGCATTGGCAAACGCCTGCTCGAAAGATTTTTCACCATTATTATCAACCTGTGAGCGAACATGATTTTCAATATAATTCGACCGCTCGTTCAATTCATTAAAAATAGCAGTCTGGCTTCTGTCTGAAACAATCTGCCTGTTATAGATTGCGAGAATAATTACCGGAATAATAGAAATGATCAGGAATGCAATAAGAAGCTGGGTTCTGAAACTGTACTTAAATTGCGAGAGGTCAATAAGGAAAAAAATAATGAATAACAGAAGTATAAAGATACTGTGGACTAAAAATATTTTGAAAAAATTAAACAGGTTCCAGCTAATATGTTTTTCAACTACTGAAACCGAGGTTATTATTTCATTTCCATCTTCATTGGTCTTTAATACATAAGTAATATAATTTTCGCCGTTAAGACTTGTGGTCATCCAGGCTTCATTATCCTGCGAAAGTTTCGCCTTAATTATCGGTTCAACCTGATCGCGTGAAGGATAGATATCACCATATACCTGGAAAAGTTTTGAATTCCTGAATTCAAAAATTTTAAGCTGGCGAAGATCGAGAACAGAATTTATAATATTCTTTTTCGATTCGAGAAAATCAGGAATATTTCTGGCTCCCCAGTTCTGTAGAGTGAAATTTAAAACGGCAGCAATATATCCTGAAACAATACCGCGTTCTTTTACCGGAATAATCCCGACAAATATTTTTCCAGTAGGTCTTTCGGAATCCGCTTCAACAATTTTTGCTTGATCACCCGAATAAAAATTGAGCTGAGATGGAATTTTAAAATTACTTCTGATTCCTATTCCAAATTTTCCAACCTGCTTCATATTTTTATCAAAAATTAGCACAGCAGAATTCATTGATTCACGCTGAAGCGAACTGTTGCTCCATATAATAAATGCTATTGAACTGAAATTAGTATTGTGCATGTAAAATGAATTAACCACTTCAGCATTTTTAAGCGAACTGGTCAGGGTTTCATTCAGCAGAAAATGAAGAAGGTTATCGTCAGGACGATTTATTTCAAGAGCGCTTGTTTTTAGTGATTCTTTTTCAAGCTGAAGATTAAAAAAGTTTAGTAATGTTATAGTTATTACAGACGCTGCAAGAGTAGCATAAATAAAATTGTACAGTGATTTTAATCTTCTAAACAGAATATTGTAGAGAACAATGAATACGAGCAAGACAAATATGAAGCTTAAAGTATAATTTATAAGAGGTTCTTTCTGGAGATAAATGAAAAGAAACCCGGTAAACTCAAATACTAAAAAACTGTAAAAGAAAAATTTCTTCCTGGTTTTATCTTCATCAGCCGGAACTGTTGAAAATAGCAGAAGGAAATATGAAAGGATGAAGAGAATAATTGTAAGTCCCATCATTAAAATGGCCAGGTTCATTATAAGAAAAATAAAATCCGGAATTAGATTAGCTTCCTGAAAATATCGAAGTGTGGAATCAAAAATAACGCTTTTCATCGATGCAAATAAACCGCGGAATGTAATGAGGAATAGAAGTGCAAAGGGAATAAATGATATGGCAAAGAATGAAATTCTTTTATACTTGGTTGATTCCGGGTCTCTCATAAAATCAATTACGTACAGATAAGTACGGATACTGATTATGAGTATGAAAACGGAAGATATTAAAAGCTCGACCGGAGATTTAACAATTCCCCAGGCAAATGCAGAGGAAAAATTCGCAGGATCAACTAATGGTCCCTCAAGCGAATTGGATGGGAAACCAACTATATAAATTACCACTCTGAAAACAGCACAATAAGCAATGAACAGTAACAAACGAACGGACCGGTATTTTATCGATTTAAATTCTTTCCTGAATCCGAAGGCAATAAAAAATAAAGCTATTGCAATTAATACAGATTGTAATTCATTTGTCTGATGCTGGATTATGTTTATATAGGTGTCAAGCCCCGGTTTCAGAAAACTAACAGAACCGATTTTACTCCCCTTATTATTAACCAGATCAAAGGAATATTTCCTTCCGTCCCGGGGTTTTGGAGTAAACGGATTGTAGTTTACTTCAAACCGCGTTAAAAATTGCTCGGATATCTCTTTTGTAAAATTCAGATCTTCATAGTATTGATTCTGAAGGGAATAATCTTTTTCAAGAGGAAGACTTACCAGGTAATAAAACAAATCATTTTCAATTCGCACAGTGTCCGTTACAGTCAGGTAAGTAACTAAATCACCCTGATAAAAATGTGTCTCTCCCGGAGGATAACTCAATGGGAAAATATCGTCCTGATTAACTGCTATTGTATTATTCCAGGCAATCATCTTTCCGTTGGGGGCAATTATCTCAACTGAATAACCATAATACATTTTATCATTAACCAAATTGATCAATGCACCGTAGGAAGAATTTCCCGGACTTAAAGTTGTTTTTAGTTTTCCTCTTAATGCTGTAGAGTTTGTTAGAAGATTACTTTCTTTCTGTTTTAAAACTGAGTTAATTGTTGATTCTATATCCTGAATTTTCTCAGTTAATTTATCCGGCCAGTTGTTTTCGGTATAACGAATATAAACCGGGGCAAGAATTCCCGAAACAAGGATGAGGAATACCATAAAAAAGACGATAGCAAAATACTTCCTATCGCCTTCAAACATTTGAAAAATTTTAGTCGGCATTAATTAATTGTTATCTGTGTAATCTTCCAGTTTTTTCCTGTTTTCTTTAAGGCTATATAAACCTGCGCCAGATCCCGTTTCCCTCTGTAATTAAACTGGTATTCACCGGTAGCATAAGGATTATTTGAACCGGGTTGAATATTATCAAATCTGAATCCAGTTACACGGTAAACCTTAAAGAAATCCTCAAGTACATAATAAGCCTGGTTGGAACTGTAATACCCGCTGATTCCGTTAGATAAACTTAAATAGGTCTGAGAGGAGAAGTACCTGGCGATTGATTCAACGTCCTTGTTTGCAATTCCTTTTTCAATATCTGAAAAGACTTTTGAACTTTCATTCTTCTGGATATTGTTTGCATTACCGTTGAAATTATCCTGCGGGTAAGATGTATTAAAAAAGTTCAGGCAGAGCAGGCTTAATATTATGTAAAAAGTTTTATTCATTTTAATAAGCCGCAATTTAATCATTCTTCCAAAGTAAATCTATAAAAACCTTACTACTGCCTGAACTAATTTTGAAACCATCACTTGTTTGCTACTTCAACATTTCTTGTCTGCGGTCTGCTTAATTCTTTTCTATCAGCCGGGGCAGATCTCGGTTTCAGCTGACGATTTCCTTCGATTAACTGGAATGACCAGTCAAATACAATTCTTTCGGGAGTTATATTCGAAACTCTTACTTTTGCATAATGATTATCCCATGTCCAGATTACATAAGTGTGTCCGATTTTTGCAACAGCATCCTTCGATGGATTCCATCCGGATACAGGAGCATATGGTATATCGTAAATATCCTGTGTAAATCCCATATCCTGTATGTCTGAATCACTGTATACATCCAGGTAATATGTTCCCTGGTAATTTTCAAAGTAAAAATCTGTTGACTGATCATCGTAAGGAACTACACTATAATCATTAAACGTGTAACCAGAATTATCCGGGTAGTGGATATAATCAAAGATTGACTGGTTATAACCTTCAGGTCTTGGTGTTGCATAAATAGCATCATAACTTAATTCACTTTCATTTCCGTTGTAATCGTAAGCTGTTACTGCGTAGTAATAAGTAGTTCCGTTCGAAGCATCGTAATCGACAAAATAATTGTCATTTGTAGATCCGATAAGAGTATATTTTCCGTTATAACTGTAAGCATAATATACGTTGTAACCCGCAAGATCACCTTCATAATTGTTATTCCAGGCAAGATCAACACGCTGATCACCGTTCAAAACAACTATTCCTGTAGGTGGAGCGGGTGGAGTATTATCTATCGTAACGAATGAGTCATTTACTCCACAGGAGTAAAGTATAAAAGAGGTTAATAATAAAAACGGGTAATAAATTATTTTTTTCATGGCGTTTATCCTGATGTTTTACGATAAGAGTTAACCAAGTTAGGTGCCACGATAAAAAGGCTTAAACAAGTGAATTTCAAAGGTTTTGGGATAAATTGGTGTACATTATATTATACATAAAAGTATACTCAAAAGATTTGATAACTCAGCAGGATAAACGTAGTTCAGGACTGCAGTCCTGAGATGGTTGCTCTTGCTCAATTCTGGAGAATTGAGCTACGCGCGATACGATGAGACTTAACTCGGGACTCCAGTCCCGATATTGCTTCTTTGGTTCAACTCTGGAGAGCTGATGTACGGACAGGAAGAAACGTAACTCAGGACTCCAGTCCTGAGATTACAGCTTTGGCTCAGCTCAGGAGAGCTGAACTACACGCTAGGTTAAAATACTTTTACATAAAAATCGGATTTCCCGATAAACATTCCGATTCCATCCCCTTCTACATTCCACCTGAGATTTATACCTGACTGACTGAAGATATTGGTACTCGCATTGTTTGCATCCTGGGTGAGGAAGAAATTATAAAATGCTTCATCAAATGCATGAATACGTATATAAAAATAATTATGCCAGGTGGCATATAATGAATCTGGAATATTGCGGGTCTTTAACGTAAGACGATTATTAAGATCTTTGTCTGATTCTCTCTGGAGTACAGGAATAACATCATCTTCTGTATGGTACCCGCTTTGTGGATCAAGGATAACCCATGTTGCACCGTAAACAGCGCCAGTCCGTGGAGTAAGTAATCCCTGGATATAATGAACAGTATCCCCGTTTTCATTAACATCAGCTACTATTTTTCCGTTTTGAAATGTTGTTGTAAATGGAACTCTTGTATCCCCTGATAATGATTTTCCATTCCATTCAGCGAATAATTTATACTCTTCCCCGTTCTGAGCAATCATGCTTGAGGTTTTATAATTTCCGTTTCCTATGTAATGCAGAGTATCTACAATATCATTATGCATTACATAAGCAGAGACATCTTTAAGCTGTGCTTCTGTTGAATCGAATGGCTGATCCAAAGGCAGTGTTTTTTCAAATGATACTTCAATCGGATTTCCGGCTACAAGTAAACCTCTTACCACAAGTCTCTCCTGGTATGTAAGGTCATTCTCAACAACCGCATCTTCGCAGGAATAAATAATCAGCAAGCCTGCAATAAGAAAATATTTCATCAACTTCTTCATTATTAAAAATCCACTGTTAAACTAAGTGATGGAAAAACCGGGAAAAGAGTAAACTGCTTTAGCTGGGGAGTTGTTGTTCCGGTCGCCTGGGATGAATTGAACACAACGTATCTTGCAAACGGGTTCTGCCTGTTATAAACATTATAAACACTCATCGTTAATTTCAAAGGCAGCCCGCTCCATCTGAAACTATAAGAGGCGCTCACATCAAGTTTGTGAAATGCAGGGAGCCGGTATTCATTGATATGCTTGTAATCCAGAAAGATTTGTGGCGATCCTTCATTACCTGAATAAACTCCAGGAAAATAATACTGACCAATCGGCATAGTGTAAGCCTGTCCGGTTGCATAACTCCATGTGGCACCAAATTCCCAATTATCTCCTGCTTTATAAGTAAGGACAATTGAAACATCATGCCTTCTGTCATATCTCGGGTAAAATGGTTTGCCATCATTTATGTCGTCAAAATATCTTCTTGTCCATGACAAAGTATAACCGATCCAGCCGTTAAAATCTCCTGCTCTTTTATTTAAAAGAATTCTACGCCGTAAGCATCACCTCTCCCCTGTGCAAACTGTTCATCAATCGGAGCTTCAAAAGTGAACGTCGCTGTATCAGAATACTCGTAAAGATTTTTCATATTTCTGTAATAACCTTCCAGTGAAACAAGATATTCTCTTTTGTTGAATTCATATTCCAGTCCGAACACACCCTGCATTGATCTGCCCGGTTCAACGTGCGGGGTAGAGGGAAACCAGATATCTGTTGGGAGCACTACATCGTTACGTGTTATTAAATGAAGAAACTGATCAGCGGTAGCAAAAGCACCTTTAATAAAAAAGTTTTCTGTTAAAGCATAAGTTGTTGAGATCCTTGGTTCAATCCTGAAATACCTTGCATCGGGAAGATAATAAAACCTCACACCTGCGTTACCAGTCCAAAGCGGGTTTACCTCAAATACATCTTCAACATAACCGCCAATCTCTGTTGAAGTGAATTTATTCAGAAAACGTTCATCCTGACTGACAAGAGGATTAAAGTAATTATTATTAACCAGTTCAAAATTATGAAGAATTACTTCTATTCCATTTTTTACTGTGTGTTTTTCATTACTGAAGTATTGACCATCAACCTTGAAGCTGAAATCTTTGATGGAAGATTTTGAGAAAAAATCATTTTTAAATGCGTCGGGATTTTTATCCGTAATAAGAGTATTAAAACTATAGCCTGTATAATTGAGTGCAACATTTGTAAACTTTTTTTCCCTGCTCAAACTTAACCACGCCAGGTGAACTGTAGAGTTGTTCCAGTTAATATTATAACCGGCATCTTCACTTTTCTTCTGGTTGTATAGTTTATCATTTGTATAAAAGCCGCTGAATGTAAGTCTGTCTGTTTCAGAAACGCGGTAATCGAACTTGCCGTTCATATCATAAAAATTATAGAGCGGAATATTTTTTGCTTTTGGAATTTGTTTAAGCAGGGCATCCATATAAAGTACTCTGCCGGATATAAGGAAAGAAGATTCTTTCCCAATCGGACCTTCAAGAGTTAACCGGGAGCTAATTGTTCCGATACCTGCCTTGCCTTTAAAATTATCCTTTGAACCTTCTTTTAATGTAATATCGAGAACGCTTGAAAGTCTTCCTCCATATTCTGCAGGATAAGCACCTTTAACAAGCCTGATATCATTTATTGCATCAGAATTAAATGTGCTTGCAAATCCTCCAAGATGAAAAGGATTATAAACAATTACACCATCTATTAATGTGAGAGTCTGATCGGGTGAACCGCCTCGAATGTAAAGACCGTTTGAAAGTTCGTTTGAAGTTGTAACACCAGGAAGTAGTGTTAAAGCTCTGAATACATCTACTTCACCTGTTAACGACGGAAGTTTCTCAATGAATGCGGGAGAAATATCTATAGTGCTTATTGTTCTGAAGGTATCGCGCCTCGCTTCAATTAAAACCTGGTCAAGATTTATGTGTGTAGATTTCAATGAAAAATCAAACTCGATTGAATTTTTATTGCCGGGAATATTTACTGCAAATTTTTTGGGTTCATAACTGATGTAGGAAGCGAAAAGCCAGTATTCTCCTTTTGTTATTCCGGGTAGATTATATTTCCCTGATTTATCTGTTGCGGCTCCGGCGACCGGTGAAGTACTTTTTATACTGTCTTTATAAATAAGAACATTCACACCGATTAGCGGGCTTCCTGTTTCAGAATCTGTTACTTTACCGAAAATTCTTCCGGTTGATTGAGGATAATTTTGCGCAGATATTATTATTGCAAAAAGAATTATAAGAAATAAAAAATGGTACCCTGAACTTTTCAAAACAAACCCTTCATTAACAGGATTTAAAATATTTTATTCTGAGCACATTTGCAATAATAGTTTCAAATAATATAAATCATTTTTTTTATGAGGCTCAAGCGTTGCTATTTTTTATATTTCTTTTCAGTTCACTAAAGTGAACTGTAATTAGATTGCCGCTATTTATCAATAGCACTCAGACTTATCAGCATTACCGGGACCATGCAGTTACAATGTCCTTTGAAATAAATATAATTGCTTATACAATATTTTTCGCTTAATTTCGTTTGAAGAAGGCGGGGTTAATATGAAATTTTTCTGTGCTATTTCAAAAAAAGCACTGACTGCTTTTTTACTTTTTATGCTCACCAGTCATAGTTTCTCTCAGAACGAATTTGAAAAGTATAATAGCTTAACCAGTTTAAAGTTTATTTGCAAAATACCGATTATCTGGGTCCTCTGTTCAACAACCCGGTTACAGCACCAGCCGTAAGCTGGCTGGTTATAGGTATATGGATGAATATTTTTAATCTTTCAATAGTTATCGGTAAAGAGTTTTTGAACAGGGAGTAAGCTATTGACATTGTGAAATTTATTACTTAAGCTTTTGTAGTTGATTTGCCCAGGGAGTTGAAATGAGCAGAATTCATTTAACTGGGGGCAGGGTTGTTACGGGTTTAATTTTTCTTGCTGCCTCATTATTCAAAGTTTCTTCATTCCTTTCATTCAGGATTTACCTTCACAAAACTATTCAGTCAGTGACCTCAGTTAATATTCCTTATGATTCTATCCGAATATGGGCTCTTTCCATACTAATCATCACACTTGAATTAGTCCTTGGTACCTTACTTATTTTCAACCTAAAGAAGTTAACCACCATAATTTCTGGTCTCCTCGTAATAACTGCTTTTATTATTACCAATGTATTTAGCTACATATCCACTTCTGATTCAACCTGTGCCTGTTTCGGTAATGCAGTTAAACTTCCCGCACTTGAAATGCTTGGGATTGATTTTTTTATGTTACTTATGCTATTAATAAATTTGAACCAGTATAATTCTTCGAGGGGACAATAGGATGAAATACAAAAGTATAAACTGGTACCAGATGTTCATACATTTTATTTTGGTATGCTTCAGCATTATTATAATTCTACTGGTGATCAAAATAAATAAAATGCAGATTAAACCTGAATTTATAGATCAACTAAAAGAAGGGGAAACCTTCTTGCCTCTTGAAGTTCAATCACTTGACCAAAAAAATCATAGGCTAACTTTTTCAAATAAAGATAAGCCGACACTGTTATTTATATTTACTACTTCCTGCCCATATTGTTCACAGAATATTCCGAATTGGAAGAAAATATATCAAGAGAACAAAAATGATTATGATATTATCGGAATAGGAGCTGATGAATTAGATAAAGTTAAGGACTATGTAGATAAGAATGCTCTACCTTATTGCATATTCGTACCGGCAAATACAGAATTTAGGAGAAAATATAAGATATCCGGAGTTCCGCAGACTATCATTATTGATACCATGTCAATTATCAAAAAATTTTGGTTAGGTAAACTTGAGAATATTAAGTAGAATATCGAGAGGGTCATTTATTTAATAGAGGTAGATATGAAAATATCAAAACTCATATTCGCAATTCTTCTATTAATAATTGCCTCGATCTCTGTCTTTGGATTAAATAAAGTTAATTATTCTGGTCCTTGTCCAAGTGGAGATTTGTGCCATAATAGATACTATAACGATTGTTGTGGGCCTTATAATCCTGAGCAGCATCCTGAATGTGAACCGTACTGCTGGTAATAAAAAATAAAGCTAACAATTAAAACTGGCCCTCTCAATTCTACTTTTTTGATCAAATAATACAAATGAGCTTAAGTTGAAAAATTTATTCGTTTCGTTATTTATAATAAGTGTGATATTAAATTCGAATATATCATTCGCACAGTGGCCGGAATATATCCTTGATCATCATGATACCTATAATATTTTAGCTATCAACCAATTCAAATTTAATATCTGGAATAACGGTACTTTCTGGAATCCGAAACTTGTATTCAATAATATCTACGAAGGAGATTTATTATGGCCCGGGGGTCCGATTGCTTATCAATGGCTGAACCAGCAGGATGCTTTTTTAATTTTTGGCAAAAAAGATTCCCGGGTTTATTTTAATGGAGACCTTAGTCAGTTCGGATGGCTGAGACCGGGAAGGGTACTTGACAATGGAAACCCTGATGATTTTTTAAGGGAGAGATACCGTGTTTACCGAATCAGACAGAATTGGGAAACAACTCCTTACGGCCCCGAAAGGGATCAGCTAGAGCAGGATTATAACGAATGGCCCGTGGAGGACGGCGCTCCCTGGGTGGATAGGGATAAAGATGGAGTCTTTACAAGAGGAGTAGATCAGCCCGAGTATTTGGGAGATGAAGTTACTTTTTATGTTTCTAACGATGTTAATTTCCCTGACAGCGGAATATTTAATCATCCTTTAGGTCTCGAATATCAGGTCACATCCTGGGCTTTTAACAGGGCGGGAATATTAGGCGATGCAATATTTATAAAAATCAAAATGATTAATAAACAGTCATCAACTTTCGACAGCCTGTATCTTTCAGCTGTTTCGGGTTATGAAACGGTAAACTTATTGCAAAACATCCGGGCTGCGGGATGCGATACCGTTTCAAAAATGGGCTATTGTTACTTTCTACAAAACCAGGATAATTATCAGTATGGTGATAACCCACCAGCCTTTGGTTATTTACTGCTCGAAGGTCCACTAATAACAGCAAGTTCATCGGATAGTGCATATTACGAGAATCGATGGAGAAGTGGATTTTTAAACCGGACTATGGACAGCTTCTATGGATTTTTTAATAATGATGAAAACGCTCCAAGAATTGAAGACACGATTTACGCAACACAACCCAGTACCGCTTACTCATTTGATTTAGGCGCACAATACCGTAATATCGTTCAGGGAATTTATGCAGGCGGATATATCCCGATCACAGATCCTATTACCATGCAGCCCACACCTTTTATGGTGCCGGGAGATCCTGAATCAAATACAGGCTGGACTGCACTTAACTGGCCGGAAAATGATTCAGTTCCCCGTCCGCCGTATAATTTCTTTGGCCATTATTTATCCACCGGTCCATTCACCCTTGCTCCCTTCGATACTCAGGAAGTAGTTTACGGGATACTGGCAGCAAGAGGGACGGATAATCTTAACAGTGTAACAGAGCTTAAGCGCAGAGCAGCCATAATAAGGAAAGCATATTACCTTAACTTTCAGCTTACTCCCCCTCCGCCCTCACCACAGACATTCGGCTTTGAGCAGCAGGGTGAGGTTACTCTCTGGTGGGAACCCGATGCAGAGAACTATAATGAAGGTGATCCTTTCATTTATAACCAGGGTTATGAAGATACCACCTACACATTCGAGGGCTACAGAATATGGCAGTACAGGGAAGTCTGGGTACTGACCCAAGACTTCTTGCTGTTTATGACAGAACTGATGGTATTACTGTAATTGAGGACTATACTATTGCCAACGGTGTATCTGTTAAGCTCCCGATCATCATTGGTAATGATGAAGGACTAAGGAGACAAACCACAATAAGTACTGATGCCTACACTCACGAGAAGCTGAATAACGGCTGTCCTTATTACTTCGGTGTTACTCCTACGGGTACTCTAAGAACAGTTCTCCCGCCTTCCTTGAGAGTAAACCAAAGGTAGTTGAGGTTATACCCGGAAGAGATAAGATTGATTATTCTTCTCCTTATACCAGGGGAGATGAGATTCTTGCTACACAGATAAATGGTATGAGCAATGCAGATGTTTTCTTCAGGGTTGTTGATCCTACAAGAATAACAGGAGACAGCTATAAAGTAAGCTTCTATGGTGATTATGATTCACTGAAGTATATGCTTATTAACACAACAGTCGGTGATACTCTCTTTAAAGGTGAGAATGACTACTCTGCTGATACCCTGCACAGGAAAGTATTTGACGGGTTTATGGTTATAGTAAACAACAAGGGACATAAGCAGATTGACTCTCTTCCACCAAGCTTTCAGCCCTACGGCATAAAGAGAATTGTTGAGACAAGAGGACCCGGCGGTATTCCTCTTGATAATCCTGTTGATGTGTACAACAGTTTAAACTCTACAGGCAGATGGGAGATTACCTCAACAGGAGGAATAATACAGAACATAGATGTATTTAATTATATCTTCTCTGATGATTATGAGATCAGGTTTACTTCAGCAGGATCAGAGTATTATCCTTTCGGCTACCCGACATCAAACAACCTCTTCGGCAATAACCCCAAAGCAGCCGACAGAGTGCCCTTTGAGATATGGAACATAAGCAAGGGAAAAAGAATAAACATAAAAGTACAGGATCTTCTCATCAAGGATAACAAATGGTCGAAGGATACTGCCGCAAACCAGTGGGAGAAGATATACGGTTACAGAACAGGAACAGACTACAATGAACCCATCCCCTCTCCTTCCGGAACTTCAGACCAGGAGAACTTCCCCTTCGGCAATCTTACAATTGAGGGAGAACTGCCTGAGGAAGGAACAGTAATAAGGATAGAGACATTCAAGCCTCTGGTTGAGGGAGACCAATACACAGCCTCCCCGCAGAAAGCCGACTTCAACAGCAAAGAATCAGCAAAAGATAAAATCGACAAGATCAGCGTATTCCCAAATCCTTACTTCGGAGGCAATGACCTCGAGAGGAATTTAGGTGAAAGAATAATCCGGTTTACAGGACTGCCGAAGGAAGTAACCATAAGGATATACACCCTGGCAGGAGTGTTTGTCAGAAGGATTGATAAAAGTGATTTATCACAGTACATTGACTGGGACTTAAAGAATGACACGGGATCACTGGTAGCAAGTGGAATATACATTGCACATCTTGAGATGCCGGGAATAGGTACTAAGATACTTAAGATTGCAGTGGTAGTTGGGAAAGAGTTTTTGAACAGGGAGTAAATTATTGACATTGTGAAATTTATTACTTAAGCTTTTGTAGTTGATTTGCCTAGGGAGTTGAAATGAGCAGAATTCATTTAACTGGGGGCAGGGTGGTTACGGGTTTAATTTTTCTTGCTGCCTCATTATTCAAAGTTTCTTCATTCCTTTCATTCAGGATTTACCTTCACAAAACTATTCAGTCAGTGATCTCAGTTAATATTCCTTATGATTCTATCCGCATATGGGCTCTTTCCATACTAATCATCACACTTGAATTAGTTCTTGGTACCTTACTTATTTTCAACCTAAAGAAGTTAACCACCATAATTTCTGGTCTCCTCGTAATAACTGCTTTTATTATTTCCAATGTATTTAGCTACATATCTACTTCTGATTCAACCTGTGCCTGTTTCGGTAATGCGGTTAAACTTCCCGCACTTGAAATGCTTGGGATTGATTTTTTTATGTTACTTATGCTATTAATAAATTTGAACCAGTATAATTCTTCGAGGGGACAATAGGATGAAATACAAAAATATAAACTGGTACCAGATGTTCATACATTTTATTTTGGTATGCTTCAGCATTATTATAATTCTACTGGTGATCAAAATAAATAAAATGCAGATTAAACCTGAATTTATAGATCAGCTGAAGGAAGGGGAAACTTTCGAACCAATGGAAGTTCAGTCGTTGGATCAAACAAAGTATAAACTTGCCTTCTCAAATAAAGACAAACCTACAATGTTATTTATTTTCACCACTTCTTGTCCTTACTGCTCACAGAATATTCCAAACTGGGAGAAAATATATGAAGAGAACAAAAATGATTATGATGTTATAGGAATAGGAGCTGATGAATTAGATAAAGTTAAAGATTACGCCAAAGAAAACGACCTGCCATATAAAGTATTTGTTCCATTAGATAAAGAGTTTAGAAAGAAATATAAGATTTCAGGTGTTCCGCAAACAATAATTATCGATACACATAAGATTGTAAAAAAAATCCATCTGGGAGTAGTGGATACAAATAAATTTATGTTCGAATTTAGTGCGTTATAAAAAAATGACCGTAGATTGAAACTAAAAAAATACTGCGTAATAAATGTTTTAAATTATCTTAAATTAAAATAAAAAAGATCATTGGTTGATCTCTGGGCATTTCTATAAATTATAAAAAAAGAGGTCGTTATGAAAAAGCATATTAAGCAAGCATTTTCAGTATTTCTTCTGATAATAATAATTTCCGCATTTATATCTCTAACAAAAGCTAGTTCAGAGCCGCCTTGCCCGCCTAATACTGATAGTTGCACCTGGCATTATAATGAAGTTACTAATTGCTGTGTTGGATATCCAAACCATATCTGGGTTCCGGCATGTGAAACTTATTGTTGGTATATTAATCTAAACGGTTACCCAGAGAGCAGAAAATTTTAAATATATTGGATTACTTCTAAAGGTAGTAAAAATGAATTTTCATTTTAGAGGAATTTATTTAATTGAAGTTGTTTTACTCCTGGTGGTTAATAAAGCATTTCCCCAACAAACAGCTGAAAACTATAATCAATTCAGTATAAATCAATTTAACGTCCTATTATCAAATTCTTCATTTATTGAACCTTTTTATAATGATACCACCTCATTGCAGATAGATGCGGTTCGCTGGCCGGGAGGAGTTAACGCCTACCAAACTGCTTTGTTTGATCAAACTATTTTTTGGGGTGGATATTCAGATACGACATTTATGTATGTTCCGTTATTCAATGATATGGTTCCGGGCAAAATACTTGATACCGGATTGCCTGATAATCCGAATAATCCAAGATATAGAATATTTCGAATAAGGAAAGGATGGGAAACTTCGCCGTATGGCGCTGAAAGGAATCGGCTGGAAAAAGACTATAATGAGTGGCCGGCAGACGACGGTGCTCCCTGGCTCGATCTTGATAAAGATGGCATATTTACACGTGGGGTTGATCAGCCTGATTATAATGGTGATGAAGTGTTGTACTTTGTCTCAAATGATATGGATACCTTGCACCCGGTATATATGACGAATCCTATAGGACTGGAGATACATTGCTTGCTATATGGCTTTAACCGGGCAGGAATAATGGGCGATCTGATAATTGAAAAAGTGACTTTTATAAACAAGTCAATCCATAATATCAAGAATTTTTATGTGGGAGAAATGCCCTATGTATTTGCCGGAGATTATATGGGATATGATACTGCTCAGACAATGCTTTATTCGTATTTCAAAACAAATCAGAGCATTGTTTATGGTGACAATCCTCCGACTTTTGGGAATATATTATTGCAGGGTCCGGTCCAAAATACAAACTTGAACGATAGTGCTTATTTTAATAATAAGTGGAGAAAGGGATTTAAGAATCTTAGACCTTCAAGTGCTATTTGCTTCGTTGGACCGCATAGTAATAATGCAATTCAGCCTGTTTTCCCATATCCGAACAGAGAACCGCCCTATAATGAAGAAATCGGGAATACGCTCCTTGGGAAATTATGGAGCGGGCATACCATTTATAACCCTGTCACAAATCAACCAACCACTTATATGCTTACAGGTGATCCTGTAGCCCAAACCGGGTGGTATATGGGTGGAGGCTGGCCGTATAGCGATTCCCTCTATACGCCTATTCCCGGAGAGGATTATTCAAATTCTGCTTCCATTCAGGTCGGTCCCTTCACCCTCGCCCCTTTCGATACACAGGAGGTGGTATATGGTATACTTGCGGCAAGAGGGGCGGATAACCTTAACAGTGTAACAGAGCTTAAGAGAAGAGCTGCAATAATAAAGAAGGCATATTACCTTAATTTCCAGCTTACTCCCCTTCCTGTCTCCCCTCCATCCTTCGCCTTTGAGCAGCAGGGAGAGATTACCCTCTGGTGGAAGCCCGATGCAGAGAGCTATGATGAGGGTGATCCCTTCATATATGACCAGGGTTATGAGGATACTACCTACACATTCGAAGGCTACAGGGTATGGCAGTACAGGGATAGTCTGGGTACCGACCCAAGGCTTCTTGCCGTATATGACAGAACAGACGGTATTACTGTAATTGAGGACTATACCATAGCTAACGGGGTATCCGTTAAGCTCCCGATTATCATAGGCAATGATGAGGGACTAAGAAGACAGACTACCATAACTACTGATGCCTACACTCACCGGTCTCTTAATAACGGCTCCCCTTATTACTTCGGTGTTACCTCCTACGGGTACTCTAAGAACAGTTCTCCCGCCTTCCTTGAGAGTAAACCAAAGGTAGTTGAAGTTATACCCGGAAGAGATAAGATTGATTATTCTTCTCCTTATACCAGGGGAGATGAGATTCTTGCTACACAGATAAATGGTATGAGCAATGCAGATGTTTTCTTCAGGGTTGTTGATCCTACAAGAATAACAGGAGACAGCTATAAAGTAAGCTTCTATGGTGATTATGATTCACTGAAGTATATGCTTATTAACACAACAGTCGGTGATACTCTCTTTAAAGGTGAGAATGACTACTCTGCTGATACCCTGCACAGGAAAGTATTTGACGGGTTTATGGTTATAGTAAACAACAAGGGACATAAGCAGATTGACTCTCTTCCACCAAGCTTTCAGCCCTACGGCATAAAGAGAATTGTTGAGACAAGAGGACCCGGCGGTATTCCTCTTGATAATCCTGTTGATGTGTACAACAGTTTAAACTCTACAGGCAGATGGGAGATTACCTCAACAGGAGGAATAATACAGAACATAGATGTATTTAATTATATCTTCTCTGATGATTATGAGATCAGGTTTACTTCAGCAGGATCAGAGTATTATCCTTTCGGCTACCCGACATCAAACAACCTCTTCGGCAATAACCCCAAAGCAGCCGACAGAGTGCCCTTTGAGATATGGAACATAAGCAAGGGAAAAAGAATAAACATAAAAGTACAGGATCTTCTCATCAAGGATAACAAATGGTCGAAGGATACTGCCGCAAACCAGTGGGAGAAGATATACGGTTACAGAACAGGAACAGACTACAATGAACCCATCCCCTCTCCTTCCGGAACTTCAGACCAGGAGAACTTCCCCTTCGGCAATCTTACAATTGAGGGAGAACTGCCTGAGGAAGGAACAGTAATAAGGATAGAGACATTCAAGCCTCTGGTTGAGGGAGACCAATACACAGCCTCCCCGCAGAAAGCCGACTTCAACAGCAAAGAATCAGCAAAAGATAAAATCGACAAGATCAGCGTATTCCCAAATCCTTACTTCGGAGGCAATGACCTCGAGAGGAATTTAGGTGAAAGAATAATCCGGTTTACAGGACTGCCGAAGGAAGTAACCATAAGGATATACACCCTGGCAGGAGTGTTTGTCAGAAGGATTGATAAAAGTGATTTATCACAGTACATCGACTGGGACTTAAAGAACGAGAATGGCAGTCTTGCTGCATCAGGCATTTACATCGCTCATCTTGAGATGCCGGGAATAGGTACTAAAATACTTAAACTTGCTGTTGTTATCGGGAAAGAGTTTTTGAATAGAAATTAAGGAGGTGGGATTATCTTAATTTGTTAGATCTACACAATAAATATTTATTATTAAATATAATGTTTGCAGGTACACAATATTTTCGTTTAATATAAAATAGGAGTTCTAAATGAAAAAGGAAAAAGCTCATTCAATATTTTCTTTATTTTTATTATTCATTTTTTTACTCGGCATTGTTACATTCTTTTCCTCAACAGTTTATGCCGATGACCCATGTAAGGGATATAATGATCGTTTTCCTGGTTGCAATTATGGATGGAATGGGAGTTGTTGTGCACCAGAAAATCCTAATTCTTTTCCGCCATGCCAGACATTTTGTTGGTAACTAATTAGTAATATAAATTATGTATTGTGTCCTGTAAAATTATTATTCAATAAGAATGAAAGCCAAAATATTTTTTTTGATAATTATCATTTTCTGTACAATATATCCGCAAGAACCCGACAGTTTAAGAATACTTTCTGCTGGACAGTTTAAGGCTTATATTTATAATTCTGGCATTTTAGGAAGACCTGAATTTGGTACTAATGCTGTTTTTTGGCCTGGTGGAAGATTTGCATCAAGTCCGGTAATTTTCTGGAGTGAATTAATGTACGGTTGTATTATAGATTCAATTGTTAAAGTAGGTGGATTTGATTTGGGTTATCTTGAAGGATCACTTCAGCCAGGTAGAATTTTAGACAACGGAATTGCAGATGATCCGCAGAAAGAAAAGTACCGTGTTTATCGTATATTAAAAAATTGGGAATCGACACCTTACGGGCCGGAAAGAGATCAGCTTGAAAAAGATTACAACGAATGGCCTGTTGAAGATGGCGCACCCTGGGTAGATAGAAATAAGGATGGAATTTTTACAAGAGGAATAGACCAACCGGATTTTATGGGTGATGAGGTCATTTTTTATGTTTCTAATGATTTAGACTCATCAAGATTACCTGATATGAATATTACACCTATAGGACTTGAATTCCAGATAACTACATGGTGTTTAAATAAAGCAGGTATCCTTGGTGATGTATTCTTTCAAAAGTTCAGAATAATAAATAAAAGTAGTAAAAATTTAAAAGATATTTATATAGCATTGTCGAGTAATAATGTGCTGGGTAATTCTGTGGATAATTATGGCGGCTGTGATACTTTGCTTGATCTGGCTTATGTATACAATTCCACAAATGAGGATTTGATATATGGTTCGGCGCCGCCTGCAATAGGGCATTTATTACTTGAAGGTCCGACAGTTCCATCAGGTCCGAAAGATTCTGCAAAAGTCGGAAATAGTTTTATCAAAGGGTTCAGGAATTTAGAAGCAAACAGTTTTATGATGTATTATAATAATGACGCTGCCTTCTATCGTAATAATCCTTGTTTCCCAAACTCCCATAAACCTCCTGATTACGCTGACCAATATTATAATGTACTTAAGGGTAAATTATGGAGCGGCTATCCAATGGTTGATCCCAATAATCTTCAAAACACAACATTTATGGTCCCAGGTGACCCGATAGTTCAAACCGGCTGGTATATGGGAGATGGATGGCCTCAGAATGATACGTTACCTCCCATGAATAATCTTTATATAATTTACTCTCTTTCTACAGGTCCTTTCAACCTTGCACCCTTCGATACACAGGAAGTGGTTTACGGTATTCTTGCGGCAAGAGGAACAAGTAACCTTAACAGTGTAACAGAGCTTAAACGGAGAGCAGCAATAATAAGAAAAGCCTATTACCTTAACTTTCAGCTTACTCCCTCTCCTCCTTCACCTGTTACTTTTGGCTTTGAGCAGAAAGATGAAGTTACTCTCTGGTGGGAACCAAATGCAGAGAACTATAATGAAGGTGATCCTTTCATTTATAACCAGGGTTATGAAGATACTACTTACACATTCGAAGGCTACAGAATATGGCAGTACAGGGATACACTGGGTACAGACCCGAGACAGCTTGCTGTTTATGACAGGACAGATGGTATTACTGTTATTGAGGACTATACTATTGCCAACGGTGTTTCTGTTAAACTGCCGATAATTATAGGTAATGATGAAGGACTAAGAAGACAGACCACAATAAGCACCGATGCCTACACTCACGAGAAACTGAGGAACGGCAGTCCTTATTACTTCGGTGTTACCGCCTACGGTTACTCTAAGAACAGCAGTCCGGCTTTCCTTGAGAGTAAACCAGAGATAGCAGAGGTAATACCGGGAAGAGATAAGATTGATTATTCTTCTCCTTATACAAGAGGAGATGAGGTATCTTGCTAGCACAGATAAATCGGGTATGAGCAATGCAGATGTTCTCTTCAGAGTTGTTGATCCTACAAGAATAACAGGAGACAGCTATAAAGTAAGCTTCTATGGTGATTATGATTCACTGAAGTATATGCTGGTTAACACCACACTTGGTGATACTCTCTTCAGGAATGAGGATGATTACTCTGCTGATACCCTGCACAAGAGAGTATTTGACGGGTTTATGGTTGTAGTTAACAACAAAGGACATAAGCAGATTGACTCTCTTCCGCCAAGCTTTCAGCCTTACGGCATAAAGAGAATTGTTGAGACAAGAGGACCGGGTGGTATTCCTCTTGATAATCCTGTTGATGTATACAACAGTTTCAATTCTACAGGCAGTTGGGAGATTACCTCAACAGGAGGAATAATACAGAACATAGATGTATTTAATTACATCTTCTCTGATGATTATGAACTCAGGTTTACTCAACAAGGCAGTCAGTATTATCCTTTCGGATTTCCGACATCAAACAACCTCTTCGGCAATAACCCCAAAGCAGCAGACAGGGTTCCCTTTGAGATATGGAATGTAACTAAAGGGAAGAGACTGAACATAAAGATACAGGATTTATTTATTAAGGATAATCACTGGTCTAAGGATACCACAACTAACCAGTGGGAGAAGATATATGCTTACAGCACAGACTACACTGAACCTATTCCCTCTCCTTCTGATACTTCAGATAAAATAAACTATCCTTTTGGTAATCTTACCATAGAGGGTGATCTGCCGGAGGAAGGAACCGTAATAAAAATAGAGACATTCAAACCTCTTATTGAAGGTGATCAGTTTACTGCTTCACCACAGAAAGCCGACTTCAACAACATTGAATCTGCAAAAGACAAAATAAATAAGATCAGTGTCTTCCCTAATCCCTACTTCGGAGGAAATGATCTGGAAAGAACTATGGGTGAAAGAATAATCAGGTTTACAGGATTACCAAAAGAAGTAACAATTAGAATATACACACTGGCTGGTGTGTTTGTAAGAAGAATAGACAAATCTGATTTATCACAGTACATTGACTGGGATTTAAAGAATGACACAGGAAATCTTGTAGCATCAGGAATTTACATTGCTCATCTTGATATGCCGGGAATAGGTACGAAAATACTTAAAATTGCAGTGGTAGTTGCGAAAGAGTTTTTGAACAGGGAGTAAATTATTGACATTGTGAAATTTATTACTTAAGCTTCTTTAGTTGATTTGCCCAGGGAGTTGAAATGAGCAGAATTCATTTAACTGGGGGCAGGGTGGTTACGGGTTTAATTTTTCTTGCTGCCTCATTATTCAAAGTTTCTTCATTCCTTTCATTCAGGATTTACCTTCACAAAACTATTCAGTCAGTGATCTCAGTTAATATTCCTTATGATTCTATCCGCATATGGGCTCTTTCCATACTAATCATCACACTTGAATTAGTTCTTGGTACCTTACTTATTTTCAACCTAAAGAAGTTAACCACCATAATTTCTGGTCTCCTCGTAATAACTGCTTTTATTATTACCAATGTATTTAGCTACATATCCACTTATGATTCAACCTGTGCCTGTTTCGGTAATGCGGTTAAACTTCCCGCACTTGAAATGCTTGGGATTGATTTTTTTATGTTACTTATGCTATTAATAAATTTGAACCAGTATTATTCTTCGAGGTGACAATAGGATGAAATACAAAAATATAAGCTGGTACCAGATGTTCATACATTTTATTTTGGTATGCTTCAGCATTATTATAATTCTACTGGTGATCAAAATAAATAAAATGCAGATTAAACCAGAATTTATAGACCAACTAAAAGAAGGGGAAACCTTCTTACCTCTTGAAGTTCAATCACTTGACCAAAAAAATCATAGGCTAACTTTTTCAAATAAAGATAAGCCGACACTGTTATTTATATTTACTACTTCCTGCCCATATTGTTCACAGAATATTCCAAACTGGAAGAGAATATACGAACTGAAAAAGGATGATTACGATATTATAGGAATTGGAGCAGATGAATTAGGTAATGTTGAAGACTATGCAGATGTAAACTCTTTACCATATAATATATTTGTTCCTATCGATAAGGAATTTAGGAAAAAATATAAAATTTCTGGTGTTCCTCAAACTATTATAGTTGATACTGATGCAAGAGTTAGAAAATTCTGGTTAGGTAAACTGAACAATTCTGAACTATCCAAAATATCTGATAAAGTAGACTAAAAAGTTGCTATTTGAATATAGATTTAGACTCTTCGGGAAGTAAAACGTTTTTTAAACTAAAAGAAGAAAGGGTAAAATTATGAATTATGAAAAGGTATCTTAAATTATTATTTATAATAGTGATAATTTGCATTACTGCCACTGCACTATGCAATTTGACGCAAGCCTCAGTATTAGGTGCGCCATGCTCACAATATAACCGTGGAGAGTGTGTTTATACGCCAGATTACACAACTAATTGTTGTAGAGCAGAACATGAACCTACACCACCAGCATCTTGTGAGGTTTATTGCTGGTAAAAATTAATCAATAAATAAAACTTCTCGAAGAGTCATTTCATTATGAACAGAATTATATAATTATATTTTAAAATCAAATAGTAATTTATATTTATTATAGCTGGTCCAGAGTGAATATGGGTGTTTTGAAGAAAAAATACGTTAATAAAAAGAATTGCAAGTATGAATTATTTTAACGATTTAATATTGAAGTGAAATAAAATCTAAACAAGTTAGCGATATGATGAAAATAATTCCTTATAACCTAGCAATTAAAATAATCTTATTTTTTAGCCCTATACTTTTTTCTCAAGAACCAGTTCCATTTTTTAATTACAGCCAGGTTGATTATGGAACAATTACAATTAACCAGTTTAAAATGACGATGTGGAATAATGGGACTTTTTACAATCCTGATTACGTGACTACTAATAATTATAAAGGACAAATCCTTTGGCCTGGCGGACCACTAGCCTTTCAATGGTTAACATATTTTAATGAATTTTACATATCAGCTTTTGTTGATTCTACCTTTAAATTTAATGGTGGGTATATCAGAGAAGGGGTTTTAAGAGCAGGTAAAGTATTGGATAATGGAGAAGCAGATGATTCGCTCAATCCGAGATACAGGATATATCGGAT
This sequence comes from uncultured Ignavibacteria bacterium, assembly GCA_963745945.1. GTDB lineage: Bacteria > Bacteroidota > Ignavibacteria > Ignavibacteriales > Ignavibacteriaceae > DATFVA01. The sequence goes on from CAVUZG010000004.1 coordinate 806,425, forward strand.
AAGAAAGGGATGGGAAACAACTCCCTTCGGTCCCGAAAGGGATGGGCTTGAAAAAGATTATAATGAGTGGCCTGTAGAAGATGGCGCACCGTGGATAGATAGGGATAGAGATGGAATTTTTACAAGAGGTGTCGATCAACCTGATTATCTCGGAGATGAAGTCCTATTTTATCTGGGTAATGATGTTAATTTTCCAGACTCAACCAGATCATATATAAGAAAACCTCTAAATCTTGAATATCAATTCACTTTATATGGCTTTAATCAAACAGGTATAATGGGAGATGCAATTTTCCTGAAAATTAAGATGATAAATAAAAATGCTTGTACAATGAGTGATATTCATTTTAGCTTTAACACAGCTTATGAATGGTATCCTGATTGGTTTCAGAATAAGCGTGCAGCGGGATGTGACACCACTTCGGATTTGGGATATTGTTACTTCAGTGATAACAACGATGAATATCAGTATGGTGAAAATCCCCCTGCTTTTGGAATAGTATTATTGCAGGGGCCAATTGAACCTGGACTTCCGGCAGATAGTGCAATGGTTGAAAATATGTGGCGGAAAGGATTTCGTAATATTAGAATGAGCAGTTTTTATGGAAGCTTCGAAAAAAATCCAGGCGGTTCCGGAGGACTACCATTGGAAGATACAATATATGCTACATTTCCTTCGGAGACATTCTCTCTTCCTATTAGTCAACAATATTACAACATCTTCCACGGCATATATGCAAGCAGCTATATATCAATAACAAATCCTTTTACATTGCAGTCCACACCTTTTATGGTTCCGGGTGATCCGGAAACAAATACCGGCTGGACGGCAATGAATTGGCCTGAGAATGATTCTATTCCAAGACCGCCTCATAATTTTGACGGGGGAATGATAACCACAGGTCCCTTTACCCTAGCACCCTTCGATACACAGGAAGTGGTTTACGGTATTCTTGCAGCAAGGGGAACCGATAACCTTAACAGTGTAACAGAGCTTAAGCGCAGAGCAGCAATAATAAGGAAAGCATATTACCTTAACTTTCAGCTTACTCCCCCTCCTCCATCACCGCAGACATTCGGCTTTGAGCAGCAGGGAGAGATTACCCTCTGGTGGAAGCCTGGTGCAGAGAGTTATGATCAGGGTGATCCTTTTATATATGACCAGGGATATGAGGATACCACCTACACATTCGAAGGCTACAGGATATGGCAGTACAGGGACACACTCAGTACAGACCCGAGACAGCTTGCTGTATTTGACAGGACAGATGGTATTACTGTTATTGAGGACTATACTATTGCCAACGGTGTTTCTGTTAAACTGCCGATCATTTTAGGTAATGATGAAGGACTAAGAAGACAGACCACAATAAGTACCGATGCCTACACTCACGAGAAGCTGAGGAACGGCAGTCCTTATTACTTTGGTGTTACTGCCTACGGTTACTCTAAGAACAGCAGTCCGGCTTTCCTTGAGAGTAAACCAAAGATAGTTGAGGTAATACCCGGAAGAGATAAGATTGATTATTCTTCTCCTTATACCAGGGGAGATGAGGTTCTTGCTACACAGATAAATGGTATGAGCAATGCAGATGTTCTCTTCAGAGTTGTTGATCCTACAAGAATAACAGGAGACAGCTATAAAGTAAGCTTCTATGGTGATTATGATTCACTGAAGTATATGCTGGTTAACACCACACTTGGTGATACTCTCTTCAGGAATGAGGATGATTACTCTGCTGATACCCTGCACAGGAAAGTATTTGACGGGTTTATGGTTGTAGTTAACAACAAGGGACATAAGCAGATTGACTCTCTTCCACCAAGCTTTCAGCCTTACGGCATAAAGAGAATTGTTGAGACAAGAGGTCCCGGCGGTATTCCCCTTGATAATCCTGTTGATGTGTACAACAGTTTCAATTCTACAGGCAGATGGGAGATTACCTCAACAGGAGGAATAATACAGAACATAGATGTATTTAATTACATCTTCTCTGATGATTATGAACTCAGGTTTACTCAACAAGGCAGTCAGTATTATCCTTTCGGATTTCCTACTTCCAACTTCCTGTTCGGCAATAATCCTAAAGCAGCTGACAGGGTTCCATTTGAGATTTGGAATGTAACCGAAGGGAAGAGAATAAACATAAAGATACAGGATTTACTGGTTAAGGATAATCACTGGTCTGAGGATACCACAACTAACCAGTGGGAGAAGATATATGCTTACAGCACAGACTACACTGAACCTATTCCCTCTCCTTCTGATACTTCAGATAAAATAAACTATCCTTTTGGTAATCTTACAATAGAGGGTGATCTGCCGGAGGAAGGAACCGTAATAAGAATAGAGACATTCAAACCTTTAATTGATGGTGATCAGTTTACTGCTTCACCACAGAAAGCCGACTTCAACAACGTTGAATCAGCAAAAGACAAAATCGATAAGATAAGTGTATTCCCAAATCCTTACTTTGGCGGTAATGATCTTGAGAGAAGTCTGGGCGAAAGAATAATCAGGTTTACAGGTTTACCAAAGGAAGTAACCATAAGAATATACACTCTTGCAGGAGTGTTTGTAAGGAGGATTGACAAATCTGATTTATCACAGTACATTGACTGGGATTTAAAGAACGACACAGGAAATCTTGTAGCATCAGGAATTTACATTGCTCATCTCGATATGCCGGGTATTGGCTCGAAGATATTAAAGATTGCAGTTGTAATAGGGAAAGAATTTTTGAACAGAGAGTAAAATAATTGCGATGGGTAACATGTAATCATAATAAAAATGGAGGTGTTTGATGAAGATCAAAATAATTAAATCAATCTTTGTATTATCAACATTGGTACTACTGATTATTGCATCACTTTCTATTTCAAGTTCTTCATTTGCAGAAACCGATTGTTCAGCATATAATCCCAAACCAGCAGAACCACGCATATGTTATGATTACGCTTTCATAAACGGTTGCTGCCGTGCTCGTCATGCAACAGTACCTCTTAATTGGTGTGAAGTTTACTGTGAATAATGTATAACAAATAGAAAATTATCTGTTACCAAATTTGTATTTAGAAAATGTTTAAAAAATATTTATATATAAAAATTCTTTTTTTGGGATTTATACTAATATTTAATATAAGATTGTTATGTCAGGAACAAATTTCCTTTAAAGTCTTAAACATCAATCAGCTAAAAATTTTCCTGCCAAATACCGGAATTATTGAAAACACAGAGGATCTGTTTGCTGATGGTATCTTCTGGCCCGGTGGTTCAATAGCGTATCAACCTTTGTTCTGGAATATAAAATTTCTATGGGGTGGCCATACTGATAATGAATTAAAGGTTAACGGTTTAAGCGGGGTTTTACAGCCGGGCAAAATTCTGGATAATGGAATTGCAGATGATCCGCAGAAAGAAAAGTACCGTGTTTATCGTATATTAAAAAATTGGGAATCGACACCCTACGGACCGGAAAGAGACCAGCTTGAAAAAGATTACAATGAATGGCCTGTAGAAGATGGCGCCCCTTGGATAGACAGGGATAAGGATGGAATTTTTACAAGAGGAATAGATCAGCCGGATTTTGTTGGAGATGAAGTACTTTTTTATGTTGCGAATGACCTTGATTCAACAAGAGCCTATGGCAATGCTTCAAAACCAATCGGACTTGAATTTCAGGTGATACTGTATGCATTCAACAGAGCAGGATTTCTTGGTGATGCGGCTTTTGAGTGGATTAAGATTATTAATAAAAGTAATCATAATATAAACGATATGTATTTTTCTTTAATAGGGGATGTTGATCTTGGGAATAATACCGATAATTATATAGGATATGATTCAGTTTCGAATATGGGTTACTGTTTTAACCAGGATAATTTTGATGAAATTTATGGGGAAGCTCCGCCCGCTTCAGGTCTGCTAGAACTTCACGGAATCATTAAACCAGGGACATCACAAGATAGCGCTTTGATAAATGGTTATTGGAAGAAAGGATATAAGAATGAATCATTATCAAGCTTTATAGCTTTCTACGGGAATACCCCAGGTGATCTTAGATATCCTTCATTACCTTCATACCAGGTTTCAAATCTTCCTTATGTTGAACAAGCATACAATGTGCTTCAGGGGAAACTTGTAAATGGACTTCCAATTATAAATCCGATAACAATAATTCCAACAAAATTTATGGTACCCGGAGATCCCGTAAATGGAACAGGCTGGTATATGGGTGAAGGAGGTTGGCCGGATAATAACATTCTCCCTCCACCACTATATACTGTAAACCAATTCGCTTTGAATTATGGTCCCTTCACCTTGCACCCTTCGATACACAGGAAGTAGTTTACGGTATTCTTGCAGCAAGAGGAACCAAGTAACCTTAACAGTGTAACAGAGCTTAAGCGAAGAGCAGCCATAATAAGAAAAGCCTATTACCTTAACTTTCAGCTTACTCCCTCTCCCCCTTCACCTGTTACTTTTGGCTTTGAGCAGAAAGATGAAGTTACTCTCTGGTGGGAACCAAATGCAGAGAACTATAATGAAGGTGATCCTTTCATTTATAACCAGGGTTATGAAGATACTACTTACACATTCGAAGGCTACAGAATATGGCAGTACAGGGATACACTCGGTACAGACCCGAGACAGCTTGCTGTATTATGACAGGACAGATGGTATTACTGTTATTGAGGACTATACTATTGCCAACGGTGTTTCTGTTAAACTGCCGATCATTATAGGTAATGATGAAGGACTAAGAAGACAGACCACAATAAGCACCGATGCTTACACTCACGAGAAGCTGAGAAACGGCAGTCCTTATTACTTTGGTGTTACTGCCTACGGTTACTCTAAGAACAGCAGTCCGGCTTTCCTTGAGAGTAAACCAAAGATAGTTGAGGTAATACCCGGAAGAGATAAGATTGATTATTCTTCTCCTTATACCAGGGGAGATGAGGTTCTTGCTACACAGATAAATGGTATGAGCAATGCAGATGTTCTCTTCAGTGTTGTTGATCCTACAAGAATAACAGGAGACAGCTATAGAGTTAAGCTTCTCATGGTGATTATGATTCACTGAAGTATATGCTGGTTAACACCACACTTGGTGATACTCTCTTCAGGAATGAGGATGATTACTCTGCTGATACCCTGCACAGGAAAGTATTTGACGGGTTTATGGTTGTAGTTAACAACAAGGGACATAAGCAGATTGACTCTCTTCCACCAAGCTTTCAGCCTTACGGCATAAAGAGAATTGTTGAGACAAGAGGTCCCGGCGGTATTCCCCTTGATAATCCTGTTGATGTGTACAACAGTTTCAATTCTACAGGCAGTTGGGAGATTACCTCAACAGGAGGAATAATACAGAACATAGATGTATTTAATTACATCTTCTCTGATGATTATGAACTCAGGTTTACTCAACAAGGCAGTCAGTATTATCCTTTCGGATTTCCTACTTCCAACTTCCTGTTCGGCAATAATCCTAAAGCAGCTGACAGGGTTCCCTTTGAGATATGGAATGTAACTAAAGGGAAGAGACTGAACATAAAGATACAGGATTTACTTATTAAGGATAATCACTGGTCTAAGGATACCACAACTAACCAGTGGGAGAAGATATATGCTTACAGCACAGACTACACTGAACCTATTCCCTCTCCCTCTGATACTTCAGATAAAATAAACTATCCTTTTGGTAATCTTACAATAGAGGGTGATCTGCCGGAGGAAGGAACCGTAATAAGAATAGAGACATTCAAACCTTTAATTGATGGTGATCAGTTTACTGCTTCACCACAGAAAGCCGACTTCAACAACGTTGAATCAGCAAAAGACAAAATAGATAAGATCAGCGTATTCCCCAATCCCTACTTCGGAGGTAATGATCTTGAGAGAAGTCTGGGTGAAAGGATAGTAAGGTTTACAGGATTACCAAAAGAAGTAACAATAAGAATATACACTCTTGCAGGTGTGTTTGTAAGAAGGATTGACAAAAGTGATTTATCACAGTATGTTGACTGGGACTTAAAGAACGATACCGGCAGTCTTGTGGCAAGCGGAGTTTACATCGCTCACCTGGATATGCCGGGAATCGGAACGAAGATACTGAAGATGGCTGTTGTTATCGGGAAAGAATTTTTAAATAAGGAATAAAAAGTGAAATTCTATTATAATCTCATCACTTTAGCGATGATAGTAACTGTTTGTTTATTTCTGCTGGGCACTATTCCAGGGGAAAATAAAAATACTAATGTGCAGAAAACAACTTCATATGAACAAGAATATATTGCAATGAATCAGATGAAGTGCAACATCTCTAATAATTTTTCAGGATTTAATTATAACCCATTTGAAGGTATCTACTGGCCGGGCGGTTCTAATGCAGGTAAAGGTGTTGTTTATATGGATCAGCTCTTGTATTCATGTATTTATAAGGATTCGCTGGTTAGTACACGTATTTTCGGACCACAATTTTATCCCGGGCGGATCCTTGATACAGGGACACCTGATGATCCCAACAAACAGGAGTACAGAGTATACAGAATAAAAAAAGGCTGGGAATCGATGGTGCCCGGACCGGAAAGAGACCGGCTCGAAAAAGATTACAACGACTGGCCCGTAGACCAGGGGGCCCCGTGGGAGGACAGGGATGGCGATGGTGTATTTACACGCGGTGTTGATATACCGAAATATATGGGAGATCAAACTTTGTGGTACGTAATGAATGATGTTGGCCCTGATACCGGAGTCTATCATTACAGAACTACTTCTACCCGAATCGGACTGGAAATTCAGGTAACTACTTACGGTTTTGACAGAGTTGATGACCTGGGTGATGTGGTTTTCAGAGACTATAAAATCATAAATAAATCAGGAGCGGCGTTAAATGATTTTTACCTTGGATATTTCGGTGACCTGGAAATAGGAGCGGCGTACGATGACCGTTGCGGAACTGATACTACACACGATCTGGTGTACGGATATAATTCTACCAATTTCGATCCGGTTTTTGGTGAAGGACCGCCGGCTGTAGGTACAATGCTTTTAAGAGGACCGATCGTACCGGGTGCTTCCTCAGACAGTGCATTCTTTAATGAGCGCTGGATAAAAGGATATAAAAATAATAATACTGAAAGCACTGTCTGCACTTTTAACGGAGGTGATTTCGATACGGTTTATGAGCATTATCATTTCAGGGATCCCCAAAGTAAAGAGGAAGTTTATAATGTATTGCAGGGAAAAATATTCAACGGACTGCCGGTATTCGATCCCTTCACTGGTCAGACTACAAAATTCTGCCTGCCCGGTGATCCGATCAATCATACAGGCTGGTATTACGATGAGCAGGGCTGGCCCGGACTTGACAGCATCACATTTTCCCAGAATGATATCAGGATGGAAGCAACATACGGGCATTTTAATCTTGCCCCTTACGATACACAGGACATTGTTATTGCTACTCTGGCTGCCCAGGGTAATTCAAATCTTAACAGCATCACTGAACTTGAGAGAAAAGCAAAAGCAGTAAAATACCTGTTTAATCATAATTTTCAGACTGCAAATATTATTCAATCCCCGGAAGTGAATGCTTATCCGCAGAAAGATAAAGTTACTTTATGGTGGAAAGATAACAGTGAAAATTATGCTGAATTCAATCCCCTGCTCGGGGGACTGGGATATTCGGATACTCTCTACCGGTTCCAGGGATATATTGTAAAACAGTACAGGGATGAAAAGAAAACTGATCCCAGGTTAGTTAAAGTCTTTGATATTCCGGATACAATTTCTGTTATAAGCGGTTATGTAATAGTAAACGGAGAAAAAGTTAAAGTACCTCTAATAGGGGGAAACAATGAAGGACTGCAAAGATATATCGATATTACCACTGATGCATATACAGGTGAACCTCTTAGTAATGCAAATCCATATTACTTTTCAGTTGATGCATATGCAGTAAGTCTGCTTAGCATACCCGCATTCATTGAATCGGATTCACCTGTAATTACAGTGCTGCCCGGCAGAAATAAAATTGATTTTTCCTCACCTTATGAAAACGGTGGTGGAGTTTATGCGCAGCAGACAGAGGGTTCCAGCAATGCAGATGTTTTCTTCAGGGTTATCGATCCCACAAAAATTACTGGTGATGAATACCTGGTAAGTTTTTCGGGACAGTACGATTCATTAAAATATAATTTAATAAATACTACCACCGGGGATACAGTTTTTAAGGATGAAAAGGATTTTTCTGCTGACACACTTCACAAAAAAGTTTTTGATGGAATGATGCTGATTATTAATGATATGGGCAGAGGACAAATTGATTCATTAGCTCCAAACTTCAGACCTTATGGTGTTAAAAGGATAATTGAAACAAGAGGTCCCGGCGGTATTCCCCTTGATAATCCGATTGATGTATATGGAAATTTTAATTCTACCGGTAAATGGAAAATCACATCGATTGGCAATGTAATACAAAACATTGATGTATATAATTACATAGACAGGTATGACTATGAATTGAGATTTACCCAGGAAGGATCTGAGTATTATCCTTACGGATTTCCTGTAAGTAACTTCCTGTTCGGTAATAATCCGAAAGCAGCAAACAAGGTTCCTTTCGAACTTTGGAATGTAACTAAAGCAAAAAGATTGAATGTGAAAATACAGGATATAGAAGTGAAAGATAATAAGTGGTCAAAGGATACTTCGAAAAATCAGTGGGAAAGGATTTATGCCTACAATACAGGAAGCGACTATACAGAACCAATACCGGAAGTGTGCGATAGTTCCGATAAAAATAATTATCCATTCGGAAATTTTACAATTGAAGGTGATCTTCCCGAAGAAGGTACGGTTATAAGAATAGAAACCTTTAAACCAATTGGAGATGGTGATCAGTTTACTGCTTCTCCCCAGAAAGCTGATTTCAACAACACAGAATCAGCAAAAGATAAAATAGATAAGATAAGTGTATTCCCTAATCCCTACTTTGGCGGTAATGATCTTGAGAGAAGTCTTGGTGAAAGAATAATCAGGTTTACAGGGTTACCAAAAGAAGTAACAATGAGAATATACACTCTTGCAGGTGTGTTTGTAAGAAGGATTGACAAGAGTGATTTATCACAGTACATTGACTGGGATTTAAAGAATGACACAGGAAATCTTGTGGCATCAGGAATTTACATTGCTCATCTCGATATGCCGGGAATAGGGACTAAGATATTAAAGATTGCTGTTGTTATCGGTAAAGAGTTTTTAAACAGAAATTAAGGAGGATATATGAAAACATTATATACATTATTCATACTATTTTTCCTGGCAACAAACTTATTCAGTCAGGATGGAAGTGCAGGTGCACAGGAACTGCTGCTACCTGTTGGTGCCAGAAGTCTCGGTATGAACGGCGCCTACATTGCGGGCATAAGTGGAATAGAAGCTGTTTATTATAATCCTGCCGGACTTAAAACCCCATCTGAAAATATTAATGCAATGTTTTCTTATATGAAATACATAGCTGATATAGGTATGACGTATGCTTCGGTCTCTTCAAGTTTCGGTGACTGGGGCGCATTTGCGTTGAGTCTTAAATCTCTCGATCTCGGAGATATTCCGGTTACAACCGCAAGAGATCCATACGGTACCGGTGAATACTTTTCGCCAACTCTTTTAGTAGCAGGGTTTACTTATTCAAGAAACTTTTCAGAAAATTTATATGCAGGTTTTAATACAAATATTGTTTACGAAAAAATAATTGAAACTTCGGCAAGCGGTGTCTCATTCGATTTTGGATTTCAATATAAAAACCTCGGTGAGATAAACGGGTTTAACCTCGGTGCAGTATTGAGAAATCTTGGTCCACAGATGACTTATGACGGTAATGATTTATTACGCACTGCAGGAGATACAAGCGGATACGGAGAAAAGAGGATTTATAAAATTGAAGCGGCGGGTTTCGATCTTCCGATGCAGTTTGAAGCGGGATTATCATATGAACGAAACTTTGAAGCCAAGTATAATTTCCTTGTTGCAACCTCTTATCTTAATTCATCATACCTGGTTGATGAAATAAAATTTGCAGGGGAATTTAATTATGATGATCTGTTTTTTGTACGCGGCGGGTATTTTGTAGCAGCAGAAAGGTCAAATGATGATAAGAATTTGTTCGGTCCTACTTTCGGAGTAGGACTGAAATGGAGCACCTTCTTCGATATCAGCGTGGATTATGCCTACCGCTATGCAAGGCTGTTCGATGCTAATAATATGTTCACGGTGAAGATGAATTTCTGATATTTACGTAGCTTAGGACTCCTGTCCTGAGAAAATATTCCTTTCGTCTCAACTCTGGAGAGTTGAGTTACGAGATACGAAGAGACGTAACTCAGGACTCCAGTCCTGAGAATACAGCTTTGGCTCAGCTCTGGATAGTTGATGTACGAGACAGGGAAAAACGTAACTCAGGACTCTAGTCCTGAGATTGATGGATTTTCCTCAGATCTGAAGTATGAAATTTTTGTCTTAGAAAAGAGGCAACTAGGAAATTTTAAATTTATAACTTATCTTATGCTAAAAAGGCATTATCATAAAAGAAATTTACCTCATCTTTATTATAACGAAGGAATATATTTTGTAACCTATCGCCTTTATGGCAGCATTCCCCTTAATGAGCTAAAATTATTAAAACAATTATCGGATATTAAAACTGATTTAAGCTCCAATCAAAGAGAAAAAATATTTAAGAAATATGATTCTCTTCTTGACAAACCATCTAACACAATTCAGCACCTTTTACAACCTGAAATTATGGAAATATGCAAATCCTCTATTCACTACTATGATGAAAGATTATATAAATTGTTTTGTTACTGTATTATGCCAAATCATATTCATCTTGTCTTTGAATTGTTGAATAAGGAAAAACAAATTGGCGAGATATTAGGTTCAATTAAAAAATATTCAGCAAGGAGATCAAACAAGATACTTAACCAAACCGGACACTTCTGGCAGACAGAGAGTTATGACAGATTAGTCAGAGATGATATTGAATTATATTTTATTATAAAATATGTATTACTTAATCCCGTAAATGCTGGTTTGATTGAACACTGGAATGAATGGAAGGGAACTTTTTGTCGTCCGGAATATCAGGTTATTGATTGAATAATAGTACCACTCTCTCCTCAGCTCAGGAGAGCTGAGTTACAAGACAGGAAAATACGGGGAGTTCTGTTTCAAGCTCAATTCTGGAGAATTGAGTTACGGGCAGAAAGGAATTCTCAACTCTGGAGAGTTGATGTACGAGATACGAAGAGACGTAACTCAGGACTCCAGTCCTGAGAATACTGCTTTGGCTCAGCTCTGGAGAGATGAACTACAAAAAGTTGATTTAAATTATACTGAGGTATGGAAAGGAATTAAACAAAACTGTAGGACCCAATACCCTAATTAAATCTTTATAAATGTTCCGGAATCAGCAAGGTACATCTTCCCTTTATTTATTACACCAATCGCCTTCCCGGTCATCAGTCTTTTATCGAATGGAGAGTTTTTTGATTTGCTCTTGAATTTTCTGATATCCACGGTCCATACCGAATCAATATCAAGAATTGTGAGATTTGCTGTTTCCCCTTCTTCAAATTTTGGAACCGGAATGTTTAAAATCTTTCTCGGGTTTATCGCCATTTTTTCTATCATCTGTTCAAAGGATAAAATTTTTTTAGCATAAAGCTCTGAAAATGCTAAACCAACCTGTGTTTCAAGTCCAAGTATGCCGTTTGGTGCTTGCTCAAATTCAGCTTCTTTTTCTTCCGGCGAATGTGGAGCATGATCGCTTGCTATACAATCAATCGTTCCGTCTTTTAATGCTTTCAGAATTGCATCCACATCCTGTTGGGTTCTTAACGGCGGACTCATCTTTACATTTGTGTCATAAGTTTTAACTGCGTCATCTGTTAAAGTAAAATGATGAGGAGTTACTTCTGCTGTAACTTTAATGCCTTTCTTCTTTGCTTCCCTTACCAACTCAACTGATTTCTTTGTACTGATATGTGCAATATGAACTTTGCCCCCGGTATATTCTGCCATCAGAATATCGCGGCTTACGATTATATCCTCCGAGACTGATGGTACGGGAGGCAAACCAAGAATAGTAGAATTTAATCCCTCGTTCATTGCCCCGCCGGTAAGTGATTCATCCTCACAATGCTCAATCACAGGGACATTATACATACCCGAGTATTCAAGCGTTCTTCTTAAAACTGCAGAAGTTTTAATTGCAACACCATCATCAGAAAATCCAACAGCGCCAGCTTCAACTAATTCTGCCATCGGTGAAATTACTTCACCCTTTCTTCCTACAGTTGCGGCACCAACAGGGTAAACATCAACAAGATGATTTTCTGCTTTTTCTTTTATCAGCATTACAACTTCAGCAGAATCAATTGCAGGTTCAGTATTTGGCATACAGGCTATACCAGTAAAACCACCGTTTGCCGCAGCATCACACCCGGTTACAACAGTTTCTTCATCTTCCCTTCCCGGTTCGCGAAGATGAACGTGCATATCGAATAATCCCGGCACAACATACTTTCCTTTAAAATCATAAACTTTTGTATCACCGGCTTCCTTTTCTGTTATCTTTCCGATTCGGGAAATCTTACCATCTATTATTAAAAGATCTGTTCCTTTTTCGTTTATTCCCTGTTCGGGATTCAGAAGATTAATATTCTTTAAAACGATTTTCATTTGTTCCTCTTAATTTAAAGTACCGAGCAGATAAAGAACCGCCATTCTAACCGCAACGCCGTTTGTAACCTGTTTTAAAATTATCTGGTGCATACCATCAGCTACCTCAGATGATATTTCAACCCCGCGGTTTATCGGACCGGGATGAAGTATTAAAATATCTTTACCATTTTTTTCAAGCCGTTCACCTGTTATACCAAAATATTTTGAATATTCTCTTATCGAAGGAAAATACTCTCTTGCTTTTCTTTCAAGCTGAATTCTTAAAATATTCAAAACATCATTTTCCTGTATTGCTTCATCAATATTATAAATTACTTTAACCCCGAGTTCTTCCATAAATTTGGGGATCATTGTAGAAGGACCGCAGACAGAAACATCCGCCCCCATCGTTTTTAGTCCATAAATATTAGAAAGAGCAACACGGCTGTGCGCTACATCTCCGACTATACAAACTTTAACTCCCTCCAGCTTACCAAGTTTTTCCCTGATTGAATACATATCAAGCAGAGCCTGTGTAGGATGTTCGTGAATTCCATCTCCGGCATTTATAATATTTGCATCGCAGATTTTTGTAAGGAAAAGAGGCGTGCCGGCAGCCGAATGCCTCATTACAACCATATCAACTTTCATTGCTTCAATATTCTTCATTGTATCTTTGAAAGTTTCACCCTTACTAACACTGCTTCCAGAAACAGAAAAGTTTACAGTATCAGCAGAAAGTCTTTTTTCAGCAAGCTCAAAAGAGATTCTTGTTCGTGTGGAGTTTTCATAAAAAAGATTTACAACTGTTTTGCCCTGTAATGTCGGAACTTTTTTAATCGGTCTTTCCAGCACTTCGCGGAAAGTTGTTGCAGTATCAAGAATTAATTGCAAATCTTCTTTAGGAACTGATTGTAAACCGAGTAAATGTCTGCTTGATAACGCCATTAATTTATTTATCCTTCTTTGGTTTCTACAAGATAGATTGCATCCTCGCCGTCTACCTCCTGCATTTTAACTTTAATTTCTTCTGATGGAGCGGTAGGAATATTTTTCCCCACATAATCTGCTCTTATAGGTAATTCCCTGTGCCCGCGATCCACCAATACAAAAAGTTGTATTGAAGATGGTCTGCCGAAATCCATCAGAGCATTTAATGCTGATCTCACGGTACGTCCCGTGTAAAGAACATCATCAATTACAATTACATCTTTTTCATTTATATCGAATGTTATATCGGATACGGAAACCTGCGGCTGTTTCAATCTTGTCCGGAAATCATCCCTGTAAAGTGTCACATCAAGAACACCAAAGGGCGGTTCTATTCCTTCAATTGATTTAATCTTTTCAAAAATTCTTTTTGCAAGGAACTCCCCTCTTGTTCTCATCCCGATAAGCACAATATTTTTTGTGCCTTTATTTCGTTCAAGAATTTCGTGGGCGATTCTTGTGATTATCCTGTTAAGACCTTCCTGGTCAACTACTTTTGCTTTAATATTCATATATAAAAAATCCTCCTTGGAATAATTCCGTGGAGGTTACCTTTGTAAACTTGTGATATGTTATTTTTTTCATTCCTTCTCCACCTCTCGGGATAGATTTAAAGGGTTTTTAATTAAGCTTTCAAAACTTAAATGAAATCATGTGAAAAGTAAAGTGATGCAAAATTAAACTTTAAATAAATTCTTACATATCACTTCTTTTTGGAATTTGCAAATAAAGCATTTATTTTTGATCACTTGATTCGGGGTGTAGCGCAGCCCGGTTAGCGCGCTTCGTTCGGGACGAAGAGGTCGTAGGTTCGAATCCTATCACCCCGACAAGATTTTTGATTTAATTAATTCAAAGGATATTGGCTGGATTAGCGCGTAGCGCCTCTGGCACAAGGGTCGTAGGTTCTCACATAGTGATCCCTTTGGGAGAATCCTATCACCCCGACAAGATTTTATTGAAAACAGGTTTATAATATGGCACAAAATCATTCATTCGATATCGTATCTGAAATTGATCTGCAGGAAGCAGATAATGCAATTAACCAGGCAATTAAAGAAATCCATCAGAGATATGACCTGAAGGATTCAAACACCACAATGGAACTGAATAAGAAAGACAAACAGATATCGATGAATACAAAGGATGATTATTCGCTGAAAGCAAGCATAGATATTCTACAGACAAAATTTATCCGCCGCGGTATTTCTGTTAAAGCGTTAAAAATGAAAGAGCCGGAACCTGCAGCGGGCGGAAGACTTAAACAAATCATCGATCTTCAAAGCGGAATTTCAAAAGACAATGCGAAGAAGATTACAAAAATGATTAAGGATTCCAAGCTAAAGGTAAGTGCACAAATCCAGGATGAACAGGTAAGAGTGCAGGCGACTAAAATTGATGATTTGCAGGAAGTGATCAAAATGGTAAAAGAAGCCGAACTCGATTTTCCGACACAGTATGTTAATATGAAGTAGCGTACAAACCTTCAAGGTTATAGCATCGTATACACATCTTTAACCTTGAAGGTTACCACACCTACCCTGCATAAGCTCTTCTCAGTTTTTCTTTTCCAAGAGAATTAACAAGCCGGAAATCCTCTTCTGAAATTTTTTCTTCATCTCCGTAATAATTATGATCAACGCTGTCTTTCTGTATGGCTTCTCTTATTGCCACAGATGAAAGCACTTCAAGGTTTTCAACTATGATATTATTTGAATCTTCGACATCAATTCTTCCTTCAACAAGATAGGGACCCATAGACATTGTAAGCTCTGCACACCGGTAATAAACTTTGGGAAATATCACAGCTTCAAAAGTTCCGGTCAAATCCTCAAGTGAAAGAAATTTCATTATGTCCCCTTTTTTCGTTCTTATTCTTTTAGAACTCATATACCAGCCGATCATTTTAACCTTTCTACCCCGGTATTTTTCCTTATCTTTTGCTTTTGTAATCGATGGACTATTTGTCCACTCCTTAAAAAAATAAAGCGGATGACGTGTAACCATATAATTAAAAGTTTCGTATTCTGTACGGCATATTTCCGCAGCACTGAAATTAATATCGGTTTTAACTTCCTCCTCGAGTGCAAATGTTTCATTCACAAAAAGATCATTTACTGTATGATCGAGAAGTTTACGGCGGTGAATATAAATATCAAGCAGGCGGAGAAGCTCGGGGCGTGTCTGCCTGAAACATCCCATTGCACCGCACTTAATCAATGCAGCACTTTCCTCGTAAGCAAGTCCTGTCCTAACAAGAAAATCTGCAAGCGAAACATACTTGCCGTTATTCTTTCTTTCTTCAACAATTATTTCGATTGAGGAATGAGACAAATTTTTTATCGACATCAACCCGATGCGAATGTTTTTTCCTTTACCGACGTATTCATAATTGCTGTGGTTAATTGATGGAAGTTGAACCGTAATCCCCATTCTTTTTGCCTCCCATATATAAACAGCCGAAGAATAAAATCCCCCTCCGTTGTTAAGAACATTAGCCATAAACTCAGCCGGGTAATGTGCTTTAAGATATGCAACCTGGTAAGAGAGAAGTGCGAATGAAGCGCTGTGTGCTTTGCAGAAAGAATACCCGGCAAAAGATTCTATCTGTCTCCACAACTCTTTCGTTATTTTTTCGCTGTGCCCTTTTGCCCGGCAGGAAATGAAAAACTTATCTGTAATCTGTTTCATTGCTTCGTGCGAACGCATCTTTCCGCTCATTGCCCGCCTGAGAAGATCAGCTTCTTCCAAAGTTAAGCCCGCAATATGATGAGCAACTTTAATTACATCCTCCTGGTAAATCATTACACCATAAGTTTCACCGAGATATTTCTCCATTTCGGGAACAAGATATTTTCTCCGGGAAGGATCTTTATGCCTTGCAATAAATTCCTGCATCATACCGCTTTCCGCTACACCGGGACGAATAACAGAACTTGCCGCCGTCAGCATTTCAAAAGTTTCAACATCAAGCCGGCGCAGAAGCGAGCGCATCCCCGGAGATTCAATATAAAAACACCCGATTGTTTGTCCCGTACGGATGAGTTCCCTGGTCTTCTCATCATTAAAGAGCATCTGAAAATTGAAAATATCAAAGCGGATATTTTTCGTGTTGCGCGGAATGGGAGGGTAAAGAGTGTGTACTTTGTTACTTCCCCTCCATTCAGGGGGAACCTGATAAGTTGAAATATCGGTCTTATTTACACTTTTTGTTTCCATAATATAGTGTACATTTGCCCACTATATATAATTTCCCGGATTAAAAAGCAAGAGAAGAATTAAAAGTGATGATAGATAATGTTTGATGTATGATGGATCGAAGGCTGCAAGATTACAAGAATAAAAAAGTTTAAATGGATTATTGTTCTAAAATAGATTTTGCCCAATCTGAAAAGCGTGTAAAAAGTTTCTTAATTCTGACTATGTCTGATTCAAGGTATATATCATCTGAATATGATACCATATTCTTATGATCAATAAGTTTCTTAAAATGATCTAATGCAGAATTATTTTTATGCTGAGGTGGAACAGAGTCCTTTAATAATCCGATGATATCATAATGACTATCTCCACTTGCTTTTGAGGAAGAATATTTAATGGTAATTGCGTCAGCATATGCAATCGCGGCATGTATAATCAGCACCCCGGCTGCATTATAGTATTCGTGTTCTATTGCAAGCACGGCTCCATTATTAAAACTTTCAGCAACTTTTATAAAATCTTTAAATTTATTTATCGGATATTTTTTAGAGGAAACCTTTTTAACCATTGAGTAATTCTTTTGTCTTGATTCCTGAAATTATAATTCCATCTGTTAGTATCTCATTAACCGGACTTTTCTGATTTTTAGCTCTTTTCTTAAATTCTTCACGTGTGATATAAAAAGGTGCTAAAGTGACTCCATATTTATCATAAAGTTCATCTCTAATTGCATTTACAATTTTTTCTATTTTTGATTTATTTTTTTGAAATACAATACAGATATCCATGTCACTATCAGGTAGTTCTTCCTTTCGTGCAACGCTGCCGAATAGTATTACACTATCTGTAAGAGAAGAAAGACTATTTCTAATTTCATTGAGAACAGTTTTTTTATATTTCTGCTCGGTAACAAAAAGTTTAGCAATTATTTCATTTGAGATATAGTTTTTCCTGTTAAGAGAAAACAGATGCTCACGTCCGCCCGCCTGCTTGTTTACAACTTTAAGATTTACCAGGTTATCCAGGGCAATTTGTGCCGACCTAAGTCCTATACCGGCAAGGCGTGCGGTTTCTCTTCCTGAAATTCCAGCAACTCTTTCATTTAATGCCCGAAGCACAGCAATGTTAGCTGAATTTACAAATATATTATCTAAAACATTATTTAGTATCATTTTTAACCGACTAACTATTTAGTCATATGACTAATTATTTAGTCAGTAAAATACTACACATCAATTAATTTTGCAAGTTTATAGAAATAAATATCTTATAACATTGTCAGAAAAAATGAACTTTTTCTTGACTATAAATATTGAATCATTTACAATATTGGTGGAATTAATTTTTAGTTAGGGTGAGTTATGGAAGAGAAACCCGAATCATTTCAAACTGATGACGATTTCACCTGGACATGCCAGTACTGCGGAGTTGAGAACAGTGTATGGGTGGATTTAACCGTGGAAGGAAAGCAGGATTTTGTTGAAGATTGCAGAATCTGCTGCAGGCCTAACAGGATAATAATTACAAAGGATGCAGAAGATAATATTTTTGCAGAGAGTCGTCTCCTTGATGAATAATCATCAGGAAAAAACGAAATCCTTTGTCACAACAGATTCTACAGTCTTAATCCATAATCATACGTAAAAATGATGAACTGTCCTCATCGTCTTCTGCGTCTTTTTCTTCTTTCTTTTGAGCTTTCTCTTTTGCCCAACTGTAACGAGATGCATCAAATTCGAATCCGCTCTTTGGTGTTTCTTCCTCTTCTTTTTCTTCGATAGTTGTTTTAGGACTTTTAACACGATAGATAGTCGGAATTTCAAGATCTTCTTTATCTACTTCATCATTTGATTCAAGAAAATTAAATCCGCCGCGAAAAGTTTCTGTTTCTTTCCTTTTAGGTGGAGCGATTGAAAATGATTTTTTCGAGTGTCCCTGGTTAGCGGAATCAAATCCTGTAGCAATAACTGTGTAGGAAACATAATCATTCATTTCTTCTTTCTGTACACATCCGAAGATGACATTTGCTTCTTCACCGGCAGCTTCAAATATTACATTATTACCGTCGTTAATTTCCTGCATAGTAAGGTTGCTCGAGCCGGTAACATTCAGCAGAACGCTCTTTGCACCTTTAATGTTTACGCCTTCAAGAAGAGGACTTGAAATAGCCTTCTGTGCTGCTTCAATAGCACGGTTTTCACCGCTGGCGATTCCGCATCCCATTAAAGCTTCACCACTCTGGTTCATCACAGCTCTAACGTCAGCAAAATCAACATTAATTAATCCTTCAACTGTAATAATATCAGCTATTCCTCTTGTTGCTTCATAAAGAACTTCGTTAGGTTTATCAAAAGCAGCAAATGCATTAACACCTTTATCAAGAATATTCAGCAGTCGTTCATTAGGAATAACGATTAAACTATCCACCGAATTTTTTAAATCCTGAATTCCCTGTTCGGCATTCAGCATTCTTTTCTTTCCTTCCCAGCGAAATGGTTTGGTAACTATCCCAACTACCAAAGCGCCAATACTCTTGGCAATTGAAGCAACTACCGGAGCACCGCCTGTTCCTGTACCACCACCCATTCCGGCAGTAACAAACACCATATCACTACCTGCAAGAACATCGGAAAGTTTCTCCCGATCTTCCTCGAGAGATTTTCTTCCAACATTGGGGTCAGCACCGGCACCGAGTCCCCGCGTGATACTGGAACCACACTGAATTTTATGAGTTGCGCTGCTGCTGTTCAGAACCTGTGCATCGGTATTAACGGCAACATACTCAACACCACTGAGTCCGCGTGCGATCATGCTTTCGATAGCATTGCAGCCACCACCACCAATACCAACCACTTTCAGAATAGCGGACATTGGCTTGCTTCTGTCAATAGTTGCAAATCGCGACATAGTTTCCTCCTATTTTGGATTTATAATTCATCAAAAAACTGCTGAACTCTTTTAACTATAAGAGACAGTTTATTTTTATTTTTTTGTTTCTTAGCTTTAATTAATCCCTGGTATTCGCTGGATTTTCCCCCAGGAATTCCCCGAATCAACCCGGCAACTGTTGCAAACTCAGGACTTTCAATCTCATTCGAAAGTCCCGCTCCTAATTCCTGCGGCACACCCATCCTTGTTGGAAGTCCGAAAACTTCTTCGGCAAGTTCAGCACATCCTTTTAAAAGTGATCCGCCGCCGGTTAGAACTATACCGGCTTTAATTTTATTTTTAAATCCTGCACTTCTGATTTCATTATCTATAAGAACAAATAATTCCCTCATCCTCAGACTTATAATCTGGGTAAGAAGGCTGATAGGAATTTTTGTATTCCCTCTTGCACCAACTCCTTTTATCAGGATATCTTCATCTTTAATAATTGCATTCTCAGAAGCATATCCATAATCTTTCTTAAGAATTTCGGCTTCTTCAGAAACCACACCCAGTGATTCACGTATATCATTAGTAACCTGGTTTCCTGCAACACCAATAACTTTGGTATGCTTAATTGCTTTATTGTGATATATGGCTATATCTGTTGTTCCTCCCCCAATATCTATTAAAGCAACTCCCAGATCTTTTTCGCTTTCTTCAAGTACGGATGTGCTGGAAGCGATTGGCTGAAGAATATAATCCTGAACATGCAATCCGGCACGCTCAACAGATTTTCTTATATTTTGTATTGCAGGTATCGAAGCAAGCACTATATGGTTTGTTGCTTCCAATCTTGACCCCGACATTCCGATCGGGTTTTCAATCCCGGGTTGATGATCAATTGAAAACTCTTCAGGGATTATATGAAGTATTTGCCTGTCCGAAGGAATATGAATTGTACGAACATCATTTTCCAGTCGTTCCAGATCAGCTTTTGTAATTTCCCTGTCATCACCGCTTATGGTAACATAATTCCTGTGACGCATACTTGTAATATGTTCTCCAGCAACTCCAACATTAACATGAGTAATCTCAAATCCGGCCCTGTTTGAAGCAATTGAGACAGCACTCCTTATTGCTTCAGCAGTCTTTCCAATATTCGCAACCAGTCCTTTATGCAAACCTTCAGATGGAGCAACACCAAAACCAAGAATGTCAAATTTATTTTCATCCAGCTTTTCGGCTATAACAGCACAAACTTTGGTTGTTCCTAAATCCAGTCCGGCAATAATTTCTTTTCTCATTCGGTTAAACCTGTTTTATCGTAATTACCGAGAAAAATCTCATTGTCAAATCTTAAGTCTATATATGAACTGTTCATTACAATTTCTTTATTTGAGTTATCCTCTGTGTTCATCAGTTGATCAAACGAAAGGATTTTTCTTGAAGTATTTCCTTTACCAAATATCACCGGTGGTTTTAATCCTGAAAAAAGCAAAATAATATCTCTGCCATTTCTCAGGTTTATTTCAGATAATTTTTTTCCGAGATCTTCATTGGTTAAATCAGCTGCATCAATTATTCTGTATGCTTCAACCAGTCCCTGAGTTTTTAATATTTCATTTTTCTTTAACAGGAAATCCTTATTTAGATTTGTTACAACAGGTAAATTAGAAACTTTAGTACCCGGGAAAAGCGTAAGTATTTCAAATTCACTTGATGCAAGAAATATTTGATTATCGCTCACGAGCACTGCTTTAATTGCTTTTTCAGATAGTTTAATGTGCACTTCATTATCACCGCTGAATTCAACATCTGCCCTGTTTATATATGGATGTTTCTCCATTCGGGCTTTTATCACAGGCAATGTAATTCCCTTGTAAGATTCCTGGTCATTTAATTTTGCAAATACCAGATAATCACTTTCGTTAAGTAAATTGTTTCCGGTTACTATAATTGATTTAACCTGCTGATCAGGCTCACTTCTTTCTGAAACCATAGATAGATAAAGTATCCACCCGATAAGTACTACAAAAAGAATAAGTCCTAATATTTTACTTCTGGTTTCGCTTTTCAATTTTTAACCATCCTTACAAATTCTTCTCCGAATTTCCAGATATCACCGGCACCCATAGTAATTATAATATCATTTTCCTGCTTCAGGTCGTTTAATATTGCAGGAATATTTTTTTTATCAGGAACATATACTACATTTTTATGTCCGAATTTCTTTGCGACATTTGCAATCATTTCACCCGAAACTCCGTTGATTGGTTCTTCACGTGCCGGGTAAACATCAGTGCAAATAAAAACATCTGAATTAAGAAAGCTTCTTCCGAATTCCTGGTAAAAATCTCTTGTCCTTGAATATAAATGCGGCTGAAATACTGCAATCAGTCTTCTTTTCCATCCGGCTCTGATACCTGCTAATGTTGCACTAGTTTCAGTCGGGTGATGAGCATAGTCATCAACAACCAGAATTTCTTTATCATACTTAATTTCAAATCTTCTGTAAACACCTGAAAAAGATTCGAGCGCCTTTTTAATTACAGGAAACTCAATCCCTAATTCTCTTGCAATGGTTACCGCAACCAGTGAATTTTTTACATTATGAACACCGGGTATATTTAACTTGATTCTGCCGATCTGTTCATCTTTATATTTTATTGAATACTCACTTGAAAATTGATGGTGTGAGATATCGAATGCTCTAACATCTGCCTGAGGAGTTAGTCCATAAGTAATAATTTTTTTGTTAATTGAAGGAATAATATCCTGCAGACCAGGTTCATCAAGACAAAGAACCACAAAACCATAGAACGGAACTTTATTTGCAAATTCAGCAAATGCAGATTTTATATCATCCAGGTCCTTATAAGTATCGAGATGTTCGCTTTCCAATGTTGTTAAAGCTGCTATTGTAGGAGTTAACTTTAAAAATGTTCTATCAAATTCATCGGCTTCAACTACAATAAATTCACCGTGTCCAAGTCTTGCATTTGTTCCGCCGAGTCCGCTGAGCTTACCGCCTACAATAATTGTGGGGTCTATATTTCCTTCTGTCAATGTTAATCCTACCATCGATGTTGTTGTTGTTTTACCGTGTGTTCCCGCGATACCAATACCGTATTTCATACGCATCGATTCGGCTAACATTTCTGCTCTTTTTATTATCGGTATTTTTCTTTCCACAGCGGCTTTAACTTCAGGGTTATCTGTTGTAACTGCTGATGAATAAACAAGCACATCAACATCTTTTAAATTGTCAGGAGAATGTCCCTCGTATACTTTAATGCCCAGACCTGAGAGATGATCAGTAATTTCAGTTAATGCTCTGTCCGAGCCTGATACTTCAAACCCCTGGCTTAATAATATTTCGGCCAAACCGCTCATACCGATTCCACCGATTCCAACAAAATGCACTCTTCTGATATTCTTAAACATTAAGCCGTTTCCACTTTCCTTTTTAGCTCTTCAAATTTTATTAAAAGTTGATCTTCATTTTCATAGTCATAAGGGCGAATAATTAACGAACGTCTCCTGTTTTTTAATTTTATTCTTACTAGTCTGAAAGCATGATTCCTGACTCTTTCTCTCTGCTTTGAAATTTTTATTCTTTTAATCTGGCTCAATAATATCTTCTTTTCACCAAACCTTGTTACAAATGCAATTCCTTCCGGACTTAATTCCAGGTATTTGTTTTTATAAAGATTATACAGAAGACTTACTAATGAAATAATCACTATGGCTCCAAGAAGGTAGATAATAGGATCCCTGGTGATTAAGGTGAAAGAGTTTTCCACAAATTCTCCTCTTACTATCAAATAAAGAGCAAACACAACAAAGTAAATTATCGTTGATTGATAGTAGAAAGACATATTGTATTTAAATGTCTCTTTATTATTTATATTCTCAGGATTCATATTGTACTTGCAAATTTTATCGCGCTATCAGCTATTTCTGAAGCAGCATTTTCTTTACCGAGTTTCTTCGCATTATTTTTTAAGTCTTCTAATTTTTTAAGATCAAATATTGTCGAAATAATTTTATCTGCCAAAGAATTTTTTGCATTCTTATCTTCAATCAAAATAACGGCACCAACGTCTGCAAGTGACTTTGCATTGAAGTATTGATGATTTTCAGCAACATTTGGTGAAGGAATTAAAACAGAAGGAATTCCCAACACCAGGAGTTCTGCAATCGTTGTAGCACCGGCTCTTGCAATAACAAGATCAGCAGCGGAGTATGCAAGATTCATATCCTCAATAAACGGGGAAATAAATATTCCTTTACCGGATTTATTTTTAAACTCTTCAAAATAGTTGCTGCCTGTTTGCCAAATCACCTGTATCTCTTTCTCAAGAATTAATTGGAGTGAATCTGCAACAGCTTTATTTATAGAAGCAGCACCAAGGCTGCCGCCCAGTATCAACAATGTTTTTTTTACAGGATCCAGATTATAGTGCCTGAGCGCTGCTTCTTTATTAACCTGATAAAGGCTTTCTCTGACAGGATTTCCTGTTAGCTTTATTTTTTCTTTTGATCTCAGATATTTTTTTGAGTCGGCAAAACTTATATGAATTTCATCAGCGTATCTTTCAAGCAGACGTGTTGTTACACCCGGATAACTATTCTGTTCGAGCAAAATTATTTTTGCTCCCATAACAGAAGAACCCCAGATTGCAGGTCCGGACACATAACCTCCCGAACCGATTGCTACTCTGGGTTTAAAATTCATATTTATTATTAATGATTGAATTAGTGAAACTCCGAGCTTTAAGGGAAAAAGTAAATTTTCCAAAGTGAATGTTCTTGCAAAACCTTTTATCCATATCGATCTGAATTTATAACCAAGTTTAGGAATAACTCTTCCTTCAATTTTCGTTTTGGTCCCGACAAATAAAATATCAGCTTCCGGAATTCTGGCTTTAATCTTTTCAGCAACTGCAACCGCAGGAAACAAATGTCCGCCAGTTCCGCCGCCTGCAAATAAAAATCTATATTGTGTTTTGGTAACTGCCATTAATTCATTTCCATATTTGCAGTTGTCCTATTAATGTTATTTCTGTTTTGATTTATCGCGTTAGTCATTCCAATATTTATCAGAATTCCTGTTGATATACACATAAAAATTAATGATGTACCGCCATAGCTTATAAAAGGCAACGGGAGACCCGTAGTTGGTACGAGTCCTGTAGCCACAGCAACATTTATAAAAGCATTAACTAATACAGAAATAGAAATTCCAAAAGCAAGAAGCTGACCGAATACATCTTTACATTTTTTTGCGATTAGGATTCCTGAAACAAAAAGAACGAGATAAGCAAATAGAATAATCACTGAGCCAATAAATCCCAGTTCTTCACCAAGAATAGCAAAAATAAAATCGCCATAAGCTTCAGGAAGGAAAAGATTACTCTGTCTGCTATGACCCATTCCAACTCCAAGAATACCGCCGCTACCTAAACCAAGTAAAGCCTGCTTAACCTGTATATTTATATCACCACCATTACTGAAACTATGAATGAATGTTAAAATTCGTTCGCGGGAATGTGAAAAGAGCATTGCCCCGGCACCGCCTAATAGTGCACAGCTACCCATAGAAGCAAGTATGTGTTTTAATTTTGCTCCTCCTACGAATAATACAGTAATAGAAATGATAAGAACAAGTATTCCGTTACTTAAATTCGGTTGAATAAAAATTAATCCGGCTATAGTAATAACCCAGATAAATAAATACATATATCCATGTTTAAAATTTTCAATATCTCTTCCCTTCGATTCAATCAATGTAGCCAGATGCATAACCAGAACAAGCTTGGCAATATCAGCCGGTTGAAAAGTTATAAAGCCAAGATTTATCCACCGTCCCGCACCTTTTATATCAGGAGCAATAATCAGAGTTAATATCAGGAGACCAACCGTACCGAAAATGAGTGGTTTACTAATATCTTTATATATTTCATATGGTATCATTGCAAATACAATCATCAGAAAAATTCCGGTAACAACTTTAAAAAAATGCGAATTGAAAAGGTGGAACAGACTATCAAATTTAAATGCACTGTATGTACTACTGGCACTCATAACCAGAACTAACCCTAAGAGAGTCAATACAAATGCATCTAAAAATATTGTTATCGAAAGTTTTTTCATTACAGTTTATTCACTTCTTCTTTAAATACTCTGCCCCGATGTTCATAATTATCATACATATCAAAACTTGCACATGCCGGTGATAAAAGAACGATATCTCCAGCTCTCGCTTCCTGGTTAGCAGCGTGAACTACATCTTCCATTGTTTGTTTAACTTCAACCTTAATATCATGATGAAAAAAGTTAAATACTTTATCAGCAGAAGAACCTATTGCATAGATCTTGATTACTCTGTTGAGGACAAGCGGTTTAATCTGGTTATAGTCGTTACCCTTATCCTGTCCCCCAAGAATCAGAAATATTTGTCCCGGGAATCCTTTAAGTGCATACCAGACAGAATCAACATTCGTAGCTTTTGAATCATTTATATACTTCACTCCCTCTATCTCCCGGACAAACTCGAGTCTGTGTTCAACTCCTTCAAAAGTTCGCAATGCCTTAATGATTTTTTCATTATCAAGATTGAATATCTTCGCCGCAGTAATAACTGCCATTGCATTTGCAATATTATGCTCGCCAATTAGATTTATATCTGAGACTTTGCAACTGAATTGAACATGGTCATCTTCATTGAAAAATATATCCCCTTCGGAATCATATGTTCCATTACCCGTAGTTTCCTTCAGTGAAAAGTAATATGTTTTACTATTTGGTTTCTTTACGGAATTAATCAGCGTATCATTATCTTTATTAAGGATAAGAAAATCCTTTTCATCCTGATTCTCAAATATCCTCAACTTTGATTGAATATAATTTTCAATTTTATTTTCATATCTATTTAAATGATCAGGGGTGATATTTAAGATCATTGCTATCTTCGGTTTAAACTTCTCAATTAAATCCAGCTGAAAACTTGAAACCTCCAGAGCCACAAATTCATCTTCTTTTACATCGGGAGCGATTTCAGAAAATGCAAATCCAATATTTCCTGCCACATAAGTTTTTTTACCACACACATTAAACAAATGTCCGCATAAACTTGTGGTTGTAGTTTTACCATTGGTACCGGTTATAGCTATGATATTCCCCCGGCACACAGAGGCAGCCAGTTCAAGTTCTCCAATTATTTTTATCTTTTTCTCTTTTGCGTTTTTTATTATTTCAGCCTCAGACGAAACCCCGGGACTAACAACCATAAGATCACAATCATACGCTTTATCAGAATGTTTCCCGGTTTCAAATTCAATTTTATTTGATTCAAGAATTTCAACGAATTCACCAAGTGCTTTGCCTGATGAGGAATCTGTAACGAATGGCTTTCCACCAAGCCTGGCAATTAATTTTGCAGCTCCGACACCACTTCTTTTGGCACCAACTATAGTTATTTTTGTCCCAGTGAGATTCATATTCCTATCTTATCTTAAATGAAGCCAGACTGATTATAGCAAGGATGATTGCTATTATATAAAACCTGATCACAATTTTTGGTTCCGGCCAACCCATCATTTCAAAGTGATGATGAATAGGGGCCATCTTAAAAACCCTTCGTCCTTCACCGTATTTCTTTTTAGTTATTTTGAAATAAACACGTTGAATAATTACTGAAATTGTCTCCAGAAAAAATATTCCGCCAAGTATCGGGATTAATAATTCTTTTTTAATAAGCACTGCAAGTATGCCGAAAGCTCCGCCAAGAGCAAGCGAACCTGTATCCCCCATAAAAACCTGGGCCGGATATGAATTAAACCAGAGAAATCCCAAAGAAGCGCCGACAAGTGCAGCTACAAAAACTGTAAGTTCTCCTGCACCGGGCAGGTATATAATATTAAGGTAGTTTGAAAAAATTGAGTTGCCGCTTACATAACTTATTATTGCGAGTGTCAGCATAACAATCGTAATAACTCCGATGGCTAATCCATCAAGTCCATCTGTTAAATTAACAGCGTTGGAAGTAGCCGTTATAATAAAAACCACAACAGGTATGTAGAAAAATGAAAAATCGAAATTTGCGTTCTTAAGAAATGGTACTGTTGTTACCGAATGTATACCATTAAACTGTGGTGCAAAGTATATAACTGACCCAACAACAATTCCTATTATTACCTGCCCAAGTAATTTATATCTTGCAATCAATCCATTTGGAAGTTTTTTAACTACCTTTAAATAATCATCAAGAAATCCCACGGCGCTTAACCATACAGTTCCTGCGAGAATAAGAATAATATATATACTAAGAATGTTTGCCCATAGAAGTACAGGAATAACAACACATAAAATTATAATTAGACCGCCCATTGTTGGAGTACCAGCTTTAGACCAATGGGATTTTGGCCCATCAATTTTTTTTGCTTCACCAATTTGTTTCTTCTGGAGTTTCCTAATGATTTTCGGACCCAGGTAAAACGAAAGAAACAAAGCAGTGATAGCAGATAATGCCGATCTGAAAGTAATAAACCGGAACACATCAAATCCCGGAGGATTAAAAATTTTATTTATATATTCAGACAAGAAGTAGAGCATTATTTCCCGGCTTTTTCTTCTATGGTTTTAACAAATTCTTCCATTTTCATTCCGCGTGATCCTTTGACAAGAATGACCGAATCGGTGAAATTCTGTTTAGTTAAAAACGAATTAAGATTTTTTCTGCTGTTAAAAAATTTTGAATTGATATTCACTTTTTGCAATTCTTCATTGAGGTTTTTCATCATCGGACCAATCAAATAAACTGCTTCAAATTTATTCGCTTTAATTGCAGGTGCTAATTTTCTGTGGAGCTCAGGAGCATTTTCTCCAAGTTCGAACATATCACCCAGTATGGCAATCTTTCTTTTGTGAAGTTTAATTTTTCCGGAAAGATTCATTGCTTCTTTCATTGATGCGGGATTTGCATTATAAGTATCATCAATCAACAGGAAATTTTTATAACGTCTTACATTTAATCTTTTTTCAACCTGATTTAGTTTATTTAATCCTTCTGAAATTTCCTTAACCGATAATCCCAATGTAAATGCAACTGTGGCTGCAGCCAGAAAATTTCTTGCATTAACTTCACCGTACAAAGGCAAATCAACTTTAAGTTTATTCTTTTTGTAAGTGATTTCGATTTGAGGTCTTCCATCGTCTGTAAATCCAATTACTTTTCCACTTACAGCAGAGTTTGAGTTAAATCCATATGTTACTTTATTCTTATATTTTTCTGAAGCTTTTTTTAATAATTTATCATCATCATTAATGAAAAGTATTCCGTTCATTTTTGCTGTAGCTTTAAAAAGAGCAACCTTTTCTTTAAGTATTCCTTTTTTATTAATCAAAAATTCCAGGTGAGAATCACCAATATTTGTAATCATTGCATAATCAGGTAAAGCGATGTTTGCAGTGTATTCAATCTCTCCAAAATGATTTGTACCCAGCTCAGCTACCAGTATGTCGTGTTTTTCATTTGTGCTGAAAAGCGTAAGAGGAACACCAATATGATTATTGTGATTGGCAACTGTTTTATTGACGTTGTATTTCGTGCTTAATAACATAGCTGCCATTTCTTTTGTTGATGTTTTACCTGCACTACCTGTTATCCCGACTATTTTTGTTTTTGTATAACCAGATAATTTTTTTCTCCAAACTCCGGCTAATTCTCCTAATGCTTTTACTGAATCTTCAACAGCAATAACGGGTATCTTAACTTCATCTGTCTTTTTCAACTTTCTGTTTTCAATTAATAAAGCTGCGGCACCATTTGAAGCAGCTTTCTCAACAAAGTCGTGTCCGTCGAATCTATCTCCTTTAATCGCAATAAATAAACAATCATTCGAAATATTTCTTGAATCAATTGAAACATGTCTGATTGTTTTAAAATTATCAGGATTATAAATAACCGCTGATTTTAAATTAAAGAAGTCTTCAATCGTAAGACCAATCCTTTTCATAGGTTCAGATACTTTTCAGCAACTTCCTTATCAGAAAAATGTCTTCTAATTCCTTTTATTTCCTGATACGTTTCGTGACCTTTTCCTGCGATAAGAATTACAGCATTCGGTTCGCTATTAATGACCGTCTGCTTAATTGCTTCTTCCCTATCCTCTATCACTTTATAATTATTAACCGTAATTCCGGATTCAATTTCTTTTAGGATATCAAATGGATTTTCATTTCTCGGATTATCTGAAGTAAGAATAACTTTGTCACTCAGTTCAGTTGCTATTTTTCCCATAACTGGTCTTTTGGTTTTATCCCTGTTTCCTCCACATCCGAAAACAGTATACACCGGAACTTTGTTCTTAACTATATTTCTAATTGCTAATAAAGTTTTCTCAAGGCTATCGGCATTATGTGAATAGTCTACTATCACTTTTTTCTCACCATCACCAATTATTTCAAACCTTCCCGGAACCTGAGGCGTTTTCCTAATTCCCTCAACTGCTGAATAAGGATCAATTCCCAGCAAGGTTGTAACAGCAAATGCTGATGCTGAATTATATGCGTTAAATTCTCCTACAAGTGAGGTGGATATTGAATAATTGTGTTTGTTGAAATCTATAGTAAATTGGGTCCCATCTAGGTTGTAAGAAATGTTACTAATTAAAAAGTCTGCACCCGGCAACTTACCTAGTGAATATAGAGGAGCCACTCTATTTTCGATGATTTTTGGGGAAGATTTATCATCAAGATTGTAAACACCGAATGCAGACAAATTCAGATTATCAAAAAGTATTTTTTTAGCGCTGAGATAATTATCAAAATTTTTATGAAAGTCGAGATGATCTGACGAGATATTAGTGAATACAGCAGCCGAAAAGTTAAGTCCATAAACTCGTTTCAATGCCAACGCATGAGATGAAACTTCCATAACAACATATTTACAGTCGTCATTGTACATCTCAAACAGGAGTTCGTTTAAGTCATTGGATTCCGGTGTTGTAAGCGAAGATTTTATTTCTCTATCTCCTATATAATTTGCTATAGTTCCAAGTAATCCTGTTTTATAGCCCGCTGTTTCAAGAATATTTCTAATAATAAATGCCGTAGTTGTTTTACCTTTAGTTCCTGTAATCCCGATAAGTTTAATTTTCTCTGATACATTTTTATAAAAGCCTTTTGATATTTCAGCCAGGGCTTTTCTTGAATCACGGACTAAAATTTTTGCTGTACCTGTATGATTAAATAAATCATCCGGAACTGCATTTTCATCTTCAAGTATGATCGCAATTGCACCTTTATTAATCGATTCATTAATAAAGCTGTGTCCATCTGAATTAAATCCTTTTATTGCAACAAAAACAGAACCTTTAGTAACCTTCCGTGAATCATATTCAATACCTGAGACATCTTTGCGTTGTATATTTCCAACAACCTGAATTACCTGCACACTATTTATTAATTCTGTCAGTTCCATCAATAAATTGTGGTTCCGGTAACAGAAATTTCTTTACAAGTAAGTGAGCAAACCTGACCTTTTTTAATTTTCGTTCCCGGTTCAAGGCTTTGATTAATGACGATACCGGTTCCGTTCATTTTATATTTCACTCCGAGTTTTGTCAGAATTGAAATTGCATCCTTAATATGATAGTTGCTCAGATCGGGAATAATTTTCTTTTGCATACAGACTGAAATTAATTTTGGATCAGGAGATTCGTAAGAAATATTCTTGTAAATAACATCATCATTATTCGTGGTATTAATTTTTGCAATATTCAAATCTTCATTTAGTGAATTTGACGGAGTTGATTTGATTATATCCGGATCCCTTTGAATAATTCTTTGTGCGACGTTCTTAAAAATCGGTGCAGCGGCCAGTCCACCATACCTGCCAACCTTCGGAGAGTTCAATAGAATCAGACAAACAATTTTCGGATTCTCTGCAGGAAAGAATCCGATGAAAGAGGAATTGTAGTTAAGCTTCGAATAATTTCCATCAATAAGTCTTTGCGAAGTTCCTGTTTTTCCCCCGATCGAGACACCGTCAATTTTAGCATTTTTACCGGTTCCGTTCTCAACAACACCAACCAGCATATTTTTCATTCTTAATGATGTGGATTCGGAAATAATTCTTCTTACCTGCTTAGGGGAATTATTATTTATACATTTTCCATCCTGGCTGACTTCACGCAATAAGATCTGTGGTTCGAAAAGAATTCCACCATTTATAATAGCACAATAAGCTGTTATTAACTGTATCGGGGTTACAGCTATCTCATATCCGAAAGACATAAAAGTTTTTGTAAGACTGCCCCATTCATCAGGTTTTTTCAATGTCCCTTTTACTTCACCGGGAAGAGAAACTGAAGTGTAGTTGCCGAAGCCAAAACCACGAATATATTTGTAATAGGATTCATCGCCTAATCTTTGAACCAACTTTGAAATTCCAATATTACTAGATTGTTCTAGTATTCCTTTTACAGTAAGATATGAATGTTCGTGAGTATCACTTATGTAAACAGATTTGACTTTGTATCTGCCATTCTCAACAAATATTTTTTCATTTTCATTGCAAAGATTCTGATCAATCAGAGATGCCATTGTAAAGGTTTTAAAAGTTGAGCCTGGTTCATAAGTGTCCGTAATTGCCCTGTCTCTTCTTTGTTCATCGGTATAATCCCAGTAATTGTTTGGATCATAATCTTCACTGTTGGCAAGTGCAAGAATCTCTCCTGTTTTAGGATCCATAATTATTCCCACACCTGAAGCAGCCTGGAATTCTTTTACACCTTTAGATAATTCGTCTTCAAGTATCGATTGATAGGACTTGTCAATAGTCAGGTACAGATTTGTACCGGGAACAGCTGGCTTGGTCTGCGCTTCTTCAACGGTTATCATATCACCTATAGCATCTCTTTCTATAATCATAGTCCCATCATCTCCTGAGAGAACATCATTAAAAGTATTTGCTATCCCGTTTACTCCTGTATAATCACTATTTACATAACCCAGTATGTGTGAAGCAAGGTTTTTATAGTAATAAACTCTTGTTGGGTCTTCGTGAGAGAAAACAGCCGACATTCTGAAATTCTTTAATAAAATAGTTTTCTCTCCGGAAGCTTTTTTTTCAAGACAAACATTTCTACCGGATGTTTTCATCAATTGAAGATAATGCTGTTTTGATTTACCAAATATTGATGAAAATTTTTCGGCTATTTTGATTTTATCTGAAGCAGAAGTCATTCTCATATCCACAAAGTAAGATATGTCGTCCCTGTTATAAACCATGAGAGAACCGTTTCTGTCATAAATCAAACCACGTTCCGCCCGGATTTTTTCAACTGAAGTCTGTTGTCTTTCGGCATAGTAGGTAAGCTCTTCACTTTTAACTATCTGGATATCAACAAGTTTGATTATTAGAATCACAAAGCTGATAAAGACAAACAAAGTTATTAACAGTACTCTTCTGTTATTCATATTTTTCTTTTAACAGATTTTCAATTTTTTCAATTTGCTGTTTATCTATTTTTATCTTAAGAAAAGGCGAGCCTCCTCTTACCATTCCCAACTCTTTTCCGGCTATCTCAGTTATTCTCTCTTCTGAGGACAGGAACTGGTGTTTGACCGTAAGATTTACCTGCCAGTTATTTTTTAAATCAAGTTGTCTTTCTGCTAATATTTTTTCTTTTGTTAATTCCTCACATTTTAATTTTATGCCAACATAAAAAAGGATCAGGACTATAAAAGATGTAAACATCATTACGCTAAAAAGAAGAAATGGTTTTGATCCTTTTTTCATACTCTTTCCGCGGCTCTTAATTTAGCGCTTCTGGCACGAGGATTAAGAGCAATCTCTTCAGGTAAAGGTGCTATTGGTTTTTTAGTTAGTATTTTAATTCTCCTTTTCTTATCACACTGACAGACTGGAAATTCTTTAGGACAGATACAATCAAGAGTTTCATACTTAAACTTCTCCTTAACAATTCTGTCTTCCAGAGAGTGATATGAGATTACAACTATTTTTCCTCCTGTTTTCAAAAGACCTACAGACTTATTTAAAAAAGTTTCTAAAATGCCGAGTTCATCATTCACATAAATTCTTAACGCCTGGAAAATTCTGGACAAAGTTTTATTCCGGTTTTTAAAGGGAATAATCTTAGAAATAATCTCACTCAACTGTGAAGTAGTTTCAATTTTGAATCCGATTCTTTGTTTACAAATCTCACGTGCAATTTTTCTTGAATTTCTTTCTTCACCAAAATTGTAAAAGATATCAGCTAGATCTTCTTCAGAGAATGAATTTATTAAATCTGCGGCATTTACAACTTTTGATTTATCCATCCTCAGATCCAGTTTTGCTTCCTCTCTGTAAGTAAATCCTGAATCAGGATTATCAAGTTGAAATGAGGAAACTCCAAGATCTGCAAAAATTCCGTCAAAGAACCCGAATGATTCTATCTTAGCAACAGAATCAATTTCTGAAAAATTAAAGTTATAAAGTCTAACGCGTTCTTCTTTAGCAAATTTCTCTCTCGAAAAATTAAAAGCATCTTTATCAACATCTGTCGCTGCAATTACTGCATCTTTATTCAGAACTTTTAAGAACGCTTCAGTATGACCACCAAATCCAAGTGTTGCATCAAAATAAATTCCTGATTTATGGGTAACCAGGTAATTAATACTTTCATTCAATAAAACGGGCGTATGATGAATCTTCATCTTTACGCCATTACTTTTGCTGCAATCTCTTCATAGGTTTCAGAGGATTGTTCAAGATATTCTCTATAAGTTTTCGGATCCCATAATTCAATCTTCTTTAAAGCTCCAAGTACTAAAACTTCTTTTTCTATTTTTGCATATTGAAGTAAGTTAGGAGGAATCAAAATTCTTGATTGGGAATCAAGATTATCTTCAGTCGCATGCTGAAGAATCATTCTGATAAATTTTGCTTCCTGAGGATTAAAAGGATTAAGATCAATAAGTTTTTGTTCAAACTGTTGCCATTGGTCCATTGGGTACACATCTATACATTTAGCAGTTCCCTGGGTCATTACAAATGTATCATTAGCTTCGGGAGAGAGTTGACGCCTTAATTTAGCGGGTATACTCAACCTTCCTTTCGAATCTACTGAGTATGTATACTGTCCTCTGAACAAATTCTTAACCTTCTTTGGTAAAATTCACCACAATTCCCCACAACTCCCCAAAATTAACACAATTATATCGGGAAAGTCAAGAATTATTTTACATTTTCACCACCGGTAAATAATAAATTTCTCATTTGTAATTATTTATTTGTGCCCCTTTGTGGTTTTAAATTTTTTGAAGGAATTGTTTTAAAAAGAGTTAGTGGATTATGATGCTGTATTTAAGAAAGATCGGGTTGATATTTTTTAGTCGGTGTAAAAAAAAGAAAGTGAATGAGGACACAAGTAATAAAGATTATATACCTGATTTTAATTAATCAATTTGAAATATTTATACTTCATTTCATGAAAATAAAATCAGTACATGAAATTAATTTTATTGAAATAATCAAGAGGAAAAATCATGAAAACTAAACCAGCATATGTTATTATATCACTCTTAAGTGTTTTAATAATCGGATGCAGCAGTAATAAGGAGAACAATTACAAAATGCCTGCAACTAATAAAGATACAGTATCCACAAATTACTTCGGCACTGAAGTAGCTGATCCTTTCAGATGGCTGGAGAATAATGATTCACCGGAAGTTACAAAATGGATTGATGAACAAAACACCTATGCTAATACAGTTTTATCAGGCTTTCCTGAGGGAAAGAATATTGAAGATCGTATCAAAGAACTTGAAACAACTTCCAAAGAACAATATTCTCCCAGACTTGTTAACGGTAAACTTTTCTTCAGGCAGTTCACACCACCCCAGGCTCAACCAGTAGTTGCCTACAAAGACTGGCCGGATGGTGAAACTAAAATATTAATAAATCCAAACACAAATAAAGAAGGAGCAGCGATAACAGGTTTCTGGCCTTCTCCTAAAGGAAAGTATCTTGCTTTTGGTACAGCCGTAGGTGGAAACGAAGCAACCACAATTCACATTCTGGATGTTGCTACACATAAGGATTTAAAAGATACTTTAACAAATGCCGGAGGAGGTGCAACGCCAGTTGCGATGGTGTGGGATGCAGATGAAAAAGGAATAACCTATGTAAGGCTTCCTGAACCGGGGACTGTTCCGGAGTCGGAACTTCAATTTAATGCGGTACTCTATCATCATGTATTAAATCAATCTACTGATAACGACAAACTTGTTTTCGGTAAAGATTTATCAAAGGTTGCAGAATATACCTTCATTCCTTCGGAAGATGGAAAACAGGCTGCAATGTTTGTTCATTTTGGAGATGGTAATCCGGATTATGTATACATCAGAAAAGGTACTTCTGAATGGAAACAGGTTTTAGATACAAGCGCTAATGTTCGAGTAGCTTCTGATGTTAATTCGGGAGCTGACTGGAATGGGAATAAATCGCTTCTCGTGATCTCTTACGAAGACGCACCGAAAGGTAAACTCTTATCAGTTACACCTGACGGTAAATCAACAGTAATTGTTCCGCAGGGAGAATGGGCATACTATGCAGTAAAATCTGTAAAGGGAGGATTCTTTCTAGTTAAAGTAAATGGCCCTGATTGGAAGGCTGACCAATATGATTCAGATGGAAAAATTGTAAGGACAGTTAATCTGCCTCAAAGCGGACTAAAAATAAATGATATTGCTTCCTCATCTACATCGGATAAAGTATTAATAACTTATTCAGGCTGGACATTCCCGGAAAAATGGGCAGCGTATAATTTAGAGGATGGAAATATAAAAACAATTTTTGAAGTTAAACCGGCCGCAGATTATTCAAATATAAAATTCAGTGTAATCGAAGCAATTTCTAAAGATGGAACAAAAATTCCGGTTACGGTTTTAAGAGCAGACAGTATCAGTCCTGATGGAAAAAGACCAACAATAGTTTATGGTTACGGCGGTTTTGGAGTACCCACCGGACCAAGATTTATCGGTCCTTATTTAACCTGGCTTGAAAACGGAGGTGTGTTTGCATATGCAAATATCCGGGGCGGCGGAGAATTCGGCGAAGGCTGGCATGAAGCAGGAATGCTCGGCAAAAAACAGAATGTATTTGATGACATGTATGCAGCCGCAGAAGCTATGGTCAGAGATAACTGGACAAATTCAGAACATCTTGGAATAATGGGCGGTTCCAATGGAGGCCTGCTGATGGGAGCAGAGTTAACACAACACCCTGAAGCATTTAAAGCGGTTGTCAGCTTTGTTGGAATTTATCGACATGCTTCGCAATGAACTTTTCCCAAACGGGCAGTACAATATTAGTGAATACGGTACATCAACAAACGAAACTAACTTTAATTGGCTTTACGCTTATTCACCGTATCATAATGTTAAACCAAATACAAAATATCCGGCAGTATTACTTGAAACAGGAATT
The DNA here is from genome assembly GCA_963745945.1 of uncultured Ignavibacteria bacterium. Taxonomy (GTDB): domain Bacteria; phylum Bacteroidota; class Ignavibacteria; order Ignavibacteriales; family Ignavibacteriaceae; genus DATFVA01. The sequence goes on from CAVUZG010000004.1 coordinate 843,723, forward strand.
AATGATCCGCGTGTCGCATCCTGGCAGTCAAGAAAGTTTGCAGCAGCTCTACAGGACGCAAATACATCTGACAATCCTATTCTATTACTTACAAGAATGAACGAAGGCCATGGTGTTACAGCATCATTCAGCCAGCGAGTCGGTAATTACGCTGCAGCACTTACATTCTTCGCACATGAATTAGGATTACCTATAAAATAAATTTAAGATCCATATTTATGAGTCGTCCTAAAATAGGTTGACTGTTATTTAATGAACCTCTCCACTACTTGGAGAGGTTTTTTTGTTCAACTTTTCAGAGCCAACTGCCGGAATCGAACCGGCGACCTACTCATTACGAATGAGTTGCTCTACCAGCTGAGCTAAGTTGGCTTTTAAAAATAAAAATGGCAAATGCAAAATAATCATTTACCATTTTATTATACAAGATATTAGTCTGAGTAATTATCTTAATTTCTTTTTATGACGATTCTTTCTCAGTCTTTTTTTCCTCTTGTGTGTAGCCATTTTATGGCGTTTACGTTTTCTCCCACAAGGCATTACTTACTCCTGTTTATTTATTATGTGATTCTAATAATTCTTTAGCTTTTTTTCCTATTTCAGAATTTGGATCTATCTTAACTGCCTGCCTGAGCCAGTCTTTAGATTTTTCCATATTGCCAGCTGTTAAGTTAACAATTCCCAGGTTCAAATACCCAATTTGATGCCCGGGAGAATATTGAATTGCTTTTTCCATTTGTTTTATGGCTTCATCATAGTTATGCAGGTTATAATAGCAAACTCCCATATCAATTCGTGCGTCGGCATCTTTAGGTATCTTTTCAAGATATTTTTGATAATCAGCTATTGCCTTTTCATACATACCCGAATCATTTCTTAAATGTGCCAGTTCAAGTAATGCCTTAGTATCATTTGGATTCTTTTTTATCTGGGTCTCAAGTTCATTTATTCTTTGAAGACTGTTTAAATCAACTCCTGACGTTTGGGATGTTTGATTTGTTCCCTGGTTTTGATCTAAAGTTTCTGTTATTGCCCTGTTAAATACTCCGGCTGCAAATAAAATAATTAAAATTATTACAACAACGCCGCCTAAAATTATCAGGAGTTTTTGAGTATCCAGCTCTTTTGGTTTCTGAACACTTCCTGATTTAGGAGCCGATTGCTTGGTGTGCTCTTTCTTTTTCTTTGGAGTTTGTTGCTGTTTTTGTTTAACAGGTTTGTGTTCTGACTGAGGCTTTTCTTTTAAAACCTTCTCTACTTTTGTCCCTTTTAGTTTAGCTCCGCAATATGCACATACATCATTGTCTCCTTTATTTTCTTCACCGCAATTATCACAGATAATTATTTTTTCAACAACTGGTTCTGAAATTTCTTTTTGATCTTCTTCTTTTGGTTTGGTCTCTGAAATCTTTTGTAAATCGAAACCACACGAAGGACAAAAATTGAATTCCTGGTCAAGTTTAGTTCCACAAGAGGGACAGTATTTTACCATTCTGAATTAACCTTCCGTTTCTTTCATTCCTTTATCTACCATCTCTTTAAAATCCTTGGAGAATTTAAATGTTGGGACATAATGTTCAGGTACAAATACCTGTTCTCCTGTTTTCGGGTTACGGGCTTGCCGTTCATTTTTCTTTTTAACTTTATAACTTCCGAATCCTCTTATTTCTATATTCTTACCCTGTTTTAATGCATCGATCACGGTTCTGAAGAAACCTTCAATAATTGCTTCAGTTTCTAATTTAGTTAAACCGGTTCCTGTTGCTACTTTATCAACTATATCTGCCTTAGTCATAATTTCTACCTCTTACTTGCTAAAAATTATTATAACTCATTGTTATTTAATAACTTAAATTATCAAAGAGGTAGAAGAAAATCAATTGTCTTCCGCCTACGGTAACCTGCAACACACTATTTTTGTAAAAATTTTCAGATTTTATTCTATCTCAAAATGATATCATTTCTCGATTATGTTCTAAAAACAAGTTTAAATATAACTTTATTTTAGTTTTTTCTAATGGTATAAATATTGACATTATTACACCATACATCTCTTAAATGTGTCATCTGAAATGGAATTAATACAAATTATTGAATCAACTGTTTTTATTTTCAGTTTAGGATTGATAATTCTTTTAATCCTTTCATTTCTCCTGTTTAAAGTTAAAAATCACTCGGCAGATTCCCCTTTTCTGATTAATAAAAAACTCCAAAACGAATCTAATATTATTTATGAAAATCCGGCTGAAGAAAAATCTGAGAATGAAACTCAGGAGATAAAGAAAAACAATCGTTACATCGTAGTTAACGAAGTGATGAAAAATTTACAATTGAAAGAAGAAAAGAACAGGAAACAGAAATTAACTACCCGATACTATATCTATAAACCAGCCAAAAAGAAGATTATAAACAAACCTAAATTATCCGGAATTGAAAAATAAAGGGTTAGTAAAAGTAACACTAAATTAATTTCCGGATTGTTCAAAAATCTATTCTACAAACCCGAATCTTTTCACATCTTTGGCAATCGTTCGAGATAAGAACTGTTACTCAATACTGCAAATGTTTCGATTAATCTCAATTCTTTTAGTGAAAGACAATCCATATAACTCATTGAACTTCTTAGCCCGTCGGAAATACCATCAATTACATTTTTTACAACTCCTTTATATGGAACCATTGTTTCTTCACCTTCAATAAATTCGTTCCGCATTTTAACACCGAATGATGCTGAGCCGCGGTATTTCTTCCACAATTGCCCGTTATATTTTATTACTTCTCCCGGAGTTTCTTTCGTCCCTGAAAGCATCCTGCCGAGCATAACAGCATCAGCACCGAGAGCCATTGCCTTTGAAACATCTCCCGGACTTTTAATTCCGCCATCAGCAATTATTTTTATTTTTAGCTTTTTATCGGAACGGGCAAACAAAACATTTAAGAGCGAGGAAACCTGTCCAATTCCAATACCGGTTTGAATTGAAGTTGTGCAAACACTTCCACTGCCAATTCCAACTCTTACTGCATCTGCACCGGCAGATTCTAATTGTTCAAGTGAAGCACCGTGGGCAATATTTCCAATAATTACTCTTACATTAAATTTCTTTTTAATTTCTTCTGTATGGCAGAGTACTTCCTTATTATTTGCATTTGCCGTATCAATACAAATTATGAAATTCTTTTCAGCAAGTTTTTCAACAATATCCATAGGAGTATTTAACGCCACTGAAACTCCCCTCAAATTCACACCGTTTTTTTGATCCTGCAGAATTGAATCGAGTGATGAATCAAACCTGTTAAGAATTCCGATACATCCAAGCCGGCTCAGCTCTTTTGCCATTTCAATTCCTGTAACTGTATCCATCGGACTTGATAATACAGGAAGATTTAGCTTTTCCCCTAAGAATTCACATTGTGTGTTCGCTTCTATTCTTGATTTAATTCTTGAAACTGAAGTTGGAATAAGACTGATATCATCATAAGTTAATGATTGATGATATTCATTCAATTCCTTTTTTGTATATACTTTCATTTAAACCTGTAATAAAAAAAATTATTAAAAATATTTATTTGTTTATAAGTTTTTCTGCTTCATCAAGCAGCTGATCCATTTTACGGGTTACTGCCAGAACAGGTTCCTTAGAATTCATATCAACACCGGCATTTTTAAGAATGTTTATTGAATAATCAGAACTTCCTGCCTTGAGAAATTGCAGATATTTTTCAACAGCTGGTTTACCTTCATTTAATACTTTCGCCGCAAGAACTTCTGAGGCTGCAAATCCCGTTGCGTATTGATAAACATAAAAATTATAATAAAAATGAGGTACTCTTGCCCATGTAAATTCTTCTTCCCTGTCAATTACCATAGCAGAACCCCAGTATTTGGCATATATATTTTTATACAGTTCACACAATTCATCAGAAGTTAGAGCCGCTCCGTTTTCAGTCTTTTCATATACCAGCATCTCAAATTCCGCAAACATTGTTTGTCTGTAAAATGTGGAGGTTATATTATTAAGATACTTTTCAATGAAAAATAATTTTTCTTCCCGGGTCTCAGCCATTTTAATAAAATGTTCAAGTAATAATGACTCATTAAAAGTGGAAGCTACTTCTGCAAGAAAAATTGTATAGTTCGAATAAATAAACGGTTGTGTTTGACCTGTGTAAAATGAGTGCATATTGTGACCCATTTCATGACTAAGCGTAAAAACATCGTTCAGTAAATCCGTCCAATTTAAAAGCACATACGGATGAACTCCGAAAGTAGTTCCGGAAGAATATGCTCCGCTTCTTTTCGCCTGTGTTTCATAAACATCAATCCACCTGCTACTAAATGCAGTTCTGAGAGAACTTAAATAATTTTCACCCATATGGAACAATGAGTCCTGTACAATTTTCATTGCTTCTTCATAAGGATATTTTCTTTCAAATGAAGCAGGAAATAGTGAGACATAGACATCATAGGGATGTAATTCAGTTAAATTGAGAATTTTCTTTTTCAGTTCAGCCCAGCGATGCATTGGTGCAAGATTATCAGTTACTGTTTTTACAAGGTTATCATAAACTGAAACAGGGATATTGTTCCTGTCCAAAGCTGCTTCTCTTGCACTTTTATATTTTCTAGATTTAGCGTTGAATATATTTGATTTTAAATTACTGTTAAACAATACCGATATTGTATTAGAATAATCCTGAAATGGTTTGAAATACGAAGTAAAAGCACGCTGTCTGTATTCCCTGTTGCTTGAAAACATAGCAGCATAATATCTTCCGTGAGATAATTCAACTTCACTTCCGCTTTCATCTCTGACAGATGGGAATTTCATATCGGCATTTGTGAACATTGAAAAGACATTATAGGATGTTGGTGTTAATTCTTCTGCAAGCGCAATAATTTCTTCTTCTTCCCGGGAAAGTGTGTGCTCTTTTCTCCTGAGCAGATCTTCTATAAAGTGTTTGTATATATTTAATTCACTTTGTGCTTCTATCATCTTCATCAGTTTATCGTCAGGTATCCGCAGTAATTCAGGACGAATAAATGAACTTGCTGTTGAGACATTTGAATTTAACGTTTTAATTCTTTCATCCATTGCTTGAAATTTACCAACCCTCAGGTCACCATCCTTTGCAAGCATAGCGTAAAGAAATAACCGCTCTATTTTAATTCCTATTTCATCATCAAATTTTAAACATTTAAGCAATTGGTCAGGGCTATCAGCCAGAGTACCTATAAATTGTTTATAACCGGGGAGATTATTTTTAACCCAGGCAAAATCTGTTTCCCAGTCTTCGATTGAGTTATATATATCGGCAAGATTCCATTTATATTTTTCTTCTATTTGATCACGTACCGGCAGAGAGGCGGTACCTGTGGAAGAATAACTTTTTGTAAGGTCAAAAAGATTACGCATAATTGATAACCCCTATAAAGGTTTTGATTTTTATTGTTGAAAAAAATGTTACTTATTTAAGAAAAACCAGTTTATGACTTATTTGCATGCCTTTGAATTTCAGCACATAAATATAAACACCGCTTGCTAAATTTTCTTTTGCCGGATCAAATGACAGCGTATAACTGCCGGAATTCTTTTCTTCATTTATAAGTGCCGCAACTTCTTTCCCCAAAACATTGTAAACCTTCAATGTAACATTTCCGGATTCGGGTATTCTGAAATTTATTTTTGTTTCGGGATTAAAGGGATTTGGATAATTCTGATCCAATGAAAAATCTGGTAAAAGAGGTTCAGAATTTTTTACCTCGGTTATCATTGGAATCAGTTCTGTTCTGGAGCCGGGAATAGTGAATGAGCCAAGTGTAAGACTACTAAGGTCCACATTTGTTGAAGGTGAATATTCCTTAACCAACCATACATTCTGTGCAATCCATTTAGTCGTTTCCAATCTAAAAAGCTCTACAACAATCGGAGGAAATACTATATAGCTAACAACTATAGATAATAAAAATTTCTTACAAGTATATGTACCTGCTTCTGTTTGTATTGTTTCATCATTTAATCTTTTACCCAGATATTCAAATCGCAATGGCAGGTTAATACCATTTAGGCTTATAGTAGTGTCTTTTGTGAAAATTGTGTACTCATTATTAACGGATTGATTAAAACGGAAAACTGAATACCAGTCTTCAAAGGATTGAAGTAATCCGAAAAATGTCGAATCAAGTCCAATTGAATCTAAAACACCTACCAGGGATTGAAGATTTGAAATTCTGAAATATTGATATCCATCTGTATTTTCAAAAGAGAAGTATGAACTATCTGTATAAGGCAGAAAATTGATTATACCCAGCGAACCTGTTTTTGATAAAACCAGATCCGCGTTTTTTCCCATAAAATTTGTGTTAACAGCAAATGAATCAATCCTGAAGTAAGCCAATGAATCAATTTCATTATTCATAGAGTCAAGAGGAATGACTTTATAATCCCACCTGTACCCAGTTTGAGACGGAAAATAATCCTGAGCTTGCTGAGCATATGTGCAAGTACCGGCTAAAATCAATATAATAGAAAGTAAAAACTTTTTCATAATTCTGCCATAATTATTAAATGATATATACCCGACCAAAATCTACTGTTAACATCTGCAATTTACTGAAATTGAAATTATTTTTCTAAAGATGGAGAGTCTTTTTTCGTAAATTCTTTTTCCCCTTTAAAAATTGAATAAATGAATACCGTTATTAAAATTAACAGGAAATATAAGGGAATAACGTAAGGATAAATATTTTTAGAAATTTCAAAAAAACCTTCCCAATTGTCATATTCCTTAGCAAAAAAAATGTTAATTATTAACGGGTATTTACTTCCAATCAGAAGTATAATCCCCCAAATCGAACTAAATATCAGAGTTACAAACCAGTATATATTTGAAAGTTTTGTAACAAAAAAAGAAACAGTTGTTGCACCTAGTAGAAAAGTTAAAATATTCGAAAAATTGAGAGTTGAGTCAAAAGGAACTAGTTCATATCCAAATAAAAGAACCAATCCCACCAATACATTAAAGAAATGGAATTTATTTAATTGTGAGAAAACACTTAAAGTTATAAACAACATTATCAACTGTGGAAAATTCCAGATTAGATAAAGCGGGAAATCAATTATTGAAGACAAACCGAATTCATAAAAATAATCTGGGTCGCCAGATTTAATTTTATTTAAGACAAAAAGTACTGCAAACAAAATTATTAATGGTAATAATACCCAGAGTACAGGAAGAAATTTCCTTTTAAAATATGGATGTTGAAAAGAATCAAAAAGTAACCGCAGATTTTTTTTACTGAATAAGATTATAAAAGGCAGAAGAGCGCTGAGATGGAATCTGAAACCAAGAAAAATAAAATACGTATCAAAATCAAAAAATCTTAAAGTTATTCCTGCTGCATTTACGAGAACAATTATCAGGGTAATCCTTAATGGATTCAATCAGGTAACTCCTGAATCTTCATTTTATTTCTTCTTTCTTAAGCTCTGTCCCAACACCATTATTATATACCAGTTTACCACCAAGATCAGCGGTTTGATAAACAATATAACCCCCGATAATAGCCAACAGAATAAACAAATACTGATTAATTCCTTTAAACTTTTTTTTGAGCACAAAAAAGGTCCGGAGTACAAGCAGTCCTGTAAAATACCACAGGGTAATAGTTGCAAATTCTTCATGATCAGAAATTAATCCAAAAGGAATTATTGCTCCTTTATCTTCCCATTTGGAAGCAATGTCTGCAGCCTGGTTCCCGGTTATTACTGCTCCAATAGCACCAAGTACTCCAAGTAATAAAAAGAGATGTGCTGTTTTTTGAAAAAATTCCTTTTTTGTTAAGACACCGGTTATTTCCAGAAGCATATATATTAGTAAAAATGCAATAGGAAAATGAATTAACTTCGGATGAAGATGTGCAAGATATTCCATAAAAATCCTTTTGTTTTCTTAACCGGGTTAATGTAAAATCAGGTCATCTGCCAAAACCTGATTTTTTATAATTCTGAAATAGAAATTAATATTTTACTTTAAAAAGAAATAATCCTTTCGCTGGTACAGCTTCTGCAGCAGCCTCCCTGTCTTTTGCTTCTAAAACCTGTTCAATATATGAACTATCAAGATTATTTTTCAAAACAAATAGTAAAGTCCCTGTAACAGCACGTACCATTCCATGCAGAAATCTATCTGCTGATATATACATTATTAAGAGATTCTTTGTCATTTTCCAGTGTATATTGTAAATCTCGCAAGTTTTATTAGCGGTATCTGAGTTTTTTTTTGAAAAGGATGTAAAATCCTTTTTGCCTATCAATGTTTCCGATAACTGATTTAGATGATTGTAATTTAATTTAGAATGATAGAAATATGAATAATTATTAAAGAATGGAGATTTACTAAGTGAGATCAGATAAATATAAATTCTTTTTTTTGCATCGAACCTGGCATGGAAATTTTCGTATACGTTTTCCAGTTTTATTATACTGATATCGTGGGGGAGAATTGAATTTAATGAATAAAGAAATTTATATTGATCAATTCTCTGTTCAGATCTGAAATTTGCTGCCTGTCCCAAAGCATGTACTCCGGTATCTGTTCTTCCTGAACCGATCAGGTTAACCTTTTCTTTTAATAGAATTTCAATAGACTCAGTAATAGTCTGCTGAATCGTGACCTGGTTCTTCTGGATTTGCCACCCGGAATAATTCGATCCGTCGTATTGAATTATAAGTTTATAATTGTTCAAATAAATTTTTATGCTTTTAATTGACCCAAAAATAAAAATATCAGGAATAAAAGAGTAACCTGGTTTCCAAACTAATTTAACCATTCATTATCACATACTAATTTCACTGTGACAGCAATAATAGTTAATCTATCCTACAGACTATATTTTGTTGGTGAATTAAAATTAAAACTAACTATTCAGGAGTTAACTTCAAGTTGTGGACTATCATCATAATATTATTATTACTATGGCTGCTGGGAGTTATAACTACTTACACCTTGGGTGGCTTTATCCACATTTTATTAATTATTGCTGTTATTGTACTAATAGTAAGATTAATACAGGGACGCAAAATACTATAACAATGCTCAGGAGAATGAATACTAAAGTAAGTTATTTATGAATCCCTTTACTTTGGAACAAATTCAATAATTGAAGGAGGTTAATAACATAATTTAAGATACCATAGATTAGCAAAATTCATAAGTAGAAAAACTTAAATTCATCTTCAATAATTTATAGTATTAAAATGATGGGATATCAGTTAATGATTTCCATAAGTTTGAATTGTGAATTTACTACAACCTGATTCTCAATCGGTATTTTCACACCAGTTAAAACATTATGCATTTTTTTATTGAATCAACATTACTGCTAAATAAAGCAATGAAACACCGGAAATAATACCCAGCCCGATAAAAACATACCTACTCAACTCTTTGGAACCCGTAAACAGTGTTATTGCAGACTTAACAACATTATTGGTTATTGTGGCTATGATAATTGCAATTACTATTACATCAGTTGCAGTGCTGCCGTTTGCTATTTTAGAAAGAGAAATTACAATTGCATCAACACTTGTTATTCCTGCTAGTGCGCTGGCTAAATACAGTCCCCCCGCACCAAAATAAACCTGAGCAGCTTTTGAAGCAAGTATTACTATTCCAAAAATGATCCCAAATAAAATTGCAGGTTTTAACCTGAACGGATTAGTAAGTTCAATAGGTTCGTGTTTTCCATTTAGAAATCTCCTGGACATAAGCAGGCTGACAACAAAACCGACTATTGTAAATAGCAGTAAGGGAATCCAGAGTGAATTAATAAGGGAACTTTTTAGAATGAGTACAACAATAAAAATACGTAAATACATAATTGTTGAGGCGAGGATAATTCCAACAGCAAAATTGGGTGAAAGTAAATTATTTTCCTTACTTTTTTTTGACAATGAATAAGCTACAGCGGTACTTGAAACCATACCTCCCAATAAACCGGTAATTGAAATTCCTTTCCCTTCTCCTAATATTTTTACTAAAACATACCCGATAAAACTTATACCGCTGACTAATATTACCATATACCATATCAGCCTCGGATTAAGAACCTCTAATGGCCCATAATTTTTATCAGGTAAAAGAGGAAGCACAATTACCGTAATAATTGCAAGCTTAAGAGTGGCAAATATATCCTCTTCACTAATCTTTCCAACGAATTGGTGAAGCTGAATTTTTAGAGTTAAAAAAAGTGTGACGATAACTGCTATTACTGCCGCAAGAATAATGTAGTTAAAGTAAACAATCGTTCCCAATAAAAACGCAATAAGAAGAGCTATTTCAGATGTCCCGCCAAGCTTACCGGTTTTAGCCGAAAAAACATGCGAAGTTGTAACAAGAGATGAGAATCCTGCGAATATTATAAAGTAAATCCAATAGGAAGTAAAAGATGCAATTAATCCTGCAATAAAACCAAGCAAAGCAATTAATGGTGTAGTTCTTATTCCTGCAAAAGTTTTATCATCTTTTGTTCTTGAGTGTTCACGTTCCATTCCTATTAACAATCCAATAAGAATAGCAACACCCAGTTTCTGGAGTAAAATAAATAAGTCGGCAGAGGAAAGAGCAGAATTATTTTTAAGTAAAAATTCCGGGAGAAATTTCAGAGAATCCTGCATAAGGTTTTTATCCTATTTTCCCATTTAATATTAATTCTCACTCTTAAAATAAAATTTATTCTTCAAGTTATCTATAAAAAATTAGCTAATGATAAAAATATCTGGTTTCCCCTGAAATCCAAAAGCAAACAAATCCGGAAGAAATACCGTCGTCGAAAACAATATTAATATAGTTCAGTAATTCTTAAACGATTTTAAAAGTAGGAAGGATTATAGAAATACCAGGGTTGAACAAAATTATACAATAAGGGGATGATTCTAAATTATTAACTTTATTCTTATTTGATTATTTGCAAACCTGGAACCAGATCAATTTTATTTTACATACACTGTTTTAATGTTCACAAACTCGTGAATTCCAAAGTAAGAAAGTTCTCTTCCGTAACCAGATTCTTTAACTCCACCAAACGGAAGACGTGGATCAGATTTTACAAATGAATTAACAAAACAGCTGCCTGAATTTATTTCTTCCCTCGCAATTCTTTCCCCTTTTTTTACATCCTTTGTAAAAACAGCAGCACCTAATCCGAATATCGAATCGTTTGCAGATTTTATTGCCTCACTTTCGTCTTTAACTTTTATCAAAGCCGCTACGGGACCAAACAATTCATCATTATAAGCGGGCATTCCATCTTTAACATTTTCAAGAACGGTTGGCGGATAATACGCCCCTTTCATTTCCGGGATATTTCCACCGAGTAAAAGTTTTGCTCCCTTTTCAACGCTATTTTTAACCTGGAGATGAAGATCATTACGGAGACTATCTCTTGCCTGTGGACCAAGGTCATTAGATTCATCAAACGGATCCCCCATTTTTTTCTGTTTCATCTTTTCAACAAAAAGGTCTCTGAATTCGTTATAAATATTTTCTACAACAATAAATCTCTTTGCGGCAATACAGCTTTGTCCCCCGTTTATTAATCTTGAAGTAACACAGGTTTCCGCGGCTGATTCTAGATCTGCATCTTCAAGAATCAAGTAGGGATCGCTCCCGCCTAATTCGAGTACTGTTTTTTTAATTAATGATCCAGCTTTTGAAGCCACAGCTTTACCAGCAGGAACACTGCCTGTTAAAGTAACTGCTCTTATTTTTCCAAGTTCAATTACCTTATCCATATTTTTTGATGAAACAATTAATGATCGGAATAAATCAACGGGAAAATCTGCTTCTCTGAATACTTCTTCAATAGCAAGCGCACAACCGGACACATTAGAAGCGTGTTTTAGTATTCCGGCATTGCCAGCCATAAGTCCGGGAGCCGCAAAACGGAAAACCTGCCAGAAAGGAAAGTTCCACGGCATTACTGCAAGCACAACTCCGATTGGCTGGTAAGTGACAAAACTTTTAGCAGCATCGCTTTCAATTATTTTATCCTTTAAAAACTGTTCGCCTTTTTCTGCAAAATAATCACAAACCCAGGCACATTTTTCAACTTCTGATCTTGATTGAGCAATAGGTTTCCCCATTTCTTCAGTCATTATCCTTGCATACTTGTTTAAATTCTTTCTTAACACTGATCCGGCTTTTTTCATTTTTTGGGAGCGGACTGAAAAAGATGTTCTGTGCCAATCCTCAAATGATTTATCTGCAGATGAAATAATCTGTTCTATTTCATCATACTTCATTTCATTATACGATTTAATTTCTTCTTCTGTTGCAGGATTTATTGATTTTATCATGGTTCTAACCTTTTGATTTTACCTGATAAATATTAATCATTTTAAAGGAAAATTACATTGAGGCAGATAAAACTCAGGCCTGGAGTGTTGTGCAAATCAATTGTTCTTTTTGATTACTACCAGGGTTTTATCATCGGAATACTCTCCGCCTTTTGAGAATTTAATTACATCATCAAGGATTGCATAGGTAATTTCCTTTGGTGTTTTGTGTTTTAGTTTCTTCAGTAGTTCCTGAAGCCGCTGCTCCCCGTATGCATCATATTTATCATTTGCGGATTCTGTTACACCATCCGAATAAATCAGAAGAACATCACCCTTAAGAAAATTTATGTTATCGACAGTGTATTTTCCGTGCGGCATAGGACCAAGGACCGGTCCGGTTGGGTTAAGATTTTTTATTTCATTTGTCTCCGACATAAGGAAGAACGGCGGATTATGACCGGCATTTGCAAACAGGAACAACCCACATTTATCAGGAGACAATTCACCATAAAAAAGTGACGCAAATTTGTCATCAGCAAATATTTTATTTACAAGCTCGTTCATTCTTTTCATCATCGGTGAAATCTTAAGCTCAAAATTGCTTGCCATTCTCAATGCACCAGAAATATACATTGCTTCTGCAGAAGCGCTCACCCCTTTGCTTGCAGCGTCACCAACTGTTACACCGAGTCTGTCATCACCAACTTCAAGGTAATCAAAAAAATCTCCTCCTACTATTTCCGCAGGATTTGTTATACCAAAAAGTTCATAATCAAAGAAGTGGTATTCGTGTTCAGGAAGAATGCTTTTCTGAAGTTCTCTTGCCTTATCAAGGTCTGCTTTAAGATGATAGATGGAAGAAGATATTCTCCTCTGTTTAATCTGAGAAGTTAATGCCGTTGCAATTATGTTCAGCATATTTCTGAAATCTTCATCAATTTGATTACTATTTAAAGCAAGAAGATATTCATAATAAGGTTTATCATTAATTTTTATTTTTTCGCCTACACCTGATGCTGAATATTTGAAAATTCCCTTTTGCCTCAAGATTTCATTGGTTTCTTTTCCAAGAATAGTTCTTTCCTTTGCAACAAGATCAAACAACGGATAATCATTTATGAGTATCCGGAAATCAGCATTAATTGTATCTATCGTCCCAGTCTGATATAACAACGCGTAGCTGGCTTCATCAATTTTTAATTTCCATATTCTTCCGCCGGTAACATTTATATCCTGGTTATTAATTATCTGATTTAATACTTCACTCAACATTCCTTCTTCAGAAGGAAATTTCTGCGAAGCAATTGTCTCAATAGTTTTATATAATTTTCTCTGATCCATTAATTACCGGATTAAATTTTAAAAAGTTCATTATTGGAATAATCTAATATAGATTATATTATTTAGCATACCTAAATCTTGCTGACAAAGATTTATAAAATTAGATTACCTGGAATAAAAATCAATCATCTTCTGTATAGCACGTTTGCAAACAGGACAAAAATTATTAACCGTGGCTGTTTTCATGCTGCAATCTTCCATCGGGCGGTAAACACCTTTAGCCACATAACCTCCTCCTTCAAAAACTCCAACCTTATCTCTATACTTTGGAGATGAAGGAGTTGGAATCGGTGTATCTGTATCTATCATATCTTTCCACTTTGATTCAAAATCAACAAGAGTTGTAATGTTCGGCTCAAGCGGTTCAACATTGAGCGGATAAAAATTATTATATGCAACATCGGATGTGTAGTATTCATCGGCAAGAAAAGCAAAACCATGACCAAACTCATGGCTGAAAACATATTCACTGAAAATATTTTTGTTTACACAAACCGAATAATAGTTGTAGATGGCACCGCCTCCGTATTTGTCTGAATTCACCAGAATGTAAATCTGATCATATGGTGCATTAGCAGCGAGATCACGAACTGATTTATAATCGGATGTCATTAAATACCTTTCAAGATCAAATGTGTAGAAACTGGTATTCATAAGGGTTTTACTCCAGACCTTATCAGCAGGAATATCGGTTCCTTCTTCAGGTGATGGAGCCGCAACTCCCCAGATATTAAACTTATCTTTATTTTCCGAATACGGAGAAACAGCAAAAAGATATCCGGCAAATTTTGTGCAGTCCTTTTTGAACTCATCCATTTCGTCCTTTGTGTAGCCTTCAGGTAAAATAACAATATCAACTTTAACTGCGGGATCTCCATTGTGAATAACCTGAAACGAAGGAAACTCCAAATGTCTTTCGGGTGAAATAAAATAATTATCAGGATCCACCGCATACTCGAATTTTTTATGTAAAATGTTTTCTTTATCTCTGCTGTAAAATTCAATTCTAATTTTTTCTTTGGGGAGAGGCATTGTTACAGTTTCATTAAATGTTTTGACTGTATGTTTTGCTTCGTCGGTAGTCTGCCACTCATCAAATAAAGTCGAATAAGTTCTAGAATAAATCAATTTGTTTTCTTCCTGATCAAACACCTTAATTTCATATCTGCCGTAGTTAAAAGTGTCGATGAGATTAGTTCTAGAACCTCCCCAATATGGCTCTTCCTTAAGTTCATCAATTGAGTATGAATCGTTAAGACTATCCCCAGTGTGGAAATAGTCAACTCTTAGTGTTTTATCTTCAAAATAATGTTCAAAATCAGCCTGAGGATAAACAATTGAAGCGGCCACGATCAATAAAAAAGAAAATATTTTAATATTTGACACGAATAACTCTATTTATATGTAACTTTCTTTCATTCTCTTTCACCTTCTCCCCGAACTTCTATCTTTTACATTACGCAAATTTAGGGAATCCTTTTTTCATCTGAGGTATTACAGCACTAGTGTTTGGTCATAATAAAAGTTAACCGAAAGATAAATAAAAAAAATCTACTTTGGTCGCCAGGAACTAAATTTTTCTGATTTCAGCTAGATACTCCCTCTTCACTGAATTGCTTATAGATAACCAATAAATTTCTTGGCTACCCATATTATGAAATCTTCCATGGTTACTTTATTTATGGTCCAATGCGCAATATGCTTTTCACCATTTCCCATTTGCACTTAATTTAATTTTTTGATAATATTAATTGAATAAATTTCGGGGAATTAATATGGGTTACTCTGAAATTGGATCTGATATCGTGGGGGGGGGTAATTACCTCACCAAAACAATTCCGTATTCTTCCAAATATCTATAACAAAAATAAACAGCGATAAGGGCAGGATTATGTTTAAATCATCAGTAATTATCTTATCCTTAATTTTTGCTATCGGTTTAATTTCCTCAATGTTTCTTTCTTGCAAGGAAAATAGTCTGGTACCACCGGAGAACCTCCCGGGAAGAAGAGACTATGTATGGACAATTGATACATTAAAACCTCCTGAAGGACTAACTTCGCCTGGCTGGGTATGGACTAACGGGCCTGATAATATCTGGATTTCCGGTGGGGCTTATCTGAATGGTTATTGTGTCTGGCATTACGATGGGAATAACTGGACTAATTATGATCCAGGGATATATTGGGATCCCAGGGGCCTCTACGGTTTCAGCAGCAATGACATCTGGATGGGAAGTACAGATGGGGCTTTCTGGCATTATGATGGTTCTAAATGGTCGAAATTCTGTCAGACAGAAATTCCGGATTATCAGCCTTTTGTCGCCCAGGGAATGTGCGGCAATGCTCCTGATAATATTTATTCTGTTGGGTATGCTGATTCAATTGACGGTATGTCATACAAGGCAATTATTATGCACTTTGACGGTACTGAATGGAAACAGGTTGATATTCCGGTTATACAAAGTTCATTTTCCCATATTTTATACAATAATGCCACAGGTAATTTTATAATTCGTGCCTGGATTTTTAATGAAATGGAAGAAAACATCTATTCATTCAACGGTACTACTTTATCTCTATTATATACTGCTGAATCTGGCACAAAAAGTTTTTGTAGTTTTAATAAAGATATCTATTTATCTATAGAGGGTCAGGCTTTAAAACAACAAGGACAAATTTTTAAGTTGTTTAAAAGATTCCCTCAGAATTATTTTATTGGTTTAATAGGTGGTAGAACAGAAAAAGACTTTTTTACCTTTAACTTTGACGGACTTGGACATTATAACGGGGATGATTTAGTGACAATATTTAAGAAACCGGAAAATGATTGGATATATCATGGCATCATAGCTGTGACTGAAAAAGAAGTTTATTCAGTGTGGGAGGATTCACATAATACTTTTATAGTCCAAGGTAGGTTGAATAATTAATGAGGCCAGGAGCAAAGTAAACTCATTTAAATAAAAAGGTAGTAGTGCGGTAACACTACTACCCGTAATTAAGCAAATAAAATTCCAGGCTGCTCACCTGAACGGATAATACTATCCTTTTTTATTTGCTTTCCAATAATAACTACTTGTTAGTATAAAATAAAGGAGAACAATAATGTTTTTCCAAAAAACCAGATCATTAACTTTTTTACTGGTACTGCTTTTGACGGGAGTGATTTACGCCGGAGGTAACCCCGGTTTCACTTATTCCGGTCCAACCCTGGTTACTGTACCATATGGTTCCTCCACCGCATCAGGTACCTATTACTTCAGCTACCAGAATATCAGTGGATTATCTTACCCCTGTTTGGTCGTTAGTTTGGATGGCGATGTTATTTCGAATACTTTATGTAATAATCCAACCACTCCGTCATCTTTTAATATTTCCTTTTCTCCAGGGAGTCATACTGTACACTTTTCACTTCTCAGTATTAATCCTAATACTTTAAACTGCTATGATGTGCTTGTGTGGCAAGAAACAGAATTTAATGTAATCTGTAAGTTCAAGGTTAGAGTAAAAAATGTTTTTGATGGTGGAATTATATATGTTGATAACCTTGTTAGCCCCAAAAATGCTCCTTATGACCGAACTTCCTATACGAACGATAATTTTCAGATTGGAGCAATTGATCAGTCAAACGGGAACTATCAGTGGATCTGGAATTCTTCGGGTATAAATAATAGTAAATGGGAAAGAAATTATAATGGGTATACAACTGATTATTCGATTAATCGAAATACTTCTTATACAGTCCAATCAGGTGATAGAAATACACAGCTCACAGCATACCTCAGAAAAATATGTAGTGTGAGTGTTCAAAATTCCTTTGTCGGGCTGGGTAATGGAGGTGTTATAAAAGTAAATAACACACAGTATAATTCACCGGCTACAGGATTTAATGTGACTGAGAGTAACCCCATTACCTGTGAAGCTATAGATGGAGTATATGGCCAGATATTTAATTATATTCATTACTATTTTGACCACTGGAGCGATGCTAATACTTATTATTCCAGAACATTTTATCCGACTATTCATACAACATATACTGCATATTTTAAGGGATATCCTGATCCTGATGACATTAATTTTGGTTGGGATTTTAATGTTGGCCATCCCATTAAATTTCATTGGACGGATAACCCGAACACCAATGTCACACAATATCAGATATGGCGCATTGTAAAACATAACGGTGTTATGGGCGACCCCGACCTATTGACGACGGTCGGAAGAGGAGTTCAAACTTATACGGATCATGCCTATTCATTCACCAATGGATATACTGATGATTTGATATGGTATGATGTCAGGCAGTATTATTCAATAGAACAGACTTGCTCGCAAGTACTTTGGCATCCGGTTTACGGCGTATATCTGCCTAAATCCAATGAAAAAGATCTGGCTGAAGCCGGGGAAATTACCGAATATGACCTGGGCTGCTATCCAAATCCTTTTAATCCTTCCACAGTTATTAGGTACCAGCTTCCAGAGGCGGGAGAAGTGCTGATCAAAATATATGATATCCTTGGAAGAGAGATCAAAACATTATTAAATGAATTTAAGGAGGTTGGCAAGTATGAAATAAGTTTCGATGCATCTGATCTTCCCAGCGGAGTATATCTATATATGTTGAAGTCAGGAAATTATGTATCGGTGAAGAAAATGATTTTAAACAAATAGTTTTAAATGAAACCAAATGAAGGGATAAAAAAAAGTTGATAGTCAGCCGGTAATAAGGCAATAACTGGCTGACTATTGTTTTTTGACAATTTATTTATTATTTCAAGTAGAGTTACAAAATTAGACTGTCTCTGAATAATCGGCTGATTTTTTCCTTGTTGAAATTCTGCTATGCTATAACTTTTTTCGATCCCGGTTTAACTAAAGGGATATTTTCTTTACACAAAGGACATTCTTCGGGTAGGTAAGATATAACTTCCATTTTCATTGTGCTTTTTTGGGGATAACCAAAATTAACTTTGCCGTTACTGCGATCGACAATAAATCCAACTCCTACAACTTCTCCTCCCTGTTCATTAACAATATCAATAACTTCGTATACCGAACCACCTGTAGTGACAACATCTTCACAAATCAGAATTTTTTCTCCCTGGTTAATAGTAAAGCCGCGCCGAAGGGTAAGTTTTTTATCTTCTCTCTCTGCAAAAATTGATCGCTTATTCAGCTGTCTTGCAACTTCCTGTCCTACAATAATTCCACCCATGGCGGGAGAAATTACAGTATCTATACTATAATCTTTAAAATGATCTGCAATTATTTTACACACCTGCTCTGTATATTCAGGATATTGCAAAACCTTAGCACACTGAAAATACATGTTGCTATGCCTTCCTGAAGTCAGAAGAAAATGTCCCTGCAATAATGCACCTGTTTTTTTAAATATTTCCAGAATCTTATCTTCATTCGAGGTCATCCAGGAAATCCTCCATTTCTTTAACTGATTTTTTGTCGTCTATTTTGTTTGCTTCTGCAATTCCCATTTTATAAAGCTCTTTTGCTTCTTCAATTTTGTTTTCTTTTTCTTTTAGTTGCGCGTACTGAAGATACCCGGCAACATAACCGGGATTTTTACGCAAAAGTTCAGTAAAAAATAATTCTGCTTTTTGAAATTGATTATCAGACATATATTCGAGGGCTAATCCATATAAAATAAAAGGATCGTTCGGATCCTTTTATAAAATTCAAATAGCCCTTCGAGTCTCTTATTCACTCTTAAATTTTTTCAATTTTCTCTGCTAACTTAAAATCATTTTCTGTTACCCCGCCGGCACTGTGTGTTGAAATGGTAATTTTAACTTTGTTCCAGCTGTGCAGAAAAATATCAGGATGGTGATCCATCTCTTCAGCAAACTCACCCACTTTATTCACAAAACTGAGCGCTTTTTTGAAATTTTTCAGCTCATATTCCTTACCAATAAGGTTATTATTAAATTGCCATCCCTTAAGATTAGTAAGTTTTTCATTTATTTTTGATTCACTCAATATTTCCATCATCACCTCAATACTTATTAGAAAAACAACTTTGACCTCAGAAATTTAAATAAAAAAAAGGCGTATTAAAAGAAATACGCCTTTAAGCAATACACGCTGTTAACTAGTACACAAGTTTAGGGTTTCGCTTCACCCTTATCCGATTGTTCTTCTTCTTCATCAGAAAGATGTACATCTATATTATCATTTACGAAAATTAATTCTTCCATATTATCAACATGTTTAGCAATTATTTTCGATCCGTCTTTAAATGTACCTCTTAGTATTTCTTCAGCAATCGGATCTTCAACAAATTTTTGAATAGCCCTTCTTAAAGGTCTTGCTCCGAATTTCGGATCGAATCCTTTTTCAACCAGGAATTCCTTTGCTGTCTGATCAAGAGTAAGTTCCATTTTATTATCGTGAATATTCTTATGAAGTTCTTTCATTTCAATATCAATAATTTCAAGTATATCTTCTTTTTCAAGATTCCTGAAAACAATTGTTTCGTCCACACGATTTAAGAACTCGGGATTAAACAATTTTCTCATAGCTTCTTCAACAGTATTTTTCAGACTTGAATACCTGTCTGCAGCATTTTCTCCTCCAAAGCCAAAAGAGCCGATATTTTTTATGTCCCTGGCTCCGATATTAGAAGTCATGATAATTATTGTGTTTTTGAAATCAACTTTCCTGCCGAGACTATCTGTAAGCATACCGTCATCAAGTACCTGCAGAAGTATACTGAAAATATCCGGATGAGCTTTTTCAATTTCATCAAAAAGAACAACCGAATAAGGCCTTCTGCGAACTTTCTCTGTTAGCTGTCCGCCTTCTTCATATCCAACATATCCGGGAGGTGCTCCGACTAACCGGGACAGAGAGAACTTCTCCATATATTCACTCATATCAATTCTTATAAGCGCGTTCTCACTATCAAAAAGATAACGAGCAAGAGCTTTACATAATTCTGTTTTACCAACGCCTGTCGGACCAAGGAATATAAAACTTCCTATTGGTCTATTGGGGTTTTTTAAACCGGCCCTGGTTCTTCGTATAGCTTTGGTTAATTTACCGACAGCCTCATCCTGACCAACAATAAATTTCTTAAGCGCTTCACCCATGTTCAGAAGTTTTTCTGATTCGGTTTGAGCAACACGGTTAACAGGAATTCCCGTCATCATAGCTACAACAGTTGCTATATCTTCTTCACTTACATCGTGCACTATATCTTTGGTTTTAGCTTCCCATTCTCTACGCGCTATTTCAAGATCTGATTGAAGATTTCTTTCTTTATCTCGTAGTCTTGCAGCTTCTTCATAATCCTGACGTTTAACTACTGCCGCTTTTTCCACTCTCACTTTTTCAATACTGTCTTCAAGTTCCAGTACATTCTCGGGAACTTCAAAGTTACCCATATGAACTCTCGACCCGGCCTCATCAATAACATCAATCGCTTTATCGGGCAGATGTCTGTCTGTGATGTAACGATTACTTAATCTGACAGCAGAATCTATTGCTTCTGTACTATACTTTACGTGATGATGTTCTTCATATTTAAACTTAATGTTTTCTAAAATCTGGAGAGTTTCTTCATAACTCGGAGGTTCAACCATAACTTTCTGGAACCTTCTATCAAGGGCACCATCAGTTTCTATATATTTTCGATACTCATCAAGAGTGGTTGCACCAATACACTGAATATCTCCACGCGCGAGAGCAGGTTTAAACATATTCGATGCATCGAGCGAACCTGATGCGCCTCCGGCTCCAACAATAGTATGAAGTTCATCAATAAAAAGAATTACTTCTTTCGCTTTTTCAAGTTCATTCATTAAAGCTTTCATTCTTTCTTCAAACTGACCGCGGTATTTGGTTCCTGCAACCAATCCTGCAAGATCAAGAGTAACAACTCTTTTCTCCTGTAAGGTTCTCGGAACTTTCTTTTGCATAATTCTTAAAGCCAGTCCCTCAGCTATGGCAGTTTTACCTACTCCAGGTTCACCAATAAGTACAGGGTTATTCTTTTTTCGTCTGCTTAGAATCTGGGCAACGCGTTCAATTTCTCTTTCTCTGCCAACAACAGGATCAAGTTTATCTTCCATTGCAAGCTTTGTGAGATCGCGTCCAAAGTTGTCAAGCACCGGGGTTTTGGTTCTATCAACTTTTTTATCTACCTGCGGAACAGTTCCTGACGGATCTTTCGGATTTTTACTGCTTAACATAGAATTTAATTCAGCACGTGCAGAATCATATGTAACATTAAACTGGTGAAGAATCTGTGTGGCAATATTATCTTCATCTCTTAAAAGAGAGAGTAGTAAATGTTCTGTACCTATAACATCTGCTTTGTAAATTTTTGATTCTATTTGTGTAATTTTTAAAACTTTTTCAGCCTGTTTCGTAAGAGGTATATTTCCTATCGTAAGAGTACCGCCCGAAGTTCTGACTGTATCTTCAATTGCTTTCTTAAGTTTCATAAGATCACAATCCAGATTCCTGAGAATTCTGACAGCAACTCCCTGACCTTCCCTTATTATTCCTAACAATAAATGTTCAGTACCGATATAATCATGACCAAGTCGTAAAGCTTCCTCCCGGCTTAACCTGATTACGTCCTGAAGTCTGTCTGAGAAATTTCCATCCATAATATTTCCTTGCTTTCAATTGAGAGAGATT
Organism: uncultured Ignavibacteria bacterium; assembly: GCA_963745945.1. Classification (GTDB taxonomy): domain Bacteria; phylum Bacteroidota; class Ignavibacteria; order Ignavibacteriales; family Ignavibacteriaceae; genus DATFVA01. Next base: position 866,068 of record CAVUZG010000004.1, read on the forward strand.
TTCACCCTGCGCTAAAAGACTTTGTTAATATATAAATAGATAATACTTCAATCAAGATAGCTAAAATTCAAACAATCTCTCATTTATTACTTATAAAAATGCTTGTTTTGAGCTTTCATATTATATAAACAAAATTTTAAGATTTTTAATTCCATACCATTTCCAAATAAATTAAACAATTATTATACCATCAGAAGTGAGAATAGTTGCACTTGTATATTGGGTCAAAATCCCGCTTTAATTTTCATATGAAAATTAACCATTCTAATTGTGGGAATCTAAAGAAAACAGGTTCTCAATAAAGCTGACAGAAAAACTTTTTCATATTTTTGCTAATAAAGCAAATATATATTAAAATTAAAATCCATTTAAATTTTCTTGGAGAACCCTCATGGAAGCATTAACAGGACTATCAATTGTAATTATTATAGCAATACTTCTTTTTTTAATGGTTTTTCTTTATTTCGTTCCAATTGGATTATTCATTACAGCCTACTTTTCCGGTGTGAAAATGAAAATATTCAAAGATCTTATTGGGATGAGACTCCGAAAAGTTCCACCTGTAGTGGTTGTAAGAAGTATGATTACTGCAACAAAAGCAGGAATAAAGGTTGAACAGAACAAGCTTGAAGCACATTATCTTGCCGGAGGAAATGTAGTTAAAGTAATAAATGCACTTGTCTCAGCAGATAAAGCAAATCTGGGTCTGACATTTGAGCGTGCAACTGCTATCGATCTGGCAGGCAGAGATGTCTTAGAAGCAGTAAAAATGTCAGTAATCCCGAAGGTTATTGAAACTCCGGTTGTCGCCGCAGTAGCTAAAGATGGAATTCAGTTGAAAGCAATTGCAAGAATAACTGTTCGGGCAAATATAGAAAGATTAGTCGGTGGTGCCGGTGAAGCGACAATACTGGCAAGAGTTGGTGAAGGAATAGTTTCAACAATTGGTTCGAGCGATTCACATAAGCACGTGCTTGAAAATCCAGATAGAATTTCCAAAAGTGTTCTAGCAAAAGGACTTGATTCGGGAACAGCTTTCGAGATACTTTCTATTGATATAGCAGATGTTGATGTTGGCGAAAACATCGGCGCAAAATTGCAAACCGACCAGGCAGAAGCTGATCTTAAAATAGCCCGTGCAAAAGCAGAAGAAAGAAGAGCTGCCGCAGTTGCAACCGAACAGGAAAACATTGCAGAAGTAGCTAAACAGCGTGCAAGGGTTGTTGAAGCTGAAGCGGAAATACCTAAAGCGATGGCTGATGCATTCAGATCAGGAAACCTTGGGATTATGGATTATTATGGTATGAAAAATATTCAATCAGATACTGATATGAGAACTGCAATTGCAAAACCTGAACGAAAAAAAGATAAAGATAACTGATGGATAATTTTTTCCAAATATTAATTTTTATCATAATTATAATTTCATTCCTGAACTCGATGTTTAAGAAAAAGGATAATGATAAAACTCCGCAGCGCCCTTCTAACTCTCCCGGTCCGCAGCAGAGAGATAATTATTCAAGTGAAGAGTCACAGAATAGAAAAGAAGTTCAATATGATATTGTTAAAGAGATAGAAGGACTCTTCAAAGATGGAAAAACAATTCCATCTCCGAGTCGTAAAATGGAATCGGCAATTGAAAAAGCAAAGATGAGAACTGTTCCTGTTGAAGAGCACACAGAGGATAAAGAATGGCATACCGAGAATAAAGAATGGCATACTGAAAATAAGGAGTGGCACACCGAAGATGAAGAATGGCATGAACAATCTGTTCCCGAACATGAACTAGAAAAAAGCTGGCATCAAATCACTAGTTATAAAAGACCCCAAAAAGTAGATGCTACTATAGAAAAAGAAGCTGAAAAGTTTGAACGAATGCTCGCAGAAAGATATGAGGAAGAATATTATACATTCAGAGGTTTAAGAAAAAATTTATATTCAACTCAAACATTACAGGAATATATTTTAATAACAGAAATATTAGGTAAACCCGTCTATCTTAAAGAGAGAGCAAGATATCCGCACAGATGATTCAGAAGAAATACAAATTAAAGAGAGTAAATGAAGCCGGTCTTCCTGTCTTGCAGAAAGGCTTTGTAAAGCGTGAAACAGATGAGACCCGGTTTGTTATTAATTATGAGAACGAATTAAATCCTGCACAGTTCGAAGCTGCCTCTGCTGTTGAAGGAGCCTATTTAATAATTGCCGGCGCCGGTACAGGAAAAACGAGAACACTTGTTTATCGTGTTGCCCGGCTTGTTGAAACCGGTTATGATCCCCAATCTATAGTACTGCTTACTTTTACACGGAAAGCTGCAAATGAAATGATGAACCGTGCATCTATTCTTCTTGATAATCGTTGTTCAAAAATAAGAGGTGGAACTTTCCATTCATTTGCTAATTTAACTTTGCGCAAATATGCAAAAGCAATGGGAATAAATCCTTCATTTACTATCCTTGACCAGGGAGATAGTGAAGATGTAATAAATCTTATAAGGAACCAGTCGGGTTTGGTTGGAAAAGAAAAACGCTTTCCAAACAAACAGACTTTGAATAAAGTTTACAGCCTGAGTGTAAATACCGGGAGAAGAGTTGAAGATATAATAGAAGAAAGCTATCCTCATTTTGTTGAGCAGCTGGATAAAATGCTTGCAATTAAAAAAGTGTTTGAAGAGTATAAGAGGAAAAACAATCTATTCGATTATGATGATCTGCTCGTTTACTTAAACAGGTTTCTAAATGAACTTTCTCCGGGTGCAAAAAATTTATTATCCTCTATTAATTTTGTAATGGTAGATGAATACCAGGACACAAATAAATTACAGGCAGAAATAGTACAGGGATTAACTCAGCATAACAATAATCTTATGGTTGTTGGTGATGATTCACAATCTATTTATTCCTTCAGAGGTGCAAATTTTAAAAATATAATGGAGTTTCCTAAACTCTTTAAAGATGTTAAAATCATAAAGCTCGAAGAAAATTTTCGCAGCATTCAGCCTGTACTTGATTTCACTAATCATATTATTGAACATGCCGCAGAAAAATATGAAAAACATTTATTCACGAGGAAACCCGGAAATGCACTGCCTAATATTATCGCTGCTTCCACTGAAAATCTTCAGTCAAAGTTTATTGTAGAGAAAGTTCTTGAGCTGAGAGAAGAGGGTGTTCCACTAAATGATATTGCGGTTCTTTTCAGATCATCATTTTTCTCTTTCGACCTGGAAATAGAATTATCCAAAGCAAATATTCCATTTCAGAAATTTGGAGGCATGAAATTTATTGAAGCAGCCCACATTAAGGATGTACTTGCATTCCTTAGAATTGCTGCAAATCCTAAAGACATTGTCAGTTGGTACAGGGTGTTGCTTTTACACGAAGGAGTAGGACCTAAAACCGCACAAAAAATTCTGGATGAATTAGCTCTTGCAAGATTATCAATTAAATCAAGTCCTGATCAGCAGCCCTCATTTAAATACAATGATAAGATGGTTAATTTGTTTAAGATTTTATACAAGATTCACACGGAAAAATCACTTCCATCAGAAAAGCTTCAGCAGGTACTTGATTACTATCATCCGATCTTTAAACAGAAGTATGATGATTTTAATAAAAGAAATAAGGACATGGAAATTTTTCAGAATATTTCTGAAAACTATAAATCTCTGGATGTACTGCTTGCAGATATGGCGATTGAACCAATAATAGACAGTGTGGTAGATATCGGACCGTCAGATAAAGAGGAAGAATTTCTTACTCTTTCAACTATTCATTCTGCTAAAGGTCTTGAATGGCATTCTGTATTTATCATCCATGCTGTTGAAGGATTCTTCCCTTCATACAGATCAGCCGATAATCCAGATGCATTGGAAGAAGAAAGAAGACTAATGTACGTTGCCTCTACCAGGGCAAAGCAGAATCTTTTTATTACTTACCCGATGAATATGTTCGACCGTGAAGCCGGAATGACTTTATCCAAACCTTCAAGATTTATTACAGGGATTAAGCAGGAACTTGCTGAAGGCTGGCTTCTTGAAGATGAATGGGAATAGTTATTTCTTAATTGAAATGTTATTTACGGCAGAGCTAATAAAACACAAAAATTCTATTTTAGTAATATCATTTTTTTTACCTGCGTAAAATCTCCTGCCTGAATTTTATACAAATATATTCCGCTCGATAATTTGCTTCCATCAAACTGAACATTATAAGTTCCGGATTGTTTGTATTCATTTACCAGCGTTATAATTTCTTTTCCAAGTACGTTATAAACCTTTAACGTTACATTACCGTTATTTGGCATAGTGTAGCTGATCGTTGTAACAGGATTAAAGGGATTCGGAAAATTCTGTCCAAGATTGAAGGAATTTATTTTTTCTACATTGGATTTTATTTCATTCGGTTTTTGATAAACATATTTTATAATATCTCCATTATTCCCTATCCCAAATCCGTGAATCGAATCAGGAAAACTTAAGCGGGTTACACTTGTAGAATCAGGTGTTGGCTGTTCGGACCAGTTTTCGCCTGAATCAGTAGTAAATAAAAACCTCAACTTTGGACCAAGCGGAGCCCAACCTTCAGTTAGTGTCCTGTACTCAGCATCAACTGGGTACCAAAGTATTCCCAGTGTTCTGTAATCCCACGTGTCACCGCCGTCTGTTGTTTCTACCAGGCTTGCCCCATATTCCGGATCACCACCCATTACCATTATATGTAGAGAATCAAATATTTGAATAGTAAAAAATGGTTCTGCTGAAAGGGAATCCACAACAGTCATCCAGTTTAATCCTCCGTCAGTAGTTCTCCAGACTACGCCGGCAATATCTCGTACTCCTCCGCACGCGTAACCGTACTGGGGAGTAAGAAATTTTACTGTGTATGGCGGAAATCCAGCAATCAATGACGAATCAAGATTAACATGTCTCCAGGAGGTGCCGCCATCTGTAGTTCTGAGAAAAACACCGGGATAACCCACCGCAAATCCGGTTAAGGTATCCAGGAAATAAAATGAATTGACAAAAGCTTCGCCAATTCGCAATTGAGTAGAATTCCAGTTTAATCCGCCGTTTGTAGTAGTTAAAATAAAAGTGCCATACGGTTCATACACACTACTCCACGCCGAAGCCCAGCCTTTTTCCTGATTTACAAAATAAATACTTACAACATTTAACGAATCATTACCAAATTGAGTTTCCCAATTCTCCCCGCCATCAGAAGTATGAATAATTAAACCGGAATCTCCGGCAACCCAGCCGTTAAGACTATCCAGGAATATTATGGAATTTAAAGTTTTCGATGTAGGACTATTAATTTTCTCCCAAAAATTTTGGGGAAAAATTGAAAAGTTCAGGAGGATGAATAAGAAAACAATTCCGATAATTTTACTCATAGTATTTATGCACTTTAATTGAAGGAACTATCAAAAATATAAATTTAATTTATTTAATGCTCTTTGTTACTATCTATTTAATATGGAGAATAAGAAAAAAAAGGCTGCCCTTAAAGAGCCTGTCTCGAATTGTTCAAGACAAGGCGGGCAGCCTTAACTAAAAGAAATGATTCGGAAAATTACTTCATTAAAATCATTTTCTTAATCGATTGCTGAGCTCCTGCTTCAAGTTTATAGAAGTAGACACCACTTGCAAAGTTCGAAGCATTAAAATTAACTTCATGTTCGCCTGCTTTTTGGAGACGGTTTACAAGTGTCATCACTTTTTCACCGAGTAAGTTGTAAACATTCAATCTAACCTGCTGATCCTGGGGAATTGAATATTTGATCAACGTGTTTGGATTGAACGGGTTTGGATAATTTTGCTCTAATGAAAATGCTGCCGGAACGTTTACTTCAACTTCAACTTCGTTTGAGTACTCAAAGCTGCCGTTAAAATCGACTTGTTTTAACCGGTAAGTATAACTTCCTCTGTTCAGACTGTTATCTGTGTAAGAATAATTTTTTGGTTGTGTTGTGGTTCCGAAACCGGCTACATAACCAATTTTCTGGTATTCACTGTTTGATGATTTCCGCTCTATTTCAAAGCCGCGGTTATTTGTTTCTGTGGCTGTACTCCAGTTCAACAGAACTGTTCCTTCATTTGACGAAGCATTAAATGAAGATAGCTCTACCGGTGTAGCGTAAGTTACTGTTATATCATCAACATACCAGTAATTAATATTGAATGAATTTCCATTACAGTAAAGAATAAATTGATAACTATCAGCCGTAGGTGTAAAATCAAAATTGATATCTTCAGGACCAACACTTCCGCCTACTGGCTGGAATTCCCATAAGCTTGTACTGGTAGTGCCGCCATCATAGGTAACAGCAAGTCCCATAAATGGTGCCGGGTCAGCATAAAAATCACACATATGTTTGAGGGAAACATGATTTATATACAGAGAAGAAGAATTTACCGTACAGGATATCAACTGGCTTAATCCGTCAAATGATGGAGTCCAGGATAACCGGAGTTCTGATGGTGGTGATCCTCCGGCATTATTTGATGTATTCAGTGACCAGTTTGTGGTTCCTAGAGGACCAAGTGCCGTCCAGCAGGAAAGATTGTCGAACGGTTCATTGAATGCCGTAACAAGATTAGGATCCTGTTCAGTTGTAAAACTCCATGTCGGACCTGATTGGGAACAGGTATCTCCAACTTCATCTACTTTCCAGTAATATGTTGTAGCATATTGAAGCGGTCCACCTGTTACATTCCAGCTTGTAGCTAAAGTACCGGTTTGTTCAAGTGTCAGTGAACCAGGATTGGTTCCAAAATATAAATCATTTGTTACTGCTCCTGCACCGTTAGTCCATGTAAGTTGTGAAAGCGCAACAGGAACATTCGTTGCACCGTTTGCAGGGGTAGGATTTGAAGCTGCTTCAACAGGACAAGGAGGACCAAAAGTAACTTTAGCCATCCATCCCTGTGAGTTACCAGTTCTGCTGTCCATCCAGAAAGGATAAGCAACATCATTAACTGCTGCAACACCAATATAATCGCCGCCATATCCACCGGCAAAACCTGATATAGGTCCAAAATTAAATGACTGATCGCTGACTACAAAATTGCTGAATGTATCGCCACCGTCATATGAACTTGCCATATAAACTTCAGCCATATTATTTGCAACATTTCTGCTGTCATAAAAAACTACCAGCAATTGCCCTGTAGTTGCATCAACTGTGCACCATGGAAATATCTGATCTTTTCCATTGCTTAAAGGATCATCATTTACTCTGAAAGGTGATGACCATGTTGCACCTCCGTCAGTTGATCTTATCATAACAACATCCGGATCACTGCCTGCCGGGGCAACGTTTCTCTGCGGCCAGCAAATATAAATGTATCCGTCAGTAGGTCCACCGGATCTATCGACAGCCATTGAAGGAAATGAATTGACTCTCATTCCGCCTTTACTTGAAAGGGTACCTCTGATTCCAAAATTAAGATGATCGTATGCACGTAGAGTTGTCCAGGTTGCACCGCCGTCGGTTGATTTTGAAAATCCTATACCGTCTTCCCCATCAGAAAAGTTTGCATCATAAATACAATAAGTAACATAAATTTCACCATTGGGTCCGGTCTGTACATTCGCTCCCTGGGCAAATGAACTTCCACCGGGTGTTACAGAAGTGGACAGCTCAACAAGCGGTGTCCAGGTAGTTCCGAAATCTGATGAAGATCTGAAAACCACTTCACTGTTTCCTGCAAAATTTGTCCACACACAATACAGATGATTGAAGTATGGACTACCGGGACTTTTATCAACCATAAGATGTTCTTTATCGTCATTTGCAGTTCCATTAACTACATGGTTTGTCCAGTTTACACCATTGTTGGTTGAAACAGCCATTCCAATTGCATATGATCCGCCGATCAGATATGCTTCGTATAAATAACCATTTGCTCCGATAACAGAAGCAGGATCTCCGCCGTTAGTACCGAAAGGAGGTGTATCGTTTCCGCCCCAGGTAGAACTTCCATCAAAACTCCAGTAAACTCCTGTGCCGTAAATTGTTGATACAGGCCAGTTTGATGCGTTTGCCGAACCAAAAACTATATTCTCATCCGTCGGATGTACATCCACACTCATTTCTGACTGGGTGGTATTTGTTGTAGGATGAGGTCTGAAATTCGGGCTTACAGCAACATCCTGATTGTTGATGAAATAATGTTTTTCGATTTGTGGAGCCGGTTCCCAGTTGGAATGCTGTCTTACACCAGTATTTAATGGATCGATCAAAGGTCTGGACCATCGGCGATCCTGATCAGAACCATTCTGAGCAAAAGTATTAATTGTACAACTGATTAAAACAACCAGAAGAACAAACAATGGTAAATACCTCTTCATAAGTTCACCTTTTTTAATGAAATAATAATTAGTTAATTAATAAGGTCATTTCTTCAAAATTATTTTTTTCTAAAAACTATCTGAACAAAATTATTTATCTAATTTGAAACTAATTTTCGCTTATGAAAAAATCTATTCACAGGGTAAACATGGTTATATAGTATGATCGCGCAGGAAAACAGAGACATATACTTCTGGTAAGTTAATTGTATCCACTTATATTTTCGATTGAGTACGAATTAAAATTAATATTTAATTAAAACAAAACAAAATTATATTTTAACAATAATTTCAAAATTTCGATTAAAATTATTAATACCAGGCGGAGAATAAAAAAAGGCTGCCCAAATTGAGCAGCCTTAATTAAAAGAAATGATTCAGAAAATTATTTCATTAAAATCATTTTCTTAATTGATTGCTGAGCTCCGGCTTCAAGTTTATAGAAGTAAACACCGCTTGCAAAGTTTGAAGCATTAAAGCTGACCTGATGCTGTCCTGCTTTTTGTGATTCATTTACAAGTGTCATTACTTTTTCACCAAGAAGATTATACACATTCAATCTTACTACCTGATCGGAAGGAATAGAGTACTGGATCATTGTAGTCGGGTTGAATGGATTAGGATAGTTCTGCTGTAATGAGAATGATGCAGGAACTGTGACTTCAACTTCAACTTCTTTTGAGTAGTTTGAAGTTCCGTTAAAATCAACCTGTTTCAATCTGTATGAATAATTTCCTGATTTCAGATCGTTATCTGAATATGAATAGCTTTTCGGTTCTGTTGTAGTTCCATGTCCGGCTATGTATCCAACTTTAACAAAATCACCATTGGCTGATTTACGTTCAACTTCAAAGCCTTTGTTATTTGTTTCAGTTGCAGTCTGCCAGTTTAATGAAACAGCTCCATTATTTGCAGCAGCAGTAAATGAAGTCAGTTCAACAGGTGTAACATAAAAGTAATCAACAATTATGTAAGGCGGATTTGCTTCTGCCCATCCATCAAAGTTGACATAATAAGATGTTGAAAAATCGCGGTCAACAATACCTGTTGCAAACCATCCTTGACTGGATGTAACAGCAGCTTGTAAATCAGGTACAGCTCCGCTTTCCATTGGATAATTATGCCATCCGGTACTAAATGTTGATTGATTCATTTGAATAAACGTAAGCAACTCCCTGGTCATATCCTGATAATACCTGGGTGTTTATTTCCGAGGCTGATGCAGTTACAGGATAAACTGATCCCATAGGAGTAGCACTCCAGTATGGCCAGTTAGTTGCATTAACATAACCGCCTAAAGTAATCGCTGTTATTGTTGCCTGGCTTGGTATTGAACTTATATCGAAAGTCATCCAGCCTAATTCAGGGTCAATAGTATTTACCAAACTGACTTGTGTTTTAGTAGTACCGTCAGTAGTTCCTGTCCAGTAATCTCCACTTTGAGGATAAAGTGTATCAGTAGCAGTTACAAGATTAGGATCCTGTTCTGTTGTAAAACTCCAGAAAGTACCTGAACTGTTACAGGTATCACCAACTTCTATAATTCTCCAGTAGTATGTTGAACTATAATCAAATGGTAAATAGCTTGGATCAATATTCCACGATGTGGATAATGAACCTGACTGAACTAAGGTTAAACTTCCGGGACTTGTACCGAAATATACTTCATTAGTTACGGCATTTGCACCGTTCGTCCATGAAAGCTGAGAAAGATTTATTGAAACATCTGTTGCACCGGAAACAGGGTTAGGATTAGAAGCTGCTTCAACAGGGCAAGGAGGTCCAAATACTACCTGTGTTGTCCATGCCTGGTAAATTCCTGTTACGTTATCACACCAGTAAGGATAAACAACTCCGTTTGCTTCAACAATACCGATATAATCTCCCTGGTAACCACCTGCTAAACCAGATATAGGAGCTGGTTTAAACCTATGATCACTAACCGGGAAATCATTAAATGTTGCACCACCGTCAACTGACCTGGAAACCCAAACTTCAGCTGAGTCGGATGTAGTATTACGACTGTCATAATAAACTACATTAACTGCGCCGTCTTCGCCTACACAAACTGCAGGCATATACTGATCTTTACCATTATTTAATGCATCCTGGTTAACTCTTATACCGGCAGACCATGTAGTACCGCCGTCTGATGACACGTGCATAGTGATATCAGGATCGCTTCCAGCTGGTGCGAGATTTTTTTCTGCAGTAACAATATACAGCCAGCCGTTTCTTGCTCCGCCGGAATTATCAACAGCCAGCCAGGGAAAATCATTAACTCTTATACCTGATTTATTGGCAAGAAAACCTCTGATACCATTACAGTCATAAATATTATTGTTATATGTCCATGTAACACCACCATCAGTGGATTTTCCAAGACCAATAAAATCTCCTGTATAAGGAGAACCTGAAACCGGATTCTGCCATGCAACATAAACAACTCCGCCCGGACCAACAGCAGGATTGACACCCTGTGAATAGTGACCTGATGCAGATGTGTTAATATGCTGGAATGTCGACCAGTTCGCACCACCATTTGAACTGAGAGAAACTGTTGCTGAAGGAGATGATTGGCTAAAATCAGACCATACTACATAAGCATTTCCCAGGTAAGGACTTCCTGCCACATTATCAACTGCAGTTAAGTTTTTGTCCATAGAACCTGACTGAAGAACTGCGCCTGTTGACCAGGTAGTTCCGAAATTAGTTGAGTAGGCAACCTTAATTGAATTGTATGACCCCGGCAGATAAGACATATATAATGTACCGTCTGGTCCTACACCCGGACCGGGATCTCCGCCGTGATCTGAAATTGGTGCAGCAGTACAGGTATCGCTTCCGAACCAGCTATTACCGCCGTCAACGGAAACATAAACGCCTTCACTGAAGAAGAAAGAGCTTGAAATGAAAACGTTTCCTGAAGCAAATAAAATATTCGGATCCAAACCACGTGATATTGGAACTTCACTTTGAGATGCATTGCTTGGGTGCACACGGAAGTTAGGTGCTACTCCAACAACTTCATCACGGAATGTGAAAACTTTGGTTTGATGATTTGGATTTTGATATTCCAGGTTTCCCGCTGGAACATCATAAAATTGTCCGGTTTTAGGAAAGTGGATACTCCACATTCTTGGATCCGGGTTCTGTAATTGAGCGAATGAGTTCATTGTCCAGCCGATCAATATTGTCAGCAGAACAAGTATAGGTAGATGCCTCCTCATAAGGTCTCCTTATTTGATGAGTTTAAGATATTGGTTATTTAATTAGATCAATTTTTATAAAAAGCATTTTTCATTATAAGGAAAATTTTCATTGTCTTTAATTTAAAACACCGTTTAACTAACCGGGTTAGGATTATGAAGTGAAAAAAAAGACAAAGAGATTGAAAGTATTAGCAATAAAAGTATTTCCGTGGGAAAATTAAAAACGTTAATATTAAGGTAAGCAATCAGTATCAATTATTTATTAGTAAATGCCCGGTTGTTTAATCAATTTGATGAATGGGTTTAAGATAATAATTTTTATTTATAAAAAACAAAATTATTTTTAATCTAAATTGATTTAATTCCAATATTTTTTTGAGACACTATTAACCGTTAAGCTTAATTTATATTATTAATTTCTACAGTTTTTATTCTTATACTCGTCACTGCCTGAGGGGTTTAACAGTTTCTTGATTCTCAATATGCTATAATTTCCAAATAGAAATTCCTTTTTTAATCAAGGATGATTTCGGAAATAATTCTCAGTAAATTATAATTAAATGATTATGGTTAACTTCTCTTAATTGGGTCATGCCGAAAGAATCGAAAAAAATAGTAACCCACATTGAATCAGTAGAAAGATTTGCTACAATATTTAATTATCAGCTTTCCACTTCTGTGCTTATGTTTCTTCAAGGCAATTGGTGGATAGCCCTACCATTACTTATAATAGCTGCAATCTTATTTACACCTTATATGATGTATGTATTGATTAGAGAAAAGCGATTTGGATGGATAATTGCTTTTTTTATTATTGCTATTTTACCGTTTGTTCTGGCTTACTTTTTTAGTCGGGGCAGTGTAGCATTTGAAGGGACAATGATTGTCCCTTTTGCATTTTTTTATTTCTATTGTGTAATCATAAGATTTTCTGTGAATGAGTGGGTTAAAGATTATAACTGGCATATCTACTATGAAGAACAGAGAAAAGAAACCACACAACAGATACAAGATGAATTGGTTTAATTTTTATTTCAAACCGAAAGAACAATACTTAAGAACTAACAAATATTGACACAAGGAGAGAAAATTGTGTTAATTGATCGAGATTTAAAGAATTAAATGCCCGTTTATCTACAGAAAATCAATTGAAAAATTGATAAAAGAGCCTAAAATTAAAAGATTTTATACCTGACAAATAGAATCTAACTATTTCTTTAAATAATTACTAAACTAGTTGAAATGTAAAATAAAATTTTTATATTCAGATAAACCAGGTAAAAATTTATGAAACAAATCTACTTTGCACCATTTCTCATGTTGCTGCTTCTGGTACACGGCTGCTGCAACTCCAAACCAACCACTGAAAAAATAGGACAGGATAAAATCATAAATCATTCTGGTCCTACTTCGATTGTACAAAATCTATCAATAGTTACAGCCAGAGTTGATGAGGTTTTATTTAAAGATGAAACTGATTATCAGTTAAGAGTTACAGTTCTAACTGTAAAAGACAGTAATTCTTTAAATAGTATTGCCGTTGCGGGTAATACGTATTTACTTACTCCCAACTTCAGGTATGATAATGACAAACTAATGAACAACGATATAAATGAAGCACTTAAGAAGCTTGGTAAGCTTTCGCAAGGGAATGAATTTAAGGCTGAAATTTCCTTAGAGAATAATAAAGGATGGTTCATCCAAAAAGTTTTAAGTTTTGAATAATCATTCGCAGATAGTGTAACCCCATTTCTTTATTGAGTAAATAAAATTTCCTGATATAAATTAATTAATTATTAAAGAGGCACAGAATGAAAAAATTTCTGGTACTTAGTCTGTTTTTTACTGCACTGGTATTTAGCTTTTACTATTTCACAAACAATACTGTAAAAACTTTTACAGCAGAAGATTTTAGAAATTACAAAATTGAAGAAGAAAAGGCTGAATCAAAATTTAAAAATGACCAGCCTGACGAGGCTTTGCTATGGTATTACAAACAAAGAGCCTATCCAAATAACAGCATTCCTGCAAATTGGCGTGAAGAGGCTTATAAACATATAAGCGCTTACAATGTGTCTCCGTCCAACTCTCCGGATGCTTTGAAGCTGGACACAATTAGGACCCGGAAATGTAGGCGGCAGAATCAGGGCGATTGCCGTTCATCCAACGGATCCTAACATAGTTTATATCGGTGCAGTTGCAGGCGGAGTCTGGAAATCTTCGGATGGAGGAGGCTTCATGGACTTCATTGAATGATTTTATGGCAAACCTGGCCGTCTGTTCCATAGTTATTAATCCGAATAATCCGAATACAATTTATGCAGGAACAGGTGAAGGATTTTTTAACCTTGATGCTATTCGCGGTGCGGGAATTTTTAAATCAACTGACGCAGGTGCTTCCTGGTCTCAGTTACCATCAACAAATAACAGCGATTTTTATTATGTGAATGATCTCGATTTTGATAAAGTAAATAATGTTCTTTATGCAGCCACACGGCTTGGTTTATATTCATCCAACGATGGCGGGGCATCTTTTACTCCGCTGGTTACAGGATCCGGTAGTGATGTTCATTGTACTGATATTGAAATAGGATATACTAATCCAACTACTATTTATGCCGCTTTTGGATTATTTAATCAATCCGAAATTTGGGTAAGTAATGATGGCGGCAGTTCTTTTGCTCAAAGTGTATCTGTTACCGGTGCAGGAAGAATCGAGATGGCTTCATCTAAATCCAATCCAGCTGTTGCTTACGCTTCATTTATGGATTTGAGTACTAACGGTACCATGTTAATGGGTTATACTAATGATGCAGGTGGTAGCTGGTTCCAGACAAATGTCCCCGGTCCGTCTTATGCGGGTGAAAGCACTTATACAGGTTCACAAGCATGGTACGGTAATATTCTTTCTGTTGATCCTGATAATGCTAATACCTTTCTTGCAGGTGGAATTGATAACTGGAAAACTACCGACGGCGGAACAAACTGGACTCAAAAAACTAATTGGTATACTGAAGCAGGTGCCCCTCCTTATGCACATGCAGATCAGCATGCTATTTGCTTTGCACCCTCAAACTCTAATATAGCTTATCTTGGCAACGATGGCGGCATTTATAAATCCACCAATAAAGGCGAAACCTGGACTTCAATGAACAATAACCTTTTCATTACACAATTTTACTATGGTACTGTTAATTCAACCGGTACAGTATATGCCGGAGGTTTACAGGATAATGGAACTACCAGAAGCACGGGTTCTACAAATTGGAGTGAAATACTGGGGGGAGACGGAGGTGCCACTGAAATTGATTTTAATAATGGAAATAATATTTATATGGAGTACGTCCATTTTGCCTTTTTCAAAACTACCGATGGCGGTTCGACTTTCTTCAAAGCAATGACGGGAATACCAACCGGACCAAATTTGTATGATGGAACTACAGACAGAACTCAATTTATTACGCCTTTTTCTATGGATCCGAATAACTCCGGTACTTTAGTCGGCGGAACGTACAGAGTTTGGAGAACTACAAATGGCGCTTCTAACTGGTCAGCTATCAGCAGCGATTTAACCGGTGATGGTTCGGGTACATCCGGAGCAACTATTTCTGTGGTTACAATTGCAAAAGGGAATTCAAATGTTATATATGCCGGTTGTTCAAATGGAAAAGTTCAGGTTACCACAGACGGCGGAAGTTCCTGGAATTTAAGGATCTCAGGTTTACCAAATCTTTCAGTAACCAGGATAAACACGGATCCCAATAATCCGGCAACGGCTTATGTTACATTCTCCGGTTATCAGGCTTCTTCAAAAATTTATAAGACAATTAATTACGGATCTAACTGGACAAACATTTCGGGGAACTTACCCAACATACCAACGAACTGCGTGGTTGTTAATCCTGCAAATGGAAATAATCTTTTTGTAGGAACTGATCTTGGAATTTTCTCTACAACAGATGGAGGAAGCACCTGGGTTCAGAATATTAGCGGTATGGCAAATGTTCCTGTTCTCGATTTGGATTATCGTTCTTCGGATAACAAACTATTTGCTGCTACACACGGCAGAAGCATGTATTCAGCAGCAATCACCGGTGGCGGTACACAATCTGCCGATCTCATTTATGATGACGGAACTCCAACAAGTGGATACTACTGGCCGGGCAGTGGTCAAGGTTCCGCTAATAGAATGACCCCAACATTAAGTAATGCAATGCTTACTAAAATGGAAATTTATATACTGGGTGTGAATGCAGGTAGTGCAACTTATAAACCTATTGTTCTGGGTAATAATGGAGGATCACCGGGAAATGATTTGGCAACTCTGAATTTCAAAACTGCTGCTTCTTATCCTGGCTGGGACCCGACCGATTTGACAAATTCCAACATAAGCGTTAACGGTGATTTTTTTGTCGGATTGATTTATGATGGAACTAATCAGCCATTATTTGGTTATGATCCGGATGACAATGGAAGAGCCTGGGATTTTGATGGATCCAGTTGGGCAGCATGGAATGAAACATATTTTATGAGAGCAACAATTCAAACCATAACCTCTGTTGCTGAGATCAGTAATGAAATTCCGAAGGACTTTGAGTTAAGTTATAATTATCCCAACCCTTTCAATCCTTCAACAAAGATCAGATATGCTTTACCGGAAGGCAGAGAGGTGAGGATTATTATTTATGATATTAACGGAAGTAAAATAGCAGACTTGGTAAATAACTATCAAAGTGCCGGAACATATGAAGTAACCTGGAATGGAAAAAATGATTCCGGTCAACAGGTTGCAAGCGGTATATATCTTTACAATGTGAAAGCCGGTAATTTTACACAGACAAGAAAGATGATGCTGTTAAAATAATTTAAAGCACATAATCAAAAATCCTGCTTTGCAGGGATGATGGTTAAGTAATTAAAAGAGAAGCCGGCAGTAAACCGGCTTTTCTTGTATTAGTTTTTTTATTTTACTTTCCACGTCTTTTCCTTTAGATTCGGAGTATCGTTAATTTGTTAATTCATTTTTATGCTGGTCATTCCGGTTATCTTTATTTTACTTTTTTTTATCCTTTTATACGGATATAAAAATATCACTTCTCAGTTTTCTACAAACTCTTCAAAAGAAAAAATATCAATTATAACTGCTGCAAGGAATGAAGCGTCAGTGATTGAAGAATTAATCTCTTCAGTTAAGTTATTAGATTACCCAACTGAATATTTTGAATTCATCATAGTCGATGATAATTCCACAGATGAAACATATTCTACTGTTAATAGATTAATCGGAAATCAAATTAATTTCAAAATTATTAAAACTGAGAATAAAACCTTACAAGGTAAACGGGGTGCATTGCTGAAACCGGAATAGAAGCTTCAAATTTTCCTTTTATTTTAATTACCGATGCAGATTGCATTGTCTCACCTCAATGGTTAAAATCCTGTGCTGCAGTTTTTCATCAAGGCTATGATTTTATTTTTGGACCGGCTCCTTTTTACCCAGAAAACAATTTTATAAATAATGTTTCCTGTTATGAAAACATCAGGAATCAGTTTCTCACATTTTCTTTTGCGAATATTGGTCTTCCCTATTCCGCGAGTGCAAGGAATTTTGGTTTTACTAAAGAGGCGTTTCAAAAAATAGGCGGTTACAAAAATACAACAGATACTTTAAGCGGTGATGATGATCTTCTTTTAAGAGAGGCAGTCAGAAATAAATTGAAAGTAAAAGCATTTTATGATAACGATGCTTTTGTTTATTCCCGGACAAAAAGATCTTTGAAGGAGTATTTAAATCAGAAGGCAAGACATACACAATCATCTCTTCACTATAGTTTAAAGAATCAAATTGTACTTGGCATATGGCATTTAATTAATTTATTTATGTTTTTTTCACCTTTGCTGATGTTTTTCAATTTCGATTTTATGTGGTTATTTATTATTAAAATGATAGTTGACACATTCACTTTTTTCTTTGTTCAGAAATCTTTTAACTATCATTTTAACATTTTTCAAATCTTATTTTATGATTTATTATATGAAATTTTTATAGTTATTAATTTCTTTAATGCGATGTTCAGAAAGATTGAATGGAAATAGAAGTAGAAAAACCAGCATGGTTAAACCCTGATCATCCTAATTATAAAAGGTGGGAAAGAGCTAGAGAACTTGCGCTGGACAGGGCAAAAATTGCGGGAGAAATAATTTCTTCTTATAAAATTTGTAAAGATCTAAACATACTTGATCTCGGCTCTAGGTGAAGGAGGAACTTCTTCATACTTTTCACAAATCAACAAAGTGATAAGTTTTGATCTTAGTCTGCCAGATTAAAAAGACAGACAAAGTTCGGAATCAAATCATCCTTACGTAAGAATAAATGGTACGGCCGAATTTC
This sequence comes from uncultured Ignavibacteria bacterium, assembly GCA_963745945.1. Taxonomy (GTDB): domain Bacteria; phylum Bacteroidota; class Ignavibacteria; order Ignavibacteriales; family Ignavibacteriaceae; genus DATFVA01. The sequence goes on from CAVUZG010000004.1 coordinate 884,026, forward strand.
TTCCCTTTTAAAATTTATTCTTTCGATTTAATAATTCTGCAGGATGTAATTGAGCATGTTGAAGATAAGGATTCTTTAGTAAATGAATTAAAAAGGATTTTGAAGAAAAACGGGTTGATTTATATAAGCACACCAAACAGGTTTTCGATATTTAATTTCATTTCAGATCCTCATTGGGGAATTCCGTTTTTATCTTTGTTTAAAAGACATTCAATCAAAAAATATTTTTTAAGATTTATTCGCAAGGATGATTTTAATAGAAGCGATATCGCAGAACTTCTCTCTTTAAAAGATATAAGCAGATTATTTAACGAATTTAAAATAAACTTAAACACAAAAAAGATAATTGATCTTCTGTCAGAAGATTCCAAAGGAATACTCTGGAGTAATTTTCATCTTTTCCTCTATAGAATAATTAAAAAATCCGGTTTAATCATTTTTACTAAAAAAATGTCTAATGATAAACCGGGAATCATAAATAATTTATTTGCTCCCACATTTTATATTGTGTTAACTTTGAAATAATCATGACAAGAGATCAGGGAAAAACAAATAACACTCACCAAACTGAAATAATGGTTTGAATTCTATATTTAATGACATATTTTTGCTAACAAAATTCTGGTTTAAATGGATTATACAGAACTCGCAAAAATAGCAGTTGAAGCAAAGTCAAAAGCAATTCCATCCTATTCAAAATTCAGGGTAGGCTCAGCTCTTTTAACCGAAGACGGAAAAGTATTCACTGGCGGAAATATTGAATCAAGTTCATATAGTTTAACTATCTGCGCCGAAAGAGTTGCATTATTTAAAGCATTATCGGAAGGACGAGAGAAAATTTAAAGCTATTGCTATTGCCAGTGATGATCCTGATTTTTGTCCGCCCTGCGGATCCTGCAGGCAAGTGTTAAATGATTTTTGCAAAGACCTGGATGTTGTTCTTATAAACCACAAAGATGAAATAAAAATTTTAAAACTCCATGAATTGTTCCCCCTCCCATTCGGGGATGCAAACTTAAAATAACGGGATATTGTTATGATGGAATATTCTCCCCATTCCCTTCCAAAAGAAACCGGCTGGATTGAAGTTGTAGCCGGTTGTATGTTCAGCGGTAAAACTGAAGAATTAATCAGAAGACTAAGACGTGCTGAAATTGCAAAACAACGGGTTTTGATCTTTAAACCACGGCTGGATACAAGATTTTCTGCAAAAGCAATTGTTTCTCACAGCGATCAATCATTACCTTCATTATTAATAGATAACCCCGACGATATCATTGAACTTGCAAAAGACGCACAGGTAGTCGGGATTGATGAAGCGCAATTTTTCCCGTTGGGAATAGTTGAAGTTTGTAACAAACTTGCAAACAAAGGTAAGCGTGTAATAGTAGCAGGACTTGACCAGGATTATAAAGGAATACCGTTCGAACCGATGCCCCAATTACTTGCTATTGCAGAATACATCACTAAAACTCTTGCAATATGTGTTGTTTGCGGAAACCCCGCTGATAAAACACAAAGAAAAACTCAATCTTCTGAACGTGTAGTTGTGGGTGCTTCTGAAATATATGAAGCCCGATGCAGAAGATGTCACTACATTCCTAAGGAAGAGGGGCTTTAATGGATTTTACCGGATTAATCCGTGGAATATTAGGACTCATCCTGCTTGTCGGAATTGCATTCGTTTTCTCAAATAACAAGAAGAATATAAATTGGCGGCTTGTCGTTAGCGGAATTTTTCTGCAGGTAGTTTTTGCAATACTTATTCTTAAAGGAGATCAACTGGGCAAATATTTTTCTCCACTTGCCTGGCCTAAAGATTTCTTTTACTGGATCAGCGGATTTTTCGTGCTTCTTCTAAATTTTACTACTGAAGGAGCAAAATTTGTTTTTGGTAATCTTGCTATTTCACCGGGTCAGGACGGAAGTTTAGGAATGTTCTTTGCATTCCAGGTTCTGCCAACAATTATTTTCTTCGCAAGTTTAATGTCTATAATGTACTACCTCGGAATTATGCAAAGAATTGTTCAGGGAATGGCATGGATAATGGCAAAGTTTATGGGAACAAGCGGAGCTGAATCGCTTTCGTGCACTGCAAATATTTTTGTGGGACAAACTGAAGCTCCGTTGATGATTAAGCCGTTTATTAAAGGAATGACACGAAGTGAAATTCTGACTATAATGATTGGAGGTATGGCAACCATTGCCGGTGGTGTAATGGCGGCATACATACAGATACTTGGAAATTCGTATGCAAAAACTCTGGGAATTCCACTTGCTGAAGCTCAGCAGCTTTTTGCAACACAATTACTTGGAGCAAGTGTTATGGCGGCGCCGGCAGCACTTGTTATCTCAAAAATCCTTTTTCCCGAAACTACAGAACCGGAAACCAAGGGAACAGTAAAAGTTAAGATTGAAAAAAATGCATCTAATGTTGTAGAAGCGGCAGCCAACGGAGCCTCCGATGGTTTAATGCTCGCTTTAAATGTAGGTGCTATGTTAATAGCATTTATAGCACTTATTGCATTAATTAATTATTTACTGCAGGGATTGGGTAACATTACCGGCTGGAACCAGACTTTAAAAGAAGTGTACGGAAAACCTCTTAATTTTCAATTAGTTCTTGGGTGGGTTTTACAATTTATCGCAGTTGGCATCGGTGTTCCCTGGCATGATGCACTTAACTTCGGAAGTCTTCTCGGTACAAAAATCGTTTTAAATGAATTTGTTGCTTATCTTGATTTAGGAACTCTGATTGAATCAAAACAAATTTTAGATCCAAAAACTATTCTTATGGCTACATATGCACTATGTGGATTTGCAAATTTCAGTTCAATTGCAATACAGATAGGAGGATTAAGTCCCCTCGCCCCTTCAAGAAAACCTGACATAGCTGCACTTGGTTTGAAAGCTGTTCTCGGAGGATCACTTGCAACTTTAATGACTGCTACTCTTGCCGGAATTTTGTTCTAATTATATGCTTGATCTGGATTTTAAATACAAAGATTTAATCTCTTATCTTAAAAAAGAAGCCCCATTCAAACCTGATACTGCAATTATACTTGGCAGCGGATTAGGCGATTTTGCAAAAAGCGTTGTTATAAAAAAAACTCTCTCTACCTCAGAACTTCCTTCATATCCGCCATCAACTATAATCGGGCACGAAGGTAAAATTCATTTTGCCGAACACTCCGGCAAAAAGCTGCTTTTATTCCAGGGAAGAATTCATTTTTACGAGGGATACAATCTATCGGAATGTATTCTCCCAGCTTATATTGCCAATTCACTCGGGATAAAATATTTTATTGCAACTAATGCTGCGGGAGGCGTTAATCCTGATTTTATTCCGGGAGATTTAATGCTTGCAAATTCCTTTTTAGGTATCAATCTTAAAAAAGAAATGACAGAACTCATAGGAATTTCCAGTATTGAAACAAGACAGAACTTTCTGAATTTTCCATCATTGAACTTAAATAAGCAAATAAAGCAGGCTGCAGAAACAGAAAATATCCGGATAAAAGAAGGTGTGTACTGGTATAATAAAGGTCCCGTCTATGAAACCCCTGCTGAAATAAATATGGTAAGAATTTTTGGCGGAGATGCCGTTGGAATGTCAACAATTCCAGAAGCTTATTTTTCGGCTTACCGCGGATTGCAGACTTCTTCAATTTCATGTATCACAAATTATGCTGCGGGGATTTCAGGGCAAAAATTATCTCACAAAGAGGTAACCAATACCGCTAACAGAGTTAAAGAAAAATTTGAAAGATTAATAAAAAGAACTCTCTCCCTTGATTTTATTTGAAATTGGTAATATTTCTAAAGAATTAGTATGCTTTTAGCGACAATTAATTAATCGTTGAATCAAATTCAAATGAATTTTATTGGAGATATAATTATGTAGCGACCTCAATATTTATTGACTTTCTTACCCTTATAAGGTAATTTTGATTCTTAATTATTTTTTACAACTCATTCAGAAACAAAGCTAAATATGAAAGAATTCAGATTCAAAATAATCATAATTCTGGGCGTAATTGCACTCTGTATTTATCTTTTATATCCAACTTACGTTGATTATCAGAATTCAAAAGTAGTGAATAAAGTTCTTGAGCAAAGAAGACAGGAAATAAAAAAGAACAATCCGGAGATAACCAGCAGCCAGTTAGATTTAAGAATTGCAGCGGTGGAAGACAGTATTAAAAATGCAAATCCATCTTTTGTGGAAGCAAGTAAGAAAAGGATTAAGCTGGGACTTGACCTACAAGGCGGTATGCGCGTTGTCCTTGAAGTTAATACTGCACAATTGCTTGAAAAATTAGCAAGGAATCCCGATGATGCTTTTAAACAGGTAATGAAAGAGTCTGAAAAGGAAGCAGCTTTGAATGATGAGTCGATTGTAGATTTGATGGGAAAAAAGTTTGAACAGCGTGGAATCAGGCTCAGCAGATATTTTGGAAATATACGGCAGGACGATGCAACTATTCTTAGTGAATTGAAAAAAGATGCAGATGATGCAGTCACCCGGGCAATTGAAATTATAAGAAACAGAGTTGATCAATACGGTGTTTCTGAACCTTCTATTCAAAGGCAGGGAAGTCGTAGAATTATAGTTGAACTTCCGGGAGTTGCACGTGAAGAAGAAGCCAAACAACTTTTGCAAGGAACGGCGCTTCTCGAATTCAGACTTGTTAAAGATCCTGACCTGACTTTCTCTATTATGCAGAAGATTGATAAAGTATTAGCAGGAAAACCGCTTGTTGATTCTACAGAAACTGACACAACAAAGTCCGAAACAACTGCATCAAATGATACTTCAAATGTTTCAGACACAAATCTTGCACAAAATGATACTTCTAAAAAACAATTATCCGAAGAAGAATTTGCAAAAGAACACCCATTCTTTTCTGTTGCAATGATTGATCCGCAAGGAAGATCAGCTGATGCCTATGTAAAAGCAGATCAGAGAAATAAACTAGAAGTAATGCTCAACCGACCGGATGTACAAAAGGTGATTCCGGATAATGTTGAATTTAAATTTTCCGCCAAACCAGTTACGTACCAGGATGGCAAAGCGATATATCAACTTTATTGTGTGAATAAAACTCCCGAACTTACAGGCGGAGTAATAACAGACGCACAGGCCAATATAGATCCCAACACATCACAGCCTACAGTGAACATGGAAATGAATTCCGAAGGAGCGGCTGAATGGGCAAGAATTACAGGGGCAAATGTTAATCACCGTATAGCAATTATCCTCGATGGATTAGTTTATTCAGCACCGAATGTTATAAATAAAATTACAGGCGGAAGATCGCAGATTACCGGTATTGGAAATCTTGATGAAGCCAAACTTCTTGAGATTGTATTAAAAGCCGGTGCTCTTCCTGCTCCGGTTGATATTATTGAAGAGAGAACAGTAGGACCATCACTCGGACAGGATTCAATCAGTAAAGGATTTAACTCTGTTGTTATCGGGTATATTATTGTCGGACTGTTCATGATAATATACTACCGGCGTGCAGGTACCATAGCTGCAGCATCACTTGTTTTCACAATTTTATTCATCCTTGGAATCCTTGCCGGATTTAATGCAACGCTTACTTTACCCGGTATTGCCGGTATTATTTTAACAATCGGTATGGCGGTGGATGCAAACGTTCTTATTTATGAAAGAATAAGAGAGGAACTTGCTACCGGTAAAACGATTAAAGCTTCTATTGACAGCGGATTCTCTAAAGCCTACTCTGCTATTATAGATTCCAATATAACGACTTTTATTACTGGTATTATTCTTTACCAGTTTGGTACCGGACCAGTACAGGGATTTGCCTTAACACTGATGATAGGTATTGCTGCAAGTATGTTTAGTGCATTGGTAATCGCACGACTAATATTTGATTTTATGGTTGCTAAGGGACAAAAAATTACAATTGGTTAATCAATTTTACTCTTTTTAAGGAGCTGTTAAATAAATGCGAATATTTGAAAATCTTCATCTTGATTATTTAAGTAAAAGAAAAATTTTCTATATTATTTCAACGTCCCTTTTCCTGATCGGATTATTAAATGTAATCTTTCGTGGACTCGTATTTGGAATCGATTTCAAAGGCGGTACTGAGATTGTCTTGCAATTTGATAAACCTGTTCAGATATCCCAGATCAGGCAGGATGTGAATAATATTGGATTAGGTATTGTTGAACTGAAAACCTTCGGAAGTGAAACCGGTGTGCTGATAAGGACTGAGTTACAAAACGTTCCACCGGGTGTCTTTCCAAGTGTGGTCAAAAACGTAAATGATGAGATTCAGAGTATTTATCCGGGACTACCCTTAAACATTGTAGACTCTTCAGCTAATTCAGTAACATATGAATTCGCAAATCCCGATACTACCAATATATTAACAGACAGGTTATTCAGTGCAGGATTCCAGACAAGTAAAGTTTCAGAAGAACCGGATAATAAAAAAATGATTGTAAGTGTAGGAATCGCGGACTGGATAAAGGAAAACCTGAAAAAGAAAATTCAGGATAATGGATTCAAAGTAATTAAAGAGGATCATGTTGGTCCTAAAGTCGGGAAAGAATTAAAACAGGATGCTGTAATTGCCGTTGTACTTTCTCTTCTCGCAATTCTTATTTATCTCGCATTCAGGTTCAAGTTTATATTTGCTTTTGGTGCAGTGCTTGCATTGTTTCACGATGTTCTTATCACCCTGGGTTTATATTCTGTACTTTATAATGTTATTCCCGGATTAAATCTTGAAATTGATCTGACAGTGGTTGCCGCATTTCTTACCCTGGTTGGTTATTCAATTAACGATACTGTAATCGTTTTCGACAGGGTTAGAGAAAATCTGAAGATTCATAAAACAATGCCGCTAAAAGATGTTATTAATGCTAGCGTTAACAGAACAATGAGTAGAACAATACTTACAGGAGGTACAACTCTTTTAACAATTCTTGTTCTGCTTATTTTCGGTGGTGAAGTTTTGAGAGCTTTTGCATTTACAATGTTTTTCGGAATTTTAATAGGTACTTACTCTTCAATCTTCGTGGCAAGTGCATTAGTACTTGAATACGCAAACAGAAGCAAGAAAAAAGTACAATTCTGATAAAAAGATTTATTTTACCAAGCCGGTTTTTACAACCGGCTTTTTTTATGACTAACCTGCTACAAAAACCTGCCCGGATTAAAAATTAACCTGGAAATAATACACATAAGAAAAACATCATCAGCTATTCAAGCAATCTTTTTATTTTCTCAATTGTAAGCGGGGCGCTGCCTTCAAAGTGATTATTCACATTCACATAAATATCAACTTCATTTTCAAGAAAATAATTAATAATCGATGGCAGCCATTCAATTTTTTCATCCTCCGGCAGCACAATCTTTGACCAGTCCCCGCCGGTAAGCTCTTCTATCTTTTTTCTATCCGGTCCGTGAAGCCTGATAATTGCAGTGTTTTTCAGTTGATCTTTAAACTTCTGAAAAACTTCTTTAATAGGCGGCATATAATAACCCTGAAGAAGGACGTGCGAAATATTTTGCCCAGTTAAAAATTCAAAATAAGTTTTGTTCAGATAATTAGGGTTACGTAATTCAATTGAGATATCATAGGTTCTATCAATTGAATCGAAAAAGGATCCTAACCTGTCCAATAGTTCTGCTTCCGAATTCATCTTTTGTTTGTTCAAATATTCAAACTGGAACATCAATGTCCCTATTTTATTTTCAAGTGGGTTAAGTTTTTTCAGAAATTGCTGGAAGAGTTCCGGGTTCAGGAAATCACGATTTTCTTTTAGAGAAGATTTTGTTTTTGGAAAATAATAATGAGTAAGGGTTATAGAATTAGGAACCTTTATTGTGAACTTAAAATCGTCAGGGACCGAATCATTATATTCTTTTACAGTTCTTTCCTCAGGAAGCTTTACAAAATCATTGAAGAGACTCCAGAACCATTGATCTATTTCTACAGTATTAAAGATAGTACTGTATTCTTCAAGATAATTTATTTTGGGATTAGCAGAATAAACTATCCCCTTCCATGAATCATACTTCCAGGAACAGGTACCTATTCTAAGCGTTGCCATAGATTATACTTATTTATTTGGAATTAGAAATAAATTAAAAAAACAGACGGAGGTAAATAAAATAAGAATACGCAAAAATAAATAAAATGAACATTCAAGATTACATTTTTTTCACATTTCAGAATTCTTTATACTTTTTATTCTTTAAGAGATTCCTGTTGCAATTGTGCCTCAGATAAAATTATATTAATCTATGATTAGGAATTTATATTTTAAATAAAATGTTATTAAATCATTCTTTTTAATAAAGATACCGGGAGAAATTAATTATGATGAAAAATCTATCATTTGAAGGTTCAAAATCAGAGGAGACTACAATAATAAGCAGCGGAGTTAAGATTGAAGGAAAGATAGCAAGTAATGGTAATATCAGAGTAGATGGAGAAATTCAGGGAGATCTTACCTCAAAGGGAAATGTAGCTGTTGGTGAAAATGGAGAAGTAAACGGACAAATAAATGCAGATGTAATTGTTATCGGGGGTAGTGTCACCGGAACAGTAAGAGCTAAAGATAAATTAGTACTTGAAGAAAAAGGAAATCTTAAAGGAGATATTTACACCAAAACACTCAGCGTTAAAGAAGGTGCCAAATTTGATGGGAAGTGTAATATGGGCAATTCTTCTGAAACCTGGGAATCTAAAGATGTTAACAAACAAGTAAATCCAACTTTTAAGAAGTAAAAATAGTTCATATTTATTAAAGCAATTTAGATATTAATGAACCCAATTTTTAGGTTGGTCATAGATCAACCTTTGTTTCAACGCTATTCTTTTCGATCTAAACATTTCTTAATTTTAAAATGAAGTTTTAAATATTTAAGGCATACCCTTTTTTAAGTGACCTCCCGGCTTAACTAAGTGAGCCGGGATTTTTTTATTAATTAATATTCTTTTGATTATGAAAAAACTAATACTATTATCTATTTTATTGATTCCCTTTTTACTGCCTGCTCAGGTTGAACATACAATAATGAACTATAATCTTTTAAATTATCCCGGTAATGATACAACTACACGCAATCCGTATTTCAGAACTACAATAGCTGCAACCTTACCTGATATTTTGGTCTGCCAGGAAATGACCTCACAGGCTGGAGTAAATGGATTTCTTCAGAATGTGCTTCTGCCTAACTATCCCGGATATGCTGCTGGTATTTTTAATGATGGGCCGGATACCGACAACGAATTATTCTATAAACCGGAGTACTTCACCTTTATCAGCAACACACCAATTCATACTGCCCTTAGGGATATATCTGAATTTACTCTGGCAGAAAATTCATCAGGTGATACGATAAGAATTTATGCTGTTCATCTTAAAGCCAGCCAGGGTTCAGATAATGAACTAAAGAGGAAACAGGAAGTTGATAGCTTAAGAAAAGTTACAAATGCACTTTCCGGAAATTCATTCTATTTGGTTATGGGAGATTTTAATATTTATTCATCAGCCGAGCCTGCATATACAGCACTGCTGGATGGTATAATTCATGGTTACTTCCTTGATGTTCTGACCTTAACGGGAACCTGGAATAATTCAGCTTATGCTTTATATCATACTCAGTCTACAAGGACTAGACAGTTTGGCGGAGGTGCTAATGGCGGTCTGGATGATCGTTTTGATATGATACTTATGTCGCAGGGAATTATTGATACAGGCGGAGTGCATTATGTTGACAACTCTTATATGGCTTTCGGAAATGATGGTCAGCATTATAATGATTCTATAAATCAACCGCCTAATCTTGTAGTATCCCAGGAGGTTGCAAACGCATTGCATTATTCCTCAGATCATCTGCCGGTAATTGCAACTTTTGAATTCAACTCGGCTACACCTGTTGAGCTTATTGCATTTAATTCTGAAACCATAAACAACGAAGTTAATTTAAGCTGGAAAACTTCAACTGAAAAAAATAACAGGGGATTTGAATTACAGCGTAAAAATGAGGATGAATGGAATGATCTTGCGTTCATTCCCGGATCGGGCACCAGTACTAATGAAAATGATTATTCATTTACTGATAGAAATATTAATCCCGGGTTTTACTTTTATCGTCTCAAACAAATTGATTATGATGGAAATTTTAGATATTCCCAGATTATTTCCGCAACAATTATCCAATCAGATAATTTTACTTTAGATCAGAACTACCCTAATCCGTTCAACCCGTCTACCACTATAGGCTATAATATTGCTCAATCCGGTATAGTTCAATTAAAAGTATATAACGTATTATCTGAAGAGATAGCAACTTTAGTAAATGAATTTCAATCAGCAGGAAAACACAATATTGAATTTCATTCTTTAAATTTACCTGGTGGAGTTTACTTTTATAAAATTCAGGCAGGAGCTTTTACAAAAGTTAAAAAAATGATTGTTCTTAAATAGAGAAAAATTTTAAAGGATAAACTGGTACCCAGAATCATTAAAATCTTAATCCGGTTTAATACATTAATAAAAGATTGTTCATAGTTTGCCGATATAAAAAAACAATTGGTAAAAAATGGAAATCAAACCAACTGCCTGTTACCGGGCAACTGTTGATTTTATGGTATCCTCTCCACTGTTTAACGTTGAATATACTCCAATTGTAAAAGATTACAGTTCTTATATTAAACGTGATGTTAAAATAGATTTGAAATAATAGATATTCTGAGTGTCCTGGCTTTTAATCGCAGATTTTCACTACTACCATAGTCATATCATCATTAACTTCTGCAGTACCTCTGTAGCTTTTAATATTCTTCCAGATATCATTTAATATATCTCTGCTTTTATGAGAGGACTTATTGATCAATAATTCAGATAATTTTTCTTCTCCAAAAAGATCATTTTTTTCATTCATTGCTTCTGTAATTCCATCTGAGAAGAATGCAAAAATTTGGTTTTTATGAAGTGCAACCTCTTCTTCATTTAATGTTTTTTCAAAGATGATTCCCCTTTCCAGCCCGATCCCAAGTCCCAGTGTTCTGTATTTATTTATTGAACCATTTTGAGCCGTAAAAACAGGCATATGACCGGCTCTGCAGAATTTTACTTTATTTTCTTTCATATCAAATAAAGCAAGAGTCATTGTAACGAACCAATTTCTTTCCATCGATTGATAAATTCTTTTGTTAATATCGATAAGAATTTCCCTGGGTTCTTTTCCCGGTTTACACGCTGACTCCACCATCGTCTGTAACTTGGTCATATATAATGATGCTGACAGTCCTTTGCCGGAGACATCCCCGACAACTACAAACAGCTTATCCTCCCCGATAGGAATCAGGTCATAATAATCGCCGCCCACCTGCATTGCGGGAATCATTTCTCCGGAAATATCGAGTCCCTTAATTTCCGGAATTTTTTTTGGTAAAAGTCCCTGCTGAATTTTTCTAGCAAGATCAAGGTCTCTTTCAAGTTTAATTTTCTCGGCTTCCGATCTGTATAGTCTCGCATTTTCAATAGCTACAGCTGATTGGTTTGCAACTGCATAGAGTAAATCGAGATCTTTACCTGCAAACTTTGCTCCCGAATGTTTCAACCCGAGCAGCATTAATCCAATAATTTTATGTTTAATTATCATTGGTATAATTGTGAATATTCCCTTTTCCAGTAATGATTCCTGGTAATTTGGAAATGTGCGCGCAAAGTCCTCTTCTTCAATTACGGGAATTTTTGAAGTAGAAGTTTTTTCGTTAATAATTTTTTTCAGGGTTAAACCCGAAAGCCTAACATCACCGGATTCTATTCCTATTTCCCTTACAAGATGAAAATCATTCACATTTTCATCATAAAGCATTATTCCGAATGTTTCGGTTTTCAATGATTCGACAAAAGTGGAATTCATTGTGTCAAGTATGTTTTCAAGACCTACAACAGTTGTTATTTCATTGCTGAAACTCACTAAAATTTTCTGGTAGGCAAACTGCTCGGGATAAAATTTTGAGGTTAAAAAATCCTGAAACTTATCTTTAGTTGATTGAAATACCAGTGCAAATATTATAAATATTACCCCAGCGAGTAAACCTTTATATTCTGTTCCAATAGCAGTGCTTATCAACTGTCCTGTAACATATATTGCCAGGAAATAAAGTGCGGCTATACTTACTGTGGCAACACCATAAACAATAGTATTTTTAACAACAAGACTTACATCCATTAATTGGTATCTGAATATTGAATAACCAAATGCAACGGGAAGAATAAATAATATTATCATCGGCATGTAAAATTCTGGAGAATTGAATACCGTATCTGATATTGCTGGTGCAACAAATAATGTATAAAGAATTACTAATATTGATAGAAGATATGATATCAAGATAATTGAAAGCGGTTTTCTTTCTTTAGGTGTTTTTAATCTAAAATAATTAACAAGCAAAGAAATAAACCCACCGAGGAATGCTACTCCGAACGCAATATTGCAAATATTAATAAACTTTCTATAATGTTCTGAACTAAACTGACTGTCATATACAAAGAAAAATCTGAATAGAATTATGCCTATAAGTAGTATTGCAGGCAGAAGGTATAGGATATAGTTTACGGCTTTCTTTTTGGCAAAACCATATTCGTGAGGAAATATCCAAAAGAAATGCAGAATAAGGAAAGGTCCGTAAATTAATCCGCCTGTATTCAGGAGATCCGTTAGAAAAGCTAATGGTGTGGTCATCCTTACAAACGGTAATGCCTGATAGTTAAATAACATCATTAGAATTAATGTTGCACCTATAGCATAGAAAACTCTTTGAATTCTACCATCCGGCTTAGCCATAAGCACAATAAAAGCAATAAGCTGCCAGAAAAACCCAAGCAGGCTTATCCCGAGCAGTGAGAAATTGATAAGTTTTTTTATATAAACCTTGGTTTCAATTAATTCACCGCTACTTTTTTTAACAGTATATTCAGCATTACCTCCCGCTTCAATCCTATTAAGAATCATCTGGGCCTGTTCGGTGCTTTTTAACTTTATCCCGTTTATTGCTATTAGATAATCTCCGTTGCGGATGCCTGCATTCCAAGTTACCCCGTTTGTCTTTACTGTACTGAATTTAATGGCGAGCGTATCAGACTGTTTAGTAGGAACCCACAAACATTCGTCATTTGAAGTAGGATTAACTGTGGTAAGAACCAAAATATTTCCAAGTGCCAATAAAATAAGAAAAAGACTCATTACAATAATGATCTTTGATCTGTGCCTGATCAAAAATTTTTTTACAGGATCCATGAATTATTTTTTCTTATTACTGGTTCTACTAAAGTGGAAACTATGTACAAAAAATAAGTATTTATTTTACTTTAATCACCATCAAAGTAATATCATCTGATTGAACTGCACCGGAAGCATAGGTAAGAACTTCCTGCCTGATTTCTTTCAGGATTTCATCTGCATTGTTTCTAAAGGTCCGCTTTGCTATTTCTTCCAGTCGTTTATCAGAAAATTCCTCTCCTTTTTTATTCATAGCTTCTGAAACACCGTCAGTAAACATAATAATCACATCATCTTTTCTAAGATCAATTTCTTCGTATTCGTATGGAGAAACTGTTTTCATCACGCCGAGAATAATTCCGCCTTTTTCAAACTTGATTATTTTACCTTCTCTTACAAGAAGTGGCGGGTTATGTCCGGCATTTACATAAAGAAATTTCTTTTCGAAGTCCTTTATAACTCCCCAGAAAAATGTGATAAATTTTCCATCGGAAGTATTTTCGCTCACCAGGTCATTTATCAGTCCGGTTGCTTCATCCAGCGCCATCCCATGCCGGCATATTGTTTTTAAGAAAGCCTGCAGATTAGCCATTAGCAGGGCTGCCGGAACACCTTTGCCAGATACATCAGCAATTGCAACGCACACACTATTTTCATCCAGCCTGATTATATCATAGTAATCTCCACCAACCTGGCGGGATGAATCATTTATTGCAGAGATTTCAAAGTTTGTAATTGAAGGGATAGAATGTGGGAGTAGATTTTTCTGAATGTCTCTTGCTATATCAAGTTCATCTTCAAGTTTCTTCTTTTCAAGAGCCTCAATAAATAATCTTTTATTTTCTAATGATATTATAGCCAGGCTGCCGACAGAGTAAACATATTCTATGTCAGCTTCGGAATAATCCTGGTTATTAATTCTTTTACCGAGAAATATTAATCCTTTTGTTTCACCCTGGATCTGCATTGGAACAACGAGTTCAATTTTTAATTTTTCGAGTTCACTATACTTACTAAGAATTCCATCGCCGGTTATTGCAGATCCAAGTGTTTTTAGATTTTTATCTGCAATAATTTTTAGTAATTCGTCATTATCAAGTTTTGATTCAAGTATTTCAGGCCCGGAGTTTTCAAAAGTGATAACTGCAAATCTGGATACAAACAATTGACCTATTACTGAATAAACAAGAAGCCTCGCAACACTTGATGAATCAGAGAACATTGCAAATTCTTTGCTGAGTTCGAATAGAGAATCAAGTCTGTGAAGCCGCGAATCAAGCACCCGGTTTACTTTTTTCAGTTCATTAATCACTATTGAGTTTTGTATGGCTGTTGAAGAAATATTCAGGATGGTTTTAAGAAATTCCCTGATCATCTTCCGAATAAGGATTTTTATTAAGTTTTTCACCAAGACAGATTACTCCTAAAATCCGGTCGGATGAAATAACTTTTTCTGAAATACATAAATCACCTAAACCCAGATATGAGTGAAATACTTCCTCATCAAATGTATTTTCTGTTAGACCTGATTGAGGAAATTCTTTTAACACAGCTTCCGAAACTCCCTTTGATGAATGGATTTTTAATTCCCCATCGGTATTAAGTGCAAACAGACCTTTAGTAGCCAAAAATTTTCCCATACAGGTAAGCAGTATATTATTAATAATAAAATCAAGATCTGTGCTCGAGTTTATTATTCTGCTGAATTCCACTAAAGCAGTAAGATTTCTTCTTACCTTTATATGGTCAGTGTCATTCATTTTCAATGAAGGTTATTTAAATATTTGGTGAGATAAACTTCGTTATATTTTCCGGGAACTGAACTATACTTTACTTCATCCATTAAAGTTTTCATAAGATACATACCAAGCCCACCAACCCTGTGCTGTTTATAATATTTTTGGAGATCAGGATCAGGAACTTTATCCGGATTAAAAGAACTACCATAATCAATTATAGCAATGGTGAGTTTGTGGTCTGAAAAGTTGAGCTTCAAAAGTATTTCTCCATCGGGAAACGATTTGTATGCATGCTTAATAATATTTGTGCAAGCCTCATCCACAGCAAGCATTACATCTTCAATAACACCCGGATTCAATCCAACTTTCTCAGCTGTGGACTGAATGAACTCGCGGACAATAGACAAGTTCTCTGTTCTGCTGGTAACTTTAAGTTCTTTTGCTATTTTATTTTTTGTCTTCAATTTTGCCGGTCTCTTTGAATTTAATGATGGCTTCATCTTCAGATTTGAAAATTTCATATAATAATGGAAATCCAAGCAGATCAAAAATATTAAAAACCTTATCGTTCATGCCCGAAAGTTTGATGTCTCCTTCGTTTTCACGTATTTTTTCAATGTAAGCCATAAACACACCCAATCCTGCACTGCTTATATAATTCAGGTCTTTGAAGTTCACCACAATGTTGTATTTACTGTTATCAATCAACTCCGTAAAGTTATTTTCAAGCTGAGGAGCTGTATGCGCATCGAGATAACCGTTCAGGTAGATGACGCTTACATTTCCTTTATCTTTAACGGTAGTGCTGAATTCTGCCATTCTTTTTCTCCATCTGTTTTAATTTTTGATTTCCACTTGAATATCACCAGGGTTATATCATCGTATTGTGAATGAGCTTGTGAAAAAACTGTTACTTCCCTGATTACTTTATTTGCTATATCATCGGGATTGGATTTTGAATTATCAATAAGAATTTTTTCAAAATTATTAACCCCGAAATCTTCAAGTTCATTATTTTTTGCTTCTGTGATTCCGTCAGTGTATAAGACAATAACATCTTCGTCACTCAGATTTATCTCCGTCTCTTCCAAAGTTCTGTTAAAATGTTCAGTAAAATTTAAACCTAATCCTATTCCAGAGGGACGAATAGTTTCTGCAGCGCCATTTCGGATTAGAATTACCGGGCAGTGTCCTGCACGTGAAATAGTTAGTATTTTCTTTTCAATATCTATTATTCCATATGCAGCACTAACAAAACTGCTTCTATCCAGAGTTCTTTTCAGTATAATGTTTGCACTACTCAAAATGTCCTTTGGTTTCCTAATCGTCCTGGAAAGTGATTCAAAAATTCCTTTAACTTCTGCCATAATAAAAGCTGCGGAAATGCCTTTCCCGGAAACATCGGCTATCACAAAACCAAGTTTATTTTCATCAATTTCGAAGAAATCATAATAATCACCCCCAACTTCAAAAGCAGGAATAAATACACTAGATATTTCAAGATTTGCATACTGCGGGTGTTTAGAAGGAAGAATTTTTCTCTGAACTTCACGAGCTACATCAAGCTCTTTCTCAAGTCTTTCTTTTTCAATTGATTCTTCAACAAGTCTTGAATTATCTATCGCAACAGTAGCATAATCTGAGAATGTGTTTATAGCACTGATATCCTCATCATTAAAAATTGAATTATTCTTTTTTGAAACAAGAAGATATCCTTTTATCTCTGTATGAGATTTCAGAGGTGATGCTGCAACACTGAAATGATTCTCGCTAAGCGAAGATAGTTTTTCAAACTTGTCCAGAGAAAATAATTCAGTTTTATTAATAGGCTTATTTTTTATCCGTTTGTATATAAAATTTGAAATTTCTCTTGCATCCAGGTAGCCGATATTCTGATGCGCAATTGTCGTAAATTCCTTTTGATCTCTCCAGAGTATCCATGCCGCGTCAGCATTACAGACTTTAGTCGCAATTTCTGTTACTGTTTCCGCCAGGTCATTAAAGTCCAGCACCTCGGTTATAAGTTTACTGAAATACTGCAATGAGGAAACTTCCTGAGCTTTCCGGTCATATGCTTCCGCTGTTGGCAAATGAAATAAAGTGGTGAAGAATAAAACACTGAAATATATAGCTCCGTATATCATAAGAATATTTAAGAACTGAGCCAGTGACGGAGAAAATGAAACAAGCATCTGGTTATGAATATTTTCTCCGCCGCTGTTGACCAGGTTTACAATAAAAAGTACTGCTATTACAACTGATATAATAAGAAGCGATATTTTCTCCTTTTTCTGGAGAAAGGCTATCCATGATATTCTCACAGAATTAATAGCTATCAATAAAATTGATATTATAAAGAACGTATTTTTTATAAATAACAAATCCTTTACCTGATCAAATGCTGAGGATAGTGAAGCAAGAATGAAAAATACTACCATCGTATTGAAATAAGTATTAAGATTTCTATTTTGCTTCAGGAAGAAAAGTTCCCTGAATGTAAGAAAAATATATGCGAGAAAACTAAGTATTAAAAAAACATAGAAAAAACTGATTATCCTGAACATCAAACCGGACTGCTCATGAAGATTATCAAAAAATAGATTGAGGATTGAACCGGAAAAACTGATCAGGAAAAATATTATCGCATTAAGTATTCCGACATTCATTACCATTGAAAGAGGATTAATTTTCTTAAAGCCCATTAATTGAATCAGGTAAATAATCAGCGAAATTACTGTTAATGCAACGAGAATTTCATTAACAATATTATAAGGAAGTGAATCTTTTGAGGTATATAATATTTTGAAAAAGAATAATAAAAATGCAAATCCCATAAACAGACGGAATTTCAGATTTTGTGTGAAATTTGCAAAGTTCATTTTTATTTCAATTAATTTTCAGAATAAAATAATATTATAAATCTATCATTCAAAGGCGCATTTTAACCTTAATCTATGGGTAAATTAACTGAATTCTTACATTTTGTAAAGAAAAGAATTATAAACGGGTGTAATGTAGGATAGAATTATCTATTTGTAAACGAAAATGCCCCAAACAGTGAAATAGCAGCGTTATTAAATTTCTACAGTCTTCTTCTCTTTTGGAAGATTAATAGTATCCTGATGAATTTCTATTCGCAGTTTTTTCATTTCCTCTCGCATTCTCATCATTTCATTTTGAAGCTGCTTCATTTCCTCCCTGAATTCATCTTTATTAAATATCTCTAAAGAGTCATTAAATAGTTTAAAAATAGATGCAAGGGAATCAGGCAGAATGTTTGAATGATTCCAATTGAAAAGAAGTGAGTCACCACTGAAAATACCATTACTCTTTAGGATTGAGTCGATGTTTGGAATATTAACTTTAACCGGGCTTGAAGAAGAATCCGAATACTCGTACTTAAATGAATAACTTTTTCCATGCTTTCCATCGGGCACAACAACAATTGAGGGAATATTTTTCATAGCATCCTCAATCTGGATAGTAATCTGATTAAAATCAGGAAATTGGATATCAGGAATATCAATTTTTGAAATATTAACACGGCAAAGATTCGAATCAAAATGAACTTCAAAATTCTGATTCCATGATGGATCATTTTTCAGATTAGCAAAACTGCTATCCAGTTTAAGGTCAATTTTAAAATCTTTTAGGTTCCTCTTTACCTCCTGCATTCCTTTCCGCATTTCCTCTTTTGCAACAGACATTTCTTTTTTGAATTTCGCTTTATCAAAATTATAAGATTCACTGAAAATTGTATCGGGAGTAAAGAATATATATTTGTTATCGATATTGTCTTTAACTTTTTTAACAAGGGATGCTACTTCAGGATTGTCATATTTGAAATAACCCGCCGGAATAATTTTATTAAATTCATTTTCATTTGCATTATGTGCAAAAGACATCAAATCAGCAACAATTGCTTTATTATAATTCCATAGATTTGGATTAATGGCTACTGTGTTCTTATCATTAACAAGCACCTGAGTCTGAAGGTCCTCGGCGTAAGACTCAAGAATGGAATCAACCTGTTGCTTCTGTTTAGAGTTCAATTTCAATGTTGAAACAAATTTATCAAGATTATTCCCCGGCAGTTTAGAATCAGAAGTATTAATTTCAAAAAATTCTTTTCCCCCGTTATCATATCCCAGTTTCAGAAATTGACCGTTTGATTTATCAAGGGGAAGACGTTTTGAAAAAGCAAAATTAAACACATCTTCATTGGATAAATCAGAAGCAAAGAACAGGGGTCTTAAATTTTCCTGGTAAAACCCGGCCAGGTTTGTTTTTTGTTGTTCAACCAGCTCATCGATTGCACCGGGATTGAATTTGAGAAAAATCATTAATACAGCTGCAAGAGCAGTAAAAGTTACGGCAGGAATCCACTTACGGAATTTATCGTAAATTTGTCCTTTGTGATTCAAATTTGCCGCTAGTTTGGTTTCAAAATACGGAGCTTCGGGAAGCCTTTTAACTGATGAAATAGTTAACTGTTTTACCCGTTTTAATTCACTCAGTTTATCCTGAAGTTCCTTTGAAAATTTAATCTTTTCTTCAAGTTGTCTAATCTGCTCACTGGAAAGTTCTCCATCAATGTAGGCAGATAATTGTTCATATATTGTATTTGATTTTTTCATTGCATCAACTCCTCTTCATAAGGCTTAAGAATATTTTTTAATCCTTCTCTTGCCCTGAAGATCCTTGATTTGACTGTACCGATTTCACATTCAACCGTTTCCGCAATCTCCTGGTAACTCATTCCCTCTATATCTTTTAATAGCAGCGGAACTCTTAATTTTTCGGGTAATTCCTTAATTGCTTTATGAACTATCGTGGAAATATCATTGCTTTCAGGAATAGATGAATCATCGGATTTGCCCTCAGCTTCTTTAATTGGTGTAAAAATATTCCTGATTTTTGATTTTCTCATATAATCTTTACACTTATTCACCGTTATCCTGTATAGCCAGGTAGTGAACTGGGATTCAAACCTGAAATTATTCAGATTCCGGTAAACTGTTAAAAAAACGTCTTGCGCAATGTCATCTACAGAATTCGAGCTGCTCATAGTGAGATAGATTATATTCCTCACCTTTTCTTTATGCCGTTGAACAAGCAAGGCAAATGTAGACTCATCGCCGTCAATAAATCTTTTTACTAAAGAAAAATCGTCATCCAGATTTAGTATTTGTGCGTTCTGCAAATCTTTCTTATTTTTTTTTGAATCCATTATTTTAGACGTAAATTTATGGTGTATGTTCCGTAAAAATATTGATTGCCGGGCTAACTTATAATAGAAAAATAAGTGAAAACCAAATGTATGTAACTTGCTTTGTTATATCTATTCACTTAAATTTAATACAAAAATATTAGGAGTTGTTAATGAAAATTAAAGTTAATGAAAAGTACGAAGCCGTTATCATAGAGTTAAAGGGAAATGTGATGGGCGGTGAAGATACTAAAGGATTCAACGAATTACTCCATAAGTTTATCGATGAGGGAAAGAAAAACATTGTTGTTGACTTAAGTGAAGTAAAATTCATGAACAGCTCAGGTTTGGGTATGATGATAGGTGGATTAACCACAATGAAAAAATCTGGTGGAAATTTGAAATTAGCAAGGGTAACTGAAAAAATTGAAAGTCTTCTTATAATTACAAAGCTTATAACCATATTCGAATTTTACGATAATGTTGATGATGCAGTAAAAAGCTTTTCAAGTTAATTTCTTCTTAAAATCAGTTTTATGTAGTTTTGAACTCCGGATTTTATTCGGAGTTTTTATTTTGTGAATATTTTAAAGGATGGAAACACAAATGAGAGTAACTGTTCTGGTAGGAAGTCAATGGGGAGACGAGGGAAAAGGCAAAATTGTTGATATCCTGTGTGAGAATTATGACATTGTTGCCCGTTACCAGGGCGGTGCAAACGCAGGTCATACAGTTACTATTGGCGACAAGCAATATATACTTCATCTTATACCTTCCGGTATTCTCAGAGAAAATGTAATCTGTGTAATTGGTAACGGAGTTGTTATAGATCCGAATGCCCTTCTTGATGAAATTGAACTTCTGAGAAAAAACGGCATAAGCGTGGATGGAAGATTATTTATTAGCCATAATGCACATTTGATTATGCCTTACCATAAGCTTCTTGATTCAATTAATGAGACTAACGGCAATAAAATTGGAACAACCGGCAGAGGAATTGGTCCATGTTATATCGATAAGTATGCCCGAAAAGGTATAAAGATTGTTGATCTGCTGAATAAAAAGATTCTTGAAGAAAAAATCAGAGAAAACCTAAAAGAGAAGAACAACCTGCTGAAGAAAATATACGACCATGCTGAACTTGATGTTGAGGAAATTATTAAGGAATACGTTGAATTTGATAAAACAATAGATCAATATGTTAAAGATGTTCCCTCTTATCTGAATAATGCAATTGCAGAAGGGAAATCAATTTTACTGGAAGGCGCACAGGGAGCTTTACTGGATGTTGATCATGGTACTTATCCTTATGTTACATCATCTAGTCCAACTTCCGGTGGTGCCTGCACCGGTACAGGTATTCCGCCAACTAAAATAAACATGGTGTTTGGTATTGTAAAAGCTTACACTACGCGAGTGGGTTTTGGGCCCTTCCCTACAGAATTAATTGATGATACCGGCGAAAAACTAAGGGAGATCGGATCAGAATTCGGAGCTACTACCGGCCGACCAAGAAGATGCGGCTGGTTTGATGCATTCCTTGTAAAATATTCCGCAACCATAAATGGAATTGAAGAGGCTGCTATTACAAAGCTTGATGTGCTAAGTTCATTTGAAGAAATTAAAATTTGCACTGGTTATGAACTTAACGGTAAATTATTAAAATCATTTCCGACTGATGTTCAACAGCTATCAGAAGTAAATCCTGTTTATCAGAACTTCAATGGCTGGAATAAAGATATTTCTAAATGCAGTTCCTATTCTGAACTTCCTTCTGAAGCAAAGGAATACCTTGGGTTTATAGCTAATTATGCTGGAATCAAAATAAGAATAGTTTCTGTCGGACCGAAAAGAGCACAAACTTTTTTTATCGCTTAAATGAATGATAGTACATTAAGAATCTTCACTAAAATTATGACTGGAATTTTAGCTAAGAAAATAGCGATAATTAGTTTTAATTTTTAAATATCCAGGTTGAACCAGCCCATGAAAATGTCGGGAGGACCGGCTTCCTTAAATATTAAAATTGGTCTAATTGTTATAGCATTTCTAATTGCTGTAGGTACTCTCTATTACACGCAAAATCTTGTAAAAGTACTGCAGGAAAGAGAAAGAACTATTGTTGAACTGTATGCCAGAGGAATTGAGTACGTTGCAAATACATCTGAACCTGATGCAGATATTACATTTCTTTTCGATAATATTCTTAAACCGATTGACTTCCCCCTTATTTCCACAGGCCCTGATGATCTCGTAAAAATAGAAAACAGGAATGATATTAAAGATGTTAGAAACATTTCATATGATACTACCCTTACCAGAGATGAATTGGAAAAATTCTTTAATGATAAAGTTAAAGAAATGGATGATTCCCACAAACCTATATTTGTTACCTACGAGGACACTTTAGTTCTCCAGAAAATCCACTACGGCGATTCGGAACTCATTAACAGATTGAGACTTTATCCATATTTTCAAATTATTATTGCGGTATTATTTATAGTTATAGGATACGTAGGATTCAGCAGTATTAAGAGAAATGAACAAAGCAACATCTGGGTGGGAATGGCAAAGGAAACAGCTCACCAGTTCGGAACTCCAATTTCAAGCCTGATGGGCTGGCTGGAAATGTTAAAAATAAATTATAATGACCCGGATAAGGTCATTGATATTGCAGATGAAATTGGAAGCGATGTTGAAAAATTAAGTAAGATTACCTACCGGTTTTCAAAGATTGGATCAACTCCGGAAATAAAACCTAAAAATGTTTACACAGAGGTAAAGAAGATTACAGATTATTTTCAGAGAAGGCTACCTAATGGAAAAAGCGTTGATCTTACAATAGATGGAAACAAGGAATTGTGTGCCGAGATGAATTCCGAATTATTTGGCTGGGTTATTGAAAATCTTATTAAAAATTCGCTCGACGCAATTGACCATAAAGATGGGAAAATAAGTATATCTATAACTGAAAGTAAAAATGAAATTGAAGTTTGTGTTTACGATAATGGCAAAGGAATTGAATATAAAAGAAGAAAAGATATTTTCAGACCCGGTTATAGCACTAAAAGAAGAGGTTGGGGTTTAGGATTAAGTTTATCCAAGAGAATAATCGAAGGATATCATGGTGGAAAAATATTTGTAAAGAATTCCTCACCAGGTGAAGGTACTTACATTTCAATCCTGCTTAACAAGTGTTAACTCATTTCAAGCATTCTTTCAATCGGTTTTAGTGCTCCGGCTATAAGTTGTTTGTTCATTTTAATTTGTGGTTCCCTGTTTTTCATACAAAGATATAATTTTTGCATAGTGTTCAATTTCATATAAGGACATTCATTACAACTGCAGTTTTCCTCGGGCGGTGCAGGAATTAAAGACTTAGTGGGAACAAATTTTTTCATTTGGTGAAGAATTCCTGATTCAGTTGCAACAATAAATTCATTTGCCGGATCCTCCTGAACATATTTTAATAGCTTACTTGTGGAACCAATAAAATCCGCTCTATTTAAAACAATTTCCTCGCATTCCGGATGAGCAATAATTTTTGCATTTGGATGTTCAAGTTTTAGATCAATTAATTTTCTTTCACTGAATGTTTCGTGGACAATACAAGATCCATCCCATAGAAGCATTTCCCTTCCGGTTTTTTTTACTAAGTATCTTCCAAGATTTCTATCAGGGGCAAAAAGAATAGGCTTCCCATCCGGAATCTGCCGGATAATTTTCTCTGCATTACTTGATGTGCAAATAATATCACTTAATGCTTTTACCTCAGCAGTACAGTTTATATAAGTAATAGAAACATGATCCGGATGTTGTTCTCTGAATGCTTTAAATTGGGGAGCGGGACAACTTGTTGCAAGTGAACAGCCGGCTTCAAGATCAGGAAGTAGAACGAGTTTATCGGGATTTAATATTTTGGCTGTCTCTGCCATAAAGTGAACACCCGCAAACACTATAACATCTGCCTTGGTAGACTTCGCTCTTCTTGCAAGTTCAAGGCTGTCACCAACAAAATCAGCTATATCCTGTATTTCAGATTCCTGGTAATAATGGGCAAGTATAACAGCATTTAATTCTTTTTTAAGATTTCTAATTTCATCTTCAAAATTTATTTCAACAATTTCAGCCTGATCCAGCATACATATTTCCTTAATTAAGTATCAAAATAATAAGTGAAATCAACCTAATCTTATAATGAGATTTGATTGATTTGAATTTATGCAAAAAATGTACTTTTTCAAATGGCATAGTACTTGACCTTAGCTATATGAAGTAGTTCATAGTTTAAGCATAACACCCCTTCCAATTTGACTGCCGGATTTTTTGCGACAAGATTCCGGCAGTTCCTTTTTTAAACAAAACATAATTCACTACCAAATATTTCCCGTAAAAATGTAATTAAGGATTGTAAATATTACATGCCCGACTTTAGTGTCTGATATTTCCGACGATTTTAACCTAATTATGAGTGGCATATTACTTGAATCTTTTAAACCGAAAATAGAAAATAGTTTTTTGCATAGTACCCCCTCCATAAATGACACACGAACTGTCGGATTTTCACCCTCAAAGATCCGACAGTTTCTCCTTTAAACCGAACCTAACTTATAACTGAAAAATTTTCTTGCTCTTTCGAATGCATAGAGAACATCTCTTTTCCCTGCTTCAATATCAATCAAAATCTTACCGAGATCTGATAACAAAACAAAATGTATTTTCCCATTATTATTTTTCTTATCAGCAGACATAAATTCATATATTTTTTCAAAATCAAGATCATCCAGGGCATTTTTTAATTTGAATTTACCTGGTAATTCAAGATATTTTGTTAGTTTTTTTCGGGAAAGCACTCCGATTTTATTAGACAGAAACAATTCAGCAACTATCCCATATACAACACAAATTCCGTGACTAATTTTGAATCCTGAAGCTGATTCTATGGCATGACCGTATGTATGACCAAAATTCAAAATTTTTCTCAAACCCGTTTCTTTTTCATCATTTGAAACAACACCTGCTTTAATTGCCGCACATCGGAGTATTATTTCATCCACAATTTTTTCTTCCTTGCTCATAATCCTGGGAAAGTTCTCATTTACCAGATTATACAAATCAGGAGATGATATATAAGCGTACTTTATTACCTCACCCAATCCCGAAATGAATTCCTTTTTAGGAAGCGTTTTTAAAAACTCGGTTTCTATTAACACCATATTAGGTTGATAAAAAGCACCTATTAGATTTTTAAGACCATTAAAATTTATTGATGTTTTACCACCGATTGAGCTATCAACAGCGGATAGAAAAGTTGTTGGAATATGCACAAGTTGAAGTCCCCGCATATAAGTTGCAGCAGAATAACCGGCAAGATCTCCGGTAACTCCTCCTCCTATCGAAATCATTAATGAGTCTCTGCCAAAGTTATTATTCACCAACGATTCATATATTTTTTTAAGCTGTTCCTGTGATTTTGAATTTTCCCCCGGTCTTAATTCGTAATAGAATATTTTTTTGTGTCTGCCAATCGCCCTTTTTATATTCTTAAGATGATGTTTTGCCACATTACGATCAATCACAACAAAAATATTTTTATAACGGGAGTATTTTTTTAATTGCTGCTTAAGATGATGTAGTATTGCTCTTCCAGCGAATACGGGGTATGATGTTCCCGAAACCTCGACACTTATTTTTTTCAAAGTGTACTTCCTGAATTATTAATTTGAAGAAATTATCCTTGCAATTTTATCAACTGTTTTGCCAACCGGAATATTATCTGTTAAAATTATGTAATCAGACAAAAGATAGAATTTTTCTCTTTCATTTAAAAGCTCATGAATTAATTCCATCAACTCTTCCTTTGACTCCGGAAAATCTCCATTTATATGAAGAGCTGGCCTGTCTCTTTTATACTTCAGTCTTCTATAAATTGCATCTTGCGAAGCCCTAAGATAAAATATTATTCCGGTACTTTTCATCAGTTTGAAATTTTCTTCATCAGCCATTGTTCCGCCACCCAGGGAAATAATTACTTTATTATCTTCAGACAATTTTCTAAGTAACTCTTTTTCCTTTGATCTGAAATAACTTTCTCCTTCCTCTTCGAATATTTCTCTAACTTTTTTACCTTCTATTTTTTCTACTTCCCTATCAAGATCATAGAAACTCCACCCAAGTGTATTTGCAAGGATTGGTCCGATTGTACTTTTGCCTGCACCCATAAAGCCGGCAAGATAAATAATACTATCTCTCATAGAATACAAAGTTAATAAATTTTTTTTGAATGCCAGTAAATAAAATAGTTTGGCGAAATGATTAAAAGGAAAATGAAAACCCAAGAATAAAAGTTACACCGTTTACGTCTATTTTTGAATCAAAGGTTTTTTGCGGTAGAATAATCGTTTGTCCATTGTAATTGATTTCTTCTTTATCATAAGCACTTTTTATTTTGAATTGGGGATCCCTGAATTTCATCTCTGAATGAATTGTAATATCATCACGAACCAGATAATCCATGGAAACAGATACTTGTATTCCATATGCAAAATCACGTTTAACTGTTGAGATTCTGGCATCTCCGAATTCACGTATATGTTTTCCGTAATAATATCCTGCCCCGCCACCCATTAAAAATTTAAATCTTTCCGTAGAAAAAGGAAGTATATAATAACCAGAGACTTCGACAGGGATAAGTGTAAAGCCATCATTTACATCAATTGTTACTGTTGAATTCTGGGAGAATGCTGTGAGGTTAGGACCTGTAGCTGTAGTTTTCATATACTCTGTGCCGATCCCAAGAATTATTTCATCGGAAATCCTGTACCTGATATCAATTGCCGGATTAAAAATATCTGAAATTTCAAATGAGTGATTGCGAAGAATCGGATCGGATGAATTTGGGTTGAGGTAAATCTGTGCAGTTGTGGTATACACACCATTTATACCAATGCTTAATTTTTTATCTTTGAACTGTGCTGAACCAATAGTAGAAATTAAAATCAGATACACTATAAAGTATTTTATTTTCATCTCTTTAATTCAAAAATGAATTTAATTTTAATTTCCACAAAATTCTTTAAAAAATAAAACCCCTGTTTATTACCTTAAATCAGTTTTATAAACAGGGGATAAATTTGATAAAATAAATTTTAATTACTGCCCAAAAAACTGCTTTCTGTTATCAACAATATCCGCTTTCTTTTTTTGTGCTTCAATCCATTGATTTAAAACAGAACCTTGTTTCTGTCTTATAAGATTATCTCTTAATGTATTCCGCTGTATTTCATATGCTGATGAATCAAAAGGAGTTCTTTGAGTAACTTTGATAAGGTAATAACCTCTGTATCCGTGAACCGGACCAGTAACTTTATTCAGATCTGCTTTAAGAGCGGTTTCTATAAAAGCCCAATCTTTTCCAAGACCCGGAACTACCCCAACAGGGGTAAAATCTTTCGC
Organism: uncultured Ignavibacteria bacterium; assembly: GCA_963745945.1. Taxonomy (GTDB): domain Bacteria; phylum Bacteroidota; class Ignavibacteria; order Ignavibacteriales; family Ignavibacteriaceae; genus DATFVA01. Next base: position 911,717 of record CAVUZG010000004.1, read on the forward strand.
CTGGCTATAAGTTACTTTTGGATTGATTGAAGTAGCTTTACTCAAATCTCCATCTATCTTTTTCTTTATTTCTTCGACAAGTTGTTTTGCTTTTGCATATTGCTTCTCACGAACAACCTGTGGCTTAATAGCATTTTTTACTTCATCAAATGGTTTAACACCTTCATTGGTAACACTTGAAACCATTGCCACAACATAGCCCTGGGTTAATCTGAACGGATCACTAATAGTATTTAAATCATTATTAAAAGCAAAATCCACTAAGTTTTTATTTGCACCAAGTCCGGGAACCGAAGGAGATTCTTCACTGAAAGCTCCACTTTCCTGAATTTTGTAGTTCACTAATTTTGCTTCACTCTCAAATCCATTCTTCTTAGCTATATATGAAAAGTCCTGCGCAGAAGATAAAAGCAGATCTTTAGTTGTACCGGAAACATCAAGTGGATTAACTACTTTTTCAACAATATATTTTTTATCTGATTTATCAGTTACTTTAATTATATGAAATCCAAACTGAGTTTCAACAGGTTCCTGAATTTCTCCAACTTTTGCAGCAAATGCAGTTTTTTCAAATTCCGGTACCATCATCCCTTTACTAAACCAGCCAAGATCTCCGCCATTCTCAGCACTTCCGGGATCCCTAGAAAATTCTTCAGCCAGTTTTTTGAAATCTGCCCCTTTTTTTAACTGCTCATACAGTTTCATTGCTTCTTCTTTATTCCGCTGTGAATTTCCGTACTGGTTAATAAGAATATGGGAAGCTCTTACTTCGGGTTTATCTGATTTAATAGTTCCGATTAGATGAAATAACGTGTAACCTTGCGGAGTTACAACCGGTCCTATTAATTTTCCTTTTGTTGCATTTTCAATTTTACCCGAAATTTCTTTCGGGAGCTGAGACATAGATAATGTATCAACTGTCATCTGTGAAGTTCCGTAATTTTCCACAACTGATTTGAAACTGGATGTATCCTGCTGGAATTTTTCAGCAATAATTTCAAGATTTCTTCTTGAGAAAGTTGAATCCTCTGAAGAAGCCTTAAATGGGAATACTACATATTTTACTTTTCTTTCAGCTTTAACTCTATAGTTATCGATGTTGTTATTGTAATAATCTTTCATATCCTGGTCAGTTATCGTAAACATAGAATCCGGAAACAAAGCTAAAGGAGCAAGCACATAATCGGCACTGATTTTTGTATTTTGATCAATAAAACTTCTTCTTAACTCATCCTCGCTAACCGTAACCGACGCAAATACCAGGCTCTGCAATTTTTCATTCAATCTTGTTTGTCTCACACCTTCTTCCGCCTGTATCATAACGTCTTTGTTTTGTGGATTGAGAATTGCGGATTCGTATTGCTCGCGATTAAATTTCCCCGTTGAATCAATAAAATTCTGTTTCAGAAAATCGGGAGGATTATCTCCAAGGATTATATCCTTTACTTCCTGGTCTGAAACTGTAATACCATATTTATTAATTTCCTGTTTCAACAGAAGCTGGGTAACCATAGCATCCCAAACCTGTTGTCTAAGTTGAATTGTTTGTTCTTCGTTTAAATCTTCTTTGTTATTTTTTCTAAGTTGTTCTCTTTGTCTTTCAAGTACATTACTGAAATCCTGATATGATATTTCTTCCCCGTTAACTTTACCTAAATAATTGGCTCTTCCACCAAGAGCCTGGAGAACATTCGAATCAGAAATAACCATAAATAAAACAAAAAGTGCACCTACAGAAATAATGAAGGCAGGAGCCAAACTCCGCATTTTCGCCATCATCGGCATAAATTATTTCTCCCAGTCTATAAAATTTATAAATAAGTTGTGTAAAATAGAGACATGGGAGAAAAAAAGCAATGAATATCCAACTAATTAATTTACACCTAAAAGCTGAAAAGAGACGGGGATAACATACAGACCTCTTCTTTTTGATTATTTTTTAAGGGTTTACAATGTTTGACTTTCAAAAAGTCCAAATTTATATTTCATTTTTAATAACTTTCGAATATGAGGTCATTATGCAAGATAAAATTGATTTCTTAAAATATGTACCTATTTTTTCTGAACTTGAGGAAAAAACCCTCGAACAAATCTCGGGGCTAGGTATAAAGAAGTCTTTCTCTAGGGATTCTGTTATACTGTTTGAACATGAAACCGGGTCCGCATTATTTGTAATTGTAAAAGGAAAGGTTAAAGTTTCAAGGGTTAGTGATGATGGCAAAGAAGTTATTCTTACAATTCTGAATGAATCCGATTTTTTTGGTGAAATGGCAATTCTTGATGGAATGAGCCGGTCCGCAAATGTAACCGCTATGGAGGATTCAGAATTATTTATAGTTCAAAGGAGTGAATTCCTGGAAATGCTTCATAGTCACCCCGAAATTTCTGTTGCCTTGCTTCAGGAATTAACAAACAGGCTCCGTTCCGCTGATATGAAAATTAAATCGCTTTCACTTAAAGATGCTGAAGGTAAGGTGGCAACAGTAATTCTTCAGATTGCAGATGACATTGGAAAAATAAAACAAGGAACTGTTGAAATTGAAAAACTACCTTATCAACATGATCTTGCAAACATGGCAGGCACATCAAGAGAAACAATTTCTAGGACTCTTCATACATTTGCCAAGAAAGGGTATGTTGAGCTTGATGGTTCAAAACTTCGTATATTAGATTATGAAAAATTTAAGGAAATGTTTAGCTGATATGACAAATGCGCTCAAAAATTGATTTACATACTCATACGAATTATTCCGATGGTTTTAATTCTCCGAAAGATTTAATAGACAAAGCAAGAAATAAAGGTATCGAAGTATTAAGTATTACAGATCATGATAATCTTGCTGGAATAGGTGAGGCAATCAATTACGGTAAAGAAGTCGGGGTTGAAATAATTCCTGGTGTTGAAATAAGTTCAGACATAATGGATAGGGAAATACATATACTTGGTTATTTTGTGGAACCTGGAAATTTTGAATTGGAACGTTATCTTGAATTTTTCCGGGAGGAGAGATTAAAAAGAGCGGAAAGAATTGTAAAAAGACTTAATGCAATAGGAATTTCCTTAAAGCTTGATGATGTTCTGAATATTGCAAAAGATTCTGCTGTTGGAAGACCTCACATCGCTCTTGCTATGGTTGAGGGTGGATTTATCAATTCCTATTATGAAGCTTTTAATAAGTATATAGGAAATGATTGTGTAGCCTACGAAAAAAAGGTACATATTTCACCGCGGAGTGCTTTTAAAATTATCAATGATTCCGGAGGACTTTCATTTGTTGCGCATCCCGGGATAATGCCGGAACATATTCTCAAAGAATTGATTGAGTCTGGGGTAGATGGAATAGAAGTAGTTCATCCTTCACACGGTCCTCAATTGGTAAAATTTTACAGAGGAATTGTTAATGAATATTTTCTTCTTGAATCTGGCGGTTCTGATTATCATGGAGGGAAACGGGAAGATGAAAACAACTTAGGTAAATTCTTTGTCAATCGTTCAGTTGTTGATGCGATGAGACAGCGCCTTTTGAAGAATACCGCTTAATTAATATGAATTTAATAGAGGGAAATTCCGGAGAAAAAAATTTTAACTTTGCAATAGTAGTAAGCCGGTTTAATGAATTTATTACAGGCAGATTGTTGGAAGGTGCGTTAGAGTGTCTCGGAAAACAAGGTTACGGTGAAAGTAATATTGATGTTATTAAAGTTCCCGGAGCTTTTGAAATACCGGTTGCTGCTCAAAAACTTGCTTCCTTAAAAAAATATTCAGCTATTATCTGCCTTGGCGCAGTGATTAAAGGGGCTACTCCGCATTTTGATTATGTTTCACTCGGTGTAACCACTGGTATTGCAAAGATTTCCCTCGAGTTTAGCATTCCTGTAATTTTTGGGGTACTTACTACCAACACCATTGAACAGGCGATGGAAAGAAGTGGAGGCAAAGCCGGGAATAAAGGTTGGGACTGTGCCCTTGCAGCTATTGAAATGGCTGATTTACTACTGAATAAATTAAAATAAAGGTCTATCCCTATAACCCGTTATAATTTAAAGAGATAAGAATTTTATCCTTTCCCTGTAACTGAAAAATATTAAATTTCAGACTGAATTTTCCGGAAATATTACTGAGTTTTTCCCATAATCTCTGGTTAAAAATGAAATTTCAAATTTTAATTTTATTTCTGATATGTTATACCTTCCTGACTGCTCAACAAATCTACAACTGGCAAAACTTTACAGATATGAAAAATATCAGTTCTGTGCAGGGAACCGCGAATGGAGTATGGGCCGCAACCAGCGGTGGTGGTTTCTTTTTTAACTCTTCGACCAATACATTTAAAACTCTCCACAAAACTGATGGATTAATCGGATCATCTTTAACCGCAGTTACAATTGATTCCTATGGTAAAATTTGGTTTGGCAGTGATGATGGGACTATTGGCGTATTTAATCCCGAAACAAACCAGATAAAAACAATTCTGGATATTTATAATAATACGGATCAATCAAATAAAAGTATAAATGATTTAAAATCAGTTGGTGACACTATCTATGCTTCCACAGATTTTGGTGTCTCCCTGATTGATTCAAAAAAGTATATTTTTTACGACACTTTCTTCAAGTACGGAAATTTTCAACCCTATTTAAAAGTTAATAATTCTTTGAAGGCCGGTCTCATTTATCTTTCAACCAGCGGAGGCATAGCCATACAGAAAGTAGGCGCAGTAAATCTTTCTGCCCCTGAATCCTGGAATACTTATACAACGCAGGATGGACTCCCTTCAAATAACATAACTAAAATAGTAAAAATAAATAATTCAGTTATCGCAGCTACAGACAAAGGTTTGTCACTAAAAAATGATTCATCATGGACTCCCTTTTTACCACAGTTTAATAACAGTAATATTAATGATTTACTTTTAAGATCAGATTCTCTTTTCATTGCCGTCGGGAAAAAAGTTTTTCTATATAGCAACAATAATGTTTTTCTGTTTGATTCATCATCACTGGATTTTGTTAGTTTATCTTACTCACAAACTCTTGGATTGATAGCTGCTACAAGGAACGGTGTGCTGGAATTAAATTCCGGAAGTTATAATTATCCAAACGGACCTCAGGCAAATCAATTCCCGGGGCTAACTGTTGACAACGAAGGAACCCTTTGGTCTTCAAGCGGGAAAGATGTTTCAGGTGTTGGCTTTTACAAGTACGATGGGAATAGCTGGACTAATTATAACCGGACAAATTCCCCTGAATTGGTTACAAATGCTTTTAATTTTATTAATTCGGGACCGGGTAATGAAATTTATTTAGGGAGTTGGGGTAAAGGATTTACGATTTTCAATAACGGAAAAATTGAAAACTTCACGGCATCAAATTCTCCTTTAGTTGGAATACCTACAAGCTTAAGTTTTGTAGTTATTTCCGGATTTGGAAATGATTCCCGTGGTAATCTCTGGATATTAAATTATTGGCCTGGAGATTTTAATTCACTTAGTATGCTTACGCCCGATAGTACATGGCATCTATATTCAAATCCTGCTGAACTAAACCGATCATTTGAACAGCATTACAATCTTGTTGTGGACCCATATGATACTAAATGGTATTCTGTAAGAGATGAACAGCGGTTGGGTCTATATTATTTTAATGAAAACCACACCTATGGAGATACATCTGATGATAAATTTGGTTACCTGACAACAAATGACGGACTTAATAGTAACTCTATTTATTCTATCATTGTGGACAAGCGCGGAGATGTCTGGGTAGGTACCAGTCTTGGTGTAAATATTATTACAAATAATAGTTCTGTGTTGAGTAACCAGCATCAATTCAGAATTTCCTCAGTATTTGCCTTACGTCAGCAGACAATAAATGCTATTGCTGTAGACCCTTTAAATAATAAATGGATTGGAACAAACCAAGGATTATTACTGGTAAATTCCGATGGTTCAAGTTTGCTGGCTACCTACAATTCGAAAAATAGCCCACTTCCGGTGGATGAAATACGTAGTATAGCAGTTGATGATAATTCCGGGAAAGTATATGTGGGAACAGATGCAGGTTTAACTTCTTTTGAAACACCTGCTGTAAAACCAGTAGATTCATTTTCAGAATTGTTCCTTTATCCTAATCCATTTATCGTGAATAATGGAATTAAAAATTTAACAATTGATGGTCTGATAAAAGACTCTGATATCAAAATACTTAACATCGAGGGAAAACTTGTAAATGAATTTTCTTCACCGGGAGGAAGAATTGCTTTTTGGGACGGAAGAGATGAAAACGGTAATTTTGTAGCCAGCGGAATTTATTTTGTTGTTGCCTTCGATAGAGAAGGAAACAGTATAACCACAAGTAAAGTAGCTGTGTTGCATAAGTAACAAACTTGCACAAAAATTAATTTATTCTTATGCTGGATCTCACCAATATTTCACTTCAGTTTGGCGGAAAATATCTTTTTAAAAATGTTAACCTGAGGATAAATTCCGGGGATAAAATATCCCTCGTCGGGGCCAACGGAACAGGAAAATCTTCATTACTAAAAATAATTAATGGTGAACTTCAACCTGAATCCGGCAGGTTACAAAGACAGAAAAGAACAAGCATAGGTTATTTGCCGCAGGAAAATGTAACTCATAGCGGTAGTACGCTTCTTGAAGAAGCAAAGTCTGCACTAACTGATATTGTTGATCTGCAGGAGAAGGAAAAAGAACTAACAGATAGACTGATGGATCAGAATATTTCAGAAGATGAAAGGAATGACCTTGTACACCAGCTTGGTGAAGTTCATATTCGGTTGGAAGAGCTTGATTCTTACAGTGCAGAATCCAAAGTTGAAAAGATCCTGACTGGTTTAGGTTTTGAAGAAAAGGATTTTCAAAGACTGACGGATGAATTTTCCGGGGGTTGGCAGATGAGAATTGCACTGGCTAAAATCCTGATTAAACAAAATGATCTGCTTCTGATGGATGAACCGACAAACCATCTTGACATTGATTCCCTTGAGTGGTTGATTGGATTTCTAAAATCCTATAAAGGAGCATTACTAATTGTTTCACACGACAAACATTTTATAAATCTGGTTACAAACCGAACCTTAGAAATCTATCTGGGGAGATTTAATATTTATAACAGGAATTATGATGATTACCTGAAATTTAAGGAAGAACGTGATACGCAGATTGAAAATCAATTTGTTGTTCAGCAAAAAAAGATAAAAGAAACAGAAAAATTCATTGAACGATTCCGGTATAAATCCACAAAAGCCAGACAGGTTCAGAGTCGCATAAAACAGCTTGAAAAACTGGAACTGGTTGAATTACCTGATAATTCTGAAGACATTAATATAAAATTCCCCGAACCGCCTTCCAGCGGAAAAATCAATATTGAACTTCTAGGTATTGCAAAATCTTACGATGATAACTCTGTTCTGAAAGACCTTAGCTTTGTTGTTAATCGCGGAGAAAAAATTGCATTTGTTGGTCCTAATGGCGCCGGCAAAACAACATTATCCAAAATTGTTGCCGGTGTTTTAAAATATGATTATGGCGAAAGAATTGTAGGACACAATACTGTCATCTCATATTATGCACAGGATGTGGCGGACAATCTTGCGCCTGATTTAGACATTATTGAGACACTCGAAGGAATTTCTGAGGAAAAAACCATAGGGCAGCTTCGATCTTTACTCGGCTCTTTCTTATTTACAGGCGATGATGTTTTTAAAAAAGTTGGAGTGCTATCTGGTGGAGAAAAGAGCCGCGTCGCACTGGCAAAAATTCTTCTAACCAAATCCAACTTTATTATTCTAGATGAACCTACAAACCATCTTGATGTTGCTTCAAAGAAGATTCTGCAGAAAGCTTTAATTGATTTTTCAGGTTCCCTAATTCTTGTTTCACACGATGTTGATTTCCTCTCCCCTATTGTAAACAAAGTTGTCGAAATCCGCAAAGGTTCAATTCAATATTTTGAGGGAGGAATTGAGTATTACCTAAGCAAACGAGCAGTAATAAATGAAGAAAATGAACAGAAAGAATCAGCAAAAAATATTGATCTGATTAATCGGAAAGATCAGAAACGGATTGAAGCCGAATTGAGACAAAAAAAATATTCAGCAACAAAAGGTTTAATTAAGAAAATCAAGATTCTTGAAGAAAAAATCTCTGAGCTTGAAGAAAAGGAAAAGAAACTGGAAAGAGAATTAGTTTTGCCTGAGACTTACACAAATGTGGAAACTGCTAGAGTAAAGACACTTGAATTTCAAAACATAAAAACTGAACTGGAGAAGATCCTGGGTGAGTGGGAAAAAACGTCAACTGAATTAACCCGCATTGAGAATGAATTTGATTAGACTTTAATATTGAGAAATTCTTCAGCCAATGGTATCCCCCCGTACAATGCCGCGTCATCACCAAGTTTTGTAGCAAGAATTTTTAATCCTTTCGAAGAAGTCGGCAAAGCATTTTTATAAAATGACTCTTTAATTATCGGCATCATAAATTTATCAAGAGCCTCAATAACTCCACCGCCTAAAACTATCAGATCAAGATTAAGAAGATTTGTTATATCTGCCAGAACATTTCCAATTGTCTTGCACGCTCTGGTTAAATGTTTCGTTGCAAGCTTATCATTCTTTTTTACTGCATTTGCAAGCACTTTGCTTTTTATTTGTTTATCTGAGGCAGCAAATTCTTTTAAAATACTTTTTTCACCTTTTTTTAATTCTTTCTTTATTTCTCTGTCAATTGCTGTGCGACTTGCAACAGCCTCAAAACATCCATGATTCCCGCACCCACACAACGGACCGCCTTCTTCCACTTTAATATGCCCGATTTCTCCTGCTGCAAAATTAGCGCCTCTGAAAAGTTTGCCATCAAAAATAAATCCTGCCCCAATTCCCGTTCCTACAAAAACAGCCAGCATATCCCTGGCGTTCTTACCAAGGCCGTAATATTTAACTCCTAATGCTCCAAGATTAACATCATTTTCTATTAAAACGGGGTAAGGAATTAATTCACCCAAAGCTTCTTTAATATTGAAATCTTTCAAACCAAGATTCGGAGAAAAAGTAATAACTCCCGAATGCGGATTTACACTCCCGGCCACTCCAACGCATACTGCAGCTATTTGTTCATCTTTCAATTTGTATTCTTTCACTATATCCTTAATTATTCCAGAAAGACTTTTTAAATATTCTGCAGCATCCTTACCTGTTCCGGTAGGTACTTTCTTTCTAGCAATTATTCCCTTCTTTGAATTTATCAAAGCAGCAAGTGCTTTTGTTCCCCCCATATCGACACTAATTATATACTCTTTACTCAGAGCTTTCTCCTTTATTTTTTATCTTTGAATTGACTAAAGCTATAATAAATAAAAATATTTTCAAAGTTTCTAAACTCATGTGTTATCCAGGACAATAGTAATAATATGATTGTATCTATTTTGAGCATCAATTAATTTTATATATGGAAAAAGTTCAACCACTCAAAAGATTCGGACAAAATTACCTGACAGATAATAATATTCTGAATAAGATTAATAATGAAATTAATCCTTCAGTGAATGAGTTAATATTAGAGATCGGGCCGGGCACCGGAGCTTTAACTTCAAAATTGGTTGAATCACCCGCAGAAATTATTGCCGTGGAAATAGATAAAAGAGTTAAAGAAAATTTATCAGATCAGTTTCCAACTGTAAAATTTTTAAATGAAGATTTTATTAAAACTGATTTGAAGAAAATTTTTACTCTGAATAATAAAAATTTAAGGATTGTCGGAAATATTCCTTACAACCTGACCTCGCCTATCATTTTTAAGTTGCTGGAAAATAACAATATTGTTAAAGATGCTGTGTTTATGGTCCAATACGAGGTTGCCAGGAGAATATCAGCTCTGAAAGGCACTAAAGATTATGGCATCCTCTCTGTACTGCTTCAATATTTTTCTGATGTAAAGTTTTGTTTTAAAGTCTCGCCAAATGTTTTTTACCCTAAACCCAAAGTTTATTCAGCAGTTATTCATATTTTTATGAAAGATTTACTAATTAGTGGTGAGATGAAAAAAATATTCATAAATGTTGTTAAGGCATCTTTTGGAAAAAGAAGAAAAATTTTAAAAAATTCGCTTGGAGACAGTATATTTAGAGATATTGATTTTTCCGGTGCAGGAATTGATCTATCGTTACGTGCTGAACAACTGGAAATTACTGACTTTGAAAAACTGGCACTATTTGTATTTAATAATTCTTTTCAAAATCCTGATTAATGAAAAAAGTTAACTCCTTCATAAAAAATCTTAAAGCATTCGACCTGGTAGTTGTTGTATTCTATATCTTCCTCAGCATTTTAAATATAATTTTCCATGACAGGATTGAAAATACTGTAAACTGGCTGCTTCTGAATTTAGGAGTAATTATTTTTGCTTTTCTCATTTCATTTCTTGAAGGAAAGTATCACATAAGAATCTGGCGGATAATTCACTACTGGTATATTGCTCCTCTTATTTTTATTACCTTCAAAGAACTTTATTATATGATTATGCCGATACGGGGTCAGGATTACGACTGGTTATTCATAAAGATAGATTACTGGATGTTCGGTGCAAACCCTACCCAGGTTTTGCAGAAGTTTGCTTTCCCACTGCTTACGGAAATTTTACAGATCATTTACAGTATCTTTTACCTTCTGCCAATTTTGCTGGCTCTTTTTCTATTGAAGAAAAAAAGATACCTTGCAAGTGATTTTGCTGTTTTCTCTATCATATACGGTTTCTATCTTTCTTACCTGGGATACTTTGCACTGCCTGGTATCGGACCACGCTTTACACTTCATGATTTTAGTGCACTAAACACACAATTGCCGGGATTATTTCTTACTAAGTATTTAAGAGAATTTGTGAATCTGGGTGAATCGGTTTCACCTTCAACCTTAAATCCTGCAGCACTTGTTCAGCGGGATGTTTTTCCCAGCGGACATACAATGATTACTTTAATTGTAATGTACCTTTCTGTGCGATTAAGAAGCCGTTCCAGGTACTTTTTTGTGCCGATTGGTTCGCTGTTAATTTTTGCCACAGTATATCTTCAGTATCATTATGTAATTGATCTTGTTGGAGGATTGATTTTCATGATGTTTGCAATGTGGTCCGGTAAATATATTTTTAACTGGTGGCGGCGAAAAGTCGGGTTGGAGGAGTTTGACTACAGGAAAGCTTAAATATGGATGAAAAGAAAAAAGAAGTTAAAAAAATATTTGATTCAATAGCCTGGCGGTACGATTTTCTGAATCATCTCCTCAGTTTCGGAATGGATATTTACTGGAGAAAGAAAGCATTAAAACTCACCGGATTGAATTCAGAAAGTATTTTGATAGACATTGCATGCGGAACTGGTGACGTAGCAATAGAAGCACAATATCAAGGAGTTAAAAACATCTTTGGTGCTGATTTTTCATTTAATATGTTAAAACTATTTGAAAAGAAAAGTGAGTGGATCAGCAAAAGAACTGTGCAGATGGTCGCGGAAAATCTTCCGGTAAAAAATGAATCGGTTACAAATATTACGGTAGCTTTCGGAGTAAGAAATTTTTATGATATCCGGGAAGGCTTTAATTCATTTTACAGAATATTAAAAAAAGAAGGTAAGGCTACTATAATAGAATTCAGACTTCCGACGAACCCAATTTTTAAAAGTCTGTATAAATTCTATTTTAAAAAAATTCTTCCTTTAATTGGTGGAATCATTTCAGGAGATCGCAAAGCTTACCAGTATTTGCCTCGTTCTGTAGAAGAGTTTGATGAAAAAATAAATATGCCCGAACTTCTTAAAAATTCGGGCTTCAGAAAAATTGATGTTTACCCTCTAACGATGGGAGTTGTACAGGTAATTATTGCTACAAAATAGTTTGTCTGATTATATCTTTCACTATAATATTTTTCATCTATTTCACATTATATGAAACCAGGCTTTGTGTAATTACTGAAGTTGTATCTGATAAATCCACTCCGCCGCCGGTGAAAGCATTTAATATTGTTGCATTCCCCTGCCATTTCACTATTCCTATTCCATCCACCAGCCACGCATATGCAAAGTATGAACTGTTATTACTGTTAGGTATCGTTAACCCTAATGTATATTTTATTTTAACTGCATTTTTATTTACATCCCCGGAATTAAGATGGAGAGTTACCGTTTCAGTACCGTCATATTCACCGGTAACACCAAGTACCGGAATGTGAAAAATTGAATAGACTACAGACAGGTTAAAAACTGACCAGCTTTTATTTACGTCAACCGGAAATGAAAGAACTTTCATTTCTGCATCAAGAGAAATGCTATTTAGAAGACTATCGGGAATAGAAGCAGAAAGCCCGGTTGTATCTAGGAAATAAAATAATGTATCATTTGTCTTGCGGAAATAGGACAGAGAAATTGTACTTGCTCCGGAAATATCAAATGAATCAATCTGAACCTGGTACGTCGTACCATTTTTTACTTCTGTTCCAGAATATTCAGTGGTTCTTGTTCCTGAAGTTTGTGTTCCGTTAGAATCTGTTTTTGCTACTGAGTATGTATATGTTGTCCCGTCTCCATCTGGAAAATACCCTGTATTATTTGGAGCAGGAGGATTTGTGCTGCTATCCTTTTTACAAGCGCTTATCAAAAGTGTTAAAATAATAATGGTAAAAATTCCTGTAATAATATTTTTCATAAGTATTCCTCAAACAATTTTCAATTTTAATTCATTAAATGCTTTAGCCCGGTGACTAATCCTGTTTTTTTCCTCAAATGTAAGTTCAGCAAGTGTATTTTTATATCCATCAGGTACAAACAATGGATCATAACCAAATCCGTTTTTGCCTCTTGGCTCAGGAATTATTTCACCATTAAGTTCACCTATTGCAGAAATATACTCAACACCGTTATAATAAACAGCGACAGAAATAAATCTTGCCTTATGAGGTGATGGAAGTCCCTTCAACTCAGAAATTAACTTGACATTGTTTTTTTGATCAGTTGAGTTTACACCGGAATATCTTGCCGAATAAACACCAGGCTTTCCACCAAGTTGATCTACCGAAAGTCCTGAATCATCCGCGATTACAGGAATTTGAAATAAATTAAAAATTTCTTTCGCCTTTTTCTTTGCGTTCCCAATAAATGTTTCTTTGTCCTCAATTACTTCAGGAACAAGGTCAAAGTCCGATAAACTTAAAAGATCAAAGGGTAAATCTGATAATATTTTTTTTATTTCTGTCAGCTTCCCCTTATTGGTAGTTGCAATAAGTATACGGTTCAAGCATTTACTCCGTTAATTGATCGAATCTTATAAAAAAGATTAATAACTGCTCCGAGTGTTGTCATAGAATTCAGAATAGAGAAAACAGGATCGTGTAATAATATTGCATAAATCGTAAGTGAAATACTTCCAATAAGATTCAGTATAAGGAAAGAGAAATTCACACCACATTTTTTTTGTTTGATTGTTTCCACTGTCTGAGGAATCCAGCCTGCTGCAAGAGCAAGTAATCCTACAATTCCGATATATTCCATTAAAGTCCCTTTAAAAAATTATTTTTTCGTTTCGTCAAAAATTTCATCCATCATTTCAAAAGCATATCTTAAATGAGGAATGACAATTGAACCGCCGACAATTAAAGCTATATTAAAAGATTCCTGCAGCTCTTCCCTGCTTGCACCTTCCTGAATCGATCTATCGATATGATAAAATATGCATTCATTGCAGCGTAAAACCATTGATGCTACCAGTCCCATCAGTTCTTTTGTTTTAGCCGGAAGTACTCCATCAACATATGCTTTATTATCAAGAGCGAAAAATTTATTAAAATCACGAAAGCCTGAGTTCAGAATTTTATCGTTCATATCAGTTCGGTACTTCCTTGATTCAGTAGTTGTCTTTTTCATTCTGAATTTCCTTCATCATTATTTTGTTTATTCCTGTCGTATGAAATTTCCAGTTTATCGGGAGGTATATCACTCTCCTCTTCCTCCCAGTCATATTTATAATGTTTATCCTTTTTACGAAAAATAAAAGCACAAACAATTCCTGTTATTCCTCCAAAGAAATGTGACTCCCAAGAAATACCCGGCTGACCGGGAAGAATTCCCCAAACCATTCCACCGTACAAAAAAGTAACAAGCAATGAGAGTCCGATTGAGCGGTTATCTCTTTTAAATATTCCGCTGAAAAATAAAAAAGCGGCAAACCCGTAAATTAATCCGCTTGCCCCAATATGATAAACAGAGCGTGCAAAAAGCCAGACGAGCAGACCTGTAAAAATATAAATAATAGCAATCACCTTAAAAGCAGTCTCCGGGTAAAAATAAATTATACCAGCAGCAAGTAAAAATACAGGGAGACTATTTGACAACAAATGCGCATAACCGCCGTGAATCAATGGAGCTGTAATTATTCCGATTAATCCTGAAAGCTTGCGCGGATAAAGACCAAACTCATATGGGAAGTTTAGATTAAATGTCTGCTGGATTATTAGTATAATCCATAATAATACAATAAATATTGCCGGGATAACAAAACTTTTTATTGTATGGATATTATCTTCTGGGTTTTCCAATTTTCAGGTATTTCAAAATATTTTATATGTTAATTTAATATTTAATTACAATGATCTAAATCTCTTCCTGCTGAATAAATAATTATATAATTTAATTGTTAATAACACTACCCTGATATGCAAAATGTAGTTGCTGATATTGTGAAAACAGTTTCCGCGTGGAATGGGGTGTCAGCTTATCCACATAGATTCGGCGGAACTGAATTCAGATACGGAAAGCCTGAACTCGGGCACATTCATCGAAACGGGTTAACCGACATTCCTTTCCCGATGAAAATAAGGGATGAACTGATAAAAGAAAAAATAGTACTTCCCCACCATATATTACCGGAAACCAGGTGGATAAGTTTTTATATTAAAAATGCTGAGGATATTAAAACTGCTATAAAATTATTCAGACTGTCCTATCTCAGGTATGTCATTAAGAGAAGCACCAATCCTTCCGTTTATCAAGATGAAGTGGAGAAGATGGAGTTATCGGAAAGTATTAAAATTATTTATAGGAAAATGTCTGGATAGAGGATTTCTCATCCCGATGAACTTCCGGTTCAGAAATCATCGGGATTCGAAATGACTAATTGCTAAATATCTTTACCGAGGTTTTTCAGTATTCCTTTAATCCTGCTTTTCTGGTTATCGGGAGCCATCTCATAAGCTTTTGAGTAATATTTTACTGCCATATCTTTATTGCCTCTTATTCCGTATGCTTCACCAAGACTGTCCCACACATTCCACGAATCAGGGTGATCTTTTGTATTTTTTATAAATAAATTTAATGCTTCATCATTTTTTCCCTGTTGTAAAAGCTGGTAACCATAAGTATTAATTTCCGCTTCGGTTGCCATTTCCATTGCAGATTGTTTTAATTCATCAGCCTCTGCAGTTTTTCCTTCTACATCAAGCAAGCCCGCTTTTGTTATTTGATTGGAAAAATTTTTATTCATTTTAATCGATTTATCAACCCAATCCATCGCATCAGAAAGATGAACTTTATTCATTAAAGCATATGCTGCTATTTGGTTCCACGCCTGCCATGTAAATCCCTGGAGATTATCGAGTTCCTTTTTCATATGATTCAGTACAAGTTCGTGAACATCCAGTTCAATTTGAATCGGAATTTTTAACTTTTCCCACCTTAAATCTACAACTACTGAATTTTCTGTTGGTTTATCAAAAGAATAACTAAGCCATTCCTGAAAATCTGCTGAGACAGGTTTTACGGTTACCCGCAATTGATCATCTTTCTGATCATAATTAAAACTTCCCCACGACCAAGAGTTTTTATTAAAGATAACAGTCCATTTATCTTCTGTTGGAATAAAATGAAGTCCGTATGTTCCCGCAGGAATATCTTTTCCTTCAATTTTTACAGGATCAGTAAATGAGATGGTGGTATTTTCATTTGCACCTCCGCGCCAAACTTCATTATATGGGACAAGCTTTCCCCAGATTTCTCTTCCATTAACTTTGGGGCCATGATAATTAATGGTTATATCAGTCAAACCAATGGTTTGTGAAACACTTGCCTTCTGACTAACCTGCGGAGTTGTTAATTGAGTTTGTTGAGCCGAAACAACAGCAGCTAGCATCAGGATGAACATAATGATATAAAAAATATAAATATTTAGACTTCTTCTCATACATCACCTCGTTAGTTTAATTTTATAGTGGAAAATAAATAATGAAAATAGAGTTGGCTATTTTATTGTGATGAATGGTATTAGGTTAAGATAGAGTAAATAATTATTGGTTTAGAATAGGAGTTGCTAAAAAGTATTTTTCTTTAATATGTCTGGTGTCTTCGTGGTGGTATATACTTTAGTTTCCAATTTCAAAACACGCACCACGAAGACCCTAAGACACAAAATTTCATGTACCAAAAAAAATTACTTCATCAAAATCATTTTCATTGTTTTTGTGAAATTACCTGCCTGAAGTTTGTAGAAGTATATCCCGCTTGCTAAATTATTTGCATTAAAGTTAACACTGTATTTTCCGGAAGATTTTTCCTCATTTACCAAAGTGGCAACCTCTTTTCCTAAAACATCATAAACTTTAAGAGTTACAAATGATGAATTCCCAATGACAAATGACAGTTTTGTGGTTGGATTGAATGGATTTGGATAATTCTGATAAAGTTTAAAGTTTTCAGCTATTGTTGATTGACTCTGAATATTATTAACAACCTGGCTCAAATCTACCTTATACATTGATCTCCCGTGCGTTCCGATTGCAAGATAATTTTCTGTGGAATGGATTTTCATATCATAAACTGAAACTGTCGGCAATCCATCAGCAATTGGCTGCCAGCTTACACCACCGTTAAAACTCATAAAAGCACCTACATCACTGCCAAGATAAAGTCTGTCCGGATCATTATTATCAACTGCAAAGGCGTTCACCGGTGCGTCAGGTAAATTACTGCTAATGTCTGTCCAGTTATTACCCTTATCTGAACTCTTAAAAACGTGTGGTTGCGGATCATGCCATTTTAAGCCTGAAAAAGTTACATAAACATTGCTTTCATTATTCGGATCAACTATTACCCTTGTTACCCAGCGGTATGGTAATGAAGCAGACACATCATTCCAGGTTGTACCGTTATCTGTAGTAACCCAGACGTGACTATCGTCAGTTCCGGCATAAATAACATTTGAATTTGTGGCAGCGACAGCTATTGTTGTCACAGTTCCAAGTCTTGGTCCGTCATCCGTCAGATCGGGACTAATTGCTGACCAATTGGCAGCACCATTAGTTGTTCTGTAAACTTTGTTTGTCCCATAATATAGAATATTGGAATTATTCGGATCCATAATAACCGGGGTGGACCAATTAGTAGGTTCGTTTTGATTTATTCCGTTTCTTGCATAATTAAAGTTAGCTCCACCATCGGTGGATTTCTGGAGATAACCGTTCTGAGATTCAGCATAAATAATATTTGGATTTGTAAAATCAACTATCACATAAAATCCATCTCCGCCTATTAAAGCATTCCAGTCATCAAGGTTACCAGTTTGGGTTCTTATAGTATTATTATCCTGAGTTCCCCCGTAAAGTTTTTGCGGATTATTATAATCAAGACCTATTTCATAGAACTGTGTATTCGGCATTTGTTTCGGTCCCGACCAGGTTGATCCACCATTTGTCGAAATATAAATTCCTCCATCATCGCCGTTAATAATGTAATTTGTATTAGCAGGATTAAATGCAAGCGCGTGATGATCGACATGAGTTTGATAAGATAAGCTCCAGTTTGCTCCGCCATCATTTGAACTCATAAAACCTACATCCATCACATATATTTTATTCGGATCAGTTGGATTTATTCTCACCTGACCAAAATACCAGCTAAAATTACTGACACCGTTTGAAATTTCCATATCCGGATCGGCATTAGTCCAGTTAGCACCATAATCAGTTGTTTTATAAAGACCAATGTATACTGCTCCATCATTATAGAGTGCATAAGATATATTTGGATTAGTATTGGAAATTGCTAAACCTATTCTTCCAACATTAGTGGAAGAGGCATTCGGCAATCCCGTGGAAGGACCTAACAATTGCCAGGTTTCTCCATTATCTGTCGATCTGTATATTCCACTTGAGGGTCCGTAAAGATGCGAGGAATTTGGTCTTCTTACCCTTTCCCACATTGCCGCAAGCAGAAAATCAGGATTTGTTGGATCCATAACAATATCAATTGCCCCGGTAGAATCAGAAACAAAAAGTGATTGACTCCAGCTTGTTCCCCCGTTAGTACTTTTAAATATTCCTCTCTGGTGAGTTGGTGTAAAATAGGAGCCAACCGCTGCAACAAAAATTTCATTTGGATCTGAAGGATTGATGATGACTCTTCCGATTGTTTCAACACTGTCCAGACCGATTGAAAACCACGAATTGCCTGCATCAGTTGATTTAAACATTCCGCCACCGGGCATATTGTTATGTCCGCCATTAGCTTCCCCTGTTCCAACATAAATTATATCAGGATTAACCGGATCCACAGCAATATCCCCGATCGATAAGAATGCCTGTCCGTCAAATATAGGAAACCAGTTTTCCCCCATATCTGTTGATTTGAAAACTCCGCCTGTTGCGGCCGAGCAATAGACAATGTTTGGGTCGACAGGATTAAATTCAATATCTGTAATTCTCCCTCCAATATTAACCGGACCGGCAAATGTCCAGCTTAATTGCTCTGATTTTTTAAGTGAGCTTTTCATTTCTCTCAACTGATTTAATGCCTGGGAATAGACATCAGGATCAGCCTGCATATATGGAAAAAGTCTTTGTGTCATCATCCACTCAGAGGGTTCCATATTCTCACCATCAATTTTTATTTTGGTCACTGAATTGAAGAAATTCGATGCGATTAAAAAAGACAAAACTGAAAAAGCGAAAGAGATCAAAACGTATTTTTTCATTACATATTTTCCCTGGTTAAATTAAAATATAAAATGAACATAAATGAATTTGTATTCAATGCTAATTTATATATTTTCAACAAGTTTTGTAAAATCTATTTCATAAATCAGGGAATCTCTAATATGAAATACTTAAAAATTTTAATCGTTTTTCTTTTTGCGGTTTCAGTTGATTCAAATGAAAAACATTTTTCGAACAGTTAACTCTTTTTATTTAACGTCCATTATTCGTTTTAAATCTTTTTCGTTAACAGTAAGCAGACCCGGAGCTATAAGTCTTGGCGTAAGGGTTTTATAGTTCTCATCCATATTAAATACTTCCCGGAAGATTGAAAGAGATTCATCAACTTTTCCGTTATTTGCAAGTGCAACTGCATGCCAGTATTTCATTTCTGCATTATCTGGAAACATCTCTTCAGCGGTCGAATATTCTTTTAATGCAAGCTGCATATCATTTTTTTCCACCGCAAGATCACCCGCATTCATATGATCATAAGCACGGTGAACTTTCAGCAATCGCTTTAATTCTTTTATCGGTTCAGCACTATCATCCACACGCAAATCAATCAATCGGTCTTCCCAGACTTTACCGGATGATTTTCCTTTAACCACCAGCAATGCAGCAGATTGTTTACCGCGGATATCTCCTCCTGCTTTTTGTCCTGCCTCAAGCGCTGCTATCATTCTTTCTGCCAGGGGACCTTTTGTATTTTTAAAAGCATCCGCCATAGCCGGCCAGACCTTATCATTTATCATCAGGTTAGCCTGAACGGAGAAATTATCCCCAACAATATTTCCTGCAGGCTGAACACATTTCTTTCCCGTGAATGAAGCTGCATTTCCTTTTGAATCAATAATTGCAAGCTGTCTGAATTCTCGGCCTTCATCGGAAGCCAAGAGAGAATCGACAACCTGTTGTGCTGACATTCCTGATTTTAACATTTCAAGTCCACGCGGACCAAACGAAGCATTAACAAATGACTGGGTTGCAATTGCGCCTACTCCGGCCTC
Organism: uncultured Ignavibacteria bacterium; assembly: GCA_963745945.1. Lineage (GTDB taxonomy): Bacteria > Bacteroidota > Ignavibacteria > Ignavibacteriales > Ignavibacteriaceae > DATFVA01. The sequence goes on from CAVUZG010000004.1 coordinate 931,746, forward strand.
TGCCCAGCTTACAATTGTTCCGACTGAGAACCAGTGGGACTGAACAGCAACTCCCATTTCACCTGTACCGGGATCCCTCGCTACAATAGAAAACGTATGTGCAAAAGGATCGTGATTATAGTAAAGTTGGGAAAATGATGCAGAAGTAATCATGGTAACAAACATTAAAATTTTGGTAATAATATTTTTCATTTTTCTCTCCTGAGATTTAATTTCTTTTTAAAAATCAGTCAATCAGTTTTAATATTTATAATATAATTTATTTAACTGCAAAATAACTATTTATTTCCTTCCTGCAGAATTTTTATATGTAGTGCAGAAGGGTATACTGCTGAATGATAAACCCTGTTAAACGCTTTCTGAAAATCATTTTGTTCAGCTTCATAAATATTATTTACAAAAGACTGTGGATTCCTGTCAAAAAATGGAAACCAGCTGCTTTGAATCTGTATCATAATTTTATGCCCCTTAAGAAAAGTGTGATCGATATCCTGAAGGTCGAATTTGATTTTTACAATTTTGTTTGGTTCAAATGCTTTGGGATTTTCAAAGCTATCCCGGTACCGTCCCCTCATAATCTCTCCCCTTATCAGCATCTGGTAATCTCCCATCTCAATTTTATTTGGATTGGGTTTAGGGTTGGGCGCATCAGCAGGAAATTCATCTATTATTTTTAATACCCAGTCAGCATCTGTTCCGGAAGTTGAGACATAAAGCTCAGCCTGCATCGGTCCTGAGATTGTAATATTATTTTTTAGAGGTTCAGTTTCATAATTAAGAACATCGGGTCTTTCTGAGGTAAACCTCTGATCTTCAATCATATAATTCTTATCGTAAAATCCTCTTGAATCCATTTTTTTACTTGTATACGGAACCGGTTTCATAGGGTCGGCTAAATATTCATCATAATCATTTTCAGTGTTTACAGGTTTTATAAATGAAAGGGACTGATTTTCATTAAAATAAATCTGTTCATCTTTTACGTTGTCGGGTGGCCAGGAGGAATAAACTTTCCATTCATTTGTACCGGTTTGAAATACATAAACATTCCACTGATGGAAGTCATCTTTTCCTTTTAAATAATGTTCAAAAAAAGGGATAAATATTTTCTGTTGAAAAAACTCACTTGTTCTCGATCCGAAGGAAATATCGCCAAGAGAATCACCCTTACTCCTCATCCATCCGCCATGGAACCATGGACCCATCACAATACTATTTTTTGCGCCAGGATTATTCGCTTCAATTGATTTATAAATATGCAATGGCCCGTACAAATCTTCAGCATCATACCAGCCTCCTACAATCAGCATTGCAGGTTTAATGTTTTTAAAATGGGAAAGATTACTTTTTGCTTTCCAATAATAGTCATAGTTAGGATGATTTGCGGTTGAATCCCAGAAAGCAATTCTGTTATTAAAATATTTTTTATTCACATTAGAAAGCGGTCCGAGATCGAGGAAAAAGTTATAAGCATCCGGGGAGGCATATTCCAGAGGCGTAGGCCAATTCATTGTGAGTGAATCATGCTCACGTCCGAAAATAGAGAAAAAATCAAAATCAAGCAGCAAGGAGAAAGCACCGTTATGGTGCATATCATCACCTAAGAACCAGTTAGCAATAGGAGCCTCAGGAGAAACAGCAACTAATGACGGATGAGCATCAATTGAGCCCATTGCGGTATAAAAACCGGGATATGAAATTCCCCACATTCCGACTTTACCATTATTGTGTTTAATATTTTTTACGAGCCAGTCAATTGTATCATACGTATCACTGCTTTCATCAACGTCATTTTTAGCTTTTTTATCAGGAATATATGGACGCATATTAATAAATTTACCTTCAGACATAAACTGACCGCGTACATCCTGAAACACAAATATATAACCGTCTGTTACCATATCCCGCGGTACTTCAAAGTTTTTCGGATAATTATCTTCACCGTAAGGGGCTATGGTATAAGGAGTTCTCACGATAAGTATAGGATAATCCTGAGAAGTATCTTTTGGCGAGTAAACTGAAGTAAAAAGTTTTACTCCATCCCGCATTTCAATTTTGTATTCATGTTTATTGTAATGCTGTGAAATATATAATGAATCTACTTTCTCAGGGAGGATTACCTGCAGTGGAAGTATAATCAAGATATTAATTAGGATTAGAAATGAAGGAAGATTTTTCAGATGCATATTTGCCTTCCCAAATAATTCTTATTGAATTTTAAGTAAAGAAAAGAAACGAAAAATATATTAACAAAAATAAAAGGACTTAAGTCATTTTGAAATAATAATTTTAAAAATACTGCATTATTTTTATTTTCAAATTTTACTAAATTTATTTCAATCTATACCGGTTTAAAAATTGAAAAGTATTTTAGTACTATTTTGTCTGACTTGCATATCTTTCTCTTATGCACAGCTGCTTCCTTTTCATCATTTCACAATGCGCAACGGATTGGTTTCCGACAACATTCATTGTATCTGCCAGGATTCATCCGGCTATATATGGATTGCCACAGGCGAAGGATTAAGTGCTTTTAACAGTAAAACATTTCGCAATTATACCACGGCTGACGGTTTAATAACTAACAACATCAGTTTTGTCTTGCCTGATCAATCAATAAGGAATAAAATCTGGATTGGAACTAATGGAAAAGGAGTACAGGTTTTTGAAGATGGCGTTTTCAGGAACTTAAGCCCAAAGTTATCTGGAAATCAGGTTTATATTAACACGATTTTCCAGGCAAAAGATAATACTCTCTACTTCGGATCAGATGAAGGTTTCTTTCTATTAAAAAATGATCTGATAGAAATTCCCAATTATAAAGTTAAAACAGGGGCAGTCTATTCATTTTCGGAGAAAGATACTAACATATGGATTGCAGCTGAAACCGGTTTATATAAAATATCAAATGAAACTATAACACCAATTCAGCTTCCTGGTAAACCCCCGCAGGAAATCAGTTCTCTACTGCTTGATAAAGAAAATAATATTTGGGCTTACGCTTCGAATGCTGGATTCATTTACAAGATATTAAATAGCGGAGATATAAAATCTTATAATCTTAAAGTAATAAATTTTTCAACCGGTATTCTTGAAGATAATTTTAAGAATATATGGATTTCTACTGATAATGGTTTGTATAAATTCAATACGAGTAACGTTGAAAATTCTTTGACAAGATTTACAACTGAAAACGGGCTGCTTCAAAATAATGTTTCCTCAATTCTGCTCGACAGGGAGAATATTTTATGGGTCAGTACGAATGATAACGGTATGTCTAAATTAGTTTATCCCGATCTATATGAATTTAAAAATGATTCTAAAACTCAGGGTAACTGGTCCACCGTTTCACCTGATAATAATAATCATTTCTGGGCTTCTGTAGACAATAAATTGATAGAGCTATTTAAAGATGATCATCTCGGCTGGTCTCAAATCGAGCATAAATTGCAGGGTGTATTTAAACACAAGAATATTCAAAAAATATTATGCGATAAGAAAGGTAAAATATATATCTGTTCAGCATCAGGTGAAATCCAGGTTTATAAAATTATTCAAGTTAAAAATGCAGCTTCCATTTTGAAGAAGGTAGAATTTATTAACCTGGCAAATGCAGCGAAAGGAGATAAACTCTTTACGATTTTAATTGATAAATCCGGACAAATCTGGTGCAGTATCTTAGATACAGGGATAGTTTTACTGGATGACAATAATCATAACAGGATAAAAGAAATCTATACTGATAGAGACGGAATACCTGATAATTCTGTCCGCATTATCTACCAGGATGCAAAAGGTAATTTCTGGTTTGGCGGATATGATAATGGGCTTTCGGAATTTTCCAGCTCAGGAGGTATTTCCCGTGACACATTAATTCTTTTGAAACATTTTACCACAAAAGACGGGTTGCCTAATAATGATATCCGCGCGATTGCGGAAAAAGACGGTCAACTTATTATTGGAACAAGATATGGCGGACTTGCAGTTTTAAACTCCGGTAAATTTAAATTGATATCCAGGAATGACGGGCTTTTCAGTGATGCAATATGGAGTATTGCAACTACACCTTCAAAAACCTGGGTAGGGACACAAGCCGGCATTCAGTCTTTAAAAAAGAACTTAAATATTTCTTATGAATTATCTGAAGACATTCCCAGAGAACCTTTTTATTCAGTCGCTTCCTCAAAAGACGGTAATCTTTGTTTCGCTTCTGCAACTGGCTTTTATATTTATGAACCATTAAAAAGATTTGAATGTAACATATTCTCCCCCCGTTTATTTAACTAAATTTTTAGTAAATGGACACGAAAGAAAACTAGGCAAAGAAACTAGTCTTCCGAGCAACGATAATACTATAACTTTTGAGTTCCAGGGAATTATAAACAGGAATGAATCGGAAGCTAGTTATGAATACCGGCTAATCAATAAAAGTACAAGCTGGAAGTTATCCACAAATAATAATGCAGTTACATATTCGATGCTGAACCCCGGCACTTATACATTCCAGGTAGAGGCAGTAAGTTTTGATAATATTAAAAGCAGCACACCGGCACAGTTCACGTTTAAAATAGATTCGCCATTTTATCAGCAATGGTGGTTTTACCTTCTAATATTATTTTCAGCAGGGTTAGCTGTTTTTCTTTTTATAAAACTGAGATTAAACAGGTTGATGGAGATTGAAAAAATAAGGACCCGCATTGCATCAGATCTTCATGATGAAATAGGTTCCGGATTAACTCATATAGCTATGCTTTCAGAGCACTCAATGATGGGAGTGAGTGAAGGATATTCACCGGATGATAGTGATGATAATTTTTCCACTATAAAGACAATGGATAAAATTGGAAGGATTTCCAGAAATCTTGTGGATTCTATGATAGATGTTATCTGGGCAATTGATCCGAGATTCGATTCTTTAAATGATTTTGTCCTGAACTTTAAAGCTTACGCTTATGAAATATGTGAAGCAAAAAATATAGAATTAAACGTTGAAACTTCTAACATCGATAAAATTAAAGTTACTGCTGCGGTAAAAAGAAGTCTGCAATTAATTTCCAAGGAAGTTTTAAATAATTCTCTCAAATATTCTGAGTGTACAAAAATCGGTTATAATTTATCTGTAAAGAATAAAATCATATACCTTTCAATTGAAGATAACGGAAACGGTTTTGATGTAAATAATGCAACATATGGAAACGGAATAATTAACATGCGTAAAAATGTTGAGGAATTACACGGAGATTTTGGAATAAAATCCGCAACTAACGGCGGAACTAAAATTTATCTAAGTTTTCCGGTTAATAATTAAAACTATCCAATTGATTAGTTGATAGTGGATAATTTAAAAATTATGATTGCCTGCATTCATTAGAAGACTTTATGAAAAAAGAATCTATAATACGTGTGGCTGTTCTTGATGATGATAAAGAAATAAGGGAACTTCTATGTATTCTGCTTAATAAGTCAGAGGGTTTTAAATGTTCTGGTGCATATAAAACCTGCGATGAAGCTTTACAATTAATTGAAACTGACTTGCCTGATATTCTTCTCCTGGACATTGAAATGCCGGGGAAAGACGGTATTGAAAGTTTAAAAGAAATAAAAGCAACTTATCCTTTTGTAGAAATAATGATGCTTACTGTTTACAGCGACAGTGAAAAAATATTCCAATCATTAAGAGCCGGAGCTGCAGGATATTTATTAAAGAAAAGTCCCTCCGATAAATTGCTGAATGCTATCAGGGAAGCATACGAGGGCGGAGTACCGTTTTCAGGAGAAGTTGCAAGAAAGGTCTTACAATATTTCCAGGCTCCGGTTCAAAATCAATCTTCAAATTTATCCGACAGAGAACTTGAAGTTCTGAAGGCGCTGATTGAAGGACACAGTACAAAAACTATTTCAGAAAAACTTTTTGTCAGCACACATACAATCAGGTTTCATCTTCACAATATTTATGTAAAACTCCACGTTAATTCCAGAACAGAAGCAGTTGCTAAAGCTCTAAGATCAAAACTATTATAAAACCGTCTACTAAAATCTTTCTCGTGAATTCTTCAGTTCCAATCCCCTGCTATTCTCTTTCTTTTTCAGATAAAAACTAACCAAATGATTAGTTGATTTAATACAGCTCCGGGAATAAATTAAATCTAAACTTGGCGAACTATAAAACTCAGATATATTAGGAGATAACAATGAAACGATTTTGTTTTATAATAATTGTGTTTTTTGCTTTTTACATTACTACTTATGCACAATTCGGAGATATTCTGAATAAAGTAAAAGATAAAGCACAGGAAAAAGTCGAGAAAAAAATTGATGATACAATGAACAAATCTGATAATAACGGCTCCAATAAATCGGGAAATAAAGATGAAGCCACTGGTAACCAAAATAATACTCCAAGCACCAAAACTTACCAAAACTATGACTTTGTTCCCGGTGATAAGATAATTTTTGAAGATAACTTTGCTGATGACGAAAGCGGTGAGTTTCCATCTCATTGGAACCTTGCTGCCGGTCAGGCACAGGTAAGCAATTTCCAGGGAGAAAATATTTTTGCATTAACGGAAGGAAACTACGCAAGTGTTTTTCCATTGATGAAAACAGACACTTATCTTGCCAGCGATACATTTACGGTCGAATTCGATTACTATACCCAACCCGGTGGAGATAACAATGTTGGCGTAAGATTCTGGGACCCTCAAAACAGCGACCAGAACGATAATTCAATAGACGCTAATAATGCAGCTTTCATAGGTTATGAGTGTACGGCTAATGACCTATCGGGAACTTATCCGGAAGACCATGAAAGTTTTGAGAACAATAAATGGCATCATGTTGCAATTGCAAGGAAGGGAAACCAGCTTAAAATTTACGAAGATCAATATCGTATTCTCAATGTGCCTGTTTTTAAAGGTAATACGTATGCAGTAAACTTTGTCGGTATAGGAGACAAGGACAAACCTATTATGCTTAGAAATGTTCGTATTGCTCAGGGCGGAAATTTTAACGATACGAAACGAATTGTCTCGGAAAGCAGAATAATTACGCACGGAATTTTATTCGATGTTGATAAGGCAGTAATTAAACCGGAATCTATGGGTGCCATAAATCAAATATTCCGGGTGCTAAAGCAAAACCCGGATATAAAATATGAGATAGACGGCCATACTGATAACACAGGTAATTCAAAGCACAATCTTGAACTTTCGCAACAAAGAGCAGATGCAGTTAAAACTCAACTTGTAAGTATGGGAATAGACTCCTCCCGGTTAACTACGAAAGGTTACGGTGATACGGAACCTATTTCCGATAACTCAACACCCGAAGGAAAAGCAAATAACCGAAGAGTTGAATTCATAAAAATGTAAATGCCCGGTTGAGTTGATTTACCCGGGATTATAATATATATAAATAATTTTTTTAGGCTAGAGATGAAAAATAAGATTGCACATCTTGTGCTAATATCATTTTTAAGTATCGCGGCAAATTATGCACAGAGACCGGTTAAGGAAAATTTCATTACTTATCTGAATGCAGTTATTCCCCCGCCAGTAACCTGTATGGCTGCCTTTGATAAAATAAAATGCAATTTGGAAAACTGTTCTGCTGAAATCTTGTTTAAAGAGTTAACTGATAACTGCGAAGCTAAATTAACAGCAATTAATACTCCTGATGGGACTAACAATGATATGATGAAAAAAATGCAGGACCCCGAATTTCAGAAGAAATTACAGAATATGAGCGATGAAGAGAAAATGAAATTTGGAATGGAGATGGCAAAACAATATCAATCTCAAAATAGCAGTTATGTGCCTGAAACTGAATCCGTTATGGCTGCACTTGAGGAATGCAACAAAATCGATGAACGAACCGCTCAGGACTTACAAAACGTAAATCAATTAGTTGAAAAACAGGTTGCAATTCACAAAGAGTTTGAAGAACGCCAGCAAAAAATAAATGATTGGCTGCAGGAAGAAATTGAAAAATTACCTTTGATCAAAACTCAGGTTGATTTAGCCAGACCTGACCCTGTTAAAGTAAAACAACTTCAACTTCAGGCGGCAGATAAACATATAGCTGTAGAAAATGAATATCTAAAAATAATTGGACAGAATTGGAACGCGCAAATAACTGAAGATGTAAGGGACTTTTCCAAATTTGAAAACCTGCTGGCAAAAACTCATTATGGAGATGATGCACGAAATGCAGCAGACGTTCATCTTCTTGCTTCTCACCAGGCAATGATCTTAAACAAAGTTCTTGAAGCAGCTTCAAAAAGTAAAGATGCATATGAAGATGCAGCTATTTATATTGCAGAAAAAATTAACCTGCAGAAACAATAGACTTCTTACACCCGGTTTGTAATATAAATTTCCCAGCTAGATTAGGTAATCACGAAGTTGAAATTTCTTTCTATAATTAAATAACCCACTAAATTTTACTTCAATTTAAATTCCATATTTATTCCCGCAGGAATTCTTGTAACCCAAATTTATATTAAGTTATATAATCAAATAACTATTTTATTTCGATTAATTATATTTTTAACTAAATGAGTTTAAGATACCAGGTATTAGGCAAACCCGGCTGGGACAATGGTTTGATGGTCTGGATTAACAGTGGAACAAAGGTTTACCGTCTCCTTTTCGATTGCGGTGAAAATATCCTGAGGGATATAAATCAACATGATATCAAATCCATCGATTATCTCTTCCTTTCTCATCTGCATATAGATCACCTGGCAGGGTTTGATTACTTCTTCCGGAGAAATTATGACAGGGAGAAAAAACCAATTCACATTTACGGACCTGCAGATACGGTTGAATTGATTCACAACCGATTGCGCGGCTTTAAGTGGAACCTGGTAAAGGATGTCCCCGGTCTGTGGTATGTTACAGAGATGGATGAAAAAAAATCATCAACATTCTTATTTAAAACATCCGATGGGTACACAGTCAAAATCCCCGTTGAAAATAAATCATTCAAAAATATAATTGTCGATACACCTGACTTTTCTGTTCACGTAACATTTCTTAATCATATAATTCCGTCTGCAGCTTATTTTGTTAAAGAAAAACCTTCTTTGAAAATAAATAAAGAAGCATTGTTGAATACCGGGATCTCCCCGGGACCGTGGCTGGAAAAGGTAAGAAGCCTTTCAGGCAATTCTACAGAAGAAATTTTTATCGACGATAAATCTTATAAATTAAAGACATTAAAAGAAAAGCTTCTTGAGAGAAAGGAAGGAGAAAGTATAGGATACCTTACAGATTTTATCTACGGGAAAGAAACATCTGATAAAATCAAAAAAGTTTTTAAAAATTGTGATGTAATGATTTGCGAAAGTCAGTATCAGTCTTCTGAAAATAAATTTGCTAAAAGGAACCATCATTTAACTGCAAAACAAGCTGCCAGGCTTGCAAAAGCCGCAAATGCAAAAAAACTTTTCCTTTTTCATATTTCAGACAGGTACAAAATAAAACAGTATTCTTCATTACTAAATGAAGCCCGCGAAATTTTTAAGAACACTTACCTTCCTAATGAATGGAAAATAAGATTTTAACTTGCGGCAATGCCTGCAGGGTTATAGCATACTACTATCTTAGAACTGGCATTTGCAAGTACATTTGATGTAACATACTTTAAATCCGGTTCATCTGATTGTATCCGGGTAACCTGTATATATGGTGCCCGTCCGCTTAATGCATCCTGCAGATTATCTTTATAAAATATTTTTATTTTATTATCCCAATGCCAACCGGGATATTCTGTCATTAAATCTTTATAAAAACCTATAATTTTTTCTGCAGGTTTATCACATATCATTGTTATAGTTGCAAACTTAGGCTTTTGGGTTTCATCCACGCTTGCAGTTTCTTGTGAAGTAGCAACTATTTTAGCACCAGGATAAGCAGGCAACTCAACCATATTCTTATCAGGGGTATTTAACTTCATGTTTTCATAGCTGATTGCATCTCCATCCGGCATATCCTGTCTTAGATTTGCCCAGGGGGCATATGCCTCCTGTCCATAAGACACAAAGCTTAATAATGATACAGCTACAATCAAAAAAATTAAATTTATTGATTTCATTTACACACCTTTTTGTTAACTAAAAATTTCAGGAATTTATTCGCTTTACATTTGAAAAATAATTTTTTTAACATAAGACATTGGTGTTGTATATTTCATTTCAAAAAAACAGGATTTAATCGTGTCTGATATCACCTCAATTATAATTTTGTTTGTAATCGCATTCATCTCAGGATTCATTAATGTTGGAGCAGGCGGTGGCTCTTCTCTTACTTTGCCAATGCTCATTTTCCTTGGTCTTGATTCTGCCCTTGCAAATGGGACAAACCGGGTAGGTATTTTGATGCAGAACATAGCTGCTATTTATTCTTTTAAACAGTCAAAGTTCAGCCAGTTTAAATTGAGCCTAAAACTCTCACTTCTTACTCTGCCGGGAGCAATTGCCGGAGCTTTTCTTGCTGTGAAGCTAAATGATGATTTGTTTCAGAAGATACTTGGCGTAGTTATGATCGGAATAATAATTTCTATGTTTTTACCAAAAGCAAAAAATACAAAAGACGGGGAAGGTAACCAGAAAATAACATGGTCTGTTTATATTTCAATGTTTTGTATCGGGTTTTACGGTGGATTTTTACAAGTTGGAGTTGGTTTTATGATAATGGCTTCTCTTCAGCACCTGATGAAGCTCAATCTGGTTTACGTTAATATGCACAAGGTTTTTATTGTTCTGGTTTTTACACTTCCGGCGCTTCTTATTTTTGCTTTCACAGGAAATGTAAACTGGTTTTGGGGAATCGTACTTGGTGCAGGAACAGCAATGGGAGGATGGTGGTCTGCCAAACTTTCTGTTAAAAAAGGTGAGAAGCTTATAAAAGTAATTCTTGTTGTTGCAATTTTTATAATGGCATTAAAGCTTCTAAACTTATTCTGATTAATGATAGGAAAGAATTTCATTCTTCAAAGGTTACTGACTTGTTGAATTGATATTCATTATTAATAAAATTCAAAATGATAAAAGAAAACAAAGAACATTGGTACGATGGATGGTTTTATGATAAGCTAATAGCACCTAATCAGGACAGATTATTCGCTCAAATAATAAATCTGATTGAGCCCGACTCTAAAATTCTTGATGTTGGCTGCGGAACCGGCCGTTTCTCCTTTTCAGTCAGCAGTAAATGCAAAGTAGTTCAGGGTATTGATCTATCAGAAAGAAATATTGCCAGGGCAAATCTCACACTTTCTAACAATCCAAATAATAAAATTTCATTTCAGCATAACACAGTCAGAGATATTATTTCAGATAACATTGAACATTTTGACTATGCTGTAATTACCTATGTAATTCATGAAGTAAATCCGGAGGAAAGAGAAGAACTTCTAAAAGATATTGCACAGGTCGCAAATAAGATTATTGTTGGTGATTATCTTTTTCCAAGACCCGTAGGGTTTTGGAGTATTTTAAACGAAGTTGTTGAGTTCGCAGCTGGAACGGAACATTACAAAAATTTTAAATCATATCTTACCGGACATGGAATTTCAGGACTGGTGGAGAGAACCGGTCTCAAAGTTGTGAAAGAAATAAAGAACGCTCCTTATACATCCCAGATTGTTGTGCTGGAAAAATCTTCATATTCATCCTGAATTAAACACTACCCCCGATAATTAATATTGTAACAGTTTATTTCAAATAATCTTCCCTGGAACTAATGCGGCAATGGGATAGCTATTGTAATGAACTTATTTTTAAGACGGTCGAAAACTATTAATTGAACAACCAAACTGTACCCGGCAATTTTTCTATCAATATTGATCGAAGTGTTCAGGATCATTCCAATTTAGTAAATAGTGGCAACTATTACATGGATTCATTATTTTGTTACCCAGAATTTATTGGGGAGAATTTATGTTTAATGTTGCTTCTAAAATTTTATTTAAACGAGAAATCCCTGCACAAATAGATTTCCTGGAAGCATTCATTTCCTTACATTCTATTCTTTTCAATAAAATTCCTTCATTAACAATTGATAGGGAAGGATAATTCTTATGAAAAGTAAAATAATCTATTGTATTTCGTTCGTCGTTATATTTCTGTTAAGCTCTATTTCAATGGCACAAACCAAAGCCGGAGAAGAGGCACTTGGAACCAGATCGTATGATGATTACCAAAAACCTGAACTCTGCGGAACCTCTTGCCATAATGATTTCTATCAACAATGGAAACAAGCAATGATGTCTCAGGCTTACACTCATCATTGGGATGAAATTGAATACTTCAAACTTGCAATTCCGCACGCTGAAAAAGATCCGGTTGTTGCCGGAGTAAAAGCCGGCTGCAACGGTTGCCATGCACCAATTGCATTTCTCAGCGGTGACGTTCCACCGCAAAGACCAGAAAAAATGAGCCGTGCAAATGAATCAGTATCTTGCGATGTTTGCCATACCGTTACCGGTTTTGCAGGGGATACCCCATTTAATTTTAATTTCATATCTGAACCCGGTAATACAAAATATGGTCCCCGCAGCGCCGGTAATTCACCTGAACACGAAATCGCAAAGTCCGAATTCCTAACAACCGGAGATTTCTGCGGTACTTGTCATAATGAGAAAGATCCCTACGGAATCTGGGTAAAGTCCACTCATCTTGAATGGAAGGAAGGTCCTTATTCGAAGCAGGGTGTTCAATGCCAGGACTGTCATATGACCCACACAGAGGGATTCAGTGCTGCAATGGGTGAAAAGCATCCTGATGTTTGGCAGCATCTTTTCCATGGTGCACATGATCCCGGTAAAGTCAGAGGAACAATTGAGTTAAGAATTCACCCTGATATTAATGAAGCTGAGCCGGGAGATAAAGTTAAATTTACGGTTGTGTTATTTAATCAGAAAACCGGACATAAATTTCCAACTGGTTCTGTGGAAGACAGGATTGTCTGGATGCATATTGAAGCCGTCGACTCAAAAGGAAATATTTATCATCTCCCGGTTGATAAAAAAGGATTTGAAGGTGAAGAATACACAATTGGCAGTAATGAGCTCGCTTACCAGGATATGGGTATTGCCCTGAATGATCCTAATTTTAAAGGTGTTCAAAGAGATGGGGTTCCGGTTGGAGATAGAATTTTTAGAATGGCTTATTTTGATCCGCAAGGAAGGATGACTATACAGCAATGGAATACAAAATCATTAGGTGTTGACTACAGACTTGGTCCGAGGGAAACAAAACTGGAAACTTGTTCATTTACCCTGCCTGATAATATTAATCCAGGACCACTTAAGGTAACTGCTGTTCTCAATTATCAGAGACTCGTTCAACCGGTAGCTGAATTTCTCGGGGTTCCTGAGGAAGAATATGCTATAATCAAGGTAAATGATCATTCAACTGAAATTGAGGTTTTACCTTAGCGGAAAATTTCCAAAGGAACTTTAAAATTCACGCAAATATTTAAGCGGGAGAATAAAATGAAAAATGTATTTTTAACGTCGATATTTATTTTGATTTTAAGTGCTTTGTTTATTGAAACTTTTTCAATTCCTGCCTTCGCAAGAAAATATAATATGACCTGTAAAACCTGTCATTCCCCTTTTCCGAAGCTCAAAGCCTATGGAGAAGATTTCGCAGCTAATGGCTTTGTCTTAAAAGATAAAGATGCACCACGTTACTATGTAGAAACCGGTGATGATGATCTGACATTAATCCGTGATCTTCCCCTTGCTGTAAGAATTGAAGGCTATATTACTTATAACCAGGATAAATCAGCTCAAGCTGATTTTCGGGGTCCATCGGTATTAAAACTTTTATCTGGTGGTGCAATAACTAACGGTATTTCATACTATGTTTACTATATTCTGGAAGAAGGTGAACCCGGTAAGATTGAGGATGCATTTCTTTTCTTTAATAATCTATTCGGTAGCGAACTGGATTTCTCTATTGGGCAGTTCCAGGTTTCTGACCCTCTATTCAAAAGAGAGTTAAGACTCACCCGTGAAGATTATCTTATTTATAAATCAAGACCTGGTTTATCAAACATTGACCTAACTTATGATAGGGGAATTATGCTTTCTTACGGGACACCTACCAATACAGATATCATTCTTGAAGTTGTAAACGGAAGCGGCATTGGAACACCATTCATAAATGGCAATTTCGATAACGATAAGTACAAGAATTTATTTGGTAGAATATCACAAGAAATTGTTGAACAATTCAGAGTTGGAGTTTCAGGATATTATGGCAATGAATTGCTGGACAACACTGCTGATCTTAGCCAGGCAAAAAATGAAATATGGATGGCTGGAGGAGATGCGACAATTTCAGTGGATCCTTTTGAGTTGAATTTACAGTATATGATGAGAAACGATAATAATCCTTATGCTTTACAAATCGGTATTGAAGATATTAAAACTCAGGGTGGGTTCGCTGAACTAATCGTTAGACCAGAAGGTGACAATAGTAAACTTTACGGTGTAGCGGTTTTCAATTACATTGATTCTGATGATGATGCGCTTGATATCAAATCAGGGGCCTTATCTCTTGGGTATCTTCTGCGGAGGAATATTCGTATTACAAGCGAATATAATTACAATTTTACAGAAAAATACGGAACTATCGGGGTGGGTTTTGTAACTGCTTTCTAAACCAAAATCAATATTCATTTCTTGGACGGGCATATGCCCGTCTTTTTTTTGTGTGAATATTAATACACATCTTAGAATCTTTCCCTTCTTTTTACGAAATTGTTAGCGTAAAAGTAATCGGAGACAAAATGGATTTAAACATTAACAGCAGGATAAAACTTAATAATGGAATAGAAATGCCTGTGTTCGGTTTGGGAACTTATAACATAAATGGTGAAAAAGCTGTTCAGGAAGCAGTTGGCTCAGCTTTGCAAAACGGATACAGACTAATTGACACAGCCCAGATGTATGGCAATGAAAAATATGTTGGTAAGGTAATCCGTGAAAGTGGCTTACCGAGAGAAGATATTTTTGTAACAACAAAACTTGATAATGATCAGCACGGATTTGATAAAGCTAAAAAATCATTTTATGAAAGTTTGAACAGGATGGACATTGGCTACATAGACCTGTTTCTCATTCACTGGCCACTGGGAGGAGCTAGAATTAAAACCTGGAATGCGCTGGTTGAAATTTACAACCAGGGTGCAGCTAAAGCAATCGGGGTGAGTAATTACACGCGCAGACATCTTGAAGAAATATTTGCTAATTCTGAAACCAAACCAGCGGTAAACCAGGTTGAATTCAATCCTTTTAATTTTCAGGATTATCTGCTTTCCTTCTGTGAAGGAAAGGGAATAAGAGTTGAGGGCTACACTCCCCTTTCAAGAGCCTATAAATTCAAAAATAAAATTGTGCAGGAAGTATCGCAAAAATATTCTAAAACTCCGGCACAGGTATTTTTAAGATGGGCACTTCAGCACAGCGTAATTCCAATTCCAAAATCTTCACACGAAGAAAGAATAAAAGAGAATGCAGCGATATTCGATTTTAATATTGAATATGAAGATATGAAAAAACTGAATTCCTTAAATGAAAATTACCGGCTTACAATGGACCCGCATTCAATTAAATAAAGAGCAATTCTTTGCAATTCGACGGTAATATGTTTTGAATCCCGGTGTCTGACAGCAAAAAAAGTGGACAACTGTATTTCTCCATATTAAGACTTCGAATTACAACCAAAAGTAGATCGTAATTAGCTGCAATTTTAACAAAAATTAACGGTCCAAAACTATTGCTTGATGTCTTATTTCTGATTAATATTAGTTTGAATTAATATTTAACTATACAAGGAAACAATAAATGAAAAAAACTATTCTTATAGCCTTCTCGCTTTTTTTAGTCTCATCTGCAGTTATTTATTATGGCTGTAAGGACAATAGCACGAATCCAATTCCTACACCAACAGGCGGTGAAACTGTAACTACTACTATTTCCGGAACTGTTTTGAATGAATCAAATGCTCCTATTACAGGAGCTGAGGTTACATCCGCCGGACAAACCACAACAACAAATAGCAGCGGTGGTTTTATTTTTTCAGGAATAAAAGTGCCTAAAGACAGGTTCGTTGTGAACGTTGTAAAATCAGGTTACTTCAAGGGTTCTTATGCCGATGCCCCCATTGCTAACGGAACAAGTACAATCAGAATGTATTTGACTACAGCCGGAGCGACCCAGACAATCAGTTCTTCTACCGGTGGTGAAGCAACACTTCAAAATGGCAGCAAGGTAAAACTCAATGCAAATACCATAGCAAACGCAGACGGTTCCGTTTATAATGGGAACGTAAATTTGAGTATGGGTTATCTTGATCCGACTTCGGAAAACTTTTCCAGTCTTGTACCCGGCGGAGATATGCAGGCTGAGCGTACAGATAATTCACAAGCAACTTTGTACTCCTATGGCATTATTAAGGTAGAAATGAAAAGTGATGCAGGAGCAGATTTGAATATTAAAAGCGGCAGTGAATCTGAAATAACGGTTGATATTCCAACATCATTGGCAGCTACCGCACCATCAACTATCCCATTATGGCATTATGACAATACAACCGGGTTATGGAAAGAAGAAGGAACTGCAACAAAACAAGGTGATAAATATGTCGGTATGGTTTCACATTTTTCCGATTGGAATTGTGATACACCCGAGGGAACTGCCAGCGTTTCCGGATTAGTTGTTGACTGCAACAATCTTCCTGTTCCGGGAATAAGCGTACGAATCGGGCAGGTAAGTGTAATAACCGGATCTGATGGAAAATTTTTGAGACGTGTACCTGCAAATACAGCATTTGATGTTCAGGTTCTTGGAGGCAGAAACTTCGGACTTACAAGCCAGGTGGTTTCTGTGTCGGCTTTAAACGAAGGGACAGTACACGATGTAGGGACGCTGAATGTAGATTGTCCGGTTTATGTAACCGGATTAATAAAATGCGGTACTAATGTTAAATTCGGCCAGGTAGTAATCAGCTGGGATGGCGGTTACAATGCACAGTACACTGATGCCCAGGGTAAATTTAACCTTGCAACCGATATAGGTAAAGATGCGATTCTTTCTGTATATACTTTCGATGGCAGCTATGAAACAATGAATATTACTACCCCTACGGTTCGCGGACAAACACTTGACCTGGGTACAATTGAAGTATGTTCGCAGGTTCAGACGGGTGATAATAAATTTACTGTAGATGGCAGCGGCTTTACAAATAAAACATTTACTTTTACATCTGATACTACACAGATATATGGATATTTTGACCCTGCAGATAGTTTAACATTTATATGGATGGCACAATATTTTGCACCGGATACAATTGTATTCTATCTTACGTTTAACGGTGTAGGAACGGGAAACCAATCGAATGTAACGCTGTATTTCTACCACAACAGCCAGTATTATGTTGCTTTTGAAGGATATCCCGGAGCATCATCTTCAGTGAACGTAACAACTTACGGCGGAATAGGCGGATTGATTGAAGGAACATTCGGCGGAACACTGCTCAATATTCTGGGTGGTACAACTTCAAATGTTACTATTTCAAACGGGCAATTCTCGGTAGTACGGCTGGTTGGTCAAAAACCAATTATGATAAAACACGTGAGTAGTATCCCGATTAAGGTGAGAAAAATATTGCATCTGGAATAAATTTATAACTTAACCGAAAGCCCCGGAGAATTCCTTCGGGGCTTTTTTTATTTCCAGCCTGCAATAAAATTATTCAATGGGAATACAGTACATATATTAAATTAATTTTAGATTTTTAGTGTCTATTCTGTTATGCTTCGAGGATGGTCTTTGTGTTTGAAATAATTCGTAAGTGAAATAATTAATTCAAATACCTGCCCTAATTGTATTTATTACCTATATCGTATTTCAAATCGCTACGGTCCTACTAAACCACTCTTCCTTAGCAATGGTAAATATTCCTGTTACCTGGTTAGAAACGGCATAAAATAAACAAAAACAACTACCGCAATAATTGGTGAAGCAAATAATAAAATAAGTGCAATTATAATTAGTTTTTTATTTTTTTTAACCAAACTATAAATCATAAAAATAAGATTGGTCAGTAGTATTGCTGGTATGGATACAAATGACATCTTTCCTTTATCCATTGCTCCAAGGCAAATTAAAATTATATTAAGAAATATAAAGCTAATTATTATTTTATTTTTTTGTAACATTTTTTTCCTTCTTATTCAGCATTGTGGGATAGGTAATACTGGGTTTCACATTTCTTGAATATCTAAAACTAAAGAGCATTAAATCAAAGAATTTTTTACAAATTATTTTTTTATGGGTGTTTTACCTGTCTGTCCTTTAGCTGATTAAAGATATTAGTTATTATTTTTATGTTCTATAATAATTACTATTTTCCCTTTAGTGTGACCATCTTCAATATAGCGAATAGCCTCAGGCACTTCACTTAGCTTGTATTGCCTGTCGATAACTGCTTTTACTTTTTCAGATACCATTAGTTCTCCAATAAACGTCAGGTCATCCTTGTTTATTTTTGTAAGTAAACTGACGAATTTCTGACTAACAAACCACGACAATACTATTGCTGTCATCGAGCTGATCAAAATACTTATTAATGAATAGACTGGTCCTCCAACTGCTATGTATATTCCTTCGGAGTTCAAGATACGTTTGCAGGCAAGCAATGAGCGATTTGCATAACAGTCCAGGAAAATATCATAATGTTTCCCTGTTTTGGTAACATCTTCTTTGGTATAATCTAAAATATGATCAGCTCCAATTGATCTGACCATCTCAATATTGTTTGTACTGCACACACCAGTAACCTCAGTGTTAAAAACTTTTGCGAACTGTACAGCAAATGTTCCTACACCCCCCGACGCACCATTAATTAAAACCTTTTGACCAGATTTAATATGTCCCTTATCGCGAAGACTCTGCAATGCAGTTAATGCTGCTATGTTTAAAGTAGCAGCCTGTTCAAACGTTATATTGTCTGGCTTTAAAACCAATTTCAACTCAGAAACACACACATACTCTGCAAAAGCTCCGGTGCAAGATCCAAATACCTCGTCTCCCTTTTTAAATAAGGTTACGTTTCTTCCAACTGATTCAATCTTACCAGCAACATCACGCCCCAATCTTGTTATCCTGGGTTTAAATAACCCAGTCATTACCCGAAGAATGAACGGCGAGCCTCTCATAATATGCCAGTCAAGTAGATTAACTGAAGCGGCACAAATTTGTATTAAAACTTCATCATCCTTTGGAGTGGGCTTTTCCATTTCCTTCAATTCAAGAATATCAGGCGAACCGTATTTTGTATATACAATTGCTTTCATAATTAACACAAAAAAAAAGTATTATACCATTTTGCACAATTTGCAATTATGATTTATCAAAACCTAACGACGTTGGACCTCAGCTGCTACCCAAAACACATTAGCCGGCTGACCACAATTGCCGGGAATTTGTGCCACGTTTAACTTTGGTAACAAACGCGGCGGTAATAATTATTTATTTAATCCAATTTTAAAAGCCTACTTTCATTTTGAACTCCCCTTCAGAAAATAAAC
Source organism: uncultured Ignavibacteria bacterium (assembly GCA_963745945.1). GTDB lineage: Bacteria > Bacteroidota > Ignavibacteria > Ignavibacteriales > Ignavibacteriaceae > DATFVA01. The sequence goes on from CAVUZG010000004.1 coordinate 951,353, forward strand.
CCGGTTGCTTCGGAAAAGCGGCCGGGTTAATTGCCAGTTATATTGCATTTAGTGTTAAAATATTGTTATTGACCAAGCCATATATGATATGTACTTCTCAATTTCTCTCTGTTTACACGCACAATATCCCCGTTTTTAACCTTGTGTTTCTTTTGTAAATGTTTTTCCTGAATTGATATAACTTGCGCTTGAATCAATTTATTTAATTTATTTGCTGAAAGCTTAAAACAGATTCTTATAATGGCTGATAATTTTAGATTAAAGTCAAAAGGATATTTATTTTTAAATGTTGCAATATCACAGTCAAAATTTAGAATATCCTCTACCGAAATATATTCATACTGTATATCGTATTCGACACTACCAAAATCTAATTCAACATTATTTTTTCGACTCGTTTCACGAGAAAATGCATACTTCCAAGCTATTTCAGTTTTATTTTCCGAAAATTTATTTAACAAATCTTTGTTTATCATTTCCGGTTTGCTCCGGGAAAATATGGTCATAGTATATGTATTATCACATTTTATACAGTTGTAAATTAACCATATATCAATGTTCTTTTTTTGAGCGTTAATTCTGAATTTCTCGCTGCAATAAAACCTGTCACTATTACAATGATTGCATTTTCTTTTTAAAAGAGGAGTATTCCTAGCCTTTACCTCCCAGATATGTTCTTTACTCATAATCTATAATCCTGCTTAATATTCTTTATTAAATTTTTCGCTATCATTCACGACAATACAGCATTTGATTAGTGAGGTTATCAAAAACCGCAATAGCAGATGAAATTGCTTGTAAAAGCAACGCAGCGAATTATATGTTTAAATGGAAATTCGTTCGGGTAGGATTACCCAAACTAAAGAATTATTAGCCCGTGGTTTATGGGGCTAAAATTAAGCGATTATAAATTTAAGAGTTGTTGTCAAAATGGGACTTATTAATTTGTGATGTGATAAAGATAGGTAATCTTAGGAAGAAATACCTAAAAATAAATCAAAATTTTTACTCGTTTTTAAATAATCCTCCAATGTTTCTTTTCTAAAATATTTATTGAATTCAAATGTTTCTCGGTACAATGACCGCTAACTTAATTTTTTTTGCAATAAAGCGGCGTTACCCTAACCCGCCGCCCATAACTAGAGTGCCGAACTTTAGTAGCAACATTAAAATTAAAAAACTGTTAATTAATAAAAGAACTTCGAACAGGTAACCAGTAAAGTAGAACCAAAAGATCTGAAAAATGCCGTCACTACGGAGTGGTCGACCTTGAGCGGCGGGGTAGGTGTAATTATCGTAAGCTATCAGAAAAACACAATAGATTGTCATAACATAATAAAGCTTCCGGATGACATTTTCCTCCAACTAAAATACAATCAATATTTGCAGCTTTTGCACCTCCTAAATCTCTTCCAGGTGAATCACCAATAACTAATGCGTCTTTATTAGAAACACCAAGTTCATTTAATAGCATCTGAAAAGGTTTTGGGGATGGTTTTACAATTCCATGATTAGATGAAAAAGACATTGATTTGAACAAATTAATTATTCTCAATTCTTTAAATAGATTAATCCATGCAGTTTTTGGCGACCAAATATCAATTACCGCTCCTAGTATAAATTTATCATTTAAATAATGAAGAACTTTAATATAGTCTTCTGGAATTTGTCCTAATTCATGAAAAGCAAATGTATCTACAATTTTTTCTAATTCCATTTTATTGATTTTAAGGTCAGAAGCTTCTTTAATTGCTTTATTTAATGAAGGGAAGTTTTCTCTATATTGTTCGTCCGAATATCTTATTTCAAGATAGTCATATGCAGAACGAATTATTTGTTTTAGGTGATAATATTCAAGTTTTCCACCAATACTTTTATAATAAATAGAGAAATCTTCGGTTTCTCCAAATCTATCTTCACCAAACATAAATGTATTATTCATATCTAGTAGTAATACTTTTTTCGATTTAATATCCATAATTAACTAAATTACACCTAACGATGTTGCAAATATCCGCACCATTAATTTACCCACCTCTAACGGAACAAGAATGCCGCATAATTAACAACTGCCAATAATCATAGCAAAATTATTTTTTTATATAAGCGTTTAAACCAACTACCACAGGTTTACCATCAATTACACAATCTGTAGTTACGTTACCGTGCGTTGTTGCCACCACTAAAGTTTTTCCAGATGCACTGGGTGTTGGTTTTTGTAATTCAATGCTAATGATAAGCTTATCATTTTCTATTTTTACTTCCATATTATTCTTCTCCAATACTTATTTATGAACTTTTTAATTACATCCAGTCAGAAGAGCTATTACACTAATGCCGGGTCTGCCTGCCGAAGGAGTGACTTTTTGCTTACCTGTCAGCTTTATCTGCCTATGGCAGGCTCTGGCTGATTAAAGAGTTTAGATGCTAAGTTAATGACTCACTACTTTTTTCTAAGAAAACATCTTTAGTTAATTACAAATATTGCTAATGCTAATAATCTGTAAAAAAGAAACCAGCAATTGTAAAACGCCACAAAGAGTTTATAAGCCGATTTTTCAAATTATCATTTAACTTCTGATAAAAAACAAAATAAACAGGAAGTAGAAATGCCGAAATATTTAAAAACAAATTGAAACATTCTTTTTCAAATCATCCCATTATTCCTTATCCTTTTTAAGAGAAATAATGGCTCCGATTAAAAACATCAGGAAGTATATTATGCTTAGTATTGGTTCCCAGGTTTCGCTTTTTATAAACTGATATATCCCTATAATCAATGCAACTGCACTAAATACAAACAGTAAAATGTGAATTTTAGATTTCATAGTGTTTCTTTCTCTTTTCTAATTTTACAGTTGTAAAGATGTTGGCACCTAATTATTACTTATAGTTGTCTTGAATCTAACTCTTATGAATCCGATTTTTTTTCTTCTTGATATTATAGGTAACAAATCGATTATAAAAATCCTGTATTTCATTTTTCTGTGTCAAACCCATATCTTCTTTTGCAACTCTTAGCGCAGCTTGTCTCATTGATGAATGCTCCCCCTTTTTCTTTATTTCTTCAAGTGCTTCCAGTACTTTTTCATAATACGGAATATCTTCAGGTTTAAATGATTTATCTGTTGTTTTTTTAATGGGTGTGTATTCTTTTACTTTTTCTTCTTCTGTTTTTTCAACTTTGTCCTGCTTCTCTTCAACTTTGTCTACTGCTTTTTTAGAAATTTTTGTCTGTATTAATGTCAATTGATACTGAAGCTCAAATGCGCTAAGTAAATTCTGCATTATCTTTTCAAAATCACGGAGTATTCCTTCGTTCAATTCATCAATGTTGACTTTTTTTGGTTCCAGATCTTTTATCCCAAGGTGGAGAACATTAAAAATAGAAGGTCTTAGTAATAAAAGAATTTTATCCTTTAATTCTTTTTTGATATAGTTTATATTTTTGTCTTTCCTGGATTTAACAATCTCTTCCCAAAGGACTTCATAATTATTTTTAAATAAAATTAATATCCCTGTGAAATCAATTTTCTCAGCGATTTTAATAATTCTCTTAGGCACCTTATAATTTTCAAGATGCTGAATAAACAGTCTGCTTTCGGTTAAGCTGTCGGTTAAATTATTCGAATCCGTCATATTCCTGCTATCATTAAATGAATAGGGTATTGTACTTACAAGTATAATAATTTATTTATAAAATTTATTATCAATTATTTTAAAGTGCCTGTTTCTTCCTGCCTGTGCCGGTATAAGCAGGTGCGAAAAGGCAGTGAGTTAGGTGTCGCTATTTTAGGCTCACGTGAGATAGCCACGATCACGGTATGAAAAATCGGTAAACCCGGTGTTGGCTTTCTCGCTGTAGGTGAAGTATGCTCGAACCTCTGCAATCCGGCCTTCACGCATTACGTACCATTCGCTCCCCCGCATCATCAGACGTAAGTCTGTTCCTTCAGGTGTCCATAAGCAGCTCCATTCGCTTACTACTTCTTTGTCCTGAACGATGATGTGGTCAATCTTCCAAATGGGATCGAGAACGTTCTTGAACTTTCTCCAATATTTAGCCGGGTGCTGAGCACCCCGGATTGGTTTGAGTTGCTCAGGCAGAAAATAGTGAATGACATCGGGGTCAAGCGTGCTGAGCAGTTCCTCAAGGTTTCCGCTATTGCATCCGTCGAAGTATTTCAATACGACTGAAATATTGTGTTCCTTGACTGAAGACATAGAACCTTTTTTCAGTAAGTGTGACTTGATGTAAACGAAGTTGCGCCTAACCCGCCGCCTAGCCTGTCAGCTTTATCTGCCTCTGGTAGGCTCTGGCTGATTAAAGAGGTTAGACATTATTTATAAATTATTAATTTATTTTATGTAATATAATTTTATAATGCCTTGTGTCGGTATTTTGAAATAGAGTGAGATTATTCTTATTTGCTACATATTTAAATGGTCCAAGTAGAGACCAACCGGGATAGACTGCAGACGATGATTCTCTCCCATTATTAAAAATATAATTCCCATCATTTAATGAAAAATTTCCATTATCAGAACTCATTCCTATCGTTGGTGATTCAATCTGAACGTCTTGTTCATAGGTACTATCTAAGAAATTAAAATTAACTGTACCTTTTTGAACGTAATTATTTTGAGTAATTGTATATGTCCCAGAATATCTTCCTTCAATAGAATAAATCGAGGGATTGTTTTCCTCTTTACAACCAACCAATAATAATACAGCTGTTGTTAAAAGGATATTAATTATTTGTTTCATATAACTCTCCTAATTATTGCCTAAAGACTTTGCAAATAACCGGCGCCCGGCCTGTCAGCCACTGGTTGGGAACGACCAACTATAAAATTTGTAAATTGCCAGATGCGAAAATGCTGTCGCCTTGAGCCATGGGTTATACTTTTTGTTTAATTCTTATTAAGATTTATTTCGTAATCATAATACCAAAACATTTTATTTCCGTTGAGTTTTACATTTATTTTATAATCAGCTTTCAAAGGCAAATCTAAAAGTGGCTTTTCATAAGCAAAACTGTCCTGCACGGTATATTGAGGATTTAGAGCAAATATCCCACTTAAATATTTTAACGAATAAATATATTTTGAAGAATCTTTATAAAATTTATAAGTTTCAATCATTGAACCATTGGAAGGATTTTGTTCGAGTGCTTTGTCATAGACGCAATAATATCCATTTAATTTCCAAGAACCATAAAGTTCAGTCGTATTGCTGCTATCTGATTCAAAAACATTTACCGGCTTTAGTATAAGTTTATTATTTGCAATGTTTATATTATAGCTTATATACATCATTTGCATCCCAATATCGGCATTCGTTATAATATCGGTAAAATAAAAATCATTCAAATATAAAATCTCATTCTCAATTTTATATGTTCCACTTCTTGTAAACCTTCCATAACTACGATAAGATTTGTCCCTAATATTCTCAAAATATATTGTATCAATAAAAGTTCCATTATTAAAGAAGGTTATTGAGTAATTTTCATTATTCCAATTACCTATTAATTCAATTGAAATAGGGTTGGTTAAATCATCTTTTGAACAACTTACAATAGTTAAAGAGATAATAAAAAGAATTAGTGATTTTATAATTATTGTTTTCATTTCCCACCTATTTTTATAAAAGTAAAACTATCACTTATGTAGAATTATTTAATTGTGTTTTGGATGATAGATCGGAATATTATTCTCAACTATCATCCTGGCTAATTTGCTAATTATGTCGCTAATTTTTTTATTTACTTATAGTTATTTTAAAATTACACAGTATTTCGAAGAAGATATTACCGAAAAAAAATCTCATATATCATCTTTGAATAATCACCTGCTATAATCTGTGGTTAATAGCCATTTCTTCGCGGGTCCCTTATAGTTGCAAATCCTAAACATCACCCCGTGAAAGTTTAGTTCGTTTTTTCTTTAGCTAAATTAATTTATTCCTGTTAAATAGGCAATAATAAAATTAATTTAGATTCAGGCTGTACCGGGTTCAACCTTTGTTCCCCTGAACAAAAGCCAGAGTGTAAACACCAATTCACCCACAATACCGGGTACTGCTACAATTATCATGAATATCATTTTGTAGTCGGAATAGTTTGGCAAAAGAAAATTCGCAAAGCTGTCAATCAAATAGCCCGACGCTGCCATTAGTAGTAAAACACCAAGATATTTGGGTACAAATTGAGATTTAAGAATAAGGTAACTGATGAAGTAAAGATGTACACCGAAAAATACAAGCGCAATCAGAAATCCATAATTATGACCATTGAGAAATAACAATGCAATTGCGTTAAGTTGATTGGTGTTAAATACATTCAGGAAGTCAGCACCGCTTAAAAGTATGATAACAAATAATAAATTAAGCTGGGTAATACCAAAAATTGCCACGTATACCAATCTGAACCACGCAGCGAGTAAAGAAAAACTTTTACTTACCGGTTTAAGTAAAATAAAAAGTGCCCATGCAATTATAATATCAATTATCAGCACAATCAGCCAGCTTACCATTCCGCTGCGGAATAGCAATCCGTTCGACATAATATTATTTGCGGTTGCCTGTGCGTCACCGGGAACAAGCATTCTGTTGAAGACAAAAAAATTAGTGATTATGCCGAGGATAAAAATTATTAAGTATCCAATCCCTGCAATTTTCGCTGCTTTATTTTGTGTAATTTCCGGAAAATGATTTTTCATTTCAACTCCTTATAATCTGTAGGTTTTAGTTATTATGATTTAAGGTTATTATAACATTTCCCTTTTTGTGTCCGTTATCCACGTACCGGTGCGCTTCAGCTATCTGATCGAACGGAAAGCTGCTATCGATTACGGCTTTGAATTTTCCTGCCTCAATAAGTTCCCCGAGAAAGATCAGGTCTCTGGTTCTTTCCTTCGGAGGTCTCAATCCTGTCGCCATTATCATTGCTTTCTTTTTGCTAAACATTGACGTCCGCAGGACCGAAGGAAATATTTTGAGTGTAATTGCTGCTTCCAGAAATCTTCCGTTTTGATTCAGGGATTTTTTGCATTGCTTAAAAGTTGTTTTACCCACCAAATCAAAAATAATATCGTAAGTTTCATTCATCTGTGTAAAATCCTCTTTCGTGTAATCAATTACTTTATTTGCACCAAGGGATTTTACTAATTCTAAATTATTAGTACTGCACACACCGGTCACTTCTGCTTCAAAATAATTTGCAATCTGAACTGCCGCCGAACCAACACTGCCGGAAGCCCCGATTATCAAAACTCTCTGCCCTTTCTGAATTTTTCCCTTATCTCTAAGGAATGGTAAAGCTGTTAAAAATCCGTCACAAGCTGCAGATTCTATGTAATTTGTGTTGGATGGTTTTAATGCTAGGGTTGCATCCAGTTCAGGCAGAACTAAATACTCTGTATAAGAACCGTAACCCGGAGTCGTACCAAAAACCTGGTCACCTGCTTTAAACAATTTTACATTTTTACCTGTTGTTTCAATTTCTCCCGAAAATTCACTTCCGAGTATTTTGTTTTTAGGTTTTGTGAGTCCTGTATATAATCTCGAAAAAAATGGATCGCCTTTTCTAAATGTGCAATCAGTTGCTGTTACTGTTGTTGCATGAACTTTTATCAATACCTCATTGTCTTTTGGAGCCGGCTTTTCCATCTCCTCAATTTTAAGTACTTCAGGGGGTCCATATTCTTCATAGATAATTGCTTTCATTCAATATTTCTCCTGATTTTTTAATTTAATTTTAAGCACAATAAACTGTACTCGGGGATACACCGACTTTGGTTATGTAATAACCAGTCATTCCATACCGGTGCATTCCACATAGTATACTTCGTGCGGGATTCAATTATAAAGATTAAATAGGGGAGATAGAAGTTGTTCCCGCTGACTTAAAGTTATCGTCCTTACTACCACCTCAAATTAATTTGACAGAAAAAGAATAAGTGGCGATAAGATTTAATTCAGTTTTTAAACTTGTTATAAATTAGGAAAAACTTACAAATAATGAAACTGATACCTGTGGAATCAGTTAAATATTTTATGACGTTTTATATTTAGATGAACCTTTTAGATTATTTCAGCAGCAGCATCTTTTTAACTAAAGATTTATTCCCTGACTCAATCTTATAAAAATAAATGCCGCTTGAAAAATTTTCAGCATTAAAAGAAACGGAATGAATTCCTGCTTTATTAAATTCATTGACTAATTCAGCAACCTGCTGCCCAAGTGTATTGTAAACTTTCAGACTAACAAATCCATCTTCAGGAATAGTGTAGCTTATTTGTGTAGTTGGGTTAAAAGGATTAGGATAGTTCTGGCTTAACTGAAATTGTTCCACTGCTTCAACACTTACATTAACAATGATGAATATTCAAAATGTGCCGTTAAAGTCTATTTGCTTTAAGTCGGTAACTATAAGTTCCTGCATTTAAGATTTTCATCTATTAAACTGATAACTATGTTTTTCAGTTGTTGTACCGAAACCATCAATAAATCCAACCCTCTCCCAAAATGCCGACTTCAGATCTCTGACTTCTGATCTTCTGAATCTCAACTTCAAATCCTTTATTATTCGTCTCGGAAGCTGTTTCCCATTAAGAGTAACACTTCACTTCCAGATACAGAAGCATTAAAGGAACTAAGCTCAACAGGAACTGCCTGCATTGTTCTGAAAATTCCCCTGGGAGTTCCCGCAAGTAAATGTTCCTGTGAATCGAGAGATAGTGAAGTGAATTGGTTCTCAGTCAGTCCGTCGCTCGTCAATTCAAAATTATCACCGTTATCATCAGATCTGTAAACTCCGCCTTGTATGTCATCGGATAATGCAACATATATTTTCTGATCAGGGCTGATTAACAGATCTGCTGCAACTCCGGGGTTCCCGGGAATGATGGTAAGCTGTGTATATGTTGACCCATGATCGGTAGACCTGTACAGCCGGTAATAATTTGAACCAGTATGACTGTATATCCAGAAAAGATCACCTGCATTATTAGAAGCTATATGGTCAATGTAACCCGTATAGGAACTGAATGCTGTCCAGGAATCACCATTATCTGAAGACTGCCAAATACCGCTGAATTCTGTAGCCGCATATATTTTGCCGGAAGGATTACTTGTAAAATCTTCTATAAAAATTGTAGGGGGAAGTCCTGTGTTCTGTTCAGTCCAGGTTTCACCGTAATCAGTCGAGCGGTAGATACCATCGTAAGCTGATCCTAAATAAATATAATCGTTCGGAGCTGCAAACAATATTCCGAATAAAACACTTATAGATAATTCGGACCAGCTGCTTCCTCCATCTGTTGAACGGTATACCTTGTTGTTATCAGTAATTAAAAATATATAGCCATTTGATGTAGCTGCCATCTGTCTAACTGACCGAAGTCGGTTCGAATTACCGGGTTGTTCCCATGTGTTTCCTGAATCAGTTGAACGATAAGGACCATTACGTGTACCTGCGAAAATATTATTTACATTATCAGCAGCCATTACATTAATTTCAATTCCGTTCATTCCTGAAACTTTTAATTCCCAGTTGTTTCCATCATCAGAAGAATGATGTACTCCCAAGTAACTGCCGCCGGATATCTGCCCTGATGAGTTGAACGCGAAGTTTGTTATTGATACTGAAGTATCGGTTTCTGTAAAAGTTTCACCATCATCTGTAGAGCGGTAAACACCAACATGGTAATAAGGATAGGTCTGGGTGCCGCCGATAAATAAATGTCCTGCCGGACTAACACCCAGTGTATGTGCATCAACGGTAATTGGAAAAGTAAGCTGTGTAAAACTATCTCCGCCGTCAGTTGATCTGAACACTGCATAACCGGCGGTAACATAACCGCTTGCATAGATGTAATTATTTAAAGGATTTATTGCTATATCGCTGGAAACGATAATGGGAAGTCCGTTTGTCAGTTGAGTCCAGGAAGCGCCATTATTTGTTGATCTGTATACCCCGTAAATATTAGCGGCAAAAACATAACCATTATTATCTATACGTATTTGCCATACTGCTGCATTAGGTAATCCGCTATTAACCTCAGTCCATGTATCACCGTTGTCAGTAGAGCGGTAAACAGAACCATTCCCGGAACCATCGCTTTCTTCTTCTGCGGCAAAAATAGTCCCATCAGACTTTACAGCTATGGCATCTATTACAAAAAAATTAAAACCAACTTTCGTCCAGGTATTTCCTTCATCGGTAGAACGATAAATATCATCGTATAAAGTTCCTGCAAAGATTGTCCCGTTGGGGCTTGCAGCTATCGAATATATATAAGGATTACCTATCGAGGCGCTGCTTAAAGTCCAGTTTTCTCCATCATTAGTTGATTTATATATTCCTCCGCTGATTCCCGCAAACAGGTTTCCGTTTGCATCATAGGCAACTCCCCTTATGTATCCGCCAAATGGTCCGTTTGTTTGCTGCCAGTTGATATTTTGTGCATACACTGTAATGGTAAAAACAGAGAACACAATAAAAAGAGAAAATATTCTTTTCATGACTTTTCCTCCTTAATTAAGGATGAATAAAAAATATTTTGAATGCCTTCCGGCAGGTGAAGGTTATAGAGTTAAACCGGAGTAATTATTTCATTAAAATCATCTTGCGCGTTTCTGCAAAACTGCCTGCGGTAATCCTGTAATAATAGATTCCGCTGGATAATTTACTTCCATCAAACTTAACTGAATATCTTCCTGCCGGTTTTTCTTCATTTACCAGCGTTGCTGCTTCTTCACCTAAGGCGTTATATACTTTTAATGTTACACGTAATTTGTCATTCCGTGCTTGGTCCGAAATCATATAATTTATTATAGTAACGGGATTAAAAGGATTGGGGAAATTCTGACTTAAATGAAATTCATTCGGAATATCTACTTTTACATTTACAATAGAAGAGAATCCAAAACTCCCATCAAAATCTGTTTGTTTTAATCTATATGAATAAGTACCTGCCGAAACTTTGTTATCAGTAAAAGAATATGCTTTCGGTTCTGTGGTTGTACCAAATCCTGCAATAAATCCAATCTTTTTCCAATCAGACTTCTGATTTTTAACTTCCGACCTCTGAATCTCAAATCCTTTGTTATTAATTTCAGTGGCTGTCGTCCAATTTAAATTTACATTGATTCCGGATACAGTAGCAGAGAAAGATGTGAATTCAACCGGAACCTGAAAAATATCTCTCTGCCAAAGTCCCGCGCTTGTTGCAGCAAAAATTTTATTATCAAACGCAATAAGTTTATCAATGGAATTAATAAAAGTTAATCCATCGCTGAAATCTTCCCAATTTAAACCATCATCGTTAGTTATGTAAATTCCTGAACCGCCAAATTTTAATGCGGTGATTAAGACACCATTAACACGGATTATGCTGGAGCTGTAAGGATCCAGATTTAAGCCGTTGTTTCTTTCTACCCAGCTCACTCCATCATCAGTAGAAAGCCATACACCTCCAATCGCCCCGGCCCATAATTTTCCAGGCTCAGAATAAAACGTAATAGTATTAAGAAACGATAGTCCTGTGAGATCCTGCCAGGTATTCCCGCCATCTAAAGATTTATATCCAATAGGGTTATTGATTGATTCACGGGCGGCAAACAAAATTCCGTTATGTTCAGTAAAATTCTTAGCTTCTATCCCCTCACCGGAAACATTTGTTATTACCCAATTCTCTGCATTGTCAGATGAGCGGTATAAACCATTCCAGGCACCTGTAAATAAATTTCCACTATATTCAAAAATTGATTCCGTAAATTCATAAAGAGCACCCGGACCAATTGTTATTCCATTACTTTTTTTAACCCAATTATCTCCGCCGTTAGTTGATTTATAAATCCCGTCTGTGGTAGCAACATAAAAAGCTCCGCCGGTTTCTATAACCTCGTATGTATCTTTAGACTGCTGGGAGATTAGTCCATTACTAATTGACTGCCAGCTAATTCCATTATCAGTTGATTTGAATACTCCGCTGCCCACACTTGAGAGGTATAAGTTACCGTTGATCTCAGCAATGCTTCTTAAATAAACCTGCGGGGCGGCGCTGTTTTGGCTCCATTGTGCCCAGGCACTTGTGAACAAAACAATTACACTGCAAATAATTATTGAAGCTGTTTTCATATCGATTTATTCCGATAAGCTGATAAACAAATTGCTTAAGCAGAGTCCTTTCACTCGCTCCAAAAAAATATTTCCTGTTAAAAGATTTTAGACTTATAACCTGTGAAAAAAAATAATGCAGGCGCTTATAACATTTTACTACTTTAACAAAAGCATTTTCTGGGTCCTGGTTAAGCTTCCGGCAGTTAACCTGTAATAATAGATTCCGCTTGCCAACCCGTTTAGTATTGATGTATTAAAAACCATGGAATGATAGCCCGATGACTGGATTTCATTTACTAAGGTTACAACTTCTTTTCCGAGAGTATTATATACAATCAGGTTTACAAGACCAGATGAAGGAATTGTATAACTTATTACTGTTGATGGATTAAATGGATTAGGATAATTCTGGTATAAACTGAATCCGGATACATTTATTTTCTCATCTTTAACTGCTGTAGGCGCTGTGGCGGTAATTGTACCTACCATTCCAAGTCCTTGGTGAGGAATGCAGTGATAATTATGAATACCGGGAGAAGTAATTACAACACTGAAAACAGGCTGGCTGCTATTCAGAGGTGCATCCCAGACATTCTGTCCCGTCGTGCTATCGGATGTAGTTGTATGGCTGCCGTCAACCCAGTGCCATTCCACTGTATCTCCGACAACAATATCAACATTCATTGGTATGAACTGAAAACCGTTACTTGTAGCCTGAACTATATGTTTAGTCTGAGCATTTAAATACGCTGTAACGAATAAGAAACAAACTGCAAACAAAAACCATTTTTTCATTATATCCTCATTTTAAATTTGATTTGTTATTTTTTGGAATAGCTAATAAAATCACCCTAAAACCGGATGATTTTATTATCTTTACTACATTAGTTCTCAAAAAAGGAAAAAGATGACAATCGATAGTGCTATTAAGTTAAACAATAATATTGAAATTCCAAGACTCGGATTGGGTGTTTATTTATGCAAAGCTGGTAAGGAAACATTTAATGCTGTTACGTGGGCTCTTGGAAACGGCTACAGACATATAGATACAGCAAGAGCATACAAAAATGAAGGTGATGTGGGCAAAGCTGTTAAAGAAAGTGGGATAAAAAGAGAAGATATTTTTATAACGACAAAACTCTGGAATCAGGATCAGGGTTACGAAAATGCACTTAAGGCTTTCGATGCAAGTATGGATGATCTGGGTTTAGATTATGTTGATTTATACCTGATTCACTGGCCGATTGAAGGAAAAAGAAGGGAATCATGGAGAGCTCTCGAAAAAATTTACATTGACGGGCGAGCTAAATCCATCGGTGTTAGTAATTATACAATTAAACTTCTAAAAGAAATGGATAACTACACGGAAATTAAACCTGTTATTAACCAGGTGGAATTTCATCCTTTCCTTTTCCAGGAGGATTTACTTGAATACTGCAGGATTAAAAATGTTCAGCTTGAGGCCTATTCCCCGCTGGTACGTGCAGAAAAATTTGATGATCCATATGTCAAAATCTTAGCAGAAAAATATTCAAAATCCCCGGCACAGCTAATGATAAGATGGTCTTTGCAGCATGACTTGGTTGTTATACCGAAGTCTGCTCATAAAGAGAGAATAAAAGAAAATTCTGAAGTTTTTGATTTTGAGATTTCCGCAGAGGATATGGAAAAGATGGATTCACTTAACCAGGATTATAGAATAGCCTGGGATCCTACAAATGTTGAATAAAACTTTCACACTCTGATTTAATTTTCCCCTGAACTTATCAGGGGAGAATTAATGTTTCTTATATCTACAAACTTATTTCAGATGAAAAGGCACATCGACTGACAACGTGATATTCCTTCCTATATCGTGCACTCCAATAGGTTTTAAGATACTAAGGTGACTAATATAATATTCATTAAATAAGTTTGTCCCTACAATTGAAAAAATAACCGGGGTTTCCCAAACATCAAATGTAGATTGAATTCCTGCATTGAAAAGTGTGTAAGCAGCAGAAGCAAGTTCTTCAGAAGCAGTTTTGGTTTGTTTCAAATAATGATCTACAGAAACGAAAAATGAAAAATCGTAAAACTTATACCAATCAGGGATATTAAATTTTACTTTACCCATAATTTTATCAGCAGGCATAAAAGGAAGATAAGTACCATCTTCTCTTTTGCCAATAACGGTGGAATATGAAGCTGAAAGATCAACAACATCTGCAGGTTTATAATCCAGACTTACTTCTCCACCCTGCAATAGAGAATTATCCTGCAGATATCTGTATATTCTGTCGCTGCTGTGATATTCCTCTGTTGGATTCAGGAAGATAAAATTATTTACTTTATTATAGAAATAATTAAAGTCCGCATTAAAATTCTCAACCTGGAAAACTATTCCTGCATCAACCTGGTAATTATGTTCACTCTTTAATGATGAACTGCCAATTTCATACCGTGTTGTTCCTTCGTGCACACCGTTTGATGAAAGTTCTGCAAGATTGGGAGCACGGTATCCTGTAGCAAAATTCAGCTTACCGATGAAATTATCTGTAAATGAATATGACGCTCCCACTGCACCGTTCAAAACAGAATATTCGTTATCAATTGCAGGCATCTCTGCAGAAAACTCTGTTGCATTCATCATTTCAGTTTTCACACTTTTAAAATCATACCTCAATCCCGTTTCAACATTAAGATTATCAAAGTTTTCTTTGAGATAAGTAAATGCAGAGTATTCATTCATATCGGCATTCGGTATCAATATTCTTCCGCCGTCATTTTCGTTGTTCTGAATATTCCCTTGTACTCCGACTGTCCATTCAAGATTTTCATTTAATTGATGAATCCACTCTAGATTAGAAGTAAATGTATTTAAAATTATATCAAGTTCTCCTTCATCACCCAGGGTTGCACCCGGATCATCAGCACCTTCAACTTCCATCCTATGGTTATTTTGAAATCCCAGGTCAAGTTTAATTTTGGAATCTCCGGCAAAGAAAGTATTTCTTAATGAAATGATGTGATAATCTATTGTATGATGTGGCCCTTCAAATTCACGTTCAAAGTGATCTTCGTTTAAATCTTTAGGATTTGTGAGAGCAGCTTCTTCAACCACACCATATACATTATGCGCAAAAATATAATTTAAGTTAGAAAATCCCCAGTCGTAAAAATATCCAATCATTCCATTAGCGTTCAAAGTTAAAAATCTTGTATTAGGAATCTTTACATCTTTGCCATCAAGATAATCTGCCTGCGACTGACCTCCGACATGAATCTGCCAGTTTATCTTTTTTGTTGCTCCTTTAAATCCCAATGCAGAATATGCACCAAGAGTGTTAGTAAAGACTTTGAGATTGTAGTTTCCCAGAATTCTTCCAACCGGCGCACTATTTTCAGGAAGAAGATTAATAACACCGCCGATTGATTCAGCTCCATACAAAAGAGCAGCCGGACCTTCAATAACTTCAATTTGCCCGATACCAACTGCATCAAGCCCAAAACCATGTTCTTCCTGCCACTGCTGATTATCGAATCGTACGCCGTTAAGCACAGTTGCAATCCTGTATCCATATAATCCCCTTACAACAGGCTTAGAAATTGCAAGTCCGTTTGATAATTTACTTATTCCTGGCAGCGACGCCAGGGTTTGGGTAAGTGTTACCATTCCATTATATCTTAAATCTTTTGCCGAAGCAATTTCAACTTTGTATGGTACTTTCTCCTTATTTATTACGGAGTTACCAAGAACAACAACCTCACCTATTTCAAGTTTGGTGGGTTCTAAAGAAACATTCAATTCATTGTTTGTTTCTTTAATCAAGATGTTCTCCACCTTTGTCTTATACCCCACATAACTAAATTGTACATTAAAATTACCTGCTGGTAAATTTGCAAAAGAATAATTTCCGTTTTTATCAGAAATTACACCTCTCTGTAGTTCACGGATAAATACATCTACGGAGGACAGTGGTTCACCCGTTTTTGCGGCTGTAACTTTTCCACTGAGATTGTATTGGGCATTTGCGGTCAGGATAAACACAAAGAATATTAATATTATTTTTATAAAAAGTGATTTCATAGATCATAGCCTTAAATTTTTTAAATAATTAAATGTACAAAGATCCGTTAATGCCGGAGGATTAACGTTCTCTGAATAATTGTTTAATTTTTATATGGTTGTGATTTATGCTTGGGGAGGCGGAGAAATCTTTTTAGCTATTACTTCCGGAATACGTAAATAATTTATATATCCAAATTGAGATGCTGTATAATTTACTTTTAAAGAATTATCACTAATCCCGAGGTAATTCTTTAACAGATTTTTTAATATCGAAATTGAAAGATTATCAGGAATTGATACAGGGTTGCCATTAATTTCATTTAAAGACAGGAAAACAGTCTGAATTTTTGTTTCTTTTTTATCGGGCAAACAATAAATAATAGTGTCATCAACCGTCTGTTTTTTATAAACTATGTCATACATCTCATGTTCAAACCTGATTTCACGCGAATTAATAAATTCCGGCTGATCCTTCTGAAGACTGAAAACCACAATTCTTCCGGAAGTTATAGATTCGGGATGTTCATCTATTATCTCAAGACTTTCTGTTTTTGATTCCTGGATTAAATTAATAAGAATAAGATTAAACCCGAAAGTATTCAGAATAATTAAAAAGCATAAAACAAATGATATTAGTTTTTTCATCCAGGATTAATATTAGGAAAAAAGAATTCTTATCAAAATCATTTTTTGTCAATTAGCAATTGTTTTTCAATTTTGAATTTCTTTTTTAAGAAATTCCCCCGTAATACTTTTCTTATTCTTAATTATCTGCTCCGGAGTTCCCTCGGCAATTATCCTTCCGCCAAACTCACCGCCACCGGGACCAAGGTCAATTATCCAGTCTGCTGTTTTTATAACATCAAGATTATGTTCTACAACAATTACTGTATTCCCTTTGTCCACCAGTTTATTCAATACTTTGAGCAGAATATTAACATCTTCAAAGTGCAGTCCGGTTGTAGGTTCGTCAAGAATATAAAGTGTTTTTCCTGTAGAAACTTTACTTAATTCTGTTGCCAGTTTAACCCGTTGAGCTTCACCACCTGATAAAGTTGTAGCCTGCTGCCCGAGAGTAATATATCCTAACCCCACATCATGTATTGCTTTGAGCTTTCTTTTTATACGTGGAAGATCAGTGAAAAATTCAAGGGCTTCATCAACAGTCATTTCAAGTACATCAGCAATTGATTTGGTTTTATAAAGCACTTCAAGAGTTTCCCTGTTGTATCGTTTACCGTGACAAACATCGCATTCTACATAAACATCAGGGAGAAAATTCATTTCAATTTTTTTTAGTCCGTCACCGCTGCATTCCTCGCATCTTCCCCCGGTTACATTAAAACTGAACCTGCCGGTTGCATAACCACGCATCTTGGATTCCGGGAGTTGGGAGAACAGGTCCCTGATAAAGGTAAACAAGCCGGTATATGTTGCAGGATTTGAACGAGGAGTTCTGCCAATAGGAGATTGATCTATTTCTATAATTTTGTCTATGTTTTCCAGACCTTCAACTGATTTATAAGGCAGCGGAACTGATTTAGACTTATAAATTCTTCTCATCAGAATTTTTACCAGGGTCTCGTTTACAAGTGAAGATTTACCCGAACCGCTAACCCCTGTGACTAGAGTAAAAGTACCCAGTGGAATTTTAAGATCAATATTTTTGAGATTGTATCCGGCTGCTCCTTTCAATTCAATAAATTTACCGTTTCCTTCTCTCCTGTTTTCAGGAATATGTATTTGTTTCCTGTTTTTTAAATACGAGAGAGTTAATGAATCAATTCCATTTATTAGAATTCAATAATTTTTTAGTTTCTCCCGCCAAACATAAAGTTCCTCCATGTTCACCCGCTCCGGGACCCAAATCTATCATATAGTCAGAACTTTCAATTGTCTCCCTGTCGTGTTCAACAACAATAACTGTATTACCAAGATCACGCAGATTTTTAAGTGATTTTATGAGCTTTATATTATCGCTTTGATGAAGCCCGATACTCGGTTCATCCAGGACATACAGAACGCCTGCAAGTTGTGATCCGATCTGTGTTGCTAATCTGATCCTTTGAGATTCCCCACCCGATAGAGTTCTTGCTGAACGATCGAGGGTTAAATAATCCAATCCAACGTTTAATAAAAAATTTAGCCTGGTTTTAATTTCTTTTAAAATCGGTTTTGCTATTAAAGCTTCTCTTCCCTTAAGATTAACTTTTTTAAAAAATTCTTCGGCTCTTTTTATAGAAAGTGAAGTGACCTCACTTATATTTCTTTTTTCAAATTTAACCGCGAGCGATTCCTGTTTTAATCTTCCCCCGCCGCAGGTAGGGCATTTAACAGTGTTCATATAAGATTCAACCCACTCACGGATATTGTTGGAACTTGTTGTATTGTAATAGTTCTTCAGATAATTAATCAGTCCGGAAAACTTGTGATGATATGTAACTGGTTTACCTCCCCCGTATGAATAAGAAAATGCTATTTTTTCTTTACTGCCGTTAAGCAGTATATCCTTCTGTTCCTCAGTTAAATCAATAAGCCTGGTATCAAAATTAAAATTAAATTTTTCTGCAACCGCAGTTAACTGATTAAAAAACCAGATTGATCTTGGTTTGCCTAATGCGGCAATCCCCTCTTCATTTATCGATTTTTTCCAGTCCGGAATTATAAGATTAATATCGAGTTCTTTCTTTTCTCCAAGCCCTTCGCAGTTGGGACAGGAACCATAAGGTGAATTAAAAGAAAATGAATTAGGAGCCAATTCCCTGTAACTTATTCCGCAATTTAGACAGGCGAGATGACGGCTGTAAATAAAATCTTTTTGCCCATCGCTAATTGTTAAAATTCCATTTCCATAATTTAAAGCAACTTCAACAGATTCACTTATCCTGGCTCGCGCATTTTCGGAAGCTGTTAATTTATCAACTAATATCTCAATGTTATGAATTTTATATCTGTCAATCTGAAAACCTTTCGATATCTCCTTATATTCATTATCCACTCTGACTTTTAAAAACCCGTCCGATAATATTTCCTCAAACAGTTCGCGGTAATGACCTTTTCTTCCGCGGACAACAGGAGCAAGTATAGAAATCTTTTTACCCGAAAGAGTGTTGATGATAGACTCAATTATCTGTGCTGAAGTCTGCCGTGTAACGGGTTTTCCGCAATTGTAGCAATAAGGAGTACCAAGCTTTGCATATAGAAGCCTGAGATAATCATAAATTTCCGTAACTGTTCCAACAGTTGACCTGGGATTACCTGACGTGGATTTCTGTTCGATTGAAATTGCAGGACTTAATCCCTCTATTAAATCAACCTCCGGTTTTTCGAGCATATCAAGAAACTGGCGGGCATAAGCAGAAAGTGATTCAATATATCTTCGCTGCCCTTCTGCATAAATAGTATCGAAAGCCAGTGAAGATTTACCTGATCCTGATAAGCCGGTTATTACCGTAAAGGATTCCCGTGGAATTTCAACGTCGATATCTTTAAGATTGTGTTCTCTTGCACCCTTTATAATTATCGTATCTTTTTCCAAACTCAAAATCCTTAATTAATAAGCTTTATATATTATTCATTAGAGCATATAAAATCAATTTAATTAGAAGTGCATTATTAGTCTTTATTCACATTTGGGTTAATAGTTTTGTCCTATTTCTCGTATTTTTGAAATAATTGGGAAATATATTGTTGCAATGAAACAAGCAGAAATTATTAAAACCTTAAAAGCACCTTGTGAAAGTCTTTATAAAGAAAAAGGTTCAGAATTTTTTGCGAGAGCTTTTCCGGTAAAAACTGAATCTGAAGCAGAAGAAATACTGGAAACTTTGCGGAAAAAGTATTACGATGCATCACACCACTGTTATGCTTTCAGACTGAAGAATGGAGTATTCCGATATTCAGATGCAGGTGAGCCTTCAGGAAGTGCGGGAATCAGAATTATTAATGCAATTGACCATTTTAAATTATTGGATATACTTGTAGTGGTAACAAGATATTTTGGAGGCACAAAACTTGGGATAGGTCCGTTGGGTAAGGCTTATTATTTTAGTTCAGAACAGTTACTTGGTAAATGTGCTTATCAGGAAGAAAAACCGTTTCGTAAAATAACTATTATTACAGATTTCACTTTTATAAGTCTTGTCCACAGAGTTGTAACGAACTATTCTGCTATAATTGAAAACACTCTATATGGTGATGACGTTAAATTTATATGTTTAATTCCTGAAGACAATATTAACAGAATGGAGAAAGAACTGGTTGATTCAAGCAGTGGCAAAATTATTGTTAATTTTGAGCCAGGATATATTTATCACACAATTTAATTTTTTATATTGATTTATAATCCTTTAATATCGATATTTGATACATACAAATAATTTATAGGAACAATGATGACCTCTAAAAAGGGTAAAAATGAAAACGCGTCCAAACTTGCCGATCTTACATTTAAACTGTTGGCAAACTGCCAGGAAAAGGAAGCAAGACTTGCTGAGAAATACGGCTTAACTCAATCTGAATTCAGATGCTTACGGTTGTTTAATAAAGATGATGTTCTGAATAACAAACAGATTGCTGAAAGAATGAACCTTAGTCCCAGCAGGTTAACGAGAATAATTGATGGCCTGGTAACAAAGAATTATATTAACAGGCAGATTGAGCCAACCGACAGAAGAAATATGAAGGTAGATTTATCAAAAAGAGGGAAAGTCATAGTACAAAAGCTGAATGATTCATATGTGAATATTCATAAGGAAATTCTGGAAGATATAGACAAAACACAGCATAAACCGCTTATAAGTGCGATGGAAAATTTGCTGGTAGCTTTACAGCATTGGATTTCCAAGTAGCTAATTTAGTTTGGTTTTTTTCGTTTAAGTTGGTTTGAATATTTTTTCAGCCATTCAAGATCATTCATCAACTCTGTCAGATTAAGCATATTGTTTTGCGAAAGTTGCAGATAATTTTCCCGGAAGTATTTTTTTGTTTGTTCAGCTGAATTCTCTAAGAGCTGTTCAATTATTTCTTTCACTTTTTCAAGATTAGCTGAAATATCATTTTTTATCTGTTCAATATTTTGAACTTCCGGATTTGCTGATCCCTGTTTTAATACCCGGAACAACCCCTGAACATACTTGGAAGTAAAGCTTAATTCTTCAATTAAATCTTCCTGTTGATTGGAATAGCCTAATTTGAGCAATGTGTAAAGATCTTCTTTTCTTTTTAATGATTCACCTGAAAATATTTCAATATCTTGAACCAAACTTTCCGGACTGCTCTCCTTCATCCCTTTATTCCTAAACCAATCCCGTCACCAACGGGAATGATTGTAGTTTTTAAATTTTTTTGAGATAAAAATGCTTCATTAAATTCTTTAATGTGTTTAGCAGATTCACGGTATTTTGAAGGTACCTTCTTTACAGCAGCATAGCCGTGCCACAACAGATTATCAACAAAAATTACCCCGTTTTTCTTTAACAGTATCATTGAATAATCAAACAGTCTTCTGTAATCCTCTTTATCAGCATCAAGAAAAATGAAATCATATTTTTTTTCAAGCCGGGGCATAATATTTAATGCATCACCTTCAAGCAATTCTATTTTACCGCCCAAACCGGAGTTATTTATATTATCTTTTGCGATTGCAATATTATCCTCACTTAATTCAATTGTTTGAAGAATGGACTTTTTCTTCAGATTTCTTGCGATCCTGATTGATGAATATGCTATTGCAGTCCCAATTTCCAGCACTCTTTTGGGCTCCATCATTTTAATTAATATTTCAAGAAAATCCGCAGACTGCCAGGATAAAATAGGCACTTTATGTTCCTCAGCATATTTTTCCATTTCAAGTATTAATGGATCTTCTTCCTTTTTAAAACTATTTAAATATTTCTGCTGAGATTGGTTTAATATATTACTCATAGCTACCTTATTTTAATTTAATATACCCGAATATCTACTTAAGATAAACCATTTTATGCGGATACAATTTTCCTTCCAGTTTTAACACGTAAATATAAATACCGCTTGCTGCAAAAGTACCAGCATCAGTCGTTCCATCCCAGATTACAGTATTCACACCAATAGTAGATATCCCTCTGAATAATGATTTCACTTTTCTGCCAATGGCATCAAAAATTATTATTTCTGCCGGGGACGTATTTTCTGCTACGAAATTTATTTTAGTATAGGAATTGAATGGATTAGGATAATTATTGCTGAGAACATAATCGATAGAGTTAGCCGCTAGTGGAAGATTTAATGAAATATTTAATGTACCGGAGCGGAATTTATAATTATAGATTTCAGGATCGCGGTGTGACGTTCCGGATTCATCCATATAAGTAAAATAAAAACTCACTAAGTTATTAATTGGAATTAAAGGCAGCTCTTTTTGAAATTTATATTCGCTTACGGAATTCATACCAAGAGTATCAAAATTTGTGTTATCAGTTGAATAATGAAGCTGAACATTAGAAACAGAAAGTTCCTGAATAAAAGCTTTATTCAAAATATATCTACCATCTGAAAACAAGAGGTTTGGATAAGAGATGGCTCTTGATGCTGATAATAAACCATACCCGCGATCATTATCCGGATGCTGTGAGTTACCGGATGTTTCGAGAAGAATATTTCTAATCTGTTCATTTGTCAGCTGAGGATAAGCAGAAAGTAAAAGTGCAGCTACTCCTCCTGCAATTGGTGCAGCTGAAGAAGTTCCGGTTCCGTATGTATAATTATTAGATCCATTAGTCGAAGCTCCATACACATCAACTCCTAATGCAACAACATCGGGTTTAATCCTTCCGTCATAAGTAGGTCCGCGGCTACTAAATGATGTAACCAGGCTATCCTGATATACTGCGCCCACCGCTATAGTATTAAACCCATCCGCAGGTGCAATAATATAATACCAGGAAGTATTACCCTCATTTCCCGCAGAAGTAATTGTAACAACTCCGCGTTGAAATGCCAATTCAGCAGCTTTAGTTATTATAGTCGATTTCCCATCCATATCTTCATATGTATAGGATGTGCCTGTATCAAAAATATTATATCCCAAAGAACTGCTTGTTATATCTACACCTAAATTTTCCATCCATTCAAGAGCCGCAGCATAATTATCTTCTTCTATGTGCGTCTCACTTCTAATATCTTCAGTCTTTGCCAGGATAAATGAAGCCCCGTATGAAGAACCAATAAGCGTACTGTCCTTGTATCCGCCAATTACGGAAAAAACAAAGGTACCATGCGAATCCTGTCCCGGAACATCATCGGCCTGATCCGCCGTTACACTATCGTGAAATACAAAGTCGTATTCAGACACTACGTGAATATTCTTCAAAGCTTCATGAAACTTCCAGTCAAAGCCCGTGTCTAACACACCAATAAGAATCCCGCTTCCGGTTATACCTTTTGAATGAACAAGTGGAATATCTGATAAAGCAAGTTGATTATAAGAATTCCCGTAATCTGACGGATCGGAATTGGTAGTTTTAGTTAGGGAAAAATTCTTTACCTGAGCATTTTGAAAAGTTAAAGTCTTAACAGGTTCAATTTTTTTTACAAAAGACAGAGTTTTGACGAACTTTATTTGTTCAGCATCAAGATAAGCAGATACTGAATTAAACCACTTTAATTTATTTACTATTTTTATCCCGTTGGTTGTCAGGCTTTTTATATATTCCTTAAACAATGGGACGTCTTCAAATCTGATTAGTGAATCTGCATTCATAACTTTCATTCTTCTTTCTATTGCATGTTTTGAAAGATTATGAATAGCATTTTGATAGGAAGGACTACTTTTTTGAAGCGATTGTACAGGTCCTTTATCTTTGAAATAAATAAAATATTTTTCCTGACCCAGGAGAAGAATGAAAGGAACCATTAAAAGCAGCAGAACTATCTTTTTCATTTTATATTTTTAAATAACCTGCCAAACCTGATAGGTTCAACTATATTATAAAATTTTCTGTTAGGTATATATGGATCCCAGGACCAGTATATTATAAAAGCTTCACCAATAATCATGTCTTTAGGAACAAAACCCCAGTAACGGCTGTCCATACTGTTTTCACGGTTGTCGCCCAAAACAAAATAATAATCTTTGGTAAGGGTGTATCCATGAACCGGCTTCCTGTCGATAGTAATTACTGTGCCTTCCACACTTAATGTGTTCATCCCGAGTTCCCTGTCAATCAGGGTTTTCCACATTGCTGCATTTTCGGGATTGAGATCAATAAGGTCACCCTTCTTTGGAATGACAATCGGACCATAATTATCCTTGTTCCAGTTAGTGTCAGCCGGAAAGATTCCCTTTTCTGAAATTCCAGCAGCCATTTTATCATCCCTGTTGAGTTTTGCTGTCACAGGAAATTCTGTTTTCATTCCGTTAACATAAACTTCCTGTTTAATTATTTGTATTGTATCACCGGGTAATCCAATAATCCTCTTTACCAGATTTACACTATTTTCATCCGGAAGTTCGGAACCATATGGAAATTTGAAAATAATAACATCTCCCCTCTCCGGTTTCGATATTGAAAAAAGATCAGCAGAGGGAATATAGATAGAGGTAAAAGGAATATAGCGTGGGGTATGAAAAACATAAGCTAATTTGCTGACAAGAATGTCATCACCAACCAGGAGAGTATTTTCCATAGAACCGGTCGGTATTTTGAAAGCATCAAATAAAAATGATTTTATTAAAAATACAATGACAAGGATTATTAGGATAACCCTGATAAAAATACCGAATTTCGTTTTTTTCTTTTTTTGCTTTATATCCGGAGTCGGATTTTCGGTATAGACTGTGTTTTGTGTAGGATTAAACAATTGTCACCATTAATTTGTTACTCATCTATCTGTAAGACGGCGAGAAATGCTTCCTGCGGAATTTCTACATTACCAACTTGCTTCATTCTTTTTTTACCTTCCTTTTGTTTTTCCAGTAATTTTCTTTTCCTTGTAATATCTCCACCGTAACATTTAGCAAGGACATTTTTTCGGAGTGCTTTTACAACAGATTTGGAGATGACTTTTGAACCAATTGCAGCCTGTATTGAAATTTCAAACATCTGTCTTGGTATAAGATCCTTTAATTTACTGCAAACTTTTCTTCCCCAGTCATACGATTTATCCTTATGTACAATCATTGAAAGTGCATCGACCGGTTCACTATTTAAAAGAATATCAAGCTTTACAAGATCAGATTCACGGTAACCAATGTACTCATAATCAAAAGATGCGTATCCTCTGGTAGAGGATTTTAATTTATCGTAAAAATCAAAAATAATTTCTGAAAGCGGAAATTCAAACTGTATGTCCGCCCTGGTAGGATCAATATAAGTAGTGTTTTTATAAATTCCTCGTTTATCAATCGATAGTTTCATAATATTACCAACATATTCGCTGGGACAAACAATCTGGGCTTTTATGTATGGTTCTTCAATTTTTTCAATTTCTCCAATTGTAGGCATTTCAGCAGGATTATCAACTATCACTTGTTCATCCTTTTTATTATATACAATATATTCAACATTCGGCAAAGTTGTAATAATTGACTGATCATATTCTCTTAATAATCTTTCCTGCACAATTTCCATATGAAGAAGCCCAAGAAATCCGCAGCGGAATCCAAATCCCAGTGCAACTGAAGTTTCAGGCTGATAAACAAGTGCTGAATCATTAAGCTTAAATTTTTCTAATGCATCTCTCAGATCTTCAAAATCATCTGAAAGAGTTGGATATAACCCACTGTAAACCATAGGTTTTACATCCTTATAACCGGGTAATGGTTTGGTTGTTCCGCCTTTTTCATGTGTTATAGTATCACCAACTTTGGTATCACGTACATCTTTTACTCCTGCAATCAGATACCCGACATTGCCGGCTTCCAGTTCATCTACCTTAACTTTTTTTAATCCCAGAACTCCAATTTCTTCAGCTTCCAGTTCCTTTTTAGTTGCAAAGAATTTTATTTTATCATTTGTTTTTACTTTGCCATTGAAAATTCTTATGTAAGCAATTGCTCCACGATAAGAATCAAATATTGAATCAAATATTAAAGCCTGTAATGGAGCATCGGGATTACCTGTAGGAGCTGGAATTTTTGATACAATTCTTTCCAGAAGTTCATCGATCCCGATTTTAGTTTTAGCACTAACGAGCAATATTTCGTCTTCTTCACATCCGATAAGATCTATTATCTGATTTTTAACTTTCTCTATTTCTGCACTCGGTAAATCAATTTTGTTTATTACAGGAATTATCTCAAGTCCGGCTTCTACTGCAAGATATAAATTACTTATTGTTTGCGCCTCCACTCCCTGAGCAGCATCAACAACAAGTACTGCCCCCTCACAAGCAGCCAGCGATCTTGAAACTTCATAAGAAAAATCCACATGACCGGGAGTATCAATAAGATTAAAAATATATTTTCTTTTATCTTTTGCAGTATAATGCATCTGGATAGCGTGAGATTTAATTGTTATTCCCCTCTCTCTTTCAAGATCAAGATCATCAAGTACCTGGGCTTTTGCTTCCCTTTCGGTTACAGCCCCGGTTTTTTCAAGAAGACAATCGGCAATAGTGGACTTACCATGGTCAATATGCGCAACAATACAAAAATTTCTAATGTTTATCATTCATTTTCCGGAATTAGAGTACAAATATATAAAGGGTGGTTGTATATTAAAAGTTACTAAATTTAACTGATAATAATGTTAATCCGCTCTTTGATTAGGGATTAAAATGGGGAATGTGAAAAGGCTCTGAATTAAATTTCAGGATATCTCAATTTTGTAGCTTCCGTTTACAAATTCATTATTGTTACTTATTCTTCCATCGAAAGGGTAGATTTTTACAACTTGATTACTCTGAAACGCATCCAAAATCGTTTTATAGTCAGCTTTGTCAATCTGAATTTTAAACTTACTCTGTAAAGGTTGTATCTCGGCAAAATAATTGTCGCTATCCATAATAACCCTTTTAATACAAAACGGACTTCCATCTGATAATTCTGACAGATCAAGTATCTGCATAATACTCTCCCTTTCTGAATTCTGTAACTTGAATTAATAAAATTAAATTGAATATAAAATTGCCTGACCCCAAAGAAGCACGACTCAACAGGAAATTATATATTCAAAAGGTAAGACACAAGAGGTTCTGGATAAAAATCGTGGATTTATAAAAAATAAATCAAGAAGTTAAAATGCCGGAATCAAGTGATGCATTATGTTTTTGCAACAAATCAAATACGATACCTTCCCTTAATGCATATTCGGAAATTTTAATTTCCTTAATCTTAAAATGCTGAAATGCTTTATTCAGGATTAATAAGCCTGCTGGAATTATATCTGCCCTTTTCTCTTCCATCCCTTTTATTTTTAATCTCGCTTTTATTGAATCAGCTGAAAGAATTAATTCAGAGATATCTTTTAATTCATCTTTTTGAAAACAGACTGAGTTCAATGATTTGGGGACTTTTTCCCCTTTCTGTTTTAATATAATAGATGCTATTGCTTCAATTGTGCCTGAGGATCCTACAACTATATCAAAATTATTATGAGAATAATTTTTAAGCTTTTCCAATAACATTTTTTCAATATGCTGGCTGCACTTTATAATTCGTTCTTTGGTAAGAAGATAATCAGGGAAGAAAAGTTTCGACAATCTGACAGCACCAACTTTTATACTTTCAGCAAAAATGATTTCCCCATTATTCACATTTATGAATTCCGTACTTCCCCCGCCAATATCAATACAGAGTACATTTTTATTATATAATGAAAGTGCTTTTCGGGCACCAAGATAAATATACCTGGCTTCCTTCTTCCCATCGATCACCTCTATATTTATTCCTGCTTCCCTTTTAATCTTTCCAGTGAACTCAGATTTATTTTTTGCTTCTCTAACAGCACTTGTCGCTATAGCTTTGAACTTAGCGCCATAAGAATCCGAGAGTTTTTTAAATTGTGAGAGAACTTCAATCGACAAATCAGTTTCTTCCGGGGAAATATAGGATAGTTCTTTCCCTTCGTGTGAACCAAGCCTTATTAGTTTCTTTTCACGATCAATTATTTTTATTGATCCATCCTCATTTATTTTAGCTATTATCATATGGAAGGAATTTGTTCCCATATCAACCACTGCCAAACAGCAATTTTCCAAAATCAGCCTTCCCTTTTAGCTAAAGGAACAAGATAGACGCACATCTTAAAAACATCTTCCACAGCAATATCATCAATTAAATCTGATTTCCTGATATATAATTTATTTTTTCCTATTGGCGCCCAGTTTAAAGGGTTTGTAGGACCGAATATTGAAATCTGCGGAGTATTTGTTGTGCCGCCTACGTGCATTATACCCGTGTCGTTGGAAATAAATAAATCTGAAAGTGAAATTAAAGCTGCAACTTCTGGAATTTTTCTATTAATGAACGCCGGGATATTAAACTGAATATATTTCTTTACGAAATTTATTTCTTCTTTATCGCCGGAACTTCCTGTCAAATACAAATCTACACTGTAGTTATCTTTTAATAGGTTAATCAGGACAGCATATTTGTGCAGAGACCAGCGGTTTTGGGGTTTGCCTGCTCCAACATGAAGACCAATTAATAAATTGCTGTCATCTTTCCTGAAATCCCTGATGAATTTATTAGCAGCATCAATATCTTCATCATCAAATGTGATTTCAGATGTATAATTAGTAGTTGTTATTCCGAATGGCCGAACAATATCAAGACTTCTTTCAGAAACATTTGAATCCGGGTGCTTCCTCCAATCTATATCAATCCTTCTATCAAAGAAAAAGGCACTTTCATTTTTCTTCCCGTCGAGACTCTGTGGGCCTATCCTGATTTGCGCATTGGAAAACCTGGCAATTAAATTACTGGTGAAAGATATAGAAACTGTTACCGGTACAATTACAACATCATATTTTTCTTTAATAAGATTTTTGAATCTCAGAAAATAAAAAAGATTGTACAATTTCTTTTTATCAAATACGAAAACCCTGTCAAGAAATTTATTTTTCACCATTCCCGGATAATTGAAAGGACTAACGATTAGGGTTATATGACTTTGCGGATATTTTTCTTTTATAGCTCTGAAGACGGAAACCCCGGCCAGAAGATCTCCAAGCTGGTTATGCTGACGTATTATAAGAAATTTTGCGGGGTTGCCCAGATCAAAAGATTTATTCTCCCGGACTGAAAGGAACTTTTTAAATATTTTATAAAGGAAATCTGAAAAGAGGTTTTGTTTAGCCATTTAATTATTTTTTATCGTTCTTTTCCTTCGATTCAATTTCGGTAAATTCAGCTTCCTCAACATTTTCATATTTACTATTCTGCCTGTTCTCTGTCTGAAATTTATCCTTCTTCCTGGCGCCTATTCTGAAGTTAATGATAAATAATTTTATAATATAATAAACGGCATAAAATAAAATAAAGAATAATACTAACCTCATAAAACTCATTCTATCCTCTTAGATTCCGGTTTAAAATATTCAGTAACTCCCCTGTCCTTTCTGAAAATCTGTTTAAATAGTTCGTTAAAATCCTTTTCGTTATTAACAAAATCCAATTCTGTTGAATTGACGATAAGCAGAGGCGTACCTGTATACCTGAAGAAAAAATGAGTATAAGCTTCACTCAGTTCTTCTATATAACTTCTTGTAAGGTTGCGCTCTATTTTACGACTTCTTTTTTTAATATTGAACATAAGTCTGTCAACACTCGATTGAAGAAAAACGACAAGATCCGGTTTTCTCAGGCTTCTGGATAGTAAAGGAAAAATACTCTCATAAAGTTTCAGTTCTTCTCCACTAAGATTCAAATAAGCAAAAATTCTGTCTTTTTCAAATACGTAATCGCACACTGTGTGCTCTGTAAACAGGTTCTCCTGGTTAAGCTGTTCCTGCTGTTTGTATCTGTTAATCAGGAAAAACATTTGAGTCTGAAAAGCATATCTTTTCCGGTCAGAGTAAAAGCTTTCAAGAAAGGGATTGGCTTCAAATTGTTCAAGTATTAGTTCAGCATCAAGTTTATCTCTTATTTTTTTAGCAAGTGAAGTTTTTCCGGCACCTATCACTCCTTCAATTGCAATATATTTTACTTCAGGGAGATCACTCAATTTAATACCGTTATAGTTTGTGTTCTGATTTACTAATTATATTTTTTTCTAGTTTATTCAAGTCAATCTGTGAAATTTTTAATTTCTTCTCAGGATGAATAAAATCCGGAGAAATATCACAAAAGGGGACAATTACAAAATCTCTTTCGGTTATTCCTGATATGCGGAACTTTAAGTTCTGCATCAGAATAAATCAACTCATCGTAAAATAATAAATCCAGATCAATTTCTCTTGGTCCCCACTTTTCATTTTTTGTTCTTCCGAGTTTCTTTTCAGTTTCTTTTAAAAAATGGAAAAACTCTTTTAGGCCAAATTCTGTTTCAACAGATACAACCGCATTTAAAAAATTATTTTGTTCCAGGTAACCAAACGGTTTGGTTTCATAAACAAATGATTTGCTAATCACTCTGCAATTTTCATCGGATTCAATTAATTCTACAGCCTTTTTAAGATTTTCCTGCCTGTTGCCTTTATTTGATCCCAGCGCTATGTATGCAGTTACCGGAATTTCAGCATTCACTTTTTAAATTTATAATTCTTTTCTTTCTTTAATTACTTCAACCTCAACACAATCAACAACTCCGCCCAACGGCGGATTATTTTTCCTTACCCTGACATTTACCTTCTGTATTTTCTTAAAATTTAATAGTAGTTCATTTGCAATTTTGGTTGCCAGAGATTCAATCAAATAGTGTTTTTCATCCAGCGCAATTTTATAAATAAACTTATATACTTTGTGGTAATCTATTGTTTCATTCAAATCATCTTTGGTTGCTGCTTTAGAAAAATCAGTATATAAATCTACATCTGCTTCAAAATTACCGCCGACAGTTTGTTCCTCTGAAAGTACTCCGTGATAACCATAAAAAGTTGCTTTTTTTATCCGGATAATATTTAACATAAAATCTCCATTAAATTAAGCAGGTTTAATCAATCTCCTGTTCCTGAATTTAAAAATATTTCCAATGTTGGCCCAAAGCAACCCGGTTAACACAAGTATACTACCCCAGAAATGATTTAAAGTGAGCTCCTCATTGTAGGCAAGCCATCCCAGAAAAAGAGCAACTATAGGAGTAATAAAAGCCATAAGAGAAAGCAAATTTACATTGACTCGTTTAAGCAACCAGTAATAAGAAGTGAAAGTTACTATACTACCAAATAAAGCAAGATAAAATATTGACAATGCAGCATCAATATTAAAATTTAAAGTTGCAAAATCTTCGAATAAAACACCAAGAATAAAAAGAGCAAATCCGGCAATCAGCATTGGTATAAAATTCATTGTTAGGGGATTTAGATGATTGCCGTACTTTTTGATGATTACAGCGATTCCTGCCTGCATCATTCCACTGAGTACCACGGCACTCATTCCTAATAGATAGGAGGTAATGTTCCCTCCTAGGTCATCTGAAAAAATTACAAGTATTCCCCCGAACCCGATTACAATTCCTAAAACCTTCACAAATCCAAGTCTTTCCGATGGAATTAAAAAATATGAAAACAAAACAACAAAAAAAGGATAAACTGCAAATAACACTGCAGATAAACCGGAAGGAACAAATTGTTCAGCCCAATAAACAAGACCGAAAGGAATTACAAATGAAAAAATTCCCATAATAAAATAAAGCTTTACACTTGTCCTGTCTTTTTGAAGTTTTATCTTTTTGAAATTCATCCAGAGAAAAATAAGCATACTTGCAAGTAAAAATCTGAAACCGGATGAATACAGAGGAGTCATAGATTCAAGACCTACGCGGATTGCAAGCCACGTTGAACCCCAGATGAAACATATAAGAGAGAAAATAAGAATTATTTTTATTCTTTCACTCATTTGGTTTCTTTCATAGCAATTAATCCTAATGCCCTTCCCGATTTTTTCCCATCTCTACGGTAAGAATGAAAAACTTCTGAATACTCAAAACTGCAAAGAGATGATTTCTGGATTTGATACGGAGGAATTCCTTCATTAATCAGCATATCATAATTTGCAGAAGAAACATCAAGCAGAAATTTATCGTTGGATTTTAATAAATATTTTGAATCGAACAGCTCCGCTACTTCATTTCCAACCTCATAATTCACCTGGCTGATTGATGGAGCGAGATAAACAAATAAATCTTCCACGTTACTTTTAAATTCTTCTTTCAATTTTTTAATTGTTTTTTCAACTATTCTTTTTTCTGTTCCTCTCCAGCCCGAATGTATTGCAGCAATTATTTTTTTTCTTCTATCAAAGATAAAAACAGGAGTACAATCTGCTGTACTGATACATAAACCAAACCCGGTTTTATCGGATATCATTGCATCACTTTCACCAATGTTTCCGGGTTTATTCACAATGGTAATTGTATCTCCGTGAACCTGTTTTTGAATCGCGACTTTATCTGAAGATAAACCAAGTGAAGCAAAAAACTTCTCCCTGTTTTCAGAAACTTTGTTTCTGTCATCGTCTACAGAGAAAGAGAGATTGAAGTAGTATGGTGGTTTTTCATTTTCACCAAACTTTGTACTGAATCCGACAATTACTTCGGGGAATTCACTAAAGATATGTGGTTGATGTATCAGCATAGTTAAAGTGTAAATTTAAGAAATATTTAGGCACGAATTAACACTGAAAGTAGTAATAAAACAATTCCGGATTATTTACTATTAAATGATTTCAACAAATTAAATAGAGGGCTGTATCTCTACATTCAATTGAGACTCTACAAGGCAAATGTTATATTGGCATACTCATTTTGAATTGGAAAAAAGGAAAACCTTTGAAAATACTTGTAACTAACGATGATGGAATAGAAGCTCCGGGAATTTCTGCTCTCGCAGAATCTTTAAAGGAAATCGGTGAGGTAACGATAGTAGCTCCTTTAAAGGAACAAAGCGCAGTAGGACACGCAATTACAATGCAGCTGCCGTTGAGAGTAATTGAATATAAAAAGAATGGAAACTTTTTTGGATTCGCGGTTAGCGGAACCCCCGCTGATTGTGTAAAAATGGGAATCCGGAATATTATGAAATCTCCTCCCGATCTTGTTGTATCAGGGATAAATCATGGTTCAAATACCGCTATAAATATTATTTACTCAGGAACGGTATCAGCAGCTAGGGAAGCAGCCATAATGGATATTCCCTCAATAGCAGTTTCGGTTACAAATCATGATGCAACTGATTTCAGGCTGGCGGCAAAAATCTCAAGACTTCTGGCAGAACAACTTGCCGGAAAAGATTTACCGCTGGGGACTTTATTAAATGTTAATGTGCCGGATGTAGCAGAAAAAGAAATTGCCGGAATAAAATTAACGCGCCAGGGTAAATCAAAATGGGATGATATTTACGAGCAAAGAGTTGATCCTTACGGGAAGAATTATTACTGGCTTACCGGAAATCTAATGGAAGTTGATACTGAAATGGAAACGGACCAGGCTGCAATAAGAAAAAATTATATTTCAGTCAGCCCTATTCATTTCGATTTAACTGACTACGAAACTTTTGAGAGAATGAAAAACTGGAATATTGAAAATTTACTAAATGGTAAAAAACTTTAAAATCTTTCAGATAGATGCTTTTACAGATAAACCATTAGAAGGTAATTCTGCAGGCGTTATGTTCAATGATAATATTTCATCAGAGCAGATGCAGAAAATTGCCAAAGAAATGAATCTGGCTGAAACAGCATTCATATCACCATCTCAAAAAGCAGATTACAAACTTCAGTGGTTTACCCCGACGGTAGAAGTGGAACTTTGCGGGCATGCAACCATCGCTTCTCTTCATTTTTTAAATGAAAATAAAATTCTGAAAGATAATTCATCACTAAAATTTGAAACTAAAAGCGGAATACTTAACTGCGGAATGAAAAACGGATTTTACTTTATGCAGGTTCCGTTGTATGAAATGGAAGAATTTTCCGGATGTAAAGAAGAGATAATTGATGCTATTGGAATTGAGAGAACATCTGTGGTTGACGAAACACCTTTTATCATTTTAGAAAGCGGTAATCTTTATTTAAGAATTGATAGTTTAAAAACACTTCACAGTCTTAATCCGGATTTTAAAACATTAAAAAGACTTACCGAAGACAGGCATGAGTTTGAAGGAGTTGTTGTTTACACTCTTGAAACTGTTGATGAAGAAAGTTTTGCACACAGCAGATACTTTGTACCGTTTTATGGAATAGATGAAGATCCTGTTACCGGTTCAACCAACGGACCAATGTTAATGGTTTTTAAAAAACTGGGATTCATCAATAATAATGATGAGGAAACCTCTGCAATTTTTGAACAGGGTGATATTATGGGACGAAGAGGAAGGGTTAAGGTAGACTATTATAAGAACAAGAATGAACTTTATATCTCGGGAAAAGCGGTCACAGTTCTAAAGGGAGAACTTACTTTTTAATGTTTAACTTCGAAAAAATTAGTCTTTCTTTTTCTTTTAACGGAATATATTTCTTCCTTGGATTAATACTGCTGGCAGCTTATGCAATTTATATGTACCGTTATACACTTCCACCTGTCAGTTCATCAAAAAAGACAATTTTAATTTTACTAAGAACTTTTGCATTAATAATTCTCTTGTTTATAATATTTGAACCCGTTGCAACTATTGCAAAGAAAATAATTCTGAAACCTGTTAACCTGGTTTTCATAGATGATTCACGTTCAATCGGAATAAAAGACGGAACACAAAGAGGTGAAAATGTTAAACGATTTGTTGAAGGACTAAGAATAAATGATTTACTCAATAGTTCAGAATTATATACTTTCGGAACTCAAGTTACACCGTTCCGGTTTGACAGTCTTTCACAATTGAGTTTTGGCGAGGGAAGCACAAATTTTTCAAAAATATTTTCATTTATAAAAGATAAAAAAGAAAATATAGCCTCAGTTTCTATTATAAGTGACGGTGTGATAACTGATGGTACAAATCCACTGTTCACGGCTGAAAAGCTGAAGGTACCAGTTTACACAATTGGTGTGGGTGATACTACAAAGAGAAATGATATTGAAATAAAAAGTGTTTTGCACAATGAATTTATATATGCAGAAACTCCAACAACAATTTCAACCACCATCCTTAATAAGGGATTTGGGAACCAGCCTGCTTCAATTTCGCTATATGAAAATGGAAGTCTTATTGAACAAAGAAACATTTCATTATCCAATGACGGCACGCAGAAAGAAACTTTTAATTATACACCGAAAAACGGTGGGGAGAAAAAGCTTACTCTGGAATTAAACAATCACAAGGGTGAATTTACATTTGAAAATAATAAAAGTGTTTTTTATATAAATGTTCTGAGTAATAAAATCCGGATATTTATTTTAGCCGGCAGCCCTTCCCCCGACCTTTCTTTTATTAAAAATTCTCTGGAAGAAGATAAAAATCTATCAGTAAAATCTTTAACCCAGGTTGCGGCAAACAGGTTTATTGAAAAATACAACCCCACTGTTGAACTGGATAGTGCTCAAATAATTTTTCTAATCGGTTTTCCAACAAAAGAAACCAGCCAGGAGCTGATTAACAAAGTACAAAATGTAATCTCCGCAAAAGGAAAACCATTCTTCCTGCTGGTTGAGGATAACACTGACTTAAATAAAATAAGAGGTCTTGAGCCTGAGCTTCCTTTTAGTATACAGAGTATCGACAATAGTGTTTCTGAAGTTCAGTCCGTAGTTCAAAGCTTCGAAAGCGAAAATCCATTAATTCAGAACAATTCTGCAAATCCTCTTGATTCGTGGAATAATCTCCCGCCGGTTTTCATTACCAATTCGGATATTATTTCAAAACCCGAAAGCGAAGTGGTTGTAAAAGCAAAATTGAATAATATTACTCTTAAAACCCCACTGATTATAACAAGGAGATTAGGAACCAAAAGATCTATTTCAGTACTTGCCAGCGGAATATGGAGATGGAAATTGCAGACGGCTACAAAGCAGTCAAACCTCTTCGATAGTTTTATTTACAATAGCGTAAAATGGCTGAAAAGTTATGAGGAGCAAAAACAGGTTTCAATTAAAACATCTAAAAAGCTTTATGCACTTGGAGAACCGGTTGAATTCTCGGCAGAAGTTTATGATGCTTCCTATAACCCCGTAAGTGATGCGGAAGTTAAAATCAATTTAAAGCATAACAACAAAGAAGATGAAATAATACTGAACTCTATTGGAAGCGGTCTTTATGAAGGAACTTATCACACAAACCAGCCAGGGGATTTTACATTTAGCGGGGATGCTTTCAGAAACAATAAAAAACTCGGGACTAACGGCGGAAGTTTTAACATTGGTGAAATAGACATCGAACAGCTTAATCCGCGAATGGATTATGAATTTTTATCTTCGCTGGCAAATAATACTGGGGGACAATTTTTCTATTACTCAGAAATGCAGGATCTTTATCCAATAATTAAAAATATCCAGAAAAGTGCTTCAAAGGAAACAACTGAAATTAGCGAAATTCGGTTGTGGTCTAGTGAATGGTTATTATTATTAACAATATTATTACTGGGCATAGAATGGTTCATCAGGAAACAATCAGGGATGCTGTAAATTAATTATGAACAATTTTGGAACATCGTTAGTTGATTTTATAATTCCAAGATTTTGCCCATCGTGTAAATCCAAACTTCCTTCCGGATCATCTTATGTGTGCAAAGATTGTCTCGCTAAAATAAAAAGTCCCGATCCACAAAGAATGAAATCTGAATTCCAAAGAAAATTTGCTAAAAGCGAAATTATTTCTGATTTCACATCCCGTTTTGTATTTGAAAAAGACAAAGAACTTCAGCATATAATTCATTCATTGAAATATGAAAAGAAATTTCTGCTGGGAGTATTTTTAGGAAGTCTTCTGGGTGAAACAATAAAGAATAAATTTTCAGACTATAAAATCGATTTTGTAGTACCCGTTCCTCTTCATCATCTGAAAAAAGCCGAAAGAGAGTTTAACCAATCTCTTTATATCGCAAAAGGAATAAGTAAAAAAACCGGGATACGAGTTAATAACAGATTAGTTAAAAGAAAACGATTCACAGAATCACAAACAACTATGACTTTATCAGAAAGAGAAGAAAATATTAAAGAGGCTTTTATTCCGGGGAAAAAGTTGAACGGAGAAAATATTCTTCTGGTTGATGATGTAATTACAACAGGTTCTACAATAAAAGAATGTGGAAGGGTTTTACTCGATGCCGGGGCTAATAAAATTTATGCAGCTTCAATAGCAATTGCAGATTAAGTTACATTCTTTCCGGTGCACTAACTCCCAGAATACTCAATCCATTTTTTAACACAATCTTAGTCGCAACTGCAAGGGAAACTCTTGCTTCGGCGAGATTTTTCTCTGTCCCAAGTATTCTGCAGAATGTATAAAACTTGTGAAAGGCTGCAGCTAATTCTTCTAAATATGTGCAAATTCTGTTCGGCTCAAAATTAGCAGCACTAGCCAGTACTTCATCTTTAAATTTGTTCAGTTTCTTAAGTAGTTGAGTTTCTTCATCTGCGGAAAGAAGATTTAAATTTTCAATTGATGATTTTAGTTCTTCCTTTTCAATCATTTTTAGTATTGAACAAATTCTTGCATGAGCATATTGCAAATAAAATACCGGATTCTCATCAGATTGTTTTTTTGCAAGCGTTAAATCAAAATTCATGTGAGTTGTAATGTTACGCATATTAAAAAAATACCTCACAACATCACTCCCAACCTCATCTATCAGTTGATCCAGAGTTACATAGTTTGCTTTTCGGGTAGACATTTTAACAACTTCACCATTTTCTGTAATTGTAACAAACTGGTGAATCAATACTTTCATTTTTTCAATATTATAACCAAGAGAACTTAGGGCAGCTAAAACGTCGGGATAAGTAGCATTATGATCTGAGCCGAAAAGATCAACTATTAAATCGTAGCCGCGCTTAAATTTCGTTTCATGATAAGCAATATCCGGCAGCCGGTAAGTTGGCTCGCCTGATGATTTAATAATAACCTTATCTTCAACATTTCCCATATCTGAAAGTTTTAACCAGGTAGCATTATCTTTTTCGTATGAGAGATTCTTCTCTTTAAACTCTTTAAGAAGATTTTCAATTTTACCTTCTTCGTAAAGAGTATTTTCATTGTAAAAATTTTTATGGTGTATCCCCAAACTGTTTAGTGTTTTTTCAATGTCCTTAAAGATTTCCGTTTCTGCTCGTTCTTTAAATAGTCCTTCTGCAGGTTCATCTTTTAACGAGTTTTTATTTTCATCATACAACGAAACCGCAATCTCTTTTATGTACTCTCCCTGGTAATAATCTTCAGGAAATTGAATTTTCTCTCCTAACAATTCCAGGTAACGCAGTCTTACAGAATCACCGAGCACTCTCATCTGCCGTCCGGCATTGTTGAAATAATACTCACGATCAACTTCATATCCAACCCATTCCAGCATATTAGCAACAGTGTCGCCTATTACTGCATTTCTTCCGTGCCCTACTGTTAATGGTCCTGTGGGATTCGCAGAAACGAATTCTACATTGGCTTTCTTCCCCTTGTATTTATCAGATTTACCGAATGAATGTTCATCCTGCAGGATAATCTTTACGATTTCTGCAATAAATTCAGTAGTGAAGAAAAAATTGATAAATCCCGGTCCGGCTATTTCAGTTTTGGAAATTATTTTCTCATCTATAGATAGATTATCAATGATTTCCTGTGCAATTTGTTTTGGATTCCTCTTTAATTTTTTAGTCAGCAGCATTGCAGCGTTAGTTGAAAAATCTCCGAGTGATTCCTGTTTTGGGATTTCAAATATGAAAGGAATTTCTTTTAAATAGGAAAGTTTTTCCGAAGCAGATATAAATAGATTTTGTAAATACTCTCTCAACTTTATTCCGGTTTAAAATGAATGATAGACGAAAGGAGCTATTTCTGAACGGATTTTTTCCTTTTTGGTTTTGGTTCATCCGCCACCGGATCCTTAACAACTTCTACCGGTGCATCTCCCCAAAGTTTTTCAAGTTTATAGAATTCCCGCGAATCCTTTTTAAATATATGGGCAACTACATCAACATAATCAATAAGTACCCAGCTCAGGCTTCTATAGCCTTCTTTGTGCCAGTATTTGATCCCTTCATCACGCAATTCTTTATCTATTTCATCGGCGATAGCTTTAACCTGTGTATCAGAATCAGCAGAGCAAATAACAAAATAATCTGCAAATGTAGTAAGATTTCTCAGATCTAATATTGTTACGTCGTATCCCTTTTTATTGAATACAAGTTGTGCAATTTTATCTGCTAAGTTTTTTGAATTCAAATATTTTCCTTCGTTTATTGTATTAATTTTTTATAATCCTTCCCGATAACAACAGAAACATCGAGAAAGGAATCATCATTTTTTTGCATAATAACATTTTTACTATCAATTCCCAGTGCGCGGGCAACTTTCTCGGCATTAAAACGGTTACCAGTTCTATCAATTACAAGTGAATTATCAATATCAAATGAAATATAGTTTCCAACCTGTACTACATCAAATTTTTCTTTCCTTAAAAGGTCTGTGAACTTCTCCGCAACTCCTGATGCTCCACACCCGTTCAGAACTTCAACCTGAATTATAGATGAGGCAGACTTGCTATTATTTTTATCGCTTTTTGCCCCTGAGATCTGACTAATTTGTGTGATGAAAGAATAAGTAAGAAAAATGATCAAAACGCCAAGAAGAACTATTATTGAATTTAGAATGAGATTGGAACTGCGGGAATTGTGTTTTAAATTTTTTGACTTCGACTGGTTTTTTTCATTCACTTATTATTGCTCAAATTGACTTGTTCAGGAAAATACTACCAACCCCAGAATGAATCATCAGCAGACATAAATCCAGTGCGATAGCCGCTGAAAGGAGAATAATATCCACCCGGAAGATTTCTATACTGAACTGAAATAAATACATCTTTCCAGGGCTGATAATTTATAGCGGCTCTGCTTAAATAGATTCCGTTGATATTATTTTCGAAATTTTTTCCCAGTGAGCTATACGGAGAATAAACAACACTTGCATCCACCTGAACATTCAGGTTATTAGCCACCTGATAAAACATACTGTTTGTATATGTTGTAAGTGCTAGGCTGTTTGCACCAAAAGTTGAATAAGAAACATCATATGAATGATGCATCTGAAAATTAGATGAATTTAGAAATCCAAATAAAGATGTTCCCTGATTCTGATTAACGATTCCGTCGCTGATGTGCTCTGTTGACAGACCCTTTGGTCTGAACTGCGAATATCCCGTCCCGATCATTATTACAAACATTACAACTAATATCTTTTTCATAACTTTTTCCAAACTTTTGCGATATATTAAATAAAAGGCTGTAAAAAATCAATGCAGCATTTTTTAATATCCGGAATCAAAATCACATTAATTTATTAATCCTGTTGTTTTTGTCAACCAGAACTATTTTGGGTTTATGTTTTTTTGCCTCTTCATCATTCATCACAGTATAAGTGATTATAATTACTTCATCTCCAACTGTTCCTAACCTTGCCGCAGGACCATTCAGACAAATCATACCACTTCCCGCCGGACCTTCAAGGGTGTAAGTTTCGAGCCTGCTGCCTGTATTGAGGTTTACTACCTGAACTTTTTCATAAGGCATAATATCAGCGGCATCCAAAAGATCTTTGTCAACAGTTATACTACCCTCATAGTAGAGTTCTGACATCGTCACTGTTGCCCGGTGTATTTTAGAGCGAAACATTGTTCGGTTCATATTCACTTAAAATTAATTATTTTAGCATATAAATATAGCTACTTATGAAATACAGTATCAAGGTAAGCCAATCTGCTTATTAAAAATTCCCTCAAAACGGGGCTATTTCTTCACTTTTACAATCATTTCAATTTCAACAGGGGCATTTTTAGGTAATTCATTTACTCCAACCGCACTGCGGGCGTGTTTACCTTTATCACCAAATATTTTTTCCATTAATTCCGATGCCCCATTTGCAACTATTGGCTGATTTGTAAACCCTGCTGCACTGTTAACAAAAACTGTTAGTTTTACTATTTGTTCTATTTCATCAAGACTTCCTAAAACACCTTTTACGGCACTTAAGCAATTTAAAGCACAAATCTCAGCAGCCTTTTTTCCTTCTTCTTCATTAATTTCCGTTCCCAATTTCCCTGAAAATTTTAGCTGTCCATCAACTATTGGAAGCTGCCCTGCTGTAAATACAAAACTTCCGGATTGCAATGCCGGAACATAAGCTGCTAATGGTTTTGGCGGATTGGGTAATTTGAACCCAAGCTTGATTATATTTTCTTCAATCATTTAAACTCCTTTTATCAAGTTGATATATTTTACTATTTTGTAAACACATTGATACAATTTTATTTATTACGGAAAACTAAAATGCTGGAAACCAAATTTAAAGAATTATTTGAGATTGTAAAAAAGCTAAGAGCAGAATGTCCCTGGGACAGAGAGCAGACCAACGATTCCATTAAAGCAGCAACAATTGAAGAAGCTTACGAAGTAGTTGAAGCAATTGATGAAAAAAATTATCCCGAACTAAAAAAAGAACTCGGTGATGTTTTACTGCATGTAATTTTTCATTCAATTATAGCAAGTGAAGGAAATTACTTTCAACTTGAAGATGTTATTGATTCGATAAAAGAAAAATTAATAAGAAGACATCCTCACGTTTTTGGCAACGTTGAAGTTAATGGTTCAGAAGAAGTAAAAAGAAACTGGGAAAGTATTAAACTTACCGAAGGGAGAGATTCTGTTTTAGACGGGGTTCCGAAAATACTTCCCGCTTTGCAGAGAGCTCACAGGCTTCAGGAAAAGGCGGCAAAAGTCGGATTTGACTGGGAGAAAAAAGAAGACGTCTGGAAGAAAGTAATTGAAGAAATTGAAGAAATGCATGAATCAGAAAAACAGGAAAGTATTAAAGAGCTTGAGAAAGAAATCGGCGATGTATTTTTTGCGCTTGTAAATTATGCAAGATTTTTAGGCGTAAACCCTGAGAATGCTTTACGAAGCACGAATGAAAAATTTATTAAGAGGTTCAATTATGTTGAGAAGAAAATAATTGAAACCGGAAGAAAAATTGATGAATCTAATTTAGCGGAAATGGATACTTATTGGGAAGAAAGTAAAAGATTTGATAATCCCTGATTTTGAAAATTCTTATTTTCCGTTATTACTATTATTATCTGCATTAAACTTTTCATAAGCATCAATAATATCCTTAACAAGTTTATGCCGTCACTACATCGGATTTATCAAGATAAACAAATCCCACTCCATCAATTTTACTTAATATTTCCTGAGCCTGAACAAGTCCGCTGGCAGTTTTAGGAGGCAGATCAATTTGTGTGATGTCCCCAGTAATAATAGATTTTGAATTTGCACCTAATCTTGTAAGAAACATTTTCATTTGTCCTGTAGTCGCATTTTGTGCCTCATCAAGAATTACAAACGCATTATTCAAGGTTCTGCCTCGCATATATGCGAGAGGTACAATCTCAATAATTCGCTTTTCAATATAACCTCTTAGTTTATCAGAAGGCATCATATCATCAAGAGCATCATAAAGGGGACGAAGATAGGGATCAATTTTTTCTCTGAAATCTCCGGGAAGAAAACCAAGACTTTCACCTGCTTCAACAGCTGGCCTTGCCAACACAATTTTATTTACCAATCCTTTTTTTAATGCAGAAACTGCAATCGCTACCGCAAGATAGGTTTTGCCTGTTCCGGCAGGACCAATGACGAAACAAATGTCATTTTTCTGAGCTGTTTGAATATAGGAAGATTGACCGGCAGTTTTAGCTTTTATAGCATCGTTTTTTGTATAGAGAACAATTGCATCAAATTCTTTTTCGCTTATAATTTCCCGACCTTCAATAGTAAGATCAAGGATTGTATCTAC
This sequence comes from uncultured Ignavibacteria bacterium, assembly GCA_963745945.1. Taxonomy (GTDB): domain Bacteria; phylum Bacteroidota; class Ignavibacteria; order Ignavibacteriales; family Ignavibacteriaceae; genus DATFVA01. Next base: position 994,596 of record CAVUZG010000004.1, read on the forward strand.
ATCAGTTTGAGCCAATGCCCCGTTGGTATTAAGGACATAAGCCATTTCCTTTAATATTTTTTCAATTAATTCAATCTCCTCTAAAACACCTTTAATAAATACGTTTTCTCCTCTTACGGTAATTGATGCATTAAATCTATCCTCTACTAATTTAAGGTTTGCATCATTCATCCCTAGTAAAGAGAGCATATCAACATTTTCAAGTACAAGTCGTTTCTCAGCAGCCGTCATATTTTTTTCCTGATTTTAAATAGAAAAAGCCCTTATCAGTTTATGATAAGAGCTTTTTCGACTAAAATAAAATAACATCAATAAAATAAAGAGAAATAATTATTGAACAGGAGCAGGTTTATAATTTGTTCTCATTTTATCGTATTTAGCTTTTTCTTCTTCAGTAAGTTTAGGAATAGTGAAGGTTTGTTTTGGATAAATCAAATCAGGGTTCTTAATCTTATCACGGTTTGCTTTGTATATTTTCGGCCATGCAAAACCATTTCCGTAATAATCTTTCTTCTTAGCAATATTCCAGAGGCAATCACCTCTAACTACAGTATAATTCCATTCCTGTGGAGCTTCCACCCATGCATCCATTGAACCCTGCATCTGGTTATGAACCTTATCAAAAAATTCCGGAAGTGCACTTATTTTATTTGATTTAAGTGCGTCAAGATCTTTCTGCCTGTCAGCTTTTGGACCTTCTTTTCTTCTGATTTTTCCATCAAGTTCATTTACGGCATTTCTGAAGTTAGTTACATCAGCACTGGTAGCTCCTACAAGAGCATATAATTCATTCTGACAATCTTCATAGGATTGCATTCCCTGAAGCTGCTCTTTCAATTTACTTATTGCATCCTGCAATTCAGTAATTTGTTGGGTAAGTGCATCTTTCTGTGATCTGAGTCTAGCCATCTCGGCTTCCCACTCATCTGAAGTCATCTCTTCCTGCTGAGCTACAATACTTACAGTAAAGAGAAGCAGAAGAGAAAGAACCGTTAATAAATACTTACTTATTTTCATAAAACTTTCCTCCAATTAGGTATTAAAAAACTTTTTTAAAAGTTACATGCCCATTTTACTTAAATTGGCTTTTGTTTCTTCTTTTGCTTTCTCACACTGCTGTAATTTTGAATTTCTGTCTGCAATCTCTTTCTCCAAACTTGTACGCTGGTCTTTTAGTTGATCAGCCTGAGTTTGAAGTGAGTTGACCTCAGAACGCAAATCCTGAAGCTGCTGCATTTCAGCATCGCTAACACCACCACAACCACTCATTACTGCAACGGTAACTGCGAATACTGCAATAATAGCTGTGTTTCTAGCTAATTTAATTATTTTCATCTTTAGAACCTCCAATTATGATTTTTTTAGTAGGTTGTTAAATAATTCTAACCTTTTTTCCGTCTTAAATAAATTGAATTCTTAAATCTAACTCAAATAGGAACTTAGAGCAAATAGGTCATTGAACAATGACCTGATATATACGTAAATTGTATAAAAAATTCAAGTTAAGTTCTTATAATAAAGGGAGTTGTTGTTTTACTTCACACATTATCATATTAATCTTTTTTCAACAAAGCTGGTAAATGAATTTCCAGCAATAATAATATGATCAAAAACTGGTATATCCATAATTTTACCGGATTCAACTATTTTCTTTGTGATAGAGATATCTTCATTACTTGGTTCCGGATTACCACTCGGATGATTGTGCATCAAAATAATACTTGCTGAATTATTTTCAATCGCAACTTTAAATATCTCCCTGGGGTGAACAACACTTGAATTCAAATTACCTATCGAAATAATTTCGTGCTTTATTATTTTATTAGCGGAATTTAAACATACAACAATAAATTGTTCCTTCACTTCATCCTTAATAAGCGGAATAAAAATATCCGCTACATCCTGTGGTGCAGTAATTTTTTTATTCGAAAACCATTTAGACTGCATTTGTATTCTGCGTGATAATTCAAATGCTGCTATTAGAGTTGCGGCTTTATCTTTTCCAATTCCTGCAGTAGCTGTAAGAGAAGCAATTGATTTTGTGGATAGCACTGCCAGATTTCTATAGTTATTAATTAGTTCCTGAGCAATCTGAATTACGGATTTTCCCTTCCTTCCTGTTCTTAGAAGTATTGCAATTAATTCTGCGTCAGTTAGGTTTTGAGCACCCCTCAACATAAGTTTTTCACGCGGCCGATCATCAAGGGGTAAGTCTTTTACTCCTGGTATAATATCACCTCTTTTTTATTCGCCTGATTTAAAACGATCTACAAGTTCAAATTTTCCGTCACTGTATCTAACAATATTAAGGAATCTATTAATATGTTCTTTTCCAAATGCAATATTATTATGATAACCTTTTACTTCAATACCTGATTCCATTGTTGCAATTAAAGATTCTCTCGATTCAGCTCCGGAATCAATTAAATTTAACAGATAATTTGCTGTATCATATCCATATAAAACATTGCGGTCAATATCAGTTCCTGTTTGCCTATTAAAATCCTTACTTAGTGAATTAAATGAAGTATCATTATAATCAATAAAATAGTCGGATGTAAAGGAAAGCTGGTTACTTAATTCGGATGAAGTTTCAAATCCTTTAGCATAAAACCAATCCTGATTGCCGAAAATAGGCACATTTATTTCATGCTGTACCATTTGTGAAAGTAAAGGGGCAGCATCTATTTTACTTGAAAGCGGTAAATAAATTCCATCGATTTTTTCACCATAGGAAGCAATTGAACCTACCGGAGTACTTAGATCAAATGACCCGCTGCTGTAAGTTTTATTTTCTATAATTTCACCGCCCAGATCTTTGAATTCATTAATAAAAGATGCAGCAAGTAAAGGTGAATAGTTTTCTACAGAATTAAGAACTGCCATTTTTCGTTTGCCAGCAACAAAATAAATATACTGAGCCATTATCTTTGCCCGCATATAAAATGAAGGATTTGCCTGGAAAAATTTATCACTTAATTTAACTAAGTCATTATCTGTAGCCGTGGGAGAAATTATGGGAATACCGGATCCCTTAAAATCATTCAAAGTTTGTCTCACCTCGTTACTGAAAATAGGACCGATGATTGCTTTAATTTCCGGTATATGAATTAGTTCATAACTAATTTCATTAATTTTTAAAGAATCATTTCCGGTATCTCTTATTATCAGTCCAATTTTACTATTATGGTTTTTATTATACTCTGAAGTATTATATTTAATTCCTTTAAGAATTTCCTGTGCCGATTGATTTTCCAGACCCGTTTTAATATCAGTTAATGGTAAAAGAACCCCAATAAGATTTTTTGATTTAATTTGGCTTTGCTGATCAGATAATTCTGTAATCGATTTTTGTGCCTCTGCGCTCTGTTCAGATTCCGGAAAAGAATTTATGAGCTTTTTATAGACATCAATTGCATTCTTTACATCGCCTTCCTTTTCCAGCCTTTTACCAAGCAATAACTGAAGATAAGGCTTAATATTAATATCAGTTGAAATATCATTATAAGTTTTTAATTCATAAAGATGAAGATAATTTAATGCAAGAGTTTCCCCTATCGATTCGGCATACGACCTATAATCAGGTGATTCAGAGCTGGAAATCAGCGTAAGTATTTCCTCAAAAGCATTTTTATAATCCTGCTTACTGTAGAAGGTTTTAACTAAAGCCAGATGTGCTTCATCTTTATAACTGCTTGTTGGAAATTTCTCCAGAAAACCCTGAAGGTACTGTTTTGCAGAATTCAGATCATTTAACTGAAGATAGGTTTTCCCGAGAAAAAGATACGCGATTGTAGTTTTAGAATTAAAAGGTGATTGAATCGCAATTTTTTCAAACAAAGGCAGCGCATCCTTATACTGCTGAGAATGAAATAACTCAACACCAAGTTTGAATTGGGATTCTAAATTATTGTTTTGTTGCGCGGAAAGATTAGAAGTGATAAATAAAATAAAAATAACAGATACTGAAACAGTTCGTATGAAAATTTCTTTAAACATCAGGAGCCATTTTTTTTAGAATTGTGTTTGCATTTTTCTTGCCTTCAAGAGCAAATTTATTTTCAGGATCAAGTTTCAGAGCAATTTCAAAATATGCAAGGGCATCCGCAACATTTTCAGATTTAAGGCACGCCTCCGCAAGCTCTGTATAAATATCAGACTCAGTACTTTCACCGGAATCAATATATATTAAAAATTGTTTTTTTGCTTTGATATAGTCCCCGGTTTTAAGATAAATTCTCCCGGCCCATTTGTTCGCAGTTCTTTCCCCCGGATTTAATTTTATTGCTTTCTTTATTGGAACAATTGCATGTGTGTACATTCCAAGATTATAATAAACAACAGAAATCAATAAGTTCCACTCCCAAAAATTTGAGTACATTGATTCCGTCTTCTTCAGGTATTTAAGGGCACTTTTAAAATCTTTCAGGTTAATATCTATCTTCGCCAGATACAGAGTAGCTTCCTGCAGCATCTCATCAGGTTCACCGTGTTCAAGAAAATTTATAAAATTAATTCTGGCTACTTCATAATCTCTTTGCATAAAATGTGAATAACCAAGAAAAAATGACACAACAGGCTCTTCTTCAGGAAGTATATAACTTAAAACTTCATTCGCCTCATCCCACCTGTTATTGCGCATTAGAAATTCACTTAAATAAATCCTGACTTTTTTATCTTCAGGATCTTTAGATAGATAGTTTTTTATAAGTTCGACTGCAGGTTCAATATTTCCTATTTTTTCATATGCTTCTCCCAGAGCAAAATAAGCATCTGTATACACAGGATCATCATCGATAATTGAATTATAAACCTGAACAGCATGCAGCAGTTTACCTTCCATCTCGAAGCCGGAAGCCTGTTTCATTTTATAGGCAATCAGAATTTCATCCATTTTATAATTTTATTCCCATTCAATTGTAGATGGAGGTTTTGAGCTGATATCATAAACAACCCTGTTAACACCTCTTACTTTATTAATTATTTTGTTTGAAACAGCAGCCAAAAAATCATGTTGAAAGCCATACCAGTCTGCAGTCATTCCATCAGCTGAAGTTACAGCCCTTAGTGCAAGCACATTCTCATAAGTTCGGGCATCTCCCATTACACCAACAGATTGAATGGAAAGAAGCACGGCAAAAGCCTGCCAGATTTCATCATATAACCCTGATGCTTTAATCTCATTAATAAATATATCATCCGCTTCTCTTAAAATTTCAAGTCGTGATTCTGTAATATCTCCAATTATTCTTACTGCAAGTCCCGGTCCCGGGAAAGGATGACGATTTATAAAATCTGCGGGGATTCCCAATTCCTGCCCGACTTTTCTAACTTCATCTTTAAACAGTTCACGGAATGGTTCAATCAATCCAAGATTCATTTTATCAGGAAGTCCGCCTACATTATGGTGAGTTTTAATTGTTGTTGAAGCGCCTTTCACTGAGACAGATTCTATTACATCAGGATAGAGAGTTCCCTGCACAAGAAATTTCACCCCATCTATTTTATTTGCTTCTTCCTCAAATACTTCTATAAAAGTATTCCCGATAATTTTCCTTTTTGTCTCAGGATCAAAAACGCCCACAAGTTTTTTTAAAAATCTCTCACTCGCATCAACATAAATTACTTTTAGTTTAAATTCTTCTTCAAACATTTTAAGGATAATTTCACTTTCATTTTTTCTCATCATCCCTGTGTTTATGTGAATGCAGGTAAGGTTTATTCCAATTGCCTTATCAACCAGAACTGCTGCAACGGTCGAATCAACTCCTCCGCTTAATGCACATATAACTTTTGATGTTCCAACTTTTTGTTTAATCTCGCTGATTTTACTTTCAATGAAATTGCCTGTCGTCCAGTTGCCTTTACATTTACAAATATTGAACAAGAAGTTATGAATAATTTTTCCACCCTCCTCAGTATGCATAACTTCTGGATGAAACTGAAGACCATAAATTCTTTTATTTTCATCAGCTATTGCACAAACAGGGGAATGATCTGAGGTTCCGATAATCTGAAATCCTTTTGGGGGAGAATTAAGATAATCACCATGACTCATCCATACAATGGATTCACTTTTTACATTTTTAAATAAGGGAGATTCATTTTTAATTTTTAAAGTGGCTTTACCGTATTCTCTATCCTTTGCAGGTTCAACAATTCCACCCAAAGATAATGATAAGAACTGAAGGCCATAACAAATTCCAAGAATGGGAATACCTAATTCCAAAATATCGGGGCTAATAAGCGGGGCATCAACATCATAAACACTCATTGGACCACCAGAAAGGATAATTCCAATGGGGTTAATTTTCTTTATCTGCTCAATGCTTACTGTGTGTGGATAGATTTCAGAAAAGACGCTTGCTTCTCTAACGCGGCGTGTAATTAATTGTGTGTATTGGGAACCAAAATCAATTATTAAAATTTCTTCTTCGTGAGAAATCATCAGTTCTGTATTCTTAAATGCAAATATTCTTTTCCTTCAAACAGTCAGGGAAACTCGCAAAATATTATGGGTTAAAGAATATAACAATAATTAAAAGTAATTTATTTCCCCGAAAATATTTTAAGAAGCGGTTATTTTGTGTACTCTTCAGATTCAGTTACAATCAACTTAAATAAATTTTAAATCTGCTATTATAAGTTTACTGTCCAATCAATTTTTTATAAGCAGAACTGTCAAGCAAATCATTTAATTCAGAAAGTTCACTAATTTCAATTTTAACCATCCAGCCTTTTCCGTATGGATCATTGTTTACAAACTCAGGGTTATCAGTTAACTCCTTATTTATTTCAATAATTTTACCATTACAAGGTGCATACATATCACTGACAGTTTTCACTGCTTCAATTGTACCAAAGGAATCACCCTTTACAATATTAGTGAGATTGGGATCGATATCGACAAAAACCACATCACCTAATTCTCCCTGGGCATATTCTGTAATTCCTATTAATCCTGATTTATCTTCTATTTTAATCCATTCGTGATCATTTGTATATTTTAAATTATCCGGGAAGTTCATAATAACCTCAATTTATTTTTTTCGAAGAGTAATATTAGTAATTAATTTGATTTAAATTCAAATTTTTCCAGGAATCCTGTATCAAAATTCCCGCTTATAAATCTCGGATCTTCAAGTACCTGAAGATGAAAAGGAATTGTTGTTTTAATGCCCTCAATAATAAATTCTTCAAGTGCTCTCTTTCCTCGTGCTAATGCATGATTTCTATCTTTTCCCCATACAATTAATTTAGCAATAAGAGAATCATAAAAAGGAGGGATAGAGTAACCATGATAAATATGTGAGTCCACTCTGACACCAAATCCACCCGGAAAATGAAGTGATTCAATTTTACCCGGAGATGGTCTAAAGTTATGTTCAGGATCTTCAGCGTTTATTCTGAATTCCATACTGTGGCCGATTGGTTTTCTTGGAAGTGTTTCAATTTTTTCACCTGCAGCTACAAGAATCTGCTGCCTTATCAGATCCACATCATAAACCATCTCGGTAACAGGATGTTCAACCTGAATTCTTGTATTCATCTCCATAAAGTAAAAATTTTTGTGTTTATCAACTAAAAACTCAATAGTTCCAACGCCCTCATATTTAACTGATTTCGCTCCCAGAATTGCTGTTTCACCCATAATACTCCTGGTTTCTGCATCGATGATTGGAGAGGGTGATTCTTCAATCAATTTCTGATGTCTCCTCTGAACTGAACAATCTCTTTCACCATAATGATAGACATTTCCGAACATATCTCCTAAAACCTGAATTTCAATGTGCCGGGGATTTTCAAGAAACTTTTCAATGTAAACTTCACCATTTCCAAAAGACGATTCAGCTTCTGTACGTGCAGTTTGATAAGCTTTTTCGAATTCAGATTCTTCCCAAACAATTCTCATACCCTTACCTCCCCCGCCTGCAGATGCTTTTATAATAACAGGAAAGCCGATTTCAGCAGCTATCTTCTTTCCTTCGTCAGTGTCTGTAACAACGCCATCACTGCCGGGAATAACAGGTACACCATTTTTTTTCATGGTATTCTTAGCAAATGATTTATCTCCCATAGCATTTATCATCTTTGGAGAAGGGCCTATAAATTTTATTCCCGAATCAGCACAAATTTCAGAGAAACTGGCATTTTCTGCCAGAAAACCATAACCAGGATGAATAGCTTCCGAACCGGTTATTTGTGCAGCTGAAATAATCAGCGGAATTTTTAAATAACTTTCTTTACTTGGGGCAGGACCGATACAAACTGCTTCATCAGCAAAAGTTACGTGTAAGGAATCTTTATCGGCTTCAGAATAAATCGCTACGGTTTTTATTCCCAGTTCCTTACAAGTTCTGATTACTCTTAATGCGATTTCGCCCCGGTTGGCAATAAGGATTTTATTAAACAACATTCCCTCTCAATTCCTGAGAATTAACTAAGCTGAATAAGGAATAAAGGTTGATTGTACTCAACGGGCTTTCCATTTTCAACAAGAATTTTTACAATCTTTCCGTTAACATCAGATTCAATTTCATTCATAAGCTTCATTGCTTCAACTATGCATAAAACTGATCCCGAAGAAATACTATCTCCAACCTGAACATATGGATCTGCATCAGGCGCAGGGGCCCTGTAAAATGTTCCAACAATAGGAGAATGAATTTCGTGCAGGTTATCTTTCTTTTCTTCTTTCACATTGGTCTCTTCAGAAGTCTTCACTTCTGAAACATTCTGCCCAACAGGTTGCGAAGAAGAAAGAATTTGCGGTTGAGTTAAAGTTTGGAACCCTCTTAACTTCTTTGCTATTTTAACTCGCAAGCCATTTTCTTCAATTTCAAGATCTGTTATTTCGCTTGAATCAACAAGCTTAACAAGTTTCCTGATCAGATTTAAATCCATTTGGGATTCCTTGTTTTTAAGATTTTAATCGTTCTACGTACTCACCTGTTCTTGTATCTACTTTCAGCAGGTCATCCACATCAATAAATAAAGGAACATTGACGCTGGCACCTGTTTCAAGCTCAGCAGGCTTTAATGCACCCGTGGCAGTATTTCCTTTAAACCCGGGTTCAGTATGTACAACTTTCAGGTTAACAAAAATCGGAATTTCAACATTAATGATTTCCGTTCCATTAAAAAGAATTTCTATCTCTTCCCCTTCTTTTAAAAATTTATCGCTGTTTCCAAAAAGATCTTTAGGAATGTTAATCTGTTCATAAGTATCGTTATCCATACAAACCAAAAAGTCACCTTCTCTAAAAAGGAACTGGTATTTTCTTCTCTCAACTCTTACAATATCAATTCCTTCACCTGCACGAAAAGTATTGTCCAACACTTTTCCCGATCTTAAATTTTTTAAAGTGGTTCTTACAAAAGCTCCGCCTTTGCCGGGTTTTACATGTTGAAATTCTGTGATTGTATAGAGATCATTCTTGTATTTAATGATGAGTCCATTTCGGAAGTCAGAAGTATCTGCCATAGTACCTGAAGTTAATTGTGAATTAATAGAATAAAAAAATAGATATATACGATCTGAAAGTCAAGAAATGGGAATTGCTAATAATTGCTCAAAATAATATAAAAACCATCATTTTATTTAAAAAATTGATCAAAAAATACTAAAACCAGATTAAATTTAACTTATCGGATTTTACCTAAAATCAGGAGTTAACCAAAGCAAGATAACGGTCAGCATCTCTGGATGCTGAAGAGGTCTTATAATCATTCTTGATTGTCAATAACAACTCTTTTGCGTTCTCCTTTTTGCCCGCATTAATATAATTGATAGCAGCTTTTAACATATAATCCGGATTCTCTACATTGTATTTGTTCACATGAGCCGCATCTCTGAAAAGATCACCTGCTTTTTCAAATTCATTTTTATATGCATAATACCCTGCTTGTCCAGCTAAGGAAGCAGCTTTAAGTAAAGGGATATCGCCAGAGTAACTCTTATAGTATTTGAAAGCTTCATCAAATTTCCCTAATCTGTTATAGCTGTTTGCAAGGTAAATTTTAGCCATCTCACCATTTTCTGTTCCATCATAATCTTCAACAATTTTTTTCAATCCAATAACATCCGTACCCGCTTTTCCCTCAATTGCTTCAAGATATGAGCCTTTATCGTAAGAGTCTATTACTCTTGATAAAGCCAGTCCTGCTTGTTCGTTCACCTCTTTTTTATGATTAACATAATAAATAACGGCAAAAACAACTACAATCAGAATTCCACCATAAGTCAACAGCCGGGATTGGTTTTGTTCAAAATATCCAATCACTTTATAATAAGTTGAAACAAGTTTGTCTTCTTTTATTTCTTTGCGGGAAAGTTTTTTCTTTTTAGTTAACATTTATAATCCTTTATCCATCAATAATTGTTCTTAAAAATCAAAGCATTAAATGTAACATTAAATGTAATAATGTTCCATCAAAAAATTTAGTAGTACGCCCGGCAGGATTCGAACCTGCAACCTTTGGAACCGGAATCCAACATTCTATCCAATTGAACTACGGGCGCATTTACCCTATATTATTTTCAACTTTCTATCCAATCTACCTGCGGTAGGCAGGTTGAACTACGGGCGCAGAATATATTAACTTAATCATCAAATTTACAAAAAAAATGTTGATTATTTAACGGTATAGTTCTGAGTAAACCCATCCTTTTTTCTCTTTAAACGGTTTTTTGTCAGCCTTATCTAATTCAGGGATATGTTTGGATTTGTCAAATTGTGATCAATTAGACCAGATGAAATGAAAAAGGAGTTCGTATATGAATATCTATATATTTTAAATGATTTGGCGGCAGTCGAAAAAGTTATTTCATTTAGAAAGGATTGATTACATAATTCTGATAGGGTTTGAATAAATCCAGGCATTCCCGTTTAGGTAAACTTCAACTCTGTAGACACCTTTGGATTTAACTTTTAATTCTAATTCTTTACATTCTTTTGCCAGGTGCACCTTACCATTTCGAATTATTTTAATTTCTCCCTTCTCAACAGGGATCTCTACATATATTTTCATATTGCTCTTAAAGCCGGGTGAATCACCCATAAAATATTTTTCTTTTCCGGATTCTGCAAAAAACTTAAATCCTTTAGAATCAGCATGATAATCATTAGCTATAAAACTATTACCCTTTTCCAGAGCAGAGTATATCTGTTGTTTCGCTTTTTCCACTCCAGCAACTGAAAAATCTTTGATTATCTTGTCCTCGGTAAAAATGTGTGTTCGGATAGATTTAAAAAGAACTTTATAGGGGAATATCTCCACTTCAACAAAACCCAGAATATTATATTTATGAGCATGTGCGTCCACTCCGCCTATACCAACCACTTTTCTTTTCTGATTTAATTTATCCCAGACTTTAAGTGTTTCCTTAGGTGGAGCCTCAATTGATTTAAGAGGGTGAAGAAAAGATTTATATTTATTTTCTTCGGTCAGATTTTCCATCCACTCCGACATATGGTTCCAGATTTCAATTCCGTTAAAATCATCGGTATCCCATTCTGTCCAGGGATAAGGAGGATGCTCTGCCATATGAGTTCTTTTTTCATGAGGATGTGCCAGAAAGCCAATTCCTCCTGCTTCCTTAATTTTTCTTACATATTCCTTTGCAGAAATTCTCGTTGAAAAGGTTTTATCTATATTAAAAGCGAGATAATGGTTTTTATTTTCTTTATCATTTATTTCACAGCCAACTAATAAAAGTGTATTCCCGTACCACTTTTCATATCCTTCTTTTAATGCCCTCAGAGTATTATGATCAGTCAGGGCAATGAAATCCAGCCCCACTTCATTTGCAAAATTTGCTATCTCCTCAACTTTTCCGGAACCATCGGAAAAAACTGAGTGCATATGTAAGGCTCCAACATATTCAAACATATTTAAACATATTTAATCCTAAAATTGTTTCAGGAAGAAAAGATTTTACCTAAGGAAAGTTATAAAATTAATTCTAACAAAAAACCCTAATTACTTACGATCAGAATTACATTCATCCAGATTAGAATTTTAAATTAAAATCTCGTTGTGAGATCCAGAAGGATTCTTCCCGATGTGCTGGTATTTTCAAAAATACCTTCATAGCTCAAAGACAGATATACCGGGTTAAATAGTATTGTAGAAAGATCTACCGAAAATGAATTTTGTTTTAGTGATGCAAGATAACTGTAAAATTTATATTGTGTATTTCTGTAATACAAGGCTATATCAAACCAGTTCCCAAGACTTCTGCTAAGTCTTAACCCAGCAACTCCGCCTTCAATGTAACTTGTTATAAGTTTTGTATAGGAAACCGTAGGCGTAATCTCAACAAATGGTATCTGAGAATAACTTATGTATCCTCCGAAATTACGGGCGGGTTTCAGATCATTTTTCTGATATCTGTAACCGCCGGTTAATCCGACAAAAACCTTTTTCAGAGGTCTTATGTTCATTCTTATATTAAATCCCTGGCGGGTTTCGTTCTCAAATAAACTGTCTATAAAATTTTTAAATGTTTCATAATAGATAACATTTTTTCTTGCATCATACGATAGTGACAATGAAATGACTCTTGAAGGAGAATACCTGAGAGATGCAAAAATGCTTGTTAATTGAAATTCGTTTTTCTTCACTCCGCTGATTTGTTTGAACAAATCCATTTCACTCGATATGAAAAAATTAGTGTTCGGAATAATGGAATTGGAATGCTGGAAATAAAGAAATCTTCTGTCAGTTTTAAAGTTGTTTGTTTGTTCAAAGAAAGCAAGTGTATTATTCATATATCCTGAACTAAGTGAGTCATCTCTACCAATATATACGCCATACTCAAAAAGTTTCACATTAAATCCTAAATCTGTAAAATTTGGTCTTGATCCTGCTACAACTCCGACATAGTTGTTGTTCATACCCGTTTCAAACTGAATCCCATCAATAGAACTTATGTTTGAAATTTTTCTGTTGAGGTGTCTTCCCAGCCAGATAGATGTTGTTTTAGTAAATTCATAGTTCAGAGCAAAATCATAAATTCGTAGACTTCTTCCGAAATTATCTGAAATATTTGTCCATTGATCAGCACGGTATGCAAATGTTGTATAATTCGAAAATGATAAACCACTTCCACCTATATGATTCGCATTTAGTGAGAACGAGTATCTCCATCTTTGGTTATCTGCAAAGAAAGGAGAGTTAGAAATATTAGAATATGATTGAACAGAAAATTTTCCTTTAAAATTCGATTCTCTCTTTTTTACTCTTTGTGAGGAATTATTTATTACATTTACAGAAACATCTGTAGCAGTAGGAATGTTTATTTCCGGAGTATTTGGTTCATTCGTAACCGGGTCGGGAATCTCTCTTTCAATTACAGCAAATAATCTGTCATCCACTTTAAGTTCGGCATTATTAATTGACTCTCCGGCAACAGATTTGGCCGAAATAAACTTAACAACCATAGCAGGAATAAGCTTATTACTTAATTTTTGATAAAGCGTATCTCCCGTTATAATACCATTTGTACTTTCAAATTTTACATAAACATTTTGCGATGAATTATACGTAACAACTCCCTGCCTCTCAACTTTTTCATAAGTCGAAGCAAAAGCAAATTCCGATATCACCAAAGAAAAAAACAATATGTAATAAATCATCTTTGTCATAGACTTAATCCCGTTTTGTTCCGCGTAACATAAATCCATCACCAAAATGAGATGTTGAATGACAATTCCAACAATCAGTTCTATGTCCCGGATCATGTCCTTCTAGAAAATCATTCATATGGCAGCTTAAGCACTGCGGCTGATAGTTAGGTTCTGAGTGACATTCGTTGCAAGCCATTGTACTATGATTTCCGTGAAGAGCATAAAAACTATGATCAAAACTTGCCGGTTGCCACCCATTCTGAGTATGGCAATTCAAACAATCATGTGAGAAGTTCAGTGTCTGATGCGGCGGATCTGTGGTCGAGTTAAAATTATCAGAATGACAACCATAACAAGTATTAGGAGTATTATTGTAATCTCCATTGTGGCATGCATTACAATCATTGCTTATAGCAATATGTGCACCTACGAATGGGAAATAATTTGCATGATTCGGGAATTGTGCAGGCGCCCAGCCGGGATTAGTCGTATGGCAGGTTTGGCAATCAGTTGATAATTGTAATGCCGTATGACTTGGATTTGTAGTATTGTTATAATTTGTTTCATGACAGGCGAAGCAAGCTGTAGGCGTACCGGTAAATCCTGAAGCATGACAATCAGAACATTGGAGCTGAAGATGAGCACCTGTCAGCGGAAAATTCGTATTGTTATGATCGAATGTTGATGGAGTCCATCCGGTAAAACTGTGGCACATATCGCAGTTTGTTGGATAATTTTGTGCTACATGGTTAGGGGCTGAATTATAGTCTGATTGATGACAGGGCACGCAGTTTGGAGACAAACCGGTAATCGTTCCCTGGTGACAATCAGAACATTGAATCTGAGCATGCACACCCAGTAACTGGAACCCGGTTGTAGAATGATTAAATGTTGATGGTATCCAGGCAGTAGTTGAATGACAGTCCTGACAGGTCGTTGGTATCCCTGCAGCAACGTGATTTGGGTTTACTGCATTGTTATAATCATTTTGATGACAGGATACACAATCAGGATTCAAACCGGTGAGAGTTCCCTGATGACACGATGAACATTGCAAAGGTGCATGAGCTCCATCAAGTGTAAACCCGGTAGTTGAATGATTGAACGTTGATGGCGTCCATCCATTTGCGTTATGACAATCCTGACAGGTTGTAGGTATTCCTGCTGCAACGTGATTCGGATTTACAGCATTGTTGTAATCAGTCTGATGACATTGTAAACATTCGGAAGAAGTAAGATTGTAGTTTCCGTTGTGGCAGGAATTACAATCTGTTATACTCGCGTGCTGCCCTAACAATTCAAAGTATTGATTATGCTGCGGGAATAATGCAGGCTGCCAGCCAGGATTAGTAGTATGACAAGATACGCAATCGGTAGTAATTCCGAGAGATTGATGGTTCGGGTTTGTCGTATTATTAAAATCCGTTTGATGACAACCCTGACAATCAGTTGGAGGCGGAACTGAATAACCACCGACATGGCAACTTAAACAATCAACAGTCAGATGAGCTCCGGTTAATGGAAAATTGGATAAATCATGATTAAATGATCCACCGGCATTCTCCAGTCGGATGGCATGCATAACAGGCATCACTCTGATATATATAACCTTGTACATCCTGATGCTGGTCATCCGTATCCTGTTGATTGTGTTCATGGCACGTTACGCAGGAGAAGACCATAAAATTATTCGGATCAGTATGGCAATCACTGCAGTCATTCCATTTACCATTATGTTTACCAGAATATATCGGGAAAAATTGCGCATCGTGATCAAAGGTTGCCGGCTGCCATGCAGCTTGTGAATGACAGGTCTGACAATCCGTACCAAAACCTGCAGCCTGATGATTTGGGTTAGTTGTATTATTATAATCTGTAGCGTGACAATCATAACATTGATTAGGAGTATTGTTATAATTACCATTATGACAAGTTGAGCAATCGGTAATATTAGCGTGCGCTCCGATCAGTTCATAAAAATTATTATGAATCGGGAATGTTGCCGGCTGCCAACCTGGATTTGTAGTATGACAGGTCTGGCAATCTGTTGTAATGCCAATTGCCTGATGATTAGGATTCGTTGTCGAATTAAAATTTGACTGATGACAGGATACACAATCTGTTGGTGTTCCAGCAAAACCATTTTGATGACACCCTGAGCAATCAACAGTTTGATGAGCACCAGTTAAAGGGAAACCGCTAGCATTATGATCAAAATTGGAATCACCCCAGCTATTTGTATTATGGCACATCTCGCAATTTGTCGGATAATTCTGCGAAACATGTTCCGATGCTCCATTATAATCTGACTGATGACAGGAATAACATTCCGGACTGGCATTTGAAGTACTTCCCTGGTGACAGGAAGAACAATCAAGATTCACGTGTTGACCTGTTAGTTCAAATCCTGTGTCAGTATGATTAAATGTTGAGGGGACAAATGAATCCGTATTATGGCAAGTTTGGCATTCAGTTGAAATACCTGCTGCCTGATGATTTGGATTAGTTGAAGCATTGTATGCGTTGACATGACATGAATAACAGTCCATCGGGGTATTGGTATATCCCTGTGTATGGCATGATGAACAGTTAACAGTTTTATGTGATCCTGTAAGAGGGAACTGCGTTTGATTATGATCAAAGTTTGCCGGAGACCAGCCATTAATAGTATGGCAGTCAACGCAGTTTGTCGAAAATCCTGCTGGTACATGATTGGGATCAGTTGTCGCTTCAAAATCAGCACGATGGCAGGAATAACAATCTGTTGAAAGTCCTGTGAAGTTGCCTCCCTGTCCGTGGCAGGCAGAACATTCGATGTTATGACCGCCTGTTAATGGGAAGAAATCGTGGTTAAAATTAGTTGCCGACCAAACCATGCTTGTAACATCATGGCATTCTTCACAGTTTGTAGAGAAACCAGCGGTTAAATGGTTTGGATTACTTGTCGACTGATAGTCTGACATATGGCAAGAATAACAATCGACAGAAAGAACCTGAAAATTCAAGTCCTGATAACCGGCATGACATTGTTCACAATCAGCAAGCCGATGCGCTCCTACCAGAGGAAATCTGGTTTCCTGATGTACAACATTTATATCTTTAACGATCCAGTGTTTCAGGGGTATGACAACTCTGGCAATCAAAACCAACCGTTCCGCTGTGAACATCTTTATGACAGGAAAAACAATCCTCAGTAGCTTTTGCCTTTGAAAAGATAAGAGACTCGTGACAGGATTTACAATTTACTTCTTTATGCTGACCGACCAAACTGAAATCAGTCGTGCTATGATCAAACTTTACCGAATCCGGAGTAACCTTCCATGAACTTGCCTGATGGCAGGAAGAACAGTCAATATTTAATTTGTCCCCGTGCGGAGACTGCGCAAGAATCCCGGTTGATAAAACCAGAAGTAATATTAAGAATGACAGGATGCGCATTTGAAATCTTTTAATTTATATTTAATAAACTGATTGTTATTCTCACTTACTGTTGGATGGCATTTTACACAGCCTAACTTTTGATGAGCTCCGGCCAGGGAAAATCTTGTATTTTCATGATCAAACTTTTCCGGTTTCCAATTATCAGATGTATGGCAGCGCCCACAATTTGAACTTCCATTTTCACTGAATTGACCATAATGAATATCTTTATGACAGCTTTCACATTTTGAATCTGTAGTAACAAACCTAAATACCTTTTTCCCGGACTCTTCCTCTTTATAATGACATTTTCCACAACTTACGTCTTTATGTTTACCAGCAATAGGAAAAGTTGTTTTTGAATGATCAAAATTTATAGTAATCCAATTCTCTGTTAGGTGACAGCCTGAGCAATTATTATTCTGCATATATTTTTCAGTTATTTCCGACCCATGAACATTTTTATGACAATCTATACATTTTTCACCAATTTGCCTGAAATGCCATTTATCAACTTTATAATGGCAGGATTTACACGGAACTGCCAGGTGCGAACCTGTTAATTTAAAATCTATTTGATTATGTTCTGCAATGGTGAAAGTGGAGGGTTCGAATCCATTTACTGTATGACATTTAGAACAATCTTTAACTTTGGCTTCGGATGTAAATTCACCATTATGATAATCTGAGTGACAATCCACACAATTTTGATGCCGTGGTTTTGAGTTAAGATCATTACCGTGACATTTTGAACAATTTACGCTTTGGTGTTTTCCAACCAAAGGATAATTTGTCTTATTATGATCAAAAGCTTTTTGATTAATAACATGAAAACCTGAGGTCACATGACAACTTTGACAGTCATTTCCAAACTTACCTTTATGAACGTCTTTATGGCAATTTTCACATGAAGCAAATGCAATCCCTTTTAATTTAGGAGTCACTTTACCTTCAATATTTTCATTTGGATGGCATTTAACACAAGCTACATTAAGATGCTTGCCGGTAAGCTTAAATGCAGCTTTTGAATGATCAAAATTTTCAATTTTATTAAAGTCGGTTGTATTATGACAGGAACCGCATTCATCACCCAATCTCCCTTTGTGAACATCTTCATGACAGCTTTTACAGGTCTGATCCAAACCAAGCAGGGTATTTTTTCTGTTAATAACTTCATGCATTTGAATGTACAACTGTTTATGACAATCCTCGCATTTTATTTCTGAATGTTTTCCGGTTAACTGAAAACCTGCCTTTGAATGATCAAATTCTTTCCTATTAAAGTTTACTATTCTGAATTTTCTTCCATGATGTTCGCTATGGCATGACCAGCAGTCTTTTCCTTTCACTTCACTGGTTGAATGATAACCGCGGTTCTGATTTATTAACTTTTTGATTTCTGTATGACAATCCAGGCACTTTGACGACTGAACCTGTTCTCCCAAAACGTGACATTTTGTACAGTTACTAATCCCTTCAAGTTGTGCATGTGCAATTGTTAGATCACCCGGTGATATCTGTGCATATAGCGGAGTGAAGAAAAGTAAAAATACCACTAATATTTTACACACCGAATGTAATATTTTTCGTAGCGTTGAATTGCTTATCAGAAAGATTACCTGTAAAATGGTTAAATATTAATAAGGATCAATTTAATTATTTTTCATGCTTTAGAATCGCATCCCCAAATTTTTTAGTAACAGAAATTCCAATCTTTTCAAGAAAACTGGTTGGAAGTTCACCACCGGCAAAAATATACACAAGATCGTTTGGAACAGTTAAGAAATTCTCTTTGCCTTCAACAGAAATAATAACTGAATCATCTTTTATTTCTTTTACATTAGAACTCAATAGAACCTTAACGGATTTATCTTTTACCGCCCTTTGAATTCTTTCAAGATTTTTAGGTTTCAGCCTGGAAAAGGAGTTGTTACGATAAGATAGTATAACTTCATTATCTTCATCAGCTAAAAGTAATGCATTTTCAATTGCTGAATCACCGCCACCAACTACAATCACTTTTTTGTTATGAATCAATTCAGGCTCAAGCAGTCTGTAGGCAACTTTTTCTTTATTCTCTCCCGGAACACCAAGTTTTCTTGGCGAACCTCTTCTTCCTATTGACAGAACAACTGTTTTTGTTGTATATACTTTTTGGGAAGTTTCTATTTGGAAAATGTCCCCGATTTTTTCAATGTTAACAACTTTTTCCTGCTCATTTATCTTTATATTGTTTTTACCTATCGCTTTCAGCCATAGACTTAATAATTCAGTTTTGGATGTTTCATTCAGTTTAACTTTACCATACAACGGTAAATCCATTGCAGATGTCATTATAACTTTTGCTCTTGGAAAACTAAAAACTGTACCGCCCAGACTGTTCTGTTCAAGAGTTAAATATTTCAAACCATTTTTTACCGCGGTAAGTGTAGCCGCAATACCAGCCGGGCCGGCACCAATTATTGTAACATCATATTCCGCTTTATGATTACTTTTTATTTTTCTTGATATGTACTCAACTGCCTGTTTACCCTGCTCAACTGCATTTTTTATAAGTCCCATTCCACCAAGCTCACCTGCAATAAAAATACCCGGAACACTTGTTTCAAATTCAGGACTGACATGAGGAAGTTCCACTCCTCTTTTTTCTGTCCCGATGTTAAGGGTGATTGCCTGCATCGGACAGGCATGGAAACACGCTCCATGACCCACACACCTTGAAGCATTAATTGTTCTTGCCTGACCACTCACCATTCCAAGTATATCTTTTTCCGGACAAGCTGCAATACAGGCTCCACTTCCAATACAAGTTTCAAGATCAATTACAGGATGAAGTGAAACAGGTTCATAAAATCCCAGTTGTTTGGCTTTTTCGATTTTATAGTTAGTTACTTTTGTTCTGTTTTTGTATTTACTCAGATAGGTGAACAACACAAGAAATACGACCAGTAGAATCAGTGTGTATGCAATAATATTTTCAATGAAAACTTCCATCTCACTCAACTTTTAAAAATTGGAAATTCAATTATAATTTCTCAAGAGAAGATTTTGCCAGCTGCGAGGCTTCATCTCCGGGATAATCAGAAACAAGTTTGTTCCAGATTTCTCTTGCCCTCTCTTTATCTCCCCTGCTTGCGGCTATCGCACCAAGGTTGTACATAGCCTGCGTATTGTTCTGATCATTCTTTAAAACACGACTGGTATATTCTTCAGCCTTTTCATAATTCTGTTTTCCATAGTATACCATTGCAAGGTTGAAGAGAATATCGTTTCGTTTAGGATCAATTTTAATAATTTTTTCATAATAGGATAATGCTTCTTCCGGTTTGTGGGCTGCTGTCATAAAATCAGCGTACTCTCTCATTTTCGAAGTATCATTCGGATTTTCTTCAACCTGCTTTTTTAATATTTCCATTTTTTGAAATACTTCAGAAGAGACATTACTTTTAGAAGGATTTTCCCCTACGGGATTTTGAAGTCCTTTATGAACATCATCATTCGGCATTTCTTCGCCGGCAATACTTCCCGCCGGAACCGTAGTTTGATTATTACTTTTCCCGGAAAGGATTAATAGTGCTACAATTACACCGATACCTAAAAGGATATATAAATAAACTACCCTGAATTTCAATTTCTTCCTCCTAAAAAATCCATTTATAACCAAAAATTATAGTCACTGCGATATGAACGAACATAATTACAAACATTGTAATTGCGAAAGGCAAATGAACGATATGCCAATATCGAAACATCTTTTGAGTAGTTCTGAGCATACCAATTTTACGGGAGAGAACAAGTTTGGATTTAGAAATTCTGAGAATCTCATTTTTGCTTTTGCTTCTCATATCTAAATGTCTCAATTCCCGTTTTATTTGATGCAGAACAGACTTTGTTCCAAAGTAATCCTGTATCATCATAACAAAACTCGTTCCAAACCCAACCTCTCTATATTTATCAGTTTGTGAATGTTTCTCTAATCTTGAGATAATCTTACCGCTAATTGAATATTCATTCTCCAATCTGTATGTCAAATCGTCATTTATATCATTCAGCTCTTTAACGCTTAATTCTTTACCCTGTATGGTACGTGGAATCTGAACATAAATAAATCTCCCCGCGACGCCGCTGGCAACCACAGCAACCATACTCCAAAAACTGACTGCTACTATTCCACCAAATTTAAATGCGGTATGGTAAAGCACGAAAATTGGACCCACGGTACAGAGAAAAATGTGAAACTCGAGCCAATGTTTTAAGAATCCAACATTGAAGAATCTTCTCACCCTTTTTCGTATCATATAAATTGCAACCCCCAAAATCATCATTATGCTTCCCAAAATACCAAAACCATGTCCCAGGATGCCGCTGGGTTTTAACATTTGGTATTGTGACTGAAAAAATCTTTCTTCCAGAGGAGTATTGTAATACTGGTACCCGTTTAGCGCTAATAACAATGTTACGCCTACTCCGACTACAATAAAAAAGATCACATAAATACGGTGAAGAGAATTATTCATTTTATTACCGCAAAAAATGAGTATTTATTTTTTAAGATTAGCAAAAATAATAATTTTTTAAAGACATATATGAAAAGGTAATTAATAATGGCTACCCCTGAAAGTAAAAAGCGGCCTGAGGAAGCCGCTTATAATTTATAAAGGATTATTTTCTGCAATCTCGTAAAAAGTAGTGTACCGGGTACTTCCATTCGTTGTCATATCATTCAGTTTATTTATAAGAATATTTATTCTTTCATTCTGATCATCATCGAAAGCTTCAAATGCTTCTTCAGAGCTGAATGTATATTGTTCATGATAGTGATGGTTTTTTCCTTTAGTTTCATAAACAGAATAATTTTCGAGTCCCTCTGCAGTAAGAAGAGTTTTCAGTTCTTTTATAAGCGACAGATATACTTCCTTCTTTTCAGCAGGAATTTCATAATCAATTGTGAAAATAACTTTTGGCATTTATTCTCCAGACATTTATAGATATTTATTTAGCAAAAACTCCCCGGTAAAAGAAGTTTTAACCGGGCCTGTCAAAGATAATTCTTTTATCTTTTCATCTTCAAATTTAAAATCAACAATTAATTCATCCCCTCCGTTGGTTAAAAGAATAATAGGGGGTCTTATTTTATCCTTAAAAAAACTTATCAAAGCAGAAGCTGCTGAACCAGTACCGCAAGAGAGTGTTTCATTTTCAACTCCGCGCTCATAGGTTCTTATTTCAAGTTTATTATCTCTAAAGTTCACAAAATTTACGTTTGTTCCTCCGGGTGAAAATTCAGGAAGATATCTTATTTCTCTTCCCAAATCATATACCGGAACTTCACTAATTTCAGAATAATGCATACCCGGTCCTACCGGACTTCTTAAAATTTCTTTGATATCTATAACAACATGTGGTGAACCTGTGTCTATAAAATCAGCATTTATCATTTGTTCTGCTGCTTTTATCTTAAAATTCCTCTTTAAATTCTTCGGTTGATTGAAGTAGAACTTAGCTATTCCACTACTGGAAATTTCTCCTGAATATTCTTCATCATTTGATAAAAAACGGGTTCTATTTTTTAGTCCAAATTTATCAGCCGCAAAACTGATTGCACATCTTGCCCCGTTGCCGCATAAACTTCCGGTTGATCCATCAGCATTAAAATATTCCATTACAAAATCATAATCCTGCGAAGTTTTAATAGTTATTATTCCATCGGCACCAATACCATTATGCCTATCGCAAAGTTTTTTAATTAAAACATTTGAAAGAACTAAATCATTGCAGGTATTTTTATCTATAACGATAAAATCATTTCCCGCACCGTTCATTTTAGCAAAAGAAATTTTCTGCATTACGTATGCAATTTAGGTTAATAACTGATGTTGATCAATAAAAATTTGAGGTTGAAGATTTTATTTTAGTAACAAAGTGAACCAACTAACATTTTGTAAAAATTATACCTATTTTTTTATGAAACACAGGGAAATCTGATAAGAAGATCAGACTTATAGACGATTCATATACTAAAGCATTTTGAAGTATCAGACATTATCAATACTGCAGTTAGTACCCTGTGCGTCTTTTTCCACCTGGATTGTTGAATGCTCTATTCCGAATTTCCTTTGTAATTCACTGCAAATTTCTTTAAGAAAATAATCACCTGGATTAGTATCCGGCATTACCAGGTGAACAGTCAATGCCGTCTCTGTTGTACTCATTGCCCAGATATGAAGGTCGTGTATTTCTTTCACGCCCGTAATTGTTTTTAAATGATTCTCAACTTCCTTCAAATTTATACCTTTAGGAACAGCATCAACAGACATTAAAAACGAGTCTTTCAGTAAACCAGCAGTGCCGATTGTTATTACAATTACTATAACAAGACTTATCAATGGATCGAGCCAGAGCCAGTGGGTTAGAGTAATAAGTAGTCCGGCTATTACAACCCCGGCAGATACTCCGGCATCAGCAGCCATATGCAGATAAGCACCTCTTATATTTATATCTTTTTCTTTTCCCTTAATAAATAAATACGCTGTAATCGCATTTACAAAAACCCCAATGCCCGCTACTATCATCATTGGTATTCCCTGCACCGGTTCAGGATTGATCAATCTTCTTATTGCTTCAATTGAAATTGCACCTACGGCAATCAATAAAATAATAGCATTAAATAAAGCAGCCAGTATTGTTGATTTTCTTAAACCGTAAGTTCTATTTTTTGTAGGAAGACTTTTAGCAAGATAAGTTGCACCCCAGGCAAGCAGAAGCCCAAGGACATCACTCAGGTTATGCCCCGCATCTGCGATTAACGCCATTGAACTTACAAGTAAACCAAATATTACCTCAACAATTATATATATAACATTCAGTGCTATCCCAAAGCCAAAGGCCTTGTTAATATTTTCCGGACTATAATGGAGATGTGCCATTTATCTTAGTTTGATAAAAAAATTAATAATTGCTTTTAGTTTAAAAATAATATTACCCGCTTTAAATTCAATTAATATTTTTAGGGAAATACATCCAGCTGTATTTTCATTAGCAGGATATAAACAGAGAGGAAAAGTGTAACAGCATTTGCTATTATTATGGGAAATGAGTTTATCATAAGACCATAAACCAACCAGAAAAAGACGCCTGAAGTCATTAATAAAAACATTCCTAATGAAATATCTTTTGTGCTTTTTGATTTAAAAACTTTTATTGCCTGCGGAATAAATGAAATTGTTGTGCAGGCAGCTGCAATATATCCAAAAACGAAAATTATCAAATCGTTCTCCAAAAAATTGTTATCTCAAACTTCACTATTAGTAATATCAAAATAAATAATGATAATGATTAAATTTTTCCTTATATATCATTCAATTAAAAATAATTGATGGGGGAGGTTATGATATTCGATAAGATAGAAAACATTCAAATTTATTCAGATATAAATCCCGCAGTTGTAAAAGCATTAAATTATCTCAAAGAAACCGATTTCAACAAAATGCAATCCGGGAAAAATGAAATAGCAGGAGAAGATATTTTCTCAATTGTAAGTGATTATGAGACAAGGGATCTGGAGAATTGCAGATTAGAAGCTCACAGGAAATATATTGATATTCATTTCATGGCAGAGGGCTCAGAACAAATCGGCTATTCATTGCTCAGTAATCAAAAAAAAGCAACTGAATATGATGAGGAAAATGACTTCATATTGTATTGCGGCGAAAAGAATTACCTGAGGCTTGAAGAAGGCATGTTTGCTATATTTTTCCCTTCCGATCTGCATATGCCCGGTATTATGCTGGAAAAACCTGAAGTTGTAAAAAAGGTTGTTGTTAAGGTAAAATTATCAACCATCAATTATTCATTTGTATAAGCTTTAAACTATTAAAAGAATTAGCACAAATCTGTTGAAAATTTCTATACTAGTTTTTTCTTACCTGAATAAATTCCTGCTGTTTAACAGAATAATCAATATTTCCCTTTAAAAATAGTTGCTGCTGTTTACTTTTATTCTCTTATTAACGATTTTAATAAAACAGAAATTATTATACACCCTTAGTTAAATAAAAGCTTACTTAATCTTGAATTTCCAGTAACACCGGATTAGTTATAATGATTTTAACAACCATTCATATTTATTCTCAGTTAACTTCAATTTACACCTTCCTGATTTTCAGTAAGCTATAATTAATCAGGATAAATACCTGTCCCTCAAATAAGGTATTGTCCATTTTAGCGGGAGATAAAAAGGTGGAAAAAAAATCTTTACTTAAAACTTTCTTTCTTAGAATGTTTCCGTTTTTACTTGTTTTATTTTTGTCTATTCAGGCAAACTCACAAACTATAACCTATTCCGATAGCTGGTATAAAGCCGGGATTTCACTTGCAGGTGCTTTTGCTAACGGGGTAGAGATCAACTACTCAACGAGCCAATTTCAAATGAATGATGTGAATATAAATGGTTCTACGATGAAAAAAATCATGTTACCCGGGGTCTTTCTTCCAAACAACGAAGGTTTTCCCGATTTACCGGGAGTCAGCAGGTATATTGCAGTTCCCCAGCAGGCACAGGTCTCATTCCAGATAACCTCCTCCCGTACAGAACACTATTCAAATATTGATATCGCCCCGGCACCACATATTCCTTTGGATACTGATATCGGACCGCTTAAATACAAGAAAAATGATGAGGTTTATTCAACCAATGCATTTTACCCGGAAAATCCTGTCATCCTTTCTTCCCCAATGAAAATAAGAGGTGTAGATGCAAGGATCATAGGGATTACACCCTTCCAGTATAACCCGGCTACAAAAGAATTAATTGTTTACAGAGATCTCAAGATCTCTATTTCATTCACCGGGGGGAACGGACAGTTTGGAGAAAACCGGTTAAGAAACAGATGGTGGGATCCTATTTTGAAAAATACATTTCTAAACTCTGAATCTTTACCGGATGTTGTTTATAAACATAAATCTAATTCCAGAACCCAGGATTTTGAATACATTATTATTTCCCCAGACAACCCAACCTTCCTTGCTTGGGCAGATTCCATTAAAAACTGGAGAAACCTCCAGGGTATAAGAACCGGTATAGTTACACTTACAGAAATTGGCGGAAATAATTCAACATTAATTCAAAACTATATTGATAACGCATACCTTACCTGGGATATACCTCCTGTTGCTGTTCTCTTCCTTGCAGATTATGGAACCGGAGGTGCAACTTCAAATGGAATTATCTCACCTGTTTGGGATAATTACTGTGTATCAGATAATATTTACGCAGATATTGATGAAGATGAACTTCCGGATCTGGCAGTAGCAAGATTAACAGCGCAAAATGAAACGCACCTTGAAATACTTGTTCATAAATTCATGAATTACGAACGTCAACCCCCGGTAAATCCGGGCTTCTATCAGAATCCTGTCTCTGCGGGAGGCTGGCAGTCTGACAGATGGTTTATACTCTGTGCCGATGTAGTTTACGGATTCTGGGAAAATGAATTGATGAAAACTCCTGCACGCGAGTATGCAGGAACCTCAGGCGCACCATCATATTGGTCAACTAACCCTAATACAGGTATGGTGGTTGATTATTTTGGTCCGAACGGTTTAGGATATATCCCCCAGATTCCGACACATTTAACAGATTGGGGAGGAAGTGCAACCCGTATAAATAATGATATAAATAATGGAGCTTCAATAATTATTCACAGAGACCATGGCGCAGAGAACGGATGGTCTTCACCTTCTTATACGATTAGTAATCTTTCAGGTTTAAACAATGATGATCTTACATTTTTCTTTTCCATTAACTGTTTAACCGGGAAATTCAATTATTCGTCCGAGTGTTTTACAGAAGCTCTCACAAGATATCCGCACAGGGCACTCGGTGCTATCGGTGCCTCGGAAGTATCTTACTCATTTGTAAATGATGCTTATGTATGGGGAATGTGGGATTATATGTGGCCTGATTTTGATCCGGGTTACGGTATTGCGGGACCAGATTTAATATATCCGGGATTTGCAAATGCTTACGGAAAATATTACCTCGAAGCTTCAGGGTGGCCTTATAATCCGGGGGATAAAAATACAGTGTACTATCTCTTTCATTTGTTTGGTGATGCATTCACAACTGTTTATACGGACATGCCGCAAAACCTTACTGTTGTCCATAGTCCCGTAATGATAACAGGTATACCCGCTTTTGATGTTACTGCTGATGTAAACTCATTAATTGCATTAACATTAAACGGAGAAATTATCGGCGTTGCCGAGGGAACAGGATTTCCTGTTTCGATAGATGTTCCTGTTATAAATCCCGGGAATGTTGTTACCATGACAGTAACCAAACAAAACTTCTACAGGTATACAGCAGAACTTCAGGTAGTTCCGGCAGAAGGTCCTTATGTAGTTGTAGATTCCTGCATCGTTAATGATGCTTCGGGCAATAACAACGGGCTGATCGACTATGGTGAATCTCCACTATTATCTTTAAGAGCTCATAATGTAGGTGTGGCAGATGCAAATAATGTTACTGTAAATATAAATTCTTCGGATGAATTCGTTAATATAACTGATTCAACACAATTCTATGGATTGGTTCCGGCTGGCGGGACGATAACATTAAATGACGGTTATTCAATTGAAGTTGATCCGTCGATTCCTGATCTGCATAATGTCTTTTTTTCAGTTAATGCAACAGATGGTGCAAGCATATGGCAAAGTAATTTCAGTCTCACAGCTCATTCACCGGTTTTCGCTCTTGGAAATTATACAGTATCAGATCCGGGTGGCAATAATAATGGTTCACTTGATCCCGGAGAAACTGCAGATGTTTTGATCGAAGTTAAAAACGTTGGGTCTTCGGATGCAGCAGCCGTCTTTGGTGAACTTGTATCTGCAGATCAGTATATAATAATTAATTCATCATCACAGTCATATGGAAATATAGGTTCGGGTGAGACTGTAACTGAAACTTTCAATGTGACCGCAGATGAAATACTCCTGCAGGACACAGAGCCGAATTTAATTTAAACATTACAGCAAACCCGGGTTTAAGTGCACAATTGTCTTTTTCATTAATCATCGGTCAGGTACCGGTTCTTGTACTCTGTCTTGATCCCAATCATAACTCAAGTCCGGCAATAACAACCTGTCTCGATTTTCATAATATCACTTATGATTATGCAACTTCATTTCCGCCCGATTTAAATCTTTATAAATCAATTTTTGTTTGTCTCGGTATTTACAGTTCAAATTATGCTCTATCAAGTTCTGAAGGTCAGTTGCTAGCTGATTTTCTCAACGCTGGTGGAATGATTTATATGGAAGGCGGAGATACATGGTATTATGATACACCTACTCCTGTTCATCCTATGTTTAATATAAATGGAACAAATGACGGCAGCGGAGACCTGGGAACCATTCAGGGTGTTGCAGGAACATTTTCTGAAAATATGAGTTTTTCATATTCGGGGGAAAATAGCTGGATAGATCATATCACAAGCATATCACCTGCTTACATGTTATTCAACAATGTAAGTCCGGCTTACGGCTGTGCAGTAGCTTATGATGCAGGAACATATAAAACAATCGGAGCCTCATTTGAATTCGGAGGTTTGGCAGATGGAAGTTCTCCTTCAACCAAAGATGAACTGATGGCTGAAATAATAAATTTCTTTGAATTAAATATTGTTCCTGTGGAACTGGTATCCTTCAAAGCAGATGCTGACGAAGATGGAATAATGCTTAAATGGGAAACTTCAACTGAAACCAATAATTTTGGTTTTGATGTTGAAAGAAGCCCCGATAACATAAAGTTTGAGAAGATTGGCAATGTGAAAGGGAAAGGAACAACAACAGAAGCACAGCAGTACTCTTATAAAGATATAAGCATTACAAACGGTAAAGGAAAAGTATATTACAGGCTTAAACAAATAGATCTTGATGGAACTTCAAACTATTCAACAGCAATTGAAGTTGATTATTCAATTATTCCTGTTGAATTTAGTTTGTCCCAGAATTATCCGAATCCTTTTAATCCTGCAACAACAATAAAATTCGGAATTCCGAAGGAAAGTAAAGTATCATTAAAGATTTATGATATACTGGGTAAAGAAGTTGCAACTATTGTGAATGACAAACTGGAACCGGGTTATTACAAATACGAATGGAACGGAACTCAATTTGCAAGCGGGGTTTATTTCTATAGACTTGATGCAGGAAGTTTTGTAAAGATTAAGAAGATGGTTCTGATCAAGTAATTATAATAGAAGGACTATCTGCACCTGCAGGTAGTCCTTTTTGTAATTCTTAAGAATATGTAGCTAAAACATCGGAACTATTTTAGTTAGAATACTGGTAAGTGATTTTCGATCAGAAGGTTTAAGATGCGCATTAGCGTACTTTTCCAGTTCCATACCTTTACCAATCTGTTTAATTGGTCGTGCCGCATAAATGTTTTTCACAAAATTTATTTTATCCCTGAGTGAATTGAAAGAAAGAGAGATTGTATCGCCGGTTTGCCTGTGAATAATTTTTAGAGTATGGTCTTCTGCAATATCTTCAATATCCCACTCATTGGAAAAAACAGAATAATTAACATTTGATGAATGATGATCAAAACCGAATTGCGGATCTACGTAAAGTTTGTTGTTAAATCCTTTTAGGTTTATGTTGCTTTTATACATTTCCTCAATTTCCATTTTATCCTCCATAATTGTCTTAGCTTATTCAATGTGTATGCCAAAGCTTAAGACCTTATAAATGAATGCTTTATTTACTCACAAAAAATGACGTCTGAAAGGATTTGAGATGATTTCTCAAAATGTGAAATGAGGTTAAACCGGGCTGAATTTGTTGACAAAATTTGTCGTTTTAAAGTTAGTCTTTTATTAAAAATAAAACGAAATTTTTAACTGTTCATCCACGTGTACTAATACCGAATCCCTAGAAATTAAGTGCATATAATCAGGATATAATTGAAAAGTAAGAATTAAATCTCCTTGTCTAAACTTTTACAGGTTGGTTTATGAGTGATTTTAAAATTACATGAATTGGCTATAAAACATAATTCATTTGCCCTGATATGTAATTCATTCGCCTTTTCAATCATGGAATTATTTGTGATTGTAACAACCGGATAGAGAGTAACTTCCGAGAATCGTCCGCTTCCGTCTGGTAATTCGTTTAATATTCCTACCGGATTATCAAAATAATCAACAACTACGATTCCTGAATCCGCGCATAAATGCAAATACCAGAGCATATGACATCCCGAAACCGCACTTACCAGGAGCTCTTCCGGGTTATACCTTTTTCTATCTCCTGAAAATATGGGTTCCGATGAACACAAAATATCCGGTTTGTTCTCAGCAGTTATAGAATAACTTCGTTCATATCCGTGGTAATCAGATGTTCCCTTTCCTGTATTGCCCGTCCATTTTACATTTAAAGAATATTGATGTTTTCTTTTCATTAAAGATCCCTTCTGGTATATTAAATACGAAGTGAGAAAAGTTCATACTGCTGCAAGTGTATGCTGATCGCAATTCTGTTATGATCATTGGTTAAAACATTTAACGTAATTAAATCTGCTATACTTTCAGCATCAAAATAATTTGTATGATTAGTATAAGATTTTACAGCTCATTACAGCTGTTTGAGTTTCATATAATCTTTAATATATCCGGGTAAAACTATATCATCATTCAACTGAGCATCTCTGATCGGCTCAGCTGCTATATTTTTAATGGGGATAACACCTGCCCACACGTTCATTCCCATATCTTCCTCTTCATCAATCGGCGGACCGGTTCTGATCTTTGCAGATGCTTCATTTATTTTAAGTTGAAAAACTGATGTTGCGTTTAACTCTTTTCTGTTCGGTTCCCTCACTTCATCCCATCTTCCCCGGATAATATGATCCGTTATATATTTTAACGCAGTTGTTTTTTTATCATCTTCAGTTATCTCTTCTGCTTTACCAAATAAAACTACCGATCTATAATTAATTGAATGATGAAACGCAGATCTTGCCAAAACTATTCCATCGATTATTGATACTGTAACACATATTTCAAGTCCGCTTTGCAAAACCTTAAGCATCCTGCTTCCTTTTGCACCGTGAAAATATATTGCATCATCTTTTCTTCCGAAGGCTATCGGGATAACAAATGTCTGTCCTTCAGAAGTAAATCCAATATGGCAAACAAAAGTATCATCCAGAATTTTACAGATCGTTTCAAGATCATAGAAACCTCTCTTGGGCATCCTTTTTACTTTAATTTTATTAGTTACTTTATTTTCACCGGATTGATTTTTCATAATATGTATTCTAAATATTAAAAAAATGATTGAATAATTTTTTTATTCTTATTAATCTGCAAAATACATCCAAATTGGTATTAGTGAAAGATTCGATTTATAATAATTTTACAGTGCCACTTTAAAGGTTATTTTTCTGCGGAAATTAGCAGGCAGGTTTATTCCGGGACCTGTTAATTGATATGATCCCGAAACCAGGGAACTACCCTTTTTTCATTTTATAATTAGTTATTTCAACACCATCGAGATTCAATACCTGTTCATTCAGAATGCTGAATCCCCTTTTCTTGAAGAATGGTAATGCAGTTATACTTATATCAGATTTTATTTTTTCAGAGCCTTTTAATATTGCTTCCTTTTCAAGTTCATCAAATAATTTGTTTGCTATCCCGTGCCTTTGATAATCCTTGTGGACATACAGGACATCAATTTTATTTTCATTTTCAAGTGAACCGAAACCAACAATTAAACCATTGAATAATGCAACAAGAAAATATTGCATTTCGATTTTTTCTTTCCAGCGACCTGTATTTTTCCCGGATGAAATCCACACCCGAACTTGGTCTTTATTATAATCGGAACTGCAAACATTAGCAACAGTATCTGCAAAAAGATTAAGAAGATCGGGAATCTCAGCTGGTCTTATTTGAATATCTTTTATCTTCATATTTTTATTCATATCCAACCTGAAATGCCAGTCAATATCAGTAGTTATACTGATGTAAAGTTAACCGGGAGTTTTTATTTTCGGTATAATAATTATGAGTTAATTGTTGAGGCGCTATAAACTCCTGCCATCTGCAGGGGTTTTTTATTATCTATTGATTTCCTACGTACCTGTCAGCCTCTGGCTGGGAACGCTAATTCATAAATTTCTAAAATTAAGCCCAAGTTACTCGAATCGAGCAGAAAACAGCTATCCGCTTGATTAGCAGGTCATATGGATATTTAATAAATTGATTTATACTTTTATAAACACCATCTGAACTTGTTCCAGTAAATAGAAATCCATTTTTATCTTGGAATAAACAGATACTTTCGATTTTTCAAATCCACTATTATAATTCTTTGTAGTTCAAACCACCATCATCTGAATAAAATATATTACCCGCTATCGCCACATAAATTTTTCCATTTGCGTATAATACGTCTGAGAAATAGGAATTAACTGTTGCAATTGTTTTCCAACTTATACCTTGGCTATTTGAATAAAATAATGCTCCATAACCAGCAGCAAATAAATTTCCAGATGAATCTTCTCGAAGGGCAAAAATAATTTGATGTGTTAGATTTGTATTCTCTGTCCAATTATCTTCCTTTATTAGTATGAATAGTATAGAGCATTTAAAGAGAGTTGGCACCGGCAATAACTTTACTATTATCATTGGTAACTAAAATCGAGCTGATATTTTTTATAACATTCCCTCTGTCAGCAGACTCCAAGTTTCTCCCAAAAACCAGAACGCAATACCCAAATCTGTGGCTATAAATATTCTCTCCTCATTATCAAAAGCTATATCAAATGTGAATGGAAAATATCCATCGAATCTGTTTCAAATGTATTATATCCCAATTATTTCCATAATCTGAAGATTAGAATATCCCTATAACTTACTATTCAATTTTATCATTGTTACTTATCCCAATTTCCCAATCCATATTACTGCGAATTAACAAATTCATTATTTCCACTATCAGTCGATCTTAAAACTAGGAGTATTAGCAAACATGCCAACTTTTTATTTCTCGAATAGTTTCTTTAGGACTATTTGTTAATCCCAAAAATCTTCATCAACTTTTAATGGTGGCTCAACAGTGTTTTCTTTTTACAACTTTAAATTAATAAACAACAATGTAAAATTATCATTAATATATTTATTTTTCTCCCTTTTTGGATTTACCATGAAACATATTATACTGCCAAATATCTCCGCCAAAGGCGGACAAGTGTATAATCCTCCATATGTCTATTCCGCATAGAATGTTCTCATATTCCACTTAAAATTAAAAAACCTTATTTTCAAAACATTTCTTCCGTATATTAAAGAATGTTATCCGGATATAGTTTTCATTCTTCGCGGGTCCCTTACAGTAGCAAATCCTTAACATCACCCCGTGAATTAAAGTATTCTTGCTTTCACAAAATTAAGACAATTCACCAAAACAGGCAATAATTAATTTATTCTTCCCTAAATGGCACTCCATTTTGCCGCTGTCGGGGTTATGATGCACATTTTATTAATAAAAATTTTGATTTAATAAATTGATTAAATAATTTTGCAGTAGAGCTTGTTCACAAAGGTTTACCCCTGCCTTGTGATGATAAAGAGTTCAGCCCGGCAACACCCCCGTTGCCGGGTTTTTTATTTTAAACTGAAAGAAGGGAATAAAGAATATTCCCTTCTTAATTAAATGTAGAAAGCCCGGCAATTATTTTGTAAGCAGCATCTTTTTAACTAAAACTTTATTACCCGCTTCCAATCTGTAGTAATAAACTCCGCTCGATAATTTTGTGCCGTCAAATGTTACAGTATGGTTACCTGCTTTTATAATTCCACTAACCAGACTCTTAACCAGTTGACCCAGGGTATTATAAACTTTAAGGCTTACGAATTCATTTTCTGTAATGCTGTATTCAATTTGTGTTGCAGGATTAAACGGGTTAGGAAAATTCTGTGACAGTGAAGACTCACCTGGTAACGCAACGTTCACTTCAACTACCTTAGAATATTTACTTGTCCCGTCAAAATCTATCTGCTTCAACCTGTAACAATAAATCCCTATCGAAGTATTCTGATCTGTATATGAATAATATTTAGATTCGGTTGTGGTTCCAAATCCTGCAGCATATCCAATTTTTACCCACTGTGCCTTATTCGTTTGTCTCTCTATTTCAAATCCTTTGTTATTTGTTTCGGTTGCAGTTTCCCATTTTAGTACTACCCTATCCTGATTAACCGAAGCATTAAAGGATGTTAGTTCAACAGGGACAACTGCAAATAGATTTTTATAATAAGTGAAATTACCGTCATATTCACCAACTATTAAATCTATTCTTCCATCACCATCAAGATCCGCAAAACCCGGATGTGCAAATTGTTTTACCTTAACATCAGAAGTTAATTGATTGTTTAAGGTCCAAACGGGATTAAACCTGTCGCCCGTGTTTTCATAAAAATCAACTCCGCCGCTGCTTCTGCCGATAAACAGATCATAGTCTCCGTCGTTATCTATATCGGCAAACGCGGGTCTGCAGGATCCGGGGAAACTTACACCTGAAAAGAACGTAGTATTTTGAGTAAAGGAATTGTTTCCGTCATTAATATAAAATTTGGTGTTGCCTGCATCATCAGAACCAACTAAAAGATCGGGATCATTATCGCCATCAATATCTGCAAAAGCCGGAATACTCTGATAATTCACACTTACATTGGCGAACATCGTTGTGTTCTCAGAAAATGTTCCGTTATTATTCACGTACAATTTTATTCCTCCGCCTGAATAACCTGAAACGATATCTAAATCCAGATCATTATCAATATCAATAAATACAGGAGAACATCTGAAACCCGGTTCTATTCCGGCAAAAATTACAGAAGCTGTATCAAAAGATGGTGAAACATTATTTCCAACATTCATTATATAAACCAGGTTGTCATAAGTTGAACCCGAAAGAAGATCCGGATCTCCGTCATTATCATAGTCTGCAAATGATACTGTTGAAGAGCCGCTTACCTTTATCACTCTGAAGTAGGCAGGGTTGTATTGAAACAGTGGATTAGAGCCGGTGTTTTGATAAAAGTATAAATTTCCTTCGTTTGTTCCGTAAATTAAATCGGCATCATTATCTCCATCAAGATCGCAGAATGAGGGATCTTTCCAGTAATTTGAGGTTTCGATATTTGAAACAAGCGTATTGTCATTTGTCCATGCCGGAACAGAGGGAGTTCCTGTATTCCTGTAATAATAAACTGCGGCACCGTCCCTTCCCATCACCAGATCAAAATCTCCGTCATTATCCAGATCAGCAAATGAAGGATAAGCATTTAGTCCAACGTCCGGTATACCGGTTACTAAATCGTCGTCCCTCTGGAATGAAGGTGCCTGTGCCGTTCCGATATTTCTAAAACCCATACTTATTCCGGGAGTTGGACCTCCCAAAAGTGATTCGCCGATTCCTACAACCATATCTAGATCGCCATCATTATCAAGATCTACAAAGACCTGCCTGGCATCTGTTCCTATTTGTGAATTAACACTATTGAACAAACTATTGTTAACATCCGCCCAAACCGGATTTGAGGGGTCCCCGGTATTTTCATAGTAAAGTATGCCGTTGTATCCCCCAATAGTTAAATCCAAATCCCCATCACCATCAAGATCAGCAACAGCAGGATAATATGCATTTGTGTATTGATAACCGCCTGCATAAATAGATGCAAACATTGAAGCATTTTTATTAAATGCCGGTGATGTATTGGTACCTGTATTTTCAAAATATTCTATTTCAAGTCCCGAACTTCCAAGGATAAGATCGAAATCTCCATCATTATCAAGATCACCAAAAACCGGTGCTGTAAATTGCTGTACTGTTACACCGCCGGGCGCAAAAATCGAATCAACCTTTTCCCAATTCTGAGCATATAAGGCTGCACTTAAAAATAAAATGAGCAGTAATAAATTTTTCATAGGTTCTCCTCTGTATTGTATTTGGGAATAAACAAAGAACGGAATTTTTTAAAGGTTGGTTAATAATAAATATATTCTCTGCTCTCTCCCTTTCAGACTGATTTATTTTAACCCGGGTATAAATTCCCTTAAATATTCATATAACTTTTTTAAAGATATGAGTATAATAATTCAATATCAAAAGGGATGTTGGAACAGTGGAATGACGTATTCAATACAATGCGGAAGTGGTTAATGGATGACAGTTTTTTATTCCCTGCTTCCAACCTATAATAATATACACAGCCTGATAAGTTTGTACCGGGACCTTAAGTTCTTTTTATCAAAATCATTGTTGCATCATCATCCGGTGTACTACAATAATTCTGAAAATCTTCTTTTATTTTGATAAAAATTTCTTTTGCTGTCAGATGCTTAAAAATAATAAGCTGCTGTTCAAGCCTGTCTTTAACATAATTCAGCTCCCCGTCCCTTTGTTCCGTAAATCCATCAGTAAATAAAAGTAAAATATCTCCCCTACCCATAACGTTCAGATTATTCAATGAATACTTCTTCTTATACCCAAGAACACTTTTTTTAATTTTGTCATCAATATCTGATTCAGAAGGCAGTGTTCCTATAGGAGGAAAATTGATAAAATTATGATTATCTATATTAACTATTCTGTTAAACTCATTTGAGAATACCAGAGGATGCTGATGTGCCGCAGAGATAAACCTGAAATCTCCGTCATTCTGTATCTCTCCGTAGATCATAGTGATAAACTTATCAATACTGGATGACTGGTAAAATCTTTGATTAATAGTTTCAAAAAGATCGATTGTAATTTCTCCGAAGATATTTAATTCATAGCTTACACCCACCAGAAAAGCCTGGTGGAGCATAGCATTCAGAAGATAATCCGTAATGCTGTGCCCGGAAACATCAGACAACAGGATTCCCGCCTTATTTTTTAATCCTTCCAACTTATTTTTTAGTTCTATCCTACCTGATAATTCGGCATTCTTTATCCGTTCTTCAAGATTAAATCTTTTCGCAAAATCCATATAAATAATATGATCACCACATACGTCCCCTATCAGCGAAATAGTTTCACCATAAATATCAAGACCATCTATATCCGGAATTTCACCTGCGTGAGGTTTTATATTATTAGCAATATTTTGAAAATTGATCAACTCATTTTCATTATCCTGTATCGGCATTCTTTGTCTTTCTAAAGTTGTCTGCAAATCTAAATTTCATCTGTAATTTAAAGATGAAATTCAGGTTAAATAATTGTTAAATCAGGTTGTATAAATTTACAAGAAATTTCTTACCTAAAATAATATTTTTAGTTAGCTATATGATCAGAGGAAAACTTCAGGAATTTCAACTTCTATTTATTTGGAAACGGTGATTTCCTGACAATATCATTAAAAATATTTTATCCAAATGATTTCTACCAATAATTTCCCTTTCCAATTTCTCAGACTTACTAATTGTTTATTAAAATTTATTTGAAATATGAAGAGAACTTCCTTAAAATACTCAGTGGAAAAGATTAAATTTAAACCATGATAACTGATGAAGAAATTAGAAAAGAAACACTTCGCGATGTCCCCTTATTCTCCGAAATGGATATTTCTCACTTCCGTGAGATTAGTGCTATCAGTAGGATTGAACAGTTTAAAAAACATCAGCATATCTTTCTGGAAAATGATACTTACAGGGGGTTTTATATTGTGCTTAAGGGAAGTGTAAAAGTTTACCGGATATCCTCGGAAGCTAAGGAATATATACTTCATTTAAGAAAACCTCCACAGCCCTTTGCTGATGTTCCTCTTTTTGAGGAAGGCGGAAACTACCCGGCAAATGCTCAGGCTCTCGAAGATAGTGTTTTGCTTTTTATCCCCAAAGAAGAATTTACAGAACTCATTAGAAAAAACCCTTCCATCGCATTTAAAATGCTCGCCGGTTTTGCCAAAAGAATGAGAAATATGACAAATAAAATGGAAGAAATTTCAACCAAGGAAGTTTCAAATCGTCTGGCTAGGTTTATTCTGGAGGAAATTGAAAAGAATGGTTCAGTAAAACTTGAGGAACCATTTATCCGTTTGACTATCTCTAAGGCTACGGTAGCAACCTATCTGGGGACGATTACCGAGACTCTCTCCCGCGCATTTAAAAAATTCCAGGATGAGAAAATTATAATTGTAAAGGGAAAAAAGATCTTCGTTAAAGATATTAAAAAGCTTAAGCAATTCGCGCGATAGAAATTCCTGCTATCATCTTTTTATACATTAAATAACTTCAAAAACAACCAAAAATCAATATACATTCGGATTAAAAGATCTGATTAATCAGCATTTTTCTGACTTAAGTCAAGGTACAGAGAACCATACAACCTTAGTTTTGATATAGTTAATCAGGCCTGATAAAGAAACCCAACATTTTGAAGCAATCGGGCAATTTGAAAAAAGGAAAAAAATGAAAAAATTATTCAGCATTCAATCGTTTTCAATATTCACTATGTTATCAATAACCTTGATAATATTTATAGTGATTTTACAGGGTTGTGAACATAATGAAAAAATAGAAGATACTAGTATTTGCAAAATTAACTCATGCACCCGAAGTTCCTGCTTCACTATTAAGGGATCATCCGGCTAAAGTCATAGTTAATCTGGAAGCTGAACAGGTAGTTGGCAGGCTGGCTGATGGTGTAGAATACCCCTTCTGGACTTATGGAGGCAGGGTTCCCGGTGAATTTATCCGTGTCAGGGAAGGTGATCTGGTTGAATTCCATCTTCACAATAACCCCTCCAGCACTATGCCTCACAGCATTGATTTGCACGCGGTCCTTGGTCCTGGCGGCGGCGCACTTGCTTCACAAACTCTTCCGGGTCATACTTCGGTTTTTTCATTTAAAGCAACTCACGCCGGTCTATATGTATATCACTGTGCTACCCAGCCGGTGCCGATGCATATTGCAAACGGTATGTATGGTTTAATCCTGGTCCAGCCAAAAGATGGTTTACCACAGGTTGATAGAGAATTCTATGTGATGCAGAGTGAATTTTATACAACCGGAGAATATGGTGCACCTGGTCTTCAGCAATTTTCAATGGAAAAGGCTCTCGCAGAAAATCCCGATTACGTTGTGTTTAATGGATCTGTTGGTGCACTCACAGATGCAAACTCTTTACACGCTGAAGTGGGAGATAAAGTAAGATTATTTGTCGGCAACATTGGTCCGAA
Organism: uncultured Ignavibacteria bacterium; assembly: GCA_963745945.1. GTDB lineage: Bacteria > Bacteroidota > Ignavibacteria > Ignavibacteriales > Ignavibacteriaceae > DATFVA01. The sequence goes on from CAVUZG010000004.1 coordinate 1,033,892, forward strand.
TAAAATATCATCATTTCACATCATCGGTGAAATATTTGACAAGGTTTATGATTATGGTGGCGCAGAAGTAACTCAAAAAAATGTGCAGACAGTTCTGATTCCTGCTGGTGGTGCTGTAATTATTGAATTCACCGTGAAAGTTCCCGGTACTTTTCTGCTGGTTGACCATTCAATCTTTCGTGCTTTTAACAAAGGTGCTTTAGGGATGTTAAAAGTTACTGGTAATGAAAGTAAAGATATTTTCTCAGGCAAACAGGCCGATGAATTGTTTTCAGGCTCACAGGCTGAGTTAAACAGGGGTTCAATGATTGACGATAATATTGTTCAGGAAACAAATAATAACAATGATACTAAAATAAATGAAAACGATATTCAGGCAGTAATTGAAAAAGGAAAAGAAATTTTTTCAAGGACCTGCATCGCCTGTCATCAGATAAATGCCGAAGGGCTTCCGGGTATATTTCCTCCCCTTGCAGGCTCTGATTTCTTAAATGCAGATAAGGAACGGGCAATTGGGATTGTGCTTCACGGAAAACAAGGAGTAATAACAGTTAAAGATAAATCTTTTAATGGTATAATGCCGCCGCAGAATTTATCAGATCAGGAAGTGGCAGCCGTTCTTACATACGTTTATAACTCATTTGGAAATTCAAAGAAGGTTGTCAAATCTGAAGAAGTCGCTAAGGTTAGAAATAAATAAACCTCGTGGATAAATGGCTTATTAGCCAAAAGGAATAAATGCGCGAATGTCCGGTCATAATTAGAATATTCTTGTTAGCGTTTGTTTTTTCTTTCGGTTCAAAGACAGTGCTTGCCGGCCGAATGAATCAGACAGATAAGTTAATTAAAACCGGTATGGTTCTGATTAATGGTAATTATTATACTCCACTTTTTATAAAAACCGGAGAGAATAAAAAACAATTTGTTAAATCGTTCTATCTGGATATTCACGCTGTAACAAATAAACAATTCCTGGATTTTGTAAGGGCAAACCCTGAATGGAGACGCTCACAGGTAAAAAGAATTTTTGCTGATAAAAATTATCTGAAAAACTGGCAGGCTGATCTTAACCTTGGGAAAGACCTGAATCCATTATCTCCCGTAACATACGTTTCCTGGTTTGCGGCAAAAGCCTATAGTAAATGGGCCGGAAAAAGATTGCCGTCTGTGGCTGAGTGGGAATTAGTAGCTGCTGGTAATATTATAACCGGTGGAACTGCTCAAATAAATTCAAACAAAAAACTAATTGGCTGGTATTCTGCTAAATTGCCGGAACATTTAAACAATGTAACATCTCAGGGTAAAAACAGATACGGAGTGTACGATATGTTTGGTCTTATCAGGGAATGGACATATGATTTTAGCAATATGAATATTAATGGTACATCTATTTGCGGTGCTGGTTCTGCTGATGCAACTGATCTTACAAATTATGCAGCCTTTTTACGTTACGGTTTTAGAAGTGGTCTAAAAGCCAATTCAACATTAGCAAATCTTGGCTTCAGGTGTGCTAAAGATTTTTAATTAATCACAACAATTATTAATGGAATTTAAAATGATAAAATATTTAATGATCATTATTGTTATCCTTTTGTCTATGGGTACATACTATCTGGTTACAAATAATTCTGTTTCTGTGAATAAAAATGATAATAATAAAATTGTAACAATTAATAATTCAATTGAATCAAGTGATACTATAACAAATCCTCCCGATGATGAATGCTGTAAATCACTCGGGTCTGGAAATTATTCAAGTGAATCTATTTATCAGTTAAATTCTGAATGGAGGGACCAGAACAATTCGAAAGTTTTTCTTGGTGATTTCAAAAATAAAAATGTTGTACTTGCAATGTTTTTCGCCTCCTGTCAGTCGGCCTGCCCGGTTATAGTTAATGACATGAAAACAATAGAGGCTGGTATTCCTGCTGATAAAATTAAAAACTACAGGTTTGTGCTTGTTTCAATTGATCCCCTTAGAGACAAGCCTCCGGCTTTGTTGAAATATGCTAAAGAAAGAAATCTTAATACAAGCAGGTGGAGCTTATTAACGGGTAGTAATGATGAAGTGATGGAGCTGGCAATGATGCTTGGATTTAAGTATACAAGTAATGATAATGGCGGATTTACACATACTAATTTAATATCATTCCTGAATAAATCAGGTGAAATCATTCATCAGAACGAAGGGCTGACTTTGGATTTGAAATCTGTTTCAGATGCAATAGCTATGCTCAATAAATGAAAGAATAAATGTATCCAACCCTGACTTAAGTCAAGGTTTCTGTTTCCTGCCGCCTATAATTTTATATATGTAAATGATTAATCTATAAAAAAGGAGTAATGAATGTCAGGCGTAAATCCGAAATCAATTGACGTTCGCCCTGTTGTTCCTAAAGAGAAACATCCGGCAATATTTTCAATGTTTAATTCATTATTGGATGGCGAAACAATGCAGCTGATTAATGACCACGATCCGAAGCCTCTTTATTACCAGATGCAGGCGGAAAATACTGGTCAGTTTGAATGGCAGTATGTTGAACAGGGACCAGAAGTCTGGATAGTGAACATAAAGAAATGTAAAGGAAATTAAAATGGAAATGAATGAAGGAAAGATTATTGAGTTGGATGTACGTCCGATAATAGCATCAGGAGAAGATCCCTTTAAGCAAATAATGGGAAAAGCAAAAAACTTAAAGGAAGATGAAACATTACTGATTATTAATACCTTTGAACCTGTTCCGCTTTATTCTGTACTGCGTAAAAAAGGTTTTGGACATAAAACAATTAATGAAAATGGTGTATGGAATATTTATTTCTACCAGGAAGAAATACAACCCTCAAATGAAACAAATAATACAAAAAGCAAACCTGAATTCAACGAAGAAATCTTTGAACTTGATGTGAGAAATCTTGAACCTCCGGAGCCAATGGTAAAAATACTTGAAACCCTTCCCAAACTGAGCGATAATACAGTTTTGCTTGTTCATCATCATCGCGAACCATTAATGCTTTATGATAAACTGGCTGAACGTGGTTACTCGGCTGAAACAAATAAAATTGAAGATAATTATTATAAAGTATTAATAACTAAAGTGAATAAAGATTAAGCATTATGAACCCGGAACAAATTGCTGGGAAAATGTCCCCCTCTTATAAAATGGTAAGGAAATATTTTATTGCTTCCATTTTAGGATTTGCTGTTCTGAGTTTCGTAATGTTCATCTATGCTGGTTTAATTAAAGGATACCACTTTCAGCCTGTACTTCTGGGTCTTACACATATAGCAACACTTGGTTGGATAACAATGATAATCTTTGGTGCGCTGTTTCAGCTTGTTCCTGTTGTACTCCAGGTGAAACTTTATAGTGAAAAACTCGCTGAAGTTCAGTTCTGGATTTACCTGTCGGGTTTAACAGGAATGGTGCTGTCATTTTTTAAGTTCGATACTTTTTATCTTACAATTTTTGCTTCTTTGGTTTCACTGGCAATGCTGCTTTTTATTTTCAACATCACAGCGTCTATGATGAAAGTAAAGGAGTGGAATATCACAGGTACATACATTGCCGCTGCATTATTTTATTTACTTTTAACAGTTGTTGCCGGTATAATGATGGCTTTGAATCTTTATACACCTTATTTCAAAACCAATCACCTGGAATATCTTAAACTTCATGCAGTTCTCGCTTTTGTCGGATGGGTTTCGATGATAATAATGGGCGTAAGCTACAAACTTATTCCTATGTTCTCTCTCTCTCATGGTTTTTCTTTAAATCCTGCCAGGTGGGTGTTCGGTTTTATAAATGCTGGTCTGATTCTCCTCATTATTGAATATCATCTCCCGCAGCGCACTATTATGCTGTCAAGTGGCGCAGTATTAATTGCAATTGGCAATTTAATTTTTCTCTACCAGGTTTATTTAATAATGCATAGCCGCGTCAGAAGAATTCTTGATGTGGGACTCACTTATTCAATGGTTTCTTTTGGAATAATGCTTATTGCAACTCTGCTGGGAGTTTTTCTTGTGTTTGAAAATTTTCTTGATCCTGCATATTTATCGAAACTGGTTTTATTATACGGCTATTTAATTCTCTTTGGATATTTTTCATTAATTATTATCGGGCAAATGTACAAGATCGTTCCATTCCTTGTTTGGTTTCATAAGTTTAGCATAAAAGTCGGACTTGAACCCGTACCAATGCTAAAGGATATGTTCAATGAGAATTTCGCAAAGATAGAGTTTGTTTTGATGAATTCCGCTCTGGTGGGAACAGTAGCTGCAATAGCATTTGAAAACAAGTTAATGATATACATTACAACGGGACTGATGTTTCTAAGTTCACTTTTTTTTCTTAAAAATATGGTTTCAATATTTTCTATAAGAGGAATAAAAAATGGTATCTGAAGTACAGGTAATGAACGCGTTAAGATCTGTAATAGATCCGGAAATAGGTCTAAATATTGTCGACCTCGGATTGGTTTATGATATTATAATTGAAGAAGCAATGATAACGGTTACAATGACCTTAACAACACCGGGCTGCCCGATGCACAGCAGCATTACAAACTGGGTTGAAAACCAGGTCAAAGCCCTCTCTCCTGGTTATGAGGTGTTCGTTAATCTTGTATGGGAACCTCACTGGACACCGGATAAAATGAGTGATGAAGCTAAACAATTGCTCGGGCAATAAAAACAGGAGATTATTTTTTGTTTACAACAGTAAGATATTTTGTTAAAACAGCAGTAATATTTTTGATAGCTGGGATATTGTCCGGCCTATTCATTTCAGCCGCAAAAAATATATTTCACACACCTTTTGGACCCGAATTAGTTTCAGCACACGCACATATAATATTAGTCGGTTCAGTAATGATGATGATAATGGGCGTTGCGCTCTGGTTTTTCCCGCGTGCAGAAAAAACTGATAAAAAATATAATCCCGATTTAATTTTAGCAACCTATTGGCTGATGACAATTTCTACAGCAACTAGATTTGTGTTCCAGGCAGCTGCCGGTTTCGTTTACATAGATTGGATTAATGTAATGATAACTATCACTTCAACTTTCCAGGTAATATCCATTATTCTTTTTTTCTTTTCTATTTGGGGAAGAATAAGGCCTGTGGGAAGCCAGTATCGTGAAGCAAAAGGAGAAAAATTTTAAAATGGAAGAAAAAGCAGTTAATATAAAATTCAATTCAAAAAAGGCCGTGCATTATGAAGAAATTGCCCGCAAAGCAGTTTTTGGCTATGATCAGCTTTTTATAAAGGTATTATCGCATTTAGCAGAGAATCAAAATGATTCCGCTAATGTCTTGGTAGTTGGATGTGGAACAGGAATGGAATTAATGACATTCGGAAACCTTATGCCGAACTGGCGTATTACCGGTGTTGATCCTTCAGAAGAGATGATTGGATTATCAAAAGCAAAGGTTGATGAATATAAATTTTATAATCGTATCTCGTTGCATCATGGATTTGTAGAAAGTTTGCCGGGACAAGAAGCATATGATTATGCAACGTTGATATTTGTACTAAGATTTATAAAAGAAGCTGAAGATAAAAAATCTCTATTCAGAAGTATCGCAAAAAGATTAAAACCCGGGGCTAAGTTAATTATTATCGATCAGTATGGTGATCCGGATAAAGTAGAATTTAAATATATGTCAGAGTCCTGGAGAAACTTTATGAAATTTAGCGGGTCATCTCCCGAATTAGTGAATAAGATAGCACAACAAGCAGGTGAGAAAAGTCTTATAAATGAACAGGAATTGCTGGAGTTATTAACAGAGACGGGATTTGAAAATTTTAATCGCATATATAATTCATTCATACATGGCGGATGGATTGTTCAAAAGAAATATTAAAAATGATTAAAGTTGTTAGATAAAGATGCAATTATAAAAGATAAAAGATTTAGATGTTTTCCGATTCACTTCAAAATATTGTTTCATTATTAATTACGGAAGACTGCATTAATTGCAGAGCCTGTGATACAATTTGCCCTACAAATGCAATTTATCCGGGCGGAAAAGATTATAAGCTAAATAATAAAAAACACAAAGCTCCGGTTAAAGATTATTATTTCATCGTTACGGAGAAGTGCAATTTCTGCGAAGGGGTTTATGTAGCACCAGCATGTGTTTCAATTTGTCCGATGGATGCAATTAAAGAAATTAAAACACTTAAACATAATAATGTTGGTTATAAACAATCTAAAATCATTATTAATCGTTAGAACCATAGTTTTTTTAGTATTAATAAATCAACAATTGAAAATCATATAAAATAAAAATATTAATTACATATAGGGAAATGGTAATATGGAAGATAAAAATAAAATCCTTGCAGAAGTTAAACCCTTAAATCTGGTTAATGAAATTAAATACCAGGAAGGGACTGTGGTAAGTAAACAACTATTAAAAAAAGCTAAAGGTAATATTACATTTTTTGCTTTTGATAAAGATGAGATTTTATCAGAGCATACTTCTCCCTTTGAAGCAATGGTATATATTGCAGACGGTAATATGGAAATCATTATTGGTGGTAAGCCGTATGAAGTCAGCGCTGGTGAATTTATAAAGTTGCCTTCTGATATTCCGCATGCTCTGCAGGCAAAAGTTAAATCAAAAATGCTTCTGATAATGATCAAGGAGTAATTTATTTTATTATATAGGAGAGAAAATGAGCACCAAAAAACTTTGGTACAGTCTGGCAGCTGTTATAATAATTTCGTTTGTTGTCTTGTTATATCTTGGTAATGATATTTATCATAAACAACCGCCTGTTCCTGTAAAAGTTGTTACTACAACCGGTCGGACTCTATTTACCGGGCAGGATATTAAAGATGGCCAGAATGTCTGGCAATCAATGGGTGGTCAGGAAGTTGGCACCATTTGGGGTCACGGTTCCTATGTTGCCCCCGATTGGTCAGCCGACTGGCTGCACCGGGAATCAATGTACATTCTTAATCATTACGCCAATACAATATTTGGAATGGATTATGATAATGTTCCTCAGGATCAACAGGCTAGATTAAGAGTTCTTCTTCAGGAAGAGTTAAGAAAAAACACTTACGATCCCGCTACAGGTATCCTGACAATCTCACCTCTGCGCGCGGAAGCAATCGAAGCAGTTGGTTATCATTTTGCAGGAATTTTTGGTGATAATCCGGATATGGCTGTTCTTCGTAGCGATTACGCAATCCCGGAAAATGCAATTAAAGATCCGGCAAGAATGAAATTAATGAACGATTTCTTTTTCTGGACCGCCTGGGCATCTGTTACTGATAGACCGGGTGAAAATATTACTTATACAAATAACTGGCCGCACGAAGAACTTGTTGCAAACACACCTACCGGCGCCTTGAATCTTTGGAGCGGTTTCAGCGTTATTTTACTGTTGGCAGGAATCGGCGGTCTCGCAGCTTATTATGCAGCCAACCGTAATGATGCGTTTGATCCAAATGAATTTCCGGATAGTGATCCCTTGCTTGGATTGAAACCAACTCCTTCTATGAATGCAACATTAAAGTATTTCTGGATAGTTATGTTTTTAATTCTTATGCAGATTGTAATGGGAGTAATAACTGCCCATTACAGTGTAGAAGGTTCCGGTTTTTACGGTTTGCCCTTGGCAAAATGGCTTCCTTACTCAGCCAGCAGAACCTGGCACATTCAATTAGCGCTCTTCTGGATTGCAACTTCGTGGCTTGCTACGGGTTTATACATTGCACCCGTTATTTCAGGCTACGAACCAAAATTTCAGAGGGCTGGTGTTAATTTTCTGTTTGTTGCACTCCTGGTAATTGTTCTAGGTTCTCTAGCTGGTGAATGGATGGGAATTATGCAGAAGTTTGGTCTTAATATTAATTTCTGGTTTGGTCACCAGGGTTATGAGTATGTTGACCTTGGAAGATTCTGGCAGTTATTCTTATTCGTTGGGCTTTTTATTTGGTTATTTTTGTTGATAAGAGCAATCCTCCCGGTGCTTAAAAAGCCTGGTGAAAATAAAAGTTTGATTGGAATGTTCGTTCTCTCTTCTTCAGCAATCGCACTTTTTTATGGCGCAGGATTAATGTGGGGAAGACAAACTAGTCTCGCTATGGCTGAATACTGGCGGTGGTGGGTCGTACATCTCTGGGTCGAAGGATTCTTTGAAGTTTTTGCTACTGTTACAATTGCTTTTCTATTTGTTCGACTGGGTTTGTTGAGAATAAAAATGGCAACTACCGCATCATTATTTTCAACTATAATTTTTCTGGCTGGTGGAATTTTAGGTACATTCCATCATCTCTATTTTTCAGGCACTCCTACTGCAGTACTTGCTGTAGGTTCAACATTCAGCGCATTGGAGGTTGTTCCTCTTGTATTACTTGGCTTCGAAGCTTTCCATAATTTAAGATTAAGCCGGTCAAAGCATTGGCTGCAATCTTATAAGTGGACAATTTATTGTTTCATCGCTGTTTCATTCTGGAATCTTGTCGGTGCCGGAATTTTTGGTTTCCTGATTAACCCTCCCATAGCTCTTTATTATATGCAGGGATTGAACACTACACAGGTTCACGGGCATGCAGCCCTGTTTGGAGTTTATGGAATGCTCGGAATTGGCTTGATGCTATTTGTACTAAAAGGTTTAGCTGCTGATAAAACCTGGAAGAACGGGGCAGTTAAATATGCTTTCTGGTCAATAAATATAGGATTAGCTCTTATGGTCTTTGTCAGCGCATTGCCGGTTGGCCTTGCTCAAACAGTTGCAAGTGTTGAGCACGGATACTGGTATGCTCGCTCCGCAGAATTTATGCAGTCATCAATGATGAGTACTTTTCGATGGTTACGTGTTATCGGTGATACTGTATTTGCAACCGGTGTTATTGCACTTACTTATTTTGTTATTGGGCTCAAGACAGGCTGGTCAATTCAAAAAGAAACAAAATAATCACACTTTAAAAGACGCATTCATTTTATGTGGATGCGTTTTTGTATTTGGAATAATTTCATACTAAGGTGATAATTTTTTGAATCAGTGTTGCACATATTATGTCCCTTATATTCCTCTACATTTAATAAATTTAGTGCTAAACTGGTTTTTACTAAGTAGATATAAAAAAAGCCCTTTGCGGGCTTTAGTAAAAAGATAAGAGTTAAAGTAATTAAGCAAAAGTGGAGGGATATATCCTACTACTGATAGTCTTCGTCACCACCCTATTTTCAGGTTTTTAGCCCACAAAATGACTCGATTCAAATTTCTGGCTTAAGTCACTTTTACATATAAATTTTGACAATGGAAGAAATTGATAGTAAAGCAAATCAGAATGTTTTTGGTGGAAAGAGATTGGGAATGGAGGGATTATGAGTGCATCTATAAAAAGGATATGATAAAGCCAGAAAATTGGGAAAGATATTACTGTAAAAAGCAGCATTAAATAGTTTCCAATGAATAAAAAACCCGGCAACAGAGATGTCACCTGGCCGCCTCTTTCATCCAACATAGAGCAGGAGTAACCTCTTGAAAGAGTTCTTAATAAAATCTTAATAAATACCCCTGTTAAAATTACAGAGGTATTGTGCGTTAATTCCTAAACTTATAGATTAGATAATAAATTTGTTATTTCTTTTATCTGTCTCTTCGTTTTTTGAAATTTATTACTTTATGTGCTTCGTATTTATTATTTCCTTTTAATGAGACTATCTCAACCGAAAATTTATATTTTCCATCAGGCAGATTGTATACATAAAAATTTTTATTATGGATACCAACCGCTAATTCCCCGCTGAATATTAAATCCACGTACTTACCCAAAGTGTCGTGGACTGTTACGTAAATGCGGCTATCGTATTGTAAGTCTAGTTTTACAAGTATACCTGGTACAAAAGTTACCGGGTAATAAATTTGTGCGGAATATTCCGTGGGTATTGAATCCAGGTCTTTTTTAATTCCTGTGTTCGAACTACTCAATTTCGATATAAATGGACCGCTTCCGGAAATGGGTGCGGTTCCAAATTCTGCAGGATAACCCGCAAAGCTGCCGGTAATAAATAAATTCTTGTTTCCATCGGAAGCAATGGAATAACCGTCAACATCAACTTTGCCTGGGGTTGACTTAACCCATACCAGCTTGCCATTTGCATCGTATTCTGCAATAAATGTGTTGGTGCGACCGACTGTATTATCCTGGTTTAAATTTGTGCTATCAAATTGAGCAGGTCCCTTAATTGTCCCGAGAACGTAACTATTTCCGTTCGGATCGACAGAAATTGAACTTCCATTGTCAGAATTTTTACCTCCTGCACTTACAGCCCACGCACAGTTTCCCTGAGGGTCATACCTGGCAATAAACATATCGTCTTTACCGGCACTGTGTAATTGAATGTTCCCGAAAATCACCGTCCCCGAGAATGAGCCTGTAATATAACTGTTACCGGCTGTATCGACTGCAATACTCTTTCCGGAGCAGGTTGCAAAAGTTCCGGGCTTTTGAGTCCATAGGCATTTGCCGCCCGGGTCGAACATTGAAATAATAGTATTATATGAACCATCATCTCTGGTGACTAACAGGTTTCCGGATGGATCTATTGAAATTGAATTGCCCCGGCTGGTTCCATTACTATCTGTTTTCATTGCCCATAAACATGTTCCATCGGGGTCAAATTTGGTAATAAAAGTATTACATCTGCCGCCATTGAGCTTAAATGATCCGAAAGTCATCCAATCCTGAAATGAGCCGGTCACATAACAATTGCCCTGTAAATCAACAGCTATCCCTTTCCCAACATCAAAATTTTGTCCTCCGGCCAGATCGAGCCTGGCCCATAAACATTTCCCCTCTGGAGAATATTTTGCAGTAAAAATATTAGCCTTACCATATGGAGCTTCAAGTGAAATGGAATCAAAAAGTACGGAACCGTATGACCTGCCCGTTATATAGCTGCTCCCTTTATTATCCACAGCTATATTATATGCATAACTCTGGCTATTCAAAACGTGCGATCCTGCATGTTTAGCCCAGACACAATAACCGTTAGGATCATATTTAGCAATAAAAACGTCGTACACACCGAAGGCACTTAAACAAATAGTATCGAAGATTGCATCTGCACTGAAAAATCCGGTTATGTAGCTGTTTCCTTCTGCATCGATCGCTATGGCCTTGCTCTGACTATCACCATACGTCGAATCCTTCGTGATAACATTTGTCCATAAAAAATCGGCAGGGCTGTCGGAACCATTCGAAACGGAAAAGTCCGCAGACTGTGGTTTTATATCGGTGGGCTGAAGAATTAAAAAAGCTGCCAATGAAAGAGAAAATAACAAAAGTTTTCTACTCATAAACTGCCCCGTTCCCTATGATACAAATTAAGTTACCCTAAACAATATTTATTATTGGATTCAGAAACTGAAATATTTAGTTTCAGTTTTGTATATACTAAAACTGTTTCACGTTAATTAAATGGTAATTTTTATAGATTTCTTGCAACATAGCTATTATTCTTACAAGAAAAAAAACATTTGTCCAAAAAATAATGAATCATCTGTGCTGTACCCTTAAAAACCCATAATCACAATCTTAAAATAGTAAATTCTATTTCCAGCTCTCGTCTCTCCGGCATTTAATTTCTGCGATAGCCATAATAATAGCAAACCTGAACATTTTCGTGGTCAAATACTTTTATAGGAATAGAACATAAAAAATATTAAAAATGAGGTTTCAGAGACAATTATCGTGAGAAATCCCCTTAAGTCCTTATAAAATAAGGTTATTTGTGGAGGTGGCGGGAGTCGAACCCGCGTCCGAAGTTAAGATCCAAAGAACGTCTACACACATAGTTTGTTTTTATTTTGGCTTAAAGTTACCAACCAAACAAGGATCGCTTTAAGTCTGCCCGTTAAAATTTCACCAGATAAATCACAGGCGATTCTATCCGGCTATCGTACCTAAACGTCGTTCATCCTTACCCCGGCACGAAAAAATAAGGTGAACGGCTGCTAAGGTTTTACTTAGGCAGCTAGGGCGTAATTATATTCGCCAGTTATTATTTTATTCCCAATTGTTTTACGTGTATTTCGGGGAACACGGTGTGCAGTTCTATGTCTCTTCAACCCCGTCGAAACCAAAATTCACCCCCAAATAATAATGTACAATTATCAATTGATAATTATTAATTATTTATCCGGCTTCCAGATAATATCCGGGATTCCTGAGATCATATTTTCATAACGTGCAAGAACAAAAAATAAATCACTTAACCTGTTGAGGAATATAATGATATTTTCTCCGATATCATTTGAGGCTTTTAATGTTACAACTCTGCGTTCAGCTCTTCTGCAGATTGTTCTGCATATATTCAATAAAGCCGAAGCTTTCGAGCCTCCGGGTAATATAAAATTCTGCAATGGTTCAAGTTGTTCCTCAATTTTATCAATCTGTTTTTCAGCTTCTTCATAGAATGATTTAGGAACTCTCGGAATTTTATATTTTTCATTACTTTCATTCAACGGGGTTGCAAGATCAGAGCCTAAGTGTAAAAAGTTCATTCTGAATTTTTTGTAAAATAGCTTTTGTTTCGGGACTTTTTACTTCTTCAACCGCCAGTCCTATAAACGAATTCAACTCATCAATTGTTCCATAAGCTTCAATTCTTTCTGAGTTTTTAAAAACTCTTTCCCCTCCAAAAAGCCCTGTTTGGCCTTTATCTCCGCCTTTGGTATAAATCTTCATTTTCTAAAAGGTGTTTTGTGAACAACTGCTTCTATCTCAGTGCCATTTGAATTTTTCGTTTTTAAAACGGTTGCTTCCCGGGAATAATTTTTTCTGATATACCCAAGACCAATACTTTTTTTGCATTTTAGTGAGTAAACAACAGAGGTGACTTTTCCGCTATCATTTCCCTCGTCATCATAAAGATCAAATTCTTTTGATTCAACGGGATCATTAAATACTATTCCCTTAATTCCGCGCTGTACTTTATCATATGTATCCAGCCTGGCAATTACTTCCTGTCCAATGTAACAGCCTTTTTTAAAATCAATGAATTCGAGTAAGCCGGCTTCATTCGGATTAAAATTATCATTTATTTCATTTGGGGCCGACGGAATGCCCTGCTCAACTCTATATATATTATATGCATCCTCACCAACCAGATTAAAATCAAAAATGCCTTTATTCTCTAAAGCATATTTTATAAACCTGCTTCCATTTACCTGGTCTGCTATTATCCAGTACTTAAGATGATTTTTTGCATCTCTTAATTTTGCCAGGAAAAACATCATACCTTCAGTACTTACTACCTTAAAAGAATTTTCGGAAATATTATTACTGATATTTCCACAAATTAAAGTTATGAATGAGTCAGCCTGCGGACCGCTCAATTCCAGCAAAGAGTACTTGCCATTTATATCAGAAATTTTCACATCATCTGTAATAATATATTTAGCAAGCCATTTTAAAATTTTTGGCTGATGTTCAGGGCTGCAGAACATAAGCTGGTAATCTTCAAAATTCAGAATAGTTGTGAGATCAATTATTCTTCCTTTTTCTGTAGTAAAAAGAGTCTTGGTTATTTGTTCCTTACCAAGATTCTTCAAAGAATTGGTACTTATTCTGTGTAAAAAATCAAGCACATCTTTTCCTCTAAGTTCAATCATTCCTGAGTGTGAGATGTTTCTCAATCCTACTCCATCATAAAGGCTTCTTAATTCTTCTTCAACTGAAGTATACTTTGATACTTTACCATCTTCAGAAAGCTTGGTTTCCACTCCAAGCGATTGTAATAAATCGGTAAAGGATATTTTATCTTCAATTTGCAACATTACTGCTCCTGGTTATATCGTCATTTAATCAAAAAATATAAATAAAATGAGTTAATAATTGAAATTTTTGCTGTGATGAGATTTGTTCTTCACCGGCTCATCAAATCTTCTGCCGGACCTTACAATACACAAAGGCTACTGCAAAGATAAGAAAAAAATTTTAATAAGGACGGGTCTGCCTGGAGTTTCGTGTATTAATATAAACAGCTTTATCAGGCTTCCAGACAAAAGGAATTGAGTCTGCAACAGTTATTTTTTTACCGGTATCATAATACAGAAATTCATAATAGTCAGGGAATTTATCATTATTAACATTGGATATTGTTCTCTGAAAATTTATGCCTTTATATGTCATCAGCAGATGTGGTTTTGAATTAAGCCCATCGACCAGGAAATAATTATAGTCAATATGTCCGATTCCCTGAGCATAATGAAAATTTACCCGGACATACGGGGTGTTATTATACTTCCAGTTTTCAATTGAAAAAGTATTAAATCCGCCATGAGATGGAATTACTGATTCCCATGTAATTTCAAATTTATTATCGTTACAGTGGAATAATACAAGATAGAAAAATGCAGTGCCGAGTTTAGTGCTGTCCAAATCAATAAAACTTTCATTATAACCGACGATGTTTTTGGGTTCTATAAATCTTTCACCCGATTTTGATTTTGCTATAATTCCAAAAATGTATCCCGGATGATTTTGAAGGTAAATAACTGCGGGTTTTGGAATATTATAAGTTAAGGTTTTATCAAAATCTACAAGGTATGTTCCTTCGGGATAATATGATAGAACAAATTCCTGCAAAGCGATTGTATCGCATGGAAATCTTTTTACCGTTTGCTGCTTTTGCTGTTCCAGATTATATTTCTGAATTTCAAGATCTTTATCAGGAGAATATGCAACTTCTTTTTTCTCCACCGGGTATTCCTTACTTTCTTTTTTCTCACTGCAGGAAAGCAGCAAAAACATAAGCGACGAAAAAATAACCAGTGTAAACAGTTTCATTTTGTAAACTATTTGGTTTTAGAAAATTCGTCAAAGAAATAAGCTGAACTCATTATCCCGAGTTTGAAATGGTTCAGATCAAAATGTTCATTTGGGGAATGCAAATTCTCCGAATCCAGACCAAGACCCATTAAAACCACGGGCGATTTAAGTTTGGTAGTGAAAACGTTAACAATAGGTATTGAACCGCCCTCACGCATATACACAGTTTTTTTACCAAACGCCCTGGCCATAGCTTTTGATGCCGCAATTGTTGCAGATGCCTCAAGAGGAGTAATACACGGTGAAGCACCATGAAGATCTTTAACATTAACTTTTACTGATTTAGGCGCAATGTGATTTATATATTTTGTAAAGGCTTTTGCTATTTTCGCAGGCTTTTGATCGGGAACCAGGCGCATACTTATTTTTGCAGAAACTTTAGATGGGAGAACTGTTTTAGCTCCTTTACCTGTAAAGCCTCCTATAATACCGTTGCAATCAAGCGTTGGTCTTGCCCATATTCTTTCAAGAGTTGTAAAACCTTTTTCTCCCTTCAATTCCTTAACTCCAATTTCCTTTGCAAATCTCTTTTCGGAAAAATTGAGCCGTTTATAATTTTCTCTTTCTTTCTTTGTTAATTTCTTTACATCATCATAAAATCCCGGAATTGTTATATGCCCGTTTTTATCCTGAAGTTTTGCGATCATACCTGCAAGAATATTTATTGGATTCCCTACAGCACCGCCAAATGAACCGGAATGCAAATCTTTATTTGGACCAACCACCTCAACTTCCATATAACTCAATCCCCGCAATCCATAGGTTAATGTGGGGACACCTTTCTCAAACAACGATGTATCAGAAACCAGTACTGCATCACATTTTAAAAGATCAATATGCGTTTTAATAAATGCTTCAAGACTTTCGCTTCCTATTTCTTCCTCCCCTTCAATTATAAACTTAACATTAACCGGAAGACTTCCTTTTCCTTTAAAAAATGATTCCACACTTTTAATGTGCATAAACATTTGTCCCTTATCATCAGTAGCCCCTCTTGCCCAAATTTTACCATCTTTTATTACTGGTTCAAACGGAGGTGAATTCCATAATTCAATTGGGTCTACCGGTTGAACATCATAATGTCCATAAACTAAAACAGTTGGCTTCCCGGGTGCTCCAAGCCAATCTCCGTAAACAAGCGGATGTCCTTCTGTCTTAAATATTTCAACCCTGTTCAAACCTGCCTGCTTCAGTTTATCAGCTACAAATTTTGCGGCCCGGTTGATATCATTTTTATTTTCCTGATGCGTGCTTATGCTGGGAATCCTTAACAATTCCTTCAGTTCTTCAATAAATTGTTCCTGGTTTTCTTTAATAAATTTTATTACATCTTCCAACGGACAACTCCTGTTTTATTTTGCTAATAAGTATTTATAAATAACAGGAACAAAATTCCTGAAATGGTTCACTGTGAGTGAATCAAGCTGATTTAATATTTCTTTTGAAGGGATAAAAAAAGTTTTCCAGGGATCATCCACAAGAAAAATATTATTCTGGGGATCCATAGTTATACTCTCAATAGATGCAACATAATCAAAAGAACTATAACTTGGTATATTAGTTCCAATTTTTACTTTAGATGTATCTTTAATAGTTAGTTCGCTGTTGAAAGTAATGTGAAATAGTGATTTATTATTTCTGTCCACTCCATACACAGAATAATTCTTATCTGAAAATAATCCACAAATAGTATGAATACCGAGTGATTTGGTATTTATCTGTTTAATAATTTTCGATGTTTTTCTGTCCGCAATAAATAAAACCGTGCTGTCAGCAAAGATATTATTCCGGGAAAATCCTTCAAGTCCTAAATAGAAATAATTATCGTCAAGAGCCAAACCCTCATACCCGATATTATTTCGTATATATTTTTCGAATTCACTTTTTGGAGTAATGTTTACTTTTTTTATGTCAGTAATTGTATCAGATAAAACATTATTATCCTTGAAGTACACCTGGTAAATTCCTGCATATTTTTCAGGATAATTACCATTTCCCTCAATTGATAAATATACCCGGTTATTTTTTTTATCATATACGATTTCCTCAAAATCTGCTTTAGGAAAAGTATCTATATAAGATTGAAACTTTTTTGAAAAAATTACCGGGGTGATTGAGAAAACCGTGTCCCTGGATATCTTCAGGTGCAGAATACCACCTGTATCATCCGCCAGCAAAAAATATTTATCACCAGCAGCAGACTCTTTTATAAAAGTAATCCCCGATGTTTGGTCTGACCTAAACGCTGCTGATGACAACCACCGCGGATACGAAGCATCTTTTTGTAATTCAATCCTGTTAGTGCTGCCTGTTCCGCAGTAAAAACCTATTAAACAAATGGAAAGGATAATTGCAGATTTCTTTAACATGACAATACAAATATATAAAATGGTGCTCCCGAAGTCATCAGGTTAGATCAATTCCTTGTTAAACTTTTATCCCTTTCATATATTGACGCGGTGATTTTATTTAAATACATATTACGAAATCATTTAGCACCGTTTATATTTTCCAATATAACCCTGATGTGCATTTTTATACTTCAGTTTCTGATGAAGTTTGCTGATAGATTGGTTGGAAAGGGACTGGGACTTTTAGTAATCCTTAAACTGATCGCTTTTAATCTTGCATGGATGGTTGTGCTCGTAGTGCCTATGTCTACGCTGGTTGCCACATTAATGGCATTCGGGAATATGTCGCAAAATAATGAAGTAACGATTATAAAATCCTCCGGTACAAGTTTATATAAAATGATGATTGCTCCTTTATTTGCTTCAATCATAATTGGTTACTTACTTTTAATATTTAACAATGATGTTCTGCCTGACGCAAACCACCAGGCCAAAATTCTTATGCAGGATATTTCCAGGCAGAAGCCAACCCTTTCACTTGAACCGGGTGTTTTTTCACAGGAAGTTTCCAACTATGCAATACTTGCCCGGGAGATAAACCAGCAAACGAATGAATTAAAGGATGTAACTATCTATGATTATTCTGATCCAAGGGAAATAAAAGTTGTTACTGCACAGAGAGGAAAAATTTATTTTTCTAAAGACCAGACTAAACTAATAATGAATCTTGAAAATGGTGAAATCCATGAATCGGATGCATCTAAAACAAATCTTTACCGTAGAGTAAGATTTGACAGGCACAGGATAGCAATGGATGGAGCACAATTTACTTTTCAGCAGTCTGCTCTCGGAAGTCCAAGGGGAGAAAGAGAATTGAGTGCTTCAGCTATGAGAGAAATTGTTGATAGTCTGAATGTCTCCGAAGTTCAATATCAAAAAGATCTGATAAGTGAGGCAGAAAAGTATTTTTATATCGATTCCAGTATGGTTAAAAATGAAACTGAAACCACTATACGTGCAAAAAATCTTGTTTATACAAGATTGCAGGATAGACTTCGCAATGAACGGAATTCACTGGTTTCGAGACTTAGAAGATTAGAATCAAAACGGAACGAAATTAATAAATATGAAGTAGAGATATACAAAAAGTATGCACTACCGGCAGCCTGCATTGTTTTTGTTCTGATAGGAGCTCCCCTGGGAACAATGACAAAAAAGGGTGGTTTTGGTGTAGCTGCAAGCATAAGTCTTTTCTTTTTTCTTATATACTGGGCTTTCCTTATCGGTGGGGAGAAACTTGCGGAGAGAAACTTTTTTTCACCTTTCTGGGGAATGTGGTCGGCCAATATTCTTTTAACTATAGCTGGAATTTTATTAACAATCAAAACTGTAAGTGAAGCAGTAACAATTAATTTCAACTGGATACAAAAAATAATTCCGAAACAATTTCGTGGAAACGAAGGAGATACTGAGAACGGTCATGAAAATACTTGATAAATATTTAGTCAAGCAATTTCTTCAGACCATTTTCTTCGGGTTGATTGCCTTCACTCTTATTTTTGTTGTAATAGATATGATGGAAAACCTGGATGATTTCATTGACCAGAATGTCTCTGCCCCGGTTATACTTCATTACTATCTCGTCTTTTCCCCGGACATTATAAAATTAATTACACCCATTGCTGTGTTGTTCGGAGCTTTGTTTACAACCGCGAAATCAGCCCAGCTAAGCGAACTTACAGCGATTAAGGCAAGCGGTGTAAGTATGTACCGGTTTATGCTGCCGTTTCTTATTACAGCCTTTTTTATAAGTATTTTTTCAATTTACTTTGCCGGCTACGTTGTACCAATGGCAAATAAAACTAAGTTAAATATTGAAATGAATTATTTAAAAAAAGGATTTAATTTTTCAGGAAGTAATATTTTTTTCCAGGATTCGAAAACAAGAATTGTTAATATTTCTTATTTCGATAACTCTCAATTACAGGCAAACAGAATCAGCATTCAAGGGTTTGATAAAAAAGATAGAACGAAGATGGATTACAGGATTGATGCAGTGAGAATGCAGTATGATACTCTCCATCACCTGTGGATTGCCAGAAATGGAATTGAAAGAATATTTCATAAGAATACCCAAACGGCAAAATATTTTAAAGAAATGAAAATTGACAGTTTAAATTTTACTCCGTCTGAACTTCTGACGAAACAGCAGAAACCTGAGGAAATGGATCTGAGCGATTTGAAAAGCAGTATTGAAAACCAGCAGCGTGCCGGAAATGATGCAACAGATTCGTTAATAGAATATTATTCCAGATTTTCATTCCCTATGGCAAGTCTGATTATTGTATTGTTCGGATTACCGATTTCTGCAAATAAAAGAAGAGGCGGTCTTGCTGTTCAGGTTGGTATAAACATATTAATAACTTTTCTTTACCTCGTATTTATGAAAATCAGCCAGGCGTTTGGTAAAAACGGAGCTCTGGACCCTTTATTAACAGCATGGTTTGCCAATTTCATCTTCCTTGCTGCTGCGATATATAACCTGGTAAAACTGAAGCAATAATTCTGGCTGGTAAATAAATTGAATCTTTAATTGTTTCAGCCAGGTTAGTGAGTTTTTTACAAGGATATTTTTTAAAACAAAAAAGCGGCAGATAAAACTGCCGCTTCTCATTTAATTTACTTTCTCATCCTTCTTCGGCGGGACAAATCCGAAATGCTGATTCTGAGGTGCATCTATCTTAATTTCACCAAATCTTGCTTCATATTTATCAATGTTATCTTTGAGAGCTTTTAAAAGCATTTTAGCGTGCTGTGGAGTTGTTAAAATCCTGGCGTAAACTTTTGCTTTCGGAACTCCCGGAACTATCCGCGTAAAATCAATTACAAATTCAGCAGGTGAATGAGTAATTATTGCAAGATTAGAATAAATTCCCTCTGCTTCTTTTTCTCCGAGTTCGATATTTATTTGCTGTCCCTGTGGATTTTGATTGTTCTGAGCCATTATAAATTCCAATTCTTTCTGTTCTAAAAACTATTTTCTTAACGCATCAGCTTTATCAAATGCATTCTGAGCATCATCCTTCATATCCAGTACTGTGTAAACTTTCCCCAGCAATTCCCAAACCGCTGCATCCTTAGGCTGTAGTTCAACTGATTTTTCAAGATATGGAAGAGCCTGACGGTATTTTTCCTTATACTCGGTATTTTCCATTTCACCTTTATCTTCGGCTAGTTTGTTTATTGCTGTCCCCCATTTAACATATGTTACCGCAAGGTTATAAATTGCATTTTGATATTCAGAATCCAGATCAATTGCCTTTTTAAATTGAGCCGCTGCATTTTCAAAATCATTTTTGCCAAGCAGAAGTACACCATAATTATAACGGTAATACTTGTTGTTCGGATCTTTTTCAACGCCGGTTTTAAATGCATCAATTGCTACATCAACTTTGCCGGCATTAATGTATGAATTTGATAAATTTAAAAGCAGATCGGGATTATCCGGAAAATATTTCCTTCCTTCTTCAAGAACCTTTATTGCTTTATTGAAACTTTCTGCTGCACTTATGCTGTCTTCGGGATTGTGTGAATCTGAAAATTTAGATTTTGCAAGTATACCCTGATCATAATAAATAATACCAAGATATTTGTAGCCATCCAGTGAGTGTTCAACATCAATCATTTTCTGGAGCGGCGCAATTGCTTTATCATTTTCCCCGGCACCCATATAAACGAAAGCAAGATTCTTGTAGGTATCAGTTGAATCAGGTTCTAACCTGGTGGCATACTCAAACATATTTATAGATTTATCAAAAAAGATTTTGCTGCTATCTTCGTTTGTAGTATTCACACCTTTTTGATAATAACTTACACCTTTATTGAACATATTAGCCCAATAATATTTTTTTGAATCCTGAATTTGTGATTTATATACATCATTTATGGCGAGAGATTTATCAAAAGATTCAATCATATCATTATATTGCTCTTTTTCTCCATGAACTACACCGAGATAATAATAACCTTCGGCACTTTGCGGATTTTTTTCCACTTCTTTCTTTAATGCATCAAGAGCTTTGTCATAATTTTTTTGTTGAATGTATAATTTAGCACTTGTCATCTCAGTTGAAGCACAGTCAAAACCGACAAAAGCTAAACCTGCCAATAAGACAAAAACTATTGCGTATAATTTTGATTTTTGCATTCTTACTCCATCTATTAAATCAAATTAATGTCATTAAAGTTACTGTTTTGACGATGTATAGTCAAGAATATGAAAACCGATGAATTTGTGATGTCTCCCAATCCATCGCCTTTATTCATTACTAAATAGCAGGAAATAATAATCACTTAAATTGATTTTCCATCATTTAAAGGATATTTTTAATTTCTAAAAAAGAGGAAATTTTGACCACCGAAAATGTAATAAGTTCTCTACCTAAAGTGCTTTTGCACGATCATCTTGACGGCGGGTTAAGACCACAGACTATAATAGAGCTTGCAAAAGAAATAAAATATAAGAAACTGCCGACAAGTGATCCTGATGAGCTGGCAGAATGGTTTCATCGCGGAGCAAATAAAGGAAATCTGGTTGAATTTTTACAGGGTTTTGAACATACAACCGCGGTGATGCAAACAAAAGAGAATCTGCAGAGGGTAGCTTATGAAATGATGGAAGATATGAAAAATGATGGTGTATGTTATGTGGAAACAAGATTCGCTCCCGTATTTCACACTAACAAAAACATATATGCTGAAGATGCCGTTCTTGCAGTGCTTGACGGACTTGAAAAGGGAAAGAAAGATTTCGGGGTTGGTTACGGTTTAATTTTATGCGCAATGCGCAATATGAAAAACTCACTTGAAATAGCTGAACTTGCAGTCAATTTCAGAGACAGCGGGGTAGTTGGTTTTGATCTGGCAGGTGAAGAGGGTGGATATCCGCCAAAGAAACACGTTGATGCATTTCAGTTTATTCAGAGATCTAATTTTAATATTACTATCCATGCCGGCGAAGCTTTCGGAAAAGAATCTATTTGGCAGGCTATTCAATGGTGCGGTGCCCACAGGATAGGACATGCAACTCATCTGGCTGAAGATATAGTATCTGATAAAAGTGGAAATTCATTTGTATTTGGTGAACTTGCACAATACATACTTGATAAAAGAATTCCGCTTGAAATATGTCTTCTGAGTAATCTGCATACAGGGGCAGTGGACAAACTTGAGAATCATCCATTTAAAATTTTATATGATAACAAATTCAGGGTTACTATTAATACAGATGACAGATTAATGAGTAATACCACAATGACGAAAGAATTTATTACCGCTCAAAAATATTTCGGTATTACAATTGACGATATTGAAAAAATAACACTTAATTCCATGAAGTCTGCATTCATACATTACAATGAAAGACTGCATTATATTTATAATATTATTAAACCCGGTTTTAAAAAGACCAGGGAAATTTTGAATTCATCAACAAGGCAAGCTGATTAACTATGAAAAAACTGTTCACCAACTATAATTTTGAATTTGATAAAAATGAAAAGAAATTGTTAACAACTTTTTCCAAACAGGTTCTTAAACAACTTGATGGGAACAACCAATATTTTGCAGAAACACGCGCATTTAATTCCATACTTGAAAAATTGTCTGATTCAACCGAGACAATAAAGCTTACTAAAGATGAGAGAACAAGACTATTGAATCAGTTGAATGAAAATGTAAAATTTTTAAGAAAAGAAATGAGCGGAAGCTGGTTTATAAAAAAATGGCTTTATAAATCTATGTTGAAGCAATACGAAAATATTTTAGAAAATCATTTCAGAGGATAAAATGAGTTCAATAAAATCAAAAGATATTTCAATTAAAGCTCCTCACGGAACAAAATTATCATGCAAAGGATGGATACAGGAAGCAGCAATGCGGATGCTTATGAATAATCTTGATAATGAAGTGGCGGAGAATCCTGCAGAATTAATAATTTATGGTGGTAGTGGCAAAGCCGCTCGCAATTGGGATTGCTACGAAGCGATAGTTGAGTCATTAAAGAATCTGGAAAATGATGAAACCCTTTTAGTACAATCAGGTAAACCTGTTGGAATATTTAAAACCTATCCGGATGCACCACGAGTTTTAATTTCCAATTCAATGCTAGTTCCTGACTGGGCAACCTGGGACGAGTTCCGAAGGTTGGAAGGAATGGGTTTGACTATGTTCGGGCAAATGACTGCAGGAAGCTGGATATATATTGGTACACAGGGAATTTTACAGGGAACTTATGAAACCTTTGCAGAATGCGGACGAAAATATTTTGATGGAGACTTTAAAGGCAAATTCGTTCTTACTGCAGGATTAGGAGGAATGGGCGGAGCTCAACCTATGGCAGCAACAATGAACGGAGCTGCTTTTCTTGGAGTTGAAGTTGACAGGAAAAGAATAGAAAAAAGATTGGAAACCGGTTATATTGACGAAATTTCTGATAACCTTGACGAAGCTCTTGAAAAAATTCTGAATGCAAAGAAAGATGGCAGGGCGTTATCAATTGGATTAATCGGCAATGCTGGTGAAATTCATCAGCAGATTCTAAATAAAAATATCATTCCTGATGTTGTTACAGATCAGACATCTGCACACGATGTATTAAACGGATATGTTCCATCCGGTCTGTCTTTCGAAGAAGCAGTTAAGTTAAGAAAAGATAATCCGGATAAGTACATTAAGTTATCAAGGGAAACAATTGTGAAACATGTTGAGGCTATGCTGGGATTTCAGAAAAAAGGTTCAATTGTTTTCGATTACGGAAATAATATCCGTGGTGAAGCAAAAGATAACGGGTTAACCAACGCATTCAATATTCCCGGATTTGTTCCTGAATTCATTCGTCCACTTTTCTGTGATGGAATGGGTCCGTTTCGTTGGGCCGCTTTATCAGGAGATCCGAATGATATATATGAAACTGATCGCGCAATATTAGAGACTTTTCCGGAAAAGAAATCTTTGGTTAACTGGATTAAAATGGCACAAGAGAAAGTTCATTTCCAGGGATTGCCGGCCAGAATTTGCTGGCTTGGTTATGGTGAACGTGCTAAGATGGGGAAAATATTTAATGACCTTGTGGCTACCGGCAAAGTTAGTGCACCCATAGTAATCGGGAGAGATCATCTTGATTGCGGTTCCGTAGCTTCACCTAATCGTGAAACGGAAAACATGAAAGACGGAAGTGATGCCATTGCCGACTGGCCAATCTTGAATGCTATGTTAAATGCTATTGGTGGGGCAAGCTGGGTTTCAGTGCATCATGGCGGTGGTGTCGGTATAGGCAAATCAATTCATGCCGGGATGGTAATTGTTGCTGATGGAACAAAAGAAGCTGAAAGAAGACTTGAAAGAGTTCTCACTTATGATCCCGGAATGGGAATCGTACGGCATTCAGATGCCGGATACGAAAGAGCAATAAATAATGCAAAAAAAATGAATGTTAAAATTCCTATGTTAAAATAATCGATAAAGGTTTTTTTCCAAAAACCAGGATGGAGATAAAATGAAAGTAAAAGTACTCATAGCAGATAAATTTCCTGATCAATATATTCAGCAGCTAAAAAATATGGAGCTGGAAGTAATCTATTCACCAAAGCTTGGAGAAAATGATCTTCCAACAGCAGCAAAGGAAGTGGATATACTGGTCGTGCGTTCAACTATTGTAAATGCGAATACAATAAACAGCAGCGGCACTTTAAACCTGATTATCCGTGCAGGTGCTGGTGTGAATAACATTGATATTGCTGCTGCTAATAAAAAAGGCATTTACGTGGCAAATTGTCCCGGGATGAATTCAGTAGCCGTTGCAGAACTGGCAATGGGATTTATGATTGCTTTAGACAGAAGAATCCCGGATAACGTTTCGGATTTTAGAAAAGGAATGTGGAATAAAGGCGAATATTCTAAAGCTGAAGGGTTGAAGGGGAAAACACTGGGAATTATAGGTGTCGGAGCAATCGGAAAAGAAGTAGCAAAACGTGCACTTGCTTTTGGAATGAATGTATATGGAAAGGATATTTCACGAATTGAAGGAGTTCAGATAAAAGACTTCTCAGAAATGGACCAACTGCTTCCTCTTTGCGATGTAATAACAATTCATCTTCCTTCAACTAAAGAAACAAAAGGTTTATTTAATAAGGAAATGTTCAGTTATATGAAGAACGGGGCATTACTTATTAATACATCCCGCCCGGATATTATTGTTGAAGAAGATTTACTCGAAGCAATAAAGGAAAAAAATCTTCGTGTCGGACTGGATGTGTTTAAGGGAGAACCTGAATCAAAAACCGGTGAAGTAAATTCAGTTCTGAAAGATAATCCAAATGTTTATGTAACCCATCATATTGGCGCTTCCACAGAACAGGCACAAAATGCGGTAGCGGAAGAAACTGTAAAGATAATTAAAGATTACATCTCCAGCGGACTTATTGCTCACTGGATTAACCGCGCAAAAATTACTGATGCTAAATATCAGCTTGTTGTAAAACACTTTGATAAACCTGGTGTTCTTGCTTCTATCCTGGATGTTATCAGGGAAGGTAATATCAATATAGAAGAAATTGAAAATGTTATTTTCGAAGGTGGAATTGCTGCAAGTTGTACAATGAGGTTAAAATCTCCTGTGAGTGCAGAAAAACTGAAAGCAATGCAGGATAATCCAAATATTCTTAGCGTATCTCATATGGCTCTTTAAAACTTAAGGGGACTTATTCCCGGTCCCCTGTTTTTATACATATTTTGCTTCAATTATTTCTTTTATAATACCATGAAAATATGGAATCATTATTAATTGATTTAACCCCTCTATATCCTGCTCATCAAATTCAAGAATAAGTGAAGATAAATTTTGCTTAAAATAATTTAAAGTTTTTTCTGAAAATGAAAAATATTTTTCAAGCGCATTAAAATTATCGTATGCGATAGATATTTTGTCCAATAATACCTTCTCTGATTCTTTAACTAAACTTTCTTTTTGTGAAGCAAGTACAAAATTAACAAAGGGCAAGGAGAGCAATTCTATTATTTCCTCAGAAAAACTGATTCCATTGAACAGTTTATCTTCATAAAAATTCTGTTCGCCAACCAGAAGAAGATTATTGCTTGCGGTATCTAATGAGGCACTTAAGCCCACTTCCACATCAGAGCTATATAATTCTTTAAAAAGTATTTTCCCCAAAATTGCTTCAAGAGATGAAACATCTCCCCCGATGTTTAAATTTTTAAGCGAACGTTTTTCAGAAAAATATATATACGAATTACACAATGAACCCTCAAAGGAAATTCCATATTTTCTTGAAATAAATAATTCTTTATGGTTAATAATATCAGTAGCTGGAATCAGACCAATGCTATCTTCATCTTTTTCAAGAGCAGAACTTATTGCAGAGGCAGCAAGAAATTTAAGATTATTTTTAAGATAATCAGGTAGAGCTACAGCTATTATTGAGGTGAAAACATTTTTAGGAAAAAGGATATTCATAATTTAAAAATAAAAAGCCCGCCTCACGCGGGCTGAATTTTTAGGTTAGTGCATCAGACTTCTTTTGATTTTATCCTTGCTGCTTTACCTGAAAGGTTCCTGAGATAAAATAGTTTCGCTCTTCTAACATCACCTTGTTTAAGTAATTCAATTTTAGCAATTTTTGGTGAACTGTAAGAAAATATTCTCTCTACTCCAACTCCACTTGAAATTTTTCTAACTGTAAAAGTTTTGCTGGCACCTGCTCCGCGAATACTGATTACATCTCCTTCAAAAGGCTGTATCCTTTCCTTATCGCCTTCAATTACGCGTACATGAACACGTATATGATCGCCCGAATTAAATCCCGGTAAATCCGTCTTTTTTTGTTCTGGTAATATATTATTTATATCAATCATTTTATTCTCCGCTAATTATTAAAATTTCTCCACTTCTCTGTTAAAACTTTAGACTGTTCTTCTTTCCAATTCTTTATTTCTTTATCATTTCCCGAGAGTAAAACTTCAGGAACTTTCATTCCGCGATATTCCGATGGTCTTGTATATGAAGGTGCTGCAATTTTCTGACCATCCTGAAAAGAATCATTCAAAGCAGATTCACTATCGTTCAAAACTCCGGGAATTAACCGAATTACTGCATCAACAATTATTAATGCGGGTATTTCACCACCAGTAAGAACAAAATTTCCAACAGATATTTCCTCTGTTGCAAATTTTTCCCTCACTCTTTCATCAATATCTTTATAATGACCGGCAACGATCATCAGGTTTTTTGAAAGTGAAATCCGGTTAGCAATATTTTGATCAAAAATTTTTCCTCGCGGTGAAGTAAAAATTATATTATTATAATTGCGAATTGTCATAAGTTTTTCAATACATTCAAAGAACGGCTCGGGTTTTAAAACCATTCCGGCACCTCCGCCAAATGGTTTATCATCTATCTGCTTGTGTTTGTTAAAAGCATAATCTCTGAGATTATGAATACAAATTTCTACTTTTTCTTTATTCTGAGCTCTTCTTATTATGCTGTTGTCTAATGGACTTTGGAATATCTCCGGAACTGCAGAAATTATGTCAATCCTCATCTTCATAGTAACCTTTTCCCGGCTTCAAAATCAACACTTTATTTTCCGGATCAAATTTTTCAATCAGTTCTGATAAGGCCGGTAAGAGAATTTCTTCACCATTTGCATCTTCAATAATGTACACATCATTAGCCGGGTAAGACAAAACATCTTTTATTCGGCCAAAGTATTTTTCATTCCTGAATACTCTACTATCAAGTAAATCATGGACAAAGAATACGTTTTCGGGCAATTGTATAACATTTTTTTCATCAACAAAAACATCTTTATCAAGTAAAATTCTGGTGTCAGAGACAGAGTTAAAATTTTTAAATCTAATAAAAAATTCGTTTTTTACCTTTTTTACCTCTTCAACATAGAATTTCTTTTTTACATCAAAGAAATCGACATATACTTCAGTGAGTGAAAAAAATCGCTCGGGAAAATCGGAATAAGAATAAAACTTCACGAATCCTTTTTTATCAGAAACTGAAGTTATCCTGGCGACTAAATAATATTCACTCAAATCTGAGAGAATTAATCCAGTATTTCAAGAATAGCTCTCTTCCCTTCTTTTGCTGCAATGGCCGTAAGAAGAGTTCGCATTGCCTGAGCAGTTTTACCCTGTTTGCCAATAACTTTACCAACATCTTCTGCCTGGACTTTTAGTGAGAGAACGATTTTATTCTCTTCCGGAGCTTTCTCTTCAACGGAGACATTTTCCGGATTATCTACCAGGTGTTTTGCAATATATTCGATGAATTCTTTCATTGAAAGAAGCCTCCTATATTAAAGCACGGGAGCTTATGAAATAACGTACAGATGAAATTAACCTTCTAAAGACTATTCTTTTTCAGGTGTATTTTCTTCAGAAGCAGCGCCCTTTACTTCTGCTGTACTTTTTTCAGTTTCTACTTCCTTGTCCGTGTTCATTTCCGGAGCAACCTGTTGTTCATCATCGGACTTTGCAGTTTTGGCTTCCTCATTCACTTCTTTGTTCTTAACCTTTGATTTCTTTCCCTGATCTCTGCTTGTCTGTTTAGCTTCCTGCATTTTAGTCCACTGTTCAAGTTCAGACTGAATTTTATCTTCAGAAAGACCTTTACGGATTAATTCTCTTTTAAGAGTTATTCCTCTTTGTCTTAATAAACTTTTAACTGTAGCTGTTGGTTGAGCACCTTTCTCCAGCCAATACAATGCTCTATCTTCTTTAATATTAACGGTATGAGGATTTGTTAAAGGATTATATAATCCAATCGATTCCAAAAACTTTCCATCTCTTGGGGATCTGGAATCTGCTGCAACAACCTTGTAAATAGGCTGTTTTTTCTTTCCCATGCGTCTTAGTCTTAACTTTACTGCCAATATTCTAACCTCCTGATTAGTCTCTTTTCAATTAAATTTAAAATTATTAAATGATGATCCTCCGCCAAATCCTTTTCTGGCTACTTGTCCCATCATCTTCTGCATCTCGCCGAACTGTTTAACTAAACGATTCACATCCTGTACAGATGTACCGCTTCCTCTGGCAATTCTTTTACGTCTTCCTCCATTTAATATTTTTGGAGTAGCCCTTTCCTCAAAGGTCATCGACTGTATAATTGCCTCAACTTTTACGAGAGCTTTATCATCAATATTGGCATTTTTTAACTGAGATCCGATTCCCGGAATCATTCCCAACAAGGATGATAAAGAACCCATTTTCTTAATTGCTTTAATTTGCTTAAGAAAATCATCAAAATCAAATTTATTTTTCTTTAATTTCTCTTCGAGACGTTCTGCCTCTAATTCATCAAAATTTTCCTGAGCCTTCTCAACCAGGGAAACAACGTCTCCCTTACCCAAAATCCGGGAGGCTAACCTTTCCGGATAAAAAACTTCCAGGTCTGTCAATTTCTCACCATTGCTGATGAATTTGATCGGTTTTCCCACTACCTGACGAATTGAAAGAGCTGCACCACCGCGTGCATCTCCATCTAATTTAGTAAGAACAATTCCATCATAATTAACTTTTTCATTAAATGCTTTTGCAGAATTAACTGCATCCTGTCCAGTCATAGAATCTACAACAAAAAGAATTTCACCCGGGTTTAGCATATTTTTTATATCTGCAACCTCAGTCATCATTTCTTCATCTACGTGAAGCCTACCGGCGGTATCTACAATTAATGTGTCATAATTTTTTTCTTTAGCAAATTTTAATGCTTCTGCAGCAACTTTACGCGCGTCCTTTTCTTCGAGAGAAAAGACTGGCACATTAATTTGTTCACCGAGTGTTTTTAACTGATCAATTGCCGCTGGTCTGTAAACATCAGCTGCAGCAAGTAATATTCTGCGATTTTTTTCTTTTAATCTTTTCGCAAGTTTTCCACTAAACGTGGTTTTACCCGAACCCTGTAATCCTACAACAAGAAGTATAGTTACTCCAGAACCATTAATTTTTATTTCGCTGCTGCTGCTGCCGAGAAGATGGGTTAACTCATCATAAATAATTTTTGTAATCAATTGTCCCGGAGTTATGGAATTGATTACTTCTTTGCCAAGTGCTTTTTGCGAAATGTTCTCTATAAAATCTTTCGCTACGTGGTAATTAACATCTGCATCAAGCAAAACCCGACGAATCTCTCTGAGAGATTCTGAAATATTTTTTTCGGTTAGTTTACCTTGTCCTCTTATTTTCTTAAGGGATGATTCAAGTTTTTGTGTCAGGTCTTCAAACATAGCATCTTAATATTTTAATGAATTCCTTGTCTGCTCAATCTATCTATGCATTACTTTCTCTAAGCGCATTAGCACCGGAAACAATTTCAAGAATTTCTTTGGTGATTGCAGCTTGTCTTTCTTTATTATACTTGACCTGCAGAGTTCTGATAAGTTCTTTTGCATTCGTAGTTGCATTATCCATTGCAGTCATCTTTGCTCCAAGCTCAGCGGCATTCGATTCAAGAAGGATTCGCCACATCTGCGCTTTAAGATGTTTAGGCAGCAGATAATTGAATATATCTTTCTGATCAGGTTCAAAAATATAATTAGGTTGATTCTTTCTTTCCTCTTCAGAATCCTTTTGAATTGGGATAGGTAGGAATTGTTCTGTCACAATTTTCTGCTGAATTATTGATTTAAACTCATTGTAAACAATAAATATTTTATCAAATGTTCCATTAAGATAAACATCTATAAGTTCTTTGGTTATTTTAAGTGCATCTTCGTAAGAAATGGAAGAAAATATTCCAATCTTTTTCCCAACTACGTCATAATCTCTTTTAGAAAAGAATTCGAATCCTTTTTTACCAATACAAAATACATGTGGTAAAACAGATGTTCCGGAATATTCTTCATCAATTATTCTTTTTGTTTCCCGGTTTATATTTGTATTAAACGCTCCGCATAAACCGCGATCAGCAGTGACAACTACGATAGCAACGTTTTTAATTTCTCTCTGGAAAATAAAAGGATTAATTTCTATATCCTCATCAGTAACAAGGTGGGAAAGCATTTCTGCGATTTTCCTGGCATATGGTCTTGCATTAATTATATTTTCCTGAGCTCTCCTTAACCTGGCAGCGGCAACCATTTTCATTGCTTTGGTTATCTGCTGGGTATTCTGAACACCTTTTATCCTGTTCTTTATATCTCTTAATGTAGCCATTAATTAAGCACTCTTTTTAAATACTGCTTTAAATTCCTCAGCCGCTTTTTTAATGCTTTCAGCTGAGGTATCACTAAGTTGCTTCTCTTTTTTTATTGATTCAAAAACCTGGTTGTATTTGACTTCAATATATTCAAGAATTTCTTTTTCAAATCCTTTAATGTCAACAAGGGGTATATCATCAAGAATACCGTTTGTTCCAAGGAAAATACTAACAACCTGCCGCTCAATCGGAACCGGAGAATACTGTCCCTGTTTTAATAGTTCAACCAAACGAGAACCTCTTGAAAGTGTTCTCTGAGTGGCCTTGTCGAGATCTGATCCGAATTTTGCAAAAGCTTCAAGTTCCCTGTATTGAGCAAGTTCCAGTTTTAAAGTACCGGAAACTTTTTTCATCGCTTTTATCTGAGCATTCCCTCCAACGCGGGATACAGAAATACCAACGTTGATAGCTGGTCTTACACCGGCATTAAATAAATTCGATTCGAGATAAATCTGTCCATCAGTAATAGATATAACGTTAGTAGGAATGTACGCAGATACGTCTCCCTGCTGGGTTTCTATAATAGGAAGAGCAGTCAGACTTCCTCCGCCAAGGTCTTCACTTAATTTTGAGGCTCTCTCAAGAAGTCTTGAGTGAAGATAAAAAACATCACCGGGGTAAGCCTCACGTCCGGGAGGTCTTCTTAAAAGAAGAGAGAGTTCACGGTAGGCTGCTGCCTGCTTTGATAGATCATCATAAATAACAAGAGCATGCCGCCCGTTGTCCCTGAAATATTCTCCAAGAGTTGCACCGGAATAAGGAGCTATAAACTGCAGCGGGGCAGGTACAGACGCTGTTGCAGCTATGACTGTAGTATAATCCATAGCACCCTGCTCATTAAGTTTTGAAACAACCTGGGCTACAGTTGAACTCTTTTGTCCGATTGCAACGTATATACAATAAACAGGTTTAATACCTAAATTTTTGGCTTCTTCAGTATGAGTGAATTTCTGATTTATTATAGCATCAACCGCAACTGCTGTTTTACCGGTTTGTCTGTCACCTATTATCAATTCTCTCTGGCCTCTTCCAATCGGAATCATGGCATCAATAGCCTTAATACCCGTTTGTAACGGTTCTTTTACCGGCTGGCGCTGAATTACACCCAGCGCTTTTCTTTCAATAGGTAAAAATGCTTTAGTATTAATAGGTCCTTTTCCATCCACAGGAATACCAAGCGGAGTAATTACTCTGCCTAACATTTCTTCGCCAACAGGCAATGAGGCAACTCTTTTAGTACGTTTTACTGTATCGCCTTCTTTTACAAGTTCAGATTCGCCAAAAAGCACACAACCCACGCTGTCTTCTTCCAGGTTAAGAACCATTCCAAACACATCATTTGGAAATTCAACGAGTTCACTTGCCATTACATTGGACAGTCCGTAAACCCTGGCAATGCCGTCACCAACCTGTAGGACTGTGCCTACATCATATATATCAACTTCGCTTTCAAAACCTGATAGCTGTTTTCTTAATATGGCAGATATTTCATCTGGTCTTACTTCGGCCATTTTAATTCTTCCTTTATAAAATTCCTACATTAATTTAATGCAACTCCGCCTTTAAGCAGTTGCTGCTTTAAAATTTCTAATTGATGCATTATAGAAGCATCATAAACAGTATCGTTTACTTTTGCAATAAAGCCACCAATTATTTGGGGATCAATAATTATTTTAAAACGAATCTTTTTATTAAGCAATTTTTCAAGCTTACTCTGAATATTTAATTTCTGCTGATCGTTAAATTCATAAGCTGCACGGACTTCTACATTAACAACTCCTAATTTCTCATCTCTAAGTTCAAGAAATTTGCTGGATATTTGAGCAAGAAGATTTTCTCTTCCTTTTTTAATTAGAAACCTAACAAAGTGCATAGTTTCTTTATTAATTTTAGATTTAAAAATTTCATCGAGAATAGCAGACTTCATCTCAGGTTTAATCACCGGGTTTTTCAAAGCTCTTGCCAGCTGAGGACTATTTTCCATAGCTGCAGCAATCAGCTCAACATCATCTGAAACTGTATCCAGGATATTTTTTTCAACAGCCAGGTCAATAAGAGATGTAGCGTATCTCATCGATACTTTAAAATCAGCCATTATTAATTCCTGGAAATATCATTGATATATTTATCAACTATTTTCTTATTCGTCTCTTTATTCAGGTTCTCTTTGAGAATTTTTTCGGCAGCATTTATAACAATTCCTGCAACCTGGGTTTTTAATTCATTAAATGCAGCTTCTGTTTTTCTCTCTATTTCAGCACTGGCATCTTCAACAATTTTTCTTGCCTGATCCTTGCTATCCTGCATCATCTGGTCTTTAAGTTTTTCAGCATAAGCCCTGCTTTGGTCAATTATCTTTTTCGATTCATCTTCTGCTTTTCTGATATTAGCTTTATTCTCTTCCAGAACTTTTAAAGCTTCTTCCCTCGCCTTCTCTGCTTTCTCCAGAGATTCCCTAATAGCAGTTTCTCTTTCGTCGAGAGCGGCAAGAATTGGTTTCCAGGCAACCTTCTTTAATATGATTAAGAGAACAACGAAGGTTATAACTGTCCAGAATATTAATCCCGGATTAACATCTATCAGGCTGCCGCCTCCTTCAGAAGCAAGAGCAAGAACCGATAAACTGAATCCTGTTAACATATATTATTTCCTGTATTAATTATTATTGTTCGGGGAAAACCCGGATATCCACTTAAGCTTTTACTGCTAAAAGAATACAAATAACCAGTGCAAAAAATGCAATACCTTCAATTAGCGCAGCGGCTATAATCATCGCAGTTCTTATTGCACCTGCAGCTTCTGGTTGTCTGCCCATAGCTTCAAGAGCTGAACCGGCAAGTTTACCGATACCAAGTCCTGCACCTATTACTGCTATACCGGCGCCAATACCTGCGCCTAACCATGCTAAATCCATAATAAATTCTCCTGATTGTTAAAGTAAATAAATAATAGACTAATTAATGTTCCTGATGAACAGCCATCCCGATAAATAAGGATGTAAGTATAGTGAAAATGTACGCCTGAATTAGAGCAACCAGTAATTCAAGCAGATAAATAAAAATTGCAAAGGCTATAGATACCGGGGCAACAAAAACAGTTTGCAAAATAAATATTAATCCAAGCAGCGAAAGTATAACTACATGTCCGGCGATCATATTTGCAAAAAGACGTATACAAAGTGCGAATGGTTTTGTAAATAAGCCCAATATCTCCAATGGTATTAGTATTATCAAAATCCATGGGGGCATACCGGAAGGTATTAATCCTTTGAAATATCCCCATGCACCATGACTTTTAATTCCCCCAAGCTGAATAGCTATAAAGGAAATGGCTGCGAGTGCGGCTGTAACTGCAATATTTCCTGTAATAGTTACCGCGTAAGGAATTAAACCAAACATATTGCTTAACAGAATAAAAAAGAACACTGTTAACAGATATGGTAGAAATTTTTCGTAGCCTTTACCAATTGTAGGTTTAACAATTTCATCACGCACAAAAAGTACGGTGATTTCTACAATATTGGTTAATCCTTTAGGTATTAGCGACGTTTTATATTTTTTTGAAACAATGTAAAGCACTAAAAACAAAATAAAGTGCTACAACCCACATGAAAAAGATATACTTGGTAATGGAAATATCAATTCCAAATAACTGGAGGTGGGGTAATTGAATTGAAAAAAATGGTTCAAAGTCTAAAGTATGAGAATCCATTACATGATGAAGGATCCACCCGCTATCGCTTCCCCCGGCATGTTTCAATGTATCAGCCGTCGCTAAAGTATCAATCCCGGTATAGTGCATAAAATGAACTAGTTTTTGCTAAAAGTCAGATAAAATATTTCAATAATTAAATAAAAAATAAAAAAAAAGAGGATTGAAAATATAAAATTATTCTGACTTAAATCCAAGAAAGAAAGGGCGATTATAACCAGTAGCAGTGTTAGAAATAACCTGATTGAGATTAGCCCCTAAGACGTTACGGATAAACAGTTTATCGCTTTTCCCAATCCCTCTTTTTACGAAAAACAGTTCGGTTACAAAACCGATAAAAACTATTCCCCAGCCAATTATTAAAGATTTGAAATTTTGAAATTCTAGCAGATTGAAAAAAAATATTACTGATAAAATCAGAGGAAAAAATAAACTGATAATAAATGAGAAAAATAAAAACCTTGAAGATTTACTCATTTGTCTGATTTAAGCACTGTTTTTATAAAATTATAGAGTGAAGTAGCAATCCCCAGAAAAGAGAATATTACGGTTAACCAAGGATTAGTGTTAAACTTCCCATCCAGCCAGATTCCAAGAAAAACCATTACAAGAACTGTAACAGCAAGCTGAAGACCAAGACCGATGTAAGGACCATAATTTACGGCAAAATTACTTCGGCCGTCTTCGTCCTTATCCTTGTTTTTCATTCGTCGATGAAGTTGGAATCTGCGGCGGTTTTATCGCATCTTTGCTTCCCATTTTACTTTGTCCGTCAAATTGGGCACCAGCTTCAACTACTAAAATTTTAGTGAGTATGTCACCATTAAGCACTGCCTTGTTCTCTAGTGTCAGCTTATCTTTGGAGTTAACAGTTCCTTTGACTTTTCCGCCTATTACAATGCCTTCTGCGTGTATTTCTCCACTCACTTCACCATTTTCACCAACTGTTACATTACCGGCTGCGGTTATGTCCCCGTTAACCGTTCCATCAATACGCACATTGCCGTTACTTGTCAGCTTACCTTCAATTACAACACCAGCACTTATTATTGTCACTTCATCTTTTCCTTCATTTGCATTTCTCTGTTTCAAAATCTTTCTCCTTTCAATAATTAATTAAAACTGATTTTGGATCTATTGGCTCTCCATTTTTCCAAATTTCAAAATGTAAGTGCGGTCCGGTTGATATTTCACCGGTATTTCCGCTAAGTGCAATAGTTTCTCCCTGCAGTACAACATCCCTGGCTCTTTTTAAAAGAACAGAACAATGTTTATAGACGGTAATATAACCATTCTCATGATTCAGAATTATCATATATCCATCTTTAGTTGTATAATCAGCAAATACCACATATCCATTTGCTGAAGCATATACCGGAGTTCCGGTCTTCATAACAAAATCAATGCCCATATGTCCCCTCCCGGGTTCAAAGCTGCGACTTATAAAACTATCCGCAGGTTTGCTAAAATAATAACTTTTTGATTGTTTTCCTTTTTCACCCTGGAAGAGCCCTCTAATTATGGCGAAAATATTTCCGCCAAAAGGATTTTTCTTTCGCTTTTTCTGAAGTGAGTCCTTTTTAATTTTTTCTGAAGATTTAAATATTGTTGAGTCTCCAAGACCAATCGCATATTTTAATCTATTATTTGTATCCTTTAAGTTTTCAAGTTCTCTTGTCACCTGATTCAGTTTGCTGTTCAATTCATTTATTTTATTTATTTCAGACTGATTTAAACCTCCTCCCGGAAGAATGGCATCTTTTAAAGGAGTTAATCCCAGAATAAGAAACCCAAGAAGCGCAATGATAGCAGAATATACAACAACAATTGAGACAATTTTATAAACACCAAATTTATAAGTATGCGTTTCCGCTTTTCCATAATCAGGAAAAATAATCACGGAAAGATTTTTAAGATTTCCAAGTGAATTGATATATTTTTTTAAG
This sequence comes from uncultured Ignavibacteria bacterium, assembly GCA_963745945.1. Taxonomy (GTDB): domain Bacteria; phylum Bacteroidota; class Ignavibacteria; order Ignavibacteriales; family Ignavibacteriaceae; genus DATFVA01. The sequence continues at coordinate 1,071,050 of CAVUZG010000004.1, forward strand.
TTCATTTTGTATTTAAATTATTTTTTTTTTGAAGACGCCTTTTAAGCTCTTCAATATCTTTGCTAACGGTTTGCCTGGTTTTTTCATCTTTAGTCAAAGTCATATATTTTTTGAAATATTCAAGTGATGACTCATAATCTTCCTTAATATAATCTATTATAGCCAAATTACGATACGCCTCCCCAAAGGTTGAATCTAAATTAATTGTTTTAATAAATGCGTCCTCAGCTTCAGGTAATCTCCTTGTTTGTACATAAGCAATCCCCAAATTAAAATATGCCAGCTTGTAATCCGGATTTTTATTAATAGCCTTGTAATAGAAATCAAGCGCTTGTTTAAATTGATGCTTTGCAGCGTAAGTATTGCCCAACAAAACATAAATATTTGCATCTGCTTTTAGTGAAAGTGCTTTGTGATAATCTGCTAGTGCCTCATCGTAATCCTGTTTTTCAAATAACGAATTTCCAAGATTTACAAATGCATCATAATTCGTAAAATTATATTTGGGAATCATAAAATTTGAACTAAGAACAAATAATAACATTATAGCTATGGGGAGAACTAGCGGTTTATAGTTTTTTGATTTTAATACATTATAAACTTCCATAATACCAATCCCGGCAAATACAATAAATACGGGGGAAACAGCGACACGGAATCGGCCTATGATGAAAAAAAGAATTGTAGCAACCAGATAAGTAAAAAGGAATATATAAATAAGGGAATACTTTTTTCGTTTTTTCCAGGTCAGTGTAAACCCAAATATTGAAACCAGAAAAATTATGAAAAAACCCGGCAGGGGTAACTTTAAAATCATTGAATAATTATCGGCAAAAAAAGCCGGATCCATAACAGCCGACTGGGGAATTTCTTTGTTACTGAAAAAGAACAGAATTTTCTTACCGGTTAATTCAACCCATTTGATAGGCTCATGTTCAATAAAATCAAATCGATTTTTGCAACCAGAAAGTGGAGACATCTGAAGGTGATAAATTTTTACCAGTAAGTTTTTCCGCATACTTTCTTCCAGAAAGATCGCTAAAGAAATCAAAATCTTCGGGAGTTTTATAAATTCCGGTAGCATTATCGTTATTCCCAAGATAAAAGTTAATACCGCCGTTCGAAGAAATCGGAACAAAGTCATTGCCCACATAATAGTTTCTTGCTGTTATTAAAAGAACAGGTAAAATAGTTCCCAGCGAAAAATAAAGTAAAGATTTGTATAGTATTTTTTTTTGCTGAGATTTAATTATTCTTATAAAAAACCAAACTAATAATACCGGAAATAGAAGTAAAATATTTGCACGGAAATATGAAGCAATACCGAGCAACAACCCGACCCAAAGCCACATTTTTCTATTATCTTTTAGGTTTTTGCTGGTCAGAATAACCAAGAGTAATGAAAGAATAAAAACCTGGATTACCTCGAGTAAAATAGCACCGCTGTAGAAAATAAATAATGAAAAAACTGCCGCAAGTGCAGCAGCAAAATATCCTGCTTTTTGAGAATGGATGTTCTTTGCAACCTGATAAATAAGAATGATATTTACAGAGTTTATCACAATTTGTAGAAATCTTACAATTAAAATTGATTTACCGAATACGGCGAAGATTACAGCAAGGAAATAAGGATAACCCGGTGACATAAAAAACACTTCATTACCTATCCAGTTTCCGGAAGCAATATTGTTCGCCAGATCGTAATATATTTTCGAATCGGAAAAAAGATTTTGAAAAAAGGGTGTGTTTTGGGTTTCTATTACATAAATAAATCGGAGTAAAAGTCCGGCAAAAAAAATAAGTGATAAATATTTATATTCCTCTTTAGAAAACATGCCTGATGAATGTTTAACGGTGTCCGGCGGTTTACCCTGTTTTTTCTTTTTGGCAGCTTTCATATTAAAGGATTAAAACTTATCTAACAAATCTTCAAATTTTATTTTACCTTCCCGTACCAATACCGGATGTGAATTACTCAAATCAATTAAAGTTGAAGCATTGATGAATGATTTTTTTTCCGTATAAAATATTGCATCTACATCTGATATAAAATTATCCTTTATCTGGCTTATTTCTGTCAGTGGTTCCATATTGCTTTTATTAACACTGGTTGAGATAAGAGGCATTTTTATTTGCTGTAAAAGCTTCAGGCAAAATCGATGGTGCGGAATTCTGAATGCAGCCGTTTCTGATGAAGAATACTCTGGGTTTTTTTATTTAGATTCAAAATAACCGAAACCGGGTTCGGCCAAATTGCTAAAAGAAAATCGAGATGTTTTTCATTTCGTATATCTACATATTTCATAAGAGTATCAATACTATCCAGTAAGAGTATAAAAGGTTTCGAATTTTGCCTTCCTTTAATATCTTCAATTCTCTTTACAACATCTTCATTGAAGGGATTTGCCCCAAATCCATAAATGGTATCGGTTGGATAGATAAATACAGTTCCTTCAAGATAATATTTTTTTGCTTTTTCAATTGCTATGTCCAGTTTCCTATCAATATTAATAACTTCAGCTGTTTTGGTATCAATCATTAATCATTTCCTTCATTTTTGATATTACAATTTCAGGTTTCAATTTATAACCGCAATCAAAAGTATTTAGCGGACATTTTATATATCCATGAATTCCACATGGTTTACAAAATAATTCATCAAAGGATAAAAAATAACTTTTTTTGTTATATGGATAAAATCCAAAATCGGGAACTGTAGAACAGTAAAGCATCAAAACCGGAATATCAGCACACATCCCAAGGTGAGCCGGAGCTGAATCATTTGATATAAGGATTTTCATGTTTTTAAGAAATGCGATACTTTCAATAAGTGTAAATTTACCTGCAACTGATTCCACTTTATCGCCCGATTTATGAGCAAGTTCTTCACAGATTTTTTCGTCTTTTTCTCCACCAATCAGAAAAACCCTATCATAATTTTCAGTTAAATTTTCTATCACTTTTTCAAAATACTCCGGTGGATATATTTTTGTATTCCATACACTTCCAGGAGCTACTGCTGCAAAATTAGAATTACCATCAAAACCTTTGAAAAAATTTAAAACTCTATTTTCTATTTCCATTGGAATTGATAATTCCGGCAGTATTTTCCAATTGTCGTCGGATACTGAAAATTCAATTAACCGAAGATTTCTTTCAACCTCATGAATCGCTGATCCGTATTCTGCCAGATGCTTATAAATATGCATCAAACTATTAGTATCAAATCCATAAGTTTCCTTCACTCCTGAAAGCATAACAATCAATGAAGTCCTTAACGAACGGTGAGGTGAGTAAATTCTCGAGTATTTTTTAAGTTTAAGAAATCCGGCAAATTTATAAACCTGATATATAGAACTATGTTTTCCACCTTTATCTAAAATATGAACCTCATTAACGACAGAAGAATGATTAAATATTACCGCCGTTTCAGGTTTTGCTACAACATCAATTAAACAATCCGGATTAGTTTCTTTAAGTTTTTGAATCATTGGTAAAGTAAGGATTGCATCACCAATAAAAGCAGTTTGTATTACCAGAAATTTTTCCATTAATATTTCCACCTTTTATGCATCCAGAACCATTGTTCAGGATATTCTCTTATAAATTCTTCAAGATAATTTTTATGTCTTCTGGTTAATTCTATAATTTTTTCATCTTCATCCTCAGGAAGATTTTCTTTACTAACTTCATAAATTATTGTTTTATAAGTATAGTCTTTCTGCCTGACCGGTATACCGTACAATAAGGGAGATCCTGTTTTTAGAGCAAGGATTGCCGGGCCTGCAAAAAAAAGTGCCGGTCTGCCCATAAAATCAAGTTTTAATCCTTCTTTCGGTCCTCGCTGATCAGCAACCATAGCAACAATATTTTTATTTACAAGTTCCTTATATACCTGCCTGATTGAAATTCCGGAAGGGACAATTTTATTAATCCATTTTGTACGGACATCCTCAAGCCATTTTGTAACATAAGGATTTCTTTGAGGTTTTATTACAACATTAAACGGAATTCCAATCTGGAGACTAACAGAAAGAGCAATATACTCCCAGTTTCCAAAATGTGCAGAAAGCAAAATTACACCTTTATTCCTCTTGTATTGCTCAACAATAAACCCGGGGTTTTCACATTTGACCATGTCTTGCATTGCTTCTTTTTTAATTCCGGGAATTGCTAATAATTCTATCAATGTTATTGAGAAACTTCTATAACATTGAAAGGCGATTTTGTAAATTCTTTTAGTGGGATAATCGGGAAAGGAATTGGTAAGATTTTCTATTACCGTTTTTTTTCTGATTGGTATCAAATAAAAAAATATCAGTGCAACCAGAACGGATAGACGTCTTGATATTTGTAAGCCTACAATGCGAATAAGAATACTAAAAAAAATAAAAAGAATATATTCTACTTTATTCTGCAAATCGATAACTAAAAATTGAAGGAAAATCTTAGCTTTAAAAATACGGAAGATAAGTTACTTAATGAAAGGTTATTAAATGGAAAAAGGAGTTGAGGTCAACTCCTTTATAAAAATTTAATGAGTACTAATTTTTCTTTGCCAATCAGGATCCGAAAGTTCGCCACGTTTTGAGGAGTTAACTAAAGTATAATCGGAAAATCCTGTCAGGTCAGCGAATATAAAAACAACTCCGCCCTCAAGATCATTGTAATGCCATATTTCGTAGGGCTTTGTATCAACCTGGTTAGGATATCTCTCAATTTCACTTGGTTCTCCATAAATCAATAGTACTCTACCCCGATCTGTTTTCCATCCTTTTCTCTGAATATTTGTAAACTGAGCATTAGCTTTTTTTACTCTTTCAAAGTATTGTCTTTTATATTCATTTACAGGTGTATCAGGGCTTAGATCACGTGCTTTCCAGAAATCGAATAAAAATTTTCTTTTTGCATCCTCACTCTTAAGTGCTTTCCATTGATCTTTTTCCTGTTTAATTGCAAGGTATTTTGATTCATCAAATACCTCGTTTAATTCTTCTTCAGACATTGATGCAAATTCTGAAGTGAGTACGCTATTATCAACTGAAATAACAGGAGTAGTATCTATAACACTCGGATTGTAAATAAATATTTTCTTAGTAGAATAAACTGTCAGGTTTTTCGCACTATCAGTTGCTGCATCAACCAGAGTATAAGTTCCGGAGGGAAATTTTGAAATATTTATTGCTTCCACATCTACGGCTGATGCATGATCTCTTGGAAACTGTCTTGATTTTTTAAAAACAGACTTATTATTAGAATTCAAAAGAAGATGATCTATTCTAAGAAATTTAGACTGCGGATCAATATTTAAATTATAAATCTCCGAATAGAAATAAAGCACGGGAACTTCCTGACCAAAAATACCGCTCGGGTTAGGAATTATTTCATAGGTGTTTTTATAGAACATGGATTTTTCCTGATCGGATTGCCGGATCATAGAAGCGATTTCAAGATCACTGATGGAAAATCTGTCATGCGGCAATTTAGAAATAGTAAGAGAAAAAGACATACTGTCAATTTTATCCATATCATTGCCGTCTACACCGCTCAATGTACAATTATATTCACCTAATGGAATTACAAAACCCAGATTTCCGGTAAAAGATTTCTGATTATCTTCAGAAAGACTGTCTGCAATAATATTCTGAAACTGATAATTCTTATCGACCAGAACGGTTGAATTATCTTTATTCACGATTTTAACATTTAAAATGCCTTTAACAGTAAGTTGATTATCAGTTTGAACCTGTTTCAACTGTGGTTGATAAAATGAATAATAGATTTCAACATAATTGCTGGAATCATTATAGAAAAATCTGGAAAAGTCAAAATCAACTTTAAAGGTCTGCGCCCCAAGAATTGCAGTGTAACATAAAACGATAAATAAAAAGAGTCTTTTCATGGCGTTCAATAAAAAAGGCTGGCGTACCAGCCTTTTTAAATAGTTAATAGATGGTTTACTAAAATCCTAATTTGATCGAAAACATATGATTAGCGTCAAAATATCTGGCCCATCGATAAGCATAATCAACAGTAATGCTAACACTTGATTGAATATTTATTCCCGCGCCGAAAGTAGGACCGAAAAGAGATTCTTCCGGATCACCTGCAGCATCAGGTTGATAAGCATAACCACCGCGAACCGCAAACATATTCTTGAAAGAAAATTCTGCAGCAGCTCTGTATTCATCATTAGCAAAATTATTATTCTGGAATGATGTAATTATCAAAGCTTTATAGTCATCCGAAAAATGTCTTTCATAAGATAACCCAAGTTCAAGCTGGGAAGGTAATTCAAAGCTTGCAGCCTGTATCTGGTATTTCTCAGTACCTCTGTTAGATGAATTATCAACAGCATTACGCAGTAAATCCGGTCCGTCAAATGACATCTGCGGGCCGAAGTTTTTTAAAACCACACCGAGATTTAATCCTTCAATTTCAGCAATTCCGCTATATTGTACACCTACATCTAGTGAAACACCGCTGGCACTGGTACGAACTATTTTTTCTGAAACAAGATTAACATTTACTCCAACCCTTATTCTATCAGTTAAAGTATTAGAATACGTTAATCCTAAAGTAACGAATGTTGGTGAGAACGTAGCACCTGTACCATATGGGTTCTCAGTAGTTGTAACTGGAATATCCCCGAAATCGAGAGATTTAATGCTGAAACCCAATGCTCCAAATCCTTCAAAATTAACTCCTATAGCTGCGTAGGAAATTCCAATATCAGCTATATAATTCATATAGGTAAACAAAGCTTCAGTACTATTTGTTGTAGCACTTAAACCGGCGGGATTGTAGTAGATGGCATCTACTCCGCTTATCCCTGAAACATAACTACCGCTAAATGCCAAACCTCTGGCGCCAACTGGTATCAGCAATTCCTGAGCTCCGGCAGTGCCGTTACGTTTACCACCACTTGCAAATACCTCTGCTATCATGAAGAGAAATAGCAACGATATTTTTAATATTCTAGTAAATTTTTTATACATCTTCAATCTCCTTATTATAAAATGATTATAGAAAAAGAGGGAGGGTAAACTCCCTCTAAATTATAATCTATCAATAAATTGAGTTTCCATTATAACGGCTAACTTCATAATTTTTGTTCCAACGCCGGGTAAATCCAGATAAGCGAGGTAAACACCGCTGGCAACTGGTAGCCCATCTTTATTTCTCAAATCCCAGTCAAGATACTGTGAGTTATCATTTTTATCGAGTCTCTTTATAAACACACCCGATAAAGAATAAATTCTTATAGTAACACTGCTGGGGAGATTTGTAAATCGCATAAATCTCTGGTACTTATCTCTTTCAAGAGAGTTTGCACCAAAATATGGATTAGGGAAAACACTTATCTGTTTTAGATTAGTTTTCGCCAGATTCAAATCATTAAGTTGAGAAGCCTCTACTTTACCGGTGAACTCATCACCTTCACTTAATGGTTTGTACGTTTGAATTTTAATTACCGTGCCTTCAGCCGGTTTCTCTCCATCAATAACAAAATTATTAAGGACAATAGAAGGTGGAGAAACTGAACCGGAGGTATTTGGTAATGGCTCAGAATAAGGAGTAGTTCCTTTGTATGCAAAAACAGGTTCCCATTGTCCGAATGTGTTTTGAGACCAATTGAAATCACGCTGAGTAGTATCAAGTGATTTTACATAAAGTCTCTTTTCATAGTCATACCGTGTTGTACCAACATCATATACTTCAAACGGAACTCTGTCCTGCGCAAGAGTATCATCTGCAAATCCTATTATACCAGTAGTCCTGTGTATCGAATAATACTGACTTCCTCCTGCGGTAAATCTTATTTCATAATCATTGAGTCCAATACCATCCCTGGCGTTAATATTCTGTAAAGGTTTAGTATCACGGTTGCCATAAGTTGTTATCATCCATTGCTTAGAGGAATTCAAATTATTAAAAACATCCACCGGTTCAGCCAGATCCTGTCCTCCGGGACCTTTTACCTCCGTAATGCCTTTAACCATACCTTTCCAGGACGGTTGTTTATATTTCAAATATTGAAGTGAATCATAGCCAATATTATAAATTAATGGCATGAATCCATCTATAACAACATTACCAGTAGTATCAGATGCCACTATTTTAGGGATGTAGTTATCTTTATTATCAAGGTAATAACTGACAAATTTATTTGCATCCTTAAGTAATGTATCTCCGGTAGTTACATCAATAATATCATATTTAAGATTAGGAACGGTATCTTTAAATACCACTTTATAATCATGACCAGTAAGTGCAGTCGGATCGATTATCTTAAATCTCACTCTTCCATCACCTCTGCCGGAAACCTGATCGAGGTAAACAGAATTTCCCTGCTCATAAGAATAATTTTCATTAATTCCCCTGATACCCGGAAATATTTCCATAATAACTGGCGGACTTTCTAAAACAGGAGGATCGCTATAAGGAGAATAACCATATGCGGTTACAGAAAAATAATAAGGGTTTCCATCGTATAATGGTCCGTTAGTATACAAGTCCTTATTAATGGTTATGCTTCTCCGTAATCCTGTATTATCTGAAGTTAAAAACGGGTCCATATTAACAGGTGTACCGTTAACATTTAAGTAGAAATATTGATAATTCCAGATATTTGCTACCGAATCAACAATATCATAAGAAGCAACGAGTCGCGGATCATTTCCGGTTATATCTTTATACTGATAGACACGGTAACCCTGGAAATCAAAATATCTATTATTTACAGGTATTATAATCTCCTGACCGTTAACTTTTAATCTGATAGTATCCGGAACCAAAGGATCGAATTCATGATAAGATTCAGCGTTATTCTCCCACCACAAAGTAATGGCTCTGTCCTGAGATAGTTGGTGTACAACCGGATTGTCAGGAGACGGGGTTAAATGGAAATCGAGATCATAAGCAATCTGAGCCGCAGCATCTTTTTGTTTTAACTGCGTAATACTTTGTATATTGTCTCCACCAATAGCTATTACCAAACCAACAACTACTTCCTGTGTATCACCCGGAGCCATATCAAAAGGTCCTGAGGCCATAAAATGTCTTCTATCTCCTGGAGCCGGTCTGCCGGCCCATCCTGGACCTTCATACCAACCAGTCCCTGCAACAGGATCACCAGCAAGAACAAACTTTACAGCTTCACCAGTGTTTGGATCTATAAATGGCTGTCCATCCCAAACAAATCCCTGCATATAATTATAAAACTGAACTGATCCCTGCGGTAAACCTAAATCAGGATCTGCGTATACTGAACTTCCATTTATATAAAATGCGAAATGCAGTCATTGGAAGATTTTTATATCCATGTCTCCATGTTCCAAGAAATTTTCCACTATCTGTAGCAGTTCCCTGAACGATAGGACCCTGGAAGAAATCATATCCTATAGCGGGAGGTGGTGAACCATATATTGCATCACTGGTGGTACCATTATAAGTATACCCCAAACTTAGTGTAGTGTCGCAGCCTGTGTAATCATCATTTGCATCGCCAAGATCGGTATCGGACCAATAACCAACTATCATATCTTTAAGTGTATTCTGTCCTTTATTTATAAATTTGAACTTTTCGAACACCATATCACCTAAGGCACCTGTTCGATTAAATCCGAATACTGTTGACTGAACTTCCATTCCCATTGGAAGAGTTCCATATAAGAATGTAGTTCTTGCCGGATCCAGATCGTTAGAAACGTACCATAGAACTTCATCACCAACAAATTTTGGCTGATCTACTCCACGTGTGAAAACTCCATCGCCATCCACATCTTCCCAGGGAGCTCCATCCTCAACCGGCCATTCATTATAATCTTTTTCATATTGATCTTTAACCGGACCAGAAGGTAATGACTGCCATCCTTTCCTGATTTTGTATACTCTGTATTTATCAAGATCAGGATTGTCAGCAGTTCCATCATCTAAAATCTTACCGGCCTGTAATCCGTGTCTATATGTACTGCCACCTACTCTTATTTCACGTCCGATTTTGGCGCCCCAAAGTAAACCATCCTCAAAAATGGCTCCTTTAGTTGCGTTAGGGCCTCCCGGCCAGAAGAATCCCTGTCCATCAGTGGTAGGACTATGAGAACCATCTCCATTATTAGATATCCACATGAATATCTGGTTAATAGAGATATAATTATAATTATCATTTGCGGTTATCTTTTTAGTACCGTTGTTTTTATCTTCTCCTTTGAACCCCAGGGAAGCCAGGATAAGAAAGAAGACAAAACAAGTTAATAACCCGATTATTTTTTTGTTCATTTTAAACTCCATTTAATTTCAGATAGCATAACATTCAGCTTTATTAATAATTTAACCTTACACCCAACCTTATTTGTCTGGGCGGGCCAAAATTTCCAGCATTATAATTCAATGTAGAATAAAGCTGTTTATACATATCAGCAAATTCTTGACCATATTGAGCTGCGATACCGGAAACAGTTTGTGAACCCTGAGGACTGGATAACCATCCATCATCATATGCATCACCCGAAACAGGAAACACTCCTACAACATTTTGAGTATTTAATACATTTATAACCCATACGTATATATTTGCATTCAATGGACCCAGTGAAACAGATTTATCTATTTTCATATCCAACTGGAAAGTCCACGGTGTAGATGATGAATTGAGAGCTTCAGTAGGTACGCGACTATTTCCAAAACTATCTTCAGTATACCTGGTATAATTAAAACCGCTTGTAAATCTGAACAGAGCATTTATTCCAAAGTTAGAGAGAATCTGGCTTCCCAATACACTCGGTCCATCATTGTCAGCAAATCTGTAATCTATATTTAATGCACCAGTATGTGCCTGGTTAAAATCCAACGGTGCTATTTGCTGTGGAAAATATGGAGTAGCTGTTGGTGATTGCCAAATCTGTCTAAAACTTGAAGAAGGATTTGATCCTGTTCCCCGGGCATCAGAGTAAGTATAATCTAAAGATGCAGCAATTCTTTCAACTCTTCTTAAATCAAATTTGAACTCTATACCTTTTACCGTTGAAAAATCACCATTTACGAATGCATAATATTGTCTGTGGTTTGCACCCGGATCAGCATAAATGCTTCTTTCCTGAATCTGATCTTTGATATCTTTATAAAACCCGGTAACGTCAAATGCAAAGACATCACCTAATTGTTGTTTGAAACCGATTTCATACTGAGTACTGCGCTCGGGCTTTAATCCAAAACCAACAGGCTGCTGGATTGCGAATCCTCCCTGAATATTATCGGCTACAACATTATATCCTTCATATATATCTCTTAACTGAGACTGCTGAATAAATTTACCATACTGAGCGTGAAATACTGTTTTATCAGTAACAGGGAAAGAAAAACCTAAACGAGGACTTACCTGTGTAAATGGGGTTAGATCCACAAGATCATTAGGATCGATTAAATTATTTACAAAGTGAATGTTGTGAGGATCTTTAAAAGCTTTACTATCAGTATCAATATAATCTAGTCTTAAACCGAAGTTAACAACGAGATCACTGAACTCCATTTTATCCTGGATATAATATGCTGCAAAAACCGGATGCTTTGCACCATTAATTCCGGCATCAGATACATTACCGATTTCATCATAACCGTAATTATCAAGCCTGTCATAGAAATCATATCCGGATCCCTGGGGTAAAGCTCTTCTAAAGTTTGCAACGGATACCGGTGATGGTAGTGAATATCTTCTGATTGTATAATAGTTAAAGTCTGCACCTGTTTTCAATTCGTGATGCTGACCTATCTGATACAGAAGACTGGCTTTTCCTCCCATACTATTTGTTCTTTGTTTTCTATAAAAATTATATGGGATCGTGCCATTTGTAAATGTAAAACCATACGCTTTTAATGTTGGTAGATACTGTCCGTCAGCCTGAAGGGTTGTTCCAACCTGTGAATTCAAAACGGAATCACCGTATGCTGTTATATCATTCTGAAAAATAGGATCCATATCTACATAATAATCACCAAAGTAATTAAAAATCAGATCGTAGAATGCTCTATCATTCAACACCTGTGTAACTTTGATGCTTGAAGTGATAGTCTGCGCCTGATGCTGACCGGCTCTGGTAGAAGTAAAGAAGTTAGCAATTCCGGCACCATCTCTGCTGTCAGTTCTATGAAAACTTCCATTCAGTTTGATGGTGAAGGGATTGAAATCAAAAGATAAATTTCCCTGGACCTGCACCTGTCTTGATGCCTGGTTTAATAAGTATCCGGCAGGATAATTAATATTTAATTGTATCCGCACTTGTACCTAAAGCAGGGTCATAAATATTATTAAAATTAGCTCCCTGGTAAAACCCAACCGGTGTCCGGTTCCAGGTATAATCACCCGCAACAAAGAACCTTATATTTTTCACTGATGGAAAGATAGGGCCACTGCTGGTAAGAACATATTCACTATACCCATAGGAATATGTATCAAGAAATTTACTGCCAACTTGAGAGAATTCATCTGATATTGCTTCCAGACCTAACGTATAATTTTCTCCACCAATTTTTGTTGTTGTTGAAATTATACCAGCATTAGCACCACCATATTCAGCAGGATAACCACCTGCCTGGAATTGAACCTCTTGTATTGCATTATTAATTGGCTGGGTCTGAGCCCCGCCGAATACAGGGTTATTAACTAACACACCATCTACATAATAAGCAACAGCATCCTGGCGTCCACCGCGAACATAAATTGTACCTCCCTGGTTAACCACACCAGTTTGTGTACTCACAACGGCGTTAACTCCTCTTATAGGTAGATTTTCAATATCGCCTGACGTTACAATATTAACTGAATTGGTCAGGTTTTTATTTATCAAAGGTTTTGGGGCAACAATTTCAACTATCCCCAGTTCATAGGTTTGATTAGGCATTTGAAAATCTGTTTCAGTAGTTACGTTAACTGAAACCGTAATATTTGTTTTGGTTACTTCTTTATACCCTATATATCTCGCTATCAGGGTATATGTATTGGGGGGAACATTTAGTATAATATATTCTCCGTCTACATTTGTTGCCGCACCAAGATTGGTTCCGCTAATTAAAATATTAGCTCCAATTAATGGATCCCCGGTTTCAACATCAGTAACCTTACCAACTATTTTGCCTGATTGCGCAAAAGAAGGAATTACAGTCAGCACAATCAATAGTAATAATAAAATAGTAAATTTTGATTTCATAACTCTTCATCTCCTTTTAAATTTCTCAATCCCTGGAACCAATTGGTGGTGGAACAACTTCCTTCAGGGTAAATTGCAAATTATTTGGATTTCCGTATAAATATAAATAATACCTGAAGTTGGCTGCCAGACTGTAAGGTCCTGTCATTACCGTATCAGGAGGGGTTGCATCCGTAATGAAATAAAAAGTGTAATCACCGGGTGCTGCATTTCCAACAGAATATGTGCCTGTATATTTCAAGGGAAGCTCAGTTCCAGTATATTTGGAAGTATATGTAGTATCGGATCCTACAAACATTGCAGAAATATTATAGTTCAATGTTTTGAATGTATCCACATCGTTGGAAGCATGGACAAAATAAATATTCAAACTATCCGGAGCAGGTTTACTGCTTACATAAATTTCTCCCTCGCTGACTTGAAAATCACTTAGGGTATTCAAAAGTTCATCAGAAGAATAATCACCTGCAAAAACAATTGTAGATCTTTCCCATGTCGTTATTTCAATTGTTTTCTCATAAATTTTTTCTCCGGCACCATTAGTAACCGAAAATTTTAGTTTACCTGCGTCAGTGTCAAAATAATCTGTAGTTTCTCCTTTAGCTAATGAAGAAGCTTTTTGATTACCATCAATTGTGACATTAATAGCATCCACGTTATTAGTCATATTGGCTATTTTGATTACTGAATGAACAGATCCAACGGGTGCTATCGTCGGTTCATCTATACAGCTATAAAGTATGAACCCCAGAGTTATCGGAAGCAGAAGCAACAACTTCCATTTATTTTTAAACCGCATCTTTCACCTCACACAAAGAATTTTTCGAAAGTTTTTTAATAAGACGTTTTTATCTTCTATCAAAAAAATGGTAGCTGCCGATTGCCCGACAGCTACCTATTAATTCTGACTTATTACATATATTATATAAAATAATTACTTAAGCAACAACATTTTCTTGGATTGAGTAAAACTTCCCGCCTGGATCTTGTAAATGTATAATCCGGAAGCAAGGTTTGAAGCATTGAAATTAACTTCATAATTACCAGCTTCTTTTGTTGTGTTTACAAGAGTTGCTACTTCACGTCCTAACATATCATAAATTTTCAGAGATACATTATTTCTTTCAGGAATTGTATAACTGATTTTTGTTGTCGGGTTAAACGGATTTGGATAATTTTGAGCTAAGTTAAATGTATAATACATTTTTCACATCCTTAATACCATTTGGCGGAACCTGTGGAATTGTAACTGTTGTATTTACACCAACGAATTCAGCAGAAACTGCTACAGGATAATTTGGATCTGTTGTGTTAACTGTACTTCCAGGAATCGTATCAGCAGTAACAACCATATGAACAGTGCACATAGAGTCATCAACAACTGCGTTATTCTGTGACATACTTATGTATCTCCAGTCTCTCATCGGAGATTCATCAGGAGTGAATTTTACAGGAGCTGTCCATGTCTGACCACTATCAACAGAATAAGTAAACCATCCTGCATAATAGTTGTTTGCAGTTGCATTTGTATCACCATAGAACTGATCGGTGTTTGCAGTAAAAGCTGCAAATAGTGCGTCAGTATTTAATGCACCTGTTGATCTTCCGATTGTAGGTCTGCAAATAGGAGTCATAACATCATTGTTTGATGCCCAGTTTGTGTAAAATGGAACTGTCGAAGAGTCAGCAATTACCATAGGAGTTCCACCATTTACATTAGGTGACCAGAAATAAATACTGGATGGAAATGACGGGAAATAACTTCCAGAAGGAACTGTTTTATCAACTTCGAATACTGCACATGGTTGACCACCTAACATTGTAAGATCACAACCACGAAGACAACCTAAACTATCAACAGCGTCATATGTCCATACTTCAACGGGGGTAGACCATGTAACTGTACCATCAGTTGATTCACGATAATATAAATTTCCTGAACTTCGCATTTCCAAGATATAAATGTCCGATTGTTCCGCTTGCAGCATCATAAGCTAAAGAGTAAGTTTCTGCCTGATCACCATCATAAGCTACATAACCAGAAAAATTGCAGCTAACATCACCGGTATTAACATATGCGTTATCTAATGCACCAGCATTTACTGAAGAAGCAAATACATAATCGTTTGCGCCTAAACCAAGAACTCTTGGCCAAATCGGATCACCGTCTGCAACTGAACCCGGGTCGCAAAGATCAAATGTACCTGAACCAGGTGATTGATCGATAAATATCTGTGTTCTTGTAGGTACACCACCGGCTGGATTGTGGTTAGCAACTAATTTCAGTTCCATCATCAAATCCGTTAATTGATGGATAACCACTTTTTTCTCCGGTACTGGGAAGGTTTGCAATTGAGAACCAGGAAAGACCACCATCAAAACTATAAAAATAAGTACAGGTTCTGTCACTCCAGCCAGTTGTCTGTTGTGAATTCATATAAATTGCATGAAGATTATCAGGATTAGAAGGATCCTGCCAGATTTCATCCGGGGTACCGTTTGATTGAAGATCATAACCTGAAAGAAGTCCTGTTCCACTAAAATCAAAGGTTAACCCACCTCTAACAACATCGGGGTAATAAGTTTTCTGTACTTTAAAAGTAGGATTACCTGAAACTTTAGAAACTTCATCCCCAGTGAATGTTAATATTTTTGCAGATCTATTTATTGCAGCTTTATTTTGTGCCTGCACCAAGCCAAACGCTAACAGCGTAAAAGTGGCCAAAAGGATTGTAACATTTCGCAACATTGTGCTCTCCTATTTGTTTATGAATTATTGAGTATTATTTAATTTTCCCTCTCACAGTCAATATACTAATCAAAAGACCAGTCAAAATACTATTAAACGTAATTTTTGTCAAGTTTTCAAAAGTTATAATCTCACTTGAAATTAACTTTATTTATAATTAAATGTCAATATAGTTTAAATCCACCTATCTTAAATATTAACCAGCAATACATCCCATATACCTTCTATGGATAAAATCTGATTTATTATTCTTTTATTAATTGCTTCATCAAGGTTAATAATTGTCATTGCTTCACTGCCGTTATCTAACCGGCCAAGTGAGAGACCAGCTATATTAATATTTTCATCAGCCAGCACCTTTCCAACCGATGCTAACATACCGGGTTTATCCAGGTTTTTATAAAATAGCAAATGTCCCTTCAGGAATTAATTCTAATCTATAATCATCAATCATAACTATTCTGCTTTCCCTTTTTCCAAATATAGTTCCGGACACTGATCTTTTATTATTTTCACCTATGAATTCAATATTTAAAAGATTTTTGTAATTCCTGATTTTCATTTGACTTTATTTCATTAATAACAATTCCCTTTTCTTCAGCAAACATTTTAACATTTATAAAATTAACCGGCTCATCAATTTTTGTTGAAAGAAATCCTTTAAGAACCGCATTATCTAAAATTTCTGAGTAAGTATGCAGGTAAGAACCACTGAGGTTAATATTTAAATTTTTTAAATGATCCGGGTTTAACTGTGCAACCAGTTTTCCCATTTTTTCAGCGAGTTCGATGAATGGTTTTAATTCCTCATTTTGAAGACCTTCAATAGAGGAGGCATTCAATGTTCCCCTTACTGATTTATTATTTAATAAATCCACAATTTGTTCTGCAATTTGAATTGCAACTTTTTCCTGCGCCTCATCTGTCGAAGCCCCGAGATGAGGTGTTGTTAATATTTTGGGATGATTAATAAGTTCTCCCGTTAAATCAGGTGGTTCATTAATATAAACGTCAAATGCGGCCGCCGATACCTTCCCACTGTTTAATGCCTGTACTAACGAAATTTCATCAACAATTCCACCACGAGCACAGTTAATAATTTTAACTCCATCTTTACATTTTAATAATGTAGATTCGGAAATAAGATTTTCTGTATCTGAATTAAGGGGAACATGCACAGTAATAATATCTGATTCTTTAAATAAATTTTCTAAATCACTGTAACTCACACCAAGTTTGTTTGCAGATTCCTTTGAAATTACCGGATCGTAACCTATAACATTCATTCCGAAAGCCTTGGCTCTAATGGCAACTTCTTTTCCTACTTTTCCTAATCCAATTACTCCAAGCGTTTTCCCTTCTAACTCGGAACCCTTAAATTTTTTTCTATCCCATTTACCTTCTCTTAATGATTGATTAGCCTGTGCAACATTCCGGCACATTCCAAGCATAAGAGCCATTGTATGTTCAGCGGTTGATATCGTATTGCCTCCCGGAGTATTCATTACGATAATACCTTTCCTTGTAGCACTATCTAAATCAATATTATCAACACCTGTACCAGCTCTGCCAATAACTACCATATTGTCCATCAGTGATATGAGATCAGAAGTTACCTGAGTTTCACTTCTGACGATTAAGGCATTATAATCTTTAATAATTGATTTTATTTTTTCGGAAGGCATTCCGGCTTCAAATGTTACTTCAAAGCCGGCTGATTCAAGAATTGTTTTACATTTTTTATCTACCGCATCGGTAACTAAAATTTTATACATATACTCCGATGGGAAATGGTGAAATATTTGTTTTATGCAATTGCTGTATTCAATCTCTGAACAATCTGAGCTTTTGGAACTGCACCAATTATTGTATCCTTAAGTTTGCCATCTTTAAAGATTAAAATAGTTGGAATACTTCGTACACCAAATTTGATTGCTGTTTGCTGATTATTATCAACATCAAGTTTTCCGATTTTTGCTTTGCCCTCGTATTCATCAACGAGTTCTTCAACAATCGGAGCAATCATTTTACAGGGACCGCACCAAGTTGCCCAAAAATCAATCAACACAGGTTTTTCTGATTTTGTTACTTCCTCATCGAAGTTGTCATCTGTTATAGTTATTGTTTTCATATATTTTATCCTCTGATTTAAAAAACTAAATTATTATGCCTGCCCCTGACCAACATAACTAACACTATCTTCACCCCCATCTGCATGAATTATTCCTCCTGAAATCCATTCACCACCGTCACGGCAGAGAACTGAAATAACCTTTGCAATATCTTCAGGTTTAGTTAACCGGTTCCGGGGATTTTTTCTTCTTGCAACTTCAATCATAGGAATATTTCCCGGAATTTTCCTTAAAGCTGGTGTATCAGTAACTCCGGCCATTATTGAATTCACAGCAATTTCCATTTCTCCGAGTTCTGTGGAAAGCTGTCTTACGTGTGATTCAAGTGCAGCCTTGGCAGCCGATACAGCCCCATAAAATGGTATAACGGCTTTACTCCCGGAACTTGTCATTGCAAAAATTCTGCCTTTACGTACAAACAGGTTTGCCATTACTAATTCCTGAACCCAATAGACAAGTGAATGAGCCATTACATCAAGAGTCATTTCCATTTGAGGTTTTGTAAGTGGCTGTTCTTCATTCTTTTTTATAAAAGGTTTAAGTGTTCCAAAAGCCAGTGAATGAAGTAACACTTTAATGATGGGTTTTCCGTTTGATTTATTTTTTATCTCAGCTATAATTTCATTTCTTTTTTCGGCATCAGCTGCATTAGCGTTAAAAAAAACTGCTTCAGATCCGCTGGATTTTATTTTACTTATAATCCTTTCAACGTTGTGCATTGTTGCCTGCCTGTCCAGATGTACACCGAAAATATTGTAACCATCTTCAGCAAGTTTAATTGAAACTGCTTCACCAAAACCTGAAGAAGCCCCAAGTATAACTGCCCAGAGTTTACCATTTTCACTATCTGCCATACTACTTCAATACCTTATCATGTTAATTAAAAACGGAATTTTAATAATACAAAAATGCAATAAGTTATACAATTAAGAATTATTCTGATCAACCGTTAAAATCAGAACATTTATTTTTTGCATACAAGAAGAAGTGAATCTTCACCCAGGCAGTTATTTACATCTAAAATAAACTGATCGGTTAAATTAATCCTATTTTTTGGTAACGTGAATCTTGAAGGTTTTGATCCGTTATTTACCAAATCGATATATAAAGGAATGTTTCCTTCATTAGTTTCCAATAGAGTTTTTAACTCTGAAATTTTTGCCAGCGGGTGACGTTTCTTATCTATATTTATCTTTATACTTTCAGTTAATTCCTTTTTTGTCTCCTGGAGTGGTATAACTTTATCAATATGAAGTTTTATTGCATCCCCACTGCTTTCAGGTTTCCCGATTATTAACACACATTCTTCCTCTTTAATATATTGCCCATAATTTTCAAATACTTTGGAAAACATTAAACATTCACAAGAACCTGAAAAATCATCAAGTTTGAAGAATGCCATCTTCCTGTTGGATTTATCAATTTTCGTTTTTAATTCAGTAATTACACCACATGCCCGTACAACGTCTGTATCCTGTAATTTTTCAGTATCCCCTAATTGAATCGATGAAAATGATTTATACTCAATTTCAAATTTTCTGAGTGGATGATCGGTCACATAAAATCCAAGCACTTCCCTTTCTTTTGCCAGTCTCTCACGCTGAGTCCATTGTGGTAGATTCGGAAGCTCCGGTTCAACCGGTTTAACCAGTTCTTCCATTCCTCCGAACAGGCTATTCTCACTAGTAAGAGTAGAATTACGAAATTTATTTCCATAATCCAGTGCAGCTTCTATAGCTACAAGTTGTTTTGAACGAATATTATTGATTGAATCAAAAGCACCGGCAAGAACCAACCCTTCCAACGCACGTTTACTAACGATATGAGTATCTACACTTGCGCAAAAATCAAAAATACTCTTAAAGTTTCTCTCTAACTTTTCTTTTGTTATAATTATTTCTTCTACAGCAGTTTTACCTACATTTTTTATTGCAGACATTCCGAAACGAATTTTCCCATCCTGAACGTCAAATGAAACGGAAGGATTATTAACATCGGGTGGAAGCACTTCTATTTTAAGTTTTCTGCAATCTTCAAGGAACAATGCAACTTTATCCGAATTTCCGAATTCATTGGTCAGGTTTGCCGCAAGGAATTCTGCAGTGTAATGAGCTTTTAAATATGCTGTCTGGTATGCAACAAAACTATAAGCTACAGCATGACTCTTATTGAATCCGTAATTAGCAAACTTATCAATTGCGTCAAATATTTCCTCTGCAGTTTTCTTTGCAATTCCATTCTTAATTGCTCCGGCAGTAAATTTTTCTTTCTGCTGCTTCATTGCAGCAAGATCTTTTTTACCCATTGCCCTCCGAAGAATATCAGCTTCGGCTAAACTCATTCCTCCAACTTTATTTGCAATCTGAATTACCTGTTCCTGGTAAACAATAATCCCGTATGTTTCATTCAGAATTGTCTCTAGAATTTTATGCTGATAAACAACTTCCTTCAAACCAAATTTTCGATCAATAAAATCATCAATAAATTCCATTGGACCGGGACGATAAAGTGCATTCATTGCAGCAAGGTCACTTAAACTGGTAGGTTTCAACTTTTTAAGATATTCACGCATCGGGGCAGATTCAAACTGGAAGATGCCGGTTGTTTGTCCCTTAGAAAATAACTGCAAAGTTTTCTCATCATTTAAAGGAATATTATCGATATCAATTTCAATGTTATGATTTTTTTTAATTAGTGATAATGTATCGCGAATAATTGTTAAAGTTCGCAAACCAAGGAAGTCCATCTTAAGCAATCCCCAGCTTTCAATTTCCTTCATATTGAATTGTGTTACAATATCTGTCTGAGAAACAGCATTTGCGAGAGGAACGTAATTGCTGACATCTTCGGGAGTAATAACAACTCCCGCTGCATGCTTTGAAGCATTACGGTTCATGCCTTCAAGTACTTTAGCATATTTAATAAGGTTTTGAATTTCACTTTCTTTAGAATCTCTTACCCATTTCAGTTCCGGTACTTCAGCCAGTGCCTGGTCAATTGTAAATACTTTTCCAAATTTTGATGGAATAAACTTGGTTATTTTATTCACGGTAGGAATTGGAATTTTTAATACACGTGCTACATCCCTGATTACTGCTTTAGAAGATAGCCTGTTAAAAGTTATTATCTGGCTTACACAATTTGCTCCGTATTTTTCTCTGACGTAATCTATAATTTCACCGCGTTTATCATCAGCAAAATCCACATCAATATCAGGCATAGATTTACGCGCAGGATTTAAAAATCTCTCAAAAAGCAGATTATATTCTAAAGGATTTATATTTGTTATTCCCAAAGTATATGCAACAAGACTTCCGGCAACACTTCCTCTGCCCGGTCCGACGGGAATATTCATATTCCTTGCGGCATTTATAAAATCCTGTACGATTAAAAAGTAACCTGCAAAACCCATTTGCTTTATTGTTTCTATCTCAAAATCAAATCGTTCCTGAACTTCGGGAGAAATATTTTTCATCCTTTTTTGAAGACCTTCTTTTGCAAGAAATTCAAAATATTCCTCGGCATTTTTTGCAGGTACATCAACCGGAATTGGAAATTGCGGGTAATGATGCCCTGTAAAATCCAGTTTCAAATCAATCTTTGAATCAATCTCAAGAGTATTTTCAACAGCCCCTTTATAATTTTTAAAGAGCTTAATCATTTCTTCCTGGGACTTGAAATAAACCTGGTCTGTTCCATATCTAAGCTGCCTGTAATCAGCACCATTTTTATCTGAAAGAAGAAGAAGAATGTTATGTGCGAAAGCATGATCTTTTTCTATATAATGACAATCATTTGTTGCAACCAGTTTAATTCCGAGTTCTTTGGAAAGTTTCGGCATACCCGCAAGCACAGGTTTTTCCACTTCCATATTGTGGTCCTGTATCTCGAGGTAAAAATCATCATCAAAAATATCTTTAAATGTTTTTGCTATTTCTCTTGCTTTATCAAAATCATTATTAATCAGGTGAGTTGAAACTACTCCACCTGCGCAGGCTGAAGTACAAACTAATCCTTCTCTGTATTTTTTGAGAAGTTCTAAATCAATTCTTGGTTTGTAATAGAATCCTTCGGTATGACCCAACGTGGAAAGCTTAGATAAATTCTGATATCCTTCTTTATTTTTTGCAAGAAGAATTAAATGGTTGTAATGTTTTGATTTTTTTCTGCCGTTGTTTTCATTTTCTTTACCTCTGTCAAACCTTGAACCATCCGTCACAATATAAGCTTCCATTCCCACAATTGGTTTAATTCCCTCTTTCGTAGCTTTTTTATAAAATTCAGCTATTCCATACATCACGCCGTGATCTGTTAACGCCACAGAGTGCATATTATTTTTTTTTGCCGCTTCTATAAGACTATCAACAGTGCAGGCTCCGTCCTGCAAGCTATAGTGTGAATGGTTATGTAGATGAATAAAATCTGACATGTAAAAAAAGAATTTAAAAAGATGAGATTAGAATTTCACTGAGTGCAAGTTAAAAAAATTTCAGTAACTTTTTTGAGAGTTTAAGCAGTATGAAAAAATAATTTACAAGTTTTTAATATTTTTTTAGAACAATTTCCTTTACGGATAAAAACTAAAAATAAATCCAAGTCTCACAAGCGAACCAACCTGTGAATCATAAACAGTTTTATCGGGCTCAAGACTATAATCGAAAACCTTTCTGCCCACCGGAACATAATAAGCTAAATCAGCACTGAATAATTTTGAGACTTTCAGCTCGGCACCAAGACCAAAGAAATTATAAGTATTGCTTAATGTTCCGGTTCCGACACCTTCATGCCCCTGATTCTGATGATTTAAATAAGTTATGAAAGGAAATATGTTATAAGATGCTCTGTATTTTATAAGGGCTGCGGCTTCTACTCCAGCAAACCTATCTCCAATTTGAGAACCACCCTCAAGTTGCAGTTCCAGATTATCAAAAAACAAAACCCCAACTTTTAGAAAAAAAGCCGGGAAAGGGAAAAGGGAAGTGCCCTTCGAATAAGACTGGATTGGTTCTATGTTTACATCCTTGATTATATCAACCTTGAAACCCACATTAAACTGTTGTGGATAAGCCTTAAAATTGGAGATCAATATAAAAAGGGCAAGAAGAGATAATTGTTTTTTCATTTTAAACCCCGACTGAAAACAGATCAAATTTAAACCCGATTTAATTTAGCTTTTATAATTTCCTTAATCAAGAAAATTATTTTTTTCCTGTGTGCCCGAATCCGCCTTCACCTCTTTTAGTTTCCATCAACTCTTCATTTGTTTCAAGATTAGCGAGATAAACTTTTGATAAAACAAGCTGTGCTATTCTTTCCCCTCTTTTAATCACAAAATCTTCTTTGCTGAAGTTCATCATAATAATTTTTATTTCACCGCGGTAATCAGAATCAATTGTTCCGGGAGAATTAAGAATTCCTATTCCGTGTTTAACTGCAAGTCCGCTTCTTGGTCTAACCTGAATCTCAAATCCTTCCGGAATCTCAACAACTAAATTTGTTGGAATAAGATTTACTTCCCCTGCTTTTAAAACTATTTCATCTTCAACTGCAGCACGAATGTCCATTCCAGCACTCCCGTGAGTTGAATATGCTGGAAATTCTATATCATCAAAACTCTGATTTAACCTTTTAATTTTAACAGTAATTTTATCCGGCTGCATTTAATTCCTGTTTTGTTTTATGGCAGATAATTTGTTACGGAGAAAATCTATTTCTCTCTTTTCAAAAACAAATATGTATAGAAATAGTGAAAAGAAAATAAGCAATAACAATTTATATACAATTAAAAGATTATCAGTATAAAGAAGATAGTAATATATTCCTCCCACAATAATAATATCAAAAAATATTCGTATAATTTTTCCTATTTCATATTCTATCCTATAGAATTTTTGCGTTACAATGTATAATCCGGCTGCCATTGCAAAGTAAGCACCCAGGGTTGCAAGTGCAGCACCCATTATTCCCCAAACAGGAATAAGTAAAAAATTTACCACAATATTTACTGTCGCTCCTATACCTGTAATTAAAGGGATGTACATACTTTTTTCTTCAATATAAATTCCGGCAGTAAAAATCACGTACCATCCATTAAACAAGTAACCGAAAAGTATAACAGGAACAATTGGTAAACCGCCCCAATATGATGAATCGATTAGTGTTCTTCCGTGCAAAACAGGTATAGCAACTATATTGTCTATAAATAGTGATAGAATAATCAGAATTAAACTTGCTGCCAGGGTAAAATATGTTAAAACTTTGGAAAAGAGTTCTTTCACTTTTTTTTCTTCGGAATTTTGCAGAAAGAATGGCTGCCAGGCATACTGAAACATATTTACAAATAACATCATAAATATTCCAAGCTTGTAACAGGCGTTATAAATTCCAACAGTATCCATGTTCGTGAGTTTTCCAAGAATAGGTCGATCAATTCCCTGAATAAGCATAGATGAAAGACCGGCAGGCAAATAAGGTAATCCGAATTTCATTAATTTCTTCAGTAGTTGAATATTAAATTTTAAGCGAAGATTTTTGAAAATTTCCGGAACCAGGAGCAACAATGAGGAAAGGGAAGCTATAACATTACTTATTAAGACAGCTTCGATTCCCATTTTGTATTTTAAAATGAGAACCAGATTAAGGACAATGTTCACGCCGATATTGATGAGTTTAAAAGCTGCAAACTTTTTTGCTTTTCTTTGAAGTCTTAATTGAATAAAAGGAATTACTGCAATTGAATCCAGGAATAAAATTCCGGCAGAATAATACATCAGGTGATAATAATTAATTGGAACTTCCAGCAGATTAAAAACAGGTTCCCTTATAAGAATCATAATAAATGAAAGAAAAATACCCGATAGAAAAACTGAGAGATAAGGGGTGGAGAAATTATCTTTTTTATCTCCAACTGTAGGCAGGGCAGCAAATTTTAAATAAGCTGCATCCATACCATACACATAAACAATATTAAAAATTCCGATGAAGATATAGATGTTTGCGATTATACCATATTCCGCAGGATGAAAAATATTTGTATAGAAAGGAACAAGCAGGAAAGAAAGGAACCGTCCCACCATCGTACTGATTCCATAGATTGCGGTGTCTTTTGTGAGCTGTTTTAATTTTTCAAAAATCATTTGTCGTTTATCTCATCTTTATATCAAGTGAGATATCAAGAGCTTTAACGCTGTGTGTCAACGCGCCGACAGAAATATAATCAACTCCTGTTTCTGCAATAGTTTTAACTGTATTTAGATTTACCATTCCTGAAGCTTCAACTTTACATTTTCCATTTATCAGATTTACTGCATCTTTCATCGATTCAATTTCAAAATTATCCAGCATAATTACATCAACACTACAATTGATCGCTTCTTTAACTTCACCAAGATTTTTTGTTTCAACTTCAATTTTTAATGCAGGATTTTTTTTGTCTCTCCATTTTTTACAGGCATCAACTGCTTTTGTAATTGAACCGGCAACTTCGATGTGGTTATCTTTAATCAGGAACATATCGTATAACCCAATCCGATGATTTTCTCCACCACCAAGCTTCACAGCAAGTTTATCTATTTCTCTTAATCCTGGAACTGTTTTTCGTGTATCAATTAATTTTGCTTTTGTATGTTTTATCTTCTCATTAAACTGATGTGCAAATGTTGCAATGCCGCTCATTCTCTGGAAAAAATTTAAAGCAGTTCTTTCAACAGTTAAAATTGATCTGGCTTTTCCTTTAACCACTGCAGCAATAGTTCCGGGAACTACTATATCTCCGTCTGAATAATATTTTGTGAATATCAGGGAATCATCAAATTCTTTGAAACAGGATTCGACAATTTCAAATCCCGCAAGCACTCCATCCTGCTTAACTAAAAATTCCGCAGAAGCAATTTTTCCCTCTGAAACAATAGCTTCCGTTGTTATATCTCCTGATTTAATATCTTCTTTGAGTGCCCTTTTTATTATTTCGTTAATTGATTCTGAAATCATAATTATTCATAAAATGGTTTGATTGCATTAATAAAAAATTCAGGCGGACGAACAGGTTTTCTCGTTTCCATATTTATGAAAACAAGAACAATATATCCTTCAACAATTGTAACGTCTCTGTCCAGACTTCTTATTGTATGATCAATATGAACTTTTAATTCAGGAAGTTTTTCTACTCTTGTTTCAATCTCAAGAAGTTCATCGTAAAATGCAGGATTCTTAAATTTCAATAATGCCTCCCGGACAGGCATCTGGTAGCCACTCTCTTCAATCATGCTGTATGGTAATCCGTTTTCCCGCATCATTTCAGTTCGGCCAACTTCGAAGTATTCAAAATATTTTCCGTTGTACACATACCTCATCTGGTCGGTATCAGCATAACGAACACGGATATTAGTTTTATGGATAAGCATTTAGTATTAAAAATTTGTTAGGTAAAATATAAAAAAGAAAAGTGAATGAGGAATGGATAGGACATTTTTATACTAAATAAAAGAAGATTCCATTACCCGGCAAATCTGGTAGCCAAATAGAGTTTATTCTATGTAAGCTCCCATCTTACCAAATTTTTCAAGTCTTCCCTGAATCAGTTTATCGGGCTTTAACTTAATGAGTGCTGTCAGTTCTTCTTTTAAAACTTCCTTTAATGTATTTGCCATCGCCTGGTGATCGGTATGTGCCCCACCCATTGGTTCGGGAATAATTTTATCGATTATTTTTTGTTCAAGTAAATCCGGCGCGGTTAATTTTAATGCTTCAGCAGCCTGTTCTTTATAATCCCAGCTTCGCCATAAAATGCTTGAGCAGGATTCAGGGGAAATAACTGAGTACCAGCAATTTTCAAGCATAAGAATTCTATCTCCAACTCCTAGTCCCAATGCTCCGCCGCTGGCTCCTTCACCAATTATAACGACGATGATAGGAACAGTCAATCTGCTCATTTCAAAAAGATTTCTTGCAATAGCTTCCGCCTGCCCTCTTTCCTCGGCTTCAATACCGGGATAAGCACCAGGGGTATCAAGCATTGTAATAACAGGTTTATTAAACTTTTCGGCTAGCTTCATTAAACGTAGTGCTTTGCGGTAACCTTCAGGATTTGGCATTCCGAAATTTCTGTAAAGATTGGATTTTGTGTCACGCCCTTTTTGATGACCAATTATCATTACTTTAAATTCGTCAAGTTCAGCCAGTCCGCCAATAATAGCTTTGTCATCCTTATAACCTCGATCGCCATGTAATTCGACAAAATTATTCGTCATATTATAAATATAATCCAGTGTAAAAGGACGGTCGGGATGTCTAGCGAGCTGAACTCTCTGCCACCTGGTTAGATCTTTATAAATACCTTCCTTCAATTGTCTAACCTTTTCTTCAAGTTTAATAATCTCCTTTTCAATATCCATCTTATCTGAATATTTCTTCATCTCCTCAAGGCGTGACTCAAGCTCGTGTATCGGTTTTTCAAATTCTAAAATTGTCTTAGCCATGTCCTGAACGTCTTGTCAACATTTTATTAAGTGATTTTGCCAGTATCTCCAAATCAAACCAGATGTTCTGATTTTTAGCATATAGTATATCAAGTTTCTCTTCATCCTTACCTTCAACATTTTCAATATACCACAAACCTGTAAGCCCTCTTTTCCCGAGATAAAGATCTTTACTTCCCGCTGCATCTTTAGGACCAACAAAACTAACCTTACCGGAAAATATATCCGGAACTTTTAAAATAAAGCGTCTTAAATCCGATTTGTCTGACCTAACTTTCGCGATCAAATATATGAAAGGATAGACTAAAAACAAAACAAACAGAGCAAGTGTATAATCAAACAAAACTTTGAAAAACCTCATCATCGGATTGGTTATATTGTATCTTATTTCAATCAAAGGTATTTCATCAAGTACCGAGACTGAAGCTTTTCCTATCAAAAAATCAAGATTATTTCCGATGATTTTAAATTCTGTATTTTCATTCTGGCAGGAAGAAACAACTGACATCATCTGTGTATAAGAAAGCTCCTGCGGCGAAAAAATAACCTCGTCGATATTTTTTTCTCTGATCACTTTAATAATGTTTTCTATGCTTCCAACTACTTCCCACTCTCCGAATTTATTACCAATTTCTTTTGAAGTAAGACTTATTAATCCAACAATTGAGTGGTAATCTATTTGCTTGGCTTTTAAAGTATCGGCAATTTTAAGAGCGGTTTCATTGATTCCTACAATAATTGTTCTCCTGCTGAGGTATAAATCTTTATTAATGCCGACCTTAAATCCCAATTTGAATACGACTCTCCATAGAACAAGCATTATAAAAAGAAGAAGATAGGTTAAAATTACTATCGCTCTGCTGTACGCAAAATCCTTGAAGAAAAATGTCAAAGAAGATAAAATGAAAAAGCTTACAAAAATTGCGGCCAGGCTTTTTAAAATAGATAAACTATCTCTTTTATAGACATCAAATAATGAAGCAACAATGATATATGAAAGTGCGGGGACTGTAAAAACTATCGGGAAACTGAATTGGGGAAATCCTTTCCACGTTCCAAAGGATTGATAGATAGACTCAGAGATAATAAGAGAGAGATTGTAAAAAATAAAATCGAGAACAATAGAAAGGAAGATAAGTTTTCTTTTGCCTAAAAATGCCAAAATTTTTCTAACACCAATTGCAGTACGCAATATGAATTGGACAAGAAGCGAACTTGACAAATGTTTCTTAACAAACAAATGCATTGCCTCGTAAAAGAATTTCGTTTCATCAAGGCTGCTGCGCTTTGTACTTTCACCTTTATAATGAATTATTTGTGTCTCATGAACATAGTAAACCTTAAAACCACTTTGCTGAACCCTGTAGCATAAATCCAGATCTTCTCCATACATAAAAAAATCTTCATCAAATCCTCCAACTTTTTCATAAACTTCTTTCTTCATCATCATAAAGGAACCGGATATTGCATCAACTTCATATGATTGATTTTCATCTTTAAATGTAAGGTTATATCTTGCGAATAACTTTGAATTGGGGAAAAGGGTACTTAACCCGGTTACTTTACAAAATGAAGTCCAAGGACCGGGAAAACTTCTTCTGCATGCAAGTTGAAGTGTTCCGTCAGGATTTAATATTTTACACCCCGCCAAACCAACTGACGGATGAGTCTCAATAAATGAAATCATTTTTGTAAATGTATCTTCACTAACGATGGAATCAGGATTGATAAGAAGAAAATATTTGCCCTTTGCAATTTTTAACCCCTGGTTATTTGCTTTTCCAAATCCCAGATTATTTTTATTTGCAATTAATATAACATCCGGAAATTTTTCAGTAATAAACTCAACACTTCCGTCAGATGAAGCATTATCTACAATTATAATTTCAACGTTAATCTTTTGTGCAGCTTTGTGAATCGAGTGAACGAGGTTTTGTAAAAACTCTTTTACATTATAATTTACAATTATTATTGAAAGGTCCACACCAGCCTCATTAAAGAATACCAAGAGCGCTTCTTATTCTAAGTTTCCAAACCATAACTACAGCTTCTCTAACAATCTTTTTAGACATTTTTGATGTCCCTTTAACACGATCGACAAATACAATTGGGATTTCTCCAACTTTAAAACCTTTCTTCCAGGTTTTAAATGTCATTTCAATTTGAAATGCATATCCGTTGGATCTTATTTTATCAAGGTTGATGGCTTCCAAAACCTTTCTTCTGAAACATTTGAAACCACCGGTTGCGTCTTGAATCGGCATTCCTGTTATGAACCTAGTATACTTATTTGCAAAATAGCTTAGAAGCAGTCTCCTCATCGGCCAGTTGATAACATTAACGCCTCTTACATAGCGACTTCCGAGGACAAGATCATATTTATTGATCGCTTGAAGAAACTGTTTAATCTCTCTGGGATCGTGTGAAAAGTCAGCATCCATTTCAAAAATATAATCATAATCGTGTTGGAGAGCATATTTAAAACCTGCAATATAAGCCGTACCCAGACCCATTTTTTTTTCACGTTTTATTAATTTGATTTTAAGATTCTTTTTAGACAGCTCTTCAATATAAATTCCGGTACCATCCGGAGAATTATCATCAACAATTAAGATATCGAGATTTTCATGTCTTTCAAGCAGATCAGGGATAAGTTTCCTGATATTTTCCAGCTCGTTAAATGTTGGTATAATTATTAGGGATTTTTCAGGCATAAAATGATTTAATTCAATTTTAATTAAAGGATGGAAATAAAATATTATTTAACATTTAATAATAATGCCCCTTACCAAAAAGTACAACAAAAATAGTTCGGAATATGATTTTAAAATCCATTCGAAGAGACATATTTTCAATATAAAACAGATCGTATCTCAATTTCACCTTAACATCTTCTATGTTTTCATCATATTTATGTTTTACCTGTGCCCAGCCGGTAATACCGGGACGAACTTTAAGTCTTCTTTTATAATAAGGTATTTCCTCGGAAAGTTTTTCAACAAAAAAGGGTCTCTCCGGCCGAGGTCCGACAATACTCATTTCACCTTTAAGAACATTCATAAACTGAGGAATCTCATCTATCCTGAGCTTTCTGATAACTTTTCCAACCCTGGTTATCCGTGGATCATCTTTAGATGACCAGACTGGTCCGGTTTTCTTTTCAGCGTCCTGAAACATCGACCGGAATTTAATCATTTTAAAAATCTCAGCATTCATTCCGCATCGTTTCTGTGTAAAAAAAACAGGTCCTTTACTATCAATTTTAATAGCAATAGCAGATACAACTATTACAGGCAAAGAAATTGTTAGAATTATAAAAGAAACCAAAACGTCAATAAACCTTTTTAACCTTTTTTCCCACTCAGGCATTAACTGAGGCATTATATCGATCAGTGGAATACCATAAATCTGGGAGGTTCTTGCCTGACCGCTGAGAATTTCATAAAGATCCGGAACTATTTTTAGACCGACATTTTTCGGTTCACATTTTCCAATAATTTCTACAAGAATATCGTTGTTTTCCCTTTCCAGTGCTATGATTACTTCTTTTATATTTTTCTCATCAATTATCTTTTCAATATTCTTTATCGAGTCAATAACAATAACTCCGTTTTCCTGTTTTCCTATATTTTCATCTTTTACAGAAATAAACCCGACAGCATCAAGCCCAAGCGCTTTATGATCAATTAACTGACGTCCCACTTCAAAAGCTTTTTCATTATAACCAATTATCAAAGCATTCTTTCTGCCTATTCCCTTTATTAAGAGATTTCGTTGAACACTTCTGATTATTAATCTGCCACCGCCAACAAGTAGAAGAAATAATCCCCAGTAAATAAAAATAAGAATACGATTTGCTGAGGCTACCCCGTGCAGGTAATCATCTATAAAAATGATAATGAATAAAATGAAGATTCCGAAGAAAGAAGCTTTAAATAGAGTTGAGATTTCATCAAACCGGGAAGCAGCAAACCAGGTACGGTACATACCAATAAACAAAAATATTATACCCCAATAGAAATAAATAATAAACATTGGGATAAAAAATTCAGGGGCAACCAGAAGTCTGAACCAGCCGGACTCAACTCTTAACTTAAAGAAAATAATAAACGCCAGGTTGATGGTGATGAAGTCGGTAAGCAGAACAATTATTTTTTCAAGTGATTTAGTCATTTTCTTGGTGTTGGCTGCCAAATCGGTTGATGCTTTTTAAATAGAAAATTAATCATTCCTTTTAATAAAGCACTATTGATAATGAAAAAGTAAAGACATAGCTGTAAAAATTTGATGTTTATATTCAGCCTACTGAGCAGATATCCGGCAAATACAAAAAATAAAAACAATACTTGAAAAAAGAATGTCAGAACAAATGCGTTTTGATGTCCCAATAAAAATATGTTTATCAGAAAGATCAAAATGAAAATCAAAGGTGAAAACCATCTTATTATTTTGTGTGACCATAATCCATAACTAATGAGAAATTTCTTTCCCCAGAGCAGACTCCGGACCTGTTTAATAGTTTCCAGACTTCTTGGTATAATTCTGACTTTTCTATCATATTCCCATTTGAGCGAAGGAGCAACAAATTCTCTGGCAACAGCATCTTTTGAATATATAAAATCCTTGCCTTGTTCAATTACTTTTAGGGAAATAAAAAGATCATCCACCACAGGTATATTTTCAGGCATATTAACATATAAAGACTTTCGAATACTATAAATACCTCCATTGGCACCGATTAATGTTCCTAAACTTCCTTCAACATTTTTGAGCCAGGATTCGTAACCCCAATAAACCTTCTCTTTATTTCTTTTATCACAATTAACTTCAGATAAAAGCTCTAATCTACCACATACACCTCCTATTCTGGAATCCGCATAATATTTTACAAGATTTGCTATTGCATATTTCTGATAAATAGTATTAGAATCGCTAAAGATAAGTATATCACCACCTGCCAGAGGTATAAGGTCATTTACAACTGCTTTTTTTCCTCTTCTATAATTGAATAAAACAGGTTTTAGATTAGGAAAATCAGTATGGAGTTTATTAATTATATTATTTGTTGAATCAGTTGATCCATCAGATCCGATTATTACTTCTAGTTTTTCCTGCGGATATTGAAGACTAAAAAAATTCTTGATTGTTTTCTCAATTACTCTTTCTTCATTATATGCTGATATAATTACCGAAACGGAAGGGAAATTCCTTGAACTGCTATAGTCTTTTTTTACAAAAAATGAAATGCACCTCATAGAAAGAGGATATAATAAATAACTATGAAGAATAATACCGAAAGCCAGAAGGAATAATAACTCTATTACATTCATATATCGGATAAACTCATTCAATTAACGGCAATAAAGTCGAAAGAATCATTTTTATAATTTTTTCTCATTTTTCAAATAATATTTCAGCACCTTTTTTAAGGTCTTCTTTAGTAGTGGGTCATTATAAAAATATAAGCAATAAAGATATAATAGCGGAACTGAAATAAAAAGGAAAAATATATAAGAAACAGGATTTTTATTTTTTTTATAGAAATATTTTAGTCCAATATTACCATTATAGAAAGCAAAAGAATTATGAATAGATATTGGATGCCACCCTACGTGTACAATTGAATCAGTATTTACAATATAATTTTTTTTCCCCATTTTTTGAGCGCGATAAGACAAGTCAACATCTTCTACATACATAAAATAGTTTTCGTCAAATCCGGATAACTCGTCAAACAAATCTTTCTGTATTAACAGAAAAGCTCCTTTAATGATATCAACCTCACTGTATTTTTCTCTTAAATCGTTTGTTGAATATTGAATCAGAATTTTTTTTAATCCGCTTAAATCCAGAAATCGTTTCAATAATGTTGGTTTCGAATAATAGGATCTTTGTACAGAGCCATCCTGGTTTAAAAGTTTACATCCAACAATTCCAACATCATTATAAATTTTAAAGGTTTCTAATAATTCTGGAATTGGGTCACCCAGAAAGATTATATCGCTATTTACAAATAGCAGATAATCACCTTTTGAGCTTTGTGCCCCTTGATTACAAGCAGCTGCAAAGCCTCTATTAGATGAATTTTCTATTAGTTTAACTTGTCCGAACTTTTGTTTTATTAACTCAACATTCCTTTCCGCAGACGCGTTATCAA
This sequence comes from uncultured Ignavibacteria bacterium, assembly GCA_963745945.1. GTDB lineage: Bacteria > Bacteroidota > Ignavibacteria > Ignavibacteriales > Ignavibacteriaceae > DATFVA01. Next base: position 1,104,769 of record CAVUZG010000004.1, read on the forward strand.
CTACAATAATCTCGAAATCAGCAGATTTTAATTTGTCAAACAGGGTACTTATTGTGTTCATCAATACATCCGGATTATTATAACTCACAATTATAACAGATAAATAGGGTGTATGATTGGGTATCATTTTTTCTTCATTAAATAGTAGTACAGAAAGATTAATTTTTCCTTAACATAAAAGTCTTTCAATAAAACAAACTTTATATATCTTTTCAAACAGCTTAAATTCTTAAATTCAAGACATCTTCTCATACTTTCATAAAACTCGATAATAGAATTAATTGTTGTGAAAACCTCCCTATCGGTATAATTCTGTGTTTCGAGAAAAAGAGTCAAATCTTTATAAAATTGAATTTTTAATGCAAACTTTAAAATTTTTTCTGATTTCGAACTGTATTTAAAATTTATACCGACCACATTTTCAGAATGTGCGCGATAGTAATCTAATGGGACATTATTAAAATAAACCGAACCAGTAATAATGGAAATAAAGTAGATCCATTTATCATAAATATCTGAATCTGAGAATGGCATGATCTTTTCCAAAAAAGATTTTCTGGCCATTATGGTAGCTCCGCGGGCATTGTTATGCTGAAGCCTGATAAATAAATCTTTTGAATGATTCTGTTTCGGATACTTTCTTTTTGTCTTTCGTCTTCCCTGCATTATAAAGGATTGGGAGAAAACCAAGTCTGTATCTTTCTCATTAATTTTAGTAATAAGCGCTTCCAACTTTTTTTGTAACCATATGTCATCCTGATCGCAAAATGCAATAAATTCACCCTGGCTATTTTTAATACCCAATTCAAATGAGCCATTTGGTCCTATATTTATTTTATTCTTTAATATTAAATAATTCTCAAATTGTTTATTCTTTAAATAGGTTTCAATTACTTCAATCGAATTATCAATCGAAGCATCATCGATAAAAATCAATTCAAAATCTTGATAAGTTTGATTAAGAATAGAGCTGAGTTGTTCCTCTATGTACTTCGACCCATTATAGACTGCAAGGACTACTGATATGCTGGGGCTAGGATCATTAGTACTCACTTATTCCCCATAATTTAACTTCAGATTATCGATACTTTTAAAAATGTTTCTTCGGAACAATCAGAAATATGTCCGGGAAATGAACCGAATTTCCATTTAAAATATTTATTATAAATAAAAACCCGAAATTTGTAACTGAAACTATATGGTTTATTCAGACTATCCTTCAGATCAGGATCAGATTCTAGTAAATATTCTTCACTATTTGCAATATCAGCAAACCAGAAAAAAGGGGGATGATAACCTGCCTTAATTATTCTATATGTGTGATCTACATGTTCCAAAACATTTTTATACCTTTCATCCATTAGCCCGACATCTTTTAATACATTATCTCTAAAATAAGAGAACGCACCTGTAAGTTTATAATTAAATACGACATCTGTATCGTTATCATATTTAATCAGCTTTCTAAATTTAGGCTTGCCATCTCCATCCCTGTTCACCAGGCCGTGATATCCATAATTAAAATGTCCAATACCACTTTTTCTGGATGCCTGAATATATTTGTCTATAACAATTTGCCTTTTAATGCTTATATCATCTTCAATCAAAAACAAGTGTTCACAATTATGCTTAAGCATTGCCCTTAAAGCATTATTTTTTGTCCGGGCTATTCCCATATTTTTTTTATGTTGAATAAGTTGCGTTACTTTTGATGGGATAGCATCTGATGGATAAGGATTTCCATCATTAACAACAACAATAAAATCCAAATCAGGCACAGACAATACGCACTGTCTAAAGAAATCCAGTCTATTACAAGTAATTACGCCTAAGCCTATTTTTCCCAACTAATTCCTTTATTCTGTTTAATTTGTGAAAGTAATGTAGATATCCTCTGTGATTCTTTATATCCAAGGTATTTTTTGCAAATTTTAGCCGCCTTACTAACCGAACCAATTCTTTCATAAATAAGAGCCGTAAAATAATATGTGAATTCGACTGAGTGAAAAAAGAATTTTGGGTAAATCGGATTAAGTGATTTATCTATCATTCTCAAAGCAAGAAAGATACGGAGAGGAATAAATAATCTTAAATTAAATTTACGTAAAATATTCTTTAATTGTTCATTACTCAAAGAGCTTAGATAGCTTTGAATGTATTTTTCTGTTATATAATTTACTTCTCTAAAATTTCGCTCGGGGTCTTCATATTCTTTATTAGTTTTTGCTGCAGATTTATAAAATGAACCTAAGACTTTTTAATATGGTGAATCGTGTATTTCTGAGAGATTCTCAGCTGAAACTCGTGGTCACCGCTTACTTCAAGAGATTCATCAAACCAAATATCATCCTTAAAATGTATATCAGCTCTCCACATTGGCTGGGATCCTATTATACATCTTTCGAAACTATAAATCCTTTTGAAATCAGGAAAACGACAAATTTTCCCTTTTCTTGAGTCAAGAAATCCCTGATTGGGAATTGATGAAATATATTGGTCGGCATATACCATTCCAACATCTGGATTATTTGACAGATAGGCCAATAAAAATTCAAGTGCATCATCTTTCAACCGGTCATCAGTATTAGCATTAGTAATAAATTTCCCGTTTGATACTTTAATTGCTTTGTTCCATGCTTTATAAATCGTCTCTCTTTCTTCTGTACGGATGTATTTTATGGGGATTCCCTTACCGATAAATTTCTTCACGATTTCTTCTTCATTTTGCTCTGAACCGCTATTAATAATTACCAATTCAAGGTTATTCCTGATCGATTGTTCAAATAAATTTCTTAATCTTCCTTCCAGAAATTTTTCGGAGTTGTATGTCGAGATAATCGCAGTAACTAAAATTTCAGTCGGATTCTCTTTTTGCATAATTTCTTAATATCTTGTTTTATCCTGATGGTGTTTTTGTTTTGAAGTTCGGAGATAGAATTCTTTTAATAGCTGAGAATGTTGTCATGATATCGTTTCCAAAATAAATTGTGGAAATTAAACTTAATACACCTGCTACAATTATAACAGAATAGAAATTAAATTGAATTAATAAGACTGCTATTAACATTAGGGTAATAAGAAAAATAAGCTTGCTGAGTTTTGTCCTTTTGAAAACATCTTTATACGAAACACCTGTCAGTGAGACGGTGTAAGACATCAAAATAATATTAGAAATTAATACAGAGATTGTATATCCTAGTAACCCCAGATTATTCTTGAGTAATATATAACCCATGGTTGTACATAAAGTCATAATCACTAAGTTAATCAGTTGTATAATAGCCACTAATGAGGCTTTCCCTATCCCCAAAACAAAATTATATAGAGTATATCCGAAATTATTGATAGCTTCTGGAATTGATAGAATTAAGAAAATTAAAATAGCTTCTGGTAATTGAAACCAAAATATTATTAGAAGAGATATAAATAAGGTTCCAATTCCGAAAGCTACACCTGAATATAAAATACCCAGTTTCATATTTGTCAAGCCTTCATTTTCGAGATATTCCTTGTATTCTTTTTTACCAATCAGCACACTTGTTTTAGGTAAAATTGTGCGGAATGAAGTAAAATACAGGCCGGAGATGGCAGTAGAAAACCTTCTTCCAACTTCATAAAGCGGAACTATCGAAACCTGAGCATAACTTCCTATAATATATTTGATGATAGGGTCAATAAGCGCGAAGAATATATTTGAAAATTGTACTGAAACACTAAACTTAAAAAGTTTCTTTATTAAAGCGATACTTGTTTTAGAAAAAGTAAAATGGATTAACGGGTACTTAAATCTAATTGCCAGGAGGTTGATTATTAATTGGATGGCTGATGTAAGTATAAAGGCATAAGCAAGGAATATAATGTCTGCATTAAAATACGTGATTAAAATGACTAAAAAGAGAAGTACAAGTTTAGAAGTAATAACGATTTTACTTGATAGGACAAAATCGCTTAATCCTTCAAGTATGGATTTTAAGAATAAATAGTTATAATAAATAAAAAAATTAACCCCAAGTAAATAAAATATCTTAAATGTGGCTTGAGCTGTACCCCCGAGGCTTAAATTATTATTATTAAGATAAAATAATTGCCCTACAACTATACCTAAAAACACCAGCACTATACCTACTAATAAAAATAAGATTGTACCCGTGCTTATCAATGAATTGATTTTACCATTATCCTCAGCTCTTTTTGCTTCAGCGATATATTTAACGATTGCAGTAGCGAAGCCTAAATCCATTATCGAACCGACCCCCCAGAGAGAAGCAAATATTAACCAGGTCCCGAATATTTCCTTTCCAAAATGATCAATATTTAACTTTAAGGTTACAAATGCACCCGCTATAGTAACAATATACTGTGCAGCCAGCCATACTGAATTTTTTTTATCTCTATTCATGAATACTTTTAACTGAATTACTAGCTATCAATTTTTTATTTGAGACGGAGAAAGCCAACAGCATCGCCCAAAGCATTAATTGATTTCCCCAGTAGCCATGCATCAGTCATTATCATAGAAATTAGAATAAATACTTGTAAGAATATCAGCATTAGCGAATAGAGACGATTTAACTCTGATATACTCTTCTTTAAGTTATTTATTAATCATTTAAATACCGAAGTAAGAAATATTAAAAATCCCAAAGTTCCTATAATTCCAACTTCCGCAAGAAGGGCTAGAACGGTAGTATGTGCAGGGAGATTTTTAACAAATAATTTGTAAAAGATAGGATCAATTGTAAAATAGTACTGGGAAGAAAAAGGAAACGAATATAAACCAATCCCAGTAAGTGGATGAGCAAGAAAGGCCTGATACGCAGTGTGCCATATAAAGAACCTTGTTATAAAAGAACTAATTGTAACGTCACCGCTTTGAGATTCAGAAAGAGGTTCTAAAGACTGCGATGAAACCCTTTTAAAAACACCCGGGTTTAACGAATGAGCTTGTATCGAAACCAGGGCTAGAAGAGCAGTAAACAATAAGATCCAAAAGATAACCCTCTTACGGTTATAGCCCATCTTAGAGCAAGTAATAACAAAATGGATTAAAATTAAAAATATTGTTAGTCCGGCAGACGACCATGCATTACGAGTCTGTGTAAATATTAATGCAAGAGTAAGAATCACGGTTGAAACAATAGAATAAAGCCTGTACTTTTTGCTGTAAAGTAAAAAAACTACCGAAATAACCAGGGCAACACCAACATAGTCCACATACCAGATACCAGCAAATCCAAATTCACGTAAACCTGTTGTTACACTCAAAAAAATGACATACAAACCGTTCAGAACAGACATCACCACAAAAAAAGTCAAATACCTTTTGACTTGATCATATTCTGTTATACTAATTTGAATAGCCGTGAGAACAATGAAAAAAGCAAAAAGTCGGAATGAGTATAAAATGGTCAACGGTATATTGACAGAGTTAAAGAATGATGGTATCGCAGATATAACAAATACCAGGAAAAATTTATTCAAATCATTTTTTACTTCTTCTATTTTAAATTTATAAGTCAGTAAAAATGAAAAAGCAATTAATAAAGATGCTATTTCAGAAGGAAATATTTTGGAAATTTGTATATTGGCAAACAAGGTCAAGATGAGAAAATAAACGGTGAACTCAAAACTAAATGAGCTTAAAATAATAATTGGAATTGAAAATAGAATTACAAATTGAGCATTATTATAACCAGAAGTGTTAATGGCATAAACACAAACAAAAATCAGCATTAAGGATAATAATGCTAAGAGAACGCTGGTCTTAATTCTTGGAGGATTAAGCGTTGAACTTCTATATAAGTTATTCAATTGAGATTATGATTTGTTTTTCTTGAATTTAAGTTCACTCAATATCAATCTTATTTTAGGATTTTCAGTTCGGTTAAGGGTCTCTTTAATAATTAGTAGTATTATAACTATCAGTAAGATAAAAAATGTAATAATAGCAGTTAGTAAGAGTCTTTTGGGATAAGCCTTCTTTTCAGGCGGAACTGCATAATCTATTACCTGAAGAATGGGAACTTCTTTTTGTTCATCAAACTTGGCTTGTTCGTAAAGGGGAATTAGGTATTCAAGGACTGACCCATAAATCTTTACGTCTCTGTAATATCTAAAATATTGAATCGCATTTTTGGGCAGTGATTTCAAAGAAAAAATATATCTATCACTGGAAGTACCCTCTTTAATTGATTTTAATTTATTCTGAAATTCATCTACCACTACTTGGGTTTGCTTCGTTTGTGGTGAATTTGATCCTGTCATCTTTTCCACCACAGCAAGTTCGATCTGCTTTTTTGCTAAATCGGATTCCATATTAGCATATGCCTCAATTATTGCTTTGACCTGATCTTCTGCTTCAAACATCCCTGTCTTCTCTTGAAATATTTTCAGTGAATCCTCTGCAAGGGTTAAATTTTTGTTAACTTCATTGAACCTTTTCTCAATAAATTCTCTGTTATCTCTGGCTTTGGATATATTCAGTTCAATTATGGACTTATTTAATAAACTTATTAGATAGTTATTCATCTCAGCAGATTTTTGGGGCGAGCTGGCCCTGACTTTTATAGTATAAGCACCTTCTTCATTAACATCTGTAGTTATATTAGCTTCTAATGCCTTAATTGTTTTTTCCATACTATTTAAGCCATATTCACGATATAAGTCAAACTTCTCAATGATTTTTTCAAGATTTGACCGACTATAGATAACCGTATTATACATATCAACGTTAGAATTAGATGAGAGACCACCAATATCAAATGGTAGATCAGAAAAATTCTTAAGCAATGATGAGATTCCCAGAGACTGATTTTCCTGAGATGGAATTATTAATGATGTCGAATCGTATTGGGCCGGAATAAAAAAATAGATTAAAAGGTACGAAATGAAGCCTATAAATAATGCTAAGGTTATTAATATTTTTTTCCATCTAACAATTAAAAGTAAATAGTCAAATGAGTCCAATCCTCTGTATTCAGCCATAAATTTTTATTTTTTCTAATTAATGTTTTCAAAATTAACATTTTATTGTCTCTTATCGCAACATTATTTTAATTACACTCCAAAATTTTATTAATTCATTACAAAGCATTTCAATCTCTCCGTTACAAATTTTTTATTATTTCTTTATCAATAACATCTTGACATTTATTTCCAATATATCCATATTTACATCAAAATTATTAGGGATTGTAATATAAACGATTTGCTACAGTGTAAAATTTACTTAATTTTGTTTTACCGGAGTAGCAAATTAATGCCGATTTAGGGATTGCCTCTGGTCGGTTTTTTTATTGTTTTTAATGGAACTTAACGAAAGGAATCAGTGTATTAAATCAGTTGATACTATTTATAGGTAAATGCATTCACTAATAAAGAAAGGATGGAAGCGATGAAATCCATTAAAGCAAAAATAGATAACCCCTTATCTGATCTGATCAGTGATGATATTTATGAACTTCTCAGTTCACAGGGGTTAATAGATGAAAAATCTGTTCGTGATTACCAGATCAGGAAAAAATTTAAACAGTTGAGAGCTAGTAAGGTTAGTGCCGGAGATGCGATTGATTCGATTCGCGAGGAGTATCCTTACTTACAATTCGATACTATCAGAAAAATTGTTTATCAAATCAGTAAATAATTGTTGCTTGAAATAGTTTCAGATCAGATTTATATTTGATTGACTCTTTCAAAGGGTCCTCCCCTGCCCTTTGATGGTAAACGAGTCGGGCCCGGTGGTACCCCCATCACCGGGCTTTATTTTAATTTTATTTTGGAGTGATTATATGGCAAAGAAAGTTGTTAAAAGAACTACAAAATCATCTAAAAAAGTTTTTAGTTCCCCTTTTAAAATATACTGGGAGAATAGAAATTATTTCTTTTTCTATCTTGGTTTCCTCCTGCTCATTTTAGGATATTATGTAATGAGTATTGGTAAATGGAATAGCACAGCATCCCAGGTTTTTTCACCCATTATTCTGATTATAACTTATATAATTATTTTCCCGGCTGCTATTCTTTACAGAAGCAGAAACTTATCCGCACAGGACGAGAAAAGTGATACTGGCAAAAGTTAAGGGGAATGTTGTTGCAACTCAAAAAAATTCATACCTTGTCGGGCATAAACTATTAATTATTCATCCAATTGATCTTAATGGAAAATTTCTTGGGAAGAAGGATGTTGTAGCCCTTGATACAGTTGATGCCGGAATAGGCGATACTGTTCTTGTAGTTCAGGAGGGAGCAGCGGTTGTACAGATACTTGGCCATAGAAAAGCTCCTGTACATTCAATGGTTGTTGCGGTAGTTGATGAAATAGAAATCAGTAATCTTTAATTTAATTTGAAAGTTGACTAAACTTAGTTTAGAAAAATTAACTGAGCTAAGACTTCTGCTTGAAGTTGAGGGTATAGGACCGGGGAAATTCAGAAATCTTCTGGCACGTTTCAGATCCACAGGTAAAATCTTATCCGCCGATTATAAATCATTGTTAGAGGTTGAAGGCATTAGCATTAATCTCGCAAAAAGAATTCAGAAAATAAATTCACGTTATAAAGAATTTGAAAGCCTGGTTCAGGATGAACTTCAAACACTGGATAAACTTAATGCTTCAATTGTAACTGTTTGGGATAATGAATATCCATCCGTATTGAAAAAAATTTATGACCCGCCATTAATTCTTTACACCATTGGTAACCCGGATGAAAAAGATATTTACTCTATAGCAATTGTGGGGACAAGACAGCCGACTAACTATGGAAAAATCCAAGCTGAAAGATTGACTTCTGAACTTACAAACCAGGGAATTGCAATTGTGAGTGGGATGGCCCGTGGAATTGATTCTATCGCTCATAGCAGAACCTTAAAAGAAAGTGGCAGAACAGTTGCGATCATTGGTTCCGGACTTGATGTAATTTATCCGCCTGAAAATAAAAAATTATTCCAGGAGATAGCCGAAAAAGGATTAATAATTTCAGAATATCCTTTGGGAACTAAACCCGATGCTCAAAACTTCCCGAAACGAAATCGAATTATTTCGGGACTTAGTTTAGGAACAATCGTTGTTGAGACAGGAGCCAGCGGAGGAGCAATGCAGACTGCTGCTTTTGCCTTAGACCAGGGAAAGGAAGTTTTTTCTGTTCCGGGAAATCTGGGTGTCCGGCAATCAGAGGGAACCAACCTGTTAATCCAAAAAGGTGAAGCGAAGTTAATACGTTCTGCAGAAGATGTTCTGGTTGAACTGGAACTTAAATTGAAACCTATACTGGGTAAGAATATTCCAAAGAAAATTGAAGGATTAAATCTGTTTCGAAGAAAAAATAATTGCAACAATTTCCAGCGAACCGCAGCAGATTGATAAGATTGCATCACTTACACAGATGAATACTTCGGAATGTCTTGTTCATCTTTTATCCCTTGAGTTTAAAGGATTGGTAAAACAACTGCCGGGGAAAATGTTTGCGGCATTATAATTACCGGATTTTCTTTGCGGATTACCGAATTGATTCGAAAATTCGATAATTCCTTAATACTTCTTCTTATTCTTCCAGAGAAATTTTAATCTTTCTTTCAGATTTTTTTCCTGCCCATTTTCTGTCGGTTTGTAAAATTGTACGTTCTTCATTTCGTCAGGCAAGTAATCCTCTAAAAGAAAATGATTTTCATAACTGTGCGGATATTTATATTCTTTCCCGTACTTTAAGTCTTTCATTAGCTTCGTAGGTGCATTTCTTAAATTCAGCGGAACATTATAAAGCGGATTATTCTTCACATAACTCAAAGCTTCATCAATAGCAAGATAGGCGGCATTACTTTTGGGACAGGAGGCTAAGTATGTTGTACATTGTGCAAGAATTATTCTCGCTTCAGGCATACCGATTTTATTTACCGCTTCAAATGCGGCTTCTGCTAACACTAATCCGTTTGGAGAAGCATTCCCAATATCTTCCGATGCAAGAACAACCAATCTTCTTGCAATAAAAACAGGATCTTCTCCTCCTTCAATCATCCTTGCCAGCCAGTAAACTGCGGCATCAGGATCACTTCCCCTTACACTTTTAATAAACGCAGATATAACATTATAGTGTTCTTCGCCGCCCTTATCATATAAAATATTTTTTCGCTGAACTACATTTTCAAGAACCACCTTATCAATTTTCAGAGGTATCGAATCGATTTCCTGCACAACAGCAGCTTCAAAAATACTCAGCAAGGAACGTGCATCACCACCGGAAAGGTAAATTAAAAATTCTTTATCAATATTTTCTATTTTAAGCTGAGATAAAAATTCATCTTTCTCAATTGCAGTTTCTAGAATTGATAACAAATCATCTTTTGATAATTCTTCAAGCACATAAACTCTTGCTCTTGATCTTAAAGCAGGAATAACCTCGAAGGAAGGATTTTCTGTAGTAGCACCGATAAGAATTACTATTCCAGCTTCAACAGAATTTAGTAATGCATCCTGCTGTGATTTATTAAAACGGTGAATTTCATCTATAAAAAGTATTGTCCTTTTATTAATATTTTTATTCGATTCGCCAATTTCAATTACTTTGCGAATATCTTTTACTCCCGATGAAACAGCATTTAACTGAAAAAATTCTGCATCGGTTTCTTCTGCAATAATTCTTGCAATCGTGGTTTTACCGGTTCCGGGCGGGCCCCACATAATAAATGAACTGAGCGTGTCTTTTTCAATCATTAACCGGATAGGCTTATTTTCACCCAGGAGTTCTCTTTGCCCCTTAAACTCAGAAAGGGTTTTAGGACGAACTCTTTCAGCTAGAGGAATTTGCGGGATTTTAATTTTTGCCATACATTTATTTATCCTCAACTACTATCTTGCTTTCACCGGGTCTTATCATATTATATTTTTCCCTCGCAACTTCTTCAATTTTTGCGGGAACTTTATTTTCAAGCGAATCAATCTCGCTTTGAAGTCTTTTATTTTCTTTTTCCACTTCAGTTATTTTTTCGTTCAGTTCATTCAGCTGGTTATGGAGTTTGATGTATTTGATAATACCGTATTCATTAAAAAAGATAAAAATTATTCCAATCAGGAAAATTAATCCAACTATACCAAAAATAAATTTCCTGCTTTTTTTTAGAGCCATTATAAACTTAAATGAATTATTCGTTCTATTAGTTGTTCAAATGAAATTCCAACAGCTTTTGCCATTTTGGGAACAAGACTGGTGGCAGTCATTCCAGGGAGCGTATTTACTTCCAGGCAGAAAGTTTCAAATTTATTATTCATCCTGAAATCTGCACGTGCGTATACTTCACATCCCAAAGCATTAAATGCCAGAAGTGCCTGCTCCTGCATTTTCTCTGCAACTTCAGCGGGGATCTCAGCAGGCACAATATACTCACTCATTCCTGAAGTATACTTGCTCGCATAATCGTATAAACCGCTTTTAGGTTTTATCTCAAGAACCGGCAAGGCCTTATCTTCCAGAATTGCCACAGTTAATTCTTTTCCCGGTATGTATTCTTCTATTATGGTTTTAGCGGAGAACCGGAATGAAAGTTCAAGAGCGTCATTGACTTCAGAAGAATTTTTACAGACTGTCAGTCCAACGGTAGAACCCTGGTCATTCGGTTTAATGACTGCGGGAAATCCAAATTCACTTTCAATCCTTTTTATTACAGACTCAGAGTTTGCGTGATTTTTATCTATGGAAAACCAATTAGGAGTTTGTACTCCATAATGTTGAAATAAAATCTTCGACATTGATTTATCCATTGAAATCGAACTTGATAGAACTTTTGAACCGGTATATTTTATTCCTCTTAATTCAAGCAGAGATTGAATTGTACCGTCTTCTCCCCATTTACCATGAAGTCCTATAAAAACCAGGTCAATTTCGTCAAATAGTTTTGAGTTTACAGCTTCAATATAATTTCTGTTTGAAATTTGCAATTGGTCTTCATCATGTAAAAAAATCCTCAATCTTTTCCGGTTGAAAGTACACCATAAGCCGGATTGATTAATTTACATTCATACCCTAAAGTTTTAACTGCATTATAAATTGATTCAGCAGAGTGTTTAGAGACTATTTTTTCCGGGGATGTTCCTCCAAGCAGTAATGCAATTCTGGGTTTACCTGTCATTAAAATTCCTTAAATACATAATTCCGGATTATTATTTATTGTTTACCTTAATTCCGTAAGTTTCTTCGGCAATTGAAATCAATTCATTTATGTGCTCGGATGAAAGTGGATTTACTTTTCCCAGCTGCTTTGCAAGAAAAAGTATTTTAGCACTTTGTTCAAGTTTCTCCATTTTGTAATATGCATCTTCGAGAGTTTTACCAAGTGTTAAAGCTCCATGGTTTTGAAGCATAAATGCCCAGGCAAAATCAATATAGGGCATTAAACTTTTTGGAAGTTCCTCAGTTGAAGGAGTAGCGTATTTACATAGAGGAACTTTACCCAGAGTTAAAATTACTTCAGGGAAAATGTAGTGTGGAAGTTCCTCTCCAGCGGTTGCAAATGCAGTTGTAAAAACCGGATGACAGTGAACGATTGAATTAACTTCTTTTCTTCTTGAGTATGCAAAAAAATGAAGCTTATATTCGGTTGAAACTTTTCCTTCGCCCTTAAGTACTTTTCCTGTTACATCAATTTCAAGTATATCCTTTTCACTAACATCTCCTTTATTTACCCCGGATCGTGTTATTAAAAATGTATTATCCGGTGTAAAAACTGAAATATTTCCATCGTAAGCAGATACAAATCCTTTTTCATAAACTTTATGACATATCCGGATGAGATCTTCCCTTAAAGACATTGTTTTCTTAGCTCTTCAATAATTTTCAGATTAATATAACCATCATAACCTGTAACTACCGGTTCTTCATTTTTTAAAAATGAACTTTGCACCGATTTAAGCAATTGAAGCTGTTTGTTAGCTCTTTTGCGGAAAGATTTTCTTCCTTCACCTTCCAGCAGGATTGTAAGTTTTGACGGAGAATGTCTGTTCGCAATCATTTTTTCAATACTAATTGCACCTTTATGTCCCAGTATTTCAACCCGGTTAAAAGCTTTCTTACTATTAAATGATACATTAAAATATCCATACCCTCCTTTTTCAAATTTTACAATTGCAGAGGCAAAATCATCAACTTCACTATTGTAAACAACTGAATCCACAGAGCCGCAAACAGATATAACCTCACCGCCGAAGTACCTGAGCAGATCAATTAAATGAGTTCCAACATCCATTAATGCACCCCCGCCTCCGTCTTTTGAATGTCTGAAATTTGAACCTGGTGCTATTTCAATATTAAAGTTTGCAGTAATCGAAATGAATTTCCCGATCATATCGCTTTCAATTAATTCTTTGGCTTTTTTTACAAGGGGATGAAAGTGAAACACATAATTGACAGATAACTGTACATTGTTTTCTTTACAAACCTGTATCATCTCTTCAGCTTCAGCTGTACTTAGTGCAAGCGGCTTTTCACAAAGAATATTTTTGCAAGACTTCGCCGCTTTAATTACCTGTTGATAATGATCTGCATTTGCACTTGATATATAAACAGCATCAATCCCTGAATCCAGGAACTCATCATAATCTGAAAAATATAGAGGGACTCCATGTTTTTGTGCAACATCTTTTGCCCTTTCAGAATTATGGCTGAAAACAGACTGCAACATACTTTTTCTCATCATATGGATTGCTGGGATAAAAGTATTCTCAGCATATCTCCCACATCCTGCAATTCCCCACTTTAATTTTTTTATTGTTCTTTTTTCCATTAAATAATTTTCAATTTTCAGGCAATTCGTTTATAGTGTTTCAGACGTTCCATAAGTTTTTGAACTGGTTTGGAATTTTGCATTATATAAAAATGAACGCTCGGAACATTTTTATCAAAAAGTTCCTCAACCTGTTTTGCCGCCCACTCAGCGCCTATATCCAAAACCTGTTCAGGTTTTGCCTTTGTAATTTCATCTGACAATTCTTCAGGAATATTTATATAGAAATTTCTGGGAACGGTAACCAGATGAGATTTATTTGTAATGATTTTTAATCCCGGAATAATCGGTACTTCTATTCCGGCTTTCCTGCATAATTCAACAAACCGGAAGTAAACTTTGTTATCATAAAACATTTGTGTAACTACATAATCAGCACCTGCATCAACTTTTTGTTTTACATATTCAATATCAGTTTTAAGATTCGGCGATTCAAAGTGCTTCTCGGGATAACCTCCAACACCGACACAAAAATTAGACGGCTTGGCATCCAAAAGATTTTCTTCAAGATAATGGCCTTTGTTCATTCCTGCAATTTGTTTTACAAGATCAGAAGCATATTTGTTTATGCTTTTCCCTTCAGGTATCGGCTTATCAAACCCGCTGTCATCTCCGCGGATAGCAAGTAAGTTTTCAATTCCAAGATAGTTCAGCTCAATTAGAAAGTCCTCTGTTTCTTCACGGGTAAATCCCTTCGTAAGAATATGAGGCACTGCATCGATATTATATTTATGTTGAATGAGTGCACAAATACCAAGTGTACCGGGTCTTTTCCGCTTTATCTTCTTCCTTATTCCCGATGGAGTTTCATCATATATAACCTCCGCGGAATGACTGGTTATATCAATAAATGGAGGTTTGTATTTATTTAAATCCTCAATCACTGCCATTAGACTTTGAATATCACCTCCGCGTTTTGGAGGAATCAATTCAAAACTAATTAATGGTTCGGTTGCTTTTTGTAAGTGTTCTATTACTTTCATTCAATCCATCTAAAATTATTTCGAAATTTACTATAATAATTATTAAATCTCAGGTAAGAATTAGGGATTATTCAATACAGTTAATATTGAAATTTCATTCCTGTTTTACAATTCTCATCAGGTACTTTTCATTCTTAATTGAATTTTCATCCGTTTTAATTTTAAGATATTTTCCATGCAGCCACATCTCAGACATATCTCTGGTAATGATCGCTCATAACATTGCCTGATTCACCGGTTGTAAGAATTAAGAAGAACTCATCCGGTTTTGAAAAATCATAAATAAATCTCATTGAAGGACCGAGATTATTTTCAAATTCCGTGTGTCTGAACCTGGGGAATTTCTCTATACTTTCGTAGAATGGATATTCAGTGTTGAATATGGTTGTACCGTCACCTCCAATTTCAAAAGGACCGATATCAATTATTTTATCAACCAGGGAAGAAAAACCACTAAATGCATGCTTAAAAATTGCCTGGTGAAGTGTTCCCCATTGCCATTCTTTTAAATCTTTTCCGAATTTGTTTTCAAGATCCGTTAATGCCTGTGAAAGACTTTTTCTTATTATTTCATCCCTGGTTTCTGTCCGGGGAGTTGACATATCATCGAACCATAAAGAAGACGGATTCTCCATTAACTGCATAATACTTCTATAGGGAACATTCGTTGTAAATAGGAATTCATTATAAAGATCATTTCCCATTTTATTTTTATAAACATTTTGTAAAAGATGATTAAAAAAAACTGCATAAATTGAAGGAACCTGGCTGTACTGATCCATTTCATAATTCCAGTTTTTAAAAAGTTCAATTGCCAGTTTCAAATTTGAGTCAGTTATTTTAACATCCTGAAACGCTCTCAGAATATAGCCGGTTAATTTCTTTGCATATGGAGAAACAAAATCCATCTGGTATTTCATAAAATCAGAGCTTGTATGTTTTTGTTTTGAATTAAGAAGCTGGGTGATTCTTTCTATCCTTGAAGGAGGTTCCCACAGATTTGAAATATGATATTTAAAATTCTTCAAAGTTTTATTATTTGCTGAAGCGATATAATTTTCAGACGGATTAAAAAGATCAGGGATTTCATTTGGGGGAACATAACCCTTCCAGTCATATTTATTTGTGGTTCCATCAAAAACAAATGATGGATTTTCAGAACCTCTTAGCGGAAGTTTTCCACCGAAAATATACCCGATATTTCCAGCTTTATCTCCATATACAAAATTCTGACCCGGTACAGCGTAAGTTGAAAATGCATCCTTAAATTCTTTCCAGTTTTGTGCTTTATTAATTTTAAGAAATGCTGTAAACTCATCACTGAAATCCTGAGCTGTCCACCTCATACTTACGGCGGATGTATCAATCCTGGTTTCAGGAAATAATATTTCATACGGATGAATGTTTGAAATCAGCGGACCATGGTCTGTTATTTTTATTGTAAAAGCAACGGATGCTGAATCCTTAACGTAAATTGTATCTTTAATTATCTGAAGTGGATGCCAGCTGTTTTGATAAAAATAATTCTTTCCTGATGAATCAATTTTTTCAGAATAAAAATCAGCATCGTCCAGCATTATATTTGTTAACACCCACGAAATATTCTGATTCTTACCGATTACAAAAACCGGAACACCGGGGAGTGTATATCCGGCAGCGTTCCAGCTATCACTTCGAACTACCGCTGCAAACCATTTTCCGGGGGCACTATAACCCAGATGAGGATCATTTGCTATTATCGGAGCACCGGATACTGACATTTTTGAATTAACTATCCAGTTATTTGAGCCAATATGTGTTCCATCAATTCCAAAAAACTTTCTGAATCTGCGGTCAGTATCAATAAAGTTGCTTGATATCTTCGGAAGATTTTTTAATCCTGGTGGAATAATATAAGGTGCATTCTCGGGATAGTCGGGAAGAATTTCTTTTACTTTTTCTTCACCAAGTTTTTGTACAAGTTCACTGAAAACAATATCTGTCCACCAGCTAATATTTAATTCCCAGGCCATCATTCTACCAATAATCAGACAGTCGAGCGGTTTCCATTTGTAAGGCGAATACTTAAGAATATCAAACTCGACGGGATAATGTCCCCTGGCTCTTTCTATGTATAGGTTAACACCATTTGAATAAGCTTCGAGTAATTTTAATGAATGTTTATCCATTCTGTCTTCTATCATCTTGGCCATTCGTTTTATGCCAACTGTTCTGAACATTTTATCAAAAGGAACAGTTTCACGTCCGAATATTTCACTTAATCTTCCGGCTCCGGCCCGGCGGGCAAGATCCATAGTAAACAGTCTTTCCTGGGCGTGAACATATCCCAGTGCAAAAGCCACGTCTTCATCATTCTTTGCAACAATGTATGGTATTGCCATACTATCCCTGTAAACCTGCACATCAGAAGAAATATTTGATGAAGAAACCGTCTCATTGTAATCAGGAAGCGAAGCAACCAGCATTCTATAAAAGAAAAAACCTCCGACTATAAAAACAATAATCAAAGAGACAACAATACTAATAGTAATTTTTAACCAGCGAGGCATAATTAAGAAGTCATTTTTTGTTTCTAAATATAAAGAAATGGCAGGCTAATTGTTTTTAAGATTTTTCTTGCTATTTATTTTATTAATTAAGAAATTCCAAATTAAGGAGCAGTTATAAAAATGAGGCAAAAAAGGAAACTGATCAAAAACTACTATTCCGGATATTTTTCAAAGTAATAATTTATCCACAAATAAAAAGGAGTAAAAATGAAAATCGTAAGAATGAATCGTTTACCGCAGGAAGGCAATGGAAAGTTAGTTGCATTCTTTGATGTTCAGACAAATGATGAAATCGTTATCAAAGGATTTCGTATTGTGAACGGATCTAGTGGTTTGTTTGTCTCGTCTCCGGATGAAAAAGGGAAAGACGGAAAATATTATGAAACGGTAATTTTACCGAAGGAGATGAAGGAAAGTCTTCAGCAGATGGCACTTGAAGAGTATAATAAACAATAAAATCCAATTCATTACTAAACTGGTCTGTGTCATCTGTAATTTCAATAAAAAAACAGGATTAAAACAGGTGGCGCGGACTACTGTATATTTTTACCAATAATACCTGCAATAGTAATTAAACAAGCTGAAAGATTTTTAATCAATCATAATAATTTACTTTACAACCACAGCCATCCCACATTCTTTCGTAAGTTTCCAAACGCTCATTAACAAAAATCCGGGCTTTATTTTCATCCTTAAAATGATGAAGCAGAATTTCATTCTTATTGGTTTTTTCCTGCACAACTATCAGATTATCAATAGCTAAAATTCTTATAAAGTCAGATATCAATGTGTTTTGCTCAAAAATTATTTTAGAAAATGAAAGGATATTGTTCAGTTCATCAAAGGGAAGAAATATTTTTGAATTAGTACTTAAGTCTTTAATAATATAATCTGAATTCATTTTGCTCTCAAGGTGTTATATTTTTTATCAGTTGTTTGATCTATTAGATTGAAAATAACAGGGAAAGATTCAAATCTTTAATAAATTGAATTTAATTTTTATTTTAGTTTCACTTTAACAACACCCGAATATTATGTCAAAAGAATATCCACCGCAAATGCATACTGCTGAACATATTTTAAACCAGACGATGGTGAGAATGTTCAAGTGTGAAAGATCGTTCAGTAATCATATCGAAAAGAAAAAATCAAAATGTGATTATCACTTTAACAGAAATTTAAGTGAAACTGAAATCGGGGAAATTCAATTAAGAGTTAATGAGGTAATCCGAGAAAATTTTGAAATAATTGAGGAATTTATTCCCAGAGATACCGCTTCTGTATTATTTGATCTCGACAGGCTTCCGGATGCTGTTGGTGAAGAAATCAGAATAATCAAAGTCGGTAATTATGATTCCTGTCCATGCATAGGGCAGCACGTTAAAAACACTAAAGAAATAGGTGAGTTCAAAATTATCTCAACTGGTTTTGAAGAAGGGGTTCTAAGAATAAGATTTAAGTTAGAATAAGATTAGCAGAGCGAAATAAATTTCGCTCTGCTGTAATAAATTAATAACGGTAGTAATCCGGTTTGAATGGACCTTCAACAGGAACACCAATATATTCAGCCTGTTCCGGTGTTAAAGTTTCGAGTACAGCTCCGAGTTTACTAAGATGAAGCATCGCAACCATTTCATCCAAGTGCTTTGGCAAAACGTAAACTTTATTTTCATACTGGTCGCCATTGGTCCACAATTCAAGCTGTGCAAGAACCTGGTTTGTGAATGAATTAGACATTACAAATGAAGGATGTCCCATTGCACAACCAAGGTTAACAAGTCTTCCTTCAGCGAGAACTATTATATCATTGCCGTCAATCGTGTATTTATCAACCTGGGGTTTAATAGTATCTTTTGTGTTACCATAATTTTTATTAAGCCATGCCATATCAATTTCATTATCAAAGTGTCCTATGTTGCAAACGATGGTTTTATCTTTCATTGCTTTGAAATGTTTGCCGGTAACTATATCCCTGTTCCCGGTAGCAGTCACAACTATATCAACTTCTTTAAGAGCATCTTCAAGCTTCTTAACCTGGAAACCGTTCATAGTAGCCTGCAGAGCACATATAGGATCGACCTCAGTTACGATTACTCTAACACCTGCACTTGCAAGTGATTCTGCAGAACCTTTTCCAACATCCCCATAACCGCAGACTACGGCTACTTTTCCGGCCAGCATAAGATCGGTTGCCCGGCGAATTGCATCTACAAGCGACTCGCGACATCCATATTTATTATCGAATTTAGATTTCGTTACTGAATCATTAACATTAAAAGCTGCAACAGGTAAAGTTCCTTTTTTCATTCTATCATATAAACGATGAACTCCTGTCGTGGTTTCTTCAGAAATTCCTTTTACTTCTTTAACCAATTCAGGATAGTTATCAAGTACTGTGTTTGTTAAATCTCCGCCATCGTCAAGAATCATGTTTAAAGGTTTTCTATCCTTCCCGAAGAATAAAGTTTGCTCTATGCACCATTCATATTCTTCAAGTGTTTCACCTTTCCATGCATAAACGGGAATTCCCGCAGCAGCAATTGCAGCAGCTGCATGATCCTGTGTTGAAAATATATTACACGAAGACCATTGAACTTCTGCTCCGAGTTCTACGAGAGTTTCAATTAGCACTGCTGTCTGAATTGTCATATGAAGACAGCCTGCTATTCTTGCACCTTTAAAAGGTTTTTGTTTTCCATACTTTTCTCTTAAGGACATTAAACCGGGCATTTCGGCTTCTGCTAAATTTATTTCCTTCCTTCCCCATTCCGCCAGGGAAATATCTTTTACTTTATATGGAAGGATTTCTGTGTCTTTTTTGATTGTTACATCACTCATTTTATTTCCTTTGTTTTTTATAAAATCTCAGGTATATTTTTTAAACACAGGAACAAGGTCTAATTGTTCCCATGTGAAATCTTTATCATTACGGCCGAAGTGACCATATGCTGCAGTTTTTTTGTATATAGGTCTTCTCAGATTTAATCTTTTAATTATTCCTCTCGGGGTAAGATCTACTTCCTGTTTAATCATCTTTGCTATTTCTTTATCGGGAATAATTCCAGTACCATGTGTATTAACATAAACTGAAACCGGTTCTACTACCCCAATTGCATAAGCTACCTGAACAAGACACTCGGTTGCAAGTTTGGCAGCTACAATATTTTTAGCAATATGCCTGGCAGCATAAGTCGCACTTCTGTCAACTTTAGAAGGATCTTTTCCGGAGAAAGCTCCTCCACCATGCGGAGCCCAGCCTCCGTATGTATCAACAATTATTTTTCTTCCTGTTAACCCACTGTCGCCATGTGGTCCGCCAATTTCAAATCTTCCTGTGGGATTAACAAAATACTTTGTCTTCTTATCTATGAATTTCGCTGGAATTATTTTTTTGATCACATTTTCAATTACATCTTCTTTAATTTTTTTCTGTTTCACATCAGGATCATGCTGAGTGGAAATAACAACCGCATCCACACGTAAAGGATTATTGTTATCATCATATTCAATTGTTACCTGAGATTTTGCATCGGGACGAAGATATGGCATCAACCCGTTATTCCGTTTCCTGATATCAGCCAATTTTTTAACCAGCTTGTGAGCATACATTATAGGCATAGGCATAAGCTCAGGGGTCTGGTTACAGGCATACCCGAACATTATTCCCTGATCGCCTGCGCCACCTTTATCCACACCCATTGCAATATCGGGGGATTGTGAATGAATGGAATTTAATACAGAACAGGATTCCGAATCGAATCTGTACTCGGCACTGTTATAACCAATATTTCTTATAGTCTCACGTACAATATCAGGAACTTCAATATAAGCTTTGGTGGTAATCTCACCACCAACGAGAGCCAGTCCTGTTGTTACAAAAGATTCGCAAGCAACTCTTGCGTGAGGATCTTTTTCATAAATTGCATCTAAAATGTTATCGGATATTGCATCACAAACTTTATCCGGATGTCCTTCGGAAACTGATTCCGATGTGAATAAATATGACATTCTTTTTTTGCCTTAATTAGTTTCTAATAATTAGTAAAAATCTATTTCTGTTGAATTTCCGGAATTTAATCTTTTAAATGACCCCTGGATAATTGAGTTATCGCCAATTATCGAATTTTCGAGCATTGCCCTTGATACTTTTGCTCCTGCTCCGATCAGCGAATTCTTAATGATTGAATCCTCCACCGTTGTACCAGAGGCAATAGTTGTATAAGGTCCGACAACAGAATTTTTAATAACAGCATCTTCAGCTATAAACACCGGTTTATTAATGACAACACTTTTAATTTCTTTGCTGTTATCTCTTTTTGAAAGCAGATATTGATTCGTAGAAAGAAGCGTTTCAGGTTTGCCGCAGTCATACCACCCTTCAACAGGAAACGTTGAAATCTTTTCGCCTTTATCAATCATCAACTGAATCGCATCAGTAAGCTGAAGTTCACCTTTTGTTCTAATATCTTTTTCAACAAGTTCGTTCAATGCAATTTTAAGTGATTCAGGATTATTGAAATAGTATAAACCCACCAGTGCCAGTTTTGAAACAGGCTGCTGGGGTTTTTCTACCAATTTCTGAATAAAACCATCCTTAACTACTGCCACACCAAACCTGCGTGGATCCTCAACTTCCTTCACTCCAAGCGATGATTGTTTTTTATTGAAAACCGTTGTGAGATCTACATCAAATATTGTGTCACCAAGAATTACAAAAATATCATCCTCTCCAAAAGTGGGAGACGCCATATAAATTGCATGACCGAGTCCGTGCATTTCTTCCTGAACAATAAATTCAGATTTCATTTGAGGATATTCGTTTCCGACATATTCTTTAATCATGTCACCAAGATAACCGATAATAAAGGTTGACTTATCTAATCCTTCACTTAACAGCTTGTCGATTATATGACCCAGGATAGGCTTACCACCTACATTTAACAGCACTTTTGGGGTTGAATATGTGTGTGGTTTTAATCTTGTACCGATGCCCGCAACGGGTATAATTGCTCTCATAAAATCATTGGTTTATTATTATTCAAGACTTTAAAATTACCTAATCCTCTTTTTAATAACAAATAAATGAGGGGTATAAAGATAGCTCACAATATTATTCCTTCTAAAACTTCCTCAATTGATTTTGCTTCATTAAAAAAAGCTACTATTTTTTGTAATACCTGATCCACAACTGCATCAGGACACGATGCCCCACTGGTTAATAATATTTGCACAGGTTTTTTAGAGGGTAAATAATTTTCAGAAACTATTTCTTTTTTTTCCTGAATATCAAAATGGCTTATTAGTTTTTCTGAAATAATCTTTCCCGCTGATGAGATAAAATAGGTTGGAAACTTTTCTGCACAAAGTTCAACAATATGGCCTGTATTTGAGCTGTTGTACCCGCCCACAACTACTGCCAAATCTGCCTGCTTCTTAAGTAATTCAATTGTAGCCCTCTGATTATCGTAAGTTGCATAACATAAAGTATCCCTTGTATCGGCAAAATGATCCTGTAGATTTTCTTTTCCGTACTTTTCAATCATCACATTTTTTAAAAGATCTGAAATTGCCTGAGTTTCGGTAGCAAGCATTGTTGTCTGGTTTACAACTCCTATTTTATTCAAATCATTTTCGGGATTAAATCCTTCAGAAAATTTTTGCGAAAATATCTTGTTGAATTCTTCCAAAGATAATTTGCCAAGTATGAAATTTCCAAGCTGTTTTGCTTCAATCAAATCTTTTAAAATTATAGCTTTGGATTTTTCAATGCTGTGCGAGAAGGTAGCTCTTGTTTCCTCGTGATAATGTTTTCCGTGTATAATTATGGTATAATCATTTTCTCCGAGCTGTGCTGAACGATTCCAGACTTTTTCAACAAACGGGCAGGTTGTGTTATACCTGTAAGGATCAATACCAATTTCATTAAGTTTTTTTTGAATCTCGAGAGTGGTTCCAAAAGCGGGAATAATTACCAGGTCATCCTTAGTTAATTCATTCCAATCCATAAGCTGATTCCCTGAAGTATCCATTAAAAATTTCACTCCCCTCTCCTGCAAATCAGAGTTAACACCAGGGTTATGTATCATTTCACTTAAAAGGAAAATTCTTTTCCCGGGGTTTTCTTCAATCGTTTTGTATGAAATTTCAATCGCATTCTCAACACCATAACAAAAACCAAAATGCCTTGGGATATAAAATTTAACGGGTCCAAAGTCGAGTTCAGTCGGAGAAAAATCTTTTTTCCTCGGATCAGAATCTTTACGAAGGTTTTTTATTATTGAAATAACCGGACTTTTATAATACTCCGGGATATCGAAATTTTTCATTTAAGGTTTTGATTTTTTTAGGTGCGTTAAGTTAATAAATATATTGGCTGGATTCAGGGTAATTACCGATATGAGAATTAGCTACATGAAAATTATGATTGACAATATATAATTGATTCTGCTGAATTAATATCAACAAAGTATAAATTGTTAATTCAATTTATTAATGTCATCTGAATTTAAATTGTAATCGAGACTGAAATTATCTTTTCCGGGAATGTTAACAAAAAATATTGCCATTACAATCACAAAAATTCCGGCATATAAAAAATCTCCGGTTAATAAGTAGAGTGTTATTGACAAAACATTTGCTGCTTCAAGCAATGCAAACTTCAGAATATTATTTGTGCGATACGAAATTAATTTTTCGTTTAAGGAAACTTCCCTCTTTATTGAATCAACATTATGTTTGTACAATAACTTTGAACTTACAACTAAGATTACAACTATTACTGGTGCTATAAATCCGAGGAGAGTGCTATAGTCTTTATTCACAACTACCAGTTCAGCACTAATTAAGTAAATTGAAATCACAAAATACAAAATCTGTCCCGCTGCAAATGCAAAAAATATTACTCTTAATTGTTTAATAATATTCATCAGCAAGATTTCTGGAATGTTAGCAGTTTATTTGTTTAGAAAATCGCAATGTACTTTACTATATTTGTTTTCTTAAATAATGAAGAATAATATGGAAATTATTGAAAAGTTAAAGAAAATTAAAGACCGTTTTGAGAATATAAATCAGCAACTGTCTGATCCGGATATTTTAAGTGATAGAGATAAAGTCGTGAGTATAAGTAAAGAAAGGAGCGACCTTATTGAAATTGTAAATGCTTATGATCTTTATAGTGAGGTGCTTAAAAATATAAAAGGCAACAAGGAAATAATTAATTCCGGTGCTGACAGAGAATTGACCGAACTTGCCGAAACAGAACTTGAAGAGTTAGAAACCCGGAAGGAAAAACTTGAAGAAAAAATAAAATATTTGCTTTTACCAAAAGATCCTAATGATAATAAAGATATAATAATGGAAATAAGGGCAGGAACCGGTGGAGAAGAGGCTGCTTTATTTGCAGGTGATCTTTTCAGAATGTACACGCGATATGCAGAAATCAAAGGATGGAAAATAGAATTGATTGATTTAAATGATACTGGCCTGGGAGGAATAAAAGAAGCAGTCTTTTCAATTGGTGGTAATGATGTATATGGTGATTTAAAGTTTGAAAGCGGTGTTCACAGGGTTCAAAGAGTCCCTGAAACAGAAGGAAGCGGACGTGTTCATACTTCTGCCGCGTCAGTTGCCGTTCTCCCCGAAGCCGAAGATGTTCAGATAGATATAAATCCTGTAGATTTAAAAATTGATATTTTCCGTTCCGGCGGAGCGGGTGGCCAGAACGTAAATAAAGTTGAAACAGCTGTCAGGATAACCCATCTTCCAACGGGAATTGTGGTCCAATGTCAGGATGAAAGATCACAGTTAAAGAACCGGCAGAAGGCGATGAAGGTTTTAAGGGCGAGGCTTTATGATATGAAACTTAAAGAGCAGTCTGCAGAAATATCTGCAAAGAGAAAACTGATGGTTGGCAGCGGGGACAGGAGCGATAAAATAAGGACTTACAACTTTCCACAAAACAGGGTAACTGATCACAGGATAGGATTAACTTTATATAATCTTTCAAATATTATGGAAGGCGATCTGGATAATTTGATTGAACAATTAAAACTGGCAGATAGAACAGAAAAGCTACAGGCAACAGGACAGAAATAATTACTCAGCTTTTATTGCAATTAAACTGATATCATCTTCATACTTACCGCCGGTAAAATCGTTAATTTCCTTCACAATCTGAGTTAATGGACTTTTAGAACTACTGTAATTTTTAATAATATCTGATAACCCCTCTGCTTCAAGTGAAACTCCTTCAAGACTTCTTGATTCAATAACACCGTCAGTGAACATCAATATGAAATCGCCGGGCTGCATTGTAATTTCCAAATCTCCAAATTCTCCTTTGGGATTAAAACCCAGTAGTGTCCCGCCTGAAATCAATTTTTCTATAGTTCCTTTTTGAGCATTCTTATATAGTATAGGCAGATCACCCGCTCCGGCATACTTTACTGATTTGGTATTCTTGTTAATTACTACAACCGAGAGTGTGGCAAATACTTCTGATATTTTTGCATCATCATAGACCGACTTATTTACCTGTGCTAATATTTTTCCCGGGGAAAATTCTTCTGCGTGCTGCAATACCATTCTTAATGCAGTACGCACATACCCGGCATATGCAAAAGCAAAAAACCAAGCACCCCATTTCTTTCCCATTACGTCGCCAAGTACTATAGCAAGATTATTTTCATCCAGGGGGAAAAAATCGATAAAATCTCCGCCAGGTATTCCCTCATATGGTCTGTGCCAGTGTTTAATATTAAAACCGTTTAAAACCGGCGCTGAGTCCGGAACAACTTTAACTCTAAGTGAATCAGCTGCAGCGTGTAACTCCGTTACAATACGTGATCTTTCTTTGCCAAGACTTTTAAGCAATGCATTTACTTTAGCAACTAAAACTTTAGGACCAGCAGTCTTAACTACATAATCGGTAATACTAAGTTCAAATCCTTCGAGTATATCTTCTTCTTCCCCTTTTGCCGTTAAAAAAATAAATGGAATCGATCTCAACGTTTGGTCTTCAAGAAGTTTTCTTCTGAATTGGAACCCGTCTGTTTCAGGCATCATAATATCAGATATAATCAGGTCCGGAATAAATGAAGTCATTTTTTTGAAAGCTTCATTAACAGACACCGCCACAACACACTCAAAGCCTGCTTTAGTTAAATTATATTCAAAAATGCGGGTAAGTGAAGGGTCATCATCAACCAGTAAAATTTTATTTGTTGTATTTGTAAAGGATTGCTCCAGGTTTTTCTTAATTCCATAAATTTTATAGATGGCGGTCCGTTTAATTAGTGATTTAACTTTTAACAGAAGATCATTGACATCAAATGGTTTGGTTATAATATCATCTCCGCCTGCTTCCAGCGCCATAGACTTATCTTCTATAGTATTTTTTGCAGTTACAAAGACAAAAGGTATTGTGCGGTAATTTTCATTTTCCCTTACTTTCCTGCAAAAGGTAAATCCATCCATTCCTTCCATCGTCACATCGCAGAGCACAAGGTCTATCGGGGTTGCAGAAAGATGTTTCAGTCCTTCTTCAGGACCTGTAGCCTCCATTACATCGTACCCGTTTTTATCAAGATGATGCTGTAGTAGTTTTCTGATTACTATATCGTCATCAATAACCAGGACAATATTTTTTTCGTTATTATTCATTCAATTTAATTAGCCCGGTAAAAAGGATAACTAACCGGTTCCCTCCTGGGTTCATTGGGTACTAATGGCGTGAATTCGAATACAAAATTCAAATCTGTTTCTTAATTAAAACTTTCAATTGCTTCCTCACGTGTTCTGAATGCTTCAAAAACACGGTGGAGTCTTGTTAATTCAAACATAGAATGTAC
Organism: uncultured Ignavibacteria bacterium; assembly: GCA_963745945.1. Classification (GTDB taxonomy): domain Bacteria; phylum Bacteroidota; class Ignavibacteria; order Ignavibacteriales; family Ignavibacteriaceae; genus DATFVA01. The sequence continues at coordinate 1,131,919 of CAVUZG010000004.1, forward strand.
AGCCGGTTGAAATCCAACCAATTTTAGATCCCCGCCAAGTGCAGTAGTTTTTTTTAATGATACTACAAGTGCACCCAGAAAAGTAGAATCGATAAATTCACAATTATTTAAATCAACAATAATATTCTTATTTCCCTCTTCAATATCCTTGACTAAAATTAGTTTAAATTGTTCGGCCTCTTTCAGGGTAGCTCTTTCAAGATTTACAATTTCTATTAGAATATTATTATGAATTTCTTTGATAAATTCCATGTTCGTGCCTTTGATTTTTTCTTTATCTGTTTTCTATATTATACTTTTCCATTAACCTGTATATAGTTGCTCTCCCCAGTTGTAGTTTTTTTGCTGCCTCAACTATATTTCCGTTAGTAATTTTTAAAGCGTGCCTTATTGCCTCTTCCTTTAATTTTTCGAAAGGAATAATTGTATCGTCAGCAAATAACGCACCTGACAGATCTGCATTCATTGAAACTTCATTTGCCCTGATATGTGTTGGTAAATCTTCAACATCAACAGTATCTGATTCACTTATGATCATACACCTTTCAATCGTATTTTCCATTTCTCTTATATTGCCCGGCCAGTTATATTCATACATATACTTCAGGGATTTTTTTGTAAACCCTTTAATATTTTTTCCGAGTTTTTTATTAAACCCTGTAAGAAAGTGCTGAGCCAGCACAAGTATATCACCTCTTCTTTGTCTTAGAGGAGGTATAGAAATCGGGAATGAATTCAACCGGTAATATAAATCTTCTCTGAATTCTTTATTTTCAACTGCAAGTTTAAGATCACGGTTAGTAGCAGAAATAATCCGGACATCTGTTTTTATAAGTTCTGTTCCACCGACTCTTTCAAATTCCTTTTCTTGTATAACTCTTAACAGTTTCGCCTGCAAAAGCATCTCCAGTTCCCCCACCTCATCAAGAAACAGAGTTCCTCCATTAGCCAGTTCAAATTTTCCAAGCTTTCTTTGATGAGCTCCTGTAAACGAACCTTTTTCATGTCCGAATAATTCGCTTTCCAGCAATTCTCTCGGGATCGAAGCACAATTAACAACTATAAACGGTCCGTCTTTTCTTTTTCCATTATAATGAATTGCCCGGGCAATTAATTCTTTTCCGGTTCCGCTTTCACCGTAAATAAGAACTGTGATATCATTGCTCAAAACTTTTGTTACAAGTTTGAACACACCCTGCATTTTTCCATCTGCAGAAATGATATTATCAAAACTATATTCTTTCTGCACATTCTCGCGCAGGTTTTCTAGCTCTTTGGTCAGATCATAATTTTTAATGGCATTTTTAATTGCAGGTTCAAGTCTCTGTTGATCGATGGGTTTTGGGAAATAATCATAGGCACCGTATCTTAAAGCTTCAACCGCTACTTCTATACTTCCCTGGGCTGAAAGGATAATAACAGGCAGGTTTTCATCATAATGTTTTATTCGTTTTAATGTTTCAAGTCCATCGAGACCGGGTAACATAATATCCAGTAATATCAGATCAGGTTTTAAATTTATTTTTTTCAGAACATCTTCACCGCTGGCAAAACATTCTACATCATATTTCCACTTATCTTTTACCCAGTACGACAGAAGTTTGGATATCGCAGGTTCGTCATCAACTATAAATACAAGTTTTTCCACTCTGAATTCCGATATTATTAAAATTTAAGTTTTCTAGGTAATTTAATGAGCACCGACGTACCCTTTTGGGGTTCACTCTGAACCTTAATTAATCCTTTGTGCAACTCAATAACCTGTTTCATAAAAACCAGGTCCATATCATTCTCAATAAATTGTTTACTGCCTTTTGAAGAATGATAAAATTTATGAAAAATATAAGGGAATTCTTTTTCGGAAATTCCCGTACCTGTGTCGGTAATTATTATTTCTATTTCTTCACTGAAAATCTTAACCATGCAGGTTATTCTCCCCTTAGCAGGAGTATACTTGATTGAATTGTTTAAGATCCCATGAAACATCAACCTGATTTTTTCTTTATCTGCAATCATTATTGCAGGAGTAGGAGGTAGATTGCAGGTTAGAATTAAGCCTTTATTTTCAATTGTTGGAGTAATTTCTTCAACAACATTTTTAAGTACTTCCGAAACATCAAAATCAGTTTTATTAAGTTCTATTTTTCCCTGTTCATACCGTGAGAGCTCAAGAATATCATTAATTAATTTTGCCAGTCTTTTCCCCTCCTGCAAAATTATTTCATCAAATTCTCTTCTCATTTCTTCCGGCATATCTTTATCTGATAAAAGCGTTTCAGCGAAACCTATAATTGAAGCGAGAGGTGTGCGGAATTCGTGTGACAAATTAGAAACAAAATCATTCCTCAATCTATTGAGATCTGCAAGTATATCTTTGTAAATATCCGACCTTGATTTTTCAATCTCAATTAATCTTGTTGTTTCCGTAAACCGGTTCGTCAATTCTGTATTTTTATTTTTTAATGCTTTTATCTCTTTCAGATTTTTTCCGGTTCCTAACAAACCTATAATGTTGTTATCATTTTTAATAAGACTGCAATTGATACGAAACGGAATTTCATTCTCATATTTTCCAATCAAGTTTGTCTCAAAGTCTAGTTTTAATTCGTCAGCCAGTATTTTTTTTAAGGCAAACATTACTTCCGGTTTTTCGTCAACTTTAATAAAATCAAGCAGGTGTTTACCCCGCATTTCAACATCTGAATAATCAAGACTCTGTGCACCATTTTTGTTAATCGCAATAATATACCCGTTTTCATCAAGTATGAATAGCAGATCATTAAAAGAATTTAACAATGTTGAAAAAATCAATTCGCGGTTTTCAGTAAACCACTCTCCCTGAGGATTTTGAACCGGGTTTACTAAAAAACTTTTTTCAGAGAAAGATTCTTTTATTTGTTTGTTGAATTCCGTTGTGTATTTTCGAATGGAAGCAAGATTTTCTTTGGTATAATTTTCTTTATGATCAGATAAAAGCAGTAAATAAATTGCATCCTGATTACTGTTTTCGTAGATTTTTTCAAATAAAAATGATTTTATATCTTTATCAACGGAAAGAAAAAGGAAAGAATTCGATTCTGATATTTTATCGTTTTCAAGCATGTTGCTTAGAAATAGTCTCCGGAGATCATTTCCAAGCGGAATTATATCGAGGTTCTGTATATTATCGGAAGCCAAAATCTCAAATCCGGTTTTTGAAATTTCCAGAATGAAGCCGGCAATTGTTCCGGTTTCCCGGGATAAAATTTCCAGATTGTGAATAAGTGCTTCTTTCATCTCGATTAGTTTTCTCACAATGAAGATATAATTCTTTTCATATTAATTCAATCAGTTTCAAATATTGTTCCATATTTAGAATAACCTTATTTAGAAACATTTTCAACTTATTATTGTCTTAAATTAGTACTTTCTTATCATAATCGGTAACTTTTTATGGTAAAAATATTAAAGCGGGCCACCTATCTATCTCTTATTATTAACATCTTTTTGTTCATAATTAAGATGGCGGTTGGAATTGTCTCAAATTCCATTGCCGTAATTTCCGATGCGATCAATTCATTGACAGATATAGTTTCGTCAGCAGTTATTATGTATAGTGTAAGTGTTTCTTTGAAAAAACCGGATGATGAACACCAGTTTGGACATAATGCGGCGCAACCAATTGCAGTTTTTTTAATTGCTCTTTTTACAGGTGTTGTCGGCATAAATGTAGTCGAGGAATCAATCAGAAGAATTATTTCACCTGATGAAATCCACGTAAACCCTGAAGTTTATATTGTTCTTGGAGTTACAGTTATCGTTAAAATGCTACTAACTAAATATCAGTCGAATGTCAGCAAAACGTTTAAAAGTCCTGCCCTTAAAGCAAGCGCGGTAGATAGCCTGAATGATGTGCTTGCAACCTCACTTTCGATTATAGCAATTTTTATTGTCGGCCTTGGTTTCCCTTACGTGGATGGAATTGCGGGAATCTTTATAGCATTCTTTATTTTCAGATCAGGTTATCAAATTGCAAAGGAAAACTTAGATTATCTTATGGGAAGAGCAGCAGATGAAAACCTGATACTGGAAATTGCGAATAAGGCCATGGCAATTAAAGGGGTTAACGGAATGAATGATTTAAGATCACATTATGTTGGAAATAAATTTCATATTGAAATTCATATAGAAGTTGATAAGAATATGAGTACAGAAGTTTCACACGACATTGGTAATAAAGTAAAGTATGCAATCCAGGAAATCGATGAAATTCAGCAGGTGTTTGTTCACATTGATCCCGTTTAGTTTTTTATCTTTTCTTTCTGCAAAGCATCATAATATTTTCTTATCAATTCTTCATAATCTTTTGTGTACCCTTCCCGGGCAGCTTTATTTAGTTCATCTCTAAGTTTGTCTTTTCCTTCTTCAGTTGAAAGATTTAATTCAGAGGGAGTTTTCCCGACTATATTTTTACCCGCATTCGACTCCCTTTGTTTTTCAAAATCCCTTTCATTAATCGATTTTTGAGCATCAAGTAATTTGCTTAAAATTCTTTCCTGTTTCTGTATAAGATTGTCATCAAGTTTTTCTGAATTCATATCAGTTATAACTTCCTGCATCTGATTCATTATATCCTCAAGATTAGCAGGGATTTTTTTCGATTCGCCGGATTGCTTTGCTTCCTGGTTTAGTTGTGCAAGAGATTTACTTATTGTTTGCTGTTGCTGTGCAAGTCTCTGCAACTGTCCCTGCTGCTGTGGGGAAAGCTGTCCCTGCTGCATCTGTTGAAGCATCTGTGTCATATTGTTCAGGTTCATCTGTTGCCCGGACATTTGCTGAAGCTGCTGCATTAAGGACATCATTCCGCCGCCGCCCTGTCCTCCCTGCATCATTGCCTCCATCGATCCTTTCATCATTGTTGCCGCTTCATTAATGGATTTCATAGCGTCTCTCTGCAGACTTTTGGTTGTCATTCCGTTCCTGTTCTGCATTGTTTGTATTGCCTGGTTCATTTTTCTCTGTGCATCTCCAAGGCTTTTTCCCATTTCAGGAGTAATGGCAAATGTTTTTTGTGAAAGTGCGGACATCTGCTTCAGAATATTATCCAGGCTGCCCTGAAGATTACTTTGTTTCTCAGCATTTTCCCTGAACTGGTTTGAATTAGGATCAAGACTTTCCGATTGTTTTTTCAGATCCTCCTGCTGTTTGGAAAGTGTAAGCAAGTTATCAAGTATGCGCATCATATCTGTTAGAGTCTGCATTTGATTCTGCTGCTGCATTGATTGTTGCATTTGTGAAAGCTGCTGCTGCATATCTTTCATATTTTGGGAGATCTGCTGCTGGTTCTGCATTGCCTGCTGCTGCTGGTTCTGCTGAATCTGTTGAGAAGATTGCTCAGACTTCTGATCGTTCTGCTGTTGATCGAATTCATCTGATAACTTTTGCATATCTTCGGCAGGCATATCTTTTAGTTCACTCATCTTTTGCTGAAGATCTTTCATTTCCTGTGAAAGTTTATCGATATCTTTTGTAATTTGATCCTGTTTCTGACTTAGCTGGTCTTTGTTGTCTTTTTGACTTAAATCTTTTTCACCGGTTTCTTTATTCAGTTCATCCTGCTTCTTTTGCAGTTCTTCTGTCCGTTTAACAAGTTCATCCATTTTCTGTTCAATCTGAATCCGTTTCAGAAGATTCATCGTACGCTCAATACTCTTCTGGAATTGCTCTTCATCAATTTTCATATTCTGCATTTGATCCTGCGTCATCTGCCGGTTCATTTTTTTCAACACATCCTGCATTTTCTCCATCAGCTTTTTCAATTCCGGACTTGTCATTTCATCCATCATTTTCTGAAGCTCCATATACTTTTCCATAGTTTCTTTGGAAAGCAGATTATTGTCCTGCAGTTCCTGCTGCATATCTTTCAGTTTATCACTTACCTTACTTACCTTATCCTGAAGCTGCTGATATTCATCCATTGTTTTTTCAATTTTTTCTTTTTCCTCCCAGGTTAAATCTTTCTTATCCTGTTTCAGATCCTGGTTAATTTTTTCAAATTTTTTCTGAAGCTCCTCAGCCTGTTTCAAGGTTTCATTCAAATCATTGGAAGCATCTGTTTGTGTATTATCTGCGTGGGCTAAGATTTCATCAAGCGTGGGAACACGGACGGTAAAGGTAGATGACTTTGTACTCTTTGGTCCGTTTACATAATCATTATCGAAAATTTCCAGATAATAAGTAACAACATCTTCCGCAGCGAGATTGAGTTGAGCAAGATTCCAGATGTAATTCACTTCTTCACTTTTTTGTTCTTTATCAAATGGAATATCAATTTTCAGGAAATCATTCTGAACATTTTTATACTTTGAAGCAGAAAGTTTGTAATTCAGAATCAGTTTAGTAAAGCCGTAATCATCCGCAATTTTTGAAAGCAGGGGAAGCCTGTTATCATTTGCCAGTGACGTGTTTTTGTTTGGTTCTATTATTTCAATTGTAGGATATGCATCATACAGGCTTTTTATAGTATAAGTAATCGGAGAAAGATTTTCATTATTGTTTTCATCTGTTAAAATAATTTTATATGCATTATCTTTTTTGATGATAAACTTTCCTTCAGCTTCGCTGTCATTAATTTTTAGCTTGGTTTCCGTGGAATCATTAAATACTAATTTTGCCTGTTTAAGTTTTTTGGTTGATGAAAGCAGAATATTAACAGTTGTTCCGGGAAGACCTGTTACATTACCATTATCCTTCTGCACCGAAACCGGAAGTTTAGAATAACCGGGCGGAATTACTTTAACATCCAGATTTTTAATTATCGGCGGATCGATAACAGTAATATCGAAAACATCGCTCGAAATATTTTCTGCTGTTGCATAATATTTTGTTGAAGTACGGATAGCTTTCATCGGGAAATTATAAACTCCGTTTGAATCGGCAGTTAATTTTTGCAATTCAAAATCCGTTTGTTCCATTGTTTTAGTTGCAAGAAAAACTTCAGTGGGTATTTCTCCCTTCACTTTAACTGAAATAAAAACATCATCACCTTTGGTTACCTGCACATTTTCAGGCTGTACCTTAAAAGAGAATCTTACAGGAGGAACAAATTCCGTATTAAAATTTAAAATTCTTCCTGAAGCTTCTGCAAGTCCGGGAACAACCAAAAGTAATAAAGCTGCAAAAACAGTAATGCCAGTAGCATAAAGAAGAAGCTCTTTAGCTTTTTTAAAACTTACAATTGAATCAAATCTAAGATTGCTGGTTTTAGTATAAACCTGTTGAAATGCTGCATCGCTGAGTGAATCGGAATAAATTGTACCGGATGCGTCTGAGGATGCAAGCTGCATTGCATTAACAAGATCATCTTTAATATTGGGGAAACTCTTCCCTACTTTTGAAGCAGTGCCAAAGAAATCTGTCTTGCCTATAATTCCGGAATATTTCAAAAGCGGGATTATAAAAAGGAAACTTAAAGCAAAAAGAAAAACGAGAAGAGTAAAAAAGAAAAAATAAGTTCTTACAGCGGGAGAAAAATTTCCAATTAACTCAAGCAGAGAAAAGAACACGAATAGAATCAATCCTATTAAAAAAGAAGCCTGAATACCGATGTATGCAAAAAGTGTGTACTCTTTCTTTTTCAACTGTGAAAGTTTATCAATTATCTCTTTGTAATATGTTGATTCTTTACTCATTAAAAATATTTAATTTGATAATGCATAAACTACCAGGTTGACTCCAAATTTCAATGCTTCTACCCTTTTTGCTTCCGGATCGTGATGTACTTCGGGATCAGCCCAGCCATCGCTTGGATTTGATTCGTAAGTATAATATACCGCAAGCCTTTTATCAATAAAAATTCCGAATCCCTGCGGAGGTTTACCATTGTGTTCGTGAGTTTTTGGAGGACCGGAATTGAAATCGTAAAAAATATGATACATAGGAAAATCAAATGGCAGTTCTGTCAATTCTTTATCTGGAAAAACCTTTTTTAATTCTCTTCTTATTGCTTTATCCAATCCGTAGTCGTCATCAATATAAAGGAAGCCTCCGTTCTCCAGATATTTTCTTAATCTCACAGCTTCTTCATCTGAGAAAACAACATTCCCGTGTCCCGTCATAAATAAAAACGGGTAATTAAATATTTCATCGGTTGAAAGATCAGCAAAAGTGTATTCCGGTTTCACTTCAATATTTGTATTAGCTTTTACAAAGTTCAGCAAATTCACCTCGCCGGAAGGATCATTGTACCAGTCTCCGCCTCCACCGTATTTCAGCCGTGCAATCTGGAAAGCCTTTCCCTGCTGGGGAAATGCTGAAGATGCAAGCACAAGAGTAATTATAATAGCTTTTAACACTCAGATTAAAATTCTTTTCAGTTTTTCAGATTAAGAGTAAAAAATGTATATCAATAATTAGTTAAAAAGAATGCAAAAACAAATAAACAAAACTAAAACAGTTATGCCAGGGTTCTGAAATCTGGCATATCTAATAAAAAAAATGCCGGTACTTTTCAGCAGCCGGCATTTAATTTTAGAATTAGAGAAGATTAAGATCAGTTGTTTTGTAACTCTTTATAAGTAAACCACCAGTCATAACCATCAGCAGATTTTAGTCTTTCCTCAGCTCCGTCAACATCTTTCGGAGGAGGAATAATTACTTTCTTTCCTATCAGTTCGTTGTTTGGCCAGTTTTCAGGCATTGCAACTTTATTTTCATCAGAAATTTTTAGTGCCTTAAGTGCACGCAGAATTTCATCAACCTGTCTGCCTACTTCCTGCGGATAATAAATCATCAATCTTATTACACCCTGGGGGTCAATAATAAATACCGCACGGACGGTGTTTGTTCCTTTTCCCGGGTGAATCATTCCAAGTTTTTCTGAAATTTTTCCCATATCATCTGCAATTACTGGGAATGGAATTTCAACCTGCAAAGTGTTTTTAATCCACTCGACCCATTTGATGTGTGAAAAAACCTGGTCGATTGAAAGCCCGATGAGTTGTGCATCGAGTTTTTTGAATTCTTTATTACGTTTTGCAAATGCAACAAATTCAGTTGTGCAAACTGGAGTAAAGTCAGCCGGGTGACTGAATAAAACTATCCATTTGCCTTCGTAATCTTTTGGTAAATTAATCATCCCTCTTGTTGTCTGTACTTTCATTTCAGGGAGTTTTTCGCCGAGAAGCGGTATGCCTTTTCTGTTCTCATTATTTTCCATTTAAGTCCTCATCTTTTAATTTAATTGATACGCGCAATTAAAAAGCAAAAAATACGCCATTTGCAGAATAGGAATTTCGTTCAGAAATTCATCATAATTATTGAATACTGATGGATAAGACAACACCGGTTTTTAGTTGTGAGAATCATTCTTCCCCGATAAAAGAAATAGATTAAGAATTCAATTCTTTTTATTTTCGTTTATTCAATCAAATTATAAAACGGAGTTATAGAAATGACGAAGAACTATTGGCTGATAAAATCTGATCCTGAAGAATTTTCTATTGGCGATTTAAAGAAGAGTAAAGATAAAACCACCTATTGGAACGGGGTTAGAAATTACCAGGCACGTAACTTTATGAGAGATGAAATGAAAAAGGGTGACGGCGTATTATTTTACAACAGCAATACTGATCCAAATGCGGTAGTAGGAGTCTGTGAAATTGCAAAAGATGGCTATCCTGATCACACACAATTTGATCCTGATGATGTTCATTTTTTCCCTTCAGCAAAAAAGGAAGACCCCACATGGTTTATGGTTGATATAAAATTTGTGAAAGAATTTAAAAATCCCGTGACACTCCAGGAAATAAAAAAGAATCACAAGCTTAAAAAGATGAGACTCGTTCAAAAGGGAAACCGATTGTCTGTTATGCCTGTTGAAAAAGAAGAGTTTGATGAAGTTGTGAGGATGGGAGAATAAAAGTTCAAGTGTAAGTTCAAGTTCAGAAGTAAGAGCAGAGTATTGAAAATTAAATTATCAGTATTCAATGTTCAAAAATTATTTTAAAGTTTAATCGCTTTTATTGAGTACATCAACGGAATAATATCCTCCAGTCCTTTTATTCTCCACCAGCCATCAGAACCTTTAACCGTATTTGCAAAACAATTATAAACGCTGAAAGGAAATTCATTCAGAAAGTCTATTTTTAACTTATTGCCTGTAAGACTGTTGATTACTTCACTTAAGGAATGATTCCACGAATATTGAATTTCATTAATATCCGCGTTTTTATCAGCATATGTTCCGGTAATTGTTTCAGCTATCGGCTCTTCAGATTTAAAGTAAGAGTATTGTAATTTTTCAAACTGATCATCAAACATCCATGCAGCAGGGTGAAATTCCACCATATAAAAAATTCCGCCCGGTTTTAGAAAATTAGAAACTAATGCTCCCCATTTTTGCAAATCCGGCAGCCAGCCAATTGTTCCATAAGAAGTAAAAACAATATCAAACTTCTCATTAAGCACTTCATCCAGGTCATAAATATTGCAGCAAATGAAATCTGCATTTATTCCTGTTTCAGCAGAAAGATTTTTTGCCATTCTTATAGCTTCATCTGAAAAATCAACCGCAGTAACTTTTGCGCCTAGCTTTGCCCAAGAAAGTGAATCGAGTCCGAAATGACATTGAAGATGAAGCATTGATTTTCCATTTACTTCTCCAAGTTCTTTCAACTCTATGAATTGAAGAGAACTTTTCCCCTCACGAAAACCAGCTACATCATAAAAATCAGACTTAAAATGAAAACCAACTTTTTTATTCCAGGTATTTTTATTGGCTTCAAAAAATTTCTGCATTAGTTAAATTGTAATTTTTTCTCTGGATAAAATTCTTTTCTCATTAAAAAATGCGGTACTGATTCAAATAATGTATACGACTGAGAAACGATTTTGTAGCCCTGCTTTTCATAAAAAGAGACTGCCGTATCCCTTGATTGCAAAACGACATATTTAGCTCCAAGATGCCGCACTTCATCTTCAAGATTCTTCAAAACAGCCGACTCCAGCCCGGTCTCCTGGAATCGTGGTTCTACCGCCACATATCCTATTTGTGCCTCAATATCGGTATTGAAATGAGCTCTTCCAACGGCAACCGGTACACGATCCCATCTGCAAGCCATAATGTGAAGTGCTCTCTCCTCAAGTTCATCTCTTTCAGAACCCTTCGGCTGTTTCAATGGTTCTCTTAAAAGTTTCCAGCGCAAATCGTAGTAACGATCAAAATCTTGTTTCGATTCGGGTTGTATGATTATCATAGTATCACCTAAGTTTTAATTTTGTTTATGTTAAATCTGAGATAGGATAATTAACATACATCTATACAAAAGTATGCCAACAGGAAATAAAAATATTTACCGCAGAAAAAATATCTTTTTAGTTAGAAATCGAATGTGCCGATGTGTTTTCAGTTATTCGTCTATCTGCGGAGTGTCATCTTCGCCGTCAGCTCTGTCCAAAACCGACTTTGGTAAACTCTTGGAAGTCTTTGCGCCAAGTTGTTTAATCTTCTCAACGCGACGTACAAGATTCCCGCTGCCATCTGTTAACTTTTTCATTGCATCCACATAACTGGTTTTTGAATCATCGATTTTTTTACCGACGGTTACAAGATCCTCAACAAAACCAACAAACTTATCGTAAAGCGCACCGCTTTGTCTTGCTATCTCTATCGCATTTTTATTCTGATTCTCCTGGCGCCAGATACTTGCGATTGTTCTTAGTGTTGCAAGTAAAGTAGAAGGGCTGACAATAACTATGTTCATTTCAAACGCATCACTGAATAAAGAAGCATCACTCTGAACAGCAAGAGCAAAAGCTGGTTCAATTGGCATGAACATTAAAACAAAATCAAGACTTTCAAGCTGGTAGAGATTCTGATAATTTTTCCCGCTGAGATTTTTTAAGTGACCTCTGATTGAATTTATATGTTCTCTCAACGCAAGTTGTCTATCCTGATCTTTTTCGGATGATACAAACTTTTCATAACCAACCAAGGATACTTTTGAATCGATAACAATACTTTTATTTTCGGGCAGTCTGATAATCACATCAGGCTGAAATCTTCTGCCAGATTCTGCTGTGAGACTTTCCTGTACTGTATATTCCCTTCCTTTTACCAATCCGGATTTTTCAAGCAGGCTTTCTAAAATAAATTCACCCCAGTTTCCTTGTGTTTTACTCTGCCCTTTTAATGCTTCGGTTAGATTTTTCGCCTCTTGGGTTACCTGCTGATTTAAATCTTTCAGCATTGAAAGTTGTTCTTTTAGTGAAGCATGTCCTTTAATACTTTCTTTACTGCTTTCTTCTACTTTCTTTTCAAACTCTGAAATTTTTTCTTTTAAAGGATTAAGAATCTCATTCAGCTTCTCTTTATTCTGCTCACTGAATTTATTTCCTTTTTCTTCAAATATTTTGTTGGCAAGAATTTCGAAATCTTTCTTCAATTCCTCCTGCCGATGTTCAATATCACTTTTTTGTTCGGCAAGTTTTTGTTGCAGATTGGAATAATCCGACTGAAGTGAAGAAAGCCTGGAATTTAAATCTATAACTTTCTGCTGTTCGCCATTCAATTTTGATTCAAGTTCATTATTATTCTCTTCAAGCAATTTACTTCTTTCCTCAATACGACTTGTTTCACCTTTATATTTAAAAGAAGAAACAAACCAAACAGCAACTGAACCGAGTATCAGCCCGATTAATAAAAATATAATCTCCATCTGTGCCCAAAATAATTTAATGTTGTTATTAATATAATTAACCCTTCGCTGATTTTCTTCGGTTTTACTAAAAAAACCGGAATTATTCGTTATAAGAGATTATATTTACTGTCAGGAGATTAACACAAGTGAAGAAAATATATGACTGATTGGATATTCAAAACCATAGGAATTTCACACACTGTACAGTTAGAAATTTTTATTTCTGTTACAATTATTCTCGCTTTCTGGCTAATCAGAGAATTACTGGTAAAGTTTTTCATAAACAAAATTGAAGATGTAAGCCAGAGATACCAGTGGAGAAAAATTTCATTGTATATCTCTGTATTCATCGTCATTCTTTTTCTATTAAGTACCTGGCTGGGCTTTATAGGTTCTTTAGGAACATTTCTTGGTTTGGTTTCAGCAGGTATAGCAATCGCACTAAAAGATCCTATCGTAAATATCGTTGGCTGGTTTTTTATTTTGGTCAGACAGCCATTTAAAGTCGGAGACAGAATACAAATCGGAGATAATTCCGGGGATGTGATTGATGTACGTATTTTCCAGTTCTCCCTGATAGAAATAGGCAACTGGGTTGACGCTGACCAGAGTACAGGAAGAGTAATTCATATTCCCAATGGAATTGTATTTACGCAGCCGCAGTTTAATTATACAGCAGGATTTGTTCACATCTGGCATGAAATTCCTATACTAGTAACATTTGAAAGTGACTGGAAGAAAGCAAAAAAGATATTGTCTGAAATCGTTGACAAACATGCAATGCATATCAGCGAAGAAGCGGCGAAACAAATTAAATCCGCTGCAAAAAAGTATCTTATTTTTTATTCAAAACTTACTCCAATTGTCTATACTACAATTAAGGACAGTGGCGTTTTACTTACTATGCGTTTTTTGTGTGAACCAAGGCAAAGACGCTCAACAGAAGAAGTAATTTTGGAAGAAGTACTTGACGAGTTTAACGAGTGCAGTGATATAGATTTTGCATATCCAACAACACGTTTTTACAATAATGTTGGGGAAGGTAAAGAAGGAACTAAACCAAAGGAAGAATAATTCGCTTCCATCGAAAATCAAATGTTATTTGTATTTATTTTTCTCCCGGACCCAGTGATTATTGTAAACTTCCAACTTCTTTTTCAACTTCCTCCAATATCTCACATGATTTAACAACTTCCTTCATCTTTGTATGATCAGGATAAAGCGGGCGGTCAACATCAAGATGATCGACATATTTCCTTACAATCTCCTTCGCCTTTGCCACACCTTTTCCGGTTTTATGTTCACGGAAATCGAGTGCCTGTGCAGCAGCCATAAATTCAATTCCCAGAACACCATTAGCATTATCAATTATCTGGGCGTTTTTAATCGATGTATTCATTCCCATAGAAACAAAATCCTCCTGATCAGCCGCAGCCGGAATAGATTGTATTGAAGCGGGAGCTGATAATATTCTTTGTTCAACAATTAATGAGTCGGCTGTGTACTGGCTTAACATCATTCCAGAATACATCCCCGCACCTTTCGTAAGAAACGAAGGTAAACCAACACTTAATGCTGGATTCAGCAGCCTGTTAAGTCTGCGTTCCGAAAGCACAGAAATCATTGTAACCGAAGCACCAACAAAATCCATAGGTAATGAAACCGGTGTTCCCTGGAAATTTGCACCTGTAAGAGTCAGGTTATCTTCGGGAATAAAAATCGGGTTGTCACCTACTCCGTTCAGTTCAATTTCCACCTGCGATTTTGCATAAGCAACTACATCATGCGCAGCACCAATAACCTGCGGAGTTGAGCGCATTGAATAGGCATCCTGAACTTTACTTTTAATTTTTCCTGTCTGAAGATCGCTTCCGGTAATACATTTCATAATTGAATTAGCACTGCGTACCGCACCTGAAAAACCACGGAGCTTGTGCAGTCTTTCATCATATGGTTTTAAATTTGCCAGCAATGCTTCTAGAGACATTGAAGCCGCTATTTCAGCCTGCTTCAGCCACCTGTTAATATCATAAAGATGAATAGCACCCATTGCTGTTAGTAAGTTTGATCCATTTATTACCGCTAGTCCGTCGCGTGCCTGCAAGCCGGGAACGTTTATTCCTGCTTTTTCAAATGCGGCTTTGCCGGTAAGTCTTTCTCCATTGTAATAAGCTTCTCCTTCACCCATCATTAAAAGCGCGACCTGCGACATTGGAGCCAAATCTCCGCAAGCACCGACTGAACCTTTCTGACAGACAACAGGAGTTACACCTTTATTCAGCATTTCAACAAGAGTTAAAGTAATTTCGGGTCTGCATGCAGAATTGCCATGAGCGTGCACATTTATTCTTCCTGCAATCGCTCCGCGAACATATTCAATCGGTGCAGGATCACCTATTCCCGCGGAGTGATTATAAATTAAATATTTCTGAAATTCTTTTACCTGGTCATCATTTAAAGCTATTTCTGAAAATTCACCTATACCTGTATTGGTGCCGTACATTATTTCACGTGCCTGAAGTTTATCCTCGAGCATTTTGCGGCATACTTTTATTTTTTCAAGTGAATCAGGATGAAGTTCTACTTTCTCATTATAACGCGCAATGGCAACAAGTTTTTCTGTTGTAAGTCCGGCTCCATTTAATACTATCGACATCAGAGTTCTCCCTAAGTTGAATAAAAGATGTTTACAAATTTAAGAATTAAGTGCGAGAAATAAGAAGTAAAAAGAGGGATAAATATAAACTTAAACTTCAGAAATTATCTTCTTTATTTTCTCAGAATTTTCCCTGTTTGTTCTGTAGGTAATGTGAATAGTTTCATCATCATATTCGGTTGATAAAACTTCCGCAAGTGTGTGAATCTGAGCAGCTTTTTTTGATTCATTCAACTTAAGATCAATATTCCCTTCTACGTATGCCGATTCAGTAATTTCAGTAAGTTTAGATTTTAATTCAGAGATGTTAATTCCTCTCTGTGCAGAAATAATTACGCTATCCGGATACTTATTTTTAACATATGAAATTTTGTTTTTATCGGTTAAAGAATCAACTTTATTAAATACTTTGATTTGCATTTTTTTATCACTCTGAAGATCTGTCAGAGTCTGTTCCACAACAGCAACCTGATCTTCAAAATAAGGATGGGTCATATCAATTACCTGAAGAATTATCTGTGCATCTCTTACTTCGTTAAGAGTACTTTTAAAGGATGCCACAAGATGAGGAGGAAGTTTGCGAATAAATCCAACCGTATCTGATAAAAGCAGTTTCTGTTTCTTACCGAAATCAAGATTGCGTGTGGTTGAATCAAGTGTGGCAAAGAGTTTGTCTTCTGCAAATACTTCTGAGTTTGTAAGCAGATTAAACAGTGTTGATTTACCAACATTAGTGTATCCAACCAGAGTAATTCTTATTAAATCTTTTCTCTGCTGACTTTGAGTCTTTCTCTGCTTTTCAATTCTTTTTAATTTTTCTTTAAGGTGGCTTATCCTGTCTCTTATAATTCTTCTGTCAGTTTCTATCTGTGTTTCACCGGGTCCCTTTGTTCCAATACCACCATATTGCTTTGAAAGGTGAGTCCATGCTCTTGTTAAACGGGGAAGCATATATTGCAACTGTGCAAGCTCAACCTGAGTTTTTGCCTCATTGGTTTTTGCACGCGACGCAAATATATCAAGTATAAGTCCGCTGCGATCTATAATTTTTTTGTCAACAAGTTTTTCCAGGTTTCTTACCTGTACGGGGGACAAATCGTCATCAAAAATCACGAGGTCTATTTCATTTTGTTCAACAAGAAATGCCAGTTCCTCAGCTTTACCTTTACCAATGTAGAATGCAGAATCCATTGCCGGACGATCCTGAATCAGTTTCATTATAGCTTCTGCACCTGCAGTTAATGCAAGTTCTTCAAGTTCTGCAAGATGTTCTTCCACCATTGCTCTGCTGGTATTCTTCGTATCTAAAGCAACCAGTATGGCTCTTTCAGTACCGTTTTGTCTTATTTCTTCCATTTTTCTTTCATGTATACAAAAACAAATAATAGTTTTTTAAAGTTATCAGAGAGAAATTAACCAACAGTTACCATATCTTTCTTTGCACTTCTTCCAACCGCCATTTCTACTAAAGCAGTTATTAAAGCAGCAATTAAAAACAATCTCCATAATTCAGAACCGAATCTTGATTGCATGACTATTTGTGATGGATTTTCATTTTTTGATATTGAAATGTGCCTTCCCTTAAAATGAATACCTTCGAGATACTTATTAAAGTCTTCTTCACTCAGATATTTTATTACAGATTCTTCGGGATTAGTATTAACCGAAATATCATCAACAATTTTTTCTCCCGAATAAAATTTATAATTGCCGGTTAAATCTGTCTTATTATATGTAATGAAATTAAGACTGCCAGACTTTTCAAGATTTATAAACTCTTCTGTTTTATCGGGTCTCTCAACTTTTATTTGCGGTAAAGCTATATCAGATAAAGAAATTAATACAGGTTTTCCGGCAAGATACTCATTTTCAGGTCTGTCTTTGGAAGCAAGATAAAATACTGATTTAAGAAACATAGGAGCAAAAATATTTTTTAACGGGAAGTTGCTCCAGCTTAAAACAGGAGAAGTATTTAATATCAGAACTTTTCCTTTCCCGATTTTATAATCACCCAGAAAAGAAGTGCCGTCGGTCAGGCTTATAATAGTAACTCCTTTGCCTTCAGAAAATAATT
This sequence comes from uncultured Ignavibacteria bacterium, assembly GCA_963745945.1. Taxonomy (GTDB): domain Bacteria; phylum Bacteroidota; class Ignavibacteria; order Ignavibacteriales; family Ignavibacteriaceae; genus DATFVA01. The sequence continues at coordinate 1,149,326 of CAVUZG010000004.1, forward strand.
TTAAATGATAATAAATTTCCGGTGAATCAAGTTTCTTTTTGTCTGTCTGAGAAAAAATATTTTGAAATATCGGATGCTCAAATTCTATCTTATCAAATGAAACTGCGTTATTAGTCTGGCTAAGACTCCCTGCAACTCCAACCGGATTTGGTAAATTTAGTGCTGAAGTTATGCTGCTGAATCCGGAAAAATCGCTTTTCCCGCCAGGCATAAGGAACAGACCGCCTCCGTTTTCAACGTAAGCTTTCAATCGTTCAGTATTAATTACATTACCGGAGGCGTCAATAATAATAACACCAAATTGTGAAAGATCGAAGGAAGAAATCTGGTCAATATTTTTTTCAATTATTTTAATTGTTCCTGTTTCACCTGTCAGGCTTAATGCAGTTTTGATGAAACTTATATCATTTTCATCATCGTAAAAAATTCCAACAGGGATTTTATCAGGAATGTAGAAATTCGCATACCTCCTGTTATCCTGAAGAATATCATCATCTTCCAGCTCAGCCACAGCATCGGTATACCCGGTTGTTTTAGCTACAGATTCCATTGGTATAACTTTGCTTTCTCCCGGTGCCAGAGAAATACTCTGCTGTGCGCTTCTTTCTCCATTAACAAAAAGGGAAACAACTGTGTTATCTGCCGACTGATCAGAATAATTAGTAACTGTTGCATTGAAACTTATAGGTTTATCTTTTTCAAAAATCTGTGTGTTCACTTCCAGGTTTTCAATACCAAGATTATAAATATCCTTACCTGAATAATTAAAGGTGTAAAGCTTAACTTTATCATTTAACAGCTTACTGAGATCAGGAAGAGATTTCTCTTCACTAAGTCTTCCCTTTTGAAAATCGGAAAGAAGATAAATTTCCTTGTTGAAATTTTTGGATTTGCCGAGTATTTCCGCAGCTCTTATTAAAGAATGATTCAAAGTACCACTCGAATAGGAAACTGCTGCATCTTTAAGCTGTTTAGAAAATTCATCAAGATTTAACGTTGGCTTTATTTTTTCATTTCCCTGGTCTGATACAAGTACAAGAGCTGCCTCATCACCTTCCTGTAGATTTTGCGATAATTCTGATATTGCCTGCTTTGCCTGGTTAAAATAAGATCCATTTGCATCAACGGCCGACATACTATAAGTATTATCTAGAATGAAAACAGCTGTAGTCTTAGCCGCGGATGTTGTTCCTCCGAGTGCGAATCCTTTTAAAGTGGGACGTGCAAATGCAGTTACAAGAAAAAGAATTATCAACACACGCAGTGCAAGGAGGAGCCATTGCTTTAGTTTTAGCTTCCTTATTTTATTTTTCTGCAGTTCTTTTAAAAAGAAAGCGTACTGAATTCAATCTTCTTTAACTTTTTAAGGTTCAAAAGATGAATGAGCACAGGGATTGAAGCTGCTAATAAGCCGAAAAGTACGGCAGGATTTAGAAATATCATTTGTTAAAAAATATAGGTGTAAGTGAACAAATTCAATATAAGTAAAAGTGCATCAATCATATAATAAAAAAGGGAACGGATATCCGTTCCCTTCACAATCTAAAATATTTTATTCTATTTATTCATCTCTGCAATAAGATTTAATGCACTTCCTGCTTTGAACCACTTTATCTGCGCATCATTCATCGTCTGGTTAAGCATAATCTCATCTGAAGAACCATCACTGTGTTTGATTATCATGGTGAGCGGTTTATCAGGTGCCAGATCCTTTAACCCCATTATACTAACCTTATCATCTTCTTTAAATTTGTCATAATCAGATGGATTAGCAAAAGTAAGCGGAAGCATTCCCTGTTTCTTCAGGTTTGTTTCGTGAATTCTTGCAAAACTTTTTACTATTATTGCTCTGCCGCCGAGAAACCTTGGTTCCATTGCTGCGTGTTCGCGACTTGAACCTTCACCGTAGTTTTCATCACCGACAACAACCCAGTTTACTCCTTTGGCTTTATACTCTCGGGCAACTTCAGGAACTGATTTATATTCACCTGTAAAAATATTTTTAACCTTTCCTGCATCACCTGTGTAAGCATTTATTGCACCGATGAACATATTGTTAGAAATATTATCGAGATGTCCCCTGAATCTCAACCAGGGACCTGCCATTGAAATATGATCCGTTGTGCATTTTCCTTTTGCTTTTAAAAGCACGGGCATATCTTCAAGATCCTTTCCATCCCATGGTTTAAAAGGTTTAAGAAGCTGGAGTCTTTCGCTATCGGGCTTTACTTTAACCTCAATTGATGATCCGTCTTTTGCTGGAGCAATAAAACCTTTCTCATCCCGCAAAAATCCTTTAGGAGGTAATTCTTCACCGGATGGAGGATCAAGCATTACGCTTTCACCTTTTTCATTTACCAGTTTATCAGTTAATGGATTAAAAGATAAACTACCGGCAATAGCCAATGCCGTAGTCAGTTCAGGACTTGCAACAAATGCAAGTGTCTCCGGATTACCATCATTCCGTTTTGCAAAATTTCTATTAAATGAAGTTACAATAGTATTTTTTTCACCGGTTTTTATGTCCATTCTTTTCCACATTCCGATACAAGGCCCACACGCATTGGCCAAAATTAAACCTCCGAAATCACTTAGAGTTTTTAACTGTCCATCTCTTTCTATAGTTGCTCTTACTTGTTCTGAACCGGGAGTAATAGTGAATTGTGATTTGGTTTTTAGTCCTTTTGTCATTGCCTGTTTTGCAATACTTGCAGAACGATCAATATCTTCATAGCTAGAATTAGTGCAGCTTCCGATTAGTGCAACAGAAATTTTATCGGGATAATTTTGTTCTTTTACTGCTTCCTTCATTTTAGAGATAGGCCATGCTTTATCAGGAGTAAAAGGACCATTCAAATGGGGTTCAAGTTCACTTAGATTAATTTCAACCACCTGGTCAAAATATTTTTCAGGATTTTTAAGCACTTCTTCATCAGCCGTAAGTATGTCAGCAAGACCTTCAGCAAGGGCAGTTACATCAGCACGATCAGTTATTCTTAAATAAGCAGCCATTTTTTCATCAAACGGAAAAACAGAAGTGGTTGCACCAATTTCCGCTCCCATATTACAAATCGTTCCTTTACCAGTACAAGATATGCCTGTGGCTCCTTCACCGAAATATTCAACAATGGCTCCGGTTCCACCTTTAACTGTAAGTATTCCCGCCAGTTTAAGAATAATGTCTTTAGCTGAAGTCCAGCCATTCATTTTACCGGTTAGTTTTACGCCAATAATTTTTGGCCATTTCAATTCCCATGGCATACCTGCCATAACATCAACAGCATCTGCCCCACCTACTCCAATTGCAACCATTCCAAGTCCGCCTGCATTTGGTGTGTGTGAATCAGTTCCGATCATCATTCCGCCGGGGAAAGCATAATTTTCTAAAATTACCTGGTGAATAATTCCGGCACCGGGTTTCCAGAAACCAATCCCATATTTCTGAGAGATACTCTCAAGAAAATCGTATACCTCTTTATTTTCTTCAGTTGCTCTCAGTAAATCATCTTTTGCTCCAATCTGAGCCTGGATCAGGTGATCGCAGTGAACTGTGGAGGGAACAGCCGTTGTTTTTCTTCCGGCTGACATAAACTGGAGAAGAGCCATCTGGGCGGTAGCATCCTGCATTGCAACACGGTCGGGAGATAGTTCAGCGTAATCCTTCCCTCTGCTTAATTCTTTGTTCGTGGAATTCCAAAGATGGGAATAGAGTATTTTTTCGGTATAAGTAAGAGGTCTGTTAAGAATTTTTCTTGCAGCTTCAACTTTTTTTCTGTACTCCGAATAAACTTCCTTGATCATTTCAATATTTGCAGCCATTGTAAACCTTTTATTCTTTAATTTGTAAAACTAACTTGTAAAAATACAAAAATCGTAAATAATATTCCCGGTGCTTACGATGGCATAGAATTGGTTATATTCTTACTGAATTTGATTTCAAATTAGGCTAAGTTAGTACCGGTTTATATTTCCAATTAGAAAAAGGAGTCCATTTGAAGAACGCTTCAATATTAATTGTTGATGACGAAAAAAATTACCTTGAGTTAATGAAGTCTCTTCTTCAGGAGGAAGGATATCAGAATATTACCATTGAATGGAATCCTCTTAATGTGGAAAGTATTCTGAACAATAACACGATTGATATTGTTCTGCTTGACGTATATATGCCGGGTTTAAATGGACTAGAACTTCTCGAAAACCTGATACCTCAACATCCTCAAATTTCTTTTATAATGATTACCGGGGTTGATGATGTTCAGATAGCGTTAAAAGCAGTGAAGCTTGGAGCCTATGAATTTATAACCAAACCGCCGGATATAGATCGTTTATCACTAACTATAAAGCGGGCGCTTGAGCAAAAGTTACTGGAAAAAGAGAGAGATACTTTAAGAGGATCAGGTGATAAATCAGGAGTAGCAAAAGAAAAGTTTAAAGAGATTATTACTGAATCCCCATCCATATTAAAAGTTTTTGAACTGATTGAAATTTTCGCTCCGACAAATGAAACAGTATTGATAACAGGTGAAACAGGAACCGGTAAGGATTTAATTGCAAAAAAAATTCATCAGTTATCACCAAGAAGAGATAAACCACTTGTAACAGTTAACCTTGCTTCTATCTCACCAACCCTTTTTGAAAGCGAGCTATTCGGGCACGAACGTGGCTCTTTTACCGGCGCTACAAATGAAAGATTGGGATATTTTGAAGCTGCCAACGGCGGAACAATTTTTCTCGATGAAATAGGAGAAATGCCAAAGGAACTTCAGGGTAAATTACTCAGAGCTATTCAGTACAATGAAATATACAGGATAGGCAGCACTAAACCATTAAAACTAGATATCAGAATTATTACTGCAACTAATAAAAATCTGCTTGAAGCAGTTAATGAAAAAGAATTCCGGGCAGATCTTTATTACAGACTGAACCGCGGATATATTAAACTTCCTCCGCTCAGAGAGAGGGGCGAAGATATAATTATACTTTCAAAATATTTTCTTGATGCTGGAAACAAGACTTATAATAAAAAAGCAAAAGGATTCAGTACTAAAGTTTTAAACAAACTAATGTCGTATTCATTTCCGGGTAATATCAGAGAACTTGAAAATCTTGTGTTAAATTCTGTCGCAAAAACAAGAGACAATGAATTAATAACTGAAATTGATATACCGGATGTTGTGAGTGAAATAGCTCTTACAGCACCCACCGAAAATAATCTTATAACTATTGATGAAGCTGTTAAAATTCATATCTCCAAGGTAATGCAGTATACAAACGGCAACATTCAAAGAGCCGCGTTAGTTCTTGGTGTGAGTGAGAGGACACTTCAAAGGAGGCTTCAAAAAATCAGGCAGGAAGGCTGAGTCAAGTCAATATTATCCGTCATGTTTGGCGCCATAAGTGGCAGATACGAATATTATGTTTTTACTTATCAGTCATTTATCAATTCAAATCAACTAAATTTTTTCAGCATACAATTTGATAAACGTGGTGCAAGTTGTTGACTATTTTAAAATATAATTCATAGAAAAGATTTGATTAGAATTGATTAATTACCGGATGCTTTTTAGACAATATGAGGATACCACTAACTGACCGGTCTTTAAAATGGAAAAGTATTTCAGCACTCTCAATTTCAAAACGTCGGAATAAAAATCCTGCGTTGGTTTTTTATAACTATTTATTGTGCTTCTATGAACCTTCAAAGGGAACACCTGATGTTCCCTTTTTTTATAAGTTTTACCTGTTTAGGTAAAAAATACTCAACTGTATGCACAAATTGACCGATAATTGACATCAACTTTATAGGAAACTATTTGGTTCTCAGATTGAAATAGTTAAAAATAGGCATAAGATTTGATGTTAGGGGTAGAGTTTCAAATCAAAGTAAAATTTATGGCAAATATACAATCATTTTTAGCACTTGGAGCAATGACGATTTTATCACTAATCTCGCTCCTTTTTAACTCGTCTGCTCTTCAATCAACAAATATTGAAATTCAGGATAAAGTTTATTTAACAGCTTTCTCTCTGGCAGATGATTTAATTGAAGAAATGAAACAAAAAGCTTTCGACCAGAGAACTGTGGATTTTCAGGCTATTAACCAGAACCAGTTAACTCCTCCTATATCTCTTGGTAAAGATGGAACTGAAGCCTGGCCTGATTTCAACGATATTGACGATTATAAAGGTTATCAACAAATAACCAATATACCACTTGCTGATGGTTATAAAGTTATGTGTGATGTGGTTTATTGTAATGCGGCCGGACAACCACAAATAACACAGCAATTTTATAAAAAAGTTACTGTAACTGTTTCAAGCCCGTATTTAAATGATCAATTTTATATGAGCTTCATTTTTTCTCTTCACGCAAAGAACTAATACAAGATGAATACAATAATAGATCTTTTAGGCTCAGTTTTTATCGGAGGAATGGTTTTACTTCTGGTTTTAAAATTAAATCTTTTTATGTCGGATGCCAGTTATGGTTCCGACAGGGAACTCAGATTACAGCAAAATATAAAAACCATGTCTGAAATACTTAATTCAGATTTAAGAAAAGTCGGCTACGGCTATAATCACACTGCAATCGTAACTGCTCAAAAACAAAGACTTAAATTTCTTGGTGATTTAGAGAGACCGGGAGAACCCGGATTCGGAGTTGTTGATAGTGTAGAATATTTTATTGAAGATTCAACGCACGCTATCGGAACTTCAAATGTACATGATATAATTTTAGTAAGAGTATTAAACGGAACAGATACAATTGCCGGACCTTCGTTAGGTTTGGTGAAATTAAATTTTACATATCTTGATAGTGTACGCACCCCAACTACAATACTTTCTAAAATAAAATATATAAAGACACAAATTTGGGCACAGCCAACGGAATCGGAAAATAGTTTTGTAACTGGTATTAAAGATTCAACCTATACTTACTGGGAATTCACAATTTATCCAAGGAATATTTAAAATGGGAAAAAGTTCATTGATTATGGTCATGGGAATGATGATTCTTGTATCATTCTTAGTACTTAAATTGAATGCCAATTCCAATTCAAACGTAGATACTACTGTAAATATGTTTAACCAGACACAAGCCCGGCTTATTGCTAACACCGGGGTTGAGGTTTATCTTGAAAAAGTTTATGCTGATAAATCATTGATGAATAAAACATCATCACCACAGTATTTGTTTGGTGGAAGCTATATTGCAGATGTTGCCGGTACCCTGCCCAATGTAAGAGTAACAACAACCGCAACTTTTCAGGGTGTCCAGCATATTTCTGTGGCTGACGCTATGCTAGAACCTGTTAATTTTCCTAACCTTCCGGGAGGAGTGTATATAAGTGCAAGTGCTGTAGTTCAGGCCAAAGAAGTTGGAAGTATGCAAGTTAGCGGACTGGATCATAAAGTGGATGGTACTTTAAAGGGTACCGGCAAGCCAGCTATTTACGGTGTTGGGGTAGATAATGAAACTCAAAAGTCGGATATTCTTGCGGGACTTAAAAAGCCTGGTAACATTGAAGGTCTTATTGATTCAACAACAGGCGCCACCGGTTATCCAAGTGTTGGAGTTACAAACTTAGGTATTGATTGGGCAAAACTTTATCAATACATAGCCAACTCTGCAGACCAGACATTTATACAGGATATTCCTAATGGTGCTGATCTTGGAAGCATTTCCACACCTAAAATTACTTTAGTAAATGCAGATGCTGCTACAAATAAAACAATTATGATAAATGGTGATCATGGAGCTGGTATTATGGTGGTAAACGGAAATATTAAATTTGCCGGTAACTTTAAGTACCAGGGAATTATACTTTGTTATAAGAATTCAGATCTTACTTTTGAATCAGTCGGTACCAACCAGGTAATCGGCGGTATTATTATAGCCGGTCAGAGCGTAAGTTTCAAACTCGCCGGAAATATGAGTGTACTCTACAGTCTTGATGCGCTCCTGGCAGTGCGTGCTAATTTGAAATCAAACGGATTTAAAATTTTATCATGGTATGAATAATAATTAATCTGAATTTTTAAATATTAGGGGTAACAAGATTTTGGAAAAAATTAGGTTACAATTTGAAGTTTTAGAATTTTAAAATAATTTTCTGCAAAATTTGACCAACCCCAGGCAGTAAAAAATACCTACATTTCACTTTTATACTACCGAGATTTTTTTTCACGTCATAAATGACAGACATTTGCCTACAATTTGCGCCATTTTCAAATACAATTAATTTCGAATTCACGGTATTATTTTTGCTTTTTGCTTTCCCAATACATAAAGAGTTAAGGGAGCATTATGAGCAACGTACAGTCAATGTTAACAATGGGGGCGCTGATCTTACTTTCACTTTCTTCATTAAGGTTTAATACTTCTGTTTTAGAAAATTCAACTGTTCAAATTGAGAATAAAGTCTATCTAACAGCATTCTCACTTGCAGATGATATGATAGAAACTATAAAACAGAGAAGCTTTGATGAAGCGACAACTGAATTTCCAACAGGATTAGCTAACCTAACTCCGGCAAACAGTCTTGGCCCAGAGTCAGGTGAAACTTATTTGACTTTTAATGATATAGATGACTATGATGGTTATATTAAACAAATAAGTGCGCCACACGCCGAAAACTACAAACTCTGGTGCGAAGTAAAATATGTAGACGGAAATGATCCTGATAAAGAAGTAAGTACGCAAAGTTATTACAAAAAAGTCACCATTTATGTCTCAAGTCCTTTTATGAAAGAGGATATAAGTTTGTCATTTATTTTCACACTTAAATAAGATTTTTTATGAATGTTATAATGGATATTCTTGGGGCTACTTTAATCGGGGGATTAGTGATGCTTCTTGTTGTTAATCTGAATGCTTACTCAACCGAAACCAAATTTGCGTCAGATGCAGATTTAAGATTACAGCAGGGGGCAAAAACTCTCGCAGAAATTATTAATGATGACCTTAGAAAAATTGGCTATAAATTTTCAGGTACCGCAATTACCCAGGCTGACAGTCAACGTATTTCTTTCAAAGGCGATATTGATAATAATGGAACTATGGATCAGGTGACATATTTTTTAGGAAGTACTGAAGAGGCTGTCTACACACCAAACCCTAATGACAGAGTGCTATACAGAATAGTTGATAACGATACCATTGCAGGACCTACCTTAGGGTTAACAAATTTAAAATTTTCATATCTGAACACCCAGGAACAACCAACCACTTTTGCAGACAGTATATGCTATGTGAAAGTTGAGATATGGGTTGAAACTCTAAATCAGGTTGGGGATGAATATCCGTTTACTTATTGGGAAATGACCATTAATCCAAGGAATATTTAATATGGGAAAAGGAATTTTAATACTCGTAATCGGAGTTGCCGCATTAATTTCATTATTAATTGTAAACCTCAATGCCAATACAAACAGGAGTCTAGATACCACTCTGGATATGTACAAAAGCACGCAGGCAAGACTTATTTCAAATTCGGGAGTGGAGATATATCTTGAAAAAATGAGAAGATATAAGACATTAACAGGCACTTTTCGCGATAATACATTATTAAATGGCAATTACGATATATTTATTACAGGTTTAGATCCTGATCTGACAATTAAATCTGTTGCTGAATACGAATCTCATACCCATACCAGCATCGTTAGTGCAAAACGGGAACCTGTAACAATGCCGGGAGTAAATTCAGCATTATATATTTCATCAAACAATGTTTCCCTTAATTTAAATGGCAACGTTGATATTAATGGAAATGATCATGACCTATATGGAAATCCGGGAACCAATCCTTCTTTGCCCGGTATCGGTGTTGATGACCCATCTGATAGCGCTTATATTATTAATAATGTTAAATCTAAAATCACAAAAACGATTGAAGGATCAGGTGGGGCACCAAGTGTAAGTACAGTCCCCGATACGACAGATTGGCTCGGACTTTCTGAAGATTTTATTTTCTCAGCTGACACTGTTCTTACTTCGGGAAATTATTCAAGCGGATCAACTTTTGGAACGGCTTCAAAACCCATAATAACTTATTGTAATGGCGATGTAGGTTTTACTTCGGCTACCGGTTATGGTATTATGGTAATTAATGGAAATATAAATTTAAGCGGTAATTTTAATTATTACGGCATAATTATCGTCTACGGGCAATCTTCTATCCACTGTCAGACAATAGGTAATAATGGTGTCTACGGTGGTGTTATTTTAGTTGGAGATGATGTTTCGATCGATTCACAGGGTAATGCAAAGTTTTACTATTCCAAAGAGGCAATTAACCTGTGTAAACTAAACCTCAAGTCCTCCCGTTTTAAAATACTTAGTTGGTTAGAATAAAATAAAATTTTCAAATGATCTATTTACTTTCAGAGGGAACATCTAGTGTTCCCTTTATTACATTAACATTCCTATTCTCAGTAATTATTCCCATAACCAAATAAAAACAATCTTTTTAAGTTACAAAATACAAGGTTTTTATAAGGTATAATTTTTGTTTTCTTTTAAATTTATATTAGAAATTTTCTAAAACACGGAAATCTTATTTATGCTTTCTATGGATTATTTTGACAGAAATGGTAATAAATGGTCAATTGAGAAGGGTGACTGGTTAGGTCATCAGGCTGAAGACAGGAAAAATAATAAGGTAAAAACATTAAAGGCTGTTAACAATAAATTAAAGTTTCTGATTATTGTTATCGTGGTTATTATAACGGGTATCCTTACTTTTATTTAACTAATTCCGTTCCTTGTCAGAAATCAACTACATCATCTCTTATTAAAAGAAGAAGAGCAGATTGGGGAACAATCAGCAGTTTTTCTTTTTCAAATTCAATTTCAAATGCTTCTTTACGCAAAAAGATGGCCAGGTCTCCTTCCTTAGCCTGAAGCGGAATATATTTAACTGAATCTTTAGTTTCTTTCCATGGTTCATCATCTAAGTTTGTTCCGGTCGGATAACCCGGACCCACTTTTATTACATATCCGCTTTGTATTTTATCTTTTTCGGAAACGCCGGGAGGAAGATATAAACCGGAAGCAGTTTTTTGAGAATCTTCTGCGGGTCGTACTAAAACTCTGTCTCCCACAACAATGAACTTATCTATGTTTTGCAATTTAAATTCCATATTCAAAATTTTTAATTCTTTTTACAAAGATAAATAAAACTGAAATACATTTTAATATCAATTTCTGGTAGCTTTAATTGACAGCGGAATTAAAATCCTTGTAACTGAAGACGGGATCTTTTCAATATAACCTTTAATCATTAATTTTTGAATTATTCCTGCTGATTTTATTCTGCGGTAAAATTGTTTATTCCAATCTGTGTTATAAGTTTCTTCAATCACACTCCCTTTTATTTCATTAAAATATCGAGTGATAGTTTTTGACGCAATTTTGGCAGATTGAAATGCCATTCCTATTCCGTCCCCAGCTAATGGCGCGATAACACGGGCTGCATCTCCTATCATAATTATTCCATTCTTAGTAAGTTCTTTTTTACCGAAATAAATATTACCGACACCATAAATTTGCTGTTCGTTAATATTCGGACAGGTTTTCTCACCAAACAGAGCTGCAAAATTTTTGTTATCATTAAAAAGTTTTTTAAAATGTTCTTTGGGAGATTCTTCTGACCTATTTTTTTTCTCTAAAAAACATACTGTAACTTCATCCCTGCTAACAGTATTTATTCCGCAATAAATTCCATTCCCGGAAAATATATTAATACAAGTATCATCGATATCCGTAATTTGTGATTTCATTAGATGAAATTTTATCCCGTTATATCCTGATTGATACCCAGAGAATTTTCGGTTCAATTTTTTATCGAGTATGTTGCTTTTTCCATATGCACCTATTACAAATCTGCTTGTAAAAGATTTACTCTCCGTTTCAGTTTTAATTGTGGACAGGAATGTTTTATTTTCTCTTTTCACAGCCTGAAGACTTGCCGGCTGAAATATTTTTGCTCCCGCTCTTTTTGCTTCTTTTAAGAGGAAGCTATCAAAGATTGAACGCTTTAATGCATAACCTGTAAAAGGTAATAGGGTATTAAATCTTTTATTATTAGAGGTAATAAATTCGAAAGAAGATATCTTATTCGGATTTAGGGAAATAAACTCCTCAAATAATCCCAATTCCTTTAGGTGTTCAGTCACTTCAACGGACAGGAATTCTCCGCATAAAGTTTCCCTGGGAAAAAGTTTTCTTTCTATTATTACGGTATTTAATCCCGCTCTGGCTAAATTAATTCCCGCAACTGAGCCGGCGGGACCTCCGCCAATTATGACTACATCATAATCCATTTTCATCAAGAGGTATTACAATTAAAAATCTGAATGCCCATTTTCTTTTTATAATATATTTCGCAATCCCGGCTTCCATCAGAATTTTCTTTAAATCATTTTTTACAAATGCACGTTTCACTGAAAGAGGTCCATCACTTTTTACAAATTCACTTTTTGAAAATAGCAGGGTGAGAATTTTAATCCCTAAATAAGCCAGTATATTTCTGCGAAGATCATTAATTACTATTCCCTGTGTTGCTATCCGGCTGAATTCCTTTAATAATATTAATATTTCTTTATCTGCAAAGTGATGAAGAAAAAGAGATGAATGAACTATTCCAAATGAATTATTTATGAAAGGAAGCCTGAATGCGTCTGCACAGATTATTTTATCATTTCCTTTCTCCTCTTTTTGATAATGGCACGTAAACCTGCTTTTATCTACTGAATAAAATATTATGTTATCAATTTTATTTTTAAGATCGAACAGAATATCCGAAGCGCCCGCACCTACATCAAGAATTTTTATTGTTTCTTCCGGAGATCTTTTAATATTGTTTATCCCGTCTTCACTAACAGAATTCCCGCCGAGGAATTTATTTATTATCTGCAATTCACTTAAAGCATTCCCTATTCTTTCATCATTTATCGAAAAATCATCCATCAATTCTTTTTGATAACTTCTCTTAAAAAACATTATACTCCTTTAAGAATTGCAACTTCCATCGTTAATCCGGGACCAAAAGCAACAGCACAGCACAGCTCACCAATTTTAATATTCCCCTTGTTTAGAAGTTCCTTTAATACAAAAAGAATAGATGCCGAAGATAGGTTTCCATAATGTTTAAGTACTGTCCTTGATGCATTCAGTTTTTCATCAGACAGTTTCAATCCATTTTGAAGTGAATCAAGAATTGCTCTTCCCCCGGGGTGAAGTGCCCAATGTTTTACATCGTTATAATTTATTCCGTTCTGTTCTAAGATTTTAATTAATGCAGGAACAGCTTCATTAAGTATAATTCTTGGAAGTTCAGATGAAAGCATCATTTCAAATCCGAAGTTTCCTATTTTCCAGCCCATATATTTTTCAGAATTTTTAAAAAGAATCGAATCTGTTTTTACTATATCCAGCTTTACTTTTGACTCATAATTTTTCGAATCAAAGAATACTGCTGCGGCAGCTCCGTCAGCAAATATCATATTAGCAAGTATGTTATCGCGGCTCGGTTCTGTCTGAAGATGAATGCTGCAAAGCTCCACAGAAACCAGCAGAATATTACTTTCTGTTGTGCCACGCATTGTTTCAAGTACTGATCCAAAACCGATTAATGAGGCAGCACAACCCATAAAACCTATGTTAGTTCTTTTTATACTTAAGGGAAAATTAAACTTATTTATTAAATAATAATCTAAACCCGGGGCGAAAAATCCCGTACAGCTGATTGTTATTATTTTATCTAGTTTAGATGGATCAAGACTACTTGAATCAATTAACTTTTGGACAGCATTTCCTGTAAGAACTTTTGACCATCTTTCATATTTCTCCATCCGCGTTTTTGTATCAGGAGAAATATATGTTCCATTCTTCGAGTAAAAATTTTCTTCCGTAATTTCTTCGGCATCAGGAATTACAATAAATCTTTCATCAATTCCTGAATGAACAGCTGCCATATCAATTAGTCTTCCGGCAGCATTCGATCCTGTCATTCTTTTTTTCAATTCAAAAGCGGCTTTTTCCTGTGTCACTTTATAAGGAGGAGAAGCAGTTGCAATATCTATCAGCATAAAAATTCTTTCGTGAGTTATTCTAAAGGCTGTAATTTTAATATAATACTAAAAACACTTTTATAATGATAATCGTTTCATATATCTTACGATTTCTATTTACTTTTCATTCTAATTAACTTTGTAACATATAAAATATTATAGTGTATAATGAATGATTTTTGGGATAATCGTTATTCATCACAAGAATTTGTTTACGGAACAGAACCGAACATATTCTTTAAAATGGAAATAGAAAAACTAAAACCAGGTCGTCTTCTTGCTCTGGCAGAAGGAGAAGGTAGAAACGGAGTTTTCGCAGCTTCACTCGGCTGGGAGGTGGATGCAGTAGATTTCAGTATGAAAGCTAAAGAAAAAGCTTTAAGATTAGCCGAAGAAAAAAGACTCAAAATAAATTATACTGTAAAAGATTTGAATGATTTTATTCCCGGAGCAAATATTTATAATGCTGTTTCAATTATTTTCCTGCATCTCAATCAGGAATTATCAGGGATTGTTCACCGAAGAGCTATCGAATCTTTGAAAACAGGCGGGAAAATAATTCTGGAAGTTTATTCCAAGGAACAATTAGGAAAAGAATCCGGGGGACCGCAAAATATTGATATGCTTTATTCCGTGGAAGAGATCAAAAGAAACTTTGAGGGATTAAAAATTTTCAGCCTTGAAAAAAAAGTTGTTCACCTTTCAGAAAGTAAATTTCATAACGGAGAGGCCTCCGTCATACAATTTATCGGGGAAAAACTCAGATGAACAAGGTTCTCTTTATTAGTTATTTCTGGCCGCCTTCCGGTAAAGCTACACTTCACTGGCCCTTAAAAATTATAAAATATTTACCTGGCTATAACTGGCAGCCTGAAGTACTAACCGTGGAAAACGAAACCTTCACACAAAAAGATGAAAGTCTTTTAAATGAAATATCGCCTGATCTGAAAGTTTACAAATCAAAAGCATTTGAACCTTTTAACTTATATAAAAAGTTTACAGGAAAAGAAAAGAAAGATCAGCTTGTAGCTTCTGAAACTATATCAATGGAGAACAAAAATATATCTCACAAATTATCCATCTGGATACGGATGAACATTTTTGTACCTGATGCGAGAATCGGATGGTATTTATCTGCTGTTAAAAAGGGAAAAGAAATACTAAGCAAAAACGATTTCGATGCAATTGTTACAATAGGACCTCCGCATAGCACACATCTTATCGGAATGAATCTTTCAAAAAATTTTTCTGTTCCGCACCTTCCTGTCTTAATCGATCCCTGGGTTGATATAATCTATTATAAAAATTTCAAAAGAAGTTCACCAACACTTGCATTGGATAATCATCTTGAAAAATCAGTTATGCAGAATGCGACATCAATTATTTTTGTAACCAAATCAACACTCGAAGATTATCATAATAAATATCCTTTTATCAAAGAAAAAACTCATGTTCTGTACTGGGGATATAACGAAGATGATTTTGAAAAACTGGAAAAGGCACAGATTAAAAAGAATTATAAATTAATTGTTCATGCCGGAAATATTTTTGATTATCAGAACCCGAAAAAATTATGGCTGCGAATAAAAGAGGAAAACACAAAGGAAGAAATCAGGATAAAATTTATCGGAACAGTTAGTCCTGCAATTAAAAAAGCAATAGAACAAAACGGGTTATCTGATAAAACCGATTATGCCGGTTTCCTTCCATATAATCAAATGTTAGCTGAACTTTTAAATGCAGATTATCTCTTGGTTTGTGCAACCGAAAAAAGGCATGTTCCCGGAAAATTATTTGAATATTTAAGAACTGGAAAACCAATTTTGGCTTTCGGAGATGATAACAAGGAAGTTAAAGAAATTTTGAAATGGACGAATAGCGGAATGATTTTCGGATATGATGCTGATCCAAAAGATTTTTTTGAAAAATCTCAAAACTTCAAAACTGATTTTGATGCGGTAAAGCAATTTGATCGGAAAAGTATTGCTGAGAGCTTTGGAAAAATACTATCGTACAATAAGAAAAGCCCCGGCTGAAGTCGGGGCTTTATAATATTATTCAGGTATAATACTATTTGTAAATAAATCCAATTTTAGATTCTGCATAACCACCATTTGTGTTACCTTGATAATATATCCTGTAATGATTATTGTAATTTCTCCAGAATGGATAACATATAGCATAACACCAGCTATTGGTTACATTCTCTAATCTGAAAATTGGATTACTTGAATCCTTAATCCAGTTTATACCATCTGCAGAATAGGCCATCCCAAATCCTGTCCCGGGATATGCTGAATAAACCATTTTATATTGTCCGTTTTCATAAATTACTGATGGAGAATTAACTCCAGTACCTTCCCAATTCTCATCTACAACAAGAACAGGATTATTGCCGGACTTAATAAAATTTACTCCGTCGGGTGAAGTAGCAACACTGATTTGATAGTAAGGTAAATTATGGACAGAATAATAAAGGTAATAAATATCATTTACCTTAATTATATCCCCGGTCTGGATCTGAAATTCGTTATAATCTGAATGTACAACCGGATCTCCGTGTTTTGTCCAGTTGATACCATCAGGTGAGGTTGCCAAACCGATATTCCAGGGACCATACTCATCAGCAAAACCAAGATAGTACATTCTATAAATATTTCCGTCCTTAATTACTTTTGGAGTGCTTACATGATATGAATCCCATGAGTATGGATCTCCCGGAGTTAAAACAGGGCTGTTTGCACCGAGCTGCCAATTTTTTCCGTCATTGGAAACTGCATACCATATATTTGCAACTGCAGAATTGTAGAATGCGACAAACCACATTTTATAGATCCCATCATCATATAATACACAAGGATGAGCAATTCCATTAGGGGTTACAGGGACAATAGAAGGGGATGCTACCGGGTTATTTTGATAATCAATCCAGTTAGTATTTTGTGGTACTCCCCAGGTTACATATATGTATATATTTCCCTTTCCTGCTCCTGTTGGCTGTAGTACCAGGTTTACCTGTGTTGTTATTCCTGCAAGTATTGTTACATCTGTTTCTCCACTATATACTACTACTGTATCTTCATCTGCTGCATCTACTTTAAGATGCCAGTCTCCTGCTGATATATCATTAAATGTTATATCTGCTGTTGTATCTGATATTAAATTTAATGTCCCGCTTAAGGTATCAAATCCTTCCCTGGTTAAATATGCTGTTACACTTATTACATTATCTGGTTTATGTACCCTGTCTATATTAAGTGAGATTCCTCCCTGTTGTAAATCTTTGTTGGGAGAGACAGGCGTTTCTGTTGTGCAGCTACTAAAGATTAGTGAAATAATTATAACTAAAAGTGAAATGAACCTTTTCATTATTACCCCCAAGTAATAGTTAGTATATATATATTATAATTTAATTTGATAAATATTTTTTTAACAGCAACAATTATTTCAGATAATATAAAAACTTATAAATTACCAAAGAGTATCAAAAAAACTTGTTTCAAGCTCATAATCACTATTAAAATGCCCAAGCTAAAGTCGGAGATGAAAATAAACTAATAAAAACTACTTAATTATAATCCCGGTCATTGCACTATAATTCCCATCATCCATATTGCCAGTATAGTAAATTCTATATTGTCCGTTGAAATTTTTCCAAAATGGATAAGTAATTCTCTGACACCAATTATTATGCACTTCATTTACAGTGAAAAAAGGATTATTTGTTTCTTTCGTCCAATGAATTCCATCATTTGATAATGCCATACCTAAATCAGTACCGTCTCCTCCAACACTCACGTAAATCATTTTGAAAGTACTGTTTTCATAAATTACAGATGGTGAAAATATTCCGGTTCCTTCCCAATTTTCGGTAGGAATAAGCAAAGGATTGTTGTTTGGTTTAATAAAATTTACACCATCAGTCGAAGTCGCCACCCTAATATCATAATAAGGATATTGTCTTTTTGAATAATACAAATAATAGGTGCCATTTACCTTTACTATATCATTAGGACAAATCTGGTACTCATCTGCATCAGCGTATACAACGGGATTAGGATACTTTGTCCAATTTATTCCATCTGAAGACGTGGCTAAGCCAATATGCCAGTATCCATACTCATCAGAAAAACCTGAATAGTACATTTTATATAGATTATCTTCTTTTAAAATTGCCCCTGTCCCGACTGCATGTGAATCCCATGAATTGTAGTTTCCCGGGGCTAATACCGGGCTGTTTGAGCCCAGTTGCCAATGAATGCCGTCATTCGATACTGCATACCAAATATTAAAAACTGCGGACCAATAGAGACTTGAAAACCACATTTTGTAAACACCATTATCCAGCATAACTTTTGGTTGTGTCACTGCTAATGGATTATCAGGGATTATCGATTGAGTCATAACAGGATTATCAGGGGAATCAACCCAATTTAGGTTTGGGGGTACTCCCCAGGTTACATATATGTATATATTTCCTTTCCCTGCTCCTGTCGGCTGTAGTACCAGGTTTACCTGTGCTGTTATTCCTGCAAGTATTGTTACATCCGCTTCCCCGGTATAAACTACTACCGTATCTTCATCAACTGCATCTACTTTCAGATGCCATCCTCCTGCGGCTATTTCACTAAAGGTTATGTCTGCTGTGGTATCTGATAACAAATTAAGTGTACCACTCAGCGTATCATACCCTTCCCTTGTAAGATATGCTGTAACTCCTACCACATTCGCAGGTTTATGAACACGGTCTATACTGAGGGAAATCCCTCCTTGATCTGATGTACTGTTGGCAGATACCGGTGTTTCCTTTGTGCAGCTACTAAATATTAGCGAAATGAATAGAACTGAAAGAGATAAGAACTTCTTCATTTGGGCCCCCGAAAACCTTATTAATTGATCTATAACTTATAAAAAATATATTTAAAAATTTTGATAATAGCAATAATTTTCTTTATGAATTTTAATTTAATAACTCAGTTGCGCTTTAACTTTTTCTATTTAACAAAGATTTATAGAGTACCCTGTACTTTTCTGTTATTTTTTCCGCTGTAAAGTTATCTAACACCTTTTTTCTGGCATCATTTGCATATGATTTTCCATCAGATAATTCATTAAAAAACCACTTGATTCCATCCGTCAAACCTTCGACTGAATAAGGGGTTGCTAAGAAACCATTTAATTTATGATCAACAATATCAGGCATACCACCTATATTAAATACTACGGCTGGAATGCCACATGCCAAAGATTCCATAACTGTATTCGGCAAATTGTCCTGCAACGAGGGAGCAACAAAAACATCGGCAGAGTTGTATGCCTGAGCTAGATTTTTATTACTATTAATTTTACCCGCGTTGTTTATTTTAAATGGAATTCGGTTCATTTGTTCATTTTCTGATTTTCCAAAAACTAAAAGTTCAACTTTCTCTCTTAATTCAGGGTACCTTTCATATAAAAGGATTAAACTATTTTGCAACTGAGTAAATCCTTTCCTTTCATCATTTAGATTCATTGTCCCAAATAAAATAATAAACTTATCGAAGCGTATATTAAATTTCTTTCTTGCTTCAATTTTATCGAGTGGTTTAAAAGTATCTATACTAATTGGAGTAGGAATTACATTTATGTATTGCCCCTTTAATAGGGTACTTCTTTTTACTTCATCTGCAAGCCAATTGCTACTAGTAACTACGTTGATTTTGTACTTATTAAACAAAGCAAGCTTCTGTTTAAATATTTTATTTGAGAAATCGGAATTACCCGGGAATTTTAAAGCAGGACAGTTATTACAAACATCTGAAAACCTCAAACAATCAGAATTATAATGACAACCACCTGTAAAAGCCCACATATCATGCATTGTCCAGACAATTGGTTTATTTAAGCTAAATAATTGTTGCAGGTTTTTCAAAGAAAGGAAGGCTTGATTAATCCAGTGTAATTGAATGACATCAGCTTCTTTAATCAGCTGGTGATTGCTTAAATCAATTCCCCAGGATGGAAAAGAAAATCTTCCCCGGGATTCATTTGTTAAAAATTTTATAGTTAAATAATCAAGAAGAAAACGAAAAGAAAACTTTGTTTTTGAAATAGTGTTGTTAACAACTGAAAACGTATTCGGATCATCCGACAATTTCTGCTGAACCAGCATTTTTGATCCTATCTCACTCTCTGAAAGAGCTTTATGGACTGAAAACGCTGCTCTTGCAGCACCACCATTAATATCGCTTGAACTTAAATGTACAACTCTCACAATTTACGCCATTATCTTTTTCAATTTGGTAATTAGTGAAGGAATGAATTTTAGTTTATACAACTCTCTTTTAATGAGAAGAATCGATTGTTTTTCCAGGGTTCTGAAAATCTCATCGTCGAATTTTTCAATCCCTTTTTTTGCAATATTTAATGCAAAAGTATGTTGATTTTCAACAGTGGCAAACAGCCAACCCAATAAATATTCCCGAATATTCAAGAAAGCTTTCAATTTAAAATCGATTAATGTATGTCATTTCAGCCCATGTTGGTGCAATTTTTTGAGATTCCCTTAAAAACTTTAGGTATAAATTATTTTTTGATAAGCTCTCAAAAGTTTCAAAAGGAATTCTTGGTGTACCTTTAACTTTAAAATCAGATAACCAAAAGTTTTTTGTATCCATATATGAAAGTATAGAAAATAACCTATCCTCATTGTCGTATAAATTTACGAATCCCGGTTCAAATTCAGATACCATTACCCGCTTTTTGATTTCTTCATCTAAATTCTCAAACAGCCTTAAATCTATTCCCTGGGAATCTGTTTTGAACCAGTCAATTTTATTAATTTTTAAGTTTTTTAAGACTGAACTTAATTCTACAGTTTTTATTTTTTTAACTTTTTCTACTTTAAATAATGGAGAAAAGAGTAATTCTTCCAGATTATGATTTGTGGGTTTTAACAAACTGGAACAATAGGGAGACTTCGTTAAATAAAAATCAGATTCGTCACTATTGTAATTTGAAACAATACAATTGTAAGTATACAATTTTTTAAATTTTTTATTTTCTTCTTCCTTATAATCAAAATCTCTTTCATCAGCATCAAATGCCAGGCAAATGGAATATTCTGCAAATGATTTCCATTTTTTGTGGATATGTTCAGAAGCACCTATATCAATTAAAACCGGAGGATCTGAAAGTAACTCTTCTCTTGAAAAAATTTGTTTAATTAATGATCTCATATGGAATGAACTTTCTTAATCTCTATAAGCGAAAATATTCAATTGTAAATCCATTAAAGGAGTAATATTATCATCTTTATTGATAAAGGGGCTTAATTTGCGTTGCTCAGAATTTATATAATATCGGAAATGATTTTCTGACAATACTTTTAATAATTTATATAGGTCCTGATCTTTATCTTTAAAAGAATGATATTCTATAAAAATATTTTTCACTTTTGAAAGACTTTCGCTGCAATCTTCCATTACTTTCACTTCAGCACCTTCAATATCCATCTTTAATAACGTTACTTCAATCTCTTCTTCAAGCAAATCTTTAAGTCTTATAGATTCGACTTCAATCTTATTTTGAGCACTAAAGATTGAACCAGTATCTGCCCCTTCGGCACCAAACTCGACACCATTATTATTTATCCATACAGCCTTAGTAAAAATTTCAACGTCATTGATCGAATTTAAATTCAGGTTTTTTTTTAATGTTGCTGAAAGAGATGGGTCAGGTTCAAAAGCCTTAATCCTTGCGTTTGGGTAGAACTCCTTAAAGAACAAACAACTTATTCCAATGTTTGCTCCGCAATCATAAATCAAAGGATCTACTAAAGCTGTATGAAAGTAATAATATTTTTTCACAAAAATATCTTTAACCTGAAATATAAATGAAAGACAATCGTGAACCTGAATTTTATAATTTAAAAATTTAATCGATTGAGGCTTATTCCGTTCTTTATTATGGTATTTAAAGAGCAACCTGACAAATTCTCTGTAATATTTATTATTCAGGAATAAATAGATATTTTCAAATTTATTTTTAAGTATATTCAAAACAATTCGGTTATTTTTTGGTTCTTAACTTAATTTCATTAACAAATTTTCTGTAAATACTCTGTTTGAAAAATGATTTCAGGTTTTTCTGAATTTCTTCGTCCATTTTAAGAGTTTCTGTTAAAGAAATCTGAGAATTACTATCATCAATTTTAACATTAAATTTATTTGTTTTGGGCGAATGTCTGCCAGAATTATCAAGACCGATATTTCGTACCAAAGCATTTTTTGAATACAGACAATAGGCACTATTTTTATAGTGAGAATAGGCCCATCTGACTCCCCATGAATCAATATATCCATTCATTTGAAGTTTTAACATTGGAGTCAAATCGTCTCCACCTTCATTAAACTTCCGTTGAGCATTAATATTACTAATAAAATCATTATAGTCTTCTATATTCCAATCAACTTTTTCCCAACGATCATTCCATGTTCCCCATCCCCACGTTGAAGGTCTTCTTAATACATATACATCATTAGGATATTTTTCCAGAGATTGAAGAGGAAAACTATACCCTGTTACTGAAAATATTTGTTTTTGATTCTCATAAAAATCTAATGCTTCGTTCATAAATTTTAAAAAACCTGGTGCACTTATCAAATCATCTTCAAGTACAATTACTTTTCCATATTGATTAATTACTTTGATTACTCCACTTATAACGGATTCAGCTAAGCCATTGTTTTCTTCTGACTCTTCAATGTCTATTCTTTTGAAGCCTTTGATTCTACGAATATAATTTCTTACTTCTTCTACTTTTATCCTGTCAGATTCATTCTTTGCTCCATCGGAAAAAATAAATAGTTCTGATTCATCTGCTAAAATATTCTTTTGAAGAGATTCCACTGTTTGCCAAGTGTGCCAGGGTCGGTTATAAACGAAAAGTAATATCGGAGCTAATGTCATTTAGATTCCTAAACAATTCTTTTCTTTGTAAAAAATTGTGGTGCACTTTTTATAAAGTTCCCCGGCAGATATTCCCCAAAAATCAATTCTTTTAAATCCTTGAGCAATTAATTTTTCGACTCCGGATTTATACTCGATCCTTTCAGAATCATCAAGAATCAAAACACCTTTTTCAGATAAAGCTTCAGTTGAATTAAAAATTGCATTTACCCGATCCATTCCATCGATAATTATAATATCAAATTTTTCACCTTGTGATTTAAGAGCTTTGGTATATTCGCCGTCAGGATGAGACTCGTAGAATATTAATTTGGCATTTGGGGGAAGTTCTTTTTTTATCTTTTCATACCACGATTGATTATGCTCAACAGAAATAATTTTTTTAACCCTTGAAGAGTAAAATATTGTGGAATTTCCACTTCCGAATTCAAATACTAATAAGTCTTTCTTTAATCTATCTTTCAAAAAATCAACACAAGGATAGCTAAGCCATGGAATTGGTTTATTGTTTTTATCTACCGGATATCCTGATTTGAACGAATTAAACCATCCTTGTTCAATCAGATATCCGGAATGATATTGCGAAAGTAACGCCTGCAAGACTTTAGGTTTTGAAAATAGTTTTGAGAGAACTTTAACTCTTTCTGTAATTGAGATGGACATTGTTAGTTACTATTTGCTATTATAAAATTAAATATCATTATCGTTATTTTTCATATTCTTTCCCCAGTTACCTGGGTTTTTCCATTTCTTATAAAATCCAACCAGACTATCAATTTCTCTTGCCTCGAAAAATCTAATCAAATACAAAATGAATGGGAACACAATAATAACAACTATCTTGAGAAATATACCAGGTATAATTGAAAGATTTACTGAGGCGGCAGCTAAATAGAGCATTACTCCAATAAGTATAGTAAGATAAACTTTTGTGTTTTCAAACGGTATGCTGTAATTTTTTTGGGATACCCGATAAGTCATTATATAAAGAAAAATAAATGAAACCAGTGTTGAATAAGCCGCAGCCATCATTCCGTATTTAGGAATAAAAATAATATTTAAAACAATATTTAATAAAGAAGCATATATAGTTATAAGTGCTAATGATTTCGTTTTCTTTGTTAACAGCATTCCTATGTTTGCAACAATTCTCATCCCGAAAAATATATATGAAAAAACAATAATCGGAATTACTTTAGCTGCTCCCCAGTATTCGGGATTTAATGCAAATATTTTTATTATATATTCACTAAAAAGAGATATGACAAGACTAATCCACACTAAAAGAAAAGTTAAGTAGGTCAACAATTTTGAAAAATATCTTTTATCTCCCTCCTGTTTATAGATTTTATAAGCAATCGGCATTAATGCAAGATTAAAAGGCATTATGATAAACATATTAACTACACCGGAAATTCTGTACCCCAAATCGTACAGACCTAACTCTTTATAGTTTGTGAAATATTTTAATATATACCTGTCACTCACATTTAATATCAACATGGCGATAGTAGTAAAAATTAATGGGAATCCGAATTTGATCGCCGTTCCTATAAAATTCTTTTCAAAATGAACCTGCATACTCTTGATCATTGAAGGCAGCAAAAGAAAAAATATTATTATCTCACTTATTAGATAAGAATAAAGCACACCACTGATTCCCATTTTTTTGAATGCTACAAATAAAATTATAAAGCCAAGCGTAAGCCCGAGTTTTAATAAATTACTTGATGTATACCAAAAGGATTTTTCATCGGTTCGAAGTTTATTGGAAAAGAATAAATTGATAACCCGGATTGAAATAATATAAAGTGACAATTTTAAGAAAAAATAAAATTCGGACGTATTCTTAAATATTGAAGCTACAATGGGAAGTGCAATTTCGCCTAAAACAATAAAGACAACAACAATTAAAAGAGATGCTAGGCTTAAAGTGTAAAAGATGCTTTTTCTTTTTTCAGAATATTCATTTTGATTTGAGAGCATGATAAGTGCTTGTCCCAAACCAAAGTTCAGTGTTTCCGTAAAAATGGATATTGTTATTTCAAGAATTCCGAGAATACCAAATTCACTTACAGAAAAAAAGGAAGAATAGATTGGAAGTAAAATAACCCCTGATGCTTTAGTTGCAAGATTACTTATGCTGTAAATGAAAGAATGTTTTAATAAATATTTTATTTTTTCGAGCATGAAGTATTTCTATGTTCATTCCTTACCAAAAATTTTCTTCTTATCATTTATCAACATTACTATCAATCCAAGCACAACAAGCGAGCTGAGTATAAGCGCAATATTCTTTGATATATAAAAACTTTCCGGCGCGTATCTGAATTCTACTTTATGTTCTCCTTTGGGAACTATTATTCCCATATAACCGTGATTCGTTTTATAAATTTTAGTCTCATTGTTATCAATATACGCGCGCCACCCTGTAGGAAGTTTGAATAATTTGTAATCAGCATTGCCTGTCATATAAGTATCACCGAAAAACAAAAAGTTATTACCGGATGCTTTAACATCCGCTGTTACAATTTCATCTTTGTAGGAAGTGATGTTTACAGTATTTATGGAATCAGCCGGATCAACTTTCAATCCTTTTTCAGATACATATGCTTTATTCCGCGGATCAAAGCTGGATGCTTTTATATCCTGCAGAATAGACATCTCCGGTTCATTGGCAACTGAATCAACAAAATATATTCTTGGCAAAGCATATTGATTTAAATAAACAATACTTTTATCACCTTTGTATATCGGAACTAATCCCGGGAATTGTGCCGGCTTATCAGTTACTATATATTTTACATTTGCCATCCGCCATAAAGTGCTGTTAACCGGACCAACAACATCCATAAAATCCTGAAATCCTCTTGGTTTTATTGCTGAGTATCCGTAAAAATCCTCTATCAGAAAATAAGCGTTAAAATTTGAATTCTGACGAAATGATCCGAGCGAATTATCCTGTTTCAGATTTAATATTCTGAACGGAGTTTTATCATTTTGTTCCTGAATTACTTTTACGTAATCCGGTTTTTGAAATTCACTTTCGATATCAGGCATTGGAGAATACTTTGCTCCGCGTGCATCAATTCTCCATAAATCAACTAGTGTTAAAACGATTACAAATAAAACGAGTGAGTCTTTGCTTATCTTTTCTTTTACATAGAAATTTGCAGCCCAGAACGTGAGTGAGAGAAATGCAAAAGCGAAAAGAAAATCGTTTAAAAACATTCCGCTCATAAAATCTGATAGTGCCTGGTATTGTTTTGCCATTTGAGGTTGAGATGAAGAAATACCGGAAGCATAATCATTTACTCTTGCAACAAACCAACTACTTAGAGCTCCATTTAACAGAATCCCGATTACAAAAATTCCTGTAAAAACATATGCAGTATTTCTAATCAGTTTTTCAATCTTAATATCTTTTTCTGTACGCATGGAGATAATCTTCATTAATCCATAACCGGCAAGAATCGGGAAACTCATTTGATCGAGAATCAAAATCATTGAAGGCACACGGAATTTGTTGAAGAACGGCAGATACTTGAACAGCAAATCAAAGATTAGCGGAAAATTTTTTCCGAATGAAACCAGTAAAGCGAACACTGCAAGAATTGTGAGAAACCGGACGAATGGTTCTTTCCAGTTCGTAAAAATTCCGAACAAAGCAAGAAAGAAAACGAGAACACCCATATACATAGCAACATCAACAAATGGCATCTGTCCGAAATATGTATTCAAATCTACAGGGCGATTATTTGTGAGAGGACCATCATAGGTTGTATTTCCGAATCCATAATATGAAGGAATAATAAATGTAAGAACTTCACCGGGAGAAAAAGACCAGCCTGTGTGGTAATCGTAATAATCGGATGTATTTTCCTGCTGCTTACCGCTAACTTTGTCAACTATACTTTCTGTTCCTCTTGTTGAAAATGCTGAGTACTCATAAACCTGAGTGAAATTATCTGATTGAATCAACAGAGCTACAATGAGGGCGGTTGCAAACATTACAGCCGATTTCAGAATATTTTTTCTGGAGTCAGAATCTTTCTTCGCCACAGTTCTGAAAAAGTAGTAAAGGAAATATATTCCTACAGCTAAAAGGGTATAATAAATTATCTGAACATGGAATCCCTGAATGAATAGCTGCAATGTGATTATCAATAATAGAAAATCTATGATTCTGAATTTTTCTTTAGATCTTAAGAGCAATAGAAATATTAAAGGATAAAATGCCAGCGCAGTTAGTTTTGTAACATGACCAATGTAAAGGAATACAATTAACCCAGTACTGAAAGATGTTGCCACCGCAGTAAACAAACTTACCATAAAGTTTTTGGAAAGATGTCTCATCAATAAGAATGAAGATATTCCCATAATTATTAGGTAGAATACCCACATTATATATTCGTTTGAAAAAGGCGCTGAAAAGACATCCCTTACAGCAGTTATACCAACATAAAAAAGATTAAACCATTTAAATGACACTCCTATTGCATATGCCGGCATCCCGCAAAAGATATATGGATTCCATAGAGTATAACCTTCTCCGTGGTTTTCTATATATGAATGCATACTTTTACTAGCAAAAATATCTCCTGATTGAAATGTTTTACCGCCGAAGAAAAGAGGGTTAAGGAAACCAAGGAATAAAATTATGATTATTAAAATTACAGCCAGGACATGATATTTATGCGGAAGTATTTCTTCTACGCTAAATTTTGCAAAGAATCCCTCAGGTTTGTTTTTTTTTGATTGGACTGTTTTTTTAGTTTTTGCCATTAAAATTCCAGGAAAATTTTATTTTCTTAATAATTTATTTCTTTGCAATAAAAGTTATGCCCGAACCGACCTTATCCTTGATCGAATAATCCACATACATCATGATTAATGTAAATGGTAAAGTAACAATAAAATAGAACGGCAGTAATATTAGAAAGAATTTGGAAAGATTCACGATCATTATAGGATATTTGATTCCAAGTCTCCACGCTTTATCTCCCCAGAATCCGTAAGTATATCTTGATCGGTAAAGTGAAAATCCAATTGGCAATAGTTTTTCCTCAAGATCTTCTTTAGAATAGCCATCCCTGGCATGCTCGCCAACAAAACTTTCGTCTGATTCATCGTGTACATCACTTCCACCAAAAACAGAAGGAGTGTTTATTAATAGATAGCCGCCTTGTTTTAAAGCATTATAGAAATTCTGAAATACTTTCACATCTTCTTCGATGTGTTCCATAACATCAACACAAACTATAACATCAAATTTGTTATCGTGATTTATGGTTGTAAGATCTTCAATACCAAATGATACATTTTCGATCTTTTCAGATTGAAAAAAATCTTTACAGTCATTTATCCATTCTTCTTTTACATCGACAGCATAGATTTTATTTGGTTTAAGATTCCTCGACATAAAATACGAATACTGCCCGTAACCCGTGCCTGCATCATATACTTCAATTTCTTTCCCATTAAATACATTCCTCAGGTTGCGTAATTCTCTTCTTACATACCAGGAACGAAGAAACATCAGATCAAGAATTTTATAAAACAGGATTCTAAGCTTAGGATATTTCCTTATTACCGAAGCAAAAATATCTTTTACAGGATCGTAATACATGAGGCTAATCTATCCGGAGAGTGTATTTAGAATGATTCAAAAACAAATTCAATACTTAAAGTTCTTTATCTTTAATAATATATTCGCGTTCATTCATAAAATTATTTACAAGCATTTCACCTAAAAGCCCGACTGAAAAAAACTGTACACCAACAATTATTAAAAGCATACCAAGAAATAACATCGGACGGTTACTAAGAGGTTCTCCTATTATCCACAAAACTGTAAGGTAACCATTTACAACAAGTCCTATCAGGAAAGAAAGTGCTCCCAGGAAACCGAAAAAATGCATCGGACGTTTGATATAACGCGTAGCAAACATCACGGTTATTAAATCTATAAATCCTTTGAAGAAACGTGAAATACCGAACTTGGTTTTACCGTACCTTCTGGGATGATGTTTTACAGGAATTTCAGAAACTCTGAATCCCTGCCAGTCGGCAAGAACAGGCACATAACGATGAAGTTCACCATAAACTTTTATATTATCAGTAACATCTTTTCTATAGGATTTTAAACCGCAATTAAAATCATGAATTTTTATTCCGCTAATAACCCTTGTAACAAAGTTGAAAAACCTGGATGAAGTTTTTTTGATAAACGGATCATGTCTCGTCTTCTTCCATCCTGAAACGAGATCATAACCTTCTTCAAGTTTTTTTATCAACCCGGGTATTTCATTCGGATCGTCCTGCAGATCTGCATCCATCGTAACAACTACATCGCCGGTGGCATTTTTAAATCCTATCTGTAACGCTGCAGACTTTCCGTAATTTTTCCGGAAACTTATAAATTTAAATCTCTTATCAGTTTTACAGATTTCTTTAACTACCTGCAATGATTTATCAGTGCTTCCATCATCAATAAAAATTACTTCAAAATTTATGTTGATTAGTTTTAAAGCCTTTTTTATCTCGTTTGTCAGGGGGTTGAGTGATTCTTCCTCATTAAAGAGTGGTACTATTACAGATAGTTTATTAAACTCGCTTTTCCTAGATTCCCCGCCTTGTTTATTATAATTATAATATCGCTTTCTTCTTCCTCTGTAATAACGGTTATAATTACCCGATTTTTTATTACCGGAATCTTCATTTCTAGTGTTTTTATCAGATTTATGTTCTTCTGACGGAATATTTTCGTTCTTTTTTTGCTCTTCCAATACAATCAGACTATTGTAAAAATGAAGCCAAAGTTAATTTAATAATTACATAAAAACAATTTAACATCAACTGAGATAAGTATTTCTGAATTCGTTCCGTGGAAAATTAATAGGACGTTTTTTATCCGAAATCAAATCTTGACAAAAGTGTATAGATTCATTATTTTTGAAATGTACTTAAACAGAATTTCTGAGTTTTACTGAATCTCAGAGATTTCAATATTAGGAGAATAAATGAGCAATACTGAAGTTGGAACAATAGAAGAATTAGCGAATAAAGAATATAAGTACGGGTTTGTTTCTGAGATTGAATCTGACAGCCTTCCGAATGGGCTAAATGAGGACATTATTCGCCAGCTTTCGGCTATTAAAAAAGAACCTGAATGGATGCTTGAATGGAGACTAAAAGCATACAAGCAATGGCTGCCGATGAAAGAACCACATTGGGCAAATATTAGGTATAATCCAGTTGATTACCAGGATTTGACCTATTATTCAGCTCCTAAAAATAAACCTGTGTTAAACAGCCTTGATGAAGTTGATCCCGAATTACGAAAAACATTTGAAAAACTGGGAATATCTCTCGAAGAACAGAAAAGACTGAGTAATGTTGCTGTGGATGCTGTGTTCGATAGTGTCTCTGTAGCAACTACATTTAAAGATACATTGGCAGAAATGGGAATTATATTTTGTTCTATCTCGGAAGCAGTTCAAAATCATCCTGATCTTGTAAAAAAATATATGGGAAGCGTTGTTCCTTACACGGATAATTTTTTCGCAACTCTAAACTCTGCAGTTTTCAGTGATGGAACATTCGTTTACGTTCCCAAAGGTGTTCGCTGCCCTATGGAACTTTCAACTTACTTCAGAATTAATGCGGCAAAGACGGGACAGTTTGAAAGAACTTTGGTTATTGCTGATGAAGGTTCTTATGTGAGCTACCTTGAAGGTTGCACAGCACCTATGCGGGATGAAAATCAGCTTCACGCAGCTGTTGTAGAATTGATTGCACTTGATAATGCACAGATAAAATATTCAACTGTACAAAACTGGTATGCCGGTGATAAGAATGGTAAAGGTGGTATTTATAATTTCGTAACCAAACGCGGGGCCTGCCGGGGAGTAAATTCTAAAATTTCATGGACGCAGGTTGAAACCGGTTCAGCAATTACATGGAAATATCCCGGATGTATTTTGCAGGGGGATAATTCGATTGGTGAGTTTTATTCTGTTGCCGTAACCAATAATTACCAGCAGGCAGATACCGGGACGAAGATGATTCATCTTGGAAAGAATACAAAAAGTACAATCATCTCTAAAGGAATTTCAGCCGGTAAAAGCAATAATAGTTACCGCGGACTTGTGAAGATAAATAAGAAGGCTGATAATGCACGTAATTTTTCTCAGTGTGATTCGCTTTTAATTGGTGATAAATGCGGAGCTCATACATTTCCATATCTTGAAATAAATAATCCATCGGCACAGATAGAACACGAAGCCACAACTTCTAAAATTGGTGAAGACCAGATTTTTTATCTGAACCAGCGAGGTATATCAACTGAAGACGCGATCGGATTAATAGTTAATGGATATTGTAAAGAAGTATTTAAAGAACTACCGATGGAATTTGCGGTAGAGGCAACCAAACTTCTCAGCATAAGTCTTGAAGGCAGTGTTGGGTAAATCTTTCATAACAATTAATATCGGAACAGGAAAATAATAATGTTAGTAGTTAAAAATTTACACGTGAAAATCGGCGAGAAAGAAATTCTTAAAGGAATTAATTTAAATGTAAATGCCGGTGAAGTTCACGCGATTATGGGACCAAACGGTTCGGGTAAAAGTACTCTTGCCTCATCTCTTGCAGGTAAAGAAGAATATATAGTTACTGAAGGAGAGGTAACTTACAACGGAAAAAATCTTTTAGAACTTTCACCCGAAGACCGTGCAAGGGAAGGTTTATTCCTGGCTTTTCAATATCCAGTTGAACTTCCGGGTGTAAGCAATACAAATCTGTTAAAGACAGCTTTAAATGAAATAAGAAAATACCGCGGTGAAGAGGAACTGGACGCAATGGAATTTCTGGCGTTGATAAAAGATAAAATGAAACTTGTAGAACTGGATCAGAAGCTGCTTAGCAGAGCCGTTAATGAAGGATTTTCCGGCGGCGAAAAAAAGAGAAATGAGATATTTCAGATGGCAGTGCTTGAACCAAAACTAAGTATACTCGACGAAACTGATTCAGGACTCGATATAGACGCTTTAAGAATTGTTGCAAATGGAGTAAACAAGTTAAAGAATAAAGGAAATGCTACAATTGTAGTTACACACTACCAGAGATTACTTAATTACATTGTGCCTGATTTTGTTCACGTCCTTTATAATGGAAGAATTGTTAAATCCGGTGGAAAAGAACTGGCATTCGAGCTTGAAGATAAAGGATACGACTGGATTAAAGATGATAAAAACCAGTTAGTAGAGAATTAATTTTAAAAGAAAAATAAAATGACTGAAACTTCAGAATTAAAAAATATAAAAGACTCGTACATAGAAAATTTCGGGAAATTTGAGAACAGCCTGAACGGCGGTAAATCTACCGCAATTCACAAAATCCGAAAAGATGCTATCTTAAATTTTTCTGAACTCGATTTTCCGACAACCAGGAATGAAGAATGGAAATACACCAGTATTGCTCCTTTACTTAAGCATAACTTTATTCCTTCTGAAAAAAAATCCGGAGTATCCAAAAATCAGGTTCAAAAATTTTTATTTAGTGAACTTGAGCATTCACTTCTTGTTTTTATAAATGGATTTTTTTCCGAAGAGCTTTCTGACATAAAAAGTTTACCCAAAGGAGTAATCGCAGGCAGTATAGCTGAGGCAATTAAAAATCATTCTGAAATTGTTGAGAAGCATTACAGCAAATATGCTGATTATAAAGACCAGATTTTTACAGCATTAAGTACTGCTTTTACAAAAGACGGGGCTTTCGTTTATATCCCCGATGGAAAAATAATTGAAGAGGCTGTTCATA
Source organism: uncultured Ignavibacteria bacterium (assembly GCA_963745945.1). Classification (GTDB taxonomy): domain Bacteria; phylum Bacteroidota; class Ignavibacteria; order Ignavibacteriales; family Ignavibacteriaceae; genus DATFVA01. Next base: position 1,182,173 of record CAVUZG010000004.1, read on the forward strand.
TTCTTTATCTCAGCACTTCAAAGGATGAAAAGATTTTAAACCAGCCGAGAAATTTATTTGTAGCAGGCAAAAATTCCCAGGCAACAATTATTGAACACTACGCTTCAATAGATAACGAAATATATTTTACAAATACGGTTACAGAAATTTTTACAGATGAAAATGCAGTCCTTGATCACATTAAGCTGCAGGATGAAAGTAAAAGTGCTTTTCATATCGCAAGGATGGAAGTTGACCAGGAACGGAACAGTAATTTTACTTCGAACATGATTTCCTTTGGCGGTGATTTAAGCCGAAATGATTTTAATACCCGTTTTAATAATGAAGGCGGTAATTGTCAGCTTAACGGTTTATTTATGATTGATGGAAACCAGTTGTTCGATGTTCACACGATGATAGATCATGCAAAACCGTATTGCGACAGTCATGAACATTACAAAGGAATTCTTGACGGAAAGTCGCGCGGAGTATTTAATGGTAAAGTAATGGTTCGCCCTGATGCACAGAAGACAAATGCATTTCAGGAAAACAATAATATTATTCTTTCAGATAGCGCTCTTATAAACACAAAACCTCAACTAGAAATTTTTGCCGATGATGTTAAATGTTCTCACGGTGCAACAATTGGACAAATAGATGATGATGCTCTTTTTTATCTCAAGACAAGAGGAATCGGGGATAAAATAGCACGCGGTTTACTTATTCATGCATTTGCAAGTGAAGTTGTAAATTCAATTAAAGTTGAAGCTATAAGAAATTATCTTGAAGAAATTCTGACAACTAAATTTAATCAGGTACAATAAGTGAATACTAAAGCTGAAATATTATCCGGGGAATTAAAATTTGATGTAATGAAAATTCGTGAAGACTTCCCTATTCTTAAAACATTAGTACGGGGAAAACCACTTTGTTATCTGGATAATGCTGCAACAACACAAAAACCTCAGAGGGTTATTGATTCTCTTACCGAATATTATACTTCAATAAATTCTAATATTCACCGCGGAGTTCATACACTGAGCGAAAAAGCAACTGCCGCTTTTGAAGAATCAAGAGTGAAAGTTAAAAACTATATAAATGCTAAAAGTGAAAAAGAAATAATCTTCACACGCGGAACAACAGAATCTATAAATCTTGTTGCGAACAGTTTTGGAAGAAGCAATTTAAATGAGGGCGATGAAATACTGATTACGGGAATGGAACATCATTCCAACATAGTCCCGTGGCAGCTTATCGCTTCGGAAAAGAAAGCTGTTCTGAAAGTTGTACCAATAACCGACAGTGGAGAATTAATTCTTGATGAATTTGAAAAATTAATTACTGAACGAACAAAAATTATTTCAGTTGTTTATGTTTCCAATACACTCGGGACAATAAATCCTGTTGAGAAAATAATTGAAATAGCTCATAAACACGGAGTTCCTGTTTTGCTCGATGCGGCGCAGGCTGTAAGTCATTTTCCTATTGATGTTCAAAAACTTGATTGTGATTTCTTTGCTTTCTCAGGTCATAAACTTTACGGACCAACTGGAATAGGAATTTTATACGGAAAAGAAAGTCTGTTAGAACAGATGCCACCTTTTATGGGCGGCGGCGACATGATTTCAAAAGTAACTTTTAATAAAACAACTTATAATGAACTTCCCTTTAAGTTTGAAGCGGGAACTTCAAATATTGCAGATGCTATCGGGCTGGGTGCAGCAATAGATTATGTTAATTCTATCGGTCTTAATTCCATACAATTGCATGAAAAGAACGTGCTTGATTATGCTACTAATAAATTATCTGACATTGAGGGATTAAGAATAATCGGAACTGCACCTGAGAAAAGCAGTGTTATATCCTTTGTTCTAAATAATGTGCATCCTCACGATGTGGGTACTTTTTTAGACTTTGAAGGAATTGCTGTGCGTACAGGACATCACTGCACTCAGCCTTTGATGGACAGATATAATATTTCCGCAACTTCACGTGCTTCGTTTGCTATGTACAACACTATTGAAGAAGCAGATGTTCTTGTTCAGGGAATTAAAAAAGTAATTGAGGCGTTTAGCTGATGGATAATGAATTAAGAGAACTTTACCAGCAGGTAATTTTAGATCATAATAAAAGTCCGAGAAATTTTAAAAAGATTGAGACAGCAAATCATTACGCGGAAGGGTATAACCCTTTATGCGGCGACAGGATTGATGTTTACGTAAAATTGAATGAAGATAAGATTGAAGATATTTCATTCATGGGTTCCGGGTGCGCAATTTCAAAAGCTTCTGCTTCACTAATGAGTACAATGGTTAAAGGAAAAACCATTGAAGAAGCTGAAAAAATATTTGAAAGATTTCAACACCTAATTACAGGAAAGATGAATGAAGAAGTCAATACAGATGAAGTTGGCAAACTGGCTGTATTTGCCGGAGTCAGAGAATTTCCTTCCCGGATAAAATGTGCAAGCCTTGCCTGGCATACTATGTTATCAGCTTTAAAAGAAAAAAATAAAACTGTAACAACAGAATGAAAAAGGAAACAACAGAAATAATTAATAAACAGGAACTGGAAGAAAAAATTATAGCAATGGTCAAAACATGTTATGATCCGGAAATTCCTGTTAACATTTTTGAGCTTGGATTAATATATGAAATTCAGATTGATAACGATGCCAATGTTATTGTTAAAATGACGCTTACCTCGCCTGCCTGCCCGGTTGCAGGCTCGTTACCGGGAGAAGTTCAGGAAAAAATTTATTCTATCCCTGAAGTAAGAAATGTCAGAGTTGAACTCGTATGGAGTCCACCGTGGGACAAAGATATGATGTCTGATGTTGCCAAATTAGAACTTGGAATGCTTTAAAAAATTAAATAACAACAGGAGAAGAAAGTATGTTCAATATTATGTCGCGTCCTCCACTATATGATCAGGACGCTGTTCAGCCAATGAGAGATGCATTAATTGCAGTAGGCTTTAAAGAACTGTTAACTTCAAAAGATGTTGATGAAGCCATAAATGTAAAAGATGATAAAACCGTTCTTGTGATGATCAATTCTGTCTGTGGTTGTGCTGCAGGTAGTGCAAGACCGGGGATTTCATTAGCACTACAACATAATGTTATTCCTGACAGACTCGTAACCGGATTTGCAGGACAGGAAAGAGAAGCCGTAGATAAAATAAGAGAATACATAACTGGATATCCGCCATCTTCACCAAGTATAGCTTTATTCAAAAATGGAAAACTGATGTACTTTATGCAGAGATACAATATCGAAGGTCGTTCAGCTGAAGAAATAGCTGTTGATTTACGTGAAGCATTTGATGAACTCTGCACAAATCAAGGTCCATCAATTCCGCCTGAAGTTTTTGAAAAAGTCACTTATGCAGTTCAGTGCGGTTCAAAAATTCCTTTATATAAAGAAGAATAAAATAAAATTATTCAGACTGTCTCAAGGTTGTCATTCCGAATTTATTTCGGAATCTTAAATAAGAATGAATTAAAAAAGAGAATCTGAAACAAGTTCAGATTGACAAATTAATAGTTTTGGGACAGTCTCAATTAAATGATTGATAAAAAATGAAATTTAGTACACAGGAAGAATATGGTTTACGTTGCCTGATAAGGATTGCAAAATCACAAAATGGATTAACAATTCCGGAAATAAGCGAGCTGGAAGGATTATCAACCGCACACGTTGGAAAACTTTCGCGTATTCTACGACTTGGGGAATTTATTGAAAGCAGCCGCGGACAAACCGGCGGATATAAATTAGCCCGTCCATCAGATGAAATAATTATTGGAAATGTACTTGCTGCACTTGGCGGGAAATTATATGAATCATCATTTTGCGACGTTCATTCGGGTCTGCCAAAAATATGTACAAACTCAATAGACTGCTCTGTTCGATCCTTATGGAGCACCGTTCAGTCGCTTCTTGATAGTGTTCTCGATAAACTTACATTGAAAGATCTGCTCGGGAAAGAAGATGAAGTTTCTTCTCTTGTTACAAATTTCACCCAGGATATTCCTTCGATCAACAGCAATAATTAATTTTTAATTACTCTTATTACCGGATAATATTTTCCCGCCTGAATCCAATTTTTATATTCATCGTATACCACAATTCCAAGCATACTCTGCGGCTCTAATCCTAATACCAGAACATTGCTATTCAACTGATTAATTGGAACATAAAAATATTTATCAGGATTTATAATTGATATTTCTTCTATTTTAATTTTTGGATCAGGTAGCATTAGTTCTTCAAGAAAAACTGAATCAATTCTCTCCACAAAATATTTTTGAATTTTTTCATTAGCTTTTTTTGTGAATGGCTCAAATTTCACATTATGGTTCTTTAACATTTCAACAAGACTAACTGAATCTTTCGGAATCAAATATCCAAAAGGTTTTTTAATTGTAAGAATCGATTTAACAACAGGATGATATTCATTAACAGTTATTATAGAATCTCTCCCAGTTGAAACTGATTTGAAAGTTAACTTTAAAGTGCTGTCGCCTTGAACATGTTCCATCCTGATTGAAACCGGATCGCCTTGTTTTGATTCAATTAATTTATCACGTTCTGAATGAACAAGTTTAAGAATATCATTTTTATTTTCTACAACAAAACTGATGAATGCTTCAATCGCTGTTTTTTGTCCCTCTGCACGATGTTTTATATTATCAAGAAAAGCATCCTTCCCGTTTAATCCTTCAAGAATAAATGAAAAAGAATTTAATATCCCGAAACTCTGTCTGCCGTCGTTTATATCAACTGTGCTGTATCTGATTCTTTCTACTTCGGGAGGGCCGCCGAGAATATAATTATTAAAGCTGAAACCCTTATTATATAAATAACTTTTTACAAAAGGAAAAAATTTCTGATTGGAATAATTTCTGATTTTTTCTGAAACATTAATATCTGTGGTTGCACCGAATTGTTCATCAAAATTTTTAATATATCCGAACTTTAATCCAGTCATCTGAGTATGGATAATATTCATGAACATCTAATGTAGCTTCTGGTAAATATTCATTAAAAATTTTGTGAAGTCCGATTACTTCCGGCTGCGTCAGTATGAGATGGTTCCTGTTTAGATCGGCATCATTCCCATTTCTTCTTTCATTCTTTTCTGAGCCATCAGGATTCATCTGTGGAACTAACAACAGGTCTGCATCATTAAGAAATTTATCAAAAGATTTTTTCGCAATATCTTTTAGCAGCAACAAAGCTCCTTCTTTTCCAGATTGCTCATTTCCGTGCTGCTGTGCAAAAATCAGAATTTTAATTTTGGATTTATCTTCACCAAAATTTCCGTCTGAAATTTTTAATAAAGGAATCTTTCTTCCCTCAACTGATTCAGCTATATATTCCAGTTTAATTCTCTTATCCGCTTTAGAAATATTATTCAGAAAAGTAATCATTTGAGAATAAGAGGTAAGGCTATCAAAATTATTTTTTTCGAGAGGAGTTTGAACTTCCTGAGAGAAGATGGCTGCTGTTATAGCTAAAAATAATATTATAATTTTCATTTGTCAGACTTTATTTATTATAAAATTCAAGTTTTTCTATTGTAACTTTTTTAAGATATTCTTCATCCACAATTGCACCACAGCCGGGAAGTCCGGGAACAGTAAGAGTTCCATCACTGTTAAGTTTAAATGGATTCTGAACTATATCTTTTTCAAAATATCTGTCGTTTGCGCTTATATCTCCGGGAAGAGAAAAATTATTCATACTTGCAAGTGCAACATTAAATGTTCTTCCGATTCCAGTTTCCAGCATTCCGCCGCACCAGACAGGAACAGATTTATCCTTACATAAATCGTGAATCTTTTTTGCGGGAGTTAATCCGCCTACTCGGCTTGGTTTAATATTAATTATTCTGCAGGCATTAATTTCAAGTGCGAATTCTGCATGCTCGGGGGAAATTATGCTTTCATCAAGACACAAAGGAGTCTTTAATTCCTTTTGTAATTTGGAATGCTGAAAAATATCATCGTGAGCCAAAGGTTGTTCAATTAAAAGTAAATTATAATCATCTAGTTTTTTGAGAAGCTCAGCATCTTCTAATTTATAAATACTGTTTGCATCAACCTGTAGTTTTATTTCCGGAAAATGTTTTCTTATTTCCTTAACAGGTTCGATATCAAATCTGGGTTTTATTTTTATTTTAATTCTCTGGTAACCTTCTTCCAAATAATCTTCAACAAGTTTTAATAATGTTTGAATATCTTTTTGAATTCCAATGCTCACCCCGACAGGAACCCTTTTTTTTATACCTCCAATAAATTCAGAAAGATTTTTATTTTCAGCTTTACTGAAAATATCCCAAACTGCAAACTCAAGGCATGTTTTTGCAATTTTATTTCCTCTCACAGGAGAAAAAAGCTCATCAACTTCTTCGGGAGAAAAAAATTTGTTGTTGCACAAAATTGGAACTAAAAAATTTTTAAGAATTGACCAGGCAGTTTCTGTAGTTTCTTCATTATACCATGGTTCAAGTCCGGCAGGAGATTCTCCCCAACCGATTAAACCTTCCGAAAAAATTTTTGCGATTATTCCGTGATTGCCATCTTCAACCCATCCGCTGGTTTCAAATGGCTTTTTATAGGGAAGAAAAATTTTATAAAGTTCAATTTTTTCAATTTTCATAAAACGGGAAATTTAATTGAAGTGGAATGTCATTAGCTCAAAATTCTGTCGGTCAAATTAAAACAATGTAAAGTTTAAATTTATTTAATAAAGTTTGCTAAAAACTTAATCCAACGGTTATTCTATGTACACTCGGTAAAATATTATAAAGTGCAAATGCATAATCAAAATAGATACTGCTGCCTGAGAAAGGAACCGTTGTACCGGCACCGAATGTAAAGTCCTCATCATCATAATTAAATTTATAACCTCCCCGCAAGTACAATCTGTCGAAGAAAGAAAATTCAGTTCCGAAGTGAAGCCTTTCGCTGTTATCATTTGGATGTACAGCATCAATTCCGCCCCTGATTTTTATAAAATCTGCCTGGTAAATATCAAACCCGATTCCCACCTGAAAATTGAGCGGAAGCGGATAAGTATCTGTTTTTAATGCCCCTGGTGCCAACCGGCTTGTAGGATAATTACCATTTTTGGCGTAAACAATATCCAGGTCCGGTCCCTGAAACTGAAGCTCACCGCCGAAGTTTGCCATGCTCATTGCTATTGTAAGATTTTGGAAATCAAGCCTGTACTGCGTTCCGATATCAAATGCAAAGCCGTCGGCAGTTTCGTTCCATATTCTCTGCGATACATATTTAACTGTTACTCCCACACCAAACCTGTCTGTTAAATACTTTGCATAGCTGATACCCAGCGCAAGATCACCAGCATCAAAAAACCTTCCGGTTCCATTAGGTTGTTCTTCTGTAGTTATCTCCATTTCACCCGTTGTAAAAGATATTAAGCTTAACGCTACAGACCCTGCATCCTGCATATTATAGACAACTGCAGCTGCATTTAAGTCGAAGAGATCAAACCAGTTCATATATGAAAACTGTGCTTCAACGGAATTTACTTTTACAATTCCTGCGGGGTTCCAGAATACGGAAGAAGCATCTCCGGTTAAACCTACAACTGCACCACCCATTGCTGTTTCTCTGGCTCCAATTGGAATTTGAAGAAATTGTGCCCCGGATGTACCCAGGTTAGCATTTTGGGCAGAAGATACTCCTGTAACAAAAAGTAAAGTAAAAATTGTAAATATTTTTTTCATGCAATCTCCATAGTATTCTCAGCTGTAATGATATTATTTGATTACAGCAAAACGATCTTTAAATTCTGATCCGGATGATTTAACTACATAAATGTAAACACCGGGGGCAATTTCTCTTCCGCTCTCGGTCCTAAGATCCCACACTTCAGTTCCGTTAGAAGAATTGTGATGAAGCGTTTTAACAAGATCTGCATTAACTGAAAAAATATAAATAGTACACTCTGAAGGTAGACGTGTAAATTGAATCTGTCTTAGTGGTTCTCTTCTTAGTTCACCATACTCACGTTCAAATAAACTTGATACCAGGTAAGGATTAGGAACAACTTTAATTCTATTAATATTTTCTGATATTGATGTTATATCATTTGTCGCTCCCTTTATTTTGAAACTATACTTATCCCTGATACCAGGATGAACAGGGGCAAGTGTTTCAACTGAAAAAATATTACCGGCAGATGGAGGATTATCAGAAGGGAATTCCACCTGTGCTTTAATACCATCAAACTCAAAAGTATCAAGATCATAGAGACTATCGGCTGAGAGAATTGTATCCATTGCAGAATTCCTTACCAAAATGGAAATGAATCCATCCTGCCCGTTCATTCCTTTCGAAGTGGTTGAAACGAGATACATATCAGTTTTAATCAGTGTATCTGCAACTACATTAAATTTAATATCAATATTCTCTGTTCCACCTACTCTGGATACACTCTGAATTAAATCCGGCTGGACAAGATTGAACAGAACACCATCTGTTGTTGCCTGTGGCTGTCCAACATTAAACGGTCTAGATGCAACAACTGTATCCTGTTCGTTTTTAACAACACAAACAGAAAAATCTATAGTAATCAAATCTCCAGATTCAGGGAGTTTTTCAGGCGGAGTTGAAGGATCATCTGTTAGAGAAGACTTAAAACCGTATCCCGGAAAATCTATAACTCTTCCGCCGGGAGGATATCCATAACCCTCTCTCCCAATCAGTTGCCCGGTGGTAAGATTGTATAAATTATAAGAAGAAGGAGAAAGAAACTGAATTCCGAATTTATAAGGTTTAGTTAAAGATGAATCAGTAATAATTATTGAAACATTTGTTTCCAGATCGCCTTTTTCTTTTTTTGATATATAGGTAAAACCTGTCTGATATGAATTTCCGGCAAGCGCTGCAGTATCTACCGGGTTTACCTGAAGTATATAATTAGATTCTCCGTAAATCTTCCGCACGTCATATGATGAAACGGGGCTGCGCCCAATAGCTTCCGTTCTTGGAATTATCGAAACAGTATTTATGGCTTCAAGAGTGTTACCGATTGCGCTTTCAAGACTCTCAAGATTCGCATCTCCCCTGTCATATGAAGTAATTGAATACCAGTACTCAAATCCATTTATTACTGTTGTATCTGTATAAGTGTACTGAAGACCTGTGTTTTTCCCCTGTGAATTCACGATATCAAAATCTGCGATCTTATTCCACGTAGCACCCTGATCCTGGCTTCTATAAATCCGGTATCCTTCAAAATCATATTCGCCTGTAAATTTATCTTTTGATTTTTCAGCGATATCATCCCAGAAAAGAATGGATTTAAAATCCCCGGCTTTACCATAAAGGTGTGGACGGGCAGGCGGTTTGGGAAGTTCAAAATTTGCGTTGACTGTATTTTGAGCCTGTGTAGCTGCAGTAAGAATTTCATCCAATGTTTCACCAGCAACAAGAGCAGTTATAAAAGTAAGAGTATCTCCGACATTTAAATCATATGGACCGGAAGATATATTTGCAAGAATATCCAAACCCGAAGCCGGTATAGTGGCTGGATCATCATAGTGTAATGATGTATTTGAGCCCAAATGAAAATATTTTGACCCAATTGACGAATTGTAAAGACTCTGAGCACTCGACATAATTCCGTACTGAATTGTATCCTGATCAAGATCATCGTCGTAAATGTTGTAATGCATATCTGTAATTCCCCTTTCAACACCGTTTACCTCCGGGGTTTTAAGAAAGGCAACTCCGAAAAAACCTGTCTTGCCATCGGGCCATTCATTTGAAATACCATCATCAAAGAAATAGACAACTTTTTTTTCTGCATTATAGTCAAGTTTATCATCACCGTATTCAGGGTCTCCGCCACTGACATTTCCTACATCAATATCTGTGTATAAATCAAAATAAACTCCGGAAAGATTGTTATTACCGACATTAATTATCTGGAATTTATAGAAAATCATATTTTTTGCAAAATTTACCCCGAATGCATAACCGGTTTGTGCCACAAGAATTCCAAGGACACTTTTCGTGTTATTACTATCGCTGTAAACACAATAACTGTCCTGATCAGAAATGATAACCGGATTTCCCTGAGCGTTTTTAACCGGCCAGCCTAGCTGGGTATTCCATGTTTCCGGATTATCACTGAAAGCAATTTGTGCAAGATCAGGATTATGGTAACCGCCAACAGCTTCCCATTCTTCATCAGTAGTATATCTACCCTGAATAACATTTCCCGGAATACCTACCATTGGATTTATCCTGTATATATAATTTTTCGTGCTGTTGATAGGAAATTCTCCTGAAGGACCCTGCGTTATTGTTCTTGGATAAAGTTTACCACGGTTTTCAAAAAATAATCCTATGTTACTTGCATTGTGTATCCCTGCTGCACGATCATTTATTCCAAGAGGTTTATAAAAAGAGGAACTGTTTTCTTCCTTATCTTTTTGCTGAGCAGTAAGAGAAAAGATAGTTAGAATTGAGATCAATAAAATTTTCAGGATAGTTTTCATAGTCTTTTGTTTTTTAGTTTCATAAATCAAAACTTAAATGTTGCGCCAAGTCTAATTGATCTCGGCGGACCGAAGTTTGAAGGATCCTGCATATATTCTCTTGAATGACCTCCTTCAAAAGTAAAATTGGGATCCCCTGTATCACCATATACATATAATATATTTCTGTGGTCTGTAATGTTAAGTACCTCGGCAAATATTCTTAAAGAATAATTAGCTATGACGGGAAATTCTTTCCCTATCATTAAGTCTATAGAATAAGTTGCGGGCATTCTTAACGAATTTTTTTCAACAAAACCAATGTCACGTCCGCTTGGAGTATATGGATAGCCAGAAGCAACACGCGCTATAACACTTATATCCATTCTTTCCATTAACATGCTGCCGAAGAAATCAGGACCTTCACCCTCGGGAATGGTGTATGTACCGGAAAAATTAAATACATGGGTTTTATCAAAATCGAGATAGTAAAGCTGGGTTGATTCCTGTGTACCCGGATATTGTTCGGTTTCAGATGAAGCACTTCCTTTGGAAACAGAATAAGTATACGTCAGTCCGCCTGAAAAATATTTATCCGGTCGTATATCAATATTAATTTCAAATCCTTTAACATTTGCATAATCCTCATTCACATAAAGAGTATAACCTGTATATCTTCCGTCAACATAAGGGAAAAAATATCTTGTTCCGATCAAGCCGGTAATATCTTTATAGTAAGCTGTAAGATCAATTGCTATTCTATCGCTAAACTGATGAGATATTCCAACCTCATAAGCTATAGTTCTTTCTGCATCAAGATCGGCCTGACCAAACAGAGGTTCTCTCACATTTAAATCATACTGCCTGTTTTCAAACAAATATTGGTATTCGGGATTCTGGAAAAAATGACCATACGCAAAATGAAGTTTTGTTCTGTCTGAAATTGGATGTGCTATTCCAATCCTGGGAGAAAATTGTGTTCTGGGTTTAACCTTAAGAACCGAATAGGGATCCAGAGGATTATTTCTAAATTCCGCATTTGCATTCAGGTAATCGAATCTTAAACCAACATTAATTATAAGATAAGGAAATTCAATTTTGTCCTGAGCATATGCAGCCATTTCAAATGGTTTGGTTGAATAATCATTTATGTAAGGAAAATTTCTTGTAGGATCATAAACATTAAAATATCTCAGCCATTGCTGCTTATATGAGCCACCGAATTTTACTTCATTTATAGAACCGATCTGCCATACAGCATCAAGTTTTGCATCAGCGGTAACTGTGCGGCTGTCCCGCACTTCAACCGGATCGGCTCTTTTATAAAATTCAAATCCATTACCTATATTATCAAAGTATTCCCACTCGCTTGACGAAAGATAATCAGCAGTATCCTTATCAATACCCGAGTAAAACCCCTGGTTGAAGTAGGAGAATCTCAGATCATAAAAAAAGTTGTTTACTACCGTGTGCGTAAGTGTTAACGCACTCTGCCAGCTATCATTCCTTCTCCTGAGATACTGGTCCGGAATATATTTAAAGCTATGGCTGTATCCCTGGCTGCTGCCAATGCTTCCGCGATTAAGGATAGAAATTTTCATGTGGGGAATTACCGAAGTAGTAAATTTTGCCAGTCCTGTGTTTTCTTTATCATATCCGAATGGAAGATAACTTCCCTGCCGGTTACTTTCGCCGGAAAGAAAAAACCTGATGTCATTTGATATAAGTGGACCGCTGAAACTTCCATTGATTCTTGCTTCGTGAAGATCATTATATCTTGGTACTCCAAATTCACTCGTCCTGTATTCAAGCTTTCCTGAGTAATGATCAGACCCATCTCTTGTGACAATATTAACTACACCGCTTAGTGCATTTCCATATTCTGCATTAAAGGTGCCTGAGAGCAGACTCATTTCCTGGATCGCATCATTATTAATTTGAGTTGCCAAACCGCCGAGCAGCGGGTCCTGAACATACATTCCATCAACAAGGTAGGCGACTTCATTTGATCTTCCTCCGCGAATGTGAAGATTTGATCCGCTTCCAACCACACCTGCCTGAAGACTCAGGAGTTCAGTAAAGGAGGATACGGGCAATGCTTCAATTTCTTCTCTTGTTAGAACAGAGATAGAACTGGTTAAATCTTTTTGAATGAGAGGTGTTTTGGCTGTAACTACAACCTCACCTACCTGAATGGATTTTGGTTTTAACTGAGCCGGAAGATTTGTGGTTTGATCAACTACAATTTTAACTCCTTCAAACAAAGTAGTTTCGTAACCGAGATAACTGACTTTAACCGTGTAACTCCCCGGAGGAATATTTAGAATAATAAAATTTCCATCAGCATTAGTAGCCGCACCAAGATTAGTTCCGTTAATTAATACATTTGCTCCTATTAGAGATTCGCCTGATTGTGCGTCTGTAACCTTACCGGAAAGTTTTCCCGTTGTACCTGCCAATATTGAAATTTGAAGTGTAAGAAGTAGTAGTAAAATTTTTTTCATAAAAACTCCGGTTATATTTCAGGCTATAGTTTATCTCACAATAAGTTTTTGATTCTCCGTCAGCCTGTTACTTTCCTGTAATACCTTTTCAGCCTTCGTTTTATTTTTCATCGCGCATTCCGTGGCAATTGCATTTATTATAACTGAAATAGCTGCAAAAGAATTTGTGTACAACATATTTTCACTTTGCACAACAAGATTAATTTTTGAGAAAAAGGTTACGGGAGAAGCTTCTTTATTCGTAATTGAAATTAACCTGATCCCTTTATTTTTGGCATATTCGCACGCCTCTACGGTTTCTTTTGAATAAGGCGGAAATGAGAACGCAATTATCAGGTCATTCTTTTTAAGGAACATTATCTGTTCGTGAAAAATTGAATAATCATGTTTAAATACTGATGCATCTATTCCAACCTGGGTTAACTGGTATGCAAGAATTTCAGCAAGCAGATAGGAAATTCCGAGTCCTGCAGTAAAGACTCTTTCAGCTTTTACAATTTCTTTTACGGCATTTCTAAAATTGTCCCTTTCTATAAGACTGAGCGTATCATTGATATTTTTGATATCCTGGTTTGCAACCGTGGTAAGAAGATCATCTTCTATTTTTTGTTTATCGAATAACGGAAAAATGGTTCTTCCGCTTAGCTGGTTTTGAAGTGACTCACCGACTGCATCCCTAAGCTCGCTGTAACCTGAAAATCCTGTCCTTTGGGCAAACCTGACAACCGAAGCCACACTAGCTCCGGTTGCCTTAGAAACTTCCTGGACACTTAAAAAAGGAATGCTATCAAAATTATCAATAAAGTAATCAGCAACCTTTTTTTGATTTTTAGGCAGCTCTTTATATTTATTCTGAATTTTATCTTTTATTTCTTTATATCTGGCCATTTCAAAAAAAGATTTAATTTATACAATGTAATTATTTTAAGAGCATCATCTTTTTAGTTGAAACGAAATTTCCTGCTTTCAATGTATAGAAATAAATTCCGGCTGCTAAATTACCAGCATTAAACTGAACATTATAACTTCCTGCTTCATATTCTTTATTTACCACTGAGGCAACTTTTTGACCAAGTAGATTATATACATCAAGATTTACTCTTTCTCTTTGCGGAACGGAAAATGAAATTATTGTTGAAGGGTTAAATGGGTTTGGATAATTCTGATTTAACTTATAATCTAGAACATTTAGTTTACTTTGTTTAACATCTGTAATAGTCCCGTAATGACCTTCTGCTAAAGCCATATTAGCTAACATATTTGATTCATTTGTTCCGACAGCTATAGCCATGTAAACGGTTCTCATTCCCTGGGGCTGAAGTGTTTCACTTCCTGTACCCATAATACCTACACCACCATTAGCATCAGTAATTAATACACTGGTATTAATACCGCCTGTTAACCAGTTATAATAACCTGTGTCACTATCTGTATAAGTATCAAACCAGATAAATGAAGTTGCAGCAGCAGTTGGTTCGGATAATATTTTAATTCCAACGTAAGTATTTTCATATTGATATAAAATATTGTTTGTCTGGTTGAAATAGATTGTGTCGTTTTCATAAGTGTTATTTACATCCTGAACAATATCCAAACCCACAATTGTAGGAAGAGCAGATGATTCTTCGTTCGTAATATCAAATTTGATAAGTGCACAATCTTCACCATTCCATGCATAAAGATTCTGCCCAACCAGAACATTCGGCGGTAAACCAGAGTAAGCATTATTGTATGTTCCTGTAACTTCAAAATCACTCAGCGAAGGACTCGAAACCAAAGTTGTCGGGTCGACAATATCCAGATCATTCCAGTAATCTAAAACCTCATCAGGATTGCCGGCAACAAGGACAGAAGCCCGATCAAGTTGATATAATGTATCTGCACCCTGGAATGTTTGAACACGTACAGCACCATAATCATCAACTCGGAATAAGACATTTCCTGTATTAACGAAAACCTGTGCCATTCCAACTTCAGTTAAAATGAAGAGAAATGAAAAAAGTATTAGCGTGAATTGTAACTGTTTTCTCATAACGAACCTCCTAATATTAATTAGTAAATTTTTTATACCTGCACTTAATGCCAGCCCAACAGGAATGGAGGAATAAGTAAAGCCATCCCAACAATAACGAAAATAATTTCCAGTGGTAAAATCCATTTTGCCCATTTCTCCCAGGGGATTTCGGCAAGAGATAATACTCCCATAGTTACTGCAGAGGTTGGAATTATCATATTGCTGAAACCGTCTCCGAACTGAAAAGCAAGAACTGCCGTCTGTCTCGAAACGTTTACGAGATCTGAAAGAGGAGCCATAATAGGCATAGTTAGTACTGCCTGCCCGCTGCCGGAAGGGACAAAGAAATTAATTAATGTCTGAACAAGAAACATTGCCTGGGAAGAAACCACAGGATGGAATGAGGAGATCGGTGTTGAGAGCGCAAAGAGAATCGAATCAACTATTTTTCCATCCTGTGAAAGTATTAAAATTCCTCTGGCCAGCCCGATTATCAGGGCTGTCCCTACGAGATCTTTTGCTCCTTTAATAAATGATTCAGTTATTTCGTTTGGTGATAAACGACCTACGAGTCCAACCAGGATGCCTGTAATTAAAAAAACCGCTGCAAGTTCTTCTATGAACCATTGGTATTTCAGCACGCCGAATATCAACACAGCAAGACCGGCAAGAAAAGTAATAAGAACAAGTTTGTGGCGCTTGGAAATTCCGGAATGATTTTCAACCCTTGAGTGATCTATCTGTTTCTTCTTTTCTTTATCTAAAATAAAACTAATGCTTTTTTCGGGATGAACTTTAATTTTTTTTGCATAATACATTACAAATGCTATTGCTACGGATGTTGTTATTAACCAGCAGAATGCTCTGTAAACTATTCCGCTGAACAACGGAAGCCCTGCAATTTCCTGAGCAATTCCAACTGTAAAAGGATTAAGAAATGCTCCTGCAAAACCGGCACCCGCACCAACAAAAGGAATTGCCACGCCGGTAATTGTATCATACCCCAGGGTTAGGGCTAAAGGAACAAACACAAGGATGAACGGAATGACCTCTTCACTCATTCCGAAAATTGCCCCGGCAAGCGAAAAGATAATCATAAAAATTGGAATGAGTAATAACCTGACCAGCCTTGAATCCTTGTGAAGTTTTGCTATTCCTAAAATTAAAGAATCTACAGCCTGTGTTTTCTGAAATACAGCAAACGCCCCTCCTACAATAAATACAAGACCTATTATTAATGATGCATCCACAAAGCCGCGGATTGGAGCCATAAGCAGATCTCCAATACCCTGAGGATTTCCTGTTTCATAATGGAAAGTATTGTTTACAACTTCTTTTTTACCATCAACTATTATTCTTTGATATTCTCCTGCCGGAATAATCCAGGTTAAAATTGTAGTAATTACAAGTAATGAAAAAATAATAATGTAGGTATTCGGTATTTTAATTTTTGTTAAATTCATTCGATAATTTGTCGTTTATTCATATCGAATTTTTGTCCCGCAAAAAGAATATTAATTTTTAAATTGTTAACACAAATCTTTCCCTTATCATTAACTTTGATATCTTTTGCATCTGATGGATCATAAATTATAACCTCGCTCTCCCCCAGCACTTCAAAGGTGTTATCAGGATTAACTAATATTGCGGTTGATTCATCAATACCGATTCCAAGTAAATCCGGATTTTCAAGAATCACATTAATTAATCTATTATTTCTTTTTCTTTTAATAAAGTGCTGATCGATAACTGCGTTTGTAATAAAACCGAATCCCTCTGTGGTTTCTACATTTCCTTTCTCAATCATATTGAAAATTTCAGTAGTATCTTTATTTATAAATTCATTTCCTGTAATCATTACCTTACTCATAACAGCGGCACCGGCACTTGTTCCGCTTATTACTCCTCCATTCTCATAAACCTGTCTTATTTTGTTTAAAAGTTTTGTCCCAAGCAAATCGGCTGTTAACCTGCTTTGATCCCCACCGCAGAAAAAAACACAATCGGCATCATCAAATTTATTTATGATTGAATCATCATTTGCGGATTCTCTGGTGAAATAAACGGGACTAACATTTTTAGCCCCGAATGATTTAAACTGATCGACCTGCCACACCGCAGACTCAACCTGTTCTGAACTTGCATTAGGAATAACCAGTATCTTTCCGTTATCTCCGCCGCCTATCTGGATAATTTTCTGAATTACTACATCAGGTTTGTCCCCTCCGCCAATAATTACCAAATGACCTTTTGCCTGAGCATTAAGTGGAATGAAAGAAAGTGATAAAAGTATATGATAGATCATTGAAAATTTTTTCATTTTTTTACCAGCTCCATTGCTATTTCTGCACTCTTATTCATATCCTCAATAAAAACAAATTCATCATTTGAATGAGGGTTCTGCGCGCCAATACCAAGATTAACGGATGAAATGCCTAATTCGTTTAATGAATTTGCGTCACTCCCTCCCAACGAAATTTTTGGTTCGGGTGGTAGATTAACTTTTTTGAGGACTTTTGATATTTCCTTAAAAACCAGATTGTCTTGATCAACAGTGTAGGGTTTAAAATCCCAATCAGATTCAAATTCTATTTCTGCTTTGAGTTTTGCAGCTTCATTTATAAAAATCTTTTTCACCTGTACTGCCAGTTCAGAGATCTTCTCAACATCGAAGGATCTTATTTCTCCTTCTATTAAAACCTCCTCAGACACTACATTTACAGCCGAGCCACCTGCTATCTTTCCAATATTTAAAGTTGTATTCTCATCAATTCTTCCCTGCTTTATTTTGTGTATGGCATTGGCAGCAACTGAAATTGCATTTATCCCTTTTTCCGGGGCTATCCCCGAGTGAGAGGCTCTTCCTTTTATTTTAACTTTGAAACCCTTTGAGCCACAGGCAGAATGTATAAAACTACCGGGGCGAAAAGAAGAATCGAAAATAAAGCCCCGGTTTATTTGAGCACTAAGCTTTAAACTTTTCGAGCCAAGGAGTGTTGTCTCTTCACAGGTTGTAAATACAACAGTAAAATTTTTTGAGGGGATATTTTCTTTAACTATTTTTTCTAATGTGTAAAGTATAACTGCAATCCCAAGCCTGTTATCAACTCCCAATACTGTATCTCCTGCCGATTGAATTTTACCATCGGTAAAAACAGGTCTCATTTTTAATGTAGGTCTTGCTGTGTCCATATGCGAAAGAAGTACAAAATCACCGCCGTCGCCAACACGGCAAATAATATTGCCCGTATTACTGCCGGATACAATATTTGAATTATCTTCTGATATATTAAAATGATTATGCGATAGGAAAGATCTGATAAAATCTGCAACTGGTTTTTCCTGTTGGGAGAGAGCATTAATTGATGCAACCTGAAGAAAAATGTCAATTAATCTACTGCTCATAAGTAATAATAGTTACATTAAAATTAATATTTGTAATAATTATTACAGATTTACATATTTTTTATTTGGAAGTCAAGAAAAATATTAATTTATTTTAATTAATCTTTTCCCTTTTCTTTTTCAGTACTTTTGAGATAACCATCCTTTAATTAATCCATCTGTCGATCTGTAAATGGTTATTGAGATTTCAGTGCTGTTGTAATACCCCTTCGATTCTATTCTAATTCCGTTAAACTCTTTCTCCAGTTTAACTGATGAGTAAAGTTTTTCATCGGCTATTAGATCACTCTGGATTCTTGATTTACTCTCAGGAATATTTGCCAGCGCCCAGTAAATTCCTTTTTTTGCATTTTGATAAGCAGCATCAAGGTTTTTTTCCATTTCCTGCTGTGCTAAAATTGAAGATGGTATAAAGAATAAAAGTATTAAAAGAGATTTCATACGAACCCCTCTCCATTTTTTATTTGAAGATAAGAAAATTTAATTAATTAATTGGAAACTATTTCTTGACTTTTTAGTTTCCAAATATTAAATTGGAAACTATAATTTGTTAAAATAGTTTCCGCGATGATAGAAGAAAAAAAGAGAATAATAGATGAATCAACAAAGATTTTCCTGAAGGCAGGATTCTATAAAACCCCGATGGATGAGATTGCTAAAGAATTAAAAATCAGCAAAAAAACTATCTATAAATATTTTGATTCAAAGGAAACACTTGTTAAAGAAGTTGTTCAGAATTTTCTACTACATAATAAAGCTCTTATACTGGAAATACTCGAGACAGATAATGATGCTGTAACTAAATCTTTTAACCTCTTTCAGCATCTCGGCAAACTTCTTTTAAGTATAAGTAATAAGTGGCTGGAAGATATTCATGCTCATTATCAGAATCTCTGGAAAGAGATAGACGATTTCAGAACAAAAATGATGCTTGCGAATATTTCCAAATTAATAAATCAGGGAAAATCTGAAGGATATATAGTCGATTATCCAACAGAAATCATTGTAATGTTTTTTATTTCTTCCATAAGAGGCATTTTAAATCCTGATTTTATAATCCAGCGTAATCTTGATCCCAGGACCTTATTAGACCATACAATTAAATTATTGATGAATGCGATATTAACAACCAGGGGAAAAAATCTTTTTAATAAACTTCAACCCGGAGTTAATCAATGAACAAAATACTTCTGATTTTTTTAACAGGAATTCTTCTGACCGGCTGCGGAAATAATAACGATAAAAATTCAATTGAAGCGTCAGGAAATATTGAAGCGACAAATGTAACTGTAAGCTCCAGAGTAAATGGTGAGATTAAAAAAATACTGTATGATGAAGGTCAGTTTGTAAATGAAGGCGACACAATAATGACCATTGATCATGAAACACTGCAGTTTCAGCTTGATCAGGCAGAAGCGGGCGTTGCAGCGGCAAAAGCACAACTAAATTTATTAAGAAGCGGTGCGAGAAAAGAAGACGTTAACCAGGGAGAAGAAGCTGTTAGACAGGCGCAGGTAACCTTCGACCTTGCAAAAAAGGATAAAGAAAGAATGCAAAGTCTTTTTGATTCAAATTCTATCTCTCAGAATCAGTACGATAATACGGTTGCAAAATTTGAATTAACACAGGCTCAATTAAAATCCGCAAAAGAAAATTTGGAAAAATTAAAAAACTTTGCCAGACCCGAAGAAATACAACAGGCGGAAGCCAGTCTTAAAGGGAAAGTTGCCGCGGCAAATCTTTTAAAGAAAAGCATTGATGATTCTTATGTGCAGTCTCCGATAAGTGGAGTTATTGTCGACAAATATTTTGAAAAAGGTGAGACTGTAACCCAGATGTCTTCCTTATTTAAAGTATCCGAACTAAGAACAGTCGATCTTATAATTTATGTTTCTGAAGAGGAACTTGGAAAAGTTAAGCTCGGGCAAACAGCAGATATTAGTGTTGACGCTTATCCCAACAAGACCTATACAGGCAAAGTAATTTATATTTCCCCGGAAGCAGAGTTTACACCAAAGAATATTCAAACCAAAGATGAACGGACAAAACTTGTGTTTGCTGTTAAAATCAGGGTTGATAATCCAAAGTATGAGTTAAAACCCGGGATGCCCGCTGATGCAGTTGTCAAAATATAAATCATTGAAGTAAAGATGACAAAAGCAATAAATATTGAAAATTTAAAAAAATCCTACGGAGAAATCGAAGCCATTAAAGGAATCTCCTTTCAGGTTAGTAAAGGAGAAATGTTTGGATTGGTTGGACCTGATGGAGCAGGAAAAACTACCACAATAAGAATTATCTGCGGTCTGCTTTCCCAAAATTCCGGTGATGTGTATGTTTTTGATGAAGATATAAAAAAAAATAAACGAAAAGTTCAGAAGAACATTGGATACCTGTCACAAAAATTTAGTTTATACGGAGATCTTACTGTTGATGAGAATATCGAATTCTTTGCAGATATACATGGTGTTAAAGATTTTGATATCAGGAGGGATGAGCTCCTCGACTTTACAAGACTAACTCCTTTCCGAGAAAGACTTGCAGATAATTTATCTGGAGGTATGAAACAAAAACTCGCACTTGCCTGCAGTCTTATTCATCGTCCGCAAATAATTTTTCTTGATGAACCGACCACCGGAGTTGACCCGGTTTCACGCAGAGACTTTTGGAAGATTTTGTCAAATCTGTTAAAAGAAGGAATCACTATTTTTATGTCCACTCCTTATCTCGATGAAGCGGAACGATGCACAAGAGTTGCACTTATGGATAAAGGGAAAATAATCAGTATTGATTCTCCTAAGAAAATAAAAGAATCAATCAACAAAGAAATAATTGAAATAGTCTCTCCGGAAGCCAGGAAAGCTTACAAACTTATACAACAGAATATGAAGAATGAAGTTCAGTTGTTTGGAGATAGAATAAATGTAGTTGTGAACAGTTATGAAAAAGATTTTCCCGGTATCGAAAACCTGTTGAAACAAAATGAAGTCCCTATTGAAAGTTCAAGAAAAATTCCTCCGTCACTTGAAAACGTTTTTATTCATCTCGTTAAAGAAGCAAGCTGATGTACTCGATTGAAGTTAAGGAGTTAGGTAAAAATTTCGGCAAATTCACCGCAGTGGATAGGGTTTCATTTAATGTTGAAAAGGGAGAAGTATTTGGATTTCTTGGTGCAAATGGTGCCGGAAAATCCACTACGATAAAAATGTTGTGCGGTATTCTTGAGCCGACCTCAGGAGACGCTTTGGTTGGTGGTTTTAGTGTAATGAGTGAACCCGATAAGGTAAAGAAAAGTATTGGTTATATGTCGCAAAGATTTTCTTTATATAACGACCTGACCGTTGAAGAAAATATTAATTTCTTTGGCGGGGTTTACGGACTAGATGGGAAAATCTTTGAAGAAAGAAAAAAATGGGTGCTACAGATTGCAAACCTGGAAGGCAAACAAAAACTGTTAACGGGTTCTTTACCGGGAGGAATTAAACAAAGGCTTGCACTTGGAACAGCCGTAATTCACCAGCCGGGAATTGTTTTTCTCGATGAACCAACTAGCGGAGTTGATCCAATTTCGAGAAGAAATTTCTGGGAACTAATAAATGAACTGTCTGCCGGGGGAACTACAATTCTTGTTACTACTCATTATCTTGAAGAGGCGGAATACTGTAATAATATTATTCTTATAAATGCCGGTAAACTTATTGCTGAAGGCAATTCAAAAGTTCTAAAAACCGAATACATAAAGAATCCGATTTTTGAAATTGAATGTGATAAAGTAGTTGATTCACTTGAGTTAATGGAAAAGCAGAAGTTTGTTGATGAAACATCAATCTTCGGAAATCAGATTCATATTATTGTTAATGATCAATTTAAGAATGAAGATCAGATACGATCGGTACTTGTCCAAAAAAATATAAATGTTAAACGACTAGATAGAATTGTACCAACATTAGAGGATGTTTTTATACATCTGTTGGATAAGGATAATCCCCAGAATAAACAAGCTGTAAAATAATGCTGACAAGAATATTAGCTATTGCAAAAAAAGAGGTGAGACAGTTAAAAAGAGATACAAGAATGCTGTATGTTCTTTTTGTTTTTCCGTTTTTACTGCTCATAATTTTTGGGTATGCAATAAATTTCGATGTTCATCATATTAAACTGGCAGTATATGACCAGGATAATTCCGTAAATACCAGAGATTTTATTAATCGCCTGACCAGTTCAAGCTATTTTGATCTTATTGAACACTTAAACTCGGAAGATCAAATAAGGGATGTACTTGACAAAGGAATTGCACAGGTTGTAATAGTCTTCCCAGATGACTTCTCCCGCACAATCTACTCGGGGAAGCAAACAAATATTCAAATCCTTGTTGAGGGAGTTGACGCAAATACAGCTTCGGTTATTTCAAATTATATGCGAGTTGCCACCTCAACTTTTTCGCAGAAACTTACAAATGAAGCTTTAAAAATAACCGGCAGACAAGCAGTCATCCCGATAAATCTGGAACCAAGATTTTTATTTAATCCCGATCTTAACTCAACCCTTTATCTGATACCAGGTTTAATTTCTATGATCTTGATAATGACGGCTGTAATATCAATTGCGATGTCAATTGTAAGAGAAAAAGAAAGAGGAACAATGGAACAGATAAATGTATCCCCTCTTTCCTCAATCGAGTTATTAGTCGGGAAAACTATTCCATACACTATTATTGCTTTAGTAATTGCATCACTGATTTTATTTGCAGGCTATTTATTATTCGATGTGACAATAAAAGGAAGTGTGCTCTTGTTATTTATTTCAACTTCCATCTTCCTTTTTGCGTCATTAAATCTCGGAATTTTAATTTCAACAGTTTCAGATTCCCAGCAGGTTGCATTTCAATTGGCATCATTAATCTCGTTACTTCCATCATTTCTACTTTCCGGATTTGTTTTTCCAATTGAAAGTATGCCGCCCGTAATTCAGATATTTACAAACATTACCCCGGTAAAATTCTTTATAATTGTTTTGAGAGATATTTTATTGAAAGGTGTAGGACTTGAAGCATTCTGGCAACAGTTAATTTATCTACTGTTATTCTCGTTAATTTTCCTCGGGCTTGCAGCTATAATAGATCGAAAAAATAAAACTGCATGATTCGAACCCTTCGAGGTTAAAGAATAGTTCAGATTGCCAAACCTCGAAGGTTAATAACTAAAATAGTGAAAATGAACAATCCAAGATTCTTTAATATGAACTCATATCATCACCTATATAATAGGGGTGTAAATAGAAAAAGAATTTTTTATGATAATAATGATTATAAATATTTCCTTAAAAAATTAGGAGAATATAAGGACAAATATTCAGTCAGAATTATTTGCTATTGTTTATTACCAAATCACTTTCATTTATTCATCAAACAATTAACAGTCGAAAATAGTATCGGAAAATTTATTGGAACTCTGACAAACTCATACACAAAAGCTTTCAATAAAAAATATGATAGAACCGGAATACTGTTTGAAGGACGAACAAAAAATAAACCAATAATAAATGAAGATTATTTTTTGTGGCTTTGTAAATATATTCTCAAAAATCCTGTTGACGCAGGGTTAACAAAATCTCCCGAAGATTGGAAATACTCTTCTGCACAAGAATATTTCAATTTAGATGAACCTGATATTACTTATACAAAAGAGATATTAGACAGGTTTAACTCTAAAAAAGAATTTATTGGATTTATAAATTATGATAAAAGACAATTTGATTACTCACTTTTATTTTAGAGGATTGTCGGCTTTAACCTTCGAGGTTATTAAAGTGTTAAATGCCGCCTTAACCTCGAAGGTTGCTGCAAAATGAAAATTATTTTAACCATTGTAATAAAAGAATTTCTCCAGTTGAAACGGGATCCGAGGTTATTTGGAATTATTTTTATTGCTCCTGTTATTCAGCTTATACTGCTTGGCTATGCAGCTAATTTGGATATTAATAATATTAATACTGTTGTCTTTGATCAGGACAATACTACAACAAGCCGTGACTTTATAGAAAAATTTGAGCGCTCAGGATATTTCTCTATAAATGATTATGCAGATAATTATGCGCAGGTTATGGAACACATTAACAAAGGAGAAGATCTCTGGGCACTTGTGATTCCAAATGATTTTGAAAAAAAATTACAAAGAGGTGAACAGGTAGAAGTTCAACCATTGTTTGACGGATCAGATGGGAACAAGGCTTCTATTGCGTTTGGATATGTGAACGGGGTTGTTTCCAGTTATTCCCAAAACATTTTAATAAAAGCCAGGGATAAATCCGGAATGCAAAGATTTGCAGGTGTTAATTTAAATCCTGAAATCAGAGTCTGGTATAACCCCGAGCTTAAAACAAGAGTGTTTATGCTTCCCGGAATTATGGGACTTCTTCTAACAATTATAACAACTACACTGATGGCAATGGGAATTGTTAAAGAACGGGAGATCGGAACACTCGAACAAATAATTGTTACTCCAATAAAACCAGCTCAGCTTATCATCGGCAAAACCATTCCATTTATAATTTTGGGATTTATTGATGTTCTTGTCGTATTAGCTGTTATTGTTTTCTGGTTTGGTATCCCGATAAGAGGAGATTTCTTTTTCCTTATGCTCGCTTCATTTATTTATGTTCTTTCTTCACTCGGATTAGGATTATTCATTTCAACGGTTTCAAAAACTCAGCAACAGGCAATGATGGTTGCGATGTTCGGTATTCTTTTACCGATGAATTTCCTTTCCGGTTTTGCTTTCCCAATTGAAAATATGCCGGGATGGATCCAGCCGATCACTTATCTCATTCCGCTGCGATATTATATTACAATATTAAGAGGCGTAATTCTAAAAGGGGATGGATTGTTCCAGTTAATTCCAGAAACTCTTGCTCTTCTTGGGATAGGAATTTTTATTCTTGCTGCAAGTTCTATGAGATTCCAGAAAAGATTGAAATAAAAAAATCCGGAATCCGTTCAAATGAATCCCGGATTGAGTGTGAGGATGTTATCGATTACTGCTGAACATTTAAAAGCACGCTATCGCCGTTATGCATAACAAATTTCAAATCTTTATTATTATGCTGAACATCATTTTTATCAATTTGCGAAACAACACAAACAAGTTTTGCAGCGCCTGTCTGATTTATTAAATTTTGAATTGTTGAAGCTGCAATTGTATACTCACCTGGATTGGAATCAAGAAGAATAAAAACAGGATCGCCCATCGGGGGAAGCTGCATTGGAGGATGATTACCGTTTCCTCCGTAACGGGGACCATGCTGAGGAGGAACTGGCGGACGAATAGGCATTAATCTGATTGCGATGGGATCCTCAGCTGTACCACCTGACCATTCTAAATTTAAATCATTAGCCGGATTTATTGTTGTGTCCTCAACAGGTGAATTTACATGAATCAGAGCAGACGGGGCAGTCATTGTATAGTTTAGTGGAGGAAATTCCGGTGAACCGGTAATTTCAAACTCATAATCTGCGCCGGGGACAAAATCAAGATGTCCGTCATCAAAAAAGCGGGGATAAAGTGAATAAAATACTCCGCCATCAGGTCCGGTTCTCTTCTCAAGCTGCAGCTGGTTACCATCATAATTAATATAGATAGTACCCACATCAATTCCACTGCGTATAAATGGGCGCGGATGAAGACTATCTCCGAAAACAAGCGCCATTGCGTGTCCGTTTATTTCATCATTCCATCTGATCGGTCCAAACAGTTCATTCCATCCTAAAGAAAAAACTCCATTACAATCCCGCATCGGAATTCCTTCATTATTAAGCACACCCATGTCATTTTCTACAACTGTAGACTTATCGAGTTGATTTGATGTGGGGGTTGTATTTGTCGGCTCAGTTGAATTGGAACAACCTGTAAATAAAAACGGGATGAAAATACCTGCCATAATTAATAGCTTTTTAAACGTCCGCATCGTTATTCTCCTAATATTTGTTGGATAAGTTAATAATTTAATTTCCTGAATAAAATTTCTTCATTTACTTACTTTCAGAATACTGTTTTAACAGGTTTTCTGATTTTTTATATTTGAGTTCAAAAAAGGAATAAAGGTTTAAATTGAGCAGAATAAAAATTGAAATGCCAGATAAATTCGAGTTTTCAACGATAATTCCAGTTAGAGTTACAGATATCAATTATGGGAATCACCTGGGGAATGACTCGCTTCTCTCGTTGATACATGAGGCGAGAGTTCAATATTTAAATAATATTAATTTAACCGAAATGGATGCAGGTGGATGCGGAATAATTATGGTAGATTCTGCAATAATTTATAAATCAGAAATTTTTTATGGGGATAACTTAATTTTTAATATTTCTGTTGATGGATTTACAAGTACAGGCTGCGATTTTTATTACAGGATAATAAGTAAGAATAGTTCTAAAGAAGCCGCATTGGCTAAAACAGGAATAGTTTTTTTCGATTATACCAGAAAAAAAACTTCACAGGTTCCAAATATTTTTAATGAAAAAATTGAAAAACTGAAATCCCGCTAAATAATTACTAATTTTCATTTCAAATACATAAAAATAATTTTACATAATTGAACTCCTTTGAATTCGTTTATGTTTCTGTTTATAATATTATTCATTTTTTAAGGATAGCTGGATGAAAATTACAAGTCCTGCACCGCCAATAGAAAAAATTATCAGACCGTTTAAAGAATTTACAAAGGCTGAGGCTTCAAGCGGAATAATTTTAATTATCTGTACAGTTGTCGCACTTATCTGGGCAAACACCGGTTTTTCAGAATCCTATTTTCATTTTTGGCATGCAAATATTTCCATAGGGTTCGAGGAATTCAAATTAAGTTACAGTCTTCATCACTGGATTAATGATGGGCTGATGGCAATCTTCTTTTTTGTTGTAGGACTAGAAATAAAAAGAGAGTTTCTCGTTGGTGAACTGTCATCACCTAAACAGGCATCTCTTCCGGTTGCTGCAGCTTTGGGCGGAATGGTTTTACCGGCTTTAATTTATACTTTATTTAATCTGGGTGGAAAAGGCGAAGCCGGTTGGGGAATACCTATGGCAACAGACATTGCTTTTGTCATCGGACTTATGGCACTGCTTGGATCACATGTTCCCACTAACCTCAAGATTTTTGTAACTGCACTTGCTATAGCTGATGATATTGGGGCTGTACTTGTTATTGCTTTTTTTTATACATCCAATTTATCTCTAACCGCTTTAATAATTGCCGGAAGCATAGTAATTATATTATTAATCTTAAATCGTCTGGGAGTAAGAAACCTGCTTGTTTACAGTTTACTTGGTATACTTTTATGGATAGCATTTCTGAAATCAGGAATACACGCAACAGTTGCAGGTGTAATTCTTGCATTCATTATTCCTGCCACATCTCGCTATAATACAAAAGATTTCCTGCTTAACGGCAATGACTTACTGGAAGAATTCGATAAAAAAGGTATCGAAGGTCCCAATGTTCTTGCAAATGAGGAAAGACAAAATATAGTTCAAACAATGGAAACCACATGCAAAAAAGTTCTCACACCTCTTCAGAGATATGAACATAGCCTTAATCCGTGGGTATCATTTTTTATAATGCCGGTATTTGCACTGGCAAACGCAGGAGTTCCTTTACAGGAAGATTTCTTCACAGCTCTTTTTAGTGAAATAAGTATTGGAATTATTATGGGATTATTTTTCGGAAAACAAATTGGAATATTTATCTTCTCCTGGATTGCGGTGAAGTTAAACCTTGCAGACTTGCCTTCAAAAATTACCTGGAAACAATTATATGGAGCTGGCATTCTGGCCGGAATCGGATTTACTATGTCTTTGTTTATAACAAATCTTGCTTTTACTTCAGAAGAAATTTCCAATATTGCAAAAGTTGGAATTCTTGCTGCTTCACTCATATCAGGAATTACTGGATATTTAATTCTAAGAAATTCAGGAAGAAAAGAAACTTCAGAAAAGAGTTATGTATGATTATAATTATAAATTAACTGGTAACCATTTATTATTTTAGGAATAGCTATTAATATATATTGAAAAAATCGGAGTAGTAATGATCAAATTAGTTTTGCTGCGGCATGGTGAAAGTTTATGGAATAAAGAAAACCGGTTTACAGGGTGGACAGATGTGGATCTTTCAGAGCAGGGAATTATTGAAGCAAATAAAGCCGGAGAACTTTTAAAAGCAGAAGGATTTATGTTTGATATGGCTTATACTTCTGTGCTGAAGAGAGCAATCAGAACTTTGTGGATAACATTGGATAAACTGGATCTGATGTGGATTCCTGTTGAGAGATCGTGGAGATTAAATGAAAGGCATTATGGTGCATTGCAGGGATTAAACAAAGCCGAAACAGCTAAGAAATTCGGAGACGAACAGGTACACATTTGGAGAAGAAGTTATGATATCCAGCCGCCGGCATTTGAAAAAAATGATGAGCGATTTCCGGGAAAAGATCCTCGTTATAAAAATTTAACAGATAAAGAATTACCTCTTACCGAATGTTTAAAAGATACTGTTGAACGATTTCTCCCCTACTGGAAAGAAACAATTGCACCAACAATAAAATCCGGAAAGAAAATTATAATTGCTGCGCACGGAAATAGTTTGAGAGCGCTTGTAAAATATCTAGATAACATTCCGGATGAAGAAATTGTTGGATTGAACATTCCGACCGGTGTGCCTTTAGTTTATGAACTTGATGAAAACTTAAAACCGATTAAACATCATTATCTCGGAAACCAGGAAGAGATAGAGAAGAAGGCAAAAGCTGTAGCAAACCAGGGAAAAGCGAAGTAAATAAATTATAATGTAGTAATATTTACTTTCTATTCCATTTTTCTTAGGTTTGTTATAAAATAATTGGGCTTGGGGTTTTTATGAAATTTGTATTTTACATTTTTGTTACCTTTCTTTTTTTCAGTGGCTACCTCCCAGCACAATATTATTGGCAGAACCCATCTCAGGCAGGTAAACGAATTCATGACATGCAGTTCATTGATAGTCTCACTGGTTATGCTTGCGGATATGGAGGATTTTTAATAAAAACCACAGATAGCGGTAATCAGTGGATAGAGAAACAAGTACCAGATGATGGATTAATTGTAGATTTATTTTTTCTAAATGAAGAAATTGGATGGATTCTGTATAATGGCACAGACAATTTGTATAGGACAACTGATGGGGGAGATAGCTGGTATTTTATCTCTAATTTTCAATCGAGACACGCTTCTATAATATATTTTTTGGATGAACAAAATGGATTTGCGGGTGGTTATACCGGCGGTTTAGGTTATATGCTTAAAACTACTGACGGTGGCTTTGACTGGGAAGATGAAACAGAAGTAAATGAGTGTTCTTCAATTTATTTTCTTAATCATGATACAGGTTTTGTTGGTTCTACTAACATTATTTATAAAACAAATGATGGAGGAAATACCTGGACAACAATAGGTATTGATTACGCAGTGTTTACTCCTTGGGATATATTTGCATACAACCAAAATAATATATATCTAATTGGCTATGGAACAGACATTTATGGAAATAATCATTTTGTGTATTTAAATACCTCTAATGGAGGCACTACTTGGGACACACTTTCTTTTAAAAATTCTTTAACTGATATTTATTTTAAATCACCTTCGAATGGATTTATCTGTGAGGATAAAATACTCAGAACAACGAACCGCGGTGCATCCTGGGATACCACAAATTTTTCCGCAGATGAATTTTGTTTCGTTGGAAATAAATCCTGGTCATATTATTACAATACTGTGAGTTTTTCGGAGAATGAATGGAGTTCTTCGACTCCACAAATAAAGAGTGTTTTCACAGGTTTTATAAATGACGGATTTGCAATAGATTCCGAAAAAGTTTTTGCCTGTGGTTCGAATGGTTCTATCCTCAGAACACTTGATGGAGGGAAACACTGGGATAAACCTTACTCATCTTCGGCAAACATTTGGATGAATGGAATAACAGCAAAGAATGGTGAAATTTGGTCTGTCGGCGACAATGGAAAGGTGGTTTTCAGTAAAGATGATGGAACAACCTGGACAGAAAAAACAATAGATGATAGCTACTTAAGTGATATTACATTCCTTTCGGATGGGACAGGATTTATATCTTGCAGCCTTGGAAGTGTCGGAGCATTATTTACTTCTGTCGATGGAGGTGAAACCTGGGGTTTACTCGAAGAATTCATGGATGTAACTAATCTTAATAAGATTAAATTTTCAACTGGCGATTTAGGGTGGGCCACAGGTTACCCACGGGCAATATTCAGAACTACGGATAGGGGAAATAGCTGGGAAAATGTGGTTGATTCAGTTTATGCCCCAGCTTCAATTGCAGTAAGTGGGGACACTGCCTGGTTCAGTTATGGGAATAAGATTCTGAGAACAACTGATGCCGGAAACACTTGGGAATCATTTAATGTGTTTGAGGGCGGAACTGGCAGTACAAAAACAGATATTGATTTTATAAATTCCAAAATTGGATATGAATGTACTTATGACAGTCGTGTGCTTAAGACAACAAACGGCGGTGAGACTTGGAATGAGGAAAACTATCCCAAAGGAGTAGATAATTTTGCTCTCAATTTTGTAAATGAAGAGAAAGGTTGGGTTTTTGGATCTCCCGGAATTATTATAATGAGAAACCCATATTTTGTATCAATTAATAATAATTCCTATATGGGTTCTGATAAATTCATTTTATTACAGAATTATCCTAATCCATTTAATCCAACAACTATTATAGAATTTGAGTTGCCTGAAAGAACAAATGTTAGTCTCAAAATATACGATGTACTTGGAAAGGAAATAAAATCTTTAATAAAAAATGAAATACGCAACCAAGGAAAATATGAAGTGAATTTTAATGGAAAAGATTTAGCGAGCGGTGTGTACATATACAGATTAAGAACAGATGAATTTTCAGTATCTAAGAAAATGCTGCTATTAAAATAAAACATATAAGTTCACTAAATATTTGTTAGAACCTCCTACAAATGAAAATTAATCTGAAAAGTCGGTGTTAAAAACGTTGATTGTTTTGAATCTCCAATATTATTTTCATGCAGAATTCTTGCACCGACAACTATTTCACTGTTTGTAGCAAGGTTTAAAATTAAGCCGGGTGTAAAAGTTAAAAAGGTAGCCATACTTTCTCCCCTCTCATCTTTTACTGTTAGTGAATTTCCCCAGAATGAATAATTCGGATCGTAGTTATTTGGATCAAATGAAACAACTGTTTGAGTAAAAAATCCGATTGATGCAAAAAAATTGATCGGAGAATTTTGTGCAGCAGAATTATATGTAAATGAAAAATACGGATTGACTGTACTAAAATTATCTTTGTCTCTGAAGAAAGAAACATCTTTAACGGTATAACCGGAAGATGAATTATGTTCTTCAGTTACCACAATACTTGCAGCATCATAATACAAATTTTGCCAGATCAAACCAGCATCAAATCTGAAGGCACGCGTTTCGGTTAACTCAAATAACCCGATTCCGATTGTTCCTCCAAAATAATCTCTGCTTTTATCACTTGAATATGAAAGACCTCCCGTTACTGCAAATGCATTAGATAACTGGATATCCATATTCAATCCAGCGGTAACCTGCGGCAAATTCCATGTGAGATTATCTCCTTTAAATTCGTAAAAGTTTGAATCGGAAATTTTATAACTCCTGGTTCCATCTTGATTATAAACAGTATCAATCTGGTAGATGTTATTTTCATTTACTGTTGAATGAGAATCGACATTTCCTGAAAGATATTTTCTTCCATTGTAGGAAAATCTTGGGGATACTGTAAATGTGCTTCCGGGATTTGACATTACCTCGATTGGTGGTTGATTTAATGGGCCGGAAACATCTACATTCTGAAGATAAATGGTTTGAGTTACAGATGTGCAACCTGTAAGTAATAATGTTACTGCAGGAAGAAGTAACCAATAATAATATAACCCTCTCATATAACCTCCCTGAAACTATTTCTTTATGCTTTAAATATAATTATTACAAAATTTATTGTCATTAAAAATATTTCTTCCTTAATTGGAAAAAATGTTAGCAAAAGCAGGCAGAAATAAGGTTTAACTTCAATTTAGCCTTGACTTTCAAAACCAAATTATCCATCTTTTGCCACGATTTTACATCAACTAAATGGTTGCACCCTTTCTTATGATTAAAAAATTCACTTTTATATTTTTTATAATTCTACTTTTCCTTCCCCAAACTGATGCGCAAACTGTAATTGGTAAATATGCCGGTGAATTCATGGCTATTGGTGTTGGAGGAAGACCCCTTGCAATGGGAGGAGCTTTTGTTGCTGTAGCAAACGATCTTACTGCCGGATATTATAATCCTGCCGGACTTGTACAAATTAATTATCCGCAGATTGCGTTGATGCACGATGAGAGATTTGGTAATCTTGTTAATTATGATTACGCAGCTGTAGCAATTCCGTGGGATACGGATATGAGTTTTAGTTTAAGTGTTATGAGACTTGGAATAGATGGAATTCCAGACACAAGAAACGCCCTGGTTGATGCAAACGGCGATGGTATATTAGATATTAATGACGACCGACTGGACTATTCGAAAATAACTGAATTTAGTGATCAGGATTGGGCTTTCTACCTCAGCTTTTCCAAGAAACATTCTGAAAATTTTTATTATGGTGCAAGCATAAAAATTATAAGACGTGATATCGCCGAGTACAGTGCGAACGGTATTGGTTTTGATGTCGGGGCTATTTATATCCCATTTGAAAACTTCTCTGTTGGAGCCAATCTTCAGGATATAACAACTACCCTGGTTGCCTGGAATACGGGACGAAATGAATTAATTTCACCTACCGCAAAAATTGGAGCTGCTTATGGATTAGATATTCTTAATGGAAGACTAACCCCTGCTCTCGATTTTGATGTAAGATTTGAAAATCGCCGATATGCTTCGACTTTTCATCTTGGTGCGGTAAGCTTTGATATGCACGCCGGGTTTGAATTTAATTATAACAATTTGTTTTCTGTAAGAGCCGGATACAATGATGTTAAACAATTTACAGTTGGTGCAGGAATAAAACTACCCAAACTTAATATCGATTATTCATTTGCAAGGTTTAATATGTCAGAGTTAGACAGGCTTCCGGATACACACAGAATTTCAATTATATTAACTCTTGAGGAACCACGATTCTTGAGAGATGGAATGTAGATATTCAGCGGAGTTCAACTCCGCTTTTTTTATGCCTTTTTCTTTCCAAACAAATTATAATCTAAACTGTACTTACCAGGTCCCGTAAAAAACAAACCTAAAATAGTTATTCCCAGCTCCAGCGGATAAGTTATACTACCTAAACTCCCTCCGGAAATAATTGCCCGGTTTGCTGCAACAAACATAGTTATGATTATAAAAATAGCTGCGGGTCGAAAATATAATCCCAGAAGTATTAACAAACCTCCAAAGAATTCAGCACACGAAGCAAGAAAACCCCACACAACGAACTCAAAATTAATTCCGATAAAACTAACTGCTGAACCAATTTTTGCCCATAACTCGGGACCTGCAAATATTTTTTGTCCGCCGTGAACTACAAGGTAACTTAGCCCCAGAACAATCCGGATAATCAGTAAACCAAAATCAGTATAGGATTTTATCCTCAGATTCATTGAACATTTTTTTCTCTTTTACCGGCGGCATCAAGCAGAGTTTCCATCAGAATATGATTATCAATCGGCTTTGTTAAAAATATATCAACCCCTGCCTCCGCAGCATTCTCCGAATCTTTTTTAAATGCGTGGGCGGTTAAACATACAACAGGAATATTTTTATACTCCGGATTTGTTTTTAACTCTTTTGTCAATTCAAGCCCGTTTTTCTTTCCCTTAAGTGATATATCCATCAGTATTACATTATACTTATTTTTTTTCAGACACTCATAAAAAGAAGTTTCTGAATCGCATATATCTACTATAAATTTTTTTTGAAGAAACATTGCCAAAAATCTTTGATTCTCAACATCATCTTCAGTAATTAATATTTTGGGTTTCTCTATTTTCGAATCCATGAGTTTCAACTTTTTATTCATTAAAAAACAGTAATAATTTACAATAAAGTTAATTATATAAAAAGATCCGGATGATTATATTATTAAAGTTAATTGAATCTTAATATTGAATAATTTATATATAAAGCTTACTTCAGAAGGATGTTAGGACAATGATGGAATTTCACCAAATTGGCAAAATATTAATCTTCGGGGGAATTTTTTTACTACTGCTGGGAGTGCTGTTTTTCTTTGGAGATAAGATTCCGTTTTTAGGCAAACTGCCCGGAGATATTTATATAAAAAGAAAAAACTTTACATTTTATTTTCCTATTGTAACCTCAATTCTGCTTAGCTTATTAATCAGCCTTATTATTTATCTGTTTAAAAAATAAAAAGGCTGTTTTTAAAACCAAAATTATAAAATAAAAACAGCCTTAAAATATATTATGATTCTTTTATGAGTTCATTCAACTGGTTTTCATATTCACTTTTAGGATAAAGTCCAACCATCTTTTTAATAATATTGCCTTTTTTATCTATAATAAATGTTGTCGGTATTGCTTCAACTCCACCAAAATCATTTATCACTTTATCCGTAAAATATAATACCGGGTAATTTATTTTCATCTTGTTAACAAAATCCGGAACACCTGCTTTAGTATTTTCTCTATCCAGTGAAATTCCTATTACTGCAACTTTGTTTTTATACTTATTTTGTATCTCAATTAAATCGGGAATTCCTCTTCTGCAGGGAGGACACCACGTTGCCCAGAAATCTAAGATAACTACTTTACCTTTATAATCAGAAAGACTGACATCTTTACCATCAATATTAACTAATGTAAAATCCGGTGCTTTCTTTACATCACCCTGAATATTCGAAGTAGATAAATTCTCATTTGATTGAGAAGATTTGGCTTCATTCTCCTTACTGCAACCGATTATAGTTACAGAATAAAATAATATTATTACAGAGGCTATTACTTTAAACATATTTCTCTTCCTTCAGATTATTGGTTTTGATGTAAAATCTTTTCTGCTTTTTGCTGACTAAAACCCGGCGGATAAGGACCATGTTCCGGAACTTCTCTTGTATTATTTACTATAAAAAATATTGTAAGAATAATAAGTATAACAATTGTCCAGATAGTGTTTTTGTATTTAGGATCTATCAATGGTTTCTTATCTGAAATAGTTGTTTTTCCTATCTGTCTTGTTTTGGGTTTGTTTTTCTTTTGTGCCATTTTTCCTGCTTATATGATGATTTCTGTTTATAAGAGATTCAAGATATTAAAATATTTCTAATTGATTTGTCGGTTTTCTGAATAAATCTTTCCTAAGCTCAATTCTTTCTGTGTTTAATCCATATTTCTTACAGCTCAATTCAAAAAGTGAATGAATAGTTTCTGCAAGTTCCCCTTTTCCGGAGAATCTTGTCCCGAATTCATAATCATTCAATTTACCATTTCTCATTTCTTTTATTTTATTCACTATTTTATTTTCCCTGTCGGGGAATTCTTTCTTTAACCATCCCAAAAATAAATCCTTCACAGCATAAGGCAATCGAAGCATAATTCGTCCGGCAAAAATCGCTCCTCTTGCCGAAGCTTCTTTAATTATTGATGGAATTTCCTCATCGTTTAAACCCGGTATTACAGGGGCAATATTTACACCTACAGGAATTTTCTTTTCTGCAAATTTTTCAATCGTTTGTAATCTTCTTTCCGGTGAAGAAGTCCGGGGTTCCATCTTTCCTGCAAGCTGTTTATCAAGCGAGGTAATTGATAAACATACTGAAACCAGTCCTAATTCAGCCATGTCCTGCAATATATCAATATCTCTTTTAATCAACTCATTTTTTGTAATGATAGAAACCGGATTTCTGTATTTCAAACAAACTTTAAGGGCTTCTCTTGTAATTTTCAGTTTTCGTTCAACCGGCTGATAACAATCCGTATTTCCGCTGAACATAATAAAATCAGGTTTGTAATTCCTCCTGTTAAATTCAGCTTCCAGTAATCGAGGTGCATTTTCTTTAATCATTATCTTTGATTCAAAATCTGTTCCTGCCGAGAAACCTAAAAATTCATGCGTAGGTCGCGCATAACAATAAATGCAACCGTGTTCACAACCCCGGTAAGGATTAAATGAATATTCAAATCCCACATCATAACTGTCATTTTTAGCAATTACGGTTTTAGATTCATCATGGAAAAATTGCGTGGGAATCTTTTTTTCACCGGCTTCTACTGCAAAGTAATCCAGTTCATCTTCTTTGAAATTTTCCAAAGAGAATATTTCAAATCTGTTTTTAGGATTATACTGTGCACCTCTGCCTCTTTTAATAGTCTGCCTGTTCATTTTAACAAACATAATAAAAGATTTTTACTTGTCTAATGAAGAAATTTATGCGGTAATATTAAAAAATATTTAAACTCATTTACCTGGTAAAAGTTTCAAATCCTCCTCAGTATCAACATCCACAAGAGTGGGAAGAAGAGAATAATTAAGATCATTCATTTGAACATTATTTAACGTTTCCATTAAAACAGTTTCTGTGCTCCAATTAATCCCATCAAATAAATATGGATAAAATTGATTCATTCCCAGCAAATAATATCCCCCATCATTCGAAGGTCCGATAACCACATCATTTTTGAAAAGCTCAGAAAACGATTTTTTTATTATTTCTTTAGTTAATTCAGGACAATCAGTACCTACTATAACAACTTTTTTAAAATGGTTTTTAAAAGAATTTGGAATGCATTTTTCATCCTCTCACCCAGATCTTTACCCTTCTGCAATTGTAAAAAAAATCTTTTATTCACCCATTTTTCAAAAAATATTTTTTCATCAGCATCAGCATAAAAAAGATAAAGTGAATGATTCTTTGCCGGCAGTGAAAGACAAATTTTAAGCGTGTTTTCTGCACAGGTTTTATAGAAGTTTGTCGCAAAACCGGAACCGAGAGTTTTTGCCAGTCGGGTTTTAACTTTACCCTCCATAGGATATTTAGCAAAAATGATTACTGCATTCATTTTAATCTTTAAATAGCTGAACAAAAATCGTTTTTAAAATTATTGTGCCTGCCATAATTGATCCATTGATTGTACCGCTAACTTTTGATTTGCCTATTCTCTTTCTGTAACTAACAGGAACTTCTTTAATCTTTAATTTTTGCTTCACGGCTTTTATCTGCATCTCAACTGTCCATCCGAACCATCGATCTTCCATCTTAAGCTGAATGAGTTTATCAAATTTAATTGCGCGAAAAGGTCCAAGGTCTGTATACTTAAAATTCCAGAATAAATTTATAAGAATACCGGAAAGAATATTTCCAAACCTTGAATGAAATGGCATTGACCCTTTTTCTCTTTTTCCGATGATCCGGCTGCCGAGAACAAAATCATAATCTTCATTTAATATAGGACTCAAAAGAGAAACTATTTCTTCGGGATAATCACTATAATCCCCATCAAGAAAAACTACGACATCCACATTTTTATCTTTAAGAAAATCAATGCCTTTTAAGCAGCTTGCACCATAACCTTTATCAGACTCATTAAGAACAATGGCTCCTGCATTTTTTGCAAACTCTTCTGTACGATCCGTTGATTTATTATTAACAACGATAATAGAATTAACAATATCTTTTGGAATATCCTTTATAACTTTGGAGATTGATTCTTCTTCATTATAGGCAGGTATGATCACTGAAACATTCATTTTAACTTAACTTGATTTGTTGTGTGGAAAGATGATATAATCTCTCAAAGCCTGATAGAAAAAATATGACTTTGATAACCTTTTAATTCAACAAATAATCCCGGTTCTTTTATTTCACGGGTTGTCCGTAAATAGATATTTTTTGTCAACAAATCTTCCAGGGATAGTTCATTTTTGACTGTATTCAGATCAGGTAATTTTATTCTGCATTGAGAGGGTAGGTGCGAATAATTAACCACGATTATCCGCATCTCATCATTTAATGACCATTGCCAGGCAAGAAAATTTTCAAATGAATTGTTTGAAGGTGAAACTGGTTCGGGATTAAGTAGTTGCCATTTTCCCGATTTGAAAATCTGAGCATTAGTAATCAACAATAATTTTTCATAAAATCTCTGTACCTGTTCAGAGATTTTTTCAAACGGTTCTCTTCCGAGCTGAACAGGTAACTTTGTTTTCTTTCCTTCAAATTGTCCATCATAATAAAACCGAATTCCCTGAATTGTGCTTATAATTACTGCGGCAGCCATTGATTTAAACTTACCAAATTTTGTTATGGCTCTTTCTTCATCATGGTTTTCAATAAAGCGTACGCTTTTCATTTGAAATTCTTTTTCAGCCTGGAGATGACCTTTAATGCCTGAGATATCGGCGTCAGAAAGTCTATCAGTTAATGTTTTATCATAAGTATAGTCAAAACCAAGCTGCTGAAGTTGCCATTCAAGTCCCCAATATGCTTCAGCAAGAAAAACAAAGTCTGGTGTTTTCTCTTTTATTCTTTGAATTGCTGTTTTCCAGAATTCATCAGCCGGTTTTTTGTAATTGTTCTTATTTAGTACACCAAGCCAGGTATTCTGAAATACATTATTGAGTGGAAGCATCGCCATATCACATCTTACACCATCTGCAATTGAAGAAATATATTCAAGTTTCTTTATAAGAAATTTTCTCGTTGCCTCCTCAAAAAAATTTAGCTGCACTGTATCAGACCATGGTGCAAAGAAAGGATCCCTGCCATGTGCCAAATATATAGTCTTGTCATTTTTATGCTCAAAAAAAGCATAAGGATCTTTCAAATAAGATTCTTTATCAGTCTGAAGAAAAATTTCCGGGTGGGTTTTTATAACGGAAGAATCTGCACCAAGATGGTTTGGAATAAAATCTAAAAAAAGTTTTATTCCACGTCGATTAAGTTTCTTCCTAAAATTAACCAGATCTCTTTCTTCACCAAGAGCGGGATTAATTACATAGTCGTCAATTGCAAAAGGAGATCCGATAACATCTTCCTTTTTCCAGTCACTCAATGCTTTAACATAGTCAGGAACAAGATTAATTCCGAAACAACACCTATCAGCCAGAGACTTGCTTGTTTTCCATATTCCCATTAACCAGAGTATTTCGATTCCTTTATAATTCAGTTCATCAATGAAAGCATCCGGTATATTTTTAATTTGAGCAGACTTACCGAATTGGTTAATCCAGATCCTTGTATTTAATTCGAGCATTTTGGGATTCAGTAACATTGACATTATCTTTAAGAGTATTCCCAAAGTTAAAAAATTATGTCCTAATTATACTCTTGAAATTACTAATAAGTGTTTCTTTTACAAACGTATTCAATTTTGGAGATGAAAAGAAGTTTGCGGGTAAAATTTACTTAGCATATGTAAAAAGGAAAGAAGTGATCGAATGACAGAAGGAGACGAACGATATATTTTGATTAATGGTTTTTTGTGAATAAGAAAAATTATTATATTATTTAGGAATTATTTCAAGTTGTTATCATTTCAGTAAAAGTATTATTTAACTTTCCTTCTATTAGTTGAGTGTTATTAAAAATCATAAATTCCAATTTACCGGCTTGGTACCGGAATATTATATTATTATTCCTTCCAAATAAATATTGAATGAAATTTTATATTTTAAGAATCTGGTACAATAATTGTCTTAAAGTAGAACATAAAATTATTGAGAACAGTAAAAATTAAGGTTTTAGCAAGAAAACTCACTTTTTAAAATAAATATTTAAGAATTAAGATCTAGAGGTAATAGATGTTAAAAGCAGAAACCATTGAACGACCAAATGATAAGAAACTGAGTGGCCAAAATGATTTTTATACAAAAAATGGACTTGAGGATGAACTAGATAGCTATAAAGAGGAAGCTATCAGGAAAATAAAATTTTCCATTGTCATCAAGCCTGCAATTATTTCAGTTGTAGCATTGGTTCTTTCCTTTTTTCTGGATTTATCGTACGTACCTATTCTGGGGAATGTTTCAATTGAACTTGGAAAGGCATTATTCCCAACCTGGCAGCCGGCGCAGGAAATAGTACAACCTTTTAGCTTCTGGTGGTTGCCTATTGTAGTGTATGGTTTATTTGCTTTTCTGGCCTACCTGGCATACAACAAATTAAAGCTTGAAGTTTTAAGAAGTCCGGTCTCAGAAACAATTGACCGAATAATAACTTCGTATGACAGTGTAATTGACGGTATCGCTACAGCATTACCTTTAATTGGTGCAGCAATACTTCTTATCAGTATTAAGCTTGGGGAAGAAATTTTTCTCGGATTATCAGTTCCATTTGAAATTAAGGCTCTAATAGTCTTAGCCCTCGGTAAATTATTTGAACCCGTTCTGGATCAGCTTGGTGTAGAATTTCAGAATGTAGTAACACACGTTCAGGATATGAAGGAAAGGTATTTCTCAAGAATTCAGGTTGAGAACTCCAAGAATCTTATTAAGCAATTGAGCACTCCAGGATCTGGAGGACACGGTGTTGAGTTTTCTGTTAAAGATTTAGAAACATACAAAATCCTTCTGGAACAAACCTCACAAATGAGTGAGGTTCTTGTAAAGAATTTTAGCTCTGTTCACCAGATACTTGATAAAATAAATAGCATCCAGGGAATAAGCACAGAAAAAATCGAACATCTTAAATCACTTGCCAATTCAATTCAGCAGGCTTCAGTAACACTTGGCGAAGAGAAAACATTAGCCGGTCTTAAACATCTTGAAGCAATTGTAGTTAAAAAGTGAGTATGTAAAAATGGTTCAAAAAAACAGAGACAGTAAGTTTATAATATATCAGGTACTATACATTTTTGTAATCACAGTACTTGCATTAAAAGGTGCAGATCTGGATTTAAACCGGGTTGTACTTAAAGATGAAGTTGTAAATAAAAGTGTTAGGGATTCTCTGATGGTGCTTCTTGATTCGCTTACTTCGCAGGGAATCAAATTCGATGTTAAAGTAGAAGAAAATGCACTGGAAGAAAATCTTGCACTAAAAGAAAAATTGGCTTCATTAAATAATAAGATGAAAGATTTGGCTGATAAGGTAAAGGAAATACCACCGGAAAAACCGGAAGAAAAACCCGTTGAAAAAGAACAGGAAGTACTGCAATCGCCAATTTCATTAAAACAAACTTTCATTCAATATACCTGGAATAAGGCGAAAAATTCAGGAAACGTTCCAACTTCCATTTATGACCCTGCAAATATGAACACTCCTCTTGTTGTAATTCCTCCCGGACAGGAAAAAACTTTTGATTTAACAAATCAGACTGAAGTTGTAGCAAAATATGGAAGCCAGGAAGATAGAATAAAAGTTGTTCCGAACAGGCCGCCTGAAATAAAGATTAACCGCGTAACTACAAAAATGAATAATTCTGATATTTATGTTCAGGATTTACAAAGAATAACAGTGTTCACCGTAACCATAGTGGATGAACGCCCGAACCAGCTTAAAGTAACATGGAATGGACCAATTTCTGTCTCCGGTCCTTTAAAAGATACAAAAGGAAATCCGGTATACAATGTGTCATTAAAAATTGCATCTACTGAAAACAAATTTGACGAATGGCTCGACAAATTTGGGAACCTGAGGGAAGCAGATGGAAGATATAAAGTTAATTTCTTCTTCACAGTAGTTGATGAAAGATCAAAGGATAGGGTACAGGTAGGAGACTCATTCTTCTTCACTGATTTTTCTAAATAACAAATTCATCGGAACTACTTTATG
Source organism: uncultured Ignavibacteria bacterium (assembly GCA_963745945.1). Classification (GTDB taxonomy): domain Bacteria; phylum Bacteroidota; class Ignavibacteria; order Ignavibacteriales; family Ignavibacteriaceae; genus DATFVA01. The sequence goes on from CAVUZG010000004.1 coordinate 1,224,433, forward strand.
CGAAACTTTAAATTAATTCTTCTTCTGTCCATTTTATTTATGTTCTTTTATGCTTATAATGTTCAGGCTCAGGAGGAAGAGCAAGTACAATATTACCAGATGGAACCTCTTGATGACAGCCTGTTCATTCAAATTCAGACTGAATTATTCATAGATCCGCCTGATCCAAAGGCTGAAATAATTGTCGATATAAGAGAGGCCAATAACCAGACAATATCAATTAAAGGAAACCTTTACCCTTTTCTTGCTTTGAAACCTGAAACAAGGGCCAAGGTTATAACCTATCCATTTAAAATTAATCTTGAAGAAAACATTAATTACGGCAGTGTTTTTACCCGTGTTTTCGAAAAGATCAGGTTGAAAAAAATCATCGATCCGCCAACCAAAATTCAAATATCATCTTCAATGTATTATATAAATCCGTTCTTCCAGTTTTTCGGAGGAGAAAGATTTGGTATACCTTTAAAAAATGATATTGGTTTATCCTTAGGTATCGGAACAAAATTTTCCGGACCGGGAGAGACAAATTTTGTCGAGGGAAACTTTCATATCCTGGGTGTAAAAGGCGGCGCATTCGGACCTGTAGCTGCTTTAACCAAAATCAGGTTCAGCAACCGTTATAATAATCTTTATACTACTGCAGGATTTCATATTTCTTATGTTATTCCGTTTGGTAACTTTTTTGAGTTCGGTTATACTAAAATATTAGTGGAGCCGGATGAAAGCCAGATGAAAACATGGACAATGTATGATACGCTGGGATATCATGCTAAAATCTTAAGTGGCCAGTATTACAATTTTGAATTTCGTTATCCTGTAAGTATTCTTGGATCCACAAGAGGTAAAGTATACGGCTCCCGGTATCTGGGTGAATGGCACGTAGGCTATGAAGGCAGAGAACTTTCACTTGCAGGAAGTACATTTGATTTCAGGTTTGATGCAATGTTCAACAGTGATGTACGTCAGGATCAGATTCTTATCGAAACATTGATTCAGAAAATTGCGGAAAGCTGGGCTTTTAGTGCATTTGCAATCGGGCCTTCGGTTACACTTTCGCGAACTACCGACGGAAGTTTTGGCGTGATATCAATTTTTGCGAATCTAAGATTAAAGGTCGGTACTTCATTCTAAGTTATTAAACTGGAATTTCAAAAGCCCTGAATGAATTTTATTTCAGGGCTTTTTTATTTTCACTGCCGCTTCTTCATCTAGGAACCATTCCAGAGAATCTGAGGCTTTGATTTTTGTCGCGGGGAATGTTTGATCAATATTTTTTAATCCCAGTATTTTAAAGATGATATCAGATTTTTTCTTACCGGTAACCATAAATATATTTCGTTTGGAATTATTTATTGTATTATAAGTTAAAGATATTCTTTTTTGTCCCGAATCAGGATGCACAGCAATACCTGCTACCCTATCGATAATTCCTCTTAATGATTTTCCGGGAAACAAAGATGCTGTATGTCCGTCAGAACCAAGACCAAGTAAATTAATATCAAACTGCGGCAGATTGTTTACGAACGGAACAAAGTATTTTAATTCCCCGGTTATTCTTTTAACTTCTTCTGAAGGTTCATTTTCTCCTCTTATCCGGTGAACATTATTTTCAGGAATATTAATTTTCCCTAGTAGATATTTTTTTGTCATTCCATAATTGCTCTGTTCATCCTCTGGTGAAACGCATCTTTCATCACCCCAGAATAAATGGATCCTATTCCATTGTATTTTATCCCGGAATAATTCTCCCGACAACTGGGTAAATAAAACCTTGGGCGTACTGCCTCCGGAAAGAGCTATAAAAGTATCTTTATCTTGTGATACATTCTCTGAAACTATTTTTCTGATTTCTCCGGCAAGATGTAAGGATAATTCTTCAGGTGTTAAATATATTTTAATTTCTGGCTTCATTTTTTTCTTTCTAATTTATAAAAATGATTTTCTAAATTAAATAAATGTTCAAAACAAATATTAATTCTGATTATCAAAACTCATACTAAATCTATTCATTTTTACAGATCAGGTATTTTTAGTTAAATTTGCAGCTCATTCTCAGTTAAATGAAAAAACATGAAACAAAGTATAATACTCTGGATCGCGGCATTCGTAATAACATTTCTAGTAGGTTTTCTTCAAAGTCGATTAAATAATCAATATCCTGTTTCCGGTTCATTTGGGATAGAAGGAAAAGAAGTAGGTTATAAATTTGATAAGGTTTACTATGGAAGTGATTCATATCAGTTTTTAATAACATCAGAAATCAAAAACCTGGAAGGAAAGGTTTTCTGGAAAATTGAGAATTCGGATAAATGGAACTCTTCAGATTTAAATAGCAACGGAAAAATTCTGATTGGAAAAATTCCGGGACAGAGTCCCAAAACTAAAATTGAATATTTAGTAAAACTGGATTATAACAATAAAGAATATTCAATTCCCTCTGAAAATCAGGCAGTATTATTAACATACTATGCCTCGGTACCTTCATCGGTTAGTTTCTATTATATTTTTACTCTCTTCTTAGCTTTGCTTCTTGCAGTGAGAACCGGTTTGGAATATTTTAATTTGCCCGGAAAAATGAAAAAATTGAATGTTTTTACATTAATTTTAATAGTGGTAAATGTTTTTGCATTCCATCCGCTAAAGACAACTTACCAGCTCGGTGCTGTTGGTAAAGGCGCAATTCCCATTTCGGAATTGTTTCAAATTTCGTCTATTTTGTTACTTTTTATATGGATTATAACCACAGCTTTAATTTTTAACACGAAAAAATATAGGATCTGGGCACCCCTGGCTGCAACAATTACTATAATTATATTCGAACTTGGTAATTTTTAATTGGCTGCTTACATCTTTTCCTGAATTAGTTCACTCCTGTTTTTTATTGACAATCTTTATATAATTTCAATTCTATTGACAATAACTGGATATTAGTTTATTTTCATTTTCATCAAAATCGAACTGATCTAAAAGAAAATTTTATAGCTCCTTTTAAAAATAAATGAGTCGTCGGGTGAGTTTTTTTTCTACTAATAACGATATTTATTTTATTGCTCACACCGGAAAAGGTACATCCATATCGGCATCCGGATTATTTCTGCTTGTGAGAGGCAAACCGGCAAACCGACTTACCATATTTAACCAGTGTCATGAATTTAATAGACGTTTTACTCTGTAAACAAACGGATTCTTATTGTTTATTGAAACCTATTTGCGGTAATTGAATTATCAGTATTTCAGTAGCTGCGATTCAATTATAGGAAAATTTCAAAAATTATTTATTAATTCAGCTCAACTGTGAGTCAAGTGGCGAAGCTGTGTTAAAAATTCCCATCAAATCAATTCTTAATTTTTTATGAAAATAAAATTAAAAATCAGTAAAAAAACAGATCCATCTTTTTCTTCGGTTCTTGATTTCAACAGGTTTCCTGTCACCCTTGGAAGAGATGAGAAAAACGATGTAATACTCCCTGATCCATTCAAAGTTGTTTCAAGGAAGCACGCTAAAATACTGGATACCGAAGGTATTCTTCAGCTTGTTGATCTTGAATCAGCTAATTTTACATATCTAAATGAGGAGCGAATTGATCCAAATGATGAAAACGCTCTGAAGACCGGAGATATTATCCGACTCGGAGAATATGAGCTTGAGGTGGAACTTGTTAAAGAAACAGAGACTATTCCGGAAGATGATCAGAAAACGATGGTATTCTCCAGTCCTTTTGCCGAAGAAATAAATAATATTTTGGAAAATCTAAACCGGATCTCTGATAAATTTTCAGCTGATAACTCTCCAATGAATATGGAAATGTTGAAGTTCTCTGTAATGCAGAGTTTTAATTTCCTCGAAAAGAATGAACCTACTAAATATATTGCTGAATATTTTGCTGAGCACTTTCTGGATAGAAAAATAAAGCAATCAATTTCTCCCCCAGCTGTTCAAAATGATAGATCAACATCAGAATCACAAATTAAGCAGGTAAAAAGGACAACCGAACCAGCTGAATCTCTTCAGGCTTACTCATTGAGTTCACATTTTACAGAGACGATTGACGTTATGCTGGATACTTTTTCTAAGTTAATCCAGGGTTTTCTACAGTTCAGACAGGAATTTTTCGGTGTAACAATCTACCATACTATACCTACTGCTTCCTTAAAAGAATTTAAAGAATTTCTGTTCAGTCCAGATATTTCCAGTGAAGATGAGAAAAAAAGATTAGGATTATTAAAAGAGGAGACTGCAAAATTATTATCTCACCAGATTGGTTTGCTTGAAGGCTATCAACTATCTGTAACTGATGGAAGTAAAGCATTACTTGAAACACTTGATCCGGCAATGATTGAGAAAGAAATAGATAATAAGAGTAAACAATCAGGTCCTGATCTTGCAAAAATTCTTCCGTTTGCAAAAAAATCCAAAATACTGGATGCTCTTAAAGAAAATTATAATATGTATGCGTCGGATCCATATCATATAGAAAAGAAATTTTTCAGACCTTCTTTTATGAAGGGTTATCAGAAAAGAATTCTAACAGGTAAATCTAAAAATGAATATTAACACAAAAATTTTCGGGGAATACTAATGAAAAACTCAATTATCTTAATATTTTTTGCACTTGTTCTCTATGTTATTCCGGGATGCGGAGGTGGGACTGAAACAATTAATGTATCATTAAGTTGTGATAATGATTGTAATGAAGGCAATGCGGTTGTGGTGAGGATTTATCAATTAAGAAATTCTGATAAGTTCACACATGCAAGCTTTGAGTCTCTGCTTAGAAGTCCGGAGGAAACACTTGGAGATGATTTAATAGCCGGAGCAAAATATGAAAAGCTTATGGCACCTGATGAATCGTTCAAAATAAGCGACTATGAAATAAAGAAGGATGCAGCATATATTGGAATTGTTGGTGATTTTCATTCCCCCGCCAAAGACGGCTGGTATGAAATTATCCCAGTAAAAGATATAGATGATATCTCGGTTAAAATTCACTCAAATTCATTGTCAATTCAAAAAGAAGATTAAAAACTTATTTGTTTAATAAGGGAGAAAAAAATAATTAAATGAAATTCCAAAAAGTTGTATGGTATGAGGGAATGAAATTGGATCCGCATCATTTTCAGCAGGCGGACCGGTTTAATCAATATAATATTAATTCAAGATTCAGATTATTCAGTCCCAACTTCTGGGGCATAAGGGAAATGGAAATCGATTCAGCTGCTCTTGCAGGTGGAACTTTTGGATTTATTGTCTGCAGTGGAATTATGCCTGATGGTTTTAGTTTCAATATGCCTGATAATGATCCGCTTCCCAAAAGTAGAAATTTTGAAGAGCTTTTTGAGGCAACTTCAGAAAAGCTTGATATCTTTTTAACATTACCAGCCGAAAATTCGGCAGGGAATAATTGTCACCTTGATGATTCCACGGGTTATAATAATTCTCGTTTTAACTTACAGAATATTGATATAGCTGATTACAATACTGGAACGAATATGCGCTCTGTGGGAATAGCAAGACCAAATTTTCAATTTAAGTTTGGTGATGAATCTCTTGAAGATTTTACATCATTAAAAATTGGTGAAATCGCCAGAAGTTCAGACGGAAAGTTTACAATGGATAGAAGTTACATCCCGCCTGCACTCTCGGTCGCTAATTCTGAAAGTCTGCGGGAATCGATGAGAAATTTGTTGAGTGCACTTGTTTCAAAAAGTAAAGAACTTCGGACACAGACTTCAATACACAAACCCGAATTATCTCTGACACAGGTGGAAATACTATTGATGTTACAGACAATCAATTCGTTTATACCACTTCTGAATTACTATTATCAGTCGCAGAATACGCATCCGGAAAATCTCTATATATTATTGTTGAATCTCGCTGGTCAGCTTTCAACATATTCGAATATGGGAATTAAAACTTCTGAATTTCCTTCGTACGACCATAAGCATTTGAGCGAAGTTTTTAACCAGGTTATAGATGAAATAAATCAAATGCTGAATGTTCAGAAGACTGTTGAAAGAAGAGATGTTGTTATTCCTCTCAGAAAACAGGCTGATACTTTGTATGTAGGTCAATTATCGCCCAACCAGATGACCTCACAGTTTTTTCTTGCGGTAACCGGAGAAATTCCTGAGAAAAAAATAATCTCGGAATTGCCAAAGAATATTAAAATATCTGCATACGAAGAAATATTCGCTGTACATCAGGCTGGAATTCAGGGAGTAACTTCTGAATATGTAGCACGCCCTCCTTCCGGCATTTCGGTAAATGAAAAAGCAATTTATTTTAAAATAAATAAAGAAGGCAGATTCTGGGAAAAGATAGTTGCAAAAAACAACATAGCTTTCTTTATCGCATCTGAATTTAAAACACTTCAGATGGAACTTGTGCTGCTTCTTTCCGGTGATTAGATAAAAATTCAATAATTAAAAATAAATCGATATGGAAATTCCTTCTCAAAAACCTGATAAAAAAAGACCCATTTCAGAATTAGCATCTGAATGCCTTATGCTGATTCTTCAGCTCCGCTCAACGGATAATTACGGCAATCCTGAAACTCTTAAAAACAGGGTTACTGAAATGTTCGATCGTTTCGAACGCGAAGCTAGAAGTTCGGGAATTGACAATGAAAAAGTGACCAGGGCAAAATTTGCACTTGTGGCCTTTCTGGATGAAACAATTATCAGTTCTAAATGGAATCAGAAAGAAGTATGGCTTTCGGATCCGTTACAGATAAAAATGTTTGACACCTTTAATGCAGGTGAAGAATTTTTTACTAACCTCGAAGAACTCAGACAGAGAAGCAGTGCAAATAAAGATGCTCTGGAAATTTATTATTTATGTCTTGCTCTTGGTTTTAAAGGAAAATACCAGCTTCAGTCACCCGAATCGCTCAGAAGAATTATAGATGATCTGAATTTAGAACTTCACCCCGAAATGTATCAATCAATTGACGCAATTTCTCCCAATGGTAAGCCTTCGGATACTGTGGTTCTTTCATCAGGAGGTGGATTGCCAACATGGATTTATCCTGCTTCTGCAGTGGTTATCTTTTTAATTTTTTATGTTATTATGTCTTTGTCTGCTACCGGTAAAGCAAACGATATAATAGATGCTTTAAAAAATCTCATTGCCTAAATCAATATCTCCATAAAAAAAATCTGATATGAATGCAATAATAAATTTTATTAAAAATCCGTCTTCAATAATGGCGATTGCAGGAATTCTTCTGATAATTCTTGTTCTCGTACTAGGTCCTATTTTCGGAATAACTTTCTTTGTTCAGATTGCAATAATCGTATTCATTTTCCTGATTGTGACAATTCTGATAATGTACAAAAAGATGAAGGATGCTCAGAAGGCAAACCAGATAGAGCAATCGATAGGCAACCAGGCAGATGACCAGATGCAGAACCTGAGCCCTGAAAAGAAAGCTGAGATAGAACAATTTAAAAAACAACTTGAAGCAGCAATTTCGTCTCTTAAAAACTCTAAAATAGCTAATGGAAAATCAGGAAAGGCAGCCCTTTATGCACTTCCCTGGTATATGATAATCGGACCATCTGCTGCTGGAAAAACAACGGCTATTCAAAATTCGGGGTTGGAATTTCCTTTCGGTAAGGATGGATTTCACGGAGTTGGCGGCACAAGAAACTGTGACTGGTTTTTCTCAACCAAAGCAATTTTTCTGGATACCGCCGGAAGATATATTTCACAGACTGAAGATAGAGCTGAATGGATCGCATTTCTGGACACATTAAAAAAGAACCGGAAAAGAAGACCGGTAAACGGGGTATTGATTGCAATAAATATAGATGAAATAATCAGTTCAGATAAAGATCAGCTTTTTGAACATGCAAAAAACATGCGCCAGAGAATTGATGAATTGATTGAAAATCTCGGTGTTAATTTCCCGGTATATTTTGTTTTTACCAAGTGCGATTTGATCCAGGGATTTGTTGATTACTATGGTGATTTCAGTGAAATAGAACGTTCACAAATATGGGGCGCAACATTCAACTCACAGCAGATTTTGTCCCAGGATCCAAAGGGAATATTTGAATCAGAGTTTAAAAAACTTTCAAAAAAACTGTTTGATATACGAACAATCAGGTTAAGCAATCCTTTAAAAAGAGAACAGCGTAGGAAAGTTTTTCTCTTTCCGTTCCAGTTTAACTCTCTTCAGCAGAAATTAACCTACCTCGTTGGTGAAGTATTTCAGCACAATCCATATCAGGATAATCCCCTGTTCCGCGGATTTTATTTTACCAGCGGGACCCAGGAAGGCTTACCACTTGATATTGCCATAAAAGAAATAGCAAAACAGTTTAATCTTCCTGAACCATCGGCAGATGATTCTGAAGAAGTTACTGAGAAGAAAAATTATTTTATAAAAGATTTGTTAAACGATATTGTAATTGGGGATCAGAATTTTTCTGCCGGACAGACAAAAGGAGCTGTAAAAAAACAAAGCTCAGCAAGACTCATGACCATTGCTGCGTCAATAATCCTTCTCGTGTTGTTTTCAGTTTTTACCTTTATTGGTTATAACGGCAGCAGCAGTTTTCTTCAAAAAGAAAAAAATGTGTCTTCATCCTTTCTGCACCTAAACTGGGGCGGAAATCTTTTAAGTAACTTTTCAAAAACTGATAGTCTTATCAGTTTGATTAATGCAATACAGGCCGGCAAAGGAAACGAAGCTTTTATCAGTTTTGGAATGGATAGAAGCGAGAAAACACTCCCTTATCTTAAAGAGATTTTTATTAAAAAAACATCAGATTTTTTTCAACAGAATATTTATGATGAATTGGTGAAAAACCTGAATAGTTATGCAAATGGTAAAGATTATTCAGGCGAGATTATTTACAATTATCTTAAATCCTATTTATTACTGGGAAATGAAAGAGCTAGACTTGATACATCCGCACAAAAATTTCTTACTCACGTTTTTACCGAAATACTGGATTCCCGTTACATTTCTTCCAATCCCATTGCATCAACTAGTGAAAAAGATTCTCTAAAACATCTCTTCAAAGATTATCTTTCATTTTATGTGAGCCTTTTACCAGACAAAGAAGTTTTTCCTGTTCGCAATGATAATCTTCTGATTAGTATGGTCAGAGACAGAATTCAGTATAAACCAAATGCAGAGAGTATATATGCAAGACTCAAACAAAATGGAATCAGCCAGTTTCCTAATGAACTTTCACTGGAGCAGGCAATCGGCGGCAGATATTCAGGAGTAATGACAACCGAACAAAGAGTGCCTTATATTTTTACTGCTGATGGTTGGATGAATTATATTAAGCAAGCTATAATTGAGGAGAGTGTGAATCCAGGCAAAGAAGATTGGGTTCTGGGGAAAACAAATCTTAAATCTTCGGATGACGGGCTTAGTAGTGAAGAAATAAAGAAGGGACTCGTAACTCTTTACCTGAATGATTACAAACAAAACTGGCTACAATTTTTACAGAGTATAAGATATACTGGATTTGATAATGTTCCTCTTGCTGCAAATAATATGAAGATTTTGAGCGATCCGGTAAATTCACCTCTTGTATCTGTACTAAAATTATTTGCTACACAATTAAGTATAATAGTTGATATTCAATCGCCTCCCGATTCGGTTAAAAAGAATAATCAATTTGCAGGATTGGATGTTAATTCAGCTGGACTGAATGAGACAAAAAAATACATCAAATTTGTACTTGGATCACCGGATGGATCAAGCGGTGCAGATTTAAATGCAATTTTTGCCCAATACGGAACGATAAGCGGAGTACTCGATCAGGTTAAGGGTGGACAGGATCTGGCAAAGGATTACGCGACAAAATTATTAGGACAAAAGACTATTGAGTTTACAACAGCTCAGCAGATGGTAAGAGGCGCGGCTTATAATGCTCCGGCTCTCCAAAATTTGTTCGCTGATCCAATCAGGCTGTCATGGAAAGCCATACTTGCTGATGCAAGTGAGTATTTAAATCAACAATGGAAAGTTAAAGTTGTTGACGCATTTAATAAATCACTGGCTTCGGCTTTTCCATTTAAGGACTCACAGACAGAAGTTCCAATTCAGGATTTTAAAGATTTTTTTAAGCCACAGTCAGGTGTACTCTGGTCATTCTATAATAACGAATTGAGTGCATTTATTAATAAAGATAACTGGAAAGTAAACCAATGGAATGAAGAAGGGTTAGCAGTTTCTAATGAATTAATAAAGGCATTAAAAAAAGCAGATGATATAACAAGCACATTATTCAAAAATGGTGATCTTGGAATTAACTTCAGGTTAAAACCTCAGCTCCCTGAGTCAAAAACAATCGGTAATGAAAAACCTATTGTAGAACAGGTTTACCTTTATATTGATGGTGTTGAAAATTATTATAAAATGGGATCACCTTTCTGGTCTGATTTTGTCTGGCCGGGGGTAAGAGGAACACCCGGTGCAAGAATGAATATTTCTATAAGGAATATTGGAACCTCTGATTCTAAATCTTATGAAGGCGAATGGGCATTGTTCCGTTTACTTAACCAGGCAACTATTTCAAGAGGCGAATCATCCTCGCAGTACACATTCAACTGGTTTTTTCAGAAGAGCGGAAGTTATGATGTTACGGTTTCTTACCAGTTAAGTTCGGGAAGTTCAAAAAATCCATTTGCCAGAGATTTTTTCAATTCGTTTCATCTGCCCGACAGGCTTAATTAATTATCTTATATAAAAGGTTTTGTTTAACAAAAACTCAACAGAATATTTAACAGGATATTTCGGAAAACTTCCTGAGTTTAATGATTTCATTAAGTTTAATTCTGCATCCTCTGAAATTACTTTTATTGATAACTGGCTGCAGGAGGGTTTATCTTACACAAAACTAAAGTATAAGTCTGAGTGGAAAGCAAAGTATGAAACACTTCCCCCGACAAACTTTTTCATTCCGGTTCCTTCGTCTGAAAAATTTGCGGCCGGAATGATTTATGCCAGTAAAGATAAAAGTAACCGTGATTTCCCTTTTATAATATTTTCAATTATTCCTTCTAAACAACTTGATGAGTTTCATCTTATTCCTAATGAACTTGATCAGTCAATTAAAACTCTCGATTGCCATTTGAGAAAAGAGGAAGATCTTCTTTCTCTTAATAACACTTTAAAAACTTACAGTATAAATTTAAGCGAGGGAAATTCACTTAAAAACAACTTCCATCAGTATTTATCACATACGCAAATAGCTGAATTCTTCCGGCGAACAAAATTGAATAATTTATCGCGCAATATTAAAGAGATGATTTATACGGATTCGACATTTTTAAAAATATCTTTCTCCTCTGATGAATTACATTTCTGCAATGATGCCGGGTTTATAATTTACTTGTTAAATAAAAAAATGAATTTCACAATACAGCATTCATCACTATTCTGGAACATGAAGAATGATGAACAATTCCAATTATTAATTTTTCCTTTAAACTTTCACCGATAAACTTTTCCGATTTAATTTCGGTGGAAAGTGAAGATAAAAGACGCATTGAATTAAATAATTCTGACGAATACCATGAAGATAATAGTATAGATGAGTCTGTTTCCCTTCTTGAATATTTAAAGAATTTCTGATAATGAAAAAAACAGGATATTATTATGGCTGAAACAGTAGCCGAACCCGAAGTTTCAGAATTTGTTCAGGAATTTCTGGATCCGATTGCTGGGAAATCCCCAACCGGAACCGATACCGCAAATGATGAAGATTTTTTCAAGTTAAGTATGGAATTTCCTAAAACAGTTCCTGATTACAAAAACTGGATCGAACTTTCAGAGCTAATATTAAAAGAAAAAAGCAAAGATATTAAAGTAGCTTCCTGGTTATGTTTTGCTCTATATAGAACAGAACAATTAAAAGGATTTCAAAACGGATTGGAATTAGTTTACCATTTGCTTAAAAAATTTGGTACAGATTTATTCCCTGAAAATATCGTGCATAAAAGCAAAGCCATCCAATTTCTTAACACATCAAGAGTAACTAAACTAATTGAACGTGAGGAAATAAATAAATCAAATGCTGATAATGTTATAAAGATTAACGAATTATTAGGTTTAATTACATCCGAAAGTGAAAAACTTCTTCCTGAAAATATTCCGGTTTTACAGGGATTGCAGGATATAATAACAGCGCATACAGAAACTGCGAAAAAAGTATTAAATCCTCCCCCGGTCCCTGAGAAAAAACCCGCCCCCGCACCTCAACCCAAACAGGAGGTAAGGCAAACATCCACAGCCACTGTTCGTGATGATACAACAGCAGCAATAAAAACAACCCGCCCTGCCTCTGAAGATGAAGCAGTGGCTCAACTGAGGAAAACACTGAATTATTTCTACGAGATTCCTCAGAATAATGAAACAGTTGAAAGAATACCGGAATCTTATTTCGCATTTGGTATCGCGCGGCAGTTACAATGGAGTAATTTAGTTCTTCCTTTTAATGAAGAAAAAATTTCGAATGTTGAACCTCCGAATGAAATTATTAGAAAATTAATAAAAGAATGGTTTACTGAAAATAAAATTGACGTTTTAATTCCCAGGATTGAACTGGAATTTATCAAAGATAACAGTGAGTTCCGTTATTGGCTGGATGCGCAGAGATATCTTGTTCAATCGCTTGAAAAAAAAGGCGGGAATTACTCTACTTCAGCAACAGATATTAAATATTATTTGTCCCGGCTGGTTAAACGACTTCCTGAATTTCCGAATTTGAAATTCAGCGGGGGAGAAATTCCTTTTGCAGATAAAGAAACCTTAAAATGGCTGGATGAAATTTCCAGGGCAGCACCTTCTGAAAGTAAATCAGCAGAAGGAGGTTCCGTAAATCTTACTCCGATTGTCGACCCGACTTATGATAAAATTAATGAAGATTATGAACGGGCTATAAAGTCACTTCCTAAAAAATTTGAAGAAAACTTTGAGTTGATGCAGCAGAAACTGAAATTAGAAGACCGGGTTAAAGGGAAATTTCTTATAAGATTAAATCTCGCAAATTTTTGTTATGAAGCCAGACAATACAGCGTCGCAAAAGTAAATCTTGAAGAACTTAAATTGATGATTGATGAGCTTAAACTGGCAGAATGGGAACCGGCACTTAGTACAGCAGTATGGCAATCTCTTTACCTGACAAACGTTCAGCTTTTATTTGCAACCGATTCTGAGATTACGAAACAACTATTAGAGAAAGAACAGGAAGAATTATTTTATAGAATAGCCAAACACAATGGAATGTTAGCAATTAATTTAGAACAACAAAAACATAAAAGGAGAAAGTAATAATGGCCAGACCAGTAACACCAAAAATCGCACAGCGTGTTAAAGTTGCCATTCTCCCGAGCAGTGATGCTAAGGAAAGTGTGGAACTTGATTACAGGATGTTGATTCCAGGGAACTTTAGTAAAAGTGAACCCGGAAGCCAACCACCGGTAAAAGACCGTAGGTTAAGAACTATCGGTAACAAGGGTGATTATAAGAGAGTTCTTAAAGATATAAATCCGAAACTAAAGCTTACGGTTTCGAATAAACTCTCTGATGACCCGGAAGCAAAAATGGAAGTAAATCTTGATTTTCAGGATATTAAAGATTTCCATCCTGATGAAGTAGTTAAAAAAGTTGAACCTCTGCAAAAACTTCTTGAGGCGAGGGAAAGATTAAAAGAACTCAAACTTGCCGTTCTAAAAGATGCAAACCTGAAGAAAGCATTGGAAGGAGTACTCAAAGACGGCGGTGCAAGTATCGACGATCTGATGAATAAATTGGGTACCGCTAAAGAAAAATAATTTAATTGAGAATAAAATATTTATGAATTTTAAAATTGTTAAACGGAGGTTTAATTAAATGGCAAAAGAAAAATCAGAAGCAACAGAACAGGGACAGGAAACTTCCCAAAATTCTGTTGATAAGTTAATCTCCATGCTGGATGATTCCAAGAAATCTGCAGTAGCTGAGTTTATTGGTAAAGTCGGTAAAGAATCAGAAGTCTTTAAAATTACCGGTGCTTTGGTAGACTCTTATATTGCAGATCTTGATACTGTACTTAGCGCCCAGATGGATGAGATTTTACACAATCAGGATTTCCAGGAACTGGAATCAACCTGGCGCGGTCTTTTATTCCTGGTTCAAAATACGGAATTCAGTAAACCCGTAAAATTTGAATTACTTGACGCCTCAAAAGAAGAACTTTATGATGATCTGAATGATGCTGCTCTTGGAGAAGGCTATGAGAAAGATTCCGGTTTATGGCATCATATATATTGGGGTGCTTATGATAAAGTAGGCGGACACTCATACACCGCTATTGTTGCGGATTTCGCGGTGAGTAATTCGCCGCAGGATATCTCATTACTTCAGCATCTATCCGTGCTTTCGGAATCTGCTCAAATTCCATTCATAGGAAATGCAAGTCATGAGTTTTTTGGAGAGAAGAGTATGAGCGATGTAATGAATAACCGCTTTCTCCCTGAACAATTGAAAGAAGGTGCCGCCTATGCTTCGTGGAGAGCTTTCAGGGATGATGACCGCTCAAAATACATTGGATTAACTTTACCAAGATTCCTTGGCAGGCTTCCATACAGCGCTGAAGCAGAACCAACAAAGAATTTTAACTATACTGAAAATGTAATGAGAGAAGGAAAAGATAATAGTCTCTGGTGCAGCACTTCTTTTGCGATGGCTTCTAATATGGTAAAAAGCTTTGAAAAGTGGGGCTGGAGCGTGAAGATAGTTGGTGTTGAATCAGGCGGTAAAGGTTGAAAGTCTTCCTGTTCCAACTTATGAAGAGCACGGACAGAAAAAATTAAAGGTTCCTGTTGAAGCTTCGGTTGGTCAGGCAAAGGATGCGGAACTTTGTGATCTTGGTTTTATTCCTTTGGCTCACTGGGATAGAACAGATTACGCCTGCTTCTTCGAAACACCATCCGCAAACAGACCGAAACAAATTAAAAATGATCCTGCTGCTACTGCAAATTTCTCGGTTGGATCAAGACTTCAATATACAATGCTTGTAACAAGAATTGCTCATTACCTCAAATACCGGCAGTTGGTTTTCGTAGGTAAAAACGCCGGTGCAGGAGAAATTAAAAAAGACATGTCAAGCTGGCTCGATACTCTTGTAGTTGATATGCCTAACCCTGCAGAAAAAATTGTTGCAGAAAAACCTCTTCGTTCTTATAAGCTCGATGTTACAGAGCTAAAAGAAAGACCGGGTTTCTTTCAGATCAGCGCAGAATTCAGACCACATGTTGCGATAACAGGAATGGATGTAAACTTAAAACTTATTGCGTACCATTCAGGTGAAGAATCTTAATCAGTGTTGTAAGATCTATAAATAACATATTAACAAATCAATTACCATGGAGGTAAAAAATGGCTGTGAAAGGAACAATTCTATTCAAGGACGCTGAAGGAAACGAACTCGAAGGTCCACGTGCAGATAAAACCTGTACTGTTCTGGAATTTTCTGAAGGAATTAAATTGCCGGTTGATAGGACAAGCGGACAGGTTACCGGCAGCAGGATGTATGAACCGTTCGTAGTGATGAAAGAAATAGATAAACTTACCCCGTTTATGTTTCAGTATTGTGCGGAAGGTAAAGCATTCCAATCAATTGTTATTTCTCTTTACGAGATTGCTGAAGCTACGGGAAAGGAAACAGTCTATTTTCTATATACTTTAACAAATGCAAGGTTGATTTCAGTTGAAAATTATATGCCTGCAGCATTTGAATCAGATAGAATGGGTGTTGCACATCTGGAAAAAATTGCAATTGTTTCAGAAAGTGTAGAGTGGGAACACAAAAAAGCCAGCACAATGTTCTCGGATCAGGGATTCTTCTCATTTAGAATGCCCGGTTAATTAAAACATTTAGGGTGGATTAGTTAGATCATCTCTGTTTTAAGATGAATTTAAATTATCCACCCTGTTTTTTCCAATATAATCATTAGCTCTAAATCCATTGAAAAACCTTAGCCTGTATAATATGCTCTTGGGTCAGTTTGTATCAGAAGTACTTAACCCTGATGAAATTGGACCACAGCAGTTTGAACATTTAACTGAAGATCAGAAACTTAGCCTGAGCATTATTGAAAACCTTCGTATGATTCTTACAACCAGGCGTGGTTCAATATTACACCTTCCTGATTTTGGCATTTCAGATATTCTGCAGATATACTTATCCTCAGAGAATCCTGTCGAATCCTTGAAACAGGAAATCAAAGATGTAATATTAAAGTACGAACCAAGAATCAGTGGGGTGCAGATTCAAAATTCTGAATTTGATCAGAAAACGTTAAGGGCTGCTTTAAAAATAATTATTAAAGTCAAAGACAGTTCAAACCAGGAAATATTATTAACGGAGTTTTCAACCACCGGATGGACCAAAGTTGTATTTGATAAGGATGCTAAATGAGTACAGATAAATATTTTGAGAGGGAATATAATTTCCTTCAAACATCCGGAGAAGAGTTCAGCAAAAAGCATCCGACACTGGGATCAAGACTCCATCTAAGTGAAAGAGAAAGAAAAGATCCCTTTGTAGAAAGATTGTATGAAGGTTTCGCATTTCTTGCTGGAAGAATTCATGAACGGCTTGATGACGAATTCCCTGAAATTGCGGGCGGAATACTTGAAATTCTTTTTCCTAATCTTTTAAAATCTTTCCCTTCTTGTGCAATTTTACAAGCAGGTATAAAATCCGGAGCATTAACCGAACCGGTTGAAATCCGGAAAGGTAGTGAAATACAGACGCAGACAGGAAAATATAAAGTTAAATACAAAGTTCAGTCAGGTTCAGGGAGCGGAAACAGATTAACTGAGAAAGATGAGCCGGCAGAATTTGTTTTCAGAACTACTCAGGATTTAACCTTAAGACCGATAAAATTAACAGATGTCACCGTTGAGGATACTCCGCAGGGCAAGTCTTTTTTTACACTAAAAATACAACTTGACCGCAATGTAGATTATAACAGTTTGAAGATGAAAAGATTCAGAATTTATCTTCAGGGGTCTTCATCAATAAAAAATAATCTTCATCTTTACCTTACAAATTATGTTACATCTTTATCAGTAAGGGAATTAATTGATGCTAAATCCCATTATAAAAATATTGATGATTTTAAAATAGGCGTGCCTGAACTATCAACAGATATAGAATATAATGGAGATGATTATTCAATTCTGCCTTATTCAAAACAATCTTTCACCGGATTCCGATTACTACAGGAATATTTTTCATTCCCGGAAAAATTCTTTTTTATCGATATTTATGGTCTTGATAAATTTATCGCATCCGGTGAATCTCAGCAGATTGAAATTAAATTTGACTTTAGCCGGAAGCTATTGCGGGAAAATTTACCTGCAAAAAACAATGTTGTGTTAAACTGTACACCAATTGTAAATTTATTTTCGCGCCCAACCGAAGAGGTATCGGTTACACAAAGACTTCCTGAATATTATATCGTCCCGGACTTATACAGAAGAAAGAGCAGAGAAATCTATTCTGTTGATAAAGTAAGCGGGATAAGTGAAAACAGGGTTGAACAGTACAAATATATACCGATTACAGCACATGATATTTTGGAGACAAGCAATCCGGAATATAATTTCAAAAGATTCTTTTCAATAGTCAGAAAACCGCTCCAAAGCGATATGTCCGAAACAGTTATTAGATTATTCGGACCAAGTATGGAAGAAGAAATTTTTCCAAAAGAAACACTTAGTATCGAAGCAACACTTTCAAATGGATTTTTACCCTCCGCTTATCTGGAAGTCGGTTCAATTAAAGAACCCCTGGATTTTCCGCCCGGGGTGGAAGCATCAAACATTACCGTCCCGATTGAAGTCCAGAATTGCCCGGAAAAACAAAATTATCTTTGGTCACTGATTGCGCATTTGTCTGTAAGTTTTTCAACGCTTTCTGAGCTTGATACATTTAAAAGTATTTTGAACTTATATAACTGGGCTAAAGCGCATAATCATCCGAATAAAAAACGCATTGAAAGTATAAAGAAAATTCATAAACCGAAACTTGTAAATAAAATTATAAATCAGAGTCTGATCAGGGGAATTGAATTTCATATAGAAGTGGATGCAAAAGAATTTGAAAGTAGCGTGGGTGAAATAAATTTATTTGGAATGGTCTTAAATAAATTCCTTTCACAATATGTAACTCTTAATTCATATATATTCTTAAAAATTACCGAATCCGGAACGAGTGTAAGTTATCAATGGAATCCAGCAATAGGAGAAATACTACCAGTATAGCTGAGGATATTGTAGATCATGGTTCTGAATACCATGCCTGGCAGGCTGTCTGGTTAAGTGAAAATATTTCAAAAAAAGATCATCCTGAACGAAAGGATTATCTTTTTGATCAGGCAGGATTAAAATTCCGACCCTAGCCAATATTATGATTATCCGCCCAGAGATATAAAATCAGTTTCCCGCGAAGAAAATGATATAAAATTTATTTTTACATTTCTGGGTTTATATGGCATTAATTCACCTTTACCCAGATGTTATCACGAGCAGATCGTTTTCCAGGAAAAAATTTTAGGTGAAGGAAATATCCCCCTTCAGAACTTTCTTGATATTTTTAACAATAGGTTTTTCTGGCTGTACTATCAGTCATGGAAAAAATATCGTTTCTATCTTAACCTGAATGGTGACCCTGACAATAAAATATCCGAAAGAATTTAATTCTTTTATTGGAAGAAGTACCTTTACAAAAAAGAAATCTTCTGCAATTTCTGATTTTACACTTCTGAAATTTGCCGGTGTATTCAGTCAGCGTGTAAGAAGCAAAGAGGGATTAAAAATTTTATTGACCCATATGTTCCCCGATTTCCCGATAAAAATAAAAGAATTTATTCCACACTGGGTTGAACTTGTAGATGTACCTGCTCTCGGAGGCAACGATTTCAGTCTTGGTAAAAATAGTTTTGTGGGTAGCTCCACTGTAGATTATATGAGCAGAATATGCATCGAGATCGGGCCTGTATCTTTTGAGGATTACCTGAATTTTCTGCCGGGAACTTTCAGTGCAAAAAAGTTAAACGAACTCTTAAAGCTATATCTTAATGATGGTCTTGAATATGATATTAATTTTAAGATTCAAGCAGATACAATCGCTGAAATTTCATGGAATGATGATCGGTTAAAGCTTGGAACAACTTTCTGGCTTGGAAAACCTTCAATTCAGGAATTTAATGTATACATCCATAATGAAGAATTTGTTGAGGTAAATTGATTTTAATGGTTTACTAATTACAGTTTACTCTCCCCTATCAAACAGCTAACAATAATAAAAATATAACAGGAGCTTTAAATGCAAAGTAAGGATTTGAAATCGTTGCTTTTAAAATTGAATAATTATATCGTCAGGAATCTAGATACAGCAACCGGATTGGGGATAAACCGAGGGCATTATGAAATAACTTTCGATCATCTTTTAAATGCTTTAATTGAAGACGGACAAGGTGACGTTCCCTTAATATTAAAACATTATGGAATTGACTCCGGTGACGTACAGGCAAAGTGTCTTAAAAATCTTGATGAAATGGATAAAGGAAATTCCGGCAAACCTAAGCTTTCACCATTACTCACAGAATTGTTTGAGCAGGCCTGGATTACAAGTTCTGTCCATCATCATGAAACTAAAATAAGATCCGGAGCATTGTTTGAAGTGTTCGTTGCTTCCGAGCAGGTAATAAGCAGCCGACTAATGGATATTCTTTCCCCGGTTAAACAGGAAGATCTTCGTACTGAATTTTATAATATTGTAAAAGCCTCAGTTGAAGATGAGTCAGTTTCCTCGGAAATGATTTCTCAGGAAGAGGCACGTGCAATTCCACAGGATGGAACAGTGCTTGATTTGTACACAACAAATCTTGTAACACAGGCAAAGGATGGAAAAATTGATCCAATTTTAGGCAGAGATGAAGAGATCATCCAGGTAATTGAAGTTTTATGCAGAAGGAAAAAATCAAATCCTATTTTACTCGGTGAACCGGGAGTTGGAAAAACAGCTCTTGTTGAAGGACTTGCTATAAAAATTGCCGCCGATGAGGTTCCGGATATTCTTAAAAATAATCAGATATTTTCTCTCGATATGGGTTCACTGCAGGCAGGAACCAAGATGAGAGGTGAATTTGAAAAAAGATTAAAAGCTGTTATTAATGAAGTTACTAACTCCCCCGTTCCGGCAATTCTTTTTATAGATGAAGCTCATACACTTATCGGGGCCGGCGCTTCAGCCGGAGGCGGTGATGCTGCAAATCTTTTAAAGCCTGCACTGGCAAGAGGATCTTTCAGGGCAATCGCTGCAACAACTTACCTTGAGTATAATAAATATTTTGCTAAAGATGCTGCACTTGAAAGAAGATTTCAGCCTATCCATGTTGGTGAACCTGAAGATGAGAAAGCAATTCTGATGTTGAGAGGTATAAAAACCAAATACGAAGTTTATCACGGAATTCACATTACGGATGGAGCTATTGAAGCTGCAGTAAAATTATCAAGAAGATATATTGCCGGAAGACAGCTTCCTGATAAAGCGGTTGATTTACTGGATACAGCAGCTACCCGTGTTAAGATGTCCCTTACCAGTAAACCAGCTAAACTGGAATTGATGATCAGCCAGCTGAAGTCTGTTGATATGGCAATTAATACTCAGCAAAAAGATTCTGATATGGACCTGGTTATTGATCAAAAAGTTATGAAAGAATTGAAGGAAAAAAAATCAAAATTAGAAACTGATATAAAAGCTAATGAAGACAGGTGGACAAAGGAGAGTGAACTGACCAGGAAATTAATGGACCTACGGATGAAGAAATTTACGGGAAACGGCAACGGCAAGAGCAAAGAAGATCCCACTGTAGTAAAAGAAATTTCTAAAGTGAAAGAAGAGTTAATTGCTTTACAGGACCCGAGTCCGCAGGTATTTGCAGAAGTCACCGCCAATACTGTTGCAGAAGTTATAGAGGCATGGACGGGGATTAAGGTTGGAAATATGACACGTGATGATATGACAACTTTACTTCAACTTGAAGATGAGCTGAAGAAAAGAGTTGTAGGCCAGGATCATGCAATAAAACAAATCGCTGATGTTATTCGCGGTGCAAAAGTAGGTATTAAAAAAGAAGAAGGACCGAATGGTGTTTTTCTGTTAATTGGTCCCAGCGGTGTGGGAAAAACTGAACTTGCACGCGCAGTAGCTGAAGTCCTTTTCGGTGATGAAAGATTTATGGTCACGCTCAATATGACGGAATATCAAAATGAATATAACACCTCAAGGTTAATAGGTGCTGATCCCGGTTTGGTGGGCTACGGTGAAGGCGGTTCACTAAGTGAACCAGTGCGAAGGAGACCTTATTGTGTTGTTCTGCTTGATGAAATTGAGAAGGCTAATACTTCTGTAACTGATCTTTTCATGCAGATATTTGATCGTGGAATGCTGCAGGATGCTGACAGGCGAAATATTGATTTTACCAATACGACAATTTTCATGACTTCAAACCTTGCCTCTGAGGTACTGTTTGAAAAATATAATGGCGGAATGACAAGCCCTGATGATTTATTGGATGAGCTTCGGCCTTATATGAACCAGTATTTCAGACCTGAATTTTTAGGAAGATTAAAACCAATTGTTTTTCTTCCTTTAACAAAAGAAACTATGAAACCGATAGTTGAAATGAAACTCGGAAAAATTCAGAAAAGATTATTACAGAACCAGAATCTTGTTGTTGAATTTAATAAGGCAGTGATTGATGATATTGTGGATTCCTGTACACGAGCTGAAACAGGGGCAAGAAATATTGACGCAATAGTGGACAGAAAACTCGCTCCGGAAATATCCTCACAGCTTTTAGGTTTTATGGCCGAAGGAAAGAGCCCTTCCAAAGTAACTGTTACAAAAGCGAAAGATGGTTCGTTTAAATATAAATTTGTAGAATAGCTGAAGAACTGAATAACAAAAAAAAGAACAATAATTTTTCATACTAGAGGTCTCAGATGCCTGAACAACAAAAGTTTAATCAACCTTATTATAAATTGCATTTCGCCGAAATTGACGATGACATATTCGGTGTGGTTTCATTTGAAGGCGAAGAAGAAATATCACGTTTATTTGAATACAGGATTGTTCTGGCCTCGGGTGATCCTAAACTTGATTCCGCAAAAATCCTGAATAAACCAGCTACCTTTACTCTTACCCGTACAGATCAAAGCACACGGGAAATTCACGGTATCATTTCACAGATCCAGCAGTTCGGACAATCAAAAGATCATGTTTTTTATAAAGTTGTCTTAGTCCCCCGTTTTTGGAAATCCGGCCTGACTTTTCAAAATGAAGTTTATCAGGATATTGATATGAGTGATCTTATAAAAAAGATAATGGAGAAAAGTGAATTAACAGGTAGTGATTATAAGATCGACCTGAAAAATAAATATCCTAAAAGTGAATTTATCGTTCAGTACAGGGAGACTGATTTTAATTTCCTTAACCGCCGACTGGAACATTTCGGCATATTTTATTACTTCGATCAGGCTGGGGATAAGGATGTAGTATGCTTTACAGATGATAACAGCAAACTGCCGGATGTCAAACTTTCCGAAGATATTGGTTATAATGAAAACGAGGATTCTTTCGGAGATGTGGAATCGATACTTGATCTATCAGCTAGTGAAAAAATTGTAACGGGAAAAGTGCAGCTAAAAGACTATAATTATCTCTTTCCCGAAAAACAGTTAATGGCTGAAAGTAAAATCGATTCTGACCAGCCCGGCACATACTATGATTATGGTGATAATTTTGAAAATGAGAAAGATGCAGAGTTTCTGGCAAAAATAAGAAACCAGGAATTCCTTACGCAGAGTAAAATCTTTAATGGAAAAACTAATTGCCGGTTGTTCAGTGCTGGTTATAGATTTAAGATGGATAGACATTACCGTGATGACTGGAACAATGAATACATCATTACAAAAACCTACCTGGCAGGTTCACAGAAAGGACAATTTGTAATACCTCAGAAATTGCAGTCAAGTGATTTACTTTTTGATTGTCGATTCGAGGCAATTCCATTTGATGTTGACTTTAGACCCGCAAGGAGAACACCTATCCCGAAAATATCAGGGATTATGAGTGCAAAACTGGAATCCGGGGCAGGTGATGAATATGCTTTTCTTGATGACCATGGAAGGTATAAAGCAAAGATGCTTTTTGATCTGAGCGATAAATCAAACGGTGAAGCTTCTTTGCCAATCAGGTTAACGCAAAGTTATTCCGGTTCCGGTTATGGTATTCATTTTCCTAATCATAAAGACACCGAGTTATTATGGGCTTGCGTTGATGGTAATGTGGACAGACCTGTTGGGCTCGGTACTGTTCCAAATCCTTCACAGGCATCACCAGTTGTAGCGAAAAATAAATCACACAACGTAATAAGAACAGCAGCGGGTAATGAAATATTAATTGATGATAAATCAGATGAAACCCAGATATCTTTTACAACATCAGATTCACATAAAATTCTGATGGATGATAAAGATGATAAAATTGAAGTCACTTCTAAAGGACAAACATAAGCTGGTAATGGACGATAAGAATCAGAATATTACGATTACAACTAAAGATGGTCACACAATACTGCTTGATGATAAAAATACAAAGATTGTTGTAACAAGCAAGAAAGGACATTTCATTCTTATAGATGATACTGATGGTTCGGAAAAAATTCAGCTGTCGGATAAGCCAAAGAATAATAATTTTCTGATTGATCTTAAAAACCAGAAACTTGTAATAGAAACTAAAGAAGGAAGTATAGATATCCTTGCACCTAAGGGAGAAATAAATGTAAAATCAAAATCCTTTAAACTTGAAACTGAAGGAGACACTGAGGTAAAAGCTGCCAATATAAAAACAGAAGCGAAGCAGGATCATAAAATGAAAGCATCAGGAATTACACAGGAAGCAAAACAGGATTTAAAGCAAAAAGGAATGAATGTTACATCAGAAGCATCTGCAGAATATAAGCTCAAAGGACTGAATACAACAGTGGAAGCCGGAGTAGCTGTTAAAGTGAAAGGGGCTATGGCAAATGTTGAAGCTTCAGGTATCAATACGATTAAAGGATCATTGGTAAAAATTAATTAACAAACAGAATAAAGTTTTATGAGTTTTGCTGCAAGAATGGGAGATAGTTGTGCGCATGGAGGAACAATAGTTGTCGGATGTCCAACAGTATTAATTGGTAATATGCCCGCAGCAAGGGTTGGTGATATGCACGTCTGCCCGATGGTAACACCTGCACCTGCTCCGGTTCCTCATGTTGGCGGTCCGATTTTACCGCCGGGAAGTCCAACAGTACTAATTGGCGGTATGCCTGCTGCCAGAATGGGCGATATGGCAACCTGTACAGGACCCCCGGATTCAATCATCCTGGGATGTATGACTGTTATGATCGGTGCTGCAGGAAGCGGGAGCGGAAGTGGTGGCGGAGCCGGTTCAAGCGGTGCAGCCTCAGCTAAAGTAAGTGCAAAAAATGCTACTACTGGAAGCCCGGAAGCTACAACTAAAGAGAAAAACTGGATTGAATATAAACTTGTCGATAAAGCAGGGAATCCGGTAAGCGGTGTAGATTATAAATTAACAGATACTGAGAAAAAGGAATCATTTAGCAAAGTTAAAACAGACGGCAGAATTACCCGCGATGCTTTAAAAGAAGGAAACGCCGAATTAATTCTTAAAAAATTATTCAATGCAAAATGGTCTAAAGAATTAGTGAAACCGGGTGACAAAGTTGAGCTTAATGTAGAATCAGAGGGGCTTGATGATGGCGAGAAAATCACGTTCTCTATTTGGAAAAAAGATATTAAAAAAGCAGATTTCCAGATAAAAACCAGCGATCTTGAAATACAGGGAAACAAAGCCAAAACTGAATGGGAAGTTCCTGCAAGTGAAGATTTAGCTGAAGGGAAAAATGCAGAACAATTTTCATCACCTTCATATTATTTTACAGTTCTCTGTAACCCTGATTTAACTGCGAGATCAGGTATACTTTTCATTGAAGACATGATTGAAATAGAATTAAAGGATGATGAAGGAAATGCAAAAGCCAATGAAGAATTTATCCTATATCTGCCGGATGGAAAAATTATACAGGACAAGTTGGATTCAAATGGTTATAAAAAAATAGAAAAAGTTCCTGCCGGGAATTATTCAATTAAATTTCCAAGCCTGGTTAAGAAAAAAGAATAGTCACACATTAATAATTTAATCCTCTTATTTATGCAGGATGGTTTAGTAATAAGTCTTAGAGACGCTGATAACAAAGTTCAGAACCTTTTATCAGGTCAGAAAAATTCGATTACAGCACAGACACATATGACTGTAACTGTTATCGAAATGGAAGATATAAATTTCCATTTTGATAGTGCGGTTCTTCTTCCTGATTACGGAACAAATGAACCACAATCCGGTAATAAAGAACAGGACAGGATTACAGGGCTCGCTGTATTGTATGCCTGTTATAAACAGGCCCAGAAGAAGGATTTTGAACAAAAAATATTGGTTGCCGGGCATACTGATAAAAAAGGCGGAGAATATTATAATTTAACACTTTCACAGAAGAGAGCTGAAAATGTATTTTATATGTTTACCATTAAGCGAACGGAATGGGTAAATTCTTCTGATGACAAATATAAGGTTGAAGATGTACAACAGATTCTAAAATGGATTTCATTCAACTTTCAGTATGATTGCGACCCCGGGAAAATAACAAATGAAATGAATACTGAAACTGAAAACGCTTTGCTAAACTTTCAGAAAAGATACAACATAGATTTTGTAACGTTAAATATTCATCAGAACCGATTTGAACATGTATTTACAAAAATCAAAGAAGACGGTAAAATGGGTAAACAAACCTGGGGCGCTTTCTTTGATATGTACATGCTAGAGCTGCTTATCACTCTCGGGATAAAAGAATCAGGGCTAATTGCTTTGAGGGACAGGCTTCAGTTTGTAAAAAAAGGTCATTCTAACCCGGCACCAACGATTGGTTGCGGTGAAAATTTTCCGGCGAGCGGAGCAACAACAGAAGAGCAGAATCCTGTTGATCGCAGAGTTGAAATACTGTTTTTTGACGATGGTGAAGAACCAAATTTAGAATGTCATCCACGGAAATATAATTGTATAAAATCGAAATGTGATCTCTACCCGAAAGATGTTTTCTACAAACACGATCCGGTTAAAGCACAACCTTTACCTTTACCGAGTGGTGTTGCCGTAAGAGTATTTTTCAAGTTTCAATATAAAACTCCTGACGACAATAAAAGACCTTTGCCAAAAAACTTTCCATATATATTAAAATACCAGGATGAATCATTCGAAGAAAAAACAATTGATTCAGATGACGGAAATGTTTCACTTCAGATATTAAGAGAGAAAAAAAAGTTTACGATAGAGTTTGCATTCAGTAATTCACATTATCTTTGTTCACCTGCAGATAGCTCACAAAAAGATGAGCTTGCTAATGAAACTGAAGTTGGAAAAAAAATTGAAGATGGTTTCAAAGTATTCAACCTTCCACTCAAATTTGGTTTAAAGACCTCCTCTTGGAAATTATCACCGGTTCCTTCAAATTATAATGAAAGTGAAAAAACATTTATTAACCTTGATGATTTAAGTGTTGAAAATATAGGTTCCGAAGTGTCACCGATAAAAATGATGCTTGATCCGAAATGGCTTCATTTAAAATTTGTTTATTTCGATAGATTCCAGAAGAAAAAATTGAATATCCCACAACTGATGCTTGCTGGATACAATAATTCCAATTCAGCCAATGGAAAGCCTGATAATCTTTCAAACTGGAGAATAAAGGACGACGAGTGCCAAGCAATTCATTGGATTCTTCAAGAAGAAAATAAACCTGATGACAAGGTACTGGTTCAATTCAGAACTGCTCCTCAAACTTTTATTGAATCTTCTAACAGCAGTATTAAAGTTGTTACTAAAAGCGGATATACAGGAACTGATCCACAAATAAATGCTGGTGAACCTGTAAATGTTAATTTTGAAAATATGAACGCTGAACGAATGAAGTATTATGATCTGCCGGAGATTTGGAAATCCAAGACTTACTTTGTCAAACAAGATTCTGAAACTTCAGGGGTTGATGGAAAAAAAGACTTATTTGAAAAGATGGTATTGCAGGAAACTTCCCATTCGCGTCCTCTTATTATTTCACTTGATGATATAGTTTTATGTATCGGAAATAATAATGGTAAAGTATTTTCATTCTTTGATTGGGACAATACCCCACTGGCCGTTTTATGTAATACCTTTAATGAAGCAGATGCCGCCGGTGTCAAAGATCCGGGTAAGCAAACTAAAATAGGTTTGTACAAACCTGTAACAAATTCAGAATATGTAACTGAGAAAGAAGTTGCAGCAACCCGTTCAGATAAACTGGCTCAAATAGTTGATTACCCTGATTGGGTAAGAGTTGTTGCAGCACAAGGAAATATATTTGAGGCTTTTGATTTAAGAACTCCCGACAGCAATACTGGTGTTACGGGAGCCAGAGCTGCTGTACGCTGGATAGATACTGCATCAATTATGATACCTGGAAATGATGTTAATACAAGACCTGGTATAACAAGGTTTCGCGAAACCTGCATTGTGCAGCCATTTTTTTACCAAATACATTATTATCATGGCAGGATAGGCAGGTTTGATATGTTTATTCTAAGATGTTGTGATATTAAGGATAACAAAGAACTTGCTGTAAGTCTACATTATTTTCGATTTCATTTTGCATTTAATTTCCCATTAACCCAATCCGATGTTAATAAACATCGTGTTGCCTCAACTATAAGTGGAAATGCCGCAAATCAATTTGCAACTGACACCTGTAACACTGTAATGAACCGATGGAACGGAAATGATGCTACAAACACCCATAGAGCAAATATATTACCAGAAGAATCAAACTCAGGTTTACCTGAAACTCAGCTTGTCTGGTTTATTCAGGCCATGTCCTGATAGCAATAAAAATCTCGCTCATTTTCAACTTCGGGTTTTCAATGATCATGCCGGACGTCCTTTTATGACTTCAAGGGGTTCTGGTGAGCTAAACGAAACTTACAGGGGAGCTGATCCGCATGAAAGTGGTCATGGAGATAGTCTTGTTGATGAATATGTTGAGCGTTGGACAAGCGCATCTTATCACCAGGCGGCATTCTATAGTTATTCCCCCGGAAGCCCCTTTGATTTTGATCATACCGGCATGATGAATGGAAACCGGGACATTAGAGCAAGATATTTCTGGCACGTCGCAGAATGGTTTAATAAACTATATAACAAAACTTTTGTTATTGAAAGGAATTCACTAAAATATAGTATTCCTTCTCATCCAAATAAAACCGAGAAAACGTTCGTATCATATCCGTTTAAGAGTGCAGAAAATCAGAGCTCCGGAGATAGAGGAAAATATGATCTTTATCTTTATACACTAGGAGATGATGAATTTAATACATATGTATTGAGAGCTAATCCAACGAAAGGAATGGCTCCGAATGATTCGTTTGATGCAATTCTTATCATTATAGTTAAGATGCGTTTTAAGTTTCATACAAATGATCATAATACAATTAAATCTTCATTGGCCAATATTGATGCCGCAATTCGTAATAAATTCAATCAAAAATTTTATGCGTCTAGCACGCAGCTTCAACTCAAGCAATGTCTTCTTCATTTCTTTCCACGTTATTTGGTTACAAATTACTCTGGTGATGCAGAATTAAAGGGTGATATGGGAGTAAGTAACAAAACCCAGTATGATGCAGCCGTTGAGAAAATTGTAAATAAATACGGTTTTCATTTTGATGTTGAAACTGTTGCATCAGGAACTTCTGAATGGGATGAAAACTGGATTGAAAAACTGGTTGGTGACACAAATGACCTGAGAATAAAAATCGATGCTACTATTGCAGCCAGATTTTCCCGTTTCTTTGCAAATATGATTGGCATACAAAATAATAAAGAAGAAGAGACCAATAGCTACCTTCCGATTGCTCACAAGTTGATGCCCGATGCAAAAATTTCAAAAGTCTATCCCTAAGTATTTCATAATTATACTGATCCTGGCAACAGGTTCATTTTTTTCCTGGAAAGGAAATCCTAAAAAAATGGATGAATCCAAATCTGTTAATAATATTTACCCGATTGATGATACTCCGGATACAATAACTCTTAAAGATAACAGACAACCCCTTATTATCAATGATAAACCTCCGGAAGATTTTTCCAATTTAAGTATTTTTAAAAATTCACTTCATAATAGTCGATCAGCCGTTGAATTGGGTAAAAATTTATGGGATGAAAAATGGAAAGTTAAAGTAGATGAGAATCGAAAGCCTAAAAGTATTTTATTTTGGAATGACAGAATTATTTTATACGGGGATACAGAATGGTTACTCTTTGATGTTGAGGGGAAATTGCTGAATTCAGGATCATTAGGCTTTACTGAAGTAAATATTAACCCTGATAACAATCAGTTCTATTACAGTGACTATAACGGGTTAATTCAGGCAAGAGATTTAACAACAGGGGCTTATAAATACTCATTGTTCGCAATGTTTGCAGATAATTACCGCAGAGCAGATATATTCACTAATAACAGACTGATTTATATTTTATCTAAGGAAGAAAAAGAAGACCCACACGGAAATCATATCAGAAATAATTCCATTTTAGAAGTTCAGGATATAGGAGAACCGCAGTCAGTAGATGATAATAATTATTTAATATCTGCACACAGATTAAAAACCATCAATTTAAGAACCCTCAATGTTTATTCCGCATTTACCAAAGACTATTCAATAATTGCTGTTCCGAATGAATTATTAATTACAAACGATAAGCTAGAATTAAAAAAAGTTTTAAAATCAGAATTCATTCCGCTCTCAATGAGTCTTGATCAATCCGGGAAAATTTATTTGATTGTCAGATATATTGCTAGTGATGGAAATCAAAAAACTGCTTTCTGGATAGTAACGCAGGATGGTTCAAGAATTTTAAATTTGGATTTACCTATGGATTATAATTTTACCTTCCCCCCTGTAATAGGATATAACTCAAAAGTTTTTCTTATAGCTGGAAACAAAGTATTCAATATCGATACTAATAATAATTCCTTCACAGAAAAAATATTTGAAATGCCCCTGGGAGGTTTTACAGTATCAAAAGACAATAAATTAATTTTATCTGCGGGAAAATTAATTTACGGAATAGACGATGAAGGAGAGAATATTTATATAACGCATCTTGAAAATGAATACTGGGCTACTTGTCCGGTATTCATTAACAATGATACATTTATTTGTGCATCAGGTGAAAACCTATATTGTTTTAGCCGCGGATTAAAAATCAGATAAATCAATACATTTAAATTTTAATGCAGATTAAAAGTAGTACAAATAAAATAAAAGAGATCAAACTAACCTCAAGTATTGAGCAGGTTAGCTGGACAAAAACCAGAGCTACTGCCGGTGGTAAAGATCGGAATAGATGTTTTTACAAAGTATGTTGGCAACAACTCCGACATAAAAATTGAGATTAAAGATAAAAATAGCAAATCAGGTGGAACAGTAAAAGGAAAAATTTCTGGCAACAGGTTCTGGACAAAATATTGATGTTCCTGAAAACCTTGAAGATGAATTAACTGCTACAATTAAACTTTCTAAACACGGACTTGAAAAGAAATCGAATACAATTACGCTGCTTCCACCGATAAAAATTAAAAATCTCAAATGGGATAAGGATGAAGCCAAACGAGGAGATATATCTGAAAACTCACTGCTGACGTAAAAGGTTCTTATGACGGCGCAGAGGCGACAATAGAAATTTATGAACACGATAATGACGGTGCACATGATCTGATAGTTTCCTTCCCTACTCTTGTTAAAAGCCAGAAAATAAAAACGGAATGGGAATTTCAGTATGTGGAAGATACAGATGATATTCCTACTCACGAAGAAGCTGAGAATGGATATAAGAACCCGGAATATTTTTTCAGAGTAAACATAGGCGGAGTTACAGAAGATTCGGGATTGTTGAAGTTTAAGGATTGGGTTGAATTTGTATTTAAGAAGCCTGACGGAACACCTGTAAAGAATATGAAAATAAAAATTCTTTCCCCTGAGGGCAAATCTATGGACGAAACGACAAACGAAGACGGTGTTATACAAATAAAAGATATCCCACCTGGGAAATTAAAGATCGATTAAATAGAATTTCAGGAGTTTTACTATGTGTACCGGCACTTCCGGCCAAATAAATGAAATAACTATAAGATGTCGGGATCGCAGTAGATGTCTTTTACTAACAAGTCAATTAGATGATAAACTTGAAGCTTACCAGTCATCCATTGAAAGAAATAATATATGGATACAACAACACGGAAAAAAATATGAAATTACAAATTTTCTGTACGATGTTACGAATGATTCAAGAATGAGATATGCCACACGTACTATTATTGATGGCGGGTCAGTTGATTTATTTGCTGAGTGCTTCAAACAGGACCCAGATAAAGCTGGAAATCCCAGGGATGCGTCGACTACTTTACTCTGGAAGGAGTGGAAGCATCTTGAAAGAAATAAAGAACATTTTAAAAATAATATGGAACATAAGTCGCAGGAATTTGTAGATAAGTTTCAGGAGGCTGAATTACAAACACATATGACAAGGGAGCATGAAAACGAATTAGACGATCTCTTGTCAAAATACTTACTTACAATGCATTTTTCAAAAGGGGGACTACAATACCTTGAAATTTTCTGGAATAAAACCAGTGATGAACGTATAAACAGTATTCTGAAATTCGCCGAAATTATTTCTCAAAAATCTGTAAATGATTCTTTATCTGACAAAGAACAAATTGTACTATCCTGTCTTTTAACTTATTTGATTAAAAAACTAAGCGCATATCTCAAGGAGACTAAAAGGAATCCACAACAAGTTTTAGATTATATCAGACCTGACTTTGACTACTTCAAAGATGTTTTTGGTGTTCATGGAGAAAGAATTATTAATGGAATTTTATCGGACTCTCGACATTTTCAGAGATTAGTTAGTGATGTAAATCCAAATTATACACGCTTTGAAATTAAAAATGTTGTCGATCAGGCAAACAATGCCGCTTCAACTTTAGCAGATATTTATGAACTAGATTCCATTGGAAATGTCTCTTCTACAATTAGCTTTATTTTAGCCTCAGTTAATATTGTGGGAAATATGGGATCAAATCTAAATGATAATATAGCATTTGCGAAGGAGTGTTTAGCAATTACATCAAGATTTGCAGAACGAGCTGAATCCTTAAGTATGGATTACGCTCTGGGAAAAGGGTTCGGTATATTAGGAGCCATGCTGGGTGTAGTTTTAGGGATTATAAATGCAGTGGGTCAGGGTGACTCTGGTAATTTAGACTTAGCAGCCGTAGAAACAATATCGACTGCGGCTGTTTTTTTAGGCGCATTTGCCGGGTTAATTAATGCCGCTGCCTCAGCTGGACTAGCCGAAGCAACTGCTTTCACAGCAGCTTGTGGCCCATTCGCAATAATTTGCGCTATCATTGTTGTAGTTGCAGGTTTTATAGTATGGCTATTTTCGGATGATCCATTTGTTGAGTATTTAAAGAAAACACATTGGGGGATTAATCCAAAATACAGATGGCAGAATACAGTTAAAGAATTTTATAATTTAATTCCATTTAGAGTAGTTGGTAGGAATTTTTGGGAGCCCTTGCATATCATTAGTCCTGCCCTCGAAGATACGACTCCAGTATTCATCAAAATAAATAAAAATAATAGAATGCTTGGGGAGTGGAAAATCATTTATCCATATAAAGATTCTTCCCAGTCTGAATTTAATCTCGGAAAGAATTTTTGGGATGATCCAACTCGAAGAAGTCTATACATTTTTAATGTTGATTCAATTTGGGGTGAGGATTGTAGAGGAACTGAATATGAGTATTTCGCAGGAATAGATCCGGATTTAAGTATGGGGGAACCCGAATTTGAAAAAATGAAAATAAAAGGAACTTCATCCTAATTTATCGTTAAGAAAATTTTTTTATGAAAAACCCAGACTGTTATAGCATTCCGATTATTAAAATCTACTTAAAAGCAAAATTAGTGTCCAAATTATTCACTACTAATATTGGAAAATATTACCTCATAAATAAATGAATTGAATATTTTTCAACTGATAAGCCTAAATGATTAAGATGAATTATTTGCAGGATGATAGATTCATTTACTGTTTGAAATGTAAGGATACGAATCTTATAAAAATTGACTAAACATTCCGTTTCTACAGGTAAGATTAAAGAGGTTAAACTACAGTCTTCCATTGAACAGGTAGCCTGGACGATCAGTAGAGCTTTTGCCGGAGGTAAAATAGGGATAGATGTTTTTACAAAGTATGTTGGCAATAATTCTGAAATTAAAATTGAGATTAAAGATAAAAACGGTAAATCCGGTGGAACAGTAAAAGGAAAAATCAGCGGAAACAGATATTGGACTGAATTTAAAATTCCAGATAACCTAAAAGATGAATTAACCGCAACAGTAAAACTTTCAAAGCATGGCCTCGAAAAAAAATCAAACACAATTTTACTTCTTCCTCCAATAAAAATATCAAATGTTAAATGGGACAAAACTGAAGCAAAGCGTGGTGATATTCTAAAACTAACAGCAGATGTAAAAGGTGCTTATGACGGTGCAGAGGCAACAGTAGAAATTTATGAACACGATGATGACGGGGCACACGATCTTGTTGTTTCCATCCCCGCCCTGGTTAAAAGTCAGCAAATAAAGACAGAGTGGGAATTTCAATACCTTGAAGACACTGATGACATACCAACTGATGACGAAGCTGCAAATGGATATAAAAATCCTGAATATTTTTTCAGTGTAAATATTGGCGGTGTTTCAGCCGATAGTGGTTTACTAAAATTTAAAGACTGGATAGAAATAAATGTTCAGAATGAATTTGGCAGAAATCTTAAGGACTTGGAATATACTCTTATTTTACCGGATGGTAAAAAGAAAAAGGGAAAGTAAATGATGAAGGAAAAATAATAGAGGATAATCTGCCTCCGGGCAAATGCAGGATAGAGTTTTCGGAAGTTGATCCAAAATTACTTTATCCTGAAAAGACTTAATATTAGAGATCAGAGAGAAGGAATTTTGCCAGAAACAATTACTTTTTCGTTTAAAACAGCAACAGGAAAATCTCAGTCGGTTCTACTTAAAAAAAAGTGGCCAGCTGGTGGATATCTGGAAATCGGGGCTTCTCACTTTAGTTTGAATAGTGCGGTGTTCTTACCAAATGATTCAGAACGAAATGAGCCGGACGAATCAGAAGATATTTATTCCAGCGGTATTGTTATGCTTGAAAGAACTATCCACTTTCTTGAATTAACTAACAAAAAACTTTTAATAGCAGGACACACAGATACTAAGGGCGATTTGAAACAGAATGTTACGCTTTCCGAATATCGTGCTCAGGGAGTTTATTCAGTATTGATTGGAGATAGAGAACTCTTTAAGACTGTATCCAACGCTCCTCACATCCCGGATAAAGAGAAAAAACACACTACTCTGCTGAATGATAAAATTCAGATTGCCGATTGGTCTGCCAAAGAATTCAACTGGCCGTGCACGATGAAAGAAAACCAGAATGACTTTATAAGGACATTTAAAGCTTTTCAAAAAAGTTATAATAATAACATTAATGTATTAAATCCTGATGGAGAATTACTGGAAGTTGACGGAGACTGGGGACCAAAAACCTGGGGTGCTGCATTTGATAGTTACCAATATAAGCTTGCTCAAAGGTTAACTATTTACCGCAAGGATTTGGATTCCTACAGAGAAAAAATGAATTTATCTTCTAAATTTGCATTTAGTGATCATAAATATATTGCGTGTGGAGAATATCATCCAATAGATAGACCAGGCGAAGATGAATTAATTAGTAAATTCAATCGTCGGGTTGAGATGATATTTTTCGATGAAGGAGCAGTTCCTGAACTTGCATGTATAAACAAAGGCTGCAGTTTTAATGGGTGTAACTTATTTAATTCACTTCAATCAATACGAGGCAGAATTATACATCCGCACTGGGAATTCCCACTCGTACTCGCCGGACAGACCGAAAACAGGAAAATGTTTGTACAACATTTTGGTACCGAAACTGGTGAGGATGTTGAATTTACAATTGTACAGGTATGTAATGGCGAATTGAAAAAAATTCTGAAACCAATCTCATCAAAGTTATTTGCCGGTTTGGCAATTGCAGAATTTGAAGAGCTTTCACCCGATGTAATATCTCAAATCGATGAAAAAAATAGCGAAAATTATTTAAGTTATTTTTTCACTATAAAAGGCAGCAATTGGATGACCGTTTCCGCCAGGCTTCATTCTGAGAATGACGGGGCAATCTATGAGTAATGGACACGGAGGATTAGCAAAAGGTTATTCTCCCATTGAAATTAATTCAAAGGATGCTTTCTTTCCTGGAACCAAGTTTGATTCAAAATTTACAAAGTTTGAAAAAAGAAATTGCGGAATTGTCTCAATTAAAAAAGCTGCTTTCGATGCTGCAGCGGCAAACCTCAACTCTTTAGGAAGAGGACAGGCCGGAACTTCAGGATTTGATTTGACGGGTGATCCTATGGTTGATACCGCAATTCTGATTGATTATAATTTTGTTCTGATGTGCAATCATTCATTTCAAAGTATCGCAACTGTTATGGGTAATACCGCAATGAAAAACGGGGATGTAAGAGTATTTTTCAATAATGAATTTACGGCTGCCAGTGCAGATACGCATCATCCTGTCGCTGAAACAAATCGCCCTTTTGCAAAATTGAGGGGTGATCTTCAGGCGTGGACAGGAACTGATGATAACATATGTAATGAAGATTTTGCAATTGTAAAAATCGAATGGAATGGTGCAGATTTTCATAAAATTAATAAGTCAGCAAGAATGGTTGATCCTTCTTTTAACTCCGACAACCTTGTGGGGAAAAAAGTCTGCACTTTTATGCAATACTCAAGTCGACTCCCGGTAAACAGTAATTCCCGCACTTCATTTTCAACGCACGTTGCAATGGGAACAGTTTTAGAAGTTAAGCAAGGACCCAGAACAAGAGAGTGTACAGCTCATAAAAATTACTATGTGTACGTTGAACATAATGCTACTTCAGGTAGTTCAGGCGGAGGTGTTTACAATGAAAATGGTGAGCTTATTGGAATTTTATGTATAGGTGATATTTATTATCAAAAAAAAAGGATAATAGCTTTTTTACCGCTTGATTATATTTATAAATGTAAACGGGTGGCTTACGGAATTGAGGCTGGTCAGCATCTAAAGAATATCTTCAACACAAATAAACCAGGCTGGCCGTAAAGAAATAAATCTTCTAAACGAATGGTGTTTATTTTAAATGAAAATACCAGATTATTACCGGCAGTTTCAGAATCAGCCCGCTGAAGAGAAGAAGGAAGAAAAACCCATTGAATTTCCTCAGGCTGACCAAACACAAGCCCCGCAGCAAAAACAGCAGTCTCAAAAACCTGTACAACCCCCTGCTGAAAAAGATAAAACTGTTATATTCCAGGGAAATGGATTTGTCATTAACCAGTTAGAGGACTGGCTTGATAAAACTATATATACTATAAACGGACCAGTTACTGATGGAATTCAACATAATGTAATCATTAATGTAGATCATGAAAATACTTTTGATGATCTGGTTGACTATGCTGAATGGAATATAAAAACTCTTGAAGAAGAGCTCAAAGGATGTACTCTTCTGAAAAAAGGAGAAACAAAATTAACAAATGGCACCGATGCTTATGAAGCTATTTTCAGCTGGTATCCCCTGGATGATTTCAGAATTTACCAGCACCAGGTTTATGTTTTAATAGATAAAGTTGCATACAAGTTAACAGCATCATTTACCAAGAAAACCAGGCAGACAATCGGACCAGCCATTGTAAGAATGATGTTAAGCTTCAATATTGATGATAGTTCAAAATAGAATTCTCAATTTAATTAGATTTAAATGAACAGCACTCCATTTGGTAAATTATTTTTCCCATCAAACAAAATTGTAAATATTAAAGTCGAATGATAATTACAGACATTGGAATGATATAATCATGAAAAATCATTTTGGATTTTTGATATTGCTCCTGGGATTTATTTTTTACGGGTGTGCCACATACTATGATATGGGAAAAATAGCCTTGGACATTGATGACTACGATCAGGCTGCCCTATACTATAATAAGGAACTTTCTGTAAAACCAAATGATAATGAAGCCTGGAGGGACCTGGGAATCATCGAACTGAAAAAAAACAATTACAACGAGGCCGAAAAAAATCTTAAGATGGCTTTTTATCTTGATGAAAATGATGGAGAAACTCTCTTCTACCTTGGAATGCTTTATGAAAAGCTGAACGATTATGATACAGCAATATCATTTTATAAAAGATATATCAACCTTGGTTTTTTTGATGATGAAATTATTCAAAAAATTAAGGGTAGAATTGATTTAATTACAAGAAAGAAAATGGAAATTGAAATAAAATCAATTTTACAAAATGAAAGTTCCAAAGCAGAAGATACCTTAAAAGATAATACCTTAGCCGTACTCTATTTCCAGAATATGGGTAATGATAAACAGCTTAAGGTTTTGCAAAAGGGTTTGGCTGAAATGCTGATAACCGATTTATCCCAGGTAAAATCATTAAAAATTATTGAGAGACTAAAACTTCAAATGCTGATAAATGAGATGAAAATGGATTCTACCTCATTATTTGATCAGCGAAGTGCTCCACGTTTTGGAAAACTATTAGCAGTTAAAAATCTAATTAAAGGATCATTCCTTAGTATCAATAATGAAAAGCTAAGTATTGATGCTTCAATAATAAATGTCCCTGATGGAAGTTACGAACAGTCAAAAGAAGTTACAGGAAATATTTCCGATTATTTCAAATTGCAAAAAGATTTGGTATTTAATATTCTTGATAAATTGGATATAGTTCCTACTCCCGCGGAAAAAGAAAAGATAGAGGCAATACCAACTGAATCATTTATAGCATTTCTAAAATATTGCCGCGGACTTGAGCTTGAAGATCAGGAAAATTATTACGGCGCCGCTGATGAATACAGAAGTGCCGCAGAAATTGATCCTTCCTTTAGTCTCGCAAAAGCCAAATATTATAAGGCTAAGGATATGTCTGATGCAGTTGATATTGATGCTGTTGAAAAAGATGTAACGGCTCCCGATGTGAAAATCGGAAGATTGATTGAAAGCAATTCAAATCTTACCGGGGAAATATATAATGGCAGGGATGATCACAACACTTTCACAACAAGTGGTGACAAAACTAAAGTTATAATTCGGGTTATCAGATAGGCAGCACAATGAAAAAAAATTATCTAATACTTTTCATATTATTCGTTTCTTTTTCTACAAAGGTTTTTTCACAATTCACTCCATCTTTTTTAATTGATAATACTGATGTGGTAAGTGGTTTTAATTACCAGAGCTGGAATATAGAAAACAGTGTCCCGATAAAAGAATTTGTTGTTCCATTATCTCTGGTTACACTTGTCAACAGAGACTTTACAATAGTGGCTTCAACAAATACAGCTTATGCAAGTTTAGGCTCAAATGATAATATTTTTGGTTTTACGGATACAAGGATATCTGGAACTTATATAACAGTTGAAAATAAACTGTTGTTATCCGGCGGTGTTGCTATTCCCACAGGTAAAACAAGTTTACAGCAGGATCAGGTTCCGATTGCCTCAGCAATTGCTCAATATCCTTTAAATTTCAGGATACCAAGCTACGGACAGGGGTTAACAGTAAACGGCAGTGCTTCATACGCCTTAGATTTAAAGGGCATAATTTTAAGCGCCGGGATCGGCGGTGTGTATCGAAAAGGATTTAAACCTCTGTTGAATTCTGATTTTGTATATAAGCCGGGCTCAGAATTTTCAGTTAGCGCAGGGACCGAACTAATGCCCGGTGGGAGAGACGGGACAAAACTGGATATTGATGCCAGCTATACTTTTTACGGAGCAGATACTTATGGGGGAACAGAAGTACTTAAGTCGGGAAGGAAGCTTATTTTGAATGTAAGATCCTTTTCACAAATTAATAATTTCGGTCTTCTCATTTTTCTTAGAGAAAGAACCAAGGGCAAAAATGAATTTGGTAGCGGGGTTCTTCAACTGGAAAATAAAAACAGTAACGGAAACCAACTTGATGCAGGAACAACCGGTACAATTGCAATCAGCCGGGTTGTAGCCATCAAAAGCCTGGTCGAAATAAATTACTATTCAAAAAATGAATACCAGGAAAATGGCGCTTTTATTACAGGTGCTGGAGCAGGAATAAATTTAACTTTTTCAAGAAGTTTTCTTTTCAACCTGCAATACAAATATCTGTTCGGTTCATTAAGAAATAAAAACAGTTCCACTAAAATAAACGGGTATGGCATTGGTGGTGATTTGAGATTTAATCTTTAGCAAATGGATTTCATAATGAATAATAAATTACTGGCCTTAATTATTCTTTCACTATGTATTCTCACAGAATCCTGTGAATCTCCTGTAGATCCGGGTCCATCAGCTTCGGTTTCTTTTCAAATTAAGTTTAATAAGAACATAAGTAGAAATAGTAGTATAAATCCTTTGTCCAAAATTACTGCTCCTACTGAATTAAAAGTTATTTGTATAGATGCAACAAATTATTCTGATTCAGCAGAATTAAGTACTACATTAAATGAATCTATGTACAGAGCTTCTTTGCGGTATCCTCCACTAGATACCATACAGGATTTTTATGATTACCTTAATCAATTCCTTGAAAAGAAATTTTATGGGAATTTCACAAAAAATTGGGAAATTAATTTCGATTTAAGTACCGATACTTCAAAAGAAGTTTCTGTCAGTTCCGGTTTAAATTTATTTCTGTTTTTTATAAATGAAAACGATAGCGCGATATACTCAGGCAGCGTTCTGAAGACAATCTCTAAAAACAAGGATAACACAATTGAATATATTCTTAACAATGCGAATAAATCTTTAGAAGGTAATATCAGGGATGCAATTAACAATAAACCGATTTCCGGTGCAACAATAAAGATATTTCAGGGCCCGGAGTTGATCGGAAATAGTATAAGTGATGAGTTCGGCAGGTATTCATTTTACGGAATAACCGATGGTGTATACTCTATTGAAACAGTGAAAACAGGATACATCGATAATTCTGATTCCATCAATATTAATTCTGCTAATAGATTTAGTAATATCATTCTTTCTCCGAAATCGGGTGACATTGATTTCAGGGTTGTTCTTGAATGGGGGAAATCCCCGCTTGATTTGGACTCTCACTTAAAAAAAGATAATAAAAATGTATGGTTTGGTTATATCGGTAACAAAGGTTCTACACCTTTTGCTTTTCTGGATATTGATGATGTCAATGGATTTGGACCGGAGACAATAACAATCTACAAATTAAATAATGATACGTGTAAATTTTATGTGAAGAATTTCACACAGACGCCGGATATTACAACTTCAAAAGCGGTTATAACTCTCTATACCGGTTCTGGTTTTTTAAGAAGATATAGATTGCCGAATTCAGGGACAGGGTTATACTGGTATGTTTTCGATATTACTCCTGATGGTAATATTGTTTCAAAAAACTTTATCACATCAGAAGAGCCGTAAAACTGTGTTTAGAAATGAAAATTATTATTATAGTTTTTATAATTATTATTTGTAA
Source organism: uncultured Ignavibacteria bacterium (assembly GCA_963745945.1). Classification (GTDB taxonomy): domain Bacteria; phylum Bacteroidota; class Ignavibacteria; order Ignavibacteriales; family Ignavibacteriaceae; genus DATFVA01. The sequence continues at coordinate 1,265,337 of CAVUZG010000004.1, forward strand.
TCAGATTTATTCCCAGGATAAAAATATTACTCTGGCCATACTTGATTTTGAAAATAATTGTATTCAGGATAGAGAAAAATATGATCCCCTAACAAGTGGAATACCTTCCATGCTTGCATCAAAATTGACAAACATTACGAAATTAAAATTTGTAGAAAGAGAAAGATTAAATGATGTCTTGAATGAATTAAACCTGGACCAAAGTGCTGAAATAGATCCTTCTACAGCACAGAATTTAGGTAAACTTCTCGGTGCCAGGGCATTAATTTTAGGCAGTTTTATGATTCTTGATGATAAGATGAGGGTAGATTTAAGAATAGTTGAAACCGAAACAGGGTTAACTATTAAGGCCGAAGAAGTGACCGGTGACTCAGATAATTTATTTGATGTTATTTCAGAACTATCGGAGAAAATAAACGATGGTCTTCATATCAAACTTTCAGATGGAAACTAGGTCGTGAAAGTAGAGCATAGGTTCTTTGTTGCTAAAAATTAATTTTATTATATGAACGATACAAAAATTTCTGAAGAGATTAGTTCCGGAACGAAGATAGTTAAAGTTAAAATTGAAAGAGGAAATTCAACCCAAAAGGAATTTTACTTTGACAAAACTTTTACTGTTGGAAGAGCAGATGAATGTTCTATTAAGATTGATGAAGGAGTTATTAGCCGTGTTCATATAGAAGTTGTTTTTGATGGTTCAAAATGGTGGATATCAGATAAACATAGCAGCAATGGAACCTTCCTTAACGGTGAAAAAATTGAATCTGTTGAACTTAAGACAACTACTACCATTGAACTTGGGCACAATGGACCAATTCTTTTGTTTACATTTGAAGAAAAACCTGAAGCTCCGGCAAAACCTGAAATAAAAACCGAATCAAGCAATGAGGAATCAGTCACAAGCTACATTCAGCATTACTTCGATGAATCGAAAAGTGAAGACCAGGTAGGACAACATACCCGCCTGATGCGAGAGGCTTTTAAAGTTGTAAAGAAAAAACATACATCAAAATATATAAAGATAATTGCGGTTGTAGGTTTTTTGGCAATTATCGCTGCTGCCTACTCAATTTATCAGAATATAAAAGAGAATAAACAGAAAGCACTTGCAGAAAATATTTTTTATGATATGAAATCTCTGGAACTTGAAATTGAAACATTGAAGCAGGATCTGGCTGCTTCTAATGATCCGAAGATAATTAAGGCACTTAAAAAATTTGATGAACGCCGCCATGAATTACAGAAAAATTATGATAACCTCGTAGATCAACTAGGAACTTACGATCTTAAGCCTGACGAAAAGGTGATAATAAAAATGGCACGTACGTTCGGTGAATGCGAATTGACTATGCCGAAAGAGTTTATTGATGAAGTAAAAGGTTATATTCAGAAATGGAAATCAAGCGACAGGCTGCAGAAAGCTTTAAACCGTGCTAAACAGAATGGTTATGCTCAGGTTGTAGTAAATTACATGGTCCGTCAGGATTTGCCGCCTCAATTTTTTTACCTTGCACTCCAGGAAAGTGATTTCAGAGATCAGATTGTAGGACCTCAGACAAGGTACGGATATGCAAAAGGAATCTGGCAGTTTATTCCTGCTACTGCTCAGAAATATGGACTGAGTATCGGTCCCTTAGTTAACGAAAAAGTTTATGACCCGGGAGATGACCGTTACAATTTTCCAAAAGCTACCAGTGCGGCATCCAGATATTTGAAAGATATTTACAATACAGATGCGCAGGCTTCGGGACTTCTTGTTATGGCTTCATACAATTGGGGAGAATATAATATTATAGGCCTGATAAGAAGAATGCCTGCAAATCCGAAGGACAGAAACTTCTGGAATCTTTTATCAAAATACAGGGATAAAATTCCTGATGAAACTTATAACTATGTTTTTTATATATTTTCAGCTGCAGTAATTGGAGAAAATCCAACATTGTTTGGTTTTAATTTTGATAACCCCTTAAAAGGGGCAATTCAAAACCTGAAGAATTAATTATTTCTAATTTCAATTTATTTATATGCCTCCTGTTAATCAAAAACTATCATTATTTTTTTCGGCTAAATCCGATATTGGATTAGTCAGAACCGAAAATCAAGACAGCTTCGGAAAATTTCCCGAGGACAATACAAATCTATACTCCGCTAAAGGACAACTATTCATTGTGGCTGATGGAATGGGTGGTCACAAAGGTGGAAAAGAAGCGAGCTCGATAGCTGTAAAAGTTGTTAACCAGGAATATTTTAAGTCTAGTTTTGAAGAATCCGTAGCAATTAAAGAAGCCATTGAAGCAGCTAACATTGCAATTTATAATAAATCCGGCAGCACTTCTGAATTCAGCAGGATGGGGACAACTTGCACGGTACTTCTGCTTAAAGATGAAAAAGGAATAATCGGACACGTTGGCGATTCACGAATTTATAAGATAGAAAATGGTGGTATCGAACAGCTTACCAATGATCATACTAAGGTTTCGGAAATGCTTGCACAGGGAATTCTTACTCCGGAAGAAGCACGTAACTATCCGTCAAAATCGGTTTTAGCAAGAGCTTTGGGAGTTGATGACAAAGTGAGAGTTGATATTGATGACTTAACGCTAAAAAAAGGTCAAAGTTTTGTTATGTGTTCTGATGGACTTGCAAAGGTGAGTAAAGGAGAAATTCTTACAATTGTTTCTAACAATTCCCCTTCCGATGCTTGTCAAAAACTCGTTGATCTTGCAAATGAACGCGGTGGAAAGGATAATGTAACTGTATTAATACTTAAAATAAATCCTGAACAAGCCGTAAAAATTCCTGCTGAAAAACCCATAAAAAAGGCTCCCCGTAAAAAAAAGTCACGGAGAATCAGGAAAGGATGGCTCGGACTAATAATAATTATAATAATTATGTTATTAGTCGTCTATCAATACGGTAATTCAATAGTTTCTGTTTTTTCTGGTGAAGAGAATATCAATCCACCAAAAGAAACTACCGTTTCAGTTGATCAGAAAAATCCAAAAGTAAAAGATGATGTTTCAGATAATGAACTACTGAGTATGGCTGATAATTATTTTCTGCATCGTGAATACGAAAAAGCCTTATCATTATACAATTCAATTCTTGATAAAGAACCAATGCATCAGGCCGCATTAAAAGGTGTAAACGAAATTTCTTCTATCTTTTTAACTAAAGCAGATAATCTGATGAACGCAAAACAGTTTAAAGAAGCACTGGATTATTATAAGAAGGTAGAAGCTATTCAGCCGGGAAACGAAAAAGTTAAAAGTCTCATAAGACTTTGTGTTAATCAGATTGATTATGAAGAAACTCCTCCGGGTTTATCGGAAAACGAAAATCCGCCGGAATCCAAAACAGTACCGGGTGGTTCACAATTAACTACTACGAGATTTGATATTCCCGGTTGGAATTACCCCGGGACAAATAAAAACGAATTTTCTATAAAGAGTTATGAGCTAAGCTTTACCAAAACTTTATCTGAAAAATTTATTATTTACCGTGCAGATCTTTTTGATGTTACAATTTCGGTAAATGCTATAATTGATAATCCGGCTTCTTCATTCGGGTTGATAATAGGATATGTCTCCCCTTCGGATTATTATATTTTTAAATATAGCAGCAAGGGAGATTATCTTCTGCTGAGAGTTAAGGAAAATGATGTTGAAAAGTTACTAGTAGTACCTCACAGAGGTTCTGGCACACAAGAAAGTAAAACACTTAAGATACAATACTCTGATAATCTTATCAGTATTTATGATGAAAATGGATTGCTGAGTTCATATAAAAGTGTTTGGGGAATATTTGGAAAACCCGGTTTATACGTTGATAGAAATTCTTCCTTAACATTCCGGAATATTTTACTTACCGGAAAAACCAAACTAGACTAATACCAATGGATCAATTAATAGGAACAGTAATAGACAATTATAAAATCCTCGAAGTCATCGGCAGAGGAGGAATGGGTGTTGTATTCAAAGCCATGGATATGAGCCTGGAGAAAATTGTTGCCCTGAAAATGATTGATCCTTTTCTGGCCAGGGACGAAAGTTTTCTGCAAAGATTTAAAACAGAAGCAAAAGCACTTGCAAAACTTGAGAATCAAAATATTGTGGGCGTTTATGCACTTCGTGAGACCAGTTATGGTCTCTTTATGGTAATGGAATATGTACAGGCTAAAACTATATCTGAATGGATGCGTGAAAAAAGTCGGTTTACGGCCAATGAAACAATTGCAATTGGACAACAGATTATAAACGCAATAGGACATGCTCATAAAGTAGGAGTTATCCATCGTGATATTAAACCAAATAATGTTCTGCTTTGTGAAGATGGTACTATCAAAGTTATGGATTTCGGTCTTGCCAAAGTAATACAGGATCACGGTTCTCAGGTTACAGCAACACATGCTGCAGCGGGCACATTGTACTATATGTCCCCCGAACAAGTAAAGGGTCTGAAAAATGTAGATAAGAGAAGTGACATTTATTCCATTGGAATGACAATTTATGAAATGCTTGCGGGCAGAACACCTTTTGAAAAAACTGAATCTGAATTTGTTATCCAGAAACAGATTGTTGAAGGTAAAATCCCCTCCCCTCTTAAATTCAATCCATTATTACCCAAAGATCTTGTTAAATTTATAATGAGGTGTATCGACAAGGATCCTGAAAAAAGATTTCAGAATACCAGCGAAATGAAAAAATCATTATCCTCTATACAAACAGATACAGGGGGTGAAGAAGAAAAGACGCGCATTATATCAAAATATGAACCGACAGAGGCGGAGGTTTCAGGAACGAATCCGAATAGAAAAAAAATATATTTTTCCGGTGCCGCACTTATTATCATCATGCTTATTCTTTCAATCTATTTTATAACCGGAAATAAATCCAATGAATTAAAAAATACTCCTGATACCACAAAAGTTGAAAATGCGAAAAAGATAATCCCCGCAAGTCTGTCGGTAAAATCTGACCCATCTGGAGCCTGGGTTTATATAAACGGAAAGGCTCAGGGCAAGACACCTTATTTTATGGATTCCGTAGCAACTGCAAGGTATTCTATCCAGTTAGTTTTGGCGGGTTATGATGAATGGAAGGATCAGAGTTATATGGTTAATTCAGGACTAAATGAAATTAATATCAAGCTTCAACACATTGCCGTTACCTCAACTGCAACTCTTGTTTTAACTTCTATCCCCGCATCAAGTATTTTTATTGATGGTAAAAAAGTTCTTTCAAATTCAGATGAGACTATTAGAAATAATGTTGCGGTTGGAAAACACACCATCAAATTTGTTCATCCGCAATTCGGCACAAAATCGGTTACAATTAATTTGAGTAATAACGCAACTAAAGAAATCACCTGCCATTTTCAGCAGCAGGTAAATATACAATCATTAAATAATGCCGGTGATCCTATATGGGGAATGATATATTTAAATGGAGTAAGCACAGATAAAACAACTCCGGGTGATTTGAAGCTTGGACCCGGTAGTTATAAAATCTCTGTAAAAAAAACCGGATATAAAACAGTAGAAAATGATGTCCAATTAAACATAGAACCAACACTTGAATCCAAAACCCATTCATTGGTTTTTCATTTCAAATAATTGTTTTTTTTAAGAAAATCAGAATTTAAATAATATAAGAACACAGGAGGATAATATTATGTGTTGTAGTGAAGTACTTCTAATTAAAAGATCTCAATTGTTCACTTTGATCTTTGCAATAATTTTAATGTTGCTGACAGCTTCGGCTTATGCACAGGATAGCCCGAAGGACAAGTTGGATCAGGCAGAGCAATTCTACAAATCAGCTCAATTTGATAATGCAATTGAAATTCTTAACAATCTTGCCGCTGATGAATCGGTTGATGTCGATTTAAGAAAAGAGGCATTGCGTTTTCTGGGAAGAGCTTATTCGGCTAAAGGATTATATGATAAAGCAAAAGAGTCGATTACTCAGCTACTTAAACTTGAACCCCCGATGGTTGCTTTTAATCCCGACTATGAACCACCTGTATTTATGAAACTTTATTATGAATCCAGGAAAGAATTTACAGGCTCATACAATGTTGAAAGACCCGATCCGGGAATGAAAACCATGGCAATTATAGATTTTAAAAACCGGTCGGTTGATCACAAAGCACAATACGACCCTATGGAACAAGGTTTTGCAGATCTTATGATAAACAGAATGAATAACTCTACGAATCTTAAAGTGATCGAAAGAGAACGAATTCAATGGATACTTAACGAAATCAAACTCCAGAATCAATATAACATGGAAGGTGCTGTAAGGGTAGGTAAACAGCTTGGGGTTCAAACAGTACTGCTTGGTAGTTTTATTATTCTTGGAGATCAGATCTGGTTAGGTGCACGATTAGTAAAAGTTGAAACAAGTGAAATTTTACTTACTGATGAAATAAAAGGTGATTTGGATGAATTTTTTGATCTAATCGATAAGCTTGGTCAGAAAATAGCAGACAAAATAAACGTAAAGCTTAAAGATGAAACCAAGCAGGATATTTCCGAGGCACCTTCTCTGGATGCAATTATGGCTTATTCTGTTGGTTTAAGCTACCTTGAAAAAGAAGATTATAAAAATGCTTATGACAAATTCGAAGAAGCTTTAAAACTTAGTCCGAATTACGAAAAAGCAAAATTAAAAGCACAAAGTATTGCACCTCTCCTTTAGTTATTATAACAATTTGAAGGATGAATTTTGAAATACATTTTTAAACTGCTGACGGCACTCTTGCTTTTAATAGTCGGAGTGCTGTTGAATTCCTGTTCGTCAGGGTCATTAATGGATAACCCTGAATTATATAAACAGCAGGTTAACGGCTGGATTGACAGAACACTGAAGGATCCGAAGGATTTTGAAGCACTGAAAAACCTCAGCGTTTATTATATGCAGACTCATGAAAATGATAAAGCAAGATATTATCTCGGGGAAGCCCTGGATATCCAGCCTGATGATCCTGAATTAATTTTTTATAAAGGATTAAACCTGGAATTTTATAATGAACCGGATAAAGCCTTAACCTATTATTCCCGTTATTCCCAGGTACCTGATGATTCTCCTTTCAGAGAAATGCTGGAAGGAAGATATTTATGGATCAAAAGACAGGAAAATTATTCCGATATAAAATCTCTTATTGGAAAGGAACAGGATCTTTCCTTTAACAATGTTTCCGATAGCACTATGGCAGTATTCCCGCTAATCTACCAGGGAACCAATAAAGATTATGCTCCTCTCAGCCGCGGATTCAGCGAAATGGTAAGTATTGATCTGGCAAAATTAAAAGATATTAAAGTACTTGAGAGAGTAAGAATACAGGCTGTATTGGATGAACTTAAACTTTCTCAGTCATCTGCCGTTGATCAATCGACTGCTCCGCGTGTCGGAAAGATTTTAAGAGCTGGGACAATCGTCTCGGGAGATTATGATGTTACAGATAACGGAGATTTCAATATTGATCTCGGCTCCTGGAAAGTAGAGACAAGCCAGAGAAAATCCTGGGTTAAAAAATCCGGTTCATTAAATGATTTATTTACAATTCAGAAAGAAGTTGTTTTTGCATTTCTTCAGGATAACGGATTTCAACTTACCCAGGAAGAAAAAGAAAAAATTGCTTATATACCAACTCAGAATCTTGAAGCTTTCCTGGCTTATTCAAAAGGATTGATGCAGGAGGATGCCGGTAACTTCCAGCAGGCAGATGGATTTTTTCAGCAGGCAGTAAAGTTGGATCCGCATTTTAATGATGCAGGAAACAAGCTTCAATCATCTCAAAGTCTTGGAAAAAGCGGTGGAACAAAAGAGAAACTTGTAACTACATTAAGAAATACAAAACCCATAGTTAAAAATGAATTGATAAACCTCACTGTCAGCAGGCTGGAAAGCCTTGGAGCCAGCATCACATCAAATTTTATACAGGGTGTTGATAGCAGAGAACCAGCACAACAGGTTTCAGAAAAGGTTGGATTAAATCAACCGTTACCTGATCCTCCCCCTCCGCCTCCACCACCACCGATAGGGAAATAATAAATAAATTAATCCCTTATAACAGGAAAAAAATTATGAATCGATTTTTAATATTTATTTTTCTTCTGACGTTATTTCTCACCGGAAATGGTTATTCTCAGGATATATATTCTGAACAACCTGCTGTTAGTATTAACATCAGACCTATTTACGAAAGCTGGACAGTAAATGACAGCACAGGATTTTCCGAATTCACTAACATTATTTCTGCGGGCTATAACCCTTTCAGTAATACTTCAGTAGGTTTGGTTACCAGGTATGCATCAGTAGGTACAGACGCCGGCAATATAAAATACAATTTGAGCAGTTTATCAGATATGCAGATTGTTATTAAACAAAGACTGCCTGATGAGAATCTTTCATTTAATGCCGGGGTAAATATCCCGACCGGAAAAACAAAACTTAAACCCGATGAATTTATTGTCTCACAGATAATCAGCCAGGAATTATTCGGGATGCATACTTCAAATTTTGGAACGGGATTAAATGCTTTTTTAGGTGCAACCTGGCTTCATCCTTTATCAGATAATGTTGTGATTGGTGCCGGAATATCCTATCAGGTTAAATCAGAGTATCAACCACTTGCAGATGTTCCTCAGAAATATGCCCCATCCAATGAGCTTTCTTTAACTGCAGGATTAGATATTAAGTTAAGTGAAACGCAAACTTTAACCGGTGATTTTACCGGGATTTTTTATGGCAGCGATAAGCTTGACGGCAAGGAAATTTTTTCTTCGGGTAACAGGTTAATATTTAATTCAATGTACAGGCAGTTCTTCGGGTTTGATTACCTGGCAATTTATCTGCTTTACCGTAATGTAGGTCTGGATCAATTAAAGGGAGATTACGCTCTGCTGGACAATCAAAAAATTACACCTAACCAGGTTTACCTCGGAGTATCATATTACCAAAAATTTAACCCATCATTTTCTCTGGGTTACGGAATTTTCACCAGCATATATGAAAAAACTGCGGGGTATTTTTCAGGATACACTATATATGGGGCTAGTCTCTCACCTCAGTTTGCTCTTTCTTCTTCGGTCTCTATTCCTGTGTTTCTAAAATACGCCATTGGAAGTGCTAAAGATAAAACTGATCTTACTAATTTCGAAGTAGGTGCAGGAATTAAACTAAATCTGTAATAAGATTAAAAATAAAGGCTGGTTTTTATTATGAACAAGAGTTTACCAAATAGAATTTTCATTTTTTTAGCTTTACTATTATTGATTACACTAACCGTTAATCAGAAGATTTCTGCACAAACTACACCTCCGGATTTTTTGTGGGCCGAAAGTGTCGGTGGAAACGGGAGTGATATGGCAGCGGACCTTGCCATAGATCAAAGCGGTAATGTTATTGCAACAGGATACTTCGAGGATACCGTTTTTATAGCGGGCGGCAGCCTGATTTCAGCAGGAGGCAGTGATATTTTTGTTGCCAAATATAGAAATGATGGTTCAGCAATTTGGGCACTTAGGGAAGGCGGCATAGATTACGATCAGGCATACAGTGTAACTGTTGATAATCAAAATAATATCATAATTACAGGATATTTCAGCGGTACTGCAAATATAGGCGGCACCGTACTAACAGCACTTGGCAATTATGATGTTTTTGTTGCAAAGTATGATAGCAATGGTGCTCCGCTATGGGCTAAACAAGGCGCAGGACAGGGCTTTGATTACGGTTATGAAGTAACAACAGATAATCAAAATAATATTTTGGTAACCGGAACATTCCAGCAGTTTGCAAGTTTTGGGAGTTTCAATGTTCAATCTCCTAATCCGAACGGAGACGTTTTTTTAGTAAAATATAATCCATTAGGAACAGAACAATGGGTTCAGGCTACAACAAGTCCTGCGGGATCACAAAGTTATTATAATAGCTCTAACGGAGTTACAACCGATAATAATAACAATGTTTTTATTACTGGTGAATTTAGCGATCAGATAACCTTTGGAGATACTGTATCAGGAAGCAGCACATCTTTACTAAGCAGTTATGATGGAACTAATATTGATGTTTTCCTGGCGAAGTACAATTCGCTGGGAAATTTAAGTTGGGTAACCCAGGCAGGTAGTGATTCAAGCGGCGTTTATGCATTTGGCAATGATGTAAAAGTTGATAAAGACGGGAATATTTTATTTACCGGAAGTTTCAACATGCTTTTAAACTTCGGGGGTATTTCTCTTACCGGTTTAGAAAGTTCTGATATTTTTATCGCAAAATATGACCAGTTGGGAAATGCTATTTGGGCAGTTCAAGATTATGCGAGCACATTATTTAATGAAGGTATAGAGTTAGATCTTGATGATGCCGGTAATATTTCTTTAATAGGTAATGTTGCACAGGATCTTACAGGTGGAGAATCAGACGATGTTTATTTTGCACGCTATACAAATTCAGGACAAAAACTGTGGGGAATGAGAGCGGGAATAAGCAACTCAACAGGAGCCGGAGGGATAGCAAATGATTCCAAAGGTGATATATATGGATGCGGCTATTTTTATACAACAGGTTTATTCGGAACCCATACACTGAACGGAATAAATGGGGAAGCATTTATCAGCAAATTACCTTCTCCGAAATTTAATATTGTTCCCAATCCTGTAGACTTTGGCAGCCTGCCCGTATTTTCAATTGATTCGATGTCTGTTGCTATTACAAACACAAGCGAAGCGAACCTTCATATTTATAGTATCATTCCTGTTGTAGATACCAGTGGATCATTTCCAATCTTAGGAGGCTTTCCTTTAGATAGTGTAGTTGCGCTTCAAACTTCAAATCTTATTCTTGGATTTATTCCCATTTATCCGGGCCTTAAAAATGTATCTTATGAAATCACGAGTGATGCTTCAACTTCTCCTGATACACTATTTGCTACCGGAACCGGGATAGTTCCTAATCTTACATTATCAGACAGTGTTCTGAATTTCGGATCTGTAGATGTAGGAATAACTTCCCAATTGTCTCTTTCACTAGTTAACCTTGCTTACTCTGATATGGTTATTGATAGTATTACTATTTCAGGAATTAATGCTTCACAGTTTTCTTTCAGCCCTAATATAAACGGGGATACACTTCACCCGTTTGGCATACAAAATTTAACTGTTAGTTTTACTCCTGATACTTCGGGATTAAAAAATGCAAACTTAATAATTTATAGCAGTTCCGGAAGCAGCCCTGATAATGTTTTACTCCAGGGAAACGGACTATCCCTGATACAGGTTCAACTGCCTTCTTCTCCAAGTGTGGGACAGTCAACTCCGATTAATATAATCCCTCCTTCAACAACAATATTTACTACCAAAGATATTTATTACCGCAAAACCGGTGATCTTAATTATCAGTTTGATACTCTTACGACAGTTGGTCTGAACTATACTTTTAATATTCCTCCTGAATATTCTACAATTGCCGGAATACAGTTTTATGTAGTTTTTACGGATGAATTATTAAATACCATAACCTATCCTTCTCTTAACCCGGATACTAATCCTGCATCAATTGAGGTTACAATACCGCAAATGAATTTTCCCTCCCCAATTAAAACAGGTCAATACCAGATGTTCTCTGTCCCGCTTTCTATCAACTCTCCGCAAATTGATTCTGTTCTTACGGATGATTACGGACCTTACGATAATAAAGTATGGAGAATATTACGCTGGCAGCCGGGATTAAACAATTACGCAGAATATAATGCTATAAGCGGAAACATTGTCCCGGGTAATGCATTCTGGTTAATTAACAGAGACGGGAAAACCTTTGATATAAATAACTCTCAAAGTGTACCATCATTTAATAACTATACAATTACAATTCAACCTGGTTACAATCAGATAGCCGATCCATTTGCTTTTCCTATTGACTGGATTACGATTGAAAATTCCGGCTTGCTTTTACAGGCACCTATTCATTGGAATGCAGATATACAGGATTATGAAATAGATCAGCTTATTCTGGATCCCTGGGAAGGTTACTGGATATACAACCAGACAAACCAGATTATTGATCTTAATGTTAATCCTAATTTGTTTCTTGGTAAAAAACAAACGACAAACCTATTTACTTCATTAAAAAACGATGAGTTTCTTGTACAGGTTAAAGCCGTTCTTAATTCAACCCAGTCAAAGGATCAACAAAACTTTGTAGGAATGATGGAAGATGCAAAAAGTGATCTTGACAAGTATGATGTGATGAAACCGCCTGCTATCAATGATCAGGTAAAAGTATTAATAGAATCAGGTAAAAATTATTTTGCCAGGGATGTTGTTCCGGTATCCAATGACGGAGCCTACTGGGATTTTTCAGTAGAAACGAAATTACCTAATCAAAAGGTTACTCTTATAGTTGATAAAAAATCCTCATTGCCGGATAAGTTTGATATCTGGGTACTTGATAAAAACAGGAAAATCCCTGTAGAGATTAATAATGGATCGGCAGAAATAATAACACAGGGTGACGGAAAAAGTAATCTCAGGATTATCATTGGAACCGAAGACTATGCTAAGATAAATTCAGAAAGTATTTCCCTTACTCCTTTTGAATATGCTTTATACCAGAATTATCCGAACCCGTTCAATCCCACAACAAACATCACTTACCAGATAAAAGAAAAAAGTAACGTGACACTTGAAATTTATGATATACTGGGCAGAAGAATAGCAAGCGTTATAAATAACGTGGTACAGGATCCGGGACAACATATAGTTACCTGGAATGGAACAAATTCATTCGGTACAAAGGTTGCAAGCGGAATTTATATTTACAGGATAAGAGCCAGGGATTTTATCTCGAGTAAAAAGATGATCTTATTGAAGTAGCCCCGTTAATAAAACAACTATTATCAGGCCCCGGCAATTTTTGAACCGGGGCTTTTTTTATTAATCCGTTCATCATATTAACATACATTTCAATTGACAGGAAAGATCATTCTACTTAGATTTAATAAGAAAATTGATACAAAAAATGTTAACCAAATTATTATTCCCGCTTATTATATTTACTTTCCTTCTTGATTCATGCTCAACATCGTATGAAAAAATTTATCCCACTCTGAATGATGGTAAATATGACAGTGAATTTCCTTATAAATCTTCATCTTCAGAACTTGAAAGAATAAGTGAAAGTGTACAAAGAATAAATTGCACGGCATTTTATAAAGTATATCATTTTAAAGAAGAGAACGAAATTTCCTACGATCAATTAAACGAAAACGTGCTGAAAGAAAAAGCAGAGACGGAAGCCTTTGGGAATAATTCACTTTCAGGAACTGCATTTACCGTTTCCTCTGAAAACGGCGCTATCGCATTAATTACATGTGCCCACATTGTAAGCTTCCCCGATACGATGATTGCATACAGAGCAAATCCAGATGGATCAGCATCTCCTTATATCGAATCCATTTCAATAAAAGATAAACAGAACATATATGTTGCAGGTTTTCCCGAGGGAAGCGAGGTGGAGTTACTTGCAAAAGATGATCAGGATGATATCGCGATTTTAGGCAGAAAGTATAGCGCCCAGACAGGATTTCGAATCCCTGTATTTCCCTATCCCCTGGGAAAATCGAAAGAACTTGAATGGGGAACTTTTGTTTACCTTTTCGGTTATCCTATAAATTATCAGATGGTAACCAAAGCAATAGTAAGCAGTCCTAACAGGGATAGTGAAGGTTCATTTCTTGTTGATGCAGTAGTAAACCCGGGATTCAGCGGTGGACTTGTATTGGCGATAAGAGACGGTGTTCCTCACTTTGAAATGGTTGGAATGGTTCAATGGGTTCCTGAAGAAGAAGAAATTTTTTTGGCGCCGCAAAAGTTAAATGGTGGTAAAACCTATAATGCTTTTTTCCCCTATAAAGGGGATATTTTTCCAAAACAACATAAAAATATTAAATATGGAATAACCAAGATTATTTCAGTAGAAGCTATAAAAGAATTTCTTTATAAGAACAGGTTAAAATTGAAAAGTGAAGGTTATGAAATTTCATTAAAATCGACGATGGAATAATTACCTTTCTGATGTATAAAATCCGTATAAAAAAAAGACCAACTACTATTTTACAATGAAAGATTACTACAGTAAAAGGGCCAGGGAATACGAACAGATTTATTACAGAGACGATCCCCAAAGACAGAAAGAATTAGAACAAATTAAAAATGAATTGGGTTCGTATTTTCAGAATGAAATGGTTCTGGAAGCGGCTTGCGGAACCGGATACTGGACTGAAGTAATTTCCAGAGTTGCTAAACGCACAACAGCATTTGACTTCTCAAAAGAAGTTTTGGATGTTGCAAAATCTAAAAATCTTAATGCGGAATTTATTGTTGATAATATTTATGAAATGAAAAATATTACCGGCTTCTTCAATTCCGGCTGTGCTAATTTTTTATTGTCGCATATCCCTAAAAATAAAATTGATAATTTTATAAAAAAATTTTACAAAAAGTTAATGCCGGGCTCAAAAGTCTTTATAGCGGATAATATTTATCTCGAAAATATCGGCGGGGAGTTAATTCGTAAAACTGATGATACAAATACATATAAAAAAAGAAAATTATCTGACGGTTCAATTTATGAAATCATTAAAAATTATTATTCAGTAGTTGAACTCAAAGAATTATTCAAAGGGTACGCTGAAAATTTAAGTATCCATTCAGGAAAATGCTTCTGGTGGATAAAGTACCAGACCCCTCATTATTAAAAAAGGAGAAGGTTATAAACCTTCTCCCTAAATTTTTCTTACCAGATTTTTACTCTTTTATCCGGTGGAATATACATTGGCTGTCCGGGTTTAATATCAAATGCCTGGTAGAATGCGTCAACATCACTGAACGGTCCGTTTACGCGAAGAAAATTAGGGGAATGCACATCAGTTAAAACCTGTTGTGCAAGTGCTTCCGGTCTTGTATGCCCTAACCATGAATAAGCATAACCAATCCAGAATCTCTGAGCAGGAGTTAATCCTGCGATTTTCTTTCCTTCTTTATACTGCTTTGTTTTTGTGAATGCATCCCAACCGATAACATCACCGCCAAGATCAGCAAGATTTTCTCCCAACGTTGCTTCGCCATTTATATGCATACTATCAAGCACTACATAATTATTAAACTGGTCAACAAGCTTCCGGGTTTTTTGTTTGAACTTTTCTTCATCCCCTTTGGTCCACCAGTTCTTCAGGTTTCCCTTCTCGTCAAATAATCTTCCTTCATCGTCAAACCCATGTGTAAGTTCGTGGCTAATTGTTGAAGCGCCCGCATATGCATAAGCCACAGCGTCATCAACAAGGGAGTCGGGAACTCCCGGAACTACAAATGCTGCTGCCGGTAAAACAATTTCATTATTTGAAGGATTGTAATACGCATTCCAGGTCTGCGGCGTCATATTCCATTCGGTTCTGTCAACTGGTTTACCAAGTTTGTTTATTTCTCTGTTAAACCAGAAAATGTTTGCCTTGATTGTATTTCTTACAAATGAACCTCTGTCAATCTTCAAACTTGAAAAATCTTTCCACTTATCAGGATAACCCACTTTTTTCGTAATCGCATAAAGTTTTACCAATGCTTTTTGTTTAGTTGAGTCACTCATCCAATCAAGATTTTTTATTCTATTCGCAAAAGCGTCAATACAATCATCAACAATTTTCTCATATCTTTTCTTGGTTTTAGGCGAATAATATTTTTCGACATAAATTTGTCCAAGCAATTCTCCCATAGCCTGTTCCGTGGCATCCTGAATTCTTTTCCATCTGGGTTTTTGTTCTTTCACACCTGACATAACTGTTCCCCGGAAATGGAAATTTTCATTATCGAACCTGCTGCTTAATCTGCCCGCAAATTCACTTAACAAATGATATCTCAAATATGTTTTCCATTCCTCAATTGTAAATTTCTGGATTGCCGCATTTAATGCATTTGCAAATTCAGGCTGACCCACAATAATTGAATCCAGTTTTTCAGTACCCATTTCATTCATCATTACTTTCCATTCAATTGCAGGGGTTGTTTTCTCCAGTTCAGCAACGGACATTTTGTTGTAATTAGCATAAGGATCTCTCAGATCTTCCAACTTTCTGCAGGAATCTGCAAGAAAATTTTCAATCTTATAAATTATATTATCGTCTTTACTTGCTTTACTTTTTTTCTCTCCGAGTAACTCAAGCATTTTTGTTATATGAACTTTATATTGATTACGAATATTTTCTGTACGGGCATCATCTCTGAAATAATAGTCGCGGTTCGGCAACCCAAGTCCTCCCTGCCACAGATACACAGAATATTGTTCACTGTTCTTTGTATCCTGATCTATAAAAAGACCAAACATGGCACTTACTCCTTCTTTTTGAAGAAGGGCCACAGTTTCAAATAACTCTTTTTTATTTTTTATAGAATTTATTTTATCAAGCTCGGGTTGGATGGGAGCTAATCCCTGTTTTTCAATGGCAACTGTATCCATCCCCGTAAAATAAAAATCACCGATTTTTTGCGTTGTACTTCCTTCAGGAGCATTTGATTTAGCCGCCTCCTGAAGTATTCCCTTCAGCCTGTTGTAAGTTTCTTCATTAACAAGATTAGCCAGTCCCCATCTCCTTTCAGAAGCCGGTATTGGATTTTCTTTCATCCATGTTCCTGTTGCATATTCAAAAAAATTTTCACCGGGGTCAATTGTAGTATCCATTGCGTTTGTTAAAAAATCTCCCTTAACTTTTTCTTGCGAATGAATCGTTAGTGTACTCAAAAAAGTAATTAATAGAAAGATTGCTAAAATTGGAACAGTTTTAATCATTGTATTTACCAAAAATTAGAGAATAGAAATAATTATTACTGCATTTTAAGAAAGTTTGTTTGTAATAAAAAAGTAGAAAATTATCAACGGACGGGAATGCTGTATGAATGGCTGAAATTACTTTCATAATGAATTAATTTTGTAATTCAAAATACCCTACTCAAATACAGTTTCTTTTGTGTTTTGTCAAATATGAAAGTATTCCTATATTTGTAGCCCTAATCAGAGAATTAAAGTTCTTTTTATTGTACGGAGAGTTGGCAGAGTGGTTGAATGCGGCGGTCTTGAAAACCGTTAAGGATGCAAGTCCTTCCGGGGTTCGAATCCCTGACTCTCCGCTGAGAATATAAAACCTCGAAAACAAGCTATTTTCGAGGTTTTTTTGTGTGCGATCCTTTGGGGCTTAAACATAATTATGGTTTGTGAAAATGAACAAATTTGAACAATAGTTAACAATTTAGTTAACTATTTTCTTTAATCTTAATTCTACCCACTATATAATAAATAAAAAACAGGCTAAACATTTAAATAATATTTTCAATTATAATTTATTCAAAACCCTTGCATTTGTGTTAGTTATTTCAATTTGCAATTTTCTGTTCAAACAACATAATTACCAACTTATTCTCTAAAATTTGTCTGGTTTGATTAAACAAAAAGGTCAAGCTGTAAAATTAAACTTGACCTTTTCAAACATCACATAATTACTTAAGAAGCTAATCTATATTTTCCATTACTTACATTTACTATGAGTCCTTTCCTTACAAGTGCTTTAAGAATACGAGCACAACTTTGGGGGCTTAATTTTTCAATTAATGCAATATGTTTATTTCTAAATACTAATTTAGAACTCTTTTCAAAGTGTTTGTATGCACTCCTTTGCTCATGAGAGAGTTTTTGTGTTTTATCCAGCTCAATTTCTTTCCACCTATCATTAACATTATTAACCCTAATACCTAGATTTTTTTCTTCAATATCCCTTCCAGTTATATGAAGACTTCTATCCGTTGGATTGATTTTTCGTAAAATGAAGATACTATCTGCCACTGCTGATAAAGAAGACGAACCCATCATTTCATCAATAGGATTAATAGCACTTTGTTTTCTATTATGGTGTATCCCTATTATTGCAACTTCGTATTTGTTTGCTAATTCTTGCAGGGGAGATAATATAGTATAATCTTCCTCAAAGCTGTTTCGATTAGTTCTTTGAGCAAATGCTTTTCCAATGTTATCGAAAATAATTACTTTAATATTTTTATTCTTAACAATTACTTCTTCAAGTACTTTTAGACCCCCTTGATCAAATTTTGGAAAATCAATAGTAATTTTCTCCCTTCTATTAACTTTCCTAACTTTTTTGGGAAATACTAAATTTTCAGGAAAATCTCTATTCAGAAGTATCTTAGACAACCTTTTTTGCAGCAACCGAAGACTTTCTTCGAATGTTATAAAATAAACTCCAGTCTTCACTGTTTGATACTTCGATAAAAAAGGCATTCCTGTTGCTATGCAAACAGCCATATATAGCATTAACCTTGATTTACCATCTTTTGGTCTTCCTGAAATTAATGATAAACCAGATTTTATAAAATTATTAACATACCAGATATCTTTATTAAAAATTATTCTTTGAAGCTGCAAAAGATGCGTTTAATATTTTCCAGGCTAGTCATAACCCGCCTTCCATAGATAATAGTTCATTTGCCTGTGGTTTTGTACAGCACGAAACGGGATTCCTTATTCTTGATGGACGATCTAACAGACTATACAAAAAGGGCACGGTACTAGGTGAAAAACAATTTGCAGCAATTCATAAATGGCTTAAGGAGAATGGAGAAGGTCTTAAGCATCTCTACGTGGTAGCAGGTATACCATTTGTCCACGTTAAAACAGGAGCAATATCCTGGATTATGGAACAGACTCCCTGGACTGAAGAACTAACTGATGATCTTAGAGATTCCTGGGTATCACCGAATAATAGGAATGAATGCGGACGACTCTTAATGATTTTATTTGATTATAAAAAAGATCATAAGGATACAGGTATAACAATTCTGAGCGGGGATGTTCACGTCGGATCATTGGCTGAGATACATTCCTATCTTCCTGTTCATCAACCGGATGGTGTACCCCTGAAAATTAACCAGGTAGTTTCATCTGGTATCGGGACACCTTCTGTTACATCATTCGGAGACTTAATGATGAGACTATCTGTTGGCAGTATTGAGCTAAAGGACGATAAGATTATTGGCGAATTAAAAAAACTTAATGGGGTTAACGGGCACGGATATTATTTGTCTCATCGGAATTTTGCTATTGTTAAAACCGCCGACAGGAAAGGAACTCAGTGGGACGGGAACAATGTGTGGGTAGAATTCTACGCTGAAGAAGGCGAGCCGGGAACTAATGTAAACAAACTTGAACAGGTATTGTTAGGATAAATAAATAGGTGATCTTTAATCAAAATTATAATTTGAAAAGAGGCGGCTATGAAAAGAATTATTTTTACAATTGTACTATTAACTCTGCTCTCAGCACAATATTCTTATTCTCAATTCATCTACTTTCCTGCACAGGTAGATAGTCATCAGGAAGTTGATTACACACAGTTTACCCTTTCCTATAACGAAGAACACGAACAGGCAGACTGGGTAGCCTATGAGTTGAATAAAGATGAAGCTCAGATGGAGGCGGGTCGTTCGAATAATTTTAAGGCTGATAATAATATTTCCACTGGCAGTGCTACTCCTGATGATTATGTTAACAGCGGTTTTGATAAAGGCCATCTCTCTCCTTCGGAGGACAACCAACTATCTGAAGCTAACAATAAAGAATCATTTCTTATGTCCAATATGTCGCCACAGCTGCACAGGTTTAATAACGGAATCTGGAAAGAACTTGAAACCTGGGTAAGAGAAAAAGCAATCGAATTTGATACAATTTATGTTGTCTCGGGACCAGTGTTCCTGAATAACCTTGGTTCCATCGGTGAAAACAAAGTCACCATACCGGGATATTTTTACAAAGCACTTTTAAGATTCGAGGATGGTAATCCCAAAACAATTGCTTTTCTTATTCCCCAGATTGGGGCAACAGGTCAACTGAAGGACTATATCGTTCCTGTTAATGCACTGGAGACGATAACAGGAATAGATTTCTTTCCTGCACTTGATGATTCAATTGAAAACCGTGTTGAATCTACAGATAGTTCAACACAGTGGAGCTTATAATTATTTTAACTTAATAATCAGGGAGGTGTTAAGTGAAAAAACATATATATGATATTGCTGAAAGAGTTATTCTTTTCAGACTGCTCTATAACTGTGAACTAATGTATGACTACCTTACTGAAACAGGTAAGAATGTTCCTGAGGACATCGGGGCCAAGCTATCTGTTATTAACCTTAAAACTGCTCCGATAATTGCTGAGTACAAAGCAAAAAAAGAATCAGATACAGCCGATGGCGAGCCCGAACGTGTACTCCGGGTAGCTATTGCAAAAGCTTTAGAAGGTGATAAAGAAACTATCACTAAAATCTTTAATGAACTTGTAAGCAAGTGTAAACCTGCGACACCCTGTACTCTTGAAAATACTATACCAACAGATAAAATGTTTATCTGGTTTGGCTCTAAATTTATCAGGTTCATCCGGGATGTCTGGCTACTAAGTATATTTTTTCTAGCTGGGTATGTTATCACTGGATCTTTTAGTGTAATAAAGGAAAACCAGGGTGATCAATTCTACCTTCAGTTACTTTTGTTCTTCTCAGCTGGATTAGGAGCTTGTCTTTATGCTTTAACTACATCTAAGAGATATATCATAGCCCGTACTTTCGATAATAAATATATCACCCACTATTATAACAGGATAATAATTGGTTTAATAACAGGGTTTATCCTGGCAAATATTATTGATGCTTCTTTCTTTGCTACCAATTCCTCAGGGCAAAACATTGTGGAGAAGATAACTCCTTCTCTGCTTGCGCTGCTTGGTGGATTTTCAGCTGAAGCTGTAATAAAGATCTTAAACCGGATTGTTGCTATGATTACAACCCTGGTTGAAGGTGATGTAAAGGATCTCTTAGATACCAAAGAGCAGGAAATAAAAAGCAGATTTCAAGCACAAAAAGTTAAACAGAATATGGATTCTGTTATTGATCTTAAATCAACTCTGGAATCTTCAAAGGTTAACAAGGATTCAGACTTGTATAAAAAAATTGATGGGGTAATCAACAAGATGATGGAGGAAACTTCCTAATAATTTTTTTTCGGCTGGGCTATCACACTATTTAATAAAGTAATACAAATAAGGAGGTTAATTTTGATAAATAAAAAACTTTTTGTTCTAGCAGTTTTTGCAATAATTGTTTTCGCAAGCGGATGCAGAATTACACTTATACCGCCATATGATGAGCAGCTTGCAGATCAGATCGAAACAACCGCTAAAGAAGTCGATTTGTTTTATCTGGATATACAAGAGACAACTTCAAATGAAAATGGTGAAAGAGCATATTCAAATTTTGCCGGGCAATATGCCGGTATTGAAGCAGAGCTAAACTCTCTGTTATATAAGAATAAGATCAGACCACTGAATGAAAACTCTACCCGAATCTGTGAAATTACACTTGATCTTTGGAAGAAGTATAAGAATGAACATAAAGAAGATAATAAGATAAGTGATGGTGTGATCGAACTAAATCGTCTCACTTTTAATGATTTATTCTTTGCAATGCAGGTTGCAGAAAAAGCAAAAGACATAGAAAATAATCCGCCAAATTAAATAGGAGGCAATATGAATTTTGATATAAATGAAGTCCTGTCTCAAATGGCAGCAGCAGTTAAAGATGTTGTTGCAGATAACTGGAGTGAGGCTAAATCGGTTGTTAATCAGTTTTTGCAGAATAGGAAAGAGAGACTAGAGTTGTTAGCTGAATTGAGGATATCCGGGGATCTAACTCAAAAAAGATTTGAATTAAGACTTGAAGATGAAAAGTTAATTGCAGAGGCAGAGTTTCACGCAGTTGCCGTAATATCAAAAGCTACTGCCCAGGAAGCAGCTAATGCAGCAATTAAAGTTTTGATTGATGCAGTTAATGTTGCGTTAAAAGGCATATTATAAAACTACTGCTCGTTAATTAACATTAAGAATGTTTTTCTATAACAATGATTTTTAAAGTTAATAAAAAAATAATTTGACTCTGAATTTTTAATATTGTATTTATAAGTGTATTCTTTAGGGTTCTTTACAGTGGGTATTCGGAACTACTTCAATTTCGTTACCACACTATTTTATTTTTATATAAGGGTATATATGAAAATATTTCTTTTAAGCTCTCTAATTCTTTTATCCACACTCCTGATTTCCTCTTGTAAAAAGGATAATCCACCTATAGCTCCTCCTGAAGAGCAGCCGCAGGTAAATCTAACTCTGGAGGATGTAAGCTGTACGGAGGCCTGGATAAAGCTTAAGAGTTCAAATATCAGCCTCCCTGCCGAAATATCCTTAAAGCAGGATGACAGCACTGTTCAGTATATAAATCTAAGCAGTCCAGATACGCTGCTTTATATCGATTCACTTCTCCCAAATAAGACCTATAGGTTTACTTCAATCATTCATTCATCCAATCAATCAATCACAAGTGATGTTTTACCGGTTTCTACGATGGACACTACCTCCCACAACTTTACCTGGCAGAGTTGGACTTTTGGAGGGCAGGCCGGAAGCTGTACGCTTTATGATGTCACCATCATAGATGAAAATGATATCTGGGCTGTGGGGGAGATCTATCTTCTGGATACAACAGGGGTACCTGATCCAAATGCTTATAATGCTGTTCACTGGGATGGAAGTCAATGGGAGTTAATAAGGATTAAAACTAATGCTTGTGGTGGTGTCGACTATCCTCCTATTAAGACTGTTTTTGCTTTTTCATCAGATGATATATTATTCGCTCATATAGATGGCAGCATTTCTCATTACAATGGTATAGAGTTCACAAACGATTGTTCTCTAATTGCACAGTTAAATGGTTCTGCGAATAAAATGTGGGGCATATCGAAAAACGACTTCTATGTTGTTAGCGATAATGGATTTATTGCCCACTGCCAAAATGGAAATTGGGCTAAAATAGAAAGCGGAATAGATGCTACTTTAACAGACGTTTACGGAGTAAAAGAACCTTCTACCGGCAAACTGAAAATACTTTCAACTGCTGAGAAACTTAACAATTACAGGATATTAACACTAACATCCTCTTCGGCAGAAGATACATTAAACTGGCAGCCAGGTACCCACTTGTCAGGGATTTGGCTGGATGGAAGAAAGACTTATGTTGCCGGTACAGATATTTGGGCAAACCATTACAATCAATGGCAGCAAAAAACTTCTACAGGCTTTTTCTTCACAACAATCAGGGGCAGTGCATCCAATAACATATATGGAATTGGTCCTGATGGGATAGACCACTTTAACGGAAATGATTGGCATCTAATAAAACAGCGTCCTGAGGGAATAGTAATGCTGTCAGGCAACTGCAGCAGTAATATAGTTGCTGCTGTAGGTTTTAGTACTTTAGGCGGAGTTGTAGGAGAAGCTGTAATTTTGTTGGCATATAAGAGGGACTAATTTATAAAAATAAAGGAGGTATTATTGAATGAAATCTTTAATAATCATAATATTTTTTTTCACTATTCAGGTTTTTTCTCAGGGAAATTATGAGGCAAAAATCCGTAATTTGAAAATTTATTGGCAAAACGACGATGAATGGGGCGCAATATTGCAGGGCGATTTATATTTAAATGGAAACTTATTGATTCCAAACGTCGATTATGATCCCCAGGATAATTTATACACTTGGAAAAGACTCGAGAATGGTGTTTACGTAGATAAGTCAAATCAAAATTATCATCTTAATACGGATGGACATAACAACCAAGTTTGGACCTGGAAAGTTCATATCAGCGGTCCCGGCTTTTCAACTGATGATTCTAATCCATACAACGCTGTAAAATATGGTGAGATTGCTACCGTAAAAAATATTAATGCATTTAAAAACGATGGCAGCAGTGCAAATAGCGATGTATGGATTAGGATATGGGCAGAATATAGTTGGTATGATAGACTACCAGGAACGAATAGGAATTTTTTCTTCTCTGATAATGAATATAATGTATTAAAAGATAGCATAGTTTCATTAAATGGAGAAGGTTTTTATAGGTGGGTAGCCATAAATCCAACAGAAAAATATTATAATAATCATGCAAGCATATATATTATTGATGAATTAAATGATCTTAATGTTTATCATAAAAGTGCAAAGTCAGTATCATTTAATGGAAGTACTGAAATACCTTATTTAAAAATGTTATTAACAGATCCCTGGTATATCAATGAAGAAGACCCAAATTATTATCAAGCACCTTACGGTTATAGAAATCTGGGATTAAATGCAATTCCTACAGAGGTCAATAATGGTTCATATAACGGAATTTTTCTAAATCAACCTTATACAGGAAGTAATCCGATTAATTATTCAATCAGCATCCCTTCCAATATTTATCTATCACAAACGGAAAAATACCATAATCTTTATCTGCAAAGCTGGTCTGCAGATCCGCCTTTAGATGCAGATTTTGAACATCCAAATTCATCTCCTTCGGGAGTTGTATTTAAAAATGATGGGGTTACTATTACTGCAAATGTAAAAGGACAAGGATTATCAGCCGATCCCATAACATTTACCAAAGGCGGGGTGAGAAAAATCGTTAGGACTCCTGGTTTAGGAGCCGGTTCAACTTTGCACAGGGTATATCAGGATATGGGTTCTGTCTGGTATGAAACAAGTACAGATAATGGCCAGAACTGGAATTTATGGGACAATGGTCAGCCTTTAGGGGTAGGGGCCGGGAAAAACCCTGCGATCGATTGGGCATATATGGCGTCTACTGGCGTGACTTATGTAGTGATTGCGTATCAGTATCCTTATCCTTACCCGGGTCACGGTTATAATATTGTTTTTGATCTATTTGGACAACAATCATTCGGTGAAAATATGGGTCCTTTTGAATTACTGGATGAACGAATTGACCTGCCCCTCATTGTGATACCAATGCATAAGTTAGTAATTACCATTCAGGCACTGGCAATCTGAATAGGTAATATTGCCTCCGGTGCAGGAGGTCTGTAACCAAGTGAACTGTGCGGTCTTTTATAATTGTAATACTTTCTCCAGTTCTCTGTAATTACTTTTGCTTCTAATATATTATCAAAAATCTCTCCGTTCAATAGCTCATCTCTAAGTTTGCCGTTAAATGATTCAATGTAACCATTCTCCCAGGGACTTCCCGGTTCAATAAATAATGTTTTAACTCCCAATCTATCTAACCAACTTCTTACTGATTTTGCACTGAACTCTGATCCGTTATCCGAACGTATGTGATCCGGGATTCCTTTTGTAATAAATAACTCTGAAAGTTTGTATAGTACTTCCGGTGCTTTTATTCGTCTCTGAGTATGTATACTTAAGCATTCTCTTGTGTACTCATCTATGATTGTCAGCATTCTTATCGGTCTTCCATCACTGGTTCTATCTGCTACAAAATCGTAGCTCCATACGTGATTTGGATACATTGCTCTTAGCCTTATACAAGAACCATCGTTTAACCACAACCTTCTTCGTTTTGGCTGCTTCTGTGGAACCTTTAGTCCTTCTTGTCTCCATATCCTCTCAACTCGTTTATGGTTTACTTTCCATCCCTGATTTCTCAGCAATGCTGTTATTCTTCTGTACCCATAACGACCATAATCACAGGCTAACTTTACTATCTCTTCACGAAGAGCTTGCTCATCGTCTCTTGTCTTGACTTTCCTACGCTGTGTAGATCTTGCTTGACCAAGTACTGAACATACTCTTCTTTCTGATACTTTCAGTTTTTCCATTACATTCTCTACTGCCCGGCGTTTCTTCTCCGGGCTCAGTAGTTTCCCCGAACCGTCTCCTTTAGTATTGCGTTATCAAGTGAAAGATCGGCTACTAGTTTTTTGAGTTTCGTGTTCTCTTGCTCTATCTCTTTGAGCCTCTTTGCCTGATCTACTCTCATTCCTCCGTATTCTTTTCGCCACTTGTAGTATGTCTGTTCCTTTATCCCTAGCTGTCGGCATATCTCTACTATGCTTTGCCCACCTGACTGCAAGACCTCAGCTTCCCGAAGTTTGCTGATGATCTGCTCTCCTGTATATCTCTTTCTACTCATATCTTTTTCTCCTTTGATCCTAATTTAATAATTGGATCTCTTTTCGGGGGGCAGGTCAGTGCCAGCTCTTTGATTATATACAGGGAATTACAAGGAACTCAGTTCCATTTTGCTTTCAAAATGATTGAGGTTAACTTATTGTAATATATGAATTTGTCGGATATTCAAAGGATTTGTAAAATTCATTTTTCGAATCCCTGACTCTCCGCTTGGTATTTCTAAGCCTCATTTGTAGCAGATCGATGCACATTTGAGGCTTTTTTGTTTAATATAGCGAAACATCCTGACATAGTTTGA
Source organism: uncultured Ignavibacteria bacterium (assembly GCA_963745945.1). Taxonomy (GTDB): domain Bacteria; phylum Bacteroidota; class Ignavibacteria; order Ignavibacteriales; family Ignavibacteriaceae; genus DATFVA01. The sequence goes on from CAVUZG010000004.1 coordinate 1,291,733, forward strand.
TATTGTTCTGTTTCATATATATATTATATATCAAAAGTGATAAAAATAAACCAAGAATTAGTTTAATCTTGTAATAATTCATATATGAATGATATATCAAATAAAACAAAAATAAACTGGCTAATGAGCAATTGGCCAAAGGGAACGGTTAAAACAGTCAAGGAATTAGAAGAATTAGGTTACAGCCCTCAACTGCTAAAAATATATTCCAAATCGAAGTGGATAAAATTGTTTGTTCGCGGCATGTATAAAAGATATGATGATGAAGTCAATTGGGAAGGAGTACTATTTAGCATCCAACACAAAGAAAGTGCAACCATCCATGCTGGGGGGAAGACAGCTTTATATATGAAAGGATTTGGTCATTATATACGAACTCAGGAGAACATGGTTTACCTTTTTAGCAATAGAAAAGAGATAAAACATGTATGGCAGGATAAGTTTAAGTATGTTATTCTAAAAAGAACTGAGATATTTGAATATAGCAGAATAGAATATTTTACCAGATACAATTTTGATAATTTTAGCATCGCAATCTCAAGTCCTGAATTAGCCGCAATGGAAATGTTGTACCTTGTTCCGAAAGAGCAATCATTTGATGAGGCCATGAAAATAATGGAAGGTTTAACAACCCTGAGACCTAATCTTGTTCAAAAGTTACTTGAGGAATGCAACTCAATTAAGGTAAAAAGATTATTTCTGTTTATATCAGAAAGCCTTAACCTTCCATGGGTCCGGGAATTGGACCTGAAGGACCTAAATCTGGGAAGCGGAAAAAGATCCATAGTTAAGGAAGGGGTCCTTGACAAAAAATATAATATAACTGTACCTCAGGAATATGCTCGATAATATATATAGAAAACAGGCCGAACTATTATTGCGTATACTACCTTCAATAATGAGAGAAGAAGTATTTGCCCTAAAGGGAGGAACTGCAATAAATTTTTTCTGGAGGGAGTATCCAAGATTATCGGTGGATATTGACCTGGCATATATTAAAGTACAGGAAAGAGATTTATCATTGCTTAAGATAAATGACTGTCTTGCAAGTATAAAAGTGAGGTTGGAAAGAATTTTTAAGGGGATTCAAATATCTAACAAAATAGATCAGCACAGGCATACTATTTATGCACTAATAATCAGGTATGAAGACACAACAGTAAAAGTAGAAGTTAATCCTGTGATAAGGGGGAATGTTTATCCAACTATAAACAAAAAACTTTGTAATACAGCTGAGAAGGAATTTGAACTTTCAGTTACTGCAAAGACTTTATCTTTTGAAGATCTTTATGCAGGTAAAATTTGTGCAGCATTAGACAGACAACATCCCCGGGATTTGTTTGATATAAAACTCCTTTTTGAAAATGAAGGATTCACTGAGAGAATCAGGAAAGCATTTATAGTTTATCTTATAAGTCATAGCAGACCTATAGTTGAGGTTCTTAATCCAGGCTTAAAAGATATTAAGGTAATTTTTGAACAAGAGTTCGCTGGTATGACAATTCAGGAAGTAAAACTAAGTGATCTGATTAAAATCCGGACTGATTTAATTAAAACAATAAAAGACACCCTAACAGGTGATGAAAAAAAATTCTTACTCACTTTTAAGAACAGGAATCCCGAGTGGAGCCTTTTAAGTTTGGATGGGATAGATAAATTGCCAGCTGTCAAATGGAAATTAATTAATCTGGAGAGGATGAAGCCTGATCTACATAAAAAAGCATATGAAAAATTGGAAAAATATTTATTAGATTGAAAACTAATTATAGGATTCAAAACCTCCTGGGCATAAAATGGGCACAAGTTTGAAAAACGCTGAGAATTTAGTAAATAAATGAGGAGTGCAGCGAATCCTTGACTCTCCGCAACAAAAAAATGCGAAGGATTACCTTCGCATTTTTTATTTCTAAAGGATAAATTATGACCCTTCAAAATGAAATAATTCCTTTTATAAAATACCTTTCTTCTGAATCAGGAAAAATTATTAAAAGTTACTACCGGGTTCCAATTAGTATTCATATTAAAGCTGATAATTCTCCGGTTACAATTGCCGATAAAAAAGCAGAAGAATTTTTAAGGAATTCAATTTCAAAAGAATTTCCGGAACATGGAATTCTCGGAGAGGAGTTTGGAGAAATTAATCCCGATGCTGATTTCAAATGGATTTTAGATCCGATTGACGGAACAAAAAGTTTTATTTGCGGAACTCCCTTATTCGGAACACTGATAGCCTTACTAAAGGATGGAAAACCGATTTTAGGAGCTATTAATCTTCCGATACTTAACGAATTAATAATTGGGGATAATTCATCAACCCGTTTAAATGATAATCCAGTTAAAGTTAGAGACTGCAGTAACATTTCTAAAGCGGTTCTTTTAACCACAGATTTAAAATCCTTAGATAAGCATTTACAAAAAGGATTTAATAATCTGGTATCAAAAGTTAGTATGATTAGGGGATGGGGAGATTGTTACGGTTATTACCTAATAGCTTCCGGATATGCGGATATTATGATTGATCCGGTAATGTCCGTTTGGGATACAATGACTTTAATTCCTGTAATCAGGGGTGCAGGAGGAGTTATATCTGATATTAAAGGTGAGGACCCGGCTAAAGGAACGAGCATAATAGCTGCTCCAAGCGGATTACACTCTGAGGTGATTAAAATATTAAATGAAGAATGATGTCAGTAATTAGTGTTATCTGATATTTATTTAATTGATTTTATTTTGCCACCTCAGAAATTTATTTTCCTTTCACATTTCTTCTATTTGTTATTGACCATCCTGATTTAATCATGTAACGAATTATTTACTTACTTCTTAAAGTATTAGTGTTGAATTTCCCTATACCGATTGATGATTATTTCAATACCGCAACTAAAAATAATAGGAAATTATTTCATTTTTGCAACTATTCAATAGGAACAGTAATTGCATCTTAATAATGATTTATCTGGAAATATATGCAGGATAAAACAGGAGAGATTCTATTTAAATTTTCAAGGGTTTGTAATAAACTTAACCTGATTACACGTAAAAACTTTAATCTTACAGTTGGGGAATTGCAATGCCTTATTGCTCTGTATACAGATAAACCATGTTGCATTAAAGAATTAAGTGAAATAATAGGAACCAGGGGAACAACAACTTCCAAGCTCCTTAACTCGCTTGAGAAAAAATTCATTATTAAAAGAGAGCTTGATAATAATGATAAACGTATTGAGAAAGTTTTTTTAACACCTGCGGGAGAAGATTTCACCAAAAAGATAGTATCATTTTATGAAAATAAATTTTCATTAATATGCGGATTTGCGAGCAAAGAACAGTTTGATTCATTTATTGATTTTCTTAACCAACTATCACTTGAAGCTGAAAAATCATCGGAGCTTCAGAGTGATTTAATTTCAATTAATTGACGGAGAAGTGTTATGGGAAAAAATCTTACCAGGAAAGAATTCCTTAGGAATACAACAAAATATGCAGCAGGAGTTGCAGTAGGTACCGGTGCATTAAATATGATGACCGGAAGCAAATTGTTTGCCGGAACTAAAACTGATTGGCCCTGGCCCTACGCAGAGCTTGATGTGGAAGCGATCAGGATTGCAGGACACGATGCTTATTACGCAGGATACGGGTGTGGTTACGGTGCATTTGAAGCAATAATTAATGCACTCAGAACAGCCGTTGGCGATCCTTATACTAATTTACCAGGACAGCTTTTGGGTTTTGCTGGCGGCGGTGCTGCCGGCTGGGGGACACTGTGCGGAGCTTTAAATGGTGCATCTGCAGCAATTTCGCTGGTAACCCCTGCTGCTGATTACAGCACACTGGTTAACGAGTTGCTTGGCTGGTATACCGAGACATTGTTTCCAACAGATATAAGCAATCAGTATGCAATTAATCATAATTATCAGCATAATGATTTTGATATGGACCTGCCCCAAAATATAAGCGGTAACCCATTGTGCCATGTATCCGTAACCGGCTGGTGCAATTCTTCCGGATTCGCTGTTGGAGCAAATGAAAGAAAAGAAAGATGTGCAAGACTGACAGGTGATGTTGCCGCTTACGCTGCAAAAATTCTCAACGATCATTTCGCAGGAACATTCACACCACTTTATGTTCCGCCTGCAAGTGTTGCAGGTTGTAATGCCTGCCACAGCGGCAGTGGAACAGTTAAAAACGTTTCGGCAAAAATGGAATGTACCCAGTGCCATACCGATGACCCGCATACTACTAAAGTTGAAAATTCGGGTGAACCAGTCTCTACATATAAATTATCACAGAATTTCCCAAATCCTTTTAATCCTTCCACGAAAATCCGGTTCTCAATTCCCGGACGGGAAAATGTTAGTCTGAATATTTATGATATTCACGGAAGATTAATCCGTTCGCTCGTAAGTAATACCAGTTACAATGCAGGAACTTACGATCTAAACTGGGATGGAAAAAATCAATGGGGAGAAATGGTTGCAAGCGGTATTTATTTTTCAAGATTAATTGCAGGTAAATTTACCGAAACAAAGAAGATGTCACTTGTAAAATAAAGGGTATTGATATCGTCTTATTGATTAAGCCGGCGCAGCAGCCGGCTTTTTTATTATACTCTCAACAGATTTTCTTAATTTTACCTATACTTTTCGGACTAAAAATGAACAAAGAAGATTTAAATAAACTAATAAATAATTTACCATCTTCGCCGGGAATTTTGCGTAAAGACGAATTTTTTAATTCCGCCGTTATCATCCCTCTTATTTATTTAAATGATGAATACCATTTCCTGTTTGAAAAACGTGCTGCAAACATAAGGCAGGGCGGTGAGATTTGTTTTCCCGGAGGAGAATATGACCCGACGCTTGATAAGAGTTTTTCAGATACTGCAATACGGGAAACAATTGAAGAACTGGGTATTGAAATGAATAAAATAAAAGTTCTTGGGGTTCTGGATACTTTAATAGGACCAATGGGAGTAACCGTTGATTCGTGTATAGCAACCCTTGATATAAAAAATATTGCTGAGCTTGATATCGATAAAACTGAAGTTGAAAAAGTGTTTTTTGTTCCTGTTTCATATTTTCAAAACAATTCTCCGGACGAATATTATGTACAGCTAATGGTACATCCACATTATACAGATGAAAAAGGAAATACTGTTCACCTGCTGCCTTCTAAAGAGCTTGAACTGCCTGAAAGATATAACCAGCCATGGCGGGCCGGAAAAAGAAAAATCTTTGTTTATAAATTAAATGAAGGTGTTCTCTGGGGATTAACTGCAGCTCTTGTTAGAGAAACTCTAAATAAATTGAAATAAAAAAGCTGTTTTATAATCAAACAGGGAAATATTTTTATAAAACAGCTTATAACAAAATATTAATTCTGAGTTGGTTCTTCAGTTTCCCACACACCTGAATTCAGGTAATCATCAATTGCTTTTGCCGCAGTTCTGCCTGCCCCCATTGCAAGTATTACTGTTGCCCCGCCGGTCACAATATCACCGCCTGCAAAAACACCCTTTTTAGATGTCTTCATTGTTGTTTCATTAACAAGAATATTTCCCCATTTGTTATAACTTATATCAGGAGTGGTTTTCTGAATAATAGGGTTCGAACCATTGCCAATTGCCACAACAGTCATATCAATATCGAGGACATATTCAGAACCTTTTATAGGCACTGGTCGTCTTCTGCCGGAAGCATCCGGTTCACCGAGTTCCATCCGTTGAAGTCTGACTGATTTTAACCATCCTTTTTCGTCGCCTATAAATTCAAGCGGGTTGGAAAGAAAAATAAATTCTACCCCTTCTTCTTTAGCATGATGAATTTCTTCCTTCCTTGCCGGAAGCTCTGCATCAGAACGGCGATAGATGATGTAAGCGTTTTTTGCACCCAATCGTTTGCTGGTTCTTACAGCATCCATTGCTGTGTTACCCCCGCCGAATACAGCAACATTTTTATCTTTAACGTGAAAAACAGGGGTATCGTATTCAGGGAACCGGTAAGCTTTCATCAGGTTAACACGTGTCAGAAATTCATTTGCAGAATATACTCCATTTAGATTTTCACCGGGGATATTCATGAAATAAGGAAGTCCGGCACCCACGGCAACAAAGCAAGCATCATAACCATCAGCAAGTAGTTCATCAATTGTATCACTGAAACCAACAACTGTATTTGGCTGAAAATCAACTCCAAGATTTTTAAGAGCGTCAACTTCAGCTTTTACTATTTCTTTTGGAAGACGAAATTGGGGAATCCCATAGACCAATACTCCACCCAATTCGTGGAGTGCTTCAAAAACAGTAACGTCGTGTCCCATCTGTATTAAATCGCCCGCACAGCTTAAACCTGCAGGTCCGCTTCCAACAACCGCAATTTTTTTTCCGGATTTAGGTTTTAACTCAGGTGTCCGAATACCAAAATTATTTCTTTCATAATCAGCCACAAATCTTTCAAGCCTTCCAATTGCCACAGGCTCATTCTTTTTACCGACAACGCATTTTGCCTCGCATTGTTCTTCCTGGGGACAAACCCTTCCACAAATTGCAGGAAGTAAATTGTCCTCTTTCAGCTTTGCTGCAGCTCCGTTAAAATCTCCTTCAGCAACCAGGGCAATAAAATCACCTATTTTAACATTTACCGGACAACCGTCCACACAAACAGGCTTAGGACACTGCAGGCAGCGAAGTGCTTCCATCTTTGCCAGTTCTTCAGTAAAACCAAGATTTACTTCTTCAAAATTGCCACTTCTCTGAAGCGGATCCTGTTCAGGCATTGCCTGTCTTGGTATTTTCATTCTGTCTTTTCTTGAAATTTCCTGCATACTAAATCTCCGTTTTTTTTATCTGCTTAAAGGCTGTTAATTGCTGCCTTTTCTTTTAAGCCTTCATCAAACACTTTATCGTAATTACAAAGATGGTCAAGAGCTGTTTTTTCATCTTCATTATAAGTTCTGTTTCGTCTAATTAAAGTTTCAAAATCAACAAGGTGTGCATCGAACTCAGGACCATCGACACAAACAAAAACAGTTTTGTTATCTACAGTTGCTCTGCATCCACCGCACATTCCTGTTCCATCAACCATAACAGGATTAAGACTTACAACTGTTTTAATTCCGTATGGCCTTGTGGTTTCAGCAACGGCTCTCATCATCGGGATAGGGCCGATTGCCAGCACAAAATCAATTTTCTTTCCTGAGTCAATTAGTTCTTTCAGTTTAGCAGTAACAAAACCGTGATAACCATAACTCCCATCATCAGTTGTCGGGTAAACCTCATCGCAAACTTTATTCATTTCATCTTCAAGAATTACAAACTCTTTGGATCTCCCGCCGATAATAGAAATTGTATGGTTACCGGCTTTCTTCAAAGCAACTGCAGTAGGAAAAGCGATTGCGGTACCAACGCCACCGCCGATACTAACGGCAGTTCCGAAGTTTTCAATGTGTGAAGGCTTTCCAAGAGGACCTACAACATCCTGAATGTATCCACCCGTTTCAAGTGAATTTAATTCTTTAGTGGTTTTCCCTATTCCCTGAACAATTATTGTTATTGTTCCCTTTTCACTATTTGAATCCGCAATTGTAAGAGGAATCCTTTCTCCACCGTCTTTAATTCTTATTATAACAAATTGTCCTGCTTTTCGTTTAGAGGCTATCTTAGGCGCTTCAATTTCAAATCTTTTTATTTCCGGTGCGATGAATTTTGCTGAAATTATTTTATACATTTTATTCTCATTATAACTTTCTAAAAAGATCTTTTGTTTTCTAATAACTTTCTTCTCCCAAACGAACTTTACCTTTAAATGCCCTGTAAATGAAAATAGTATAACCAATTACAAAAGGCATTCCGATAAGAGCTATTATCAACATTGTGAAGAGTGTTCTTTCTGTTGATGATGCATTATAGATGGTAAGACTATTATTTAAATCTGTTAGTGATGGGACAAGTCTCGGGAAAAGACTTATTGCCATTAGACCTATCATACAGGCAATAGTTAATGAGGAGGAGAAGAACGCTCTGCCGAATTTTTCTGATTTTAAAGCAACCGGAATATATATTATTGCTATCAGCATCAGTATGAAAAAAATCCAGAACAAAGGATTGCTTAATATAGAAGCAAAAAGAAAACCTGCGGCAAAGAATGAATAAAGGGTAACAAGCACATAAACAATTATAAAGACTATCCACAAACGCGGGGCAATATTCTTCATCCTTTCAAGCTGATTACCTGATGATTTTATCGTCATATAAATTGAACCGTGCATTGTAAACAGGACAAGACTTAAAACACCTACAAGTATTGAATAAGGATTTAGCAGAGTGAAAAAGTTTCCGGTAAACATTCCGTTTCCATCAATAGGAATTCCTCTTAAAATATTTCCAACCGCAACACCGAACAGAACTGCCGGTAAAAAACTTCCTATTCCAAAAGCAAAGTCCCATAATTTTTTCCATCCATTGCTTTCAATCTTTCCGCGGAATTCAAATGACACAGCTCTTAAAATTAAAGCTAATAAAAGAAGCATTAGCGCAATGTAAAATCCGCTGAACACTGTAGCATAAACAATCGGGAAAGCAGCAAATAAAGCTCCTCCGCCGGTTAACAGCCAAACTTCATTTCCATCCCATACCGGGCCAATAGCATTTAAGTTTATTCTTTTTTCTTCTTCATTTTTTGTAAAAAGGTGTAACACACCAACACCAAGATCAAATCCATCAAGGATTGCATACCCGATTATTAAAACTGCAACAAGCAGAAACCAGATTGTATTGAGATCCATTATACAACTGCCTCCTTTCCATCTGCAATAGCGGGTCCATGTTCAACTTCTCTAACCACTAAATAGATATAGAGAAGTCCGAGCATCAAATAAATTAATCCGAACATTATTATCGAGAAAAGTATATCCCCTGCCGGAACAGTTACAGAAGCGGCATCACTGGTTCTTAAAAGTTTATATACAATCCAGGGCTGTCTGCCAACTTCAGCAGATATCCAACCCAACTGGCATGCAAACAGTGGGAATGGAATAGCAAAAAGCAGAACACGCAATAGTTTTTTATTTTCCCAGATTTTTTTCCTGTAAAGTGAATATGCAGCCCATAGCATTATCAAAATAAACAGCATTCCCAGCACAACCATATTATGGAATGCAACAAATGTAAACCACAAAGGCGGAAGCTCATCAGCAGGAAATTCATTGATACCGGGTATCTTTGCGTTTACATTTCCAAAAGCAAGCCAGCTTAACAATCCCGGTATTTCAATTGTTCCGTGTAGCTGAGGAGGCGGAGTTGTGGGTACGGCAAACATTACAAGCGGAGCACCTTCTGTCGAAGTATAAAGTCCTTCAAGCGAGGCAAACTTTTCGGGCTGAGTTTGAGCGACCTGTTTTGCATGTTCATGCCCGAGAGGAAAAAGTTCAAGAACAGAAACTATAACGCCGAATATGACAGCAATTTTCAGAGAAGCTTTAAATATCTCAACATGTCTTTTCTTTAGTAAATAGTATGCGGAAATCCCTGCCATCAAAAATGCGCCTGCAATTAAAGCTGCATCTACCGTATGAAAAAATCTGATTAAAGTAGATGGATTAAAAACTGCATCTGCAAAATTTGTTAATTCTGCTCTCCCATTCTGAACTACAAATCCCGCTGGTGTCTGCTGCCAGGAATTTGCTACAATTATCCAGAAAGCTGAAACTGTTGAGCCAAATGCAACCATTACAGAAGAAAACCAGTGAACACCTTTAGAAACCCTGTTTCTACCGAATAGGTATAAACCTAAAAAACTTGACTCAAGGAAAAAAGCAAAAATGCCTTCTGCAGCAAGCGGAGCCCCAAAAATATCTCCTACAAACTTTGAATACTCAGACCAGTTTGTTCCAAACTGAAATTCCATTACTATCCCTGATGCCACACCCACAGCAAAAGTAATTGCCAGTATTTTTGCAAAAAATTTACCTAATTGTTGATAAATTTCGTTCTTTTTTCTCCACCCAATTGTTTCAACAATGACTAACAGCCAGGATAATCCGATTGTAATTGGCGGGAAAAAGAAGTGAAACCCCACAGTAAGTGCAAATTGAATACGCGCAAGCAGAACAGCATCCATTAAATTTATTGCCTCCGGGATTTAGTTTTAGGTTTTTGTAGTATAAAAGTCTTCCCCTTAATCATAACTTCGTTGTAAAATTCAACAGGCATTGTTAGAATCATAATTACTAATTAGTTCCTAATTTTTATCAATCATTGTGCCCCTTAAAAACATTAAAAATCAATCGAATTCGAATGAAATGCTTAGATTTAGGGAAGGTGATTTTTCAAATTTGGGAATCACTTTTTAGGAATAAGATTTAGCTCAGAATTGTAATAAGCTTCCTAATTGCTGATGCGGACTGCACAGATTTTATGGGAGGTTGATCAAGAAAATCTTTCCTGATTTTATTCAGTAACTGAAGGTTTGGTATTGTATCAAATTCCTTATTTCGGAGGACGAGATATAATATTGTAGTTTTTAATGAAACCGCTCTTATCCGGATTGAATAAGGAGAATATCTTGAAGGATGAATATGAATATATCTGCCCTGTTTTTCCCCAAGCCTCAAAGTCCATCGTGATTTATCCTTCAGTTCTATTACTTTATACTCTTTTCCCTCTTCGTGCAGCCAGTAATTGAAATTGATTCTTGTTACATAGTTTTTTCTTCAATAAAAACTTTATTATGGAATCCGAAATCTCCTTTGGCGTGAGTTTACCGGTATATAAATCCATCAAAGAATATCCGATTAACGAAAGTTCATTTCTGAGACTCTTCAAATCCGGTTCGGAATTATTTCGATGCCAGGATATTTTTGATTTTATAAACCCGGTATGGTGTTTCCAGCAATTGAATAAAACAGGTTCATCAATTTCACGGTCAGCTTAATATTCAAGGAGTTCCTACTATTCAAATATCGAAATTCAGGTAATAAATATATTTATGACAATAAATATATTCATTCAACCGAAAATAAGCCGTAATGATATTTTGTGTAAAAGGTCAATAGTTCTTTCCTTAATTGTTCCAACTCACACACTTCACATTATTTGCTTGCAAATTGAAAACTATTTTCTTAAATTTTCGACCTTTCAAGTCAATGAGTCGAATATTTATATGTCTGATAGCAGCTTAAAAGAAATGGAAATACTTAATGCGGCAAGAGATCGTTTTGCTCATTATGGATTTTCTAAGGTCACAATGGAAGAGATTGCTACAGATGTCGGAATGGGAAAGGCGTCATTATATTACTATTTCCCCACAAAAGAAGAGTTGTTTAAATCTGTAATCGATAAAGAACAAAGCCTTTTTGTAGAAGAAATTAAAACTCTTTTGAAGGAAAATATGTCAGCCGGAAATAAACTAAAAAATTACGTTGGCAGGAGACTCGATTATTTTCACGAATTGGTAAACCTGAGCACATTAAATGTTAATACTTTCATGGACATAAAATTAATGTTTAAGGAATTATTTCAGGATTTTGAACGACAGGAACTTATGCTTTTAGAAAAAATTATAAATGAAGGTAAAAGGAATGGTGAGTTTGACAGAAAACTAAAAAGCGGGACTGCTAAAATATTTCTTCATTTACTTCAGGGACTCCGCCTGCGAATGATCAAGTTTATTAAAGATAATAGAATGGAAAAAGAAAATTATGATGACCTTAAAGCGGAAATGTCAGTCTTCGTGGATATTTTCTTAAAGGGTATCAGAGTATAAAAATGAAATTTAATCAGGAGAAAAAATTCAATGGCAGGTAATACCGAAACAGAACAGCAAAATACAAAAACAGATAAAACCCCAATGAATGGAAAAGAAGGAGTAACAAATAAACCAAAATCCGGATCATTGCTTAAGCAAAAAAGACTCTGGATTCCGCTTTTTATAATTCTGATTGCCGGTGTTGTTTTCTGGAATTGGTATAAAGCTCAGATTGGTTACGTCTCTACCGATGATGCTTTTATTGACGGAAATAAATTGTCTCTCGCATCAAAAATGCTTGGAAGAATAACATTACTTTACGCAGATGAAGGTGATAAAGTATTGAAGGGACCAACTTTTAATTCGGCTCGATTCAACTGACCTGATTGCACAGCGTGAACAGGCAATTAATTCACTTAAGCTAACCCGGGTTAATATCCAGCTTGCCAGGGTAAATCTGGATAAGGCTAAACAGGATTTTGAGAGGGCAAAACAGCAGTACGAAGGAAAGATTATTCCAAAAGAACAATACGAACATTCTCAAAGTGCGCTTGATGCAGCACAGGCTGAGTTTAACATCGCCAACACAAAAATAGGTACAGCCAACGCCCAGTTAAATCTTATAAATACCCAGTTGCAAAATACTGAGATCCATTCACCGATGAGCGGTGTTGTTGCAAAAAAATGGGTAATGCAAGGTGATGTTGTTCAACCGGGACAGCCGATTTTTTCAATTTATAATCTTGATAGCCTCTGGGTGACAGCGGATTTGCAGGAAACCGATCTTTCATCCATAAAAGAAGGCGAAAATGTAGAAATAGATGTGGATTCGTATCCTGATCAGAAATTTGCAGGAAAAGTAATTCAAATCGGAACTAATACGGCTGCTCAGTTCGCATTAATTCCTCCATCTAATGCTGCAGGAAATTTCACAAAAATCACACAGCGAATTCCGGTTAAAATTTCTATTCATCCGGAGAATCAAAGTAACAATACGCTCAGACTCTTACCGGGTATGTCTGTTGAAGTAAAGATTCGGGTTGATAAGTAATGACCGACTTTCTAAAACAAGGTTCTAACGGTGAGCTATCAGGTTTACAGAGCCATCCTTCCTATCGCTGGTTTGTATTGGCAAATATTATGTTGGGAACATTCATGGCCGTTCTGGATGCTACTATCGTTAACGTCGGCTTAACAAAAATGATGTCTGCATTCGGTACAAGTGTTGATAAGATAGAATGGGTTTTAACAGCCTATCTTCTGGTGTTTGCAGTTGTACTCCCGTCATCGGGTTGGATTGCCGATCACTGGGGACATAAACGATCCTACTTTTTAGGTTTGCTGCTTTTCACCTCCGGATCGTTATTCTGCAGCCTTTCATCAAATGAAAATATGCTGATCGCATTCAGAGTTATACAGGGTGCAGGAGCCGGATTTATAATGCCGGTAGGTATGTCAATAATTACTCATGAATTTCCTCCTGAAAAAAGAGGGATGGCCTTGGGATTCTGGGGAATTGCTTCATCCTCTTCTGTTTCGCTCGGGCCATTGCTCGGCGGATACCTGATAGATACCTTCAGCTGGCATGCGATGTTCGATGTAAATGTTCCTATTGGAATTTTTGCTATGATTGCCACTCTGGTAATTCTCAGAGAATATAAAACGGAAACTGCCCGCTCATTTGATTTAATTGGATTTGTTTCGATGACTTCGTTTTTAGTATTCCTGCTTCTTGCTTTATCTGATGGAAATGCATCGTGGAATACAGGGGGATGGACTTCCAATTTTATTATGACCTGCTTTGGAATCGCATTTGTGAGTTTTGTTATCTTTCTAACAACAGAGTTAACTGTTGAACATCCCATTATTGATTTAAGGATTTTAAAGAACCGAAATTTTGGAATGGCAAATATTATGTTATTCATTTTCGGTCTGGCATTCTTCGGGAATTCCTTTCTTCTTCCATTATATCTGCAGAATTCTCTTGGTTACACTGCCCTGCAGACCGGAATAATGTTCTTACCAGTTGGAATAATAATGGCTTTTATGTCACCAGTCGCCGGCTGGATGACAGATAAATTAAATCCGAAGATTCCTATTTTTATCGGAATAGTATTAACATTTCTAAGTATGTATCTCTATAAGGATCTGACCCTGAATACAGAATACTGGACTTTAATGGTTCCATTAATTATCCGGGGTTTCGGACTGGGATTTATGTTCATTCCTCTAAGTACTATTGCCATAAATGATATTCCCCGTGCGAAGATGGCACAGGCAACCGGTTTGTTTAATACTATCAGGCAGGTTGGCGGAAGTTTTGGTGTAGCTATTCTTGGAACACTTTTAACAAGGCGCGTTATTTTTCATTCAGCTATGTTTAGCCAGGCAGCGGACCAAACATCAACGACTTTTCAGCATACAGTTTATGGCTTAGAAATTTCGTACAGCAATCAACTGGAGGCAGCAGGAACGGAATTAATGCACGAAATGCAAAAGGACTGATACTGCAGAATATTTCAGCCCAGGCTTTTGTGCAGGGAATAGATGACGATTTTCTTAGCCGGTGCTTTAATAACACTTTTAATTTTAATACCCATGGTTTTTCTTAAATATCATAAAAAGAAAAACGCTCCTAAAATTGAGATTACAGAATAATATGAAAACAGGAAATTCAATGTTTAAGAATAAATTTTAAAATTGCATTCTTATTCAATTACAATATTCTTTATTATTTCACAAATTGAACTATTGCACAAACAGCAAAAGGATTCTCTAACATTAAAAGAAGCAATAAATCTTACAATCAACAATTATCCCTCTAATTAAGCAGCAGCAGGAAAAAATAAAAGCCGTTGATTATAAAATTGAACAGCAGAAAAGCGCCTACTATCCTGATGTTGAAGGTCAGGCAACATACTCAAGAATAGGACCTCTGCCCTCTTTCAGCTTTGGAGGTGAAGCACTTGTGCTTGCTCCGGCTAATAATTACAATGTTAATGTTGTAGTAAATCAGCAGATTTATGATTTTGGAAAAAGAGACGCTTCGGTTGAACTGGTGAAATCATTTAAGCAATCAGCTTCGGATAATGTTGACTTAATAAAATCGGATTTATCCTACCAGACGCTTCAGGTTTTTTACTCAATTTTATTTCTTAAAAAAAGTGTAGAAGTTAAAGACACGCAAATTTCGGCTTTAACCGAACACCTGCAGGTTACAAATAAAAAGATTGAAAGCGGTTCATCAACAGATTATGATGCTTTAAGTACGCAGGTCAGGATTTCCCAGGCGCAAAGTGAAAAGATAGAAGTTTTGAATCAGCTTAAACAACAGGAAATCATCTTAAATAAATTACTCGGAACTGCTCAGGATACTATTTTAAATATTACAGGAGATTTTTCACCTCCGGAATCAACACAAAACCTTGATTCTCTTTTAAATGTTGCCTTTGGGAAAAGATATGAATTAAAACTTGCGGAAGATGAATTAAATACATCTCATCTTCAGGAGAATCTTGCTGGTCTTGGTAATATGCCAAGTCTGAATGCAACCTTGAGTTATGGAATTAAGAATGGATACGAACCTAATCTTGATGCACTCAGGGGAAACTGGCTTGCTGCAGTATCAGTCAGGGTTCCGATCTTCAACGGTTTCTTAACCAGGAATAAAGAAAACGAGGCAAAAGTTAACCGCACTGTTTCAGAATTTAATATAACATCGTTAAAAAGGAATATCACTTCTGATGTTCAGCAGGCACTTTCAAACCTGAATTCAGGTCTTGAAAAATTACACTCAACTTTAACGCAGATTAACTTTGCTGAAGAAACTGTCCAGCGTGCAGAAGCAAGATACAACAGCGGTGTGGGAACAAACCTGGATGTACTTGATGCAGAAACTTCACTTGCACAGGCAAGATTGTTTTACCTGCAGGATTTGTACAGAAGTATTCTAAGCTCATTCCAGTTAAAAAGAGCAGTCGGAGACGTTATATATTAAAAGCCGAAGAAGAATCAAAAAAAATAGCTTCTATTAGTTTAGCTCACTGATATGACTATGAAGAGAAGCTTTAATAAAAGCATTCTTCATCTCTTTTATAGCCATCTGCAACCCAGATCTTAGTTCCTGCCGTGCTATTTCTCCTGAATCCCTTAGCTCAGCCATTTTCATTTCTACAAGTTTTATTTCAGGATGCAGAATTTCAATCTCATCACCAGAGGTTGTTTTAAGAGACAACTGCGCTTCCAGAAGTTTTGATTCAAGATCACCAAATTTTTCGTTCCACTCGATTAATTGTTTCTGCAGATTTTCGAGAATGAGTTGTTCTTTATCCATAGTTACCTCCCCGGTATTTATAATGGATAATTAGCTGACACAAAGAATTGTAATTCACTGTTGTAAAAATTTATCCTCTTCTGATTTAAAAATCAAATGAATTATGATTATTATATTTGAATTGTTAAAATATTTTTTTACAGAATCCGGGGAGAATTATGGAATCTTTAGAAGCAATAAAAACCCGCCGTAGTATCAGAAAGTACCAAAACAGGAAAATATCAGACGATGTAGTACAGGAATTGATCACCTGTGCAATGTTTTCTCCATCGGCTTTTGATACCCAGCCCTGGCACTTTATAGTAGTTGATAAGAAAGAAGTTTTTGAAGATATACTAAAGGTCGCGACCCATGCTGAAATGATTAATGGAGCATCTCACGCAATTTTAATTTGCGGGGACAATAAAACTCAGGAAAACCCTGGGTTGCTGATTCAGGATATTTCAGCAGCAACTGAAAATTTACTTTTGGCTGCTCACTCACTAGGATTAGGTGCTGTGTGGACAGGAATTTATCCATTTGAAGAAATCATTAACGGAATAAAAACTTTATTCAATCTTCCTGATAATATTATTCCAGTTTCAATGGCAGTAATGGGTTATCCGGCAGAACAGCCTCAACAACCTGAAAGATATAAAGAAGAAAAAGTACATTTTAATAAGTGGTAAAATTTTTAGGAACCTGTAAGTAAAAAAAGGGACTGCCCGTTTGAGCAGTCCCTGATTATGCTTGTTCAACAGTAAATCGAGATAAGAGTATTTTACTTTATTAGAAGCATTTTATTAACTTTAACGAAACTTCCAGCTTCCATTCTGCAGAAGTAAATTCCGGATGCAAGGTTAGAAGCATTAAAGTTTGCTGTATAGGTTCCGGCGCTCTTGAAATCATTAACCAGCACTGAAACTTCTTTTCCTAATACGTCGTAAACAACCAATTTTACATTAGAACCCTGAGGTAACTGGTATTTAATAGTTGTTGTCGGGTTAAACGGATTTGGATAATTCTGTGATAAAACGAAATCTTCAGGCATATCATTTTTCGCATAATCAACAGCTACTACTCCGCCTAAAGCTTCTATAGAAGCTTTAAGGATTCCAAATACAAACCTTGGGTTGTGAACACCAAGACTTCTGTCTTCTTCTACCATTAGATAATCATAGGCTGCCTGAGCTTGAGTAAGCGTAACTGAAGAATCATTAACTACAACATTACCATTAGCGTCCTGTGGTAAACGTGCTTTTAATTGTTCAAGTAATCCTTCAATTTCTATCTGTAATCCTTCAGCAACTCCGTTGCCATCAAGATCTGCAGTACCATTTATGTAGCATAATTTATCTGAAAAATTCGGACCGAAATTACCATGGCAGTCTGCACAAGCTGCAACATTATCAACGCTATCCTGAGACATCTTCCATGTATGTGAACCTACTAAAATTACATTTCCATCAGGATCTGTGGTTCCGGGGTACATATGGCATCTGACACAGGCATCAGTTGTAGCCGCTAAGTGTGGAGAAGAATAAATTGTTTGTCCAAACGTAACAGCATTTTTTCCTGAGAGAATATCAGCTTGTGGACCGTGATGCGGACCATAATGCGTGCTAAGATTATTAAGATAATTATTGGTGTATTCAACAGCATCCTGACGTGCATGATGGCAGTTCATACAAATAGTTCCATTTCCACCTCCAGTTACTGTTTCACCATCTGCTAAAGTTACATCCATCGTTCTCAACTGATGTGGATTCTCAACACTATGAGGATCGTGGCAGGTTGCACAGGTAATAGCAACTACACCCGGAAGATCTGAAGTTGCAGGTGTTTTCCCACTTTTAATATAATCAACAAATCCCTGTCCATTATGACACTGAACGCATCCGGCTCTTGTTTGACCTGAAGCTAAAGTGGCATGGTTTGAAACTCTCCATTGTGCAGGAAATACGTGGTGACCACCATCATGACAAATTGCGCAATTTTCTGTAGCAAGAGAAACTGACATTACGTTTGCAGCTCCAACGTGCATACTTCCAGGACCATGACAGCTTTCACATTGAATTCGTCCGC
The DNA here is from genome assembly GCA_963745945.1 of uncultured Ignavibacteria bacterium. Taxonomy (GTDB): domain Bacteria; phylum Bacteroidota; class Ignavibacteria; order Ignavibacteriales; family Ignavibacteriaceae; genus DATFVA01. Next base: position 1,309,871 of record CAVUZG010000004.1, read on the forward strand.
GAAGCATTGCGTCAGGATATTGAGCAACCATCTGATCATAAACTCCCGGATAGAGAGAATCGGGGAATACGAAAGGAAAATCGTCAAACCCATCATTAGCTGCATTGGGATCATTTCCGGTTGTATGACAAACGATACATGTTGGACCATAATGATTACTCAATGTGCCATTTAAGCCTTCCTCAAATATCATATAGTGACCGGTTTGTTTCCATTGAGCGGTTTTTTCACTATGACAATCCTGACAGGCGTGATTTGGTAATACAGGGTATGAATATGTATAACCTAAATATTTCCCCACCTTTATTACAATTGGATCGGAAACTACAGAACCATCTGTAAAAGTAACTTTATAAGTACCGGATAGATCCGGTGTAAAAGGAATTACCTGTTCTGCATCAGATAAATTTTGCGATGTACCAAATATCGGGTTTGAACCCGACGGTTGTTCAATCACATTCCAGGTTGGACTTGTAAGAGTAGCATCCGTTAAAATAACTTCCAAATACATTTTAGTATTCTCACCAACATTGGTTAAACCATTGTATCCGGTGTCGAATATATCCAATGTATCGGCAGCTACCTGACGAGGAGACACTCCATAAGTTACAACTTTGGCAGATTGTGAGTACAACAATACTGTGCTAAAGGCAATCATAAACAGTATCAAAGTTTTTTTCATCACTTTTCTCCCATTCGATTTAGTGTGTTTTGTTTCATAATAGAACGAAAAATTATTTGTATTTCTATTTAACAATCAGGCAATATCAATGTGTATGCCATTTCAACAAAATATTGTATAGATTTTATACGCTTTATTTTGTAAGGATTTAAGAGGAGTGTTGAGATTTTTAATAGCGATAATTATTTAATATGCGAAAAACACTTCTCTTATCTGAGAATGGATAAGAGTGCGATTAGGAAAAAATATTTTTAATCGACGTATATCAAAATTCAACAGTTTAAAAGGATATGTGTTTAATAAAATAATATCGGAATGAAAAGTCTGATTATGTAGACCAACTTAAAATTTGCCTGAAATCATCATAAGTTTATAAACATAGACCAAGTCACCGGGGTTTTTATTTTTAGCTTACTTTACAGCTCTGAACTGTAATATCGGGTAATAATTTGAACAGATGAGAAGGAAAAAAAATAAAAGAGAAATCTTTTAAATAAATAGTCGTTTTTGAGTTTTCAAGGGGTGTAATTTTATTACTTGCGTACTTTGAATATCGATCAGATCAAATTGAACATATAAAGATAATTTGCAACTTGGTGTTTATTTATCAGAACAAGTCTTTCGTCATCAATTGACTTAACACTCTCATCAAATTCGCCTGTAGTGAATACAAATATTTTATGAGTGGTTGAAACCAGTGAATCAACAAATTCCCTTACAATCTTTTTATGTACAATTTTTATGTTAAGGCATTGTACTGCAGCTTTCACTTCAACCGTATTCTTTGTAGCAGTACCGTACAATCTTACTTCCTCCGGATTTACGGCCGTTTTAAAACTTACGTTTTTATACCCGATTTTACCGAACAATCCCTTAATTTTATGAGCAAAATCATCAGTAGTTAAACTGACCAGATATTGAATATGAGAATCCTTCATAGTCTTAATAGAGGCTTCATCCTTTGGTTCAACAAGTTCAAGTATTTCAAGCCAGTCTTCATTACTAAGTAAAGAGTACATTCCATCCGAACTTAAAAGATCAAACAGGATTTTATTATTTAATCCTTTTTCAATTAATTTAAGTTGTATCTTTTCTTCTACGCTATTTTTAATAAAGTAATTATAAACACTCAAATTTTTATTAACGATTTCATTCCCGTTAGAGTTTATTCTTTCCTCTGCCTGCCAGGTTGTTACCGGGCTCCACCATTGATCGAAATGAATTAGATAAGGTACGTTAGCCAGATTCATCTTTGCATTCACCGCTTTCATTCCAGCCAGGAATACCGTTACTGATTTATCTGCTGCGAAATTTTTAATTGCATCCTCCATCTCTTTTAAAGAATTTCCTGTCTGATAGAGGACATATTTTATTCCGCGCTTCTGAAAAAGTTTCTCAAGTCTTTGCGTTCCCTGCCTGTCATATTGTGAATAAACAAGAACTTTTTTGCCGCTTTTCTGGATAGTCTTAACGTGATGTAATAATAATTCTGACTTAGGACTTAATTCTTTTCTCCCGTAAAAATTTCCTATCTGAGTAAGCTGATGAACTAAAGTGAAAACATTAGATTGAACAAGAAATGGATTTCCTGCTTGGACGAGATCATATATTTTTTCTCTGCCAGATTCCAGCGCTTTTTCATATTCAAGTCTTTGATCAGAATTCATTTCAATCCAATAGTCCTGCTTCATTTTAGATGGCAAAACGTCTGAAAGCTCTTCTTTGGTTCTACCAAAACTAACTAATTGATCAGCTGTACCACCTGCAATTCCGGTAATTTTATTATTAAGTTCCTCTAAAGGTATTCCGCTTAAAAACCAAAGATACTTGGGTAAGATATCAAATTTCATTTCAGGAAATTCTTCCACTTCATCAATAACTAAACAGCCTCTGCGGTTAAGATCATTTAAAGGGACTAATTGATTTTTCATTGCCTCTTCAAAAACCTGGTAACTCATTATTTTTATCGCTGAAGGGTTTTTCCATTCTTCATCCGAATTGTCAAAAATAATACTTGCCGATAAACCCGAAGAGAATTGTTTAATATGATCATACCATCCTGAAAGATAATTTTCGCTTAATGCATGACTGCGTTTTATCCAACCAATTTCTTCCTGATTAGAAACTATAATTGCAGTTGATATATCTTTTTTCCTGAATAATATATTTAATGCACCTATTATTTCCAGAGTTTTTCCCGTTCCGAGTTCGTCATTCAGAAGCACTAAATTATTCTCAGAAAGAAAATCTGCAGCTGGCATTTGGTAATTATAAAGGAAACTATATATTCTTTCTTTTTCTTCTTTTCCAAAATTTATTTCCGGCTGAAGAATTACTTCGAGATCTCTTGAAAGACCATCCTGTTTTTGATCAACTATTTCATCCTGCTTGCTGCTGAAAGAAAAACCGTTTATTTCAGAAAGAATTTTATCATCTATTTTAAGAGCCTGTTTAACTTTCCCGGAAGCAATTTTGAAATTTTTTACTGATATGATTTTCAGCTTATTTTTTACAGCTACTGGTAATTTAATATCCTTAACTTCCGGAGCGTTGGCTGATGATAATTGTGTAAAGCTTATTTCTTCAATTAGCTTCTTATTATCTTTTATTGAACGTAATATTTTTTCAAGCTGAATTACTTCAACTTTTTTTACCTGGGATGGATTTGAAAGTGGTTGAAATTTTATCTCTTCATTCTTTGAAGAATCTAATCGTTCGATAATATTTTCTGAATTAAGAAGTTCAACATTTATTACTTCCGCCTTCATATTTGATAATAAGTCGAGAACTTTAATCTCTTTATCAAAACTTACATCAATAGAAAACACTTTTTCTTCAGGTAATAGAAGCGGTAATTGAAAGATTCCCGGAGCTTTCAGGTAAAAATCACGAACGAATACTTCAGCAGCTATTTCAGAAGAAAGTTTATTTTTCCCTTCTCGTAATCTGAAAATTGCACCCTTACCGGAATCTAAAACAGAGAAAGAAAAATTGATATCGGCAGGGGAAAGGATTTCTTTTATTTCCCTGGCGCTGGCCTTCGGGAAACTGAAGAAGATTTTATTAGTTTTTTGTTTTTGTATGTGAAGTTGTTTAAATGCTTTGGACAGTTTTATCTTAGGAAGATCAAAAGTAAATCCCCGGGTTGAAGGAAGTGTCGGCCAAACATTATATTCATCTGAATCAAGAACCCTGGTTGAGAAGGTATCAATATAATACTCCTCAAATTCGGGTTCTCTCAGCCATTTGCTCCAATCATAGTGTTCAGGAAAATCAAGTTTACTAATTGACTCTGCAACCTTCTTCCGTGCGGATCTATACATCAGTCGCTTGTCTTTTGTAAGTGAACCTGTTCGCAGGCCTGTTTCAGTCTTTCAAATGGTTCTAACAGATTTCTGTTTTCAGCAATCTCATTAAGCAAATCTTTTATCTGCGCAATTTCAGCTTCATATTTTTTAGATGTTTCCACGAACATTTTGCCGTTGCCGCTAAATCCTTTTAGTTCCTGAGCACCTTTACCGCTTTTTGATCCGGATTCATCATCACCGAAAACTCTTACAACTCTAACACCTTGTTTATTATTTGCACCAAGGAAAAGGTTATCCTTTACAAGGATAATATCAATCTCTTCATTTAATGCGTTAATAAGTGGAACTGATATAAGTTCAACTAGGATGTGTTCGAGAAGTACATCACCGTATAAAGTTTTCTGGAAGTTGGTAGTTTTTATCGGAGCTGTTACTCTGAACTCCAATGGTTTTGTATCTGCATCGGTGACAAGAATTGCTCCCATTAATCCGCCATTATCATCCGGTGCATAGGTTTCAAGGAAACCGATTTTGCCTATTGACATTGATGCTGCCTCACTTTGTTTATTATTGTTAATTAAATTCCAATTTTGTTTCCATCACTGTATTAATCGTTACTGGAAATTCTGTCCGACAGTTTTGACGTCATAAAATACAATAATTCACTATTTAGATAATAAGTGAATTGTTTCGAAAGAAATAGCACAAGTAGTATGCCGAATAAATTCTGATCTCAAATTCAAATTATAACTAAGTCTACTATTAAGCAATTTATTTTTACATTCCAAATAATTCAAATAAACATATAAAGTACTGTTTTTTTTGAATTAAGTTGAATATTTTATAAGTCTAAGTTCAAAATTAATTATGTGCATGAAGAAATTCTACCGGTTTATTATTATTCTTTTATTAGTTAATTCAGCAATATTTGCTCAATATTCGTTAACTACCGAAAATTCAATTCTATTTTCCGGTTCCGGAAACTGCGCTGATTGCCACACCGGGAATGGTGTTGTACTATCTTTAAATGGAGTTGACATTTCTCCGCCAACTTACTGGCGTTCTACAATGATGGCAAATTCTAGTAAAGACCCTTTATGGAGAGCAATGGTTTCTGAAGAAGTTCAGGAATTCCCTACCCTGCAGGACACAATAGAAACTCTATGTACCAAATGTCACGCTCCAATGGGTTATACAGAAGCACTGTATAACGGACAAACATCATATACAATGGCTGAATTAAGAGAAGATCCTTTAGCAAATGATGGAGTTAGCTGCACAGTCTGTCATCAAATTAATCCTTCTAATTTTGGACAACAATCTTCATACTCAGGAGGTTACATAATTACCGATGATAGCCTGATATATGGCCCGTACCAATATCCCGATACTTTTTTTATGCAGCAATTTATAGGATTTAAACCAACTTATGAATTACGTTCAAAGAATTCTGAATTATGTGCAACCTGCCATACTTTGTTCACTCCAACCCTCAATGAACAGGGAAATATTGTTGGTGATTTTCCGGAACAGACACCATACTTAGAATGGAAGAATAGCATTTATCCATCTCAGCAAATAACCTGTCAGAGTTGTCATTCACCAAAGATATTTACTCCTATTGATATAGCGACAGTCCCCGAATCGGACACAACACATCGGACCCCCTTCTGGAAAGAAACATTTGTCGGAGGGAATACTTTTATACTAAAAATGTTAAGGGATTACCCCGATACTTTACAAGTTACAGCAACAACAAATCACTTTGATTCCACATTATTATTTGCAGAAAAAAACCTGAAACATTTAGCGGTAAATCTATATCTGGAGGCAACGCAGGAAAATGATTCTTTAAGAGTTAAGGTGAAACTTCAAAATATAACCGGTCATAAAATTCCAACCGGAATGCCCTTAAGAAGGATGTGGATTCATATTAAGGTTGAGGATACGGATAGCAATAGTATTTTTGAATCAGGAAACTGGGATAGTGAAGGCAGAATTGCAGGAATGGATTTTCCTTACGAACAGCATCATAATATTATTAAAAGCGAGGATGATGTTCAGATTTATGAGGCTATACCGATTGACGTTAATGGAAATGTAACTTTTACTTTACTAAAGGCATCCACTTTTATTAAAGATAATAGAATACCTCCGATAGGATTTGTTTCCACACATAACAGTTATGATACAACGGCAATTTATGGGAATGCTTTAAATGATCCTGATTTCAATAAAAATAATAGTTTTGAAGGAACAGGAACTGATATCACTACATACGTAATACCAATTGGAAGTCAACCTGAAGTTCACATTTATGCTGAAGTATGTTATCAAACTTTAAAACCTGAAGTTGCTCAGTTTTTAGCGGGTAAAAATTCTTTGGATATAGACAGGTTTAACTGGATGTATTCCGCTGCAGATAAATCACCTGTAATAATGAAAAGTTCAGAATTGAACGTTCAGATCACCGGTACAGACAATCAAAAAATCTCAACCTTTATTTATTCACTTGAGCAAAACTATCCTAATCCATTTAATCCGACTACAAATATCAGATTTACCATTCCAAAGAATAATCAAACGTCATTAATTATTTATGATATTCTCGGGAGAGAAATTACCAAACTAATTAATAGAGAATTAAATCCGGGCACTTATGAATTTGTATTTGACGGATCATCACTTCCGAGTGGCATATATTTTTACAAATTAAATTCGGGAAGTTTTTCAAAAATCCGTAAAATGCTTTTAATCAAATAATTAGAATTATTAGTAATCAATTTTGAAAAATTCCACTAAAGTAGTTATTGGAGCCATAAATAGAATTTTTATTTCAGTAGGGATTTATTGTTGAAGAATAAAGGAGTTTTGAATCAATTATATTATTTCAATTCTTTTTAGATTTGGTCTTTATTTATTCATAAAAAAATTGAATATTTATATTCAAAAATAAATATTTAAGTGTTACGGGATTAATGGGGTGTTAAACTAGTTGAGTTTCTGATTAATTAAAATATCGGTGTAAAATGGGCATAACGAAATTTTTATTGGGGTTGATATTTTCGCTTTCCTGCATGACTTATTCACAATCTTTTATTAAAGACAATGTACATCCATTTTCACGATCATTGCTTGGAACAGCAACAGGCGGTATCACTATTGGCAAAACAGATTACCGGGAAGTTAAGCCAGGTATTAATGGCTCATTGTCGGCTAGTTATTTTTTCCCTACAACAAATGAAAATATTTTAGGTTTAAGATTACTAACGGAAATATCAAACGTTTCAGGAAAAGATGTTCTTAAAACTGTTTCTACCCCAACTAGCAGCAGATCAGTACCAGAAATATTCAGTACAGATGTTATTTCTTTTAACGCTTCATTACTTTATTCCTACGCAATTTCACAAGACTTTCTTCCATACGTGGCTCTAGGACTTACATACTATTTCTTTAATCCCAAAGATGAAAACGGAAAACTTCTTTATAATAATCAGAACAATAATTATGATAAAAAGACACTTGGCTTCAACCCTGAGTTTGGAATTGATATTCCCATAAATAGTCAAATTAACATTGAAGTGAATTCTGTATTTCACTTTCTATTTACCGATTATCTGGATGATGTTGCCTTTGGAAAGAACAAAGATTTTTTTGCCACAATTTCACTGGGAATATCATACGCTTTTATAAATAATCGTGATTCGGATGGAGACGGTTTAACTGATGATGAAGAAACAAATATCTACAGAACCAACCCCCGACTTGCGGATACTGATTTTGATGGATTGAGTGATTTTGATGAAGTAAAAAAATATAAAACAGATCCTTTAAAAGCCGATACTGATGGTGACGGTCTGAATGATTCTGAAGAAGTATTAAAATATAATACAGATCCTTTAAAGGTTGATACCGATAATGATGGACTCAGTGACGGCGATGAAGTATTAAAATACAAAACTAATCCCCTCAAAGATGATACGGATAGTGATGGCCTAAACGACGCTGATGAAGTGTTAAAATATAAAACAGATCCTTTGAAGGCAGACACGGACAATGACGGACTTAGCGATTACGATGAAATATTTAATTATAAGACAGATCCGAATAACCCTGATACTGACGGTGATGGAATCCCTGACAAAACCGATAAATGTCCAAATCAACCTGAAACCTTTAATGGTTATCAGGACAATGATGGATGTCCGGATGAGGTTCCAAACACTAATACCGAAAACCAGACCGAAAAAGATGCTAATACCTTTGTACTTGCCGGAGATGAAATATTTTATCCAAATCGGGCAGAGATTAAACCGGAGGCATATAATAAGTTGAACGAAATTGTCACTCAATTAAAGAACAAACCTGATGCTTTTTGGAGGATTGAGGGACATATGGATAGTCAAGGTCCGGAACAATGGATACGAACTATGTCATCCAAAAGAGCAGAAGCTGTTTATTATTATTTTATTTCCCACGGATTAGACGCATCAAAATTCACAATTTATGGACTTGGAGATAAGTTTCCAGTTGCTAATAGTAATACTGAAGAAGGTAGAGCAAAAAACAGAAGGGTTGTAATTGTAAAAGAGCAGCCGTGATTTTTCTCACGCTGCTCTTCTTGATACAGATAAAATTTTTTCGCACCTCAAAAAAATAATTCCGGTAATTATTACCTTCACATACCGGGATATCCAAAAATGAATTAAAATCCAATAGTTGCCTTAAGGTATGATTATTGTCAATATTTAACCAAGTGTGTTGAATATCGAAAAAATCGGAGAGATATCATGACAACTAATTTTCATTTGGGAACTGTAGAAGAAACCATTGAAGTCTCAAAAAAAGTAGAGCCTGTAAGAGTTGATTTAACAGCAGTCCAGTTGAATGATAAAAACACACGTTCAGGAATATTCAAACTATCGCTTAGTATAGCTTATTTCTTTGCTCTTGTGATTTTTCTAATAAAGTTACTAGCCTGAAAATTTCTCCTAGAAAATAATTTTTGCTAAAAAAAAGCTCTGAGAAATCAGAGCTTTTTTAATTTTAAATAGTGGAACTTATTATTTTTTTATAACTTTAGCAGGAACTCCGGCAACTATCGTATTAGGGGGAACACTCTTCGTCACCACCGAACCTGCACCAACAATCGAATTTTCCCCAATAGTAACTCCACATAAAATAGTAGCTGAAGAACCAATTGATGCACCTTTTTTTACAAAGGTTTCCACTACTTCCCAGTCTTGTTCATTCTGCATCGTACCATCAGTATTTACAGATCTTGGATGTTTATCATTAATAAATGTTACATTGTGTCCGATAAAAACATTATCTTCAACGTGAACACCTTCACAAATAAAAGTATGCGAAGATATTTTACAGTTTTTGCCTATGGAAGCATTTTTTTGTATCTCTACAAAAGTGCCTACCTTTGTATTATCATCTATTGAACAACCATATAAATTAACAAAGTCAAATATCTTAACATCTTTTCCAAGTTTTACATTATTTATATTTTTCTTTTCCATTTGATATATTTCTGGAAATATAATTAAGCTTCAATTTGTGAATTAGAAAAGTAAATCATTTTTCCTCTTTCTTTAAGTGATTGTGAACTGGCTTCAAGGATTTTAACAACATTTAAACCATCTACACCATCAGTTAAAGGGTTACGATTTTCTTTAATTGCATTAATAAATTCCTGTGCTCCAAGTGCCAGAGCTTCAGTCTGATTAACTTTAGGAGAAAACATATCTCCAATTCTATATTGAACCAAAGCTTCGTGTATACTCTCCTGGGTCTTAAAATCAACGCCACTATCATAAACTTTAATTTTTTCAAAGTTTTCCATATCATCAAATACCAGCATTTTTTTATCTCCACCTACAATCATTCTTCTGATTTTTACAGGAGATGTCCAATTGACATGGAAATGAGCAAAACAATTATCTTCAAAATATATTGATAAATGAGCAATATTTTCTTTGCCATTAAAATTGGCTATCCCATTTGAGCATACCGCCTCTATTTTATGATTACCAAGGACATAATTCATAATAGATAAATCATGGGGAGCCAAATCCCATACAACATTGACATCTCTTTGAAAAAGACCAAGGTTAATTCTTTCAGAATCGAAATATAAAATTTTCCCAAGTTCACCTTTATCCACAAGTTCTTTCATTTTCCTAACTGCACCAGTATAGATGAAGGTATGGTCAACAAAAATTTTCAGATTTCTTTTCTCGGCAATTTCTATTAAAGATTCAGCTTCAGTTGTTGTTGCAGTAAATGGTTTTTCCACCCAGATGTGTTTTCCTGCTTCAAGGCATCTTTTTGCAAGATTATAATGTGTATATACAGGTGTTGCGATTACTACTATATCTGAATTCCCGTTGATAACATCATCAGCATTATTAGTTAATTCAACAGCAGGAAATTTATTCTTGATAAATTGCAATCTTTCTGTTCTTTGATCACAAGCTAATACTTTATCAACATCCGGTAGTGCTGAGAAATTTCTAACAAGATTGGGACCCCAATAGCCGAGTCCAATAACTCCAACTTTCATTTTTCCTCCAGACTAATCAATATAACATAACTTATCATTAGTAATTTCATAAATGTTGCTCAGAACTTTATTTGCCACCTTTTAAAAAGAGCATTGTCGGTATGGTTTTAAAAATCAATTGCAAATCGAACCAGGGAGACATGTTATTTATGTAATATAAATCCAGAATAATTGAATCTTTAAAAGATACAGAACTCCTGCCGCAAATCTGCCATACACCAGTGCAACCAGGGATTGCGGTGAGTCTTCTTTTCTGCCAATCATCGTAATTATCATATTCATATGGTAAGCAGGGACGAGGTCCAACTAAACTCATGTCACCTTTAAGAACATTAAAAAGCTGCGGTAATTCATCTAGAGAAGTTTTTCTTAAAATTTTCCCAATCCAAGTCACGCGACTGTCATTTATAATTTTTGTATCATCGCTGCTGGAGGAATTGTTTTTCATAAACTCAATCATTTTCTGTTTACGTTCCTCATCTTCGCCTTTAATTACCTTCATAGAACGGAACTTATAGAATTTAAAAGGCTTACCATATCGTCCTATTCTTATTTGAGAAAAAATGATCGGCCCGGTAGATGATAATTTTACAAGTAGAGCGATTGTAATTAAAATTGGAGACAATAATAGTATACCTATAATGGACGCTACTATATCAAATTGTCTTTTGATACTTAAAGTCATTCGGTTATTATATTGAGCAGAAACATCAATGATTGGAATGTCCACATATTTTTCAGTATCCAATTTCTTTGTAACGATATCAAACAATTCAGAAGTAAGCCGAACATTTATATTGTGGGATTTACAAAAGTCCAGGATTTCAAGCAGTTTTTCATGGTTATCTCCATCAATAGCAACAATAATTTCATCCACATTGTATTCTTTAATGACCTGGCTAAGCTGATTCAGTTTCCCAATTACGCATTTACCATTAACTACTTCCTCATTTATTTCCTTATCATCATCAACAAATCCAATAATGTTTATTCCTATAAAATTCTCAAAGATAAGTTTTGCTGCAAGTAATTTTCCAGATTTTCCATCACCTACAATTACCACGTTTCGTTTGAATGAATTATTCCTCAACCTGATAAATATTTCTCTTAAAAGTTCAACACGTACCAGGTAAAGTGTTGGAATTGCGATTAAAATATAGGTAAATATGATTAGTCTTGAATCTACAATATTGTAAGATTGTATTAACAAAGAAACTAGAACTATATTCAAAGCACCATAATACAGAGATTTAATAATTCCGGATAAATGTGAGGCACGGCTGAGTACAATATTTATTCTGTACAAACCATTGTACTGGAATATACCAGCAAAAACCACGGAAAGACCAAACAGAATATATATTAATGAATAATTTGTAGAGAAGAATTCTACAACTGTTAAATGAACATTATTTCTATGAAGATATGTGGAGAAGATGAAACACAAAAAGATTATTGTAACATCAGCAATCGCATAAACAATCTTATACTTAGGTATTTTCCTTAAACCAAAAATTCTCAATTTAATTTTGCCCTCAAAGTTAGTAGAATACCCTACCCCAAAAGTGTGCCACCAACTACTTTCAGTATTTAAGCTTAATTAGTAAAAAATGACTTAGTATGTTTTCAAAATGAGATACAATTCAAAAACATCTTAAGATAATGAGACACAAATTCTAATGTTTATGAGCAATAAGCTGAATAAAAGTATAGTAAATACAGTTTGGGGACAGCAGACTTGTAATATCCCTTAACAAGAATCTAAAAGCTTATATGTATAAATAGATCTATTTAAAAAATTCTTTTATTTTATCCGCAACATAATTAATCTGTTCATCTTTTAATTCCGGAAACATTGGTAAAGATAAGCCTGTTTCAGCTAACTCTTCTGTAACAGGGAAATTTCCGTTTTGATAGCCAAGGGATTTAAAACACTCCTGTTTATGTAAAGGAACAGGATAGTGTAAGCCAGTTGCAATTTCATTATCATTAAGGTATTTCTGTAAAAGATCTCTCGTTTCGCTCCTATTGTTTTGATCTTTGGGTACAACTTTGATAACATAAAGATGATATACATGTTTTGCCCAGGACATTTCCTTAGGAAGTATGACTTTATCAAATGCACCTAACAATTCTTTATATTTAGCTGCAACTCTTCGTCTCCCATTTGTCCATTCCGGCAAATAATTTAATTTGACCCCGAGTACGGCGCCTTGGATTCCTTCCATTCTATAATTATGACCAAAAGTAGCATGATAATATTTTTTTGACTGACCATGCTCTCTTATTTTTTTCATATAATTGAAAGTGTCATCGTTATTAGTAGTAACCGCCCCACCCTCTCCAAATGCGCCGAGGTTTTTGCCCGGATAAAAACTAAAGGAGCAACCATCGGAAAGACCGCCAACTCTTTTTCCCTTATACTCGGCAAGATGTGCCTGAGCAGCATCTTCAATCAGAAAAATGTTATGTTTTTTTGCAATCTCTCTCAAAGGATCCATATCAGCAGGCTGTCCGTATAAATGTACTGCCACTATAGCTTTTGTCTTTTTAGTTATTGCTGCTTCAACTTTAGAAGGATCTATATTATAACTTTCAGGATGACAATCAACAAATACAGGATTAGCTCCGCATAATGTTGCCCCCCAAGCTGTAGCAATAAACGTGTTAGCTGGAATGATTATTTCATCATCATTTTTAATCCCGAGAGACCATAATGCAATATGGTTTGCATCCGTACCTGAGCTTGTTCCAAGACAATGTTTAACCTGATGCTCTTTGGCAAATTTTTCTTCAAAATCTGATACTGCTTTCCCAAGGATAAATGCTGTATTATCAATTACATTTTGAATTGCGGGATCTATTTGATTTTTTATAGATTGATATTGTATTTTGAGATCAAGAAAAGGGACTTTCATAAATTGAACCTCTTACTTCCTGTTTCAGATTAAAAAATGGGAATTTAGCTAAAATGAAATTTATATATTTTTATCATTTAAAAATACAAATATTAAAAAAATAGTGGTTTATTTTTGAAAAAAGGTTGTTAACTTAAGACGTTATAGATTTTCTTAGTTGAGGAGGGTATTTCAAAACTCTCAGGCTGTTTCCTTCCCTCATAACAAAATAGTAAAATTGTTATATTTTATTTAATGCTTCGTTTTAGGATAGTTAATCGAAATAATTCTCATTTTAATATTTTAATATTTTTTTGTATGATGGAATAAACAGTAATGAAGTCTATTAGATGGCATATATATTGAAAATGGAATGAAAATCTTGAAAAAAACCTTCTGTAATGTGTGTCTAAAAACAAGAAATATTTAAGATAACCCTAACGTAACTTTATTTGGTTTAATAATTTTATAATTTATTCAGTTAAAAAATAGTAAAGACTTGTAAAAAAGAATGAAAATTTTTCACACAATAGTTTTGGGTGTTCTTTTAACGGTGATAAATACTTTTGCTTTAAAAGCTCAATATTTAAATCCGGGTGATGGAGTCAGAATAGCTTTCTTCAATATTTCTGATCAGATATCCGGTGATTATTACATTCAGCAAGACGGCAAAATACAGTTACCTTATGCTGGTCTCATTACTACAACAAATAAACCATATAACGAGATTAAAGCTGAAATCGTAAGTAAGTATGATTCCCTATATAAAAACCCTGAACTTACTGTTCAGCCTCTCTTCAAGATAAACATTCTGGGTGAAGTCAGATCACCCGGTTATTACTATGTGACTGATGTAGAGAAGATGACAGGAATTTTTGCTCTGGCCGGAGGAATTACTTCAGACGGAGATCTTGATAATGTTTACATAATACGAGATGATAAAGAAATCGAACTTGATGCTCAAAATCTTATAGAACGTGGTAGTACGATGAGCGACATTGGATTACAATCAGGCGACAGAATTTTTGTACCAAGAACCTGGTGGGCAAATGCCCGAAGCGTGACAATAATTGTATCAGTTGTTTCTGCTTTAGTCACTATTGCTGTTTTATTCATAAAAAAATAAATGGAAAATTGAATTAAAGAAATAAAAAATTAAAAGACACTGGTAACTATGACGAATAACAATATTAATTCGAATCGAAATCAAAAAATAAAAGAAAAACATCCGGAGAAAACTATAGGAGAGATACTTCAAATTATTAATCGAAGAAAATCAATTTTAATTATTTCGGTAATAGCAACCCTGGTATTAGCCGGGTTATATTCATTTACTGCAAAGCCGGTATATGAATCTACTGTGGTTTTGAAAAAAGATGTACAAAATCCCAAGTCTCCGAATGACTTAATGAGTATTGTGAATATGCAATCAGCGGATGAAATTGAAACAGAGATGGAACTTGTTGAAACCTGGAGTGTTTTCAGTAAAGTTATTGACAATCTGAGTTTATTTCTGCAAGTAGATAAAATTGAACTGCCGGATGGTAAAAAGATCAATATCAATAAATCCTTAATCGATTATTACAATCCAGATTATTTTAATAACCCGCCGGAAAATGTTTCATTACCTCAGTTCGTTGAAGTAAAACTAAAAAACTTTAACCTTAAATCTGATCTCTATATTGAAATAGCTAAAGATAGATCGTATAAAATCTATAACTCAACAAATGATAGCCTATTAATCAGCACTACTGATACGAGTGCTTGTGTTTTTAACACCGACAATCTAAATATGGTTGTTTATTGGCCTAATGCAATGCCTGGAAGTAAAGTTTATTTTACAATAAACAACTACTACCAGATTATGGAAAATCTGAGAAAGATGGTCACGTTAGATCATAAACTAAAAACCAATGTATTTACAATATCTGTAAAAAATAATTCTCCTTATGCTGCAGCCTTAATCGCCAACACAATCACAGAAAAATTCAGGGATTCCCGGATTGAACAGCAAAAACAAACAATCAAATATTCTTTTGATTTTGTTGATAAACAACTGGATGAAATGCAGGAGAAACTGAAGGAGGCGGAAAATAATCTAAGTGAATTTAAAGCAAGCGGACAGATAATGACAATCGATGCGAGTTCCAATGAGTTAGTTAAATATCTGAGTGATCTTGAAGCTGAAAAAATGAGTACTGAACTCCAACTGACTGATTACAAGAATAAATTATCCGATATGAAAGGTGAACTTCAGTCTGGAGGTTATTTTGATCAGAGTCTGCTAACCCCTGAGCGGAATGATGTTAATGGATCACCTTTTGCTGCTCTGATGAGACAATTATCGGATCTTGAATTACAAAGGCTGGAACTTTTACAGAAAAGAACTGAAAATCATCCTGATGTTCAGGCAATTGATGGTCAAATAAAAATGGTTAAAGAAAAGCTTGCTTCTTATAATCAGAATACCCTTACAGCTTACCAGATTATGATCAATTCATTGGATAAAAAACTTCTGCAGATTACGAACATGATGTCAAAGTACGAAGTAAAAATGGAAAGACTTCCCGGCCAGGAAAATAAACTTGCGGGTCTGATGCGTCAAAAAGATGTATATGAAAAAATATTTACCATGCTTCTCGATAAAAGAGAAGAAATGAGAATGGCTGAACTATCAAAATTACAGGATATAGTTGTTGTAGATCCTGCGCACGAACCTGTGGACCCTATAGCTCCGAAAAAAGCCTTTAACATGATTGCGGGATTATTGGCCGGTTTATTCATTGGCTTAATGGGAATATTTATTGCTGAATTAAAAAATCAGAAGTTAGTAAGCCTTGATGATATTGAAAGAGATTTTGATCTGCCGGTATTTGCAATTATACCAGACTATCCAAAGGATGTGAAAGAAAAAATAGATGATCAGAAAAATGAACAGGATCAATTTGTAATTCTGATGGATACGCAGGATGGCTTTAAAGAAACTTTCAGACTGTTAAGAACAAAATTACTTTTTCAGTTTGAAGGAAAAGAAAAAGTATTTATGGTTACCAGTTGTGAAGAAAATACAGGTAAAACAACCATTACTTCTAATTTAGCACTATCTATTGCTCAGGAAAAGAAACGTGTCCTGATAATTGATTGTGATCTGAAGAAAGGTACAATTTCTAACCAGTTCGGAATTTCACTCAAAGCGCCTGGATTAATAGATTATCTTCTGGGTAAAGATGCAAAACCATTTATCCACACAAATGTAATTGGTAAGGTGGATATTCTCACTGCAGGCGGTACCAGAGAAGATTCAAGTGAATTATTAAACTCAGAGAGAATGCGTTCACTTTTCAAAGTACTCGATAAATCTTTTTATGATTATATAATTGTAGATACTCCACCGGTTACAAGAGTAGTCGATACATTAATCTTAGGAAAAACACTGCAAAATGCAATTCTGGTTGTTCGTCCTAATCATTCTTTCAAAGAAGGTGTTCAGTGGGGCATTGATGAAATGACTCAGGCAAATATTAAAATTCATGGAATTGTTGTTAACGCTGCTGAAATTAAGGAATCATCCTACAGATACAGATATGGCTACGGTTATGGTTACGGCTATGGGAATTCCTCTCACGACCATAAATCTAACGGCCAAGAGACACACAAAGTGGTAGAGGCCACCAATAGTTAAATTCATATTTTCTTATATTAGGATCCCTTCAAGTATGAAAGGGTCTACTTTTTTTAAATGACAGACAACCTTAAAATCATAGACCCGCTGAAAGAAAATAATTGGAATGATTTAGTTAAGAATTTTTCCGATTGTTCCTTTTTCCACTCTTCAAACTGGGCTAATGTGCTGAGAGAATCCTACAATTATTCTCCGTTTTATTTTGTAACCTATACTTCAAAAGGTGAAGTTCTTTCAATAATTCCTTTTATGGAGGTCTCAAGTCTTCTCACCGGTAAACGGGGAGTATCATTGCCATTTTCAGATTACTGTGAACCGCTGTGTGATAGTGATTTTAATGACTTGTTTAGCGAAATAAAAAATTATGCTGCTGCCAATCAATGGAAAACAATTGAGTTCAGAGGCGGAAATAAATTTTTCCCCCGGGTAGAACCATCCTCTTTTTATTATCACCATGTTCTAGATCTTCAACCCGGAGAAGAGAAAATATTTTCAAACTTTAGTTCAAACAATAAACGAAACATAAAAAAAGCAGTAAGAGAAAATGTTAAGATTGAAATGGTAACCTCGCTCAAAGCTACAGATCAATTTTATCAGCTTAATTGCATGACCCGTAAAAAACACGGACTTCCTCCTCAGCCGTATTATTTTTTTAAGAATATTTTTAATAATGTACTTTCACAAAATCTGGGATTCATAATTCTCGCGTCTTATAATAAGAAGGTAATCGCCGGAGCTGTTTATTTTCACTTTGGTAAAAAAGCATTATATAAATTTGGTGCATCAGATATGAATTATCAGCATCTTCGTGCTAATAACCTCATAATGTGGGACGCTATTAAACATTTTGTCGAAAAAGGATTTGCAGAATTTAGTTTCGGAAAAACTGAACCCGATAATGCTGGTCTCAGGCAATTTAAATTGGGATGGGGAACCCAGGAAGAAAAAATTTTCACCTATAAATATAATCTTTCAGATAAACGGTTTATAGAAAACCCTGATCAAACTTCAGGAGTTCATACAAAAATATTCAGCAAATTACCAATACCCGTTTTAAAGTTAGTCGGGACACTCACATACAGACATATTGGATAATCTGCTCTCAAAATTGTTTTTAGAAAAGTAAAACATTTTCACTAGTATAATTTGATTATCTACTTGTACATAATTGATGCAGAAAAATTTTAAATGAAGGAAATCCGTTTTAATAGTGATAAACCTTATGCTATCCTAATTGGTTTAGATACCATGCACGGACTGCAATATAGCAGGATTCTTCATTCGTATAGAATTCCCGTTATTGGTATTGCAGATAACCCCGAAGATCATAGTTGCCTTACAAATACTTGTGACAAAATTATTATTTGTGAAACTGATAAACAGGATGTCCTTAATCTTTTAGAGGAGATGGGGCCAAAGTTCAAATTGAAACCTGTTATTATCACCTGCATAGAAAAAAATGTATTGAACCTTGCAAAAAATAAAGAGCGGTTAAAAAACTATTATCATATAAAACTTCCGTCTCTTGAAGTTATAGAACTGATGGTAGATAAAATGAAGTTTACAAAATTCGCACAAAATGAACAGTTCCCTGTTCCGGAAACATATTTCCTGAATAATAGAAACGATGCAATTGATGCCTGCAATAAAATAAGTTATCCTTGTCTTTTAAAACCAAACAGCAGAACCAAGGCATGGACGGCGCGTACCACATTGAAGGCTTTCAAAATTCACAATCAGGATGAATTCTTGTCCTGCTTTGATGAATACTTTTCTTATTCGGATGGAATGATTTTACAGGAATGGATAGAAGGTCCTGATTCAAACCACTATACTTGCAATCTTTATTTTAATGAAAACTCTGAACCTCTTGTAACATTTGTTTCCAGAAAATTAAGACAATGGCCGCCTAAAACAGGACAAGGATGCTTTAGTATTGAAGCCAGAAATGACGTTGTGCTTGAAGAATCAATAAAATTATTTAAGAGAGTAAACTTTGTCGGATTATGTTATCTCGATATGAAATTAAATGATTTGACTGGTAGATATCTCATTGTAGAACCAAATGTGGGAAGACCAACTGGCAGAGCTCCGCTTGCTGAAGCGGCTGGGGTAGAATATATTATGACTATGTACTGCGATTGCACTGGTTTGCCGCTTCCTGAGAATCGTTTACAGAAATATGGTAAAATAAAGTGGATTCATTTAAGGAGAGATATCCAGGCATTCTTTATATATCATAAGAATGAAAAACTTACATTTTGGCAATGGTTACAATCATTAAAAGGGAAAAAAGCATTTGCGGTTTTTTCATGGAAAGATCCGCTACCTTTTGGGGGAGATATCTTCAGAGTTTTTAAACAATTTTGTTTTGATAAAAAAAAGAAGTATAGCTTAACTTTATTTTGAAGGTTCCGTTTTGAACACTGGTTCTTCACATATAGTTTCATACAATTTATTTGATATTCTTGGATTAAAGTTGATTAATCCCGGGGATAAAGATTTACGTGTAATTGATAATTATCTCGGAGATTTCAAAAAAGAATTTGATGGAGAGCCTGATATTTCTATTGAGTTTAAAGATGAAATCAGAACAGGAACATTACATTACCTTGGATTAAACAATGCGGCTTTTGATGAAAACAATTTTTATTTCATAAGTGATGGCAAAGAAAATATTAAGCTGAAATTTCCATTTAATAGAGTCGGAGAAAAAATTTATCTCGAAAGTGAAAGAAATGGTAAGTCGATACCTCTTCTGAACCATTTAATAAATTTCACACTTATTAGTAAAGGATTTTTAGCCGTACATGCTTCAGCCTTCAATTATAATGGAAAAGGTATTCTGGTAATGGGTTGGACAAAGGGAGGTAAAACTGAATCACTACTCGCATTTACTAACCATGGCGCTGAATATATAGGAGATGAATGGGTTTTAGTTTCGAAAGATGGATCGTATATGTTCGGTAATCCGGTACCGATAACTATCTGGGAATGGCAGTTAAAATATTTAACGAATTTAAATCCGGAAATTGATATACAAAAGAAAATATTATTTGCTGGAATCCATACTTTTAATAGATTAAATAGATTTTCAGCAGGTATAGGATTAAATAAAAAGTTTCCAATGAAATTTCTGGAATACTCATTACCAACATTAAATAAACAATTAAAAATCAGGTATACACCTGATAAATTTTTTAGCTCAAAACTATCAGACTCTACGGCATCATTGGATAAGCTGGTTTTTATTATGAGCTGGGAAGAAACTGCCATTAAAACAGAAATTTATGATTGGGCAAAAATCGCCCGAAGTATGATAAATTCAATAGAGGCCGAGCAGTCTGTTTTCTGGGAGCATTATTCATCATTCAGGTTTGCTTTTCCTGATTTGACAAGCTCATTTTTAGAGGAGGCAAAATCAATTCAAAAAAAATTAATTTATAGTGCCTTCCGAAATAAGGAATCCTACCGGGTTCGTCATCCCTATCCGGTAGATCTTAATCATCTTTTTGAGGAAATGAATAAAATTATTTTTTCGCAACCAAAAAATACATAAGTATAAACTTCAGATGGCTACAATTGCAATAATAGGGCAGGACGGCGCTGGAAAAACTACAGTTTCGAAGATGATAATGGAACAAGTTCCATTAGACTTAAAATATATTTATATGGGAAGAAATGTTCAGTCGAGTAATTTTACTTTACCCACTTCCAAGATTATTCACGCTTTTAAAGTTAACAAGTATATTAAAACACATAATCTTTCAAAGAGTGAAAAAGATAAAAAGCTCTCTTTGCACGAATTAGACAAAAACCGGAAAGTTGACAAAAGAGGAAAAATAGGAGCAACTCTGAGATTATTGAACCGTCTTTTTGAAGAATGGTACAGATTGTTGATATCAAAATATTTTCAACTTAAAGGTAAAGTAATCTTATATGACAGACATTTTATTTTTGATTATGCTCCGGATGTTTTCGATGCTTCAAAAGGAAAAGAAAGGTTGACTACTAAAATTCATGGCTGGATCCTAAATAATCTATATGAAAAACCGGATCTGGTTTTATTTCTTCGTGCACCGGCTGAAGTATTATTTGCAAGGAAAGGCGAAGCAACGCTGGAGTATTTAAATGCCAGAAATGAAGCTTTCCTGAACGCGGGAAAAGGAATGCCCAATTTTGTTATTATTGATGCAACACAACCGCTTGAAAAAGTTTTTTCTGATGTAACCCTGGAGATTGATAAACTGACTCAATCCAAAAATTTAAAGATTACTAACAACATTAAGATTAATGATTAAACTGAAAAGATAATTTATTTCGGGAATTAGAATTATTTAATATTTAAAATGAGCGAATTGAAAGTAACCATATTACAAAAAGCTGAAGAGCCAGAATGGGAATCATTTGTTGCAGAGCATTTTGATTCTACAATATATCATACATTAATGTGGATTAAACCTCTCTCTAATGAGTCGGGTCAGAAAAATATTAATTTGGTTTGCCGGAATGAGAAAAATAGAATTGTTGGGGTTATGCCGTTGCTTTTTACCAAAGGGTTTCCTTTCGGATTTGGAGGGTTAGCCGGAAGCAAAAGATTATCTTCCCTGCCCAGAACTCCTGTTGGGGGACCTTTAACGACGAACGATAAAGCAAAAAATTTATTAATCGATCAATCAATAGAGATCGTCTCGAGATACAAAGAAACAAAACTACAATTGAAGATAATCGGAGAAAAACTTAATTACTCAAAAAATAATTTCGAAGCTGTACCCTGGAGAGAGACCTATATTTATGAAATTCCACCTGAGAACGAAGAAATCAGATTTGGCAATTCAAGGAACCATTCAGCAATCAAACGTGCTGTTAATAAAGCTATTCGTTCAGGATTAAAAATTAGAACCATTCAATCAATTCAAGATTTAAAGATTTGGCATTCTATGTATCTGGAAACAATGGCATTTCATGTTACTCCTGCCCGATCATTTGAGTTCTTCAAAAACTTGTGGGAAACTTTTGCGCCAAAGAATTTAATAAGAATTGATCTTGCGGAACTTGAAAATAATCAGATTCTTGCGGGTTCAATTTTTTTCCTGTATAACAAAACTGTGATTTATGGATTTAACGGTAGTAAAAGAGATCTTTTTGATTACAGACCAAATGATTTACTTCACTGGAACGCGATTCACGAAGCTCAAAAGTTAGGATATAAATATTATGATATGGGTGAAGTGCAGCAGAGCCAGGAAGGGCTGGCAGCCTATAAATCGAAATGGTGTAATATAACAAAGCAAATTTATCACTATTACTATCCCTTGGAAGAAAATAAAATGCAACAATCGATCGATCAACCAAAAACTGGTAATTTCAAACAAAAATTCTGGAAATTTCTACCGTTAAAGGTCACTGAAATTATAGGAAATAAAATTTATAAATATCTATAAGCTATTTTAATCAAGATGGAAAAGTATATGAAAAAGATTTATTATCTCCTTAAACCAGCGATTCCAAGGAAGCTCCAGCTAAATGTCAGGAGAAAAATAGTTAATAAACAAAGACAAATATATAAGGACCGTTGGCCTATACTTGAGGGGTCTTCAGATAAACCGACAGGATGGTGTGGATGGCCGGATAACAAAAAGTTTTCATTAATAATTACCCATGATGTTGAACTAAAAGGTGGACATGATAAATGTACCGATCTCTACCAACTTGAAAAAGAACTCGGATTTGTATCATCTTTCAATTTTGTACCTGAAAGATATGACGTCTCATCAAAATTAAGATCCGAGTTGGTGAATAATGGATTTGAAGTTGGGGTACATGGACTCAATCATGATGGCAAATTATTTCAGTCTAAGAGTATTTTCTTAAAAAAAGCTTCCAAGATTAATGAATATCTTGAAGAGTGGAATTCCGTGGGGTTTCGATCGCCTGCAATGCATCATAATCTTGAATGGATACATAATTTAAATATCGAATATGATTTGTCCACTTTTGATACTGATCCGTTTGAACCTCAACCGGATGGCTTAGGAACAATCTTTCCTTTGTGGATTGCCAAGAAAAATGGGACTGGTTATTGGGAATTACCTTATACACTTGTTCAAGATTTTACTCTTTTCATCCTTATGCAAGAAGAATCTCCAGCAATTTGGATTAAGAAATTAGACTGGATTGCTAAAAATGGAGGTATGGCGTTAGTAAATGTTCATCCTGACTATATAAATTTTAATGGGGGAACTAATAAACTTGAAGAGTTTTCTGTAGAGCATTATAAGAATTTATTAAAGTACGTTAAAGAAAAATATGAGGGTCAGTATAATAACGTCATACCAAAACAATTAGTAAATTATTTAAACAAAAATTTTCATAAATAATCCATAATAAGTCAGAGATAAATTTAATATAAACATTTTGAACGACGAATATAAAGATTCAGTATATGATTAAAACAATTTGTATGGTTGCTCTCTCTTCCTATCCTGGGGATCCGCGAATCAGAAGACAGGCCGAGGCACTTGTAACTCAAGGCTACGAAGTGGATCTTATATGCAGACCATCCTGGGATCAGCCGACAATAGAAAAGTTTGGAAAAGTAACCGCCTACAGGATAATCAATGTTGAAAGAAAAGAATCAATGAGAGGGTATATTTTCTCTTCATTTATATTTTTGATATCAGCTTTTTTCAAAATTCAATCGTTAGCTAAAAAAAGGAAGTATCAGGTTATACAAGCACACAATATGCCTGATTACCTGATATTTGCAGGATTATTTCAGAAATTGAAAGGAATACCTCTGGTATTGGATATTCATGATTTGACAGTTGAACTCTTTGAGGAAAAATGGCCGTCTGAAAAACATAAATTTATTAAAGGTATTGTAAAATTAGGTGAAAAGATTTCCTGCAGATTTGCTGATCAAATAATCACTGTATCTGCAACCTGTAAACAAAGGCTTATCTCCAGAGGTGTGCCGGAAACTAAAATTACACTAGTGCTAAATAGTGCAAATGATGAAGTATTTAAATATAACCCCAGAGAATTTTATAAATTATCAAATGGTGTAAAGCTACTTTATCATGGAACAATGGCTTACCGATTTGGTATTCATTATGCTATTGAGGCTATGAAGGAAATAAATGAAAAAATACCTGGAAGTACTTTCGAAGTTTATGGCCGGTATGATTCAGATTATAGAAAGTATCTTGAAAAGTTAGTAAATGATATGAACCTTAAAGATATTGTAAAATTAAACGGATTTGTTTTTCGTGAAAATATTCCTGAAGTAATACAAAATGCAGATATAGGAATAATACCTTATCCGGCTACTGATTATATGCATCTTGCATTACCTACAAAAGCATTTGAGTATATATCTAGCGGACTACCGGTTGTTATTACAAGGCTCAAAGATATGTCGATGATATTCCCGGATAATTCAATAACTTATGTCGATTCTATTGACCCCAAAGAAATAGCTAAAGCCGTTATTGAATTAAGTTAAATTGGAAGAGAAAAAACAGAAAGTAATGAACGCTACGGAAAAGCTCAAAGGGGTTTCAGGTGAGGTAATGAAAAAGCGGTATCTGGATCTCATGACCAGCCTGAATAGGAAACAAAAATAATTTAACAAAGTTGAATAAAAAATCCTTTCAGAAACTCTGAAAGGATTTTCTATACTTTATTTCTTTACATTCTCTTATTTAGTTAAAACCATCTTTTTAATGCTGGTAAATTCTCCCGCTTTGATTTCATATAAATAAATTCCACTAGATAATCCGGATGCATCAAAATCTATCTCATATGTACCTGTTCTGTAGTTATTGTCCGTTAATATCTTAACTCTTTCGCCTAAAACATTAAAAATTGAAATTTCAACATGCTCAATTAATTGGAATGCTGAATCGTATTTTGGTAGTTGGATTAAAAGGATTCGGATAGTTTTGACTTAATTGATATTCCTTGAGTTTTTCCGTATTAACTTAATTTCTTCAGAGTAACTAAATGTTCCATCAAAGTCTACTTGTTTTAATCTATAGGTGACAACTCCTGATTCTGTTGAGTTATCAATAAACTGATAATTATTTTTTTCTACAGTTGTTCCGTTTCCTTCAACGAATCCAATATTTACAAAACCATTTGATACTTTTTTCTGAACTTCAAATCCTTTGTTATTAGTTTCTGTTGCTGTGGCCCATCTAATGACAACTGAGTTATTACTTTCCTCTGCTGTAAAGGAAGTAAGTTCAACAGGAACGGGTGCTTCTGAACCCCACATTTCAGCTTCCCATACACCGGCATACTGACTTTCATTATTATCCAGAGAAATCAGTCTGATATACCGCCCTACTACCGGGTAGAAACTAATCACTGACCATTGCGATGCATCAGAAGGTGCATCAGTGACAACCTGGAACCAATTAATATTATCAGATGTACCAGGACAGAATAATGATAAATTCTTCCCTGATCCCATCTGTAGAACGAAAACTTACTCTGTTTAATAATCTTTAATTCTCCAAGGTCAAAAGTGATAGTATCAGGCATTGGTATGGCGCCGGCCCATCTTGATTCAGATGACGTATCTGAAATACCATCGATTGATAAAGGTGGAACATAGTTTTCATACCAGTTTGTAGAAGTAGCATTTGTGATTGGTAATTGTCCTAAAACTCCTTGTGGATAAACTAATAGCTGGTACTGTGCAGTATTGGCTGATGAGGAAATAACATTTCCATTTATATCTTGTACATTATTTACGGTAATAGTATATACAGGTCCAATTTGATGGGTACTCGTTGTTAAGATTACATCTGTTCCATTGGCAGAAAGTTCAGCAGAATTAATACTTATTCCTGAATTAATATTATAATTATTAGTTTCCACCACGGTTGATTGCATCATTTCTTCAGAGAAATTGACTTTAAGCGTAACAGAATCCATCAATACTGCACCGGACCTTCGGGTGGAGTTGTGTCGCCCTGGAGCAGATACTGTGCACTGTTCGCATTTGGGTTAATCAAGTTACCTGCAATATCCTTCACATTGCTTACTGTTACCGTATACTGCTGGTTGAAGCTGTGTGAACTTGTTGTCAGTGTTACCTGTGTCCCGTTCATCACTGCACTGCTTACTGTTATTCCTCCGCTTATACTGTAATTGGCAGGGTTCTCTGCTCCTGCTGACTGAAGGGCCTCCGAGAAGCTTACTACTACTGTTGTCTGATTGCTTATTGATGCTCCGGTTACCTCGGGTGGTGTTATATCTGGATTAGGATTTCCGTTATTAAATTCATAGGCTCCCATATCATATCCCTGTCCCTGCGGTCTGCTTACTCCCATTATATCTACATTATATGGATTCCCTGCTGTCATTCCCGCATCCACGGCTGGGGATGTCTGCTGAAGACTAAAGTCCTTGTTGGCAATACTTCCGAATTTCGGATCTGAGTTCTTTCCGTGTACATCAAACCCAAGTGCCTTCCACTGACTCAGCTCTTCGAACTACCATTAAAGTTCCATACACTTCCCGAGTTAGGAACATAGATTATATTGTTATCTATATTATTTGCATTCCCGCTCCAGTTCAGTAGTCTTGCCGCATAGGCTGACCCTTCCGAGTATATTATATTATTCTTTATCACAGGGTCACTCGTCTCTGTCACATACATCAATGAATACGATGTCTTCCCATACAGAGTGTTTCCTACTATCTCTACTGTTCCGGTTCCCGTCAGTTTCCTGAAACTCATTCCGTTGCTCTGTGAGTTCCCCAGGTTTACTATGTTATTATAGAACTTGAATGTTCCTCCTGTCGGTGTCGTTGCATATATCCCCTGTGCATTCGATGTCTTGTTCTATTTCTGTTCACAATAGTTCGAGTATATTGTCAGGTTGTTATCCTGGTATGACTGTATACAGTCATCGTGTCCTGATGGCTCATTGTTGTTTATCACGATATGATTATCGTGATAAACATTGTCCGTATTAAACTGTGAGTAAATCCCGTCAGTCTGACTGTTTACATAACTTCCTGTGGCTATGTTACACCCTCTTACCTCTAGTCCGCTGCTCTGCTGTACATATATTCCCGCCCTTCCGGTAACCAGCACCTTACAGTTCTCTACTATTACGTTATCTGAATTGTTTACCTCTATTGCTCCCTGATTCGTGTTTCTTACCGTTATTCCGCTTATTGTTACATACTGCTTCCCGTTTACATATATTCCGTTGCTGAGGCTTCCTCCTCCTTCTATTATTACCTCTCCGTTATGTCCGCTGTCTGTTCCTCTGGAGATAATTATTCTGCCCGATGAAGTTCCGCTTTTCCCTATTGTCAGCGTTTCACTGTATATTGTCGAATCGCTTCCTCCGGATATATATATTACATCTCCGGGATTTACGCTGCCCCAGTTTATTACACTGAAGTTCTCCCAGGCATTTGCCCAGCTGCTTCCGTTATTACTTCCGTTTGCGTTCTTGTCTATATAATAGTTATTGGCTAATACTGCTGGTGTTATTAGTATAAGGATAAAACTCAGGGTATACACCCTGACAAAGCAGTTAATACAAAATTTCATAGCGGCTCCTCTAAATTCACTTTTGTTTAAGCATAAACACGGGACATTAGTGGTAAAATGCCTTCCCAACATTTTACCGCCATCCCAATAATATTTTATTTAAGTAAGATCATCTTTTTATTGTTTGTATATGATTTTGTTTCTATTCGATATATATATACCCCTGAAGGCAAATTGTCTGCCTTAAATTCTACTGCATAATTTCCCGCAGAATAATCCCTATTGACAAGTTCCGTTACCATCTCTCCAATGATAATCGTAAACGTTAATTCTGACATGCTGGTCAGACGGAATATTAGAAATCTGATTGTAGTCGTCGGGTTAAAAGGATTGGGATAATTTTGCTCAAGGCTAAAGTCCGAAGGAATTTTATTTGTAACTTCATTTCCGGTGGTCTGATCAGGACCCCATATTTCTGCTTCCCATAAGCCAGCAAATGTACTTTCATTACTATTAAAAATAAATCCATTTCAACTTATTCTGCATTAACAGAATGGGATCATCTGACAGTCCATTGTGCAGATGAGGATACTACATTTGTCAGAACTTCAGTCCATTCAACTGCATCTGTAGAAACCTGCACTGAAAAATGGTATATCCTGCCCTGGTCCCATCGATAATATGAAAAGTGTGTCTCATTGACGAAGTGAACTTCATTCAGATCAAAAATTATTGAATCAGGCATAGGTAAAACACCAGCCCACCGTGAATCTGAACTTGGGTCGGGGTTATCGTCAATAGATCTATCCGGTGTATAATTCTGATACCATTGCGCTGATGCGTGACCAATATGTATTTTGGCTTTATTTCCGCCTCCGTTATTTTCTTTTTGATATTGTGCGGTATTAGCCTGAGGTAAAATCACATTACCAGAAAGATCAGTTACATTATTTACAGTAATGGTATAGAGTATATTAGGTGAATGAGAAGAAGTGGATAATTTTACAACTGTATTTCCATTTTGTAATGATGCACTATCAACCGTTATATCATTATTAATGGAATAATTAGTTACATTCTCCACTGAACTCACATCCATTTCTTCCGAGAAAGTAACAAAAACTGTCTTTGTTCCGGATAATGTAGCTCCCACTAACTCTGGTGGGGTTGTATCATTAAAAAAACTATACCCTGCACTGTTTGCCTGCGGGTTTATCAAGGTTTCCAGCCAGGTCCTTCTACATTATTTACTAATACTGTATAACTGCTGGTCGCAGCTTGTATGGTCACTTGTTGTCAGTGTTACCTGTGTCCCGTTCATCACTGCACTGCTTACTGTTATTCCTCCGCTTATACTGTAATTGGCAGGGTTCTCTGCTCCTGCTGACTGAAGGGCCTCCGAGAAGCTTACTACTACTGTTGTCTGATTGCTTATTGATGCTCCGGTTACCTCGGGTGGTGTTATATCTGGATTAGGATTTCCGTTATTAAATTCATAGGCTCCCATATCATATCCCTGTCCCTGCGGTCTGCTTACTCCCATTATATCTACATTATATGGATTCCCTGCTGTCATTCCCGCATCCACGGCTGGGGATGTCTGCTGAAGACTAAAGTCCTTGTTGGCAATACTTCCGAATTTCGGATCTGAGTTCTTTCCGTGTACATCAAACCCAAGTGCCTTCCACTGACTCCAGCTCTTCGAACTACCATTAAAGTTCCATACACTTCCCGAGTTAGGAACATAGATTATATTGTTATCTATATTATTTGCATTCCCGCTCCAGTTCAGTAGTCTTGCCGCATAGGCTGACCCTTCCGAGTATATTATATTATTCTTTATCACAGGGTCACTCGTCTCTGTCACATACATCAATGAATACGATGTCTTCCCATACAGAGTGTTTCCTACTATCTCTACTGTTCCGGTTCCCGTCAGTTTCCTGAAACTCATTCCGTTGCTCTGTGAGTTCCCCAGGTTTACTATGTTATTATAGAACTTGAATGTTCCTCCTGTCGGTGTCGTTGCATATATCCCCTGTGCATTCGATGTCTTGTTATTATTCTGTTCACAATAGTTCGAGTATATTGTCAGGTTGTTATCCTGGTATGACTGTATACAGTCATCGTGTCCTGATGGCTCATTGTTGTTTATCACGATATGATTATCGTGATAAACATTGTCCGTATTAAACTGTGAGTAAATCCCGTCAGTCTGACTGTTTACATAACTTCCTGTGGCTATGTTACACCCTCTTACCTCTAGTCCGCTGCTCTGCTGTACATATATTCCCGCCCTTCCGGTAACCAGCACCTTACAGTTCTCTACTATTACGTTATCTGAATTGTTTACCTCTATTGCTCCCTGATTCGTGTTTCTTACCGTTATTCCGCTTATTGTTACATACTGCTTCCCGTTTACATATATTCCGTTGCTGAGGCTTCCTCCTCCTTCTATTATTACCTCTCCGTTATGTCCGCTGTCTGTTCCTCTGGAGATAATTATTCTGCCCGATGAAGTTCCGCTTTTCCCTATTGTCAGCGTTTCACTGTATATTGTCGAATCGCTTCCTCCGGATATATATATTACATCTCCGGGATTTACGCTGCCCCAGTTTATTACACTGAAGTTCTCCCAGGCATTTGCCCAGCTGCTTCCGTTATTACTTCCGTTTGCGTTCTTGTCTATATAATAGTTATTGGCTAATACTGCTGGTGTTATTAGTATAAATATAACAATTGATAAGATTTTTAGGGTCTGAATCCTCCTAGGCATTTAACACTCCTTCCTTAAGATCTATATAATGCACTCCCTCAAATTTATTCCCTGGATTGGGCTAACACCCTCAGCAAGGCTTAATCCATTTACGCAATATTTATACCATTGAATATCTAGGTAATTCAATCGATTTTTTCCTTTATTATTAGTTGTCACTTTATTTTTGCCGGTAATTATTACTTTTCTAATTCAAATTTAATTTCAGTATTAAAGATGTTATGTTTTTGAAAGTAACTTTGTTTAAGTAAAATCATTTTATTATTGATCATCGATCTATGAATTCGTAATAATAGGAACCGTCCCCTCAGAGGTTTCCAGAGTTATGATAATAAGAGAAAGTTTATCAATGAAGATCATTCACGCCAAAACTTATTAATCGATTTTATCTTCTGTATTTTTTTTGGTTTTTAAGAAGGCAGGTGTTAAAACTATCCCAAGAATAATCAATAATGTTGATACATTCCAATTTTCTTCCTGAATTGATCCAATTTCAGGTGAAGATAATTTTTTAATTATGATAAAAGCTATTGCATAAAGATATATCTTTGTGTAATTAACCAATGCCCGCTCCTTAGCCTCAGAAGACTTTGTAAATTAAATCCTAATATTTCAAAATTTCAATTAACTTTTGTTCCACCCCCCTGGAATATTTCTTCAACAAAAGACTTCTTAATTGACAAAAAACTAATAAATGATATTAGTAAATTTGGTAATCGTTATTTCCCTCTACCAAATAAAAGAAGATGCTGCACAACTCTCTCTCTATCAAAAAAGAACAATTTTAACCAAGTAGGTGCCTGATTGTTGAAATAGTTCAACCAATATGCATGCCAAACTACTCACAAAGGTATATAATGTAAAATAGACAACATATACTGCTTTTTCTTCATTTTTATATCATATATTGGAAAAAAGACAATCACTTTTTTCGTATAGCTCTAAATATTTTCGTGCACAATTTGTTATTCATCACAAGTTTTCTGAGAAAAATTTGGAATGAAAGAAAATTTATTTGAAAGTAATAGTTGCTTTGATCTTCGGAGTTTTCACCCTCCTTTTTTTTTAATTATTGAAATAATTATTATCTCATAATAAAACAAGATCGTTTTTTATTTTATATTAAAATAGTTGGTTTTAGAATATATTATTATGGCATATTACTTGTCGTTCAAATTCTTCTAGTATTTAGAACGATTCCCTAGAATTACAAAGTCTCTTTGTGTCATCATTCAAAAATGAATTTCCAGAAAAAAGACTATATGAAAAGAGTTTCTAAATTATTTAAATCAAAGGTTGTTGGACGAACCTTTATTGCATCTATTGATCAGGCACTTACTAGCGCTACAAATTTGGGTGTTACTATACTATTATTAAAATTTGTTCCCAAAATTGAGTTTGGTTATTTCAGCATAGTTCTTACTGTAATCACCTATATAACTTGGATTCAAAATGCTATAATAAACACACCACTTAACGTTTTACTTGCATCAAAAAGTTCAGAAGAAGAGCAAAAATTTTCTTCGTCATTATTTAAGGGACAAATAATATTTATCACAGTTTTTTCTGTCCTGACAGTTGCGGTGTCGTTATCGATTTATTTTGTTTTTGATAATTCTCTTATTCCATTAATAATTGCAGCTTCATCTTTTGCTCTGATAGGTATTTTATCAAGGTCTTATTTCAGACAGCTTGCTTACGCGCAGGAATTACCACAAAAAGCATTAAAACAAGATTTCCTTTTTGCAATCTTGTATTTCGTTTTCATCGAATAGCATTCTAATTTCTGAGTTTAATATAATTGTGGTAATTATAGGAATGGGTCTATGCAATATAATTGTATTTACCTTTTATAATTTTAAAGAAAGTTCAAAAGTAAATTTTGAAGATGTTAAACAAGCTTATACAGAAACCTGGGAATTAGGCCGTTGGTCTCTCTTAGGTATTACTGTAACTCATTTCCAGACTTATAGCTATCAATATCTTATTGCCATAATGCTAGGAAGTTTAGCTGTTGCCGATAATTCTGCATCTCGGTTACTTCTCAGTCCACTTTTATTTATGCAGGCGGGTTGGGGTAGCATAATAAGACCAAGGGGGGCTAAACTTAGGGAACAAAATAAGCTTGATAAATTTTTTAAAGAACTCATACTTGCAAGTCTAATTATTACTATTCTAATAAGTACATATATGCTTTTAGTTTATTCCTCCGGTGATTTATTACAAAGAATTCTATTATTGAGAAATATAGAGACTCAATGGAATATGTTTTTTATTGGGGGGGGGTATTTATTTTTCAATACATAAGGGCAAATGCGAGCTTTGGTTTACAGGTAATAAAGAAATTTAAAACATCGCTTTAATAAATACCGTCACCATGGTAATCACAATAATTACTTCTTACTTACTTATATTACAATATCAGATTAAAGGGGCTTTAATCGCTTCTATGATAGGAGAATTTATTTTTGGTAAAATTATATGGTATTTTCTAAATAGTTATATTAAAGGTAAAGATCCTCTATTAAGAAAACTTTTATTAAAAAAGTTATTACATAATTTAATTTCTACGAGTTAAGAATGATAAAATGTTCTGTATGTATAAATACTTATAAAAGACCCTTCTTATTGAAGAAACTCCTAGATAGTTTGAATAATCAACATTCTTAGATGAAAATACAGATATTGAAATTATAGTTGCAGATAATGATCCGGAGAAATCGGCGGAAAGTATAATTCAACAGTCAGTACTTTATCTTAGATTCCCTTTAAATTATTTTATACAGCCCCTTAAAAATATAAGCTTAACCAGAAATGTAGCCGTCAGTCATTCTACAGGTGATTATATTTTATTCATTGATGACGATGAATACGCTGATGATAATTGGATCAGTTCTTTAATTAATTGCGCTCAAAAGTACAATTGCGATGCAGTCTTTGGAAAAGTAATTCCTTATTTTGATGAAAATGCCCCCAAATGGGCTCTTAAATGTGATTTATTTGCCCGGCCGTGTAACAAAACCGGTGAAATTCCAAAATTCACTTATACAAGTAATTGTTTGGTCAAAACAAATGTGATAAAATCAGTTGAAGGACCATTTGATCCTGATTATGGCTTAACCGGTGGTGAAGATACTCTTTTATTTGGGATCCTACACAAAAAAGGATATAAATTTACTTCATGTAATGAGGCAATTGTTTACGATTATTTTCCACCTGAAAGAACTTCTTTAAAATGGCTCCTTAAAAGAGGGTTTAGAACCGGAAATTCTTTTAGTCGTAGATCAATTTATTTATCTAAAAACATGAAGAAGACAAAACCAATCTTATTTATTAAGGCTGCTCTTAGTATTGTATTTTACTCAATTATGATGTTGGTTACTTTTTTTATTCCAAAATTTTTTATTTACTGGCTAATACGTATTTTTAGAAAAGCGGGACATATCGCTGCAATATTCAATTACGCCCACTTAAGAGTATAGATCGGCAACTGAATTGAATTTATCAGGTACTAAAAGGAAACATCAAGTTAGATGATATATAAACTATTAATAAATAATTATATAAAAATTTAAATGAATTGTTCATGTTGTATAAACACAGATAAACGTCCAAAGTTATTGAAAAAATTATTAAAAAGTCTGACGGAACAAAATCTGGCTGAAGAAACAAAATTAGAAATCATAGTTGTTGATAATGGACCTGATCAATTGGGTAAGAATATTGTTAATGAATTCCAAAAGCGATATAATATTCCCATTTACTATTTTGTTCAACCCGAAAAAAATATAAGTTTAACGAGAAATTTGGCCGTAAAAAATGCCAAAGGAGATTTTGTCTTTTTTATAGATGACGATGGTTATGCAGATAAAGACTGGATTTCAAATATGTTGAAATGTGCTTTTGAATATAATGCCGATGCTGTTTTTGGAAGAGTAATACCTTATTTTTCTAATAATAGCACCAGAATGGATAATGAAAGGAAAGTTCTTTGAAAGACCTTGTGAAAAAACAGGTGAAGCGCCGAAGTTTACAAGAACTACAAACTGTCTTGTAAGAGCAGAAAAATTGAAATCCATTCCAGGACCCTTTGATCCTAAATACGGATTGACAGGAGGCAGTGACACTCATCTTTTTACAACTCTCTTTAACCTGGGAGCAAAGTATTTTTCATGTTACGAGGGAGTTGTTTATGATTATGTTCATCCCAATCGGGCCAATTATAAATGGCTTCTTCAGAAAAAAACCTTCAGAACGGGAAATACTTATACTCGCAGAATTCTTGAATTTTCCGAATACAAATAACTTAATGGTAAAACTAAAATTGTTTTTTAAAGCTTTACTATATGCATTAATAAGTGTTTTATTAGTAGGAATAAGCATCTTTTCTCAAAAAATCAAGAGTTTTCTGGACACTTAAAATTAATGGGTAACATTGGACATATATTTGCATTATTTAAATATCATTATGTTGAATACAAATAATAGAGATATTCCTGATGTATACAAGTGACAATACCCTAGACTTTCCTATGAAAAACAAAACCAGTTATTTTTATGTGGCTCAGATTTCATTCTTTCTGTATATCTTTTTTTCATTTTATGGAACATCCCTTCCTTTTCAACCGAGTCTGAATGAAGTTGATACAATAGCGACTTCAAATATTGTCAATCAATTAGTTTTTAGTACTCTATTTTTAACATCTATTTATGCGCTTATACCTAAATGGCATTTTGTTATCTCCCTAATTGCCAAAGAAAAATTTATTTTCATTTTTATTTTATGGTGTACTGCAACTTTAGTCTGGAGTAGTCTTCCCTTTTGTATCCTTTAAAAGATTATTTCAATATATCACCACTTTTCTTGTTCACTTGTAGTTCCTTGCACACTCAGATAATTCTGATAGTGTTTTTAAGCAATTTAAATTTTTGTTGTCAGTTTATGTGGTTGTATCAATTGCTTCTGTTTTTACAATTCCCGGAGCAAGGGATGAATTCGGTTTGTGGCGGGGATTGTCTCCAAATAAAAATCATTTGGGTCAGATAAGTCTGATTTCAATCATATTTTTTTCAAATTTTATCCTAAACTCGTCAATAACGCAAAAATTTATTTATTTTGCTCGTCATTAATATCATTAGCTTTATTTGTTGGTTCAAGTAGTTTTACATCCGAGCTTACTCTGATGATTATAATGGGGTTAATCTTTGCAAGATATTTAGACAAGCAATTTAAGCCGATTGGTATAAGGAATACCGTTTCCATTATTACCATTGTTACTATAATCGGAACTGTACTCGCATTAATTTTTATGGCACCCAGCTTACTTTCTATGCTTGCCAATGATGCCGGGAAAAGACTTAACCCTAACAGGTAGAACAGAATTATGGGCTGATATTTTTAGAATAGCAAAAACACATTTACTATTCGGTTGTGGCTTTCAGGGATTTTGGGTTGTTGATGCATTAAATATTCAGGCCCTGTATCAGGTGTACGTTTGGATTCCTATACAAGCTCATAATGGTTATCTTGATATATTAAATGAAACTGGACTTGTAGGATTAACACTTTTTATTATCGCTGTAATTAATTTTTTTCGTTAATCTACCGAAGTTAAAAAGAAGATTTTTCTGGAAATGGTTTGTCATAGGTGTATTGATCATCAATATAACTGAATCAACTCTGATCCGTCCAAACATTGCTTCTGGAGTTATGTTTGTTTTTTCCTATCTGGCCTTATTTTCGGATTTACATAAGCAATCGGATGAAGAAATTTATGGAGAAAACGTATAATGAATCTTCTCCATATTTCTTATGACCTGAGACGAAGGAATAACCAGCCCGTTACCTCAGCAGTTAGCGATATTATTTGTGAGACCGAGAAAATCTCAAATATTAAAATTATTGATCTTTTACGTGTACCGCGCTTTAAAGATGAAAAATTTGAAGCGAAAAACGAACATCATTTTTTACTCAATGCTTTCGGTCTTCCTCTCGGACTTTTTTTAATGTTCAGTTCTTGAGAAGAGCTGCAAAGGAAAATTATTCAATTAGACGAATTAGAGAAAATAAATCTTAAAAATGTAAATATTATCCATGCTCATAAAGCAACTTTTGAAGGGTATATTGCATATCTTCTCTCTAAAAAATTTAATACTAGGCTGATAATTACACTAAGACAAACGGATGCCTGGATTTTTAGAAGGAGACCGGATCGAATCCGCACTTAAACCTGTGTTTGAGCGAAGTGATAAAATAATATATTTAATCCCCCATATAACGAAACTGATGAGAAAATACCTTGGGGAGGATTTTTATAATCAGCATATTAAGAATAAACTTGAATTTATACCCAATATAGTGGAAAGGGAAAGTATCCAGCAAAAAAAAAATTCACAAAATGAATATTACTCAACTGCTTTGAGAATGACATTCAAATCTGTCTGGAGAAAAAATCTTAAACGATTGTTTAAGGCAATTAAACTCTTAAATGATTCAGAGTTCAGGTTATTGGTTATCGGGGACGGAACTTATTCACTGAAAGTAAAGAAATGGACGAAAAGGTACGGAATTGAAAATAATATAATTTTTTAAGGGAAATGTCCCGAATAATGAAATGGATCAATATTATGCATCATCAATTGCTTTTCTAATGCCAAGTACAAGTGAATCATTCGGGCTTGTTTATGCTGAAGCACTTTTGAACGGAACACCTATTATGTACTCAAAAGATTGTATGGGCTTTGATGGAATATTCAAAAATGTAGGTGTGGGTGTCGATCCTTTTTCTGTGATTTCAATTGCTGAAGGAATTAAAGATTTAATGGATCATCATTCCTTTTATAGACAACATATTACAGATCTGCAGCAAAATGGTGAATTTAATATTTTTTCCAGTGATCATGTGCGTCAAAGATACTCAGATATAGTCACTTCACTTATGAAATAATTTCTTAGAAAGAAGTCTTAAATGAATATATGTTTATTGAAGGGAACTGTAAAAAATGCTTTTTTATGTAAAGCAATTTCTTCAGTTAAAATTAAAATTTATTCAATCGAAAATAAGGTGTTAAATTTATCATTAACGGATGATG
This sequence comes from uncultured Ignavibacteria bacterium, assembly GCA_963745945.1. GTDB lineage: Bacteria > Bacteroidota > Ignavibacteria > Ignavibacteriales > Ignavibacteriaceae > DATFVA01. The sequence goes on from CAVUZG010000004.1 coordinate 1,347,401, forward strand.
ACGGGAGGTTTCAAATTAAAATTGAAAATTTCCGTGAGGCTTCTTACATTACTTTTGAAAAAGATGATTACCTAAAAAAAACATATTCATTTGAAAGCCCTTTACCAGAATTAATAAGGATGCTGGAAAACAAAATAATTGGGTATCAGGATAAACATGCATTTCACCCAAATGAAACAGTACTAACTTACATTCATTCTACGGAAAGATTTGAAGCAGAACTATTTAGAAATGGAAAAAAATAATTAAAGTTGCACACCTTGGAATATTTGATCCGATAATTCAAGAAATTCCTGACGGTTTTTTCGTAGATAACGGGTTGAAATGGAAACCGACGCTAACTTATAATATCCCTATAGACAGTATTTCAGGATTTTATACCCTAAGACTAACTTCAATAAATAACCCTGAAAATAAATACAATATTACATTTGTGGTTTCTCCAAATCCCGAAGAATATGGAAAACGAAGCAAATTATTAGTATTAGCCAGCTCCAATAACTGGCAAACATATAACATTTGGGGTGGACGAAGTCGCTATAGAAATTTTGAAAAATCCAATTCATCAATAAAAAATCAATTAAATGTTATTGGGTTGAAAATTCTGCCCGAATGGATAAAACGAAAATTACGAGATTTACTTAAAAAAAATATTGTGGTGTCTCTTCAAGATCATCCAAATGCTTTTCAATTTAAACGGTTATCCATAAAAAGGCCGCATCCAAACTGCAGTATAAATTCAACTGATCCAATGCAAATGTTCACAAGTCATCTTGCAGAAGGTGAGTGGAGAATTCTCGCATGGCTGGAAAAAGAAAATTACATTTATGATATAATCAGCGGAATAGAACTTCATAATAATCCGGATTTATTAAAAAACTATAATACAATCATTTTGAGTACCCATTGTGAATACTGGAGTAAAGAGATGTACAAAGGGTTAACTTTGTTTTATAATTCAGGCGGAAATATATTAAACCTTTCAGGAAATTCAATTTACAGAGAGATAGAATATTTTGATGATTATAGTTTAAGATGCGTCAGTTTAAAGTTTAATGAATCAGTTGAGGATGAAACACAAACAATCGGGGTTCGCTTTGATATGAGCGGATACGGAACCTGTGCTCCTTATAAAGTTTTACAGCCTGAGCATTGGATATTTAAAGGGACAAATCTCAAAAAGAATGATTTGTTCGGGAAAGAATGCCTTAATAATCAAACTTCAAAAATCCACCCTGATTTTATTAAAGATCCTGCTTCCAGACCAGGAATGGCATTACTAAAAGGTAAAGGAGGATCGGGTTGGGAAACAGATAAACTGAGCGATACAGCACCAAAGGACATTAAAGTTATTGCTAAAGGAACCAATAATTTTGGTGGCGGTGCGGATATGATAATAAGGGAAGCTAATGGACATGGTGTGCTCTTTTCTGCATCTTCCATTACTTTTGGCGGAAGTTTACTTGTGGACGATTCGTGTTCCTTAATATTGACAAACATACTCAAAGAAATAAAAATAAGCGATTTTAAACTAAGTAAAGAGTTCAATTATAGACAATTATCAAACATTCTATAGATATTCATTATTCTTAAAATTTCAGTTTGAATTTGATTATTTTTTTTATTATTTAATCACACAGCTTATTAAAATTATCACCTATTCAAAATACGGGTTCTTCAATTTAAAAAGCTTTTAATTGTTTACAATTGAAAAATTTTTGAAATCTTCGATTTTACTATATGAAACTATTTATACGTTGCGTATTTCCTTTTTCCATTATCTTATTTTTCTCTTTATCCAGACCCTTACTGGCTCAGCAGGAAAAAATTAGAATAATGGCATATAATATTCTGGAATATTATAACACTTCTACTATGGGAGATTCAACTTTTCGTGACCCATATTTTCGAACTATTATGAATACTGTTAATCCGGATATTATCGCTGCCGCAGAGCTTAGGGGCGGATCCCAGTCACTTACTTTCTTAAATGATGTATTAAACTATTCAGGCGCATCAGATTATAAGATGGGAACCTTTGTACCTAATACTGATGCTACAGATGTAAATGTAGTTTTTTATAAACCAACAAAATTCACGTTTTTAAATTCCCATTTATTAATAAGTAGCCCAAATCCCGACACCGCAAACCACCCTACATACAAATATGAGTTATACAATAATCTAACTGGAGATAAAATAATTATATTCGGAGTTCATTTTAATTCCGGAACCGGGAATCAAGCTATAAGGAATGTAAATGCAAATACGCTTAGATTTTATAGCGATTCTTTGAGTCCGGGTTCCTATTTTATAGCTGCAGGTGACTTTAATTTTTATAAAGGTGGAAACGAGAGTGCATTTAGGACTTTACTTGACGTTTCTTCTGGTTCGGGTTATCTGATTGATCCTTTAGATCTACCAATAGGAAATAACTGGACAGAATACTACAGATATCATACCTTATCTACAAGAACATCCCGTTTTGGAGGTAGTAGGGAGGATTATGGTTTAATATATCGAAGCGATTTAATATTAAACTCCCAATCTGTTGTGGATGCAGGCGGAATAGCTTACGTTGACAGTTCTTTTGTAACATATGGAAATGATGGAGCTCATCATGGAAAAAGAATAAATGAATCGCCCGAGATTCCCGAAGGACAAACGATTGCTGATGCACTTTACTATGCTTCTGACCATTTACCAGTTTATGCAGATTATTCTTTTGCAATCCCTAATCCTGTTAACCCGCCATATCCCGGCAGTATAGTTTTTACACAGGTTGGAGTTGATGATGATGAAGCCGGTCCTGATTTTGACGTAATTGAATTTATGACTTTGTACAGAATGAACCTGACAACTCTGAAAATAACAAACAATTCTGTTGATGCTTCCGGAAATCTAACTACAGGACAAGGCACATTTGATTTAAGTAATACTAATTGGACTAATATTCCTCCTGGAACTTTCGTAAGACTTGGATCCAACTTACCTAATACTAATGATACTACCAGCCGCATTATTCGATACAATGGGACAGGAAGTGGAGTGTTACCTGATCTGAGATCAGGAGGAGAACAATTAATTGCGTATACAGGTTCATCATCTTCTCCGGATTATATTGCAGGAATTCACTGGGGTGATTCACAAGGATGGGTTAATCCAACAGCTACATCTTACAGCCCAGGAACTCCTTCAGACTTATCACTTTTAGGTTCTTCTCAGAGTTATCATTTTAGCAGCAGTGTGGATGATATATTATACTTTACCAGGAATGTTTTAACAAACCCATCTAAATGGATAGGCACCGGCTGGCTGGAGTATCAAGACCTTACAGATTCAATTGGTTCGAGTGCACTTCCAGTCGAACTTGTCAGTTTTACTGCAATTTATTCGAAAAATTCGGTTCATCTTAATTGGAATACCGCGACTGAAGTTATGAATTATGGCTTTGATATTGAGCGGTCTATTAACGGCAGTGACTGGAGTAAAATCGGTTTTATGAATGGTTACGGCAACAGCAATGTTCCTCATTATTATACTTACAAAGATGAAGATGTTGATGTACCCGGAAATTATAAATACAGACTGAAACAAATTGATACCGACGGAAAATTTGCTTACTCACCAGTTGCAGAAACTGAGGTATTCGGTGCAGATAATTATTCTCTGTATGAAAACTATCCGAATCCGTTTAATCCTACAACAACTATCGAGTATTACGTACCGGCTGATACAAAAGTTACTCTGAAAATTCTGGATATTCTTGGAAGAGAAGTTACAACTTTGGTTGATGAGGAAGTGACTGCGGGAAAACACAAAGTGATTTTTGATGCATCATCTCTCAGCAGTGGTATTTATATTTATCAATTAAGAACGGATGATAAAATAATTACCAGGAAAATGATGCTTCTTAAATAACAGGATATAAACGCAATGCCTGAAACAACTATAAAATTATCTGATTCCGAAATAGAGATTCTTTCCGAAGCGCTTGAAAGTCATTTGTCTGATCTCGGAATGGAAATAACAGATACCGATAGTATGGAATATCGTGAAAAGCTTAAAGCTAAAAGAACGGTTATCCAAAAAATATTAAAAGAACTCAGACAGCTATCAGAAGATTGAAAGATTATTCGGTATTGAATAAAAATTCAGCCACATCAGCTAGTCCGTTTTTTATATTCCTGGCTTTAATGTTATTCCTGAATTTTTCATAAAAATTATTGTTTTCTATTAATTTGTTGACCACCAGAGGTAAAGTGGAAATATCTCTTTCGTAAATTCCTATTTTATTATCCTCAATAAATTCGATATTTCCTTTTTCCTGTTCCCATATATAAGTATTTACGACGGGTATTTTATTAAGTATCAGTATTTCCATCATAGTAGAGGCACCGCACTTTGTGATTACTACATCAGAAACATTCAGAAGCTCGTATACGAAGTTAATAAATTCATAAATTTTTACACGGACATCTGCTGACTTTTCTTTTAACTTTGTGGCAGAGCTATAAAATGATTTATCTTTTCCACAGACAACCGCAATCTCTGCATCAGGCTTAATCTTAATTAATTTTTCTAATATTGTCCGGCCATATGGTATTCCGTCTCCGCCTCCCAAAATTGTTATTATTTTTTTATCGGGTGAAAATCCCATTTCAACCTTTAGTTTGGGAATAGCTGTATCCGGAATTGGCTGAGAATATTTTTCTTCTAATATGAATGGAAAGATGTGAATGTTTTCGGCTGATATCTTGTGAGATAATTTTTGCTTTAGTATTTCGCTGAAAATTATAAATTTTTGACTCTTTCTTAAGAACCACATAGGGTGTGCTGTATAAGGATCCGTTACTATTGTAAAAACCGGTATATCCAGATTTAGTTTTTTAATTGCCTCATAAACGGGTTTAATAAGAAAGAAATGAAGTATAACTATTTTATCGGGTTTCTCCTCTAAAATCTTTTTCTTAATAAATTTAACCGAAGATTTTGAAACGATAAAGCACGAAATCCTTGCAAATAATGTAATCTTATTAAATGCATATAAAGCCTCGTAAGCCCACTTGGCATTAGATTGAAGGTTTCTGTATCCTTCTTCAATTAAATTTTTAACGATCCTATTTGTTCTTTCAAATCCATCAATTAAAACAGGACTAACTTCTTCCGGGTGATGACGCTTTAAATAATTGGCTAATGAAGAAGCCGGAGCAAAATGTCCTCCCCCCGTTTTTAAATAGAACAGGAGATATTTTCTTTTATTTTTTATCATATTTTTGTTCATTGAAACTTAAGAAAATTTTACTACATGAATTGGCTAATGTTTTATATCCCGGGAGAAAAGAGAAATGAAAAAATTCTTATATTTTTTAAATATTCTTATTTTAACATTTTCATTTATTAATATGACATCAGCACAGGAAAATAATATAAGACCAATCAGAGATAATGTTGGATTCTGCTGGCGCGCTTCTGAAATGGACTCGCTTATGAATTACCTATCAGAAAATCCCGAAACCAAAAATGTAAATAAAGGTTTATTGATAGGAGGCATTTCTCCACACGATGATTATTTATATGCAGGAAGAGTTTACTATCCTTTGTATCAACTTATTAAAGCAAAGGAAGTTGTAATCTTCGGAGTTACACATGGTACAGTAAGAAAAGCAATGAACGATCCTAAAAATGTTTTGATATTTGATGATTACGAATACTGGCAGGGTCCTTATAAAAATGTTGAAGTTTCACCATTGAGAGAATACATTAAATCAAAGCTTGATAAAAATTATTTTATGGTGAGCGATAAAGCACAGGATATTGAACATTCTATTGAAGCACTTGTTCCTTTTGTGCAATATTATAACCGTGATGTAAAAATAACCCCGATTATGGTTACACAAATGTCTTTTGATAGAATGGATTCAATATCAACAGATCTTTCCGGAATAATTAAAGATTATATAACTGAAAAGAACTTAACACCGGGCAAAGATATTTTCTTCCTGATTTCAACAGATGCAAATCATTACGGGGAAGACTTTAACAATTCTCCTTACGGAATGGATGAGAAGGCACATACTGAAGCTATTGCAAATGATAGAAGAATTGCAAACACATATTTAGACTCTAAGATAAATTATAAAGACGTTGAAGGTTTAAAAGATGAATTATGGGGAAGTCCTGAAATAAAAACTCCGGTTCCTTTGTGGTGCGGAAAATATTCAGTTCCTTTTGGAATGCTTGCTATTTATCATATCGCAAAAGATTTGAATCTTAATAATCTGAATGGAAGAGTTTTAAGTTATTCAGATTCATGGACAGAAAAACCTCTTCCTGTTTACGGAACTCATATGGGAACAACAGCACCGTTTTCTCTAAAACATTGGTGTGGTTATATTGCTGCAGGATATTTATGTGAAATGAAATATTACTCTTTCTCTTAATCATAATCTTAGTCTGAATGAAAAAGAGTAAGATCCAGAGATTAAGAATTAAAAATAGTAAAGATACTTTAATCTTAAATACACCAGCTCTGTCTGTTGTGTGCAATCTATTCGCAAGCAGGTTGCCTGATTTATCAAACTGATCACTTCTGTCTTGAACTTCGTTAACTGCAAGATATATCCATGATTTTGGGAGAAAATTATAAGAGAATAGAAATCCGGCGATTACATGATCAAGCCTGTCTGTTGATTTAAGAAATAGATTATCAACATAAACTCTTATATTAAGATTATTAAAAGGTGTGAGTGAAAAATAAGGACGCGCATTGTACGTTATCTCTTCAACCTTTCCGACCGGATTATCTTCTACGTACATCGAATAAGAAGTTCCGAGATCCAGGATATCAAGCGCTTTCCAGTTTATATTTATACCCGCCCACCAGTATGGCGCAAGAAATTCTCTTGAAAAATTATATGTCCTTGAATAACTGCCGTTAAGGTTACCGCTCCATTTGGGAGAAATGTTATACCAGGAGCTCAGGCTTAAATCATAAGCAGTGTATTCTAATCCTTCATCTTTTGCTTTACCGTATTGTGCATTAATTTCATAACCCCAGTTATCTCTCAACTGCATATTAAATCCCGCAAGAAAAAATTGATCTGTATAATTATCCACTTTTTCATAATTGAATGAAGGACCGGCGTAAATTAATATCTGTCGAATGTATCCGTTTTCAAAATTCCAGACAGGACCAACTATTGATGTAAACTCACCGGTTCCCATCCAGGGAACATAGCCGACTTCACTTATATCGAATCTTGATCCGATGTATCTTCCTCGTGCATAGGTTAACAGGTTATCCGTTACTCTTGTGAATCCCGTTGAAAATGCAAAGTCACCGGAATTGTTTTTAACTGATCTTGCAAGCTGGTAAGATAACTGCCAGTCCGATGCACGGAAGGCGCCATCAATATCAATTACACCGTTAGTGCTGTCTTTAGTCTGCTTTCCGACAAATAAAATTCCCACCTGAGAATTTCCAAAGATTTGTTTTTTCAATCTCACAGAACCGAATACAGCCTGGTTTTCAGTAAGATGTTCATTATCTTCATTTATATAATTATGTGCTCCTGTCATTGCAACAAATCCGCCGTATTCCCAATTGCTTATTCTGCCAAAAGCTTTTGCTCCTGCATACAAAGGGACTTCAGAACCATCCGGAAGTTTTTTACCTATTCTACGTGAATAAAAAAGTTGCAGCGGTGAATAAAAGCCTGTATTCGATTGTTTGCCGGAAGCCATAAATATTTCATTTCCTTCAGTAAAGAATGGTCTTCTTTCAGAAAAGTAGGATTCATATCTTGAAATATTAAAATCAAATGGGTCAGCTTCTATTTGTGCAAAATCAGGGTTTGCGGTTAACTGAAATTTCAGTTTGGGTGATGGATTATAAAGTAAATCCAATCCTAGTTTTGCTTTAACATCGTATTTATCATTATCATTTAATGCTGCTTTAGTAATTCCTACAGGATAAGCTTCAAGGTTGACACCGTGCACTGCTGGTCTGAAGTTTTCAAAAACCAGCTTACCAAATTTTGAAATTCTTTGTCCTTCACTCTGTTCATAATTGCACCAGTACAAATCTTCTGCATCTTTCGGAACCCACCTGTCAAAATCGAGTCCCCACTGAGTAGCTTTATCATCATACTGAAATGACCGGTAGGGAATTTTCATTTCAACAACATAACCCCAGTTATAAATTTTTGCATCTCCGAACCAGATTCCATCCCAGTTATAATCGCGGTTACGCGCATCATCAAGCAGGCGGCAATCGGACTGCACACCGGCTGCTGAAACTATGAACTTATAAGCTGTCTTTTCATCATTAAACGAATCAAGCATAATAGAGACAAAGTCACCATCAAAATTATCAAATGAACCGGTACCCGCCTGAATATTTTTTCTATCATCATAACAAATCATTAAACAATAAAGTGCATCTTTAGTCGTTAAAACTTTTGCGACTGTCCTGTGTTCAGGTTTCTTACCGTAGTAAGGTGAAAGCTGGAAAAAATCGCTTACTGAATCAACACTATTCCATTCGGGATCAATTATTCCATCTATTTTAATCCCTGTATCAAATTCTTTTAATAATACAATCTTGCTCTGATTTTTACTTGAAGCAGCAAACAATAAAGTTGAACAGAAGGTCATCAGTAAAAAATTTTTCATTCTTTTCATCCGTATAAGTATTTTATTTTTATCTTTTAGACTGTAAACAAATGTATATGTTACAAATTATCACGCGGGTTTATATGAGTGGATTTAAATAGTTATGAATGGTAATAATGAACTGAATGCTGTATAAAAAAATTTTCTCTGTGTAATTAAATAGAAGCTTTTTATTGAATTCCTGAAAGTATTTTTTTATTTTTGCAACTATAAATCAGTTGCAAAATGAGCAAAAAAGAAAAATTAATAAAGCGACTATTATTAAGACCTAATGACTTTAATTATAGTGAATTACAAAATCTTTTAAACTATCTGGGGTATATTGAGATCAGGAAAAGAAAAACATCCGGGTCTAGAAGAGCTTTTATTAATAAAAACACTAAGCATATAATCAGATTGCATAAACCACACCCAAGGGAAATATTAAAAATGTACCAGGTAGATTATATAATTGAGGAATTAAGAAAAGAAGGTTTAATATGAAAAACATTATAAAGCATAAAGATTTTATAGGCTCGGTACAGTATAGTACAGATGATGATATATTCTTCGGAAAGATTGAAGGAATAAATGATCTTGTCACATTTGAAGGTAAAACTGTTGACCAGTTAAAAAAATCATTTCAGGAAGCTGTAGAAGATTATTCAGAAATTTGTAAATCAAATGGAAAAAAGACAGAAAAATCCTTTAAAGGAACTTTTAACGTTAGAATTAATCCGGAAATACATCGACAAGCTGCGCGACGATCATTGGAACTTGGCTTATCTCTGAATCAATTTGTGGAAAAAGCCATTTCTGAATTATTACATCATCATTCTACTTGATTAATTATTTGAAGTAAACTTTTATTGTCTCCACTGAATTTTTGGGTAGTATTTACCTTCAATTTCTTCCCATCAGCTTTTAATAGCTCTCCATCCTCTTCCATAAAATTTGATTTTACAACTTTCGCTGGTGCTTCAGGAAATTCAATTTCTGCTTCTGTATCTTTTCCCTCACTTTCATACCATTGAAAAATATAAGCCTCAGAATCTTCCGCTTTCTTGAAAGTTGTAAGGACAAGATTTAGTTTATTCATTTTTACAAAAGAATATTCTGCCGGAAGTTTCCCTTTATGAACATCAGTAATAATAGGAATTAACTTGTAATTAAAGTTATATCCTTTATTTACAGTGCTTGCTTCCTTCCAGTTTCCTGAATGGGGATAAAGCGAATACTCAATCTGATGTTCTCCTCTGTCCGCTGTTGGATCCGGCCATTTGGGAGAACGCAACAGTGATAATCTCATTACATTATCTTTCACATCATAACCATACTTTGAATTGTTTAAAAGACTAACTCCGTAACCATTGTTCGAAACATCTGCCCAGCGGATTGCCGAAACTTCAAATCTTGCTTTATTCCATTCTGTATTTCTTTGTGTAGAACGTGTAATTGAACCGTAAGGAATTTCATAAGTCGCTACTGTATCCTGAACAGCTAAAGGAAATTCAACCTTAAGCATTGTTTTATCTTCCCACCAGTCAGCATCAGTAAGAAAGTCAATTCGATCAATTCCTTTGTATAAAATAATATCCTGCCTGAAAAATGAGTTTGGAAAATTTTCAGTCGGGAAATCTTTTACAACTCCGGGTTTTAAATAATCGTGATAAACACTCAGCACAGTTCTAACAGGACCATTTTCCTTCACTTCAATCTTTTTAAAATTCATCGGGTATTCAACTCCGGTCCAACCGATATTCCAGGCATCCCACGCTGTGGGTTTATCTTCAAGAAGTTGAAGCCTGTTTCCTTCTCTCGCTAATATTTCTTTGTTATTCTTTTTATCGAAAATACTTTTTATCCATCCGCTGTCGGGATCAACTATTATTTTGAAGTATTCATTCTCAATAATATTATTTGGTGTTGACTTATTATCAGATAAAGATGGTTTCGATTCTTTCTTCAAGTAGTAAGTTTTATAACCATACGAAGGGACACCATCTGCAACAAAAAGAATTTTATTTTTATAGGTATCTTCATTCACCATTTGAGATGGAATTTCTTCTCCATTACTGTTGTAAACTGAGTAATTATTTAAATCTCCTTCAGGAAGTTCCAGCTTTACAACATCTTTCCTGTTCCATGAAAGCGGGTTAAAAACAACGACTGGTTTGCCGTCTTTAGCAGATGAAGTATTAATATTATTTGTAATATTTTTCAGCGCTTCATTACTTGTGAAGTCAGCTATATCAAGTGAATGCTTATAAGTCTTCATAGCATCGATATAAATTTCCCTGATTCCTGAACCGGGAAGTAAATCGTGAAACTGGTTCAGCATAACTCCCTGCCAGGCTTCTTCAAGATCATCACTTCTGTATTTTCCCTTATATAAAAGATTAGAAAGTGAAGAGAATTTTTCAGCATTAGTTAGCTTCACTTCACTTAAGCGGTTATACTTTTTCATATTCGCTTGTGTTGTATAAGTTCCGCGGTGGTACTCAAGATAAAGTTCATCGTCCCAGGTCGGAACATCGGACAAGTCCTGATTTTTCAGCCAGCTTAAATATTCTTTTGTTGTCCCGTAAACTACATTGGGATAAATATCAAGAGTTCTTAAGTGTTGAATCCTGTCAATCATTTCTATTGAAGGTCCGCCACCGTGATCACCGACTCCGAATAAGACAAGCATATTTGTGAAACCGGTGTTTGCTTCAAATTGTCTCAGCCAGTCGACCAATCCGTAAGATTGTGTAATTGTGTTTACATAATCGAAGGGAAAGTATGAAAGTATTTTTGAACCATCGGGAGATTCCCACCAGAAAACCCTGTAAGGAAAAACATTAGTATCATTCCATCCGATCTTCTGAGTTACAAAAGCATCAATGCCTGCGTTCTGATAAAACATCGGCATATTCCAGTTGTAGCCGAATGAATCCGGATTCCAGCCTATATGAACATCACACCAAGCTTTATTTTTAAAATATCTTTTTGCATAAAGAATCTGCCGCATCCACGATGGTCCATCAATTAAATTGCAATCAGGTTCAATCCACATTCCGCCGATTGCTTCCCATCTGCCGCCTTTAATTTTATCTTTTATTCCCTGAAAAACATCAGGATAATAATCTTCCATCCATTTATAATATTGAGCGGCACTTTGTGAATAAGTAAACTCAGGCTTTTCATCCATCATATGAAAAACAGAACTAAAAGTATTTTTGCAAACCTGAATTGTTTCTTTTTCTCTCCAGAGCCATGCAGCATCTATGTGTGCATTTGAATCAAAGAAAAGTGTAAACTTATGTGCAAATTCTTTTATTGGTTTAAGCTGTGAACGGACTTTATCCATCGATGTTTTAAAGGTTTCAATATCACCATTTCCAAGAGCATCTAGATCTAACTTCCCCTGCGAGCTTTTGAAGAAGTTCATTCAGTTTTGTCTTTTCTTCTTTATTCATTTTTGATTTATCAATTCCGGGATCTGTTTTCACGCGTGCGTTTGTCTGGTAAGTATCAAAGCTTAATAGTTTTTGTCCGACTTTCATACTCAAAGAAAAATCAAGTATAGACTGACGTAAATCTTTTGTTCCTGCCATATCAATTCTTGCTCGTATTAATCGAAGCGGACCGCCGGTGTTTATAGCTTTAATTGCAATCAAAAATTTATCACCAGGCTTTGCATTTTCTGTTAAAGTGAATTCGCCGTCCCACGGAAAGTAACCTTTGTTTTCTCCGTTAACGTAGAAGTAACCATAGTCATCAACCGTTACGAGAAAAGTTATTTTTCCTTCAACAGGTTTACCAAGAATGGTTTCGGGAAGAATAATTTCTTTACGCAGCCAGCAGGAATCATCATAATTTTTTTCTTCAATTCTTAACATTCCCCAATTCGAGTCATCAAAATTAGGTGAAGCTGGATTTCCCTCAATTGGCTTTGCTAAGTCGGGACTGATTCTCCAGTTATTAAAACTGTTTGCTGTAAGTGAATCTAGAGCGTCGGAAAGTTTATCAACATTAGTCTGTGCCAACATCATAGGTATCCAGAAAATGATTGAGAAAAAAAATATAAATGATTTTTTCATTGCATTCCCTTAGTAGCGATAATTCAATTTTATAAATAAAGTCAAATACTTATTTACTTTGATTCAAAAATACAAGATATTTAAATAATTGTTATCCGTTTTCGATTTAAATTAATTCAGGTAAAAATAAGAGGGTTTGGAAATGATAGCAAAATATATTTTAACAGTCCTTTCTTTTTCTTTACTTCTTTTTGCACAGGAAAAATCTGCTTTGGATTTACATGAAGTATCCGGCTTATCTTCAGCGATATTCAAAGTTAATTACGAGACAGCTGGAACAGAAGTTGATCAATTCAGATTTGAAATAGGGATAAGAGATGAATTGTTTTTAATGTTCGCTAAAGTTGCAAATAATGATAACTCTGGAGTCATAAATACGATGGAAACCGACTTTGCTCCAATTAATTTTCATGTTTTGGCCGGCTTAAGTTTTCTTGAGACATATAGAATTTATTTTCAATATGGTTATTCTTATGTGTTCGAGGATTTCTCCGGTTATGATGGCGGAATATTTTATAATGCTAATTTTTATGCGGGTTTTTATGGAACAGCAGGAATCGATTTTTTTAGTAAGTTTGGTTCGTCTCACGGTTTATCTACAAGCGATAAGAAAAACTTTACATTCTATTGTGCCGGGTTAGGTTACCAATTATCAAATCATTTTAGTTTAGATTTAACATACTATATTCCAAATAATAAAGTCTTCGGTTATAATGTTAATCCTGATGATTATGAATACATTAATAAGGTAAATAAAGGAATTTTAAAATTGGGATTTGAGTATATAGTTACTTTATAGTAAAAAAAGTTTGTTATTTCTCCTTTTAATTCTTCCTTAACTGATCCAGCAGAACTGCTAACAGAATTACAACACCAACAATTACCTGCTGAACATAACTTCCAACGTTTAAAAGATTTAATCCATTTCGAAGAACTGCAATCAGCATCGCGCCTAAGAATGTTCCGATGATCGTTCCTCTTCCTCCAAACAGACTTGTACCGCCGACAACTACTGCAGCAATCACATCAAGTTCATACATCAAACCTGCATTCGGCTGGCCCGAGTTTATTCTTGATGCAAGAAGAATTCCTGCTAATGCAGAAAGAACTCCCGAAATTATATAAACAGAAATTAAAATCCTGTTTGTTTTAATCCCGGCAAGTCTTGCAGCTTCTAAATTTCCGCCGACAGCATAAACATATCTTCCGAATCTTGTTCTTGTTAAAACGATATGAGAAACTATAAAAACAACTATCATTATTAATGTCGGAACAGGAATTCCGATTATTCTTCCGCCGCCAAGGAAACTAAAAGCTTCCGGTAATTCCCAAACCGGCCTTCCTTCAGTATAAACAAAAGAAGCTCCGCGCCAGATGGTCATCAATGCAAGAGTTACAATGAACGGAGTGATCTTAAACTTCGTAACAAAAATTCCTGCAATGTATCCCGAGAAAACTCCGAATAATAATCCGACTCCAATTCCAAGAGTAAAACTTAGATAAACAGGCAGATCAACTTTGATAACACTTGTTGTAAGAATTCCCGCAAAGGCAACGAGCGAACCGACAGACAAATCAATTCCTGCTGTTAAAATAACAAAGGTCATTCCGGCAGCTATAATTGCTGTAATTGAAGCCTGCAGAGAAATGTTGAGAAGATTTTCTGTTGTGAAAAAATATTGTGAAAATTGTGAGAACAAAATTATCTCTGCAATGAGCGCAAGACCAATACTGAACTCGCTTATGATTTCAATTAATTTTGTTCTTCTGATTTCAGCCTGCATGTTTTACCTTATTTGAAAATTTTGTTGCAAGTCCAAGAATTTTTTCCTGGTCGGCTTCTTTGTGTGAAAGTTCACCAGTTATTCTTCCTTCACACATAACAATAATTCTGTCGGTTATTCCAATCAGCTCGGGAAGTTCTGATGAAATAACAATTATTCCTTTTCCCTCTTCCGCTAGTTTGTTTATAAGATTATAGATCTCAAATTTTACTCCGACATCAATTCCCGCGGTTGGTTCATCAAAGATCAGAATATTTGAATTTGTCTCCAGCCACCGTGCAAGAACAACTTTCTGCCTGTTACCGCCGCTTAGTGATTCAACACTTGATTCAATTGAAGGAGCCTTTACTTTCAGCTGATCAAATTGTTTTTGCGATGAAGAGATTTCTTTTTGTTTATTGATGAACATTCCATTCATCATTTTCCCTAAACTTGAAACAGAAATATTTTCTCTTATGCTCATATTCATAAATAAACCGAAGAGATTTCTGTCTTCAGTAAGCAAAGCAATTCCTGAATCAATTGCTTCATTTGGTGAATTTATTTTTACTTCTTTATCATCAATAAAAATTTTACCGGAAATTGTTTTATCTGCACCGAAGATTGCACGGACTAGCTCACTTCTTCCTGCCCCAACCAGCCCCGCAATTCCAAGAACTTCACCTTTCTTTAAAGAAAATGAAACATCATTTATCCTGTCAGAACTCAGGTTTTCAACTTTTAATATTTCTTTTCCTTTTTCTGCTTTGCTTCCTGGATATTCCTCTGCCAGTTCACGGCCAACCATAAATTTTATCAACTGATTTTTATCAACATCCTTCATTTCAGCAGAATGAATAAACTTACCATCGCGTAAAACTGTAACCCTGTCGCCAATTTCAAAAATTTCTTCAAGCCTGTGAGAGATATAAATTATTCCGACTCCATTTGTTTTTAACTTCCTGATTACTTCAAATAATTTTTTTATTTCTTTGTTTGTTAGCGGAGCAGTAGGTTCATCCATTGCGAGAATTTTAACATTTCCGATAATAGCTTTTGCAATTTCAATCATCTGTCTTTCCGCGGTGCTTAATTTATACACAGGCAACATTACATTAATATTCTCACCAAATTGTGAAATGGTTTCAGCGGCTTTGAGGTTCATTTCTTTTTTGTTGAGCAAGAAAGAATCCGTTATTTCTCTGCCGAGAAAAATATTTTCGGCTGCGGTTAATTCAGGGACAAGTTTGAAGTCCTGGTAAATGATACTTATGCCTAATGATTGAGATTCAGAAGGTGAGCTATATTCGGATTTTCTATCATTGATAAAAATTTCACCGCTGTCTTTTTTAATTGCACCGGATAAAACTTTCATCAAAGTTGATTTACCTGCCCCGTTTTCACCAACAAGACAATGAACCTCACCAGGTTTTAAATTGATTGAAACTTTATCTAACGCAAGAACTCCGGGATATTGCTTCACAATCTCCCTCATTTCCAGGAGATTTTTCATTTATTTGCGTTTTGTTTTTGAAGCGCCTCTTTATCAACTATTCCAACTTCAACCGGAACAATCTTTGGAACCATTTTATTATTAAAATGATCATTAATTATATCTATAGTTTTAACTCCAATTTTTTTTGGATACTGAACAACATCAGCTTTAAGTGGTGAATCTTTTAAAATTGCATCAACCGCGGGCGGTGTTGCATCGTACCCGATAACTGCAATGGACTTTCTGTTGAATTGATTTACTGCATCCAATGCGCCAAGAGCAGAATCATCATTAATTCCGAAGATTCCATCCAGCTGCGGGTTTGCCTGCAGTACATCAGCTGTTACCTGCAATGATCTGTCACGCACTCCCTGCCCGTTTACATCTGCAACAATCTTTATATCCGGGTACTTAATTATTGCTTCCCTGAATCCTGCAACCCTATCAAGCACTGAAGTAATAGCCGGCTGATTTATTATTGCAATGTTTCCTTTACCATTTAAATATTTTGCAAGATATTCTCCGGCAAGTCTTCCACCCTGAACATTATCAGATGCAATATGCGAGACAACTTTTCCCTCTTCGGCAGCAATATCAGCTGTAAAAACAGGGATATTGGATTTATTTGCTTCGGCAATTGCAGAACCGATTCCTTTTGAATCGACAGGGCAAACTATAATCGCATCAACTTTGCGTGAAATAAAATCTTCGATCTGTGAAATTTGTTTGCCTAAATCAAAATCTGCAGAAGTAATGATCAAATCATAACCGTATTTTTTTGCCTCACTCTTCAGACCGTCTTCAAGGTCCCGGTAAAATATATGTCCGCGGGTTAACAGTGATACACCGATTGTTTTTGTATTTTTTCCGGGTTGATTATTTTGATTGCAAGAATATATTGTTAGAGAAACTAATATCAACAGCACTAAAGAGAGTAATTTATTCATAATTCACCAGCAGGTTTTTGCTTTAAATGATTATTTGAAAGAGGGTTGACTTCAATATGGTTCAGTATTAAAAAAACATTGTGTTAAATGTAATTAAATCTATAAATTAAATTAAGTGTATATGATAATAAATTATTTAGTAAATCAGTTTATCTTTCCTTCCAAATATGAATAAAGAAAAAAAACGGCTTGCTGAATATTCAGCAGGAAAAAAGGACTGGAAACTTTGGGGCCCATTTCTTTCTGAAAGACAATGGGGAACAGTGCGTGAGGATTACAGCGCAGATGGTGATGCATGGAATTATACAACTCATGACCAGTCGAGAAGCAAAGCCTACCGTTGGGGAGAAGAAGGAATAGCCGGAATCAGCGACAGAAAACAATTGTTGTGTTTTTCTGTTGCTTTGTGGAATGAAAAAGACCCGGTTCTGAAAGAAACACTCTTTGGTTTATCGGGCCCCGAGGGAAATCATGGAGAAGATGTAAAAGAATATTATTACTACCTTGATAATACGCCATCGCACTCTTATATGAAGATGCTGTACAAATATCCTCAGAATGAATTTCCGTATAATGAACTTGTTGAAGAAAATCAGAAACGCACAAGGATGCAGGGTGAATTTGAATTAATTGATACCGGAATTTTTAATAACAACGAATATTTTGACATAGTTATAGAGTATGCTAAAAATGGTCCCGAAGATATTTTAATTAAAATCACTGCATTCAACCGAAGTGATTCAAAGGCAAATCTTCATATAATTCCTCAATTGTGGTTCAGGAATACCTGGATTTGGGGTTATGATGAATATAAACCTCAACTACTTCAAAAATCAAAAAAAAGAATTGGTATAAATCACAGGAATTTCAATAACTATAATTTTTATTATGAAAATGGCGAGTCTCTGTTTTGTGAGAATGAAACTAACAAACAACGATTGTATAATATTCCCAATGATTCAACCACAAAAGACGGGTTAAATGATTTTATAGTTAACAGAAACACATCAGCTGTAAACAAAAACAAAAAGGGATCAAAAGCCGGGATTGATTATAATATTTCCATTGGTGCAAAGTCTCAATCAACGATTCGATTACGCCTATCATCCGGACATAAAAAAGATTTTACTGAAAACTTTGACGAAATACTTGAAGCAAGAATTACTGAGGCTGATGAATTTTATTCCGAAATTCAAGGTGATATAAAAGACAAACAGGACAAGAAAATTCAAAGGCAGGCATTTGCGGGTATGTTATGGAATAAACAATACTATTATTATGATATTTCCCGATGGCTTGATGGCGACCCTTCACAACCTAAACCTCCTGTAGAAAGACTGAATGGAAGAAACTCAGAATGGATTCATTTAAATAATGAAGATGTTATTTCTATGCCTGATAAATGGGAATATCCATGGTATGCTACGTGGGATCTAGCGTTCCACTGTATCGCATTATCTTTAATTGATACTGATCTTGCTAAGAAACAATTACTTCTGTTAACACGTGAGTGGTATATGCATCCTAATGGCGAATTGCCTGCATATGAATGGAATTTTAGTGATGCCAATCCCCCAATGCATGCATACGCGGCGTGGAGAGTATATAAAATTGATGAGAAGTCAAATGGAAAAGGCGATCTTCAATTTCTTGAATCTGTTTTTCATAAGCTGTTGTTAAATTTTACATGGTGGGTCAACAGAAAAGACACACACAACAGAAATATCTTCCAGGGTGGATTCTTAGGTTTAGATAACATCGGGATATTTGACCGGGATTCTAAACTTCCGGGAGGCGGACACATTGAGCAAGCTGATGCTACGAGCTGGATGGCAATGTACTGTCTGAATTTAATGAGAATTTCTATTGAACTGGCGAAACACAATCCCGCTTACCAGGATATGGCATCAAAGTTTTTTCAACATTTTCTTTTTATCGCCGGGGCAATGGTAAACATTGCCGGTAAAGGAATAGATTTATGGAATGAAGAAGATGAATTTTATTATGATGTATTTCATCTTAGTGACGATACTGAAAGACAGATAAAAATTCGTTCTATGGTCGGGTTAATTCCATTATTTGCTGTAGAAGTTTTGGAGCCTGAAATCGTAAATTCCCTACCTGAATTTGCAAAGAGAGTTAACTGGTTTTTAAATTATAGAAAAGATCTTGCCTCCCTAGTATCAAGATGGCACGAGCCCGGGAAAGGGGAAAGAAGATTACTTTCACTCCTGAGAGGTCATCGTTTAAAAAAACTTCTATACAGGATGCTGGATGAAACAGAATTTCTTTCAGACTACGGGGTAAGGTCTCTTTCAAAATATTATAAAGATAAACCATACTCTATGAAAATTGATGGAAACTCATACCGGATATCTTATGAACCTGCGGAATCTCAGTCGGGAATATTCGGAGGAAACTCCAACTGGAGAGGACCAATATGGTTTCCCGCAAATTTTTTAATTATTGAATCACTTCAACGATTTCATCACTATTATGGTAATGATTTTAAAGTGGAACATCCTACAGGCTCAGGGAAATTTTTAAGTCTGGAAGAAATTTCATTCAAGCTGACAGAAAGAATTGCAAAAATATTCCGAAAAAACGCCGGGGGGAAAAGACCTGTCTATGGTAATTCCCCAAAGTTTCAGGATGATCCTTACTTTAAAGACAATATCCTGTTTTATGAATATTTTAACGGTGATACCGGGGAGGGGCTCGGAGCTTCACACCAGACAGGCTGGACCGGGCTAATTGCAAAACTTCTTATGCCGCGTGGAAAGGATTGAGATTTTCAGAAAAAAACGTAGTTATGAAATTCTATCTTATTAAATAAGAAAGACATTCTTAAAAACTTTTTCCAGATGATTTAACAATTTACCCATTGTGCAAATCCTGAAATTTCAGAACATTTTCAAAATCCGACACGATAAATTGTTTGCCGGGAATGTTTTCCCCTACATTCCTCTACTTCTTCTCGTTTTCCTTTTTTTGCACATCACCCTCAGAAGCCAGCCGTAAAAGCTTTCTAAAGTGAGCCATCTTATCTTTGTCGGACATCAAAGATTTATGTTTAAATCGTTTGACGACCTGGCTCAATTTAATATCCCCCTGGGCCTGATGTTGAGTTCTCCTGCTGAGATAATCCTTAAGGATTCTCACCTGCTCAGATGTCGGTTTGTTTGTTAGATTTATCTTCGGCATATTGCTCATTAACGGTTAATTTAATGTGTATTTAAGTTTAGGGGATTAATTGCGCTTCGTAAAAGTAAGTACAACAATAAATAAAAACAAGTATTTTACCGCAAACTAATGTATTTCACAATTATTTTCCCAAATCCTTCGTAATTATTAACAAAAATCAAATCCCGGAAGTTCCACCCAAAAGTCTATCTTTATCTCCATATCTGTTAAGGTAATAAGCAGCCATAACAAATCCAAGGTGTGAGAATGCCTGGGGGTAATTTCCGAGATATTCCCCTGATTCAGGGTCAATTTGCTCAGAAATAAGATTAGTTTCACTAATGTATTTTCCGAATGTTTCAAATATCCCGGAAGCAGACTCAATTTCGCCCGTAATCGCAAGTGCTGAAATCAGCCAGAAAATACACAATACAAATGAACTGTCATGTCCTTTTAATCCGTCATCAATTAGATACCTGTAAACAAAAATTTTGTTTTTGCAGAGCTGGTTTTTTGTATTTTCAATTATTGTTTTTGTTAACTCCTTGTTTTTATTCAGGAATTGAACAAGTACAAAAAGAAAATTTGAGGCATCAATATCTTCTGAGCCGGAGTATTGAGTAAAATTCTTTTTCACAGAATTATAACAGTTTTCCCATATCCATTCTTTTATTTCACTTCTGAGATTTTTCAGGGCTTCAACTTCTTCTTCTGATAAATCAAGATCACCGCTCATTCTTATAGCACGATCAATTCCAACCCAGCACATAACTTTGCTGTAAGTATAGTGATATTCATGATTCCTGATTTCCCATATTCCGCTGTCTTTTTCTTTCCAACGATTTTTTATTTTTTCAACCAGTGCAATAATTGATTCTCTGTCAAGAATAATACTGTCTTTCTGATTCTTTGCCATAAAATAATGCGCATCGATTATTGTCCCGAAAGTATCAAGCTGAAATTCATTTGTTGCATTATTACCGATTCTTACCGGCTGAGAATTTTCATATCCATTAAATTTGAGCGTGATTTCAGAGGGTGCCTGGTCCCCCCAAATGGAATATGCCGTACTGATTTCATACTCTTTTTTCTTGTGTCGTTTTGCAATATTCTGAATGAACTTAAAAAAACTTTCAGCTTCTTCGGTATAATCGGTAATGTGAAAAGCATAAAGAGTAAAAGTGGCATCACGAATCCAGACATAACGATAATCCCAGTTCCTGATACCTCCTATTTGTGCCGGAAGCGAGGTCGTCGGAGCAGCTATAATAGCGCCGGTCGGATAAAACTGCATCATCTTTAGAGTAATCATCGAACGTATTAATTGATGCTTATGAAAATCGAAAAATCTTCCTTTGGCAATCCAATTATCCCAGAATGTTTTTGTTGTTTTTTCGAGGTCCTGTCCTTTATATGTTGAATTGCTGTTACCAACGATAAATTCCATCGCAAATATTTTTTCTTCTTTTTCTCCTAATTCAGTTTCAATTTCAAAACCATCATTAACATTTTGTGTTTTAACATCTTTAGGCAGGTGTAAAACTAATTCGTTGTGTTCAACAGGTATGCGAAGTGTTGAACCTGTTACCTGAAAATCTGCTCCGCGGCGTGCATAATCTGGTTTTGGATTGAAAACTAATTTTACTTTATTCTTACCCTTACCTCCTATTAATTTTCTAACAAAATAATGATTATTGCATTCACTCACTGCCTGCGGAACCATAAAATCGTGCACAAGAAAATTTTTATTTTTATTGGAGAATCTGAATTCAACAATAGCTGTATTCTCTATGTAATTGCTTTTTACAGAATACTCCGGCATTTCAACTTTAAAATAGCCGCCTTGTTCATCTAACATTGAAGCAAAAATACTTGGTGAATCAAAATTCGGAAAACAAAGCCATTCAACCGAAGAGTTTTTTGCTACAAGAGCAGCGGAGTGTAAGTCGCCTGTTAAATAGTAATCTTTAATCGGATGCAATTGTTAATTCCCTTTTTTACTTGTTATTATTCATAGAAAATACAAAAATTATCAAACTGCATCTTTGATTTATGAGCTGATTGAACCGAATTTTAGATAGGACTAAAACTTTTGTGATATGACTAACAAAGAAAGAAAAATTTTTGAGGCGATGAAGGATATATCGAGACGGATATAAAAAAAGCTGCCTGGAATAACAGGCAGCCTTTGCAGAATATATAGAAACTATTATTTATTGTACGAATGAAGTAACTTCATATAATTTGCACGTTCAAAAACCGCCGGATCTGCAACGTTCATGTAGCTCATACTTCCGCGCATAAGTTCAATGGATTCATATTCATTTACTTCCATCCAGAATTTCAGCTTTGTTAATACATCAGAAATATGCCCGATACCAAATTTTAACAGACAGGAAAGCATTTGAGTAACTTTAGCTCCGGCCATAATCATTTTTATTACATCGGTTTCAGAATAAACACCGCTTGTTGCCGCTAAATCAGCACCAATTTTTTTGTACAGAATAGCAATCCACCTTAGCGGAAGTCTCATATCCATTGGTGTGCTCAACAAAACATTCGGTGTCACTTCAAGTGTTTCAAGATCAATATCCGGCTGATAAAATCGGTTGAATAACACTAATCCTTTTGCGCCTGCTTTATCGAGTTCTGTTGCTGTATGAGCAACGGAACTGAAATACGGATGCATTTTGACTGCGACAGGAATACTAATATTTGAGGTAACAGCTTTTACTATATCAATATATTCTTTTTCAACTATTCTTCCGTCTTTAGAATTATCGGTTGCAAGCAAATAAATATTAAGCTCAAGTGCATTAGCCCCTGCAGCTTCAATCTTTTTCGCATAATCTATCCATCCGCCTAATGATTTTCCATTCAGGCTTGCTATTATCGGAATATCAACAGCACTTTTGGCTTTCCTGATATGTTCCAGGTATTCCTCAGGACCAGTTTTAAACCCAAACGGCTCTGAAAAATAAGTGGTGGCTTCTGCATAGCTTTCATTATGAATTGTAGTGAAGTAATTCAGCTCAAGTGATTCGTGCTCAATCTGTTCTTCAAAAAGTGAGTACAGAACAACTGCAGCAGCACCGGCATCTTCCATCATTTTTATGTTCGAAATTTCTTCTGATAAAGGACCCGCAGAAGGTATTATGGGATTTTTTAATTGCAGTCCCAGGTAATTTGTTGATAGATCCATTTTAGTTTTCCTTTAATTTTAATACTTCATTAATCAGACGTTTACTCTTTACTATCCGGCCTGGAATCCTCAGCAAGATGTTCATAAGTTTTCCATTTGTCAACAACATCTTTCTGTGCTTGTTTCATCAAATCCTCTGCTTCTTTTGGATGAGACTTGGTAAGCATCTTATATCTTGTTTCCATATATGCATAATCTCTAAGAGGTATCTTTAAGCCTTTAGATTCAAGTTTGAATGGATTTTTTCCGGCAGCGGCTTCTTCCGGGTTATACCTGTAAAGAGGCCAGTAGCCTGAATCTACTGCGGCTTTCTGGTTATGCATTGCAGTACCCATGTTTATTCCGTGAGCAATACAATGACTGTATGCAATTATCAAAGATGGTCCATCGTATGCCTCGGCTTCAAGAAATGCTCTGAGAGTTTGAGTATCATTTGAACCCATTGCAACTTTAGCTACATAAACATTTCCGTAACTCATTGCCATAAGACCGAGATCCTTTTTTGCCAATGGTTTTCCTGCAGCGGCAAATTTTGCAACTGCACCACGCGGAGTTGCTTTTGACATCTGTCCGCCGGTATTTGAATAAACTTCAGTGTCAAGAACGAGCACATTTACATTTTTCCCTGAAGCCAGCACGTGATCGAGTCCGCCATATCCTATATCATAAGCCCAGCCATCGCCACCCATAATCCATACAGATTTTTTAACCAGATAATCTGCCAGGCTTTCGAGATGTTTAAGATCATCTTTTATCTCTGAAGCTAAACCATTATTTAACTTTGCTTTTAATTTTTCTTTAAGAACAGCTACTCTTTCACGTTGTTCGTAGATACCTGCTTCATCTTTCTGATCTGCATTTACTAATGCACTAACTAATTCTTCACCTAACTCTGATGCATATTTCTGCACAAGGATTTTTGCCTGATTGTTATGCATATCGATTGCAAGCCTGAAACCAAGCCCGAATTCTGCATTATCTTCAAAAAGTGAATTTGACCATGCCGGACCTCTACCATCCAGACCCATTGCCCAAGGAGTTGTGGGAAGGTTACCGCCATAAATAGAAGAACAACCTGTAGCATTTGCAACAACACTTCGATCTCCGAATAACTGGCTTACTAATTTCACGTAAGGAGTTTCTCCACAGCCTGAACAAGCACCTGAGAATTCGAATAACGGCTGGAGAAATTGTGAGTCTTTAACTTTGCTTACATTTACTTTAGTTCTGTCAAGCTCAGGCAATGTCAGGAAGTAATCCCAGTTCGCTCTTTCTGTTTCTCTTAAAGGAAGCTGTTCCTGCATATTTATTGCTTTCAGTTTCACTTCTCTTTTGTTTTTAACCGGACATACATCAACACAAAGTGAACAACCTGTACAATCCTCCACTGCAACCTGCAGCGAATAATATAATCCTTCTCCATAATCTTTTGCTCTGAATTTAGTGTATTTGAAATCGGCCGGAACATTCTTTAATTCTTTTTCTTCAAATACTTTTGCACGTATTGTTGCGTGCGGACAAACCATAACGCATTTGTTACACTGTATGCATATTTCATCATCCCAAACTGGAACTTCAAGTGCAATATTTCTCTTTTCATATTGTGCTGTACCTGTTGGGTATGTGCCATCATTAGGAAACTTGCTGACCGGAATTAAATCACCGCGTCCTGCAATAATTTCTGCAGTAACTTCCCTGACAAATTCAGGAACCTTACCGGCAACGGCTGGTTGCAGCTGTGTTTTACTTGTAACTTTGGCGGGAATTTCAATTTCAAATAAGTTGGATAGTGTCTGATCTACCGCATTAAAATTCATCTCAACAATCTTGTCGCCTTTTGCACCATAAGTTTTTTGAATCGATTTCTTTATCATTTCAATCGCTTCTTCTTTCGGAAAGATATTTGAAATAGCGAAGAAGCACGTCTGCATTATCGTATTTATTCTAACTCCCATTCCTGTTTCATCAGCCACTTTGTATGCATCGATAGCGTAAAGCTTCATTTTTTTTTCAATAAGATCTTTTTGAACTTTTTCGGGAAGAGAATCCCAGACCTGATCTTTAGAAACTTTTGTATTTAACAGAAATGTGGCACCTTCTACAGCTTCGGAAAGCATATCCATTTTATCTAAAAACACCTGAACGTGACAGGCGATAAAGTTTGCTTTATTTATAAGATAAGTTGATTTTATTTCTTTTGGACCGAAACGGAGATGAGACACCGTACCAGAACCTGACTTTTTGGAATCGTAAACAAAATATCCCTGGGCAAAATAATCTGTTCCTTCACCAATAATTTTTATTGAATTTTTATTAGCCCCAACGGTTCCGTCAGCACCAAGACCGTAAAACTTTCCTTTAAAGGTTTCTTTTGCTTCAACTGAAAACAGCGGATCAAATTCAAAACTCGTATTGGTTAAATCATCAATAATTCCAACCGTAAAATGATTCTTCGGTTTAGTTTCTTTTAATTGATCAAACACACTTTTCACCATAGAAGGAGTAAATTCTTTGGAAGATAATCCGTATCGTCCACCGATTATTTTAGGATAAGCAAATGGAAGATTACCTTCGTTAAATTTTTCTGATATTGCATTTACTACATCAAGATAAAGTGGTTCGCCGGGCGCACCGGGTTCTTTTGTTCTATCTAAAATTGCAATTGATTTTGTTGTTTTAGGAAGTGCATTTATAAAATGCTCAATTGAGAACGGACGATACAACCGTACTTTTACAAGTCCGACTTTTTCTTCTTTTGACTGGAGATATTGTACTGTTTCATCCGCTGCTTCAGCCCCAGAACCCATCATTACAATAATACGTTCAGCATCGGGAGCACCAACGTAGTCAAATAAGTGGTAAGCTCTGCCTGTCAGTTTTGCAAACTTGTCCATCTGCTTTTGCACAATACCGGGGCAGGCTATATAAAACGGGTTAACTGTTTCTCTTGCCTGGAAAAATACATCAGGATTCTGTGCGGTTCCGCGGAGTACAGGATGATCAGGAGATAACGCCCTGTTTCTGTGCGCAATTACAAGATCTTCATTAATCATTTCCTTCATATCTTCCACTGAAAGCTGTTCAACTTTCATTACTTCGTGTGAAGTTCTGAATCCATCAAAAAAATGAACAAAAGGAATTCTTGCTTCAAGAGTTGAAGCTTGTGCAATGAGAGCAAAATCCATTACTTCCTGCACAGAATTGGATGAAAGAAGTGCGAAACCTGTAGAACGGGTAGCCATAACATCACTATGATCACCAAAAATTGATAATGCCTGTGCTGCAACCGATCTTGCAGAAACATGAAAAACACCGGAAGTTAATTCGCCGGCTATTTTAAACATATTGGGAATCATTAAAAGCAATCCCTGACTTGCTGTAAAAGTTGTTGTAAGTGCACCTGTCTGCAATGCACCGTGAACACTTCCGGAGGCTCCTCCTTCACTCTGCAATTCACTTACAGAAGGAACTATGCCCCATATATTTTTCTTATTCACTGCTGACCAGGCATCACACCATTCACCCATATTTGATGAGGGTGTAATCGGGTAGATTGCAATTACTTCGTTTGTATGATAAGCAACATATGCAGCCGCTTCGTTTCCATCAATTGTGACTTTTTTCCGTTCCATTTTCCTTACCAATTAATTTTTTGAGAAATTCGCATAAATATTGAATACATACTGAGCCAATTTCTATACCAGCAATTTTACTTCAAAATAAAAAGAAATGATCAAAATGATTACCAGTATTGAAAATGAGTGTACGCCTGATTGTAGTAAATTCTCACATCTGAGATATTTTTCAGCTCATATTTTATCAAAAAGGTACACGAAAAAATAAAGATAATCTTCATTTTTTAAATGATTTATTAGCCATTGTAAATATATTAAGCAACAAACCGGGAGCTGATAAAATCATCTAAAGACAAAAAATGTCCCGGTCAAGTTCTTCAATTAATAAGAAAAGGACATAGTTTTTGTGAAGGAGATGATATAAGTTAGAGCTACTAACGATTCGATAATTAATCAAAACATAAGAACATTTATGGCAAAACATAATAAAGAAATAGAAAGAAAATTTTTAGTTATTTCTGACGAATGGAAACAAAATGCACGTGGAACACTTTTCCGCCAGGGTTATTTAAATGTTGAACCGGGCAGAACAGTCCGTGTGCGGCTTGAAGGTGAAGCAGGAAAACTCACCATAAAAGGAGAAAAGAAAAAAGGCGAAGGTGATGAATTTGAATATGATATTCCCGGAGATGAAGCGGCTTATATGATTGAGCATCTCTGCTTAAAACCTGTGATTGAGAAAATGAGATATAAAATTAATTATAAAGGAAATTCCTGGGAAGTTGATGAATTCTTCGGCGCAAACTCAGGATTAATCATAGCAGAAATTGAACTTGAATCTGTTAACCAGGAATTTGAAAAACCGGACTGGATTGGAAAAGATGTAACTGAAGATCAGAGATATAAAAATGCAAACTTAGTTAAGAAGCCGTTCACAAAATGGTGAGCCTTCTGATAAAAACCAAACCTAGAAGACAATAAATTAATTTTATTATTCTGTTGATCTATCTTTTTTGTTAATCCGTGCAAATTCATTACTTTAAATTTTTTACGAATAAAAAACTTATAATAATGAATAAAATTCTTTCTCTTACTTTTGCCTTTTTAGTTCTTTCATTTTCCTTCACTCACGCCCAGGTTAATACTGAAAAATTCAGAACAGATATTGATTCAGCAGGTTTTTCAGGCAATGTTGATATAAGCGCAACCGCGTTAACCGGGAATACTGATTTTCAGTTGCTGAGCGCTGATACGCACTTAAATTACAACTGGGGAAAAGATTATACTTTTTTTGTCGGAAGTGCCGGTTACGGATGGCAGAATAAAGAAGCATTTTCAAACCAGGCATTAGCTCACCTCAGGCATGTGGTTACTGCAAATGATTTTCTTCAATTTGAATTTTTCACACAATTAGACTACAATAAAAAAAGATTACTGCTCGCAAGAGAACTTGCCGGAGCCGGAATCAGGTTGAAAGTAATTTCCACAAACAACTTTAAACTCCGTTACGGTCTTGCATATATGTTTGAGCACGAAGAATATGATCTGCCTGCAAACTCTGAACATGGCAGGCTAACAAATGCCAGCAGACTAAGCAGCTATATTACTTTCAACACTCAGCTGAAAGATGGATTTTCATTTGTTTCAGTATCATATTTTCAGCCAAAGTTAAATGAATGGAATGATTTCAAAGCAATTTCCGATAATTCATTTATTTCGGAAATAAGTTCTTTAATCGATATTACTTTCGGAGTCAGTCTCAGGTACGATTCACGTCCGCCTGATACAATTAAAAAACTTGATACACTATCAAAATTCGGTTTGTCATTTAAGTTTTAAATCAAGTCATCATCTGACGAATTGATTATTGAGAATTGTGAGTTACAATCAAACCCAAAGAATTTCAGTGCTCAATATTCAATTTACAATACTCAGTATGAGTATCCTTTCTCCGCTTGTACACAATGTTACGCTATCCATAAATATCAATCTTTAATAATTAACAAAGATTCAGTATTTTTATATATTAATTAAAAATATATACACTCTTATCGAATAATTAAGCGGGAAAAATAAATGGACACAAAAATCACATGGACAAAAATTGATGAGGCTCCGGCTTTAGCATCTTATTGTTTATTACCTATCGTAAAATCTTTTTTAAAAGGAACCGGTATTGATATTGAAACGAAAGATATCTCTCTGGCAGGAAGAATAATTGCAAACTTTCCGGATAAGCTGACTGAAGAACAAAAAATTCCTGACTATTTAACACAGTTGGGTGATCTTACACAGCGCCCTGAAGCAAATATTATTAAGCTTCCAAACATAAGTGCTTCTATTCCTCAGCTTCACGCAGCAATAAAGGAATTGCAGGAAAAAGATTATAAGTTACCTGATTACCCCGACGAACCTAAAAATGACGATGAAAAAAAATTAAAGGAAAGATTTTCAAAAGTACTTGGCTCTGCCGTAAACCCTGTTCTAAGGGAAGGAAATTCAGACAGGCGCGCAGCCGCTTCAGTTAAAAAGTTTGCACAAAAACACCCTCATAAAATGATGAAACCCTGGCCTGAGTCCGGATCAAAAACCCGTGTAGCACATATGAATCAAAAAGATTTTTATGGTTCTGAAACATCTCTTACACTTGACAAAGCAGACGTTGTTAAAATAGAGTACGTAGGTAAGGATGGGAAATCAGAAATTCTTAAAGAAAACCTGAAACTGCTGAACGGAGAAGTAATTGATACAGCAGTGATGAACGTAAAAGAGTTAAGAAAGTTTTATGCTGAACAGATTGAAGCAGCAAAGAAAGATAATGTGCTTCTTTCTCTTCATTTAAAAGCTACTATGATGAAAATTTCCGACCCGATAATGTTTGGTCATGCAGTTTCTGTTTATTACAAAGATGCTCTTGATAAACATGCTGATACACTGAAATCAATCGGTGCGAATGTTAATTACGGTTTGATGGATGTTCTTGAAAAACTGAAGAAGCTTCCCGATGAAAAAAGAAAAGAAATTGAAGCAGACATTAATAAAGTATATGAAACCAGGCCGCATCTTGCAATAGTTGATTCAAGAATCGGAAAAACAAATCTTCATGTTCCTAATGATATTATAGTCGATGCATCAATGCCGAATGTTGTCCGGGACGGTGGAAAAATGTGGAACTTAAAAGACGAACTGCAGGATTGCATTGCAATGATTCCCGACCGCTGCTATGCAACTATATATGGTGAAATTATCGAAGATGCAAAAGCCAAAGGGCAGTTTGATCCTTCAACAATGGGAGCGGTTTCTAATGTCGGACTTATGGCTCAGAAAGCTGAAGAGTACGGCTCACACGATAAAACATTTGAATCAAAAGGAGAGGGAGTTATTCGCGTTGTTAATTCAGCAGGAAAAACTTTACTCGAGCAGCCTGTTGGAACAGGTGATATTTTCAGAATGTGCCAGGCAAAGGATGAACCAATAAGAGATTGGGTAAAACTTGCAGTAAGAAGAGCAAAAGAATCCAACACTCCGGCAATTTTTTGGTTAGATGAAAAGAGGGCTCACGACAGAGAAATTATTGCCAAAGTAAATAAGTATCTACCGGAACTTGATACGAAAGGGCTCGAAATAAAAATTCTTGAACCCGTTGAAGCGATGAAATATACCCTGGAAAGAACAAGAAAAGGCCTGAACACAATTTCAGTTACCGGAAACGTTCTTCGTGATTACCTGACAGATTTATTCCCGATTCTTGAATTAGGCACAAGCGCGAGAATGCTTTCGATCGTTCCTTTATTAAAAGGCGGTGGATTATTCGAAACAGGTGCCGGTGGTTCTGCCCCGAAACATGTTCATCAGTTACTGAAAGAAAATCATTTAAGATGGGATTCACTTGGAGAATACTGCGCACTTGTTCCTTCACTGGAAATGATTGCTGACAAATCAGGAAATGTAAAAGCAAAAATCTTAGCAGAAACTCTCGATGCGGCAATCGGAAAATATCTTGAAAACGGACGAATGCCTTCGAGAAAAGCAGGTGAAATTGATAACCGGGGAAGTTCATTTTATCTTGCATTGTACTGGGCAAATGCTTTAGTTGAACAGGATAAAGACAAAGAAATGAAAGAACGATTCTCAAAAATGTATAAAGAACTAAAAGCTAACGAAGAAAAAATTGCAAATGATATGATTTCAGTGCAGGGAAAGCCTGTTGATGTCGGCGGTTATTATTTACCGGATGATAAGATAGCCTTTAAGGTTATGCGGCCTAGTGAAACTTTCAATAAGATAATCGATAAAATTATTGATGGGATGTAAATCTTTCTATAATATTCTATTTAAAAACGGATAGGGTTGTATCTTATCCGTTTTTTATTTTCATTAGCAAACACACATATTAAATATTAATATTTTATTTTGTATATTGCAGTAAATAATCAGTTGTGTAAATTAAAGAAAGCTTTAGTAACATTCTGAATAAGTGTAAAATAAAATTAACTTTGATTATGGACTATTTATCAATTAATAATAATTACAAAAATGAGTGATAACAATATCATTAATATCTTTCTAGAGGCTCAAAATAGACTAGTATTTCAGTCTTCTGATTTGTCTCTTGAATCTATTGCTAATATGGTAGAAGAAAATGCTATTAACATAGCGCCAACATATCGAAGAAGAGACCTTGGGATCAACAAGACAATCGGCATTAATCGAATCATTTCTTTTAAACATTCCTGTTCCCCCTATTTTTTTAGCAGAAGATGAATATGGAAAATATTCTGTTATAGATGGAAAGCAGAGAATAACAGCAATCTATAACTTCATTAACCAAGGGATGAAATTAGAGAGTCTTGAAAAATTTCAAGAACTAGAAGGATATACTTTTAAAAGGCTTCCACCACAGTTAAATAATGCATTAAAGATAAGGCCTTATTTGAGAGTGATTACTTTGTTAAAACAATCTGATCCAAATTTAAAATATGAAGTGTTTAATAGATTAAATACAGGTGGAATTAAATTACTACCTCAAGAAGTTAGAAATGCTGCGTATGAAGGAGAATTTAACCAATTATTAATTGAATTATCAGCAAACCCGTTTTTGGTAAAACAGTTTAATATCAAAACTTCCAAGGATAGACTTAAATCAAAGGTTTATAAAGAAATGATTGACGTAGAATATGTTTTACGTTTTTTCACTCTTAGATCAAAATGGGATTCTTTTTCAGGAAATATGAAAAATGAGTTAGATAATTACATGAAAGATCATCAACATATTGATCATTCTGAATTAGAAACATTTAGCTATCTTTTTAGAAATACAATGGAAGTATGTGAAACTATATTTGGAAATGATGCATTTAGAAGACCGGATGGTAGAAATGAAATGATTCAAGGTGTTTATGATGCACAGGCTGTAGGATTATCTTTTTTTGTACAAAAAAACTATGAAGATTTAGTAAGAAATAAAATATTCATAAAAAATGAATTTAATCGTAGATATGAAGAAGATCAAGATTTTCAAGTTTCCATGAGACAATTCACTTCTAATATAAAGCAAGTAGCTTATCGTATTGGAACAATGCTTGATATCGTAAATTCTATTTTATAAAATGCCAACTGCTAAAGAAGTATTCATAGAAAGATTCATTAATCTTGAAAATGCATTATCATCTTCTGAAATTGCTCCTTTATCATTAACTCAAACATCTCATAATGAGAAGGCAAGAATGTTAAGAAACGGTCTTGCAATAATTGAATTCAATATAATTGAAGATTTCATTAAAAGAAGAATTGGAGAAGCATTTAAGTTTATTGGTGATTGCAATATTTCTTTTAATATTTTACCTGATGCTATTAAAGATGCAGCCGTATTTAAGGCTTTAAAAGGAATAATTGTACGAGCTGAAAATCTAAAACGTATATCTGATGATTATATTTCTTTTGTTCAATTAGAGACAAAATTTATTGCAAGTACAACGACTTCAAACTTTGAGCTATCTGAATATTCATTGGGGTGGGATAAATCTAATTTAACAGCTGATGATCTGGCTGTTTTTTTTAATATTTTTAATACTCCTGGTGGATGGGATTCAATTAAAAATATAAGTTCAATGTTGAATATTACTATAGTCCAACCAAAGGATATATTTCGAAATGCAGCTCAAAGAAGACACAAGGCTGCACATAATCCAAATGCAGACTCTCCTTTAAACGATTTAAATGATTTTGTTTTACAAGCTAAAATTATTGCTCTTGGTTTTGATGCGTTGATATCCAAAGGTCTAAAATATATAAAAGATAGTAACATCGATTATCTTCAAGGTAGGTTAAAAGTTGTTCCATCACAATTAAAATTCAGGTTTTTAAAATTTGTTGATGGTAAATGGAAAGAATATGTTGGAAATAGTAGTAAAGCATATAGAACCAATACTGACTATAATAGTATTATTAATGAAAGTATAACAAGAGCTACTAACAAAAATGAAATACTTATTATTAAACCAAATGCAAACACCATTAAGGATTGGATAATTACAGAAATATAGAAACTAAGTACAACAAAGTGTATATGCAATAAGGGGTTTCAGTGTTAATTCAAGCATTCTGACCCGCTCAAACTTCGGTGCTGGCTGACAGGTAAATAACCCGCAATCCTTTACTGCTGATACACTCAACCGTTATCACTGATACTCATCCCAGCTTTTAATCGGCAGATGTATCCAAGACTATAATTTTCAATTGATTTAATAAATCGCTTTGATAAACTGAACATTTGTAAATAAGCGGAATGTTCAGATCAACAGCTTTTCTGCGGATTATATAATCACTGTCCAGCTCAACTTTTTCTGCGGTTTTGGGAATGTTAATTACAAGATCAATCTTCCCTTCGGAAAGATATGTCAGTATTCCGGGTTCTCCCTTATCAAACGGACGATATAAAACCTCGACCTCAATACCGTTCTCCTTATAAAAATCAGCTGTGCCTTTAGTACCGTAAAATTTTAATCCCATTTCCCTGAGAGTTAAAAGATCCTCCAGAAGTTCAGCTTTGTTTTTAAGTGTTCCTGTAGAAAGTAATGCGGCTTTACGTGGAAATTTGTGTCCGGTTGATAAGAGACTTTTCAGAAAGGCTTCATTAAAATCATCACCAAGACAGGCAACTTCTCCGGTGGATGACATTTCAACTCCCGTTACAGGATCGGAACCTTTTAATCTTGTAAATGAAAATTGCGAGGCTTTAATTCCCACGTAATCCAGATCGAAAGATGATTTGTCAATCTTCGGAACTTTTTCACCGAGCATCAGCTTTGTAGCAATTTCAATAAAATTTATTTTAAGTGTCTTTGAAACAAAAGGGAAACTTCGGGAAGCACGAAGATTACACTCAATTACTTTTACGTCATTATCTTTTGCAATAAACTGAATGTTGAACGGCCCGGTTATCTGCAACGATTTTGCAATTTTTTTAGTAATATTTTTTACACGTCTCATAGTTTCAAGATAAGTTCTCTGCGGCGGAAGAACGATTGTTGCATCACCGGAATGCACTCCTGCATTCTCAACATGCTCTGCTATTGCATAGCAGAACAAGATCACCGTCATCAGCTACCGCGTCTACTTCAATCTCGCGCGCATCAGTAATAAACTTACTTATTACAACAGGATGTTCTTTACTTATATCAGTTGCCTTTTTAAGATAGATAGCCAATTCATCATCATTCAGAACAATACTCATTGCCGCGCCGCTAAGAACATAGCTTGGTCTTATCAGAACGGGGTAACCGACTTTCTGTGCAAACATTTTGGCATCATTAAAATCTGTAAGCTCACTCCATTCAGGCTGATCCACGTCAATATCATCGAGTATCTGTGAAAACTTATGCCGGTTTTCTGCATTATCAATTTGTTCGGGAGAAGTTCCTAAAATTTTCACACCTGCCTTATGAAGTTTCATTGCAAGGTTATTAGGAATTTGTCCCCCCATCGAAACAATTATTCCCTCAGCTTTTTCCTTCTCATATATATCCATCACTCTTTCAAAAGTCAGCTGTTCAAAGTAAAGTTTATCACAAATGTCATAATCCGTGCTGACAGTTTCAGGATTATAGTTTATCATTATTGTTTTCTTACCGGTTTTATTCAAAGCCATTACAGCATTAACACAGCACCAGTCAAACTCAACTGAAGATCCGATCCTATAGGCTCCACTTCCTAAAACAATTATCTGGTTTGGTTCCCCTGTTTCAATATCATCTTCTTTGCCGTGGTAAGTTGTATAAAGGTAATTTGTCTGTGCGGGATATTCTGCAGCGAGAGTATCAATTTGTTTTACCACCGGAAACACATTTAATTTTTTCCTGAGTTCTCTTACATCAGATTCATTAGTACTTACAAGATCAGAAATTTGCAAATCTGAAAATCCATTCATTTTGGCTTCGCGCATCAGCTTTTCAGAGAGTTCAGAAAGTTTCAGATTTTTTAATCTCGCTTCATTATCAATAATATTTTTCATCTTAAAAAGAAACCAGCGGTTAATCTTTGTAAGTTCGTGAATCTTATCTATACTGTAACCTTCTTTAAGAGCAGTAGCAATAGCCAGAATTCTTTTATCGCTGGGATGTGAAAGTTCACGATCAAGATTTTCAAACTCTATACTATTTCCCACAAATCCCAGGTAACCTAAATCGAGCATTCTGATAGCCTTCTGCAAGACTTCCTCAAAACTCCTTCCAAGTGACATTACCTCACCGACAGATTTCATTTCTGAGCCAAGTTCATTATTTACAAGCTTAAATTTTTGTAAATCCCATCTCGGAAACTTTAAGGCAACGTAATCGAGTGCCGGTTCAAAGCAGGCAGAGGTTTGCTGTGTAATAATGTTCTCAACTTCGTTTAGAGCGTAACCGAGTGCGAGTTTGGTTGCAATAAAGGCAAGAGGATAGCCTGTTGCTTTTGATGCAAGCGCAGAACTTCTGCTAAGACGTGCATTTACTTCAATAATTCTGTAATCATCTGAGTTTGGATCGAGAGCATATTGTATGTTGCATTCACCAATTACTCCGAGATGGCGAATTAGTTTTATTCCGATTGAACGAAGTTTAAAATTTTCTCTTGCGGAAAGAGTCTGAACAGGTGCAATTACAACGCTGTCCCCGGTATGTATTCCCATCGGATCAATATTCTCCATTGAACAGACAGTTATACAATTATTAAAACTATCTCTTACTATCTCGTACTCAACTTCTTTCCAACCATAAAGTGATTCTTCGATAAGAATTTGTTGTGTGAAAGCAAAAGCTCGTTTAGCCTTTTCAATTAATTCCTCTCTGTTATCTACAATTCCGGATCCCAGTCCCCCGAGCGCATAAGCAATACGTACCATCACCGGAAAGCCAATCTCTTCAGCCGCGGCAACTGCTTCTTCAACTGACTGTGCCGTTTTACTTAAGGCAACTTTCAGATCAATTTCTTTTACTCTGTCTGCAAACAATAAACGATCTTCTGTATCTTTTATTACTTCAACAGAAGTTCCCAGGACTTTAACATTATATTTCTCAAGAATCTTTTTATCATAAAGTTCAACGCCAACATTGAGAGCTGTTTGTCCTCCAAACTGCAGAAGAATACTGTCCGGTTGTTCTTTTATTATTATTTTTTCAACAAAGCTGGTTTGAATTGGAAGAAAATAAACCTTGTCAGCAAAATTTTCGGAAGTTTGAATTGTTGCAATGTTCGGGTTGATAAGTACCGTTGAAATTCCATCTTCTTTTAAGGCTTTGATCGCCTGGCTACCTGAGTAATCAAATTCACCTGCCTGTCCTATTTGCAATGCACCGGAACCTAGGATTAATACTTTTTTGGGTTTATGTTTTTTGATCATCATTTAAGTTAATTCTTTGTGTTTAAATTCGTTTCTATTTTTGGTTGTTATTTTCAAACCTCTATTCTAATATTTATACTTGAGACCCTGAAACCATTTCAGGGTGACACTTCTCTCTGTGTCATGCTGAACTTGTTTCAGCATCTTCATCTTCAAACTCTTAGGATAAATCTTTCCATCCTTTATTATGTTCTTCAATTAAATTTATTTTCCACTGTCTATGCCAGTTCTTCAATTGTTTTTCCCGCTTGATTGCATCTTCTATACTATTAAGGACCTCAAAGTAAACAAGCCTGGTTAAATTCTATTTTTTTGAGAAGCCATCTATTAGTTTATTTTTATGTTCAAATATTCTCCGCTCAAGATTATTTGTGACACCTATATAAAGAGTTTTTGATTTATTGGTTAATATGTACACATAATAGTTCTTCATATAATATCGTACTGAACGTGTTCCAGGATCCTAGATATTTAACTGAGACCCCGAAACAAGTTCGGGGTGACAATTGTTAAACCAACTCTCATAGCGCCCTCACAAACATATCGAAGATGAATTCACTGTCGTCAGGGCCGGGAGAAGCCTCCGGGTGAAACTGCGCCGCAAAGAAAGGTTTGGATATATGAATTATTCCTTCGTTGGTACCGTCGTTGTCGTTCACGAACCACTCCCGCCAGTCCTCCGGAAGAGTTTCAGTTTCCACAGCGTACCCGTGGTTCTGAGAAGTGATGTAAGTTCTTTTGGTTCCTGTTTCGTTGCATGGCTGATTATGTCCGCGATGCCCGTATTTTAATTTATAAGTGTTAGCACCGGCTGCAAGCCCAAGTATCTGACTGCCAAGACAAATTCCGAGAATCGGAATATTTTTTTCCATTGCTTTCCTTGCATTCTCAATTGTAGTTGTGCACATCTTCGGGTCGCCGGGACCATTTGATAAAACAATTCCGTCGGCTTTTTCTTTATGAAATTCATAATCGTAAGGAACACGAAGAATAGAAATATTCCTTCCAAGGAAAGCCTGTATTATATTATTCTTTGTTCCGCAATCAACTAACAGCACTTTCTTCCCGTTTCGTAAATACTCAACCGGTTCTTTTACGCTTACTTCCCCCACCAGATCAATTTTATTTATATCCTGAAAATCTGTTTTAACTTTTTTATCAATAATTATTTTTCCCAGCATTGTTCCGTTGTCTCTCAGTTTGCGCGTGAGCATTCTTGTATCAATTCCTGTAATACCCGGAATCATCTGTTCTTTCATCCAGTCACCTAATGATTTTTTCGCATTCCAGTGTGAATATTCCTCGGAATAATCTGAAACAATCAGCGCCCGGCAGTGTATTCTATCAGATTCAAAATTCTTAAGCATACCATTTTCCATTTCGTTACCGGGAACACCATAATTACCGATAAGAGGATAAGTGCACACAAGAATTTGTCCACGGTACGACGGATCAGTCATTGTCTCAGAGTAACCAACCATTCCGGTATTAAAAACAACCTCACCATTTGTATTTCCTTCATACCCGAAACTTGTTCCAATAAATTCAGAACCATCTTGAAGAATTAACTTTGCGCTTTTTCCTTTATTCATTAAATCGAAACCTTTCAAAAAGTTTGGACAAAAAAATAGCCACTCATTGAGTGGCTAAAGACCCGTTTAAACAAAGAACTTCTATGAATTTTAATTTTTTATTAATCAATTGCTTTCCGTTTTGAAATGTTAATATACACTAAAGAGATTTTAGTTTCAATTTAACATTTTAATAATTTGATTATTAAATTATCTGAAAATAAATTCTTCGGGTTACTTTTTGAGATTATTAACTATACTCTGAAAATTTTGATAATTAACTATTTTTTTCACATTAAAACTTCTTCGGGTATCACTTCTATAAATAACCAGCTGATATTTTTTCAACAAATCCAAATCCCATTTTTAACAAATGAAAAACAAAAAAGCTCCGAAAACGTTTATACTGGATACAAACGTAATTTTGCACGATTCAACATCTATTCTGCAGTTCCAGGAGAATGATGTAGTAATTCCTTTAACTGTAATTGAAGAGCTTGATCATTTCAAAAGGGGAAGCCAGGTAATAAACCTTAACGCAAGAGAGTTTGCAAGAACTCTCGATTCGCTTACCGGGACAGCAATTTTTAACGGTGGGGTTTCTCTTGGTAAAGGAAAAGGAAAAGTCCGTGTTGGTTTTTCAAAAGGTATCAGCTCTGAAATAAAAGAACTTTTTACTGAAGATACTCCCGATCACAGGATACTTGCTGTTGCGATGGATTTATTAAAAAAGATTAAAGATTCATCTTCAGTAATTCTGGTTACCAAGGATGTAAACCTGAGAATGAAAGCAAAAGCCCTGGGAATTCACGCAGAGGATTATACAACTGACCGTGTAAACAGCGTGGAAGAACTTTACGGTGGAAAAGAAATAGTTGAAAATTTTGACGATGATTTGATTGTTAAACTTTTTCAAACTCCATTTGAGATAGAAGCAAAAAAAATTATAAAGAAACTTCCGGGCGAACCTATTCCAAATAAATATTACATTTTCCGCAACCCGAACAGATCAGTTCTTACATATCTTGATAACGAAATGGAAATGTTTCATAAAATTGATAAAAATACTATTTACGGAATTAAACCGAGAAATGCAGAGCAAACATTTGCTGTTGATGCACTGACAAACGACGAAATTCCTCTCGTATCTTTAACCGGTAAAGCAGGTACGGGTAAAACCCTTCTTGCATTAGCCAGTGCACTTAATGTAAGAAAAAACTACAGACAGATTTATATTGCAAGACCGATTGTTCCTTTGAGTAACAAAGATATCGGTTTTCTTCCCGGTGACGTTCAAAGTAAGATTGAACCTTATATGCAGCCGCTTTGGGATAATCTACGTGTAATACAGGACCAGTTTTCTGAAACTGATAAGCAGCACCAGGCAATAAACAGCATGCTCAAAGAGAACAAGCTTGTTATCGAAGCGCTCTCGTACATAAGAGGAAGAAGCCTTCAAAGAATTTTCTTTATTGTAGATGAGGCCCAGAATCTTACACCGCATGAAATAAA
This sequence comes from uncultured Ignavibacteria bacterium, assembly GCA_963745945.1. Lineage (GTDB taxonomy): Bacteria > Bacteroidota > Ignavibacteria > Ignavibacteriales > Ignavibacteriaceae > DATFVA01. Next base: position 1,387,269 of record CAVUZG010000004.1, read on the forward strand.
AACCATAATCACGCGTGTTGGGGAAGGTTCAAAAATCGTATTTACCGGGGATATTTACCAGATTGATCATCCCTACCTCGATTCACAATCAAACGGACTGTCATACCTGATTGAACATTTTAAGGGAGAAAAATTGTATGCACATATAAATCTTGAAAAAGGTGAAAGATCTGTCCTGGCAGAACTCGCCTCGAATCTTTTATAAGTATTTTATTCGTTAGTTCATTATCTTGAAAATAAAATAAATAAACTTTTTAAAGATTATGAAAACAATATTTACCCGTTCAATTCTGTTTTTTGCAACCATTATATTTTTCACCGGCTGCCTTGAAGTTAATACCACTGTTCATCTGAATAAAGATGGATCAGGAACTCTTGAAGAATCTGTTTTAATGAGCAGCCAGGTTGTTCAAATGATTTCGGCTTTTGCCTCATCTTTTGATTCTACAGCCGCAGATACAAATAAGTTCAGTCTTTTCCAGCCGGACCAGCTAAAAGCAGACACATCAAAGTATGGAAGCGGAATAAAATACTTAAGCGGAGAAGAGGTAAAGGAAAACGACAAAGAAGGCTACAGGGTAGTTTATTCTTTTGATAACATCAATAAACTAAGGATAAACCAGAATCCGAATTCTAAAATCGATATGGAAGGTATTGATGTTGAGGAAGATACATCGAAAGAATTTCTGCATTTTGATTTTTCTCCGGGGGAACCTGCATCACTACTAATTAAATTACCCTCTAAAAAAGATCAGGAAGTTACTAACGAAGCTCCCTCACAGGATACTGCGGGTACAAATACAGAGGGAATGGACGAACTGGTAAAACTTATGAAAGATATGCGTATCACTTTAAAGATTGATGTGAATGGAAAAATAGTTGAAACAAACGCGAATTATGTTAGTGGTTCTGAGGTTACATTGTTCGATATCAGCTTTAATGAACTTCTTGATAATCCTGAAAAACTAAAAATGTTTAAACAGCAAAGTCCGCAAAACCTGGAAGAAATTAAAAAGATAATGGAAAACCTGCCCGGGGTTAAAATTGAATTGAATGATGAAGTAAAAATTAAATTTGACTAGCAATAGCCTGAGCACCCGGCTAATAAGATTTGATCATTATAATCCTTATTTTGCGGTGTTTAATTTATTGATTTAACTATGCAGGTTTTTACTTATCCATATTTCTATAAGCTGCTCTATCGCTATGGAAATATCCCGGTAACGATAATTTTATCTGTTTACCTGATCCCTTCAGTTGTAAACCTGGATAAAAATCTAATTTATCTGATCCCTGTAATATTACTGCTGTTAATGATTTATTTTATAAACAAACACTACCTGAACCTCTATAAAATTGTCCCTTACAGGATAGAAGCAGATGAACAGAAAATGATCTGTACAAATTTTTTATTCTCACAGAAAGAATTTACAATTTACTATAGTGATGTTAATTCACTTACAGGCGGAATTTTCGAGGGTAGATTTTCGGGGGTAATGAAGGTATGTGACGGGAAGAACCAGGTTTGTGTTGGATTCTTTAATCGAATTAAAAATGCCGACAAACTGCAAACATTATTGTTGAGTAAAGTCCAGCGTAAAGTTTACGATGATGTAGTAGACAGGGTTGGATTAAAAACCAGGAAGAATGATAAGAAGAAATAACAAAGCAATTTGACTTAATAGTTTACCATCCTTTCCCTATTTTTAGTTTTTAATATTTAGAGCGATTTGCCGGCTGGCAAATTGTATTTCAATAAAATTATAATTTATGAAAATCGCAGTTTTATTATCAGGCGGAGTTGATAGTTCCGTTGCACTAAAATTATTAAAGGATGAAGGTCATGATCTAACTGCGTTTTACCTGAAGATCTGGCTGCAGGATGAATTTTCATTCCTGGGTGAATGCCCGTGGGAAGAAGATCTTGAATATGCACGTGAAGTCTGTAAACAGCTAAATGTTCCGCTTGAGGTTCTTCCGCTTCAAAATGAATACTGGGACACGGTTGTAACTTATACACTTACCGAAATCAAAGAAGGAAGAACACCAAACCCGGATATTTTCTGCAATAGCCTGATAAAGTTCGGACAGTTTTATGAAAAAATTGATAATTCATTTGAAAAAGTTGCCAGCGGTCATTACGCAACAGTTAAAGAAAAGAATGGAAATTTTCTTCTGAAAAGATCTCCGGATCCGGTAAAAGATCAGACTTATTTCCTTGCGTATTTAACCCAGCAGCAGTTAAGAAGGGCATTATTCCCTATTGGCGAATTTAACAAAACAGAAATAAGAAATCTTGCAGAAAAATTTAATCTTCCAAATAAATTAAGAAAAGACAGCCAGGGTATTTGCTTCCTGGGGCAGATAAAATTTGCTGAATTTATCAGGCATCATCTTGGTGTTAAAAAAGGTGAGATTATAGATATTAACTCCGGCAACATAATGGGAGAACACGACGGTTATTACTACTTTACCATCGGTCAGAGATCTGGACTTGGTTTGGGCGGCGGTCCATGGTATGTAGTGAAAAAGAATGTTGAAGAAAATAAAATTTTTATATCAAGAGAAAATACTTCCAATCGGGAGAGGTTTGAGTTTGAAGCCGGAAAGTTTAACTGGATTAATGAAAAACCTTTGCCCGGAAAAGAATATCTTATAAAACTCAGGCATGGACCGAACTTTTATAAATGCAGGATTAATTATCCGGATGATAACAGAGGATTGGTAACGCTTGATAATCCTGATAAAGGAATTGCTCCCGGACAGTTTGCGGTATTTTATGATGATGAAGTTTGTCTTGGAGGCGGAGTAATTCTGGTTTAAAATACAAAAGGTGAGATCTAAATATTCTCACCGTTTGTAAAATCAATTTTATATAAAAATCTAGCTTGGAAATTTTTATTTATTTACACTTATTTTTCTCATCTGTTTTGCAACTTTTTTAGAGTTGGTACGGGCGATGAGAACTAGAATAGAGAGGTAAAGTACTACTCCTATTTCTATATATTCCATTATGGCTCCTTTTTTAATTGAACGTTCGACATAAATATCGCAATTTTAGTGCCATTCGTCAACTTTGGTATTCGTGATAAAAATTGAATGTTTTAATTTAATGACAAATTTTGCGAGGTAATTGTTACAATCACAGTGAAAAAAAGTAATTCCAGTAGATTATTTTTCCTACAAATTTCAGGTTCTAAATGATCATATTTTTCTCCGTTTTTTTTACAATTTATGCGGCAATAAACTATTATATTTTTATCCGTGGCTGGCAGTCATTAACTCTCTTCCCTCATTTCAGATTACTTTATTTAATCCTTTTTCTGGTACTCTCACTTTCATTTATAATTTCCAAAATTCTCACCGATCGTCTTCCATCTTATTTATATGATTTGATGCAATGGATCGGATCTTTCTGGTTTGCGTTCATGCTTTATTTTGTATTGTTCATTCTGCTATTTGATTTAATAAGACTGTTTAATCATTTCTTCAGTTTTTATCCGTCATCAATCTCCAATAATTATGATAACTGGAAATTCGGAATCTTTTTGTTCGTGATATTTATTTCTTCATTCATAGTTGCCGCCGGTTATATAAATACAAGAATATTAAATGTTAAGAATTTGGATATTACTCTGAATAAAAAAACATCACCGTTAAATGAACTTAATATCGTTGCGTTTTCTGATATTCATCTTACAGCAATGAACAACGAAAAGATTTTAGCTAAAATTATTGATAAGGTAAATTCATTAAATCCTGATATTGTTTTAATCCCGGGTGATTTTGTAGATGAAAAATCCGCATGGCTTGATAAAAGAGGAATCGGCAAATCCTTTTTCAGAATAAAATCCAAATATGGTGTTTATGCATGCACAGGAAATCACGAGTATATTGTCGGAATAAATGATGCTTCCGGGTTTATCCGGAGTCATAATATAAAACTACTTCAGGATGAAACCGCGGTAGTTGATAATTCGTTTATCATTGCAGCAAGGGATGACAGGAGTAAAAAACAATTTACAGGAAAAGACAGGAAACCAATTGGATGAAATTCTTGAAAACACAAAAGAAGATTTACCATTGATTCTTATGGATCATACGCCTTTTGGAATGGAAGAGGCAGAAAAGAATAATGTTGATCTGCAATTGTCCGGACACACACATCACGCTCAGATGTGGCCGTTAAATTATATCACACAAAAACTATATGAGCAGGACTGGGGTTACCTTAAAAAAGGAAAGACTCAATATTATGTAAGCTGTGGGGTTGGAACGTGGGGTCCGCCTGTGAGAACAGGAAGTATTACAGAGATTGTAAATATAAAAGTTAAGTTTGAATAACCGTTTTAAAGTAAATATGCCGGATTACCGGAATCCGGCATATCTAAAGGAAGGTTAAAAGTTAACTGTAAATCCAAACTTAAACTGATCATAAGCTAAAGGTGCAGCACTCTTGAATGGCCAGTTCATTTTATCCTGCCTCAATTCATAAATTCCGTACGATAAAGCATTTTTCAGAATAAAACTCATTACCGGTCCTGCATAAGGTGAAGAATGCATAATCTCACTTACAAAATCATCAACAAGGAATTGCCCGATACTTTCTATTGCAACGCTTCCTGCCCATTTCCAGAACAGGTGCTTCGGAAAAATTATTGCTCTTTCATAGGATGCATCGAACGTGAGCATAGGAATAACTTTAATTTTTACTCCGCCTTCAGTACTGGTACCGAATCTGAAAGTACCGTTAAAATTATCAAGCATATCTTTATCTTCAACAGGAATTAACTGGTTTTTTAAATCCAGTTTGGACCAGGAAAGATCATAAGAATAGTAGGGAATAACTGCCCCGCTGCCTATCTTATATCCGTACCCCGATGCTTTTCCTAAACCGAATCGCCAGGTAGTGTTTTCAAGTTCAGAAGATGCAGAAGTCACATTTCCAATATCAGTTGAAATATTTGAGAGATACAAATATTTAAAATTGTAATCAACAATATTTTCCTGGAACTTATAATTTTTCTCGTCTGTGTAACCAAGCTTTAGTTCCAGTAAATTCGGATCGGCAAACTTGCCGTTGAATTGTTTAAGATTCATTCCGGAAATACCATAACGCAAATCTACAGTTGGGCTACCGTGAAAATCCATTTTTATTAAATCCATATCACGGTGAAATTTCTTCCAGTCATGCCAGTTCCAACCTGATTCTGTAGAGTCTGCTTTACCGGCTTCCTCCTGAGGAAAAGTATTAATTGAAATCAGACCAACCAGAAGAACTATTAGGAAATATTTTATCTTCATTTTATCCCTCACAAATTTTTTGACATTCCCTTGTAATCAAGCAGAATGCCAGTTATTATTTTGCCTTTTTAAGTGAAAAGTATTCATTGTTCTGATTAAGATGAATAATTTATTAGACATAAAAGTCTCTTCTATTAACCAGTTCAGACTAACAATATGATTTAAAAGTTACTAACCAAAATTATTGAATCATTTAAGGTAAGTGTTAGGGTTTTTATAGGATAGCAGTATTTTAATTATGAATGGTTATAAGAAAGGATAAATAACAGCATGTAACTGCAACCTTCATTTTTCGTGTCAACATAAACGCAAACTGAAAATTGCAGCTATTAAAAAATTATAATATATACTTGCTTAAATCCCTGTTTTTTACAATTGATTCTAAACGATCTTTTACGGTCTCACCGGTAATTACCACTTTCTCTTTAGGAAGTTTATCGGGAACATCAAAAAGGATTTCATCCAGAAGTGTTGTTAAAATTGTGTGTAACCTTCGCGCACCTATATTTTCTACCTGTTCATTAACTTCGGTGGCAATCCGTGCAACTTCTCTTATAGCATCCTTCGTAAACTCAAGCTCAACACCTTCTGTCTTCAGCAATGCCTGGTACTGTTTCAGCAAAGCATTCTGAGGCTGGGTTAATATCTGGACAAAGTCTTCTTCCGTAAGACTTTTTAATTCCACCCTGATTGGAAATCTTCCCTGGAGTTCAGGAATTAAATCGGAAGGTTTAGCAACATGAAAAGCACCGGAAGCTATAAATAGAATATGATCTGTTTTTACACTACCATACTTTGTATTAACATTTGATCCCTCAACAATTGGTAGAAGATCTCTTTGAACTCCTTCTCTCGAAACATCAGGACCCTGTCCTTTTCCTCCTCCGCCGGCAACTTTATCAATCTCATCTATAAACACAATTCCGGAATTTTCAACTCTCTCAATTGCTTCCTTCTGAACTGCTTCCATATCAATTAATTTCTGGGCTTCCTCCTGGGCGATTATTTTTTTTGCTTCAGAAATTTTCGTTTTTCTTTTTTTCTTTTTCTTGGGCATCATGTTGCCCATTATCTCCTGCAAATTTATTCCCATATCATCAAGACCAAGTGGACCCAAAACCTGCAAACCGATGTTTGAATTAGCGGAAGCATCAAATTCAACCATCTTATCATCCATCTCACCGTTTTTTAATTTCTCACGCATCCATTCACGGGTTTTCTGATTCTGAAATGCTTCATTATTTACTTCATCTTCAGAATTACCGGCTGCTGCGGGTTTCTTTACCGCCGGAATGAGGATATCGAGAATTCTTTCATCGGCAAGCTCATCTGCTTTTGCCTGTACTTCTTCAGTCTTTTCCGTTTTTACCATATTAACGGCATAATCCGTAAGATCCCGAATCATCGATTCAACATCCCGGCCAACGTAACCTACTTCAGTAAACTTGGAAGCCTCGACTTTTATGAACGGAGCATTAGCAAGTCTGGCAAGTCTTCTGGCTATTTCAGTTTTCCCAACTCCTGTTGGACCGATTAAAATAATATTGTTAGGAAGAATTTCCTCCCTGATTGCATCTTCAACCTGCTGTCTTCTCCACCTGTTTCTCAAAGCTATTGCAACCGCTCTTTTTGCCTGATGCTGTCCTATAATAAACCTGTTAAGTTCTTTAACAATTTGTGTTGGTGTATATTCTTTATTTGTCTTTCTCATTCTGCTCTTTCCGATTCTATTTTTCAATTACTTCAACATTTATTTTATCATTAGTGTAAATACAAATTTCCGATGCGGTCTTCAGTGCTTCTTCAACAATTTCTTTTGCTGAAAGCTTGCTATATTTTATCAGCATTTTGGCTGCGGCAAGTGCATACATTCCGCCTGAGCCAATGGCTACAATATTATCATCAGGTTCAATCACATCTCCATTACCGCTCACAACAAGAGCTTTCTCTGCAGTTATAACTGCAAGCATTGCTTCAAGCTTTCTTAAAAATTTATCTGTTCTCCAGTCCTTTGCAAGTTCAACTGCGGCCCGTGAAACATTTCCCCGATACTGTTCAAGTTTATCTTCAAACCTTTCCATCAATGTAAAAGCATCTGCGGAGGCACCTGCAAATCCACAGAGTACACTACCGTTTGCAATCTTCCTGATTTTTTTTGCGTTATGTTTCATTACGGTATTGCCAAGTGAAACCTGTCCGTCTCCGCCCAAAGCAGCAACGCCATTATGCACAAGTCCTAAAATCGTTGTCGCTTTAATTATTTGTTCCATTCTGTTATCTGCTCCTTATTCAAAATTTTAATGTTCATACAATTTAACCAGCATTTAGTAACTGTTCAAACTTATAAGCGATTAATCACTTACTCTGAAACTTAACGGGAAAATCCGCGGAACCGAGTTTTTGTAATCAATATATTTCTCCCCGAAAGCTTTTATCAGTTTTTTCTCTTCGTAAAATGATCCCGCATAAAAATAAGCAACTATGCAAATAAAAAAAGTGAGATAGAAGATATCCATTACCGGACGAAATAAGAGGAAGAGAATTGAAAATAAATACAGCGGATGACGTGAAAATCTGTACGGACCCTCTATTCTTAATGTCAATCTCTCATCTGAATCTTCAATTTTATATTCATTTCTGAACCATCTAACTACCTGGTTAATTCCAAGAAACTCTGTGCTACTGAAGTATTTAAGTGTCCATAAAAACCCGGCCAGGCTTAATAACTGAGGGACCAGAATTATTATATCCCAGGGACTGGTAAGATCATAAATTATATAATCAGGATGAGGAAGAATTTCATAAATCAAATAAAAAAAGAAAAGCGCTATTATATTATATACAATCCTGTAAAAAGCTATGAGAGTTCCGGTTTCTCTAACAAGCTTTTCTTTAAATTTGGGAGAGGCGAGATAGGAATGGAGAAATCCGAATAAACCAAAAGCAAGAATAATAAAAAGAATGTCCCAGACAATCATCATAAAGATTTGCGAAGCCGCGCAATAGGAATCCTCAGCTGTTCCCTGTACTTTGCCACTGTTCTTCTTGCTATATGAATCCCCTCTTCATTTAGTATTTCAGCAAGTTTATCGTCACTGTGCGGGGCGCTATTATCTTCCACATCGATAATTTCTTTTAATCTTTCTTTAATATGTTTATTGGAAACCTCTTCTCCGCTGTCAGTTGCTAATCCTTCACTGAAAAAATATTTTAATTCGTGAATTCCCATAGGACTCTGTACATACTTTCCGTTAACAACACGACTGATTGTTGAAATATCCATATTAATTTCTTCGGCTATATCCTTATAAATCATTGGTCTGAGCAACTTTGGTCCTTTATCAAAAAATGCATATTGCCTCTCAAGAATTGCGCGCATAATTTTCATCAGAGTTTCTCTTCTCTGCTGTATGCAGGCGATAAACCATTTTGCTGATTCAAACTTTTCACGAAGAAATTTATAAGTTTCTTTTTCACGCGGAGTTTTTTTCGATCTTTTATTCGCATCGAACATTTCAAGATAAGTTCTGCTAATGGTAACAGAAGGCATGCTCCTGTCATTCAGTGTAATAACAAAATTATTATCAACTTTTTCTACAACAAAATCAGGTGTAATCTGGTTCATCTCAACAGATTCAATATTACCTTCACCAGGCTTGGGGTTCAGATTTTGGATAAGGTCGAGAGTGATTTTCAGAGTTTCATCTGTAAGATTTAATTTTTGTTTTATAGCATCAAATCTTCTTTTTGTAAAATCATCATAACATTGTATTAAAATTTGTTCAGCCAGGTAAGTATAATATTGATCGTGATCGGCATATTTAAGCTGAACAAGTAAACATTCCTGTAAATTTCTGGAAGCTATTCCGGGAGGATCCAAGCCCTGTATTCTTTTTAAAAGATTTTCTGAAGCTTCAGGAGAGATATTAACATGTTCAAACATTACGAGTTCATTAACAATATCTTCAAGACTACGTTTTAGGTAACCATCCGCATCCAGGTTACCTATTATTTCCTCACCCAGCATAAAAAGATCATCATCAAGATTCATCATTGTTAACTGGTTTAATAAATGCTCCTTAAGAGATTCTACTGCAGGGGCAAGCGGCTGGTATATTTCATCATCCTTACTTTTATTAACCCGGTCCCCTTCAAAATCAGTGTCGTTCATAAAGTCTTCAAGTTCAAACTCCTCTTTATCAACATCTTCAAATTCTTCTTCAGCTCCGTCCTCTTTTTCTTTCTCATCTTTTTCCTGTGAAAGTTCAATTTCTTCATCCATAACCTCTTCAAGAATAGGATTTATTTCCAGCTCGGTTTTAATCCTTTGTTCAAGTGCAAGAGTGTTAAGCTGAAGCAATTTCTGATACTGAATTTGCTGCGGCGAAAGTTTCTGCTGCTGCGATAATTTTTGACTAAGACTTAACATATTCTATTCTACTTTTTCCTTTAATACTGAATACCATTTTCTGCCGTATTTTCTTTCAAGAGCTTCCCCGCAAAACTCGGCAATGGTTATATTTTCTTCTTCCCCCTTTTTTGATGCCGGGGCACATTCACTGAATTTTTCATATCTCAAAATTTCGCCCCCGAATTTTGTTACTCTTATCGGGAAAAGATGACAGGAAATTGGTTTTTTAAAATCCGTTTTTCCGTCGAGATAAGCTTTTTCAATTCCGCATTTTGCAATTCCATTTTCATAAAAGACAAAAACACAGGCTTTATTATCAAGGCTATTTGTCATCAGTTCATTATGTTTTAGCAGATAAAAGCTATCTCTTTCAATAATTTCTTTATGCTCTTCAGGAAGATAATGCATTACTTTCGGTAAAATTTCACCTATTATTTTTATTTCTGCTTCCTGCAGAGGAGCACCATAATCGCTCTCAAATGTACAACAAGCTCCTTTACATTTTTCTAAATCGCAGGAAAACCGTGTTTTTACGACTTCTTTCCTTACTTCCACGTCTTCAATTGGTACGATATTATTTAAAAACATTGGAATAATTTTTGTAGAAAGATAACAATTAGATCAATAATACCAAAGTTTAAAAGCTATTTAATAGCCTCGTTTTTGAAAAAATTCCTCCTATAAAATCTTTTTATACATTTTCTTAGTTTACGACTGATAAATCTGAGGGAAAGCTATGAATCTGTCCGGAAAAACAATTCTCATTACCGGGGCTTCAAGCGGTATAGGATATGCGCTTGCAGAAAGACTTTCAAAGGAAGACTGCAAACTTGCTGTTCTTGCGCGGAGTATCGATAAACTTGAGGCATTTAAAATAAAATTCAAAAGACCAGCAAATGAGATTATTCCACTTTATTGTGATGTTACTGATAAAGAAAACGTTCATTCTGTTACTGAAACTATTCTAAACAGGGTTGGAGAAATAGACATTGCAATATTAAACGCCGGTACCAGCAGCAGATTAGATGTAAAAGATTTTTCTTCTTCGGTGGGAGAAGAGATTATGTCTGTAAACCTTATTAGCAATTTTTATTTTCTGGAAAAACTAATCCCTCATTTCATCAATAAAAATTCCGGAATGATAGTCGGAGTGTCAAGTCTTGCAGATGTCAGGGGTTTCCCGAGAAGTGCGTTCTATAATACAAGTAAAGCCGGGGCAACAAAACTTTACGAAAGTTTAAGAATTGAATTGAAACCTTACGGAATAAAGGTAATTACCGTAAGACCCGGATTTGTAAAAACACCAATGACTGATAAAAATGAATTCTATATGCCTTTTATGATTAGTGCTGATAAGGCAACCGGAATAATTTTAAGAGGTATAATAAAAGAGAAACGAAAAATTCAGTTTCCTTTGCCCACAGTTATCGGAACAAAAATACTTAACATTATACCTGATGCCTGGTTTGAGAGTTTTGCAGGTAAACATCTTGAAGGATTACAGAAAAAAAAGTTGTAATTATTTTCAATCTTTTCTTATATTGATAATAAAAAAGGGTTCGCGGGTAAATGAAAAAGGTTCTTTACTTTTTCTTTTCAATAATTTCATTCAGTTATGCCCAGACAGGTTCGTCATTAAAATTAAATGAAATAATGTTCTACCCTGTTTCAGGCAATAATGAATTTATCGAAATTTATAATACAAGTCCAAGCGAAAGTGTGGATCTGAATGGATTCAAACTAAAATATTATACTTCTTCGCCCGATGTAATAACTGATGCCGGTGAAGGAACCATTCTTTCACCTCTATCTTACGCAGTTATTTTTGAAGGGGATTATGATTTTATTTCAGGGATTTATAATAATTTAATTCCGCCTGAAGCTTTAATCCTGAAAATCTCTGATAATTCTTTTGGTTCAACAGGAATGGCAAATACTTCAGACAGACCTGTATGGCTGCTTTCATCTTTGGATGATACAATTGATGCTTACACATATTCCGCAAACAATCTGCAAGCTCATTCCGATGAAAAAATTCATTTTGAATCAGACAGTTCCCAAATTAATTGGGAAAACTCCATTCCTGCAAACGGAACTCCCGGCTTTAGAAATTCGGTTACTCCGTTAGAATTTGATCTTGCAATAAGTACAATTAACATTTCACCTCAAATTCCAATTGAAGGAGATAGTATTTCAATCGAATCTATCATAAAAAATTTAGGTGAAAATACTGCAAGCAGTTTCACTGTAAAAACCTATAATGATGTCAACCTTGATTCAATTCCACAAAGCAGTGAACAAATTTTTTCACAGGATTTTTTCAATCTTGTTTCAGGAGATTCTATCTCAGCGACAGCAAATATTTTTTCAGCTACCTCCGGGTTATATAATATTATTTCAAAAGTCATATTCAGCGGAGATGAAGATACAACTAACAATACAGCGAATAAAAATTTCACTGTGTTTCCACCGGGCGCTAACTATAATGATGTTGTAATAAACGAAATAATGTACGCACCTTCTACCGGCGAACCGGAATGGATAGAATTGTATAACCGCACTTCAAATGATATTAATTTAAAGCACTGGACATTTTCCGACAACTCAACAAGTGTTTCAATTACTGATCAGGATATAGTTATCCCGGCGGCATCATTTATAGTGCTAACAAAGGATTCCTCAATTATAAATTTTTACAATGTCCCTTCGGCTATAATTGAATTAAATCTTCCCCCATTAAATAATACAGGTGACGCCTCTGTTATTAAGGATTCCCTCGGATTATTGGTTGACAGCTTAATATATTCACCTGATTGGGGCGGTAACTCAGGTGGAAGATCACTTGAAAGAATTTCAGTTGATGAACCGGGTACTGAGCAGAATAACTGGGCAACATCCGAAAGTATTTTTAAAGCAACTCCGGGATATATTAATTCCATAACACCAAAAAACAACGACCTTAGAATTTCTTCATTCAAGACAAAAACCGAATATGGAATTATAGGCGAACAAATAGAGTTTAATGTGGGGATAAAAAATTCAGGATTAAATTTATCGCCGTCATTTTCTGTTTCTCTTTTCAGAGATACAAACCTGGATTCAATACCGCAGAGTTCTGAATTAATTTCGACTGTGAATTCAAATCCGCTTTTGCCAGCAGATAGCATAACACTTTCTTTTTCAACTAATGATTTTGAAGAGGGAGAGAATTATTTTATTTCAAAATTAATTGCCTCCCCCGATGACGATACGACAAATAATATTGCTTTTACAGATTTTATTGGTGTTCAGGTTAATGAAATGAGAAATGATCTGATCATTAATGAATTTATGTATGATCCGGATTATCCTCAGCCTGAATGGATTGAAATTTTTAACAGAAGTAATAAAATTATTGATTTCAAAAATTATCAACTTGCTGATGCAGGTGACACAACGAAAATTAATTTCAACTCTTTAATAATTAATCCCGGTAGTTATGTTGTAATCGCAAGAGATAGTTCTATCAGGAATTATTTTAATATTAACTCTCAATTGATTATTAAATCTTTTTCAACACTTAATAATTCAGGTGATAAAATAATTCTGATTGATTCTCTCAACCGCACAATTGATTCGCTTGAATACTCATCAGCCTGGGGAGGACAAAACGGCAAATCATTAGAAAGAATCAGTTCTGAAAATCCCTCAACCGATCCTGCTAATTGGAAAACCAGTGTCAGCAGGTATAACGGTACCCCCGGATATTTGAATTCCGTTACATCGAAAGATTATGATATTTCCGTAACAGATATTATTCCATCTCCTCTGTATCCGGCATTTGGCGATAATGCTTCATTAAAATTAAAAGTAAAGAATTATGGACTGAACTCTGCGAATTATTCACTTAAACTTTATGAAGACACTGATTTAGATTCACTGCCTGATGTTTTACTTAAAACAATTTCAAATTTAAGTCTTCAGCCCGGAGATTCAGTTTTAATAGAATCAGGATATACCATCAACAACCTTCAAAATTTACATGACTATTATGCGGTAGCGGTTTTTAATCCTGATATGGACACAAGCAACAATTATTTCATAAAAAATATTTTACCCGGTTACCCTCCATCTACAATAGTTATAAATGAAATAATGTATACACCTTCAGGCGGAGAACCGGAATGGGTTGAACTTTATAATAAAACAGGTGATTCAATTTCATTGAGAAACTGGACTGTAAACGATGTTATTACAACTCCTTCAATTGTTAAAATTAATGAAGATGTGAAAATTCCTCCCAATAATTATTTTGTTATCACGAAAGACTCCTCTATTCTGAATTATCACAGGTTGATTCCATCTCCTATAATTCAAATTAATCTTCCCGCTCTTAACAATGATGCTGAGGGATTTGTATTAAAAGATTCACGCGGACAAACAATGGATTCTGTTTTTTTCAGAAGTACATGGGGAGGAACAAACGGACATTCACTTGAGAGAATAGCAGCTTCTGCAGAATCAAATATTCAATCTAACTGGGGCTCATCGGATGATATAGAATTAAGTACTCCCGGCAGAATTAACAGCATTACTCCGAAGAACTACGATATCACAATTTCAAAAATTTCCTCTGAACCCGAATACCCTGTTGAGGGAGATAATGTTTTTATATCGGCAATGATTAAGAATAAAGGGAGTCAAAGTGCTTCAAACATAACGATAGAATTTTATTTTGACAGCGATTCAAATAATGTTGTTGATCAACTGCTGTCAGCTCAATCCGGAATAAATCTGAATCCGGATGATTCTGTTTATATAAGCTCAGATAATTCTATTAAAAATTTATCATCGGGATTGCTGACTGCAGTTCGTGTTCTTTTTCAGGATGATGAAGATACATTAAATAACTATGTCGAAAGATATGTTGAACCTGGGTTTGCAAACCAATCGCTATTAATAAATGAAATTATGTATGATCCTGTTTCCGGTGAGCCGGAATGGTTTGAAATAATAAACAATTCACCTGATAGTGTAAATCTAAAAAACTGGTCTGCAAGTGATTTACTTTCAACACCAACAAGAAACTTTATTACTACAGACGATTTCTATTTGCAGCCAAATGATTTTGCAGTTGTCACAAAAGATACCTCATTCTTTTCTCATCATTCATCCGTAAAAAATGTTTTTATTTCAAACTTCGGCACTCTTGGAAATTCTGAAGATGGAATTATTCTATATGATTTCAGAAATGCCATAATTGATAGTGTTCATTACAAATCTGATTGGGGGGGCAGAAACGGATACTCCCTTGAAAGAATATCAGCCTCAGAGACATCGAATGACAGCACTAATTGGGCAACCTGTTTAGATCCGGAAAAGAGTACCCCCGGAAAAGAAAATTCGATATTGAACATTCCTCCCGCAAAAAGAAATTCGGTGGTTATTAATGAGATAATGTATGATCCCGGTATTGATAACTCTGAATTCGTCGAGTTTTTTAATAACAGTCCCGATTCAATAAATATTGGCGGCTGGAGAGTGGAAGATGAAAAGGGTAATTTCTATAAACTTTCAGATATAAGTTTCATTCTTTCACCTTCAGACTATTTTATACTTTCCGCTGATTCAATCATATTCGATAAGTATCAGTTCAATAATTTCAATAATATTTCAATTAATGGAAGTTCAAATCTTGGATTGACAAATGACGGTGAACTAATTCTTCTGAAAGATGTGAGAGGAACAACAATTGATTCTGTTTTTTATTCCTCAGGTTGGCATAACAGGAATATAAACGTAACGAAAAACAAATCCCTTGAAAGAATAAATCCCGGGCTTGATGGTAATTATCCGCAGAACTGGAGTACTTCTGTAGATCCGGCAGGTGCAACTCCGGGAAAACAGAATAGCATTTTTACAGATAATGAAAACAGGCAGGCAAAAATCTCTGTTTCACCAAATCCTTTTTCTCCGGATAATGACGGCTTTGAAGATTTCTGTATTATAAATTTTTCGTTGTCCCAGGTTACTTCTCAAATACGGATAAAAATATTTGATAACCGGGGAAGGCTTGTCAGAAATCTTGCTAATAACCAGGCTGCAGGTTCGCGTGGGTCAATCATTTTTGATGGATTAGGAGATGACGGACGTCCGTTACGAATGGGCATTTATATTATTTTTCTTGAAGCGCTGAATGATAATTCAGGAGTTGTAGAAAATCTTAAAACTGTTGTGGTTGTTGCAAGAAAACTTTAAGGCAGTTTATGATGTTTCAAATCACATTGAGAAAATAATCCCTGTACAAAGTTTAAACCAAAATAATCTTGAAAATAATTCATACCCTATGAACATACTTCGTTTATTGCGCACATTCTTTATAATCCCTCAATTATTCAGGCTTAATATCACTAAAATTGAATGGCACAACCATTGGTTATCAACAACAAGAGCAGTTTTTTTCATTTAAACTTTTCTTTGAATCACAAAGTCTAAATTAATGAGGTTAATTTGATTAGAGACATTTGATAATTAGTGGATAAAGATTATAGTTGTCATCAAAATTTCAGAAAAAATTTATGATTCCTGCAGATATGGATTATATGAGGATATGAGTGATAAGGTTATGATGAATCGTTAACCAGATAATATAGGAATCATAAAAAAGCCGTAATGTTTAAACTTTGCGGCTTTTTTTATTTGTATTAAATTGATTTCCAAAAGTTTTGTTAATATGTTGAAACATTAAGTGAAATTTCAGGAGAAAGATTATGAAAATTCTTTGTTTACTTTCTATAACTATACTGTTTTTAGCCGGATGTAGTTCCAATAAAAGCAATGACGAACAGGCAATTAAGGATGTAATCATTAAAAATACCGAAGCACGAAATGCTGAAGATATGGAAGCTTATGTCGAAACCATGGATAAAGACAACGATAATTTTGATCGAATGGAAGAAATGATGAATACTATATTTAAAACATACGATCTCCACTACCAGGTAAAAGATATTAAGGTACTTGAAATAAAAGATAATGAAGCTAAAGTGCAGTTTGTCCAGATAACAAAAAAAGAAAAAGGTCCCGCTTTCAGAGATACTAAAGTTACCGGAACTCAAACCCTGCACAAGAAAGATGGCAAATGGAAAATATATGATACTCAAATTACAAAAGTGGATTACCTGAATTAATATGAAAAGCCGAAGAATTTTATATATATATCCTCACCCGGATGATGAATCATTCGGACCTGCTGCAGCAATTTACGACCAGGTCAGAGATGGGCACGAAGTCTATCTTCTTACTTTAACGAAAGGTGGTGCAACTAAACAGAGATTCAAACTTGGAATCAGTGTTGAGGAGATGGGAGAAATAAGATTTAAAGAAATGATTAATGTAAAAGAAGTGCTTAAGCTGAGTGGAATGGAAGTGCTGGATTTGCCGGACAGCGGTTTACAGGAGATGGATCCGCGTAAAATCGAAAAAATAGTTGGAGAACACATTCAAAAAATAAAACCCGATATTTTAGTTTCCTACCCTGTTCACGGTATAAGCGGTTTCCACGATCATCTTGTAATGCATGCCGGTAATTAAAAGAGTTTTTCTGGAGATGAAGGAATCAGGCAATGATTACCCCAAACGACTTGCTTTCAATACCTTAATTGATAAGGGATTATCTCCATGGGCTGGCGATTTATTTATAATGAAACAATCGCCCCGGGAACTTGTTGACTGTATTGTCAAACTTGATAGTGAAATGAAACAGGCTATGAAGGATTCACTCAGCTGTTATGAAACGTATAAAGACACAATCGAAAAATCGGGTGTTGTTGATAAAATCGGGGATGAAATTCCCTTTGAATTTTTTAATGAAGATTTTAATCCGCCGCTGAATAAATTAACTGACAATTTATCAGAATAAACTTTCGGGTTTCATATCACATGAAAATTATTGTTGATGATAATATATATCTTGATCAGCCTAATAAAAAAGATAAAAAGAACCTGATTTTATTTCTTTCTGATAAAGAGATATATAATAACACTCTCAGGCTGCCTTATCCGTATACCTCAAAAGATGCTGACTGGTGGATAAAATATGTTGATGAGAGCAGAAAAAAATCCGGCTTACTGCTGAACTTTGCTATCCGTACCAGGGACAAAAAATTAATCGGGGGAATAAGTTACCATATGAAGTACGGAGTTACTTCACATAAAGATGAACTTGGATACTGGCTTGGCAGAGACTACTGGAACAAAGGTATAATGAGTAGGGTTGTAAAGAGTTTCTGCAGTTACGGATTTGATTCATTACACCTCATAAGGATTGAGGCAACAGTATTCGAACATAATCTCAGTTCATCACGTGTTCTTGAAAAATGCGGATTTCATTATGAAGGAATACTTAAAAAATATTATATGAAAGATGATAATTTTATAGATGTACGTCTTTACGCAATAACAAAATAAAGGAGATAAAATATGTTCGCAGAGTGGCTGCTGGAAGGGTTTGTGAGTGATATGAATAAATTAAAAACCGAAATAAATTCCTACGCAGACGAAAAGGATTTATGGATTGTTAAGGGAGAAATTGCAAACTCATCCGGTAATTTATGTTTACACCTCCTTGGAAATCTAAATCATTTCATCGGAGGTATTTTAGGAGAAAACGGTTACCAGAGAAATCGTGAACTTGAATTCTCGGATAAAAATGTTTCACGTGCAGATTTGATTAATAGAATAGATTCAACATTGGAAGTAATTCATAAATCTCTTCCAAATCTGAATGATGAAATGTTAAACGAAACTTTTCCGGATAGAATAGGCGGTAAAATAAGAGAGTATGGTTTTACGTTAATTCATATCTCTAATCATTTTAATTATCATTTGGGTCAGATCAATTATCATAGAAGATTAATTGCAGGAATGAAATGAATAAGAAGGTTAACCTGGAAGAAAAGTTTTCTTCAGTTGAAGAATACTGGAGTCCGAAAATTATCGGCGAACTTAATAAACAGGAAGTAAAAATTTCAAAACTGAAAGGTTCGTTCGTCTGGCATCATCACGAAAATGAAGACGAGTTATTTCTTGTAATAAAAGGAAAACTTAAAATTCACTTAAAAGGTAAAACAATTATGTTAAATGAAGGTGAGTTTTTTATTGTTCCAAGGGGAGTTGAACACAAACCTGTTGCTGATGATGAAGTTCATCTTTTATTATTTGAACCAGCACAAACATTAAATACAGGAAATGTGAAGAATGAAAGAACCATCAACAACCCGGAAAGAATATAAACTAGATGAGATATGCCGGACTTTTAAGATCCGGCACATCTGAATAATTATTTTATTGTGTTGCGGCTTTTAATCTTTTAAGAAAAATTACTACAAGTCCCGCAGCAATTAAAGAAGTAACAACAAGCAAAAGAAAAAACTGCCAGAGTTCCCAGTTCTGGTAAAACCTGCCGACAAAACCTGATAAATAATTACCCACAGCAGTTGCACCGAACCAGCCGCCCATCAGCAGACCTTTCATTTTGGGCGGGGCAACTTTTGATACAAATGATAAACCCATCGGACTTAAATGAAGTTCAGCGAGAGTGAGAGTAAAGTAAGTCCCTATCAACCAGAAAGGAGAAACCGTAGCTGGTGAAGTTCCGCCGGAAATAGAATAAACAGCCGGCAGTCCTGTCGATGCAAGTACCATTACCAAGTACGCCAATCCTGTTATAAGCATTCCGATTCCTATTTTTGCCGGAGAAGACGGTTCCTTCCCTTTCCTGTTAAGCCATGCAAAATATCCCACAATAATTGGTGTTAAAAGAACAATAAACATCGGGTTGAATGACTGGAATTGTTCGGGAGCTATCTGGTTAAGATCAGGAAGATAGTTGAGCTTGTAAATAATAACTATTAACCCAATCAGAACAAACAAACTTCCTATTCCTTTTGTTCTTACAGAAGTCTTTCTGTTTAGTGTAACCGCACCGCCGAGTATTACTGCAAGCACAGCATGAAGCCCGACTACATCAAAAAAGATGTAAGTAAATTTATGTACCACACTGAATGTATAATCCCTTGCGAAAAGAGATAGCGCCGCACCATTCTGGTGGAAAGCCATCCAAAAGAAAATTACTATTGCAAAAATTGTTAGCAGTGCAATAACTCTTTCCTTCTCCTGCTTGGGGGTTAAAGCCGCGTCCTTTTCAGTATTTGGATTTAACTTTGAACGATAATCAGCATCAGCGTAATATTTTCTGAATATTGTAAAAACTAAAAGTGAAACGATCATTCCTACAGATGCGACTGCAAAAACTGCATTGTAACCGTGTGCAAGTGATGCGCCGAAATTTTCCATAAAAAATCTTCTTACACCAGTCGCTGCAAAAGGTGCATAAAAAGCGCCGACATTTATTCCCATATAAAAAATATTGTACCCTGCATCTTTTAAGGAACCGCTGGAATGTGAATAGAGATTTCCTACAAGTACAGAAATATTCGCCTTAAACATCCCGTTGCCCAGGCAAACAACTGCAAGTGCACCATAAAGCAATAAAGGGGTTTGAGTCGGAACAGCCATCAATCCATACCCTATACACATGGTTATTGCCCCGATAATAATAGTCTTCCCGTATCCAAGTACATTATCGGCTATCCACCCGCCAATAATAGGAGTGAAATAAACGAACGCAATAAAAATTCCATACACGTTAGTAACGGTTGCTGCATCCCATCCGAAATTTTCACTTAAGTAGTAAACAAAAATTGCAAGCATAGTGTAGAAACCGAACCGTTCCCACATTTCTGTAAAGAATAAAACGTATAATCCTTTAGGATGTCCTTTAAACATCTTGCCTCCATTGTCTATTAGGAATAATTGAAGATATGTTTTTTCTCCTCTGTAGCGTTAATAATTGCCTAAGGAATTATACAAAAACTAAACCTTTAGTGAAAAGTTTTTTTAGAGATTCTTCAATAATTTTTTAGGGAATTATTAATAATTTTACAGCCCCGGATTATTAAGAATTTGCCGCCGGTAGCTGAAGTTGAATTTTTAGTTACCCGGCTATTTTAAAACCCTTAATTATTCAAACTTCACTAAAAACAAAACTAATTGATTATCGGAAAAAGTTTTATTAGGTTTCATCAACAACAAGTTGAGAGGGAAGCTATGAACCGAAAATATACTTCTTATTTCTCAATCTTATCACTCACCTTATTCATTATTTCACTTGTATTATATAGTGGCTGCAGCAGTGATAACTACGAGAAAAAACAGCTCGCTAAAGGCGAATTATTTTTTGACAAAAATATTCCACAGGACAAAGTGGAAAGCCTAGCCAGTTTTATAAACCAATGTGCAATATTTAATGATGAAGTTCATAAGGCAAGACTTACAAAAACTGACAGTTCTTATGAATTGAGCCTGAGTGTTCCGCCAGAAATGATTAAAAGCGAACAGTACCAGAATTATACAGAAATTCTTGCAATTCAATTATCCGACGATGTTTTTGATCATACGAAGTTACTTATTCATCTTACTGATGATAAATTTAATCCGAAGGTGACAAAAAGTTCTAAATGAACTGACAGGAAATCTATTCATTACACAGGGCTTCTGCAGTCCGGTTTTTTTTTAGATAGCCATTGTTTCAGAAGAACGGAAAAAGTATGTTTCCGCTGTTTAAAAATAATAGCGGAACCCCGCTCTTAATAGATAGGCTATTTTTTTATAAGCAGAACAAAAAACTGGACTTTAATTTATTTTTTGGAAATAAATGAATATTAAAGCACTTAAATGGCATGAACTAATACTGTTATTCGGGGTACCAGCCATATTGAATTTAATAGCCTGCAGATTTGCAATTCCTTTTCTTAATAATAAAAACATTTTTCCGATTGAAATTACTTACTTCATTTGTGTAGGACTTATTGTATTGGTTCCAATGTTCTTTGGTGCAATACATCTCACTAAAAATGAAATTAAATCAGGTAAGCTTAGTGATGTTTTTAATAGAATGAGAATTAAGAAGCTTACAAAAGCTGATACTGCATGGACCGTAGGTGGTTTCATAATGCTTTCATTGTTTTCATTTTTAATTGCAAAAATTATTCTCCCTCTTTTTAATATCGATGCCTCACCATTCTTCTTTAAAAACATGCCTTTGAACGATAAATATTTCTGGATAATCTATGTGTGGCCGATGTTTTTTTTCTTCAATATATTTGGAGAAGAATTTTTATGGAGAGGTTACATACAGCCAAGACAGGAACTTCTCAACGGAAAATTTACCTGGTTGGTTCACGGAATACTCTGGGCCTGCTGGCATCTACCAATGGGATTGGATTTAATATTTTCAGCACTCCCTATTTTCTTTATACTTCCGGCAATTGTTCAGGTAAGAAAGAATACTACTATTTCTATAGTTATCCATTTCGTATTCGGGGCTTTCGGATTTTTGTCGCTGGCTTTTGGATTAGTACATTGATTTATTAATGCCGGATTAAATAAATCCGGCATTTAAAATCTGTGCTTACTTCAACAACAAAACTTTCTGTGTGGCTGTATAATTTTTTGAGACAAAGCGTACAAAATAAACTCCCGATGAAAGATCTGTTCCGTTTATAACCAGTGTATGGTTTCCTGCTTCAGCTTCACCATTAAAAATTTCTTTCACTTCCCTACCGAGTACATCAAACAATTTTATTTTCACTAATCCTCTTTCAGGAATTGTATAAACTACATTTGCTGCAGGGTTAAAGGGGTTGGGGTAAACCTGCAGACTGTAATTTAAAAGCTTAACAGGTTCATCTTTTACATCAGTTACAAATGTTTTTTGGTGCAGGTATACATAGGGCGAATCGATAACAGGATCCCGTGGACTATCCAAATTGCTTATATCTATTGTATTTATTAACTGCCCGGTGTTAATGTTATAAATCCTTAAACTATCTCCTGAGAATTGGGTAGTGATAGTGAAATCATCATTAATAGTCAGTCCGCCTCCGGATACAATAACTGTTTCATTTATAAAAGAAGTGTCTGCAGGATTATATTCATACTTAACTAATTCATGATAGTCGTATAAAAACAGGGAACCGTTTCTGTAAGTCCAATATTGATCAATACCATTAAAAAACTTTTTCACAAAATGAAAGGTGTTATTTTCCAGCTGAAATAAATATATGCCATAACCTCCATAAGGTATCGAATCAGCACCTGCAATGTATAGCGAATCACTTACCGGGATAATATCATATGGAGCTACGGGATAATCAAAATATATTTTTTCAGCATTTGTAGTATCAAAAGCCGGAGAATTTGATAAATCAAGTAAATAAAAATGATAAGCAATCCCCAGGCTGTCATTTTGTAAAACAGCTAAATATTTATCATTAATTTTCCCACAGATATAAACCAGATCGCCATTATAATTCCGGGGTAGAATTGTTATTTCATCATTATCAGAAATAAATGTCATATTATATAATCCATTCATCAGCCAGGTTCCGTTTTCAACTTTTAATGGGATTGTTTTATTAATCAGATATGGTTGAGTTATATCATAATATCCTAACCAGCCACCATATGAGTCTGAAGTTGAATTATTAAAATCCTCAAGATTAAGAGTAGTCATTAAAAAATAAATACCATCGTAAGATGCGTATTTTTCAAAGTAAGTATTTTGAGTAGTGTGAATCGCTCCCATGTAATAAGAATTATAATGCTGGAGGGTATCAAAACCGTTTGACCAGCTTCCCATTGTATCTGCAGGATTTATTTGTGCAGCATCGAAAGGAATTCGGATAAGATTTCCGTGAATACTTCCGCTTTGAGCAACCAGCAGAGCTGAAGAAAAGAATAAACTGATAATAATCTGTTTTAACATAAATCCCCCGTAAATATTATTTTTAACTACTAATGTGTTCCCGTTTCCGTAAATCCCGTATTCTGTTTTATAAATTATACAAAATTTTTCAATAACTCTCCATAGGAAAGTCAGCATTCATATTTTCAATCGGCAACATATAAAGCGGTATTCCGTTATACTTCATTCTGAATAACAAATGATCAATCACTGAATTATCGTTCATTTCAATTCCGAAGATTTTCGGAACAAGTGAATTAAAATTAAACCAGGGCGCTTCGGGGTATTCAGCAATGGTATATTTACAATTCTTTAGCCCTGCTTTATCAACTGCTTCTTTTATTGCATCATCAAGTCCGCCGAGTTTATCCACAAGCTTTATCTCTTTTCCATCAATTCCAGACCATACTCTTCCCTGCGCAATTTCCTGAACTTCATCGTATTTCATATTTCTTCCTGAAGCAACTTTACTTACAAAATCTCTGTAGGTTTCTTTAATTATATTTTCTGCTTTGTTTAGTTCGTCTTTACTAAGATCCCTGTCAGGAAGAGAAACACCTATAAACGGAACTCTCATTCCAAATCCAAGGTCAGCGTGCTTTCCGATTTGTACAAGATCTGTGGAAACGCCTATATCCTGTTTTAAACTTTTATTATAATACCAACCGCCAATCACGCCAATTGATCCGGTGATAGTATTAGGTGCGGCAAAAATTTCATCTCCATACATAGAAAGCCAGTATCCGCCCGAGCCTGCAACATATCCCTGAGAAACAATTACAGGTTTTTTCTCCTTGCATTTTTTCAAAGCCTCGGCGACTATATCAGAAGCCAATCCGTCTCCGCCGGGAGAATCAACTCTGAATACCACGGCTTTTATATTCGGATCGTTTGCAACAGATTCAACAACTTTAACCAGACTTCTTGCTTTTATTCCATCATCCATTGCACAGGCACCTATAGCATAAATAACAGCAATCTCAGGTTTCTTTCCCCAGTAGTTATCATTGGGCAATTGGAACTCTGCTAAAGTTTCTGGATTTATGAGTGATTTATTTTCCCCTTCAAATCCTGCAATAATTCCTTTGATATCCTCCCATCTGCCGAGTGTATCAACAAGATTATTTTTTAATGCAGTTCCGGGAAGGAAAAGAGCTGTTTCGTTTACAAGATTGTCAAACTCATCAAGTGAAATATCTCTGCTTCTGCAGATTCCGTCTTTAGTTACTTTATAATAAGAATCAATGATTGCTTTCCATTGTACACTGTCTGCTTCACTCATTTTTATACGTGAGAAAGTTTCCATTGCCGATTTATATTTAAAGTATCTCAGCTCGGTAAAACCTATTCCGAGTTTATCGAGCACACCGGTATAGTATTGTCTGCCCCAGATGTATCCCTCAAGTGTTATTGATCCCTGGGGATTCATTATTATTTTATCAGCAACCGAAGCAAGATAATATCCATCAATGTTTACACGATCAAGATAAACAACGACATGCTTTCCCTTATTTTTGAACGCTTCAAGTTTTTCTCTCAGTTCCCAGATCATTTCTTTATTTATTTCCATTCCGGATAGATTTAAGACAATGCCTGAAACAGAATTGTCTGCAGAAGCTGCATCTATATCTCTTAAAGTATTGTAAAGAGTATTCGAATTATCAAATAATTTATAGCGCTGATATTTCATACCGCCGAGCATATCAAGTTTTACATAATCTTTTGGGGAAGAAAATTGTTGAATAATATTTCTATCATAAGAACCAATTCTTATTCCGTAAATATTGTATCCATATTTTCCATCTTTTGAGAAATGACTTTCAGAAGTTAACCCGATTCTTCCAAAGCTTATTCCGATTCCCGTATTAAAAAAATGATTTGAAAAATACCTTCCCGAAATCCTGATACCGGCTAAAGGTTCAATTACTACGCCTGTACTCCACTTTAAATCTTCAGACAATTTCCCGTTACCGAAGACATAATCGGCAAACAGTGTTAAGATTTCATTTCCTAACGGTCTTACCGCAAGATCAGCAATTCCTTCATTTTTATTTTCGGTTGAGAGATTACCAACAATACCAAAGGAGACATATCTCAAAGGACGATAGATTGTTCCCAGTGTAAAAAAATCGGAATGATTGAATTCATTTATATCTCCCGATGACCATCCGTATCCAAGACCAAAGCTGAATGCATCCGAACCGAAGCCGGTTGAAATTTTATAATCTGTAACTGAATAAGAATTAACCTTTGTATTTACCAAACCCAACCCCAGATGAGGAAATGAAGTAAAGATTCCATAATGATTAAAATCATTCCATCTTCCCTGTTGATCACTCCAGGCAAAATAAAGATCAGGCTGTTCAACCATAGACAGCAGGGCAGGGTTTATATAGCCGTACATTCCATTCTGATAAGCGCCGGGAGAAGCAATGTTGAATTCATCCTGTGTATAATAAGATGGAAACTGGGACTGGCAATAAACAGAAGACGAGAGAAACGTTACGAACAGAAAAAGTATTGCAATTGCTTTCATAGTAACCTCTATATTTCCTCACCTGAAAACTATAAAGATTTTTAGTCACATAAAATTTATATAGCTGGCAGTTTATAAATCTATCTCAAATTTTAAGTATTTTTATGACCTAATAGTATTATTTATTTATGATTGAAATTCACGATTTACATAAGAGCTTCGGTAGTAAACAGGTACTCAGCGGAGTAAACCTGCTGATAAATAAAGGGGAGACAACCGTAATAATCGGAAGAAGCGGATGCGGTAAAAGTGTTCTGATAAAGCATATTGTCGGGCTGCTTCAGCCGGATTCCGGATGGGTTAAAGTTGATGGTCAGATTGTCTCCGAGCTTAACACAAACGAACTTTATGAATTAAGAAAAATGTTTGGCTTCCTTTTCCAGGGTGCTGCATTGTTCGATTCTTTGACAGTAGAGGAAAACGTAGGACTTTCTCTTGTTGAATCCAAAAACAATTATTCTAAAACCGAAATAGAAAAAGTGGTAAAGGAAAAGCTGGAACTTGTGGGGTTAAAAGATATTCATAAACTCAAACCGGCTGAACTTTCGGGGGGAATGAAAAAAAGAGTCGGGCTTGCCAGAGCTTTGGTTACTAACCCGGATTACATTCTTTATGATGAGCCGACAACAGGGTTAGACCCTATTATGTCCGATTCTATTGATATCCTGATAAAAGAATTGAGTCAGAAAATTAAAGTTACTTCCGTAGTTGTAACACATGATCTATACAGTGTAAAAAACGTTGCCGATAAAGTTGCCTTGATGCATGATGGAAAAATACAATTTGAAGGAACACCTACTGAACTTTTCAATTCTGAAGATAACGACGTAATTGCTTTTATAAAAAGATCCGGTGCATGACCCTGATTATCCCCATATTTTAAATCACAACCTCCTTCCTCTCTTTTATATACATTTCTCCCTACAATAAACCTGTTAAGGTTTTTATGAAATTATTAACGATAAATTATTCCGGTTCGCGCAATTTATTTCTAAAAATATTCCGCAAGTTGTTAAAAATTAAATTATTTGAAGATTGCAATATTTCAGAAACTGTGAAAATACTGGAGAGAGAAAAACCCTTTTTTGTACTTACAAGTTTAAGAGAACCCGTAAACGGAGATGAAGACATGATGGCTATGCTTAGTTCAAGTGATGTTAATACCCGTTTACGGGTTTATATTATTAATACTGAAACAGTAACTGAACCTTTTAATACTTTAAAAGAACGACTGAAGCATTTTATTTTACCCGGTCATAACTCACACAAGCTGGAAACTCCATAATCTTCATCCACACACAAAGCAATAAAAGCTGATGGTTCATTTGAATTGTCAGCTTTTTTAGTTTTATTTTTACCAGAGTTAATTTTAATTTTTATAAAAACTTTATTATGCCGGATACAAATTCAATTGTTCAGGTAATTCAATTAATGCTGGCCCCGGGACTTATGATTTCCGCCTGTGGTTTGCTTTTGCTTGGAATGAATAACAAATACTCACTTGTAGTAAACCGGATAAGGTTACTCAACGAGGAAAGAAGAAGAGTAGTAAAAAAAGCAGGTGAAATGGAGTTTAGTTTTGATGAAAATGTCAGGCTTGAAAGTATATCTCTCCAGATTGAAAAACTAACACTAAGAGTTAAACTGGTAAGAAACGCTGTATTGTCCTACACAATAGCCGTCGCTTTATTTGTGGTAACTTCACTCCTAATCGGAATAGAATATTTTACACCTGTGAATTTTAATATAATAATTACAATATTCTTTTTAATGGGAATGCTCTCAGTTCTGGCAGGTGTACTTTACGCTGCCTACGAAACTAAGGAAGGTTACAGCATTATTCAACTTGAAATAAAAATCGATTAATGATTTCATAGCAAAAGATGAGTACCGAGAGATTATATAATCAGGATGAACTTCTTCAGCCGGGAAATATGATCCGGCTTTACGCCAGTGGTGCATTTCCAATGGCAGATGAAAAATCTGATAAAATTAATTGGTACATGCCGGAAATACGTACAATAATTCCACTTGATAATTTTAATTATCCCCGTTCACTCAGAAAATATCTTAAACAAAACAATTTTGAAACTAAATTTGATACCGATTTCTTAAAGGTTGTTACCGGATGTGCCGACAGAGAATCAACCTGGATATCGGAAAAATTAATAAAAGCTTATCTCAGGCTAAAAAAATTAGGGTATATCCATACTGTGGAAACCTGGGAAAACGGAGAAATGGTTGGGGGACTTTACGGCGTAACTTTCAGAGGAGCCTTTTTTGGTGAATCGATGTTTTCAAGAAAATCACAGGCTTCAAAATCAGCTTTAATAAATTTAATAAATCATCTAAAGGAAAATAATTTTGCTCTGCTTGATGTACAGTTTATGACACCTCATCTTGAGATGTTCGGAGCTGTTGAAATTGATATTGATAAGTATAACGAGCTTTTACATTTATCATACGTAAGAGGGTGTGAGTTTTAGAGTTAACCTTCGAGGTTAATGTACTGTAAACACAGTTCTAACCTCGAAGGTTGAATAAATCCTACTTCATCAAAATCATCTTCTTCATCTGTATAAAATTACCTGCCTGCAACCTGTAAAAGTATACTCCACTTGCCAAGTTTGATGCATTAAAATCTACAGAATAATTTCCTGCTGACTGATCTTTATTTACAAGTGTAGCAACTTCTTTTCCAAGTTCATCATATACTTTTAAAACTACTTTTTGAGAAGATGGTATAGAATAATTTATTTGCGTGGTCGGGTTAAATGGATTGGGATAATTTTGCCTAAGATTGAAGTTCTCAGGTATAGTGTTATCAGCCGTTTTTACATCTGTTATACCCGCATTTATAAAAGAAATATCGCTTACAGGTATAACACCTGTATTCGGAGAAGTTGTATCTGCTGCCTGGACTGAAATCTGTGTGCCGTTGCTTGTTAAAAATAAATATGAGATTGTACGTGAATAGGTGCTCCCATCACTAGCCTGCGAAGTATGCATTTCATCTGTTCTTAATCTCAATGCCGGCACTGTTGCACCACCGGGTAATTTCATAGTTCCATAAGCATCTACCATATTTTCGTCATGTATATTAGTAGTTGTAACAGTTGTTGGAAGAGGTGAAATTATTGTTGAATCGGTTCTAACATAATCTTCATTCCAGCTTGTCCCCATTGTTAATGGCAGGACAAGGTTTTTCGCTGCAGGATTATTATGGCTTACAAGTGAAACTTGAAATCCGCTAACACTACCCTGCCCTACAGAACCATAATTTAACACCGCATTATTAAGACCAAGATAAATCCAATATTCAACAAGATAACCCTGGATTGTTGTGGTATCGTAAAAACTAACTTGGGCGGAAGGAAAATGATTTCCTAATGGGGTTCCGGAAGGGTTAACGCTTGTAATAGTGAACTGAAGATCAGAAGAGAGGCCACTGAAATCCCATGAGGTTGCCCCGGTAGTTCCAATATCTAATTGTGTAGTAGATGTATCATTCAGTACAGAAAGTGTATTCCCCAGATTTATATAACCCTGCAAATCATTCTCTGTAATAGTTATTTGGGCAAATGTCTCCATCCCTGCAAAGAAAAAAATGAAAACTAATAACAGACTAAATTTTCTCATATAGATTCTCCTTAATAAATTATACAATCAATCCCTCAGAAATCCGGGGACTCTTTTTAAATGACTTTGTTTTTTTAGCTCGCAGAGAATTTATAAATATTTCTTTAAAATAACACGTGTTATTTTCCCGGGAGTGATTTAGCGCTTATTAATTATTAATGCATAACCCCTTGTTACTGTAAAAATTGAATCCATAAAAAGAATATAATCTGATCTTTTGTGTGTGCAGAAAAGTAAGAAAATTTCCGACTAATCAGTTTAATTAGTAATCATTGAAATACTTTTTGCAACCGTTTTAAGTGTTTCCCCAGAATAAGAATACTTCGCAATTTCAAGTCGTGAGTGCAAAGCAAGTTTTTCCATAATATTATGAATATGACTTTTTATAGTGAAAACTGATACACGCAATTTTTGTGCAATTTCTTTGTTAGTCAGCCCCTCACCAAGAAAAGCAATAACTTCCTTTTCACGTTTAGTCATTTTAACAGCTTGGTTTAATCCTGTCTTTCCCTTCTTTAAGGCATGATCTATTATCTGTGAAAAAAGTGAATCAACTAATAAGGGAGGCAGAACTGTTGAACCACCGGCAACAGATCTGATTGTAACCAAAAATTCTTTAAGTGAAGCATCTTTAAGAATGAACCCGTTGGCGCCTGCTTGAACATAATGCAAGATGTCGCCCTGCACCGGAGCGAGATCCATAATTATAATTTTTGCAACGGGAAAATCTCTCTTTACAAGTTCTACTACATGCAGACTATTCTGGCTCCTCAAACCGAGATCCAGCAATATCACGTTTGGTTTTAACTGTTTGATTTTGATTAATGAATTTTTACCATCACGGGAAGCAGAAATAATTACCAAATCCTTATGTGGTTTTAGAATCGAACTAATGCCGTTCCGCAAAAGCCGGTTATCCTCTATAATTAAAAGTCTGATTTTTTTCATTAAAAAAGTTTACTAAATGAAATTTCAATTCAGCACTTTCTTTACAGAAAAAATGCTATTCTAAATAAATCGTTATTAATATTTAATTTTTTAAGGACATAAAATCAATCAGCCAATGGGATGAAAAATGGACTACATCCTTTGGTCGGTATAAACACACCCTTTTAATATTTGGAAGTTGTTTGCACTGTTTAAAAAAAAACGCCCCGATTTTATTCGGGGTGTTCTTTTATAACTATAAGAATATAAAAGATAATTATTGTTGCTTTATCTTTATCTCAACCCTTCTGTTAGCTGCTCTGCCTGCTTCTGTCTCATTGGAAGCTATCGGATTAGCTTCACCAAAGGAAACAACCTCAATTCTTTTCTTATTAATTCCCTGTGAAATTATGTAATTGGAAACAGTCCTTGCTCTTTTTTCTCCAAGTTTAAGATTATAATTATCAGAACCCTTACTATCAGTATACCCTTCAATCCTTAGCGTATAATCTTTGTTTTGTTTCAGATTTTCAATAATGATATTCAGTTTATCTAATGCCCCCGGTTTCAGAGTTGACTGGTCGAATTCAAAAAGAGTCTCCGTACTCATCACTTGAACGTTAACAACTTTCTTTACAGTGCATCCGTTTGCATCAACTTCTCTTCCTCTGGGAGTATTCGGACATTTATCAAGGTAATCCGGAACACCATCGTGATCAGAATCCAGCGGACAACCATTTGCATCGACTTTTGCCCCTGCAGGTGTATTTGGACATTTATCCAGATAATCTGCCACACCATCATTATCAGAATCCAACGGACAGCCATCAGAATCAACTTTTAGCCCTGCTGGTGTGCCCGGACATTTATCCAGGTAATCAACAACACCATCATTATCAGAGTCCAGCGGACAACCGTTTGCGTCTACTTTAACACCTGCAGGTGTGTTTGGACATTTATCCAGGTAATCAGCAATACCATCATTATCTGAATCAAGCGGACAGCCAAATTCATCTACCTGAACGCCAACCGGAGTATCCGGACACATATCCTTTGAATCATCTACCCCATCACCATCAGTATCTTTTCCCTTTCCGATATAATACGATAATCCCAGTGTTGCAGTACCGACCCAGTCATTATGTTTTCCCCTGATTTGTCCGTCGATATCATCTTCATTACCATTTTTAAATCCTGTCATCAAACCACCCATCAGGTTTACACTGAAATTATTACTAACCATAAACCTGAATCCAATATCTCCTTTTACAGTTATAAGTTTTGCCATCGGACTAAAATTAGTGTTGTTATTATCTCTTGGATAAAACCACATATGCGCTAAGCCAAATGAAATGTAAGGGTAAACTATGTCATTAACATCGTAGGTAAATGCAAGTCCGGCACCAACAAGGTGAAAAGCAGTTCTTAGCTCAGCAGGAACAAGGTATGTGCTTTTCGCACCAATATATCCTTTTGCGCCAAATATTTTAATTCCGAAGATTCCTTTGGAGTTCGAATTTAAAAAGTACTCAATTGATGCTTTTCCGATGAAATCCGGTTTAATATCTCTGTAGTCAGTTTGCTCAATTGTAGTGCCACCTTCAGCGGTTAGAACAACTACACCTGATAAAGAATTTTTTACCTTTATATGGGTCGACCCCTGCGCCAATACTAATTGGACAGAAACAACACTTAACAAAAAAATAAAGTAAATATTTTTCAATTGAGATTCCTATTTTAACTACTGTTTAAATGCCGCTTTAATATTATATGTATTTCGTAATTAAATAATGAAAACCGTTTAATTAATATTAACAATTTAATAAATCTAAAGTTGTCTTATGAGATTCAAACATCAATTTAAATTGGATAATAATATTAAGATCTAATCAACACTTGAAACCTGGAAGTGTTATTTATTTTTATTTAAAATAAACTTATTATAACAACTACCCCAGAACAAATAATCAGTATCCCCGCAATTTTGTTAACCCATCCCAGCCCGACCAGGTCAAGTTTCTTTCTGAAAAGTGTAACGCCGGAACTAAGTAACAGAAACCATAGTGCTGAGCCAATAAAAACACCAGTAACAAGAGCTGAAGCAGAAAAATTACCGAGATCGCTCCCCAATCCAAGAGCGGTAAATACAGCAAGAAAAGCAAAAATTGTTAAAGGATTTGTAAGCGTTATAAAAAAAGCTGTAACATATGTTTTTAAAATTCCTCTGTTAGTTATCGGTATTTTAGGATCAACCGGAATTTTTCTAAAAGTTCTTACACCCAGAAACAGAAGCAGAATTCCTCCCAAAAGTCTTATCCAGACTCTCTGGCTTACAAGTGTATCTGAAATTATTGTGAGCCCAAATGCGGCAATACAACCATAAAGCAAATCAGCAGTTGCAGCACCAAGTCCGATAATCAGCCCGCGTAATCGTCCCTCTGCCAGTGTCCTTCGAATGCACAATATTCCGACAGGCCCGATAGGTACTGCCATTGCGAAACCTATAAAAATTCCTTTTAGAAAAATGATAAGAGCCATATTGCAATCTTCGAATAAAAATGTTCATTCGAATTTAAAATATAATCTCCTTTTATTTAAGTTTATATGTGAATTGTGTGGTTTTGTAACCTGTGCCAATATTTAAATTAATAGTAAACAGGTATTCCCCTTTTTCATTTAGTGATATTCCTGCGCCGAAGTGATTCATCATTGGCTTGAGACCCACTGATGTAATTTTCTTTGATGGAGAAACAATTTCCACCTTTGCGCTGGTGTCAGCAACCTCTTTTTTGTTTGTAATATTTGTCACATCAAATATGAAGTAATGAGTACCTTCCACCATCGCTTTCTTGGTCTCCTCATCCATCTTAACGTTTTTATCTTTAGTCTTTACCATAGTCTTACCAGCACTTGTCTTCTTCATCTCCCTATACTTTTGCTGAGTTACTATCCACACTTTTGTGTTAAGCCTATCTACAGTTGATTCATAAATCGGCTTGCCAAGCACTTCGGAAATATCATTTTGTTTTGTGATTATTGTTTTCACTTTAGGTTTATTCTGTCCAAACATTGTTACCGCCAGGGTAACCAGAAGAATCATCGGAAGAATTATATATTTTATTTTCATTATAACGCCTTAATGATTTTTATTTATTTAAAAAATATCAGAGGCACTCAAATTTTTAGTACCTTGCCAGGTAAGCACTATCGTGATTAAATATGAAATAGTCACTACCTGCTATACCCAACAATACTATCAGATCCGAATAGAACTGAGATTATCAATAACTCCGAAAGCACTTAATAACCAAAGAACCACAACTATAACTACCACCGCATTCAGAATTTTCTTGATGGTAGCCTGCATAGGGATAAAGGTATTAATTAACCAAAGAACCACCCCAACGACAATCAAACCGATAACTAAAGATATTAGTGACATAGTTTTTTTCCTTTCCTAATTTGTTTATTCACCGGAACTCCGCCGGTTTTGTATTTCTTTGCTTTATAACCTGATTTAACACAGGATCATGAAATTAATTAATTCTATTTCAAAAAATTTGGCTGCCATTTTACAGCTATTCCTGTCGCTTCAGGTGAGGAATATACCCCTAATAAGATATTCTTATCTTTTACTCGATGAAGTTCCGGGATTAATATGCCACATAATGCTCCTACTCCAAAACCAGTCATTACATCTGTTGGAAAATGAGCAAGTGCTCTCAATCTGAAATATGACATTAAGAGAGGTGGTATAGATGCTGCCCCATAAACAAGATATTTTTTCCAGCCCAGTTCCGGATGATAATCACAAAATATCTTCGCGGTAAAAAAAGAAGCTGCAGTAGTTGCTGCAACATGTCCGCTGTAAAGTGAATTCCGGTTATTGGATGACGTTCTTTCATCAATACCGATTGATTCGTAATAAACAACAGGACGTAACCTGTTTTGAAAGGTGGCTCCGAACGGACTATAAAGGTATAAATTATTTGAAATTGTCTGTGTTTGCAAATATATCAGAAGTACGTCCAGCCAATCTTGCCTGATGTTCTTATCCAGCATTGTAATAACGGGAAGAAAGACTGAAACCGAAAGTAACAGACTTGAAAGTTCTTTATAGTGCACTCTTCGAGAGGGATCAAAATTCAAGGCCCAATGATCAATCGGTGAAATATTATCTGTATTTAAATTCTGTAATTCACCTTCTGATATTGTTGTTTTATTTGATATCCAGGGAACACCGATTTTTTCTAACGCTAGTCCTCCGACAATAATGCTGCCCGTTACCCAGTAGTTAACATGGTAAGGATGAAATGAAGAATCAGTCTCACTAGATTGAGGATATATCGGTTTTACAAATCCAAAAATAACAAATGAAATTATTATAAAATTAATCAGCATTAACCGACCATTTGAATTATTCATCATGTTTAAATGTACTTTCTAAAAAGCGGCCAATTAATTCAAAACGCAATACTAATGGAAAATGGATAGGCAGAGGACATCTCTACCATAGATTTATTATTCTCATGCTGATCTACAACCCAGGTTGCGATAAAATAACCGAGCGCAGCACCGGCAAAAGTATCGGAAGCCCAGTGCTGATCCTGGTAAACGCGTGAAACTAAAGTAAGCGCTGCGGGTAAATATGCCAGCACTTTCAAAACTGGCGACTTAACATTTCTCGAAAGGACGGTCGAAAGTACAAATGCAACAGTAGAGTGACCACTTGGTATTGATTTATTATCCTGGTTTAAAATCGATGCAAAGGGGGTAAAATGCTTATTGCCTTCATTTAAATATGGTCTTGATCTGCCGATTGCAAGTTTTAGCACAAAGGAAAGCACCCCGGCATAAATTGAAGCCTGCCCGATTTCATAGGCAATCTTTCTTGTTCCAATGTCCTTAGTTATTAATGAATGGATAGCAAATCCACCAAAGAGTACAATGGGCGAATATATTTCACCCCAAAGTCTCCCGAATTCAATAGGTACGCTCTTGTAATATCTTTGATCTTTCAAAACTGCAGTGCGGATAGGCTGATCTGCAGTTTCAATAATTAAAAATGTCCCGGCACTTACCAAACCAATTTTTAGCCAATCGCCTCCATCCCATTTAGTTGGCTGCTTAACAAAGTCCCAGGTTTCATTTCCGAACTGAGAGAAAGTATATTGATATGGTTGTACAGTATTTTGTAATGTGGGCGTTTGTGCAAAAAGCAAACTCCCGTACAATCCGGTAAAGAAGAGTAATAAAAATATTCTCTTTATTGTTGTATCCATTTATAATTTTGCCTGTTATTAAATAATCAGATAGAATTCTTCTATCTCTTAAATTTGAACTCTTCCAAAAATATTTGAAGGAAGACTTTCTGTTCTGTCCTTACAGAATGAATGCTTGGGAAATCACGAGGGTACCTGTCACCATAGTAAATCAAATGTTCAAACCCAATATTTACATTGTTGAAAAGTTTGAATTTGATACTGGGCTGAATTAATCCTATATAACTATTCCCTGCATCTCCAACAATCGTACGAAACCACCAGTAATAGCCTATTAATGTAAGGTTTGTCCATCCTCCAAGATTCAAAGTGCTTTCAAGCTTTAATTCCGCTCCGCCTGCGTAATTATAATCTCTAACCTGTGTTGTATCAGGACCTAATCGCCCGCTGAGTGCGCCGAAGGGCATAATAGCGGCATGGAAATTCGTATAAAGACTTGAACTCTTGCTAATTGGCAGCTTTGAAATTATTCCTGGCCCAAATGCTAAATCAGCTAATTCGAAAGTTTTATTATCAAAAAAGTTCATGTGTTGAAATATACCTGCTAACATTTCCAAATTACCGGTTTGGATATTACTTCCGTACAACATACCGTACCCGGTTACGTTGTCAATAATTTTTCTTCCTACCCCAAAATCGAAATCCGACAGTAGTTTGAAATAATCAAAAGGTTTACGTGAAATTTTTTCAAACGGGTTTCCATAGTCAAGATTAATATTGAAATTAAAACTATTGCTTGCTTTCTGGAGTGCAATGCCCTCATTTATTCTATGGTACCCGGCTCCTAGTGTTATATTAAGTGGTTCTTTCTGATATACTTCTTCAATTGTTGACCTGAAAACTTCACCCTGAAAAAGTCTGCTAAAAAATCTTGTGGGTGTAATAACAGCGACAGCCGCCTCCCGCAAAAATCTATTAAAGCCCGATGTCTGATCATCCAGGATATTTGAACCTAACCGGTAAAATATTTCTCCAAGGAAAGCACCGTTAATTGTGGTGTTTATTATATCGTTATACGAGGGAAGTGTTGTTTCACCGAAATACTCCCACTCTAAACTACCCAAAGCGGCAAAAGGTACTGATTCTAAGAAAGTATAACCGTTTGCACGTGCCGCGTTAAAATACATTCCTCCCGAAAAAGGATGGAAAAAATTATTCATTGCAAAGCGGTCAACATCCCATTCCCATCCTGTTTTTAAATTATTTTTCCAGCTATTAAATCCAACCCTTGAAAAATCAAAGTTTAGGATGTAGTGATCAATTAAATTGGTAGAAACGCCGGACAGGGTGACTCTTAGGATAACCATCCACACAGGGGATTTCTTATTGTACATAGGATTGTCATTCAATAAATCGCCATACATATTGTACTTCATTGAGTCCGGGGATGTGGTTTGGGTAGTATCAAGGAATAGGATTCTATACGGATTAGAAACTAAATCGGAATAGCGGTTAACCTCTTTTTTTGATATTTCCGGACCAGTCTGTTCAGTAGTCAGATTAAACCAGGAATTTTGGTTCTGTGATATTTCTTTTTCAAACACAGATTTGATCTGGGCTTGGTAAGGTGTGGAAAATATAATAATAAAAATTAGAGCAAAGATAATTTTCATTTTGATTTTCTTTCAGTAAAAGAACAAATAATTATTAAAATTATTTTGGTTGAACCAAACTCTTACGAGATTTTCAACAATCTTTCCCAGCAAGGTTTAATTACTATAATTGATCAATATTTTATGTACTAATTATTAATCCTTTTATATTTTATTGAAGAATTCAGAATAGTTCAATCGGTCAAAGGGATGAAAAAGGAACTACTTCTTTGGGATATGTTTATTTGTTATGTTCTCTGCTTTAGATTATGTGGAAATAAGTCTTTTCTAAATTAAATACCTAGTTATTGCTTTCTGATTTCTTTTAATTCAAATTCGATGGTTCCATATCCCAGGATATCCCTGAGAACACCCGTTATTCCACCACCTTCAACTATTATCTTTGCTTTTATTAACCCGATTCCTTCCACATACCATTCGGTTACATTATTTTTTGCATTATCAGATCCTTCAACAATTGATTCTAATTTAATTGCTTCGAATCTCCCGGCTTTCGTGGTAACGAATTCTTTATCAATGGCCTTTCCTGTAACCTTCACTTTGTTAATTTCACCATCTGAATATTCGTCTCCTTCCCATTCCCACTCCATACCGGGTGACAAAGGGAGAGGAAAACGTAACAAAGGTTTGCTATAGGTGAATGTTGCTTCTTTTTTAATAAACAGGAATATTTTCAGGAACTGATATGTTTCTTTTACGTAAACGCCATCATCTTTTATCATTAAAGTTTGCCGGTACTTGAACTTATCTGCTTCACTCGAGCTTATAGTAAGATCACCATTCTGAGAATAATTTGTAATACTTTCACCAAATGATGATTCGTATACCAGTGTTATCTTGTTATTAACCGGGAAGTATGAAGTTGAGTTTGCATCTGATTTCCCTTTATCTGATGATACATTACCCAGACTAAAAATTAAAAGGATTAGTAGAATGATGTAAACAGATCCGTTTTTTATTTTAGTCATATTTTCCTCATCAAATGTATAAACAGAATATTAAGATTTACCTGAACAGCATTAAGTTTAGTATTAAACCCTATCTACCAATAGCTTAGTTTTTATAACCACGAAATAATGATATGATGAAAAAACGGATGTTTCAATCGTTCAAAGGGATGAAAAGGGAACTACATCCATTATGCGGATTAATCAGTTCAATTTAAATCTAGACTAATTTCTTTTTTCTACCTGATAAAAAAACAACCCCGCCAATTATCATTATTCCTAAGCCGAGAAACGGGGACCAGGCAGTAGTGTGACTTTTATCCATTGATATGTGGGTATCCCCCATAGTTATTATATTTTCTCTTGTTACATAATTGTACCCGGTGTACAGCGTCATTAACAGACCCAATATTATTACGATGATACCAATAGTTTTTAGGTTCATTTTTTTATCCTTTATTTATTTGCAAAATAAAAATCTCCCTTGTTCATTTTTAATTCAAATGTTGTCTTAATTTAAAATCCAACAACATCGCCAATTCCGCTTCGAAGAGAGAACCAGATATACTGAAGAAAATAATCATCCGAATTTCGTGTATAATTTATTCCACCGATTTTCAATAAGCCATTATCGTCCGGAATGTTGGATTCCCGGATAATAAAAGTTTTGCCGACAAAAGAAGCAATCTTATTCAGAACTCCTTTTTCACTTCCGGTATCTTTGTTAAGAATTGCAACCGACAAATTGGAATACAATACACGCAAAGAACCGCTTGCCCGCCCTGAATTAACATTTATATTAAAAGCAGCAGACTTTATGTCCCCGGATTTAATCCGTTGATGTTCGCCCGGTTCAATGAAAGTATTAAGTATTGTCGCATCCATCTTACCAAGCGAGCCGGAATATCGCAAAGAAAAATCTTTTGATGCGAGCAGGATTGCCATATGCAATTTCATTATAGCCGAATCCATGAAAATTCCCTGTGCATTGATTACCGTAGTGTCAGGTATACTTTTATCATTAGTAATCTTTTTAACTGAGACATTAACTTTTGTAAATGTAATTATCCCGGGTGTTGCTCCAACAGCATACCTTTCGGAATATTTCAAGCGCCCATCAATAATTTCCAGACTATCAATTTTTATTATCTCTTTCATTGAAGAGAGTACTTCGTTAGGCATCTCCGGATTAGGTGAATTAGTATCATATGGCTTATCCATGTTCACAAGAATGTCAGCGAACATATTATGTATACTAACGCTTCTGGCTTTATATATTTCACCCTGGAGTAATGCGAGAAAATCTAACCCTGTTATTTTCATTTGAGGAATGTCTAACCGAAATCTTGTTTTTCTGAATTCACTTTTGGAGAAGAGTTTTTCATCGCCATTTAAAGAATAATACTTAACCGAATCAGTCACCATTTCAGAATCAGGTATAGATATATGAACCATTCTGACACGAAGTTCTTCCTGGGCTTTATGAGAATTAAGAATAATATTCTGTGCATCTATTTCTGCGTTTGTAAGATTCTTTAAAGTAAAACTGTTTTGCCAAAATATTTTCAACCAGTTAATTCCGCTTACAGAGAATGAAGTAAGCCTGTATTCAGCTATCGGTTCGGGAGTCTTCAATTTTATACAATCACACACCAATCGATTTGTCAAGACACTATAATGAATATCACCAAGCTGTATCTGGTATTCCGGATATGCTTCTGAAAAGGCTTTTGCAATCCGATCCTTCAAGAAAAAATTTATAATAGGATCCGGATGAAAAATGATTATTAATAAACAGACAATTATCAAACCCCCAATAATCATAGCTACATTCCTGGCAACTTTATTTAAAGATAATTTTCCACCATTAATTGAAGCATTTTTAATTTGCGGCGTTTTAATCATTTTTATTCCTTCGTAATTGGGATTGGTGAAGGAGATTCATTGAACTTCCGAATTCATATTATCATATTTTTTTTAGTTTTAAATCCGATATCATTGCGACTGCCGAGACAAAATAAAATATCACAGAAGAGCAAGAGTAGAAACTGCCGAAGCAGCTAATACAGTTGGAAGACCAGTGAATCCTTTTTGTTTATATGCTGTGAAGTATGCTAACCTTATTGCTGCTGCGCTGATATTTAAAAATCCGGCAATAAGCATTACAATACTATTTATTCCTAATAACCAGCCAAATACAACAGAAACTGAAACTGCCATAAAATCCGTAAAACTATTAAGATAAATTCCTATTGCTCCAGCACCAATTGCCCTGGCTAATTTTCCATCAAAATAGTCTAATAGAAACTGTGTTAGGATAAGCAGGTATGCAACTACTAAAAGACCTTTTAAAGAAAAATAAACTGAAAAGGAAACACATAGTAAACCAAGAAGAGTAAGCGTATCCGGAAATCTCAGGGTACGGAGTTGATTAAATAACATTTCTCTATCTTTTAATAAATCATTGAGGAATTGAAATTTTTCCTCAATGAATATTATAACTTGTTACAATAAATTAGAACTTAGTATCTGCTTAAACAGCGCGACGTCCACTAATGAGATTAAATACAATTATTATAATTGCAATTACTAGCAGAACGTGAATAACTCCTCCCATAGTGTAGGAAGTAAGTAAACCAAGTAGCCACAAAACAATTAGAATAACTGCGATTGTATATAACATGATTAGTATCCTTTGTGTTTAATTTTTATTCAATGATAATGTATAAAGAAAATTATCATTATTTAATCGAGCGAAGGGATGAAAAAGGAACTAATTCCTAATGGCGAGTAAATAGTCCAATTCAGAATTATTTTGTAAAAAAATATTATTGAATTTTCCTGCAATTCAATCCCCCGAAAAGATCGGGGGATTGCAACTGGTATTCTATTTAATGAGAATCAACTTTTTAACTGAAACGAAAGATCCTGACTGAAGACGATAGAAGTATACACCGCTGGGAAGATTGAAATTTCCCTGGTTAGTATTGAAGTTTATTGTATAGCTGCCAGCATCCTGGTATCTATTTACGAGGGTAACAACTTCACTACCAAGCAAATTATATACCTTAAGTAAAACCAAACCGGCACTTCCAAGACTGTATTTAATATTTGTGGTAGGATTAAATGGATTAGGATAGTTCTGGAAGAGGGTGAACTCTTGAGGTTCTAAACTATTTTGGACAACATTGACAACCACACTACTATTGATTGTATTGGCATCTAAAGTAACAGCGGTCTGTGCCAGTGCTCTGCCGTTCAAAGTTGCACCGTTCTGCATCTCAATCAATGTCTGACTCAATATAATTCCTTTAAAGTCAGACGTTGTTCCAAGTGTAACCTGGCCGGCAACCTGCCAGAAGATGTTGGAAGCCAGTGCGCCTCCACTAAGGGTAATAATGGCTCCGTTGGCTACAGTCAGATCCTGTGCTATCTGGAAAATCCACACATCAGTTGCGCTGCCTGAGATAGTAACGCCACCGGGAGATATCAGGACTCCGGTACTCCATTTATAGGTACCGGTAGTTAAGGTCTGTCCGGTAATGTCTCCACTGTATAGTTCTGTATAATCAGGTGTTCTACCTGCTGCGTCGGTATAAGCAGTTTCCATATTGCCCACAGCCGTGCTCAACATTGTCGGAGTTGGTGTAGCATAGTCTGCCGCATATACTTTTCCAACAACTAAAGTAGAAGTTGCCCATTGACCTGATGGATCTAATATTAAATCAAATCCGGTTATTGCAGTATGGTCAATTGGACTAACTCCAATATCTCCGGTAATTGAAGTAACCCCGGTAGTTGAGATTCCTGTTTTTGCCAGAATCACAAAATTGCCGGATGTTCCGAGATCTACTGGTGCCGGTGAGGATTGAGCTAAAGCAGCGGCAGTCATCATCAAAACAATCGTCAGAATCGTTCCAAGAAACTGCCTCAAGTAGCTTAAGCCAGTTACGTCATTTATTGTAAAGATTTTCATAAAAATCTCCTTTAGAATTTTTAATTTGTTATGCTGAATACATAAGACCTGCATTGGTCCTTTACTAACTAAGCTAATAGTAGCTAGAAATGAGATACAGGTAAATAAGGCAAAGGGATGAAAAAAGGATTAAATCTTTTTGTTGAGTTAAAGACCAGAATAAAAATTAATTGTTGATAATAAAGTTGTTTCTATTGCTGTTTTGTAAGTGTCAGAATGATGGCAGCGTTTTGCAATCTACACGCGCGTATTCTATGCTAACTTTTCAATGGTGTTACGAAAATTACTCTTAACTGTGTGTGGAGAGATGAATTTCTTGAGCGATCTCTTTAGTTGATTATCTTCAATAAGTAGTGTTCTGATTTTTTTCACTGTCTTTAAACTTTTTAAAAATGCCACCAATAAAAAATCGCAAATATTACTTGTAAATAATTAGGTCTTACTTTATTATAAAATAAAAGATCCTTACCAATCTCCCTACCGGACGGCAGGTCTTTATTAATAGGGATCTTGAGCAAAAAGATATTTTTCTACATTACTTCATCAATATCATTTTCTTAACTGAAATGAAAGATCCTGCTTGCAGTCGATAGAAGTATAGACCGCTGGGAAGATTAAATTTTCCCTGGTTAGTATTGAACTTTACTGTATAGCTGCCAGCTTCCTGGTATTTATTTACGAGTGTGACAACTTCACTACCAAGCAAATTATATATCTTCAGTAAAACCACACCGGCATTCCCAAGACTGTAGTGAATATTTGTTGAAGGATTAAACGGATTAGGGTAATTTTGCCCAAGCACGAAACCGTTCGGTGCCAGACTATTTACACTAATTATTTCACTGTATGTATAACTACCGTTGTAGTCAATCTGTTTTAATCTATACTCTAGCGCATTTGCATTTATTCCTGTAATATTGTCTTCATAACTGTAATACTTAGATTCAGTAGTTGTGCCATTACCTTCTTGGTGCCCTATTAACATCCATTCATCTGTTTTT
The DNA here is from genome assembly GCA_963745945.1 of uncultured Ignavibacteria bacterium. Lineage (GTDB taxonomy): Bacteria > Bacteroidota > Ignavibacteria > Ignavibacteriales > Ignavibacteriaceae > DATFVA01. The sequence continues at coordinate 1,430,751 of CAVUZG010000004.1, forward strand.
TCATTAAGAATGCTTCTACGGTAAATTTCAAATTGACGATTATTTGTCTCAGTTGCAGTCACCCATTCAAGAAGGATTTCCATCCCCTTATTAACTGCACTAAATGAATTCAGTTCAACTGGAACAACGCTATTGGCATCTAAAGTAACAGCGGTCTGCGCCAGCGCTTTACCGTCAAAAGCTGCTCCTGTTTGCATAGCTATCAATGTTTGACACAATATAATTCCTTTAAAGTCGGACGATGTTTCAAGTGTAACCTGGCCGGCAACCTGCCAGAAGATGTTGGAAGCCAGTGCACCTCCACTAAGGGTAATAATGGCTCCGTTGGCTACAGTTAGATCCTGTGCTATCTGGAAAATCCACACATCAGTTGAGCTGCCTGAGATAGTAACACCACCAGGAGATATCAGGACTCCGGTACTCCATTTATAGGTACCGGTAGTTAAGGTCTGTCCGGTAATGTCTCCACTGTATAGTTCTGTATAATCAGGTGTTCTACCTGCTGCGTCGGTATAAGCAGTTTCCATATTGCCCACAGCCGTGCTCAACATTGTCGGAGTTGGTGTAGCATAGTCTGCCGCATATACTTTTCCAACAACTAAAGTAGAAGTTGCCCATTGACCTGATGGATCTAATATTAAATCAAATCCGGTTATTGCAGTATGGTCAATTGGACTAACTCCAATATCTCCGGTAATTGAAGTAACCCCGGTAGTTGAGATTCCTGTTTTTGCCAGAATCACAAAATTGCCGGATGTTCCGAGATCTACTGGTGCCGGTGAGGATTGAGCTAAAGCAGCGGCAGTCATCATCAAAACAATCATTAGAATCGTTCCAAGAAACTGCCTCAAGTAGCTTAAGCCAGTTACGGGAATTATTGTAAAGATTTTCATAAAAATCTCCTTTAAATTTTTTAAGTTGTTTTAGCGAAAAATTAAAACCAACATTGATCTACCATTCAATACGCAAATAATAGATAGAAGTGAGGGTATAGTAAATAGAGCGAAAGGATGAAAGAGGTATTACATCTTTTGGACGAGAAGGAATTTTTAATTTGTGAATACTGCGGATTTTAAGGCAAAGACGGGAACTGTAAAATGAAAATTACTTCCTTTTCCTTTCTCACTTTCTACCCAAATCTTACCGCCATGCATCTCTATAAATTCTTTACAAAGCACCAACCCTAATCCTGTGCTGGATTCATTGTCTGTTCCTATGGAACCGACTTTCTCTTCTATCTTGAATAGTCTTGCAACATCTATTTCTGATATACCAACTCCATCATCCTTAATCGATACTTCGGTTGTGCCGTTTTTTGATAGTACTGAATTAACGATAACTTTTCCACCCGTTCTTGTGAATTTAACCGCATTAGATAAAAGGTTTCTGAGTATAGTACTAATCATTTTTTCATCCGCATAAATATTATGTACGTCAACTGCATCATTTATTATTGTGATCCCTTTTTGAACGGCGCGCGAGTTAATTATATCAATACCTTGCAAAACCAGTTTAGATAAATCAATATCCTTTGGGGTATAGATTATGGAACCTTTTTTAACCTGAGCCCAATCGAGCAAATTTTCCAGAAGCTTATAAAGATTGCGCGCTGATTTGTTCAGCAAATTACTATTTTCAGTAAATTCAGCAATTGTAAACATTTCTGCGCTGTTTGCCATTAGTTCTGTTAAATTTAAGAAACCATTGAACGGACTTTTAAGATCGTGAGATATGATGGAAAAGAATTTGTCTTTTTCAGCATTAAGTTTAACCAGTTGTTCATTCACCCTATTAATTTCCTTTTCGGCTTTTTTACGATCAGTAATATCAAGGGCAACACTGGTTAAGCCTACAACCTTTCCTTCATTATAAATAGGATTAATCAATAAACTAAGCCAACCTTCTTCCCCCGATTTTGTTGTTATTTGAACATCAGTGCTTGTATTTGGTTTAGGATTTGCGAGTTGCTCTGTAAAAATTGAGTGAGTTTTTGTACGGCTTTCCGGATGGATAAACTTCAAATAAAATTTACCCGTTAAATCCTTCATTTTCATACCGAGTTTATCGCAGGCTGCTTCATTAAGGTAAGTAAATATACCACGGCGATTGGTGTTAAATAGAATTGCCTTCGTTCCTTCAACAATGTTGCGGAATTTCGTTTCGGATATTTTTAATTCATCTGCTGCTTTTTGTCTGTCGGTTATATCTATATTTATCCCCCGATAACCAATAAAGTTATTCTCTGAGTCAAGCCTGGGGAACGCTGATGTTAAAAGAATAATTCTTCTGCCATCTTTATGAATGTTACAATTAATAAAATTCCTGATGCTTTCTTTTCTGTCAAACGCTACAAAAGCCCCCTGTTTCAATTCTTCTTTATGCTCAGGTTCAAAGAAATCATAAAAGTATTTAATGCCGATTAGTTCATCAGGGTAATATCCAAGCAACTTTTTCACATATGGATTCATATATGTAAAAACGCCGTTAGCGTCAACTTCCCAGATCCATTCCTCGGTGCCTTCTGAGATTTGTTTAAACCGCGTTTCACTTTCCCGCAACATATCTTCCGCAAGTTTGCGATCGGTAATGTCTCGAACAACCGCATATAACTTCGTCTTTGCCGCTGGCTACCATACGAGCTTCGTAATCACGCAGGCCGAGATTCTTTACGTTATCATTTGGTATTCGAATTGCTGAAGCTTCCCGCTATCAAGGGTTTGCTTAATATACCTATCTGTTAAGTCTGCAAATTCAGGAGGTGTAATATCTCTATTCTTTTTGCCGATGATAGATCGGTTCGTCTTGTGCGTAAAGTTCCGCACTATCAGCTTTGTAGTCCTAGGAATGTGCCTTCACGGTTTATGCGGAATATCATATCCGGGTTTGCATTCAGCAATGCTCTTGACCTTCTTTCACTTTCTTTAAGTCGCACTTCTGCTAATTTGCTTGCGGTAATATCGCGGGATATACCCAGAACAGAAGTTATTTGGCTTCGGTCTGGTGAATAGACAGGCGCATAAGAAGTGCTAACCCATAAACTATTCTGGGGGAATTTGATTTCCCTTTCGACTAGCTGAGGTATTCCCGTACTATATACTTTGGCCATAGGTGCTTCCATTCTTTCCAGTTCTTGGTGAGGAAATAACTCATTCATTCTTTTCCCGATCAGATAATTTGGAAGGGCATTAAAAGCTTTAGCAGCGGATTCATTCATATATTCAAGAACAAAATCTTTATTGATAATGAATATTTGTTCAGAAGCGGAATTAGCAAGCGTACTGAATTTGATTTCAGTCTCAGTTAGCTTCTCTGTTCTTTCTTTTAGTAATTCTTCTAAGCTGGATCTTGTTGCTTTGATTTCTTCGGTAAGCATATTAATCCCTACCATTATCGCATCAATCTCGTCATCTTTTTGTGAAGGAATTAATCTGTCCTGATATTCGCCGGCTGAAATTCCCATAATGGCGTTTAGAATTTTAGAAATTCTTTCATCACCCGAAATATTGAGATTCTTGTTCATTTTAAATAACCCTTAAGCCAATCAATGGCTTCATCTTCGTTTGTAAATAGGCGGGTCGGGTATGGAGGTTTATTCAGGCCCAGGTAAAAATTTGCCAGCACTTTTGATATTGGGGATTCAACAATAAGAGCAAGGGCAGTCACAGTATCCATGGTTTCTTTTCTAGAATAAAATTGCCGGGCTTCTCTTGAGATTGACTTTTGCTGTCTCATATCAACAAGCAGGGGACTCGTTTTATTTTCGGTAATTTTTTTTATGGTTTCTATTAATTCCCGTGCTTTCTCTATTGTTTCATCCCCGGTAATACAAATAGCCTTTACAATCCCGTCATCATGTAAAGAAATCTTATGGGATGAAGTGCTAATTTCATTTTTCATAGTAACGAACCTCTTTGCGTACTTATTTTACATAAGTCTTTATTATGTTCAATATTTTTGCTCATAATAATTAAATCCAGTTTGTGCTTATTACTTTTTCAACATTATTTCCCATTAATGGAAACTCTAGTATAAATGTGCTTCCTGTTCCAGGTTTACTTCTAATAGTTTATAGTTCCTCCTAATAAACCTATAAATTTTTTCGCTATAGTTAATCCCAACCCGGCTCCCTGATAACTTCTGCTGTATCCTTCGCTTGCCTGTCTGAAAGGGTTAAATATTATTTCCTGAAGATCTTCGGGCACGCCAATACCAGTATCTTCCACTTCAATTACAGCATTTTTTCCCTGTTTCAGCACTCTTAAAGTTATCTTTCCTTTTTGCGTAAATTTTATGGCGTTATTTAAAAGATTAGTTATTATTGAGCTAAACATTTCCGGGTCGACAAATGCATTCAGACTTTCTTCCCTGGTTTCAAAATTCAGTGATAAACCTTTTTCTTCAGCCAGTGTGTTTAATAATTTTAATTGTTCGGCTAAATATTTTATTAAATCCAATTCTTTTTTATTTATTTGTAGTTTTTCGGATTCGACCCTTGAAATATCAAGTATGTTATTAAAGGTTGAATTTAATCTTTGGCCGCTTATTTTTATGGTGTTTACCATTTCAATTAAATCTTTATCCTTTAACTCGTTTATCAAAAATTCAGAGTAACCTAAAATGCCAATAAGCGGAGTCCTTAATTCGTGACTCATATTTGCGAGAAAGGTTGTTTTTAACCTGTTCATTACCTCAGCTTTTTCTTTTGCCTCAATAAGCTCTTTCTCCTTTTTTTTCCTTTCTGTGATATCCTGGTTAATTCCATAGACTTTAACCGGGTTTCCCGATGAATCCTTCTGTACCATAAATTGAACGCTTACATCGGTTATATCATTATTATCTCTGAGTACTCTTACTTCTTGAATTCCTTTATATTCGGCATCGGCTGATTTTATTACTTCCTGCAAAGATTGGCCTACTTTAATTGCGTCATCCGGATGGACAAGATTCTTTGCAAACACTTCAGCTGACATTATGTTTCCGCCCTGTTTTTCGCGTGGAAGAACCGTGAATGAGCCTGTAATACTGCTCATTAAAAATAAAATTACCGGAAGCGACATCATATTCCCAGTAGCCAAGTTTTGCAATTTCTGCAGCGGTCGACAAATTTGCTTCTGTTTTTTTAAGGTCGGTTATGTCCCTGAAGTACCATATCCTGCCATAATATTGTTTAGCAGGCCCGTTCATTGGCGCCGAGTAGCGATCAAAGATCAGCCCGTTTTTTAATACAATTTCTTCCCGGCTTGTTTCATCTTTATGATCATAGAGGTACTTAATCCGGCTATAAAAAGACCGGGAATCTGCAACTTTATTAGTAACAAATTCCAGAATTGGTTCATCGGTATTACTTTCGATTAATTTTTGCGAAACACCCCACATCTCAACAAAGCGTTGGTTATACGAAATGATCTTGCCGTCTTCATTAACAATAAGAATTCCGTCAATAGAAGTTTCCTGCTGTGTTGTGAGAAGCGTATTTTTGAATTGTAATTCTTCTTCTGCTAATTTTCGTTCTGTAATATCCCTGGCAATTCCCATTATGGCATAAGGTTTTCCATCCTTATCCAGCCTGACTGCGGTGGTTTCAACAAATATTTCTTCTCCTTTTTTTGTTCGTATCTTATATTCCTGCCGGGGCTTGATTTACACCATTTGCAACTACATACTCAATATTTTTAAAGGCTGTCGGTAAATCAACAGGATCTATTATATCTGAAAGTTTTAGTTTCTTAGATTCCTCAAGTGAATAACCAAAAAGATTTAATGCCTGATCATTTACTTCAAGGATTTGTCCGTTCAAATCAAAAATGTATACCAGCTCCAGTGAAGTATTAAAAATAGCATTATATCTGTTTTCGCTTATCCGCAGGGCTTCTTCTGTCAGCCTACGCCCTATGACGTGCCCCAATCTTTCTGCAATTAGGTTCAGCAGATTTCTTTCTTCCTTTAGAAACGGACCTTCGTCCATCTTGGCTCTCTCCTCCAGATAGAAAACTTCAATACTGCCGCTTTTCTTGTCATTAATCTTAATGTCCGTCGACTGTTTCCAAATTGTCTCTTTATAATTGGTAGTTTTATATTCGTCTTTATCAATGATCATTCTGGCGCAGCAAATTTCGGGATATTGCCATCCCAACGGTATAGCCTTGACGATTTGGTTAAACATCTCACCTGAGAAAATATCATCAGTTTCAAAGATCGATGCTATGGTGAATAGGCAAGTAAGTTCTTTAACTCTCTCATTGAGACTATAAGTAAGAACATCCTTTTCATTCTCCATCTGCCTTTGCTCAGTAATATCGCGTGAAAATACGATTACCTCCTCTTTACCGCTGGCAACCATGCGCGCGTTGTAATAATGTATTCCTGTTCCAGGCACAAATAGCTCGTATTCAAACGTTTGAGTTTTACCGGCCTCTAGCGTATTGTGAATCTGGAGATCCACCAAATCAGCGAATTCAGGCGGGGTAATATCACGATTCAACTTGCCAACAATACTTTCTGATTGGAAGTGAAGTTCCTTCTCCTCGGCTTTAAAGTCCAGGTATACTCCCTGGTCATTTAATCGAAACACCAAATCCGGAATGGCGTTTGAGATAGCTTTGTATCGCTCTTCGTGTTTTTTGCGTTCGGTTATATCAACTAACTGTGTAATAAAATATTGGGGTTTGTTGTCGTTATCTAGCATTAATGTAGTAGAAACTATTACCCATATAATCTTTTTATCTTTTCTTACGTAACGTTTTTCAAAAGTAATTTTATCGATATCGCCCGCTATTAATTTATCATATAGCAATGAACCTATTAACAAGTCATCCGGGTGTGTGATATCCGAAAACGTCAAGTTCTTTATCTCATTTTCATCATAACCCAACATTAATGTAAACGCGTTGTTAATACGCTGGAATTTTTTATCAAGGCCCACAATAGAAATACTGGTAGGAGCATATTCAAATGAATGCCGGAATTTTTCTTCGCTTTCTTTTATTTGTTTTTCAATTGCCATTCTTTTGAATGCGATCCCAATTGTTGTGCCAATTTCTTCTAAAAACTGAACTAATTCTAATGTTAACTTGCCCGGTTGTTTATCATTCAATTGAAGTAAGCCGATTATTTCATCGCCTGAATGGATGGGTATTAAAGCTACAGATATCGTAATTTTCAGGTTACAACTGCTGCAATTATTGAAAGGGTAGTCTTTAGCTAAAGTGGAAGCAAGCAGTTCAGTTTTGGAATTAGTCCAAAAACTTCCGCCCTTCGTAAAAAATGGGAGTGATAGATCTGTACACCCGGATATAATACTACCGCATATACATTCAAATTTTGGCTTACCGTCGGAATCACAAATGATATTGCCGTCCGGGTCCCTTTTATAAAGTATATGTTTTTTATCCATAAAATCGGGACTAAATCCAATTGTTTCAGTGTATGGATAATCTTCACCTTCCGTTAAACGAATACCAACAGCTTCAAAATCAGTAAATTTCTTTATTTCTTCCAATATATTTTTTATCAGCCGGGTCCAATCATTATGTCTGTTTAATATTGAAAGAATAGAAGAAGTTAAGAGCCTGTCTTTTTTTTGTTTGTATACGTTCGGTGATGTCTCTTATATTGCATTGAATTATTTTGTGGCTATTTGCGGAATAAGCATTACTGACAAATTCTACATTAATCTTTTGTCCCGTGGAAGATTCAAGAACCAAATTATCAAAACGAACATATTCCTTTTGGTTCAATTCAAAAAATTTATTTTTATTTGCCGCGATATCTTGAAAAAATCCTATTTCCCAGATTTTCTTTTGAAGAAATATTTTTTTTGAATAACCGAAAAGTTCAACTAAAAACGGGTTCACATCAATAATCTTTCCGGTTTCTGCGTCAAGGATAATAATACCGTCCTTTGCCGATTCAAAAAGGCGGCGGTAGCGGATTTCCGATAGGTGAGAGTGTTTCCTCCGTCCGTTTTCGTCTTGTAATATCCTGCGCAATTGTTGCAACTATATTTTCTCCCTCCTCATCCAGAATATTTGCAGAATTCCATAAAATAGTCTTAACCTTTTTGCTTTTTGTTAAAATATCTACTTCAATAACATCCTGGTTATCAGCGATTAAATTATTATTGATTAACTCCATTGTTGAGACAATTTTATTTTTGGGGAAAAGAATCTTAATATTCTTATCAATTACTTCGGCGTATTTGTAACCGCTGAGTTTTTCGAATTCAAGATTAAATCGCTTAATACGCATTGAAGAATCCCAGATAATAATTGGGGCATGAGCATGGTCCAGAAGTATATTCAGGTATTCGCTGGTTAAACGGTTCTTTTCGCTCAACTTTTTTTCTGCAAGTCTTCGTTCGGTAATATCCTCAATAGCAAGAAGAATTATTTTCTCTTTTCCAAATGCCCTTTCTATTTGCCGTGCATTCAAAAGCATAATACGTTTGCCGATTGTCGAAAAATCGTGTTCCACTTCGTAGTTTTCAAAAGAAGTTTTTTCGGGGAGGATGGTTTCGAGCAGTTCTCTTAGTTTGGGAATATCCCACTGATGATTACCAAGATCATAAAGAAGCTTTCCCAGGGTTTCTTCAGGATTTACTTTAAATACTTCATAGAATGAACGGCTGGCTGTGACTACCTTTAAATCGTGATCGAGAACGACTAAAGGCTCCCGCACAGTATTGATTATATTCTCTGCAAATTTGCTGTTGTTATCGGCACTCTTCAATTTGGTTTTCAGCGGGGGAGAGCTATTTGCCGCAATGATTTTTTCTCTTCTATTTGTCTTTTTCATAATGCTTTCATACACCTTATAATTGAAATGAAATAATTATGTGCGGAATATTAGAGGTTTGTTTTATCTGAGAATATTTCCTTAGCCTTTGTTTGTTCAGTATCCTGTACTGTTGTTTTTTCTAAAGCACTTCCAATTAATTCAATAAGTTTATTGAATTCGAAAGGTTTGGAAATATAGTGGGTTAGCCCCTCGTTAAGAAAGTGATTTTTGTCGCCTGCCAAAGCAAACGCAGTCATTGCAATGAAAGGTTTATTATTATTGTCTTTAATTTTCTTCAGCTCTTTTGTCGCCTGTATACCGTTCATGTTTCCAGGTAAACCAATATCAATTAAAAATACATCATAATTTTTTTCAACTGCATATTTTAATGCATCCTCGCCATTATTTACAAAATCCATATCATACAGGTTTTTTAATAACCTAAGCAGCAATTGTGTATTTACTATATCGTCTTCAAGGATTAACAGCCTTTGCTTTAAGTTACTTTTTATTTCTTTTTTCTCATCCATTACATTCACTCTTGCTTTGTAAAAACCAATTTATTCCCATTATTCTTATGGAGTGGGAACTTTAAAAAGTAAACATTCTGCCTGCCGCAAGGCAGGTTCAGAATGAAATTGAAGTTTTTTTTCAAAGCTGAAATTAAAACACTACAAACCGGTATAAAATTAATTTAATACACGGTTATTTTTTATCTCTTTTCTGCTTGTTATTCTTTTTATTGTTATTGTTGTTGCCATTGTGATTACCGTTATCGTGCTTCTGCTGTTTAACCCAGTTATTATGCTCGGGATGGTTTTTGTTCTGAAAATATTTTGAATCTCGGCTATCCCGGATCGGCTGCTGATCGTGACGGTCTTTATATGAGGAATATTTTTCTCTGTAGCTCTTGCTATTCCGCCAGGGATTCCGCTCATTAACTACTACTTTATATGAATTATAAAAATCATAATTTCTATATCGTGATGGTAATCTTGAGCTGTAACGCCAATTCCCGTTTGAGTAATAATAATATCTTTGCCCGGGGACATAGTAGTAGACATCTATATCCGGCAAATAATAATATTCAACATAATCATAACCAGTGGGACCCCAGACTGGCTGACTATCCAGATTGAAGTTAAGATTAACACTTACCTGTGCATTTAAAGTGCTTGAACCGCCCCACAAAAAAAGTGCTGTAATTAATACTAAAAAGTAGCGCATAATGCTTCTCCTTTATTATTATGCAATTTTTGTCCGGTTTTCTTTAGTGTTTTTAATCAGAAAAAGCTAAAGCCTTAACACGGATAATTAAAAACATTATTTTTTAAGAACCGGTTTTGTTTTCGTCATTTGCTTCGACTTCTCACTATCATTCATCATCCCGCGCGGCTGCAGTTCAACAGTGTTGTCTTCTCCCGCTATACCTGTATTTTTATCAGAAATAATCATCTGATGCATTTCAGTATTGCTTAATATGGAATTTACAAGTTTCATCATTTCTTCTTTGTCTCCGCTCGTTTTTGCAATCATCATCTCCATCATCCTTCCGCGCAGTTCAGAATTGGATGATATTTTATTCATCCAGGCATCAGTTTGGACATCAGCTGTAGTGCTGACGGTTTCAACTTTAGTTTGTGCAAACAGGGAGAATGGTATTAACAATACCAGCGTAACAATAATGTTTTTCATTATTCTTTTCCTTTTATTTTGTAGCAAACGTTACGATGATTTGCTATAGAGAATCAATAGAGCGAAAGGATGAAAAAGGGACTACATCTTTGGGGGGTCTTATTTTTGGGGGAAGTTAAAAGTTCTGTTTCGAATCAATAATTTTATATGGGGAATTCAATTATAATTTTTGTTCCTTTTCCGGAAAAAAAAGCAATTTTACCGTCAAGTTGGCTAACCATTATATTTACCAGGTCAAGTCCTAAACTTTTGAGTTTAGTAATATCAAAATTATCAGGTAAACCGATGCCGTTATCCTGAACGATAAATGATATCCGGTCATTTATATTTTCTAAAGTTATATCAATTACTCCTTTTTTAGAATCGGGAAATGCATATTTGATTGCATTAAATAAAAGCTCAACCAGAATCATTCCTATTAGAGCCGCCTTTTTATTTGCAACAATTATTTCCGGGATATTTTTATTGATTACAATGTTACTGGATAATTCAGACATTCTTTCAATTATTTTATCACAATACATATTTACCTTAACTTCAAAAAAAGTATTGGATTTGGAAAGTAACGAGTATAAATCCGTAATCGAATTTATTTTTGTTCTTAAATCTTCAAGAACCAGCTTTGTTTCATCTGAATCCACTGTGGCACCCCTTAGTTTAATCAGGCTTACAATAATAGTTAAACTGTTTATAGTCCGATGTTGTATTTCTGTAATTAAAGCTTCCTTTTCTTTGATCTCCTCTACCATTGTTCTTTCTTTTTGCTTCCGTTTTGTAATATCCCGTACATTACACTGAATTACTTTTTCATTATTCACCAAATAAACATTACTCACAAATTCTACATCTATCAGGCTCCCATCAGAAGCTTCCAGTGGTATATCTTCGTAACGAACATATTCTTTCTCCTGTAATTCTTTATACAATTTTTTTGAATAATCTATATTTTTGAAAGCACTTATATCCCAAATATTTTTTTTAAGAATCCGATTTTTAGAATAACCCAACATCTCAATTAGGTATGGGTTAACATCAAGGATTTTCCCCGTATCGGCATTAAGGATTAATATCCCGTCTTTAGCGGATTCAAAAAGTCTCCTATACTGATTTTCGACTGAATACAAATCTGTCTCTCTAAATTATGATTAAATGATAACTGTAGATTAAAGTTTGTCAATCAATCGGATTATTTTTTTTGGACTTAAATAATTTTTATTAGTGTAAATAGCAGATTGAATTCTACTCAATCGTCTATTTACAAATCATTTTCTGATATATATCGAATAGACAAGTCTTATCTTGCTTTTGAGAGCAATCCAATTTCCCTTGTTATTAATCATACACATAAATAAAATCCTTCCCGATACATGTATAAGAAGAAATAGCCTGTGAGTAAATAGTTCTTTAGAACAAAATATGGATTAATTCTTTGGGATTAGTGAAACTAATCATCAAATAAGGAAATGTTGTCAACTGCCGATTCTACTTTTCTTGAATCGTGTGCAAATTTGGCAATTTGTACACGTGTACTAAGCGCCAGTTTTTCAAGAATATTGTGTACATGACTTTTAACAGTATAAGTTGAGAGATGAAGTATTTGGGCAATTTCTTTGTTGGTATTCCCTTCTGAGATCAATTCAATCACCTCTCTTTCCCTTTTAGTCATTCTAACAGATTCCATTAACTCGGATGATTTAGATCCGTTAACAGCGTGATCTACAATCTGGGAAAAAAGTGATCCGGTTAAGTTGCGAGGAAGTATCTGAAAACCTTTTGCAACGGATCTTATTGTTTTGAGAAATTCGGTAACTGTAGCATCTTTCAGTATAAATCCGGAAACTCCTTCCTGCACAAATTCAAAAACATCGGCTTGCACAGGGATCAGATCCATCATTATTATTTTTACATAATTAAAATTCTTCTTCAACAATTTCACCAAATTCATACTGCTTCTGTTTCTCAGACCTAAATCAAGAAGTATAATACCGGGTTTATGTTTATTCATTATTTTCAAAATGTTTTCACCGTTTCCAACAGTTTCAACTACAGTCATGTCTGGTTGTTTCATTAACAATTCAGCAAGCCCCTCCCGGAGAAGTCGATTGTCTTCAATAAGCAATAGTTTTATTTTTTTCACATTATTACCCTAATATTGAGACCAAACAGCTCATAATTTAAATTAAGATACAGAAAAATTCCATAAGATGATGCTTAATTTTAATAAACTGCCTATTGAATATGCATATGAAAGTTCAGATTGAATATTATTCCCTGCAATAGTGTTAATAGTAAATTTATCTTTTAGCGAAGTCAAAAAAAGCTTTATCGTTTTCTATTAAACTTTGAGTGATTAATATTTCAATGCAACCCTGGATTTGAAGCAAATGAAATGCATGCGTAATATCCCTTTTCTTTTTCCGATTCGAAGAATTAATGGAAGAATTATCTGTTTGATAATTCTTCCATTTTAATTTTTATTTAATAAACATTAAATCTTTTTGAGGAGGTGAAATAAATTCACAACCGTTTTTTGTGACAAACACTTCCTCTTCAAGAGTTGAAACCCCATAGTCTTTAACCGGCAGCCTTGGTTCAATTGTAAAAATCTGACCTTCTTCTACTTTCATAAATGGAGTGTCTCCATAACGTTCCCATCTCGGGAAAAGACCTGCACCGCCGTCGTGAACATTTCTGCCAACCTGGTGACCAAGCCCATGAGGATATTCCTCATAACCTTTGCCGGTAATATAGTTGCGGGCAATATCATCCATATCGCAGCCTTTTACTCCGGGTTTTAACTGATCTGCTACTTTTTGAATAGCATCCCTGATTATTTCAAAACCCTTCTGAACTTCTGAAGGTGCTGCTTTTTCATCATCTTTCAGAACATACCACATTCTCTGCAGATCAGAACAGTAACCTTTATATTCTATACCGAAGTCAATGTTAACAATATGTCCTTTTTCAACTTTGTTTTCAGTCGGTCCTGAGTGAGCGCCTCCGGCATCCGGACCTGTAAAAACAGCAGGGCAATGATCTGCTTCCCATGCAAGTCCGAATCCTCTTTCTTCAACTTTCTTCTTCATAAACTCTGCAATTTCAATTTCTGTTACACCCGGTTTAATAAATTTTCCGGTTTCATCAAATATTTTAATAGTCTCTTTAATTGCTTCTTTCATTATAGCAAGTTCAGTCGGAGATTTTCTTCCGCGTAAAGCTGAGATTACGTCTTCAGAGCTTACAAGTTTTTTTTCAAACCCGCTTCCACTGAGATGTTCCACCAGAATATTGTACATTCCGTGAGTCAGTCCGTCGGCTAATACAGAATTTTTTGAGAAATTAATTGCAATCCTGGCAGGATTTTTTGATTTTAAATATTTATTCAATGGTTCTCTGATTGATTTAACATAAGTAATAACATTTTGAAAAGTTCCAATTCTTTTAATGTTATCTTCTTCCAGTGAGCCGATAATTGCTGCGGTTTCTCCGTCACGGTTAATGATAAAAGCCGATTGCCATGTATAGTTTCCGCCAACAACTATATCGAGACTCGGATCATTTATTGTTGAACTCTCACGCACAAAAATCATCCACATATCAATTTCTTTTTCATTTAAAATATTAACTGCCTGTTCGATTTTTTCTTTTAATATTTCTTTGTTCATTTTAAGCCTTAAGTTTTTATAAACGGAAAAATACACCCTCTAAACTTATTGATATGAAACCACGCAATCAAGAAGAGAAGATTTCCTTATTTTCCTGAGTTTTTAATCAAAAGAATTGCTAATTTTTCTTGTGCAGTTTTTAAATATTATGCACAATTGTTACAAAAAATATTTGTTAGGCATAACCCCGAATGGGAGCTAATCTAAATTTTTAATTTAAAGGAAAGTCATGACTGAATATGCTCAAAATGTGCTTTCAAAAGTCAGAGCACAAAACCAGAATGAGCCTGAATTTCATCAGGCAGTTGAAGAAGTATTTGATTCCCTGGATTTGGTATTGGAAAGACACCCGGAATATAAATCAGCAAGGATCCTCGAAAGAATGACAGAGCCGGAAAGAGTTATTTTGTTCCGTGTGCCATGGATGGATGACCAGGGTGATATCCATATTAACCGTGGTTTCAGAATTGAAATGAACAGTGCAATAGGACCTTACAAAGGCGGTTTACGTTTTCACCCTTCAGTAAACCTGGGTATACTGAAATTCTTAGCGTTCGAACAGGTATTTAAAAACAGCCTTACAACCCTGCCAATGGGAGGCGGTAAAGGCGGTTCCGATTTTGATCCCAAAGGAAAAAGTGATAATGAAGTTATGAGATTCTGCCAGAGTTTTATGACTGAATTATACAGACATATTGGTCCTAACACCGATGTTCCTGCCGGCGATATAGGTGTTGGCGGAAGAGAGATAGGATTTTTATTCGGACAGTATAAAAGATTAAAGAACGAATTTACAGGCGTGCTTACCGGTAAAGGTTTAAACTGGGGAGGTTCATTAATACGTCCTGAAGCAACAGGTTATGGCGCTGTTTATTTTGCCCACGAAATGTTGAAAACAATAGGAATGGACATTGAAGGAAAAGTTTGTGCTGTATCAGGATTTGGCAACGTTGCCTGGGGTGCGGTTCAGAAAATAGACCAGTTGGGTGGAAAAGTAGTTACACTCTCCGGTCCCGATGGATTTATTTATGATAAAGATGGAATTAAAGGTGAGAAGATTGATTACATGCTTGAGATGCGTGCAACTGCAAATGACAGAGTTAAAGATTATGCTGATAAATTCAAAGCAGAATTTCATGCAGGAAAAAGACCATGGGGAATAAAGGTAGATGTGGCTTTACCTTGTGCAACTCAGAACGAAATATTTGAAGATGATGCAAAAGAATTATTAAAGAATGGCTGTGTTTGTGTGTGCGAAGGTGCCAATATGCCGACTACTATTGAAGCATACAAAGTTTTCAGAGATGCAAAAATATTATTCTCCCCGGGTAAAGCTTCTAATGCAGGCGGAGTTGCAACATCAGGATTAGAAATGTCACAGAATAGTATGCGTCTTCCGTGGCCAAAAGAAGAAGTTGATTCACGTTTACAAATGATTATGAAAAACATTCACGATACTTGTGTAGCGACTGCAGAAAGATTTGGAACAAAAGGAAATTATGTTAGTGGAGCAAACATTGCAGGATTCCTCAAAGTTGCTGACGCAATGCTTGACCAGGGATTAGTATAAACGGTTCTTTTATTACTTAACGGCTGCCCGGATAAATCGGGCAGCTTGAATATTTAAATGAGTAAAATTCAAGCGTTTCATCTAGAAGATATTTTTTCAAACCGCATTAAGCGATTCCAGAAACTGATGCGGTATAAAATTCGTGAGATTTTACTTGTATCAAGCTTCTACGATTTTTACCTATTTGAAGAAGACGGAAGACTCTACGAACTAATCCGGCAGGAATACCAGAATCTAAATCTCAGCCAGGCACCGGAAATAACTCATGTAACAACCGGTGAAGAAGCCCTCGAACTAATAAAATCTGAAAACCAGTTTGATCTAATCATTACTACTCTTCACATTGAAGATATGAATGTAATTACATTTGCCAACAAGATGAAAGAAGCCGGTGTTAAAGCCCCAATGATTCTGCTTGCATACGACAACCGTGAACGTAAGGAGTTGACTTCAAAACACGATTCATCTGTTTTTGACAGGATTTTTATCTGGCTGGGTGATTACAGACTGCTTCTTGGCATTATAAAATATGCCGAAGATAAAATGAATGTTGAAAATGATGTGGCCCAGGTTGGTGTCCAGGTTATAATACTTGTTGAAGATAATGTAAAATTTTATTCGGCTTACCTGCCTCTTATTTACACAGAAATTTTTAATCAATCTCAAAGATTAATTTCGGAAGGAGTCAGTCTTACACACAAATTTTTAAGGATGCGGGCCAGACCTAAAATTCTTCTCAGCACAACTTACGATGAAGCATGGGGATACTTTGAAAAATATGAGGAATCTATACTTGGAATAATTACAGACAGTAATTTCAAACATCATGGTACCCGTGATTCAGAAGCCGGGATAAAATTTACACGTGAAGTAAAAAAACGGCAGAAGGATATTCCTATTTTACTTCAATCCAGCAACCCTGATTTTGCAGTTAAAGCGTATTCAGCAGGAGCAAGTTTTATACAGAAAGGTTCCCCGCGCTTACTGCATGAACTCCGTGACTTTATGATGAATAATTTCGGATTTGGTGATTTTATTTTTCAGCTGCCTGATGGTTCTGAAGTAGGAAAAGCTCCTAATATGAAAGCACTTGAGGAGTTCATCAGAAAAATTCCCGATGAAAGCCTGATGTTTCATGCAGAAAGAAATCATTTCTCAAAATGGCTGAAGGCAAGAACCGAATTCTGGCTTGCACACAAACTTCGTCCCAGGAGGGTTTCTGATTTCAAATCTGTTGATGAACTCAGAAAACATCTGCTGAGCTCGCTGAAAAATTACCAGGAGTACAGGCTGAGAGGGATCATAACCGAATTCAACAAAGAAACATATGATCCTAAAAATAGTTTTGCCAGAATAGGCACAGGTTCACTTGGCGGAAAAGCCAGGGGTTTGGGATTTATTAATATTCTTATCAATCATAATAAAATCCGTGACAGGTTTGAGGGAGTTGAATTAACTGTTCCTTCCGCAGTAGTTATTGCCACTGATTTTTTTGATGAATTCCTGGTTGAAAACCAGCTTGATGCTTTTGCTTTGAGTTCAACCGACGACGAAGAAATAACAAAAAGATTTATCGAAGCAGAAAAGATTCCTTCAGAACTTGTGAGCAAACTTTCCGAATTTCTTGAGGTTATAAAAGAGCCGCTTGCAATCAGGTCATCCAGTCTTCTGGAAGATTCACAATTCCAGCCATTTGCCGGAGTGTATGAGACCTACATGATTCCAAACAATCATCCTGATCCTTCAATTCGATTAGCCGAACTAATGAATTGCATAAAATGTGTTTATGCTTCAACATTTTATAAAAAAGCTAAAGATTACATGAAGGCAACTGATTACCGCCTTGAAGAAGAAAAAATGGCGGTAATAATTCAAAGACTTGTCGGTGCACGAAGAGACGAAAGGTTTTACCCTGATTTTGCGGGTGTTGCCAAGTCTTATAATTTTTATCCGGTTCCACCTCAAAAATCTTCGGATGGAATTGCGATGGTTGCTCTTGGCCTTGGAAAAACCGTGGTTGACGGAGGGAACGTAGTAAGATTTTGTCCTAAGTATCCCAGACATATGCTTCAATTTTTTTCAACTAAGGAAACTTTAAGAAATGCCCAGCAGGATTTTTATTCCTTGTTATACACCGGAAGTTCTTCTCCTGCAGCAAACTGGTCTCCAGATCAATTCGTTAAAAAATTTGAACTCTCTGTAGCCGAAGCGGATGAAACACTTTATTTTGTCGGCTCAACTTATTCTCCTGAAAACGATGCGGTTTATGATGGAATTTCGCGGCTGGGAAAACGTGTTGTAACATTTGCACCT
Source organism: uncultured Ignavibacteria bacterium (assembly GCA_963745945.1). Lineage (GTDB taxonomy): Bacteria > Bacteroidota > Ignavibacteria > Ignavibacteriales > Ignavibacteriaceae > DATFVA01. Next base: position 1,448,769 of record CAVUZG010000004.1, read on the forward strand.
ATTCTGAAACATAAAGCTTTTCCGTTAGCAGAAATACTTGATATTATACTTGACATTGGCACGTGGGGAATGGGTGTGCCAATTGAAATTGAATTTGCAGTCAACTTAAAAGTCGATGATAACCAGCCTAAAGAATTTGCGCTTCTGCAGATGCGTCCACTTGTAATAAGCCACGAACTGGAGGAACTGGATGTTGATCATGATGCAAAAAATAAAATTCTTTGCCAGAGCGGTCAGGTACTTGGTAACGGCGCAATGACAGATATTTATGATATTATTTATGTTGATATAAATAAATACGACAGATCAAAAAGTATAAATGTTGCTTATGAAGTAAGTCAGTTAAACTCAAAATTATTAAACAGTAAAACTCCCTATTTACTTATTGGTGTCGGCAGATGGGGAAGTCTTGATCACTGGCTGGGAATTCCTGTAACCTGGGATCAGATTTCAGGAGCTTCAACTATTGTTGAATCTGGATTTAAAGATTTAAATGTAACACCATCACAAGGATCCCATTTCTTCCAGAATATTACTTCATTTAAAGTGGGATATTTTACAGTTAACTCATCTTCTGATTCCGGTTTTATAGACTGGGATTGGCTGGCCCAACAGAAGGCTGTGGACGAATTGGAATATACCAGGCATTTAAAATTTAACAAGCCCGTTATTGTAAAAATTAATGGGAGTAAAAATAAAGGAATTATTTTAAAACCGGATAACTGAACATTTAAAGGAGGATTTTCACTCACCACAAATGCGTAATGTTATTACTCCTGATTTACGCTGGTGTAATTCAACAAATACAACCACACAGGAGGCAGAAATGTCAGAGTACGTCAGAAACCTTATGGCTGAGGTTAAAGCAAAAAATCCAGCCGAACCGGAATTCCATCAGGCAGTTGAGGAAGTTGCCGAATCATTATCAATTGTTCTGGACAGACATCCCGAATACCGAGCCGCAAAAATTTTAGAAAGAATTTTAGAACCTGAAAGAATAATCACCTTTAGAGTTCCATGGGTGGATGATCAGGGTGAAGTACATATTAACCGCGGTTTCAGAATTGAAATGAACAGTGCTATTGGACCTTACAAAGGTGGACTAAGATTTCATCCATCTGTTAACCAGGGTATTCTTAAGTTTCTCGCTTTCGAGCAGGTATTTAAGAATAGCTTAACAACTCTACCTATGGGCGGCGGCAAAGGTGGTTCTGATTTTGATCCCAAAGGCAAAAGTGATATGAAAATAATGAGATTCTGCCAGGCATTTATGAGTGAATTATTTCGTCATATAGGACCAAATACAGATGTACCTGCAGGTGATATCGGGGTTGGTGGAAGAGAGATTGGTTTTCTCTTCGGACAATACAAGAAATTAAGAAATGAATTTACCGGAGTTCTTACCGGTAAAGGTTTGAACTGGGGTGGTTCATTAATCCGTCCGGAAGCAACCGGTTATGGTGCGGTTTATTTTGCAGCCGAAATGCTTGCATCAAGAGGTGAAACACTTGAAGGTAAGACCTGTCTTGTATCTGGAAGTGGGAATGTTGCTCAGTACACAGTTGAAAAACTTAATGCTCTGGGTGCTAAAGCTGTAACACTTTCAGATTCCAATGGTTTTATTTATGATGAAAAAGGAATTGATAATGATAAATTGAATTTTGTAATGGAACTTAAAAATGTAAGACGCGGAAGAATAAAGGAATACGCTGATAAATATAAAAGTGCAGTGTATACAGAACTTGATCCTAATGCTGATCATAATGCAATGTGGGATAATAAAGCACAATGTGCATTTCCAAGTGCAACGCAGAATGAAATAAATGAAAAGGATGCTCAGAATCTTTTAAAGAATGGTGTTTATGTTGTTTCTGAAGGTGCAAATATGCCTACAACTTTAGACGGCGTTAAGTTATTCCTTGATAAAAAAATACTTTATGGTCCTGCTAAGGCTGCTAATGCTGGTGGAGTTGCTGTATCAGGACTTGAGATGGCACAAAATAGTATGAGACTTCCCTGGACGAGAGAAGAGGTTGATCAGCGTTTACAGATGATCATGAAGAGCATCCATCAGACCTGTGTTGAAATGTCCGACCGGTTCGGGACTCCCGGCAACCTGGTTAATGGTGCAAACATTGGCGGATTCCTGAAAGTAGCAGACGCCATGATGGATCAGGGTGTAGTATAAACTGGTTTATTTAAATAGTTTATGTATACTCTTTATTGTAAATTTTATGAGAGGCTGCAACAGCTGTAGCCTCTCATAATTCTCTATCCGGATTAATTATGAAAACCAGTTTCGAACAAATAAGAAATACTTTTGATGACCTCTGGGTAGAACACGGTTATGGTAACCGTTTCCAGGGATTTCAGAATTTGATGCGGCTTCGTATAAGGGATATTCTTCTGGTTTCCAGTCTTTATGATCTCTACCTGTTTGAAGAAGACGGGAGACTTTATGAACTTATCCGGAATGAATACCAGGGACTAAACCTCAGTCACTCACCGGAACTTACAAGAGTCTCCAGCGGACATGAGGCAATTAAATTAGCCAAAGAAGAAAAAAGATTCGATCTGATTATAACAACACTGCATATTGAAGATATGCATGCAATAAATTTTGCAAAACTCGTAAGAGAATCCGATCTGAATATTCCATTAATCCTGCTCGCACATGACAACCTTGAACTGAATACCCTTTTAATTAACGAAGATACCTCCGTCTTCGATAAAATATTTGTCTGGCAGGGAGATTTTAGAATTATTATTGCTATAATCAAATTTCTTGAAGATAAAATGAATGTTGCACACGATACCAAGATGGTTGGAGTGCAGGCAGTTATAGCAATAGAAGATAACCTCCGGTACTACTCTTCATTTCTCCCGCTTATTTATACTGAAATGCTTAAACAGTCTCAGAGATTAATTTCAGAAGGAATAAATCTTTCTCATAAATTTCTCAGAATGCGTGCGCGTCCGAAAATACTTTTATGTTCAAGTTATGAAGAAGCCTGGGAATATTATGAAAAATACAAGGAGTTTATTCTTGGAATTATTTCAGACATAGATTTTCCACATCATGGAGAACCGGATCCGCATGCGGGAATTGAGTTTACCTTAAATGTAAAAAAAGAACATACTGATATACCTATCCTGCTTCTTTCAACAAATGCACGAAATGAAAATGCCGCAAAAGAAACGGGTGCAACTTTTATTATGAAAGATTCTCCGCTTCTGCTTAATGAAGTCAGGCATTTTTTAAATCATTATTTCAGCTTTGGTGATTTCGTTTTCAGAACATCAACAGGTATTGAAGTTGGAAGAGCGAACGATTTACGGAGCCTAGAGGAACAACTTAAAATTATTCCCGAAGACAGTATAAAATATCACGCTGAAAGAAATCATTTTTCAAACTGGCTTAAGGCAAGAACCGAATTCTGGCTGGCGCATAAACTTCGTCCACGGAAAGTAAACGATTATCCTGATATTGAATCCTTACGGGATTATCTTATACATACTTTAAGAAATTACAGGCATAACAGGCAGAGAGGATTAATAACTGATTTCAGCAAAGATATTTTCGATTCGAATAGTACTTTTGCAAGAATCGGAGGTGGTTCACTCGGTGGTAAAGCCAGAGGATTAGGATTCGTTAATACACTTATAAATAATTACAATGTCCGGAATCAATATCAGGATATTAAAATATTTGTGCCTCCAGGTGTTGTACTGGGTACGGAAGTGTTTGATCAGTTTCTTGACGAAAATGATCTGAGAACTTTTGCGCTTAACTGCGATGATGATGAAGAAATTACAAGGCGATTTGTAGAAGCCGATAGCTTCCCTGAGGAAGTATTAGGTGAGCTTGCTGCTTTTCTGGATCTGATGCACACACCGCTTGCCGTGCGTTCATCCAGTCTTCTTGAGGATTCACAATATCATCCTTTTGCAGGGGTGTATAAAACATATATGCTTCCGAACAACCATCATAATGCTCTTTCAAGGTTGAATGATTTACTGAATACGATTAAAAAAGTTTATGCTTCAACGTTTTACCAGGGAGCAAAAAATTATATCAGATTCACCTCCTACAGACTTGAAGAAGAGAAGATGGCAGTAATCATTCAGAAAATGGTTGGGGAGGCTTATGGTAAAAGATTTTATCCTGATTTCTCCGGTGTAGCAAAATCATATAACTTTTATCCTATGGCGCCGCAATTTCCAGCCGACGGGATTGTATCAGTTGCACTCGGCTTGGGGAAAACTGTTGTAGACGGTGGAAACACAGTGCGGTTCTGCCCTAAGTATCCAACTGATCTGATTCAATTTTATTCTGTTGAGGAATCGCTTAATACAAGCCAGAGAGAATTCTTTGCTTTACAGATGGAAAATAAACAGAGCTTTGAGTATTCAACACAGGATACTTTATTAAAACAATATCCAATTGAATCTTCTGAAACTGACGGAACGCTCGGAACTGTTGGCTCAACTTATTCACCTGACAATGATGCGATTTCTGACGGCATTTCTAGACCCGGAATGAGAGTAGTAACATTTGCACCGCTGTTAAAATATAAACTCTTCCCTCTTCCGGAAATTCTTGAACTTCTTTTGGATATGGGAACATGGGGAATGGGAACTCCTATTGAAATTGAATTTGCAGTAAATATGACTTCCGGAAAAGATAAGCCTAAGGAATTCGGACTTTTACAAATGAGACCTCTGGTTATAAACAGAGAATCGGATAATTTTAATATTGAAGACCTCGATAAAGATCAATTGATTTGTACCTGCACTCAGGTTTTGGGAAATGGAATTATTGATGATATTTGTGATATCATATTTGTTGATCCCAATACTTTCGACCGATCTAAATCACGTGAAGTTGCAAAGGAAGTCAGTCTCTTTAACTCCAAACTAATGAATCTGAACAGGCCTTATCTTTTAATTGGCATGGGGAGATGGGGAACTCTTGATCCATGGCTGGGAATTCCTGTAAAGTGGGAACAAATAGCAGGTGCTAAAACCATTGTTGAATCCGGCTTTAAAGAATTTTCCGTTGCTCCTTCACAAGGTTCACATTTTTTCCAGAATATTACCTCCTTCTTAGTGGGATATTTTACAGTTGATACACACAAGCATGAAGGTTTTATTAATTGGGATTGGCTGCTTAAACAGGAAGCGGAAGAAAAGAAAATATTTACTAAGCTATTACGTTTTGAAAAACCCATAGTTGTTAAAATGAATCGTCATAAGAATAAGGGTATTATTCTAAAGCCGGAAATTTAATGAGTTAAAAAATCATTATGGAAGAAAAAATTTCAAATATCCCTGAAACGTGCCCGCACTGCGGACACAAACTAAGTCCTTGGCAGCAGGTTTTGTTGAAGGTAGACAGAGCTATTACCTGTAAAAACTGCTGGTATAGAATTATTCTGGAAACTGATCCGGAGAAAGATGCTTCAAATGATCAGGATAAATCATCAAAGTTTGAGGAAGACTAAAATGGAATCTTATAATTCATTTCATGTTGCACAGCAGCAAATACTTGAAGCTGCAAAAATGCTGAACCTCGATGAGGCTACAACAAAACTTCTCAGTTTACCCCAAAGAGAATTTAATTTTACTCTACATGTGAAAATGGATTCAGGTAAAGTAAAAATATTTCAGGGATATAGAATTCAATATAATTTTGCGAGAGGTCCGGCAAAGGGAGGAATCAGATTTCACCCTGCGGAAACCATTGATACAATAAGAGCTCTTGGCTGCTGGATGACGTGGAAGACAGCGGTTCTTGATCTTCCGCTCGGTGGTGCCAAGGGAGGAGTTTGCTGCAATCCTAAAGAAATGTCAGATAGAGAGCTTGAAAATCTTTCACGCGAATACGTGAGGGCAATTGCTCCGATGATAGGTGTTGATAAAGATGTACCAGCACCCGATGTTTATACTAATCCTCAAACTATGGCATGGATGATGGATGAGTATGAAACCATCATGAATCTTCATCACCCCGGTTCTTTTACAGATAAACCAACACAAATCGGGGGAACTGAAGGAAGACGTGATGCAACTGCACGTGGCGGCGTAATCACCGTCAGGGAGGCTTGTAAACAATTAAACATAGATCCGCACGGTACTTATGCTATTCAGGGATTTGGAAATGCCGGGCAGAGAGCCGGACTGCTACATCAGGAAATATTGGGTGGCGGAAAGCTTGTAGCTGTCAGTGATTCCAAGGGAGCAATTTATAATCCAGATGGATTTGATACAAAAGAGCTGGTATCATTTAAATTGAAAAAAGGTACAGTAAAAGGTTTTCCCGGTTCAAAAGAAATTAAGCATGATGAAGTCCTGGCCCTTGATGTAGATGTGCTTTATCCTGCTGCGTTGGAGAATTCTATTCACCTGAATAATGCGAATGAAATAAAAGCAAAAATAATTTGTGAACTTGCAAACGGACCAACGACTCCTGAAGCAGATTTAATTCTCTTCAAAAAAGGGATTCACATAATTCCCGATATACTTGCCAGCGCAGGCGGAGTCACCGTATCATATCTCGAGATGGTTCAGGATAAATATTCATTTTTCTGGGATGAGGAAACAATTCACAAACTTGTTGATGAAAAGCTCACAAAAGCATATTATCGTGTTGATGAAGCTATTAAAGAAAAGAAAGTCCATCCGCGGCTGGGAGCAATGGTAGTTGGAGTTGCCCGTGTTGCAGAAGCATGCAAACTCAGGGGCTGGGTATGATTATCATTTAAATTTAAATACCAGTTCAATTAAGGAAAAATTCCCAACGCCATATATGAAGTTGCAATTTTATCTATTGCATTTATAAAAGCAGCAGTTCGTAAATCAGGTATTTTTTTCACTCCCTTATATGTATCTCTCATCTCATTATAAGCTGTAATCATTGTTTCCTCAAGCCCTGAATTTACAAGATCTTCTTCTCCGGCTCCATGAATTATTATTTTCTTTGAATAGTCATCTAATTTTTTCCCGATTGCGGTTTCTATCGATTCAACTAAAGTCTTGTTTAATTTTTCCTCGTATCTTTTTCCCATTCTTCCGAATCTTACATGAGAAAGATTTTTAAGCCATTCAAAATATGATACTGTAACCCCGCCGGCATTTAAAAAGAGATCCGGAATTATTAAAACATTCTTTTTAAGAAGTATATCTTCTGCTTCAGGAGTAACCGGACCATTGGCTGCTTCAGCAATAATCTTGGCATTAATTTTTTTAGCATTCTCAATATTAATCTGATTTTCCAGTGCCGCCGGAATAAGAATATCACACGGAATCTCCAAAGCCCTGAGTGTATGTTTGATGTTCTTTGCCTTTTTAAAATTCAATATTGATCCTGTTTCATCCCTGTGTTTTTTTACAGCTTCAACATCGAGACCGTTTTGGTTATAGATTGCTCCTTCATATTCGGCAATAGCAATGATAACTGCTCCATCCTCCTGAAAACATTTTCCGGTGTGATAACCTACATTACCAAGACCCTGAATTACAATTTTTTTCCCTTCAATACCTTTTGTTAACCCTATTGCTTTCATATCTTCTGCCTGGTCTACAGCTTCCCTAACTCCATAGTAAACACCTCTTCCTGTCGCAGCTACTCTTCCCTGGACACCTCCCTGGCTAATCGGCTTACCGGTAACACATGCGTAAGCATCAATCTGTCCGGGATTGAAAGCCGCATAAGTATCTGCAATCCACGCCATTTCTCTGCCGCTTGTGCCGTAATCAGGTGCAGGAACATCAATTCCGGGTCCGATAAAATTTTTCTTAATTAATTCGGCAGTATATCTACGTGTTATACTTTCTAATTCAACTTCAGAATATATTTTGGGATTAATTTTTACTCCACCTTTAGCACCACCAAAAGGAACTTCAACAACTGCACATTTATAAGTCATAAGTGCGGCGAGTGCCATTACTTCATCCTGGTTTACAGAAAGGCTGAATCTTATTCCACCTTTAACAGGAAGTTTATGCTGACTATGTTCAACACGATAAGCTGTAAAAACTTCAATTTTATCCTTTATCCTCACAGGAAACCGCATTCTGTAAACACTGTTACAATACTTAATCTGATCAAGGAGTCCTTTAGGATAATTGGTATAACTTGCAGCCCTGTCAAAGTAATTTAATACATCATCAAAAAAACTATGTTTACGTTTTTCGCTTATATCACTTTGCATTTTTACACCGTCATTTTTTAATTTTGATTGAAGTTACGTATTAAATCAATATCTGCAAAACGGTCAGGTCAAAATCTGATGAATGATGTTATAGCTTCACTCACAAAATTCCAAAAAAGGATGACAGACTATAACTAAAATCCATTACTTATTAATAAAAATAAAACTTAACTCTTATTTCGTTCACCAATAAAGTCTGAGTTGTTATTTAAGTTGGGATATCCAGGTAAGGTCAGAAGAAATACTCAAATTCGGTTATTTAATGAATTGAAATCAAATTTAGAAGAGCTTAAACTTGGAAATCCTCCTATTGATTTTATGAGAGCAAAATTTTCTTATTTATATTTGGACGATAACTATCGGTTTCTTTAAAAGATTAATCCAGATAAAAGGATGAAAACAGCGAATGGCAAAAGTAATTCAATTAGAAACCTCCGCAAATTCCAGTCTTGGATATAAAAGAGCAAAGAAGAGAAAATCGAAGGAAAGGGAAACAGAAGGACAGCTTAATCTGTTCGCTCAGGCAGAGGCAAATGTAATTCAGCTACCCTCACGATTTACACCTTTTGAAGAAGCTTTGTGGCTCGATGAAAAAGAAGATCCCGGTGCACAGGAGGCATACATTAAAGCAATAATTTTAGAAGACTGCATAGCCGACGCAAACTGTAATCTTGGAATTCTTGAAACACGGTCTGGGAATATTATAAAAGCATTTGCCTATTTTACAGAATGCTTAAAATTTGAGCCGCGTCATCTTGAAGCGCACTATAATCTTGCTAATCTTTATTTTGAACAGAAAGATTACAGGGTAGCAAAACTTCATTATGAGATAGCGGCGGACATAGATCCGGAATTTTCGAATATCTATTTTAACCTTGCACTTGTGTATGCTATGAATGAAGAATTTGATGATGCATTGAATGCTTTGATAAAATATAAATCTCTTGTTTCTCCCGTTGAGGGAAAGAAAGCCGATAGCTTGCTCACCAGCCTCAAAAAATCACTTTCTGAAAATAATTAGCTCAGAATTTACTTTAAGTGATTCTAATATATCTATTGTTTTTAAGTTTTTAATTTTCTACTTTGTTCTCACTAAAAATTATTTTTGTGAAGGATGTATTTGATCTTTCAAAATAATAAAGCTCATTACTTCTTGTTTCTTAATCTATCAGGAAACTGTTACCGTATTTCTGATCTGTATCCTTTAGTTACTTATTTCTCAGTTCAATAATCACTTAACAACCAATGAGGTTATATATGTTACGTTCAATTACTGTTCTTTTTTCAATTCTTCTGTTAGCTTCTATGTGTTATGCACAAAATGCACCTGAAGCACCTTCGGGTTACAGAGCTGAACTTCAGCAAGGTACTTCTTTTACCGGATTTCAATGGACTCCAGGAGTTGATAATTTTAATGGGAAGTTGGCTGCTATAGTTCCAACTTATAATGGTGAAGGCGGTCTTGGACAAATGTCACTTTACGGAATCAAGTATGGTTATTTTATCTCCAGTGGCTGGGCAGTTGGGGGAATAGTTGATTTCGGTTCTAATTCAAACACACAGGATATAACAGGTGGAGGACAGCAGAAACATAGCGGAACAGAATTTGGTATTATGGGATTTGTAAATCACTATTTTCAGCCTAAATTTGAAAATGTTGCTGTATGGATTGGTGCCGATATTTCATTTGGTTCAGTTTCCTCAACTGACGAAACAACAGGAACAAACCCATCTAAAACCGAATTATCAGCCTCTTCACTTGGAATAGGACTGGATTTTGGTGCACAATATTTCATTGATAAAGGGTTTTCTTTATCAGCCAATTACCAGGTTGGATTTTTAAGTTTAAATCAGCCCGAATTAACACAAACCAATGGAAATGTTAGCACAACAGTTAAGGGTCCAAGTGCTTCATGGTTTGGAACAATGACAGGCAGTCTTGGAATAAACTTTTCTTTCTGATTCCTTTTATACTGAGCCGTCTTCAATGACGGCTCTTTTTTTCTCTTCTAATTTTATTTCACTCAAACCCGAACTGTTATGATATCATTAATTATTACCCTTTTAATTATTTCAACAAATTTATTTTCCCAAACAACAGTAGAAAAAAAAGATTGGAAGTCTTTTTATGATGAATATAATGTGAAAGGATGTATAATTATTTACGATCTGAAAAAAGATCAATATTTCGTTTACAATAAAGAGAGATCTGTAGAAACTTTTCTTCCTGCGTCAACCTTCAAAATATTCAATTCACTTGTAGCTCTGGAAACCGGGGTGATAAAAGACGAAAACGAAGTAATTCCATGGGATAGTGTAAACAGGCAGTATGATAAATGGAATATGGATCAGACATTACGGACGGCAATAAAATATTCTGCAGTCTGGGCATACCAGGTTATCGCCAGAAAAATCGGGGAAGAAAGGATGCAGCATTTTGTGGATTCAGCCAGATATGGAAACTGCAATATTAGCGGAGGTATTGATCTCTTCTGGCTTCAGGGAGGTTTAAGAATTTCTCCCGCTGAACAGGTAGAATTTCTTAAACGATTATATTTTAATGATCTTCCCTTTTCGCAAAGAAGTATGAACATTGTAAAGGATATTTTGATAAATGAAAAAACTGAGAGATATATTCTACGGGGTAAAACAGGGTGGGCAGCAAGAGTTGAGAAAGGAATCGGCTGGTATGTTGGATATCTTGAGGAGAATGGTGATGTTTATTTTTTTGCCAATAATTTAGATATAAAAAATGATTCGGATGTTAAATCAAGAATTCCAATAGTTAAAAATATTTTTAAAAGTATGGGATTATTAAAATAAAAAGCGGCACTCCGGCAATGGAACACCGCTCTCTTTGTGCGTGGTTGAGATGAAGATTTTAGTTTATTATTCTAAAATGCTCATCATCAGATAATTTTTTATCAAAGTGTTCTTCATACATCTTTTTATATTTTTCATACAATTCATTTGAAACTTTTTTACCGTTTACCTCCATCCCGTTGTCATCCAAATCCAAATTCAGTTTTTCATCTTCATTTTTTATCAAGTTATCTTTTACCATCTCTTCTTTTATAGTATCTATAAAATCATTTAATTTTTTCAATTTGATATCAAGTCCGTGAAGTTTGATCTTAATACTTCCCATATTTTTGCCAAGCTCAGACATTGCATCATCTAGTCCTGAAAGATCAATATCAATATTTTGTATTTCATCCAAATGGTCCTTCATTTCAGTTTTCATTTTTTCAATATTTTCTTTCAGGTCATCCATTTTTACGTTAACCTGTATATTGATATCTTTATTAAGACGATCCATTTCATCGTCAAATTTATCAGAATCAAATTCGATTTTTATTTTTTTGTCCTTCAGTTTTGATAGTTCTGCCGAGAGTTCTTTCATTCCATCTCTAAAGGCTTCATCATCAAAATGAAATTCAAACTTCCGATTCTTCAGTCCTTCTTTCATTTTGTGCATATCTTCTTTAAAATTTCTCATATCGAATTTAAACCCTTTTATATCTGCTTCGATATGATGCGATTTGTTTTGAAGATTATTAATCCTTTTGCATATCATTCCCCTGTAATCATCAATTTCATTGTCAGGAATGCGCTCTCCGTCCTTAAATATTGAAGAGATTTCCCCATTGTTGAAGTTAACTTCCCAGCGGATATCCTTTCCATTCTCGTCCTTGTAAAAAGAAAATGTCTGATCTGCCCTGCTGTTGGTATCAAGCTGTGAGACTGTTCCCTGGTTTGCTGTGCTGCACCCTGAATAAACTAACAATAGCAGTATTGGAAGAATTATCAACTTGAGATGTTTTTTAGTAAAAATTCTAAATTTCATTGCCTTCTCCTAAATAATGTTGCGAATACCGGTTTCTTGTTATTCAGACGCCGGAGAAGCAATTTTGTTTCGCGAATTTATCAATCTTCTGAACAGCGGTTTGAAATCAAGGATGATCGGAAAAATTCAAGTGCAGTATGCTTTTTTACTTAACATAAACTTAATGTTTTGTTAATAACGCCTTAACACCAGGCAATTACTTAAGAATTACTTTTGTAATGAAAAAAAAGTATTAATAACAATAGAAAGGTTAAAATGGCAACAAATTTATTTCATCTCTTAATAGCATTGCTTGCAGGAGCTATCGCAACTTATGATACTTTGAAGAGCAATAAAAGAAAAAGAAAAGAAACTGGTAATGACAACAGGAAAATTCTGGACTTACAGAACTGACTAAGTTCCGTTTAGATATTATTCATTTCCTCCTTAACCAATAATTTTGTCCCTATTATATCTTCGTGCCCCATATTCAATAAACCCCCGATCTTTTTAATAAGATGATCTTCGTACATATCAAGCTTTTTATCAATGTAAATTAAACGCCATAAATTCTTTAATAACTCAAATTTTTCATCGTTGTTAAAATTCTGATTAATCAGTTTTGTAAAATCATAAATGCTGTCATCCGATTGCAACCTTTTTTCAGCAAGCTCAATCAGATCATTCACACATTCATCCTCCAAATCAAAAGTCGATTTCATTATTGAAATAATTTTATCTCTTTCTTCTTCAGTAAAATTATCATCTGCTCTTGCCATTTCAATAAAGAGTGTACAGGTTGCTACTTGTAGTTTCTTATTTGCTTCAACATTTTGGTCGTTCCATCTATACCCGGAATTATCGTGCATTATATCAGGTTCAGTAAAAATCTTTTTTAAATAGTTTAACATTGTTTTACCAGTAATTAATTAATTTCAATTTCAGTTTCTTTCTCAGGTTTTGGAGGTCGTTCATAAAGTTCACATAAATATTTATAATGTCCGGCTATTTCAGGACTAACCTGGTCCCAGCTAAATCTCCACTGCCAGTTTCCACCGGGTTTTCCCGGAAAATTCATTCTTGTCTCACCTCCCAGCCTTAAAACATCCTGCATAGGAATTAAAAGCATATCAGCAACAGAAGCATAAGCTGAATGAATTAATGCGCCGGTTATATCATCTCCAAAATAGTTAAGATATTGCTGAGCATGTTGATATATATCATTGTCGTTACGTTTTTCCTTTTCAAAGTAAGCAACCGTAGTGTCGTTATCATGAGAACCGGTGTATACCAGGCAATTCTTTGTGAAATTATGCGGAAGGAATTTTCTTTCCATACCGGTACCAAAAGCGAATTGAAGAATTTTCATACCGGGAAAACCAAAATCATCTCTCAATTTTTCAACTGATTTAGTTATAACCCCCAGGTCTTCTGCAATAATCGGCAAAGAACCAAGGTGTTCGTTTATCGTTCTAAAAAATTTTTCTCCCGGAGCTTTAACCCACTTTCCTGTTTCAGCAGTAGCTGCGTCACCCGGAATTTCCCAGTAGGCATCAAATCCACGGAAATGATCTATCCTGATAATATCAACAAGATTAAGCATTTGTTTCATTCTCTGCTGCCACCACAGAAAATCATCTTTTTCCATAATATCCCATTTATAAAGAGGATTTCCCCAAAGCTGACCAGTCGCACTGAAATAATCGGGAGGAACACCGGCAACAGAAGTAAGATTACCATTCTCATCTACCGAGAACAATTCTTTATGTGCCCAAAGGTCAGCGCTGTCATATGCAATAAAAATAGGCATATCGCCTATTATTTTTACTCCTTTGGAGTTGGCATGTTGCTTAACAGCAGACCATTGTTCAAAGAAAATGTACTGTACAAACTTATTATAATTTATGCCTTCGGCTAATTTTTTATTCCATTCAGTGAGAGCTTTTTCATTTCTCTTAACAAGATTTTCATCCCAGTTTGTCCAGAGACCTCCGCCATGAAACTCCTTAGCTGCCATAAAGAAAGAATAATCGTCCAGCCAATCAGATTTTTCTTTACAGAATTTCTTGAAATTTTTATCTGATAATGATCCATTTGATTTAAATTTCTCAAACGCTTTCTGTAAAAGTTTTCTCTTATAAATTATAAGGTTTCCAAAATCTACTTTATGCTTAATAAAAGGAGGTGGATTTGATATTTCGCTTTCAGTTAGTAATCCTTTCTCCTGCAGTTTTTCGGGGCTGATCATATTTGGATTTCCCGCAAAAGCAGAAAAACATTGATATGGAGAATCTCCAAAACCAGTAGGTCCTAAGGGAAAAACCTGCCAGAGAGTTTGACCGGCGGCTTCAAGAAAGTTTATAAAATTAAATGCCTCAGAACCAAAATCACCAATACCAAATCTCCCCGGAAGTGAGGTTGGATGCAGAAGGATTCCTGCGGCTCTTTCAAATTTCATTCATCACCTGAGAATTTTTAATGGGCTAAAATAAGTAAAGAGATATAAAGATGAAAAAAAAATTTGCTAAGGAAAAATCCCTCTTTAAAAGAAAAATCTCTGTTCCCCGGCTGTAATGGGAAACAGAGATTATAAAAGTTTACTTTAAATTAAATTATTTAATAAATAATACCTGTATATGTTCGTTTTCCATCGGCATTATTTTCCTTAATAGTTATTTCTACTGTGTGAGCACTAGTTGCACCGGATGTCAAAAATTCTATCAAATAACTGTTTGACAATGCTCCTGTGACAGGGAGAGCAGAAAGATCTAAACCGGAAGCATCACTGGGAACTATAACAACCGTTCCCCCTGTACATTTAGACATATCCCATGGTCTCTCATCATAGAGGGCTTGCCAGGTATATGCATTTGCTGTATCAGCATCTCCACTCCATACAGTGTGCACAGTAATTTTTCCGGATAATTTACTGCAAAGATTTGCTACACTCCATTCATATAGACCGTTTGGTTGAACAGATTCATCTGTGAAATTTATAAATACTCTTTGTGCATCAGAACGCCACGAGTAATTGGAATCAGCAAAGAACACTCCAAGAACTCCGTTTTCATCATATAAACCAAGTCCAAAGGTTGAAGCCCTGGTTTCCAGTGAAGCGCTATCGACACCCGAAAATCCTTCTGTTCTGTAAGTACCATAACTTCTATTTAAATAAGTTTCTATTGCGGTAGCGTTAGTAAAATTTATTCCGCCATTAACATCGCCATATTGATAACCAACAACCGCAAGTTTCACATCAAGACCGCTGTTTTGTAAGAGCTGAGAAAATTTTATTATTGATGCTGCAATTGAATCGGCTTCCTGACCCATACTACCGGAGTTATCTACAGTGAAAACTATATCCGCTTTAAGAATATTGCCGGTACCAACTTTCGTTACCAGAAGTCCTTTTACTTTTGAATCTTCGGTAACAAAAAGATTCTGCTGTGCAACTAGCTGTATCGGGAGTCCGGTAACAGGGTTTAACAATCCCGTTAAATTCATTCTGATTCTTGATTCATTTCCGCTGGTTTTAGAAAAAGTGGCGGTGGGCTGAACATTATTTATTACTGTTGCCGGTACCGTTACATTTGTGGGATCGGCAGGAATTTCAGAATTGTTATTATTGTCAACCGGGTTATCTTTTTTTGAACAACCGCTATAGATTGAAATTAATCCTAATATTATGATAAAAGTAAGAAATTTTTTCATGTTCTCTCCTATATTTTATGGTAGGTTTTTATTGTGCTGTTATTAATAACAGTTAAATTAAATTTATAAAATAGGATTGAGATTATCCAATGCTTATTTCAGATATTAGCAGTTAAATCAATAATGAATTGAGATTAATACATTTTATTTTAACTAATTGCCAAGATAATACTGAAGTTGTTTATTTATTCAACATGCGTGCATCAAAATCACTATCAAAGAGTAATTTATAAATGCTAGTTAGAACATAACTTGTAAACTTTATGAATTGATTTGATTATCATTGAGAAAAATAATATTTCAAAATTTAAATGATTATTACAAATTATTCAGTATTGTAATTCTTTAAAAGATAAACTGTAACCTGTTTCACTATAAAAAACTCCTCAATTGTAATTTTTTGAATAATCAATTAAGTTATCCTATCTGATTATCGATTTTTAAAAGAAAAAAACTCATTACAGGCTTACAAGCAGGAAGATTTGTAAACCAAAGTGGGATTATATTCTCAAGTATAAATTCTGAATAAAGGAATTAGTAAATGGCTAAAGATAAAACCAAAGTTGAAGAACTGAATGAAATAGAAACGCGTGAATGGCTCTATTCGCTTGACTACGTATTTGAACATGGCGGACCGGAAAGAGTAAAGGAACTTCTACATCAATTGCAGATACGAGCTCATAAAGCCGGTGTTGATATTCCGTTTTCTGCAAATACTCCTTACATCAACACTATTCCTCGTGAAAAACAATCAACGTTTCCGGGAAACCGTGAGATTGAAAGAAGAATAAAAAGCTTAATCCGCTGGAATGCAATGGCAATGGTGGTGAAAGCAAATAAACTTGAGAGCGGCATCGGCGGACATATTTCTACTTATGCTTCTGCTGCTACTCTTTATGAAATAGGATTTAATCATTTCTTCCGCGGTAAGGAAGACGATTATGAAGGTGATCAGGTATTTTTTCAGGGTCATGCCTCGCCGGGAATTTATGCAAGGGCTTTTCTTGAAGGAAGATTATCAGTTGAACAACTTGAAGATTTCAGGAGAGAGCTAAAACCATCCGGTGGTTTATCGTCATATCCGCATCCATGGCTTATGCCCGATTTTTGGGAGTTTCCAACTGTTTCTATGGGACTTGGACCAATAATGGCAATTTACCAGGCACGGTTTAACCGGTATCTTGAAGACCGTGGATTAATTGAAAGAAAAAGAGAAGGTCACGTCTGGGCATTTCTGGGAGATGGTGAAACTGATGAACCAGAAGCACTCGGAGCAATAAGTCTTGCCGCAAGAGAAAAACTGGATAACCTCATTTTTGTAATTAATTGTAATCTACAAAGACTTGATGGCCCGGTAAGGGGAAACGGAAAAATTATTCAGGAACTCGAGGCTATTTTCCGCGGTGCCGGATGGAATGTTATAAAAGTAGTCTGGGGAAGTGATTGGGATCCACTTTTAGCTAAAGATTCTGAAGGAAAACTTGTGAAGCGAATGGGAGAAGTTGTCGATGGTCAGTATCAAAAATATTCCGTTGAAACCGGCGAGTATATAAGAGAACATTTTTTCGGAGCCGATGAAGATGTACTCGAGATGGTAAAAAATCTTTCGGATGAACAATTGAAGAAAATGAAACGCGGCGGTCACGATCCGGAAAAAGTTTATGCTGCTTTTAACGCTGCTGTTGAGCATAAAGGCTCCCCTACTGTAATTCTTGCAAAAACAATTAAAGGTTATGGACTTGGAGAAAGCGGGGAAGGAAAAAACATTACACACCAGCAGAAAAAGCTTAATGAAGATGAGATGAAAGAATTCAGATCAAGATTTGGAATTCCGATTTCTGATGAAGAAATACCGAGTGCACCATTTTACAGACCCGCAGAGGATAGTCCTGAGATGAAGTATCTTAAAGAAAGAAGAGAAGAACTTGGAGGTTTCCTTCCAAAAAGAAATAGAAACATCCGCCCTATCAAAACTCCTCCCGAAGATATCTTTGAGGAATTCTATAAAGGAACTGAAGGTCGTGAGGTTTCAACTACAATGGTTTTTGTTCGGATTCTTGCAAAGCTTTTAAAAGATAAAGAAATTGGTGATTTAATTGTTCCAATAGTCCCTGATGAAGCCAGAACTTTCGGAATGGAAGCTCTGTTCAGACAAATAGGGATTTATTCTCACGCGGGTCAGTTGTATGAACCCGTTGATAAAGAAAGTCTTCTTTATTACAAAGAAGCACAGGACGGACAAATACTTGAAGAAGGAATTACTGAAGCTGGCTCAATGGCTTCATTCATTGCTGCAGGATCTGCTTATGCAACTCACGGAATAAATATGATACCATTCTTCATCTATTATTCAATGTTCGGTTTCCAGAGAATAGGCGATCTGGTATGGGCGGCAGGAGATATGCAGTGCAAAGGTTTTATGCTCGGGGGAACCGCAGGAAGAACTACACTCAACGGCGAAGGTCTTCAGCATCAGGACGGAAATAGTCACCTGCTGGCATATACAGTTCCTAATCTTGTTACTTATGATCCTGCATTTGCGTATGAGATTGCGGTAATAATTCGAGATGGTATAAAAAGGATGTATGAAGACCAGGAAAATATCTTTTACTATTTAACAGTTATGAATGAAAATTACGCTATGCCTCCGATGCCCAAAGGAGCAAAAGAAGGTATTGTGAAGGGTATGTATAAATTTAAATCTTCAAATAGGAAACAGGCAAAGCTTAAGGCACAACTCTTTGGAAGTGGAACAATAATGAATGAAGCACTGAAAGCGGCTGAAATTCTGGAAGATGAATTTAAAGTTTCTACTGATGTCTGGAGTGTAACAAGCTATAAAGAATTACGTCGTGATGCTCTCGATGTTGAAAGATGGAATATGCTTCACCCGACGGAGAAACTAAGGCTCCCATACATTTCACAACAGCTTAAAAATGAAAAAGGAGTTTTTGTTGCAGCCAGCGATTATGTAAAGGCATTGCCTGATTCGATTGCAAAATGGATTCCCGGCAGCTTAATGTCGTTAGGCACTGATGGGTTCGGAAGGAGTGAAGGCAGAGCAGAACTCAGAGATTTCTTTGAAGTTGATGCAAAACATATTGTCATTGCAACTTTGTATGCATTGGCTAAAGAAGATAAGATAAAAATGAATGCTGTAGAAAAAGCAATTAAGCAGCTTAATGTCGATCCCGGTAAACCGAACCCGGTTAATTCATAAAAGAACATTTTCTTAATACAAAATGAAAATTTTTTAATCAGGAATTACAAATGGCCACAGAATTCAAATTACCCGAACTTGGAGAAAATATAGATTCGGCTGATATCATTAATGTTTTAATTAAATCCGGAGATAGTGTTGATATAGACCAGGGTGTAATAGAAATTGAAACGGATAAAGCAACCATTGAGGTTCCCTCAACAATGAAAGGAACTGTAAAGCAGGTAAATGTAAAAGAGGGTGATAAGGTTAAAGTTGGTCAGGTTATATTTACTCTTGAAGATGGAAAAACACAACCTAAAAAAAGTGATGAAAAGTCTACTGATAAAAAAGAGGAAGGGAAGGAAAATAAACCTGCAGATGGAAAAGAAGTAAAAACTCCTGCTGACGACAAACCAAAACAGGAAGTAAAGAATAAAGTTGGCAGTAAAAAAATAATTGAGTTTAAACTTCCGGAACTTGGGGAAAATATTGAATCTGCAGACATCATCAATGTCCTCGTTAGTAAAGGTGATTCAATTGAACGCGACCAGAGTATTATGGAAATTGAAACTGATAAGGCGACAATTGAAGTTCCTTCAGATGTTAGCGGAAAAGTGATTGATGTTCTTGTTAAAGCCGGTGATAAAGCTAAAGTCGGGCAAACGATAATCAAAGTAGAATCAGTGGAAACCCGGGAAAAAGCTGAAGAAACTGAAGCAAAAGTTTCTGAAGAAGTTGAAATTCAGATAAAGAAACCTGAAGAAATAGAGAAATCAAAAGAAGCAGATGGCAAGCGTGAAAGTTTTAATCCCGGTGAAGTTGATGAGCAGCCCCCGATAATGACGAATGCGGCTCCAGCAGCTCCTTCTGTCAGAAGAATTGCACGTGAACTTGGTGTCGATATAAATAAAATAAAAGGCACAGGTCCCAATGGTAGAATTTCGATGGATGACGTTAAAGCATTTGTAAAAAATATAAACGAAGAAATCGAATCAGGAGGAATTGGAACAGGAGTAAGACAGGAAGCTCTGCCTGATTTCAGTAAATACGGTGAGGTTGAGCGTAAGGCAATGAGTAAAATCCGCGCAAAAACAGCTGAACATTTAAGCTATGCCTGGACTGTTACTCCGCACGTTACACAGTTTGATAAAGCAGATATTACCAATCTTGAAAAACTGAGAAAAGAATTTAATCCGGAAGTTGAGAAGGCAGGAGGAAAACTTACTGTTACTTCCATACTTGTGAAAGTACTGACTTCAGCAATTAAGGTGTTTCCCCAGTTCAACTCCAGTGTTGATATGAAAAAAAGCGAAGTTATCTATAAAAAATATTATAATATCGGAATCGCTGTTGATACTGAAAACGGACTACTTGTTCCGGTTATTAAAAATGCCGATCGAAAAAATCTAAGAGATATTTCCATTGAAATGAATCAGCTTGCCGAAAAAGCCAGAAACAGAAAAATCTCCATTGAAGAGATGCAGGGCGGATGTATAACGATTACAAATCTGGGAGGAATTGGCGGAACATCATTTACCCCAATTGTTAACTCCCCTGAAGTTGCAATTCTCGGAGTATCACGCGGAGAGATGGTTCCTGTATATAAAGAAAACCGATTAATCCCAAGATTTAATGCTTCCACTTTCATTGTCTTATGATCATAGAATTATTGATGGTGCGGACGCAGCAAGATTTTTAAGATGGGTTTGTGAAGCTCTTGAGCAGCCTTTAAAATTATTAATGTGAGACTCGGTTTCCAATTATTTATGATTGATTTTTACGGAGAATTATAAATGCCTAAACAAGTTACAGTTATTGGTGCAGGACCCGGCGGGTATGCCGCAGCTTTTTATGCTGCCGATCTTGGAATGGATGTAACTTTAATAGATAAAGAAATTAATCCCGGTGGTGTTTGTCTATACAGGGGATGTATTCCATCTAAAGCATTACTTCACGCAGCTAAAGTAATTAACGAATCTAAAGAAGCAAAGAATTTTGGAATTGAGTTTGGCGAACCCAAAATAAATGTTGACCGTTTACGCGAGTGGAAAAATGAAGTTGTAAAGCAGTTAACAGGTGGTTTGGGAATAGTTTCCAAACAGCGAAAAGTTAAATACATTCAGGGAACTGCAAGCTTCATCAATCCAACAACTCTCGAAATTAAAAAAACGGATGGCTCTTCTGAAAACCATCAGTTTGAAAATGTGATTATAGCTACCGGTTCCATTATTGCTACAATCCCTTCATTAAATATTGATAGCAAAAGATTACTTAACTCAACTTCAGCACTTGATCTTCCTGAAATTCCCAAATCGCTTTTGGTAATTGGCGGAGGTTATATCGGACTTGAGCTTGGTTCGGTTTATCGTTCGCTCGGAACAAAAGTATCAGTAGTTGAAATGATGCCGGGTTTATTACCCGGAGCAGATCGGGATCTTGTTTCTCATCTGGCAAAAAAAATTGATAAAGAATTCGAAAAGATAATGCTAAAGGCAAAAGTCTCTGAGCTAAAAGAAATTAAAAATGGAATTAAAGTAAAAATTGAAACTGAAAATGGTATCGAAGAGCATGAATATGATTATGTACTGATGTCAATCGGGAGAAAACCTTACACAAAAGGATTAGGTTTGGAAAATGCTCACGTAAATGTAAATGAAAGAGGATGGATAAAAGTAAATAGACAGATGAAAACGGATGTAGATAATATTTATGCGATAGGTGATATAGTCGGAGAACCTATGCTTGCACATAAAGCTTCACACGAAGCAAGAGTTGCAGTCGATACGATCGCAGGTGAGAAAGTTGCATTTGAACCGCTGGCTATTCCTGCTGTTGTTTTTACTGATCCTGAAATTGCGTGGACTGGATTGACTGAAAACCAGGCAAAAGAAAATAATATAAATTATGAAGTCGCTAAATTTCCGTGGGCTGCTTCAGGCAGAGCAACAACTCTCGGAAGAAGCGATGGAGTTACTAAATTATTACTCGATCCGGAAACTCAAAGAATTTTAGGAGTAGGAATTTGCGGCCCCGGCGCAGGTGAATTGATTGCGGAGGGTACTCTTGCTATTGAAATGGGAGCTAATGTCACTGATTTGAAATTAACCATTCATCCGCACCCGACATTATCAGAAACAATAATGGAGGCTGCTGAAGCATTCTTCGGACAGAGTACTCATATGTATAAACCGAAGAGGAAAAAGTAAATCAGATTATCAGATTTTTAATTTCTTCGATGTTAGTTACAGGTCTTTCACAGACAAAATTTCTGCAAATATATACCGTGGTTCTATGATCAATCTGTGTTTGTAATTCCGAAAACGGGGCTATCTTCGCCAGTTCCTGATCATGAGGTTCCTTAAATAAAATTATTTTGTTAGGAATAAATTCCGTTCTGAAATATTCTAAAAACTCTTTTGTTTGTTTATCATCTGCCTCTCCGATTACTACTATTTCTAAGGATTCCCCAAAACCAAAATCGAGTCCGGTTAATGTTTGGGAAAATGCTGAAGGCATTTTATTAATCTGATTGGCAAACAGATTCGCAATCTGAAAAGCCTTTTCTTCCAAAGTACTGTCCCCGGTAATTCTGCTTAATTTTAAAAGATTTAATAATGCGATGGAATTGCCGGAAGGAATTGCTCCATCATAAATCTCTTTCTGTCTGATTATTAATTCCTCTCCGTTATCCGGCGAAAAGAAAAACGCCCCATTGTTATCATCCCGGAAATGTTTTATCATTTCCCCATTAAATTCTAATGCAAACTTTAACCAGCGTATGTTAAATGTTGTTTCGTACAAATCAATAAAAGCAGCAATTGTAAAAGCATAATCATCCAGGTTTGCAGTAATTCCTGATTCTCCTTTTCTGAATCGGTGAAGTAATTTTCCTTTTTTATCTCTTAATTTTTCCAAAATAAATTCCGCTGCTTTAACCGCAGTTTCTTCATAAAGTTTATTATTAAAAACCTGTGAGGCTTTTGTAAAAGCCGAAATCATCAATCCATTCCAGTCGGTAAGAATTTTATCATCTTTAAATGGATGAATTCTTTTTTCTCTGACGTCGAATAAAATTTTTCGCGCATCTTCAATTTTATTAATAAGCGTTTTTTTATCAATATTTTTTTCAACAGCTAATTGCTTTATTGTTTTGCTTAAATAAAAAATATTATCAGACGAATCTTCCTGCATCGGATCGGTATAATTTCCGTTATCCTCTATGTTGAAAATTTCACAAATCATTTTGGCATTATCACCAAGAATATTAGTAAGTTCATCTTTTTTCCAGAGGTAAAATTTGCCTTCCTCCCCTTCACTGTCAGCATCTTCGGCAGAATAGAATCCACCCTCCGGTGAAGTCATATCCCTTAAAACATAGTTGAGAATTTCTTCGGTAGTATTTTTGTAAATTTCATTTTTAGTTACCTGGTACAATTCCGTGTAAGCAATTGCCAGCAATGCCTGGTCATAAAGCATTTTTTCAAAATGGGGAACAAGCCATTCTCTATCCGTCGAATATCGGTGGAAGCCAAACCCGATTTGATCATAAATTCCCCCTTTTCTCATTTCATGTAAAGTTTTCTCAACAATTCTTAATGCTTCTTCATTTTTAAATCTTTTGTAATATCTTAAAAGAAAATTCAGGTTATGCGGTGAAGGAAATTTTGGAGCTGTTCCGAACCCGCCGTATTCCGGATCAAATCTTCCTTTAAATTCATTGAAAGCTTTTTCAAAAATATCTTTATTAATTTCACCTGATGAACCATACCTATCCTGATTCAATGCACTTACAATCTGTGAAGCAGATTTATTTATTTCTTCTCTTTTATTTAACCATATATCTTTTAGCCTTGGTATAATTTCTTTCATTCCCGATCTGCCGAACCTTGATTCTTTTGGAAAATATGTCCCTGCAAAAAACGGGTTCTTCTCCGGCGTCATTATTATCGTCAAAGGCCAACCCCCGCTACCGGTCAGCATCTGGCAAACAGACATATAAATTCCATCAATGTCAGGTCTTTCCTCTCTATCAACTTTAATTGATAAGAAAGCATCATTCATCAGTTTGGCAACTTCATCGTCTTCAAACGACTCTTTCTCCATAACATGACACCAATGGCAGGTGGAGTAGCCAATAGATAAAAAAATTGGTTTATCCTCTTCTTTGGCTATTTCAAATGCTTCCTCACCCCAAGGGTACCAGTTAACCGGATTATGAGAGTGCTGCAGCAGATAGGGGCTTTTTTCTTCTGACAACTTATTCATTTATTTTCTTTTTTTGTTTACATTATAACTTATAAAAAATTATCCTTAACCTTGCGGGGGACATAATGAAAAATTTCAATTCAAAGTTAACTTTTTTTGTTTTCTCACTTCTGATATTCTTTCCTTTATGTTCAGGTATTAAAGCTCAATCAATAAATACAAATCATTATAAGTACCTTTCGCCTCTGCCCGGTGCAAATATGGTTATGCCATCAAGCAGAATAATAATCCGCTACGGAATATCTTTTTCTTCTATAACACCTCAGAACTCATCAGATATTATTGTCAGAGGAGAAAAAAGCGGTTTGCACAAAGGAAAATTAATGCTCCTTGAAAACAATAATATTTTAACTTTCATTCCCTCGTCACCATTTAACTATGGGGAAAAGATAACTGTTGAATTAAAAAATAAATTCAAAATGATGGGGGGCACCTATGCTCCATATTTAAAATATAGTTTTACAATTAAAGAAAAGAAAATAAACGTAACTGCTGATCCACTTTCTTTTTTAAAATCATTGAGGGTAAATAAAAAATCACTTGACGAACATCAGAATTTACCACATGATAGTCTCCCGGATGATTTTCCTGCCTATTCAGTTAATTATAATAGTCCAACAGCAGGGTATATTTTCTTTGCCCCGTTTGTCTGGCCATTCAATAATTCAGATTATTTAATAATATCAGATAATCATGGTATACCGATATTTTACAGAAAAATGTCTACGATCCTATTTGATTTTCAGAAACAGCCAAACGGCAACCTTACTTATTTCGATACCAATTCCGGTTTATATTGCGAATTGAATAATAAATATCAGACAGTAAATACTCATTCGATGCAAAATGGATATCCCACTGATTTTCACGAGCTCAGGATTTTAGAAAATGGTCACTCTTTGATGTTTTCATATGATCAGGAAACGGTAAGAATGGATACAGTTGTTGCAGGGGGGGATTCAAATGCGGTAGTAATCGGATTAGTTCTGCAGGAACTGGATGAAAATAACAATCTTATATTTCAATGGAGAAGCTGGGACCACTTTAAAATAACAGACGCCACGGATGATATCAATCTGACAGACCCGGTTATAGATTATGTCCATGCAAATGCTATTGAATTGGACTATGATAATAATATTTTACTATCATGCAGACACATGGATGAAATAACAAAGATTAACCGAACAACCGGGGCTATTATCTGGAGATGGGGCGGAGAGCATTGTAAAAATAATCAGTTTACATTTCTAAACGATCCTATCGGTTTTTCCCACCAGCATTGTATAAGAAGATTACCAAATGGTAACTATACAATTTTTGATAATGGTAATTTGCACAACCCACAATTTTCAAGGGCAGTTGAATATCAAATGGATGAACCCAATAAATTAGTTACACTGGTCTGGGAAAACACTAATGATCCCGTAACTTTTGCGAATGCAATGGGTAGTGTAGAGAGATTGGCAAATCATAATACCATTATTGGCTGGGGCTCAAATAATGCTCCGCCCAATATTACAGAAGTCGGACCTGACGGGACACAGAAACTATCATTCACATTTTCAGATACTACATACTGCTACAGAGCTTTCAAATATGACTGGCATACGGATTTATTCACAAGTGATAAAGATAAGCTTGAGTTTGGTATTGTTCCGGTTGGTGGCTCCGGTATTATTTCTTTTAATATAACTAATAATTATAGCGATACGATAGAAATAAATTCAACTTTTAAATATGATTCGGCATATACTCTACAGCAACAGTTACCTGTAGTAATACCACCACAAGGAGATGTAAATCTGTCAGTAAAATTCAACCCTGAACATGAAGGAGCTTTTATTGATGACCTGCATTTAAGATGGGAAACGGAAGGACAAAGAATTGCGATAGTGATACATCTGACAGGATATACAAATTCTATTTATCTTGATGTTAACCAAAACGAAATGATTGCGAGCTATTTTTTAAGCCAGAATTACCCGAATCCCTTTAATCCCGTTTCTAAAATTAAATACTCCATTCATAAAAGTTCAATGGTTACAATGCAGGTATTTGATATACTTGGCAGGGAAATATCAACTCTTGTTAATAAGGAACAACCCGCAGGGAATTACGAGGTTGAATTTGATGGTTCAAGGCTTGCAAGTGGTATTTATTTTTACAAGTTAAGTGCAGGTGATTACACTTCAATTAAAAAGATGCTGCTATTGAAATAATTTTAACAAATCTTTTATTATTACAGGCAGATTAACCAAATAATCTGCCTCTTTTATTTTTGAGTAAAATTGAACGGATATCCCTTATTAATCCATTTCGGGAACTTGTTTATTTTATTAGTTGTTAAGGATTAACATTTTTGATAATTTTCCCGCACAATTTATTAAAACAATTATATGAGCAATAGAGACAATTTTTTAATCCCTTCAATAATAATATCAGCAGCAATTATCATTTGTGCGATAATAATTGCTTTTACCTGGAAGTCAAATTACACTTCGAATCAGACAATAAATGTAACCGGCTCTGCAAAAAGAGATATAACTTCAAATCTTGGTGTATTGCGGGGAACAATTACAGCACAGGCACCAACTGCGGAATCTGCTTACCGTGAACTGTTGCGAATGAAGCCAATACTGGTTTCTTATCTTTCTACGAAAGGATTCCCTGAAAATAAAATAGAATTTTATACTATTAATAGTTATCCTGTTTATGAAATAGGAGCAAATGGTTATCAAACCGGAACTGTAAAGGCATATAATTATAACCAGAGAATTGAAATACAATCCGATGATGTTAACAGGATAAAAGATATTTCGCTCGATATTCCTTCTCTTATTGAAAAAGGAGTTAATTTTAATGTTGAACAGCCTGAATATCATTATACCAAACTTTCTGAATTAAAAATTGATGTACAGGCAGATGCAGCAAAAGATGCTATGGTAAGAGCTGAGAAAATTGCAAAAGCCACCGGACGCTCACTCGGTACTATGAGAGACGCGCGCATGGGAGTTATACAAATTACACCAAAGCTTTCTAACCAGGTTTCTGATTACGGAATAAATGATCTCAGTTCTATTGAGAAAGAAATTACAGCAGTAGTTAATGCATCTTTTGAAATAAAATAATTTTACTTAACAAAATGAAAATGAATAATGACTAAACCTCAGATATGGGTAGCAGCTTTTCTTATGCTCTTTATTTTACTTTTCCTTCTTCAAAAAGTAACCAATGAACCGGCACGGGATACAAAAGGACCAATGGGAAATACTGTTCCTCAACAAAATATGGCTTCAGATGAAGATACAACTCCAGCTGATCTTATAAACAGACTCGGATGTAAAAATTGTCATGGCTCCGATCTTACGGGTACAAATGTGGCACCATCTTTAAAAGGATTAAACCAATTCTGGAGTAAAGATCAGTTAACAAATTATCTAAGAAATCCTTCGTCTTACATGGATTCTGACAGGTTCAAAACCTACAAGCAGAAATATCCAAATATGGTTATGCCTTCTTTTAACAATATTAATGTACAGGAATTGGGAAAAGTAGCGGAATATCTTTTAAACCAATAAAAAAAGCGCTCCTTTTTGAGAGCGCTTTCTGCTCAATTTAGAATAACAAATTTTAAGCTACAGTTACATCTTTACTCAGGTAAACATCCTGAATTGTATTTAGAAGTTTTATGCCGTCTTTCATAGGACGCTGAAAAGCTTTTCTTCCCGAGATGAGTCCCATTCCGCCGGCTCTTTTATTTATAACAGCAGTTTTAGTTGCTTCGGCAAAATCATTCTCACCGGAAGCTCCGCCGCTGTTAATTAATCCTGCCCTGCCCATATAATTATTAATTACCTGGTAACGGGTTAAATCTATCGGATGATCAGTTGAAAGATCCTCATAAACTTTTTTACTTGTCTTTCCGAATTTTATGGCATTAAATCCGCCATTATTTTCAGGAAGCTTCTGTTTGATGATATCTGCTTCAAGTGTTACCCCAAGGTGATTAGCCTGTCCTGTAAGATCTGCAGAAACGTGATAATCTTTATCTTTTTTGAAATCATTATTTCTAAGATAACACCAAAGAATTGTAGCCAGACCAAGCTCATGAGCATATTGAAAAGATTCACTAACCTCAACAATTTGCCTGTCGCTTTCTTCAGAACCAAAATAGATTGTTGCACCAACGGCAGCAGCTCCCATATCGTATGCCTGTTCAACACCTGCAAACATAATCTGATCAAAATGATTCGGGTATGTTAAAAGTTCATTATGGTTTATTTTCATAATGAAGGGGATTTTATGTGCATACTTGCGTGAACACATTCCAAGCACACCGAGTGTTGAAGCAACCGCATTACATCCTCCTTCTATTGCAAGCTTAACAATGTTTTCAGGATCAAAATACTGAGGATTAGGTGCGAAAGAGGCTCCGGCACTATGTTCTATTCCCTGGTCCACGGGAAGAATTGAAAGATAACCTGTACCAGCTAATCTCCCTGAACTGAAAATCCATTGAAGATTTTTCAGAACATTTATACTCCTGTCAGTCTGGGCAAAAATTCTGTCAACAAAATCTGGTCCCGGAAGGTTTAATTGTTCTTTTGGAAATTTTGCTTTATAGTTCAGAAGCGAATCAGCATCATTTCCAAGTAGTTCTCTGATTTTATCAGCCATTTTATTCTCCTCTAATTTTATTATTCAAAATATTTTTAAAAATGATAAGTCAAATTATATTCCTCATCAAATTAGGACTTGCTACTTTTTACCTGTGATTGAAGTTTGTGCTCTTTTTTTATCGAGAGAATTAAAGATCGCCTCAGCATGTGATCTTGAATTCTCTATAAAATACCTGCTTGTATCCATTCCGCCGCAAACTACACCTGCAAGATAAACTCTTTCAAGGTTAGTTTCATAAGTTAGTTCATTAAAAACCGGGGAGTGATTATTTAATATTTCAATTTCGGCTTTTTTTAAGAATTCAAAATCAGGATGGTAACCAGTCATAGCAAAAACGAAATCATTCTCAATTGTCAGCAATCCATCAGGTGTATCGATATCAACTTCATTCTCTCTTATTTCCATTACCTTGGAATTAAAATAAGCTTTTATTGAGCCTTCGTTAATCCGGTTTTCAATATCCGGGCGAACCCAGTATTTAACTCCTTCCTTCAGCGAGTCTTCCCTGACCACCATCGTAACATTCGAGCCTCTTCTATAGGTTTCCAAAGCAACATCAACCGCAGAATTACCGCCGCCGATCACTAAAAGATTCAGGTAGACATATGGATGTGCTTCATCAAAATAGTGTTTTACTTTTGGTAATTTTTCTCCGGGAACTTTCAACAGATTCGGTTTATCATAAAAACCTGTTGCGATAATAATGTATTTTGCTGAATAGTTTCCTTTATTTGTAGCAACCTCAAAACCCCCGTTTAACTTTTTAATTTCTGAAACTCTTTCGTATGTTTTCACATTAAGTTTCCAGCTGCTTACCACTCTTCGGAAATATTCCAGGGCTTCTCTCCGTGTAGGTTTATCACCGTGTGAAACGAAAGGGACTCCACCAATTTCAAGTCTTTCCGAAGTTGAAAAGAAAACCATGTTTGTCGGATAATTGAAAAGTGAATTAACCAGGCATCCTTTTTCAACAATCAAATGAGAGTATTTTCGCTTAACGGCTTCTATTCCGCATGAAATTCCAATCGGACCGGCTCCGATAATTATTATGTCATATCCCGGATTCATATATATTTATAATTTTTATTTTTGATCTGATCAAATTTAATGAAATGAGGCAACAAATTAAGTAAGCTGAAGCAATTTGATTGGCAAAATCATTTTAAAATTAAAACGGCGTGAATAACACGCCGTTAAACTTAGAATTTAGTACTAAAATTAATCTATAATTTCTATCAATGCACTTGCCACTGTATTATCATCTTGATCAAGAAGAAAGACCCGGTAAAAACCCGCTTCTTCAAATTTTAAGTCGCTATCCGAGTTCTTTGCAAAAAAGACATAGCTCATGTCTTTATCAATTGTGTAATCATATTTTTTATAATAATCAAATTCTCCCGTGCGGAAATTATATTTATCAAACTGAACATGAACATCTTCAAGACCCAGAGCGTGATCACATTTTACCATAACAGTAAGATATCCTTTGGTAAACCGGTCAGCTATTCCTATTTCTCCTTTATTTTTATCATAACGTTCACAGAAATAAAGTACCGGCTGGCTTTGAGCTAATAACTCAACCTTTATTCCTAACCCGGCAAAAAGAAGAACAAAGAGAAGAAGTTTTTTCATTTTAATTACTCCTGGTAAATAAATTGATATGAATGTTTATTAAAGAGATAATATAATTAATTATTTGAAGTCCTTATACAATTTCCCTTGTAATAAAGATAGTTAAGGAACTATTTAAGAAGTTGAAACGATGTTTCAACTGGTAAAGTAAATGAAGTTATTTTAATTAGAAACAAAGGTAATTATTTTGACTGCTGTGATATTAAATAATATTTTATTAAAAAGCACTTTAAATTATTTAAATTATTTTGTCTCAATCCACTAAAAGGATTGATATATTTCTGAACGAATTTCAGGAATGGTAAAAGAATAAAATCTATAATAGTCACACTGTACTTACAAAGCTTTATTAAAAGTGAAAGAATCAACTAATGAAAATTAAACACGTATGTTTTGATCTGGATGGAACGCTTATTGACTCATATGTGACAATTTTTAAGACAACAATCAAAACACTTGAGCACTTAAAGATTAAAGAGCCTTTACCTGAAACTGAATTTCAGAAAAGGATTGGTCATCACTTTCTTAACATATTCGATGAATTAAATATTCCTGTAAAAGATATTGAAGAATTTATAGACATCTACAAAGGGTATTATTTTAATTTTATCGATGAATCCGTTCTTTATCCCGGTGTTATTCAAGTTCTAAAGAATTTAAAAACAGCTGGGATTAAAATTTCACTCCTTACAACAAAGGGGCAGGATCAGGCAGATAAAATTATTGATCACTTTAATCTTAGAAATTATTTTTCATTTGTTATGGGGAGAAGGAAAGATATTGCAATAAAACCTTCTCCCGAATCCCTGTATTTTATATGCAACGAACTAAGGATTGAAGAATCTGAGACTATAATGGTTGGAGATTCTGAACTTGATATTAATTGCGGTAAAAATGCCGGTGCATTTAACTGTGCAGTAGCTTATGGATACAGGTCAAAAGAATTGCTTGAACTAGAAAAACCTGATTTTATTATTGATGATATAAATGTTTTACCATCAATTTTAGGAGTTATTAACCCCCCCATTTAAAATAATAAACCCCGAAAGATTGAACCGGGGTTTAATTTTAAATACCTGTTATACTTTACTTCAGAACAATTATCTTTTTTGTTTTGACAAATTACGACGAGAAAAGGGAGTAAATATTTTTTCGATAAGATTCCGCTTTTAATAAATTAAGGGTAATAATTTCTTTAATTTTACACTTTACTCTTTTAGCATTATTATTAAAAAACAGGGACGAATACTCAAAGGAAAATTATTAAAATGAAAATCTACAGAATTATCCTCGCTTTATTTTTTTCATTTTCGATTGTTTATTGTTACGGACAGGAACCAAATAAGCCGAAGCTTGTAGTTGGAATAGTAATTGACCAGATGAGATATGATTATTTATTCAAATATGAAAAGTTTTATGGTGAAGATGGTTTTAAGAGATTAATGTATCAGGGCAGCAACTTTACTTTTACACATTTTGATTACGTTCCCACTTATACCGGACCAGGACATGCTTCTATTTACACAGGCTCAACCCCATATTATAATGGAATAATCAGTAATGACTGGTACAACAGGAAGACTGATTCATTCGTTAATTGTATACAAGATGATACCGTACTTACTATCGGGGAAACATCCTCAGAAGGACAGGCATCTCCAAAGCGTTTACTTACCACGACTATTTCTGATCAACTGAAAATTGCGACAAACGGAAAATCGAAAATCTACAGCATATCATTGAAGGATCGTGCGGCAATTCTTCCCGGCGGACATAATCCTGATGAGGTTTACTGGTACAGCTCAAAAACCGGAAAATTTATTTCTTCAACCTACTATACAAATTCACTTCCAGCGTGGGTTATAGATTTCAATGAAAAAAATGTTGCATCTGAATTATTTAATGGAAGCTGGAATCTTTTACTCCCGCCAGAAGATTATCAGTTAAGTGAACCCGATGAAGCACCATGGGAGGAAGATGTGTTTTCGGAAGGTAAAACAAGTTTCCCCCATTCTTTTAATAAGGTGATGAATAAAAAGTATGACCTGATCAGAAGTACTCCTTTTGGTAATGAATTACTCCTTCAGTTTGCAAAAGCATTAATTCAAAATGAAAAACCCGGTACCGGTGATTATACGGATTTTCTCGCAATCAGTTTTTCTTCAACCGATTTTATCGGACACGCATACGGACCAAATTCAGTTGAGATTCAGGACGCTTTTATCAGAATGGACAGACAGCTTGCTGAATTATTTCGTACCCTTGATGAAAGTGTAGGAAAAGTTAATTATCTCATTTTTTTAACTGCTGATCATGCAGTCTCAGAGACAGTTGGATACTTACAGAAGATGAATATTCCTGCCGGTAAATTTAATTATGATAATTGCAGAGATTCCATAAAACAATATGCAGAAAGAAAGTTCGGAACATCAGATATTATTGAGAACTTTTCAAACTTCCAGATTTATTTAAACAGGGAAATAATTAAAACAAAAAAATTAAATCTGTCCGAAGTTGAGGATATTTTCAGAGATTATTTACAGAATGAATTTCCTGAAATAGAAACAGTATTTCTTCGTCATGAACTTAAGGATATATCTCCGCAAAGAGTACCTGGAAACTATATCCTCAATGGATTTAATCCAGAGAGATCAGGTGATGTTGAGTTCACTCTAAAGCCGAATTATCTTCCTATCCGCGATAACTACGGCACCACGCATGGTGCTTCATATCCTTATGATACCCACGTACCATTATTATTTTATGGATGGAATGTTCCCTCACAAGTAATTAATAAACCTGTTTATATAGTTGATATTGCAGCCACGATTTGTAATATGCTTGGAATAGATGAGCCGACCGGTTGTATCGGAATTCCGATTATAGACAGATAAAAATCTGAATGAACATATCTTTCAGACTTTGAGTGTTTCTCCTTCTGTTTTCGCAATTATAACTGCACCGCATGAATCACTCCATACGTTTACAGTTGTTCTGCACATATCAAGAATTCTATCTACAGCGAGAATCAGACCAACACCTTCAAGCGGAAGACCAACAGCAGAAAGTATAACGGAGATCATTACGAGTCCTGCCATAGGAATACCTGCAGCACCGATTGAGGCGAGCAACGCTGTGAAAACCACTATGACCTGCTGCATAAAAGATAAATCAACTCCGTAAGCCTGTGCAATAAACATGGCAGCAACACATTCATACAAAGCAGTACCATCCATATTTACCGTTGCACCAAGCGGAAGCACAAAACTTGTAATCTTGTTTGAAACACCATCGTTATTCTCAACTGCATCAAGTGTAAGAGGTAGAGTTGCAGATGAAGAAGAAGTTGAAAATGCTGTAAGTAAAGGAGCGGTCATTGCTTTAAAGTGCAGCCAGGGATTTGCTTTGCCAAAAGTCTTTAATAGCAAAGGCAAAGTTATAATTGCGTGAATTGCTAATCCCAGCAGAACAGCAAGCATATAAATCCCAAGTCTCTGAACAAGTTCACTGATATTATCAATTTGTTCGGCTACAACTCCGGTTACAATTCCAAGCACTCCCAATGGCGTAAACTTTATAACGAAACCGGTTATTTTCATCATTACTTCAAATCCGCCGTTAAAAAGATTAATAAGAGGATTTTTATATTCTTCAGAAACCTTTGTGAGAAAATATCCAACAAGAATTGAAAAAAATATTATTGCGAGCATATCAGCAGAAACCAGAGCCTGGAAGAAATTTGTAGGAACCATTCTTAAAAGAATATTACCAATTCCACCGGAAGCAGCACTTAATCCCTCAACTTCTTTTTTCAAACCAAGATCGGCACCTACTCCCGGCTGAAACAGATTTACTAAAGTTAGCCCCACTAAAATTGCAAATAGACTTGTAGTGACATAATACAAAATCGTTTTTAATCCAAGCTTGCCAAGATTTTGCGCGTTATCAATATTTGTAACTCCCGATACAATTGAAGTAACAATAAGAGGTACAATTATCATTTGTAATCCGCGGAGGAAAAGCTGCCCCATCCAGGTTACATACTCTACATAATCAGTTAAAAAAATAGCGTAAAGAACCGCTAACCCGATAGCAATTAAAATCTGCCAGTGAAGCTTAATTTTAAACATAAAAATCAGATTTTATGATCAGAAAAAAAGAAATGTAACTAAAGAAGGTTTCCGAGGATTTCATCGCATAAAGCATATC
Organism: uncultured Ignavibacteria bacterium; assembly: GCA_963745945.1. Classification (GTDB taxonomy): domain Bacteria; phylum Bacteroidota; class Ignavibacteria; order Ignavibacteriales; family Ignavibacteriaceae; genus DATFVA01. The sequence continues at coordinate 1,483,510 of CAVUZG010000004.1, forward strand.
CTCTTTTTGTAAGCCGAATAATATTTTCATCTGTTTTCAAAAGATTTTGATTCTCTAACTGAATAAAATAATCATATTTATCTTTTATCCAACCTTCATCGAATTTTTCTTTAAACTCAAGAATATTTAAACCATCACTTCTTAAAGCAAGCATAACATATTCATTCAGTTCCTGCTCACTATTTATCAGTTCAAATCCTGCAACTGCATTTTGATTATGCCCGATTTCATCTATATATTTTTTCAGACTGGAAAAATTCCACCAGCGTTTTCCATCCATAAATGAATGCGCCGATGTCCCGAAGCTCAGGTAATCACGGTAGCGCCAATAAGTATTGTTATGCCGGCATTCATAACCGGGAAAGCAAAAGTTTGAAACTTCATACTGTCTGAATTTTTTATCTTCAAGAAAATCCAAAGTGTATTCGTAAAGATCAGCATCATAGTCATCATCCTGCAGAATAACTTTTTTATCTATTACCATTTTGTTTAAAATGGTTCCCCTTTCAAGAATAAGACTATAAGCCGATAAATGGGTAATCGGAAGTTCAACAGCCTGTTTGAGATTTTCAGCCCACTTTTGTTTTGTTTGTCCGGGAAGATTAAAAATTAAATCAAGACTTATATTATTAAATCCTGATTCTTTTGCGTTCAGAATGGTCTCAACTGCGGTTTTGCTATTATGGATGCGGGTAAGAAATTTAAGTTCATCATTGTGGAATGACTGAATGCCAACACTAAGTCTGTTTATCCCAGTTGTAAGAAACTGCTTTAATTTGGATTTATCAACTGTTCCTGGATTAGTTTCGAGTGTTATCTCAGCATTCTCAGACACGGAGAATTTTTGTTTTAGATAATTAATTATTTCTGAAATATAGACTGGTTCCATTAATGATGGAGTTCCGCCGCCAAAATAAATTGAAGTGAAAATTCTTCCTTCTGAAAAAATCTCAGAATAATGATCAATCTCCTTTTTAAGAGATTGCAGAAATGGGTTAATATTATCAGATGTAATTATAGAATAGAAATCACAGTAAATGCACTTATGATCGCAGAAAGGAATGTGTATGTAAAGTGCGGTTTCTTTCATTATGGATTTATCTTAATCATAACCTGCCTGCCGTTAGGCAGGCCTTACTCTTAATCTTTTCAGTTAGAGTAAGAATATGAATATGAGCAGGAGTAGAAATAGTTCTAATTGTTTAAATGATTTTATTTGAAACAAATATATCTGTTAAAGTTGATTTCGTAAATAACAAAATAAATCCGGTTTAAAACAAAAAAGGCTGCCTGTATAAGCAGCCTGTGAAAAATTAAATTAGTAAATTATAAACTAAATCTGTAACCTACACGTGCACCAATATAATTTAGATTACTAACTATATTGATCATACCTGTAACATCAATAGCCCCACTTGAACCAACAGGAATTTCATAACCTGCACCAACTGCAAAAGCAAATTCTGTTGAACTTCCGGAAGCACTTCCACTAAAATTATAATATCCGGGAACGTTGACTGTTGATGAATAATTTGCATTAAATATCTGGAATCCTATTTGTGCAATTCCGTAAAATGGTACACCCGGGGTAAAATAATATTTCGCTCCAACCATTATTGGAATAACAGAATATCCGTAGGAATAATTATAATAAACATCTGTAAAATCTTTTCCACCAAAACTTATATATCCTGCAGTAGCAATACCGGTAATATTTGGAGTGAATCCCATTTCGAAGGTTGCTGTACCACCAATTCCAACTCCAGCTAAATCACCAAATGTACCCATTGGCAGGGCAATATTAGCGCCAATGCTAACATGATTTTTACCTTGTGCAAAGGCATTATTCATAGAAAACGCAAAAATTAATATAACTACAATCGATAGAACTTTTTTCATTTTACTTTCCTTTTTTATGTTGAATGAGTTTATTGAATATTAAAATTTAAAGTCTACACCAAGATCTAAAGCACCATAACTTAAAGAACCATAGCCAAGTCTGGCTGAGATTCCAATGGTCGGAGAGACCCAGTATCTTATACCACCATTAAGACCAACGAAGAAACCACCATAAGTCGGTGAAGCATAGTTGTAACCTGATGGTCCATTATATGATACTGAACCTGCATCATAAGCTAATGTTAAACCTACCCAAGGATCGAATTTATTATTGTCTAATATAAAATGATAATTTCCTTGCGCACCAATTAGAACATCAGTGTACTTCCACCCATAATTGAAAAAATCTTCACTATAACTCCAGTAACGGAAAATTCCGCCAATTCCTACTCTTCCAAAGTTTTCAAGATCCATACTATATTCATAATTGGCACCAAATTGTGGTGTTGATCCCAGAAATGAAAGACCTATACTCGGACCTAAGTAATTATGATTAGGGGTGAATTGAGCATTTGAATTGCCAAAAGCAAATAATAGGAAACTAAGAATTAACAACATTTTTTTCATTTTCGGACTCTCCTAGTTTTTAATAAATAATTAAATAATTATTTAGGTCGACGCTTTACATTAGAGTGAAAATTTAGTTCGGGCCTAAATTATCAACAATAAATTTCAAAGTAAAATGATTTTGGGTAAAAAGTTAAATTTTTCTCATTAATAAGATATTAATAATAGATTAAAAATTCTTATGTTTGGAGCTTTAACAATCTGGCAAATATGAAGTTTTTGCGCCGTTTATACGATTGGGTTCTAAGTTGGGCAGAAACTCCCTATGGAGGAATTGCTCTTTTTATACTCGCTTTTGCCGAATCGTCTTTTTTCCCGATTCCTCCGGACGCCCTGCTTATTGCCATGGTTCTCGGGGCAAGACAAAAAGCCTTCAAATATGCCGCCATCTGTACAATTGCTTCACTTGTTGGCGGACTATTCGGTTATGCAATCGGACATTATATCTGGTGGACTCCTTCAAATGAATTTACATCCGTTGCTGATTTTTTCTTCCGGAACATTCCCGGTTTTACACACGAAACATTTTTCAGAATTCAAAGTTTATATGATAAATATAATTTCTGGATAATTTTCACTGCCGGATTTACACCCCTGCCTTATAAAGTATTTACAATATCTGCGGGAGCGTTTAATGTTTTTTTCCCCATGTTTGTTATAGCTTCATTTATCAGCCGCGGTGCCAGGTTTTTTCTTGTTGCAGGCCTTATCTGGAAATTCGGACCGCAGATAAAATCATTTATCGATAAATATTTTAATATTCTGGCAATTACATTTACAGTTCTTTTAATCGGTGGATTTTTTGTTGTCAAGTATTTGTTTTAAACTATTATAAAACACGTCGCAAAAAATAAATCCTCAATTTTTTTTATTGTTTGATAAAAAATGCTTTGTTATATTTTTTATTAGTTTACCATGCTAAAATTAATTCCGGAAAAATTATATGAAACTTATATTGATTATTACTTCGCTGTTTGTCTTATCATCCGTGCAGCTATTTACCCAGACCAGCAGCAGTTCCGTTACAAAATTTGATCCGGGCAAAGATCCGGCAAAAGACTTACAGACTGCAATTATAGAAGCCCAGAAAACAAACAAAAATATTCTTCTGGATGTTGGCGGTGAATGGTGTATCTGGTGCCACAGAATTGATGCTTTTATTGAAGGCCACGAAGATATTAATACTTTTATGCAAAACAACTTTGTTGTAATGAAAGTTAATTACAGCCGGGAAAATAAAAATGAAGATTTTCTTTCAAAGTATCCTGAAATTCCAGGATATCCTCACTTTTTTGTTTTAGACCAGGATGGAAACTTTCTTCATTCCCAGGATACAGGAAAACTGGAAGAAGGCAAGGACTATAATCCAGAAAAGTTTATGGCTTTTCTTGAGGAGTGGCGACCGAAAAAAAATTAAGTTTTACTTTTGGCTAATATTCTGCCCGGTAATTTAATTATAGAAGTAACAAGATCAAGTATTCCATCTACGGTTATACCGATTAAACGAAATGGAAGAAGCACAAGCCATACAACAGGGTATATTATCAAAGCTACTAAAGCAAGCGGCCAGCAGAAGAATAAAAGCAGAAGCCACAAAATAAAAGTTTTCATTTTTCATGTTCCTTCAATAAGTTCATATTCATGAATCTGGTCGAGCTGGAGAATCGTTTCTCCTTTTTCATTAGTTATAAACGCCCGTTTATACTTTGCATTCCATACAATTTCATCGAACCTGTATGAATGCCTTACGTGTATATCCTGATTAAAACTTTCATCAAATCCTTTAATCAAAATTAGTATTTCTGCATCAGTATTTTCAAAATGATCTTTTGTAAAATCTTTTAAAGGACTTTCATCATTAATTGGATGAACAATCGTCCAGCTCAACGGAAAAAAAGAGACAAATGGTAAATCAAGATTCAGATTATAATATTTATGCGTGAATTGTCCGTCCTTTTTTTCCACCAGCATTAAAAGAAGCTTTGCTTCAAGATTCATAAGAACATTAGACCTTTTATTAGCTATTCTAAACTGCAGGCTCATTCCTCCCTTGAAAGGAGCAATAACTGCATTATTGCTGAATACGATTTTGGAAGACGGTTTTGAAAATCTGCCGTAAAGTAATCCTGTAGCAAGCGCAAAACCCATCAGACCAGTCATTGCCTCAAAGGAGGCAACAAGATTTGATAAAATGCTTTCGGGTAATATTCCGCCGTAACCAACAGTTGTAAATGTCTGTACGCTAAAGAAAAATGCATTCAATAATATCATAAAGAATGAATTGTCAGACATGGGCTCAAGATTATGAATACCTATCACAGAATAGAGAAAAGCAAATACAATATTTACGAAAAGAAAAGTTCCCGTAAGCATAAGAAGGAATACCGGCCAGCTTACTGTAATCAGATGATGGTAAATATCGCTTATATTAAAACCAGCACTTGTTCTGCTTACATTAAATGAGCCGTCTTTATTTATAATTCGTTTGGTTCGGTTAAAATATTTTTCACCAAAGCCGGGATCTTTAACCTGCTTATACATATTTTTCTCAAATTGTTTTGGGATACAATGTAAAATATAAAATTACCGGGTGAGAAATACCAAGCATTAAAATGGAAGGAAAATTTTGAATGAGGTACCGGGTTTTTCTTTCGTGCCTATTCGTGATGGACTTTCTACCGAGATATTTCCGTTGTGCCTTAGAACTATTTGCTTAACGACAGATAATCCGAGTCCTGATCCTTCATAGCCTTTGTTCTTAATATTTGATGCACGATAAAAATCCTTAAATATATTTTCTCTTTCATTTGCCGGAATTCCGATTCCATTATCAGTTACTTCCAGATAAATGCCATCCGTAACTTCAGAAACTGATATTTCTATTAGCCCATTATCTCCAACGTATTTAATCGCATTCAGCACAAGATTTGATACTGCGATTTCAACCAGGAATTTATCTCCACGAACAGGCGTCCTTAGTAAACGATCATCTGTTAATTTTATAGTAAGTTGTTTTGTGTCAATAACTGTTTTCTGCTTTTGAAGAATTGAGCAGATTATTTCTTTTATATCAATTGTTTCATTTGCAATTTCACTCATTAATCTTAAACGTGAAATCTTAAGAATATTATTTATAAGTTCGATGGCTTCCCCGGCTCTCTCTCTTGCAGCAATTAATTTTTGTTCAACTAATTCACCTAATGGCCCCACAAATTTCTGAAGTACTAAATCAAGATAAGATTGAAGTGCCGCTATTGGTGATTTCAATTCATGCACAACACCAATTATATATTTCTGTTTCTCTTCTTCAGCTCTATTCAGCATTTCAATAGATTCTACTAACCTCTGCTCATTTCTGTATAATTGATTTGCAATTTTATTGGCAAGGAGAACACTTACAAATATCAGGAAGGCAAAGAAAACCGAAAAAGAAATTATATAATTGAAGTCCAAATAAACCGGGTTTGTAATAAACCCTTCAACTGAATGATGAACCAGATAACCCTTATACTCAAGCATAACCTGCCCTGTAAAAACAATAACTATAAAAGCGGCAATTGAGTATATAACAATTCCCGGTAGAATCAGGCTTCCGATAATCATATGAAAAACAAATAGAAGGAAAAGTGGTGATTCAATACTGCCTGTAAAGTAGACAAGAAGAAAAAGTGATATCAGATCAAGAAGCATTTGAATAAGTGAATGATGAATTGGATTAAACTTATCCGGCTCGGTTTTTACAAACCTTCTTGCGTAGTGGAGAATAAAGTTGTAGAGAAGAATCGAACCGGTTATCAAAAGGATAGCCTGATTCTGAACAGGAGAAAATTTAATACTGAGAATAAACTCCGCGGCAAACAGAACAAGCAGAAGCATTGCCACCGTTCCGTATCTCAGTTTAATGAACCAGAGGTTCCTTTTTCTCAATGTATTCCAGAACTGATCGTAATGATGAGTCCAGGAAGGAACAAGTGATATCATTTTTTCTTTCGATTAAATTGAGGCCGCCTAAATTTAATTGTCATTCCGAATTCATTTCGGAATCTGAAACAAGTTCAGATTGACAATATTCATAAAGATAGCCTCAAATATTTTTACGAAATAAATTTTCCTCTCTTTGTATAATGAGTATGCAGTAATTTATGTGATAATTCACTGCACGGACCTTCGGTTAAGAATTTTTCATAAATATATTTAACGTGAGGATTTTCATGAGATTTTCTTATCGGTAGTGAGGCATCTTCTTCATAAATTGCCTGCGCACGTTTTGCTCTTATTTCAGCAGAAGTAGGAATCGGCTGACCGCCGCCACCCAAACATCCGCCGGGACAAGCCATTATTTCAACAAAGTGAACATCGTTCAACTCACCGCGTTTCAGCATTTCCATAACTTTCTTTGCATTTGCTGTTCCGTGAGCGACGACGAACTTAAGTTCAACACCTTCGAGGAATTTATAATCTGTGACACAGTTTTCAAGTTTAACCGATGCCTGTTTAATACCTTCAAATCCACGGCAGGGAGTAATATCAAGATTTTCAAATGGAACAGGTCTTCCGGTAACCAATTCATATACAGTTCTTAAAGCAGCTTCCATTACACCGCCCGTTGCACCGAAAATTAACCCGGCACCGGATGCATCCCCGAATGGTTCATCAAAATGTGACTTCGGCATTTCAGGCAGAAAAATTCCGGCTTCTTTAATCATCTGCGCCATTTCTCTTGTAGTTAATCCGTAATCAACATCTTTAAAACCTGAGTCGTTCATTTCCGGTCTGTTGCATTCAAACTTCTTTGCCGCACAAGGCATAAGAGCAACAGTGACAATATCAGCCGGATCAATGTCTGCTTCCTTTGCATAAAATGTTTTTATAAGCGCACCAAACATTTGCTGTGGAGATTTTGCAGATGATAAGTAACCGAGATATTCAGGATAAAAATGTTCAATATATTTTACCCAGCCCGGGGAACAGGATGTAAACTGCGGAAGTTTTATACTTTCATCTTTATCAACAACCGCTTTTTTTAATCGATTTAAAAGTTCTGTTCCTTCTTCCATAATTGTAAGATCAGCAGTAAAGTTTGTATCGAATACCATGTCAAATCCTATTCTTCTCAAAGCTGTGTTTAATTCTCCCGTAAAAGAATGACCGGGTTCGATACCGAATTCTTCACCGATTGCAGCACGCGGGGACGGAGCTGTCTGAATTACAACATGCTTTTTAGGATCATCAATTGCTCTCCAGATATCATCCGATGGATCGTTAGCTTTTAATGCGCCTGTGGGACACCTGTTAATACACTGGCCACAGTTAATACATATTACATCTGCCAGTGGTTTATCGAGAAATGTACCGACTTTAGTTTCCTGCCCGCGATTTAATGCTTCAAGCACACCAACTTCCTGCAGATCGATACATGTTCTGATACAGCGTTTGCACAAAACACATTTGTTCATATTTCTTACTACGGACGGAGATGATCTGTCAATCGTATATTTAGGTTCTTTTATTTGTCCGAATGTAAAACCATCAACACCATATTCTTTTGCAAGATCCTGTAATTCGCAGTTATTATTTCTTGAGCAAACATAACATTCACCGTAATGTTCGCTTAAAAGAAGATCGATTATATGTCTGCGGGCTTTTCTTACACTTGGAGTTGAAGTGCGAATTTTGATGGGTGTTGTAATCGGAAATGAACAGGATGTCTGGAGAGTTTTCATTCCTTCAACTTCAACAACACAAACACGGCATACACCTGCAATACATAAATCTTCGTGATAACATAATGTAGGAATATGAACCTGGTTCTCTTTGCATGCTTCAAGAATTGTTGTGCCGAGCGGAACCGAAATTTTCTTTTCATTTATTTCAACTGAAATCATTCCACCAATCATTTCTTTTCCTGCATCCGGTTTTTTAACAACAAAGGGTTTCTGGCTTTCCGGTGATCTGTTACTATTTCGTTTTTCCATCTTATCTACCCTTTCCGGTTGTGTGGAATATTTCATCTTTAAAGTCGTTCAGTATGGATATAAAAGAATTAGGCGATGACTGACCGAGTCCGCATTTGGAAGCAACCTGCATGGTTTTGCCAAGTTCCTTTAGAGTTTCTATATATGCAAAAGTAAATTCTCCTTTTTCTATTTTTTCCACACCATCAAGAAGTTTAACATTTCCTATTCTGCAGGGAGTACATTGGCCGCAGGATTCTTCAACAAAAAACTCAAGAAAGTTTTTAAGAATTTTCAACATATCACGCGATTCATTAAACACCATAATTGATCCGCCGGTTGCCGCATCTTCATAAGCAAGTATTCTGTCGAACTGCGATTTCGGAATACAAATTCCGGCAGCTCCGCCAACCTGCACTGCTTTGGTGTTTTTGGCTTCAACTATTTTCAGTAATTGCTTAATGGAAGTTCCCCAGGGTAACTCATAAACTCCGGGTTTGTCGCAGTCCCCGGAAACTGAAAATAATTTTGAGCCTGTAGATTTATCAGTTCCAAAATGTCTGAACCAGTCGCCGCCTTTCGTAACAATGTGAGCAACCGAGGCAAGAGTTTCAACATTATTGACAGCAGTGGGATAGCCCATATAACCTGTGTTTACAGGATATGGAGGACGATTACGGGGTTCGCCTCTGTTTCCCTGCAGTGATTCAATTAAAGCAGTTTCTTCACCGCAAACATAAGCTCCCGATCCGAGTCTTATTGATATATCATAATTAAAATCTTTTCTACCTAAAATATTTTTCCCAAGAAGGTTATCATCTCTCATTTTCATGAGGTATTCTTCCAGATACTCAAGCATATATTCATATTCACCACGGAGATAAACTATTCCGGTTTGTGCACCAATTGTATATCCGCCGATAACCATTCCGTCAAAAACAAGTTCGGGGTATTCCAGCAGCAGAACACGGTCTTTAAAAGTCCCGGGTTCTCCTTCATCAGCATTGCATACAAGAAATTTTTTACCTGCAATTGCCGCAGCGGTTAACATCCATTTTGTAGATGTCGGAAATCCTGCGCCGCCTCTGCCTTTTAAAGCAGATGATTTTAATTCGAATAAAATATCTTCACGTGATTTTGTAAGAAGCTGTTTTATTCCATCACCCCTGGTGTATTCCGAAAATAATACAGGACCTATTCTCTTCCTGGTTGTTTGTGCGTTTATCCATTTCAACTTTCCTTACTTTATTTCATTCAGAATTTTCACTGCGGTTTCAGGATCGAGATGAGTATAAACTTTTTCGTTAACAAGCATTGCAGGTCCCTGGTCGCACATACCAAGACAATTGGTATGTTCAAGAGTAATACGGTTATCTTTAGTAGTTTCTCCGAATGAAATTCCAAGCTCTCTCTGAACAGCTTTTTCAACATCAGTTTTTCCCGCCATATCGCAGGCAATAGTTTTACATAATCTTACAATATTTCTTCCCTGCGGTATTTCATGTTGAAAAGAATAAAATGAAATCACACTGTTTACTTCAACTGGATGAATGTTCATCAGCCGGGCAACTTCCTGCTGAGCAAAGTCTGATATATAATGATGTTTCCTTTGTATAGACTGAAGTATCGGCAGTAAAGCCGGTCTTTCAGGACCATACTTTTCAACAAAGCCTTCTATATCTTCTGATAATTTATTTTTTTCATAAACAAGCATGTTAGCTACTCCTTTACCTTTTCGTGCAGAAGTTTTTCAACTTTATTGATTAATTCATCTGGTGAGATAGGCTTTTCAACGTATTCATCAACAGGTACCATTTCACTTTTTCCGAAATCAAGTCCTAATGCTTTTGATATTGATGTATACATAATGATCGGAGTATCGATTTTTTCTCGTCTCAGTTTCTGTGCGAGAAAGAAACCATCATCCGGTTCATTCATCATCACATCGAGAATTATAAGATCAGGATTCTGATCTTTAATCATTTTATAACCATCATCCGGGTTCTGAGCTGTGTAAACATTGTAGCCCTTTGAATTCAGTACAATTTTACTCACGTCAAGAATATCCGGATCGTCGTCTATTATTACTATTTTAATCATTGTTTATCCTGTTTGTTTTTAATGATTACCTAAGTAATCAATTTTAATTTGAATAGGTTTTTAATATATTTTTTTCCCACTCGTAAACTGCCTCATTAAAAGGTTGCAAAGCCCTGGGAATAGCACCCTGCATATAAGATATAAGAATACCGTAATTAACCATTGGAACATCCATTAAGCGCGCTTCGTTCATCCTCATCTGCATCATTTTTCTAGTTAACATGCATGCACCGCAATGAACAATTAATTTGTACTGAGATAATGATTCAGGGAAATCTGAGCCATGAGCAAAATCTATCTGGATATCTTTTTTTGTGTGTAATCTAAGCCAACGGGGAATTTTAACTTTCCCGATATCATCTTCCTGTGCATGATGAGAACACGCTTCAGCAATTAATATTTTATCTCCGTTTTGCAGCTCATCAACGCGTTTCAATCCTTTTATAAAAGTTTTTAAATCACCTTTATATCTTGCCATAAGAATTGAAAATGTTGTAAGCTTAATGTCTTCAGGAACATCTGCCGCAACCCGCATAATTGCCTGACTGTCTGTAACAACCAGATCAGGTTTTGATTTTAACATAGCGAGTGCAGATCTGAGTTCTTTATCTTTAACAACAATAACTATAGTATCTTCATCCAGTGCTTCCCTTATCGTCTGAACCTGCGGGAGTATCAGCCTGTTTTTGGGAGCGCCTAAATCAATTGGAACTACAAGTACAACAATATCTCCCTGACTTACAAGATCACCAATTAATGGTGCTTCAGTATCTTCAGGGAGCATCCTTATCACTTTTCTTTTAAGTGTTTCAATACCAACTCCAAGCTTACAGGAAATTTCATAATGTATAGTATTCAGGGATTTTATTTCTATAAGAAGTTCAGGGTTTATTCCCATCTCTATTTTATTTGCTGCTATTACAAAAGGAACGGAAATTTTATCAAGATAATTAAGAAGCTCGTATTCTTCCATTGATAAAGTTTGAGTTGCATCAACAACTACCACCGCCAAGTCTGCACCTGAAATTGCTTTGATAGTTTTACTTATTCTTTTTTGTCCGAGTTCACCTGTATCATCAATTCCGGCTGTGTCGGTGAGTAGTACAGGTCCGAAAGGAAGCAACTCCATTGTTTTTTTAACTGGATCTGTTGTCGTTCCCGGAATATCACTCACAATACTCAGGCTCTGACCAAGGAAAGCATTTACAAGAGATGATTTCCCTACATTTCTTCTCCCCGCAAATACTATTTGTTTTTTATCAAGATTGATTGACATTTTTTTTATTTATCCCCAGTTCTTTGGAAACTATTTGAAAAACTTCTTCTTCACTTAACAGATTTTGTTCAATTAATATTTGTGTGAAAAATTTCTTTTCCATTTCAGATCTTTTAACAGCTTCTGCAACACGATCATATCCGAGGTGATTAATTAATGATGCAGCAATGGCTGATGATTTCATAAGATGTTCTTTACATTTTTTTTCATCTGCTTTAATTCCGGCAATACATTTTTCGGAAAGATTAACAATTACTTTTTTCAATAGCTCGGCAGATTTAAGAAAAAGATGTGCGATTAAAGGAGAAAATGCATTCAGCTCAAGGTTACCGGAAGCAACAAGATTGCTAATAACCACATCATACCCTTTAACCATTTCGCATACCTGGATTGTATTTTCCAGTATAACAGGATTTACCTTACCTGGCATTATACTGGACCCGGCCTGTAACTCCGGCAAAATTATTTCTCCAATTCCTCCGTGAGGTCCGCTTGATAGAAACCGTAAATCATTGCAGATTTTTATCAGAGATACAGCTCCCGATTTAATAAGCCCATGAACTTCAACAAATACATCAAGATTTTGTGTGGAATCAATTAAATCCTCTGCTTTTGATAACGGAAGACCGGTTAATTTATTTAACTCATTGGTTACATTAAGAACATATTCTCTGTCAGCTGATACAGAATTTCCGACCGCTGTTCCGCCCAGATTTACAGATCGTAATCTTTCTTCTCCATTATATAATCTCCACCTGTCTCTTGAGACTGCCTGGGCATATGCACCAAATTCCTGTCCGAGTGTTATTGGAACTGCGTCCTGATATTGGGTTCTTCCCAGTTTAATTATAGAAATGAATTCAGTCTCTTTTCTTTGAAATTCACCCTGGAGTTTTGCATAGGCAGAAGATAACTGCCTGATACTTTTTATGGAGGCAACTTTAAGAGCGGTAATAAAAGTATCGTTTGTGGATTGAGAAAGATTTATATCATCTATGGGATTAATTATTTCATATTCTCCCTGCTGTTTCCCCATCAGTTTAAGAGCAGTATTTGCAATTACTTCATTTATATTCATATTCAGAGATGTGCCGGCACCGCCCTGGTAAGGATCTACAATTATTTTATCGTAAATTGAAAAAAACTCTTCTTTCTCAGCAAGATCTGCTTCATCAATTAAAACGTCAATTGCTTCAATAACGTAGTTATATTTTATCTTATCAAGCACTCCGCAGTTATAATTAGTAACAGCGGCGGCTTTCTTTACATAAAGGTAAGCCTTTATTAAACCTGCATTTATATATTCTCCCGAAAACGGGAAATTGAGAGATGACCTTAAAGTATGAATTCCATAAACTGCATCTTCCGGTAAAAGTTCTCTCCCCAAAGAATCTTTTTCTGTACGCATAATTTCTCCTTTTAATAAATGGACAAAAAGCGTTCCACTGACAACTATTAATAGAAACACATTCTAATTTAGAATCTTAGCGAAAGTTATATCTCAAAGTGTTGAATCTTTATATAGCCAATTTCATTATTCATAATGATATTTCTCTTTAATAAGAAATAAAATCCACCCGTTTTTCTTTTTGAATTTCATTCCACGCTGGATTGATGGTATGCTTATTGCCCCTGATAAGAAAGGAATAAGTATATAATGGTAGTTAATAGGCAATCCAACCGGAGAAAAGTCAAATGTTTTTTATAAATGAATCTTATATTAACTCGCTCATAGAAGATGAATCACTTAAAAATGAAAATATGCAGGATGATATAATCAGGAAAGGTGAAGAAGCGAGAGGAATAAATTTAAAAGAAAGTGCAGCACTTCTTAATATCAGTTCACCTGAGCTGTATGACAAACTTTTCCAAACTGCTAAAAAGGTTAAGGAAAAAATTTACGGCAACCGCCTGGTTCTTTTTGCTCCGTTGTACATAACAAATGTCTGCGTAAATAATTGCCTCTATTGTGCATTCAGGAAAGATAATCGTCAGTTGAAAAGGAAATCTCTTACTATAAAAGAGATAGTTGAAGAAGCGCGTTACTTAATTTTATCGGGTCAAAAACGGCTTTTACTCGTTGCGGGTGAACATCCTAAAAAAGCTTCTGTACACCATATTGGAGAGGCCATAAGTGCAATTTATAGTTTAAATCTAAATGGAAATAATATAAGAAGACTTAATGTAAACGCTGCTCCTTTAAGTGTTGAAGACTTTAAGGAACTTAAAAGTTATGGCATAGGAACATATCAATGTTTCCAGGAAACTTATCACTACAATACCTATATGCAAATGCATCCTGACGGACCAAAAAGAGATTATGCGTGGAGGCTGTTTGCAATGGACCGGGCTCTGCAGGCCGGGATTGATGATGTAGGAATTGGTGCACTATTCGGATTAACCGATTACAGGTTTGAAACTCTGGCTTTGCTCAGCCATGCATTCGATCTTGATTCAAAATATGGAATCGGACCGCATACTATTTCAATACCCAGACTTGAACCTGCACTTAATGCTCCTGCTGCTTTAACTCCTCCTAATGCGGTTGACGATCTTTCATTTAAAAAATTAATTGCAGTCATCCGGCTCGCGGTTCCTTATACTGGAATGATTTTATCTACAAGAGAAAGAGCAGAAATTCGAAGGGATCTTTTTGCTGTGGGTATCTCCCAGATAAGTGCCGGAAGCAGGACTTCTCCGGGCAGCTATAAAGAAAGTGTAGAAAGTCTTGATGATCATGAACTTGAGCAATTTCAGCTTGGAGATCACAGATGTTTAGATGAAGTTGTAAGAGATATAACAACTTTAGGCTATATGCCGAGCTTCTGTACAGCCTGTTACAGGTCGCAAAGAACAGGAGACAGGTTTATGGAACTTGCAAAATCAGGAAATATCGGGAAGATTTGCATTCCAAATGCGATGGCTACTTTTAAGGAATATTTGAATGATTTTGCCTCCGAGAAAACTAAATCTGCTACTGAGAATTTCTTTGCCGCGGAGTTAAAAAAAATAAACGGCACAACCCGTAAAAAAGTTGATGCGATGATAGAAAAAGTTGATGCCGGCGAAAGAGATGTTTATTTATAGATGGATATAAAACCAATTCTGCAGAAAGATAATTTAGAGAAGAAGGAAATGATATCCCTGCTTCAGGCTGATGATGCCAAAGATATTAATTTCATCTTTGCCCGGGCTGCAGAAATCAGGAATGAATTTATGGGAAATGAAATTCACCTTCGCGGAATAATAGAATTTTCTAACTACTGTGAACAGAACTGTCTTTACTGCGGGCTTCGCAAATCAAATGAGGAGCTGCCGCGTTACAGAATGAATGAAGAAATTATATTATCAATTGCCAAAACAATTAATGGAAAAGGGATAAAGACAATTGTTCTGCAATCAGGTGAAGACAATAACTGCTCATCTGAATTTATCAGTAAAATTATTCACCATATAAAACTTTTTGATACTGCAGTTACTTTAAGTCTTGGTGAAAGAAATTTTAACGAATATGAAATTTGGAAAGAATCGGGTGCTGACAGGTATCTTTTAAAGCACGAAACAGCAAATCCTAAATTATATTCAATATATCATCAGGGACAGTTATTAGATGAAAGATTAAAACATCTCACTATTCTGAAAAAGTTAGGCTACCAGGTTGGAAGCGGAAACCTGATAGGGTTGCCTTTCCAGACTATTGAAGATATTGCAGATGATATTTTACTTTGTAAAAAAATGGATGTCGATATGGCATCATTCAGTCCTTTAATCCCATCTCCGGATACACCCTATCGACAGAAAAAAACAGTCGATTCCAAACTGATCCTGAAAACAATTGCAGTTGCCAGGATAGTTTTAAAAAATGTTCATATACCGGCAACCACTGCACTTGCAACTATGCTGCCAGATGGAAGAAAACAGGGTATATTAGCCGGCGCAAATGTTATTATGCCAAATTTTACGCCGTCTGTTTTCAGTGATAACTACAAAATATATCCCAATAAACTAAACGACCTGAATATTGATAGAACTCTTGAAGAACTTGATAACCTTGCAACCAATATGAAAATGAAAATTTCTCACTCACGGGGTGAAAGTTTAAAAAAGAAGAAATCAGAATTATGTCCGGTTTGATCTAAAAATAGCTGTGATATAAAACTTCTCATTATAAAAGTCCTGCTTTTCTGTGGGCAATGTCAACACATTAAAGGTTTAATTCCTGCAATTTTGGGAACTTGTTAACAAAGGATTCAGGATATGGATGAATTAAAATCCCCAAAGGGGATTATATCGATAAAATGGATAATTGGATTAATAATTTTGATTTTTATTTTCTGGATAACCCTTTTTTATATTTATATGCCGCACAAGAATAAAAACAGTACGATTACTGATAATTCTTATTCGGAATATAGATTTAAAGAACCGGTAGACACAATAAATGAAGTTCGTGATTTTATTCAGTTCGTCAAAAATACAGGTTCAATTTATCATTTAAAAAATGAAATTAACTATTCTGAAAAAGGTTTAATAAAACTGCAATCAGCAATTAGCTATTTAGCTGACAGGGTTGATTCAACTGATAGCACATTAGATGGAAAAATTAATTCGCTTGATCAAAAAGTTGCAAGAATTGATACGTCTTCCGATGAATATATAACTCAGCTTAAACCTGCCTTCTTTGATGCTGTAAATGTAATCGAAACTATTCAAAGATTAAATTACCCTGATTTAAAAGAGCAAATTTTGAAATTAAGTAAAGCAGAAAAAAATATAAATAACAGGAGACCTGTCAAACTTCAGGCTGTGAACATTGAAAGTTTTTTTAACCTGGCAGGCGGTATACTTCAACAAATGAAATTATCCTACTCATATACACTCAACAAAGCAATCTATTAAATTATTCTGAGGTAAGAAATTATTCTTAAATACAGGTAAAGCCCCCTAAAAATTTATTTTATATCAAAAAGAAATCTTTAAAATTACTTTTCCACCGCCTATTTTTATTTTAACTTTGTGAAATTTTTCTCAGAAAATTACCAGGTGAGAATTTTGTCTGAAAACCACGAAGCAGGAAATAAAAAAGCGCAATGGAAATTCCCAAAAGCGTTCTGGACGGCGAACCTTGTTGAGCTTTTTGAAAGAGCAGCTTACTATGCAGTATTTATCGCAATAACCCTTTATTTATCCAGAGTCGTGGGATTCGATGACATTGAAGCGGGATGGATAGGCGGAATCTTTGCTGCAGGTCTTTATTTTCTTCCCCCATTTACGGGGGCTTATGCAGATAAAATAGGGTTCAGAAATGCAATACTGCTTGCATTTACACTTCTCACATTGGGCTACTTCACGCTTGGAGCCCTTCCTTATAAAGTAACTGTTATGCCTGCGCTTGTGGTTTTAATGTTCGGCGGTTCTTTTATCAAATCAATTATTACAGGGACAGTTGCAAAAACTACGAATGAAGAAACACGCGCAAGAGGTTATTCAATTTTTTATGGAATGGTCAATGTCGGTGCTTTTCTTGGTAAAACTTTTGCCTATCCGTTAAGATTAACCTGGGGTGTTGAATCAATTAATTTTTATGCCGCTGCAATGACCTTAATCGCTTTAATTGTAGTTTACTTTTTTTATAAAAATGTAAATATAGATGGCGAGGGCAAATCATTTAAAGAGACATGGGATAGTCTTATCCGCGTTGTTTCAAATGTCAGGCTTCTCCTTCTTATTTTAATTGTTACAGGATTCTGGATTATTCAGCACCAGCTTTATGCAACAATGCCGAAGTACGTTCTGCGTACGGTTGGAGAACATGCTTCCCCTGAATGGATTGCAAATGTTAATCCGTTTGTTGTGATGATCTCCGTTGTATTTATAACCAACCTTATGAAAAATGTTCGCGCTGTTTCTTCTATGACTGTCGGAATGTTTCTCATGCCTTTGTCAGCTTTATTAATGGCTTCAAGCCCGATTCTCGAATCCCTTACAGGACAATCTGTTTCAATATTCGGATTATTCTCTGCCCATCCCGTTACAGTTATGATGATTTCAGGTATAATTGTTCAGGGACTTGCCGAATGTTTTATCTCCCCACGTTACCTTGAATATTTTTCTCTTCAGGCGCCTAAAGGAGAAGAAGGGCTTTATCTCGGGTTCAGTCATTTGCACTCTTTTCTTTCCTCCATTTTGGGATTTGGAATATCAGGATACCTTTTGGCAGCTTACGCGCCTGATCCCGAACTTCTATCACCAGCACAGTTGATTCATGCATATGACCATTCACATTACATCTGGTACTATTTTGCTGTAATAGGAATAATAGCCGCCGTCGCCTTGCTTTTGTACAGGTGGTTAATTGACCGGCATAGAAAACCTGAAGGTAAACCGGCATAAAAAAACTGAAAAATATATTACAATTAATAAATTATTATTATTAATTTTATTAAACGATTATACATCTTTAAGCTGGAGAATATAAGATGTGGATATATGTACTAATTCTTTCGGTTTTATTTATAATTGTTCTTATCCTGTACATTAATAACAAAAAAGCCGCTAAGCCTGAACCCAATTCATTCCTACAGCGTAACAAACTGCAGTCCCAGCTCGAAAAAGAATTAATATCCAAAGGATACACTGAAAGAACAGGAAGAAAAAGAAGATTTCAGATACAGGGATGACTATAATAAAAATATTACTGATTCTGAATCCAAAGAAATTATGGAGAAGGAATATGAAAAATTTCTGAACAAGGGCATTAGTAAGTATAAAGCAAAAGATTATGACGGCGCCGAACTGGAGTTTTCAAAAATAATTGAATCAGGGAGTGCCAACGGGGCAGCCTACTATTACCGTGGAAGAATTAAATTCAAAAGAAATGATTATATAAACGCTATTAATGATTTCGATCTTTCAGTCTCTTATGGATTTCAAAATCCCGATCTGTATTTACGTAAAGGGATCTCAAATCTGCATCTGAAAAATTATGATAAAGCATTGATGGACTTTTCAACAAGTCTCACATTAAAACCCGATAATATTGAAGCCCATTTTAATAAAGGGCTTGCGGAAACAGCAATGGAACAGTATCAATCAGCCCTTTTTTCTTTTACAAGAATAATTGAATTAAACCCGAATCACGAATCGGCTTATTATGAAAGAGGGAAAGTTTATCTTAAGATGAATGATAAAGAGTTCGGCGTGCAGCGGATTTTCAGGATGCATTTAAGAAAGGATGCCTGCCTGCACATCATTATATAAAAACAATTTGTAACCCTGAATAATATTCTGATATCTTAACTTGTCATTCCGAATCCCCAGTTTACAGGGGTGAGGAATCTTGCAAAAAATATTAGATTTAATTAAGAGCTTAACTATTACAAACTTCCTCTATTATGAAATTTGAAATCAAAACCGCCGCTTCCGATTCCAAAGAAATATCTGAACTTTCAAGAGCATTGCACGGCGACCTTGAGTTAAGATACGGCAAAGGAAGCATAGAAGAATTTGTTGAAGAGAACAAAACAATGCTTATCTTTTTTGCCGCAGTTGATGAAAATAATAATGCTGTTGCCTGCGGTGCATTAAAAGATTTTGCTAAAGACACCGCGGAAATAAAAAGAATGTATGTAAAAGATGAATTCAGGGGAAAAGGATTATCAAAATTAATTCTTAAATAAACTGGAAGAGAAAGCCCGCAACTTAAACTATAAAAGAATTAGTTCTTGAAACAGGATTAAAACAGCCGGAAGCAATGAGGCTTTATGAAAAATACGGCTACACTAAAATTCCTGCATACGGCAGACACAAAGACGATCCGGATAGTGTTTGTTATGAAAAGTGGGTATGAGTAAAACAGATATGCCGGAATTTAGAAATCCACCATATCTTATAAATTAATTTATTTTCTGAACGCTTCGCCGGCGATATAAGTATCAAAGAATTCCTGAAACTTAATAATCTTTCCGTCTTTAATTGTTACCAGGTGAACAAAGTCTGATTCATAAGTTTTACCTGTCGGCTTTGCGAGACATTTCATATAACCGTACACGGCAACAGAATCATTATCTGTTAGAAACTTACGCGGCTCAAGAATTAAAATATCTTCTGCTTCGCGTCCGATGTTTATCCATTCCATAAAACCTGAATGTCCGTATCTTGTTCCGCCTGCCGGGTTAAACGGATTTTCCGGCTCTCCCCATTCCACATCTTCACTCAGCATTGCGAGAATGGAGTTTATATCACGGTTACCAAATGCACTATATAAATGTTGAACGATTTTTATGTTTTCTTGTGTGTACACTTTGTTTAACGCAATTTAATTTTTATAAAACTTTGTTATTTCTTTTCAATAACCACTTCGTTACCTGAATAATAAGTTCCTCTTGTTGCCTGGTTTAATACTTCGATTGTCTCTTGATATGATTTTTCGTTATTGAACCGGTCACTATGGTAAATACCAGGTAAATACTTATAATCCTTCATTTGGTATTTAACACTTACCCAATACTTACCTTTTGGTATATGTCGGCTATTGATATCATAAGTCTGCATATAAAACGGAGGAAAATGGGTTGAAGTAAATGGTTCAAGCTTTATAAGATTTTTTTCCCTTGGTAAAGCTGGTGGAAACACATCACAGGGACTTAGAGTATTCCGTTTTATAATTTCTCCGCTCTCATTTTTCATTATAACGGTAACTGTATTAAAACATTCCATATCTTCAATTAGATAAACCGGATATTTAGTCTTGTTTGTAAACGTCAGATAAACTTTTCGGAAATCACTACTCAAACTATCAACAACAATATTTAATATTTCATCAGGTTTATTGGTTAAAAACAAGTCGTGATATCTTTTTATTGAATCAGGCATTGAAATAAGTATTGGATTAAATAAGTAGAAATCTTTTTTTAATTCGGGTTTATTTAAGGTTACTTCTATTGTATCAATTTCATCCGGAGAGCCAATGTAATTACATCTTATAACGTATTTCCCGAAAGGAATATTTTGAATTTCATAAAAACCATTAATATCAGTAGAAGCCCCAAGGTTTGTATTCAATAAATTTACATTTGCTCCGATCAAAAAACTTGAATTAGTAACTGCGTAAACTTTTCCGCTTATCTTTCCAGTATTTATTTGGCCGAATATTGCAGTTGAAAAGAGAAGTATAAAAAATAAATATTTCATTTTAACCTCAATAACAATTTAAAAAAGATAAGTCAGATGTTTTTTGCCGATCCCTTCTGAAGCATAACAAATTAATATCCCCGTCAAATTTCATAGCGCCTCAGCTAAAATAAATTATCCGGTTTAATATGGCAACAAAAATTTTAAATGATAAATACCTTTCTGTTCTCTGACTGTCTTCAATTTTTTATGTTTTCAAAACATCAAAACAGGCTGAAATCTTATAAAAATCAAACATTTATTCATTTTTACATAATATAAATGACAATTTTGTCGGTGTAATTTCATTTTTTTTTAATGTAAAATGATTTTTTGCTCTTGTAAGATTATTTTTTGCTGATGTAAGTTGATATTTTTAAATGTAAAGTGACTTCTTGTCTTTGTAGAATGATTTTTTGTCAGTGCAAAATGATTTTTATTAGATGTAAGAAGACTTTTTTTTTGTGTAAGATGATTTTTGGGTGATGTAAAATGATATTTTTTAAATGCAGCACGGCATTTTTTAAATGTAAAATCTCATTTTTTTTATAGAAAAAGAGCCCCCTTCAAATCTGATTTATGTATTTAAATTTCATACAAACATACATCGCATACAATTCAGGATGGCAGTTCTATGCCAGCTTCTTCATTCCGGTTTTACAGTAGGATTCGTTGCCTGCTCAACGCCTTCAGCAATCTGCGGAAGAATACCCATACTTTGGTAAATTGGTCTTACAAGTTTTCTTATAACCGGAAGTTTTGTAAGATAAAAACCACCGCCAATAACACATACAGATCCGCTCATTAAAATTGCTGCAGGTGCTCCAACTGCACTTCCTATTCCTCCTGCAAGCAAACTTCCAAACGGACTCATCCCCCTGAAAGCCATGGAATAAAAACTCATTACTCTTCCACGTTTGTTTTCTTCAGATAAAGTTTGGAGCAAAGTATTTGTTGAGGCTACATCAAGCATCATTCCCAGTCCGGCAAATGCCATTATAGATAATGACAGAAAAAATATCCTGGAAAAAGAAAATATTATAAGACTCAATCCAAATAAAATAACAGCAAAGCCAATTAGTTTGCCAAGACCGAGAACGTTTTTTTTGTTTAGTAAATAAAACGCTCCGACCAGGGCTCCAGTTCCATATGCACTCATCAGGAAACCGAATGTATCTGCACCTCCTCCGAGATATTCTTTTGCAATTACAGGCGCAAGTAAAGTAATTGAAGTACTCATAAGGCTGACAACACTCAAAAGTATTATCAGGTAACGGATAGGAGCAAAACCAAAAGTGTATTTAAAACCTTCGGACAATTCTTTAAATACTTTTGATTCTTTAATTTTATGACGCAAAGGCTCAACTTCCATTTTTAATAAAGATACAACCACAGCCAGAAAACTGATTGCATTAATAAGGAAACACCAGCCTTCACCAGCAGTAGCGATAAGAATACCGGCAATAGATGGTCCTACAAGTCTTGCAGCGTTTACCATTGAAGAATTAAATGCGATTGCATTTCCAAGGTCTTCTTTTTTATTATCAATCATTTCAACAACAAATGCCTGACGGATAGGCATATCAAAGGCGTTTATTATTCCCAGAATTACGCTAAGAACTATAAGCTGCCAGATCTGGATAGATTCAGTAAAAACAAGAAATGAAAGAACCGAAGCCTGGATGAGTGCAAGAGTTTGGGTGTACAATAATAATTTATGACGGTTGGCTTTATCAGCAAGCACACCGGCAAAAGGAGCGATGACAAACAAAGGTAATTGCCCGGAAAATCCGACAATGCCAAGCATAAAAGCTGAATTGGTAAGCCTGTAAACCAGCCAGGTTACCGCAACCTGCTGTATCCAGGTTCCGATAAGTGAAAGACTTTGTCCTGATACAAACAACCTGAAATTTTTATGTTCTAATGCCCGAAAAGCAAGTTTAAAATTATTTTTATTAAAATTCATACTATAAAAAATATGAGAAATCTGCTTAACTAATATAATGGGAGGAGCAATGAAAAAACCCAATTAATTTCAGAGTATTTACAAAATCACCTTTTTTATTTCCTAAAATCTTTTCCTATTAACTTTAAGAGAGAGTTTTAATAACTCACTTACTCCACCGGTTTGTTGAGTTCCCTTATAAATAAGAGTATATTTAACTACTAATTTTTTACGAGGTTAAAGATGGAAAACTTAAACCTCCCACTTCTCCGGAAACAATTGACCGAGCGCAGGGAACGACTCGAGACCAGTGCAAAAAATCTTCCTGATCCAGTTAAGATATACAGATTATTACAGCAAATCGACCGTACTCTTGAACGTATAGATAAATGCAACTTCGGAATCTGTGAAGTCTGCCACGATCCTATTGAACCCGAAAGACTTGCGTTTGATCCTATGATAACTGTTTGCCTTGATCATATCAGTAAAGAACAAAAGCATGCTCTTGAAGATGATCTTGAGCTTGCTGGTAAAATTCAGAGAGGATACCTTCCCAAAGAAACTATAGTTGTAAATGGATGGGAATTCAGTTACAAATACAAACCAGCCGGAATTGTAAGCGGTGATTTCTGCGATTTTATTCCCATAGATAACAGCTCATTCTTTTTTGCCTTAGGTGATGTTTCAGGAAAGGGAATATCGGCTTCCTTAATGATGTCACAACTTCATGCATTAACACGTAGTTTTGTTTCATTTGGTTTTCCGCTTAACGAAATGGTTAAAAGAATTAACAGGTTATTCTGTGAAAGTATTTTATCAAATAATTTTGCAACAATGGTTTTCGGGAAAGCCGGTTCAAACGGAACCATAGAATTTTGTATTGCCGGACATAATCCCCCTATGCTGCTTAAAGCAAATGAAATAACAAAAATAAATGCCACAGGCATACCGGTAGGATTATTTTGTAATTCCAATTATGATGTTTCCGAATTTTCACTTGACCCGGGAAATACAATTCTATTTTACACCGATGGTATTACCGAGTCTTTTTCAAATTCAAAGCCATACGGAGAACACAGGTTAACCGAAAATTTTTTATCTGCAGGAGGGAAAAGCAGCGAATTGATTATTAAAGATATAATTACTGATCATAGTTTGTTCATGAAAGATTCAAAAGTAACAGATGATATTACTAGTTGCTGTTCTTAAGAAGATTTGAAATCTTATAACTCACTGAATAAAAAGAAAAATCCTCCCGTAAAAAAACACAGGAGGATTTTCTTCATTTGGGGTAGGAACAGAACTATTTTAATAAATTCATCTTCCCCGCTTAATCTGAAAATAAAGGGAAGTCTGCTTAACAAACAGCATACTTCCCTGAGTTAGCTTTCTCTCTCTCCTACTTAAGCAAATTCATTTTAATAGTTGAACTGAAACTTCCTGCACTCATTCTGACAATGTAAATTCCGCTTGCAAGATTTTTTGCATCAAACGTAGCTTGATGATGTCCTTCCGTTTGTACTTCGTTAGCAAGTACAGCAACTTCTTCTCCTGTTATATTATATACTTTAATACTTACAAAAGACTGCTGTGGAATGGAGTAGCTGATATTTGTTGTTGGATTAAAAGGATTAGGATAATTCTGATCCAACGAAAATTCTGATGGAATTGAAATTTCAACATTTACAACATCAGAATATTCATATGCACCATTAAAGTCTGTTTGTTTTAACCTGTAGGAATAAGAACCGGCACCA
This sequence comes from uncultured Ignavibacteria bacterium, assembly GCA_963745945.1. Classification (GTDB taxonomy): domain Bacteria; phylum Bacteroidota; class Ignavibacteria; order Ignavibacteriales; family Ignavibacteriaceae; genus DATFVA01. The sequence continues at coordinate 1,508,179 of CAVUZG010000004.1, forward strand.
AGCTGATCATCACTGAATGAATAGGAATGTTGTTCTGTGGATGTACCGAAACCAGGGACATAACCAACTTCCTTCCAGTTTGATTTGTCTGACTTCCTTTCGATACTGAATCCTTGATTATTAGTTTCGGTAGCAGTATTCCAGTATAAGACAGCCGAAGTTCCGTTAGCATTAGCTGAGAATGAACTTAGTTCAACCGGAACCGGCGGGCAGTCTCCGTCTATGCTGAAACCGGTAACTGTTTCATACTGACCAAAGGTTCCTATTTCGGTTGATGTTCCATTTGTTATATCAACAAGCCTGAATGAACCACCTTCACTGAAAAAGCCGTCTGACCAATAGCCTGACCAATATAAGTTTCCGTTTTCAGGATTGAAGTCCATATCCTGGCTAAATCCAGTTACCATTGCTAAGCCTAAATCTGTTCCTATTGCAGTTGCAACGCCGGTTGTTAAATCCAGCGAGTTTAATACTGCAGTTGATGATGCTCCGATTTCAATGTTTATTAAATATGCATTACCATCACAATCTATTGCCATAGCAACAGGCAGATTTGCATTTTGTACCTGTCCTACTACTGTTAGTTCACCGGTTGCAATGTTCAGTGTATAAAGATCTGAAGCAGTTCCAAAATCATCTCCGCTTATCACATACCAGGTATCCGTTATTCTGTTGTAAGCCATTCCTTTAATACTGGTCTGACCTGATGCAAGTGGACCAACTGGTGCAAGGCTGTCACCTGTTAATGTGGAGAAGTTGACATACCATAAATAATAGCTTGCCGGGTAATTAAAATCAGACATTATTGCATATTGTCCTACTATATCATTATTATCTGCAGTTGCAGGATAGTATGAACTTCCCTGGGGAAGAAAATTAATTGAAGTAAATGCACCTGTCCCGAGATCGATAGTACCGTAAGTAAAAAAAGCACCATCAAAGGTATAAGTTGTTGTCTGTGCCTGGGTACCGGAAGTGACTGCCAGAAACAGCAGGACAGCAATGAGATTAGTTAATTTTTTACACATAGAGTTCTCCTGAGAAAATGAATAAGTTGTTAGATAGATTATTTAATTAATATCATTTTTTTGCTTGAGATATAATTTCCCGATTGACCGTTAACGGATTGAGCTTCAAGTCTGTATACATATATGCCGCTTGCTAATCCGGAGCCATCAAAATTTGTTTCATATGTTCCCTGGTTTTTCACACCATCAATCAATGTTGCAATTTTTTCACCTAAAGTGTTATATACAGTAAGCTTTACCTGAGATTTCTGAGGGAGAGAGAAATTAATTTTTGTTGTGGGATTAAATGGATTCGGATAATTTTGATTTAATGAAAATTCATTAATCGCATTTGTATTAACTTCAACTATGTTTGAATAAGTAAATGTTCCATCCAGATTCAGTTGCTTAAGTCTGTAGGAATAATTACCCGATGTTGTTGAGTTATCTGTAAAATTGTATGAATTAATTTCAGTTGTTGTACCATTTCCGGGAACGTAACCGATTTTTTTCCATTCTGAAGATTGAATTTTTCTTTCAACATCAAAGCCGCGGTTATTTACTTCGCTGCCAGTAATCCATTCAAGCATCACCTTTCCATTTTCCAAATTTGCAGTAAAAGACTTTAACTCCACGGGTGTAGGATTTTCAAGCTTTACAACGAATGCATCCGGCCCACCAGAAGGAGGATAAGCGGTTCCTACAATCGTCAACCCATCTGCAGAAATTGAATTTGCGAAAGGAAAATACCAACCGGAAATACCGGTAATGCCAAGGCTATCGATGAGATAATCTTTAAGATAAAGAATATCCTGCCATTGTGGTCTTTTAATAAATGCCTGGTAATTTCCCACCCCGATACTGACATAACCTATTACTATATTATTATCGGAAATATCCTTAGCATAACTTGCATAGTTCAGATAATTTGTGGTAATCCACTCCATACCTGTAGCTTCAGACCATACGAAAGGAGCTCCTACAGATCCGCCGACAATTTTACTTCCATCTGAATTTAGCCCCTCGCATTGTCCAGCAGGATAAGTTGTATCGTATCCGCCCATATAATGTGGTGCCGGATCCCAGTAAAATGCTCTTCTGTCGGGACCGTTTGCCTCACCATCCCATCCAACAATTCTGAATCCGGTTGCGGTTGTTGCCACATCATTTGCACGGCTGCTGCCTCCACCTGTTCTGCCAAGCATATGTATTCCTGATGCATCCCAATAACATGCTTCCGCTTTGTACGTTGGAAGCCATTGCATTCCAACTATTATTGATCCGTCAGCACTTATTCCATAGCCATAATTATATGACATTTCATCAAGTACCGGATAACCCGGATAGCCGGGTAATGAATCCCACACACCATTTTCATTATATCCTGCACGCAGCGTTGGATTTCCATTTGGAGCTATCAAATTAGAATCAATATAAGATCCTGCAACGATTCCATTATCTGAAACTCCGAACGCTTCACTATAATTAATCAGATTAAGATTAATTCTTCCTGTACTTTCAGACCAAATAAAAGCAGGTGCCGGATAATTATTACCGCAAACATAAGTACCGTTATTTGAAACCTTTGCTGCTCCTCCTTGTCCCAAATCTATAAATTGGGCTGAAGTTTGAGCCTGCGTGGCTGTAAGAAATCCGGTAATGATGATAAAAAGAAAATTTACTATCTGAATATTTTTCATTTTTTCTTAATCAATTGTTTTAAAGACTAATTACTTAATCAGTATCATTTTTTTAGTTGCAGTAAAATTTTCTGCCTGTAGACGATATATGTAAGTTCCGCTTGCCAGGTTTTTACCATCAAACTCTACCTTATAGTTTCCCGCTTCTTTCACTTCATTTACAAGTTTTTCAACCTGTTCACCTATCATATTGTAGATGGTAAGCTGAACAAAACTTTTTTGGGGAAGTGAAAACGAAATAATAGTTGAAGGGTTAAACGGGTTCGGGTAATTCTGGTTCAGTGAAAATTCTGAAATTGCATTAACATCAGCTTCGATGACGTTCGAATAATTTGTTGATCCATCCAAATCAATTTGTTTCAACCTGTAAGAATATTTCGCAGAAGTGTTAACATTATCCGTAAAAGTATAAGAAGATTTATTTGTGGTTGTTCCGTTACCTTTAACAAAACCTATTTGCTGCCAATCCGAATTTTGAGTTTTTCTTTCGACTGCAAATCCTGAATTATTCGTTTCTGTAGCTGTACTCCAGTTAAGATTTACATTTGATTTAATGACCGAAGCAGTAAAGGACAATAACTCTACAGGAACGGGTTGGTCAATTTTTAAAATCAATGCTTCCGGAAATTGGGCTCCGGGCGGATATGCAGAAATGCCTATAGTTCTGCCATCAGCTGAAATAGCCTGACCAAATGCAAAATACCAGTTACTATAACCGGGAATACCGAGTGAATCATTAATGAATGTTGATAAATAAACTATATCCGACCAGCCCGGTTTTTTAATAAACGCACGATAATTAAAGCTGCCCGGATCAACATAACCTACAATAATTCCATTATCCGAAACACCAAGTGCCTGACCAGTCCAGTACAGTGATGAGTCTGCAACAACCTGCTGCATACCGGTTGCTCCGGTCCATATAAATGGCCAGACTGAACCACCAACAATTACGCTTCCATCAGAGTTCATTCCGTTACATTCCCCTACCAGGTAAGTAGGATCAAACCCTCCCATAAAGTGAGGTGCGGGGTCCCAGTAAAAAGCTCTCCGGTCTGGTCCGGTTGTAGTTCCGTCCCAGCCCGCTATAATTGATCCGTCATTTGATATTACATTTGCTCGACTGTTAGAACCGCCTGTTTGTCCTAATAAACCAATTCCCGTATCCGGGATTGACCAATAACAAGCTTCAACATGCCAGTTAGTATGCCAGACCATTCCGACGATTTTTGTACCTTCACTGTTTATTCCATAAGCATGTGTAAAATCATGATCATCTAACGGTGGAACACCCGGAAGACCTTCGAGACCATACCACTGATTGTTAGCGAAATAACCGGCACGAAGAACAGGACTGCCTCCAACTGTTAAATTTGAATCGAGAAATCTTCCAACTACTATTCCATTATCAGAAACCCCGTATCCTTCACCTTCAACATTTCCGATATTGATTTTACCCGTTGCTTCGGACCATAAGTAAGGCGGATTTGGATAATTACTTCCGCAGACATATATCCCATTATTTGAAATATCGCTTATTCCTCCGCTTCCAATATCGATAATTTCTGAAGTTGTCTGGGCTGATAGCTGTGAAAAACTGATTATCAGCGAAATAATAATAATTGTCGAAGTTTTCATGGAATTACCTTTGAATTTGAATGATGCAAAAGTAATATATGGGGCGAGTTACTTACTTATGATTTTTGTTCAATTAGTTGTGAATTTTGCGCAGGCTTTGAAAAGCGGAAAAAATGAGGGATTAATGATTTTATTTATTTGCTTTCAAATATTCACTTGGTGTGCAGCCAAATTTTTCTTTAAAACTATGGGTAAAGCTCGGGGTGTCGCTAAAACCTATTTTATAAGCTACTTCAGTAATATTACCCGCTTTACTCTTTAAAAGTTGAGAGGCATAATCTAATTTAGTAGAACGGATGAGCTTTCCGGCGGATTGATTTATTGTCCCGTTTAATTTCCTGTTCAACTGGGAGACACTCATTCCCACTTCTTCTGCAAGAATAGTCACAGTGAAACCAGGATCTTCTAAATGATCTTTTATAATAGAGAACACTTTAGCAAGGAATTCCCGGTCAATTGGTTTCGCATCAATTTCACTCGGGTTTATTGCACTTATTTCTTTATATTTTTCCTTTAACAGTCTTCTTAGTTTTATTAGATTTCCAACCCTGGCATGCAGTTCCTTTGTGCTGAATGGTTTTATAAGATAATCATCCACTCCAATATCGAGACCTTTTAGTTTACTTTCTTCATCGGCTTTAGCAGTTAACATAATTATTGGAATATGACTGGTTTTATTATCGGTTTTTAATTTGCCTGTAAGTTCAAACCCATTCATTGCAGGCATCATTACATCTGTAAGAATCATGTCAGGTATTGATGTAAATGCTTTTCTTACACCCTCTTCACCATTTTTCGCTTCAATAACTTTGTAATTCTGTTCCAGGTTTTCCTTTAATGTACCCACGCATGTCAAAATTATCTTCAACAACAAGTATTACTTCCTTAGTAGAATCATCTTCATCAGTTTCACTCATTATCCTGATCAGCAGATGGAATAATAAAATCTGTATCCAACTCATTTTTTATAATTTCCTTCGAGCTTTTAACAATTTCTACATTTGGTTCGTTTAAATATTTTTCTTTGCCGACTGGAAGCTGAACTCTGAATTGAGTGCCTTTTCCGGGGGCACTGCTAACAGATATTGTTCCTTTATGCAATTGAAGAAGTTCTTTAACAATTGCCAGCCCTATACCTGTTCCTTCGTATTCTCTTGTTTCGGAACTGTCAACCTGATAAAATCGATCAAAAACATGCGCAAGATCTTCCTGTCTGATTCCTATTCCTGTATCTGCAACTAAGATGCTTACATATTCTTTCTGGTTATTTTCAAATGAAATGCTTAGAGAAATTTTCCCGTTCTCCGGAGTAAATTTGATAGCATTTGAAATCAGGTTATTAAATACTTCTTCAATTTTTTCTCTATCTATATAAATATAAATATCCTCTTCATACCTGTTGAATTCCAGTTTAATATTTTGTCTGTCTGTTAGTGATTCAAAAGCAGAAAGAATTTTACGGAGGAGAGAATTCAGTTCAGTATATGAAACTTTCATTTTCAGTTCACCAGATTCCAACTTAGATAATTCCAAAAGCCTGTTTATTAATGCCTGTAACTGCCTTGAATTCGATAATGCTGTTTTAAGTTTTTTTTGAGTAACCGCTTCAGGCGATGAACCAAGCAGATTTTCAATTTGACCCATAATTAAAGTAAGCGGTGTCCTGAATTCGTGAGAGATATTTGCAAAGAAATTCGATTTAAGTCTGTCCAGTTCTAATAGTTTCCTCGCTTGTTCTTCCAGGGTATCTTTCTGCTTTCGTACCTCATTTGTTCTTTTATCTACAATCGCTTCCAGTTCAATAGTTCTTTTTTCAAGAATGCGAATACGAAGATTAACAGCCCACCAAATACCGGAAATCAACAATAATGACAAAAGAAGAGTTGCCCAGACTGATTTATACCATGGTGTGGGAATATCAAAAGTAATAGATGTTTCATTACTTAATTCACCAAGTATGTCCATTGCCTGAACTTTAAATTTATAAGTTCCGGATGACAGGTTTGTATATTCTTTCCTGGTTTCGTAATTCCAGTCAGACCATTGGGAATCAAATCCTTCAAGTAGAAAACGGTATTTACTGCTTCCTTCTTTAAAATATGATGAGGAGGAATAATTAAATTCAATGGAATTAAGTCCGGCAAATAGTTTCCATACTTTCCCTGGCTTCTGAAGATCAGCAGGTTTAAAACCACCCGCATAAATAATTGAGTCTCCGTTTACATTTACTGATCTGATAACCGCTATAAAATTCTGCTTCGGCTGATAATTTACCGCCTGTCTGATGTTAAATCTGTATAATTTTTCTCCCTGTGTAATCCACAAAAGATTTTTATTAAAATGGTCGGGAAATAATTTATGAGGTGAAAAAGTAGGAATGTTTTCAAGAATCAATTTAAGCTGGGGAAATGATTCCCATTTGTAACCTTTTTTATCAAAAACAATTCTGCCGATTTCCGGATTATTTTTTTTGCTGCCTGCAATCCAGACATTTCCACTTATATCTTTTTTAATATCTGTTACGTGGAAATCACCTAAAAAATGCCTGCCAAAAACAGAATCAGGGTAGAAACTATTTTTATCTTTATCAAAACTCATCAACCCGTTTGCAGTTCCGAAGATCATTTTACCTCTGAAAGTAATGAAGGGAAATTGCTTTCCGGGTAAAACATTGGTGTACCGGGAAATGGTATAAGATGCGTTGCTTCCCGCGTTGTTTGTAGTAATTTTTAAAATGCCTTTGTTATAAGATGAAAGCCATAGAGTTCCATCCCGGTCTTCTTCAATCTGAGTAATTATTTCTGAAACACCGGGAATTTTTCCTCCGTCGGTCCATTCACCGTTAACAAAAAGCAATTTTGCAAGACCATCATGTAATCCGACATAAATTACATTTGGATTAACTTTTGATTTACAAAATGAATAAGCAAATCTCCACTCAGTATTTATCCGAGTCGCTTTATTATTTTCAATATTAAAAACGCCATGAGTAGTTGCAACCAGTTGATGATCATCAAGGTTCAGGATTTCCCACGATTCCGAATTGATTCCGTTAATAAGTCTGAACACCGAATTGATTTTATTATCACTTAAATTTGATGAACAATAAACACCGTTAGGAGTAGATAAATATAAAGTCCCGTTATGTTCGTTAACGGAAAATATTACTCCATCTATTCCAAACCTTGAATCAATCAGTGAAATTGGAGAAGGGTAAATAATCCTGGCTATACCATTGTTCAGACCCAGCCATAGAATTCCTGAATTATCAGGATAAACAAACCAGATTGTGTTATCACTTAAGCCGTTTTTTTTATTTATTACCTGAAGAAGTTTCCCGCTGCTATTAATTAAAATTAATCCCCCCGTTTGTGTTCCGAACGCATAAATATTATTTGCTAAAACCGCCCCCCGAAAGTAGAGTTTATTTTTTTGCACATAATCATCTGCTTCAGTAATAAATTTTGTGAAATGTTTTCCGTTATAAATGAAGAATCCGTTTTCCCCTGTTCCAATTAAGATTTTTCCTTCCTCAGATTTATTTTTCCCCGCTGCAGAAAAATCCAGCATATCATAAATTGTTTCATTAGCAAATTGCTCTCCTCCCGCAGCAACTTTAAGTGAATCTGCTTCAAGAGAGAGTATACCAATCCCGGTTTCAGGGATATAGTATTTATCCTTAACTAAAAAGGCAGGATTAAATATTGTTTTCGCTTTCCAGGATTTAAGATTGATCCTGTTTTTTCCTTTTAGCGATGCGACAGGATCTTTGAGAAGAAAGAGATGTGATGTACTCTGAAAAAAGATTCCTCTGCCGGAAGGCCAAATGCTCCAGATATCTCCGAATTCTTTTTCATTTTCGGGGAGTAAAGAAATTAATGAGGTGTACTCCATTTTTCCTGTAGAATCTGGCGACAGGTAACCAAATTCATCAATACCTCCGACATAAATAATCCCGTCCTCATCAATAGCAAGTGTACGCACAACTTCATTTTTTATTTCGATAATACGCCAGGAAACACCATCGTATTCAAGAACTCCGCCGGTGTTTGCGAAATACATTATTCCGCGTTTATCCTTTACAATAGCCCAGTTCTGAGGAGTTGCGTTGTAATCTGATGTTAAATAGTTTTTTATTAAAGGAAGTCCTACAATTTCCTGTTTGGAAAATATATCATCCTGAGATTGAGTAAATATAACCTGGGGTGATAAAATGAGGATTAATAGAATTGGTAAAAATATTTTTAGTCTTAAAGACAATTCAGTTCCCCGGAATTTTTTGCATTAATAACCGGATTAACTATGATACCTGGATAAACAGTAGTACAAAGATTTTTATGATAATAATTTAACGAAAGAAATAATTATAACGTATAGCAATATTAATAATTACTGAAAAAGCATGCCCCAAAATATATTAAACGCTACTAACGGCTTTTTGAGTGTTCTTACTTTTTGTAAAGAATTTATTCTTCCCGGATTTCTTAAAAGTTCGTGAACAAATCTTAATTGAAGAAATTTAGATTTGAAAATATTTTTTTATTTAATTTCGCTGACTTTTTTTCTTTTTAGATCTTGGTTTTCTGTCATCAAATCGTTTTCTATCTCTGCCGTCCCTGCCGGATGGCTTATTTCCGCTTCTTTTTTTGGATGCTATTTCAACTGCAATATCCCTTTTCTTAAACTTTTTGCCTGTAAATGATTGCAGAATTTTATCTGTAAAATTTTTATCTGCTTCAAAAAATGAAAAGTTTTTCAGAATTTCAATATCACCAATTTCAATATTATTTATCCCGGTGAATTCATTTATCAACCCCATAAGAATCGCCGGTTTAAGATCATCGGTTCCGCCAAGATTTATAAAAAAGCGTGTAAATTGTCCCGATTTGCTTCTTCCCCTGTCTCTTCCGGATGATGTTTCAAGTTCAGGAGTATTTTTATAATATTCTAAAAACCGGTTAAACTCAAGTGAAACAAACTTCTTAATTAATTCTTCACGGTCAAGCCATTCGAGCTTTTTATAAATTGAAGGCAGATATGAAGTAATCTGAGTGTTATCCACTTCAACTTTTTCCATCCTGTCTATTAAATGAAAAAGTTGTTTCTCACAAATTTCACTTCCACTGGGTATGGGAAGATGATTAAATTTTTTCCCTATCTGATCTTCAATAAGCTGAAGTCTGATTTTTTCTTTCATATTGGAAATTACAATTGATGTACCTTTCCGTCCTGCCCGTCCTGTTCTTCCGCTGCGGTGTGTATAAAGTTCTGATTCATCTGGAAGACTGTAATTAATTATATGAGTCAGGTTATCAACATCCAAACCCCTTGCAGCTACATCTGTGGCAACAAGAAGACTTAAATTTTTATTCCTGAACTTATTCATTACTACGGTGCGCTGCTGTTGTGAAAGGTCACCGTGCAGAGATTCAGCGTTGTATCCGTCTTTTACTAAAAGATCAGCAACCTCCTGAGTTTCCCTACGGGTTCTGCAAAAAATTATTCCATATATCTCGGGAAAGAAATCAGCAATTCTTTTTAAGTGCAAGGTATCTGTCGCGGGCATGAACCATATAACAAATATGTGTAACATCATCGGAACCAGTATTTCTCTTTCCAATTGCAATCTCAGTAGGGTTACGCATATACCTGTTGGCAATTTTTTTTATTTCGTTAGACATCGTCGCTGAAAAGAGTAACGTATTTTTTTCTTTTGGAGTTACAGCGAGAATCGATTCAAGTTCCTCCCGAAATCCCATATTCAACATTTCGTCCGCTTCATCAAGTACAACAGTTTTGATTTTTTTCAGGTCGATAACTTTCCTGTTTATAAGATCGAGAAGTCTGCCCGGGGTAGCTGATATAATATGAGCGCCATCCCTGATCATTTTAATCTGTTTCTCTATACTCGATCCGCCGAACACGGCTCCAATTCGTATAGAAGGTTTATACTTCGCATAATCAACCAGGTCATCTGCTATCTGCAGGCAAAGCTCTCTTGTGGGCGATAGAATTAAATGCTGTGTGTATCTTTTTGCAGAATCAGTTTTTTGAATAAGCGGAAGACCGAATGCCGCAGTTTTTCCTGTACCCGTATGAGCTAACGCAAGCACGTCTTCAGAATTTTCCTTAATTAAAAGGGGAATAACTTTTTCCTGAACCGGCATTGTTGTCTCAAATCCTAATTCTTCAACAGCACGAATAATGTTTTCTTCAATGCCAATTTCCCTGAATGTTAACATTTTATCTTTCAAATTTTTATTAATAATTTTTCTTTAAACGAAAGAGTTATTCTCTCAATCATTATAACTTTTTTTGATTTTTTATTTTCTTAGAGAAGTAATTCAGGCAAGAATAATTTGCTGATTCAGGCCGGTTTAATTCTCTTCCGTGTTGGAAAAGAGATATGATTTTTATATTAACTCTTCTATTAAAAATAACGCCGTAAAAATACTAAAATCTTTGATCAATTCCTTTTTAATATTTTGGACTAATCAGGATTGTGTTAAAAAGAAGCTTTGTTCATTTTGATATAAATCCGCTTCATTTGTCTGAAACTTACCAGTTTTTTCTGGTTTTCATCCCACAAACTTAAAAGCATGCTTTTAAAACTTGTACGGATCGTAAGTACTTTTGCTGTACTTTGAAAATCCGGATTTTCCTTATGGCATTTTTCAAGTAAATAATTGGGAATTCTGGGACTTAAGTGATGAATATGATGAAACCCGATATTGCCTGTAAACCATTGTAATACCTTAGGAAGTTTATAATATGAACTTCCGTTAAGAGCCGCATCTGCATAATCCCAGTTCTCATCATGTGTCCAATAAGTATCTTCAAATTGATGCTGAATGAAGAATAGCCAGGCACCGGTTGAAGAAGTAATCATTGTAATAGGAAGCTGAATAAGTAAGAATGCTTTCAGTCCCACCAGCCAGATCATTGTACCCATCAAAACTGCAATTGCCAGACTGGTCATATAAACACTTAACTGGTAAGTCTTTAATTTTTCCGATCGGTGAGAAGGAAAACGGTATATAAATAAAAACAGGACAGTTGGGATAACAATAAATAATAAGAGTGGATTCCTGTAAAGACGGTATTTCAATTTTCCCCATCTCGACAGTTGCAAATACTCTTTTACTGTCATAGTATAAATATCTCCCACCCCGCGATGTTCGAGATTACCTGCACTTGCATGGTGAATAGCGTGACTTTTCCTCCAATAGTGATATGGAGTTAAAGTGAAAATGCTGCAGAATAAACCGCTTAAATCGTTAGCCCGTCTTGATTTGAAAAATGAACCGTGCCCGCAGTCATGCTGAATAATAAATATTCTTACAATAAAACCAGAAGCAGGAAATGCAAGCAGAAGTGTTATCCAGTAACTGTAATCGAGCGCATACAACATAAGCAGCCATATCAGGATAAAAGGTATAAACGAGTTAAATAACTGCCAGATGCTTTTCCCTGTTTGAGACTTTTGATATTTAGATACAAGTGTTTTCCACACCTGCGGTTTTGAAATTGAATTGGCCACACTCATCTATAGATCTGACTTCCGCGAATAATAATTAATGATTATAGTATAAAATACAAAAAAATAGTTCAGATATTTATACCAAAACAATGGACAGATAAAACAGGAATAAGAATCAAACAATTAGCTGTTATAAGGTGATAAAATTATACCCCCTGAATGTGATTGTCTTACCAGGTAATTTTCAATAAATTTCATTCTATCAAAAATATTTTGGGATACCACATAGATCTTTTATTACTGTAAACAAATTATAATTTAAGTTTCCGGCATTACAAAATGAAGTTTACAGTATTTCTTCTTCTCATTACATCGTTCAGCCTGTTCGCCCAGGAAGAAACCGCAACATTATCCGGTTATGTTACAAATGATAAAAATTCTTTAGCATTAAATGATGTTAATGTAATAATCAACGGATTATCAATTGGAACAACAACAGACAGCAGCGGGTATTATTCTATTAAAATTCCCACAGGTAAAAACAAAATTACTTTTAGTTGTATAGGCTATGAAAGTGTTTCAAAAGAAATAAATATTTCAGGTTCATCTCATCAGCTTAAGCTGGATATTGTTTTAACCCCGAAAATCTATCAGACAAATGAAGTAAGCGTCCGTGGAAATAAAATTGTAAAACCTATTTCGCTGCAGGAGATAAAAGAAAAAGATCTCACAACAATGCCTAACCTTTATTCGGATGTTATACGGGGAGTAAAAATTCTTGCCGGTGTAACTTCTAACAATGAACTTACTAATGCATACAATGTAAGGGGCGGGAACTTTGATGAAAATCTGATTTACTTAAACGGATATGAAATCTACCGCCCGTTTTTATTACAGCAGGGAGTTGAAGAAAGCCAGTCAATAGTAAACCAGAATATGGTTAGCGATATTCGTTTTTATAACGGGGCTTTCCCTGCAAACTTTGATGATAAGATGTCATCTGTACTTGAAATTAATTACAAAAATAATTTTGACTCTACATTTAACGGGAATGTTAATATTGATATGCTGAATACCGGGGTGACACTAAACAAACGATTCGGCAAATTAAATCTTTCTACGGGTTTCAGATATGCTAATCCTGCTTTATTTGCAAATGTGCTTCAAACCAGCGGTAAATACAGACCTTATTTTGTTGACTTCCAATTAATATCGTCGTATGATTTTTCAGAAAATTCTGCTCTTGAATTGTTCCTTTTAAAAGCATATAACAAATTCGATCTGACTCCAAGTAACTGGGAAGGACAATTCCAACTGAGCAGAACCGACATACGGCAGGTTACACTGGAATATAGCGGAAATCAATTTTATAAATTTAACAGGGGAATCGCAGGACTAAGATATTTTACTAAACCTACTGATAATACAGGGTTCGATTTATCTTTTGCATATTACTCCAACAAAGAGGAAGAGAATAAAAATCTTTCTAACGATGTTTATTATTCCGAAGATGCCTACAATCCTGGTGATAACAGGCAATATTTAAAAACAGCTTACACTTTTTCAAATAATAATCTTTTAGTTAATACATACGAATTTAAATCGGATTTATCATATGTATTAAATAACCATAATTTTGCGGGGGGAATAAAAGTTAAACTCTCAAAAATGAATAATAACCTGGATGAATCCACTTATGAAGTGGGAACAGATTCAGTATTGAATGCACCCTACTCAGCAAAATTAAATCAGAATATGAATTTCAATTCTGTTTCCGGATACATTGAGGACAATATTTATTTTAATGAAAAACTTCAGTCAGAACTAGGAGTAAGAGTACTTAAATATTATTATAATAATCAAACTCTGGTAAGCCCGCGAATAAATATTAATTATAATCTCAACGATAAAAATAAATTGAACTTAGGATGGGGCTTCTACTATCAGCCGCCGTATTTTTATGAACTCCGGGATAAAGATCTATCCACACTAAAACCTCTGCTTGCTCAGAAAGCTGTTCATTATGTTCTGAGCTGGGAAAATAAACTTAACAAAACTTCTAAATGCTTACAGAAGTCTATTATAAAAGATTAACAAACCTGATTCCGTATTATGTTGATCAGTTAAAGCTGTATATATTCCGACAGAAATAATTTTGACGGATATGCATTCGGAGTAGATCTTCAATACCGTGGTGAATTGGTTAAAGGAATTACGAGCTGGATTGGTTATAGTTATCTTGATACAAAGGAAAGAAACCTGACTAATAACACCGGTTACAAAAGAAGACTTCTCGATCAGACACATACAATCAGAATATATTTGCAGGATGGTGCACAAAGACATAAAAATTTTCAATCGCATGTTGTTTTTATATTCGGCTCAGGATTTTTATTTCATCCTCAGAAAACAGTAACTGATCCGTCGACCGGAGTAAACACTATAGCAATTGATTATGACAGAGTCGGTACATTTCCATTTTATTTCAGGGTTGATATGGGATTGACTTTTGAATTCAATCTAGGTGCAAATAATATGTTGACTATTTCTCCCGAGGTTTATAATATATTTAATCAATATAATATTGCCTCTTATTCTTATTACCATGTTTTACCCGAAACAAAGCAGCCAGTTCCAATTCCCAATATATACTCAAAAAGATTTTTTAATGTTGGTTTGAGCTTGGGATTTTGAATAGGTAAGTTGATAAAATCTGAACTATTTTAGCTTTAAATTACTTGAATCGAGGGGATTGGAAGCAGAGAATTACACCAATTACAAGTACATTTTTCATTTACAAGCATATAAGTGGATTCTTCCTTTGATTCTGTTAAATTACAATTTTTTAAAAAACAGCCTGTTTCTTAAAATTAACCATAATTCTTTTTTATGCGCCCTCCCCCATTGATATTCCTTTTTAGGTATCATTATTGCTACAATAAACATAATTTCTGATAAAAATTATTGATGGAACAGGTATGAAAATTTTTATTTTACTAATTCTAAGCTGCTCTTTTTATTTTCAAAACATTACTGCACAAAGTACAAACAATAAACTTCCAAGCACAATCACCGAAAATAAATCATTAACTTTCCCGGAAATTCAAAAATCGTTTAATGATTATTGGGCTCCTTATAATGTAAAAGACGGATATTATCTCGAAAATGGTATAAAGAAAAAAGCACCTGGATGGAAAATATTTAAGCGGTGGGAATGGTACTGGGAAAATAGAGTAAACATTGAAACCGGTGAGTTTCCAAACACCACTTCCGATATAGAGTATAAAAAAAGTTTAGGGAAACTTAAAAAAATAACCTCATTAAATGAAAACTGGATAAATTTGGGTACAAGTAGTTCTACCGGAGGATATGCCGGCATTGGAAGGATTAATTGTATTGCATTTCATCCTACTGATGCGAATACTTTTTGGGTAGGAAGTCCTTCGGGTGGTTTATGGAAAACGACAGATGGAGGGAACAGCTGGACAATATTAAATAATAATGAAACAGTATTGGGAGTAAGTGATATAGCTATTCCATCCGATTACGCAACTTCAAACACAATGTATATCGCTACAGGTGACCGCGACGGCGGAAGTATGTGGTCTTTGGGTGGAGGACAGAGTGCAGATAATGTTTCAGTTGGAGTATATAAATCCACTAACGGCGGGACAACCTGGAGTGCTACAGCTTTAACTTTCACAAAAAGTTCTGGCAGAAACAAGATTATTAGTCTTATTGAGCAAATAATCCAATTCTAATACATCTGATTCAATTTTCATCATCTCCATCAGATGGAATTTTTAAAACTACGGATGCTGGTAGCAACTTGGAACAAAAAAGTCAGTAATTGGTGGATTGATATGGAATTTAAGCCAGGTGATCGACATATGATTTATGGCTCGAATTATTTGGGAATGATCAGTGTTTACATGAGATCAGATGATAATGGAGAAAATTGGATTACAATTTTCTATAGGTAGCGGGGGGTTATCGAACAGAATTAGCAGTATACTCCTAATAATCCCACTATTGTTTATGTTTAGCTTCTGCTAAAATTACGGTGGTGTAAATGGTGTTTATAAATCAACAAATAGTGGAATCACTTTTGCTCGGTTAATTCATGGTACAAACTGCAGGATATGCTGGGATATTATAACTGACGGTTCAGGTTGTAACGGTGGACAAGGATATTATGACGGTGTATTGCTGCTTCATCCAACAGATGCAAATAAGTTTTTATTGGTGGTATAAATACCTGGAAATCAACGAATGGTGGAAGCAACTGGACTATTAATAATATGTGGACTCAATTTGTACTTATAATTTTGTGGTGCACCAGAGGTACATGCTGATAAACATGCCTGGCATTTCAAGACGGTACAACTCTTTTTGAAGGAAATGATGGTGGTATTTACAAAACAACTAATGGCGGAACAAACTGGAAAGACTTAACTAATGGAATGGTAATTAGCCAGATATACAGGATTGGTGTTTCACAAACAAATGCCAACAAAGTTTTGAGTGGCTTACAGGACAATGGATCAAAATTATATAATACTGGATTCTGGTCTGATGTAACAGGTGGAGATGGAATGGAGTGTATTATTGATTATTCAAATTCTAATTATATGTATGCAACTTATGTCGAAGGACAGATTTCAAGAAGTAGTAATGGTGGATGTTCATTTCCAACAAAATTTCAGCAAATATTCCGCGGAGGTCAACCAACAGGTGCATGGGTAACTCCATATATTATGGATCCCACAAATAGTTCAATTCTTTATGCCGGATACGATAGAATTTGGAAAACTACTAATCGGGGTAATTCGTGGACAAGTGCTTCTTCAGTATTAAGCTCATCTGACAAATTACGTTCCCTTGCAATTGCACCATCAAATACAAATTATCTATACGCTGCAGATTTAACAAATATGTGGAGAACAACTAACGGCGGAACCAACTGGAGTACGGTAACACTTCCCACAAACTCAAACAGCCTTACTTATATTGCTGTCAAAAGTAATGATGAGAATACTGTCTGGATTACATTCGGTGGTTATACTAACGGTGCTAAAGTATATGAATCTACAAACGGCGGATCCAATTGGACAAATATATCAACAGGATTACCAAATCTTCCGGTTATGTGCATTATTCAGGATAAAAGTGTTACAGACAGAAATGTATTATTCGTAGGAACAGATCTTGGTGTTTATGCAAAGGATGGAACAAATGACTGGGCGTCATATAATACCGGCTTACCAAACGTGGTTGTTACTGAACTAGAGATTTATTATGCATCAAGTGGTGGAGACAAATTGAGGGCTGGTACATTCGGAAGAGGATTGTGGGAGACGGAAGTGGCTGCGCCATTACCGGTTGAGTTGTCTTCCTTTGTTGCTAAAGTTTTACATAGTGGTGGAATTCAACTTAACTGGCGAACAGAAACCGAAGTGAACAATTATGGATTTGATGTTGAAAGAAAACAACTCTTAGAAAAGGATACTCTCTGGCAAAAGATAGGGTTCGTAGAAGGACATGGTAATAGTAACACCCCCAGGGATTATTCTTTTGCGGATAACCAAACAAAATATGGGAAATATTCTTATCGATTAAAACAAATCGATAACGATGGGAAATTCCATTATAGCGATATTGTGCAAGTTTATGCCGGAGCAATTCCCGGTGGATTTGTACTTGAGCAAAATTACCCTAATCCATTCAATCCAAGAACAACGATCAGATTTATTCTGGCAGAAACACAGAATGCGGAACTGAAAATTTTTGATATTCTTGGAAATCAGGTAACGACATTATTTAATGGATTAGCCGATGGCGGTAAAGTTTATGAGACAGAATTTGATGCAATAAATCTTTCCAGCGGAATTTATTTTTATAGGCTTAAAACTGAAAGGAAAATTGAATATAGGAAAATGCTTGTTACTTAAGTAAATTGCAATAATAATAATATTTAATCCTTTTATAAAGAGTTCGGAGAAATCGTACAGATTTCCAGGATAATTTTATTATGTTCACAACAATTTTGTAACGGTATGAAAAAGATATTAAAACCGCTTTTTACAACTATTGGTATTATTTCTTTTATTATTGCACTTTTCTCTGCATATTGCTCATTAATTGCGTTTTTAGAAAGATCTGCAAACGGATCTGGGTTATTTTTTACTGATGTGGAAATATTTATCGCCCTTACAATATTTTTTCTAATCTTCGCAGCAATCAACTTCCTTGTAGTAATGAAGCTCAAAATATCGAAAACACACTAGTATATGCTTTCTTCACAATACTCATTATTAATTAGGTTATCACCCTTATTATAGGTAGGTTTATTTATTCGGTATTTAGACCGAGGTTTTATTTATAATTTATTAGAGGTCCTTTGTGAGCACTAAGTTATTTGTGGGTTCTCTCCCCTGGTCGGTTGGCGACGAAGAGTTGAAAGAAACATTTGAAAAACATGGAACTGTAGTTTCCGCTAAAGTTATTACAGACCGCGACACCAGGAAATCCAGAGGTTTTGGATTTGTTGAGATGGAGAATTCTTCAGATGCATCTAATGCAATTAAAGCATTAAATGATTCAGAAATAGATGGAAGAAATATTGTAGTTAATGAAGCTAAACCCCGCACCTAAAATATAATTTCTGTTAAAGTTTCTCTAAAGGCGTCTTACAGGCGCCTTTTTCATTTTAAATCTATTCCGCTCATTTTTCCCGATTAATAAAATTTTAATCAGATGCAGTTTCTGTTCTTACGGAACTTAAATCACATAGTAAATGTTTTTTGAATTATAGTGTTTCATAACTCTAAATTCTTAATTAGTTTAATATTAAATAATTCAATTTTAATTAATCCAGTGAAAGGTTAATTATGTCAGAGAAAAAGATAATTGCAGTTATAGGAGCTACCGGAGCTCAGGGTGGAGGGGTTGTTCATTCAATTCTTGCAGATAAAAATGGTCAGTTTGTTGCCCGTGCTATTACGAGGAATAAGAATTCAGATAAGGCGAAACCTCTTATCAGCGAAGGTGTGGAAATTGTAGAAGCAGATGCAAATGATGTTGAAAGTTTAACAAAGGCATTTACTGGTGCTTACGGAGCATTCTGTGTTACGAATTACTGGGAACTTTATTCACCGGAAAAAGAAAAAGCACAAGCTGAAAATATGGCCGTTGCTGCTAAAGCGGCAGGGCTAAAACATGTTATCTGGTCAACACTCGAAGATTCCAGGAAATGGATTCCTCTGGATGATGACAGAATGCCGACTTTAATGGAAAAATATAAAGTGCCGCATTTTGATGCTAAAGGAGAATCAGATAAATATTTTATAGAAAACGGTGTTAATACAACTTTTTTGATTGCTTCTTTTTATTGGGATAATATGATATACTTTGGGATGGGCCCCAAAAAAGGACCCGACGGTAAATTGGGTATAACTTTCCCAATGGGAGATAAAAAATTAGCCGGAATTGCGGCTGAGGATATTGGTAAATGCGCTTACGGAATATTTAAAGCCGGTGATAAATACATTGGTAAAACAGTGGGAATTGCCGGAGATCATCTTACTGGAACTGAAATGGCCACCAAACTCAGCAAAGCATTGGGAAAAGAAATACGTTATAACGAAGTAGCACCAGAAGTATATAGAAGTTTTGGATTTCCCGGTGCAGATGATATTGGGAATATGTTTCAGTTTTACCGGGATTTTGAAAAAGATTCTCTGCAAATACGGGATCTTAATACTACCCTGTCATTGAATCCTGCGCAGTTGAATTTTGATGCATGGTTAACTAAAAATAAAAGCAAAATTCCAGTGGAATAAAATCATTTATTATAAAGATGGCATCAATTAACTGGTGTCATCTTTGTTAATTTATTTAAATCAAATATGTAATAACGGCGGTTTTTATTGATGAATAATTATTATCAGATTTTTTAATCCTGCATATTGATACTATCTTCTTTAATCCTTACATTATTTGTCAATCAATTAAATAATATACATACCGGGGGTTGTTATGAAAAAATACAATCTTCTTTTCCTCCTTCTCTTTATTACTTTTTTAATTCTGAATAAAAGCAATTATGCACAGGGATTTGACTTAACCCAGTATCAAATCTTCCTGCAGAATCACCAGAATATGCAGACAGGTGAACTGCTTGATTTGCATCCGGCCGGAACATTTCAGAACAATATTGATCTAAATTACCAGGATGTTTTTTATTTCGATTCTATCGATGCAAAATATAATCTAACAGGGTTTGAAAAATCTTTAATTCAGGAACACGGCTTTATGGTTAGCCAAAGACTTTCACAGCCTTCATTCGGACAGATACTTCTGGATATTCACCATAACGATCTTCCAGTCTTCGTTTCAACTGATGCAATTTTGTATGCTTATCATGTTTCTTATGACAGAATACTCAGAGAAGTTGAACTCGGATATCTGATTGATAAGGTCGATAACCTTTTAATGTCACTCAGGAATTCATTCCCTCAAATGGTTTCCAATTATTCATCAACTCCGGGAATGTCGCAGTCACTTCTTGATGTGGATTTCTATATTACTGTGGGGCTTAAATTAATTGGTGAAAATGTTAATCCCTATTTTCAGCAGAATAATGCAAAGGTTGATACGGTTGTCAGTCTTGCGATGGAGGCGAATGGCTTTACCTCGGACACATTATTCTCATCAGAATGTGTTGCTCATGATTGGAGCCAGTTTAAACCACGCGGTCATTATGATTCAGATCTTTACCCTCAGCTCAGATTATATTTCCGGACAATGATGTGGCTTGGAAGAATTGAAATGTATCTTATCAAACCAACATTTGGCAGCCCGGGTTGTTATCCGCAAACTTTTGCAGATATACAGAGACAAATAATAGATGCGAATCTTGTTTACGAATTGTTTGATCTCGCCAATGTTCATTCTGATTATGAGAATATTGAAGATGTAATTAAATTTTTTGTGGGCAACCAGGATAATGTGACACTTGATAATTTAGAATACCTGAGGAATGCGGTACAGTTGAATTCGGCAAATCAACTTCTGGATTCTATGAAAGTTGTTGAGTACCAGGATACATTAAGCAATCAATCATTCGCATACCAATTGATACTATCGCAAATTCTTTCAGGAAATCCTATTGCAGGAGATAGCGTTGTACCCGCATCATCATTTCTTTTATTCGGTCAGAGATTCGTTGATGATTCCTATGTAACTGCAAGCGTGGTGTACGACAGAATTAGTTACCAGGGACAAAGAATCTGCCGGTTATTCCCTTCGGCTCTCGATCCTATGTTTGCGCTTGGTAATAATGCTGCAGCACAATTGTTAATTCCCGAATTGGATTATTATCACTATTCAACTAATCTTGCCGCCTTACGTTATTTGTTTGATTCATTTCCTTCCGCGTACTGGAATAGTTCATTATATAAAGAATGGCTTAAAACGATTAAGACTCTTAACCCTCCGGAAGACAGGAGCAATTTACCTGCTTTTATGACAACCGCAGCTTTCTGGCAGGAAAAAATGAATACTCAATTAGCTTCGTGGGCTGAACTTCGACACGATAATTTATTATATGCAAAACAATCCTATACCGGTGTTCCAGTCTGTTCATTCCCTTATAGTTATGTAGAACCTTTTCCTGATTTTTATGAATCATTAAAAACTGCGGGAGAATCTGGTTATAATTATTTTGCGAATATTACATTTTTAGACGGCACAATAAAACAGAATATACTAGATTACTTTTCAAACCTTCAGTATACCTGCGATACCTTAAAATCAATTTCTGAAAAAGAACTTTCAGATACTCCCCTTTCATCTGAAGAAACAAATTTTCTGAAAAACATGATGTTCCAGGTTACCACTTATACAGGAATAGATTACAACGGCTGGTATCCGGGCCTGGTCTATCAGGATGCCGCGTACGATCACGAAGGATTGATGAGCGAAAATTATATTGTTGCCGATATACATACCACACCAGCAGATTGTATCGGTAATATGATGGGTTGGGTTTCACATGTAGGTACTGGTCCTGTTGATGCCGGTGTTTTCATTGCAAAACTTCCGGGTGGAGAAGATTGTGCTTTCATTGGTCCTGTTTTAAGTTACCGTGAATACACAACAACTAATTTCCTTCGGTTAACAGATGATGAATGGAGTTCCGATTATCTCTTCTCTTCATCACGGCCTGACTGGGTTAATCTTTACCTGGCTGATTCAACAGGTGAAAGCAGAGGTGAAGGAGGACAATTAATTACTTCGGTAAAACCTGAAAATAAAAATAATATCCCTGCAAAATATCTGACTGTTTCGAACTATCCGAACCCGTTTAATCCGACTACAATAATAAGTTTCTCAGTTCCGTATGATTTGAGCAATAAAAATGCTGAGCTGATTATATATGATTTACAGGGACAGGTGGTTAAGCATTTAATAAACCAGGTTTTACCAGCCGGCAATTATCTGACCAAATGGTTTAGCGATAATGATAACGGTTTACCTGTATCAAGCGGAATTTATATATACAGGCTGAGAGTTGCGGACAGGCAGGCTGTTGGAAAGATGAACCTGGTAAGGTAAAATAAGAGACGAATACTCTTAATCAGATTTTGAAATTAAGAATTTTAAATCTGAAAATCTACAGTTTTATTCATGATTATACATCCCCTGTTTACAAACAGGGGATATATAATTTTATCACGAATTCGTCAGGTCAGGATTTACCTCTAAATCATTTATAACTCGTATTACACCAGTTACACTTTCAAATTCCTGCTCAATTTTATCTTTTGTCCATAAGTTTGATACTGCACCTTCAATGGTCACAAAACCATTCTGCACTGAAATGCTAAGGTCTTTTCTAGCTGTGAGCGGGAATTCATTTACAAGTATAGAGTTTAAGTAAGACTTAATGTTGTCATCGTCAATCGCTTTGCCTATTGGTGTCACCATTATATTATTTTCAATATCTTTAACTCCATTTGCCTGCGATGCAAGAGTCATAGCAATTATTTTCTCCCTGTTAAAACTTACATTACCAGAAAGTTTCACCAATGAATTATCAACTTCAACATTTATTTTCTGAGGTTCTTTAATTACTCCGCTCCCGTCTATCATATTCCTTATATTCGCCTCAATCATTTTTTCTGGAAGCTGATTTGTAGTAACGGTTATGTCGTTAGTTATTTTTTTCACCCCCTGAACCTGCGAGGTTATCTCATAAATCCGGTACTTATCATAAAGCGAATTTACACCTCCCTTCAGGATAACCAGACCATCATCATTCACTGTAACCTGTATTTCTGAAGGATCGTACCTGCTGGTAATCGCTTCCTTAACTTTATCAGTTAAGTTATTGTTATTAGCTGCATAAATTGTTTGCACAGTAAAAAACAGAGCTATCCAAAAAACAAATGAAAATATCATCATATGAGATTTCATAATCTTAATCATCGTATTACACTTCCTTTCAAAATTTATTTTGAATTTATTATAAATTTAAATTGTAATGGATCAGTATGTTTATGATGTTGCTCAATTTAATGTCTGAAGAATAGGATGTGTGTCCGGGGATATTTCTGCTGATTATATCTGGCAATCTTTGTTTTGTGTGAATTCCGATACAAAGAAATTGTTCTGAAAGCAGACTATATGTGAGAAATGATGTATATGGTCTGTTATTGCCCCACAATTAATTAGGTTACCATGCTTATTAAAGGTAGCTTGTCTTACCTGCTATAATTCAGGATTTTATTTATTATTTATAAGAGGTTCGTTGTGAGCACTAAGTTATTTGTTGGTTCTCTCCCCTATTCGGTTAACGATGAAGAGTTGAAAGAGACATTTGAAAAACATGGAAATGTAATTTCTGCAAAAGTTATTACGGACCGTGACACAAGAAAATCAAGAGGATTTGGGTTTGTTGAAATGATGAATCCTACTGACGCTACAAAAGCAATTAAAATATTAAACGATTCGAAATTGGACGGAAGAAATATCATTGTTAATGAAGCTACCCCGCGCAACTAATTTTTTACACATCGAATAACTATTTACAATTTAATTCCCGGAAAGACGTCTTAAGGACGCCTTTTTTATATAATTAATAAAACACAAATGTGATTACTGCAAGCGAGTTAACGACCGGGACAGATTCTATATTCAGATTTTATTTTAATGATTATTGTTGAAAAGAATTCCAGTGATTATGTTTGCTCTTTAGTTTGATAGTTATAGTCAGCAAATAAATCAGTATGCATAAAACAGATTTCTATAAAAAACCACTCATCTTTTTCTCCTTAATTGGCCTACTATTTATTCAGATCAACTGTGTTGAATCTCCTCATCCGCCTGACCCGGTTAGCAGTAAAAACGGGATGGCAGTTTCTGCAAGTTCTTATGCTTCACAGGTTGGAATCAATATAATGAAAAAAGGCGGTAACGCGATTGATGCTGCAGTTGCTGTTGGTTTTGCGCTTGCAGTTACATATCCTTATGCAGGAAATATAGGCGGTGGCGGATTTATGGTTATCCACCTGGCTGATGGGAGAAATGCAACTATCGACTTTCGTGAGAAAGCTCCATTGTCTGCATTCAGAGATATGTATTTAAATAAAGAGGGTGATTTTATTCCTGAGCTTAGTCAGCAGGGAGCCACATCTGCGGGAGTGCCCGGTAGTGTAGCGGGATTAATTTATGCGTTGGAAAAATATGGTACTCTGCCCCTCTCAAAAGTTATTCAGCCGGCAATTGATCTCGCAGAAAAAGGATGGAAGTTAAATGGAAGAGATGCCCGCATTTTTGTTAATTATAAATCGTTATTTGAAAAGTATCCTTCCACAAAAAAAATATTTATGAAAGATACTTCTTCTTACAAAAAAGGCGAGTTGTTCCGGCAGCCTGAGCTTGCACAGACATTGAAACTTATAAAAGAAAAAGGGAAAGACGGATTCTACAAAGGAAAGGTCGCAGAACTTCTTGTAAAACAGGTTACTTCACTGGGCGGATATATTACTACTGAAGATCTTGAAAAGTATCAGCCGGTGGAAAGAGAACCGGTGACGGGTTCTTACCGCGGATATGAAGTCGTATCAATGCCTCCTCCGAGTTCAGGTGGGATTGCACTTGTTGAACTGCTGAACATTCTTGAAAATTATAACCTGCAGAAAGAAGGATGGAACAGCAGTGAATATATTCATCATCTTGTGGAAGCAATGAAATACACTTACGCAGACAGAACTTTTCATCTCGGTGATGCAGATTTCTTTCCTGTTCCGCAAAAAGAACTGACGTCAAAAAAATATGCTGAAACAATTTTTAAACTGATAGAAAAAAGCGAAAGATAAAGCTGTTCCCTCCAATGAAATAAAAAGACCTGATATTGCTCAATATCATGAAAGTAATCAAACAACACATTATTCTGTTTATGATTCGTATGGAAATGCAGTAAGCACTACAACAACAATTAATTCCGGTTTTGGTTCGGGTATTGTAGTTGAAGGCGCCGGTTTTCTGCTTAATAACGAAATGGATGACTTCAGCAGTAAACCGGGAGTACAGAACCAGTTTGGATTACTGGGTACAGAAGCAAATTCTATTCAACCTGAAAAAAGAATGCTGAGTTCAATGACTCCAACAATTGTTCTGAAAGATGGAAAGCCATTTATTATAGCAGGATCGCCCGGCGGATCTACAATTATAACCGTTGTGCTACAGGTAATCCTGAATTGTATTGATTTTGATATGAATATCCGCGAAGCAATTGAAAAACCGAGAATTCATCACCAGTGGATACCCGATTCAATTTATTATGAGAAGAAATCATTAACTGAAAATGTAAAGAATGAATTAAAAGTGATGGGGTACAATTTTATTGCTGAAAGTTCTCTATTGGGAATTGTTGAGGGAATAATGATTGATAATAAAAATAATATTATCTACGGTGCAGATGATCCGCGTGGAGGCGGACTTGCAGATGGTTATTGATAGCATATTTTAGATTATAGTTTGTTGCGAAAGGGTGATTTGATAAAAGTTGCGTATATTCCATTTTAGTAAAAATTTGGTACAAAAGATTTTTTTTCATTTGTAAACAGAAGGTGTGAACATGGATATTTTAGACTCAATTTCTAACCCCGGTGGTGAAGGTAAGCAAGGTGATCTTGTCTCTACAATTATGGAATTGATTAGTGGACAAAACGGAGGGCTTAACGGACTGATTCAACAATTTACTTCCAAAGGTCTTGGGGATACTGTTTCCTCCTGGGTTGGAAGCGGGGAAAACCTTCCTCTATCAGCGGATCAGATTCAGAACGTGCTTGGTTCAGATACAATCAAAAACATCTCTTCAAAACTTGGAATTGATGCCGGCAGTTTGTCAGGAAAATTATCGAATATACTTCCTCAGGTAGTTGATAAATTAACTCCTGAAGGTAAAGTACCTGAGGGTAATTTACTTAATGAAGGCATGAACATACTGGATGGATTGTTTGGTGGAAAGTAAAATTGAGTTTTAATTTTTTACAATTCAGAACAACTCACCGGATTTATTCATTTGATCAATTCAAGATTATAATTTTTTTCAAATAGCTGGTTGTAATGAACACTACCGTCGGAAGCTACAATCAAAATCGGATATTTAAGATTTTTATCTTCCAACGATTTCTTCCATCCTAAAAGAAAAATATAAGTTGCTGTGGCATCTGCCTCCTCTGCTGTAGGAGCCAGAACCGTTGAGCTTTCGGAAAGAGTCCCCGGATAACCTGTGGCGGGATCGAGAATATGGTGATAACGTATACCGTTAATAATTTTAAATCTTTCATAATCACCGCTTGTGGCAACGGCATAATCTTTCAGATTAAATTCTGCAACAAGATCATTTGTATTTCGTGGATGTTTTATTCCAAGCTTCCACTGTGTATCATTATCCTTATTACCGGAAACATAAATATCTCCGCCAGCATTAAGTATAAAATTTGTTATCCCATTTTCTTTGAGCATAGCAGAACCTCTGTCAATCGCATAACCTTTTGCAATCCCGCCCAAATCTATAGACATTCCTTTTTTCTTAAGAAAAACTGTAGTGTCTTTTTCATTAATCACAATATTTTTATAGTTCACAAGCTTATCGAGTTTTTTAATTTCCTGATCCCGGGGGAGAACTATGACTTTATCTTCACTAAAACCCCACAGATCAGAAAGAGGACCAATAGTTACATCAAACACACCGTTGTATTTTTTACAATAGGCATCAGAGCGTTTCAACATCGACAGAGTTTCATAGCTTACTTTTACAGGATGAATTCCGGCTTCACGATTTATTGCAGAAATTTCACTTGAGTCTTTATAGCAGCTCAACAGATTTTCTATTCTCTGCATTTCCTGGTATGCTTTTACCAACACCAGTTTACAATGATTTATGTCTGTACTTCGCGCGGTGGTTTCAACAGTAGTGCCCATTAAATATTTAGTAACTGATACCTTGTACATCGTGGTATCTGTCTGTGCACTTAACACTGAAGAACAAATAACTAAAAATGAAATGAGCAGATAACTGATTTTAAGGATTTTCATTTGCTTTGACTTTGTTAAAAAGTAATGCTGTCTACACCGGTTGCATTTTTACCGGCGATAGAAATATTAACCTGGTTTGGAATGCAAACTATATTTTCTCCCGGTTTTGATATCGCATTCATATCCATACAGGTTTTATGTTTGCAGGATGCAGAAACAACCTTAACTGATTTATCCTTTATTCTTATATCAACGTGTCCTTTCAAACCTTCAATCCTGTATTGATCAATATCCTTATTTAAGGATAACTGACAGATTAAATTATCACCCCTGAAAACATTTATTTTGCCCGGTTCTGATAAATTCTGAAGTGATGAGAATTGCAGCATAACTGGATTATCAAGTGTTCTTGGAAGCGAAAGTGATTTTGCACTTTCATCGAGAATCTTTGAGAACTCGTCTGATCCTTTATGATAATCAATAAGTTTACGTGATTTTATATAGGCAATATCTCCTGTGTGTGTTCCCATCAGTCTGTATTCTGAAAATTGTAATGTCCTGTTTCCATACACAGAGTTTTTAATTGCCTGTTCAATGTTGTGTATAGTTGCAGATGGTTTATCAGTGATTACAGATAGCGAAAAAGTTCCGCTATTCTTAACTGCAGCAAAAACCTTCCTGGTAAAGGGATCTATCATTCCGATTGCCGCAGTTGCCGGCAGCACCAAAGAACTATACTTTAGGAAATCACGTCTTTTCATTTTATTCTTCCTTTGAAGTTTACTTTTTTAAAATTCTGGTTCCATTTTTTTTATATTCTAATAATTAGTCTTCGTTCAGGTTATGTTGACATAATTCAGTAACGGTAACGTATACCAAAGTTAACATCTGTCGCAAAAAGATTATTCATATTATTAAACCAGTACGGCGAATTAGTATGACGCAGATAAAAATTAAGATTGATAATATACTGCACGCGATCATCTCTCAGGAACGGGAGATAATCCTGCCTGTCTCCGCCGGTTAGAATAAGGTTCAATTGAAGTTCATTCGAATAACCTGCATCAAGCTTTATATCAGTTGTCATAAATTGTTCAGGCGCTGCATATTTTGGCTTAAAGAAAAATGCCTGAGATTGAATATTAGTGCGCCATCCCAGACCAAGAATAACGTGTTTGGATAAATATCTTTCATAATCAGCAGAATATGTATTTGCATTTAGATTCCATGAGTCCCAGTAATACCTGTAGCCAAGTTGCAAAGATGATTTATCAGTTAGCCTGTATTTAAGTGATAAAGCCGCTGCACGTCTGATTCTCTTGTCGGGATGAACAGGATCAAACAAACTGTCTTTACCTGCAATCGTAATTGGAACCAGTTTATAGTTATCAGACAATAACCCGCTGTTATCAGTGTAAGAGGAAAGAATCTGCAGAATTAAACTCTTGCTTACAACCTGTGAAAAATTTGCATTGAAGGTTAATACATTCTTGTTCTTTTTCCACGTCTTAGTTTTAGGAAAAACCTTGTCCCAGCTTCTTACAACACCTAACTGAATTGATGTATTATTCTCGGCAAAGTACTGAGTGAAATTTCCGATAAGAGTTGAAGAAGTATAATCACTTTCAGTGCTGTAGATACCATCACCGGTTAATATTCCGCTCCCAAGCACATGTGCAAAGCCTAGATTGAATTCATGACGCACTTCATCAAATGCGGGGGCCGAGTTACCGCCGCCGCCGCTTCCCCCTGATGATCTGCCCGAAGCTGCTGTTACCGCATCTACTTTCTGAAGGGAATTATTAGTTGTGGTAGTTGCTGCCGGACTATGATTTCGTATTGAAGCAGCTGTTATCATATCAACCAGGTATCTTCCTGTAATGCTTGTAGATTCAGAAACTCTTTTTGTTATTGCAATGCTGGGATAGAGAACAGAAACATTGAAGTCATCAAAATATCCGCTGAAATTTACCTGCGTCTCATTAGGTGGTAAAATCTGTGCAAAATCTATTGTGTAAAGGTTTAGAAAAAACAGTGAGAACAATATGGTTTTTTTAGCCACACCCGCAACCGCCGCTTTCTGCGCCTGTGGCACCTTCAACCCCTTCCCTGTAATCAAGAAAATGTTCCCTTAACCCGGCGTTAATCGGGTTTTCATCAATTATCATGATTGGATCTGAAAGACTTTCCTTCTCCCACGGCCTGACAGTAGCACAGCCATACAAAAGCAGAGAAGCCGCAAGAAAAATCAGAATTCGGATTTTGATTATCACTTTTAATTCTCTTTCAATAATTGATTTAATTCTGTATTAAAATCAGTAACATAAGATTCTTTAAAACCATTATGCCAGAAACGGATTTTCCCTTTTTTATCTATAAAAATTGTAGTCGGCATAGCTTGTATATCAAATAATGGAGGAATTTTCTGGGAGTCATCTGATATTATAGGAAAAGTAGCCCGCGGGAAAAGCTTATCTAAAAAGCGATCCATATTTCCTTTATTATCATCAATATTTATAGCAAGCAGTTGAAAGTCGGGATCTGTGTGCGATTTATAAAATTTTATAAGCGCGGGCATTTCCTCACGGCAGGGCGGACACCAGCTCGCCCAGAAATCTAACAGTATTACTTTACCCTGGTAATCAGATAATTTTATTTCTTTACCCTGGATAGTTTTTCCTTCAAAATCAGGAGCTGCAGAACCTTCTTTTTCCTGGCATATCCCCGCACCAATAAATACCGTTAACAGAAGAACAGAAATAAATTTTGTTATTCTCATAGGGACCGTTCTCTATAAATGTTTATGAGAAAGTGATTTAAGAATAGTTTAACATTAAACAATGCCAATTTCAGAATCATGATATAAAAAACAGACTGCATTAAAAATGGGATTAAACACACTAATGGGCATAAGTTGATTTCCAGCATTTTGAAAATATTACCCTTTGCAGAATAAAAAAAGATCATTTTTTGATCTCATTTCAAACCCGTACTTTCGGGCCAACCGCAAAAATTAACTATTTATCACTTATAAGTGATCCTTCATCCCGTTTTTATATTCTATTGATTATCGAAATACTATCTTAAGATAGTAACCTTAAAACTTAATTTAATCTGCAAATTAATTTTAACACCTATGAACATAATTAATGCTTGTTCTGGTGGAATTCTGTTACCTGAAAAATTCTTGCTAAAAAAAGGAATAGTAGTATGAAAGTTTTGTCTATCATTTCCATCGTTCTGATTTTAACTTCGGTTTCCAAACCACAACAGTTTACTAAAGTGACAGAGGGTACCCCTGTGAATGATGGAGGGGACTCAAGATCAGTGAACTGGATTGATTATAACGGCGATGGTTACCTGGATCTTTTTGTCAGCAACGGTCCTTCCGGCGGACAAAATAATTTTCTCTATAAAAATAACGGCGACGGAACATTTGAAAAAATTTCCGGTTTAGCTATCACCTCCGATGATCGTTCATCAGACGGCAGCAGCTGGGGAGACTTTGATAATGACGGCGATCCGGATCTGTTCGTTGCAAACTGGTACAACCAGAATAATCTTTTTTACAGTAACAACGGTGACGGTACGTTCACATTGAATTCAGGATCTGTAATTGCAAGCGACGGCGGTTATTCCGAATCGGGTACCTGGGGAGATTATAATAATGATGGGTTACTCGATCTTTACGTATGTAACAGCGAGGGGAACAAAAGAAACTTTCTCTATAAAAATAATGGTGACGGATCCTTTGAGAAGATCATTACAGGTCCGCAATCAACTGATGCTTTTTATTCCCGCAATGCTGACTGGATCGATTACAATAATGACGGCTTTGATGATCTGTTTGTTACTAACGAAGCAAATCAGAATGAAAATTTATATGAAAATAATAATGGTGAATCATTTACTTCTCTGCAAATACCGTCTCTTTTAAACTTTAACGGAAAATCAACTAGCAGCAGCTGGGCTGATATAAATAATGATGGTTATTTTGACGTATTTGTTGCAAACTATGATAACCAGAATAATTTTCTGTTTATAAATAATGGTGACGGAACTTTTACCAAAGTTACAAATGATCCTGTGGTTACTGATAACGCGAATTCATTCGGAAGTTGTTTCGGGGATGTTGATAATGACGGTGATCTTGATCTGTTTGTTACAAATGCATTCACAGGATCGAAGACTATTAATTATTTCTATCTGAATAACGGTGACGGAACATTTACCAAAGATGAAGAATTCTCATCTGATTCAGGTTGGGCTTACGGATGTGCTTTCGGAGATTATAATAAAGACGGTTACCCCGATCTATTTGTTGCAAAATGTTTCGGAGCAGTTGAGAATAATGCTCTCTATAAAAATAATGGGGGAAGCAATAACTGGCTGATGCTCGATCTTGAAGGAATCAAATCAAACAGATCTGCAATCGGCGCCGTAGTAAAAATTAAGGCAGACATCCTCGGGAATTCTGTCTGGCAGATGAGAAGAGTAGCAGGGCAAACCGGGTATTGCGGACAAAATCTTCAGCTTCATTTTGGTTTAGGTGATGCAGTTTCTGTTGATTCAATGATTATTGACTGGCCATCAGGAATAAAGCAGATCTTAACTCATTTGAACACAAATACAGATATGAAAATTATTGAAGATACAACACTCATTACCTCGACAAAAACCGGCCAATTATTACCAAAGAAATTTATGTTATATCAAAATTATCCGAATCCTTTTAATCCTACTACAAGTATTTTGTATACAATTAACGATAATCAATTTGTCTCACTAAATGTATATGATGTTCTCGGAAATAAAATTTTTTCTTTAGTTAATGAAGAAAAACAGGCAGGAAGTTATTCTGTAAACTTTCCCGGGAACAGCATTGCTAACAGTGTTTCAGCCGGAAGTGATTATGCCTCAAGCGTATATTTTTATCAGTTAAAAGCCGGTAACTACACAGAAACAAAAAAAATGGTATTTATGAAATAGATTTTTTTTGCGGGTATATATTAATTTGCATTCATTATATTATTGTTTTTTATACCAGTATTTAATAATCTTTATTCTCTTTTCATCTCTCATCTTTATTAATAACCGTTCATCATTATTTGGATACTGTATTCTTGGCTAAACCTGATTATTCAATTAAATTGGAATCCCAAATACATAAATCATTATCACTCAAATTAAATAAGGAAGTTAATTGTGTTTAAACTTAATCCAGTATTAATATTGGGATTGATTTCACTTTTGCTCACATCTGTAAATGCGCAAAACGATAAAATCCTTCCCTACCCTATTTATCAGCATCAGCTGGCAAACGGATTGAACGTTGTTACAGTACCGTTTGATAGTCCCGGCTTAGCAGCCTTTTATATTGTAGTTCGTGTAGGTTCAAGAAATGAAGTTGAAGACGGCGTAACCGGCTTCGCTCATTTTTTTGAACATATGATGTTCAGGGGGACCGATAAATATCCCCGCGAGGAATATAACCGCGTGTTAAAAATGACCGGTGCGGGAGCTAATGCAAATACTTCTTTAGACCGCACTATTTATCATATGACCGGAAATGCGGACTATCTTGAAAAGATGTTTGAACTTGAATCTGACAGGTTCATGAATCTTCATTATTCAGAGCACGATTTTAAAACCGAAGCAGGTGCGGTAAAAGGTGAGTATACAAAAAATTATGCGAGTCCCTACCAGCAATTGTATGAAAACCTGCTTAACACAGCTTTTGACGTTCACACATACAAACATACAACAATGGGATTCTTTAAAGATGTGGTCGATATGCCGAATCAGTATGAGTACTCGTTAACATTTTTCAAACGCTACTACAGACCTGAATATTGCACCATTGTTGTAGTAGGCGATGTTACCCCCGAAAAAGTAAATGAACTTTCCGGAAAGTATTTCAGCAAATGGGAACGGGGAAATTATTCTGCTGAAATTCCGGCTGAACCGGAACAAAAAGCAGAAAGGAACTATCATCTGCAGAACGGATCAATTCCTCCTTATATGAGCATGAATTATAAGGGACCTGCATTCAGCGACACTAAGATTGATATGCCCGCAATTGATGTAATGAACACTATTCTTTTTTCGCAAAATTCCAAACTTTTTAAGAAACTTGTTGTTGATGAGCAGAAACTCAGGTTCATCGGCGGCGGGGCTATGGATTCCCGCGATCCTTACCTGATAACCATACAGGCATCATTCATAAATAAGGATGATTTTCAATACGTGAAAGATGAAATAAAAAAAGCTATAGAAGATGTTAAGAATAACGGCGTTGATCCGGAATTACTTGAGGAGACTAAATCGAATCTTAAATACAATTTTGCAATGAGTATCGATAATCCTGATGCAATTGCAAATTCTGTGAGCCATTATATTTATCTTACCGGTGATCCCGAATCACTTAACAGATTATATGCTTTGTATGATAAGGTAACTATCGACGATATAAAGATGGTTGCGGAAAAATATTATAAGGACAGCGGATTAACAATTGCTACAATATCAGCAGACGAGAAAGGAGGGGTAGAATAATGAAAGCAATAATATTTTCATTGTTATTAACCGGATTTATTATGGCACAGCAGGTTGTGGAATTAAAACAGCCGAACTCGGCAAAACTGGTTGTAAAACTTATGTTCAAAAATGGTTCGATGTGTGATCCGCAGGGCAAAGAAGGATTAACTTTCACAACTGCCCAGTTAATTACACAGGGCGGAACAGGTGATCTTTCTTTCAGCGATATCAAAGATAAAATTTACCCTATGGCTGCAAGATATTATTCTTCCGTTGATAAAGAAGTTACAATTTTCACTTTTGAATTTCATAAAGACTGGATGGATAAGTTTTACCCTATAATGATAGGGCTGATCACCAACCCTTCTTTAACACAATCTGATTTTGACAGGGTGAAAACTAATCAGCAGGCTTATGTTGACCAGGTAATCCGCGCTTCATCTGATGAAGAATACAGTAAAAAATCCCTGGAGGATTTTCTGTTCCGTGGAACCGATTACCAGCATATGATCGAAGGAAAATCGGCATCAGTTGCTGCAATTACACTTGATGATGTTAAAGAACAATATAAAAAGTTCTTCACAAAGAATAACCTGGTGATAGGAATTGCCGGGAACTATTCCGAATCATTTCTAAATAAATTAAAATCCGATCTTGCAAAGTTACCCGATACAAATCCTGAAATTCCATCAGCTCCTGTTGTTAAAATGCCGGACGGAATTGATGTTGAGATAATAGCAAAAAACGGTGCATTCGGTTCTGCAATTTTTGCGGGATATCCTTTATCAATAACAAGAGCCGATGATGATTTTGCCGCACTTATGGTAGCAAACTCATATCTCGGTGAACACAGAAAATCATACGGGAAATTGTACCAGATGATCCGCGAACAGCGTTCAATGAATTACGGTGATTACTCGTACATCGAATGGTACAATAACGGCGGCGGTAACATGGTTCCGCCTTCAGGAGTTCCGAGACACTCAAATTATTTTGCACTCTGGATAAGACCTGTACAAATTGCCAAGCAATTAAAAATGCAGTATGAAGAGCTGAAAGATGTTAATATCGGGCATGCTCATTTTGCGCTTAGAATGGCTTTAAGGGAAATGGACAAGATGATTACGAATGGAATTTCGCAGGAGGATTTTGAAGCAACCAGGGCTTTCCTTCAGAGCTACATAAAATTGTATATTCAATCACCTGATGAACAGCTTGGTTATCTTATGGATTCCAGGATGTACGGCAGAGAAAATTATATTAAAGAACTCGGCAGCTCGCTTGGAAAGCTTACGCTTGATGATGTGAATAAAGCTATAAAAAAATATATGCAGATTGATAATATGAAAATAACCATTGTAACTGATGTAAGCGAGGCTGAGGCTCTTGCTGAAAGCCTGAGAAATAATTCCCCTTCCCCGATGAGTTATTCCAATCTTGTTAAAGCAGGATTACCGGAAGATGTATTGAATGAAGATGCTGCGACAGAAAATTTTCAGCTAAATATTAAAAATGTAACCGTGGTTGATTCGAAAGATACTTTTAAGTAAACGGTATAACTTTAAGATACAAAGCCGGGTTTAAGCCCGGCTTTTTAATCCAATAGCTGTCCATAGGACCCCTTCGGGGAAGTTATTGGTTAATGAAATTGTACTTTTTATCATTAACCAACGGTTTTATCTGTTGGATTATTGGTAACCGAACACTCTCCTCTCTCTCATTAACCAACGGACCTGCCTTTGCCGGCTCGCCTCGCTGAGCCGTGGCGAAGCGGGCAGGCAGGTTTAGTCAGGTGAGAAAAACAATCCCTCCATAAAAATTAACCGTTTTAACGGTTTACAATTTTTCTATTGCTTACATAAAAGTCTTTTTATAATTTCTTATAAACAAAAATGATTCTTGATACTTATGAAAAAATTATGCCTTCCTTACTTTTTTATAATAATGCTTGCCGCAGGGAATAATCTTTTCGCGCAGAACATTTACTTCCCACCCAATACCGGGAATACATGGGAAACTGTTTCTCCTGAATCACTTGGCTGGTGCACTGAAAACATCGATACCCTGTATTCTTTTCTTGAACAGAAACACTCAAAGGCATTTATTGTCCTGAAAGACGGCAGAATTGTAATTGAACATTACTTCGGTTCATTTACACAGGACAGTATATGGTACTGGGCTTCTGCCGGAAAAACACTTACAGCTTTCCTTGTCGGCATAGCTCAGGAGGAAGGATACTTTTCCATACAGGATTCGACTGCAGAATATCTTGGTACCGGCTGGACATCCTGTCCGCCTGAAAAAGAACAGCTGATTACAATCCGTAACCAGCTTACAATGACCAGCGGATTAAATGATGCTGTCAGCGATCCGTATTGTACTGATCCTGCATGTCTTGTTTACCTGGCTGATGCAGGAACAAGATGGGCTTACCATAATGCGCCTTATACTCTTCTTGATAAAGTTGTTGAAAACTCAACCGGGCAGAATTATAATGTGTATTTCAATAATAAAGTAAGATCGCGTATTGGAATGAACGGATTGTGGCTGCCTTCGGGTTATAACAATGTTTATTTCAGCAGTGCAAGAAGTATGGCAAGGTACGGAATACTGATAGAGAACCACGGAGTATGGGATGCTGATACACTGATGCGCGATACTTCATACTTTAATGCAATGGTAAATACATCGCAGGATCTGAATAAATCTTACGGCTACCTTTGGTGGCTTGCAGGAAAAGAATCTTATATGATTCCGCAGACGCAGATTGTTTTTCCCGGTACGTGGGCGCCGGATGCACCTTCAGATATGATTGCCGCACTTGGCAAGAACGGGCAGATATTAAATGTTGTTCCGTCTCTCGGACTTGTGCTTGTGCGAATGGGCGATCCGCCTGATACTTCACTTTATATTTCAACTTACTTTAATAACCAGATATGGCAATTGCTGAATAACATAATCTGCAATCAGACTGCAATAAAAACCGGTAGCACAACACCGGCTGATTTTACTCTTGCACAGAATTATCCGAATCCGTTCAATCCCGAAACAATTATAAAATATTCAGTCCCGAATGTCATTTCGATCCCGACTGGTCGGGAGAGAAATCTTTTTGTTACTCTAAAAATTTACGATATACTCGGAAGAGAAATAACCACACTGGTTAACGAAGAAAAACCTGCAGGAAGTTACGAAGTTAGTTTTAACGGCAGCAGACTTCCGAGCGGAGTTTACTTTGTACGAATGACTGCAGGTGAATTTAGTTCGGTAATTAAGATGAGTTTGGTGAAGTGAGAGAAGTTAAACTGTTAAAACAGTTAGGTTCTTCTCTTGCTTAGTTTATCTCACCGGGATGAATCCCGGTGTTAACCATTATTTTAAAGTCTCATTAACCAGCGGACGCCTTTGCCGGCTCCCCTCGCTGAGTTGTAGCGAAGCGGGCAGGCAGGTTTATCTATTGGGTTATAAAATGGGGAACTTAATTATAATTAATGGCAAACAGGTGCAGGGGGATTTTTAAAAATAATTATTGAGTAAATGGGTTGAAGTGATTATGTTTGAACAATTATGAAAATGTGGGTCGGCGTTACCGATAAAAAGTGGTTTGATTATCTCTCCAGTATTTCACCAGATGAGGTAAACTTTTGGAAACCAAGCGGAAAGAATTTCGGCGCTATTGATATTGGTGCACCTTTCCTTTTTAAATTACATAGTCCAATTAATAAAATTGTCGGTGGCGGTTACTTCATTCGTTCCGAACAATTACCACTGTCCTTAGCTTGGGATGCTTTTGGTAGTAAGAACGGCGCCCATAATTTTATAACATTGAGGGATTCAATAAACTTTTATAGAAATTCAGGTGATGCTGATCCTACGATTGGTTGTATAATACTGAATGAACCATTCTTTTTTAAAGAAGACCAATGGATTGATGTACCGGATTCATTTGCAAGAAATATTGTAACTGGAAAAATTTATGATACTAGTGAATACGATGGCAGAAAAATTTGGGATGCGGTTTCTGAAAGGTTAGACTTTCAAAATGTTAGTGGAATTGTTGCTGAACCATTAGCTGGTTATGGAAATGAATACTTGATTAAAAGCAGATTGGGACAGGGCGCTTTTAGAATTTTAGTGACAGATGCTTATAAAAGGAATTGTGCCATAAGTGGCGAAAAGGCGTTACCGGTTTTACAAGCTGCACACATAAAACCTTTTAGTGAACAAGGACCGAATAGTATTAACAATGGTTTATTACTCCGCTCTGATTTACATATACTTTTTGATAGAGGATATATAACAGTAACTCCTGAATATAAAATTGAAGTGAGTAAAAAAATTAAAGAAGAGTTCAATAATGGTAAACATTATTATGCTTTTCAAGGAAAAGAATTAAAATCCTTACCACACTTAAATCAAGATAAACCAAGTCTTGATTTTGTTCGGTGGCATAATGAAAATATTTATAAATATTAAAGGGGAACTGATTATGAAAAAAAACTTTGATCCTATTATTTATGTTGAAAATGATGGACTAAAAACTTCGGATGTTGGTATTTGGGCGATGGAAAAATATCAATTGTTGGGCGGTTATTGCGATATATTTACTAAGGGAATGAGATCAAAATGGAAAAATTTAGTCTATCTTGATTTATTTTCGTCTGCTGGGTACTCCAGAATTAGAGAAAATGGTAAATTAGTCAAATCATCCCCCCTCATTGCTTTATCAATACCAACAAAATTTGATAAATATATTTTTTGTGAAGAAGACACTGAACTCTTTTCTGCTTTAACAAAAAGAGTTGAGAAAACTAATAAAATATTGAATGTTGAACTTTTCAATGAGAATTGTAATTTAGCTATTGATAAGATAAAGAATTCTATTCCAGATTATTCTGTGAACAACACTGTTTTATCATTCTGTTTTTTAGACCCGTATGACTTATCAATAAATTTCTCAACAGTTAAGAACCTTGCAAGTGGTTTAATTGATTTTTTAATTTTACAAGCATTACACATGGACGGAAATAGGAATTTTAGGACTTATTTATCAGAGAATAATGAAAAGATCAATAATTATTTAGGAAGAGATGATTGGAGAAAATTATGGGAAAAGTCAAAATTATTACCCAAAGATTTTGTAAGATTTTTAGCCGATCAATATGATGATAATATGAAAAAACTTGGATATTTGACAGCAAAGAGACATCTAATTAAACTGCCATTTAAAAATGTTCCTCTGTATTATTTAACTTTTTATTCAAAACACAAAACCGGCCTTGATTTTTTTGATAAAGTCGATGAATATTCTACACCTCAACTTAATTTTGGAATATAGTATGGCACAAACAAGAATAGAGTGGACTGAATTAACCTGGAACCCAACTACCGGATGCAATAAAGTATCTCAGGGTTGTAAATTCTGTTATGCAGAAGTAATGGCACGAAGACTAAAAGCTATTGGGCTAGAAAAATATCGAAATGGATTTGAATTAAACTTGCACGAAGAGGCACTTAAAATACCTTATTCTTGGAAACAGCCGAAAATTGTATTTGTTAATTCAATGAGTGATTTATTTCATAAAGATATACCATTAGAGTTTATCCAAAGAGTTTTTAATGTAATGAATGATAATCCTCAACATGTATTTCAAGTTTTAACAAAACGGGCAGATATACTTTTAAAGTATCATAAGGAACTTGATTGGACGCATAATATTTGGATGGGCGTTTCTGTTGAAAATGAAAAGTCACTCAGTCGGATTAATCTTCTAAGAAGGACAAATGCCAAGGTAAAATTTCTTTCTTGTGAACCTTTAATTGGGCCTCTTTCAAATTTAAACCTTAAAAAAATCGATTGGGTTATTGTTGGTGGTGAAAGTGGAAGAAGACCAAGACCTATGAAACCTGAATGGGTTTATGAAATACAGAATAAGTGCCTTGAAACAAATGTTCCATTCTTCTTTAAACAATGGGGAGGAACAAATAAAAAGAAAACGGGAAGGGTTTTAAAAGGCAGAACTTATAGTGAGATGCCAATGGTCAAGAATCTTTTAGAAAATTATAATACTTGACAAATGAAATCCTTCTTCCCAAAACCAAACCTCAAAACAGATGATATAATTTCTTATGCAGAATTAGTTGCAGAAGAAAATGCAAACATACAAAAGGGAATGAACTTTCAGATAAAACCTGAATACTCAATATTTTTAATGTCTGTCCGCAAAAATGCACCTTATGCTGATGAATGGGATGAAAAAGCAAACACACTTATTTATGAAGGACACGATGTACCGAGAAATGTTTCTCAAATTCCTAAAGAAGTAGACCAACCTTTAACAACTCCAAACGGGACACTAACTGAAAACGGAAAGTTTTTTACAGCGGCTCAATCATATAAAATGAAATTGATGGAACATCCTCATAAGATAAAAGTTTATGAAAAAATTAAAGATGGTATTTGGTGTTATAAAGGTTTCTTCAGCTTAGTAGATGCAAAAGTTGTTTTTGATGGAGTACGAAACGTTTTTAAATTTTATCTTCAACCTGTAGAGATGAAATCATTTAAGAAAGAAATTATTTTACCACATAATCGATTAATTCCTACACACGTTAAAGTAGAAGTTTGGGCAAGAGATAAAGGAAAATGTGTGAAATGCGGTTCAAAAGAAAACTTACATTTTGATCACGATCTTCCCTACTCAAAAGGCGGAACAAGTTTAACAGCAGATAATGTTAGAATATTATGTATGAAGCATAATTTGAAGAAATCTGATAAGATTTTAACAATCCCACCAATATTCTTCAGTTAAAGTAAATCACACTTCGACCAAGCTCAGTGTGACAAAAAGATTTTTACCATTCTCCCCGGTTTACATTCTGAATATTTTCGGCTAAGGTAAATAATCCTCCCTTACCGGAGAAAAAACTTCAATCACAACCGAGTCCTCGTGTACTTTTACACAATGCTCTACGTTTCCCGGAATATTCCAGCTGTCGCCTGCTTCAGCATCAAATTCTTTTCCATCAATTATGAAGGTCATTCTTCCTGAAACTGCATAACCCGTCTGTTCATGCGGATGGCTGTGGTTTGGAATTATATATCCCTTTGCAAGATGGAATTCACCAAGCGATGTTTTATCACCGTAGGTAAGTGTTTTATACGTAACACCTTCTATAGCCTGCCTGTAATTAGTTAAATCTTTTTTGTAGAACATTTCTTAATCCTTTTAATTAACAAATTAATATATACAGAAATGAAAATAAAAGTGCAGGCAGCTTTTCAGCCGGTTTTCTTTTAATAAAACAAATGGAATTTATATTGTTTAGTTTGTTAAGATTTCTCTCCCGACCAGTCGGGAACTGCCTTACCGGCGGCCAAGTTGAAATGACAAATTTTGGAGAGATCCTGAAATTCAACAGAATGACACTCCATTAAGATTACTTCCACCAGAGGCGGACAGGCCAGTCGTCCTGCGGACTTCTTCGAAATGACTAAAAACCTGCTCCGTTAAAAAAATAATATCACTTCGTTATCACTTTTCCTTTCTTTTCCTGCGTTTAATAAAAGAGAGATAAATCATTTATAAACAAAGTTGAAAACCAAAAAAGGTAACCTTTGCTTCCTGTTACCATCCTGGATTGAGCTTTTCAACACTAAAGGAGACAATATTTATGAAAAAGATCGGATTATTCTGTCTGTTTACTTTTACAGTAATTCTCACGGTCAGCTTTTCCACACCCGCTCAAACTTCCGGGTACAGGGACAGGCTTAACCAGGTAAAAGATCTTGTTAATTCAAATGAATTAATTATGATATGGAGCCAGGGGGACAATTCGAGTGCTCAGAATTTGCACCAGAGAATTTATGATCTCGATTTAACGCGTCCGGGCGGTGTTGATTCAACACTTGTAAGAAAACCGCTGGAGATTGATTCATCCATAACAGGCAATAAAACTCTTGCGGTTGCCTCAGGAAATTTTCTTGACGGGGAATATAAAAATATAGTCGCGGCGTGGGAATCGGGAGATAATACAGTGCGGGTTTCTGTTCCTGAAATAAATTCAGGAACTTTATCCTGGACAAACACAAATGAATTAACATTAAACGGGCTTGCGACATTTGAAAAAAATAAGATACACGTTGCAGCCGGAAACTTTTTCGGTAATCCCCAGGAGGAATTTGTGGTTGCGTACCAGGGGCAGGATACAACAATACATCTTCAGTTATGCGGGTTTAACCCGGGGAGTCTTGTTCCGCACCTGCAGGGAAGTATTAACGATGAACAATCTTATAAAGCCAATGTATTCATGAATAATTTTGATGTTGTTACAGGAGATTTTAACAGCGACGGGTATGATGATATTGCATTGCTGTTTCTTAAACCGGTCGGAGCAAACAACTGGGCTCTGTGGATTACAATTTATACTATTGATAATAACGGAAATTTTGTAAGAAGATCTTCCAAGCAGGTATTTGAAGAACCGGCATATACTATAGATGATGTGAGTATAGATGGTACTGCCGGATCATTTGACGGCGATGCTGAAGAGGAAATTGCCTACGGGTTCTCATTTTTCCAGAGAGATCAACCCGGAAATGACACTTACGTTTATCTTCTTGATATAAAGGATAATCTTGATTCAATAATTGTTGATGATTCAAAAAGAGTTGCTGCAAATTTAGTGGGACCGAATGAAATGCCGCTGTTTAATATTGCCGCTGGAGATCTTAACAGGGATAATCATGATGAACTGGTTCTGATGTCCGGCGGAACATTCTATGTTTATTCAGTTGATAATGATTTAAACGCTCAATACAAATCGCAGCAAAGTGTACTGACACCGGGGTTAAACTGGGACAGCGATGCTTTTCTTGCTGTAGGAGATATGGATCTTGACCGGAGTGCAGAAATAGTAATTGTAAAAAATTACCAGGACTTTGACCCGGGAGGTTTGCAGTATTTTCAAATGAATGTATTTAGCATTGATACAACCCTTACAAACTATACACTGAAAGCAAGAAGACTGCAGGAAGAATCAATACCCAGAAACTTCAACGAAAGAAAATATGCAATAGCCCTGGGTGATTTTGATGGTGACAGGGTGAGACTGGGTGATCCTGTACATTACAGCAGAAGCGGTGTAATGCAGCCTGAAGTAGTTCTGAACACTCCCCCGGTTCATTATGATATTATTAACGGAACTACTTATGATTTAAGCGGGTGTTATCCTGATCAGAATTGCGGCTTTACTTCTTCATATGTACAATCGACAACCAGCGATACTACAATTACTACAGAAGTGCACGAAGACTGGGGAGGTGATGTTACAGTAACTGCATCCCAGTTTTTACTAAAAGAAAAAGTTAAGGCAACTTACGGTGAGAATTTCAGTAATAAACAATCTTCAGGAACATCATATACCATAACTACCGGCAGAATTGCTGCAGGGGATGACTGGATATACTCGAATGTTTTTGATATAGATTTTTATGAGTATCCTGTTTATAACGGGCAGGACCCGACACCAATAGGATATTTTATGGTAACTATTCCGAAAAACCCCCGGCCTTTATGGATAGAGATGAAAGATGATGATTTACTCGGCAACCAATTCAGACCTGATCATGAAACGGGTAATGTGCTTTCGTACAGATCAACAGATACTTATGATACTTCCCGTGTTATTGTGGATTTTCCCGAGCAGACAATTGGCGCAACCGGGAATAGTTTTGTTTCCCTTCAGATTCAGTCGTTCCAGGAACATAACGTAGAAACAAGCTGGGATGAAGGACTGGAAGTTGGTGCAACTCTCGATCTTTCAATCAATCTGCTTGGTTTTGATGCCGGTGTTGATGTAGAGGCAAACGGACATTATAATCTTGGTGAAATTTCCACTCAAACTGTCAGGGTTCAGAATTCACTGGAGGTAAGAGGCGACCTCGGTCATTTAAATA
The DNA here is from genome assembly GCA_963745945.1 of uncultured Ignavibacteria bacterium. Taxonomy (GTDB): domain Bacteria; phylum Bacteroidota; class Ignavibacteria; order Ignavibacteriales; family Ignavibacteriaceae; genus DATFVA01. The sequence goes on from CAVUZG010000004.1 coordinate 1,552,048, forward strand.
ATCAGTTTGGAACAAGCGGAACTTATTATGTACAGCCTTATGCATACTGGACATCTTATGGGGCGCTTGATTTGGATTATAAAGTTACTCAATTGCCGGTCGGGGCAAATTCATTCTGGCAAACTCACTACGGTAATAAGACCGATCTTGCTTTTAGTCTGCCGTGGAGATACGACCCTGAAAAAGGTTATCCCCTGCCGGGTAATGATACAACATACCGCTATCGTTCAAGAGATATAAGATTATCAAAGATTCAGCCGCTTGGCGGAGATACCGTTACTATTACCGCAAAAGTACGAAACTTCGGGCTGCAGGCTGTCACAACTCCATTCAGTGTAAAATTTTATAAAGGTGATCCGGACAATGGCGGGTCTATGATAGCCCAAACTACAGTTGACACCACAATTGCAGCACGCGGTTACAGGAATGTTTCCGTTCAATGGGCAATACCGCTAAGCCAGAATTTAGACAGTGTAAGAATTTATGCAGTACTTGACCAGGAAAATGCGGTTACAAATGAAGTTCATGAAAATAATAATAAAGGCTGGGCTCCGGCTGTCGGTTACGGATCAATAACAGGAATTAAACCCGAACATAACACGGTTCCCGGCAAGTTTACTCTATACCAGAATTACCCGAATCCATTCAATCCCGAATCGACAATTAAATTTGAACTGCCCTCTTCAGGTAAAGCGTCTCTTATAATTTATAATATACTCGGGCAGCAAGTGCAGACTCTTGTAGACGGATTTTTAAATAGGGGAACTTATGCAGTACAGTTTAACGGGGCAAAACTTGCAAGCGGTGTTTATTTCTATCGCCTGCAAACTAACGGCTTCGCTCAGACAAAGAAAATGATGCTGATGAAATAAAGGATGGATGATGTCTGATGGTTGATGGATGATGTCTGATGGTTGATGGAAGCAAATTAAAAATTTGCAAGACCGAAAGATTACAGGATTACAAATTTTAAAGTGCTGAAGAGAAGGACAAGTCCCGCAGCCCGCTTCGCTAAAGCTCAGCGAGGAAAGGAGCGGGACAGGCTTCGCTATTAAGATTTCTCCACCAGAGGCGGACAGGCCAATTGTTCTGCTGAAGCAGAACTCACTCTGGTAAAGTCATACCTCTGTCATAGGCAGACAGGTTTGGCAGAAATGACTGTGAGAGAAAAAATTATCGGGAATAAGAATTGTCATATCGAAGGAGTCCGGAGGACGACTGAGATATCTATCCTGGGAGTTAAGATTTCTCCCTACGCCTGCCTACCGGCATAGGCAGGGTCAAAATGACTCTGTGTGAGAGATTCTGATATTCATCAGAATGACACTCCTTTAAGATTTCTCTCCCGATCAGTCGGGATCGAAATGATCCGCCAGAACGGGAAAAGCAAGCCTGCCAGAGAAAGGTAAGTCCCAAATAGCGGCAGACGGGGAGCAACAAACCCTTATTTTTCCGGTTATCAACTGACAAACCAAAGCAAAGTTTACCAAGTAAAGTGTAATTGTTTCTTAAAAAAGTGTGCCTGATCGCAGCCATAACGTAGTTTATTATTAAATATGAACCTTATTAATAATAAATAGTGGCATATAATTTGGTTCTGATCATCCGGCGACATATTTTTAAATTAACATTGTGGATTTACTTGTATGGTTTACTGTTCACCGGTATACGTCCACGCACCAGAAGAATTCTATCAACACACCTGTTTGATTTCCAATAAATATCTATTCCAGGATGGCTGCATAATAACAAATATTATATTAACACATTGTAATAATGCAGGACCCATCAAAAAAAAACACATAGGAGAATATTATGAGAAAGTGTTTACTGTTTGTTATGGTTCTGCTTATCAGCTTTTTAATTAATACAACATTTGCACAAAACAGTTGGGTAGAGCAATCCAACCCGCTGGGAACCGGCGAGAATGCTATGATAGGCAATGTTCAGTTCGTAAGTCCGACTGAAGGATGGATTTCAGGCAGCAACGGCGATCTGCTTCACACAACCAATGCCGGTGCAGATTGGCTGCTTGTAACACCTTTTCCGAACGATACTGTCTGGTCCTCTTCTGATCCGGCATTGTCTATGTCGTGGGTTAATGCCACTCACGGCTGGAAAATTAATTCTATAGGTACGGCATATGGCATTTCCTATGGTGTTGTAGTACACAGTACAACCAATGGCGGAAATACCTGGCAGAAGAAAGTACTGTCTACTACAGAAGGTGATTTCGGTTTTGAGATTCAGTTTGCAGATGTAAACAATGGCTGGCTTCTTGTTTTTAATTTTACAACACAGACTGCAACTTTTATGAGGACAACTGACGGCGGAAACAACTGGGTTCCATTTGATGGTGCCGGAATCTTTTTCTATGTGGATGCTAACACAGGCTGGTCATTCTACGGATCAGGTGTAAATGGTGCAGACCCTCCGTATAAAATATTGCGCACTACAAACGGAGGAACAAACTGGACGGAACAATATTCAGATAATGCAGCCGGCGGCTATAACGCAATGTATTTTTCCGATCTGCAGCACGGATGGATTGTAGGAGATAGTGCTAAGGTTATGAAAACAACTGACGGAGGTACTACCTGGAATTTTATTACAAACAGCGGTATAAGTACGGATTACAGAAGTAAATCAGTCTTCTTTCTTGATGCAAACAATGGGTGGATCTCCTCCAAAGACGGTGCCGGTTACGGAACTGTTCAGCACACTACAAATGGCGGGACAACGTGGTCAACCCAGGTAACCCCTCTCCAGAATACACAAGGCGGCAATTCAATTTTTAGTATTTATTTTGTTGATGCTCAGCATGGCTGGCTCACCGCTGATTACGGATATATTTGCGGTTATACAGGGACAACTGCCATTGAAAGTGATAACGGGAGAGTAAATTCTTTTGCACTTTCACAGAATTATCCGAATCCTTTTAACCCGTCAACCAGGATTCAGTATTCAATAGACAGTAAGCAATTCATAACCCTGAAGGTTTATAATGTTCTGGGAAATGAAGTTGCAACACTAGTTAATGAAGAAAAGCCCGCAGGTAATTACTCCGCTGTATTCAATAGTAATACCTACGCAGGTCAGAGTCTTACAAGCGGTGTATATTTCTATAGGCTTACAGGCGGAATCTTTACGGAAACCAGGAAAATGATCTTGATAAAATGATGAAGTAAAAATTATTTATTCAATAAAGCTGCCGCAGGGTAAATGCGGCAGCGATAATTTTCCCGTTGAATAAGATTTATCTGTCAACGTAATACCTCTCTTAATAAATCAAATCTATGAAAACTATTCACCTGCAAATTGGATTATTGTGTGCAATTAAGATTTTTTCCATCAGGATTGGAATAGCCAGTCTTCTTCCGGAAACTTCTTCTGACAAAGCCAAGCCTCTGCCATAGGCAGGGTCGAAATGACTCTGTGTGAGAGATTCTGATATTCATCAGAATGACACTCCATTAAGATTTCTCTCCCGACCAGTCTGGAACCGAATTACCGGCAGCCAAGTCGAAATGACAAAGTGTGAGATACTGCCACTTACAGAAATGCCTTAGGCGAAAAGGTCAAAGCGACTGAGAAATCTGAAAACTTCTCTTTCCTTCCGCGGACGGCTCTCCTTCAAAATTCAATTTGCCCTTTTATCACTCCCCTTAACCTGCAGTTTAATTTTACTTACTATCCGTTTCATATATCATAAAATTGCCGGCGGAAATTCCCGGAGATAAAGGTTTATGAAAATTTTACTATTAATTTGTCTTATCACTTCAGCGTCGGTATATGCAAAGTATCCCAGCCTTAAAGAAAATTCAGACACACAAATAACCGCCGTAAGATCAGTTGAAAAAATTACTATTGATGGTAAGCTGAATGAAAAAATCTGGAAGAGACCGGGGTTTAATAAACTTATTCAGCAGGATCCCCAACAGGGTGTAATACCTTCACAGAAATCAGAGTTCTGGACTGCATACGATGATGAAGCTTTCTACTTTGCCGCAAGATTTTATGATACAAGTCCTGATTCAATTATGGCAAGACTTGTAAGAAGAGATTTTATATGGGGCGATCCATCGGACGGATGTGTTTTATATATTGATTCGTACCGCGATAAAAGGAACGGGTACTTTTTTTATGTATCTGCAGCAGGAGCAGTTGCGGACGGTTTAATTGAGAATGATGTAAAGCAGCCTAACGATCTCAGCTGGGATGCTGTGTGGGAAGGCGCAAGAAATATTGATGATAAAGGATGGACAGTTGAAATGAAAATTCCCTACTCGCAGTTAAGATTTAACAAAGGCGATACACAGAAGTGGGGAATAAATGTTGAACGATTTATAAGCCGGAGATTTGAAACTGACATGGTTGTTTATACACCGAGGAATGAAAGCGGGTTCACTTCAAGATTTCCCGATCTCGTTGGTATTGAAAATATTACACCTCCCGCACAGATTGAATTTTTACCTTACATTGTGGGCAAGGCAAAGTATATCAGCTCCGATCCGAATGATCCGTTCAATTCCGGTCACGATTATTCTCCCGGTGCCGGTCTCGATTTAAGAGCAGGACTCGGAAGCAGTCTTACACTGAATGCAACTATCAATCCTGATTTCGGACAGGTTGAAGTAGATCCCGCAGTAGTAAACTTATCGGATGTAGAATCAACTTTTGATGAGAAGCGCCCTTTCTTTACTGAAGGAGTGAGCATTTACAGGTTCGGCCGCGGTGGAACAAATAACAATGTATCATTTAACTGGCCGATTACCACCATCTTCTACAGCAGAAGAATCGGGAGAAATCCCCAGGGTAATTTACCGGGTTATGATTTTGCGGATATTCCCGACGGAACACATATTCTCGGTGCGGCTAAAATTTCAGGACAGGCTTATGACAACTGGAAAGTGGGAACAATACACGCAGTTACCCGGCGCGAGTTTGCAGATATTTCATCCGGCGGAGTACGCTCAAGTATTGAAGTGGAACCGTTAACCTACTATGGTGTGCTGAGACTTCAGAGAGATTTTAATTCAGGAAAACAGGGATTCGGATTGCTCTCAACTTTTACAAACCGTTTTTTTAACAGTGCGGGATTAAACAATTCCATTAGTAAAAATGCTTTTGTTTTAGGTGGTGACGGCTGGACATTTTTAGATGAAGAAAACACTTATGTATTAACAGGCTGGGCGGCACTTTCGAATGTTACAGGATCAAGGGAAAGAATTACTGCTCTTCAGCAGAGCCCGGTTCATTATTTCCAGAGACCGGATGCATCATATATTTCTGTTGATAGTGCTGCAACTTCATTAACAGGTTACAGCGGAAGACTGATGCTGAATAAAAACCGGGGAAGATTAACTTTTAATACTGCAGTTGGTTTTATAAGCCCGGGATTTGAAGTAAACGATCTCGGTTTCGGTTCATACAGTGATTATATAAATGCACATTTTTTTACAAGCTACAGGTGGAACGAGCCGACCGGTTTTTATCAGAATTTCGGAATAAATGCCGCTGCATATACAAGCTATGATTTCGGCGGCGATAATACTGCTCTCGGCTACTGGCTGGGCAGCTATCTTACTATGCCCGATTATACCGGGGGAGAGGTTACGGTAAATTATAATCCTTCAACACTTAATTCCCGGAGAACACGCGGCGGTCCGCTTACTGTTAACCCGGAAAGCACTTCTTTCAGTGCTGATTTTTATACAGACAGCCGTGTATGGTGGGTTTTAAATGCAGGAGGAAATGTATCTTTAAGCAAAGATGGAGATTCACATTCAATTTATTCTAATATCGAATTTAAAGTGCTTCCTACTCTTACTCTGTCACTGGGACCTGAATTTACAAGAGACATTTCGGAAACTCAGTGGGTCGGTAACTTTAATGATTCCAGAGCGGCAGACACCTATAATAAAAGATACGTATTTGCACACCTTGATCAGACTATATTTGCAGCGAATATACGCGCCGACTGGATTCTTAGTCCGACCCTGAGTTTCCAGGTTTACCTGCAGCCGCTTATTGCATCGGGAAGATATAACAGTTTCAGGTACCTTTTAAAACCGAGCAGTTATAACTTCACTACATATGGTGAGGATGGATCAACCATAGTCCGGAACAATTCTGAAAATGGAGATATAGTTTCTTACGAACTTGATCCAGACGGACAGGGACCTGCAGAGGCACAGGTAATTAGTAATCCGGATTTTAATTATATATCACTTCGTGGTAACGCGGTACTGCGCTGGGAATATCTGCCGGGCTCAACACTTTATCTTGTATGGACCCAGAGCAGAGAAGATATTAATCCTGACGGCACATTCCGGTTTGGAAGATCATTCAATAACCTGTTTAGCGTACGTCCAGATAATATTTTCATGCTTAAAGTGAGTTACTGGCTGTAGTAAAATTGCCGGCTTACCTGATCTGGGAATTAAGGATTTTAACAATTCGCCAATCTTTCTAACTTACCGGTTAGTAAAAAAAACTATTAGCAAAAGGTAAATTAAATGAAAAAGCGATTCTTCCTTCTTTCATCGTTAATTACAGTATTAGCAATATTTCTGCTTTCTATTTCTTTCTCATGCCGTGAGTATAAGAATCCGCACTCTCATAATCTTACAGGAATGTGGAAAGGAAAAGTTCAGTTCAGAACAGGAGATTATGCACAGATTAAAGACCTGGAATTTATGCGTGTTTATAATGCAGGCGGAACTATGACTGAATCTTCAAACTACGACGGTGTGCCTCCTACTCCTCCGGCTTACGGTATCTGGAAAAAAACGGGAACTAATAAATATGAAACGAGATATGAATTTTACTGGAATAATGTTCCGCCGGCTTACGAAGATTTAAAACTGAACGGCGGTTTTTCTCCCGGCGGTTACGGAATTCTTACAGAGAAAATTACTCTTTCAGAGGATGGAAAATCTTACACTTCAAAAATCAGCTTCAGTTCATTTGATAAAACCGGGAAGCAGATTGTTTCAGGAGATGAGGGAGATACAGAAGCTAAAAAAATGGAGTTTGATGAAAATTAGAATCTGATGATATTAATCTTTGTTTCCGGATTTGAACAGCAGGTATTTTTTATAACCAAATAATTTATTTTTTATTTATGGCTTACAATCTAAAACTTGCAGACAGAGTAAGACAGTCCCTTTCCATATTAAAAAACGTTGAAGAAAAAAAGATGATGGGCGGACTTACGTTTATGGTTAATAATAAAATGTGCGTCGGAATTTATAAAGATAAATTAATGGCGCGCATAAGCCCGAAGGTTTATGAATCTTCGCTTGAGAAACCGGGATGCAGGAAAATGGAATTTACCGGCAGACCGCTGAAAGGTTTTGTTCTTGTGGAACCTGAAGGAATCAAAACAAAAAGAGAACTTCAATACTGGATTAACCTAGCGCTTGAATTCAATAAACATGCAAAGGCTTCAAAGAAGAAAAAATAAAACTACTCACCCGTATTAATATTTAATAAACAAATTCACCTTCTTTCATTAAGAATTTTTTGTTTCCGTTTTTGTACTGTATTTCCATAGTAGGTTTGTACAAAAGATAATCTCTGTGAATGCCTGAATTATTTTTTCCTCCGCCGGGAAAATCTGCATTATTACCGAAAGCAATATGAGCTGTATGCAGTGCTTTTTCATCTTCCAGCATATTCCCGGTTATATGTGCACCGGGATTAACTCCTATACCAAGCTCACCTATAACATCCGCTTCATCATCAACATACGTAAGCTCCTTAATTCTCTTTTCAAGTTCTTTATCACTACTTTCAAACCTTGTGATTTTTCCTCTGCTAACGTGAACTTTTAGCGGCTTCTTAAGCAGACCTATGTCACCAATGCTTGCATCAAATACAATAACACCTTCTGCTTCGGTTTCTAGAGGAGCACAATAAATTTCGCCGCAGGGAATATTGCACATTTCGCCCCCAGATACTCCTATGTCGCCCGTAAACTTTCTGCCTGCTACCCCTAATTGAACATCAGTTCCTATAGTTGTTGTAATATGAATTTTATCAGCATTCCTCAGCTTATTAATCAGCTTTTCTGATGTTGCCTTCATCTTTCCAAAATCAACATTAACTGAGTTAAGCATCATATTTTCATTTATCCCGGGCATATGTCCCATCCTGGCAACCGGGTTTTCTTCAACTTTGAATATCCATTTTATGCGGAAGTATATTTCCCCGGGAAAAGCTCTGATTATATTAAGCACAATTGTTTTCCCCGGCAGCATTTTTTCAAGTCCTGAAGGAATTTCTTTTAACGGGCGCATATCATTCTTAATTTCATAAACCTCAACGGAACAATTCTTTTCAATTGAAGCTATACGAAATGCTTCTGCAACAGAAGCGGAATCTGTATCTGTAAGTATCAGAACTTTTTCATTCAATGCAGGATTAAAAATATATTCCATTGCCCCTGAGGCTGCGGAGATCAGCTTATTTCTGTTTTCCATTGCAGGCTCCCATAATTATTTAAAACAATTATTTATACAATAATGTATACTCAAATAACGGGCGAGATTCAACTCCGGGTGTAATTCGATACAGAAAATTTTTTGATACACTGAAAAAGATTTTTTAATTGAGAAATTTCACTGAACTTTCCTGAAGCATTGATTATAAACATTGTCCCTCCGGGTTATTTTTCCTGTTAAAATTTTTTAATAAAAGTTTAATCCCGCTTTAATTTTTAATCCGTATTTATAAATGATATATGGTTTAGCAGCTAATTAATTTATTCGTTCACAATTAAAGAAAGAATTCTATGAAAATGCTTTTGAGAGTAACCCTGCCGCATGAACCTTTTAATGCTTTGGTAAAAAAAGGTACCGTGGGAAAAACACTGGAAAAGATTATGGGAGAATTAAAGCCTGAAACCGCATTCTTTTCACTGAACAATGGTCAGAGAAGTGCACTAATGGTTGTAAATGTAACCAATGGCGGTGATTATGTTAAGTATGCTGAACCGTTCTTTCTGCAGTTCAACGCAAATATAAGTTTTGAAATTCTAATGACTCCGGAGGAATTGAAGGCTTCCGGGATTGAGGAGATAGGTAAAATATATGGTTAATTCCCTTTAAAAACCGAATGAAGCGTGTAGGGATGGCACAAACTGATTTTTAAGTTTGTGCCATTCTCAATTTTTAAATAAGTACTCTCTCAACTGCGGGTCTGCAAAAACCGGTTAAATTCCGGATAGCTTGTGTTTCACAATTCATTTATCCCCTTCCGGTTTTTAATACTAAATTCATAATTATATAAAATTTTTTATATTGATGAACAGATCAATCATTCAATAATAAATTATCGAGGGAAATATGGATAGTCTTAATACCAGTAATCTGCAAAGCTACGGGGAGAAATTCATCGGGCTTGCTTTTGAATACGGACCAAAATTGCTGCTTGCAATCCTGGTACTTGTAATAGGTCTGTGGATAATACGGTTAGTTCTGAAAGCGGCTAACAAAACTATGGAACGATCAGCCCTTGAAATTTCATTAAGAAAATTTTTAAGTAGTCTTTTCGGGATTATATTAAAAGTTCTCCTGCTCATAAGTGTTGCCTCAATGATGGGTATCGCCACAACATCCTTTATTGCTATACTCGGCGCGGCTGGTCTTGCTGTTGGATTAGCACTCCAGGGAGGTCTGGCAAATTTTGCAGGCGGGGTTATAATCCTGATCTTCAAACCGTTTAAAGTTGGTGACTTTATTGAGGCTCAGAGTTATTTGGGAACTGTGCATGAGATTACAATATTCACAACAATTCTTAAGACCCCGGATAATAAAACAGTTATTATTCCGAACGGCGCATTATCAAACGGAAGTATGGTTAACTTTTCCACCGAACAAAACAGGCGGGTTGATATGGTATTCGGGATAGGTTACGGTGACAGTATTGAAAAAGCAAAAAAGGTTTTAACAGATCTTGTAAATTCAGATGAAAGAGTTCTTAAAGATCCCGCTCCGCAAATAGTGGTAGGAGAATTGGGAGACAGCTCGGTAAACTTTAATGTCAGGGTCTGGTGTGATGCTTCAAACTACTGGAGTATTTATTTTGATACGCATGAAAAAGTAAAACTGACTTTTGATGCACAAGGAATTTCCATTCCTTTCCCGCAACGAGATGTACATATGTATAACCAGTAATTTTATTGTAGGAAGATAATTCGTATTGCGCAGAGAAGTATTAAAATGATTTAACAATATAAAGTCTGAATGGATGAATGTTTGTAATTTATTTTGAAAAATGATCACATTCATCCATTCATAAATTCAGTTGTTCAGCTACACTCTACCAGGAAAACCAGCAGCCAGTTCTCTTACTTCTTATTCAGAAAATCATTTATAGTTTTAATAAAAAGGTCAGGCTGATCAACAAATGTCATATGACCGCTCTGAGGAAATATAACCAGCTTTGAACCGGGAATTTTTTCGTGCATCTCTTCTGATAGTGAAGGAGCGCATTCATCATGATCCCCGCAGTTTATAAGTGTCGGGACTTTTATCGTATGAAGCTTATCAACATATTCAACTGACTTAAGATTTCCATCAATAACATACTCACCATCGGATCCCCACATCTCACGGTAAAGAGTCCATGCAAAGCCCTGGCTAACCGGATCATAGGAAGGATCGGGATTACGCTGGTAGAGGTAAGGGAAATATCCTTCACCCCATGCGGCGTTCATATATTCTGTTGTGTACCGGTTCTGTTCATAAGGAAGTCCGTGACCATATAATCCTTCCTTTTCCATTTTATTAATTCTGTCACGCAATTCGGGCGGCATATTTTCTTTTATCTTCACAAAAACGTCATTCATCTGTTTTGTGCTGGGGAATGTGCTGCATAAAATGAGGTGCGACAAATTCTCCTGGTATTTAAGAGCGTAAGCCTGTGCAAGTACTCCGCCGTATGAATGCCCAAGCAGATTTATTTTACCAAGACCGAGAGCTTTTCTGACTGCTTCAACATCTTCAGCCATATTCTCTACTGTGTATTGAGTTGCATCATCAAGTACTCCTGATTTACCTGAGCCTCGTTCATCAATAAAAATCAAACGGTTATGCCGCGCGAGCGGAAGCAGGTAAGGGAGGAAGTAATCGTGTGTGGCGCCGGGCCCTCCGTGAACGATCATCAGAGGTTCACCCTTTCCAAACTCTTCGTACCATATCATCACTCCGTTCGCATCAACATACCCCTGCTGTATCTGGTATACGTTTGAAGATTTGTCCTGTGATTGCTGGCAGAATAACAAAGTTGATAAAAATATGGAAAATAAAGTAGAAATAATAAAGCGGTTCATCTTTTTACTCCCGTAATTTTTAGAAAGCTTTAACAAACTTACGAAGGATATGTGAGTTAATACAAAGGCTTTGATGTATAATCAATTAGTGTTTTACTCTTATTAAAATTTAGTTATGTTATGAAAGATAATTGCGGGATAAATTTTTTCTTTAAACTGAAATAAAGGAAAAGATGAGCAAAAATTGGTTTGTGCGAAAAGGAATTTTCTTTTTTCCCGTCTCAATGACCGGGTGGTTAATTGCAGCCGGAGCCCTGGTATATTGTATTTATATCTTTATTGATATAGACAGCAGCTCACATTCAGCCAGCGATACACTAAGAAACTTTTTCTTTATGGCTTTAATTGCAGGAGCTGTCTATTCTATTATTGCTTTTTTTACAAGTAATGAGATAAAATGATATCTGCCTGCAATCTTAAAATTGAAGCAGGCAGATTAATTTTTAGAAAAAGATTTTTCTACATTACCGGCCACAGCCATCCGAAAATACCTGCTGTGAACAGCGCATAAATTAACCCATCGAACATAGATTTAAAAGTTGCGCCCCAGCTTTTCATATACCAGATGCTGTCCTGCATAAGTGCAAGACTATAACCAGCAAATGAAACGGCACCGACAAACCGGAACACTGAAAGATAATCAGATCCCGCCTGAACTGCGTGACCCGTAATGTATGCTGAAAAAATGCCGATGATAAGGCAATAGATGAACCATAAAACCAGGCTCTTACCCATTTTCATTTCACCTGAGGGAAAAACCGTTGTAATAAGAACCGGACCTTTGTTCATTTTCTCCTGGAATTGTTCCGATTTTCTTTCTTTGGGATCGTCACAGAAAGGAAGCATATAATCCCCAGTCGGAATATTATACTTCCTGAGATCATTCATTATCTCATCTTCGGAAGGAAGTTTTTTGAAATCGGAATTATGGTAAGTAAAAAGCATGTGCAGAAGAGAACTAATAACAAAAACGGCAACGGCAGAAAGTAGTATCGGCAGCCAGAGCGAAACAATGGAAACCATATTATTTCCTCCAGTAATTTTTAAATAGTGTGAATTTTTACCTGTGTGACAAGATAGTGAAGTTTGAACGACAACCGCAATAAAAATTATTTAATTCCGAAAAAATAAACCAGTACATCTGATTCACTCTCTCTCCAGTTCCCCCACTGATGACCGCCGTTGTATATATGAAATGAATGACGAATATTTAATTTGTTCATTTCATTATCCAGTTTCTGATTTGCTGATAAAAACGTATGCCCTTCAATTGTTCCGCCAGCCAGGTCATAAACTCCAGCTTCAAAGCTAAAATTCATCTTCTTCAGATCTGAATTGCTATTGGATGCATCTTCAAGAACATCCAGAAGTTTATCTGAAATTGTTGGTGATTGTCCGGCAGCGTTAAGAAATTTATCAGTTCTTTTAAGCGGAACAAGAAGAGAAACATGTGCACCTGCGGAAATTCCCATTGCAACACGATTCTCAGCCAGCATTGATGTCTTATAATTTTTATCTATGTAAGGAACAAGCTCATCACATATAAAAGATATATATGGATCTGTTTCGTTCAGATAATAATTCACATCGCCGTCAACAAACTGAATGAACACCGCAATAACCGGACGGATTTTCTTTTCAGCTATAAGGTTATCTAATATGTTCACGAAAGAACAATACTTTATTGCTTCAAGTCCATCACTGTAATACAAAGATGGAAGACCTGACAACGAATCATAACCAGAGGGTTTATAAATCTTTATTAATCTTGTTTTCCCGGAATCGATTTTACTTTTGAATAACAGGCTGTCTGTTGTTCCATGAAAAATATTTTCATTATAATTCCTCACAGGATCTGGTTTGAACAACGGCATTGCCAGTTGTGAATGAGGTCCGAATCCACTCGGTGTTATCTCAGGGTTACGCGGATCAGTCATTGCATTATTATTTATACTAAACAAATAATCAACCCGTGTATCGGGAGGAAGAGAATAGATTTTGTAAAAGAAATTCTCCTTACCGCAAGGTATTTTTTCAAGTGTGTCAGGAGTTGACCAGCCTGATTGAATATCGCCGTTGACCAAAACCACGGAATCCGCTCCCACGTAGTAAATAATAGCTAAATCACTGTCTTCAATTATCGGGGATATTGGGTGAGCTGCTATAAGGTTCTGGAGAAAGTCAGAGCGCTCAATTAAGGGGAGCTGCTTCAGTGAATCAATAAATCTTACGGTAATGCTTTTTTCAAGTCGTGATTCTGATGGTACAGTTGAGGGAACCTGTACAGATTTTATGCTATCTTCGCAGCAGGTCAGCAGCGGAAGGAAAATAAGAATTGAAAAGAATAAATATCTCTCCCCCGCTTTCATTTTTAACCTCATTCACAATATGATTTTAACTATGCAAAAATATAGAACAATTAATTCTCAAAAAAAATTTTCTACGGATAACACATTTTCCCGGCCGGAATATTCGAAGGGAAATTTGTAAATGTGTATTTAATAAAAATTATTTTTAATTACGGGTAACATTTTACCATGTTTTTGCGTCTCTCTGATAGCAAACGAAAATATCTTTGATTAATAAATCTGAAAATATATTAGAGTTTACTTTACTGTATAATAAATACAAAATACGACTCTATAATTACGTTCTTAAGATGTGTTCAGACAGTATGCTGGCGGACGACATCGTGCAGGACGTTTTCATAAAGCTTTACAGGAATTTAAGCTCCATACAAAATAAGCAGAGTGTGCATTTCTGGTTATTCAAAACTGCTAGAAATGAATTCTATACACTTTTAAGAAACACAAAACTCAGTAAGCTATATACTAACGCTGAAGATTACGATGAACTTGAAATTGAAGATGAACTTTCGGTTACAGAGGAAATTGAAAATAATGAACTTAAATCAATAGTAATAAATGAACTTGATAAGATGAGTGCTGAAAACAAAGAAATTTTTGTGCTGAAAGAATACTCCGGATTTACATATAAAGAAATAGCTGCGTTGCTTGAACTCGATATTGAAACAGTAAAAAGCAGGTTATATAAAATCAGGCAAAGACTTATTAAAAAGATATCAAAACTTGTGTAGAAAATAATACAGGTGATTTAAATGGATGATAATAAAATCAGGGAAATGATTAATCTTTATTGCGATGATGAACTGAAAAAAGATGAAGAATCATTTTTATTCACTCAGCTTTCGGAGAATTTTGAGGCGAGAGAATATTTCAAAAGATTAAACAGTATTAAAGGCGCAATTGCGGACTCAGTTGAAGAATTTCCTGAAGAACTAGATGAAAGAATTCTTAAGTCCGTCAATTTGGAGAATTCATCCGGACAATCACTTTATTCAAAACATAATTTATTCATTTCGGTTTCAATTGCGGCATCAATTGTTCTGCTGATTATCAGCGGCTACCTGTTTTTCAGAATTTCTGTTTACAATGGAAAAGTTGATAACCTTTCACAACAGTTAAAAATGCAGTCCCGCACAATAGAAATGCTCTACAATTCCTTACCGGGAATAGAAGTTGAATCATCACTAAAAAATGCAATTATCATAAAACCAAACAGTTGAGAATAAAATGAAAACAAATTATTTATTTCTGCTTTTACTTCTTCTTATTCCATTCGGATGCAAAGAAGGAAATGATATTGAAGTAGTAACTGATTATAATCAGGACTATGTTCAGTATAAAGATTTAGATAAATCTCCCCAATTAATAAATGGAAATTCGGACGCGCTAATACACTCGATTATGACAGTTTATCACAAAAAATACCCTGTTACAGATAAGGTAAATGAAAAGCCATCTCTCGAATACAGGTTTCTGGTAGACGAAAAAGGTACGGTGAAAAAAGTTATTGTAGGTAAGAATAATGATCCGGAAATAAATAAGCTTGTACTAAATTCAGTAAAAGACTGGAAATTCACACCCGGTGAAAAGAATGGTAAGGTTGTAAAGTTTCAGGATCCGATGATATTATCTGAATTTGCCAACCTTGATATAAATGAAAAAGATTATTATCAGGCCGTCGATCAAATGCCGGAACCCATTGGAGGCATGATGTCCATTCAGCAAAAGATTGTATATCCTGACTCCGCAAAAAATAATGGAATTGAAGGAAAAGTTTTTCTGACAGCATATATTAATGAAGCAGGAAATGTTGTATCAGTTAAAATTAATAAAGGAATCGGCGGCGGATGCGATGAAGCTGCAATGCAGGCAGTTCTGCAAACAAAGTTTATTCCGGGAAAGCAGGATGGCAAACCTGTAAAAGTTCAGGTCACTATTCCAATAGTTTTTAAACTGCATTAGAAAACAGTTTACTTAATTTTTATAGAAGGAAGTTATTTACACTTCCTTCTTTTGTTCCAACCTGTTTTCACAAATCAAAATCTATCCGTATATTTTTCCAATCCTTTACAAAAAATGAATGAGACACTTTATGAAGCAGGTTTACTTTTTAACTTTTGCTGTTTTAATTTCACTTATATTTGATTCAAATCTTTCTGCACAGACGCAACCTGCAAACATTAATCAAACCAATCAGAGGATTCTATCTTCAGATCAGCCCTTTGCTTCATACTGGTTCCCGCTTGATCTTTTAAGCTGGTCGCCCACAAGTGATCCTGATGCACCTTACAATCGTTCCGGAGTTGCTTTAAAAGATAAATATGTTGACAGCCTTTCAATTGTTAATTCTAATGCAAGGGTTAATGAAGCAACTGTAAATCCTCTTGCAGCATTCGCACCTACAAGTGATAATCCATCTCAGGGTTCTTTAAATATTGATTATTACTCGTTCAGTTTCTGGCAGTATGTTAACCAGCTTGTTTTCTGGGGAGGTTCTGCAGGCGAGGGTTTAATACTCGCACCAAACCCGACTATAATAGATGCGGCCCACCGAAACGGTGTAAAAATCTTAGGTAACATTTTCTTTCCTCCGGCAGCTTATGGCGGACAGTTTCAATGGGTAAATGATTTTCTTCAGAAAAGCGGAAACACCTTTCCAGTTGCAGATAAATTAATTGAAGCAGCAGAATATTACGGTTTCGATGGATGGTTTATTAACCAGGAAACTTCAGGCGGTAATTCACAAACTGCAGCCGATATGAGAGATTTTATGATTTACTTTCAGCAGCATTCAAACCTTGAAATAGAATGGTATGATGCGATGACTGAAAGCGGAAGTGTTTCCTGGCAGAATCAGCTTGATACTCAGAACGACTGGTTTTTTCAGTATGGCGATACTCTTGTTTCGCAGACAATGTTTTTAAATTTTAACTGGTCATCAACAGGATTAAATAACTCGCGTACTCTTGCTCAAAGTTTAGGCAGAAGCGAGTATGATTTATTTGCAGGTATTGATGTTGAGGCAAATGGATATAATAGTTTTGTAAACTGGTCTTCCCTTTTTCCGGCAAATCAGTCGCACATAACTTCACTCGGAATTTACAGACCTGACTGGTGCTACAATTCCTCTACAGATATAAATAACTATTATGATAATTCGAGCACATTCTGGGTTGGGTGGAATCACGATCCGAGCAATACTACAACTTCAAATAACTGGAAAGGAATTGCAAATTATATTCCTGCTTTCACTCCGATTACATCCGTTCCTTTTACAACAAATTTCTGTACAGGACAGGGTTACGATTTTTATATAGATGGAGAAAAATTATCCTATCCTGATTTATCTGCAAACGGATGGAATAATTTGTCGCTACAGGATGTTCTGCCAACTTGGAGATGGATTGTGCAGAGCAGCGGAACAAAGCTTACTCCGGAATTTGATTTTACTGATGCATACTATGGCGGAAACTGTTTAAAGATCTCAGGTGATTTGACAAGCGATAATCTCATTAAACTTTACAAAGCAAACTGTACTGTTTCATCAAATACAAAAATTGATATCGCTTTTAAAACAGGAAGCATTGGATCAACAAATATGAAAGTCGGTTTGGCTTTTGAGAATGATCCTTCTTCATTCATTTATTTTGATGTGGGAAGTACAAACTCTGCAGACTGGAATCTGAAAACAATTGATATCAGTTCATACAGCGGACAAAAGATTGAAGAGACTGCTCTTTTCTTTACAGGCAGCTTTGGAACCGGTTATGAAATGAAAGTCGGAAGAATTGGAATTTATAATGGTTCTATCGGAACTCCGAATCCTCCGGCAAATCTTTATGTGGAAGATAAAACTGATGAATCAGGTTTTGTAACTTTAAGATTAAGATGGGATCATTCAACAAGTGATGTTTATTATTATAATGTTTTCAGAAGAAACCAGGACAGTTCGCTCACCTATCTCGGCGGAACAGCGAACAATGCTTACTTTGTTCCTTTTGTAAAATATGAAAACGGCGACAGCGCTGTGTCTGTTTTAGTTCAGGCAGTCGGAAATGATTTTGGTGAATCTGATTTTGCCGAAACAACATTTGAATGGTTTTCTGCTCCGGGAATGGCTTCGAATCCTTCACCAACAAACGAAGATACTTTATCAATCAGGAATCCTTCACTTAGCTGGACTCCGGGAAATGGCACAACTTCAAATGATGTTTATTTGGGAACAACTAATCCTCCTTCATTTGTAAGTAATATAACTTCAAATACTTATCAGACAGAATTACTTTCTCCGAACACAACCTACTATTGGAGAATTGATTGTAAAAATCAATACTATACAACCGAAGGACAAGTCTGGACTTTCACAACAGGAACTTCTGTTGCTGATACCAATGGATATGCTCTTCAGTTTGACGGCACAGATGATCTGCTTGACTGCGGCAACAACAGTTCACTTCAGATTACAGGAAACAAAATAACTCTTGAAGCATGGATAAATGTAAGTGAGTTTAAAAGCCAGCCTTATACAGGAAGTGTTATTGTAAAAGACCAGGGATCAAACTCATCCGGTTATATGATACGATGCGGCGGAAACGGAATAATAAATTTTAATATCGGAAACGGAAGCTGGCATGAAATCAACACCCCCGTAAATGCCGTGGATTTAAATAACTGGCATCACGTTGCAGCAACTTATGATGGAAGCCAGATGAAAATTTATATCGACGGGAACCTTGATGCACAAAATAATATCTCAATTAATATCGGCAATGCGAATAACAGCAATCTGTTTGTTGGTGAATCACCGGGATTTCCGGGAAGAGTTTTTAACGGAAAAATTGATGAAGTAAGAATCTGGAATGTTGCACGTACTCAATCGGAAATTCAAAGCACAATGAACATTTCGTTATCGCCCGAATATTATACTTCACCAGACAGCGGACTTGTCGGTTACTGGAAATTTGATGAAGGTACAGGACAAACAGCAGCTGATTTATCGTACTTTGGAAATAATGCAATTCTTGGCACTTCACCCGATCCTGATGCTAGTGATCCGGAGTGGGTTCCGGCAAACATTCTAATCCTTGGTGCAAAAGATGACAATTCCACAGCACAAATTCCGGCTGAATATAATCTGTCACAAAATTATCCCAATCCATTTAATCCTGAGACAATTATTAATTATCAATTAACAATGAATAATTATGTTACGATTAAGGTATATGATATTCTCGGAAGAGAAGTTGCAACATTAGTTAATGAAGAAAAACCTGCCGGAAAATATTCTCTTAACTTTGACGCTTCTAAACTCAGCAGCGGAATTTACTTCTATAGAATAAAAGCAGGGAGTTTTACTCAAACAAGAAAAATGATCCTCCTGCGTTAACACTTCGGCGGACAGGTTTTGATGAAGTAAAAAATAAGATATCTCTGGTATTCCAGAATATTGCCTGATATCTTTATTTGCCGCCGGGCAATATTTTACTTGGTATTCATCAAATATTAGTCTAAGTTAAACTGAAACCTAAATCCACTCCTTGAGGAATGGTGATAAATCTAATAATCTATTGCCCGTACTTCTGGAATTCCTCTTCTCTCCTTAAGCGTTGATACGGTTCTCTGTAACGAGTTCTGTGTTCACGTATATTCTTTTTTACTATTACTTCCGTATTTGACAGGGAAATATATGACCGCCCCCCACATAAGCCTTTTTTTGAAAGATTTAAATTTACCTGAGTCAGCTTCATCGTCTCATATTGTTATATCAATATACGTTATCCGATACCAATACCTGTTTAGTAAAAACAATAAATAATCCGGCCGAAAAATCAGTTTATAAATTCAATAAATAAGGAACAAAAAATGTCTAAGGCGAAAATGTTAATATTGACTGCAATAATATTGCTGCTCTCCCTTTCAAAGATGTCCGCACAAAACCAAGGTCATCTATTAATAAAAGCATTTGATGGTTCATACATTGAAAGTCAGGAAGTAAAAGAGTTTGATGAACAGCAACTTGTACTGGGTAAAGTTCAGGATGACGGTTCAGTAAAAACTGTAAAGCTTGAAGGAAAAATAACAAGGCTGGATTATCGTGATCCTGATAATCGTTCTTCACTTGAACGTATACGAAACTATGAGGATGCTTTCAAAAAAGCAGGCTATGAAATAAAATTCAGTTGCAGCAAGGAGGAGTGCGGACCGGAAATTCAGATTGAGTCTATAGGTTATTATCCGCCCGAACGTTACCTGACTGCTTTTCAAAAGCGAGAAGAAGGAAATATATGGATCGGTGTTTTTGTAGCAGAAGGTCCCTGGACGAAAATCAGAATTGTTGAAGAAAAACCGATGGAAAGCGGTAAGGTAAAAATAACGGCAGCTCTTCTGAAAACAAATGTTCTTAAAGATGGTCATATGTCAATCTACGGAATTTACTTTGACACTGGTAAATACGAAATAAAACCTGAATCTTCTGAAACTTTAACTGAGATTGCAGCTTTCCTGAAAAACAATTCGTCGCTACAAGTGTACGTTGTTGGTCATACTGATAACGCCGGGAAGTTAAATGACAATATGGAACTTTCTCAAAAACGAGCAGAAGCAGTAGTGAACGAATTAGTTTCTAAATACAAAGTTTCCTCATCTAGTATTCAGGCACACGGGGTAGGGCCATTAGTACCGGTTGCAACAAACGATACAGAAGAAGGAAAAGAGTTAAACAGACGAGTTGAAATAGTAAAGAACTAATTTTTTAGTGTAACAAATATTATAGGTGTTATGTGAATTGTGCAAATAAAAAGAAAAAACATAATTTAATCCTATTTAAATCTTTCACTGTTTTTTTTACAATAACAACAACTATTGTAATTGCCCTTCTAACAAATGCATCGTTGCTGATTGCGAGTGAAAGGAATCAACAAGATTCTGTAACGATTAGAAATGAAGAGTATCGATTTGAAGTAACAACTCCGGAAAGCTGGACATTCAAAAAAATCGTGCAGCAAGACCCTTACGAAGAAATGAAGTCGGGTTTATATGGTTCCTCAATCTCCGCCGACGAGCAGGAACCGGAAGGCTGGAATTGTTTTAAGCTCATCTCTACCGACACATCGGATAATAATCCTCAGCCTTTTCTTATAATCTATGCCCACAAAGCACCAGAACAAAATCGGGAGGAATTTACGAAGCTGTTCAAAATGTCAATCTCAAGATTTAATGGAAAGAATTTAGACTCAAACTGGGATTTCGCTGTTGGAGATGCGAAAGGTTTCGATTGTACCTATGGCCTTGGCGCCAAAGTTCGCTATACAGCTCTCTACAGGGATGGAATACGAGTTGTCATTATGTACTTTTTTCCCTCAAGTGATCCAACTGCTTTTGATATGTATGCACCTGAGGTTGATGCTGTCATTCGGTCTTTGCAGATTGAATAGTCGAATATAGATTTTAAAAATAATTAGTTGATTCGTAAAAAAATTACAGGAGCAAAAATGAAAGTCTCTAATATTGTTATTCTTATTGTTTTACTATGTTTTCTTAGTTTAGATTTGTCCGCTCAGGTAACACAGGAGTGGGTTGCAAGATACAACGGGCCAAACAACAACTTTGAGTATGCTTATTCTATGGCAGTTGATGATTCGGGAAATGTCTATGTAACAGGCTCTAGTCCCGGAATCGGGACCTTTACTGATTATGCAACTATTAAATACAACACCTTAGGTGAAGAGCAATGGGCTGCAAGATATAACGGATCTCAAAACTCTACTGATGAGAGCAAATCTATTGCTATAGACGACTCAGGAAATGTTTATGTTACAGGTAATAGCGCGGGAGACGGAACTGGTATGGACTATGCAACAATCAAGTATAACTCTTCTGGAATTGAGCAGTGGGTCTCAAGATATAGTTTGTTGCAAACCGCTGCTGGTGATTTTAGCAATTCTATTGCAGTTGACAAATTCGGTAACGTATATGTAACTGGCCATAGCGAGGGGGGCCAAACAGGTACTGATATTGCAACAATTAAGTATAATTCTTCCGGGGACTCTGTCTGGGTTCAAGTATTTAACACCCCGGGGGCTGGCACTCAAGAAATGGCAAATGCCCTTGCAATCGACACTCTTGGTAATGTCTATGTTTCGGGATGGAGATTTACTCCCGGTACAACGACGAATGATAACTACTTAACTATCAAATATAATTCCGCAGGTCTTCAATTATGGGTAGCTGAATACGACGGTCCTGCAAATTCAAATGACATTGTGAATGCCTTGGTAGTTGACGGTAATGGAAATGTTTATGTTACTGGAAATAGCCAGAATTCACTTGTTTCCGGCGGAGACAACGACTATGCGACAGTAAAGTATAATTCTTCGGGGATTGAGCAGTGGACTGCGAGGTTCAATGGACCGGGAAATCCTTCCTCCGCCGCACAGGACATTCCACACTCCATCGCTGTTGATGACTCGGGGAACGTTTTTGTTACTGGTGGAAGTGTTGATGTAAATGGCTCAACAACTGATTATGTTACTATCAAATATAATTCATTAGGCGCAGAGCAGTGGATTTCTATATATGGTGGGATCGTAAGCAGCAGCAGTGATGAAGCCAATACTCTTGCGATTGACAACCTGGGTAATGTGTATGTGACTGGAACTAGCGGGACTTTCGGTGGAACAAAAGCTGACTATGCTACAGTAAAGTATAATTCGTTAGGTGTTCAGCAATGGGCAGAAAGATACAATGGACCTCCGGGAAATGGAAATGATAAAGCTAATTCAATCGTACTGGATAACCTGGGTAATGTTTACGTATCTGGGACTAGTGCTGGATCTGGAACTTCGGATGATTTTGCTACAATCAAGTATTCACAGACACCAACCGGTATTGACCAAACAGACTATAATCTACCAGGGAACTATTCCCTGCATCAAAACTATCCAAACCCTTTTAATCCAAGCACGACTATTAGTTACCAATTGCCAATCAACGGACAAGTAACACTTAAAGTTTATGATGTACTTGGAAATACAATTGCAATATTAGTTAACGAAGAAAAACCGGCAGGAAATTATTCTGTAAATTTTAATGCTTCACATCTTGCGAGCGGAATATATTTTTACAGGATTTATTCGGGAAGTTTTACACAAACAAGAAAAATGATATTGATGAAGTAACGGATCTTTGCCAAATAAATTAATTCAAAATCAGACTGTTCAGATAAATTTTATTTCACTTACATCTTTCACAGATTCGTTAGCAAGCGGAATCCAGACAAGATTAAAATATTTAACGAATATATTTGTCTTCTGGGGTCTGATTTTGATTCTCTCAAACTCTTCAGTTGAAATATCATATTTCTCACCAAGCCCGTCTATCTCACTTTGCAAAGTCTTTTCCAGTTCATCGTATTGAGCCTTAAGATCTTCAAGTTTTTCCCTGCTTAATGTTACATCCTGTTTTTCCTTCATTATTTTTGAGGCGGATCTCATTGTACTGCCTGCCCGACTTATTGTTGAAGCACTGAATGATTTTCTGCCCAACAGCGCTCCGAGTATTGTTGCACCTGCAGAAATAGCGGTTTGTAAAGTCTGTTGGGATGACTGCGCCTGTTCTTTAGCCATCCTGTCTTCGGCTGTTCTAATTTTGTTCTCCAAGCCGGTCAGCTTTGCCTGGTATTTGTCTTTCAGTTTCTGAACCTGCAAATCCTTGGCTTCCCTTGAAAGCTGATTCAGCCTTATTCTGAAATCCCGCTCCGTTTCACCCGGTTTTGACTGTTCATTTAATACTGAACTGTTAAAAATCTCCAGCGTGTAATTGTTGTATAGAAAATCTTTGAGGTCCTTCTCCCACGAACTGAAATTTTTTGAATCTTTAGCAGAATCCGGCAGATCAGCAAACTTTATTCCTTTCGATGCATCATTAGTAAGCTGGTTTAAATCAATTTCCACCTCAAACGATGATTCCCAGTTTACAGGAATTGCTTCATCAGAAACAGGCGCTAAAAACATTGACTCCTTATCCAAATCAATTTTAGCTTTTCTATCGGAGAAAAGGATTTGTGTTTTACCAATAATATAAGGCAGATAGGATGTTTCATCCGGATTTATTTTTTGTGGATTTCTCAGAAGGAAGTTAGGTGAAATATTTTTCGGCAATACCGGCATTTGAGTATTTGCAACTGGTATTTTGATTACAGATTTAATTTCTTCTTTAGGATTCTGAGTAACCGTCTCACTATCTGAAGCGACTAATAATTTTAACTGGCTTTTTGTTAATGGTCCTCTCAGATAAGATAAAGCCCACCGTGTTTGAAAAATCTGAATGTTATCATCGTTCACATTATTCATCAGGAAAACACGTTTATCTAAATTGGCAATTATTTCCGAAATCCTTTTCCTGTCAAATGATTTACCGCCCACATCGTTCGCACCTTCAAGTCCGTCAATTAACCTATCAATATCTTTTTCAGTCTGCAGTCTTCCTATAAACCAGGTTCCGGCATTAGAAAGGCTTTTATAATCAAGGTCTATCGGGTTTTGTGTTGCGAGAACAAGTCCTAATCCAAATGCTCTTGCCTGTTTGAGCAAAGTAAGAAAAACTTTTTTAGAGGGAGGAGTTAGCAACGGGCGGAATGTATCCGAATATTTCATCAACATATAGCAAAGCACGCAGACTTGTAGTTCCGCTTTGTTTTCTCATCCAGCTTAATAATTGATTTAAAAACAGAGTTGTAAAAAACATTCTTTCCGAATCAGTTAAATGGGCAGTGTACATTATAGATACTTTGGGTTTGCCAGTTTCAGTAAATAAAAGTTTGTCGATAGATAAAGGTTCTCCGGTTAGCCACGACTGGAAACGTAGGTGCAGAAAGAATATTATTGAGAAGCATTGCAAGTTCGAACCTTTCTTTCTGCGGATAGAAAGCATCGATATCGAATACACCGACTTTTTTCATCGGCGGGATTCTGTACACTTTGTATTAACGAGGCAAGATCAAGATTTTGTTTATTGCTCCAGTAAGTATTGAAATATGTTTGAAATCAGAATATGTTCTCTGCTTTTAATCGGATCAGTATCAATTCCAAGTAAACCAAGAATGCTTGAAGATGTGGTCGTTGTAATTTTTTCATTTAGCAAGTCAGGATCATCTAATAAGCTTTCATCCGGCGCATCGAATGAATTTAAAATAGAAATTTGTTTTGCAGCAGAACTTCCGGGTGTGTAAATATTAAATTCCGCTGCAGATTTTAACTTACTTATTCTGCTTTGGTCCTGTCCCCAATCCTGTAAACCCTTCTTCCATAAATCCGCCTGTGATTTTGCAAACTCAAGTTCAGTCATATTCTTTCTTTCAGCGTCAGATTTATTTATCCAGGGAAGAAAATCTTCGGGTTTTAATTCCGGAAAGGTTAAAAGCAGATTAGTAATATCACCTTTAGGATCAATAACTAGTGCAGGGATGTTATCAATTACGGCTTCTTCAAGTAATGAAATACACAAACCAGTTTTACCGCTGCCCGTCATTCCCACGCACACAGCATGAGTTGTCAAATCTTTAGATTGATAAAGCAGTAAATCTTCGGTTAGAGATTTGGTTTCCGGATTATAATTTTTACCTAAATAAAAAACACCTAATTTTTCAAAATCGATCATAATTTCTGACTCCCTGACTTAATTTAAAATGAAGCATATGAAATTGTTAGATTAAAATAAGATTTATTTCTTTAATTAATTGTTTCAAATATGGGAATCTCAAATAAATTTAAGACTACAATCATTAATCCTAAGCAACACCGCCTGTAAATTATTTAAGGAGTGATAGGATTCAGCTATACAAATATGTTTGTATGCATTACCATCAGAAATATGATTGTTAATTCTTAAAGATAATATGGAGCTTTCATAAAAAAGGGCAGAAGCTGTTGTGAACGAATTGATTACAAAATATAAAGTTGCATCATCAAGTCTTGAGGCACATGGTGTCGGACCTTTATCACCTGTTGCATCAAACGAAACAAAAGTGGGGAAAGAATTGAACAGAAGGGTTGAAATAGTTAAAAGATGATTCCGGAAGACAAAATATAATTGATAGGAAGGATGCTTAAATATATGATATTAGTGAAAATATTGAGGAAGTTCCATAAGACTCTCAAAAACTGAAACTATTCAGACGTGGGTGTCTTATTCAAGATATCTTTATACTTCCGGGCCTTACCTGTTTTCCCCCATTGTTCATAATTTTTTATAAGCAATTTCATAGTACTGAGCGTTAATCTGTCATCCTTTCCTCTTTTATCCAGAAGATTGTTATAAGCCTTTAATAATATTTTCTCAGCCTGTCCATATTTACCTTCTCTAGAATAACATTTTCCTAGAATACTTTCCGCATAAGAAATGTTCCAATGATCAGGTGAAAGATCATGCTTATATATTTCTATTCCTTTTTTGATGTTTTGTTCAGCTTCGGCAAAATTGCCGGCAGAAATTAACGCATTCCCTAATCCAATGTAAGCATTTGCAGTTTGTGGATGATTTTCTCCAAGCATTTTTATTCGTAACGCAAGTGATTTTCTATATTGCTCGACTGCTTTTTTAAACTTTCCCTGGCTGGTGAGCAACCCGGCATAAATATTCAGACTAGTAACAACATCCGGATGATTTTCTCCAAGTAATTTGATTCTCATCTCTAATGCTGATTTAATTAGTGGTTCGGCCAGATTATACTTTCCCCACCGATTGTACAATACGCCAAGATTACTCAGACTTGTGGCAACTTCCGGGTGCTCTTTCCCGTATATCTTTTTATTAAGATCAAGTGATTTTTTATATAATTCTTCTGCTTTTGAATAATCACCTTTATCATTAAGTATCCCCGCAAGATTGTTGTAGTCGAGAGCAATATAAGGATGTTTTTCACCTAAAAGTTTTTTATCTAATTCAAGAACTTCTGTGTACAATTTTTCTGCAGATTGTAAATCTCCCATTAAAGCTGTGTTGGAAGCAATATTGTATAAGTCCGTGGATATTGTTGGATGAATATCACCAAATAATTTCTTATCAATCTTTAAAGACTTATTAAACAAAGTTGAAGCTTCATCATATTTTCCCATTTTTTGTAAGAGCATTGCAAGGTTACTTATGGTTTCTGTTACTGAGGGATGGATTTTACCGTAAAGATTTTCTTTTATTAAAAGAGATTCTTCAAATAATTTTTTAGCTTCATCATATTTTCCTTTATCCTGGTAAAGGAGTGCAAGATTGTTCATTGATTCAGAAACCTCCGGTCCTTTATCTGATGAGCGTTTTTTTCTGATTGCTAAAGATCGAATAAGTAATTTTTCAGCTTCATCATATTTCCCCTGTTCCCTGAGAACCATCGCCAGATCGTTCAAACTTTCAGCGGTTTCCATACTTTCTTCGCCAAAAATACGTTCTCTAGTCTTAACAATTTTATTAAACCTGCTTATCGCCTGATCATAATCTCCCATAGCAAAATTTAAATTTGCAAGATCATTCAGACTTTTTGCCGTCTCTGGACTGGTAAGCCCGAACAGGGAATCATTAATATCATAAGCTTTGTTTAACAATACTAAAGCATTTTTATATAATCCCAGACTTTTATAAACATTACCGGTAACATCTAGCATATTCGCCAGCACCTCAGGTTGATCTGAAAGTTCACTCTCAAAACTTTTTACCCCTTTATCCAATAATTCCCTTGCCGTGATAGTTTCTCCCCTGGACTGATCGGGATCTGAAACTTTAAATATACCGGCTAGAAACTCAGATACTTTTTTTGATTTTTCGGCTTCAACCTGAGCCCTGTCTCTTTCTTCTGCAAGCTTGAGTGTATAAAAGATTGTAACCAGTGCGATTATTAAAAAAGCAACTGAAGTGATTACAACGCCCGCTTTGTGTCTTTGAATAAATTTTTTAGCAAGATATAATGCGGTGCTTTTTCGTGCAGTAATTGGTTGTCCGGAAAGATGATTGTTAATATCATTTATCATTTGAGCAACGGAATTATATCTGCGTTCCGGTTCTTTACGAAGAGCCATTAAACAAATATTATCGAGGTCTCCGGAAATTCGTTTCCGCAATTTTGACTGTGAAATTCCCCGGTTCTGACTGATAACAACAGGAGACAACTTTTTTGCCCTGTCAACATTTAAAGTTGAAAATTTAGTTATCATAATACTGGGTTTGGGCGGCTCGGTAAAACAAATTATTTTTTCCATCTCTATCGCAGAATTGGTATGAACTTCGTAAGGAGGACAACCTGTAAGTAATTGATAAAGAATCAATCCTAATGAATAAATATCGGTAGCAGTGTTTACAGGTTCTCCCCTAACCTGTTCCGGCGAGGCATATTCCGGCGTCATAACTCTTATACCGGTAAGAGTTAAATTTTTTTGATTTGCATCCTCTTCAAATACTTTTGCTATTCCAAAATCCAGCAGCTTTACATTGCCGTCTTTCTGAACAAGAATATTACTCGGTTTTATATCCCTGTGAATAACGAGATTCTGATGAGCATATAAAATCGCATCACACACTTTTAAAAAGAGTTCAAGTCTTTTTTCAATTGTCAGGTTATTTTCATCACAGAACTCGGTGATAGGTTTACCATCAACATATTCCATTGTAAAATAAGGCAGACCCAATTCTGAAATTCCACCATCCAGCAGTTTTGCTATGTTAGGATGTTGAAGCCTGGCTAATATTTGTCTTTCCCCTTCAAACCGGGTTATGATTTCCTGTGAGTTCATCCCGGGTTTTATAATTTTAAGAGCGACCTTTTGTTCAAATAATCCGTCAACTCTTTCAGCAAGATAAACAGAACCCATTCCACCTGAACCGATTTGTTCTGTTGCAAGATAATTACCAAAAGTTTTCCCCTCCAGTGTTGCATCATCAGCAGCAATGTAGTCCGAAGCAGAACCTGAAAAAATACTGTGCTCATCTTCATCAGCTTTTAACAAAGAAATCACTTCATCGAAAAGATCCTGATCATTTGCACATTCCTTTTTTAAATAAATTTCTCTTTCAGAATGATTAAGTTCAAGAGCTTTGGCAAATAATGACTGAACTTTTTCCCAACTCTCCGGGCTCATTAATTTCCTTTTTGAAATTTTGAATTGTTCTAAAGTTTAAAGTGTTTGATTTAGTTCACGGCTGAGCCAGGCTTTTGCCAGCCGAAAATCCCTGCGCACTGTTGGCAATGAAACTTTTAATATTTCCGCAATTTCTTCGTGATTCAAACCAACAAAGAACCAGTATTCAATAATTTTAGATTGCCTTTCACTAATTGCTTCAAGTTTTTTAAGAGCTTCGTCAAGGGCAATTATTTCTTCAGGTTTTGATTCCCGTTTTACCTTATCATCAACAAAAGTAACAAGAATCTGGTTTCCACCCCTTTTTTGGGCAATTCGTGCGTTAGCATAATTTATCAATATTCTTCTCATTGCCTGAGATGCTATTCCAAAAAAATGTGCCCGGCTCTGCCAGCTGATTTTATCCTGACCAACCATTTTCATATAGGCTTCATGTACAAGTGCCGTCGCATTTAGTGTGTGGTTTCTTCTTTCCCCTCTTAAA
Organism: uncultured Ignavibacteria bacterium; assembly: GCA_963745945.1. Classification (GTDB taxonomy): domain Bacteria; phylum Bacteroidota; class Ignavibacteria; order Ignavibacteriales; family Ignavibacteriaceae; genus DATFVA01. The sequence goes on from CAVUZG010000004.1 coordinate 1,581,352, forward strand.
TGCATATGTGCAAGCTGATGCATTTCCTTATAAACCAGCGGCATCAGTTTATCAACGACCTCACGATTTCCATTGCCAAGCTCTCCTAAGAGCTGAGTAATATTTTCACCGGGCTGATTCATATCTTAAATACTTGGTTAACAATCATAAATCGAACAATTCCGGGATATAATAATTTATTGCAATAAAACGTTATCACTTTTCGAATTATTTCTTGAATCTAATATCAGAATGTAAAAACATTCAGGAAATAACAATTGATAAACTTCATTAAGAAACAAAGTAGTAAATAGAAATAATTATTACAAACAATAAATTAAGCCAAACAAGTAAAAAATGAACAGAATGAGACATAAACAAAGGAACTGTTAATTGTATGAGTACTGCTAAAGGTAGAGATAAATATTGCAGCTTGAAGTCAAAACAACAGCCCAACCTTGCCAGATCCGGCTATAAATAATTCAAACCTTCCCTGGTTAACCAATACTTAACGTAATTTTTTTACTCCTTCCTGTTATAAATCCTAAATAAAAATTATGATGTTGAACTTTTCTTATTTTAGAGTTGTTGTTGATTGAAAATAATGAAGAAATGATGAGAAAATTTATAAATATTTTATCGATGTTAATTTTAATCCCTGCATTCATTTCAGCCCAGGATGAAAAAGGGTCAATATATGGTAAAGTAACTGATGCTGTAAGCAATCAGCCGTTGATCGGGGTTAATATAATTCTGGAAGGGACAAACTTTGGTGCAGCAACTGATCTTAATGGCAGGTACGAAATAAATGATGTTCCTACCCGAACCTACCGGATAAAAGCTTCGATAATTGGTTATTCATCTAAAACAAAAACTGATATTTTTGTGCGTTCATCGAAACCGGTGGAGGTTGATTTTAATCTCGCTGAAGAAGTAATTAAACTTCAGGATGTAACCGTTAGATCAGAATATTTTTCAAAAGCACCAACAGAAGTAAACAGCGTAAGAAGTCTGAGTTATGAGGAGATAAGAAGATCGCCGGGGGGATTTGAGGATGTTATAAGAGCTTTGTCTATACTGCCGGGAGTTGCACAGGCAGATCCGGGCAGAAATGATCTTGTAGTGCGTGGTGGTGCGCCTTCAGAAAATCTGTACATTGTTGATGGAATAGAAATACCGAATATAAACCACTTTGGCACACAGGGCGCAGCCGGTGGTCCTTTAAGCTATATCAATCTTGATTTCGTAAAAGAAACGACCTTTTCAACAGGAGGATTTTCTGCGGAATATGGTGACAAACTTTCTTCAGTGTTGAAAATAAATTTAAGAAAAGGAAGGGAAGACAGGTTAGGCGGAAAAGCAACTATATCAGCATCAATGTTCGGTTTAAACCTTGAAGGACCAATAAGTAAAAATAGTAATTTTATTTTCTCTGCCAGGAGAAGTTATCTTGACTTTATTTTCAAAGCTGCGGGATTCGGATTCGTTCCTGAGTATTATGATGTAATTTCAAAAGCGGATTTCAAACTGGATAATTCAAACAGTATTTCATTCCTTTTCCTGGGAGCCTTCGATAATGTAAAATATTTTAATCAGACGGCAGATCAGAGATTTGATAATTCAAGAATTCTTGGGAGTGATCAGAAACAATATGCCACGGGAATAAGTTATCAGCACCTTATACAAAATGGATTTTTTAATATTGTTCTCAGCAGAACTTTTGTTGATTACAACACTTTGCAGAGAGATAGTCTTCTGAATCCAATCTTTAAAAATATTTCGCGTGAACAGGAAAATTCACTCAAAGCCGACCTGGTTTATAAATTTTCATCTTCGACAGAAATTTCTGCAGGACTTGAGGGAAAACTTGCAAAGTTTGAGGCTGATGTTTTAATTCCTGATTTTGTTACTTCATTCGGAGATACGCTTCCAATAAATTCACTTAATACAAATGACTATTACTCAAAGGCATCTGCTTACATCAATCTGAATAATATTTTCTTTAACAGGTTGAAAACCAACTTAGGCTTAAGGCTGGATTATTTTAACCCTCTTGAGAAGAAATTTTACTTCGGACCCAGGATTTCTGCATCTTACGTTTTAACTGACCTGACATCAATTAATGCAAGTTCAGGAATTTATTATCAATCACCATCATATATCTGGCTGGCAGTAAATGAAAATAAAAATAACTTAAAAAATATCCGCGCAAATCATTTGATACTGGGAATTGATCATCTCCTGAGAGAAGATGCATTAATTAAATTGGAGGGATTTTATAAATGGTATTATGATTATCCAACCAGTTTAATAAGACCATATCTAATATTAGCAAATACAGGTGCAGGATTTTCAGGCTCGGATAATAATTTTTCATCATTCGGATTGGAACCATTGACTGATAAAGGTAAAGGTGTCAGCAGAGGTATTGAACTTTCCGTTCAGAAAAAATTATCTGATCTGCAATTCTATGGAATCTTCAGTTTAACTTACAGTGAAACAAGGTTTACCCCTCTCGATGGAATCACACGTCCGGGAGTTTATGATCAGAAATGGATTTTGAACTTAAGCGGCGGATATAAATTTAATGAGAAGTGGGAAGCAAGCATGAAATTCCGTTTCGCTTCCGGAAGTCCTTATACACCTTTTGAGATTGACGGAATGCAGCTGGTTTCAAGGTATTTAAGTGATTATTATTCACCATTGCACAGTCTTGATATTAGAGTTGACAGAAGATGGTACTTCAGCAGTTTAACATTGATTACTTATATAGATATTCAGAATATTTATAATAACAAAAGTAGTAATTCTATCCGTTGGAACCCCAGAACCCAAAAAGCGCAAAAAGGTGAATCAATAGGAATTCTTCCCTCAATCGGCGTGAGCCTGGAATTTTAAACTCAACAAAGAAATGTAGAAGGCTGCTTAAAAAAATGATTCCCAAGCAGCCTTAATATTAAGTATTTCTTATTCACTTTTTGTGTAACTGAGATCGGGCCTTGAGTGACCGTTTTTATGTTCAAAGTGAACAAGCAAAGGTATCATCTGGTGCCATAAATCTTCCCCCTCTTTTCCCAGCGCTGCATTGTCTTTATCCATCTGCTGATAAAAGGATACTGCATCTTTCGCAATCGAAGTAATTACTATCAGGTTGTCATTCTCACCCATGTCGGCCAGCCATACTGCATAAGGAGTGGGGATTTTTTTATCCTCATTCAGCTTTTTGTATTTAGCGCCCAGATCCAACATATCTTTCATTTTACCGGCTTTTACGGTGTAGTAATCCCAGTGAATAAAATTTTCTTTGCTCAAATCGAGTGAAGGTTTTTGTGCCGGATCATAAGAAAGTGAATTTGAGCGTTTGAACACCAGTTCACGGACCGATTCAATTGATTCGGCGTTTTCCTTCATAAGCTTATTCATCTTATCTTTGTCTGCTTTGGACATCATATCATTAAAAGCGGAAGACATTTTATCGATGTCTGCATAGTTTTTAAGAGGTACGAGGTAATAAAAATGCAGATCATCGGTCTGGGAAGCACGAATAAAAGGAACGTCCAGCTTTGAATCCATCATCATCTGGGTGAAATCCTTTGATGTGCTGTTATACTGATCGATCTTATCGATCTTAGCTACTTCTTCGTGTATGTAAAAAAGCTGATCTTTCGGTTCATCCTGCGAAAAAATTATGGTTGTAAAAAGAAGAAGAGAAAATAGCAGAAGAACCGGACGGGAATTGTATAATGACAACATACAAACCTCCTCGGGGTTTAATTTTGAAAATAGTTTTTTTGGTTATAAGCTCAACTGAACTTACATTGCAGAGAGGAGAGAGTCAATAAGATTCTTTAAAACAATAATTATTTCTAATAAATAATTTACTGTAAATATCTGTTGTCGGTTATTAAGTATCTTTTTGCAATCCGATTATATTCTCAGCCATTCCATTAAAAATAAAATGATGAAATGGAAAAACAGAATACCAGTACAATCTGCCGAGCAATCCTCTTGGTCGGAAGGTTGCAGTTTGTATCAGAAAATATTTTTTATCTTTGTCAGAAATTTTAAACTCAAGCCAGGCTTCCCCGGGAAGTTTCATTTCTGCATAAAGAAGCAAACGTTTGTTTTGTTTATCAGCAGCCAGCACTCTCCAGAAATCAAGTGTATCGCCGGTGTTTATATTGTGTGGATTTGTTCTTCCCCGACGCAAACCAACACCACCGAACAGTTTGTCCAGGAATCCGCGAATGTGCCAGAGCCAATCACCGTAATACCATCCCCGCTCGCCGCCGATAGACCAGATGTTTTCTAACACCCTATCAAAACTATCACCTATTAACTTTTTCCTTTCGTCCGTATAGCATCCGTTGGCAGGAACATTAATATGTTGAAGAAGCGAGTTATCAGCAAAACTCGAAACCAGCGCATCTTTCCAGCTGGATATAACATTATTCTGTTCGATATTCCGAAAGGCTGTCTGGACAGCTTCTTTATATGTTATCGGAACTACATCCAGCATTTTTTGAAGCTCATTGTTTTTAGCTACAACTTCAATTTTCATACTATTAACAAGATTTATTGCAAGCATATAAGAAGTTGAAGTAACAAAGTAAAGCCAGTAAGATGAGAGCCGTGGAGTCATAACAGGAACGGTAAAGATATATCTTTTAAGTCCGCGTACTTCGGCAAACTGAAGCAGCATTTTTTTGTAGGATAAAACATCAGGTCCTCCTATATCATAGGATTTATTAAATGTTTCCGGCTTAAGAAGAACTCCTGTTAAATACCTCAACACGTCTCTTATAGCAATAGGTTGATGTTTTGTGTTCAGCCATTTTGGGGTGATCATTACGGGCAGCTTTTCTACAAGGTCACGGATAATTTCAAATGATGCACTTCCGGATCCAACTATTATTCCTGCTTTAAGTGAAGTTAAAGAAATACCGCTTCCTTTCAGAATCTCCTCAACCTTTTTCCGGGAAGCCAGGTGTTTGGAGAGCTTTTCTTCATTTGTAATTCCGCCAAGATAAATTATTTGTTTTACGGATGTTTGTTTAACAAGATTAATAAAGTTATTGGCGGAATCTATTTCGAGCCTTTCAAAATCTTTTATGTTTGAACTCATCGAATGAATCAGGTAGTATGCCGCATCAATATTTTTTATTGAATCAGTAATCTTAACTTCTTCGAGGAAATCTACTTCAAACACAGAGATATTTTTATGTGTATAAATACCGTCCGAAGGGAAGCGGTTTTTATCTCTTACACAGCATATTACTTCGTGGTTTTGTTCAATGAAAACGGGAAGAAGTCTTTTCCCTATATATCCGCTCGCGCCAGTTAATAATATTTTCATGTAATTTTTTAATATATTATCATTTAAACGTTAAAGTTAATAATAAAATTCCCCGGAATATTAAATAAAAAAGTTACTTTACCCGATTGATGCAGAATTTAACCTGAATAGTACATTTTGGTCGAATAAATCTGAAAGATTTCTTAATCCATTCAATATATATCAGTTTTTTCATTGCAAAAAATAGATAATTCTGCCGTTCATAACATTTTTCTTGAAAACGAATTTTCAAGTCAATAAATTTATTTCATCTCATAATCAATGAATTCAAAATATTGTTCAATATTCAATTCTATTCAAATAATCAATAATTCAGGATAACCATGAAAAAGATACTTTTCTTTGCAGCTGCTTTCTTTGCTCTTTCTCTGTTGCAGATGTCTTTTGCCCAGGTAAACGCAAGAATGCTTCAGTACCCGGATGTTTCGAAAACACAGATAACATTTTACTACGGCGGAGATCTGTGGGTTGCACCAAAAGAGGGTGGAACAGCTAACAAACTAACTAATGCAATGGGACAGGAAATTCTGCCGCGCTTTTCACCCGATGGTTCCCAAATTGCATTCAGCGGAAATTATAACGGTAATGTTGATATTTATATTGTTCCATCAAAAGGGGGAATGGCGGAAAGAGTCACTCACCATGGAATGTTTGACCGGATGACAGACTGGTACCCGGACGGAAGTAAAATTCTGTATACATCTTCTATGGAAAGCGGTAAACAGAGATTCAGCCAGTTTTACAGTGTTTCGCCAAAAGGCGGAATGCCTGATAAACTTCCTGTTCCATATGGTGAATTCGGCGTTATTTCACCCGATGGAAAAATGATTGCCTACACTCCGAGAACCAGAAGCAACAGAACATGGAAAAGATACCGCGGCGGTATGGCTCCTGATATCTGGATATTTAATCTTGAAACAAAGGCTTCCGAAAACATAACCGACGATCCGGCAAATGATGAATTTCCGATGTGGCATGGAAATACAATTTATTTTCTCTCAGACAGAAATCCTGCGAAGAGAGGAAATATTTATGCATACGATGTAAACACAAAAAAAATAAGGCAGGTAACAGACTTTACAGATTATGACACTCACTTCCCTTCCATTGGACCCGATGATATTGTTTTTGAAAACGGCGGCCGGTTATATCTTCTTGATCTTGCCACTGAAAAATATCATGAAGTAAAAATTGATGTGGTAACAGATGAATCAACCCTTCTTCCCCATTCAGAAAATGTAAGCAAGCTGATAAAAAGTTTCTGGTTATCACCTGATGGAAACAGAGCAGTATTTGAAGCACGCGGTGATCTCTTTTCAGTTCCGGCAGAAAATGGTCCTGTTCTGGATTTAACAAATTCTTCCGGTTTTGCTGAACGTTTTCCATCATGGTCACCAAATGGAAAATATATTGCTTACTGGAGTGATAAATCGGGAGAGTACGAACTTTATGTTAAAGATATGGAAAATCCGAACAGCGATAAAAAACTTACTTCATTTCATAATGGATATACAGGTACCAGATTTATCTGGTCGCCTGATAGTAAACAAATGGCTTTTATTGATAAAGGAATGGAAGTTTATATTTACAACATGGACAAAGATAAACTCATTAAAGTTGATAAAGAAAAAACTTTGTACGAAGGCGGACTTGAAAACTTCAGCGTGAGCTGGTCACCGGACAGCAGATGGGTTGCTTATCCAAAGGATCTGGATAATAATCATACTGCTATTGCGCTTTTCGATACTAAGGATGAAAAAGTACACCAGGTTACTTCTGGCTATTACAATGATATGCAGCCTGTTTTTGATCCGGATGGAAAATATTTGTTCTTTCTTACAAACAGAAACTTCAGTCCCATTTACAGTGATTATGAGAATACCTTTGTTTATGCGAACGCAACAAATATTGCTGCGGTATCACTTGATAAGGATACACTTTCCCCGCTTGCACCAAAGAATGACAGTGTTGTGATAAAGAAAGATGAAGAGAAGAAAAAAGATGAAAAGGATAAAAAGAAAGATGAGGATAAGAAGGATGAGAAATCAAATGAAACAAAAATAACTCTTGACGGATTTGAGAGCAGAGTGATAATTCTTCCTCCCGAGGCAGGCAATTACACAAATCTTCAGGCAGTAAAAGGAAAAGTTCTTTACTTAAAAGTTCCCCCTTCAGGTTCTCAGGGAGAAAAAAGAGCTGTTGTTTATTATGATTTAAATAAGCGTGAAGAAAAAACTGTTATTGCTGACGTTAATAATTTTACTCCATCTGCAGACGGAAAAAAATTATTGATTTCAAAAGACGGTAGTTTCTTTGTAATAGATATTGCCCCGGATCAGAAACCTGATAAGAGAATGCCTACCGATCAAATGGAGATGACAGTTGTGCCCCGTGAAGAATGGACACAATTATTTAATGATACTTGGAGATTTGAAAGAGATTTCTTTTATGATCCCAATATGCACGGTGTTGATTGGAATCTAATGAAAGAACGTTATGGTAAACTCATAAATTCTGCTGTTACCAGGTGGGATGTTAATTATATTATCGGGGAACTGATTGCAGAACTTGAATTCATCTCATACTTATAAAGGCGGCGGGGATGAAGAAAAAGCTCCAAGCAGACCTGTCGGATATCTTGGCGTTGACTGGACTCTTGATAACGGTGCATACAAAATTAAAAAAATAATAAAAGGTGCAGAATGGGACAGCGAAGTAAGATCACCCCTTGATGCGCCCGGCGTTGATGTTAAAGAAGGAGATTATATCCTTGCAGTTAACGGAATTCCTATTGATGTAACAAAAGATCCATGGGCAGCATTTGAAGGACTTGCCGGGAAAACTGTTGAACTTACGGTAAACAGTAAACCCGGAATTGAAGGCTCACATAAAGTTCTTATTGAAACTCTTAAGGATGAAACACGTTTAAGAAACCTTGCCTGGATTGAAGCAAACAGAAAATATGTTGATACCAAAACCGGTGGAAAGATCGGTTACATATACGTACCGGATACAGGGATAAACGGACAAACAGAACTTGAGAGACAGTTTACCGCACAGTACAATAAACAGGGTTTGATAGTTGACGAACGATTTAACAACGGCGGACAAATTCCCGACAGGTTTATTGAAATGCTGGACAGGAAACCGCTTGCGTTCTTTGCAGTCAGAGACGGTATAAAATGGCAGTGTCCTACTATCGCTAACTTTGGTCCTAAAGTTATGCTAATAAACGGATGGAGCGGATCAGGCGGAGACGCTTTTCCTGATTTCTTCCGTAAAGCAGGATTAGGTCCGCTAATCGGAACAAGAACATGGGGCGGACTAATCGGTATTTCCGGAGCACCCGGTTTAATTGACGGCGGAGGAATAACTGTTCCTACATTCAGGCAGTTTAATCCTGATGGAACCTGGTTTGCTGAAGGACATGGGGTTGATCCTGACATTAAAGTTGTTGATAACCCGACACAGCTTGCAAACGGAGTTGATCCGCAGCTTGAAAAAGGAATTGAAACGGTAATGGATTTATTAAAGAAGAATCCCCCGATAAACCCAGAACAGCCTCCCTACCAGAACAGAAGTGCATCGGGCGGAAATAACTAAAATATTATTAGAAGTTTATCATCAGCCCCGGAAAAATCCCGGGGCTTTTTTTTTGATAATTAAATAAAGTGATCAGACAAAATAATTGTATTTCATCATCAATAATTTTTTCAAATCAATTACTGTAAGCATTTATGCTTTCATTAATACATTTCGCTACATGTTCGGCATCTCTCCCCACGCCGTGTACCATCGCTGAAGCTAATGCATATAGAAAATGAAGTCCGACAAAGTATAATCCTTTTTCTTTTTCAACTATTCCTCTGTTCTGCATGGGTTCACGATCTTTAAAAGCGGGAATATCTATCCAGGAGAAAGCCGGATAAAACCCTGTACACCATATTACATTATTCACTTTAACTACACTTCCATCTTCAAGCAAAGGAAAACCATCTTTAACACCGGCAACCCTGGGAACTCTTTTAATACCTGCTTTTTTGAGTCCCTTAGGTTTCTGTCTTATTAGCGGTCCGCCCATAGAAACTAATTTAGGACGTACTTTTTTACCTATTGGGGTACTTGTTGTTAATACTTTATAGAATAAAAAACGAAGTACTAAACGGATGAATACAATTCTGGCTGCAGCACTTTCTATATCAAATGGGAGATGTCCTGTATCTCTTCCGGATAACAAGACCCGGCGATTGTCTTTTATCATTTCCATTGAAAGCTCTGCACCGGAGTTGCCTGCACCAACTATTAGAACATCACCTTCATTTAGCTGAGAGGGATGCTTATATTCGGAAGAATGCAACTGAGTAATATCCGGATTTAGTTGACCGGAAAATTTAGGGATTTTGGGAACCTGGTAATTTGACATTGCTACAACACAATGTTCTGCCTGAAAATGATTTTCCCCTGCTTTTATACAAAAGAAATTTCCTTCCCGTGAAAGTGAATCTACTTTTATACCGCTTCGTACGGGCAGCTTAAAATGTGAAGCATAGTTTTCGAGATAATCTGCCATTTCATCTTTTGTGGGAAAATAATGGGCGGGTGCAGGGAACGGCATTCCATCAAGACTATCATATTTTGCGGGAGTAAATAACCGGAGTGAATCCCAGCGATTTCTCCACGAATCTCCTACTCTTTTATTAGCATCGAGAATTACGAACGGAATTCCATGATTTTTCAGATGATATCCCACGGATAACCCTGCCTGACCAGCACCTATTACTATCACTTTAAATTTTTCTGCCGTTTGTTCAATTAACATTTCATCACCTCTTCTTTTTTATTCTATGAATTTTTTCTTTCGCTGTTAAACTACAACGATATGAGGGGATGAAAATCAGGGATACTACGTAGTTTTACGAGAATAAGTACGTAATTCAGAAAAACATAATTTATGGACTGAACTGAGGGATGGCTAAGTGAAAATCAATTTGTGTTTAATTGCATAGGAAGCGGCATATGTCCTTGCAGATTTTCCGGAAATTCCCATTTTGCTGTAAATATTGGTCAGGTGTTTTTCAACCGTGCGAACACTAAGAAAAAGTTTATCCGCAATTTCTTCATTATTTCTGCCTTCAGCAATTAATCTTAATACTTCAAGTTCTCTTCCGGTAAATTCGTATTCATTTTTATTGATAGAGTTTTCTTTATACAGATTCTTTAGAGAAAGCCTTGTTCTTTCGATATCCTTTTCCGCACCTAATTTTTTAAATATAGTTTCAGCTGTACCTAACTCAGCTTCTGCCTGAGCAAAACGATTTAGTTTAATCAAAACTTCCGAGAGAACTAACCTGCTTTGTGCTGATTCAACAGGCGACGGAATACTGTCATAAATATCAATAGCATCTTCAAGATTTTTTCTTGCCGGATCATATTTTTTAAATGCCAGATCCAAATTTCCTTCAGCACTTAAAACTGCGGCTTTTAATGGAAGTGTATTAATTGCATCAGCTATTTCTCTAAGTTCTTCAAACATTTTTACTGCCGTATCAAGTTTTTCAAGTTTTATATAAATCCTCACAAGCAATTCAATCACGACAGTCTTTTCAGCTTTTTCATTAGGAGCAAATCGACGAAGAAATCTTTCTGCAGCGTTTAGTGCTTTTTCATATTCTCCTTTATCATAGTAAAGATTTGCTGAATATAAATGCATTAGCGGATGTGACTCAACTTTATTTAATAAGGTCTCAGCTTCTTCCCATTTTCCCTGTCTTCTCTTTAGATCAGCAAGTCTTACAATACACGCATTTACCTGGACGGGTCTCAGATTTTTCAGCTCTGAAGATGCTGTTAAAAGTTCATGCTCAGCTTCTTTCCATTCACCCTGCCAGATAAGAACGCCTGCATATTTCATCCTGCAGTTTGCAAACATTGCTTTATATTTCCATTGTTTGCATAATTCCTTAACATTGTTGCACCACTGACTTGCCCGTTCATAATCTCTTATCCGTTCACAAGCATCAATAAGAAAACAACAGGTTATAGTGGTAATTTTTATATCCCCACGTTCAGATGTTACCGCAAGAAGAGTAGCTTCATCAAGAAGCGGCATTCCTTTAGAAATATTCTCCTTCAACTACTAAAATAAATCCTTTCAATGCACCAGCAAGCATCTCGCCATTCACATCATTAATGGATTTACTAAGTTCTAAAACTTCATTAATATATTCAAAAGCCAGCTGGCTATTTTTCTCAACCTGGAATGCCATTCTTGCTTTTAGTAGTTTAATAGTACAAAGTTCGGTTGAGCCGGGAAGACCCTCCAGAAGATTTTCCGCCCGTTTAAACCAGCCGCCGGCAACAGCAAATTCTCCCTTTAAACTCAATATAATCTATTCCTATCCAGCTGCAAACACGTGAAGCGCCGAGCTTATTACTGTCTTTCAGATACAGATTATATGCCTTTGTCCGTAAATCAAAAACAGCCGAAGCATCATTCAGCCACCAGTATGCCCAGGCGAGTTCCTCATAAGCTTCGGCGGATTCATTTTCCTTCAGAGCATTTTGAAGGAGATCCCGCGCACTTTCCCATTCGCCTTTAGCCAGTGCTTCACGACCTTTATTTAGCAGATCATTAGTCATAAATTATTTTCTAGGTGTTTTAAGTTAAAGCTAAGATAAAAATATATCAGATTAACAAAAACCCTTTGGGACAAACTATTATTTGAGACAAAGGAATATACTGCAGGAAATATCAAAATAAGTTATAATATTTTTTTATTGATTTAATAAAACTGAAAAAGTAAGTTATAACCGTAATAATAATAGCGGGTTTTTCAAGGAATGCAGACTAGAAGAAAATACCAAGTGGGAAATAAAAAAGTCTGCAGAAAAATATTTAATTCAATACAAGTAATGGCTATAACCTTAAAATAACGTGAGATATTTTTATGAAATATTTGATTTTCCTGATATCTTTTCTATTTTCTATCAATCTTCTTGCACAAGATTCTTCAATTGATTCACTATCTTCAGAAGTTGTAAAAGCTGAAAATCCGTCAGGAAATAGTTTACAAGAGATTTATAAAATAAAATCATTCGATTCAACATTTGCAGAAACAATTAGACAGTACGCTGAAAAAAACGGAAGCACAGAAGGATTTTCTTTTGATTTTTCTTCTTATTATGACTACCTGAGAAAGATAGTATTCAGCAATGAAAATTTATTTATTCGGAAATATGCAGCTATGCAGTTACCTAAAATATTTTTTGAAGGTTGCACATTAATAAAAAAAGATACCGCTCTACAAGAAATATGTCTGAAAATATTAAAACCAGAAGATGTTATTTGGAAAATTAACATTGATAACTCAATAATCTTTTTTGCCAACCTCTACACGAATCTTGCTCTTAAAGATTATATCTCAAAGATTGGTATTCCATTTTCTAAATTTACCAGTAAACAGAAAAAAATGTTTAAAGATTATGCGCTCAATAAATCATTGGAATATAGATTAAGCATGTACGATAAAAACCCGTATAAAATTGTTAAGGCAAATGCACTTCGAAACATTCTTGACGTTTTATATTTATATCAAGATTATGAAAAAGCTGATTATTACTATAATATTCTTACAAAAGATTACTCAGACATTGATATGGATTTAATTAAAAACGCTTTGATAGACTATAACCCCGAAGGAAGATTAAAAGTTGGGAAAACAGTTCCAGAGTTTAATCTCCGACTTATTGATACTAATAAAACCTTAACACCACAAAAATTAATTGGTAAATATTATTTCTGCCTGGCGGCAAGCTGGATTGTGATTTATGGAATTCTGTTTTGGTTTGATAATAAGTTCAAACTGTTCTTATTAAATCAATATTTTTAATTAGATTAAGATTGTAATGTTAATCAGCTACCCAACTGCGGATTAGTGTCCATGTTATTAAATAGTCAATATTTACAAAGATCCTTAAATGAAGATATTATTTACTTACTTGTTTTTACTTATAATGATTATCCCCTTTAATGATTTTTACGCTCAACAGGATCATTATAGCCAGGCAAAGGAGTTTGAATTTAATTTATCCCATTCTAGTTCCAACGAACATAACAATAATAATTATTTTTCTAATGCTACATTTCTGTTCTCAAAAACAGAAAATGAAGGATCTTATGTCAGTTCTAATTATTTTTTCTATGATGAAAAACTACAGGACACACTAAATATTGAAATAAAAAATATTAATGAGCAAATCAATCTCTCTTCTGATTCGAAGTATCAAATATATTATGAAACAAAACCGGGCTGGCCATCAACATTCGGTTTAATAATAAGAAAAGGAAATGAGCTGGTTTTTGAAGGGATTACCGATTGGGATATTCATAAGACTGTGAATTTAATTGACAGCTCTTTTATAAAAGTGAAGTTTTCAAAGGAATATATTGCAGAGGCAGACACTACTTTAGAATGTTACAAAAAAATTATTCCTGTTCAATATGAATTCTCAATCAATAACAATTCAATTTATTTAAGACAGTCTGAAAGTAATACTTTAAGTGGAATTAAAATCTACCTGGGTATTGCAAGAAAGATTGAATACAATAATAATTGTTTAGATGCCGGGATAAATGGTATATCCTTTATAGCAATAAATAAATCAATTAAATAGGTTAGAAATGTTGCCGGTGGTGTAAGACTACAGCAAGTTGGCATTAGTAATAAAATAAGTTTCTTATTCCGGACTGCAGGTCAATGGCATCTCAGTCAGGACGTATGTTTAACATAAGACTAAAATTGCTATTAACACTAATTCTTTGGAGGAGTTAATGTTCATTCAAACGATACCCGAAGCCGGAGCGGAAGGCAGACTCCGTGAGATTTACGAAGGAGACCAAAAGAGCCTGGGATACGTACCCAATCACGCAAAGGTATTTAGTCTGCGACCAGAAGTGTTGGAAACATGGCGGGTTTTTCAAGGCAGTATTCGCAAAAACCTTAGATTGAGACGCTACGAGCTCGTCACTTTTGCGGCTGCAGAAGCTTTAAATTGTCGTTACTGTCTCCTTGCACACGGTGCGGTGTTGAACAAAAACGGATTCAGTGTGGAACAATTGCGGGCAATACTTACAAATTTTCATAACGCAGGATTAGAAAACGTGGAAGTTGCAATAATGGAGTTTACCCGGAAAATTATCATGGGTGCCAATACTATAACTAAGGCTGACATTGATACACTTCGTGAGCTGGGTCTCGAAGACGAAGAAATCCTCGACATTACACTAACCGCTACAATGCGCAGCTTTGCAAGCAAGACATTTAATGCGCTTGGTGCCGGACCAGACTCTGTTTACGAGGAACTTGAAAAACAGCTGGCTGATTTGCTTCCAGATTAGAAAAAGTTTGGCACTGTTTCGTGAACACTACTCTATCTATAAGTGCACCCGCATCTGCCAATCCCTGAAGGAATTATTATAACAAGCGGAAACAGCTACAGAGAGAAACAGATGTTCCGGCTGACTTTTTATAAAATCCTAATTACTAAACTATAATATCCCACTTCATCAATAGCAGTTTTTTAACATCGGTAAAACTCCCTGCTTCCAGCCTGTACATATAACTTCGGCTGGCAATTTTGTAAGTATTTATGTCAGAAACAGATCTCCCGGTCAGCTTAGAGATAAAAATATTGTTCTAAATTAGTTTCACCTTTCAATTAATAAGGTTAGAGAATATTTTTTGAAGAAATTTCATAAAGAGCTGACTATGCTCAATATTATCATAAAAACTGCAAAGCTTATAATGAAAAAAATTAATGCCATACCAAGCTTAAACCGCTTTTCACTTTTTTCGAGTTGTTCAAAAGTTTTTTCCACATTCTGTTTTACTGGTTTTTGTTTGATGATATTCATTTTTCACTTTTGAATGAAGATTATAACATATCTTGTATAAACAAGATTAGGTACAGAAGGGATATAATTTCTTATATCCCTTAACTGAAAATGACTTTCCATTATTAAAGGTCCGGTATCCTGATAGCTGAAAAAGAACCACTTATATTTAATTCAGTCTGTGAGCCTGTTTCAATTAATTTACCGTTTATGTTACCTCCAACTTTATCTCCAACAGCGCCATAACTGTTTACGGTAGTTGTTCCCTGCTGTGCACCTATAAAAGTTAAAGTTGATGTTGAAGTAAATTTGTAAATTATGGAACCATTGTTCTGATCCCAGTTAAAAGTACCGGAGTGATTTCCCTGGAATACGATATAAAGATAGAGTGAATCATTATCTACTTTTCCTGAGAAATATACTGCAGTCAGAGTATCGGAAGCTGAATACCCGCATGTACCGTTACTTAATGTAACTGACTTATTCGTATATCCGGCGCCATTAAGAACAATATTTGCTTCAGCAGTAGTTGTTACAATCGGAGCTACAGGGTTATCCGATTTCTTTGAACACCCGGTAAACATCAGAACTAAAATAAATGCGGCAAGACCAATGGTTAAGAATTTAATTTTTTTCATTTCATTCCTTTATTAGTTATTAAGTAATAGAATTAGATCATATTGTTATTTGAGCAAAGTCATTTTTCTTGTAAGAGAATAGTTACCAGCCTGAATCCTGAATAAATAAACACCGCTGGATAAGCCTGAGCCGTTAAATTCAATAGTATATTTCCCTGCAGGTTTATATTCATTCACAAGATCGGCAACTTCTTCTCCAAGTATATTGAACACTTTCAGTGAAACTAATTCACTGTGCGGTATAGAAAAATTTATTTGTGTTGCCGGGTTGAACGGATTGGGATAATTCTGAGAAAGTTCAAACTTCATCGGTAAGCCGGCATCAACATCAATTACTTTCGAATATTTAAAACTTCCGTCGTTATCAATCTGCTTCAATCGGTATTGGAATTTACTTTCACCGATTAATTTTTCATCGGCGTAAAAATATTCTTTGGGGATGTTGCTGTTCTCGTGCCCTTCAACAAACCCGATCTTTTCCCAAGCCTCACCCGAACCCTCTATTAAGGAGATTACTTTTCTCTCAATTTCAAATCCGTGATTATTTACTTCCGTTGCAGTTTGCCAATGTAGTATAATTACTCTTCCATTAACTGAAGCGGTGAAAGAAGTAAATTCCACAGGCAAAGGATCGCCTAGATTTAGAGAATATTGCATTACAGTTGCTTTTTGTGAATTTCCGAAATCTTCATATGCAACAACGGGAATTCCATTCGGAGCTATTACAAGTGAGGTTGACTCTATTTTACCGGCAGAAAAACCAGCTGAGCCAACATCTTCCCAACTACTGCCGTTATATTTCATTACAGTTGCTTTTTGTGAATTTCCGTAATCCTGATATGCCACATAAGGTGTTCCGCCTCCATCTAATGCGAGTGAAGTGTAATCTACAGTGTCAGCTGAAAAACCAGCTGAGCCAACGTCTTCCCAACTACTGCCGTTATATTTCATTACAGTTGCTTTTTGTGAATTCCCCCAATCTTGATATGCCACATAAGGTGTTCCGCTTCCATCTAATGCAAGTGAGGTGTAATATGCAAAACCAGTAGAAAAACCGGCTGAACCTATAACTTCCCAACTGCTGCCGTTATATTTCATTACGGTTGCTTTTTGTGAATTTCCGTAATCCTGATATGCTACATAAGGGGTTCCGCTTCCGTCTATTGCGAGAGACGTGTAGGGTGCTGCACTGGCAGAAACACCGTCTGCGCCTACAACTTCCCAATCGCTTCCGTTATATTTCATTACGATTGCTTTGCCTGAATATCCATTATCAGAATATGCTACATAAGGGGTTCCGCTTACATCTATTACTAGTGAGGTGTAAAATGTAGTGCCGGCAGAAAAATCGGCTGAGCCAACAACTTCCCAGTTACTGCCGTTATATTTCATTACGGTTGCCTTACCTGAATTTCCATAATCAGCAAATGCTACATAAGGGGTTCCGCTTCCATCTATGGCGATTGATGTGTAATATGCTGTACCAATGGAAAAACCGGCTGAACCTACAACTACCCAA
Source organism: uncultured Ignavibacteria bacterium (assembly GCA_963745945.1). GTDB lineage: Bacteria > Bacteroidota > Ignavibacteria > Ignavibacteriales > Ignavibacteriaceae > DATFVA01. Next base: position 1,598,736 of record CAVUZG010000004.1, read on the forward strand.
TCGCTTCCGTTATATTTCATTACGGTCGCTTTATATGAATTTGCTAAATCCGAATATGCCACATAAGCAGTTCCGCTTCCATCTATCGCGATTGAGGTATAAAATGCTGCACCGGCAGAAAAACCGGCTGTGCCTGTTTCCCACCATTGTTGTGCAATCCCCCGGTTTATTAGAATTAAAAAAAACATAAGTGCAATACAATTAACTGTTTTCATAATTTTTTCTCCTAAAATTATTATTTTATCAAAATCATTTTTTTCGATTCGGAAAAACTTCCGGTAGTAATTTTATAAAAGTAAATACCGTTTGAGAGTTTGCTCGCATCGAATGAAACTGAGTAGCTGCCCGCGGGTTTATCTTCATTTACTAGGTCAGCAACTTCTTCACCAAGTATATTAAACACTTTCAGTGAAACGAATTCACTATGCGGTATAGAATAATTTATTTTCGTTGTTGGATTAAAAGGATTAGGATAATTTTGTTCTAAACTATATTTAGTAGGTTGGTTCGTCGATAAATCATTTACATCCGTTATAATCTGCGACAAGGGTCGCTTCCAAACACTCGCTGCGTTTGTGCCAGCAAATATATCCTGACCATTTGCCGCTAATGATAAAACATAATATGCCGAACCGGCAAAACCATCATTAATCTGATTCCAGGTGCTACCATAATTTGTGGATAACCAAACTCCATCACCAAAAGTTCCGGCAAAAATATTTGGACCAATGGTTAAAATAGTTGTAGCAGCCGGACTACTGGGAGCGATACTCCAATTTTCTCCGTTGTCCGAGGAGATGTAAACGCCACTAGAAGATATACCTCCGCCTGCAAAAAGATAATTATTGCTACTGACTAAAGAGCTAACGTATGGGTCTGTTAAACCGCTATTTTTTTCTACCCACATTGTGTCGACAAGCTTGAATACACCACGATCAGAACCAGTAAAAATGTCATTACCAATACTAATTAAAGAGTATACACTAATGTTATCACCGAAAGGAAAACCATAGTTTACTGGTGTCCAGGAGCTTGACCCTTGCTCATAGTAAACTCCTTTACTTGTTCCAATCCAAATTTGATTCTGCCGGTTTAAAATTGTGTAAATTGTAGGATTCCCGGGTACATTTGTAGTATCATTAGGATAAACACTCCATAGATCGCCATTGTTTGTACTCCAGAATACTTTACCGGAACCAGCGAAAAGACTTCCTGACGGATCAGGGAAATCTGTGAAATATTTTACAGTGTTTACATTAATAGAAGTTAGTCCGTTATCAATGTTTATCCAGTTACCTCCACCCTGTGTTGATCTGACCATACCACCATTTGTACCTGAAAAAATATTTAATCCATTTGTCTCGAGCGCCTGATTACTTCTTGAAGTCGGAGGGCCACCAGTGCTGGTCCATTGTGCCTTGACGGAAATTGTGAGTAGGATGATACTAACTAAAAAATATTTTAACGATTTCATTTTGAGTTCTCCATTGATTAATTATAAAATAATTCATTAAGCAACAGAGAAAATTATTTTAACAGAACCATCTTCTTAGAATTTGAGAAACTTCCCGCTGATATTTTATAAAAGTAGACTCCGCTTGATAATTGGCTTGCGTTAAAAGAAACAGAATAGTTCCCTGTTGGTTTTGTTTCGTTCAAAAGTTCTGCAACTTCTTCTCCCAGCGAGTTAAATATTTTCAGAGAAACCAACTCTTCATTTGGAATTGAATAATTTATTGTTGTTGAAGGGTTAAAGGGATTTGGATAATTTTGTTCTAAAGAAAATTCTGAAGGTTGTAAATCTACACTTTCACTTACGCCAGTAATCCCTCCGAGTGATCCGTCAGAGTTTACACGCTGAGCATAAATATCATTTCTCATCCCGGTCAGATCATTTCTGAGATCATTCCAAGCAACTATCGTTCCACCGGTACCATCATTCAGGATAATAGGATAACTTTGAACAAAAGTGGCTGTGCTCACAGCAACCCCATCGTTAGCCCATAAAGAGGACCCACTGGAATTTATTCTTTGAGCATATATATCTTGTATGTTATTAGTCCTTGCATCTTGCCATGTAACAACGGCCCCACCATTTCCATCAGAGTTTAATTGCGGAAGTCCCTGTCCACCAGCAGCCAGACAAACACCCACACCATTTGTTGCCCACTGAACTGTTCCGTTTGCGTTGACCCGCTGTGCGTATATATTCGGATCAGGAATTCCGGCGCCCAGTTCGTTCCATGTCATAATTGCACCACCGTTTCCATCATTGGTTAATTGTGGTGTGTTTTGATTGCTAGCTGCCAGGCAAATAGCTTCACCATTTACAACCCATTGTACCGACCCATTTACACTTACCTTCTGGGCATATATATTCAAATCGGTATTTCCATTACGTCTATCCACCCAACAAATTATGGCTCCTCCAGCATCACTAATTAATTGAGGATATAAACTTCCTCCAGTAATAGAATTTACTAGAACACCGGTCGTATCCCATAGTCTAGCTCCGGATGAATTAATTTTCTGGGTATAAATCTCAACCTTTGTTCCGCTCCGATGGTCTTCCCATGCAATGATAGCTCCGCCATTGCCATCGCTTGCCATCTGCATTGATCCACCCTGAAACCCGGATGCATTAATAACTGCTATGCCATCTGCAGCCCATTGAACTAAACCGTTTGCACTGACCCGCTGGGCATACAGATCTTCATTATTGTTACCGCCATTTCTGATGTCACCCCATACAATAATTGCTCCTCCGTTGCCATCGCTTACAATTTTAGGAACTATTTGTTGTGATAGAGTAGTGGAACAGATGATGACGCCGCTTGAATCCCACATAAGGTTTCCGCTTGCATTAATATGTTGAACACACAAACTATTTGAATCGAGGATATCATGCCATGAAATAAATGCACCACCATTCCCATCACTGCACATTGAATATGTATAACTCCATACATTTGCCGGAGTGGCCTTAATGCCGTTGGTTGTCCATAGAATATTTCCATTGGAGCCTATTCGCTGAGCATAAACCTCATCATGGTATGTTCCGTTCTGATGATTGCGTTGGTCATTCCAGCAAATAATTGCACCACCACTTCCGTCACTTATAATTAGCGGTTGTCTCTGATTATAGTAATCAGTGCAGATGGCATTATTAATAGTCGGGTTAGTGGACCATTGGGCATGCAGAACACACGTAGAAAAAATAAAAGTTATTAACAAAAATTTCTTCATTGTAAACTCCAGTTAAATTATTATCACTTCAATAAAGCTTGTTCCCCCAAACATTAGCGTAGTAGGATCATCTTCTTTGTTTCTACAAAACTTCCTGCAGATATTCTATAGAAGTAAACTCCACTGCTTAACCTGCTCGCATCAAAGGTAACAGAGTAATTTCCCACTGACTTTGTTTCGGTTACCAACTCTGAAACTTCTTCTCCAAGCGAGTTGAAAACCTTTAGTGATACGAACTCTTCGTTTGGGATAGAAAATTTAATTGTTGTAGAAGGGTTAAATGGATTTGGAAAGTTTTGAGATAACTCAAAATCATTCGGGATGCCTGATTTCGTTTCAACAGCAGTGGGGGTTCCGGCTACAATAAATTCAACATTGTCTACTGCATTTCCATTTGCATCAAGCCCACCAATAACATAAAGATTATTTTTGTATATGACATCTGCCATATAAGCTCTGTTAGCACTAATAAAAATATTTGCATCGCTCCACTGATTTGTTGTAATATCATAGACGAGGGTATTATTAAATGTGCCGCCACCTGAGCCTGAACTTCCTCCAACGTTATAAATTTTGTTATCAACACATTTTAACGCTCCTCCGCTAACGAAATATGGAAGATCAGCGAGTTGTATCCATTGATTGCTTGCAGGATTATATTTATAAAATTGAGCATTAGTCCAGCCGACGAGATAAACTTCACCTTGATAGACTGTAGAGAATAACCATGACGCATTAACACTTAGGGATGTTGCCTGACTCCAGGAATTTGTACTCAGGTTATATTTATAGACATTTCCATTAAAGAATAAATAAACGTATCCATTTACATACTCAATTGTGTGACCGTAAGTAGCGCTAATATTAGGACTGTTAGCTAAGTATTCCCACGTGTTACTGAGTATATCATACATTCTCAATTTATTATTGCCAAATGCGTAGCCCCCATAAACAAAAACACTGTCACCTTTTATTGCAGTGCTAATTCCCCAAACGTCATTATCAGGCATTGAAACATAATCATGCCACCCAGTACTATCATATTTGTAAATTGTAGCAAAGCGTGTGCTGCCACTCCAACTTGTACCACCCCCAAAATGATAAATTGAATCTCCCCAAACTTCTGCACTTCCAACTCCTATTGGCGTTAATAGATTTGGAATTGTCTGTGGTGATGCTATTACACTTAGTATGATCAATAATCCAGGAAGTAAAAGATTTCTCATTACTTTGTCCTTTCATTTTAATTATTGGTTACCTGGTTTCTTAAAGGACAAAGTTAATTTTTATGGGTGGCGAACGCTGTCGCTCGTGTGTCAAACTTTAGCGGAACTGTTGCAAAATGGTTAAAATTGAAAGGGTAGTGATCTCAGGAATTATTCTTCTCTATGAATTCTGTTGGAAGGCAGTTGAACATTTGACGGAAGGCTTTTGTAAAATGAGAGGGACTGTTGAATCCAACTTCAAATGCAATTTGTGTAACACTTAATCTTTTTTCAAGAATCATGGCAGCAGCACGTTTTAGTCTTATGGTCCTTAAAAATTCACCTGGTCCCTGACCTGTTACCGCTACCAGTTTCCGGTGGAGCTGGCTTCTGCTGAGAAACATTTCCTTAGCAAAAGATTCTGTATCAAAATCCATATTTGAAATATTTTTTTCAGCAATGTTAAATGCTCTTTGTAAAAATTCATTATCCAGGGATGTAACTGCAACTGCGGATGAATCTATTTTAATTTCCTTGCTGAACTTTTCACGTAAGTTCCTCCTTTGTTCCAGAAGGTTTTTAATTCTTACCAGTAATTCTTTTGAACTGAAAGGTTTCGTCAGGTATTCATCAGCACCCGTTTCCAATCCTTCCAACATACTTTCAGGGGATGCTTTTGCAGTCAGGAGTATTACAGGTATATGACTTGTTTGTAAATCTGTTTTAATTTTTTTACAAAATTCCATTCCATCCATTGACGGCATCATTACATCGCTGATGATTAAATCGGGAAGAACTTCAGCAGATTTTCTCAAACCATCCTCTCCGTTCACTGCTTCATTTACTCTGTAATCATTTTTTAATAAACTTTTCAGGTAATTTCTTACATCCTCAGAATCCTCAACAACCAGGATTAATGATTTATCGGATAACAGTTTGTTTGTTTCCTCAATCTCCTGCTCAATTTCTTTTTCAAATGAATCAGATTTATCAACTGCTGTTTCCCCTTGCTCAAATGTTTCATCTTCAGAAACGTTTGTTATTTCCGGAATCATTTTTTGGTTTTCGCTCAGGTACGAATCTCCCAGTGGGATCATCAAACTAAAGGTTGTTCCTCTTCCTAAATCGCTCTCAACACTTATTTCCCATTTATGAAGATCTATCAGCTCTTTTACCAAAGCCAGACCAATTCCAGATCCGCCATAATGTTTTCTTGATGTGTCATCAACCTGATAAAAACGATCAAATATTCTATTGAGTTTTTCCCGGGGGATTCCAATACCGGTATCGGATATCTTAACTTCCGCAGATTCTCTACCAGTACCAGCTGTACGATTTACACTGATAGATATTTCTCCATTTGAGAGTGTAAACTTAAAAGCATTGGAGAGGAGATTATTAATAATTTTCTCAAGCTTGTCCCTGTCAATCCAACAAATCAATTCATCACTCTGGCTGTCAAACGAGAGCCTGATATTTTTTTGTTTGGCTAGTGACTCAAAGGAATAGAGCAACCCACGAAGCAGACTAACAATATTTTCCTGCTTAGCTTTTAAAGGCATACTGGCATTTTCAAGCTGAGTCAACTCAAGCAGCTGATCAATTAATCCCTGCAGCTTTTCACTGTTGCGTTGGATTAATTGAAAGTATTCTTCCTGGTTTTCACCGGCTTGTTTATTTATTAATTCTTCAATGGGTCCACGGATAAGTGTAAGAGGTGTTCTGAATTCGTGCGAGAGATTTGCAAAGAATCGTGCTTTCATATTTTCCAGCTCACGCTGTTTTTTAGCTTCAAACTCGCGCATCTTCAACTCATTTCGTAATTTTGTTCTATTAGTTTCTATTTTCCTTGCCGTAAAAATTCCAAGTACAATCAATAAAAGATAGAAAGCATAAGCCCACCCGGTTCTCCACCAGGGTTGATTAATTATAACTGAAAGTGACTTGAAATTTTCACTCCAAACACCATCGCTATTAGTTGCTTTTACTTTGAATGAATAAGTGCCTGGATCAAGATTGGTATACGTTACAAACCTTCTGCCCCTGGTGTAAATCCAATCTTTATCAAAACCTTCCATCATATAGGCGTACTGGACTGATTTGGGGGAATTATAATCCAGCGCAGAAAACTGGAATGAAAACACATTCTGCGAGTAAGGCAGGATAATTTCTTTTGCCTCAAGGATACTCTGATTTAATGGAGATCCCTCAACAATATTAACGTGCTTATTAAAAATCTGAAAGTCATTTATAACGATGGGGGGAATGTATGCAGATTGTTTGATTAGTTCCGGATTGAAAATATTTAAGCCATCTACACTTCCAAAGTACATCACCCCATCTTTAGAATAAAATGCTGATCCGGAATTAAATTCATTTCCCATAATACCATCAGAGTTTGAGAAATTTGTAAACGAACTTTTCTCAACATCAAAAAATGATATGCCTGAATTCGTTCCGATCCAAAGATTACCATTATCGTCTTCCAGAATACTTTTTACTGCATTATCTGCTAGACCGTTTTGATCTGAATAGTTTGTTACTTCTATATTATATGAGTTTAAATCATAAAGTCGGGGAGTATTTTTTATTTTTATTTTATTTAATCCGCTGCTTGTTCCTACCCATAGAATAGTTTCCCCGTTACTTTCTGATTTTTTTTCTTTTCCACTTTCATAAATTGAATAAATACTGTTGCTGTTCAATTGTTTAGATTTATCTTCAATATCTATCCAGCGATGGAATATTCCCCCTTCAGAATCTTCAAATAAATTTAATCCTCCGCCATTGGTACCAATCCACAATCTCCCTTTACTATCTTTGTGAATTGCCCATACATCATTATAGCTGATGCTTTTTGAATTTCCGGATTCAGTAATCCAGATTTTGTATTTACCAGTTAAAGTATTTAATCTTGCCAGTCCCCCTCCCCAGAAACCTACCCAGAGTTCATTACGATCCAGATATAAAGATTTTATATAATCAAACGCAGAAGTTTTAAAGGTAGGACTTTCAATAACAAAATTATTTAAGATTTCATTTTTCAAATTAAAGTGTTTTAATCCCTGTCCGTATGTACCAATCCACAGATCATCCGATGAATCAACTGTCGTAGACCATACATTCAATCCGTTAGTGTTGTTAAATTTTTTAAACCCAGACCGTTTATCGGAGGAATTATAACCATAAACCCCATTAGCTGTTCCAAAAATTACTGAGCCGGTATTATTTTGAATAATTGATTTTACATTAACATTAGAAAGGTCATTCAATTCTTTCGCAGTATTTTTCTCATCGAAAAAATTGTTAAACTTTAATGCTTTAGGAGAAATGCAGCTAAGTCCATTTTCAGTAGCCAGCCAAATCACTCCTGAACGATCTTTCAACAATTTATTAATTTCATTACTGATAATTGATGTTGGTTCATTCTCTTTTTTTAAAAATCTAAGGGATTCCCCGCTCTCCATGTTCATCCGAACAAGTCCTCCGTAAGTACCCAGCCATAATATATTTTCATTATTAATTTTTTCTTCTACCACAGAAGCAACGCTATTTCCAAACTGTAGAGTTGGTTCTTTTAGGATTGAAATTCTTTTAAAAGTATTCTCTTTTGTATCAAGCGAAACCAATCCGTCTGCAGTTCCAACCCACATCAAATCAGGATTTGACGTAGATTTGTTGATTAACCAGATAAGATTATTACTGAGACTGTTTTCTTCCCCTGGCTCGGAATAAAATTGTTGAAATGAATCACCATCAGATTCCGGATTAAATTTATTCAATCCATTGTAAGTGCTAATCCACAAATAGCCATAACGGTCTTCAGCTATAAATGTCACAAAATTATTACTCAGGCTGTGCGGATTTCCGGGCTTATAACTCCAGTCTTTAAGTTCTTTTGTTTTAATATTAAATCTGTATAGACCTGATTGATAAGTTCCAATCCAGATTATACCATTTTTATCTCTGAAGATGTCATTTATGCTGTTCTCTTTATAATTTTTAGATTCTATTTTCCAGTGCTCAAAAATATCTCTTTTTACATCATATCGATTTAGCTCTCCGCTTTTAGTTCCAATCCAGATATTACCTTCATCATCTTCAAACAATGACCAGATGTTATTACTGGAAATTGAATTTGAGTCTGCAGGATTGTTCCTGAATACTTTAAACTCATATCCATCAAACCGATTGAGGCCATCTTCAGTTCCAAACCAGAGGAACCCTGTTTTGTCCTGCAGGATAGAAATTACTTTATCATTTGATAATCCGTCTTTAGTAGTATAATTAACAAACTGAAGATTTTGTGGAAACATGCAGAATGAAAATATTTGAAAAGCGCATGCCGCAATTACAAATCTTGAATATTTTACAATAGTAACAATCATGGGGTAAAGTTAGTTATGAGTATAATTTTCGGCAAGTGGGGGTCACAGGAAAAGTGAAAAAATCAATAATTACTCTATAAATTTAAGCTGATTAACTTTAACAAAGTAACCTGCTGAAAGTTATGTTGATAAAATCCGCTTATCAACTTGAAATCCCAATCATCAGTTTTATATTGCTTACGTAATATTGCTTGTTTAATTTAAGTTTCAATTCTGAACAAATACTTTTAAAGATGATATCTGTAAAAGACATTACAAAAAAGTTTCCAGCCACAACAGCTCTCGACACTATTTCAATTGAGATAAAAGAAAAAGAATTTTTTGGATTACTCGGACCTAATGGCGCGGGAAAATCCACTTTAATGAATCTACTCATCGGGTATCTTGATTCCGATGAGGGCGAGATACTAATTGACGGTGAAAAGATGAGCACAGGTTCTTTGGCTTTAAGAAAGAAAATAGGACTGGTTCCGCAGTCGCTTGCTCTTTATGAAGATATATCTGCCAAAGAAAACATGGAGATATTCGGTTCATTCTACCAGATAGATAAAAAGCAGTTACGGTACACAATTGCAGATAAGCTGAAAATGGTAGGATTGTTTGATAGAAAAAATGATAAGGTAAAAACCTTTTCAGGGGGAATGAAAAGAAGACTTAACCTGGCAGCTTCACTTCTTCACGATCCGAAAATAATTCTTTGCGACGAACCAACAGTTGGAATTGATCCCCAGTCACGCAATGCAATTTTTGATTTTCTGGAATCCCTGAATGATGAGGGCAAAACTATTATTTACACCACGCATTATATGGAAGAAGCAGAAAGACTCTGTAGCAGAATTGCGGTAATAGATTTCGGACATATTATTTCCGTTGGTTCTCTCGAAGAACTCTTAAAAGGTCTCGAATATCGGCAGTCGATTTCATTTGTAAAGAACACTCAAACAGAAAAAAATATCAATTCATTTAATACCTTTGGAACAATTATAGACGAACATGATAAATTTGAACTGCATCCGGAAGATGGATTAATACTTTCTGAATTTTTTAAGAAAGTTGAGGAAAGCGGAATCAATTATTCATCAATTAACATCGGGAGACCCACACTGGAAGCACTCTTCCTTCATCTGACAGGAAGGAGTCTGAGAGATTGAACAAGATATTAAGTCTTATAAAAAAAGATTACATCCTTTTCTGGCATGATAAAGTTGCAGTTGGTTTAACATTTATTGTACCCGCAGTACTAATTTTATTATTCGGTTCAATCTTTGGCGGCTCCGGTGCGGATGCAAGTGGAATCCGGTTAGCTTTTTTAAATCAAAGCGATACAAAAATTTCGAAAAAAATTGAATCGACTCTGGACACTACAAAAGCTTTCCAAATGATAAAATTCTACACTGATGACGAAGGCAAAGAGGTTCCATTTGATACGGTTTCAATTAAGGATTATATAATTAAAGGAAAAGCGTCTTCAGCTCTTGTAATTCCGGTGGATGCTTACACTGATACTTCCTTCGGTTTAAAACTGAAGTTTTATTATAATCCGAAGAATGAACTTGAGATGCAGATTGTACAGGGCCTGCTTCAGCAGACAGTGATGACACAAATTCCTGAAATATTTAACCAGAGTATGATGCGTCGCTCGGAAGAATATCTCGGTAAAGATAAAGGGACTAAATTCAATAAGAAACTTGCTTCTGTAATAAGTGAGTATTTCGGGGTTGATACTTCCAAAATTCTTCGGCAGGGATTTTACAATACAGAAAATGACACAACAAATACTGATTCGTCTTCAAAAAACAGTGCGTCAAATTTCTTTAAAAATATTGTAAAGCTCGATAAAGAACAGCTTGTTGGAAAAGAGGTTAATAACCCTGGAGCAACAAGAAGCGTGGGAGGCTGGGCAATGATGTTTTTACTTTTCAGCATAACTGCTTCCGCCACTTCTCTCTTTGATGAAAGGAACTCAGGAGTAACACTAAGAATATTATCGGCTCCCGTTTCCAGAACAGATATTCTATGGAGCAAATACCTCTATAACATTTCGCTTGGAATAGTTCAGCTTTTAATTCTTTTCTTTGCCGGATACCTGTTTTTCAATATTAATATATTTACAAACTTCGGAAATCTTTTACTGGTGATAATTTGTTCCGCAGCTGCTGCAACAGCTTTTGGAATGGTGCTGGCAGCTTTTAGTAAAACTACTGCCCAGGCTAATGGGCTTGGAACTTTCCTGATATTAACTATGAGTGCTATTGGCGGAGCGTGGTTCCCTACTTTCATCCTCCCGCCGTTTATACAAGTGTTAAGTAAATTTACAATAGTTTACTGGTCTATTGAGGGATTTCTACAGGTTCTCTGGAACGGAGCCAGCCTGGTCGAAATTTTACCAACTGTTGGTATTTTGCTTGGAATCGGCATTTTAGTGAATGCTGTAAGTTTCTGGAGATTTAAAAAAGGCGACATTTTTTGAGATCCGGAAAATCTTTCAATTGGTTAAGAATTAATTAGGTAATAAGCATTTTTTATCGTATGTTTCTTGTCCCGCTATCTAAATGGAGCGGGATTATTTGTAATAACATTTAAAGGACTAATTTAAGTGAGTACTAAATTGTTTGTGGGTAGTTTACCCTGGTCAATAGATGACCAAAAACTGCAGGAAGCTTTTGAAGAACACGGTGAAGTGGTTTCAGCAAAAGTAGTAAAAGACCGTGAAACCGGTAGATCCAGAGGATTCGGTTTTGTAGAAATGGAATCTGAGGAAAGTGCAACCAAAGCAATATCTGCTTTGAATAATGCAGAACTCGGTGGTAGAAATATCGTTGTTAATGTTGCTAAACCACGTACATAATATTTAGCCGGTCTCAAAAGCGTTCTTATTCAAGAACGCTTTTTTATTTTAAACCCTCCTATTCTTTCACAACAATCTTATCTTTTTTAACGAGATACCTTTTAATCTTTTGTGTAGTGGTTTTTTCGAATTCTTCAGTTCTTATATAAAATTTTCTTATCTGTTTATGCAAAATGAGCTGACTGTTAACTTTCTTTATTTCACCATCTACTATCTGTCTTATCAGCTTATCATCTATTTCAACATTATGATGTTCTGAATATTCAATAAATGCATCTGCATCTGTTACAATCTGAGCAGCAATAATTTCATCGTGCTTTTCATCCTCTTCACCATAAACAAGGGATTCCATTATATATGGACTACGATTTAAAATATCTTCTATCTCTTCGGGATAAACATTTTCACCTGTTCTCGAAATGATTACATTCTTTTTTCTTCCCATAAGATGAAGAAAACCATCGTTGTCTATATACCCTAGGTCGCCGGTTTTAAACCAGCCGTTTTCGAAAACTTCATTTGTGAGAGTTGGATTTTTATAATAGCCAAGCATTATACTGGCTCCTTTAGCCCATACTTCTCCAATCCCTTCAGGTGAAGGAGCATTAATTTTTATCTCAACATTTTTCAAAGGCAAACCTGCTGCAGAATCCTTAAAATTATCAATTTGATTAAGCGTAAGAATCGGAGATGCTTCTGTCAAACCGTATCCCTGTACAAAATTAAATCCAAATTCCCTTAATCCTTTTGCAACTTTGGGATCCGGTGCTGCCGCGCCTGCAATAAATAACCTTATAGCTCCGCCGAATTGTTTATGCAGCTCTTTGAAAACTATTTTTTTTGATGACTTCAAACCGAATTTCTCGGCAAAATTTGTTGCTTTTATAAGAGGGGGCACAATCCTCGATTTAATTTTATCTTCACTGATTGCCTTGGAAATCTTCCTGAACATTTTATCGTAAATTAATGGAACCCCGAGCAGAATAGTTGCTTTAACATTCTGTATATCTTCCAGCACTGTTTTCAAAGATCTTGCGTAATGTGCAGAGGCTCCTTTAAAAAGCGGGCACAGGAAACCGCAGGTACACTCATAAGTATGATGTATCGGGAGTACAGAGAGAAACCTGTCTGTATCAACTATCTCTAACATACTGGTCATCGACATTAAGTTTTCAGCAATGTTTTTCTGGCTTAACATTACACCTTTTGCCCTGCCGAGTGAGCCGGAAGTAAAATTAATTTCCCCCATCTCTTCTGTGTTTAAAGGAGGGAGTGAATCCTGTGAAATTATTTTCCCTTTATTTATAAGTTCAGCCATGGAATGAAATCCATTTTTCTCTGCCTGCAGATCCATGTTTACAAAAACCTTCAATTTCTTCAAGAGATCTTTTTTATCTCTCATCAGTTCATCATAGCTGTTTGAAAAGACAATAGCTTCAGTCTCGGATTCATGTAAAATATTAATTATATCTTGTTCGGGAAGATTTTTATCAATTGGGACAACTACAAAATTAAATGTCATTCCTGTCAAATATGCAATTCCCCACTGAACCCGGTTTTCACTTATTAAAGCAAGATGAGCTCTTTCTGAAAGTCCAAGTTCTTTTAATGAATTCCCAAATCTAAGCACATCTTCCAGAAGCTGACTGAAAGTAACTCTACCGATTGGAGTATTGGAGAGATCTTCAAGTGCAATTTTATCATGATATACACGTGCAGATCTGAAAAGCATATCCCTTATGGAAGTTATCTGAGGAACGTCATAATATTTAATTTCTGTTTTCATTTTCTCCCCGCAATTATTTTGTTCAGATACAATTTAACTAACCCGAACTATTTATATTATTACATTAACAAGAACTAATAATATTTTTGCAAATAAAATTATTGGCAGGTTCTGCCGGATTTATTTTAACTCTTAAAGTTAAGATACAGACTTCAGTTTATCCAGAACACGCCGACCTGTTTCAGCTACATTTTCCAGGGTTATTCCATATTTTTCCATTAGTATTTTTCCAGGGGCAGATGCTCCGAATTTCTCTATACTGACAGGCTCGCCTGCATCGCCAAGGTACTTATACCAGCACTGACTTACACCGGCTTCAACGGAAACCCGTGCTTTAATATCAGGTGGAAGAATTAATTTCTTGTAAGCAATATCCTGCTTCTCAAATAGTTCAAAGCTTGGAAAGCTTACGACTCTTACTTTTACTCCTTCTTCCTCAAGAATTTCTGCAGCAGTAAGAGATACCGAAACCTCTGAGCCTGAAGCCATCAGAATAAGCTCTGCATTAGGTGTATCTTTCAGAATATATGCACCCTTCGAGAGGTTTTCGGCAGAAGCATATTTTTTCTGATCAATAACAGGAAGTCCCTGCCTTGTCAGAATTAAAAGAACGGGGCTTCCTTTATGTTCAATAGCAGTTCTCCATGCGGCAACTGTTTCGTTTGCATCTGCAGGACGTATTAGTACTAACTTTGGAATAGTCCTAAGTGCTGCAAGATGCTCGATAGGCTGGTGTGTCGGACCATCTTCTCCGAGACCAATACTATCGTGCGTAAAAACATAAATGGGTTTTATCCCTGAAAGAGAACCAAGCCTTATAGCAGGACGGAGGTAATCTGAAAAAATCAAAAATGTTCCGCCATAGGGAATAACACCTCCGTAAATAGCCATTCCATTCAGAATAGAAGCCATTCCATGTTCACGAATTCCAAAATGAAAATTTCTTCCGCCTCTGTTAGATGAATCATAATTTTTATAATCTTTTAAATAAGTATTATTAGAAGGAGCCAGATCAGCGGAACCGCCGATGAGAGTTGGCAATGATGAAGCAATTGCATTAAGGACTTTTCCAGATGCTGCACGGGTTGCAATTTTTTTACCATCATCTTCAAACAATGGCAGCTTTGATTTCCATTGATCTCCAAAATCTCCGCTCATTACAGCTGTAATCTCACGAGCATCATCAGGATATTTAACTGAATATTCTGAAAAAAGTTTATTCCAGTCTTCCTCATATTTATTAAACTGATCCTGAAGCGATGAAAAAAGTTTGCTGACTTCTCCCGGCACATAAAATGTTTTATCTTCAGGCCAGTTAAGATTTATTTTAGTCAGTCTGACTTCCTCTTCTCCCAAAGGTGAACCGTGAGCTTCCGAAGTATCCTGTTTATGAGGGCTTCCATAACCTATGTGTGTTTTTGTAATAATTATTGAAGGCTTGTTTGATTCATTTTTAGCGGCAACCATAGCTGATTCAAGTGCTTCTGAGTTATTTACGTCATCAACTTTCTGAACATGCCAACCATAGGCATCAAATCTTTTAGCTACATCTTCGGTAAATGAAAGATCAGTAGAACCATCAATTGTAATTTTATTATCATCATAAAAGAAAACCAGTTTTCCTAATTTTAAATGTCCTGCAATAGAAGCTGCTTCGTGAGAAATTCCTTCCATCAAATCGCCATCGCTACAAATTCCATAAATAAAATGATCAATTATTTTTATATCATCTTTATTGAACATTGAAGCGAGATAAGATTCTGCAACAGCCATTCCAACAGCGTTGGCAAATCCCTGCCCAAGCGGACCGGTAGTTGTTTCAACTCCGGGTGTCATTCTGTATTCGGGATGCCCGGGAGTAATGCTTCCCCACTGCCTGAATTGTTTAATATCATCCATGGAAATACTATAGCCGCAAAGATGAAGGATAGAATACAAGAGCATGCTTCCGTGCCCATTCGAAAGAATGAACCTGTCACGGTTAAGCCAATTGGGATTTTTCGGATTGTGCCGCATATGTTTTGCATAGAGCATATAAGCTATCGGCGCACATCCCATAGGCATTCCCGGATGACCCGAATTTGCTTTCTGCACTGCATCAACAGATAAAAATCTTAACGTATTAATTGAAAGCTGATCTATATTATCAGAAAGAAGGGACATTCTACACTCCACAAATAATATTTAACAAATATATTAAAAAGATTATTTCTAACTTCTTAATGTATAATAGTTTTAAATAAATAAATGTGTATAGGTCATATCGTTTTCAAACCTTAATTTGAAAAGAATGAATTAAAATATGCCATTACCCCAATCTGGGTAATAAGCAAATCGGTTTTAGATTTTGAAACATCATAATAAACTTTCCCGTTTTCAATGGTTACAGAGCCTTCTTTTAAATACTCTGCTTCACTGCCGAGAAGATACCTGGCTTTCAGATCGAGAAATAAAGAAGTAAAATTCCCTTCGGGTTGATCAGGAGTGTAAAGATTAATTAATAATCCACCGCCAATCCCATAACTCCAGGCGAAATCATCAAAGTTTGTATTACTGGCAACTTCCTCATTTCCGCGACTGTTAATAGAAGTTTCGGTAAACAGATAGGATCCTCCGAATAATAATTCAAGGTACGGACGAAAACTTCCTGATGGCGGTGCAATCTGAAACAATAAATGAAAATTAACAAGATTGTTTGAGCGGTCTACATCTACTACCACATCAGGAATGGTTAGGCTGAATGGTTCCCTTCTTGATTCATTTCCATAATTCAGATATCCAACATCGAGACCAAATCCGAACGGTAATCCTTCAGTCGGATTAAAAAACAATACCTGTCCGGAAACCCCAAAACCCAGCCGATCTATATTTTCTTTGAACTCATTTTGCGGAAACCCCAGCATTAATCCGCCGCCTGCTGATTGAGAATGTATATCAATTGTTAATAATATAATTATAGCTGAAAGTAATATGATTTTATGTTTCATTTTGGTTATTCCCTCTTCATTCATAATTCAAGATAATTCACATTATAAAATTACTAAAGGAGTCTCATTTAAAATAATTATTATGATGGGCGGAATCAGTAAGGGATAATTGAAAGAAGTTTTGACATTAAAGAAATAAAGTATCGCTTTGAATATTTCTACGAATAATAAACTAAAAGGAAATTCTTAAAGTCTTCAAGGAATGATTCTAAAAGATTTAAACCCCTGAAAACAAATATTATTCAGAATAATTGATAGTGGATATTACCAGACGGTACAATATAATATATCAATACTGTATTAATTTTATTTTGAAATAAGTATTCTGTAATCCCACGGTTTTAATTGTAACCATTCTTTAGATTTTACATAGAATTTTTTTCCGGAGAAGGGATTTATGTACTCACCAGATATCAAATCGCTTTCAAGTTCTGTTTTCACTTTTTTATCTGACAAATTAAAAATGGCATAGACTTTTGAAGTATCTTTTTTTCTTACAAAGGCGAATACCTCACTTGCGCTGGACTGAACCGGGATCATCTCACCGCCCTGCAGTCCATTCCATAATGCTTTGTTATTTTCTTTTTCATGGAATAGAGTTGTGTAAAGAAACTTGTATTTACTATCCTTCCATTCAATAGTATCTTTTTCAAAAAAGTCGAGGCGTTTATTAAGTCCTGCTTCCTGCCCGCTGTATAACAAAGGCATTCCGGGAATAACACAGGTGAAAACATCAAATGTTTCAGCTGCCTCACCCATTCTTTCGAACTCAGTACCATTCCATGTGTTTTCATCGTGGTTTGTAGTAAATCTCATTCTATAAGCATCAGCCGGATATTGATTTTTTTCTTTCTGAAAATAGTCTCTAATAGATTGAACATCCTTTTTTCCCTGGGCAACATTATTCATCAGATGAAGTAATTCCCAGGAATAGGTCATATCAAAAGCTTCATGAAGTTCCGGACCTTCCGCTTCTGCTAGCATAAAAACATTTTTAATTTTATCAAGTTCAGCATGTGCAGTTTTCCAAAAATCTAGGGGAACCATGCCTGCAACATCGCATCTGAACCCATCGATATCACATTCTTCAACCCAATATTTCATTGCATCAATCATATACTGCCAGAGTTCTTTATTGTCATAATTTAAATCAATTACATCGTGCCAATCAGGAACCGGAGGCACAAAATTTCCAAGTGAATCTTTGGTGTAAAAATCGGGATGTTCCTTAACCCAGACGTTATCCCAGGCAGTATGATTAGCGACCCAATCAATGATAACATACATTCCCATGGAATGTATCTGATTAACAGTTTCCTTAAAGTCTTCCAGAGTTCCGAACTCCGGGTTAACTCCTTTATAATCTTTTACAGAATAATAACTGCCGAGTGTACCTTTACGGTTCTTTTCGCCGATAGGATTAATTGGCATAAACCAGACGATGCCGACACCCATATCTTTTAATTCTTTTATGTGTGTGTCAAATGCCTCAAATGTTCCTTCCGGGGTATACTGGCGCGTGTTTACTTCATATATAGAAAGATTATAACTCCAGTCAGGATGTTTAACAGATTTTATATTCTGCGCCGAACTGAAATTATTCGCTATCAGAAATAAAAATATCAGAAGTATAAATTTTTGAATTTTGGTGAGCATAAGTTTCTCAGATGATTTTAGTTGAATGAAATAGTACAGAGTGTTTTGAACAGCTGTATAATAAAATATAGAAAAAAGCTTTAAAATATTTTATTATTTAGATGTCTGCTCTCCATTGTGATTTTTCCGGTCATTCATTTCCTTCATAATTTCTCCCCCCGGAAAAATACCCCCTTCTTCTTTACCATTTGCTACGGCTTTCTCTATATTAACTTTCTCTTTAATCTGCTCGTACTTTTGAAGAAGTGTCTGGCTTCTGGAGATTTCCTCCAGCAGTTTTGTTTTTTTAGTAACAAGTTTTGTGATTAATCCACGGTGTTCTTCGTGTTCCAGTTTGATATTCCCTATTGAAGATTGTAATTCAGATAATTCCTTTCGGGATTCAGATATTCTTTCCCTTGTAATATGAAGCCTATCCTCGTACTCGGCAATTTCTTCATCAATCTCGTGTTTCTTTGATCTGGTTTTTTCAAAACGTTCATTCATATCATTTAATATTTCTTTCATACTTACTTCAACTGATTGTTTCTTGCTCATCAGGTATTCAGTTTCCATTCTTAGCCCATCGTTTCGGCGTAAAATTTCAGTGGTTTTATTTTCTAATGAATCAATATCCTGACGCAAAGTTTCCTTTTGTTCTTCAAGTACTTTTATGGTTTCCTGTAATGAATTAAGCTCAGCCTGCCTCATACCCAGAACTCTTTCACTTTCTTCAAGAGCGGCAATCTTTTCAAACAGTTCCTGGTCTTTTACATTAACCTCTTTCTCTTTATCAATAACTAATTTTTCATACAGAATTCTTTTACGGCTCAGTTCATTTACATCCTTACTGTATTTCTGAAATACCTTACCAAATCTTTCTTCGAGAGCAATATTTTCATTTTCAATTTCAGTTTTTTTCTTTTCAAGTAAAGGCAAAGTTTGTCTCATAAGATCCGACTGCTCTTTCAGCTTTTCATATACTTCTACCTGCTCACTTACCTTTTTACTGATCTCTAGTTTTACAGCCTCAGATTTTTCTATTTCATTTTCAAGTACTGATAGTCTATTTTCAAGAATAATTAGTTCATCACTTAATTTGCTAAGTTTTCCTGATTTGGTTTCAAGTTCAGATTTTACCTGGTTAAGTTCTTTTTTGCTAGCACTTTTTTCCTCAAATAATTTATCGTAATCGTCGGAAGTTTTACGAATTGAATTTGATCTTTCTCTTAATTCAATATCAAGCTCGCGCAAATCTCTATCCAGTTCGACTTCTTTTTCCTGCTTATGCGCAATATTCTTAGTTAACATATTCAGGATTTCATCTTTTGAAGTTATCTCATTTCCCAAATGAACAATATTATCTTTTATTTTTTCTTCTTTTTCTTTAAGGCTGGCAACGTTATTAAGAATTCTCACTTCTTCTTTTGAGTAATATTCTTTTTCACGTTTTTTCTCCTCAATCTCTTTATAAATATTTTTGAGGTTCTCTCTTTCTGCCTGATCCCTTTTTTTAAGTTCTTCAACCTTTTTGATTAAGGCAGTGGCTTCGATTTTCTTATTTTCTACTCCTCTTAAAATCTTCACTTCCTTTTCTCTCAGGTCCGCCAGAACTTTTTCTTCCTCTCTTATTTTTACCGGTTTATCATTCCTTAGTTCTTCCTCAATATCCTCCTTTTCGCTTAAGAGAATTTCAATCCGGTTATATAATTCCAGGATTTCATTTTTATAGTCTGCATTTTCTTTTTGCAAAGATTTTATTTGTTCTGATTCACTTCCCTCTGTGGAAATAATACCCTCTTCGGAACTCTCACTTAAATTATTTCCTGTTTTCTTATTAATTGATTCTATATGATTTTTATAATCAGCTATTGAATTCTGCAGCTCTTTTTTTAGTCCGTTTAATTCGGGAATTTTTTTGGAAAGTTCATTGAGCTCCGATTCTTTAATTTTCTGATCATTATCGAGCATCATTATTTCATCATTCAGGCCGGCTTTCTTTTCATTAAGACTTTCGATCTCTCCCTGAAGTCTTTTCACAGTTTCTTCCATATCACTACCGGTTTCTTCCTGTTCAGTAAATGAATGGAGTTTATTTTTCAACTCCTCATTTTCTTTCTTCAGCTTCTCAATTTCTTTAGAATTAAAAATTGCCATAGCCCAAACTCCAGGAATTATAAAAAATATTGTACCTTAATCGACAAAATGTGAAGAAGGAGGAAAATCTTTAAAATGACATAAATAAAACATGAACTTAATTATTAGGCGGTAAAGTATCAATAATTGTTTTACGGTTTGTTTAATGTCTATTGCCTGTGATTTTATAATAATTATGGCAGCAATCTCCGGGTTTAAGACGGTGGGTAGTGAGTCCAGATTACAAATTGTTATTCTTCAGAAAGGTTTTTTCTTTCATTTCTGTAAGCATTTCTGATATTAATTTTTTGTATTTGTCTTTCAATAATCAAATCGGCGAGACGAGGGGGAATTTCTTCCCTGTTTTTTCTTCCAAAAAGCTCATTCAGTTTAGATTCATTTATATCAATCCGGTAAAGAATATTAATCAGTTTTTCATAATTAGTCTCTAAAAGTCCGGCGATTTTTTCAGCTAAATATTTTCTCAATTCATTAAGACTATCAAAATCATTAGTCGTTATAACAGAAGATATTCCTGCTTTATCAAAATCACTGGAAATTATTTTTGATATTTCAACAACATTATTTATTTCTTCGTTCATAAAACTCTCCGGATTTTCCATTAATTATTGTGTAAAGAAAATATTATACAGAAGAATAATTAATCTTCTCCCTGATTTTCTTTACAATAATAAAACAACCAAATGTAAAGAAAGGAGCAGCAAATACATCGACAAAATAATGAACGTGTTGCAGAATTACACTTGCTGCAACAATTATTGTCAGCAAAAGGAATAATTGTTTAAATGGTTTTTTATCTATAACCAGATATAGCAAAAACAAAGTTGCTGTATGGCCTGAGAAAAACAAATCTTTAGTAAGCAGTTCTCCCGTTCCGAAATATTGCACGAAAGGGTCATTCAAAGGAATCATGTCTGGTGGGGGATTAAAGGGAAGAGAATACATAGCGATAATTCTAACCAATATTAAAACCATATAAGTTTGAATCGCAAGTAGAAGTTTAAATGGATTTCTTAACAGGATTATAATTCCCGTAAAAAGTGAAAGATAAATAGAAACGAAAATAAGCCAGGTAAGATTAATTGGAGATATTAAACCGAGTACAGGATCATTAAAGGAGAAACCTTGTCTTTCTTCAACAAAGGATAAAAATTGTGTGTACAAAAATAAGATTAGTGCAAGGATTACAACTGAAAGGAAAAGCTGATACTGAAAGTTTTTTAATTTATAAGTTTCTCTCCAGTTCGATCCCGGCTTGTTCATATTCTAAACGTTAATATTATCAAGAAAATATGGAAGCATTTTTCTCCAGGTCGGCCAGTCGTGAGTCATATCTTCTCCCCACAAATCCAGCCAATGTGGAATATTTTTAGAATGCAGAATATCCGATAACTTTATTGATGCATTCGGATCCTCATAAGCACCACGCCCGCTGGCAATAATAATATTTTTATTCTTTAGCTCAGCAAGAATTTTTTCATCGGTTAAACCCGGCAGGTAATCAACCGGAGAGTTGAAATAACAGATATCATCAAAGTAACCATCCGTGTAATATTTCAAGTCGTATATTCCACTCATTCCAATTGTTCCGGCAAACAAATCTGGTCTTTTAAAAAAAATATTGGCTGCATGGAAAGCGCCCAATGAAGAACCAGTTGAAATAATTGGAGCAAAACCTTTATTATGATCCTGAATGAAAGGAATAACCTCTTCTAAAATATAATTGTTATACTGTTGATGCCTCAATGCTTTTTCATAAGGCTGCATATTTCTGTTCAGCCAGCTTTCATTATTTATACCATTAATTGAAAAAGCTTTCAGATTCCCGCTATTAATAGAATCTGCAATACTATCTATTAAAAAAAATCTTTCATATTCAAGAAAATCAGCAGCAGCGGTAGGAAACATTAAAAGAGCATATCCATAGTGTCCATAGACAGCCATCTCCATTTCTTTCTGAAGATTATTACTGTGCCATTTATGAATCTCTCTCCGCATTATTTCCTCTGTTAAATGTAGAAAAAGTGAGAAATCCCTGTTTTAATTTGTACAATTTTTAGCATATTTCAAAGGAAAAAGCTTTTTTTCAAATACCTAAAAAATCTCTTTACAATTACTAAGTAATTCCATATTATTTAAATAACCTTTGTTGAAATCTTAATCATCTCGGGGACTACGCAAAAGCTATTTTCAAAAGACAGGTAAATTATATTAATTCATAGGAGTAGTTTATATGAAAAAACTATATGTTTTTTTAATAGTCTTTTTTTGCTGTTATATTTTTGTAAGCGCCCAAACTGAACAAACTTTTGTTCACAAACCTTTTGTGACTGCAGGAATTTCAGTCGGGTATACAGGGGGATTTGGTCTTCAGGGAAATGTGATGATTTCCAATTTTGCGATGGATTTTCCATTATCCGTAAGGTTTGGAATCGGATATTCAACTTTAAATCCTGGTAATCCTGCCGATGCAAGAAGAATTTTTATTAATGACGCAACCAATGGTGTTCCTGAAAAAAGCGGAACCGATTGGAATTTCAGAATGGATTTCCTTTACAGATTTCCATTTATGTCATTCAGAAGATTCCACTTATTTGCCGGGGCAAGGTATTCGGCTTTTTCTGCAGAATTTAATTTTGTTGACGGTAACGAATTCTTCAATATCAACAGTGACCAATGGGGACTTGGATTTGGTGCCGAAAGTTATTTTACCGTTGTTCCTAGTTTTGACTTAGTATTTTCAGCGGGAGCAGACTATTATTTCAACAGTGCTATATATGGTCATGACACCACATATAGTCCTGATGGTCAGAATATAAATACAAGAAGAGGCTATACTTTTTACGATGCGGATCAGGCAATAAATCAACCTAAAGTCGTAGTCAGAGCTTTACTGGGATTTAATTATCATTTTTGATTCAAATA
This sequence comes from uncultured Ignavibacteria bacterium, assembly GCA_963745945.1. Classification (GTDB taxonomy): domain Bacteria; phylum Bacteroidota; class Ignavibacteria; order Ignavibacteriales; family Ignavibacteriaceae; genus DATFVA01. Next base: position 1,621,913 of record CAVUZG010000004.1, read on the forward strand.
AAAAGGGGCGGATGTATCCGCCCGTTTTTTTGTCAATCCGGTTAAAGTCAAATTAATATTCCAGAGATAAAAAATAAAATAATTGCTCTTATAATCTCAACTTTTACTCAGACTTTTCACATAATTCGGTAAGGACTCCGTGAGTAGATTTGGGATGGATAAATGCGATGTTTAATTCTTCAGCTCCTTTACGCGAATTCTCATCAATTAATTTTATTCCCTTCTGTTTTAATTCAGTCAGTGCAGCAGTAAGATTACTGGCTGCAAACGCAAGATGATGTATTCCTTCTCCTCTTTTTTCAATAAATTTCCCTATAGGACCTTCCGGATCTGTTGTTTCCAGAAGCTCTATTTTTGTCTGTCCTATCATAAAAAAAGCCGTCTTCACTTTTTGATCTTTAACTTCTTCTAAAGCATAGCATTTTAAACCCAGAATATCTTCATAATATTTAATTGATTCATCCAGGTTTTTTACTGCAATCCCAATATGTTCAATATGTGTTAAATTCATAATTCAACCTTCCGTTAAATAACTACGTGCTCTTTGTACTCACCGAATATTGCACGAAGTGTGTTGCAGATTTCCCCAACGCTTGCATAGGTTTTTACGGCCTCCAGGATATAAGGCATCAGGTTTTCATCTCCCACTGCAGCTTTTTTTAACCTGAGCAAAGACTCATCTACTTTTTTGTTATCCCGCTTTGCTTTTATTTTATTCAGAAATTCAATCTGGTCTTCCTGAACTTTCATATCAATTTTTAACAGTTCAGGCTCTTCATCCTCTTTAACCTGGAACTTATTCACACCCACAACGATTCTATCTTCTCTTTCCATCTGCTTTTCAAACTCATAAGCTGCCTTTTGAATTTCCATCTGAACAAACCCATCCTCTATTGCCTTAATCATTCCACCCATATCATCAATCCTGTTTATATAATATTCTGCTTCTTCTTCAATTCTGTCGGTCATTGCTTCAACATAATAAGATCCTGCAAGTGGATCGATGGTATTTGCAACACCGCTTTCATAAGCAACTATCTGCTGAGTGCGTAAGGCTGTTCTTACTGAATTTTCAGTTGGAAGTGCAAGCGCTTCATCCTTAGAATTAGTATGGAGGCTTTGTGTTCCGCCGAGAACAGCAGCTAAAGTCTGAACGGTAACTCGGGCAATATTATTATCAACCTGCTGTGCAGTTAGAGTAGAACCTGCAGTTTGAGTATGAAAACGAAGCATCATCGATTTGGGTTTTTTAGCTTTGAAACGATCTTTGACTATTCTTGCCCATAGTCTTCTTGCTGCTCTGAATTTAGCAACTTCTTCAAGCAGATCATTATGGGAATTAAAAAAGAATGAAAGCTGTCCGGCGAAATTATCAATATCCAGTCCTACTTCTATCGCAGCTTCAACATAAGCTATTCCGTTTGCAAGTGTGAATCCCACTTCCTGCGCCGCAGTTGACCCTGCTTCTCTAATGTGGTAACCGGAAATGGAAATAGTATTCCATCTTGGAACTTCTTTAGCACAATACTCAAAAATATTTGTAATAATGCGCATCGATTGTTTTGGCGGAAAAATATAAGTGCCCCGGGCAATGTATTCTTTTAACAGATCATTCTGAATTGTCCCGCTTATTTTATCTTTTAGAACTCCCTGCTTTTCAGCAACAGCAATATACATTGCAAGCAAAACAGAAGCTGATGAATTTATCGTCATTGAAGTTGAAATTTTATCAAGAGGGATCTCATCGAATAAAATTTCCATATCGGCAAGTGTATCTATTGCTACTCCGACTTTACCTACTTCACCATAAGCAAGCTGATCATCGCTGTCGTAACCAATTTGTGTTGGTAAATCAAAAGCTACTGAAAGACCGCTGGTTCCCTGTTCAAGCAGATACTTATATCTCCGGTTTGATTCTTTCGCATTTCCAAATCCTGCATACTGGCGCATTGTCCATAATCTTCCCCGGTACATTGTTGGCTGTATTCCTCTCGTGTAAGGATATTGTCCGGGAAATCCGGAATTCTCTAAATAATTTTCTTCATTAACATCGTTAGGAACATATAATGCTTTAATAGGAGTAAATGACACAGTTGAAAATTCGTATTCTCTTTCGGGAAACTTAGATAAGCTTTGCTGATATGTTCTTTCTTCCCACTCTTTATAAGCCTGCTGAACTTTGTTCTTCAATTCATCAATTGAGGCCACAATTCCTCCAAACTTTTATTTGATCGATGCAGCAAAAAATTAAACTGCATATTCAAAAATAAGTTAATAAAAGCTTATAGAAAATTTTTGTACATATAAATAGCCTATAATTGAAGAAATTAACAAAAAAATAGTTGTTGTTTGCGATCCTGAGATAAATTTTTTCAACAACCGGAACTAATTAAGGCGGATTTACGTTTTCAACATTTAGAAGGACAAAGTAACATGAAATCAGCAATAATTATAGGTTCGGGTCTTGGAGGTCTATCAACGGCTCTCAGGTTGAGTTCAATTGGCTATAGAGTAACTGTTTTAGAAAAGAATTCAAGTCCTGGAGGAAGATTAAATCAGCTAAAAAAAGACGGGTTTACGTTTGATGTAGGGCCTTCCTTCATGAGTATGAGTTATGAGCTTGATGAATTATTCAAAAGCTCGGGTGAAAAAAACCCTATTGTTTTAAAAGAACTTGATCCTTTATACCAGGTCTTTTTTGAAGGAAAAGATAAGCCATATAAAATCTGGAAGGATCTGGATAAACTTGAGGAGGAGTTTAAAGAAATAGAACCGGATTTAGGCGCTAAAGTTAACAAATACCTGTTAAAAGCGGGGGAATTCTTTCACGATACCGAAGATAAAGTTGTAAAATCGAACTATGCAAATGTTTTTGATTATTTGATGAAACTTACAAGAGTTCCCCTTAAACATCTTCCTTATCTCTTCAGAAATATGTGGAATGAAGTCAAACGTAATTTCCAGTCTGAAGAGGTAAGAGTAATTTTTTCTTTAGTTGCCTTTTTTCTTGGCTCAACTCCTTTTCAAACTCCCGCAATATATTCATTATTAAACTACACGGAGATGAAGCATGATGGTTACTGGAAAATAGAAGGCGGTATGTACAAACTCGTAGAAGAAATCGTGAAAATACTTAAAAGAAGAGGAGTTGAGTTTGTTTATAATACTGAGATTACCGGTGTAGCAAATGCAAATGGAAAACTTATTTCACTTTTTGATAGCAACGGAAGAATATGGTCAGCTGATATTTTCATCTCTAATTCTGATGCTGCTTCATTCCGCGGAAAAATTCTCGGAAGAAAAAAATATACCGAAGAAAAACTGGATAAACTCGAATGGACACTAGCGCCATTTACCATTTATCTCGGAGTTAAGGGAAAACTAGATAAACTAATGCATCATAATTATTTCCTGGGTCAAAACTTTCGTGGTTATGCCGATAAAATTTTTACTTCAACTGTAAGTCCACAGAAACCATATTACTATGTTAATGTCTCATCCAAATCCTGGGCTGAATGCGCTCCGGATGGCTGTGAAAACCTGTTTATACTTTGTCCTGTTCCCGACAGAAGATTTAAAAGTAATTGGAGTGATAAAAACGAACTTGCAGATAATATTATTAGTGATCTTTCATCCCGGGTAAATTTTGATATAGAAAAAAATACACTGGTAAAAGAGATCTGGACTCCAGTTGATTGGGAAGAAAAATTTAATCTCTACAAAGGTTCAGGTCTGGGACTTGCGCATGGAATAAACCAGGTGGGGGCATTTCGTCCCAAAAATCATGATGAAGAATTTCCAAACCTGTATTATGTTGGTGCATCTACAACTCCCGGAACCGGTTTACCTATGGTAATAATAAGTTCAAAATTAGTAACCGAAAGAATAACTGAGGAATATGGAAGCCTTATATCATAGTACTGCTTTTAAAATCAGCAAAGTTATAACCCGAAGTTACAGTACTTCTTTCAGTCTGGGAATAAGTGTTTTCGCTCCTGTTTTCAGGGACGCTATTTATGCCATATACGGTTATGTTAGATTAGCTGACGAGATAGTTGATTCTTTTCATAGTTATGATAAAAAACTTTTACTTGATGAGTTTAGAGCAGAATCTCTTAAAGCTATTAAAAGAGGGATTTCAACAAATCCTGTGATAAATTCTTTTCAGCTTGCAGTAAATAAATACGGAATTGAATTAAAATACATTGAAGATTTTCTCAACAGTATGGAAATGGATTTATCCAATAGCTATTATGAACACGAGCACTATGATGAATATATCTATGGTTCCGCAGAGGTTGTAGGATTAATGTGTCTTAAAGTATTCTGTTATAAACAACCTGGATTATTTGAGCAATTACTTGGTCCTGCAAAAAGTCTGGGATCCGCATTCCAAAAAGTAAATTTTCTAAGAGACATTAAAAGCGATATAGCTGAACGAGGCAGAATTTACCTTCCCGGAATAAATAAAGAAATTAATATTACTGATGCCGATAAAAGAAAACTGGAAGAAGATATTCAAAATGAATTCGCTGATTCCCTGAAAGGAATTAAAAGACTGCCTGCCGGAGTTAAGCTGGGAGTTTATTCTGCATATCTTTATTATGTCGGGCTTTTTAATAAGATAAGAAAAAGTGAAGTTGAAGTTCTGCTTAAACAAAGAATAAGAATATCTAATTTCACTAAACTTGCCCTGTTATTAAAATCATATTTTGATGTTAAAATAGTAAAGACCTGTTAAGATGAAACTGATCTCATTTAGAAATATAATTTTATTCTCATTCATTCTTCTTTCCAAAGTGTATGCTTCAGACATTATTCCGGATACCGCAACTATAAACTTTATAAGAAGCGAATTTTATGCCTCAATCGAAGATGAAGAGAAGACTTATGAACTCGAATATTTCATCATTAATAAATATTCAGATGATTATTCAAAATATAATCCCATAATACTTGCCTATTATGGTGGTGTACAGGCTTTGAAGGCAAAACATGCTTTTAATCCGGTGTCCAAACTAAGTCATTTAATCTCAGGGCTTAACAGATTGAAGGAAGCAATCGGGAAAAGCCCGGATAACCTGGAGATAAGGTTTATGAGATTTTCTATTCTGGATAATGTGCCGGCAATTTTAGGTTACGGGGATGAGAGAATGGATGATAGAAATAAAATATGTATCTTACTTTTAAAAAAAGACTATTCATCCCTTACTTTTGAAATTCAAAAAGGGATAATTGAATATATGCTTGCTTCTGATAGATTAAGCACTTCACAATCAGTAAAACTTCAGGAATTAATTTCCTCGCTTGCCCGGAAATGAGTACTTATCTTTTTCTAAACCTTGCTATAATTATTTTTCCTGTACTATTGAGCTTTGATAAAAAAGTCTCTTTCTATAAAAATTTTTTATCAGTAGTGATTTCGATTGTTGTTGTTGGGACAGCATATATAATCTGGGATGCAATTGCTGTCGGGAGAGGTGACTGGAGCTTTAATCCTGAATATATTTCAGGATTTACTTATTTCAATCTACCGTTAGATGAAATTTTGTTTTTTGTATCTGTTCCGTATGCCTGCATATTTATTTATGAAGTCCTGCTAAAATATATTGGGGACAAAGTAGTGGTTCTAAATAGAACCCTGGTATTCATATCAATTTTTGTCTTATTTTTTTTGGCAATATCATTTTATCAGCAATATTATACTTTTACTGTACTCCTGTTTTGCGCAGCTTTTTTAATTTTCTCTATTTCATTTTTTAATTCAATTCTGAGATCAAAAGTTTACTGGATGACAATTCTTATAACCTACATTCCTTTTTTAATCATTAATTATATCTTAACCTCTCTTCCGGTAGTCTCTTACAATAGCAAAGCTATGTGGGGAATAAGAATTATCACCATTCCTCTTGAGGATTTCTTCTATTCATTTTCAATGATTTCATTTTGGCTGCTCGTTTACCTGATTTCAAAAAAGAATCTATTCAAAAATTATTTCTTGGGCAAAAAATGAATCAGAAAAGTATTGGAATTATAGGAGCTGGACTGGGCGGACTTTCTGCCGCAATTCATCTTGCCGGCAAAGGATACAAAGTAAATGTATTTGAACAGAATAGTACAGTGGGAGGAAAAGCTAATAATTTATACAAAGATAATTTTCGTTTCGATACAGGGCCATCTCTACTGACAATGCCATTCATACTTGAAGAAATTTTTATTGCTCAAAATGAAAGAATAGAAGAGTATTTGACAATTGAACAGTTGAATACAATTTGTAAATATTTCTATCCTGATGGTACAACTTTAAATGCATATTCAGCGATCAGTAAATTTGCAGATGAGATTCAGGCAAAAACTTCGGATAAATCTGAATCTGTATTCCACTACTTAAATTATTGTAAAACCATTTACGATTTAACCGCTAATCTTTTTCTATTTAAACCAGAAATAAATCTCCGATCATTTTTTAATCAAAATGCATTTAAATCTATTCTTAATTTAAAAAAAATCGATCTGTTCAGAACGATGCACCAAGCAAATGAAAGTTTTTTCAGTGACACTAAAACAATTCAGTTATTTGATCGGTACGCCACATACAATGGCTCAAATCCATATATGGCACCCGCCACTTTAAATATTATTCCTCACGTGGAGTACACGTTAGGAAGTTTTATCGTAAAAAATGGAATATCCGCAATCCCCCTTGCCCTAAAAAAACTAGCCGGGAAATTGGGAGTATTTTTTTTTACAAATCAAAAAGTTGAGGCGATATTATTAAAGAATAAGATTGCTACCGGTGTTAGAAGTAATAATAATGACTTCTTCTTTGATTCGATAATATCAAATGTCGATCCAAATTATACCTATAAATCATTGTTAAAAACAGATAACAGCAAAATTCTAAAAAGGGCTGATCCTTCTCTTTCAGGAATAGTTTTTTATTGGGGAATAAAGGGAGAATATCCTGAAATGGAGATTCATAACATTTTGTTTTCTGAAAATTACAAGCAAGAATTCGATGACATTTTCATAAAAGCCAAATGTCCTGATGATCCGACAATTTACATTTATATATCTTCTAAATATAAAGCTGATGATGCGCCCGCGGGATTTGAAAACTGGTTTGTAATGATAAATACTCCCTATAATAATAACCAGGATTGGGATAAAGAAATAAGAACACTACGCAAAGTAGTACAGCAGAAAATCCATAAAATATTAGATATTAATGTATCCGAAAAAATAATTTTTGAGGAAATTCTTTCTCCTCCTGATATAGAAAAGAAAATGGGTAGCTTTGGTGGAAGTATTTATGGAATTTCCTCAAATACCAGGTCAGCAGCATTTCTCAGACCCCCGGTAAAATCATCGAGATATAGTAACCTTTATTTTTGCGGCGGAAGCGTTCATCCTGGCGGAGGAATTCCGCTTGTACTTCTGTCTGGTAAACATGCTGCAGAATTAATTAGCGGGGATTTTAGTTGATTAAGGCTGAACATAAAAAATGGGCTAGATTGATCTTTAATCCATTCATCCGTCGTTTGCTCAAATCAAATTTTAATAATCTTTATCTTGTAAATGATTTTCCTGAAATAAAAAAATCAGCAGGATTGATAATTACACCAAACCATTTTTCATGGTGGGATGGATTTATAATAGATTTTATTTCACGAAAATTCACACATCGAAAACTTCACATCATGATGCTTGAAGAACAATTGAAAAAGTATTGGTTCTTTAAGAAAGTCGGAGCTTATTCTATAAACCTTTCAAATCCACGTAGTATTGCCAAAACAATCCAATACTCAAGTGAAATCCTTCGATCACCAGAAAACTATTTGGTTATATATCCACAGGGTGAAATTCAATCGATTCACACAGAAACATTAATTGTTAAAGAAGGATTAAAAAAAATAATTGAAAAAAGTGAGAGTGAAATTTATATTCTTCCAACTGCAATTAAATTTGAATATGGAGACAAAAAAAATCCTGACATCGTTGTAAGATTTGGACACTTGATTAAAGCTGAAGCCGTCGTTAAGGATTTCAGTTTCTTTAGGAATGAATTTAGAATAAATATTAAAACTTTAAAGGATTTTACAGATTTCACAACCTGCAGGAATATTTTGAAATGATTTTGTTTTATCTAATTTTGACTGTCATTCTACCGGCAACGGTGGTTGTCATATATAACTATTTTTCTGCACCTGTTTTAAAATATTCACCAACAGATAAACAATCTAATGACTTAATTTCTGTTTTAATCCCTGCAAGAAATGAAGAACAAAATATTGAGAAATGCTTACGTAGCGTACTTAACCAGACTTTTAACAATCTTGAAGTAATTGTTCTGGATGATGAATCAGTAGACAGCACTTATAAAAGTGCAAAACGTTTTGAGGCAATAGATAAAAGGATAACTGCAATTAAAGGTGAACTATTGCCTAATACTTTTACCGGCAAAAACTGGGCTTGTCATCAATTATCAGCTATTGCAAAAGGTGAATACTTACTTTTTATGGACTGTGATGTTGAGCTTGAGAGAAACGCGATCTCAATAGCAATAAATGAGATGAAAAATAATAATCTTAAACTTTTATCAGTTTTTCCCACTCAGAAAATATTATCATTCGGCGAGTGGCTGATTGTTCCATTAATGAATTGGATACTTTTAACATTTCTTCCGCTGAAATTTATCAATTCAACCGATTCGAAATATTTAACTGCTGCGAACGGACAATTTCTTCTATTTAAAAGTGATACTTATAAAGCAATTGGGGGACATCAATTCTTAAGTAATTCTGTTGTTGAGGATATGGAATTTGCGAGAAAACTTAAAAAAGAAAGGTATAAGATAAAAACTTACCTTGGTGGAGATATGGTTTATTGCCGGATGTATAATGATTTTGATTCTTCTTTCAAAGGATTTTCCAAAAATTTTTATCCCGGTTTTAATATCAGTCCTACAGCATTTTTATTTTTAATAATTTGTTTGGTCATTTGCTTTCTACTTCCCTTCTATTTAATCATTTATAATAATATTTTCATTTCAACAATACTTCTGATATTAGCCCAAAGAATAGTCATTTCAAAAAAGAGCAAACAAAATATCCTGATAAATTTTTTACTTCATCCTTTTCAAATAATATTTGTTTTTATATTGGGCATTAATTCAATAATAGTTACAAAAACAAAAAACAGAATCTGGAAAGGCCGCAGATTTTGAAAAGTGACCGCAATACAATTTTTCTTTATGTTGTTTTCTTCGTTGGATTAGTGGGGCACATTATTCCATGGATTCGTCCGTATATGCTGCTGCTTACACCGTATGTACTTCTGATAACGGGTATTGTTGTTTTTTATTTCAGTTACCGAAAAGGTAAATATAAATTTCTGCTCTGGTGTTTTATAATATATGTCTTCACTTTTTTTACAGAGCTTATCGGCACAAAAACCGGAATTATTTTCGGTGAATATATTTATAGAAACACCCTGGGACTAAAAGTCCTTGGTGTTCCTTTGGTAATAGGTTTTAACTGGGTGATTGTGATATTAGGAGCTATAACAATTGCTGAGCAAATAGATAAAAATATTTATTTAACAGCTTTATTAACCGGTACTCTTGCTGTGTTATTCGATCTCGTACTTGAACCTGTAGCCATAAAATTAAATTACTGGGAATGGCTTTCCGGGGTTATCCCGTTGAAAAATTATTATTCCTGGTTTGGTATTTCGTTTATTGCTTCGTTATTATATAACTTAATTAAAGTTGAAACAAATGAAAGGCTGCCTGAAAATTATTTTTTCATTCAGTTTATATTCTTTGTACTCTTATCACTATTTATTTAAGAAGTTTTATGGGAATAATCATCTCTTTGTTAATCATAGTTTCATGGGGCGCACATCTGTACTATTGTTTATGGTTTTTCCCTTTAGATTTCACAAATCCTTTGCTCTATTTTCACATTATTTTTCAGGGTTATCTCTATACCGGACTCTTTATAACTGGTCATGATGCAATGCATGGAAATATATCCAATAGTAAAACAGTTAATGATATTTTCGGCAGACTATCTTCATTTCTTTTTGCCGGGCTTTCATACAATAAATTGTTGGCAAATCATTATAAGCATCATAATAATCCTGGAGAAGTTGATGATCCGGATTTTTATAAAGATTCCCAGAAGTTCATTGTATGGTGGGCAGTATTTTTATTCCGGTACACTACAATTCTTCAGTTGATAACAATGGCGGTTATATTTAATGTCTTAAAAATCTGGTTTAATGAAGCATCCATTTTTATGTATTGGGTTATTCCTGCATTTCTTGGAACAATGCAATTATTTTATTTCGGAACTTATCTTCCTCATAAATATCCACATGTTCATTCAATGAAACCGCACAATGCCCGGACTCAGAATAAAAATCATTTATGGGGAATGTTATCCTGCTACTTTTTCGGGTATCATTTTGAACACCATGATTCCCCAGGAACTCCGTGGTGGAAACTTTATAAATTAAAGTAGAATTAGTTTATTGTCTGGAAGGTTTGTTTCTCTATTTCATCAAGAGATTTGAGTAGCTCTGTTTTGGAAAAGGGTTTTATCAGAAATTTATCTGCCCCGGCGTGAAAAAATTCATCAATTCTTGATTCAATTGATTCACTGGATAAAATAATAATCGGTCTTTTGTATGGATCATTTTTCTTGAGGTCTTTGCATATAATAAGGCTCTGTGTCCAGAGACTGGGATTAACATCAAAAATAATCACACCATAATTTCCATTCAAAACGATATCAATTTTAAATTCCCTTATAGAAAATATTTTAACGCTATGCGAATTCTTTAAAAAAGCTTTTATTAATTCATAAGATTCTCCGGTATTATCCAGCATCAAAATTTCTTTTTTACTTCCAATATTTTTAACTGTCTCTGCATCATAATTAATATTCTGAGATAAAGGAAGTGTAAATGTGAAAGTTGTACCGACTCCTTTTATACTATCTACAAGAAGTGAACCGCCAAGTTTTTCTATATATTTTTTTGCAAGTGCTAATCCGAGACCATTACCTTCAAAGTTCCTTCCGATATTTAAATCCTCCTGGCTGAATGGTTTGAAAAGATGGTCCATATATTCAGTGGAAATTCCGATACCCGAATCCTTGATTCTACAGATTGCCAGTTCTCTTTCTTCAAGAATGTCCGTTTCAATTTCTATAAAACCTTTTTTTGTAAACTTCTCAGCATTATTAAGCAGGTTACTAAGGATATTCTCAACACATTGAATATCCACATCTACAAAGATTTTTTCTTTTGTAAAATTTGTTTTCAAATCTATATTTTTTTTAGAAACAGTTTCTTTTAAAATGTTAATACTTGATTTTAAAATGCCAACCAAATCCACAGTCTGAATATTTAGTTTATAATTTCCTGCTTCCAGCTGTGCAAAATCCAACATTTGTGTAATACTTCTGAAAAGCCTTTCGCTTCCGCTGTAAAGATTATCAAGATAAATTTTGTCTTCCGGACCAAGTTTGTCTTTTAGGTTTTCTTTTATAATTGAGGAATAACCAAGAATAATATTAAGAGGTGTTCTCAATTCATGTGAAAGAACATTTAAAAAAGTATTTTTCAATCTTTCAGATTCTTTATTACTGAGTCTTGTTTTTTTAATTTCCTCTTCAGTAAGCATAGTTTCCGTCTGATCGAGATGGAATAGAACTACATAATCTAATTTATCGAACGAGATGTGAAACAGGTTAGTTATAAAAAAGGGAACGGTAATTTCTTTGCTTCTTAAAAGAGAATCAGCATAGTTTTCTACAGTAAAATTATTTTTTTCAGAAAGAGCCTTATGGATAATTCCCTGAATTCCGTTTTTCCTTAGTTCGAAATCTTTAAAGACTGAGTATTCCTTCAGTTCATTTAAATTGTATCCCCACTGCTTACCAAAAGCATTATTAATATAAACTATAGTTCCTTTATCATTTATTATCTGAACCGGATGAGGAATGAGATCATAAAAAACAGAAAAATATTTTAAGTTCTTATCTGCCATAAATTTCTAATTAACCGGTAATGAAAAAACTATAGTTGTCCCCTCACCTTTTTTCGATATTTCAATGCTGCCGTTATGCTGATCTATTATACTTTTACAAAGAAATAGTCCATACCCACTTCCTCTTTTAGTTGGAAGTTCAAAGGGATTACTTAGTTTTTCCTCGGGAAAGCCAGGACCGTTATCCTGTATTTCAACATTAATTTTTGACTCGGAGGAAAAAGTTTTAACTTTTATGGTTACGTCCGGACGGGCTTCAGTAGAGTTTGTAAAAAGATGAACAATAAGGTGCTGAATCTGGCTTGAATCATATGTGCATAAAGGGACAGTATTAAATTCAGTTTCAAAAGTAACTTTATTAAATTTTTTCATTGGTGATAAATACTTGATAACCGATTGTACGGTTTTGTTTAAATCGCCATGGTCTTTATTAAGATTCACAATAGAGGTTTCGAGTAAAACCTGAGCATATTTCTGAATATTCCGAATACTGTCGATGGCAACTTTGGATTTTAGTTTTAACCTGTCGAAAAATATTGTGTCGATATCTAAATTTTTTGATTCTATATCTTTGTGAGTTTTTTCAATTACTCTCATTAGACTTTCAGTTTCAAGCAGAGCCAGATGAACAAGTCCTTGTAATGATTGGCCTATCTCGGAATCTATACTAGACTTCAGAGCTTTTCTTTCAGCAAGAATAAGTTGAGTATTTGCTTCCTGCAAAGCATTGTATGCATTTATCTGCCCATGATAGAGCTGAGCATTTCTGATTGCAATCGCTGCCTGACCTGCTAAAATTTCAAAAGTGTCAGTAATCTCTCTTACCCGGATTTTGTGGAGAAACTTACTGTCCACATAAATTACACCGATTTTTTTGCTTTCTGTGATTAATGGCGAACAAAGAATCGTCTGTAATTCAAGTTTTAATATACTCTTGCTGGGATCATAATTATCGCTTTGTGCGCCTTCAATAAATTTTGATTGCCCTGTGTCGAAAACATCTTCGACTACTGTAGTACTTACTTCAAATAAAGATTCGGGTAGTTTATTATCTATAGAATCCAAACCAAGTTTATATTCCAGCTGCCCTGAATTATTTTTTAAAACAATAAATCCGCGTTCTGAATTAGTAAGTTTTATAGCATTTTTTAAAACAAGTTCCAGCACATCCTCAAGTATTAATGAGCTATTAATACTTTTAACAATATCCAGTATTACTTCCAGATTTTTTATTTTTTCAACTGGTTCATCTGTTGAAGCAATACTTGCTGACTCGTCCAAATTTTTTTTAAACTCGTTAAATTTCATTTAAACCTATTACTAACTAAACAAAGGTACTAACTAAAAATAGAATAATTAACTAAAAACGGAAATACTCACAATTATTTAAAAAACCAGATGCCTAATTCTACAAGAATTAAGCATCAATTGACATATTATTAAAATTTACCTTGCCCAAATGTATCTTGAAAAATGAGTGATTAAAGCGTCTTTAACTTCAAGTATGCCTTTTTCCACATCAACTGTCATTTCAGAGTATTGTACTTGATGCGTTGATCCGTCAGGTGCAACATATAGAAATTGAACTTCATTAGGATCAATGCCGGACAAATCCAGACCTGTAAATTTGAGATCAAACAATAAATTATTTTCAAAATTCATTGATGGTGAAAAATCAACCGAAGCTTCTCCATCATTTATCTGATATCCCATTGTCGCTTCGCCTGAGAAAGCATTCTTAGGTATCTTCAGTTTTGCTTTTATACTGACTTTTCCATTGGAAGAAATATATGATTCATTTAATTTGATTTGTCCACCCTGGCTACCGACAATATCTTCTGTAACAGAAAATAAATTTTCAACATTAGTTGAATTATTGTGCGGCAATTGTATGACTGATTTTTCAGTCGTAACGGGTGAAGTTGGCGTTGAGTCGAATTGCGAACACCCGGCGATAAGAAGAATAAAAGGAACCAAAAGTACTATTAATTTTTTCATAACAATCCTATCCATAAAGTAGTTAAATTTATTTTGCGACTAACATTCAAGTCACCACAAGTTTTTTGCCAGCGAATTAGTTTGTTTTTGATTAAATATCGGGTTTTCAAGGAGGGGTTTCTCGGTAAATTTTTCAGAAACGAAATAAATACCGGGCTGATTTGGAAGAATATTAACTCAAATCCTGAAGAAATTTCTGAATTCGTTCAATTTCCTCATTGTGTTTGATTGATTTGTAATAATTCAAAGCAGAATTGAAGGATATTAAGGCGGCTTCAACTTTTCCCATTTGTTTGTATAAAACACCTAATTCAACTGATGTTTCAGCATGATTTAATTTGTTTTCCAATTCATTATTAATTCTTAAACTAGTTTGAAAATAAATTTCCGCCTGGCTAAAATTATTACTCTCTCTTTCTATGATCCCTTTTAGTTTAAGATTATCCGCTACTGACAACCTGTCGTTTAATTTATAACTAAGTTCAAGTGATTTATCTGAAAAGGCATTTGCCAGAGCCAAATCATTTAGCTGAATATAGATAAATGCTTTAGTTAAGTAAGAAATGGTAAGGTTTGAAGCATAATTTAATTTATTTGCAAAATTTATACTTTGGTCTATTTCTCCAAGAGCTAGTTTGTACTCGCCTTTATGTGTGTGCAATAGTCCGAGATTATGTCTTAATTCTATTATCCTGAGTATATTTTTTAACTTATTAAACTTAACTAATGCTCTATGGAAATAATTATAAGATTCCTCATACGCCCCCATCATTCCATTTACAACTCCAAGATTAATTTCAATCATTCCCATAAGATTGGTGTCATTGGCTATATCAAGATATGATAAACAATTTTCAAAATATTTTTCTGCTTTATCAAGTTTACCATAATCAAGATGAATAACTCCTAAAAGATTTTCACATCGCACATATCCTCTGAAATCCTTCTGTTTTTCAAATAAGCGTTTTGCCTTATTAAGAGTTGATATGCTCTTGCCCCACTCAGATAAACGACTGTAGACAGTGGCTAACAGATATAATCCATGGGACTGAAAAGGGATTAGTTCTTCCTTTTTACTAACCGATTTTATCAAATATTGAAGTAATTCTATTGACGATGGGTATTCACCATTAACTATTGCTACATCAGATAATTGCAGAACTAAGTCATAGAATTTTGTTTCTTCTAAATTATCAATTGCAAAAGTTATTAAAATATTAATTGAATGCTGAAATTCAGAGGAAGGAGGAGATGTTTGGGATAATTGTTTCTTATTTAAATTAGTAAGAGAAGATACTAGATTTGCCTCAGAAGGTTTTTTTTTCAAAAGCTTTTTATACTCAGAAATTTCCTTCTTATTAAAATAGCTTCCTAATATCTTCTCTATTGAGTGTTGTGCTTCTTTATTCACTGTGTTTCAAGATTATACTTTACAAGTATACTAAAAAATTAATTACCTTGACCAAATATATCTTGAAAAATGCGACAGATGTGCATTTGTAACAGATAATGTTCCGTTTGCTACATCAACAGTGATCTGGTCACAATTTATAGGTTCTGTATATGAACCATCATCTGATATATATGCAAAATAAACATCAGATGGATTTACACCGCTCAGGTCCAAACCTGAAACGGTAGCATTAAGAAGCACTGGTGCATCAAATGATATTGAAGGATTAAAATTGATTTCTGCAAATTCGCTACTATTAGCAACATACAGAACTTTCTCTCCAGGATATGCATTTGATGGGACATTCAGAGTTGCCTGAACGGTAACTAACCCGGAAGCACCTTGATAGGAACCACTTAACTGAAGATTACCACCAAAACTGCCACTAATGTTCTGAGAAGCAGAAAAAGTAGTTTCAGTATTCAGATCAACAGCCTGTGGCATCCTGAACATCTTACTGGTTTTACCATTCTGGGTAGGCGCTATACTGTTGTTAATATCGGAGCAACCTCCTAACAACAATGCTGCAAAAAGAATGGAAAAAAGAGTTTTTTTCATAGTACTAACACCCTCTCATAATTATGAGTTTGAAAATAGATTTAGTTTTTTACTCCGTGTTGCGCTCACAAGAGTTACATAAATAGACCAATGTTTATGCCATATCTATTTTCTTTAATTGAAGTAAAATAGGTTATGTGTGCAGGAAAGATGAATGTAATATTTACCGGTCTAGCTCGGTAAAAATGGGAAAGTTGTAAATATTTTTTACAACTTATTTGAAAATTAACAGGAAGGATCAGTTATCAGATTCATTGTTTTTTAGAAGTTTATCTAACTTTGGTCTTGAGATTCCAAGTTGTTTTGATGTCCGGGTTTTATTGCCTTTAAATTTCTTAAGCACTTCTTCAGCGTACAACTGGTTAAGTTCCTCAAGATCCGTGCTAATGTAGTTTAGGTTTAAATTAATTATATGTGGGTGTAATCGTGGTTTGATCTTTTCTGTGTCTGTATCAGGCGGCGGTTTAAAATTTATTATGCTTGAAAAATGCTTTAAATTAAGGCTTTTACCTTCACTGAGTAAAACAGCTCTTTCAACAGAATTTCTTAATTCCCTCACATTTCCCGGCCAGCTATAATTAAGAATAAATTCCTCGAGATCATCATCTATCTTAGTAATTTTCTTTGCAAAATGAATATTATATTCAGCAATAAAATTATTTAATAATAATAATAAATCACCTCCTCTTTCCCTGAGAGGGGGTATCTCTATGGAAACGGTATTAAGCCTGTAGTATAAATCATTACGAAAAGTATTTTCATTAATCATGTCAACAAGATTGCGGTTTGTAGCGGAAATAATTCTTGCATTTACCGGAATATCAGAGATACCCCCAAGTCGTCGGATTACCTTCTTCTCAATTACTCTTAGTAACTTTGCCTGTAAATTGAGAGATAAATCCCCTATTTCATCAAGAAATAAGGTTCCATTCTCCGCAATTTCGAACAATCCAATCTTCCTGTTTTGTGCACTTGTAAAAGCTCCTTTTTCATGCCCAAAAAGTTCGGATTCAAGCAAGGATTCAGGAATAGCGGTACAAAGAACATCCACAAATGCAGTTGTGTTATTAAAGCTGTTATTATGTATAAGTTTTGCTAAAAGACCCTTACCTGTACCAGTCTCACCAAGAAGAAGAATATTTAATTGAGGTTCGGCGGCAACTTTTTGCGCAAGCATCTTAACTTTAACAACTGATTCTGCGTTACCAATAAAATCCTCAAATTTATTCTGACTACTTTCTTCTTCAAGAAAATGCTGTCCCTTTATTCTACCTTCAAAATCCTCAGTAATTTCTTCAAGATACAAAGTAAATTTATACGTCTCATACGGAAAAATAAAAATGTCATTAAATCCAAGCTTCGCAATAGTTACTGCAAGTAATGTATCAGTCTCGGGAATAATGAAAAGAAATTTGCATCCTGATATATTCTTCAATTCAACAACCTGGGACAATAGCGGTGATTCGATCCCGGACATGTTTATTATTAAAATTTCATTTTCATCCACGGTGATTTTTTCACCAGTAATATTAAGAATATTTATATTCTGATTTTTCAGTTTGTTCATAGCTGAGTTGATAGGAAAAACATCATCCTTATCAGAATATATTTTTACAGATATGTTTTCCTGCTCAACCATAGTGATATTTTTATTTCAACTCCTGTCTTAATTCTTTTAATGCTTTATTACGTTCCGGATTTTCGAGGTAAATTAATTTTAAATGTTCAGATTTAATTTCGTTTGCTATATGCAGAATAGTCTGTTGAGTGTAACGTTTGAATTCGCTGATTCGTGAGGTATTGCCCCTTTTTTTATACATTCGATATAATTCATATAAAATCTTCCAGGTAAGCTCTGTTATGCTTGTGGAGCTAATTTTTTTATATGCTTCCTCATAATAATATAAGACCGGTTTTGTTTCCTGAATTTTTTGAACTTCAGACACTCTACCCATTAAAAGATCCCTGTAAGCACCAAAATAAATATGGTTATCACAAATATTCACAAAGTCATCTACCATTAATTCATTTAAGGCATCATCATATTTTTCAAGTTGAATTAATATCTTTATAACCATTAATTGTATCTCGCAATATATAATATTGTCCGATTGTGCTTTACTTTTTTCTCTGAGAACATATAACTTTTCTAATGCTTCATAAAAATATTCATTTGAAATATTTTGTAAGACCTTTAAATATTTATCGTTGAAATCCAACTTATCTATACTCAAATTTGTGAACTCATCATATTTCAGAACTATTTCATTCAAACCCACTACATCTCCAATTTCAAAGCACAACTTACCCAATAAAAATATTGCTTCACCTTTTTCAAGTTTATTTTCCAACTCATCATAAATTTTAATTGCAGATTTTAAAGAATTAATTGACATTTCATACTCACATGTTACCAGATAAACTTCGCCAAGATTTATATATGTGATTCCAAGATTATTTTTTTCTCCAAGAGCGTTGAAGATAGATTGTGCTTCTAAATATTGATGGATAGCTTTTTCGTAACTACAGCTTTCTAAATAATAAATGCCAATATTTAAAAGAATTATTGCATTTTGTAACAAGTTTCCAATTGAGTTATTGATTTCAATTGCTTTATTCCAATGATTTTCTGCTTTTGATTTTTCATTAATAATATTACAGATATTCCCGAGGTTATTTTCCATTGAGGCTACTTTTGCCAACTGATGTTTTTCACCAAATTTTTCAAGCGCCTCCTTCAAATATTCTATCGTGAGTAAAGGTTTGTTGTTGTTAAATAATTCTATTAATCCTTTAATCCTATAAACTTTTCCTAATGTTTCAGTAGAGGTTGATGAATCTGCAATAAGTTGATTGGCAATTTTTTCTGCCTCATCATATTTTGCCATTTCATATTCGGCCTCAACTATTTCAGCCAGTATCTCATTTTTCCTTGCCCCCTCTTCTACTTCAATTAAAATTTCCTCCAGCAGTTTTTTCCCTTCTTCGAGAGACTGTAGTGCAATCAGTGCTTTTCCCTTTAAGACATTTAACGAAAATATTTCTTCATGATTAGGTTTTGTCTGCAATAATTTATTTATCAAGTCTATAGCTGCATTTAATTCCCCCAGCTGATAGTAACAGTAGCTTAAATCAATTTGAATTTTCCAGAGGTTTTTTTCTTCAAGCGGTAATTCGACCAGATGTTTGAGTAAATTCTTTTTGTACGAGAAAGCCGATGTTCTTTCAGCTTTTTCTAACTCTTCTTGTAACACTTCATATGACTTATCATACTTTCCGGCGAGCTCAAAATGTCTGGCAAATTCATTCCTGTTGAAAAATGGAATTTTATCAGATATGAGCTCCGCAATCTTTAAATGAGCTTCCCTCTTATTTTCTATTGTCGAATATATATATTCTTTAATTCCCTGGTTTGTAAACTGTGGATTGCCTAAAACATTACTTGGATGAATAATGTTGGATTCAGATAATTTTTCAAGAGTTCTATTTATTATTTGTTTCTGCTCACCTGTTAAAGAAACGATAGTAGGAATATCCAGATTAACATTAAACATAGAAAGTAAGATTGCAATGTCCCTGCTTTTCGGGTCCAGATTTTTTAATCTGATCTGATATATTTCCTCCTGAGAACTTTTCAGCAGATTATCAAAATCTGTATCCTTACTGATAACAGGACCAGCCTCAACAAATTCCAAAAGGTTTAGTACAATTAAATCTTTTAGAAAAATCTCAATACTTCCCGGAAGAAGGTCAGAATATGAAATTATTATTTTCTTTATTTCACTTATCGGGTAAAATGATGCGAAGCTTTTTTTTATAAATTCAGTTACCTGGGTTTCTGTAAATGGATTTAGATTTATTACCTGGAGGTTGTTGATCCTGGCCGATTTGTATTCCTTACCGGAATCTTCTGCAATAACAATCTTAATTTTACTTACCTGCAATACAGGAATTAGCTGAAAGAATATTTCAAGATCATAACCACTAAGTGAATTGAAACCATCTATTAATAATACAAATCTATTGATCGATGATATTTTTATGAACAAAGCTTTTAAATCTTCAATAAGGTTTTTACTATTCCCATTTAGAATACTTTTTGCTTTGTTAATGGTATCGGGTGATAACCCCGAATAAATATTCTGTTGATATAGAACTATTCTCAGCAATGATTGCCACACGTATGCATCATTATTCCGATCAGCTGAAATCAGCAGGGAAGAAGTATATTTATAATTCAATTCATTTAGCAGCGTGCTTTTACCCGATCCTTCCGAACCTTTAATTGCGAGAACCTCACCACTGTTCCCTTTCTCTATGTAGGCTGAAATAATAGATAAAGAATCATTTCTTCCGGCAAAAACAGGAATCCTCACCCAATCATTTTTATATTCATTAATTGTTGAAGAATTGAACTCAGCTAAAATTCCAATAGAAGTAAAAAATCTATCACTAACTTCTTTTGATAAGAGTTTTTTAACAAGGCTAACTATTTTTTCACCGTAAGGCGAATCAGGGAAATCAAACTCTTCATCGAGGTGAGCTTTGTAAATACTCAGTTGATCGTTACTTGTAAACGGGAATTTGCTATATATTACACGGTAAAGAAGAATTCCCAGTGAATAGAGATCAGCACGGTGATCAATTTTTTCCTTTCGTAAAATCTCCGGGGCAATATATTCAGCAGTTCCTCTTGCGCTTATTTCCTGGGTTTCCTGAATACGAACAGCCAAACCGAAGTCGATAAACTTCAAAACAGGTTTGCCGTTTTTTTCTTTTACTAAAATATTTTCAGACTTTATATCATAATAAATGTAGGCTGACTGATGAAGATAAAATAATACAGCAGAAAGCTGACATATTATTTGTATAAGGGCGGGCTCAGCCTGAATACCAGGGAAATCGAATAATTCACTTCCCTCAAAATATTCAAGTGTAAAGAAATGACTCCCCTCAGAAATATTATGCACTTTATCTTCATCTGATAATAAAATAACTGATCCATATTCAAATACGCTGATAATATTAGGGTGATCGAGTTTCTTAAGTAAAAAGTATTCGTCTCTGAATGATTTTTGTTCTTCATTATCAACAGTTGCAGGTAGAATTTTTATTGCCAATTCTGTTTCATTGCGAAGTACGTCTTCACATAAAAATACTTTACTCCTTCCTTCTCCCAGTTTCTTAATTATTTTATATCGGTCATTAATCATTCATTAATTCTCGGATTAAAATATTTATTTAATTGCCTGCCGAGATTATTAGCGGTAAACAATGTAAGGATCAGGGCCAGCCCGGGGAAAAATATCATCCACCAGGCTTGCGACAAATATTCCTGCCCCGATTCAATCATTCCTCCCCATGAGGGATAGTTTAATGCTGTCCCTAAACCCAGGTAGCTTAATGCAGCTTCAGCAAGTATTACATTTCCGTACTGGAAAACAAGATTTACTATGACAGGGGCTAATATTACCGGGAGAATTTCCTTACTTAATAACTTCCATCCTGGCAAACCTATCATCGAAGCTGTAATAAAATAATCCTTTTGTTTAATAGAAATAACTTCGCCTCTGACAATTTTAAATAGGCTCATCCAACCTGAAAACCCTAAAATGAAAATAATAGTAAAAATAGAATTGCCAAAAAAGGTGAGAATAAGAATGATTAGAAAGATAACAGGCAAAGAAAGGAACATATCGGTAAAACGGTTTAATGCACTATCCATAAACCATCCTGAATAACCGGAAAGAAACCCTAAGCCGATTCCGAGAATGAAAGAGACAATTACAGCACCGAGACCAACAATCATTGAAATTCTTGTCCCGTAAATAAGTCGTGAAAACACATCTCTTCCGAATTCATCGGTACCTAAAACGAATAGCCGCGATTCAACCAATGGGATATTATTTTTAAAAATTATTTTATTCTTATCGGCTAAAACCGTTTTTTCTTTCTGATAATAATAAAACTCATCATTTATCTTTCTGATGCTATCAATATAAATAAGATTTTCATTCATTAATTTTTTCTTTAAAAAATTAAATTCATTTTCCCCGTTCTTTTCATCAGAAGTATGAATGAATTCGACCGAAGAAAAAGGTTGAAGTAGTTTTGTAATACCGATATTACTTTGAAAATCCGGAGCAGAAGTTGAGATAACTGGAGCAAAAACAAAAAAGAATATAAGGATGATAAGTACCGATGAGGTAAAAGTTATCTCTTCCTCTAAAATTGTATTTTTCTTTTTATTAAAAAGAAGTAAAACTGAACCGGCAAAAATAAGCATCAGGGAAATGAAATTATCAGCCAATGAGAAACCAAATTGTCCTAAAGTAGAAGAAAAGTTTGTAATTAAATCTATTAGAAAGGAATAAAAAAGTTTAGAAATATTAATGAGCAAAGGCAACCGCAAAATAATAATTGCAAACAGGAGAAAAAGAATGAAATAACGGTTTTGGATTTTAAATTTCAATTAACTTAAAATTCCTTTTATTAATCTTTTATCAATTTTTGCTTTTAAAAGATCTGCAGCAAGGTTTGTAATGATAATAAACACCCCAGCAATAAAAGTACAGCCAAGCACCATAGGATAATCTCTTGTTAATATCGCAGTAACGGTAAGTCTGCCCATTCCCGGTAATCCAAAAATAACTTCTGTAATTAAAGCACCGTTTAAAAGTAAACCGAGATCTATTCCGGTAACAGTTATTAAAGGATTAATGGCATTCGGAATAATGTGTTTCAAAGTTATTTCTCTTTCACTAAGTCCTGATGCTCTCAAATTTAGGATAAAAGGTTTATTATATATTTCTTCCAGATTATCTCTTAAATATCTATAGTAAACTGCCACACCTCCCAGGCTTAAGGTTATTACGGGAAGTAGAAGATGAATTAAATAATCAAAAAACTGCGCGGCAAAATTCATTTCAGTATAATTTATTGATTTTAGACCGGAAGAAGGAAATATGTTTAGCTTCTCCGAAAAAATATAGATAAGGAAAACACCTGCTACAAAAGTCGGGATTGAATAAAGCAGCAAAGTAAATTTTGAAATGAACCTATCTGCCCTGCTATTTATTTTACTGATGGAAATGAATGACAGTAAGAAACCCAGTAAAAGCTGAACAACCACTACAATCAATGCAAATGAAAGAGTGAAGGGAAGATAATCCATAATAACATCAAACACGGGCTTTCTGTAATTATAGGAAACCCCGAAATCTCCTTTAACCAGGTTGATAAGAAATGAACTATATTGTTGATAAACAGGCTTGTCAAGATTAAAGGATTCCCTAACGCTTTGCATTAGTTCGGGTTTTAACTGGGGTGAAATGAATTTTTGTTCGGGACCCCCTGGCGAAATTCGCAGTAAAAAAAACAAAAAAGTAATGAGGAAAAATAATATCAGCAGTGAGGAAAATACTCTTATAAAAACTAATCTGCCAAAACTTTTCCTCATAATAAATTTATTACTCTTCCAGTTTCCAATTCCAACAATGATGTATTACCCCAAGCGGATTGATATCAACATTTGTTATCCTTTTGTTATGCGCTGTGATATTATCAATCCAATATAGAAATGTAACTGGTTCATCTTTGTTTATTATCTCCTGAAATTTTTTATAAAGCTGATATAATTCCTGCTCCTTAGAATTACTTTCAATTTGATCGAGAATGTTATCTATTTCTTTATTAGAATAACTTTGAATATTAAGCGGCGTACTTTCATCGTCAGAATGCCAAAGCATTTTTAATTCCAGTGGGATACCTACATACCAGCTTGCAATCCATGCATTTAATTTTTTTGAAAATAAATTATCCAGGAATGTATTAAGCTCCATTGTCCGAATATTTACTGAAATTCCTACTTTCTTCAGATTATTTTTAATTACAGTTGCCGAATAATTTCTTAAAGGATTTCCGCCCGGAATATATAAATCGAATGAGAATTCAGTTCCGTTTTTTTCAAGGATCCCATCATTATCAATATCTTTCCATCCCTCTTCAGCCAGAAGTTGTTTAGCTTTTTCCGGATTATAGCTATATGGCTGCAAATTTTCATCAATCGCTTTTTTAAAGATAGGGGAAACCGGTCCAACAGCAAGTTGTCCGTAATTATGTAAATATTCTTCAAGAATTTCCTTCTTATTAATTGCGTAAGATAGAGCCTGCCTAACTTTTACAGAACCAAAAAATTTATTGGGAATTACCTTATGCTCTTTATTTAAATGATCAGGATCGATATTATTCCAGCCGACATATTCATATTCCCTTCCTTTCACAGGTACTATCTCAATATCTTTATTTTTTTCCAACTCAGGGGCATCATCGGGTTTAATTAGTTCACAAAGATCAATTTCACCTTTTTTCAACTGGGTTATACGCGAATTATAATCCGGAATTACTTTAAATATAATCTTGTTTATAATACCCTTATGAAATAAAAAAGAGCTTGAATCAGCTTTTAAAGTTATAGATTGATTCTTATCCCAGTTCTCCAGTTTATATGGTCCGTTTGATACTGGTTTAAAATTAACTTCAGCTGTTGCGATATCCTTTCTTGCAATCTTTTCATAAATATGTTTTGGTAATATGGGAATATCAATATTGAACAAAGTTGGATGAGTATGGGGAATAAAATTTATTTTGATTTTATCCGGTGATAAAATCTCAAAAGTTTTATTAATAAGAATATGTCCGGATGAATCAGTATAGAATTTTTCAAAACTTCCAAATAGTCGACTATCAACTGCGGGATCTGAAAAAATATCGAATGAAAAAGCTACATCGCTTGCAGTTAGCTTTTCATTATCCGACCACCTGACATCATCCCTCAAATTTAAAGTAACAGACGAGGTATCTGAACTCCAGACCCAATTTTTCGCGATAAGCGGTTCAGAAGTAATTTCACCATTTTCCTCATCCCAGCCATGCTGAATCATACTGAGATAAAGAAGTTCTGAAATACTGCCCTCATCTACACTAAATGCAAAAAGAGGATTAATAGATTCAACATCCTGCGCAATTCCAATGGCTATATAATTTGATGAAGTTGAGCTTTTCTGACAGGATGAGAAAAGGATTAAAGAAGAAAGAAAAATGAGAATGTAGTAAAGTTTTACTTTCATTCACTCCTCTCCGGAGAGTTGTTAATAAATTTCAGGTTAATTTATTATTTTGTCAGACAAATAAAAAATTAAAATACTTCAATGTTAAGTGTCCATATAAAAAGTATAAAGATAAAGCGTAAAAATTCTGAAAAGCTTCTATTGAATAATATAAATTTCCAGTTGGAAAGCAACCGGATCAATGTAATTCTTGGGCAAAATGGAAATGGGAAATCCACCCTGATTAAATCATTAACCAGATTACTTGATGAAAGGTTTTATGAGGTCACAGGAAGCATCATGTTTAACAATAAGGATATTGCACAAGCTACTCAGGATGAATTATTAACTATAAGAAAAACAGAAATTGGATATGTGTTTCAGGATGCGATCAATAGTTTCGATCCCCTAAAAAAAATAGGCTATTATTTCCGTCATTATAAAAATGACAGCAAGATCAGTTCTTATTTTGAAGACTTATTATTGCCCTCCGAAAAGATGGTTCTCAAACTCTATCCTTACGAGGTTAGCGGTGGAATGGCTCAAAGAATTTTGTTCACTCTTGCCTTACTTAAAGACCCGAAAATACTAATACTGGATGAACCAACATCGGGAATTGATTCTCCGATTTCAAATCTTGTTTTACTAAAACTCAGAGAATTTGTGAGAGATAAAAATAAGTCTGTACTACTTGTTACACAGGATTTAAAGTTTGCTAAAAATGCCGGTGACAGAATTTCATTCCTTTCCGAAGGAACTTTGTCTTCATTTTACAATAAAGATGATTTCTTTGAAAAGCAAAATATCCCAGCTTCTAAAAATTTTATATCAGCTTATAACCAATTATTATGAATAACAACCTTTTAGAAGTAAAGAACCTTTATTATTCCGCTAAAAGTAAAAGTGATAGCATTTCTATTTTAAAAAATATTTCATTTGAAATGAAAAGAAAAAATGCGTTGGGAATAGCAGGAGAATCAGGAAGTGGAAAAACTACATTGGGCAAATTACTTTCAGGTGTTTTAACTCCTACCAGTGGTGAAATTAATTTTAATTTTCAAAGGAAAGAGAAAAAGCCAAACCCGGTTCAGATTCTATTTCAGAATAACGGTGAGATTATAAACCCTTTAAGAAAGGTATCAGATGTTGTTGATGAAGCCATTAAAATAAGATCGGGAAATATTGAAGTCATTGAAAAAAGGAATCGTATTTTTAATTCTTTAAATTTCACAGAAGAATTATTGAGTAGAAAAGGTTTTGAGCTTAGCGGCGGAGAACAGCAAAGAGCAGCATTAGCACGTTTACTAGCTGTTGAACCTGAATTGTTGATTCTGGATGAGCCTTTTTCGGCTCAGGATCCTGAATCACAGTTAAATTTTTTAAACCTGTTTAACAGAATAAAAGATAAGTTCGATGTTACACTAATCTGCATTGCTCATAATCTCAGAATCCTCAGGAAATTGTGTGATGAGATCATCATAATTTATAAAGGTGAATTAATTGAAAAAGGAAAGACAGAAGAAATATTTAATTCGCCAAAACATTCATATACAAAATTCCTTTTAAGTGCCGAGGATTATAACCTGACATTTGATGAGTTAAAATCAAAATTCTAATTTATGTCTAAAACCAATGCTGTGAGAATTCTCGAATCTTTAAATATTTCTCATACAACTCTTGAATATGAAGTTGATGAAGATGATTTAAGCGGAGTTTCAGTCGCTAATAAAATTAATGCGGATGAAGAAAGGGTATATAAAACTCTCGTAACTAGAAACGAAAAAAATGAAATCGTAGTATTTTGTCTTCCTGTTAGTCAGGAATTGAATTTAAAAAAGGCGGCAGTTGCATTCGGATGCAAAAAAATTGAAATGATTAAATTAGATGAACTACTGCCGATCACGGGATATATAAGAGGCGGATGTTCGCCTATCGGGATGAAGAAAAGTTTTCCTGTTGTTTTAGAGGAAACTTCTCAATTATATGATAAAATTTATATAAGTGCCGGGATTAGAGGAATGCAGATTGAAATCTCACCTGCTGATTTAGCTAAAGTAGTGAACGCGGAATTTGGAGACATCATATAAATAATTCTTAACAAAAATAGCTAAAATCATCAAATTTTATAAAATAACATATTACGTTATCACTTACCTATAATTCTTTTATCACACTTAAATAAGTTTTCATCTTCTTCCCTTTTATTTGAGAATTAGAATTTCTATATTTGTCTCCCTTTAATCTAACGGAGATTTAGAAATGGCTAAACAACAGAGTTTTGCAGATAAAGCAAAAGCAAAAAAGAAAACCGAAGGAATAAGCGTTAAACTTATTAAAACGGTTAAAACTTCAAAAGGGTCGTACAAATTCAATGAAAAATTTGTAAAAATAGATGATATCAGCAAGGTAACAGATCTTAAATAGATGAGATTAAGCGGTTATTTGCAACTTTTTTTTTCAAATTTGATTCTTCAACCCACCATTTAATTAATTGTTATGCTTAATAAAATCCTTGACTAAAAAGGATTTTTTTCCTAAGTTGTCTCAACACTACCAACGTCACGAAAATTGTCTTTTACTGACTTTTCCTGATACTTACTTGTTTTAGCAAGTACACTTTTACTCAAACTAATTACTCGAGTTTTTTACCAACAAACCGGAGAAATGTCATCATGATTACCCCCAGAAAAATGAAATTCTACGGTCTGAAGGATATAGACAAAATCCCTCAACTTAAACTGCTTACTGCTGATGAAAAGTTTGCATTAAAAGTTGTTTCGCAGGTACTTCCTTTCAGAACAAACAATTATATAGTTGAAGAGTTAATTGACTGGAATAGAATTCCGGATGACCCTATTTATCAGCTTACATTTCTACATAAAGATATGCTGTCAGATAATCAATTTGAAAGAATTGCTGATGCCCTTAATAATAATCTTCCCAGTATCCGATTTGAAACAGACTATAGATGAAATTCGACTCGAACTTAATCCCCACCCTGCTGGGCAAATGACAGAAAACGTTCCAAAACTAAATGAAGAATCTGTTCCCGGAGTTCAGCATAAATACCGTGAAACAGTTCTTGTATTTCCATCAAGCGGGCAAACCTGTCATGCATATTGTTCTTTCTGTTTCAGATGGGCTCAATTTGTAGGAATGAACGATCTGAAATTTGCTACAGATGAATCTCAACGATTTCAGAAATATCTGAGAAAACATAAAGAAGTATCCGACGTACTTTTTACTGGCGGCGATCCGATGATAATGGGAATAAACAATATCAAAGCATATCTTGAACCTTTGCTAGGACCTGAATTTGATCATATCCAATCTATAAGAATCGGAACTAAATCGATCTCTTACTGGCCTTACAAATATGTTACAGATAAAGATGCAGATGAACTACTTGCATTATTTGAAAAAATAGTTAAATCAGGTAAACATCTCGCAATAATGGCTCATTTTAATCACTGGAAAGAATTTTCAACTGAAGTTTCACATGAAGCTATAAGAAGAATAAGAAATACCGGGGCAGAAATCAGGACTCAGTCACCACTTATCAAACACATAAATGATGATCCGGATGTTTGGGCAAAAATGTGGAAAGAGCAGGTTAAGCTTGGATGCATACCATATTATTTCTTTATTGAAAGAAATACGGGAGCCAAAACAATATTTTGAAATCCCGCTTGAAAGGGCATATAATATTTACCGTCAGGCATACATCAGAGTTTCCGGATTAAGCAGAACAGTTAAAGGACCATCCATGTCTGCCCTGCCTGGAAAAGTTTCAATTGAGGGAATTACTGAGATCAATGGGTGAAAAAGTTTTTGTTCTTACACTGCTTCAGGCTCGTAACCCGGAATGGTGCAAGAAACCATTCTTTGCTAAATATGATCCGAAAATTTCGTGGTATATGGATTTAATGCCCGCATTTCGGTAAAGATAAATTCTTTTTCCAGGATGAGATGAATGAAGATACTTATGACAAATAACGGTCAATTGTTCTTTGATGATGATTATGAAGATGATTCGGAAGTGGATATAGAATTGTTTGCTTAATTTAATTTATTAAATTATTACTATTTGAACCCGGAAAATACTCCGGGTTTTTTATTTGAATAGCTCCATACTAATACTGCCTTCAAGTTCAAGCAGTTTCTGTTTTATTTCAATCCCGCCAGTGTAACCGCCAATCTTACCATTTGATTCAACTACACGATGGCATGGAATTATAACCGGAACGGGATTTTGTCCATTAGCCCTGCCTACTGCACGCACATAATTATTTCCGCCGACTTTCTTTGCAATTTCTTTGTAAGAAAAAACTTTCCCGTAAGGAATCTTTGAAAGTTCTTTCCAAACTTTTAATTGAAAATCTGTGCCCTCAATATCAATAGGTATATTAAATTCTTTTCTATCCCTTTTAAAATATTCATCAAGCTGAGTATAAATATCAAACATATAAGGATCATCAGGTTGAAGTGTTATTGCCCTGAAGGTTTTGGGGGTTATTTTTTTATTGTTCAGGTGGATTCTGTGTATTCCCTTTTGTGTTGCAATAATTTTGAAGTTCAGTTCGTAAAGTTTAAACGAGGTATAGTAAAAATTGTTCTGGTTTTTCATAAAATATATCTAACACTAAGATGTTATCAATTTATGAAAAAGAAAATAAAAAAGGGGAAGAAATTTTCAGATTTCTTCCCCGCACGTAAGTGAGTACGCGGAAAATTTTTAAGCCGAAACAACTTCCAGGGCAGGATGAATATCCCTTTTCAGCAGTCCTTCAATCGCCATCAGTGTTCCGCTGATTGAACTTGGGCAGCTTCCGCAGGCTCCCTGGTAACGGATTTTAACAGTATAACCGTCCATTCCCAAAACTTCAAGACCGCCGCCGTCCCCTGCCAGCGCAGGTCTTACTCTCATATCAAGCAGAGAGTTAATTTTTTTGAGCATTTCGTTTTCATTTTCTTTTAAGGATTTAGTTTCCTCTTCAGCAGGAATTAAACTCCTATCAAAATTTTTAACGAATTCTATAAAAGGTTTTTGAATTTGTCCCCAGCTTGTTTTTTGGGCTTTTTCAATTGTAACAAACTTATCCATATAAAATACTGAAATAACACCTTCGATATTAAAGATACCCGAGGCAAGCGGATCATCTTTTGCTGATTCTTTATCCGGAAATTGTCTCGATTCCAGTTTTAATAATTTCTCATTCAATATAAATTTTAATGCCTGTGGATTTGGCGTCAATTCCACATCTTCAATCATTAACATAAATATTCTCCTTTCAGTTGCAAAAATAAGTTATAACAGCTTATACCACAAGTCCAAAATATTCAAATTAGTTTCGACATATTTTTATAAAATAGCATTTGAAAGTATATTTTGGGTATTAATTAAGAGATTTTGATTTATGAAAAAAATATTAATTGTATTCACCGGCGGTACATTTTCAATGAAGATTGATAAAAAAACAGGCAGCGCAGTTCCCAGGTATTCTGGTAATGAACTTCTCGATAAAATTCCCGAAGCAAAAGAGCTTGCTGATATTACCGGTTATGATTTCGGCAAATATCCTGGTCCGCATATGACTCCCGAACTGATGATGAAGCTATCTAAAAAAATATGCGAACTAATGTTGCAGGAAAATTATGCCGGAATAATTGTAACTCACGGAACGGATACTCTTGAAGAGACAGCTTATTTTCTTGATTTAACTATAAAAACGGAAATACCCATTGTAGTTATAGGCTCAATGAAAAACAGCTCCGAACCTGATTGGGACGGACCACGCAACCTGCTGGATGCAATTCATATTTGCTTAAATGATAATTGTAAAAATATTGGTGTGTTGGTTTGCCTGAACGGAGAGATAAATGCAGCAAGTGAAGTAACAAAAATTTATACTGAACAGATTGACAGTTTTACAAGTCTTGATTTCGGAGATCTAGGTTTTGTACAGAACGGAAGAGTAATCTTAAACAGGTTACCCCATAAACTTGAAACACTGGATACTGATAATCTTATTCCCAATGTTGATTTACTTACAGTTTATGCCGGAATGAATGAAAAGTTTTTTAAATATTCAGCCGACAGTGGTGTTGAAGGAATTGTAGTTGAAGCGTTGGGGGTTGGGAATGTTCCTCCACCTGCATTTGAAGGAATTAAATATGCGGTTGAAAAAGGAATACCTGTCGTTCTTGTCTCACGCTGTCCTGCCGGAGAAACTCTTGATATTTATGGTTATCCCGGTGCGGGTAAATGGCTTCATAAAACAGGAGTTATCTTTGCTGATTATTTGAACGGACAAAAAGCCAGAATAAAGTTGATGCTTGCCCTGGGAATTACAAAAGAAAAAAAGAAACTGAGAAAGCTGTTTGAAAATTAAAGCATTCCTTCGATAACATCTTTTAATACTTTCAATTCTTTTTTAGTTGATGTTTGAACCGGCGCGGGAGGATTTTCAGTTATGGAAGTATTAAGCAACTTATAAATACGCTGGGCTGCAATCGTAAATGTATAACGGTAATGATCCCTTTTCCATTCATCATCCCTCTTTTTCTTTGCGATTAAATTTAAATCCTTTTTAAGATTCTCAATCATTCCATCAATATCTTCTTTAAGCCAGTTATTAATTTCCATAATTATTCTTTCTAATTAAAAAAGTTTTATCTCGCAGCTCAGTTCTCCGGAGCTGGGTTACATAAAGAATTTTCGCAGGACATGGGTACTATACTGCGCAATGTCAGGAATGATTCAGAAAATTCAAATGTTCAACCTCAACTTTCTGAACGTTGTTTACTGACTTGCCAAGAAACAATTCGGCAACCTCACGGAATTTTGTCGGGATATCACTTACATACAATTCCTGGTTTCCAATTGAGTGACTATTAGTGTACAAGTTTGTCCGATCAAGTTCTTTTTTTATCATTTCTGCTGCAGCTATACCAGAATCCACAAGCTCAACATTTTCACCTATAACTTCCTGAATTATTTTTGAAAGAATAGGATAATGTGTACAACCAAGTACTAATGTATCGATATTTCTTTCTCTTAATTCCTTAAGATATTCTTCGGCTATCTCATATGTAGCTTTAT
Source organism: uncultured Ignavibacteria bacterium (assembly GCA_963745945.1). GTDB lineage: Bacteria > Bacteroidota > Ignavibacteria > Ignavibacteriales > Ignavibacteriaceae > DATFVA01. The sequence continues at coordinate 1,654,189 of CAVUZG010000004.1, forward strand.
GATCAATCCAGCCTTCTTCTGCAAGAGGAACAAAAAGCGGACAAGCCACTTCAAAGACATCTATATCAGGATTTAATTCTTTTATTTTTTTTGAATAAGCATGGTTTGTGATTGTTGCACGCGTTCCGATTACACCAACCCGATTATTCTTTGTAGTCTTAATAGCAGCATCAGCTCCGGGTTCAATCATCCCAATTATCGGAATATCAAAATTCTTTTTTAATTCTTTCATAGCGATGGATGATGCTGTATTACACGCAACTACAATTGCTTTCACATTTTTCTGCATTAAAAATTTTGCATCTTCAAGTGAATATTCAATTACTGTATCATTTGATTTGGAACCATACGGTACTCTTGCTGTATCACCAAAGTAAACAATATCTTCCTGCGGTAATGAAGCGGCAATTCTTTTTACCACTGTCAGTCCCCCGATACCGGAATCAAATACTCCGATAGGTTTTCCTTTTTCCATAAAATTCAATGTATAATCCTATAATATTTGAGTTATTGATTCAGTAAGTTCAGTTACAATAAGTTTAAAATCACTTGCGGATATTTTCTTTCCACTTGCATCAAGAACATAAAATGAATCCACAATATCATCACCCCGTGTTGAAATTTTTGCAAAATAAATGCTTAAACCAAGCCGATTCATTTTACTTGTAACCTGGTATAAAAAACCAAGTCTGTCTGGTGAAAATATATCAATTATCGTATATTTTTCATGATTTTCAAATTCAATTTTGACCTTGCCGCTTCGTTTAAACAATTTGCTTTCAATTCGCCACCATTTTGATTTCATTTTTGCAAATTCAGTACTTAATTGCAGAAGCCCCGAAATAACAGATCTCATATCTTTGCGGATTTTGGGATAACGATCCTTTTCAATCTTTTTCCCTGTATTGAAATCAGTAACGTTAAAAGTGTCAATCACTATCCCGTCTTTGCGGGTAAATATTCTGGCGTCGTGAATGTTCACACCATTTATAGACAGAACTCCGCAAACTTTAGAAAGTAGTGATGAGAAGTCCCTTGTAATTACTGTAACATTTGTAAAATCATTCAACTCCTTGAAGGACGTAGATATTGTTACGCCTTTATTAATTTCCTCAACATGCTTTGCTATTTCCTTTTCGGTGAAATTGTGTGCATAGGCAATATCATTAATCGAATCAATATGTTCCTGAACATGATCTTCAGAAATTGCATCAGAATGCTTACTTATTTCTTTTGGAATTACATAAGTATTTGAAATCAGAAACTCTTCCCCACTCATTTTTTCTTCCAGCATCGCGTAAGTTTTCCTGTAAAGTTCTGCAAGTAAATCGCTTTTCCAGGAAGTCCAGACTGCCGGATTTACTGCCGATAAATCAGCATAAGTTACAAGATAAAGTAAATTTAATTCGTCAGTATTATTAAATCTTGAGGCAAAATTATTTAAAGTTTCCGGATCATTTAAATTTCTGCGAAAAGCAACCTGTTCCATCACCAAATGATTTTTTACAAGCAGAGAAACCCTGTCAATTTCTTCTTCTGAGTAACCAAGCCTAAACATTATTGCTGAAGCTACTTCTGCACCTATAATTTCATGTCCTGAAATATTTATAGGTTTTGCTATGTCGTGAAAAAGAAGACCAAGATAAAGGGATTCTCTATCCTTTAAACTGCTGAAAAGTCTTCCAAGTTGTGAATGATCACGTTCTAACTTCTCAACATTTTTAATTGTTATTAATGTATGTTCATCTGCGGTATAAAAGTGATAAACTCCATGCTGCAAAAATCCTATCAGGTCTTTAAATTCGGGGAGAAATATTTTTAGTACTCCAAGCTCATTCATTACAGAAAGAGTCTGTCCCACATTCCTGGGCAGTTTTAAAATTTCACGAAAGAATACTGAAGATTCCGTTTCATATAAATTTTTAAGTTCAAGTTCTTCAACTGTTTCTGTTATCAGTGAACGAAGTTTCTCATCAAACCTTGCATTATATAATCCGCGATAGTAAAAACCCCTCAAAATTGATGAAAGTGCAAAATCATTATCTCCTGTATAAGATATTACGTTCCCTTTAAATATATAATCATCATCAAGTCTTATTGCAAGAGTATCCGGCAGAGGATTCGTCAGTTCTTCGCGGAATTGATTTGCCATCGATTTTGAAAACCGGTTTATGATATTCGCTGCTTTGTAGTAATTTTTCATAAAAGTTGAAAGTGCATCTTCAGAATGATACAACATAGCAGCTATTTTTTTCTGATCCTGATATTCAAGCCTGTCATTTTTCTGATTACTAACGGTATGAAGAATATTCCTTACAGTAATTATCAGGTTGTAGCTTTCATAGATTCTGGCGCATTCATTTGGGGTTGTGTAATCATCTTCAATAAGCTGCTGTATAAAATTTTCCGCTTGCGTCATTTCGCTCTGCTTATTCAGCAGTGTCTTATTAACAAGCATATACATCCATTCCACAGCCTGGAAATCTCTTAACCCTCCTGCAGAATATTTTACATTTGGTTCTAGAATTTTAGGAGATGCATCATATTTCTTATATCGCAGATTAATGTCCTCAAGCATTTCATTCACAAGCTTTATCTTAACTTCTTCCGTTACAGAGTCAAGAAGTGTTTCAATCCAGAGCAGATAAATTTTATCATAACCGAAGAGAAATCTGGTTTCAAAAAATTGTGTGAAAGTATGAAGATCATTTTGAATAAATTTATTAATATCTGAAAACTCTCTTACTGTATGCGATACTTCTATCCCGTTATCCCATAACCGCGTTACAAGTTCTACTATGTCTTTTTCATTTTCATTAACATTATCTGTAATGAACATGAGGTCAATATCGGAATAGGGTGAAAGCTCCCTCCGGCTGAAGCTTCCCGCAGAAGCTAAGGCAAAATTATATTTTTCACCCAATGAAAGTGCACGAATAAATTCTTCCACAAGTAGACTATATTCCAGGCTAAACTTCAATGAAGCATACTTCCCTGAATTTTCCGAGAATAGTTTTTCCTTTTTATCCTGGAAATCCTGCTTAATTTTAATTGTTATTTCTAAGGGAACCATTACTTTCTGTACTCAGCCTTTATTACAGATGATATTCCGCCGCGTACATTAAACGAAGCGTTAACTAACATATATCTTGGCTTACAAACTTCGACAAGATCATCAAGTATTTTGTTGGTTACACTTTCAAAATAAATCCCGTCATTTCTGTAAGAGTTTAAATATAATTTTAATGATTTTAATTCAATACATAGCTTATCCGGAATATATTCTATCGTCATTGTTGCAAAATCCGGCTGACCGGTCTTTGGACAAACAGATGTAAATTCAGGAGCAGTGTGAATTACTGAATAATCCCTTTCAGGATACGCGTTATCGAAAACTTCTAATATTTTTATTTTTTTGTTCATAATTTTTTAGAAATTATTTTCAATGTTACCTGCCATAATCAGGCAAGATTAAATAATACTGAAGATTAACAATTAAGCATAAACGGGTTTAACAATATATTTAATCGGATCCTCAAACCCTGCCTGTTGGAATCCTCTAAGTCTTAATGCACAACTGTCGCACTCCCCGCAGGCTTCATCTTCATTTTTATAACAGGACCAAGTTAGGTGAAGAGGAGCTTTTAGTTCTATACCTTTCTTAACAATCTCTGATTTGGATAAATTTATTACGGGAGTTACTATTTTAATTTTTGTTTCCGGTTTAGTTCCAAGGTTGATTACCTCTTCAAATGCTTTAAAAAATTCGGGACGGCAATCAGGGTAACCTGATGAATCTTCATAAACTGCACCGATAAAAATTTTTTCAGCACCTATTACTTCTGCCCAACTTGTACATGCAGAAAGAATGTTAGCGTTACGGAAAGGGACGTAAGATGTAGGAACCTGCGTACCGGCATGCAGATTTCTTTTATTACCTAATTCAGTCTTTGCAACTTCCTGATTAAAATCGGTTAACGATGATCCACCGATTTTGGCAAGATGTGAATAATCAATCACAAGTCGTTTATCAACTTTATAAAATTCAGCAATATCATTAAATGCTTTAAGCTCCCTCTCTTCAGTTCTCTGACCGTAATTAATATGGAGCAAAGCCAGTTTGTAGTCAAGATCTGCAATAGCAGCAGTTACACAACTGTCCATTCCGCCACTAAGTGCAACAACAGCGATATTCTTATTTGTTTTTTCCATAAGTATCCTGTTAAAATAAGAAAATAGCCACTGTGAAGAAATGAGGAATTATTTGCCGGGTTCTCTTTTTACTACTATAAAAACAGTAGCAATCACTGCACTCACAATAGAAGACAAAAGAAACGGAACCATCGAACCAAACTGATCCCACAAAAAACCTGCGACAAAAGAACCCAGCATCAACGAAAGACTGGTACACATTGTAAGTAATCCGATTGCAGAGCCGCGTTGTTCATCTGGAATTAAATCTGATACCCAGGCTTTAACTACCCCTTCTGTTGATGCGGCATAAATTCCATAAAGTGCGAATAGAACCCATATAAAAGAAATATCAGGAAACAAAGCAAAACCGAGATAGACTCCGGCAAAGATGTACAACCCTGTAACATAAACTTTCTTCTTTCCAATTTTATCAGAATATTTTCCAATAGGATAGGATGCCGAGGCGTAAACAAGATTATAAAAAATGTATCCCCAAATTGCGAGTGATGCAGAATTTGAAATGTCTTTTGATTTCAGAATAAGAAAAACATCGCTGCTGTTTACGAGAGAAAAAATTGTAATTAACAACAGAATAGTTTTATATCCTGACGGAGCTGATTGCCAGAATTCTGCATAATTTCTTTTGGTGGTATTTTTAAATGATGCGGGATTATCCTTTACAAAAAGCGTAAAGCTTACTGCAATTATAGAAGGAATAAAGGCAACAAGAAATATTAATGTATAATCACCGGGATAAAAATGAAGTAATATTAATGCCCCAGCAGGACCAAGAGCAGCCCCAAGGGTGTCCATTCCCCGGTGAAATCCGAAAACTGCTCCTGTATTCCCTTCAGCATAAGAGGAAAGAAGTGCATCACGCGGTGCTGTACGCATTCCCTTTCCTACTCTATCTGTTACCCTTGAAGTTATAACTGCAGAAAGTGCCGGGAAAAATCCTGGTAATGGTTTTGAAAGTGCTGAAAGTGCATAGCCCAAAACAACAAATATTGAACGCTTCTTTTTTTTGTCTGAAAGACGACCGAAATAACCCTTTAGCAACCCGGCAGTAACCTCTGCCAGTCCTTCAATAATTCCAACCACAGCCATTGAAGAACCAAGAACTACTGTTAGAAATATTGGAGTAACCGGGTAGAGCATTTCACTTGCTACATCTGTAAACAGACTGACAAGTCCCAACATCACAACTTGTTTAGGAAGATTTTTTAATTTCATTTTATTAAAATAATATTTTCAGCAGGTTCTAAAATAATTCTTAATTTTTAGATTACACATCACTGTTTGAAGTAATTGCCGCTCTTTACTACTTTTGCAGACACATCTAAAATGAATGAGGCTTATAATGCGTAAAAAAGTTATTGCAGGCAACTGGAAAATGAATAATGATATTTCCGAATCACAAAACCTGATTTCGAAAATGACCTCCGTCTTAAACAGTAAACAATTAAAATGCGATGTTATTATTTGTCCGCCGTTCACTTCACTTAGTGAAGCAAATTCTCTTATTAAAAACACCCCTATCAAACTTGGAGCTCAGAACATGTATTTTGAAGAGAGCGGGGCATTTACTGGTGAGATTTCTGCTAAAATGCTTAAAAGTGTTGGATGTGAATATGTAATACTCGGGCACTCAGAACGAAGAACAATTTATAAAGAACAGGATAAATTAATAAACGAAAAAATAAAAGCTGCATTAAAAGCGGAACTAAAACCGATTTTTTGTATCGGGGAGACTCTTGAAGAAAGAGAAACTGGAAAAGAAAAGGAAGTGCTGACTAAACAGCTTTCCGTAGGATTGGACGAAATTTCATTAGACCAAATGAAGAAAATTATAATTGCCTATGAACCGGTCTGGGCAATTGGAACGGGTAAAACTGCAAGCCCACAGCAAGCCGAAGATATACACCAATTTATACGTAACTATATAAAAGATGATTTCTCAACCGATGTGGCTGAAAATCTTGTTATTCAATACGGGGGAAGTGTTAAACCGGATAATGCCCGGGATCTTTTATCTCAGAAGAATATTGATGGAGCATTAGTAGGTGGGGCTTGTTTAAATGCGGATTCATTCATAAGTATAATCGAATCCGTTTAACTCTTTGTATTTACTATGTTTACTGATTGGAAATTTGTTTGCTTTATGTTTCCAATCAGTAAAATTTACATTGCTTTCCCCTCGTTTCTAACGTATATTTGTAAGTTTAATTGCTATACATTATAGGACAACTGATTCGGATGGGATTCCCCAAATTTATTTTACTCACATCTTTATTTTTAACCATATTTTTCTCATTCTCAACAGCCCAGATTGTTTTTAAAGAGCTTCCCGGTTATCACATAAATGATTCTGATTCCTTGTTTTTCAATATATCTCAGACCAGAAAAATAATTCCATTAAACGGAACATGGAAAGTTCATCCCGCAAATGATGAAGATGCTCAGAAAGTTCCTGTTACTGTACCTTCAGTTTTCCAAGGAGAGGGGGAATTAATTTTTGAAAAAAGCTTTAATATTTCAATTGAAGACTTAAAGAATTATCAGATGAAACTGGTCTTCTTTGGTATTAATTATTCCGCTGACATTTCAGTTAATAAAAATATTATTTACAGACACCCCGGAGGAGAGTTTCCATTTCAGATAGATCTTCCGAAAGATATTCTGAATATAGATAAGAGTAATGTAATTTCAGTAAAACTTTATTATAAGCTCGATTCAGAAAATACTATTCCTGTTAAGCAGAGATTCTTATTCCCTCAAAATTTCGGTGGAATAATACGTGATGTTTACATTCATCTCATACCAAATATTTCTTTAAAAGATATCGATATTTCATACAAGTTTTTTTCCGGATCTAAAAGTGCAACTTTTAAGATAAGCTCAAGAGCAGATAATAAAGAATTTTCTAAATCAACTGATAGCCTAGCAGCGCAAACCGATCTGACTTATAAAATTAACATTACAAACCCCGATGGCTCAACTCTTAAAAATCCAGTTGAATCCAGGTTTAATTTACTGCCTAACAAAGACAAAGCGTTTAACGATAAAATTACGATTAACAATACTCAATTGTGGTCGCCTGCAAATCCGGTTTCATACAAAGTATCAATTGAATTATGGAACGGGGAAAATTTAATTGACCGGACAAAAAGAACAGTAGGGGTTTATTCATTATTAGAAGAAAAAGATTCACTGCTTTTTAACGGGGAAGGTTTTAAATTAAATGGAGTAACTTATTTACCATCCAACGGCGAGTATGGAAATCTTGAAACATATTCCGAGATGGAAAAAGATTTAAAATTAATTAAAGAAACAGGTTTCAATGCAGTAAGATTTGCAAAGGTTGTTCCTCACCCCTACCTGCTTGCGTTGTGTGAACGATACGGACTTCTCGCTTTTATAGAACTCCCTATAAATTTCATCCCTGAAGCATTAGCACAAAATTCCAATTTCATTGAAAGAAGTAAAAACTTTCTTTTAAATTTCATTCGTGGATATAAAAGATACAGTTCTGTTGCAGCGGTAGGATTAGGTAGCGGTTACCTTCCTGAAATCAGTGCACAGATGCAGTTAATCAGCAGGCTGAATGATGATTTAAAAAGAAACTGGGATGTGCTGTCATATGCATCTTTTGCTGATCTGAACCTGGAAAAAACGGACAGCCTCGATCTGTATGGTATTGAATTGTTCAATACTTCACCGAAAGATGTTTCAGAAAAAATAGATAGCTTAAAAGCCAAACTGGGTAATGGTAAAGTATTCATCAGTTCAGCAACATATCCTGTAAACGCCGGAAATACAGATGGATACATAAACAAATACTCCTTTGAGGCCCAGGCAAAATATTTTGAAGAAATAATTAATTATTCCGGCTCAACTGGTCTTGCAGGATTTTTCATCAATTCAATGTATGATTATCGTGGTGATTTTCCTTCTCTCATTAATGGATACAGTAAAGATAATGTTTATAATATCGGGGTGGCCGGTGAAGACAGAAACACCAACAGGCTTGCTTATAAAGTGGTTTATGCAAAACTGCATAACACTGAAAGTGTGACCATTCCGATAGGCAGCAAAAAAGATAACGCACCAATGGTTTTTATAATCTTCGGATTATTTCTTGCCCTTATCATGGGTGTGCTTGTTAATTCAGGAAGAAAATTCAGAGAGGATTCATCCCGGGCATTACTTCGTCCTTATAATTTTTATGCAGATGTGCGGGATCAAAGAATAATGTCCGGTTATCATTCAACTATTCTTGGATTTGTTATTGCAGCAATACTAGCCCTGTTAATCAGCAATATGCTTTTTTATTTTCGTGAAAATGTTTTTTTTGAAAAGTTTTTACTTTCATTTGGTAGTGTAAAAATATTATCAACAGTAAGTTACCTGGCATGGCATCCTGCTCTTTCACTTTTGTGGCTGACTTTAATTTTCATCATACTGGTTCCCTTGCTTTCTATAATAATAAAAGCAACTTCTTTTTTTGTAAGAACAAAAGTATTTATCTCAAGCATTTATTATACAACGATCTGGTCATTACTCCCAATGGTTCTCTTGATTCCTGTGGGAATTATTCTCTACCGAATATTGTCTGCTGATGTAGCAAACATTTACATTTATATAGGACTCCTGATATTTATTCTCTGGTCATTTGACCGTCTGATTAAAGGTGTTTATGTTATTTTCGATGTCAATCCCGGGACAGTCTATTTCTACAGTATTTTGATTTTGATATTGGTTGTCGGTGGATTTATTTTTTACTACCAGGTAACAAATTCAGTAATTGATTATATGAAATTAGTAATTACACAATTTAACGGTCAGGCGTAGAGTGTATTTATCCAAACTTGAAATACTGGGATTCAAATCCTTTGCACAGAAAACTAACGTGAACTTCAATGAAGGCGTAACCTCTATTGTTGGACCGAACGGCTGTGGTAAAACCAATATTGTGGATTCAATCAGGTGGGTTCTTGGCGAACAGAGAAGCGGAGCTTTGAGAAGTGATAAAATGGAAAATGTTATTTTCAACGGCACCACTTCAAGAAAGCCCATGGGGATGGCTGAGGTTTCTCTTACAATACATAACAACAAAGGGATACTTCCTACCGAATACACCGATGTTACAATTACAAGAAGAATATTCCGTTCCGGTGAAAGCGAATATCTTCTGAATAAAAACATTTGCCGGCTTAAAGACATAACAAATCTTTTTATGGATACCGGGATAGGTGCAAATGCCTATTCGGTTATTGAACTGAAAATGGTTGAAACTATCCTCAGCAATAAAGCCGATGAAAGAAGGACGATGTTCGAGGAAGCGGCAGGAGTAAATAAATATAAATTAAGAAGAAGACTTTCTTTAAGAAAGTTGGAGGAAGTAAGATCAGACCTGACAAGAGTGAATGATATTGTATCTGAAGTTGAGAAAAAAGTGAATTCGCTCGAACGCCAGGCAAAAAGAGCCGATAAATATAACAGGATTTCTTCCGCTTTGAGAGAACTTGAAATGGATCTTGCAGAAAGAGAATTTTCTCTTTATCTGTCACAAAAAGAAGAAGCCAGGAATTTAAAAGAAGAAAATTTACAGAAGAAAATTTCCCTGGAATCAGAACTTTCAAAGCTTAATGATGAGCTGAAGCAAATAAAACAAAAACTTTCTGAAGCCGAAAATGCTCTGAAAAATAAACGCACTGAGCTGACTTTAAAGACCGAGGAAATTCACAAAGTTGAAAATAATCTCTCTGTTTCTAAAGAAAGAAATGCATCCCTTGGAAAAAATATAGACAGGTATAAGGAAGAATTAATCGATTTAAAATCACAATTTGAAGATGCCGAAAACCTGATTAACGAAAGTTCTGAATTGATTTCTTCATTTGAACATAGATTTAATGAGAAGGAAAATGAAAAGAAGGAAATCGAAAAAAATGCAGCCGGCTTGAAAGAACTACTTGAAACCAAAAGGAATAATCTCAAAGAACTTTCAGAACTGCAGCTTGAAAAATTCAAGGAGATTACCGGGAAAGAAAATGAATTATCAAATCTTGAAAAAGCACTTGAAACGAAAAACCTGGCGATCAATAAACTAAACCTGAAAATTCAATCTTTTACCGGAAACATTGCTAAAACTGTTGGCTTTATTGAAGAGCTGGGAAATGAAAAAAACGGACTCGAGAAAAAACTCTCCGAATCAGAAGAGGTTTATTCCCGGAAGCAGAAAGAAAAAGAAGAACTTGAGAAACAGCTGAACTCTTTACGAACAAAAGAACTTGAAGATAAAAGTCATTTAAATACGCTTAAAGAAAAAATAAATTTTATTCAGACACTTATCGAAAACCTTGAAGGAGTTTCAAAAGGTTCTAAAGCATTACTTGAAAACAGTGACTGGGCGAAAGGTGAAAAAAATCTGCTTGCACATATCGGGAACACTCAGGACGAATACCGGTTTGCAGTTGAAGCTTCACTACGCGGTGATATAAACAATATACTGGTTGAAACTTTTGATGATCTCTTAAATGGAATTGAATATCTGCGGGAAAACGAAATAGGTAAGGCAGCATTTTATATTAAGAATATTAATCAGAATTCAAAAAGAGGTTTAGTTGATAAACTGAAAAACTATTCTGTTAACAGGAAGAAAAAAAATCTTGCTAAAGAAACTGGCTTTGTTAACTGGACATCAAACCTCATTCAGACAGAACCAAAGTGGGAAGAGTTTTTCGCCGGACTTTTGAACAGGACTGCAGTTGTTGAAAATATCGAAACCGCTTTTAAACTATCTGAGAAATATCCTGATTTTAATTTTGTGACCCTGCAAGGAGATTTTCTTACAAGCACCGGGCTAATTGAAGCGGGTTCTGCCCCAAAACTTGATGATTCACTTTTTGGGAGAATGAAGCTTCTCGAAAATCTTAAAAATGAATTTCCACGTAAAGAAAAAGGACTGACTGAGCTTCAAAAAAGTATTGAAGAAACAGAAAATAAAATCGATCAGATAGATCTAAAGGTTCTTTCCGAACAGGGAAGAATGATTGTTAATGATCTGGCAAATGTTGAAAAGCAGATTGCACAATTTGAATTTGAAAAGACTAAAGCCGCGGATGAAATTGAAAAAGCAAGGGTTGAGATCCAGGAACTCGCTACAGAATCGAATCGCCTCGATAATGAAAAAAATAAGCTGTCGGAATTGATATCAGAACACCAGGCAGAGAAAAGAAACGCTGATACTGAAAGAGAAAAACTTGAATCAGATTTTAGTGCATCTGAAGAAGAATTTAATAAACTCATCAAAAACCAGAATAGATTAAATCTTGAGCTTGAAAGACTGCTTGGCGAAAGGAAGAATACCGAAAATGCAATTGCCCGGGCAAAAGACTCTATTGATACCATTAACAAAACCATTGCAAAACGGGAAGCCGATATTGAATCTTTCACTGAAGAAGTGAGAACTCTGATCTCTATAATTGAAGAAAAAACTTTGGAATCGGATGAGCTGAATACAGAAAAATCAAATTTGAATAAAGAAGAAGATGATTTGAATACAGCGTATAAAGAAATTCAAAACCAGATTAACATGCTGGAAGAACAACAAAATGTTCTGCGTAAAGACAGGGAGACGGTTTCAGATGAAATGCATAATGCAGAGATCAAAATAAATGAGCTTGGGATAAAACTGAGCAACCTTGAAGAGCACATCCAGGAAAATTATTCAATAAAACTGGATAGAAAAGAATATGATGACCTTGGTGTATTTGATTTTAAAGCCAGGTCAGAAGAAGTTCATTCCCTTAAGCAGCAGGTAAAAAATCTTGGTCCTATAAACCTTTTAGCATATTCAGAATTTGAAGAAGAAAAACAGCGGTTTGAATTTCTTACAAAGCAGAGGAATGATTTAGTAGAATCGGAGAGAGATGTTATAAAAACAATTGAAGAAATTAATAATACGGCTCAGCAGTTATTCACTGAAACTTTCGAAAAAATCCGCGAGAATTTTATAAATATTTTCAGAGGATTATTTAATCCCGGTGATGAAGCTGATTTACGAATAGAAGAAAATGCAGATCCCCTGGAAGCCAAAATAGAAATTATAGCAAAGCCAAAAGGCAAACGTCCTACTTCAATTGACTTATTATCCGGCGGAGAAAAAACCTTAACTGCAATTGCTCTTCTTTTTGCAATTTATCTTGTAAAACCCAGTCCGTTCTGTATTCTTGATGAAATTGATGCCCCCCTTGACGATGCGAATATAGACAGGTTTACAAAAATTATTCAGGATTTCAGTAAAGATACTCAGTTCATAGTGGTTACACACAACAAGCGAACTATGGAGGCAGCCAGTACTATGTATGGCGTTACAATGCAGGAAGAAGGAATTTCTAAACTTGTTGGCGTGAGATTTAATGAGGATTTAAACTTTGCCAGTGCATGATTTTTTCTCTCACTCCCACGGATCATCCAGGCTTAAAAATCTTAGAAATAAATTTTTACCATTATTTATAATTTTGTTTCTTTTTTTTCCGGAAGAATCGTTTTCACAATGGGTCAATAATCCTGCTGAAAATACGAGAGTTGCTTTTGATCTTAATGACCCTATTAATATTTCTTCAGTAGGTGACCAGAGCGGCGGTGTTTTTATTTTTTGGGAAGATAATGCGACCGGGACACAAAAGGTAGTTAGTTTTATGCACATAGATTCAAATGGTGATATAAGTTTCCGGGCAGATGGGAAAAGAATTTCCGAAACAACCGGAAACCAGGATAAGCCGGTTTCTGTTTCTACAGGAAAAAATAATTCTGTAGTTGCTTGGAAGGATTATACGGATAACAATACAGGAAATCTTCTCGTTCAAAAGGTACAAGCAAATGGAAATGTTTTATGGAATCCAAAGGGAATTATAATAAATAAGTTTAAAAGGGAAATAAGTGACTATTCATTATGTGCGGATGCTCAGGGTGAAGTATTTATTTCATATCTCGCTAAAGAGCCTGAACTAATTCTGAACTCCAGGATTATGCTTCAGAAAATTGCACCGTCAGGGAAATTTTTATTTGATTCATCCGGGGTTACTGTTTCTTCTTCAATAACCGGTAAATTAAATCCGCTAGTGTTACCGGATGATTCTGCAGGAGTTTATGTTTTCTGGGTAGAAAGCACAGGCGGAAAAGGAGTAATCCTTTCCCAGCATTATGATAAAACCGGTGCTGCCGACTGGGGAAAAAAACCGGTTTCTATTACTGATAAGACATTAAACGTCATTACTTTTACAGCTTCTAAATCGGATGAAGATATATACCTGGCGTACCAGGTTTTGAAAAAGGAAAAAAGCATTTATCACCAGCTGGTTAGTAAAAACGGAAAAATACTGTGGGGGAAAAACGGGAAGATTTGTTCAACCAATAAAGGAAGTCAATCGAACCCGCAAATGATTACCTCTGATACTTCCCTCATTTTATCCTGGACAAATGAAGTTAATAATGACCGGGACATTTTTATACAAAAGTATAACAGAAACGGAAAGGCTGAATGGCAGGAAGGCGGGGTGCCCGTTATAAAAATGAAAGGGGATCAGTTTGGGCAGAAATTAATCTCCGATGATCACAACGGGGCAATAATTGCATGGATTGACAGAAGGTCTGTTTCAGCTCTTGGGAATATTTATTCCCAGCGCGTTACCAGCGAAGGAAAATTATATTGGGATACCGCAGGTGTGGCAATAGGTTCTTTTTTCAATACTCCTAAAAGTTATTTAAGCCTGCTTCCTGACGGAAGAGGGAGTGCAATAGCAGTATTTAAAGAAAAAAGGAAAACTGAAAACGGCATTTATGTACAAAAGATTTTTAACACGGGAACTTTCGTTTCACAAATAATTGGTTTCACAACTGAAGTATTGTCTGATTCGGTTAAGATATCATGGTACTCCGCAAACGAAACTCCGAAAAGCCATTATGATGTTGAAAGATCAGTTCAAACGGATACCGGCAATACAGACTGGACAAAAATGACTTCAATATATTCTGATAGCGGCAAGGCTGCAAATTTTTATACTTACTTTGATAAACCTGATACGTCCGGAACACTTTATTACCGCATCGTTCAAACTGATGATCAGGGAAATTCACAGTCTTCGGAAGTATCAAGGGTTACGTATCTTGAATCTGCAGCTTATATGATTGTAACACAGAATAATCCCAACCCGTTTTCCGATTCAACTAGTATAAAATTTTACCTGCCTGAAGAAGCAAATGTTAAAATTGAATTTTTTGATAATCATATTGAAAAGATATATGAAATCAATAACAAGTTTCCATCAGGTGAAAACGACATAACATTTTCAGCAGCTGGCAGGCAGCCCGGAATTTATTTTTACAAATTTGAGAGCGGTGATTTTGTTGAAGTGAAAAAAATGGTTTTAACTAATTGATGATATATGGATAGAGTATTTAAAGTATTTGTTGATTTTGACGGAACGATAACTAAAAAAGATATCGGGGATGCTTTATTTACAAAGTTCGGTCATTCACAAACAGTGGAAAATGTGGTTTGTGATTTACTGAGTGATAAAATCTCTGCAAAAGACTGCTGGATTAAACTCTGTGAATCGGTAGATAATATTAATAAAGAGGAACTCGATGAGTTCATTCTTCAAATTGAAATTGATAATACTTTTCACTCATTTGTAGAATACTGCAATAAACATAATATTCAATTATTTATACTGAGCGATGGGTTTGATTATTATATCAATCTTATCTTAAAGCGTGAGAAGCTTGACCACTTAAAAGTATACGCAAATAAGACTTGAGCTGAATAAAAATAATACTCTTACTCCTGTTTTCCCGTATTATGATTCTGAATGTACTACTTCTGCCAACTGCAAAAGAAATCATATAATAAACAACAGCAGTGACGACGAGTATACAGTTTTTATTGGCGATGGGAATTCTGATAAGTACACAGTTCATTTTTGTGATTTCATTTTTGCAAAAGATGATTTGCTGAAATATTGTGAAAAAGAAAGAATAACTTTTTTCCCGTTCAATAATTTTGATGATGTTATTGAAAGAATGGAAACGCTCAGGCAGAAAAAAAGATTAAAGAAAAGACATCAGGCAGATCTTAATAGACGCGAGATATACATAAAGGAATAGTAAGGAAATTAAATGTCTCAACTTGCTTCAAAATTTTTCAATTACCGCAGTTATACACCAATACCATTTGTACTGGTAATGCTGTTTTTTGCCTATCCGAACATCTGGAGTTTAATATCAGGTTTTATTATTGCCGTTATCGGTGAGTTAATAAGGTTATGGGGAGTAAGCTGGGCCGGGAGTGAAACACGGACAACCGGGACTGTTGGTGGAACTTATTTAATTGTAAGCGGACCATTTGCTCATCTTCGGAATCCTCTATACCTGGGAAATATTCTTATGTATACCGGGTTTAGGAATTATGTCTTTTGCACTCTTCCCCTGGCTGCAGATTGCCGGGTTTATCTTTTTTTCGATTCAATACTTTATGATTGTTCAGGAAGAGGAAAAATATCTCCAACAAACTTTTGGAAAAGAATACCAGGATTATAAAAATAATGTGCCCAGGTTTATCCCGAGAATTTCAAAATATAAATCAGGTAATATTGAACAGCCGGTGTATGATCTTAAAAAAGGATTAAAATCAGAAAGAAGGAGTTTACAGGCTTTTGGAATTGTTAGCCTTACTATTATACTTCTCTGGTTTTTAAGAAGACTCTGATATGAATGTAAATAAGCCGAAAAATATTTTAATGATAGCCGGAGAAGTATCAGGTGATTACATCGGCGCCGCATTAATTGTAGAATTAAGGAAACTGGAACCAGATATAAATGTTTATGGTCTTGGCGGTGACAGAATGAAAGAAGCGGGTATGAATATACTTTACCATATAAAAAGAATGGCTTTCCTTGGATTTGCAGAAGTTGTCAAACACCTCCCTTTCATTAAACAGGTTCAGAGCGATTTGATACAAGTTATTAAAGCAGAAAACATAAAATACGCAGTATTGATTGATTACCCGGGGTTTAACCTCAACTTTGCAAAAAAACTGAAACATATCGGGGTGAAAATAATCTATTATATATCTCCCCAAATCTGGGCGTGGGGCGGCGGCCGTATTAAAAAAATAAAAAGACTAGTTGATAAAATGCTTGTGGTTTTCCCTTTTGAGGAAGATTTATATAAAAAGAATAATGTAAATGTTGAGCTTGTCGGACATCCATTAATTGAAAGAATACACGAATATAAATTTTTAAATCGTGAAGAGCTTTGGAAAAAATTTAATTTTGATGAAAAAGAAATTTTGCTTGTAATGCCGGGCAGCCGTGAACATGAAGTTGAAAAAATTTTCCCCGAAGTAATAAAAGCTGCTGAACGAATTGCAAGCGAATTCAATCTTCAGATTGTAGTTGCCTGTTCAACAAATATTGATGAGGATGTGTTCAATAATTCCGCCGATTCAAAAAAGTTTACCGTTGTTAAGGGTTTCACATACGATTTGATGAAATATGCTAAACTTGGTATAATAAAATCCGGTACTTCTACGCTTGAAGCCGGGCTTTTTGAACTTCCTATGGTGATCGTTTATAAAACAAGTAAGCTGACTTATCTCATTGGGAAGAATCTTGTACGGGTAGATAATATCGGTATGGCAAATATAATTTCAGGAGAAAAAGTTGTACCAGAATTAATTCAAAATGACGTAAACGAGAATACCATTTATTCTGAATGCAAAAAAATCTTAACTGATAAAATTCTTTATGAAAATATCAAAAGAAAATTTAATCTTTTGAAAGAAAAGCTTGGCTCTGCCGGTGCATCCGCAAGGGCGGCAAAAATAATTAATTCAATATTGAATGAAGCTTAAGAAGTTCAAGCAGGATATCCTGCGTTTTGCAGGAAATTATGTTCTTTTTCAACTTGTGGATTGGCTTTGTAAGTCGCTTAGAATCAACGTTGTAAATTCTAAAATTATTGAGGATTTAGAAAAGCAAAATAAAAATTATATCCTGGGATTCTGGCATGGCACTATGCTTCTTCCATGGTTTGTAAACCGGGATAAAAATTTTGCAGGACTTACAAGTAAAAGCAAAGACGGCGATCTGCTTGCTAAAATATTAAAGAAATGGAATTACAAAGTTCTGCGAGGTTCAAGTAATTCTGGTGGTGAGGTTGCTTTGGGAATGATGATTGACTTTGCAAGAAATGGTTATTCAATTGCCGTTACACCTGACGGACCCAAAGGACCGCCGCATAAACTTAAAGCCGGCGCAGTGGTCTCTGCAAAAAAAGCAAAACTTCCGCTGGTGCTGGTCGGAATTGGATTTAAGAAGAAGAAGTTTCTTAAAAGCTGGGATAGTTTCCAGGTTCCTGTATTTTTTACACGTGTAAACATAGTTTATTCAGATCCTGTTTATATAGCTGAAAATCTTAGCCGTGAGGAAACTTCTAAAGTAATTGAAGAATGTGAAAGAAAGTTGAATGAACTTCAAACTGAAGCAGAAAATTTTTAAGAGCAATAACCTGTGAAATTATTAAAGCTGGTATTATATCCTTTAGTTCCTTTTTATGCTTTAATAACATTTGTCAGGAACTGGTTCTTTGACAAAAACATCTTTAAAACTGAAAAAGTAAAAGCCGTAATAATTTCAGTAGGAAATATTTCTGTGGGTGGATCCGGTAAGACTCCGCTTGTAATAACCTTGACAAATCTTCTGAAAAAATCCGGAAAGAATGTCGGGGTATTAAGTCGGGGATATGGAAGGAACACACGGGGTTACCTTCTCGTGTCCGATGGTAATAATATTCTTGCACCGGTAAACAACTGCGGTGATGAAATTTTTATTACTGCAATGGAGTGCAGAGTTCCTGCGGCAGTTTCTGAGAGTAGGGTAAATGGGTCTGTAAACTTTATCAGAGATACAAAAGTTAATGTAATAGTACTCGATGATGCATACCAGCATAGATGGATTCAAAGAGATCTCAACCTGCTGATTTTTGAACAACGGTTTTTAACTGAGGAGGATTTCTTCAGGCAGAACTTGTTGCCGACCGGGATGATGAGAGAACCTTTTAATTCAGTAGAAAGAGCTGATGCAGTTATTATAAACAGAAAATTTACTGACCGGGAAGAAATACCGGTTAAATACAAAAAATACTTTGAGAATAAACAGATATTTACGGCTTGTTATAGAGCAATTGAATTCGGAGATGTTAAACATTCTACGAGCTATGGGCTTGAAGAATTTAAAGGACAGAAAAGTCTCGTTGTTTCAGGCGTTGCAAACCCATTTTCGTTTATAAATATTTTGAAGCAGACAAGTGTTGATACTTCAAACCAGATGATTTTCAGAGATCATAAAAATTATTCAAATAAGGAGGTTCAGGAAATAAGAAGGAAATTTTATTCAACTAATTCCCATTCAGTAGTTACAACTGAAAAGGATGCTGTTAAGCTTACTAAGTTTTCAAAAGAATTTGATGATATTGATATCTTTTTCTTAAAGATTGAATTGAGTCTGGATAATGAAAATGAATTCAAAGACTTTGTTCTCTCACGAATTAATTAAAATAATTATGTATAAAACTAATGAGATAAAATAGAATGGAGGAAAAATAAATGGCCAAACAACAGAAATACGTATATTTTTTTGGCGGAAAGAAGGCTGATGGGAAAACAGCAATGAAAGGACTGCTTGGAGGGAAAGGAGCTAATCTTGCTGAAATGGTAAATATTGGATTACCCGTACCTGCAGGTTTTACAATATCGACTGAAGTCTGTACATACTATTATGATCACAATAACAAATATCCTCAAGACTTAACCGGACAGGTTAAAGCAGCTTTACAAAAAGTTGAAAAAGAAATGGGTGCAAAATTCGGTGATGCGGAAAATCCTTTGCTTGTATCCGTAAGAAGCGGTGCCCGTGCATCGATGCCGGGAATGATGGATACAATTCTTAATCTTGGGTTAAACGATAAAACTGTAGAAGGAATAATCAGGAAAACAAACAATGCACGTTTTGCTTATGATTCATACAGAAGATTTGTTCAGATGTACGGAGATGTTGTACTCGGATTAAAACCACAGGATAAAAAAGCAGAAGATCCCTTTGAAATTATTCTTGACAGGAAGAAAGAAGAGCATGGTTTTAAGCTGGATACAGAATTATCAACAGAACATTTGAAAGAACTCGTTGAAGAGTTTAAAGCTGCGATTAAAAAGGAAACAGGTCACGATTTCCCTACTGATCCGATGGAACAGCTGTGGGGAGCGATTGGCGCTGTGTTCGGCAGCTGGATGAATGACCGGGCAATTGTTTATAGAAAATTAAATAATATTCCCGCCGATTGGGGGACCGCTGTTAACGTACAGTCGATGGTATTTGGAAACATGGGTGAGGATTCCGGAACAGGTGTTGCCTTTACACGTGATCCTGCAGCAGGGGAAAATGTTTTTTACGGTGAATATCTTTTTAATGCACAGGGTGAAGATGTAGTTGCGGGAACCCGTACTCCTCTTCCGATCGCAAAGCTTAAAGAGGATGATGCTAAAATCTATAAACAACTGGATGATATTAGAAAGACACTTGAAAAACATTATAAAGATATGATGGATATTGAGTTCACAATACAGCAGGGAAAATTATGGATGCTTCAATGCCGTGTTGGAAAACGTACCGGATTTGCTGCTATTAAAATGGCAGTTGATATGGTAAAAGAAAAACTTATTTCTAAAGAAGAAGCAATATCAAGGATTGAACCCAACCAGCTGAACCAGTTATTAAGACCAATTTTTGATCTTGAAGAAAAAAGGAAGGCAATTGATGAAGGTAAATTAATTGCAAAAGGATTGAATGCCGGACCGGGTGCTGCTTCGGGTAGAATAGCGTTAAATGCCCAGGATGCTGAAGATATGGCGGCTCGGGGCGAGAACGTAATCCTTGTAAGAATTGAAACTTCTCCGGAAGATATAAAAGGAATGAATGCTTCCGAAGGTATTCTCACTGCCCGCGGGGGAATGACTTCTCACGCGGCACTTGTTGCAAGACAGATGGGAAAAGTTTGTGTGGCCGGATGTGGTTCGTTAAGAATCAACTATAAAGAAGGAACTATTTCTGTTGAGGGAAATAATAGAATAAATTTAAAAGAAGGTGATTTCATTTCAATCGATGGAACTACAGGTGAAGTTATTGCCGGAAAGCTTGAAACCAAACCATCAGAAGTAATACAGGTTCTTTTAACCAAAACTCTTAATGCAAATGACTCTCCTGTTTATCAGACTTATGCAAGCCTTATGAAATGGGCTGATAACCTGAGAAGATTAAAAATAAGAACTAACGCTGATCAGCCCGATCAGGCTGCGAATGCAATTGCTTTTGGTGCAGAAGGAATAGGCTTATGCAGAACCGAGCATATGTTCTTTGGTGGTGATAGAATAATGAGTGTCAGAAAAATGATTGTTTCTGAAACTACTGAAGATAGAAAAACTGCACTTAATGAATTGCTGCCACTTCAGCGCGAAGATTTCCTTGGAATATTTAAAGAGATGAAAGGCAATCCTGTAACAATTCGTACACTTGATCCGCCGCTGCATGAATTTTTACCTCACGAGGAAAAAGATATTAAAGAGCTGGCTGACGAATTGAATATCTCTGTTGAAAAATTAACTGAGAAGATTAATAGTCTTGCAGAATTTAATCCAATGCTCGGATTCAGAGGATGTCGTCTTGGTGTTGTATTCCCCGAAATTACCGAGATGCAATCCAGGGCAATCTTTGAAGCAGCCTATGAAGCGGTGAAACAGGGATTCAAAGTTAACCCTGAGATTATGATTCCCCTGGTCAGTGATTTAAATGAATTCAGACTGCAGGAAAAAATAGTCAGAAAAGTGGCAGATGAAGTTGCAAAAGAAAGAGGGAAAAAGATAAGCTACCTCGTGGGAACAATGATTGAATTGCCACGTGCATGTTTAACTGCAGATGAGATTGCAAAAGGTGCTGAATTTTTCAGCTTCGGAACAAATGATTTAACCCAGACAACTTTTGGACTTTCAAGAGATGATGCCGGAAAATTCCTTCCTCTTTATGTTCAGAATGAAATTCTTACCAATGATCCTTTCGAGGTATTGGATCAGGTTGGAGTTGGACAGCTTGTTAAAATGGGAACTGAAAAAGGACGTTCAACACGCGAGAATTTAAAAGTCGGAATTTGCGGTGAACACGGCGGTGAACCGAGTTCAGTGGAATTCTGTCACAGAGTTGGTTTGAATTACGTTAGCTGTTCTCCATTCCGTGTGCCTATTGCAAGATTAGCTGCGGCACGTGCGGTTGTTAATGAAATGTCAGCCAAATCAAAATCAGGATCAAAGTCTAAGAAATCAGTTACTAAAAAGAAGAAGAAATAATTTTAAATATTAAGAAGGGAGTTTTATGCTCCCTTCTCATTTATCCAATCACAAAAGGTAATGAAGAATGAAATTATCAGATTTCAAGTATAACTTGCCAAAGACAGCAATTGCAAAGTTTCCTGCTTCTCCGCGGGATAAAGCTAAGCTTATGGTACTGGACAAAGAAAATCAGGAAATAAAAAATAAGGTTTTTACTGATGTAGTAGATTTTATGGAAAAAGGTGATGTCCTTGCAGTAAATGAAACCCGTGTTTTCCAGGCAAGGCTGTACGGCAAAAAAGAAAAAACAAATGCCAAGATCGAGGTTTTCCTTTTAAGAGAATTAAATGCAGAAGAATGCATTTGGGATGTTATTGTTGATCCCGCAAGGAAAGTAAGAATAGGCAACAAAATATACTTTAATGATAAACTATGGTGCGAAGTAATTGACAACACTACTTCCAGAGGACGAACGGTAAGATTTAATCAGCCAGGAAATGTATTTAGTGCAGTTGAAAAAATCGGTTTAACTCCGCTTCCTCCTTACATTAAAAGAGAACCTGTTCCGGAAGATAAAGTAAATTATCAGACAGTTTATGCACGGGTTGATGGCGCCGTAGCCGCACCTACCGCAGGTTTACATTTTACGGAAAAACTTCTGAATAAAGCCAGGAAAAAAGGAGTCGAAATTGTACCGGTAATTTTACATATCGGGTTAGGTACTTTCAGACCGGTGGAAGTTGAGGACCTTACAAAGCATAAAATGGACTCGGAATACTATGAGATTGTTTCGGCTTCTGCAGATAAAATAAACAAGGCTTTAAACGGAAAGCATAATGTGTTTGTAGTTGGTACAAGCACAGCACGTGCACTTGAAACAAGTATCACTGCAGACGGACTTGTAAAACCGGGAAGAGGCTGGACTGATAAATTTATTTACCCGCCTTACGATTTCAAAATTACAAAAAGACTTATCACAAATTTTCATCAGCCGGAATCAACATTGCTTATGCTGGTCTGTGCTTTTGCAGGAACCGACTTTGTTATGAAGGCTTATAAAAAAGCGCAAAAAGATAGTTATAAGTTCCTCAGCTACGGCGATGCTATGCTATTGTTATGAGAAGAATAGTAATTATTCCTGCGGGAGGAAAAGGAACCCGTAGCGGGTTTTCAAAACCCAAACAATTTATTAAAGTTAATGGGAAGGAATTAATAGTTTATTCCCTTGAGACATTTCAAAAAAATAAATTAATTGACGAGATAATTGTTTCCGCAGATCGTAATTATTTTAAAATCCTGGGGAAACTCAGGCAAAAATATAAACTCGATAAGTTTAGAAAGATTGTGGAAGGAGGAAAGGAAAGACAGGATTCAGTATATAATGCGCTTTCCTCTGTCGCTGCAAACAGGAATGATTTGATAATAGTACATGATGCAGCACGTCCGCTGCTTCCTTCCAAAACATTATACAACGCATTACGTGTTGCCGAAAAAAAAGGGAATGCAGTGGTTTGCTTAAAAGGAAGTAATACTTTAATAAGGGGGAAAAAGTATGTGAAAGAATATCTTGAGAGGACCGACGTTTATTATGTGCAGACACCCCAGATATTTAAATATGAAGATTTAATAAAAGCGATGAAGAAAGCTTATAAGGAAAATATTTATGCGACCGATGAATCTATGTTAGTAAAAAACATAGGCAAAAAAGTAAATATTACCGAAGGATCGAGCTTAAATTTTAAGATAACAACAAAAGAAGATTTTCAATTATTTAAATCGTTGGTTTAATAGTTGCATCTTATGTCCTGGTAAGTTGTAATTCATTGAATGTTAGTCCTTTTATAATTAGTTTTAACTTCACTTTTTATTGATGGTTTATAGATGTATCTACTCGCAACAATAGTTATTTTATCCTACCTGATCGGATCAATTCCGACCAGTATTATAGTAACACGTGCAGTTAAAGGTATTGATATAAGAGAACACGGCAGCGGAAATGCAGGCGGGACAAACGTTATGCGTGTTCTGGGCTGGAAGCATGGTGTGCTTGTAATTCTACTTGATGCAATGAAAGGTGTCCTTGCAGTTATTGTTGTTGCAAGACTTCACTATGGATCAATGCCTTTTCATAATGTAACTCCTTTTGATGATTTCACTCTTGTACAGATTATTGCAGGAATCTCCGCTGTAATAGGACACATCTGGACAATCTTTGCAGGCTTTAAAGGCGGCAAAGGTATTGCCACAGCATTGGGTGTACTTTTAATGGTTGTTACTGTTGATATGCTTGTTGCTATCGGAGTGTTTGTGCTGGTTGTAAGTATATCGCGTTTCGTTTCTCTCGGTTCAATTTTAGGAGCAATCGCAGTTCCTCTTACACTTATTATAAGAGAGAATGTTTTTAATGTGGATATACAAGGATATCATACACTTCTGCCATTTGTAATTTTACTTTCATTGCTTGTAATCTTCACTCACCGAAAAAATGTAATTCGTTTGTTAAACGGAAATGAAAATAAAGTAAGCTTTAAGAAAAAAATTAAATCCTCCTGATGAAAATTTCTGTTCTTGGAGCCGGCGGCTGGGGAACCACCCTTGCTATCCTGCTTCACTTCAATGGACATAATGTTACTCTCTGGGAATATGTTAAAAGTTACGCTAAGGTTCTTGAGAAAACCAGGGATAACAAAAGTTACCTGCCGGGAATACCCATTCCGGATGAAATTAAAATAACACACGATCTCGAAGAAGCAACGCATCAGCAGAATATGATTGTGCTTGCTGTGCCTTCTCAATTTTTACGCAGTGTAATAAAAAATATTGATTCCTCAGAAATAAAAAATTCTATTCTTGTTAGCGTCGCAAAAGGGATTGAAAATAAAAGCCTGATGACAATGTCGCAGATGTTAAAAGATGAAATGCCTGAGCTTGATCAAAGCCAGGTTGGAGTTTTATCGGGACCAAGTCATGCAGAAGAAGTTGCTAAAAGAATTCCCACAGCAGTTGTTGCGGCTTCACTCGATGCTGAAACTTCGAAATCAATCCAGGGCGCATTTATAACTTCCTATTTCAGGGTTTACGCATCAACAGATGTATTGGGTGTTGAACTTGGCGGCGCTTTTAAAAATGTAATTGCAATAGGAGCAGGAATAATAGATGGTGTTAAGTTTGGCGATAATACAAAAGCTGCTATTATGACAAGAGGTATTGCCGAAATATCGAGACTTGGAATTGCAATGGGTGCGCAGCCGGAAACTTTTGCCGGACTATCAGGAATGGGAGATTTGATTGTAACCTGTATGAGCCGCCACAGCAGAAACCGTTTTGTCGGTGAGCAGATTGGTTCAGGTAAAACTTTAAAGCAGGTTTTAAAAACAATGAAGATGGTTGCGGAAGGAGTTGAAACAAGCCGTTCTGCATCTATGCTTGCAAAGAAAAATAAAGTTGAAACCCCCATAACAACTGAAGTTTATAACATTCTATTTGAAGAAAAAGATCCTGTTAAAGCCACAACAGACTTGATGACGCGCGATATGAAAATGGAGTAAATTCATATCAGTTAGTTTAATAAGAAATTCTTATAAAGGGTGTAATGAAAACAATCTTAACAGCATTTTTAATTTTATTCTCTCTTATTATTTCTTCCTGCAAAAAGGATAACCCTATTCCACCGGGTGACCAGCCGCAAATAAGTTTAACTTTAGTAGACACAAGCTGCACAGAAGCCTGGGTACGACAAACTACAAACAACATACAACTGCCTGCAGAAATAAATCTGACTATTAGAGATGCAGACAGCATCAGTAAAGACAAAAGATTTTTAATCTCAACAGCAGATACTTTGCTTTATGTGGATTCTCTTCTTCCCAATCATTCATACAACATTCAGGCATTCATCCAATCATCCAATCAACCGGATATATCCAGCAACTGGCTTGCTGTTTCAAAAATAGATACAACAAGTAATAAAGTGTCTTTTATGAAAATTTATTAAAGATTAGAAAATTATCTTAATAATTAAAAATATGTATAAACGGAGAAGAAATTGAAAACGATAAAAATAATAATCCTGTTTACGATTGCTGTATCATTTCACGCTTGTAAAAAGGGCCCGGTTGATCCCGGAGAGAATAACTTAATAAATCCATATCTGAAGGAAATAGATTTTTCAGATCCTAAAGAGAATGGACATAATTTTTATATGGGAGTTTGGAGCGGGAATAACATTTACACTATTGATCAATTAGCGAGATTTATTATTGACAATAATTATAGTGCAGTAGATGATACTATATTACTGGATATTGGCATTTACGAAAAACACTGGACATATATCGATGCCAATACTTCAGGCACTGAAATTCTTCTTGTAGATTCAAGATATGGGGATGTATCTTCCGGAGCCTTATATGAGTATAAAGTACAAACCAGCGAGTTGAACTTAATTATTGCCAAAACTGAAAATGTATCAAGTGCACGGTATTTCCCGGGAGATGATAATAAAATCATATATTATAAATATGGGGACAGCACTTATGCAGGAGCAGGTTATCATTTATATAATAAATTATTAAACCGAGATAGCCTTCTTTTTTCCTATCTATCTTTAGCAAGACAAAGTGAAATGCTGAACGGTTTTGATGTACATCCTGACGGAAATAAACTATTGATTCCAATTTCAATGTCTACCCAGACAAACTGGAGATTGCCTAAATTAGGAATTATTTTATTGAATGAACAAAGAATAGATACATTAAATGTAAACTTTGAACTTGACGGACCTCGAACTGGTCTTTGGGTAAGATATAATCATGATGCTTCAAAAATATTGTACTGTTGCTTCCCACACGGTTCTTATACATCTACAACCAATGGTAGTAGTGAGGTAGGCATAATTGAAACCGCCACTCTCCTAAAAACAATACTTGATGTGAATACCAACGACGAAGGACCCTCTTCAGTTCAATTAGCGCCCAATTGGAGCCCAGACGAGAATGCTATCGTGTTTGGCAGCGGCCAAGTCTTTTATGATGGTGTTGCCGGGAGAAGGCATTTATATATTCTAACAAAAATTAATTGAAAAGGAATTATCTAAATATAAAAACAAGAAAGGAGAGAAGAGAGCAATAGAAATAAAATAACCTCATACGGTGTTGCAGCACCTACCTCCCCGGCAGCGAAATTCCTTTTATCTTCCTGTAAAGTGAAACCGCATAAGAGTCAGTCATACCCGAAACAAAATCTGTAATCTTTAATAATCTTAAATATAAATCATCATCCGGCTTACCGTTTGCACCGAGAAACTGTCCCGGGAAAAGTTTCATTAAATTTTTACTCTTCCAGGAAGGATTGCTGTTATAAATATCATTCACCGCATTGATAAGTGTATCCAGCAAACCACCAAGCACTTCATAACCAGCAGCTTCTCTTTCAACAACACTCTTAAAAGAATAAATTTCCTGTTTCGATATTCTTTTTATTTCTTCCAGCTGTTGACCGGAAGAAATTACAGAAACCAGATCCGGTTCAAATTTACCTGCAAGAATTTTATCTTCATTTTCCACAAATGCATCGGTAAGTTCGGTAACAATATCATTTATTGCTTTTGCGCGGAGATAACCAATTTTATCATTCCTGCTTCTTCCTTCATAAGAAGTCATCTTCGATTTGATCAAAGGTTTTAACAGGCTTTCCGTTTCCTGAAAAGTAAGAAGACCAAGCCTGAATCCATCTTCAAGATCCATAATCATGTAGCAGATATCATCAGCAGCTTCAACAAGAAATGCAAGAGGATGCCTGCTCCACCAGTAATCATTCTTAAGTCCGTTTTTTATTAACCCGGTTTCTTCAGCAACTTCTGCAAAAAGTTTTTTCTCCGACTGAAAGAATCCAAATTTTTTGTACGGTTTACTTTTATTTTTTCCTGATTTTCCCTTCTGCGTAATTAAAGATTCCTTGGGATATTTTGTGAACGCGGCAAGAGCGGCACAGGTTAGTTTTAATCCTCCGCCGGAATTCGGATTTTGAAGTTTTGTAATAATTCTGAATCCCTGCGCATTTCCTTCAAACATGGTAAAGTCTGTCCACTTTTTTTCATCAGCAATAATATCTTTAAACTGCTTCCCGTTATTATTTCTGAAATATTCTGCAATTGCATCCTCTCCTGAATGACCAAAGGGCGGGTTGCCTATATCGTGAGCAAGGCAGGCTGCCGCAACAATTTCCCCGAAGTGAACAGAAGTATATTTTTTTGCAAGTTTTTTATCCTTAGTTAAAATCTTCTCCCCGACAAGACTTCCGAGAGATCTTCCAACGCACGAAACTTCCAGACTGTGTGTAAGTCTTGTATGTACAAAATCACTTTCAGGCAATGGAAAAACCTGAGTTTTATCCTGCAGTCTTCTGAAAGCCGGACTAAATACAATTCTATCGAAGTCGCGCTGAAACTGGCTGCGTCCGTCACTTAATTTAATTTCAGATGATTGTTCATCACCAAGCAGTTTGTTTGATAAAAGTTTTTCCCAGTTCATAATTTCTTATTTGTTAAACTATGCAAATATAAAAATAATACTTAAGTGAATGATTAATCCGAATTCTTTATTTTAATCAAGATGAATTCTCAAAAAGAAAATATTCTTGAACAGTCCGTTCAATATTTAAAATCGGTTGGTCCTAAACGCGCTGAAGCTTTCCGGAAGGTTGGAATAAATACAATTCGTGATTTACTTTTTTATTTTCCCTCCCGCCACCTTGACAGAACAACAACCCTTACTTCATTAAAATCTTATGAATATATAAAAAATGGTTACGAAGGCGAATTAACAATAATTGCAAAAGTTGAAGATAAAGAGAAAAGAAGATTTAATCGCCGTGAATTAATGAAAGTGCAATTCAGGGATGCGACAGGTTTTTTTGAGTGTGTATGGTTCCATGGAGCTAAATATTTTTATGATGTATTTAAGGAGGGAGATCATTTTGCCGTATCAGGCAAACCAACTATTTCAAATTACGGCAATCTCCAGTTTACTCATCCCGACTTTGATCGGTTAAGCGAAGATGAATCTAAAATGCTTAACACCGGGAAAATTATTCCTTTCTACAGAATACCAAAAGAACTAAAAGCTACAGCCATCGGAGATTTCAGTTTAAGAAAAATTATTTCAAATGCTGTTGAAAATTATGCTGACAATCTTGAAGAAACACTACCGGGATATATTCTGAATGAAAATAATCTTGCGGGTATTACATCGGCTGTTAAGAACTACCACTTCCCTGAATCAAAAGAAAAATTAGAAACTTCACTTAAAAGATTTAAATATGAAGAACTTTTTTACCTGCAGATTCTTATTGCCTTAAGAAAATATAATTACAAAACGAAACAGAAAGGTTATTCATTTAAAGTAAGAACAAGTCTTGTGAAGGATTTTCTCTCAACCCTTCCTTTCAAACTCACTAAATCCCAGTTGAAAGTTTTAAGTGAAATAAAATCTGATATGGAGTCCGATTCTCCGATGAACAGACTTTTGCAGGGAGATGTTGGAAGCGGTAAAACAATTGTTGCTCTTATATCAATGTTGATAGCTGTTGATAATGGTTACCAGGCTGTAATGATGGCGCCGACGGAAATACTTGCAGATCAGCATGCTAAAAATATTTCAAAAATGATGAAACAGCTTTCTGAATTACATAAGGGAAAAATATATTAAAATTAGTTTACTTTTAGGTGGTCAGAAAAAATCCGTTAAAGAAAAAAATCTGAGGGAAATTAGAAGTTAGTGAAGCTGATATAATTATCGGAACACATGCTTTGTTTGAGGAGAATGTAAAATTCAATAACCTCGGACTTGTTATTGTTGATGAACAGCATCGTTTTGGTGTGGCTCAGCGTGGCAAATTACTTGGTAAAGGAATAACTCCGGATGTCATAGTAATGAGTGCAACACCGATTCCAAGAACTCTTTCAATGACTTTATACGGCGATCTCGATATTTCAGTAATTAATGAGATGCCGAAGAACAGAAGACCGATAAAAACAATATTAAGAGGTGAAAATAAACTTCCCCAGATTTATAAATTTATTATTGATAAGAACAGAACAGAAGGTTATCAATCATTTATTGTTTACCCTTTGGTTGAAGAATCAGAAAAGCTGGAATTGAAAGCCGCTGAAACTCATTACAGTGAATTAAAAGATACTTTTCTAAAAGAACTAAACATTGGGTTAATCCATGGAAGAATGTCCTGGCAGGAAAAAGAAACTGTGATGCTTGAATTCCTTCGCAAAAAATATGATGTGCTGATTGCAACAACGGTAATTGAAGTCGGCATAGATATACCGGATTCAAACATAATATTAATTAATGATGCTCATAGATTCGGGCTTTCTCAATTGCATCAATTAAGAGGAAGAGTTGGGAGAGGAAGTAAACAGGCATATTGTATACTTGTAACAAAGGACAACTACGCTGCTGCAAACAACAAATTACCTTTCGATCTGGAATACCTTTCTTCATCACAGATTGAAAAATACAAATCCGGAATAAGACTGAAAACAATGGTTGAACACCTTGATGGATTTAAAGTTGCTGAAGTTGATATGAAACTTCGCGGACCGGGAGATATTTTCGGAACAAAGCAGAGCGGCTTCCCGGAATTCAGATTTGTTAATTTAATTGATGATACTGATATGCTTTTATCTGCAAAAGAGACTGCATTTAAAATTATTTCTGATGATCCATATTTTAAAAAGGAAGAGAACAAAGTAATCAGAAAAATTCTTTCCGCAGAATATTCTCCCCAGCTTGAATACATTAAGATTGCATGAGCAAGTTTTATTTATCACACTGCACTCGGTTAAAAATTTGATTTATAATATTTTTTAATTGAAATTAGTTCAGTTGATTTTAAAAATTATTTTTACTCTCTTCAAATAGTTTTAAAAAATAATTTTAGTGCTGATTTAAACTTGTTGACTTAGAGTTATTAATAGTTATATTTGCAAAAAATAATAAAAGGAAAAAACATTTTATCTTCTTCTTTCTTTAATGTGAAGTTGAACGTTGCATTAACCTTTAACGTCAAACCTGAAAGTGAAACTTTCCAAGAAATAGTACCCCCAAATTCAAACAACACAAAAGAACTTCAGAAAAAATCAATAGACACTTTTGCTGAATGGGATACGTGGGATACAATTA
Organism: uncultured Ignavibacteria bacterium; assembly: GCA_963745945.1. Taxonomy (GTDB): domain Bacteria; phylum Bacteroidota; class Ignavibacteria; order Ignavibacteriales; family Ignavibacteriaceae; genus DATFVA01. The sequence goes on from CAVUZG010000004.1 coordinate 1,685,015, forward strand.
ATGCAGTTAAAGGAGCAATCGAATGTTTTCACAATGTAAATATGATTGAAGCAGATCAGGATGCTTACTTTAAATTTCTTGAAGTCAAACCTGATATTGTTTTTAATATTGCTGAAGGATTTAACGGAATAAGCCGGGAAGCACAGATTCCTGCGATACTTGATATGCTGGGTATTCCTTACACGGGATCTGATCCGCTGACTCTGGCAACCTGTCTTGATAAAGCAAGAACAAAAGAAATTTTATCTTATTATAAAATTCCCAACGCAAGATTTATTATTGCACATTCACCTGATGAGATATTAAACATTGATCTGAAATTCCCCCTGATAATTAAACCGGTTTCGGAAGGCTCCGGTAAAGGAATTTTTTCTTCTTCATTCGCAAAAGATTTGAATGATCTTAAAAGGGAAGTAGAAAGAATAACTGCTGAATATAAACAGCCGGCATTGATTGAAGAATTTTTACCGGGAAGAGAATTTACAGCAGCAGTTCTTGGAAACGGAGAAGATGCAGTTGTGCTGCCGATTGTTGAAATAAATTTCAAAGATTTTCCGGATGATTTTATCCCGATCTATTCTTATGAAGCGAAATGGATTCTCGATACAAAAGAAAATCCACTTGATGTTTTTCATTGTCCTGCCAGGGTTTCTCCTGAACTTGAAAATGCAATAAAAAAAAATGTGCTCAGAACATACCATACTTTAAATTGCAGAGACTGGAGCAGGATTGATCTGAGGCTGGATGATCTTGGTGTACCGAACATTATTGAAGTTAATCCACTGCCGGGAATTCTGCCAAACCCGGAAGAAAATTCATGTTTTCCAAAAGCTGCACGTGTTGCAGGTTTAAATTATAATGATATGATAAATAAAGTTCTTTTTGCAGCTGCTAAAAGACATAACCTATTATGATTTCAGATACTAAAATTTTAATTTGTTATAACGCCCCGGTTAGTATCTTTTCAGTTTACAACGGTAAACCTGCAGGGGATAAAAACCCCCCGAATGATCTTTCAGAAAATGGATTTGAAAAAGATATTCACAAAATCAGGAAAAGCTTAAAGCATTATTATAAAAACGTAAGTGCTCTTGCAATTGATCGTGATGTTCAAAACACTATTAAAAAAATTAATGGTTACAAACCCGATATTATTTTTAATTTTGTTGAAGCTGTCGAGGGAATTTCATCTTATGAATATTGCATGGCAGGAATGTTTGAACTTCTGGGTTATGAATATACGGGTAATGTTCCATCATGTCTTGGCAACTGTCTTAATAAGTCCCGCACAAAAAATATTCTCAGATCTTTCGGAATAAATACTCCCAACTCCGTTACTATAAAAAAATCGGAAAAAGTTACTGCAAAAAATATAAAACTTACCTATCCCGTTATTCTTAAACTGTTAAATGAAGATGCAAGTATAGGGATATCTGAATTTTCTGTTGTTAAAAATTTTAAACCTTTAAATAAACATCTGTCATTTCTTCAAAAGACTTACAAGCAGGATGTTCTTGTGGAAGAGTATATTGAAGGAAGAGAACTTAATGTTGCTATACTTGGAAGAACAGTTTTACCAATTTCTGAAATAGTTTTTAAAGGTCTCCCGGATAAACTTCCGAAGATTGTAACATATGATGGTAAGTGGATGGAGGACAGCACTTATTTCAGGTACACAAACCCTAAGTGTCCTGCTGCTCTTAATAAAAAAATTAAAAAAAAGGTAGAAGAAATAGCGTTAGAAGCATTTGATGCAGTAAACTGCAGAGATTATGCGCGTGTTGATCTGAGGCTTGATAAAAACAACAAGCCTTATGTGATTGAGGTGAATCCGAATCCTGACATTTCAACTGATTCGGGATTTGCCCGCGCTGCGGCTGCTGCAGGATTAGAATACCCTGAACTATTATTTCGTATTTCCCAGTTAGCAATATCCAGGAAAAAGAATGATACGCAAATTAAAGCAGGGTGATTCAAAAAAACTGGAAAAAATTTTGAACAGAGTTTCAAACTTTAATAAACAGGAAGTAGAAGTGGCAATGGAACTTATTAACATTGCCGAATCAAATCCTGGTCAGGATGATTATAATATCTATGTTTTCGAAAAAGATGGCAAGGTTTTTGGTTATCATTGCACCGGTAAAAGACCTTTAACAGATGGAGTTTTTGATATGTACTGGATAGTTGCCGATCCTGAAGCCACAGAAAAAGGAATCGGTAAAAAACTACTGGAACATGCTGAAGAATTTGTCAGGAAGAGTAAAGGAAGATGGCTGCTGGCAGAAACATCTTCCAAAGAAAATTATACGCGGACTAGAAATTTTTATCTCAGAAATAATTATTCAATTGTAGCTGAGATAAATGATTTTTATTCCATTGGAGATAATCTTATTGTCTTCGGGAAATTTTTTAGTCAACCATAAACAAACCGAGGGTTAGTCATGGAACTGTGGCAGCGTATGATAAGAGATAGTGTTCACACTGTCGATGAGCTTGTTGAAAAATTCGGTATAGACCGCAAGGTTGCAGAAGATCTGGACGAATTTTTCCAGGCCAGAATTAATCCGTACTACTTGAGCCTGATAAGGTATCCGGGAGATCCTATCTGGAAGCAATGTGTACCGGATAAAGCCGAACTGGAGGACTTCGACGCTGAAGAAGATCCTTTAATGGAAGATGCTATGAGCCCCGTACCTAATATTACGCATCGATACCCGGACAGAGCTCTCTTCCTTGTTACAAGCCAGTGCGGTCTTTACTGCCGTTTCTGCACCCGCAAGCGGAAAGTTGGGGACTACGAGAAAATTTCAATGAAAGGATTGGAAAGCGCATTTAAATATCTCGAAGAGCATACTGAAATAAGAGATGTAATATTATCCGGTGGTGATCCCTTAATGTTAACTGATGTGATGCTGGAAAAAATTCTGATCCGATTGAGAGAAATTCCGCACATTGAAATAATCCGGCTGGGATCAAAAATGCCCTGCGTACTTCCGCATAGAATAACTCCTGAACTTTGTGATATGCTTAAGAAATATCACCCTATATACGTGAACACTCATTTTAACCATCCATGGGAAATTACACCGGAAAGTTCCAAGGCTTGTGGAATGCTTGCCGATGCGGGAATCCCTGTTGGAAACCAGATGGTTCTTATGAAAGGTGTTAACGATAATGCTGCTGTGGTAAAAGAGCTTATGCAAAAATTGTTAAAGATAAGAGTTCGTCCTTACTATATGTATATGGCTGACGAAACAAAAGGAGCTAATCATTTCAGAACGTCTATTGAAACAGGATTAGAAATAATTGAAAACCTGAGAGGTCATACCAGCGGTCTTGCTATCCCACATTTTGTGATAGATGCACCGGGCGGCGGCGGAAAAATTCCTTTGCTGCCGGGTTATGTACTTCATCACGATGAAGATAAAATTATCCTTAGAAATTATAAACAAAAGGTTTATGTTTATAAGAATTATAAGGATAGGAATAATCCCCCTAAAAAGAATACCATTACAAGGAAACATCCTGTAATTGTAAGAACAAATACGGGAAGGACGACACGGAATAAAGTTAAGGAAATTGATTTTACGAAAATTGAATTGCCTGTATTGGAGGAAGTTGAAGTTTAATTGAGAGCTCAGAATTTTATTCTGTGCTGTTTTTCAAAATTGAATATATATCTTTTTCTAAAGTTTGTTCGGGAGTTTCTATGATTCTCCCGATTTCTTTATCATCCCGATAGAAAATGAAAGTTGGAACCAATTCAATATTTAAACTATCAACCTCTCCGGATAAATCTTTCTTTTCACGATCTACGCAAATAATATTTAGACTATCTTCTGTGTAACCTGCTTCATCCATAACCTTAAAATAGTGCGGTACCTGTTCCCTGCTGTCACTGCACCAGGTTCCCATAACAATTGTAGTCCTAATATTTTTCAAATCTTTTTTTATCCCACTAACTGCAACTGAATCAGGCTTGTATAAATTGTAGCCCGAATTAAACCACCAGGAAAAACTTGTATCAGAAAATGCCGCCCTGTTACAGGTACCAATCAGCATTGGTTTTCCGGAATCTTCATCGTGAATAGTCTGGTTGATATCCTGCGGAAACGAAACCGTGAACGAAAACACAATTAAAAAAATAAACAGTATTTTCTGCATTATAATTACCTATTTTTCAAAAAAAGAATTTCTCAGATCAATTCCCCACATCAATTTGTTTCGAAGAGTTTCAAAATAACTCGATAGTGAAGAATGCACTAACTTTACAGCTTTCTTACTTCGAGTAATTTTAATTTCAAACGGCGGGGCAAAAGCAAAGACTCTTTGTCCGTCGCAGTTTACCAGAATTTCTTTATGCTGTGAAGCGGCTTTAATTGTTATTTCCTGACTGCTGGGTAATACCAGAGGACGAACAGTAAGACTATGTGGAGAAATAGGACTCAGAGTAATAACATCTGCTTTCGGACTTACGATGGGGCCTCCAACGGAAATAGAATACCCGGTAGAACCTGTTGGTGTCGCAATTATAATTCCATCTGCACCAAAGGTTGTAAGGTTTTCACCATCTACCTGGACAGTAATTTCGATCATTTTAGGCCAGCCGCCTTTATCTATAACAATATCATTTATAGCATATAGCGTCTCAATCTTGTGCCCTATACATTTACCACAAATCACCATCCGTTCTTCAATCTGAATTCTATTACTTTTTATATCATCAATAAACGTATCCAATTGATCTATGTTTACTTCTGCCAAAAATCCGAGCTTACCCATGTTAACCCCGAGTACAGGCTTATCATAAAACTGGGCCTGGTAGGCAGTGGCAAGCATTGTACCATCTCCTCCAATTGAAAGTATTATATCACTTTTTTTATAAATACTTCTATCCGGAAGAAAATACTTTTTGTTAATTTTCTCTGTTAATGATCCCCTGTTGGAAATTATGGTGTCCGTAATAAAAAAATCAAAACCATTTGCTTTTAGCTTTTTGATCAGAGAAGATACAACTTCATAAACTTTTGCTTTTGTAGAGTTTGCAATAATTCCGATGGTCATTTTATCTCCCTTAACAGAAAAGATCCAAATTGATAAAATTATTCTTTTCCAATCTCAGCAACATAATTCAGCTTTAACTCTTTAAGAGTCTCATTTAAAAATTTATCCTCGTAATCTGACAGGTTACCTTTGGTTTTTTCCAGCAGCATATCAAGTGTATCTATTGCAATTTTTGCGTATTCCAAATTCTTCTCCATTTTCTCAGTCACCGGATTTTCCAGTTTGCCCATAGACATCAAAGCAATTTGCTGATTCTGCATTACGAGCTGCATAAACAAAAATTCTTTATTATTTGCCTGGTTCATTGTGTTTACTTTTTAGTCTTTTCAAGTTCCCACAACTTACAATATTTTGTAAAAACATACGATGATGAAAATACCGCGAGCATAAAACCATGTATTCCGTCAAGGAAACCTGCTTTCAGAAAATACATCTTCAAAAAAATACCGGCAGGTCGTAATAAAATGTCAGAGAAATAAAATTTTTTCCCCATCTTATATAATTCATTCGCGGCTAAAAAAGTATAACGGTTATATTTTTCGAAGTAATGATGAATTGAGGGATCAGTGTAATGTTCAAGGTCGTGCCTGAGTTTGCCCGTTATTCCTTTAACTTCAAGCTGTTCATGAACTGAATAGTTATTAAATCTGACTTCATTCCTGTTAAACAATCTTGTAACTCTTCCGGGATACCATCCGCTATGTTTAATCCATTTTCCCAGGAAGTATGCTTTGCGCGGAATTGAATACGCCGTGAATGAAGGAACAGATTTTTTAAATTCTTTCACTTCCTCAGAAAGCTCAGGAGTAATTGCTTCGTCTGCATCTATCCAGAAAATCCAATTATTACCCGCTATTGATATGCCATAAGTTTTTGTTTCTGCATATCCCCGCCACTTAACTATTTCAAACTTAATAGCGGAATAGGATTTTGCAATTTCAATTGTACCGTCAGTTGAGGATTCATCAATCAAAACAATAATTTCATCAATGCAGTCAAGCTGGCTTTCAATACATCTCCGGATGTTTGATTCCTCATTTTTTGCAATAACTATGGAAGATAATTTCAAAGTCTGACCTGCAATGGATAAACCTTAAATTGTTAAGGGTTAACTTATATTATTCCAGCTAATTTTTCTACTTACTCTGTCTATTATTAGGTTTTTGATATTATCCCAACCTATAAAATCATTTCCATATTCTCTATATTTACAATAAATTATAATACTATTAAGTTTTATTTAAGCGGCTTCACTCTGAATGAAAGAACTTAAAAATATTTATCAAACTATCCGTAATAAAATAAGTTATGAGTCGGCATCGGAAATGGGGTGGGTAATTTTCGGACAGAGTATAAATGTAATCCTCGGTTTCCTCATAATAAAAATTATTTCTAAAATAGGTCCTGAACAATATGGGGTTTATGCGTTAATTTTAACTATTGCTGCTGTGTTGGGACTTTTTTACGGTTCATTTCTCCAGGGATTTTTAAGGTATTACTATCATTATGAGGAATTGAATCTTAGAAGTGAATTTGTGAACCTGATGTTCAGGTTTATTAGAGTTACAGTAACTTTATTTTTCATTTTAACCATCATCTTCTCTTTAATTTCCCCAATGCTTGAAAGTGAATATTCAGTTCTCTTTTTCATGGCTGCCGGGTTGTTTGTAATTTCTTCAAAATTGAGCGAATTTTTTAATTCAATTTTAAATCTTATAAGAAAGAGAAAAGAGAATTCTCTACTTCAGGCTTCTGAAAGAATATTGATGATTGCCTCACTGTTAATTTTTTTATGGATTAGTAAACTTGAATTATTATATATTTTATTTGCTTTTAGTTGTATTACATTCATCATGGCATTTATTAAAATATTTATCTTCAGAAAATTTGTTCCGACCGAACCCTTTTCTAAAACAAACCATGAAAAACAAATAAATATTATAAAAACAGTCATGGTTTATATCTCCCCTTTTCTGATTTGGGCGATTGCAGGCTGGTTTCAGATGAATGGAGAAAAGTGGATTATTAACGGTGTTCTTTCCGTTAAAGATGTTGGAATTTATGCAATTATGATGGCTATTGTTAATGCCCTGATTGTAATACCAAATAATATCATTACTGAGTTTGCCACTCCGATTATCTTTAAGCAATTCGCGGATATTGACAAGCATGAAAATATTAACACGGGACATATATATATCAGGATTAATATTTCAATTATTTTGCTAATTACTTTTTTTTCTACATTCCTAACATTTTTATGGGGAAAAGAAATTATTCAACTTATCAGCAGTGAAAGCTATACGGTCTACTGGTATATACTTCCATTACTTGTTCTGGGAACAGGGTTGTTTTACACCGGTCAGGCACAAACTATACTGGGAATGGCTTTAAGTTTGCCTCAAAAATACCTTGCTCCAAAAATTATTATTGGTGTAGGCTCACTGGGGTTAAACTATTATTTTGTTTCGACATTTGGTATTAAAGGTATTTCATATTCAATACTGCTGATAGGTTTATTGTATGTTCTTTATATTACAATTGTTAATAAAAGAATTTTGAGAATGGATTAATTAAATGCCAAAAGCATTTATTGCAATATTAAAATATGATTATGGGGTAAAAGCTAGGGGATACTCTTACGAATATTACAATATATATCTCCCAATTTGTGATTTGCTTGGCAAAGAAAATGTGTACTTGTTTGATTTCTTTACAGAATATAAATCTCAAAGCAAACGGGAAATGAATAAAAAACTTAAGGAAATAATTATTTCTGAAAAACCTGATTTTGCTTTATTTTCATTGTTTGAAGACGAATTTGATGAAGATACAGTTTCATCGCTCCGTGATTACACAAAAACCATTTCCTATTTTATAGATGATCCATGGAGAACTGAATTTGCCAGACATTGGAGACAATACTTTGATTTTTTCTCCACTCCTGATTATTATACCTATCAGAAATATCTGATGGAAAATATATCAAATGTTATTTATTCACCTTTTGGTTTCAATCAAAATATTTATAAAAAAATAAATCTTGAGAAAATATATGACGTTTCATTCGTTGGAAATTATAGTCCTTACAGAAGATGGATTATTGATTATTTGAAAACAAAAGACATAAAGGTAAATGTCTTCGGAAGAAACTGGGGGAAATATGGAAATTGGATTTCACAGGAAGAGGTAGTAAATGTTTTTAATCAAACTAAAATCAATCTCAATCTTTCTAACGCAACCAATTTTGAATTACCATTTCTTTTGCATTCTGCATTTTCCATAAAAGACTGGAAGGGATTAATCTTATTGAAAAAACACAAGGAACAGGTTAAGGGAAGACACTATGAAATAAATGGCAGCGGTTGCTTTCAATTAAGTTATTATGTTCCTGGTTTAAATCTAATCTACGAGATCGATAAAGAAATCGCGGTATATGAAAATATCAATAACTTGCCCGACGAAATTAATTACTTTCTGAATGATGAAGATATGAGAGATAAGATAGCAGAGAACGGATTTCAAAGGTCTCTTATCGATCATACTGCAGAAAAGTATCTTAGCCGGCTGATAGATAAGGTGTTACATAGTTGAGGAATTTATTTTCAAAAATAAATTATTTGTTAAAATCTTTTGGACTGTCACCGGGTCAATTTTTTCTTTCCTTGAAAAGCCTACCTTATTTTATACGGAATGTGAGTAAAATAAAGAAACAATTGGCCGCATCCGAAGATCATTCTTTCCAAATTGCTTCATATTATCCATGTCTTGGGGACAGGTTTGATAAGGCTGGTTCAATCCCCTTACATTATTTTCATCAGGATCTTTATGTTGCTCAACGAATTCTTCAAAGGAGTTCTTATAAACATGTCGACATTGGTTCAAGGATTGATGGTTTTGTAGCTCACATGGCAGCTAGCCGGGAAATTGAAGTTTTTGATATCCGGCATATAACAAAACAAATATCCAATGTTCATTTTATTCAGGCAGATCTTATGTCTGACAACTTTGATCTCAGTAATTACTGTGATTCGATCAGCTGTCTTCATGCAATAGAACATTTTGGTCTCGGCAGGTACGGTGATAAAGTGGATGTGGATGGTCATATTAAAGGACTAAATAATATCACCAGAATGTTAACCAATGGTGGAAGATTTTACATGTCTACGGTAATTGGTCCGCAGAGAATTGAGTTTGATGCACACAGGGTTTTTTCTGTAAAATATCTTTTAGAATTATTCAAAGAGAGTTTTACACTAGAGAGATTCTCATATATAGATGATGATAATAGTTTACACATTTCTGCAGAGCTTTCAAAAGAAAATATTTCAAATAATTTTTCCTGTTACTACGGTTGTGGAATTTTTGAACTTGTGAAGATATAGATGAGCATTATGACAGTAAAATCTCCAATGGTTTCAGTTATTATCCCTTCTTACAATTCCGGTAATTACATTTCGGCAACTTTAGAATCTGTCCTAAATCAATCCTACCAGGAATTTGAAATAATTATAGTTGATGATGGTTCAACAGATAATACTTTAGAAGTTGTAAAAAAAATTGCAATAACCGAGAAACGCATAAAAGTATTTACTATTCAACATTCCGGAAGACCCTCAGTACCAAGAAATTATGGGGTTAAAAATGCTTCCGGAAATTTTATCGCATTCCTGGATTCCGATGATTTATGGACAAAGCATAAATTAAAATACCAGGTGACTTATTTGCTTAATCATCCCGGGGAAGCATTTGTTTATTCAATGTGCTTTACATTCGGTGATGTAAATTTTTTTTCAGAAAATTATGAACTTCTTCCGTTACCTTTTCATGCTGCAAAAGACAACAAAGATCTGATCAATATCGGAAATACGATTCCACTCTCATCAGTTTTAGTCAGAAAAAAGGTATTGGATGATGTCGATGGATTTGATGAAGATCCCGAGCTTAATTTAGAAGATTTTGATTTATGGCTAAGATTAAGCAAAAAAAATTCTTTTCATTTTATTCCAAGAATTCATGTCTACTATCGCATTCATCCTCTACAATTTTCCGCTGACTGGAAAACCAGGGAAAACAGGCTAAGGTTTTTAGCAAGAAAAAGGAATCTGGAATTACCCAAGTACAGGAATTACCGAAGAAAAGGATTTGCTTTATTACTAATAAGAAATACTATCCATTTCCTGTTTTATATTTTATATAAAATTATCGGTTACATTGACTATGGGGATAACCTGTAATGATTGATAAAATCGGGATTAAGAAAAAAATACTTTGTGTTTCTGTAATGCAGAACTGGGGTGGCGGGGAAGAGTTTCTTTTAAAATTAAAAGAAAATATTAAAGAGTATGAATTTATAATCGCTTCTCCCAATGGTAATGCTTTGGATCATTTCAGAAATAAAGGAATTAAATTCTTTGAAATTAAAAGTTTAAAAAAAATATATAGGGGTTCTGGCTGGAATTTTTATAGTTTAATTAAAATCATTTTCAATATTAATATTTCAACTTTCAACTTATTAAAAATAGTAAAGACAAATAATATTGATTTAATTTTAGCAAATGGATTATATGCTGCCTTATTTGCTTTACCTTCAGCTTTACTTACACGTAAAAAGCTTCTGGTAGTTCAGCATCTAATTTTTAATGAGAAATCTGTCGAAAAAAAGGTTTTGAATTTAATTCAAAGATATGTAAACAATATCATATGTGTTTCCAATGCAGTCAGGGAAAATGTTCTGGTAATGTTGAAAAATCCTGATTTAAATAAAATAATTGTTATCCCTAACGGAGTAAATATTCCTGAGACCAAATTGCAAGAAATTAAAAAATACGACCATATTAAAATTGGAATGGTTGGAAGTATAATAAGGATTAAGGGAATACATCTTGTACTGGAAGCATTGATAAATATTTTGAAAGAAAATAATATAAGCTTTCACATTTATGGTATAACATCAACTGAAATTGATTCCATAAATTATAAATCCGAACTAAATAATATTATTGACATTAACGGGATAGCGGACAAAGTCTCTTTTGAAGGATATTCGGATTCAAAAGATAATATTTATAATTCATTAGATATTGTTATCAATTCTTCACTTATTCCGGAAGCTTTTCCCTTTTCTGTTCTTGAATGTATGGCTTATAAAAAAATTATAATTGCCGCCAATGCCGGGGGATCTAAAGAAATAATTCAGAATGGTAGTAACGGTTTTTTGGTTGAACCACGAAACGTGACCCAACTAAAAGAGAGTATTGAGTATTGTATAAAAAATATTGGCGGTGAATTATTGAACCAAATGAGAATAAAAGCTTTTGAGCGAATAAAAAGCGATTATTCAACTGAGAAATTTAGAATAAATTACCAAAATCTTTTTAATTCATTACTCAGCTAATTTAATATTATTATTCGGGTTAATTCATCCTGCTTATGTAAGTGGAATTTATTATTCTTATTTTTCAGATTATAAATCATAAATACATCTATTAAATTGCCCGCACTAAAAACTGCAATAATACACGATTGGCTTTCTTCATACGCCGGCTCTGAAAGAGTCGTTGAATCATTTACTAATCTCTGGCCGGATGCGGATGTTTTTACCCTCTTTAATTTTTTAAATGAAGAGGAACAAAAGATTATTCTCAAAGAAAAAATTCCGAATACTTCTTTTGTACAAAACCTTCCTTTTGCGAAGAAAAATTATCGCAAATTTCTGCCTCTTTTCCCATACGCAATTGAACAGTTTAATGTAACTGAATATGATTTAATTATTTCGAGCTCGCACGCGGTAGCAAAAGGAATATTAACTTCGCCGGGACAATTGCACATTTGCTACTCTCATACACCAATCAGATATGCCTGGGACCTCACGTTTCAATACCTTAAAGAATCTGGAATGGAAAAGGGATTGACTGGACTAATTACTAAATCTGTACTTCATTATATTAGAATGTGGGACGTTTTATCAGCAAATCGTGTCGATTATTTTATTGCAAATTCGATGTACATTGCTGAAAGAATCAAAAAAGTTTACAGAAGAGAAGCTGAAGTTATTTATCCTCCTGTTGATACGGATAAATTTGAATGCTTTGAATATAAAGAAAACTATTACCTTACTGCTTCCAGGTTTGTACCCTACAAAAAAATTGGCTTGATAGTGGAGGCCTTTTCAAAAATGCCGGATAAAAAATTAATTGTAATTGGTGACGGACCTGATGAAGGAAAAATTAAACAGAAAGCTGGTATCAACATTGAGTTTTTAGGTTATCAAAAACCTGATCAAATGAAAGTTCATATGCAGAAGGCAAAAGCATTTGTGTTTGCTGCTGAAGAGGATTTTGGGATAGTCCCAATTGAAGCTCTCTCCTGCGGAACACCTGTAATCGCTTTTAACAAAGGAGGAACTGCGGAGACAATTAGGGATGGTGTTACCGGAATTCATTTTAGTGTGCAAACAACTGAGGCTATCCAAAATGCGGTGGTAAGATTTGAGCAGACACAAAGTTCTTTTGATCCGGTTTTGCTAAGTAAATACGCAAAACAATTTGACCGATCAGTATTTGAAAAAAGGATAAGGGAATTTGTTAAAGGAAAATCAGAATTGTTTTGGGGAAAACCCACTGAAGTAATATGATTGCAAACCAGAAATCAGTTTATTACCTGAGATTATTTTTAGATCTCGCGTTTCTTAACACCGCTTTTTTAATCTCTTCTGTTACGGCTCAATCATTTACCATTCTGATCGAACGAAACTATATGTTTATCCTTCTTGCAACTCTGAATTTTCTCTGGTATTTCGTTTCGAACGTTGTAAATTTTTATGATGATCTTAGAACCAAGTATTATACTTTTCAGATAGTAAACATTGTAAAAAATATAGCTGTACAGATATTAGCTTCGGTTCTTTTTATCTTTTTTGTCAAAGAAGATCTCTTTACAAGAAATTTCATTCTGTTTTATGCATTCCTTTTGTTCTTTTTTGTGAGTGCGCGTGTAATAATTATAAAAAATATTCTTAGCAGAAAGAAAAATCTTTGGAACCTTTTAATTGTAGGCGGCGGGGAAGTTGGGAAAGGATTTCATGAAATGATGGAGCAGCATAAAGAGTTCGGGTATAATTTTGTTGGTTTTGTAGATGATGCTGAAACCGATTCAGGGAAGTTAATTGGAAAAATAAATTCGCTGGAAAAAATAATTAATGAAAATGAAATAGATGAGATTGTAATCGCTTTGCCAAATTATGCTTCAGATCAACTGGATACAATCATTGATATATGCAACAAACAGGCAGTAAGAATAAATATCATCCCGGATTATTTCAGGTTCGGTTCGAAAAAATTCCAGGTAAATATGATGGGGGATTTTCCGATTATCCGTGTAAGAACTGAACCTTTGGCAGAATCGCATTGGAAATTTATAAAGCGGATATTCGACATAGTTTTTTCGTTTAGTGTAATGATATTTATTCTGTCATGGTTATTTCCAATATTATATATACTGGTCAAAGTCTCCTCTAAAGGATCGGCGCTTTTTAAACAGGATAGAATTGGTGCAGATAACAAAAAATTTACATGCTATAAATTCAGAACAATGTTTATTACACCTGATGGAGAAAAATATAACCCATTAACCGAAAATGATTCCCGTGTTACCCCCGTGGGAAAATTTCTGAGAAAATCAAATCTTGATGAACTTCCCCAGTTTATTAATATCCTGAAAGGGGAAATGTCTGTAGTTGGACCGAGACCTCACGCATTACCCTATAACCAGGTTTATGAAAAAATGGTTTCTGAAATTAAAATAAGAAGCTGGGTAAAACCAGGTATAACAGGATGGGCACAGGTTCATGGTTTAAGAGGAGATGCACAGGATTATGATGAGAATAAAATCAGGACAAAAAAAAGAATAGAATACGATCTATGGTATATTGAAAACTGGAGTTTCTGGCTCGATATTCAGATAATTCTTTTAACTATCTGGCAGATGATAAAACGAGAAACAGGCGGCGTTTGAGTATCTCATAATGTAATTTTTTACAATTTTATCGGTATTTATTACTTAAAATCCATTCTAATTTCCCAAATTGAAGCATACCTCAACGGCAATTTCAGGTATAGAAGTTGATTTCAGTTAACTTCAAATGCTTAAATCGCAGAAATAAATTTCATTCTTTTATCTATAAAGCATTTTAAAATGAAATTAAAATCAATTCTAAAAACATATAAGAGAAAAGGATATGATAAAATCTAAGTGGGCACGAACATCAGCAAGTTTAGTAGCATTACTACTAATTTCATTTGTCCTGTATAGTTGTAAGGATAAATCGGAAATAGTTGGAGGCGGCAGCGATATAAATAATCCTCCGGCTGTCGAAACTATAGCTTTAAGCGGACAGGTTATTAATTATGTTACCGGCGCGCCAATTAAAGATGCAACAGTTGATATTAAAGGTGGAAGCAGCATTGAGATGACCCTTATTACAGATTCACAGGGAAAATATGCTGCTGATATTGAAAGCAGTTCAAATGTTAATCTGACAATCATAGCTTCAAAAGATAACTTTGTTACCGATACACTTTCAGTGTTTGCAACAATAGGACAACCATTGAACGCTCCCCCGGTAGTCTTACATCCAACAGGATCAGGAACGATTCCATCCGGTGATCCGGTTAGTATTTATATAGCTTCAGTTTCTTTTCCAACTATTGGAGTAAAAGAAAGTGGGGCCCAGGAAACAACAGCAATGGTTTTTGTTGTACAGGATTCTGCAGGTATACCTGTTGATCTCGATCATTCTGTAACTGTTAACTTTTATATTGCTGCAGGACCGGGTGGCGGAGAATTATTAAGCCCTTCTTCGGTTAATACTAATAATCTTGGACAGGCTGTTGTTAACCTGACAAGCGGAACCAAAGCAGGTGTTGTTCAGGTTATTGCAGAAGTGCTTCCTGCTAAAACCATTAAATCTCAGCCGGTTAGTGTGACCATACACGGAGGTCTCCCGGACCAGGATCACTTTAGCATAGCTCCCGCAAAAGTTAATTTTGCCGGATATAATATTTACGGCTTACAAGATGGAATAACTGCCTTTGTGGGTGATAAATATGCAAATCCTGTTCGTCCCGGAACAGCTGTTTATTTTACAACCACAGGTGGAATAATAGAAGGTTCTACTTTAACCGATGACCAGGGAATTGGCAGTGTGCAATTAATTTCATCTGCCCCACAACCTAATGATCCTGTATTGGGACCGGGATTTGGAAGGGTTACTGCTACTACAGTTGATGAAAACCAGACTGTGATAAGTGATGAAACCGTAGTTTTGTTCTCGGGTGTTCCACAAATTTCTATAACACCCAACATCATTTGATATTCCAAACGGCGGAACTCAGTTATTCACTTATACAGTCAGTGATCAGAATAATAATCCATTAGCGAAGGAACAACTATTGTTGTTCAGGTTCAGGGAGAAGATACCGGCGCATCAGGCGATTTGAATGTTACATTGCCGGATACTCAAAGTCCTCTCCTGGACACAATTCGGATTCTCGGTTTATGACGTAGCTGATACTACTGACCAAGTTAAAACGGTTAGTGTTAAGATTACTTCCTCCGGACCCAATGGTGGTGCTCATATAATTATAAATGGAGTGCATCACTAATTCGTTTCTTTAATAACATTAAAAAACTCCGGCTCTAACAACCGGAGTTTTTTTATTACTATTTCCTAAGTTTGGATTCTTCTTTAGTAAAAACAATTTTATAAAAGAGAATGGGAAATTAGTAAGCTTGTCCTATACCTAATAAAAAGCCGGAAGTGATAAACTTCCGGCAATATTAAATATGAAAATGTCTTTAACTTATTTCATCAAAATCATTTTTCTCGTATAGGTAAAAGAACCTGCAGTAATTGTGTAATAGTATATCCCGCTCGCATATTTTGAAGCATCAAAATTAACCTGATAGTTGCCAGCAGCTTTGTTCCCGTTTACTAATGTGGCAATTTCACTTCCATTGGAATCATATACTTTAAGCGATACATTAGAATTTTTTGGAATGGAAAAATTTATTTGTGTACTCGGATTAAAGGGATTAGGAAAGTTTTGCATTCAAACTAAATTCAACCGGAATATTTTTACTTACAAGCACTTCTGAACTGAATTCATAACTTCCATCATAATCGATTTGTTTTAATCTGTAATATATTTCGTCTGATTTCAGATTCCTGATATCATCATTATAAACATAGTTGTTCTTTTCCGTGCTGGTTCCATGCCCTTGAACAAAAGAAATATTTTCCCAGTCAGATCCGGTTTTTCTTTGAATCTCAAATCCATTATTATTTTTTTCAGTTGCAGTTTGCCAGTTTAAAGTTACAACCTCATTGTTTAAACTCGCTGTAAACGAGGTTAATTCCACTGGTAAAGAAGATGCTATAATTACACCGGCTGGCATACCGGGGTAGTGAAATGTGCACACATAATCATATTCACCCTCCACGGCAATTACATAAGAAAAAGAAGTAACTGTACTATTTATAGGAGAATCCCAGGGGGCAGCACCGGAAGGTAATACTGTTCCCGAAGATGTACCGTCACATGTCGTTGTATGAGAGCCGTTAACCCATTGCCAGGTAATAGTATCACCAACAGAAGCATTAACCGTACCGGGAGAAAATGAATAACTCTGGACGGTGACCATATGATTTGTACAAAAGGATGAGGAGGAAAGAAACAATAGACCAAGAAAAATAACCAGTAAACGAATAGTGAATTTCCTATTCATAACACGATCCTTTCAATAATAATTTATAAATGGGGAGATTAAAAAGATATCGAAAGGATAGTGTCTCGGGACCCGAGAATAGGGACATTCATCGGCAGAGGGAAAAAATTATTTAATTCTGATCCGGTTGTTGAGAACCTTTTTGTAGAATTTTAATCCAAGAAATATCAGGAAAACAACCTGCGCCAGGATCAGTATAGCTTCTATGTTCATAAAAAACCTCCACTCAACTAGTTACATCAATAATATAGCAAATCGTTTGCCAGTTTATTTTCGGGTGATTTTTACGTTTTATGAGAGGGAAACAAATTATATTGTCAGATTTGACGCAATTTTTGGAGAAAAATATGGATGAAGGAAAAATAATAGCCGGGATTACCCGGCTATTAATGAAATAATTACATAAATTTATTTGGCAGGTGTTGCTCCGGCATCCCTTCCTTTACTTCTTTCTATCGATTGAAGAGCAAGGTAATTTGGTCCGAACTTTTTAAGATTGTCCAATTCAGTATCGTACTGATCGAAGTGTGTTTCTTCTTCAGTTACCAGGCTTTCAAACAATTGTTTGGAAACTGAATCAGCGTTAGCCGCACACTCGTTAGCCCATACGTTATATTCTCTGGCACTATCCTCTTCCATTTTAGCCGCAAGTTTCAGCATATCTTCCACTTCGTGAAGTTTCTGAACTTTGTCGGTTGCATTCATTTCAACATCACCTTTAAGAAATAAAATTCTTTCAGCAAGTTTTTCAATATGCATCATTTCTGTAATTGCCGTTTTCTTGAACAAACTTGCAAGTAAGTCATATCCCTGATCATCTAAATGAAAATGAAAATACATATATTGATGGACTGCAGAAAGCTCATCACCTACTGCTTTATTTAATAAGTCTATACTTTTTTCGTGCATTTTTTCTCCCTGTAATTTTTTAGTTGACTATTTTTTAATTACCTGCTACAAAATTAACCAAAAATCATGAGTTAATTTTTATAATGCATCACAAAAAAAGGCTCCCGGAATGAGAGCCTTAAAATTATCAAATATGATATAAAAATTATTTTGTCTTTTTAACACTATTAAGATTATTTAAGTGCTTTGTCAAAGCTGCTTTTTTTCGAGATGCATTATTTTTATGGATTATTCCTTTTGTTGCTCCTCTGTCTACAATAGAAACGGCTTCTTTATATAATTTTTCGGCATCTTCTTTTTTATCGGAATCCAGTGCCTTTTTAAAGTGCGTCTTTAACATTGACTCATAACTCTTATTAGCAATTCTTTTTCTTTCATTTGTCCTGATTCTTTTCTTCGCCGATTTATGACTTGCCATTTTTTCTCAAATCCTTGCATTTAATAAAATAATAGACATCAAATATAGAGAATAAAGCATTTTATGTCAATGTATTCTTTGCTAAATTAATCAACCTGTTATTATTAAAATGTTTGATAATATGCTAAAAATCAACGAAATATATGTATCTGTGCAGGGAGAAAGCAGCAAAGCTGGTTTACCTTGTGTTTTTATCCGATTAACGTATTGTAATTTACGCTGCACTTATTGCGATACTGAATATGCTTTTTATAAAGGAAAAGAATATTCAATTGATCAGGTGATTGAGAAAGTAAAAGGATACAATTGTAAGCTCGTTGAAATTACCGGTGGGGAACCTCTGGTTCAGGAAGACGAATGCAGATTTTTAATGAAGAAACTTTGCGATGAAGGTTTTGAAGTTCTGCTGGAAACAGGAGGAAGTCTTCCGATAAAGGATATCGATGAACGGGTTACGATAATAATGGATTTGAAATGTCCTTCAAGCGGAATGATGAAAAAAAATTTTTATGATAACATTAGTTATCTAAAACAAGATGACGAAATCAAATTCGTAATAGGCAATCGAGAAGATTATAATTGGACTAAAGAAATAATTAATAAATACGATCTCTATAAAAAATGTAAAATTCTTCTCTCGGTTGTTTTTAATAAACTTGAACCTATAACCCTGGTTGATTGGATGCTCGAAGATAAAATTAATGCAAGATTTCAATTGCAAATGCATAAATTTATTTGGCAGCCTGACACAAAAGGAGTCTGATGAAAATTGCAAAAGAATTTCACTGGGAAATGGGGCACCGTTTACCAAAACATTTTGGCAAGTGTAAAAATATTCATGGTCATTCATATAGAATGTTTGTTGAGCTTGAAGGTGATATTGATAGTAATGGAATGATTATGGATTATTATGACCTGAAAAAGATAGTAAATCCAATTGTTGAAGACCTTGATCATGCTTTTATGGTTTATGAAAAAGATAAACAAATAATAGAATTTTTAGAATCAATGAAATCGAAAAAAGTAATAGTAGAATTCCAATCGACAGTTGAAAATATTTGCAAATACATTCTTCACAAAATTAAAGAACAAGAGATACCCGCTAACGTGAATAAATTAAGAGTCAGAATCTTTGAATCTATTGATGATTATGCAGAAGAAGAATTGGAACTTTAAAATTGTCACGTTTTAAATTATTTGTTGAATATGATGGTACCCGTTACTCCGGCTGGCAAAAGCAACCGGGACAAAAATCCACCAAAACAATTCAGGGGGCTTTATTTGAATCTGCCGAAAAAATTTTTAATAAAGAAAGTTTTGATATCCAGGGCTCGGGCAGAACCGACAGCGGTGTTCATGCTCTTTGCCAGGTTGCTCATTTAGATGTTAAAACAGTGCTTGCCCCGGAAATTATCAGGCTGAAACTAAATGATCTTCTTCCTCACGATATAAACATCCTGGATGTTGAAAAAATTTATCCCAATTTTCACGCAAGGCATGATGCAGTAAAAAGAAGTTATATTTACCAGATTTCTACAAGAAGAACAGCTTTTGGTAAAAATTATGTCTGGTGGATTAAGGATAAACTTGATTTTAGTGCAATGGAAAAAGCATCAAAATTATTTATTGGAATGCATGATTATTCATCTTTTTCAGATCAAAATCCTTTGGAGAAATCAACCAAAGTTTTGATAGAAGATATTCAGTTAAAAAAAGACGGGAGTATAATTTTAATAAGAATAATCGGATCTCATTTTTTGTGGAAAATGGTAAGGAGAATGGTTGGAGTGCTTGTAGAAACCGGAAGAGGAAATTTATCAGAAGCCGATCTGAAAATTTTTCTTATTTCAAAATCGAAAGAGCCGGCAAAGTTTACAGCGCCTCCTTCAGGATTGTATTTGGAACAGGTTATTTATAAAGGCGATAAGCTTAAAGAAAACTTCAATTCATTTATTAAAATATAAACATCTATTTTAGCATTTTTTTCATTCGCTGAATTTCATCTCTTAAATGTGCTGCTTTTTCAAACTCCAGATCTTTTGCTGCCTGATGCATCTGATCCGTTAATTCTTCGATTAAATCCTTTTTCTGATCGTTACTCATATATTTAAGAACTGGTTCGGCAACTTTGGAAAAGGAAAAATCTTCCTGATCTTCTTTCTTTCTTATATCTGCAATTGAAGTTGAGGACATTATTTCCTCCAGACTTTTATATATAGTCTTAGGCTCAATACCATGTTTGTCATTGTATTCTTTCTGAAGTTTTCGGCGCCTGATAGTTTCTTCAATTGTCTTTCTCATCGATTCTGTAATTCTGTCGGCATACATAATAACTATGCCATTTACATTTCTTGCGGTTCTCCCTGCAGTTTGCATTAATGATCTTTCGCTCCTCAGGAAACCTTCTTTATCGGCATCAATTATTGCAACAAGAGAAACTTCAGGCAAATCTAATCCTTCCCTCAAAAGATTTACTCCAACCAGCACATCAAATTCACCAATTCTTAAATCTCTTAATATTTCGACCCGCTCGAGAGCATCGATATCGCTGTGAATATACCTTACCAGAATTCCGATTTTATCAAGATAATCGGAAAGATCTTCTGCCATTTTTTTAGTCAGTGTTGTTACAAGAGTCTTTTCTTTTTTTTCTGTTCTTATCCTGACTTCACCAATAAGATCATCTATTTGTCCTTTAATTGGTCTGACCTGAATTTCGGGATCAAGCAAACCTGTAGGACGAATAATCTGTTCAACAACAACTCCCCCGCTTTTCTCCAGCTCAAAATCAGCCGGGGTAGCACTAACAAAAATTACCTGGTGCAGCATTTTTTCAAACTCCTCAAATTTCATCGGGCGGTTATCTAATGCAGATGGAAGTCTGAATCCATACTCAACAAGAGTTTCTTTTCTTGATCTGTCACCCTTATACATTCCCCTTATTTGAGGTACCGTAACATGGGATTCATCAATAATGCAAAGAAAATCTTTCGGAAAATAATCCATAAGATTATAAGGTCTCGTCCCCGGTGTTCTTCCATCCAAATGTCTCGAGTAGTTTTCAATACCTGAGCAATAACCAATTTCCTTCATCATTTCAATATCGAATTTTGTTCTTTGTTCAATTCTTTGAGCTTCAAGATATTTTTCTTCGGATCGGAAATATTTTAAACGATCTTCAAGTTCCTGTTCAATACTATAGATAGATTTCTGTACATGTTCCCGATCTGAAACAAAATATTTAGTCGGATAAATTGGATGAGAATCTATTTCTCTTAATACTTCCCCAGTAACAGAATCAATAATAGAAAGTTTTTCAATTTCATCATCCCAGAATTCAACTCTTACTGCTTCTTCATATTGATATGCAGGAATAATTTCGATTACATCCCCTCTTGCACGGAAAGTTCCACGACTGAAATCAATATCATTTCTGACAAAATGGATATCTATTAAATCTCTCAACAATTTCTTTCTCGGAATCTTCATCCCCTGCCGTAGAAAAATTATCTGGTCAGCAAAATCCTGCGGTGCACCAATTCCATAAATACAACTTACTGAAGCAACAACAATTACATCTTTCCTGCCTTCAATCAGGGCAGTTGTTGCTTTCAGTCTTAACCTGTCAATCTCTTCATTAATAGAAAAATCCTTTTCAATATATAGATCGCTTGAGACAACATACGCTTCAGGCTGATAATAATCGTAATAGCTTATAAAAAACTCGACCGCATTATTCGGAAAGAATGATTTGAACTCTGAGTAAAGCTGTGCAGCAAGAGTTTTGTTATGTGAAATGATAAGTGTGGGTTTATTAACTTCAGCTATAACATTAGAAATTGTAAATGTTTTACCGCTTCCCGTCACTCCGAGCAAAGTCTGATATTTCTCATTGCTGACCAGCCCTTTGGTTAATTGTTTAATCGCTTCCGGCTGATCACCTGAAGGCTTATAATTTGAAATTAATTCGAATTTATCTCTCATAAAATCTAAGGTAAAGAAACTTCAGTAGCATGAAAATGATCTTCGTGCAGATGACCTCTTAAAATAATTATATCCGATTGCTCTATTCCGTTCGGTAACGGATAAGGTGCCTGTACAAGCTGCTGAACTCCTTTTGCATCAGCCGCATAAAAAGTAGAACTTTGACTAGCCGGATCGGACTGAATTCCTTTCTCCTGAACCAATACTACTTTTATTTCTTTATTCCCATTATTATTTGTATCAAAATTTGAATACAGTCCAAGTTCATCTTGTGGGGCAAAGTAAATAAAATAAATTATAAGAATTGCAGCCAGTAATAATGCAGGCAAAATCAATTTTTGTAAAGTTTTCATTTTAATTGTTCTGTTAATTATTATTAGTCAGGTAATTTAGCAATTTTACTTTCTACTATTCAATGGAAATTAAAATGGTTCATAGATAAACGGAGCTTAGTTATGGATAAAAAATGGATTATAATTGCAGGAATTTCCGGCTTTCTCGCTGTTGCTTTAGGTGCTTTTGGTGCTCACGGTCTTAGAAACATTCTTTCACCGGCGATGATTGAGATTTATAAAACAGGGGTATTGTATCACCTTATTCACAGTGTGGTTTTGCTTTCACTGGCTTTAGCGGGTAATAGATATTTTAATATCTCTAAATGGTTTTTTCTTTCGGGAATTATACTTTTTTCTTTTTCTCTTTACCTGTATGCAATAACCGGGACAATAGTGTTCTCAATAATTACTCCGATCGGGGGTGTTTGTTTTCTGCTTGGCTGGTTGTCTCTTATCTGGATTGCTATTAAATTAAAAAATAATTAAACCCTATTTTACTACTCTCAGCTTGAAATAAACCTCTTCGGGTGAGAAAATTCCCGCAAAAAATCTTTCATACATAACGGGTTCAAGGTTCAGAATGAAATCCATCCATTTAAGGATAGCGAAGTGTGAGGTAATAAATTTCTTTTCAAGAATTTCAAATTGCGCTTTGCCTTCATAATTAGTCCGGTGATTCAGTTTCCATTTCTCATAAAATTTAAGCTTGCGGTTTCCAATGTATTCATAATTATCAAATGTTCTTATCGAAAACGGAATTTTATGGTCGGGTTCACCAAAATATTTTGTATTTAAAAAGAAAGGAGCATATACAATTATCCTAGCATCAGGTTTTGAAATCCTGTAAAGTTCGGTAACAGTATTATGAAAGTTATCGAGATGTTCGAGTATATGACTGGCATAAATCTCATCAAATGTATTTTCTTCAAACGGATAAGGGAATGAATTAATATCGTGAATCATATTACCACCGTAATCAACTACATCAAGGTTTACATAACCTTCTCTGATGTCTTTACCGCACCCGATGTTTAGTTTTTTTAATTCAGCCATTTCTTTCCGATTTGTTGATACTTTTCTATTAATATTTAAAACAATATACAGTGCAATTTAATAATTAAAGAACTTTAAAATAAAAAACCCGGCAGATAATACCGGGTTTTAATTTAGTTGTATAAATAAAGGTATCAGTTCAGTGTGATAACAGGGAAGTTTACACCTTTAAGGCTAACCTGCTCTACTCTTACTTTCATAACTCCTCTCTTCATCATACCAAGCTGAAGAGCTGCCGCTTTAGACAAATCAAGTTGTCTGCCTCCAATATAAGGTCCGCGGTCATTTATCCGGACGATAACTTCTTTATCGTTACGGGGGTTTGTTATTTTAAGTAAAGTTCCGAACCTCAGCTGTTTATGCGCGGCTGTAAAAGCCATTTGATCGTAAATTTCGCCGTTAGCTGTTTTCCTTCCATGGAATTTTGGTCCATACCATGAAGCTGTCATAAGACCCTTATCTATATAAGATATTGCTGATGTTTCAACAAGACTCTCTTCTGCAGTTACCGAATTTGTATTCATTACTGGTTCTGTAACGCTGCTAACTTCTGTCTTAACTATTGTAAATCCAACCAGTAAAGCTAAAATGCCCACAATCGATATTCTTGTTATTAACTTCAATATCACCTCATTCATTGTTAGTAGTTTTTTGTATTACAAAATTAGACTACCCCGGGTGCAGTTACAATAAACATTTCCTCAATTGTGCCCAGTTATAGTCTATCCGAAACAATCGACTATTTTAGTGTTTAAGTCGACACTCAGATGTAATTAACATACGGATGCTTCAGCCAATTATAAAGCTTTGCAATCACATTCTGGTAAAATGAGATACTGATCAATTCAGTATAAGTTCTTTGTTTTCAATTATTTAGATGATTTAAACCAAACATGAATTGATGAATTATTACTCTCGTTTATGTTAACTTTACATTCTATAAAACAATTTATTTTTGCAGATAATATTGGGAATAACCGGGTTGACCATCTTTTATAGATAGGTAAAAAATATTTCTTTGAACCTGGCACTTTTTTTATCTGGCTATGTATAACCCGAAAATAAACGAGGAGCCAGTAATGATTTATTCGTCTTCAAGCGGGCAGCGATTTTTATTACTTATTACTTTTCTATTACCCTTCTTCCTGGGTAGTTCAGATCAGAAAATCTTAAACAGAAATGATAATTTTTATCTTTCTAACTACACCACATTTTCTCCGGGTAGTATGGTCACCGTTAATCTTTATAACTACGGAGGAAACAATGGGACATTCAAATTCAGGCTGCTCAAGATTGAAGACCCAGTAGAATTTTTCTCTTCTATAAATAAAAACAATATGCGGTACGCCTTTGATATTTTCGGGGCAAGAAAAGAGGTTCTGCTTAAGTACACTTCCCTGAAAAAAGAATGGACGGGTTACATTTCATCAAATAATTATGGCAATAATAATCTTACGGTGGGAAAAATTAAGGAGGCCGGGATTTATATTCTGCAGGCAATGAGGAACAACCAGGTCGCATACTGCGGAATCGTTGTTTCAGATTTGTCCCTGGTTTATAAAAACAGCAGAAAACAAATACTTGCTTATGTAGCAAATGCTCAAACCAGTGAATTCATTCTAAAAAGCAGAATATCTCTGTACAGCGAAGGTAAACTTATTACAAATAAGGTATCTGATAATGACGGCATTGTTCTATTTGATATGGACATGCTGAAATCTCAGAACATTAATTCTCCTATACTAATTGCACAGGCTGGTGAGGAAACAATTTTAAGCGATCCCTACTTTTACTTTAGTAATGGAAACTCGAAATACTACACAGCTTATATCTATACAAACCAGCCAGTTTACAGACCGGGTCAGAAAGTATTCTTTAAAGCCATAATGAGGGAAAAAAGGGGAAATGAGATAAATAATGTTCCTTATGAGAAATTTTCCGTTACCATTAAATCTCCAAAACAGAAAGAAGTTTTCTCTGCAGACCTGACGACAAATGAATTCGGGACACTTAACTCGGATTTTGTTCTTGATGATGATGCAGAACTCGGAACTTACTCAATATCTGTTTCCAATGGCCAGAATAATTATGCCGGTTCATTTTCGGTGGAAGAATACAAAAAACCGGAGTACAAAGTTGAAGTGAATACAGGTTCCAAAAATTATGCAAGCAAAGATATAATTGATGGTACAGTAACAGCGGATTATTACTTTGGTTCCCCTGTTACTAATGCCGAAGTAACCTTGAATATTTATAAAAAACAATATTGGAGACCATGGTGGTATTGGTCGGAATACAACTGGTTCTATCGTTCCTATTCTTCTAAAAACATGTATTACAGCGGTGAGCAACAGCTTGTTTCCCAGGAAACGGGTTCATTAAATGATGAAGGAAAATATGAATTCAGTTATAAAATTTCTGAAGACGTTCAGTACGATTATGTTTACATCATAACTGCAGAAGTAAAGGATGCCTCTCGTCGCGTAATTTCCGGATCTTCAGAAGTTTATGTTACAAGAGGTTCATTTTCAATTTTTACTTCTCCAGACCGCTACTTTGTTGAGAGAGGTAAAACTGTAAATCTACGGGTAAATGCAAATGATTTTTCGGATAACCCGATTCAGACTGATTTTGAAATACTGAGTTAATTATTCTAATCCCCGCACCAATTATAACAAGGATAAAGTTGATGTTCTTCACGGCAGAACTGATGATCATGGCAAAGCCTCAGTCCCTTATAGCACGGTAAATTTAAGTGAAGGATATTACACTTACACTGTTAAAGCACATGATAGTAAAGAGAGGGAAATTACTTCCAGCTCGTCATTTTATGTGGGAGATATAGATAATTACTATTATGGAAGAACCGGTTCCGGTTTGGAAATTGTAACCGATAAAGACGCTTATGATAAGGGAGATAGTCTTATTGCTTATATTTTTCTCCCGACAACTAATACAGAACTTTTACTCACTTACGAATCTGATATATTCCTTAAATACAAGAAATATAAAGTTGAAGGAAACAGTTTCACTGTTCGTGAAAAACTTTCAGACAGGTTTTCACCAAGCTTTAATATTTCCGTTTGTTATCTGAAAGACAGGCAGTTTTATAATACAAGCAAACTTGTTGGCGTTCTTGCCAAAGATAAATTTCTTGATATCACCCTGCATCCTACAAAGAACATTTTTAAACCCGGGGAGAGTGCTGAATATCTTGTTTCCGTAAAAGATTATAAGGGGAATCCCGTTATCAACACTGATTTATCTTTCGGAATTATTGATGAAAGCATTTACGCAATAAAAGAAGATGAAACACCGGGTATACAATCTTTCTTTTATGCACCGGCATATTCATATATCCCGACTTACAGTTCCTTGCAATACAGTAATTTCAGCAGTAGTAGTCGTGAAGTAACATATATTGATAAAAATTATTTTAAAGATAAAAACAAAGTTGAATCAAATCTTAAAAAGGGAACACTGTTTGGAAAAGTTAAAATCAAAGAGGACAATAATGCCGCAAAAGATATCTATGTTATTCTTACCAGTGAAAAATATTATTATACCGCTCTCACAGATTCCAACGGGAACTATAAAATAGGAAATATAGTCAGAGGCACTTATGATCTGTATATCTCAGGTAACGGGCATGACCTGACTTTAATAACTAATATCAAAATAAATGAAAAATCTGTTGAACATAATTTTGAAATAGAAAAGCCTCAAATTATTAGTCCCGGTGGGAAATAATCAGTTTGCTGCAGATAGGGATGTCCAGGCATCAGAGTTAGTGGTGAATGCACCGAGAGCTGATGGAATGATGATGAAATCAGAAAAGAAGGCAAAAGATAATTACGTTGAAGCTGCAGTCCGTTCAAATTTTGTTGATGCTTTGATCTGGAAGGCTGATATAATTACGGATAGAAACGGTGAAGCAAAAGTATCCTTTAAGATACCTGATAATCTTACAACCTGGAGAACTACAGTACGGGGAGTGACTAAAGAAACGGAAGTCGGTGAGCAGACGGATAAAATTATTTCCCGGAAAGATCTCCTGGTAAGAATGGAAACCCCGCGCTTTTTCCGTGAAGGTGATGAAATGACAGTTTCAACCATTGTGCATAATTACCTGGATGAAAAGAAGAAAACAAAAATCACATTCGATGCGAACAATGTTGAATTGGTTGGCTCTAAAGTAAACAGTAAAGGATATGATCCTAAAATAAATAAGGATAAGAACGGTGTTTATGAAATTATTATTGATAAAAACGGTGAACTTAGAATTGACTGGACTGTTAAAGTAATCAATCCAATGGGTGAAGCTAAGTTAACTGCCCGGGCTTTAACAAATGAAGAATCAGATGCTATTGAACTAAAAGTACCAATACTTCCTCAAGGTATACGCGAAACGATTCCGCTTGTTTCTGATTTTGATGATTTCAATAAATCCGAAGAGCTGAAATTCAGAGTCCCCGATGATGTTGATTTAAGAACTGCAAAACTCGAATTCAATTTGAGTCCTTCACTTGCAGGAACAATACTGAAAGCCCTGGACGACCTGGTTGGCTATCCTTACGGTTGTGTTGAACAGACAATGAGCCGTTTTTTGCCCACGATAATTGTAGCAAATACTTTTAAAGATGTTGACGCTCCACTGAAATATTCAACAATAGAAGAATTACCGAAAATGGTGGACGCCGGATTAAAAAGACTGTACAACTTTCAGCACGATGACGGTGGATGGGGATGGTGGACAAATGATAAAACTCATCCTTATATGACGGCTTACGTTATTTACGGAATGACTCTTTCAAAGAGCGCCGGATTTCCTGTTGATAATAATATTTATTCCAGAGGTATTGAAAATCTCAGGCAACAAATAGAAAAATCCGGTGCTGTAGACGAAACCACCCTTTCATTTATGCTTTACTCAATGGCAACTGCAATGAAGTATAGTTCGGGAGATTATGCAGAAATAAACAAGAAAATTAAAAATCTTCTTGATAGTGATTTAAATGCATATTCACTTGCACTGTTAACTGTTGCATTAAAAGATATAAATAATATTTCACTAGCTTCGGCAACAGCAAATAAACTTGAAAGAATGGTTCACAGTGAAGAAAGATTTGCATACTGGGGCGGAAAAGAATGGCATTACAGCTGGCAGGATGATAAAGTTCAGACAACAGCCTTTGTTCTCAAAGCTTTATTGAAAACAAATTCAAATTCTGTTTTAATTGGTAAAACCGTAAGATGGCTCCTGCAACAGAAGCAGGGATTTTCCTGGAGATCAACGCAGGAAACTGCAGCAGTAATTTTTGCCCTGGCTGACTATCTTAAAACAACAAACGAACTAGATCCGGACTACAACATAACCGTTTATGTTAACGGAGAACAGATAACAAATCAGCATTTTACAAAGGAAGATATTTTCAAAGAAACAAAAACATTTAACCTGTCGGGATTAAAAGATAATAATCTTCACAAAGGTGAAAATGTAATTAAATTAGTAAAGAGTGGTAACGGCAAACTCTATTTCTCAGGCATCAACCAGTATTACACAAAAAACAAAAGCGCTTACGAGAAAGTAAACAGCTTTAAGGTTAAAAGAGAATATTTCATTCTGAAACCTGAACAGACAAAAGACAGAATCATCTATAGGAAAGTTCCGCTGGTAGGTGAAGTAAAATCCGGAGAAAATATTTTCGTTAAAACTTATGTTAATACAAAAGACAATGACCTTCAATATTTTATTCTTGAAGATATGCTGCCTTCCGGATTTGAAGCGGTGAAAGATGAACAAAACTTTGAAATAGAGGGTGAAAATAACTACAAGTATTATAACTATTGGGATTACAGACCGTGGATTTGGTTCTATGCTGATAAAGAATACCGGGATGAAAAGGTAGCTTTCTTTGTAACTAACGTTAATGATAAAATGGAATTCTCGTACATCATTAAAGCTCAAATGCCCGGCGAATATACTGTCCCCTCTGCACAGGCTTACTTGATGTATTACCCGGAAGTTGGCGGAAACAGTTCAACTGTTAAAATAAACGTAATGGATGAATAAATACTGAAAAATAAATTGAAGTTATAAAGTCCGGATTTTGTTTTTATGAAAATTCCGGACTTTTTCTTTCGCAATTCGCTGTCTTAGTTACTATCAATCCGACTTGTCAATTTCCTCTTTGCTTACTTTAAATCATATAAAATCTTTAAAAATGGTGAAAATCTCTACATTTTTTCACATTCCACCTTCCCATTAATAAAAATAGAATTCTACACCCCTTCTTACTTCTGAAAATGTTAATAACTAATTAATAGCTATAACGCACAAAAAGACGCTTTAAAAATTTGCTCTGGCTGGCATATATGTTGTCTAACTAAGACAAAGTCTGATTAAGAAACTGGAGAAAAAATGATTAAAGGAACGGTAATAATTGACGGGGTTGTATGCAAAGGATGTGAATTATGCATTGTTGCATGCCCTCAGGAAAGCCTCGGATTATCATCTCATATAAACAAAGCGGGTTACCGGTACGTAGAATTAATACACGACAATTGTACAGGGTGTGTTAATTGTGCATTAGTATGCCCCGAAGCGGCGATAACTGTTTACCGCCAGCCCAAATCAGCATTAAAGAAAAACGCAAAGACAGCTGAAGTTATTGGTTAATTGAATAATAAAGGTTTGATATGAACAATAAAGAAAATACAAATAACGAAGATATTCGTTTAATGAAAGGTAATGAAGCTCTTGCTGAAGCAGCTATAAGAGCAGGCATGGATGGATACTTCGGTTATCCTATCACTCCTCAATCTGAAATTCTTGAATATTTTGAACAGGAAGTTCCTAAACGAGGCGGAGTAGTTTTACAAGCTGAAAGCGAAGTTGCTTCAATAAATATGATTTACGGCGCTGCCGGTACCGGGGCAAGAGTAATGACTTCATCTTCGAGTCCGGGTATAAGCTTAATGCAGGAAGGTTTATCCTACATTGCTTCAGCTCAGCTCCCCTGTCTTGTAGTAAACGTTGTTCGTGGAGGTCCCGGATTAGGAACTATTCAGCCTTCACAGGGAGATTATTTCCAGGCTGTTAAAGGCGGCGGACACGGTGATTATCATCTTATCGTGCTTGCACCTGCATCAGTTCAGGAAATGGCTGATTTTGTTTTTGATGGTTTCAGGCTTGCAGAAAAATACCGCAACCCTGCTATGATTTTAACTGATGGTGCATTAGGACAGATGATGGAGAAAGTTGTTCTTCCTCCTGCAGGTTCACTGCCAAAAACAAAGTATGACTGGACGACTGTAGGAAAAACTCCTGATCGCGAAAGAAATATTATCACTTCTCTTTTTATTCAGCCTGAAAAAATGGAACAGATAAATATTAATCTTCAGGATAAATACAAAGAGCTTCAGAAAGAAGTAAGATTCGAAGAGTTCAACACAGAAGATGCAGAAGTTCTGCTTGTTGCATTCGGTTTATCATCAAGAATTTGCCAGAAAGCAGTTGATCTTGCAAGAGAAAAAGGAATCAAACTTGGCTTGTTAAGACCAATTACTTTATATCCTTACCCATATATCAGATTAAAAGAATTAGCCAACCAGGTTGATTTTTTCCTCGTTGTTGAAATGAATGCAGGTCAGATGGTTGAAGATGTTCGCCTTGCTGTTGAAGGTCAGAAGCCTGTTTATTTCAAAGGTAGAATGGGAGGAATGATTCCTTCTCCGGAAGATATATTTGCCGAAGTTGAGTCGATTCTTGAAAAACAATCTATTAGTCAGGATTAAAAGGAAACAAAATGGAAACTTTAGATGTAATTGAAGGGATGGAAGTTGTTTATCAGAAACCATCAACTTTAACTGATACGGTTTTTCACTACTGCCCCGGATGCGGACACAGTGTTGTGCACAGATTATTGATGGAAGTTGTTGAAGAACTTGGAATACAGGATAAAACAATAGGTGTTGCCCCGGTTGGTTGTTCAGTTTTTGCTTATCATTATATGGATATAGATATGCAGGAAGCAGCACACGGAAGAGCAAGTGCAGTTGCAACCGGAATTAAAAGAATGCTTCCCGATAAATATGTTTTCTCTTACCAGGGAGACGGTGATCTTGCGGCTATCGGAACAGCCGAAACTATACATACTGTTAACCGCGGTGAAAATTTACTTATTGTTTTTATTAATAATGCTATTTATGGAATGACCGGCGGACAGATGGCTCCTACATCCTTACTGGGAATGGTAACATCAACTTCACCTTACGGAAGAGATAAAAAATTAATTGGTTATCCTTTAAAAATAACTGAACTGGTTTCAAATCTCCCGGGTGCATATTATGTAACCAGGCAGTCAGTTCATACACCCAATGCTGTAAGAAAGCTGAAGAAAGCATTAACCAAAGCATTCCAATACCAGGATCTGAACAAAGGAACAAGCTTTATTGAAGTTGTTTCCAATTGTCCATCAGGTTGGAAAATGACACCGGTGGAAACTATCAACTATGTAGAAAAAGATATGTTTCCTATGTATCCGCTTGGCGACATTAAAGTGCCGCAGGCTGAGAAATAAATAAGAATTTTATTTGATGAATTTTAAAGGTTATTAAAATGCAGAAATCTCAGGAAATAATATTTGCAGGTTTCGGAGGACAGGGAATCCTTTCGATGGGACAAATTATAGCTTACGCTGCGATGATTGAAAATAAAGAAGTAAGCTGGATGCCTTCTTATGGTCCCGAGATGAGAGGCGGTACAGCAAACTGTACTGTAATTGTGAGTGATACAAGAATAAGTTCTCCGATACTATCAAAATTCGATTCGGGAGTAGTTTTAAACCAACCCTCACTTGATAAGTTTGAAGAATCACTTAAACCGGGCGGCTTTTTACTGTATGAACAATCAGGAATTATTAATCCGCCTACAAGAACTGATATTGAAATATTAGGGCTCCCGGCAGTTGAAGAAGCAACAAAGAAGTTAAATAAAAGACAGGTAGCTAATATGATACTTGTCGGTGCATTCCTGGAAAAACGACCAATTGTAAAAATGGAAAATATTCTGAAAGCACTCAAAAAGGTTTTACCCGAAAGACATCATCATTTAATTCCGTTAAATGAACAGGCTTTGATGATAGGAAAACAATTTGCTCAGGAAGCTGAACATATAACAGTATAACAAATTTATTATTCAGGACGAGGTAAATTATGGTAGAGAATGAATTGAAATGCGGACACGCCTGCAGAAACACCTGCGCGATGTTGAATGAAGCGCTTAGGAAGGAAACCTCAATTGTCCGTTTTTACGAGGGGATCCTGGATGAATGCAATATGCCCGAAGTACGCGGTTTCGTTACGGATCTGGTAGAAGAAAAGCGGGAAGCAGTTCTGAGAATTATCCAGAAGTTGAACGAAATTCATGTAAAAGCCCAGGCAATGGACGGCATAACCTCGAGCTTTAATAATATTGATGGATAGAATTCTTTCAAATTAAAATTATGATATAAAAAACTAAGGACAAAATGGTAACGTCCTTTTGCAAAAAAGTGTTAAAACCCTGCACATGTGCAGGGTTTTTTAGTGATATTTGATTATTGAATGATTGTTTTCATTTTTCGAATTACGATATTGTCCATTTCTGTAATTTCCTTTATCTTTTAATATTGATGTCGATAAATAAATACTGTTTATGAGCAAAGTTTTAAGAGCACCGATGAACCCAGTTGTATTAAGATGGGCACTGGAAGATCTTAATTGAGTGTTGAAGAGCTTGCTAAAAAATTAAGACAAAAACCTGATCTAATAAGAACATGGTTATTTGGTGAACACACCCACATATAAACAACTTGAAAAAATTTCTTATAAAATTCTTAAAGTTCCAATGGCGGCTTTTTTTCTATCTGAGCCTCCTACAAATTTTACTATAAAAAGAAAATTTCGAACTTTACCTGAATATCTTTTAGACCTAACAAGTTATAAAACAAGAATTGCCATTAAGCAAGCTGCTTTTTATAAAACTGTTTTATATCAATTGTTTAATTCTAACCCTATTGGACAACCAATTTTCAAAAGAATGAGATTATCCTCAGATCAATTAGTTTCAGCAACAGGAAACTTAATTCGTGAAGAATTTAACCTTTCACATGAAATCCAAAAAAAATTTCGTAATGGATATGAAGCATTTAATTATTACAGAGACAAAATGGAGGAAAAAGGTATCTACCTATTTCAACTTCAACTATTTGGAGATAGAGGATTTTGTCTGCTAGATAAAGAATTTCCAATTATAGTTGTAAATTCAAGTGATCCAATTAATTCAAAAATCTTCACTCTTTTCCACGAATTAACCCATATACTTACTGAAACTGATGATATATTCAAAGAAGTTGAATCAACTCCATATTATGAATCTGAAACTGAAAAATTTTGTAATCAAACTGCTTCAGAAGTATTAATTCCTATAAGTGAACTAGCTGAAAGATACGGGAGCAGCTTAAGATATTGGGATGAAAATTTGATTTCACTAATTGCTAAAGATTATACGGTTAGTAGAGAAGTAATTCTATTGAAAATAATTTCATTAGGATTAGCAGATCAAAATAGTTACCAAACTTACAAAGAGAAATGGGATCAAGAATATCTGGAAAATAGGAAAAAGAGAAAAGGCGGAAGTTATTATGTTAATAAGATCAGTGCCTTAGGAAAGCAATATATTAATATTGTTATTGATTCTTACAAAAAAGGAAGGATTAGTGATATCCAGGTTTCAAATTTTTTGGGAATGAAATTCACTAATTTATCCAAAATTGAGACTGAGGTCTTCTCACAATGAAATATGTTTTCGATGCTGGACCTTTTATTGACTGTAGATATTATTTCCCAAGTGTATTTAAATCTTACTGGAATAAATTAAATCAATTAGCCAAGGATAGCAAAATTATTTATGTAAGGGAGGTTTACAAGGAAATTATGTAAGGAAGTGATACTATTTCAGAATGGGCGATACAAAATGAAAATATTTTTGAAATTCCTACTGAAAATGAATTTAAGATTGTAAAAACAGTTTTATCAAAGCATAAAGAGATTAATAAGGAATATTAGCTTTAATGCTGGAACACCTGTTGCTGACCCATTCATTATTGCTAAAGCAAAAGTAAATGATTTATCAGTTGTCACTCAAGAAATATATCGAGATAATGCCCATAAAATTCCCAATATTTGTAAGGAGCTTAATGTCCCATACATTACATTAGAAGAATTTATGATAAATGAAGGATGGGAATTTTAATTTTAACATTTTGGTAGATACTAACTAATATCGGATTTCTTCTCATCGCTCCTCAAATTGAAAACAACTTCTTTCCTGTTACTATTTAGAAATAAAAACCTGCCCAAACAGTCTGGATTAATAATTTTATTAGAGGGAGCGTTCCACCTTCGGCAGAGAACCAGCAACCTTTATTTTTCTTATTTTTTACAAGTGTCTGCCTATAAAATTCTTTTGTCACTTCGAATGAAGAGGATCCTGTGTTTTCATTGGATCGAAACTGACAACCTTTACAACTTTTGTTTTTTCTCTGAAGATTGGCGGAACAGTCATCTTAGCACTCTCGTGGTTTTCAGCTTCTATAATAGCATAGGCTTTGTGGTCATTATCCATACAGCCCCATTCAAAATGAGTAAGAAATCCGGCATTATGCTGCCTGAACTCTTTAACTGCCATTCTGCAATCCTCGGCAGTATGAGATGAAATTACAATATATCGGTGCATCATCGCCTTTAATAATTATTAAAATTTAGTTAGTTAAGTATTCTTTCAGAGCTCTCTATAATAATTTAAATCCCGGCAAGATATTCATGAACAAGCTTAATGGCCATGGCTCCTTCACCCACAGCAGAAGCTACCCGGTTCATAGCACCGGCTCTTACATCACCCGCAGAGAAAATTCCGGGTATGCAGGTTTCAAGAAGGTAGGGATCACGTTCAAGTTTCCATACTTTTTTCAGGTTCTGATATTTAAATAAGTCTCTGCCCGTCTCAATAAAGCCTTTCGAATCCCTGATAATATTTGATTTTATCCAGTCTGTTACCGGCCTTGCACCTATAAAAATAAACAACGCCACTGCTTCGTTAACTTCTCTTTTACCGGTTTCAATATTTTCTAAGGTAACACATTCAAGCTTGTTTTTTCCTATTGTTTCAACAACGATAGTATTTGATAATACAGTAATATTGTTGGTTTTATTAATTTGATCAATCAGGTATTGTGACATTGTTGAATTAAGCGAATCTTTCCGGATAACTATGGAAACAGATTTAGCAAAACCGGAGAGGTACATTGCAGCCTGACCGGCAGAGTTTCCTCCGCCAACGATAAAAACATTTTTATCTTTGCACGAATGTGCTTCTGCAGTTGCCGAACCATAATAAACTCCCGCACCTGTCAGCTCATTTATTCCCGTTACATCGAGTGTTCTGTAATCAACTCCCGTAGAGATAACCACCGTTTGTGTTTTTATCTCAGGTCCGTTGGAAAGAGACAATATTTTATAATTGTCTTTTGTTTTTATATCAATCACCGCGCAGGGTGAAAGAAGCTCAACTCCAAATCTTTGAGCTTGAGTTAAAGCTCTCCTGGTCAGGTCAGCACCGGAAAGTCCTGAAGGAAACCCGAGATAATTTTCAATTCTCGAGCTTGTACCAGCCTGCCCTCCGGGGGCTTTCTTTTCAATCATCAGCGTTTTCAATCCTTCGGTACCACCATAGACTGCAGCAGCAAGACCTGCCGGACCTGCACCGATTATTACCACATCATAAAGTTCTTCCGAAGCAGTTGAATTCAATCCGATTTTTTTCGCCACATCTATTTCTACAGGACTTTTCAATAAGGAACCATCCTCAAATAAAACTACCGGCAATTCATCGGGTTGAATTTTATGAATGTCTATTAATTCCGCTGCTTCTTTATTTAATTCTACATCAATCCATTTATAAGGAATTAAATTTCCCGTTAGAAAATCTTTTAATTTATGTGAAGCCGGGGACCATTGATAACCTACTATTTTTATTCCCTCAAACTCAGGAACAAAATTATTCTGCCAGTCATCAAGCAGATCAGTTATTACAGGATAAAGTTTTTCTTCCGGCGGGTTCCACGGCTTAAGCAGGTAATAATCCAATTTCAAGGTATTAATGGCTTTTATTGCGGCTTCAATATCTGAATAAGCTGTTAACAATACTTTTTTAGCTTCAGGAAATATCTCTGTTACTTTTTCTATGAAAGCGGTGCCCTCCATTTCGGGCATACGCTGGTCGGAAATAAAAAGTGCAACAGTTTCATTCTTTAACTTTAATTCTTTCACTGCTTCAATAGCTTCTAATGCAGATTCTGATGCAAGCACTTTATATTCCTCCCGGAATTTTTTACGAACATCCCGCTGAATAGCTCTCAGCACCTGGGTGTCATCATCAGTTATTATTATGAATGGAAGTTTCATCTTTTACTTTTTTAGTTAATGATTGTTGAGATACTGGTATTTTGATAATAAATTCTGTTTTACCTTCTTCAGAATTTACTTTCACCTCCCCATTATGGTGATGAATTACACTTTGTACAATGTCAAGACCTATACCTGTTCCTTCTCCAACTTTCTTTGTTGTAAAAAAAGGATCAAATACACGGGATAAAATTTCTTTAGGAATACCCGAACCGTTATCAGTAATCCGTACAATAATATTTTTTTCATCGCAGGTCGTTTCTATTATAATTTCACCATTCTGCGGAACAGCATAAATTGCATTGTCAATAATATTAGTCCACACCTGGTTTAAATCTCCGCTGTAAGCTTCAACTTCCGGCATATCTGTACAGAAATTCTTTTTAATCTGAATATTCTTATCACGTATTTTATACCCGAGAAGTATAAGTGTATCTTCTAAAGCTTTATGTATGTCAGTATATTCCAGTGCACCTGACCGATCCATATGAACATGAGATTTAATAGCGCCGACTAACGTTGTAATTCGTTCGGAAGCATCTTCAAGGTCTTTTATTATCAATTCGGAGCTTAGTAAATTTTCAAGCCATTTAAGTATATTCTGAAAAGCCTCATTGCCGATATCGCTTTTTATTTTTTCAAGGTCTTCCAATACAAAACCTGCTTCCGTTAATGTTTCAGACATTTCATTCGCGTCATTAAATCCTTTTTCATTAAGCCACTCATTTAATTCATCTTCTCTCTGAATACGCTGTAGCGGAGTTAACCTGGTTTTTCCTTTTTTATTATTTTCCTTATTCTCTACTATTTCCCGTATTTTATGGATATATCCGTGAGTGATATTATTTTTCAGCAGTTCTTCAGTAAGCTCAATGTTTAGTCTTAACTTGTTATTTAATACTTCGGAAATCCTGTCAATTGCTGCAGCCGGGTTGTTTAACTCATGAGCTATTCCCGCGGCAAGTTTTCCGAGTGCACTAACTTTTTCCTGCTGCATTTGTGTGGTTGCAAAAACGCGGGCTCTTTCAGTCATATAGCCAATCAGACGCTGTATAAAATCAGGGTTGAGTTGTTCCAGCTCCGGGAAATATTTTTTATGAATCTTTACCAGGCGCAATTTCCCGACGGCATAAGATGTACCCGGCGAATTTTTCATTCTTGAATACGGCAGTAGCCCGGTCACACCGCCGGAAAGATCATCATTTTCAAAACTGAAATAATAAACAAGCTTTCCGCTTACATTCAAATAAAAATAAATTTTTCCTTCAAGGAGAAATGCCATGGCATCAATTGAATCCCCGGTTTGGTAAAGCATATCCCCGTCCTCATACTCATCGTATTCTGAATGAGCTAAGATCCATTCAAGATGCTCGTCAGGCAGATCCTGCAGGGCAATAACTTTTTTTAATTCTTCAATAGTTACAGAAGGGTTCAAAAAAACACCTGGAACAATTTTATTAAATCAATTTATATAAGACTTCAAGAGACCCGAATGACACGATTCGGAGGACTCAATCATCAGTATGAAAATGGCTTATTATATTTATCTGTAAAGAGGTTAAAATTATACAGAAAATATATAATACTAACAATAGGTAAATATTAATAGGAAGTGATTTTCGGAAAAGCATTTCTTATTGATAACAATAGCAGCACTGGTAAATTTTTTAAGAAAAAAAGTGTGATTAATCAGGGAAATCGTCAGGAATTTCATAGTATATAGTATATAGTTAGATAGTTGCTAATTTGGAATCCCGTCGGGCAATGGTTATATTTGTTGTCCGAAAATAAAAATATATCGCGGGGTGGAGCAATTGGTAGCTCGTCGGGCTCATAACCCGAAGGTTGTAGGTTCAAGTCCTGCCCCCGCTACAAGCTCTACAGGAAATCCTGATTGATATAGATCGGTCAGGATTTCTTTTGATAAAATATAAATGTTCAAATTCTCCCGCCCACGGAATGATTTTGAATTCTATCGGGAACTTCGTTATATAGTTCACGGATCAAGGTCATAATCATCCAAACCAATTATTTCATTACATAATGTATATATTATTGAATGATAACAGGTATCTTCTAAAATGCCAGCTAAATCGTCAAAATATTTTTTGCGAATTGGCTGATATAAATATAAAATTGCAAGAGATGTAGAAGTTGGAGTAAAATCTGGGCTGATATATTCATACTTGCCGTCAATTGGATAAGTTATTAAGTCGGGACTACCAGAATTCGTAAGGGGGATAATGTTGTAATGAGATAGCTCGGTTCTTTTCAATAATTCATTAGAAGAGGCAATCAATACG
This sequence comes from uncultured Ignavibacteria bacterium, assembly GCA_963745945.1. Taxonomy (GTDB): domain Bacteria; phylum Bacteroidota; class Ignavibacteria; order Ignavibacteriales; family Ignavibacteriaceae; genus DATFVA01. The sequence goes on from CAVUZG010000004.1 coordinate 1,724,374, forward strand.
TATCTGTTTTTCCCCTTGGGAGCGCTTCCCTCCGCTCTTTCCATTTTGACATCCTGATCTTTTAATCTGTATACCTCTTTAGATGCTGGGATTTTTAACTTACTTAGCGCGTTTAGTTCCATTACCCCACTGTGGTCTCATTGATTCTAAAAAATTCCATTCGGAAGTTAAATTGTTATATTGATCATTATCAATTTTGGGATATTTTCTAGAATGTTTCAAGGCAGCCTGCCTAGCTAGAACTTTTGAATTTATAAAATTTTTTATTGTCAATAAATCCAAAATATATCCACCATTCTCCTTTCTCCAACCTTGTTTTACAGCATTTTCAAATTTGACGACTGCGGATGTTTGGTAAACAACTTCCTCTAATTCATCAACGGAAAGATGACTATATTTATCAAGTACCCTCAATAGAAAATCATAAATCATTGGTTCTTGTATAGTTATTTTTTCACCATTCTCGGTATTCATTATCCTTATAGAATAATTATAATCGTCCAACGTTCTTTTTTGGATAAAAGTATCTATGTCAGTAAATATCAGTCTTTCCTTAAATTGATTAACGACGTATTTTTTGTAATCACTGATTACTGGACCATGGGGGAGTTTACAAAATAATTCGCCGGTAAACTTCATACCGAAATTTTTAATAAATAGATATTCGAATAAATACGTGAGTTTATTATAATGGTATATACCCACATTTTTTAACTCATTCACAATCGAAATTGTGACACGAGTTAAATTTTCCTCATTTCTAGATTTTTGTATTCTGGAAACCATGATCAATTATTAAAATTAAGCTCTCATCTCTATTTTAATAATTCTGCTCCTGTTTATACTTGCTGTAAGTCAATATTTTTAGGCGTGTGTTATAAACATATGGATATTTGTTCAACAACGCAAATATTGAATGTGTTTCTCAAATGACAGGCCACCTTTAACTACGGTAAATAACATTTAAAATTATAGTTTTGAGATTTTATAGGTAATTTTTCCAATATAAAATTAAGGGAAAAAGTTATATTTTCACGCTCAACTTTAAACTCATTTGAATTATATGGTTTCCAGAGTCACTCCACCAGTGAATCTAAAAAGATATAGTGTCAGTATTTATTCAAATAAATATCTTAACTATAATAGTTTAAGTAGGTATGATATCGAATGCTTCTTTTCTATACTTTTCTTTTTACTGAAATAATTTAATAGGGTTGGAGATGTGCCAGTAAATGAGGTAATAAGAGCTCCGATCAGTGCAGCAGGACCTACTGCTACCCAACCCGCTAAAGCCAAAGCCGGCACTTTCCAATTTGTAATCTTATCTAGTAAATCTCTGAACATCTCGTCACGAACGACTTTCATCTCATTTCTATATTCACTTATTTTGGGGTAAATTTCCGTTGACCTGCCCCCCGAAAAGAGATCCAATTATTAAATTAGGATCAAAGGAGAAAAAGATATGAGTAGAAAGAGATATACAGGAGAGCAGATCATCAGCAAACTTCGGGAAGCTGAGGTCTTGCAGTCAGGTGGGCAAAGCATAGTAGAGATATGCCGACAGCTAGGGATAAAGGAACAGACATACTACAAGTGGCGAAAAGAATACGGAGGAATGAGAGTAGATCAGGCAAAGAGGCTCAAAGAGATAGAGCAAGAGAACACGAAACTCAAAAAACTAGTAGCCGATCTTTCACTTGATAACGCAATACTAAAGGAGACGGTTCGGGGAAACTACTGAGCCCGGAGAAGAAACGCCGGGCAGTAGAGAATGTAATGGAAAAACTGAAAGTATCAGAAAGAAGAGTATGTTCAGTACTTGGTCAAGCAAGATCTACACAGCGTAGGAAAGTCAAGACAAGAGACGATGAGCAAGCTCTTCGTGAAGAGATAGTAAAGTTAGCCTGTGATTATGGTCGTTATGGGTACAGAAGAATAACAGCATTGCTGAGAAATCAGGGATGGAAAGTAAACCATAAACGAGTTGAGAGGATATGGAGACAAGAAGGACTAAAGGTTCCACAGAAGCAGCCAAAACGAAGAAGGTTGTGGTTAAACGATGGTTCTTGTATAAGGCTAAGAGCAATGTATCCAAATCACGTATGGAGCTACGATTTTGTAGCAGATAGAACCAGTGATGGAAGACCGATAAGAATGCTGACAATCATAGATGAGTACACAAGAGAATGCTTAAGTATACATACTCAGAGACGAATAAAAGCACCGGAAGTACTATACAAACTTTCAGAGTTATTTATTACAAAAGGAATCCCGGATCACATACGTTCGGATAACGGATCAGAGTTCAGTGCAAAATCAGTAAGAAGTTGGTTAGATAGATTGGGAGTTAAAACATTATTTATTGAACCGGGAAGTCCCTGGGAGAATGGTTACATTGAATCATTTAACGGCAAACTTAGAGATGAGCTATTGAACGGAGAGATTTTTGATAATATATTAGAAGCAAAAGTAATTACAGAGAACTGGAGAAAGTATTACAATTATAAAAGACCGCACAGTTCACTTGGTTACAGACCTCCTGCACCGGAGGCAATATTACCTATTCAGATTGCCAGTGCCTGAAGGGATAATTACTAACTTATGCATTGGTATCACAATGAGGGGCAGGTCAGAATGGTAATTACTAACTTATGCATTGGTATCACAATGAGGGGCAGGTCAGGAGCTTTCTATCAAACTCTCTGCCTAAGCACACCTCCGGCGCGTCACTCCCATATACATATATATTTATTCTTTCATTTGGTTTTTGACTGAAGTATCGAATGTTGCCTGTGGCGCCTAAATCTTATACTTAACTCCAGATTTCTAATTATCCCTCGGCCACAAAATTTTTACAAATACTGATAACCGAATTATATATTTGATAATGTTTTTATGAATTCAATATCCTGACCAGAAAAATTGAATTAATATTTATATAATTTAATCCACGGTAAGAGAAAAGTTATTAGTACAATTACTAACAATATTTAAAAGTATTATTAGGGTATAACACTGCTAGTTCTCTTAAATAATTTGATTTGAAGTCTCCTAAGCCTTTTAAATTGAAATTTCTGGCACCTTCTAGTTAACTATCAATCGTTGCAGAAGTCAATTGGCTTGAAGGATTAAAATCGTTAGTACAATTACTAATGAAACCACTTTCATAATCCCTAATAAAATATTAAAATTGCATCAGTGATTTGATTTTATGATCAGGAGGTTAGCCGAATAGATGATTAACCTTCTAACTGATGTTTTCAACTGCGCAACCAATTTACTACGCTAATTGTCGTTTCATTAATTGTTTTTTCATTGGTGTTCTAAAATGATAGATTATAGTACAGGTAACTATTTTAAATATTTCTTCAGTATCTATAATCCTGTGTTCCTGGCACTGGTCCTCTTCTTGCTTCTGTTTGTAGTCATATATATTACTTACATACATATTTATAATCCACTCCTTAAAAAACATAGGGAGGAAAAAGAAAGCCTTGAGCTGAAAAATGCTAAATTGTTGTCACTTTTTACGGAACTGGATCCTAATCCGATCATAAAAGTCGATTCATCAAGTCGTATTGTTGGAATGAATAAATCTGCAAAGGATAAGTTTAAGATTACATTAGCAGATAATATTAGTGTAATACTTGGAGAAAATAATTTTAATTTCAGAGAGCTTATAAGGAATGACAATTCTACGATTGTCACAAAAGTATTTCAAAACAAACATTATGAAATAAATATCCACGGAATATCTCTGCTTGAAATGGCACAGCTTTACCTTTATGATGTTACAGAAAAAAAAGAACACGTCGAACAGATGAACGCTTATCAAAGATTGCTGAAAGACTCCTCAGCAAAATCCCTAAGGGATTTGGAAGATGAAAGGAGTAGAATAGCAGCAGTTCTCCACGATTCGGTTGGTCAGAACCTGTTACTCATAAAATTGGGAATTCAGAACCTGAAAAAAAAATTGAATGGTAAGCTGTCTCAGGAAGAATATATGAATACGATTAATATTTTGGATTCCACCATTAATGAAACAAAAGAAATCAGCAGAAGAATAAGACCTCTTAACCTGGATGAACTTGGACTTAACACTGTACTGGCTTCCTTATGTAAAACTATTGCTAAAGAGAGTAATTTAAAATTTCAATTAAATCTGCCGGATGAAAATATTATATTAAACAAGGATTTGGAACTATGTGTTTACAGGGTTGTGCAGGAAGCACTTAATAATATAATTAAACATTCTGACGCAAGCAGTTTCGCTGTAAATCTTAATGTGGCTGATGGTACTGTCACTCTGGGTATTTCAGATGATGGAAAAGGATTTACACCCTCGATTCTTCTTAGTGATAAATATATCTCCAATGGTTTGGGCATTATGAATATGCAGGAAAGGGTTGAAAGGTTAAACGGTACTTTTCATATTGATTCCACAATTAATGAAGGTACTTTAATTATTGCATCTTTCCCACTCTCAGGAAAAGTGAATAATGAAGGATGATAGTATAAAAATTTTGGTTGCCGACGACCATAATCTGTTTAGGGCCGGTATTATAAAACTTCTTAATGAACATCCGGGGATTAATGTTGTTGGTGAGGCTACAAACGGACTAGAATTACTCCAGGAATATTTCAAACTTTTTCCGGATCTTTTGCTGGTTGATATTGCAATGCCGGGAATGACCGGGCTCGAAGCAGTATTAAAAATAACGGAAAAGGATCCTTTGGCGAAAACCCTTTTCCTTTCGATGTATGAAGGAGATGAGTATATATACAAAGCAATTAAATCCGGTGGATTGGGACTCATAAATAAAAGTATCCTCGAACCTGAACTTATTTATGCTATTGAAAAAGTCTTCAGCGGTAAGAAATATTTTCTTGGCAAATCAGATGAAGAAAGTCTGGAAAAAATCATTATGGAATTCGAATCTGGTAAAAAATTATTGAACCTTGAAGAAAACCTTAATTACCGTGAACGCCAGGTCCTTGATCTTTTGAGGGAAGGGTTGACCAGCCAGCAAATGGCTGATAGATTAGAAGTAAGCAGAAGAACAATTGATTTTTACAGATCATGCCTGATGCAAAAATTTAATCTTAAGTCTGCCGCTGAACTTATAAGGTTTTCATTTGATTACTTCCCGCCAGATAAAAACTCCCAGAATCCCTAGGCGAATGTATAAGCAAATAGTAAAAAGTAAATAATATGTAGTGCGTAGTTTTTTCGATACTTAAAACAGAATTTTTCAGCATTTTCAAGATTAATAACAGCATTTTTCAGGTTTATTTATCATACTATTTAGCATTTTAGATACTTCAGTATACTTTTCATTTAAATAACTATGCTTTTCTGAATTGATATAACCATAATCTTTAGAAAAATCTAACCACACAGTTGTTTCTGAACACTCTCCATCGACATCGACTAATTTGCTGACAAAAAATTTTGGATACCTTCTTCTACTCCAAGCTTCCCCTATATTTGAAGGAATTGATCGCGAGGAACGTCTAGTCTGATCTACAAGCGAATATTTCTCATCTTTTGGAAATGACTTTGTAATTTCAAAAATTTCAAGTGCCAGTTTATAAGAAACCTGATAAACAATTAAATCCTTGAATCCTTTGTACTCCTTATTCATAATTCGCCCTTATTTTTTTAAAACTCCCTGTAAAAAATAAATTTAATTTACTTACAAACAAAATTACCGTTTAAATCAGACTTCTTACTTCTTACTACTTACTACTTACTACTTACCACTTCCTTCTTCCTTCTTCCTTCTTACTTCAGCGGTCTAAAAATCATTAGTATAATTACTAATAAAAATCTCCTCCTATCACAATAACTTTCCAAAGTACTTTATTATTTAATTAAATAAATCACCATCCAACACCCAAAAGGAGGAAAATAATGAAAAATCTTCTCAAATCTGTCTCTATAACCTTTGTTTTAATTCTCTTATTTAACATTTCAACTACTGCTCAAACATATGGTAAAATATTTACAAATCAGCAAGCTGATAATTTATTCGGTCCCGTATTGACATCTGTTCCTGTCTCAAAAATTACTTTCCAGTCTTTCTTGACCCAAACAAATAATTATATTATGTTCAAAGTAGTTGATAATGGAGCAATTGTGCTTGATAATAATAGAAATATAATTTCTCCTCCTGCATATATAAATATTAGCCCTAATGAAGAATTTACAGTTTACAAAGTCGCTGTAGTCAACGAATTACTATCAAAGGGTAATGAAAATACAGTTTATATTCAACAACGCGCTAATGTGCTGTCGATCTCTACGGGTGGTTTTACTATGGAAGTAGGAGCGCAGTGCCCACCTTATTGTCCATAGTATAAAAGAATGTCCAGTGTTCAAAATATTATAGATATATCTGTATTTTTTTGGCTGTTGCCTCCCTTTCGTCAATTTAAAGGGAGGTTTTTTTATTATTTTCTAATAATGGCTCTTTCAGATCCGATTACAATATTTTGCTTTGAAGTATTAAAATTATCGGTTAATACCATTCATTCTATAGCAGGATTATTTTTAATACTTTCTATATTATTTATTGAGGAAGGAATCAAAAAGAAATTCATCTTAACGCTTCTTATCTCCGGATTCATCCTTGGTATGTTTTACTTACCAAATCATCTTTATTTACTTGTTGCAATTCATATTGTTATTTTCCTAATGCTACTTAAGATTGCAATTGTTCCGATTTATCAAAAGAATATAATTAATATATTTTATTTCGCCCTCTTATTTTACGAACTTAGCATAGTATTGAATTTATCTCTGATTATGGGCGGCAGTAATATTAAAATGCTTTTATTCTATATGACACTTTCTTTTCAGGTATTAATGGCTATTTTCTTTACAATCTTTACTGAAAAAAGTAGAATTTTAATCCGGCACATAAGGGAGGCAGATTCTTCTCTTTAAAATATGTTTACTTTTTTAAGAAAAAATCTCTCTAATTTGCTTTTATTTAACCTTTAAATCCTAAATCTTCCAAACCATTTCAATCAAAAATCATTAGTAATAGTACTGATAATTTTTTATGCAAAATACTTTATAATTAATTCGGTTAGTTCTAATATTATTTTTTGGTTATTCAGCGTACGTACTAAAAAATAATAATGAATGAAAAAACAGAAATGATCAGATGGGCAGATTACCTGATTTCGGCGGTATGATATGAAACCGAATCAGACAATTCCGTCGGAAAGAGCAGAGCCTGGTTTAATTTTAAGGGCAAATGGATAAAATGTCACGAAGTTTCAATTTCTTCTTTTATCGAAAAATCTATCCGTGCTGATTTTAAGAATAATCCAGGTGATTACCTGGAAAAAGTTCCTGAATTTTAATGAAAATAAAAATAATATATATGAAGTTATTTTTTAAATTTAATTTGCACAATATTTTTAACGCTTCTTAAGTTTTTGTCTGTCAATAATGACTAATATAGAAAAAAAGACTAAAAATTTTTTATTGGTTCCTGAAAAATTCTGGGGTAATATTTTCTAATTAAAAAGAAAGTGCTAATTGCCATTGAAAACTTTTATAAATAAAGGAAAACTTTAATGAAATCACTTTTCTTTTCTTTTGCATTATTTGTTTCTTGCATTTACTCAACTTACGCACAATGGTATCCACAGAATAGTGGGACAAACGAAGAATTCTGGCACGTTAATTTCGTTTCAGAAAATATTGGTTGGGCTTCCTCTAATTATAAGATTTATAAAACTACTGATGGGGGAAATAACTGGTTTGTGCAGAAAGATTCATACCCGGAAAGAATAATTAAATTTCAGTTTTTGAATGAATATACAGGCTGGTATATGGGCACATATACCGGAATGGAAACCAATATACATAAAACAATTGATGGCGGGAATACTTGGAATCTTATGGATTCAATTATTGATACATATTTGCAAGATATAAAATTTATCGATGGAAATGTAGGCTGGTGTGTGGGAGAGGGTGGGATACCAGGTTATTGGATTCCGGCAGCATTCAGAACGACGGATGGTGGAACATCCTGGGAATATATTTCAGTTTCACCTACTTACTTTATATTGTTCAGTAGTGTCGATTTTATTAATGAATTAGAAGGTTGGATAAGCGGAGTTGATTTAATTTTTAAAACAACTGATGGAGGTAATAACTGGATTGAATTACCTTATTTATTTGGAAGCACGTATGCAATTAAGATGCAGTTTTTAAATTCAAACATTGGTTGGTCTGTCACTGATGGTTATGGCCTTTACAGAACTACTGATGGGGGGAATAGTTGGGGATCACAATTGACTCAAGGTTATGATTTTTACTTTTATAGTATGCAAAATGGATGGAAACTATTTGATAGCACTATTTATAATTCAACCGATGGTGGTGAAACCTGGACAGCACAAAATATTAATAATAATCAATATCTTTTAAGTATTTCCTTTGTTGATGCAAATAAGGGTTGGGCAGTTGGTGATAGTGGAGTAGTTTATCATACAATAAATGGTGGAACTCCAGTTGAGTTTACAAGCTTTAATTTTACTCAAATTCATAATGATGTCGAATTAGTCTGGACAACTGGTACTGAAACAAACAATAAAGGATTTGTAATTGAAAAAAAACAATCATCAAATCAATGGGAAAATATTGGTTTCATTCAGGGAAATGGAACATCTACCATCCCGCACGCATATTTTTACACTGATAATAATCTTTCTCCGGGGATATATAATTATCGTTTAAAACAAATTGACTTTGACGGCAAGCATAATTACAGCAAAGAAATTGAAGTTGAAATTTTTTCTCCACATAAATTTTCTTTAGAGCAGAACTACCCTAATCCATTTAATCCAGTCACTACAATAGAATATTCTATTCCTGAAGAATTTAGTAATACCTTAGTCACGTTAAAAATATTCAACAATTTGGGAGAAGAAATAATTGCCTTGGTCAATGAAAATAAACCTGCAGGAAACTATTCGGTGAAATTTGACGGAAGTAAATTACCAAGTGGTATTTACATATATAGATTAATCGGTGGTAATTATTCTATGGCTAAGAAATTAATTCTTATGAAATAAATGATAATTTAAATTTGGGATGCATTATGAAAAATTTGTATTCCTTCTAACGAACTTCTCTTATTTTCCAAAGGGACACAAATGGAAACTTAAATTTAATAATTTTCGAAATCATTATAGTTTATAAATCAGAGAGGAGGTTAACAGAGTTATTTAAATATTAATTTCTAAATATCGGTTTAGAATATAAACCAGAACAAATTAATTTATTTGTCAAATTTTTACTAAGGGAAAAAAATGCTTATCAAATCTTCCTTTCTTCTTTTCTTCTTTATTTACGTTGGAGTACTCGTAGCACAACCAATCGATACAACTTATCAATCCGATTCTCCCGAAAGTCAAAACCCAACCTATGCTAATGTGATAGGCCCCGAAAACATACTAGTAATATTCAAGGATAATGATTCAGTATCTATAGCAATAAAAGACTATTATGTCCAAAAAAGAAATATCCCATCATCTAATATATTGGGGTTAGATTTACCGGACACTGCTTCTTATAATGGAGAACGGGTCATTCTTTGGCAAGAAGGTGAAGTAATTAAAAGAGACGATATCTGTTCGGACTATCTTTCTAATGGTGTCTGTGATACATTGGCCTGGCATTATTATGTCCAGTATATTGCAAATCCTGTTTCAAATTTTCTGAACAGTACGATTAATAGTGTCACCGGCCATTATTTAAAGGATGATATATATTATGTAGTTCTTACTAAAAATATTCCCCTCAAATTAAAATCAGCTGATGAATCCTGGTATAGAATAAATTGTAATATCTCATTAGATGGATTGCTCTGTCTCATAAAAACCGATAATAATGAGAATCCATCAATAATGAAATTGTATGCAGTACCGCCTTTTTATACAAACACATGCTGGATTTCTAATCCTTATTTTGCGGCTGATCTAAATTTTAATTTTAACGATAGATTTAAGCCAAACCATTATTCTATAAATAAAATACTTAATGATAATACTTCAGCACAATTTAAAATATCTTGTTTAGTTAGCCGCCTGGATGGTAGAAATTTGGAAGATGTAATTTCAATGATAGATAAAAGTTGTAATCCTGATAAATCGGGTGCTTGTAAATGGATTATTGACGGACACTATTACTATTCCTGGGAAACACAGTATTGGCAGGGTTATAATAATTATACCATAAATAATTTAATTGCTACTGCAAACAAATTAACACAGTATGGTTTTAATGTCTATTGTGATAGTTTATCAAGAAACCCTATATATAATAATAATGATAACTCTTATGTTATCGGATATTGTTCCTGGGGTGTTCATAGTGGAATGCCGACAACATATTATGATTCCTTAAATTTCAGCCTTGCAAATGGGTCTATTAGCAATACTATTGAGAGTTATAATTGCTATTCAATGGATCCCAATATAAGAAGAGATGGCCACGGATTGGTTTCAGATTTTATTCATATTGGTGGGACTAGCGGAGTTGGTCATACCTGGGAACCTTTCCTTGGACCAAATAATAATTCATATGATGTTTTCCCTGCCTATGCTATGGGATATAATATAGTTGAAGCTGCATACCAGGGAATATCAGAACTTGCCTGGCAGAATATTGTTGTTGGGGATCCACTTTCCACCATTGCTTGGGGCAAACAATCCACTAGACAGAGTACGACATTGGAAGGAGTTAATTTAGTTACTGACACCATAACAATCTCAATCGGAGATACTTTAATTTTTGCAAGTGGTTCGGTTATCAAGTTAAAACACAATGGATTTGTAAAAAGTAATGGATTTGGTGTGCTTACGGTAGGAAGCAACGTAACGGTAACTTCAGACAGCTGGAGCAGAGGCCTTCTTTTAGCAGATAATCACGATCATCCGCAGTTAGTATGGAGCGATTATCCAACAGGTCCTTCTAATTACTACAAAATTTATAAAAAATTAAATTCAGGTTCCTGGCAGTATGTTGATTCAGTTAGAACTCATAGCTGGATAGATAATTCTCTTACTTTTTCTGATGCAGAAGGTCAATATCCAACCCGGGTTTATTATTATGTAAAATTAAACGGGACAAATACCTCAAATACTGTTGATGCAGACGTAAATAAATCAAGAGGTAAAATAATTCCACCCGCGGCAAATCAAATGACATATAAACTTGAGCAGAATTATCCGAATCCGTTCAATCCCACAACTACCATAAATTACTCAATAAAGAGTGATGGATTTGTTTCTTTGAAAGTTTATAATATCCTGGGACAACAAGTTGCGGATTTAGTTAACCAAAATCAAAGAGCAGGATATTACAATGTAAACTTCAATGCATTCAATCTCCCATCAGGTGTATATATTTATACAATTAAAACTTCCGGATTTACTTCCAGCAAAAAAATGTTATTAATAAAGTAAACAGTTATTTTAGGTGGGGTGGTTATGATACCACCCCATAATATTTTAAAAAATCAGTGAGACGAAAATGAAAAAAATAATACTTTTTATAATATTTTTATCTTTTATCCCGGAAATTAATGCGCAGTTTATCAGAATATGGGAGAAGTCATCTGTTCTTGGTAATCTGCCTGCGTGGTTTTCCACTTCGTCCAACAGGGAACGAGGAATAGGTTACAGTGTTCAAAACAATAACCCGAAATTATATGTAATTAGTAATTTAGCAAATCCCAGTGTAATTATTCTGAACGCATTAACAGGTGATTCTGTAGGAACATTAAATACAAGCGGGATCAGTGGAGGATTAATTGCTCTGAATGACATTTCAACCTTTTTTATTTATCCATATTTAGACACGCGAATTTTTGCTTGTAATCTTACCGATAATGCTGCAACCTCACCATTTAAGATTTATATGTGGGAAAATGAAACTTCCGCTCCTCAGGTTATAGTCGTAGATTCAGTCTCAAATTTCAGGCTTGGAGATCATTTAAATATTTATAACGATATTGGTTTTTATAAATTTATTATAGCGGGTTCAAACACAAACAAAATTGTTGTTTATAATTCTGATACAGGCAATCCTCCTTTTACAAGAAATGTAGTAACTCTTAGCGACGGAAATATGGGAAATAATTCGTCCGCAGACTTTAATTTTTTCTATCCCCCGATTCAATTTGGAGGCGGCTATTTTGTAAATTCTGACGGCAATCAGCCAAAATCGTACGATTCATCAGGTGTGTTGGTAAATATTTCTGAAGATACACTGATATCATCTTCAAATAATGAGCTGAAATTTTATGCTAATGGAACTCTTTGTTGCGACAATCCTTTTTATTTAACTTATAACTATAGTGAAAATAAAGCTGAATTAGTTCATTCAGGAGGCTTAGCTTTTGAAACATATTACGGAAGTACACCATCATTAGGAAGCAATTCTAATCCTGAAAATTACGGTGATGTCGAATTTACCTGGAGAACCATAGACACACTTTATGTATTCATACTTGGAGGGAACAACGGAATTGGAGCCTACTTTGCCCCGGGATTGATTATACCTGTAGAATTAACTTCTTTTAACGCAGAAACCAGTAAAGATGGAGTTGTATTAACCTGGAATACTGCAACAGAGAAGAACAATAAGGGGTTCGATGTGGAGAAGCAGAGAGCAGGGCAAGACATTTGGAAGAAGATTGGTTTTGTTGAGGGGAACGGTACGTCTACTTTAACTCATTCTTACTCATTTACAGATAAAAATATCACTTCTGGAAAATATAATTATAGGTTGAAGCAGGTGGATTTTGATGGAAGTTTTGAGTACAGTAAAGAAGTTGAAGTAGAGGTAACTGCACCGATGATATTTGCACTTGTTCAGAATTATCCTAATCCGTTCAACCCGAGTACAACAATTGAATTCTCTTTGCCAGAAAACGTAAAGAATGTACGGTTTTCCATATACAATGTATTGGGTGAGAAAGTAGCAGAATTAGTAAACGGATCAATGCAGGCTGGCAAATATCAATACCAGTGGAATGCGAAGGAGTTTGCTTCAGGTATATATATCTATGAATTAAAGACGGAGAAATTCATTTCGATAAAGAAGATGATTTTATTAAAGTAACCACAAATCTCTGCAAGACGTTTCTAAAAAAAATTAATCCGGTAACATCCCCGTTACTGGGTTTTTTATTGACGATTTAACTTGAATAATTTCTAAAAATATTAAGGAAACCGATTCTATCTACAATTGAGAAAAAACCTGGGAATTCATTTGCAGTAAATCTGAAAGACAAAATGATATGATACAGAGACAAAGTATTGAACTGCCTGCGGAAATAAGAAGGAGAAATTAATGTCCGAAGTTTCTTGAATTCCTTGATTTTTATGTTAAGAAAATGGTAATCTGAACAAAATATGGTTGGATTTTAATGAAAAAACAGCCTTCTGTAGCGTATGTATCGGGCCCGGAATTTGAAACTACAGGAAGAAAACTAAATGCTAACAAAAAAATTTCCTAAAAAGGTTAGTATTATAATCAAACCATTTGGGCTCGAAAAATGAAAGTTGAAAATATATTTATAGGTTTATACTGTCGCTGATAAAAAACAAATCCTTTCCATACTAGGAATTAAGGCGTACAAGTTATCTGTATTTTACAGATCCAATAATTCTGTATCATCAGGTATAGGTTCATCAAACAACAATGATTATTCAAATAATCAATTCTTCAGTGATGGATAGCAATGTATTTCAATACTCTCAATCATAATTTAATTCCTGGCATTCTTCGTGGCATTTTTCCACTGTAGAAGTTCAGGATATTTCTGGGCAACTTCTTCTTGTTTATTTTCTAAAAGATTATTCGCCGCCGCTTCAAAAGATTGTGCCAATCCATTTGTCGGTGCCTTTTCTATAGAAGCTCCGAGGGTTGTTTTAACTGGAATAGGATTAGAAGGAACCGATGGGATATCGTTTCTGGAGGTTTGAAGATTTAATGTTTTTGAAATACTTTCAAACCCTTTTCTGGCTTCAACTTCTTTAGAGTATGGTTTTCCCGGAGTTAATAGTTCGGCTAAAAACTGTAGTACAGATGTATGGTCAAATTGCAGATGATTCACAGAGTTCTTTTCGACATATGGCGATATAATAATTCCGGGAATTCTTGGACCTGCAGAATCAAACTTGTGTGACGGATTTCCATTTATGGTATAACCTATATGCGGAGGAGGTACGTGGTCCCAAAATCCACCGTGTTCATCGTAGAATAAAATCATAACTGTATCCTTCCATTTCTCCGGATTAGCAGTCGCAGATTCATAAGTCCTTCTTAGAAATTCTTCACCCCATCCGATTGCCAAAGGAGCGTGATTATCATTTGGACGATCAGATCCAATGTGTGGTGCATCCTGATAAGTTGGTTCTATGATGATGACTTGAGGGCTTGAGGAAACGGATTCATTTACAATATCATAATGAAAGTTCTCATAGTCTTTAAATTTTTTACTAAAGACGAAATCCCAAAGATGTGGGTAGATTGTGAAGAAAGAAAATCCATCGTGATAAACTCTCCAATTTATTGAGTTTCTTTCAAACCAGTCAAATATACTATCATCAATCGATATCAATCCTGTTTCTGTAGTAAAAATATTGGATGAACCAGTAAATGCAATCGTTCTATTTGGTTGAGTGCTGGTTGGTAATGATGCAAACCATCTATCACAGACACAGAAATTTTGAGCTAAAAAACTAGATATTGGAGCCTGATCAGTTGTGAAGAATCCCATGGGTTCGCTTTTGGGGTTAGGTTTTGCACCTGTAGCTTTTATATAGGCCTCAACAAAACCCGACATTGAATACTCTTTTCTAACATTAGACCAGGCAAGTTGAGTTCCAACATAATCATACTCGTGAGGCAAATCGAAAGGAAGCATTCCATCTTTCATTTTATAAGGATTGTAAGCATCACCTTTATATAAGTTTTCATATTGTTTAAGAGGTGATTTAATCCCATCAACATCTTTATTGAGACCTTGATAACTAAGGTGACCCAGTAAATGATCAAAGGAACGATTTTCAAACATTAAAAGAATTACAGTTTTAATTTTTTCGTTTAATACTGGCATTATAAAATCACCTTTCATATTTAATGGTTATTTTCAGTTTAAGACTTACAGGTAAATCCGTATTAGAAATTTTTTCCTGTTCGGTCAGTAGAGATTTAATTGACCAATAGCCTTGAACGGGAGTACCTTCAAAAACTTTACTTGGGGTACCTTCTGAATCTAAGTTTGCATTTCTATCAGAATGACCTACCATCAAATCTCTGCCAGATAAAGAACTTACTTCAACAACACGGAAATGTTCATTCCATCTTTCAGGGTTTTTCTTACCCTCAGCAACCAGAGTGTCGCCGTGTAGATCAGTGGGAAATGTAATCTGTGTATTGGATGTTTCAGGAACAAGAGTCACCTGAATAGGTTGGACGACTTTTTTCCCGCCTTTTTCTACTACTAATTTAAACTCAATAAGTTTTGAATTAATATCTTGATTGACATTGTTATCACTCGAATCATTAAGTGAATAAACTAGTAAAGTAGGGGTGCCACTAATATCCCAGCTAACTTTTAATGTGTCATTTTCGGTAGCTGTTAAGGGAGTTATATTAAATGAAGAAATCGAAGGTCCGCAACTAAAAACTGAACTACTTAGAAGAATTACAACTGTATAAAAAAGAATATTAATTTGTTTAAAACGACTATTCATAATAAGTCCTCAATTATAAGTAAATCATTTAATTATCAAATGTGGCTACAATTATCATCTCTACTGGTAAATTCCACTCTAACATATATGGACTTTCATTTGAATGTTTAATCCGGTAGCTGATTAAAGCAAGATTAATTCGAGGTATCCCAATTACGTGCATCTTATCGCCTTTGTTCAAATCTTTCACTTTCAACTCTGCCTCTGAATCCTTGGGGAATGCCAATCTCATTTTATGAACTATTATTTTGCCTTCCTTATCTAAGATTCGACAAAATAAGAACCTACCATCACTAGTTATGAATTGACTTGAGTCCGTGACTTCAATCCAGAATTCGGCATAATTATACCCAACTCCGCGTGTTTCAATAAGAACTTTTTCTCCCAAATCTTCTAACTTGCAAAAAGTATGAGAGTACTTATCAAACGCATCATCAGAAACTTTATATTGATATCCAACTATGGGTGTTAATGAATTTAATATTTCTTTATCAGCAACATTAGTTATTGGATGGATTTCAAAAACGTGGGCTGGATTTGTATTTATTATCTGGGGAATTTCAACTCCCTGTTCCTGTTTATCATTGCCTGAATGTTCGCACCAAATTCTCCAAGCTCCTTTCATTTGAACCATATTTGATGTCCCTTCAAAAGATCTCAGTATGTCAATGGCTTCACCTTGATATTTTGCATTCATTATTTCCGCAACAATCGGCAAACCAACCCTGTTCGAATACCCGGCTATATGCATATCTCCATCAGCAGAAGGTGAATTGGGGTGATAGTGCATCTTAACGACAATATAATCAAGAGTATAACTTATCCGATCTTTGAGAGTGTCAACAAAGCTTTTTCTTAAAATTATATCAATCTGTGAGAAGGTAGTAGCAGTAAAAGAGAAAAGTAAAACGATAAGATAGAAACTATGACTTTTTTTCATCATTACCTCTACTTTCATTATGACAAAGTTTTTACAATTTTATTCACAAAAGCAAGTTCTTAAAAAATGTAGGGAAATATTTCGGCAGAAAAATCAGTATAATTACGGAAAATGGTTTTTTCAAATTTAATCTAATGGCCTTCCAGATAAATCAACAAAATCAGATAACATTATCGGTTCACTTATTTTCAGATTCTATTAACACTAAGATTGGGAACTGTTCTCTTGGCGACGATTTAAGAAGCGTGAATCACGAAATACTTACTTTTATAAAGTGCATACCTATCATTTAGTTCTGATGTGGGATTTTTCGCTAGTAATTTCCCCTTTTTCAGAAACACCAAACATATAAGGTCCGTTGTCTCTCAATTCTTTTAGGGAATCTCTTATTGAAATTGGCCTTACTGTGATTGAAGCTCCTCTCAATATTTTTTTAAGATTTCAATTATAATAAATATAGGTTTTGTTAATACGATAATAAGTGTACACCAAAAAATATCCAATAAATTATAGCATAAATAGGGATTGGATCTTCACTAAGTGCAAACACTCTCAAAATGATTTTTTTAACAATTGCTAAGAATCAAGACAAAATAATTATTACTGAATTTAGTCCCATTTTTTAGAAGGTCTTAAACTATGCAGGATGATTAAGTTAGCCCAACAAGTTAACCATAGATTATTTTTATTGGCAAACATTTATTGAGAGTCAAGCTTGTAAAAGAGCGAACAATTAAAGTTTAACTCTTTCAATATTCAATTTATGCCGTGCTCTCACTACGTAATTATACTGAAATATTTCACCTTTTATTTGGATATATTAAAAATATAACTTTATCCTTTCCTCTCCTGTTCTGATTCTTCTTCCTAACTGATTTCAAGGACTCCTAAATAAGTGCGGGTGAAAATGGAATAATTACCTTAAAAATTTATTTGTTCATAACCCCTTTTTTTTTTGAAAGAGAATAACTGTTTATAATGTATAATGATTTACGTATTCACCTTTTATACTAATTATTTTCAATGAATTACAAGAAGCGAAATGATGCAAAGCAATCAAATATGAAGTGTCGAATAAATTAAATATTATAAAATTATTCTTTTCTAAATATTCAGGGAGGTGTTAAGTGAAAAAACATATATATGATATTGCTGAAAGAGTTATTCTTTTCAGGCTGCTCTATAACTGTGAACTAATGTATGACTACCTTACTGAAACAGGTAAGAATGTTCCTGAGGACATCGGGACCAAGCTATCTGTTATTAACCTTAAAACTGCTCCGATAATTGCTGAGTACAAAGCAAAAAAAGAATCAGATACAGCCGATGGCGAGCCCGAACGTGTACTCCGGGTAGCTATTGCAAAAGCATTGGAAGGTGATAAAGAGACTATCACAAATATCTTTAATGAACTAGTAAGCAAGTGTAAACCTGCAACACCCTGTACTCTTGAAAATACTATACCAACAGATAAAATGTTTATCTGGTTTGGTTCTAAATTTATCAGGTTCATCCGGGATGTCTGGCTACTAAGTATATTTTTTCTAGCTGGGTATGTTATCACTGGATCTTTTAGTGTAATAAAGGAAAACCAGGGTGATCAATTCTACCTTCAGTTACTTTTGTTCTTCTCAGCTGGATTAGGAGCTTGTCTTTATGCTTTAACTACATCTAAGAGATATATCATAGCCCGTACTTTCGATAATAAATATATCACCCACTATTATAACAGGATAATAATTGGTTTAATAACAGGGTTTATCCTGGCAAATATTATTGACGCTTCTTTCTTTACAAGTAATGCGGCAGGGCAAAATATTGTGGAGAAGATAACTCCTTCTCTGCTTGCGCTGCTTGGTGGATTTTCAGCTGAAGCTGTAATAAAGATCTTAAACCGGATTGTTGCTATGATTACAACCCTGGTTGAAGGTGATGTAAAGGATCTCTTAGATACCAAAGAGCAGGAAATAAAAAGCAGATTTCAAGCACAAAAGGTTAAACAGAATATGGATTCTGTTATAGATCTTAAATCTAACCTGGAATCCTCGAAGATTAACAAGGATTCAGACTTGTATAAAAAAATTGATGGGGTAATCAACAAGATGATGGAGGAAACTTCCTAATAATTTTTTTTCGGCTGGGCTATCACACTATTTAATAAAGTAATACAAATAAGGAGGTTAATTTTGATAAATAAAAAACTATTCGTCTTAACTGTCTTTGCGATTATTGTTTTCGCAAGCGGATGCAGAATTACACTTATACCGCCATATGATGAGCAGCTTGCAGATCAGATCGAAACAACCGCTAAAGAAGTCGATTTGTTTTATCTGGATATACAAGAGACAACATCAAATGAAAATGGTGAAAGAGCTTATTCAAATTTTGCCGGGCAATATGCCGGTATTGAAGCAGAGCTAAACTCTCTGTTATATAAGAATAAGATCAGACCACTGAATGAAAACTCTACCCGAATCTGTGAAATTACACTTGATCTTTGGAAGAAGTATAAGAATGAACATAAAGAAGATAATAAGATAAGTGATGGTGTGATTGAACTGAATCGTCTCACTTTTAATGATTTATTCTTTGCAATGCAGGTTGCAGAAAAAGCAAAAGACATAGAAAATAATCCGCCAAACTAAATAGGAGGCAATATGAATTTTGATATAAATGAAGTGCTGTCTCAAATGGCATCTGCTGTTAAAGATGTTGTTGCAGATAACTGGAATGAGGCTAAATCGGTTGTTAATCAGTTTTTGCAGAATAGAAAAGAGAGACTAGAGTTGTTGGCTCAATTGAGAATGTCCGGGGATTTAACTCAAAAAAGATTTGAATCAAGACTTGAGGATGAAAAGTTAATTGCAGAGGCAGAGTTTCACGCAGTTGCGGTAATATCAAAAGCTACTGCCCAGGAAGCAGCTAATGCAGCAATTAAAGTTTTGACTGATACAGTTAATGTGGCAATAAAAGGTTTATTATAAAACTACTGCTCGTTAATTAACATTAAGAATGTTTTTCTATAACAATTACTTTTAAAGTTAATAAAAAAATAATTTGACTTTTTAATTTTTTTTATTCAATTTACTGTTGCGCTCACTAGGGTACTTTGAAAACGGGTCTCAGAACTACTTCAATTTCTGCACCTGTTGATTTTTACTAAAAAGATTCGGGGTTTTTATGAAAGGATCTCTTTTAGTCCTCACATTGGTATTTATGTCTCTTGTGTTGTTTTCCTGTAAAAAGGATAATCCCATTCCACCTGATGAACAGCCCAAAATAAATTTAACTTTAGAAGACACAAGCTGCACAGAAGCGTGGCTGAAGTTAACTACTGCAAATATTAATTTACCAGCAGAAGCAACATTAAAGCAGGATGATAATGTTATTCAGACTATCAGTCTGAGCATTGTCGATACATTGCTTTACGTTGATTCTCTACTTCCCAACACAAACTACCGGTATCAAGTATCCAGCGTTGAGCAGGTATCCAGCAACGAGCTTAGCGTTACAACACTGGATACAACTAGTAACAACTTCTCTTGGCAGAAATTTTATTTTGGAGATTCGGGAAGTAATATATTTTACGACTGTGCTTTTATTTCTAACAATAATATTTGGTGTGCTGGTATTATAAATGTGCTTGATACAATATATAATGCCGTGCATTGGGATGGAAATGAATGGGAGTTGAAAAGGATCTATTTTCCAACTGTATGCGGATCAACAAACCAAACTCCATACCCATCTAGTTCTATATTTGCATTTGAGGATGGGAAAATTTGGATGAGTTCTTCAGGAAATAAGATTGCTATTCTTCAAAATAATATTCAGGTAAATCAACTTTGCTTACCCTCAAATGTTTCAATGTCAATTAACAAAATCTGGGGAACAAGCAGCGATGATTTATATGTTGTAGGTGACAGCGGCAATATTGCACACTTCCAAAATGGTAACTGGAGAAAAATAGAAAGCGGTACAAACCTTTCAATCAATGATATTTATGGGGCCCAGAATTCACTAACAGGAGAACAGGAAATCCTTTGTGTGGCTGATGATCCATATTTTCAACAGCCAGTTCAGGTAATAAAAGTAAATGACAATAACACATCGGAACTATTATCTAATACTGGTCTTGGGATTTCCATTGGTTCAGTCTGGTTCAATCCGGGAATAAGATATTATATAGTAGGTAACGGGTTATATGAAAAAAATTATCCCGTTTCAAATCAGTGGTTTGATTTGAACCATAATAGGAACTTAACTGATAACTATATGAATTTTATAAGAGGTAATGGGTTAAATGATATTATTGTTGTTGGAGCATTTGGAGAAGTGCTTCATTTTAACGGCATAAAATGGGAAAGTATTAAAAATAACGAAACATCTTTGATCTATGGGTCTTATTATAAAGTTGCTGTAGAAGGGAATATGATTGTCGCTGTTGGTTACGATCAGAACCAGGCGGTTGTACTCTTAGGGCATCATCAATAATAAAAAGAGGGCACCTTATGAAAAATTTATTAATTCTTTCATCGTTTCTTTTTTATCATTTATTGACGTTTGCGCAGCCAGAATGGGCTGCTGATTTGCACGTAACAGAGGAGCATTATATCCAAACTACTGAAATAAATGTCCAAATGATTGTGGATATTTATCATTATGGAGAATTAGTTCAAGTTCAGCCTGATTTTAAATTCGAATGGTATAGGGCACTTCCTCTATCTGATCCTGTTTTGAGGCTAAGGTCAACTGTATATGGATTTGCTGGTTACGGAACACATACATACCAGGATCCTACGGAACCTCCTTATGGATTAATTGACTTTTATTGTAAAGTTACAATGCCTGAATATGGAATTACTATAAATAGTGATGATATCAGAGTTCCCTGGTATTCATTATTGCCAGACCAGAAACTGAGTAGCGGAAGTTCTTTTGGTACAATTGATTACTGGTACAAGGGACATTTTAAAGATAATAACGGGTTGGGTTTAATTTATTCTCCAAGAGATGATCCCAAAGTGTTACAAGCAGACGTAACAGTGGTATCTAATCCTCAGGAGAAATATTATTTTTGGACCGGAAACCAGACACATACTTATTATAACAATTATGTTGTATTTGAACCAGTCGAACTTCTCAACTTACCGATGGCGGGTCAATTTAATAAAACTTATGACGCTTCTGTAAGAGTTAAAGTTGACAATGGTTATGCTGGTGAGATTAGTTTTAAAGACCCCTGGTTAAGAGATTTCGATCAATCACCTTATGGGATTAGAAACAGGGGTTTGGACGTAACACCAATGCCAATAGAAAATATTGAGAATAATGTTGCAATTATTTCAAACCATCAGGGTATCTTCCTGAATCAGGAAATTGCGCCAAACAAGCCTTTCTACTCAGTACAAGTTGAACCATCGCAAACTATTAACTTAGGCAGCACTATTGGAACAAGATCCTGCTATTTCAGAAACTGGGATGGTGTAGAAGTTGAATTTGAGGATGCAAATAATCCATTAACCGGTGTAATATTCAAAGATGAAATTCCAAATGTTTCCCCAACTGCTGAAGCCAAATATAAAGGACAGGGATTATCAAGTGATCAAAATACATTTATAAAAAGCGGTCAAAGAAAAATTGTAAGAACACCTGGTTTGGGTACAAGCTCTACATTACACAGGGTCTACCAGGATATGGGATATGTCTGGTATGAAACCAGTACCGACAATGGTCAAACCTGGAATTTAAGGAATGGTGCTCAGTCTCTTGGTGTTGGAGGTGGTAAAAATCCTGCTATAGATTGGGCACATATGGATGCTACAGATGAAACATACATTGTGGTTGTATTTCAACGGCCCTATCCAAGTCCTGGTAACGGATATGATATTGTGTATGATTTATATGGTCAACAATTATTAAGTCAAAGTATGACTTCATTTGATTTGCTGCAGGAGTCAGTAATCTACCGTGATTTTACTTCATCAACATTTGAAGCAAATCCTGTTGTCGCAATTACTGAAAATACTGATAATCTTGTAGCAGATATGGATATAGTATGGCAGACTTCAGCAGGTATTTATTTCTATTCAGCATACATAAACGCGGATCCGTCCCATAATCCCTTGGTTCAAACAGCGGTATCACCAGGATTAATTCCAAATACAAATGGTAATTCAATAAATCCTTCAATTGACGTAACTAAACTAAATTATAACGGCACATTTGGCTTAACCTGGGAAGAGAATAATACAATAAAGTATAGAACAATAAACGGTGGTACTTTTAACGGTTTAAGTACTATTTCGAATGATGATGGATATACTTATAGAAACAATCCTTCACTGGTTATGCTCAGTGACAATTATGCCAGAGTATGCTATAAGGCTACCCGCTTTGTTTCGCAAATCGATCCAAAAACAAAAACGGACAATTCATATTGGGATATCCGGACAGTTTTCACGGGAAGTAATTTTAATCATTTCTGGTATTTTGGGCAGAATGTCGGTAATCCAAATATTAATAAATCTGATGCTGAAAGCTATTATGCAATAATTTGGAATCAGGACGAGAACTCCACATTTTTTGCAGACAATAGTTTAAGTGGCGTGTTGCAAATTAATGATTTCCCGGGAAGTAGTGTTCAAGCAAGTAATGGCCCGGATAATAATCAAATGTATGCTGATATTATTAATACACAATCATTACCATATTATTTTAAGACAACCAATTCACTTGGCAGTTATTATACGCCACATAAAGCAACTAATTATATGTTTTCAAGTGGACGGGAAGGAGTAATTGCCAAAGATACTGCACAATTCTATTTTGCAGTTGGAGATGTAATGGTAGATAATAACAACATTAGCTTTATCAATATCCCTGATTCTATAGTATTTAATTCAAACGAAATATTAAACGAATATCTTGTTAGCGAACCATTTCAGTTAACTGATAATTCAACGTTTCTTTATAGCATTCAGTATGGAATTACTGATTCAAGTGCCGCAGCCAACCTGTTAAATAATTCAGATAAGTATATTAGTTTCAAATTACAGTTGGTTGACGAACAGACATCTGAAGTGCTGGGAGCATATGATGTTGTTACTTTTGATCAATTAAACATATACCAATATAATAACCTTAGTTACCAGGTAAATACATCAGGAATAGGTACGCGAAATGTTTATTTAAGGTTAGTTACTGATGGTAATTTTGAAGCCGGGTATTCGCTTGCTGAAATTTATTCTGCCGGCAATGTTCTACAAAAGACCTCAGTTAGAACAGCAAATTATAATGGCTTAGAAGCTGTAACTAAGTATGCCCTATCGCAGAACTTCCCCAACCCATTCAATCCAGCGACAGCCATCAATTATCAGCTTCCTCAAACCGGACACGTAACTCTTAAAATTTACGACATACTCGGTAAAGAAGTAGCAACTCTTGTTAACGAGCAAAAGAATCAGGGAAGGTATTCGGTTAATTTTGATGCATCAAAATTAGCGAGTGGTGTTTACATTTATCAGCTTCGTGTAAACGATTATGTAAGCTCGAAGAAAATGTTGTTACTTAAATAATTCAAGGGAGCGAAAGCTCCCTTTATTAATTTTTAAGAGATTTATAATTAAATCAAAAAAGGAGGCAATAATGACTGAAAGAGAAGTCACAAGAACAAAAAAGGACAAAGATGGAGATATTACAGTGCTTTGTAATTCAATAGAATATTGATCGCCAATATCAAAAAGTAATGTGATAGATGATATTGAGTCAGGTAATTATAATTATTTTGTACAAATTCCAGGAAAGGGTAAAGTTGATATACAAGTGGTTAAAGGAACAAGCGGTAAATATCTGAGAACTGACAGAGATAAAACCACAAAAAATAATCTTGATGAGTTGCCGGACTGCTAGTCAATATTCATTTAACCCCAAACGCATTAAAGAATTAAGATAGTCAGTAAAATAAGATTCGATTCTAATTAAAAAACAGCTTTCTGTAGAGTATGTATCGGGCCCCCGCTACAAGCTCTACAGGAAATCCTGATTGACATAGCTCAGTCAGGATTTTTTTTTGTTTTTAAGGTCAAAACGCTAATAAATTAAGTTTGGGGAATATTAAAAGTGAAAGCCACGATTTATTTAATAAAAACCAAATTCAATACAGTTTGATGGAATATTTTTGATTCTTAAACTGACACTGACCTGCCCCATATAGTGGTACCAATACATAAGTTAGTTTTTATCATAAATGAATTCTCGTCCAACATTTTTCTTGGATGAATTCACTATCCTCGCTCGCTTTTGCGGTTGAGGATTTTTACATTAAAAAATTGAAGTGATACGATGAAAAAGTTATTACTTAAAGTTTTACAATAGTATAGGTTCCTAAGTGGTGTTTACCACAGTAATTTTGACAAAATGACTTTCTGAGAGTTATCGTATAGTCTTAGAACAATAAAATCACTTTACTTTATTAAGCTACACTGAAGTTTTTTTTATATACTTATCTGCTTTTCTGCTCTCTGCCATTTTTTTCTGATTTTCTGAGAACTTTTTAGTAGCTGCTTTTTCCATTTCGATAAGTTTGAGAGCTTCTGATTCTTCTGTTTTAAATTTAGATTTTAATAACACAATCTGGGCTTCTGTTGCAGCTCGCTTAAGCTCTATTTCAGATTGCTTACGTTCAATTTCTTGTTTACGTGATAATTGTTGAGCATCATTTTGTGTTTCTTGCGTTAATCGGGCTGAACCCGTCAGTACACCTTCAGGACCAATATATACATCAAGCAGTTCAATTCCATGATCTGTAAGTATAAATTCACGGATTTGGTTTGAATGATCCATTCCGCGTGATTTAAGAATATATAATCCTCTGTTACGTTCACCGCCTATTTCAATATCGCGCAAAAGTAACCAGGTATCTATTAATGATGATATTGCCATATCTGTAAGTTCCGTGGTAGCACCTGAATTAGTTAGACTAGCGAAAAATGCTGTAATGTTTCTCATCTTTAAAAAATCTACAAGACGAAGCAGCATAATTTTAACTTCAGTTTGGTTTCCTCCTATAACAAATGCATCAATAGGATCAAGTATTACAATTTGCGGATCAACCTCATTAATCAATTTGATAGAAGTTGTTAAATGATGTTCCAATCCATGCAGTGTTGGGCGGGTTGCCTGAAAGGATAGTAAACCTTTTTTTACCCAGGGATCTAAATTAATCCCTATGGAAGACATATTGCGCATAAACTGACTTGGTGATTCTTCAAAAGCAAAATACAAAACACGTTCTCCGCGTTTACAAGCTGCTTCAACAAATTGTGCTGCAAGGCTTGTTTTGCCGGTACCTGCGGTTCCCGAAACAAGCACAGTACTGCCACGAAAATATCCTTTGCCAGATAGCATTGTATCAAGACGAGGAATACCGGAGGAAATTCTTTCTCTCGAAGCAATATGTTTCAACCCAAGCGAAGTGACAGGTAGAACAGAAAATCCATCTTCATCAATTAAGAAAGGATATTCATTTGTTCCGTGTGTTGAGCCACGATATTTAACAATGCGTAATCTTCTTATGGAAGACTGATCGCTAACACGGTGATCCAGCAGAATAACACAATCAGAAACATATTCTTCCAAACCCTGACGTGTTAAAGTACCATCACCTTTTTCACCAGTGACAATTGTTGTAACGCCTTTCTTTTTCAACCAGCCAAATAGGCGTCGCAATTCTGTGCGCACAATTGTATCATTGGGCAGTTCTGAAAAGAGCGATTCAATAGTATCAAGCACAACACGTTTAGCGTTAATACTTTCAATTGCATGATGGATACGCACAAACAATCCTTTTAAATCATATTCACCACTTTGTTCAATTTCACCACGTTCAACACGAATGTGTTCAAGCCATATCATTCTTTTTGCAACTAGATTATTCAAATCAAATCCTAACGAGGCAACATTTGCAGTAAGTTCTTTTTCAGTTTCTTCAAATGAAATAAATACTCCCGGTTCTTTGTAAAGAGTTGCACCTTGTACAAGAAATTCCATTGCAAAAAGTGTTTTACCGCATCCCGTACCTCCGCATACTAGGGTCGGTCTGCCTTTTGGTAATCCGCCGCCTGTAATTTCATCAAATCCTTGAATACTTGTTGGAGATTTGGGGAGGGTTTTTCTTTGAAATTTTGTTTTTCTTTTTTTCATAAGGTCTTATCTACTAATTAGTTGATTAATTTATAAATTAAAACGTCAACTATTATCAACAAAACTGTTTTATATATTCTATCTCAAGATGACAACAAATTGTAGATAAAACTATAATCCGAAAAAATAGATCAAAAGGATGAAAAAGGAATTAATTCTTCTATGCGGTTTTTTGAATATAATTGAATCTCTTTTCGGGGGGCAGGTCACTGAATTCTACAATATTTTTAAATTCTTCGGAATTAAAATTTGCTGTTATGATGATCTATTGATTAAATAATATTTTAATTGTTTTGACGTTGTTAAATAGATATATTTTCTGTGCTTTATCCAAAATATTCATTAAACAAACCAGGAGTTGATATATGGACTATTATTTTCCGTTCAACCAAAAGTCCACCTCCGAATTTCATAACATTCTTCGATTCAAATTCAAAATCACTTTTTTATTAATTATTTTATTCCTGTCGGCAAATCTGTATGCCGGATCAAAAGATTTCTGGAGCGATGTGCAGGAAACTTCTCTTCATAGTTCAGGTGTAAGATATATAATTCCTCTCAGGTACAGAACTCTTGAACTAAATTTAGGATCAATGAAAACTTTTTTGGATGGTGCACCTATTGAAGCACCGGTTCCATCTCAGACTCACGGAGTTGAAATTTCTCTCCCCATGCCTGATGGTTCATACCAGAGATTTTCTATTTGGAATTCATCTGTGATGGCTCCTGAACTTGCTACAAAATTCCCGGGTATAAAAACTTTTGTTGGAAGAGGTATTGATAATACTGATTCACATATCAGGCTTGATTATACAATACAAGGTTTCCATGCAATGATTCTTTCTTCAACCGGTTCAGTTTTTATTGATCCATACAGCCTTGGAGATGATCATTATTATATTTCATATTATAAGAAAGATTTCGTTCCGCTTCCCGGGAATGGTTTTGTTGAAACAGATGTATTAGGAACAGATTTTCCTGAAGCAAAACATATAGCTGAATTGGTTGCTCAGGGATTTGATTATCGTACCGGAGAACAATTAAGAACCTACAGACTTGCTTGTGCTGCTACCGGAGAATATACTGCTTTCTTTGGCGGAACTGTCGCACAGGGTATGGCCGCAATTGTTACAGCAATTAACCGTGTAACGGGTGTGTATGAGCTTGAAGTGTCAGTCAGGATGGTTCTTGTTGCAAATAATGACCTTATAGTTTATACAGATCCCAACACGGACCCATATACGAATAATAACGGCAGCACAATGCTTGGACAGAACCAGGCGAATCTTGATGCAGTAATTGGTTCAGCTAATTATGACATTGGCCATGTTTTTAGTACTGGCGGCGGTGGCGTAGCTTATCTAGGTGTTATCTGTAATCCCAATTACAAAGCTCAGGGAGTTACCGGGTTACCCCAACCTATAGGTGATCCATTTTATATAGATTATGTCGCTCACGAAATGGGGCATCAGTATGGAGGTAATCATACTTTTAATGGAAATGCAGGTTCTTGTTCGGGTGGTAACCGGAATGCTTCAACCGCATATGAACCTGGAAGCGGATCGACCATTATGGCTTATGCCGGGATCTGTGCACCACAGGATTTACAAACTCACAGCGATGCATATTTTCACGGAATCAGTATTGATGAAATAGTTGCTTATACTCAAATCGGTTCCGGAAATTCTTGTGCAGTAATTACAAATACAGGAAATAATCCTCCGACAGTGGATGCAGGCACGGGAGGATATACTTTGCCGGTTAGTACTCCATTCGCTTTAACCGGTTCCGGAAGTGATATAGATGGCGATACACTTTTATTCTGCTGGGAAGAGTTTGATCTTGGTCCTGCCGGTGCTCCAAATTCTCCAAGCGGAAACGCACCGATTTTCAGAAGTTTCACATCAACTACAAGCCCGACAAGAATTTTTCCTAAGATATCTGATTTAGTTAATAACACCCAGACGATTGGGGAGATTCTTCCTACTTACTCACGTAACTTAACTTTCAGATTAACAGCCCGCGATTATAATCCTGCAGGCGGCGGTACAGCAAAAGATCAGATCAGTATGTCTGTTGTTAATTCAGCCGGACCGTTCCTTGTAACTTCGCCTAACACAAATGTATCATGGCAGGGTAACTCTCTGCAGACAGTAACCTGGGATGTTGCAAACACCAGTATTGTACCGGTTAATTGCCAGATAGTGAATGTTTTACTTTCTACCGACGGCGGTATCAGTTTTTCTGTAACATTGATTTCCGGTACAGCCAATGATGGCTCTGAAGAAATAAATCTTCCTAACCTACCAACTACAACTGCAAGAATAAAAGTTGAAGCTGCCGACAATGTATTCTTTGATATTTCAAACACAAATTTCACAATAACTGATAATCCTTTACCCGTTGAATTTACTTCTTTCTCAGCAGTTACGGATAAGAGAATTGTTACTTTAAAATGGATTACTGCAACAGAAACAAATAACTCGGGATTTGTAATCGAAAGAAGTGCCGGTAAAGATTCTTTCAGCAAAATCGGATTTGTGGAAGGACACGGCACCACTACAGAACCATCTGTATACTCCTTTCCTGATTACCAGGTTTCCACTGGAAATTATTCGTACAGATTAAAACAATTGGATCAGGATGGAACTTTCCATTATTCTAATATCATAGAAGTTAATATTGATGTGCCACAGCATTTTTCACTTGATCAGAACTATCCAAACCCATTCAATCCTTCAACAGTGATCAGATTTGAACTTCCTGTTGATGCAAATGTTGCGCTTGAGTTATATAATGATCTTGGACAAAAAGTTGATGATATTGTAAAAGGAAATTTCAGTATAGGTCTTCATAATGTTAATTATAATGCCGTAAAGATTTCTAACGGAATTTACTTTTATAAACTTACAGCCAAAGGAATCGATGGGTCGGTAATCCAGGCAGTCAGAAAAATGGTGTTGTTGAAATAAATCTAAACTTGTGATTAAAAAAACCTGCTTCCATTAAAATTAGAGGCAGGTTTTTTATTTTTAAATGGATATAAACTTTCTATTTCGATACAATCTTTCTGTTAACTTTTATAAAATGATTTTTGCTTGCTGCCTATATTGTTTCCATCCTGGAAAAATATATTCCGTTCAATTTTTAACCGGACAACCCTTATTTTTAGTGAATCATTAATTATTTTAGATAGAAATATAAGAGGTCTGGTATGAAATCAATTCATATACTGTGCTTTATTATTCTGCCTACTTTCCTTTTCCCTAGCCTATTCCCAATTCCAATACCTCCCGGCACAAGTTGATAGTCACCAAGAATTTGATAGAGGACATCTTTCCCCTGCCGCAGATAATAATATGTCTGCACAGACAAATGAAGAATCATTTCTTTTTTCCAATATGAGTCCGCAGCTACCCAGATTTAACCGCGGTATCTGGGCAGATCTTGAAGAATGGGGAAGAAAACAAGCAATAGCACACGATACCATTTATCTAGTTACCGGTCCTGTATTCAGAAATAACCTCGGGAAAATGGGACCTGACAGCGTTACAATTCCCGGCTACTTTTATAAATGTATACTGAGATTTGACGGAACAACAGCAAAGACAATTGCATTCCTGCTTCCACAGGTAGGTGCAACGGGTGAGATAAAAGATTATGTTGTTACAGTTAATACAATTGAAACTTTAACAGGAATAGATTTCTTCCCGGCGCTTGCTAGCTCAGTAGAAAACAAAGCAGAATCGCAATACGAACTTACTAAGTGGGGGTTGTAGGCATTAATAACAATTCATCAGGAATGGATATCTTATTATAAAAAAGGGAAAGCACCTGCCTTCCCTTTATTAAGAATGAAAAGTTGAACACTATTTAAGTAATATCATTTTCTTTACCAGTACATTATTATTTGTTTCCATCCTGTAGTAATATACACCGCTTGAGAGTCTGCCTGCATTAAATGTAACATTATGGTTTCCGGCTTTTATATATCGATTTACTAAATCTGCGACCTGTTCACCAAGAGCATTGTAAACTTTCAGACTGACAAATCCATCTTTTGGAATACTATAATTGATAACAGTAGTTGGATTAAATGGATTAGGGTAGTTCTGACTCAAATTATAATTTAATTGGTTATTATTATTAATTTCTTTGACAGAAGTTATAACTTCACTAGCTGGCCTGGTGAATATGCCGGTAGAAAATGTTCCGCACATTAAATTCTGCCCGTTAATATTAAATGTTTCTACCGCACTTGTAGCTCCCACCGGAGGCAAACCATCGCTGATTGAAGTCCAATTGTCGCCGTTGTCTGTAGATTTATATGCATACCCTTCGGCAGTTCCTGCTAAAACCGTTGATCCGTAGCCATCAACTGTAAGAATGGTTGTGGTAGTAAGTCCGTTAATTTTTAAACTCCAGTTATTGCCTCCGTCAGTTGATCTATAGACACCATCATTGGCAGCAGCATATAAATTGTCCCCGATTTTTTTAACTGTATGGACTGATGAATATGTACTTAAGCCGTTTGATGACTGTGTCCACGTTATACCATCATCAGTCGATTTGAAAATAAAACCACTAAATGTAGTAGAAGCAAAAACATCAGAACCAATGAAGGCAAAATTCTCAATGTCAGTATCAGTTAAGCTGCTTCCAATCGGGGTCCACGTATTACCATTGTCAGTAGACCTGTAAGCACCCATTGAAAAAGAAGCTGCTAATACAGTAGATCCATTTGCACCTACAGTCCTTATGTAATCTTCGCGCACACTTGCCATAACCCTTGACCAGGTATTTCCTCCGTCTAATGATCTTAACACACCACTGTTTGTTGTAGCCGCAAATAATCCCGAATCACTTTTTGCAAGTGTCCTGATTCCTGAAGCAATAATATTAGGAAACGCTTCCCACGATAACCCGGCGTCGGTAGAAATATATGCGCCGCTATTAAATGTACCAGCTAATATGGAATTATCGAGATTTAAAAAAGTTCTTACACTTGTGGAATAAATTCCTGATGCTGTTCTATTCCAGCTATCCCCATTATCAGTAGATTTATAAACACCATTTCCACTGGCGGCATATAAACTGCCATTAAAATTCAGAAAAGCATTTATATAAGGATTGGCTAAACTGGAATCCACCGGGTTCCAGGATGCTCCCTGGTCTGTAGAAACAAACGCACCGCTCTTAGCTATAGCCGCAAACATTTTATCGCTGTAGACTCCAAGTGCATAAACGTAAGTGGGTGATAAATCGTTTGTTATTGAAACCCAGTTATCTCCCTGGTCTGTAGAAACAAAAACACCATCGTTGGTTCCGGCAAAAACTTCAGTTCTACCAAGACTCGTCATCGTATGGACACTGCCGCCTGTTATTCCATTGCTTGCATATTGCCAAGTAGCTCCAAGATCGGAAGATTTATAAACACCGTCATCCGTACCTGCGAAAAGATAAGCACCTAAGGTTGTAATTGTATTTACAAAAGCATCTGTAAATCCTGAGTCCACACGCACCCAGCTATTTCCATTATCATCTGACCTGTAAACTCCGTTCATTGTACCGGCAAAAAGAGATGAATCTATAGAAGCAAATTTGAAAACATTATCTGTATTTAATCCATTGTCTGTCTCAGTCCATGTCGCACCGCTATCTGTTGAACGAAATATTCCTTCGTATGAGCTTGCAAAGATGGAATTCGGAGTTGTATATAAATCATATATAAAAGTTGTAGGTAAACCGTTACTTGTATTTGTCCAAGTTAATCCATTATCAGTACTGTTGTACACCCCGGAAACTGTTCCGATAAAGATTGTAGTATCCTGTGTAGTGAAGCAGGTTATTCCCCCGCCTTCAGGTCCATCGGCATTCTGCCACTGTGCATACATAAAATTTGAAGAAATCAACCCCAGCAATATAACAATAGCAGAGAGTTTGAATATTTTTAACATAATATCTCCTTAGAAGAATGAATAAGTATAGTTGATTGATTTGAATTATTTTGGATTGAAAAACCGTTTTCACTACAGGGCAGGCTATTTTATAGTATTGGAATATATTTGTCTAAATTATTTTTTAATTCATCTAACGATAAACCATCTGACCAGAAACTATTAAAGACTCTTTTCATTGAGTCTGCAAAACTAGGATGATTCACAAACATAGATGTTATACTTGGTTTTAGAGACACCCTATCATTTAATGCCAGCATCGTAATCGTATTATCGCTTATACAAAGTTTCATCGTAAGTTCCTTTACTATCATTATTTTTTCACCAAGCTCATTATATTTTTCAAGAATTGAAATAAACATATCTCTTTCATCTTTTGCCTTAATATTACAATACTCATAAATGCATCTGAATTCTGTATTGTTTTTTAATAAAGTCTTTTCGTACTCCAGGTTATCTTCCAATGAAAATGAATAAGGACTTTTTGAAAAAAGTAATAATTCTTCTTTCGTATTTTTCTGTATCGTCAGCCATCTTTCTTTTATCTGTTCTTTCTGAGTCAGGATTTCAATATAATCGAGGGATTCAGAAAAGCCTGCACTTGAATTCTTTAACTCAATCAATTCCAGCTGCAGTTCATTAGCAATGATTTTCTTTTTATCAAATTCGGAAGTAATATTTTTAAATACAATCTTCGGGCTCACACCAGTGAAAACTTTTACTCCATTTTTGTAACTCTGGTTTGATAATCCCTTTTTTACGAGATTCTGTAAGATTTCATACGATTTTGTGCGGCTAAGGGAGGTTATTTCTGCAATTTCGGGTGCGCTGAATTCATTTTTCTGGAGAAGAGCCAAATACACTTCAGCCTCTCTTCTCGGTATATTCAAAATCTGTAGTTTATCTATTAATTCTTGCATTTATTGCCGTTTTAGTCAGGTGTCCCCCATAAGGGATAGTTTCACTATATAGGGACACATAAATATAATTAATTGAGAAATAACTTACAAATAGTAAAAACCGGCTGAAATTGATCGGTTAAAAGAAAATCCAGCCCTATAACAACACAACGGTTAAGGGTTGTCAGGTATCCGGGATAAACATAGTACAGAGAGAATAGGCAACGGAGTTTATTTTTATAAACCGGAGGCAGGGAATTATGTAAGTATAAAGAAAATGGCTGTGGCTAAATAAAATTATGAACGTATATATTTGGGTTTAAAAACAAGTTAAACTATCTTATTTAAGAACTTGTTTGCGAAGGTTTACCCCTGTCTTGTAATGATAAAGCCTGCCAAAGGCAGGTAAAAGTTCAGCCTATGATCAACCCCGACATAGGGTGTTTTAATTATTTTCCAATCAACCGAATATAAATTTTTGT
Source organism: uncultured Ignavibacteria bacterium (assembly GCA_963745945.1). Lineage (GTDB taxonomy): Bacteria > Bacteroidota > Ignavibacteria > Ignavibacteriales > Ignavibacteriaceae > DATFVA01. The sequence goes on from CAVUZG010000004.1 coordinate 1,758,650, forward strand.
TTTTTCTGTTTCCCATTCGATTAAATAATTAGACGTTCACATTTCTATTTCCCTAATTATTCGCACAAAGAGACAAAATATCACAATCCGTATAAAATATTTTTTTGACCTGATGTCAAATGGTCGTCTTGATGCTCGTTAGATTTGTTCTTACGCTTCCTGCTAACATTATAACTATAATATTCTGAAATATTTAAGCTTTATATTTGTAAATACAATTAAAGAACTAAAGATTAAAATTAAATCGGTATTAAGTTTCATCACATTTTTAAACCTAAATTTCAAAAACCAAAGAAATGATATTACTTGACAAACCATACGTCTCAGATTTTCTGAAAAAGACAATAAAAGAAAATAATATAGAAATAATCTCCACTCCCGTAGCAAGAGAGTTAATTACCGATGATTCGCTCAACTGGATATCCGAAGAGAAAGCAAAAAGCATATACGAAAAAAACCCGACCACCAGGGTTTACACAAATTCAGAGAATTCAATAAGCTGGATTGAAAGGAATCTCAATTCTTCTAACCTCCCTGAACAAATAGATATTTTCAAAAACAAAATTAAGTTTCGTGAATTGATAAAGGATTCCTATCTGGATTATTTTTTCAGAGGAGTGAAGTTTGAAGATTTAGCCGGCCTTGATTTAAAAGAGATAAAATTCCCGGTAATAGTTAAACCCGCTGTCGGATTTTTCAGCATTGGTGTTCATAAGGTTAACAATCCAGGCCAATGGAACAGCGTTTTAACTAAAATTGAAGATGAGATTAAAAAATTAAACGGCCTGTACCCGAAAGAAGTGATAGATATTTCGGACTTTATTTTAGAAGAATGTATAGAAGGTGAAGAATACGCAATAGACTGCTATTTCAATAAAAACGGCGACCCCGTAATTCTTAATATTTTTCATCACAGATTTTCGTCAGATAGTGATGTAAGTGACAGGGTTTACTCGACTTCTGAAGAAATTATAAACAGGCATAAAAACAGGATAAGAGAATTTCTTTTGGAAGTAGGGTTGAAAACTAACCTGAAAAATTTTCCGGCTCACATAGAAGTTAGAATTGATAAAAAAGGGAAACTAATCCCGATAGAAGTAAATCCACTTCGCTTCGGAGGATGGTGCACAACGGGCGATTTTTCCTGGTACGCATACGGATTCAATTCTTATGAATATTTCCTTGATAACAAAAAACCGAATTGGAATGAGATTTTCAAATCTCGTAAAGACAAGAAATACAGTCTTATAGTGCTGGATAACATTTCGGGGTTAAAGGAAAGCGAAATTGACTATTTCGATTATGATAAGCTGTTGAAAGATTTTGAAAATCCATTAAGTGTGAGAAAGGTTGATATAAACGAATATCACATTTTCGGGTTCCTGTTTGTCGAAACTACGGATGGTAAAGATGAGGGGTTAAATCGAATCCTTACCTCCACTTTAAGAGAATATATAAGGATTAACGATTCCGTGGGAAATGAAGTATAAATTCTCTTCTTTCGTTATGTCGGGCGGGGTTATTAGCCTTAAAAAGGGATATTGAATTTGAGCATTTAGAAATACACTCCGATCAGTGTATAGATTTTAGTTAAATATATTTGTTTTGTTCTAGTTTTGTGATGAATATTTACAAATGAAAAGGTAATTTTGTATCAGAATTAAGCTATAAACAAAACCCTATTGGAGGAAAATTTTTCGACAAAACATTTTAGATTCAAAAAAGAAATATAATTTCTTCTTTACGTTTTTGATATTCTTTTCAATTTCTGTTTTTCGTCAATCTAAAAAAATTTAATCTCCTTTTATAAAACTTAAGTGTGGATAAAATGGACAAAATTTTCTTGCCAATGTTTTTTTACTCCTTTTTACAATGTTATAAAAAATGAAATCTCAACACAGTGTTTTAAATTCAAATCTAAAAAAATATATACATCATATTTCATTTAATGAATTTGTTCCCGATAATAATAATTTTATTCGGGTAATGCCGGATTGTATGACCGAGCTGATCATTAATTTTGGTAATTCATATCAGAGAACCAAAGGAGAGAAAAATGAAATTATTAATGTTAAGGGAAGTCATTTTATAGGCATAAAGAGTAATAACTGCCTGGTTAAACCTACCCCGAAAATGAAAAGAGTGAGTGTTCGATTTAAACCTGGGGCAATTTCTTTATTTACAGGGTGTAGTTCTCAGGAATTCTGTAATGAGGTGATTGATGCCCAATTAATCTTTGGCAAAGAAATTAAGGTGTTGGAAAATGAAATTTATGGGATTAACGATGAAAAAATAATTACCACAAAAATTGAGTCCTTCTTACTTAAAAAACTAAATATAAATATTCAGGCACTGGAAACAATTAACATTGTTAATTCCATATACAGAAATCCATTGTTTACGAAAATTGAAAATATAAAGGATAAAAACTTAAACTATAAACAGCTTGAGCGCAGGTTTACTAAATATATCGGACTTCTTCCCAAATCCGTTATAAAAATAATCCAGTTTAATTACTCAACTAAAATTAAGTATGAAAACCCTCAAATCTCGTTAACGCAAATAGCTTATCATTCAGGGTATTACGATCAATCTCATTTCATAAGGAGTTTCAAACAATTCTCAGGTTTGTCGCCCAAGCAGTATTCCCCTACCCAGTCACATATGTCTCATTCAAACCAACTTGTTATTAACCGCATGTTTTAACTTCTCTAAAATTTCCGTCTGTCTAATTTTTACAATTATTAAAGAACCAGTTGTTATATCCTTAATATCTATTCTACTCTAATTAGTAATCAATGAATGCGGGGAGAATAAACAATAACAAGGAGATAATATTATGAAATTTTTATATATGATCTTACTTACCTTTATAATTTCAACATTCTCACTTGCCCAATGGGAACGTACTACTGGTCCCGAAGGCATATCAATAGGAACAATTGTATCCTTTGGCGATACTGTTTATGCAGGAACAGCAACAGACGGATTATTCGCTTCAACAGATGATGGTAATACTTGGTATCCTCTTAATTCTGGAATCGAAACGATAGATGTTAATACCATTGATACTTTGAATGGTTATCTTTTTGCCGGGACTGGTTATGGAATTTATCGTTCTTCAGATTGGGGAATTACATGGCAATCGCTTCCAAACGCAGGCATTATCTATGTCGCTTCAATGACTGTAAAAGATGAATATATTTTTGCAGGAACTGTTACTAATGGTGTACTAAAATCTTCCGATAATGGAGAGAACTGGCAGAATGCCGGTTTTTACTACGACTATTGCAAAGCCTTATGTATCAGCGGCAATAAAGTGATTGCTTCTACAGGAAATTATACTATGTATACTACAGATTACGGCACATCCTGGCATCACGTGGATGATCTCGAACAAGGCGCTCAGGTATTCTCTTTATACAGCAAGGATAGCCTGGTGTTTGCTGGTGCACGGAGTGAAGTATATAAATCAACTGATTATGGGAATACTTTTATTTCTGTACCAATTTCTTTTGATTGGAGTGTTGTAAATATGTATGATTTTGCATCAATAGGAACAACAATCTTTGTTGCTACATCGTATGATGGAGTTTATAAATCAACTAATAACGGATTAGGTTGGGAATCGGCAAATGAAGGAATGGGTCCGAAAGATGTTCGCTCTATAACTGTTACCGGATCATCCACTCTTATAGCAGGTTCTCATTATGCTGGAGTTTATCGTTCAATTGATCAGGCAGAAAACTGGCTCAAATCTATGGAAGGCTTTCCTGCCGGATCTTCAATCTTAACTTTAGAAAACTCTGAATCGGGAGTTTATGCCGGAACAAGAGATGGAATTTACAAATCTACGGATAATGGATTTTCCTGGAATAAATTAACCGGTGTAAGCGATACAATAAATTATTCGGATGTTCGTGGGATTGCTATTTCAGGCAGAGATATTTATGCAGCGTGTACTTATCACTTTCACGCCACAATTTATAAATCTACAGACGATGGAGCAACCTGGAAAAGAAGCAATAATGGTATTCCTTCGGATGCAATTTTCTTATGGAATATAGCAAAGAGCGGAGAAAATATCATAGCTGCTACAAGTGTAGGAGTTTATTATTCTACAGATAAAGGCCAATCCTGGCAAGCTTCTAACCTATTAAACGAATCAGTTCAGAAACTTGCTGTAACAGAAAATTATGTTTTTGCCTCTTTAGGGTTTAATGATGTGTATCGTTCAGCTGATGATGGTGTTACATGGAGTCTTGTTTTAAATGTCCCCAGTGTTTCTTATACTTCTCTAACAGCTATAGATAATTATGCGTATGTGGGTGGATTTAATATTGGTGCATTTTATTCTACAGATTACGGAAACACCTGGTCCCCTGCGGGTTTTCCGCTGGGTTACTCAGCTTATGCTGTTAGATTTGTTCCGGAAGTACCGGGGATGGTATTAGCAGGAACAAACATTGATCCAGATTACATTTATGCTTCATTCAATTATAGTGATTATTTTGGTTATTATAGTGAAGGTTTGGGTGTCCATGCAAATACAGAATCGTTCGCCTCTAATGACACATATAATTTTGCAGGAACTGATTATAATGGTGTATGGCGGCGGTTCCTTCCCGGTATAACCCCTGTCGAACTTATTTCTTTCACAGCTCTTACAAAAGATAATAATGTTACTCTTTCCTGGGAGACAGCTACAGAAAAAAATAATTCAGGATTTGAAATTCAGAGGTCAGATGCCAGAGATCGGAAATCACAAAAACGATACTGGCAGAAGATAGGTTTTATTGAAGGACAGGGGACCACTACTAAAGAAAACAATTATTCCTTTGCTGATAAAAATCTTGAAGTAGGAAATTATTCATATAAACTTGTGCAGATAGATTTTAATGGGGAAAGAACTGAATCAGAAGATTGTGAATGTTGAGATGAGTTCTCTGCCGACAGAATATACCTTAATGCAAAATTACCCGAATCCGTTCAATCCATCGACCAGGATAGCTTATACATTACCATTTCAGAGTCAAGTGGAATTGAAAATTTATGATGTGCTTGGAAGGGAAATAGCATCACTTGTTAACAAGGAACAACCGGCAGGAAATTACAATGTGGAATTCAATTCAGCAGAGTTGCCCAGCGGTGTATATCTATATCGCATACAGGCAGGAGAATTTAGCCAGGTGCGTAAAATGATATTAATAAAGTAATCCTGGAAAATATTGACTGGGGAAAATATGAAGAGGTTTATTACTATGGTGCAAAGTGAAATAATAATGTTTTTGGTGCTCGTCTCCATCACCCTAAGAGCTATTATAATAATCGTTCCATTCGACCAGCCGACGATACATGCAGGGATTGAATTAGCTGTTACTGGTGACACAATCCTCGTCCAACCGAGTAACTATTTGGAATCATCCTGACAATGGAAAAACGACTGGCACAATTACAATTCACCTGCAATGTATGTGCAAAACCTTTAGATATTAATTTAATTAATTTGGAGGATCAACCTATGTTAGAACAAAAAGTTGTAAGCGATCCAAATGAGGATAATATTAAAAGTTGGACCAGAATTGGCATTGCCGCAGGCATTGTAGCCTGTTTCGTTTATCCTGTTATGACATTAGTTGATCTTCCCAGAATACCTCAGTTAATTCTTGGCGGCAGTTTCGGACCGGCGTTTGTTATCGCAAGCATTGCCCTAGCCCAGATTTTACAAGTTCGTCGAAATAAACCTACAGTCAAATTGGCAGCGATTTTTAATTCATTGGCGGGCTCGTTGGTCACTGCCATGATAATCGTACAATTGTCAATTATTTACTCGACTGTGCCCTCGTTAGATGGCAATTTAAATGATCTCGTCAGGCATAAGGTCTGGGATGTAGTTCTTGGGCTCGATGTTTCATTTGACATATTTATCGGACTTGGCACATTATTTTTTGCTATTAATTTAATCTACGATAAGCGTTTTGGTAAAACCATAGGTTGGACAGGTATCTTTGTTTCGATTGTTCCTCTTCTTGGTGCAAACATATACTACTTCCCTGATCCACCCTACACTCACGGTTTCCCTCACGTTGGAATATTTACAGGTCTATGGTATTTGGGAGTGGTTTTCCTGATGATACGTTCAGCCCGAAAAAGTATAATTGAATCCTAATCAAATATTGCAATGACAGTCATTTTTATACAGATTAAAAATTACAAAACTGTTATTTCTGATTCTGAAAATTCTTCTAATGTTTGAAAATTTATTTGAGCATGAGTTAATTTGAATAATGATTAATTTTATTGGAGAATACTGATGAATAACAATAACAATTTAACCCTAGATTGGATAAAAATTGGAATTATTTGTGGTTTCCTAGTAAGTATAATTTATCCTCTGCTGCAGTTTATTTCAAATTTAATATTGGGGAGTATTCTAGCTGCTTCAATGGGAATCTTACTTAGCCTGGCTTCAGTTGGTTTATTTTATTTTATTCAAATTCATAAAAAATCAATCGCTGTAATAATTGCATTAGTTTCAAATATTATTGCAGGCGCTTTACTTACTCAAATGTTTTTAGTCCAACTTGCAATTAAATCATCCAGACCAAATCTAATTGAAGAATCTAGCAAATGGATTTGGGATTCATTAAATCATATCCATTACGGCTTAGATGTTGCTTGGGATGTTTATATATTTTTAGGAACGTTTTTATTCGCGATAAGTATTTTTCAGCATCCTAAATTAGGGGAAATATTTTCCATCACTGGAATAATAATCTCTGTATTAATGATCGTTACTAACATCATCTCATTTCCTATTCCACCATCTTTAGAATTATTTGATTTTGGTCCATTTATTGGATTGTGGTATTTGGCAATTACAATTAAAATTACCTTTTCTAAAAAATGGATACATCAGCAGTTACGAGAAGTAATGGGATAAACTTTATTTGAATGGATTGCAAAGTAAAAGCAGAATAGCAAAACAATAATTAAGATTGGATAAGTAATTTGATATCATTCACTAATCAAACTCAAAATTAAAGAAATAATTATCTAATCATTAAAGTACACTGTCGTAACTGATTTAATTCTATTCATTTAAAAGAGGTAAGTATTTCTCTATGTATTGGGTTCATTTAGAAAGTCAACCCAACTCTTTGTCTTCATTACTTGCCTAATTCTTTTGAATAATGATGAGGCATAATATGGCATTAAAAAAGATTTGTTTTCTCGTTCTTATTAGTTTACCATTCTTCTGCTATTCCCAAAGTAACGATCGGGAAAATTTCAAACAATCATTCTGGGAAGAATATGTGGGTGTATATTCGGCAGAAGATAGTTCAATTCTATTAATCAGTCTTACCTGGGGCGATAAACTTGAATATACAAACCTGAAAACGAGTCAATTATTATCAGTATCCTCAAAAACAAGTAAGCTCTTTAATTCAGGAGATAGTGTTAAAATAGATTTTCAAAGTGATCAATCCGACAGTGTCACAGCTTTAGAACTAAAGCAAAATAATAAACACCTTCACGCAACAAAACTTCCAATTAGATTTGAACAACTTAGTATACCTTCGGGCGATCATAATATTTCAGGAACATTAATAAAACCAGGGGGGATAGGACCATTCCCGGTGATCATAATAAATGGGGGTGCAAGCTGGATAGTTAGAGATACCAATTTAAATGAAGCACTTTTTTATGTATCTGAAGGATTGGCTGCTTTTGTTTATGATAAGAGAGGCTGGGGCGAATCTACTGGTCAAAAAACAGTCCCATTTCAAAAATCTGCTGACGATATTAATTATATTGCTGAGTTTTTGAAATTGAGAATGGATATAAATCCAGAGAATATTGGTATATCAACATATAGCCAAAGTGGTTGGTATGGAACTTTAGCCAGTTCACAATCTAACGTAATTTCATTCCAGATATTAAATGTACCGGCAGCAACGACAGTTCACAGACAGGAACGCCAGAGAGTTGAATATGAATTGACAATTGATGGATTTAAAAATACAGAAGTTGAGGAAGCCTTAGAATTGTTTGATTTAATGTCGGCATATTCGACAACAGGTAAAAATTGGGATAAATATTTTGGACTTAGAGAAGAGCATAAAGATAAAAAATGGTTTAAATATTTATTTGCTCCTAAAGATAATTCGCAACAGACATGGGAATGGGGCAGGATGAACTGGATGTACAATCCATTGCCCGCACTAATTAAGACTTCAATTCCTACTCTAATTATCTTGGGAGAAAAGGACCGTAAAGTTTTGGCGGAAGTAAACAGGTCGATCTTTGAAGAGGCGTTTGACTTAGCTGGAAATACAGATTATAAAATTCAAATTATTCCTAATATGAATCACAGTCTTGAATTGGCATATAAAGGAGGAAGAAAAGAACCAAGTAATAATTTATATGCTCCCTTAGTATTCAAAATTAAAAAAGAATGGTTAGGTAAGGTTTTATCAGGCGGGTAATTCTGGGTGTTCGATACCCCACACAGTTGATCGATATTGAACAGTTTGCCACTACTAAAATAAATCAGTTTTTTTTTAATATGATGACTTTAAGACATTTTTAAATACAGACTAAAGATACAAATCTTGAGAAGAATTAAACGAAACAAATAATAATTGAAATATAGTGGTATAATACAGCTAGTCCAGTTTTGATCATTACTTTATTATATGAATATGTACAAAACAAACTCTGCATTTATAAGTTTCCTAGTACTAGTAAATATTGTTGCTTTTGGACAAAACCAATTGATTTATAAAAATTTAGAATTAGGAAAATATAACGTTGGATTTAAGGAATTATTTGTAACCGACTATGCACGGACTTACAAAAATAATTTCAGAAAAATGCAAGTTGCATTATGGTTTCCTGTGTATAATGCTGTAGGTACACACGTGAAATTCCATGATTATTTTAATTTATATTTATCCGAAGATAGTACTCAATCCCTTCCTGATAATAATAAGGCTTTCTGGAAAAAACAATTCTCATCCTCCAATAATGATATCAGATTTGATGAATTATGGAACTCTGATGGTTTGGCAACACGTTCACCTCTACCTGAAGGAAAAAAATACCCTATTATTTTATATGCTGCTGGAGGGCAGGGTGAAAGCTTTGAAAATTTCTTAATTTGTGAATCACTAGCAAGTGAAGGGTTTATAGTTGCGGCCATTCCTTCAGTGGGTACGTTTATTCATGAAATTGAAATAACAAAGGATGGACTGCAAACACAAACTAATGATTTACTTTCAGTAATCAGGTATTTAAATCAGCAAGGTTACACACAAACTGACGAAGTTGGTGTGTTTGGCTGGAGCTGGGGAGCACTGGCAGGACTTTACCTTCAATCAATTTATTTGCCGGTTAAAGCTTATCTGTCACTTGACGGTTCAATTGCAGGATATGAACATGTAATTAATTCACTTCCTTACTTTAAGATAAGTAAAATTACTGACCCCACATTTTTCATTTCAACAACTTCATCTACTGCTAGCAGAGTAAAGTCTTTTTACGAGAAGACCATATATTCAAAATCCACATATCTGGCTTTTGATTCAGTCGATCATGGTGATTTTAATTCCTATTCCTATTTAACAAATCGATTCTCCGTTACTAATAAGAATTCCAACGAGTCCTCATTTTATCCTTTGCTTGATAAAGTTACTTCAGATTTTTTCTCTCATTATTTACTTAAGAAGGATACAACTGTTTACGATGTTCTATCAACAAATTCCCTTATTGCTTTAGAATTATCACACAATAATATCCCGAGACCGTTGAGAGAAGATGAACTCATTACTTTAATTAGAGAAAAAGGAGTTGATGAAGGTTATAAGAAATATAATGAAATGAAAAGTGCGGATTCGTCTTTAGTTTTATTCGATGCATTTGAAATGACTAAGGTTGCTTTTACACTAGTTCGAGATTCAAGCAGATCTGACGAATCAGTTAAAATAATGAAAATGGTATTACTTGAAAATCCTAATTCTGCATCTTCCTATGCTTTGACCGGAAGAATTCATGAAATAAGAGGGGAGTTATTAGCAGCATTAAAATATTTCAGTATTGCTTATGGTATGCGAAGTGATTATAAGTTGGGAGAAGAAATTGTGTTTTACAAAGATAGGCAGTGGTACCATGAAAAAATAGAAGAGATCAAGAAAAAATTAGAAAAAAAGCTAAATAAATATTAACTCTATAAAAGGATTTTTTTTTGTCATCCAGGAATTCAAGATAAAATCTTCTGTCTAAATGAAAACTTATTTATTTTTATTAGCATTTTCTTTTCAAATAAACATTTCAGCAATTCATCTTTTGTCAGGTGATCAGCCATATATTTACTATGAGGATGGGAAGTATACTTTATTTTTACCGGATAAAATTGAAAGTGTAATAAAAATTTTTGACTCTGCCTTTAAGCATTGGAATTCAGACGATTACACAGAAAATATTGTCAATTATTATAAGAATAATATTAAATCAAACGAATCACCATTTGCAATAATTTGTGATATAAATAAAGATACTAAACCAGATGTAATTCTGGATGGTCACAACAATAAAATATCACTTTTAATTTCTATCCTTTCTGTAAAGGATAGTTATAAAATAATAGTGATTGATGAACATCCGAAGACTGATCCGAAAAAAATGGCAAATTATTTTAACGGAGATAAAGAATATGGATTAAATTATTTCTTTTGGATTAATGAAGGCGTTGAAGAAAATACTCAAACATCTATCCCGATATTAAGTAAGGCAATACCACAACAATCTGATAAGCTAGGTAAACTTTTATATGATGGTCAGATTATAAATTATTATTATGAAAATGATCAGTTTAGAACGGAGAGTCAAAGTCCATAATTTAAAGTTCTAAATGAAAAAAGGTTAAGACAGTTAAGAAACTTATTTCTTTATAAAACTCATATGAGAAGGTTTACCCCTGCCTTGCAATGATAAAGAGTTCAGCCCTATGATCAACCCCGACATAGGGCTTTTTATTCGCCGTAAAGAGATATATTTTTTAAACAAAAAAGATTTTGAAGCACAAAATTATATAGGAAATCAGAAGAACCCCTGTCAGAGTTTGCAAGTGACCTGAGATTTGACGGGGGATGAACCCTAGGAACCCATTCTCTTTAAAAATTTTTTGAAACTAATATTTATTTAACGTAAAAATCAGCTATATCAAACCAGACTTCCGTATTTACACCACCAGGGAGTTTAATATTCAGTAAGTCATATTGTTTATCTCCTTCTTTCAAAAAAGATTTGAATCAAGACTTGAAGATGAAAAGTTAATTGCAGAGGCGGAGTTTCACGCAGTTGCTGTAATATCAAAAGCTACTGCTCAGAAAGCAGCTAATGTAGCAATTAAAGTTTTGACTGACGCAGTTAATGTGGCCATAAAAGGTATATTGTAAAACTACTACTCGTTAATTGACCTGCCCCCTAAAAGGTGATCCAATTATTAAATTAGGATCAAAGGAGAAATTATAATATTAAAACCTTAGATCCACCATCCTTCTTTACATAAGTATTAAATTTAATTATAGCTAAATTACTAATTGTAATTCAAGTATCTATTTTGTTAATTTGAGCCATAAGTAACTCTTTGAATGCAGACCCAATAGGCACTAGGTCTTTATTAATGGAGATCTCATCTTTATTAATAAATTCAATTTTATTCAAATTAACAATATAAGATCTGTGCGAGCGTACAAAATATTCTGGTAAATTTGAGAGAGCATCATTTATGGATTCCCGGGCAAGAATCTTTTTATCCTTAAAATAATATATGATATAATTACTATCTTTTTTCAGATAAAGAATCTCGTCAATATTTATCCGAAAAATTTTTGATCCGCTTTTAATTAAATGCACTCTTGATGTCTTCTGTGCTGCTTGCACTTTTGAATTCACCGCTTTCATTATGGCTTTACCAAATCTTTCGAAGCTGATAGGTTTTAATAAATAATCAACTGCTTCAACATCATAACTTTCGGCAGCATATTTTGAATAAGCAGTTGTAAAAATTATTTTTATTTTTGGGTTTAGTAACTTTGAAAGAGTGATTCCCGTTAGATGTGGCATATCAATATCAAGAAACACTAAATCAACAGGATTAACTCTCAAAAATTCAAGAGCTTTTAGAGCATTTCTGAATGTATTGACCAATTCAATTGTATTAAAATGTAGTAAATAAGATTTCAAAAGATTAATGGCTTTTGGTTCATCATCAACTATTATCACACGCATTGGTTTCAATCTTTAATTCGACTTTAAAATATTTGTTTTTATCAATTTTTAATTCGTATTTACCAGGATAAATTAGTTTTAACCTCTCTTCTGTCAGTTTAATACCTGTGCTGCCATCACTTATACTCATAGGGGAAGACAATACAGTATTAACCACGCTAAACTGAATTTTTGAATCATCCGAGATGTCAAAATTGACTTTTATTTCTGATTTAAGTTCAGGCTCCGTTCCATACTTAAAAGCATTCTCAATAAAGGAGATAAATATTCCAGGCTCTATTAATTGCTGATTAAAGGTTCCCTTGATATTTAATATAAAATCAACCTCATCTTTTTCAAATCTAAGTAACTGAAGTTCTGCATAATTTCTTATAAATTCTATCTCACTATTTATTGATACTTTATCATTAGATGTGTCATAAACAATATATCGGAGTAAATTTGATAAACGGTCAAGTGAATTTGCAAGAAGTGGGGCATTTTTTTGATCCACCATTGATAAAAGATTATTCAACACATTAAAAAGAAAATGAGGGTGAAGTTGCGAGCGTAATAAATTTAATTCCGCTTGTTTTTTATCAAATATTAATTTTTGACGCTGGTTCTTTATATTTATCCAAGCTCTACTCAGTGCATAAGTAATCGAGATAGTATAATAAAAAATTATGATACCAAGAATTATACTTAGAGGTAATGTTTGGATGTTTGGTAAAATGAGCACATCAATTAACTGGTATGCAAAGAATCCTGCAAACAATAATAGGGCTGTCTTCATTATTAATCTGGATGTGATTTCTCCTCTAGTTAAACCAAGTAGGTTCCAAAAATTGGTATAAAATAATCCTGCCGATATTCCGATACAAATTGAGAGCTGTAGAATGAAGTCGTAATTTCTGATTACTCTAAGGCTTTCATTTCCGTTAACAATTTCCCTTTCCATTGATTGGATAGAAAAACTATTTATTATTAACCAAGATGTTAATAACCAGAACAATAGATTAATAATAATTTCAATACCGTTTTTTTTCATGTCAGCTTAAATAACAAATCTTGGTAGATATTACCATGAAATATTAATGATGTGATGATTATATAAAAAACTATTTACAATGAAAATAAACCGACTGGTAACATAATTATACCGTTTAATAACATTTCTTACTTTGTTTTCTCATAAATATTTAAAATACCTCGAAAATAAAAATAAATAATTATCATTTAGACGAAATAATAAATGAGAAGTATAATTTGTGTGATAATGATATTGTTGCACAAATACACGCTGTACTTTTAAGACAGTTTAAAAATTATTTAAAGGAAAACGAATATGAAAGCATTTTCAAATCAACAGAAGTTTTTTGGTATGACTGCAGTGTTGTTATCCTTGGTTTTTTTCTTTTTTTTGTATGAAACAATATCAAATCAGAGATATAATATTATTTGGATAATGATGATCTTATTTAGTTCAGCCATGTTTATAAATGGGTTCATTTTTGGACATAGAGAATCCAACGTTGAGAACAATTATATGCTAGGCTTTAGATATCATCTAATTTCTTATATATCTGTCAATTTTATTGGTACAACAATGTTATTTTTAATTTTGGGGATAAACTTGAATAACATACTAACGGCTGCTTTTCAAATCATTGCCTGGGGAATAGGATTGTTCTTTCATTGGTTATTCACCCACTTTAAACTGACATTCAAATCTATAAATACATAATCATCTAAACATTTATTTATTGTATTATGGAAAATGATTAGGTGCTGACAAACACTAATTAGAATATCAATAATCTCTGAGGACTAATTTGTTAAATACAATTATTCTAACATTACTTTCTTTGAACTTGATGGGAAATGTTAAGGTGTACCAAAACCAATATTTCTTTTGTGATATTGGCTCAATAACCTTTAAGGGTTTGAGTATCGATCATAATGGTGTCGGTAAGAGAAACTTTATTAAAGATAAAGATTCTCTAAATAGCAAGGTAGATTATTATATAAGGAAATACGTAGACCTTGAAATATTTTCGGGGACTGTTTTAATAGCTGAAAATGGTAAACCAGTTTACTACAAAGCTTTCGGATTGGCCGACCGTGAAAAGAAAAGACCTAATTCTGTTAAAACTAAGCTCCTTATTGGTAGTATGAATAAAAATTTTACCCGAGTCGTAATATTACAACTGATTCAGGAAGGTAAGCTTACCTGGAATGATAAACTGGTAAAATATATTGATGGGTTTAAACAAAAAGATGCATCTGAAATAACAATCAGACAATTAGTTGAACATTCAAGCGGGGTTGGTGATTATGAAACAATGGATTTTGTCAAGCGTCCACAGGAACAGCAAAATACCGAAGCTATTCTTAATATTGCCCGGAAAGTGCAATTGGATTTTCTTCCCGGCAGTGAACATAAATATTCTAATACAGGTTACGTAATTCTTGGAGCCATAATTGAGAAAATAACGGGGAAATCATATTTAGAAAATATAAAAGAAAGAATTATTGATCCTTTAGGAATGAAGAATACTTATATAACAAATACCAAAAGCAGAAAAGACAGGGCAATTGGATATATACAAACTATAAATGGGTTTGAAAATACTGACTGGGTAATTCCGGATCCGCCCAGAGCTGATGGAGGTTTTTGGTGTACTGCTGAAGATCTTTTAAGATTTTACCAGAACTATTATTATGGAAATTTTCTTCTTAGTGATTCTATTAAAAATACAGATAATTATTTTAATCAAATAGCACCTGGTTATAACAGAAACATGTTTGCGATTGATCAGGCGGGAGGTACGAACGGCCACAATAGTTCATTGATACAAATTCTAAAAGAAAATATCAGCATAATAGTGCTTGCAAACATGGATGAACCCGTTGCCGAAATAATTGCCGCTGGGATTGAACAGATAATCAGAGGAAATGAGCCTGAAAACCCCAAATTACCTGCAATACTTAATGCTTATAAGATTTATAAAGAAAAAGGTCTGACCTATCTTAAAGATAACTTCAAAAATGTTATCTCTAGTTTGCCTTTACAGGATTCGAAAGATGTTGTCTTAAATAATCTTGGCTACCAATTACTTGAGATACATAAAATAAATGAAGCTTTGGAAATATTCCGATTAAATACAGAATTATTTCCTGATATCGGAAATGTCTGGGATAGTTACGGTGAAGCTTTACTAAAAAAGGGTGATAAAAAAGAAGCGCTAATAGCATATAAAAAGGCACTGGAAATTAATCCGGAATTAGAATCTTCAAAATCTGCAATTAAAAAATTAAAGTGAACATAAGTGAAAAGAATAAAGTATAATATTTATGTTCCCCTGCTATCCATTATAATAGTATGTTCTCAAACGAGCTCGCAACCATTAAATCATTTCCCGACATATTCGGTAGATTCTGTCTTGAACTATCTCGAAGTCTCAGGACACAATGTTAAAACTCTTCACAGATTATCAGCAGAGGTAAGGGTAGAAGAAAATTATAAGTGCTTTGGAAATTATAACTTCCGGGAATCTTATGACGGCGTAAGTTTTAATGTCTCAACAACTACTTTCGCTAATTCTAAAAATATATTATTTATTCACGCTGAGGAAAGAACCGATGGAAAGGGTAATATTGATTACCCGGAATTAAAGACAGGTGTTATTAATGGGTATAAGTGTTTTATCCGTACCGGATGCTTTAACCTGTTCGAAGAAAATGAAGAAGATCTGAAAGGAAATAAATATTTAAAGTTCCTAAAAGAGAAAAATTTTGATTTCAACCAGGGTCTTAATCTTGTTCAGTTTCTTTTTGTGAATAAAGATAGAACTGCAGAAGTGGTTTTATCCTTTGCCAAAAGAATGGAAAAATGTCCCGGTAAAGTAGATGAAGAAATGACAGAATCTATAGTTACAAAGGCAAAATTAGCGTTTAAGAGTTTCAGGATAAAATGACCATTTATGTTTTTATATCATAAATAATTATTAAAGGTAATTAAAAAATGAAATTAGATAGAAGTATCCTCCGAATAACATTTATCTTCTTATCGCTTGCAAATAATTTTAATTCCCTTTTTGCTGAGACTATTATTTTTGATAAGAATGAAAAAATAGTTGTCAATAAAATAGAAGATAATGTTTGGGTGATTACTTCTTATCGGAATAAAATATCTTCAAATAGTTTGGTTATTAATACTAAAGGGAAACTTATATGGCTGGATACTCCATGGGATGAAGCACAAACCTTACAATTACTAAAATGGTGTAATAAAGAATTTGAAAAATCCCCAAGTCTGGTAATCTGTACACATTTTCACGATGACAGGGTCGGAGGGACAAATATTTTAAAGAAAAAAACTAAAGTTAAAATTATAGCAACTCCCGCCACTGTTAGACTGGCTCTTTCTGATGGATATGATTCAATAGAAAGCATGGACTTATCTGATACTTTATTCAATATAGACGGAATACAGATGGCTGTTTACTATCCTGGTAAAGGGCATACTGAAGATAATATTGTCGTTTATTTACCAGAGACTAAAATTTTATATGGTGGATGTTTGATTAAATCAGAAAATGCTAATAGTCTGGGCTACATTCGAGATGCTTTTATAAATGAGTGGGAAAATTCCGTTGAAAATGTGAGTAAGAAATTTGTTCACACGGAAATTGTTATACCAGGGCACGGAATTGTGAGCTCCTCAAAAGCTATCCAGAATACCATCAAACTGCTTAGGCAAAAAAGGACACAATGAAGGATTGACCTTTTAATACCACAAAATAGAAAAAACCAAACTAAATTCTTAAAAGGAAGGGAAAATTTTAGAAATTATTTGAACTTTTAGAAAGATGTTAAGAAGAAAGGAAAATAATCTTTGTATTCAGGAAGTTTAAGAGGAAAATTAGTGTTAATCTCTTTATCTGTAGTTTGCCTATTTGGTTGTAGCCAATCAGACCATGTTGATCCAGCTTTAGGTAATGAGAATTCTAAAGTATCGCTTACCTTTGATGACGGTTCGACTAAAGATATGCCGGGTTATACACTTAAAGAATGGAACCAGATGATTTTAAATCACCTTAAGGAAAATAATTTAAAAGCTGTACTTTTTGTTACCGGTTCTTATCTAAATAATGAAAAAGGTAACTATGTACTTTCGTCCTGGAATGGTGCCGGGCATAAGATCGGAAATCATTCGTTCACTCATCCGTATTTTAACAGTAGCAAAATTACTTTAGAAGATTTTGAAATCGAACTTCTAGAAAATGATTCATTAATAAAAGTGTATTCGAATTATTATCCACGTTTCAGATTTCCCTATTTGAAAGAAGGAAATACAAAAGAAAAAAGAGATGGTTTTAGAAAATTTCTTAAGGATCATAATTATAAGATTGGCTATGTCACAATTGATAATTCAGCTTGGTATATATGTGGCAGGCTAATAAAACGCCTTAAAGAAAACCCGGATACAGATATTTCGGAGTTTAGAAAATTTTACCTGGACCATATTTATGAAAGAGCAATGTTTTACGATTCATTGGCCTATAAATTGACGCATAGAAGAATTCATCACGTGCTTTTACTTCATCATAATCTAACATCAGCGTTATTCCTGGATGATTTAATAAAAATGTTTAAAAGTAAAGGCTGGGAGATTATTAATGCCGAAGAAGCATATAAGGACAAAATTTATAAACAGGAACCTAAAAATATTCCGGCAGGTGAAAGTTTAATTTGGGCTCTTGCTAAAGAATCAGGTAAGTATAATGACATACTTCGGTACCCTGGAGAAGATAGTAAATACGAAAAAGACAAAATGGATAGGCTTGGATTATAATCAGCAAACAAACAATAAATATTTTTAATATAATCAATAGTAAGGAAAGTCAAAATAAACAAGATACTCTCAATAGGGTATTTGTAAGTTGGCTCTATCTTTATCTTCGAAATAAAAGTATCTCAATTATGAATTCAATGAGAAGATGTATTAGGGAATAATCTTTTCAAATCCAAATAATTAAATAATTAGGACAATAAATTGCAGATAAAAAGAAACCAGATTATAATATCAGTTCTGATAATAATAATCACACTAACATCTTGTTCTCAACATTCTAAATCGAAAGATCTCGAGAGTATTCTAGATGATTTTATGACTAAGCAGGCTTTATTTGGATTCTCCGGAGGGGTATTGGTAGAAAAGGATGATAAAATAATCTTAAGCAAAGGATATGGTTTTGCCAATAATGAATATTTAATCCCGTTCACTGACAGCACAATTATAGATATCGCCTCTGTAACAAAAGGATTTACAGCTACAGCAATTTTACAACTTTATGATCAAAGCAAACTGGATATTAATGATAAGCTGGACAAATATTTTGATAATATCCCTATAGACAAAGAAGGCATTACAATAAAGCAATTGTTATCAAATAGTTCCGGGCTAGGTGAATTCCTTGCGGCTCCGAGCAATATAACAAGAGACGAACTCGTAAAAAAAATACTAAGTAAGCCTTTTGAAGGTACCCCGGATAAGTGGTACTACTCGAATGAAGGTTTTAGTATCCTTGCAGCAATTGTAGAGAAGGTCTCAGGGATGTCATACGAAGAATATATTAGTGAAAATTTCATTATCCCATTGGGTATGACTCACACAGGTTTTTTTGGTGATAAAAAATGGGACGATAAATATCTAGGACACTCTTATAACCGTGAAAAAGATTATGGCTCATTTGCAAATAATATAAACAAATGGAATGAAAAAGGCTCCGGAAATATGGCTTCATCAGTAGCGGATATTTATAAGTGGATAAAAGCTTCAATGGAGAACAAATTTTTGAAAATGGATACATACAAAGATCAATTCACAAAATATGTTGAACTTAATAAAAATCTAGGTTACGGTTATGGCTGGTTTATTGGAAATACCGAAAGAGGCACTAGATTCTTTCGCCTTGGAGGTAATAATACACCCGCCGGAATTACTATTGAGGTTAGAGTATTTCCCGAAGAAAATGCTATGTATATACTTTTTTGTAATGAGATGATAGATGAGGTAGGCCTGGTAAGGCCCATACGCAGTGAACTTGAAAACATAATGTTTGAAAATGGATATAAAAATTCCTTGTCTGGTTTTGATCTTACTTCAATAAAAAAAACTAATGACTATGTTAGAATGGTTTCATTTAAAAACGGGACAATAATTGAACCGTACTTAAACAAATTTTTAATTAAAACCGAAAACCAGGAAGTAGTAAATTCAATTACTACGCCGGATAAAGATAGGAAAGCGCTTTTATCTGAATTAAATGACAAAGCCAAAAAATTATTCAAACAGTTATTGGATGGGACATACGAGGATAAGGAACTCAGGGACTATTATTGGAATACAATTGGATTGAAAGACTTTAAGGTCTTATGCACAGTGCCTGTTGATAATAGTGGTACGAATGCAACTTTTGTAAGAGCTTGGACACCAGACGGCCAATTTGTTTACAGGTGTATGTGGAACGGTGATGAATTCTTTTATATAAATGACAAAACAAACAAATTGCCTCTATGGAAAATAGTAAGAACGTCTAACGGTTTCGTCGGTTACGATTTGGTGTTGAAAAAGAAATTTGAAGTCTCGATAAATAAAAATGATTTTAAAATTATGAGCAAGGGGATTGAAAATGTTTTTGAATATTAAATTATCTGGATAATGAAACGCAAACTATTGCACATAATCATTCCACTAACAATATCCATAGTGTTTTTTATCAATGCTTTTATGCCTGTTGAAGTTTTGGGATGCAGAAATAGGGGCCTGGTCGCCCTCACAATTTCATCAGTTAGCACACTTCTGACATTAACAGCAGCAATTGCATACTTAAGAGCAAAATTTAAAGAGGATCAAAATGCATTTTGGTGGCTGATCTCCGTAGTTCTCTTAGTAATACCGGTAATTGGAATAATTATCCTTGCCTAAGAGAAATACTTATGCTGATAAAGCAAAATAAATTATTATAAATAATATTCTCTGTGAGACAGGAAAGTCCCTTACAATTAATTAAATAAGGATGATAATTATGTTTGGTATTATCAATTATGAAAGCTTTTTGTTAGCGGGCATAATATTAAATTTGACGCCCGGAGCTGATACGCTTTATATACTTGGCAGGAGTATTACAAATGGAAAGAAAGCAGGAATTATTTCAGCTCTTGGAATAGGTACAGGCTCGATAGTGCATACTGTTTTTGCTGCCCTTGGGTTATCGATTATACTTTCACAATCCCGGCTAGCTTTTGATATTGTAAAATATATCGGTGCATCTTACCTAATCTTTCTTGGTATACAATCAATGCTATCTAAAGGAAAATTAAATTTGACGGTTGCACAAAATAATTTTAAGGACCAGGATATGGGGAGAATTTATTTGTCGGGGATTTTAACAAATGTATTAAACCCTAAAGTTGCACTTTTTTACCTGGCATTTCTTCCTCAATTTATTGATTCAGCTTTTTCAAGTCAATTTGTTTCATTTATAATATTAGGTCTTACGTTTACTATAACCGGAACTCTCTGGTGTCTTGTTATTGCAACATTTTCTTCTTTATTCCTTCGAAAAATTAAAGGGAACAATAAGATAAAATCCTGGATGGACAAAATCACAGGAATTATTTTCATTTCATTAGGAATAAAACTTGCTTTAAGTAAGTTGGATTAGTCGGATAAGGTCTCCTTTTTATAATTCTATTTTGTCTTAACGTCCACCGGCCACAACATTTTTTTTGAATCTGCACCATGGGGATAGCAAAAAGATTACACATTGTACAGTTTGATTATTCTTCGGTCTTTTTTAGTAGACTAAAGTATGAGCAATTTATAGTATAGTTTTTCTTTGATTGAATTGTAGCCAGCTTTTTCAGGTGACGTCGCCCAGTTTTTCGTTAGCGGTTTATTATTGCGAACATTTTTTCCAGTTTGTGATATTTATAATTAAATCAAAAAGGACAAAGATGGAGATATTACAGCGCTTTGTAATCCGATAGAATATTGATCTCCAATATCAAAAAGTAATGCGATAGATGATATTGAGTCAAGTAATTATAATTATTTTGCACAAATTCCAGGAAAAGGCAAAGTGGATTTAGAAGTGGTTAAAGGAACAAGCGGTAAATATCTGAGAACTGACAGAGATAAAACCACAAAAAATAATCTTGATGAGTTGCCGGACTGCTAGTCAATATTCATTTAACCCCAAACGCATTAAAGAATTAAGATCGTCAGTAAAATAAGGTTTGATTTTAATTAAAAAGCAGCCTTCTGTAAAGTATGTATCGGGCCCACGCTACAAAAATAAAAAACCTCACGCAAAGCGTGGGGTTTTTTTGTTTGATAGTAATCGGACAGCGAGTTGCCATTAAGTTGAACGAGCGAAGCGAAGTGAAATCCCGATGAAAATCGGGATACTGCCCCCGCTACTAAAAATAAGAAAACCGGCTTTAGTCAGTCTTTTTATTTTAATAAAATCATTTTTCTGGTTTGAATAAAACTACCTGCTTTAATCCGGTAAAAATAAACACCACTCGGCAGAGCTGCAGCATTCCAATTTATTTCATAAGTACCGATAGTCTTTACCCCATTAACCAGTGTTTCAATTTCCTTACCTAATATGTCATAAATTGTAATCCGAACCTTAGATAAATGTGGAACAGAATATCTGATTGTAGTTGCCGGGTTAAAAGGATTTGGATAGTTATTGCTCAGGATATAGTCCCCGGGCATTTCATCAGATTTCTCTTCTTTAATAAAAACCACCCCGCCATTTGTTGTACGTAATATTGTCCCTCCCCAACCAACCGCAGTTGCATAATTTGAATCGATGAAGGCGACACTTGTCAGTAAATTCAGTATCCCGCTGTTTTGAATTGTCCAGTTAAGTCCACCGTCCGTTGTTTTCAGAATAGTACCGTTAACACCAACAACGATCCCCGTATATTGACTTATGAAGGAGACCCCTCTTAGTCCATTATAAGTGGGTGATTGCAGAAGCCAATTTTGTCCTCCATCTGTGGTGCTCAAGAACATTCCGTCGTAATAGCCATGAAAATGTTGTCCAACAGCAAATGCGTTATTGGTATCAACAAAACAGACAGTATAGAGGGAAAACAGATCATATGCCGGCTGATAGGACCAGCTTTGTCCCCCATCAGTTGTCTGTAAAACAGCTCCTAAGTCACAAACAGCTATAGCATTATTTTCGTCAATTAAAGAGATGCCATTAATTCGATCTGGTATACCGCTGTTTTGAATATTCCAATTCTGACCTCCATCTGTGGTTTTAAGGATCGTTCCATTGTCACCGACAGCCATTCCGGTATTTTCATTAATAAATGAAACATCATAAAGATAATCAGTTACACCGCTTGATTGCGCAACCCATTCTGCTCCCCCATTTGTAGTTTTAAGGATGATTCCATAGGCACCAACTACTGTACCTATGTCAGCGTTGACCAAAGAAATCCCGAAAAGAGAAAGGTGAGTCCCGCTTGACTGCTCTATCCAGTCAATACCTCCATTTGTTGTTCGAAGGATAGTCCCCAGATTACCGACAACTGTTTCGGTTTGAGCATCAACAAAAGAAATATCGTTAAGGTCATTTACTGTACCGCTTGACTGGGTGAACCATGCATTTCCTTGCGGTAAAGGATTCTGCCAGAACCATTGTGCAGATATAGTTGTAGAAAGTAAAATAATAACGATAGATATTTTAAGGACCCGCATATTTTTTCCCCGTTGGAAATTAAACTTAGTACAAACTAAATAAAGTATATGAACAATTTCAACTTTGAAAACTAGTAAGGAGAAAACTGATAATTAATGTTTACTTTTGAAGTCTGGTGCGGAATGCTGTTAAGAAGTTTGAATAGAAGACCCCCGCCTATGTTATTAAGCAGGGGCTGTATAGAATAAATTTAATTAAAGCCTACTTCATCAACACCATTTTTTTTGTTTCTGTAAATATTCCATTCTGTCCGCTTGCTTTCAACTGGTAAACATATGTACCGGACGGAAGATTGTTCGCATCAAAATTAATCCTGTGGTATCCGGCATCAAGAGTTTTGTTAACCAGGCTAGCAACACGCTCACCGATAATATTATAAATATCAATTGTTACATTACTTGCCTGCGGAATTGAAAACTCAATAGTAGTAGTCGGATTAAACGGGTTCGGGAAGTTTTGTGTAAGTGTATATTTCTCTGGAGTATTAACTTCAACAACAACTGCGTTGCTGTACTCGAATGTACCGTTCAAATCTATTTGTTTAAGTCTGTAGCTGTATGAGCCTATCGTAAGTTTTTCATCTATAAACGAGTAGTTTTTTCTTTCAACTGTAGTTCCAAACCCGGGTACGAATCCAACTTCCTTCCATCTTTCATCAAGCGTAGTTTTTCTTTCTATTGCAAAGCCGGAATTGTTTGTTTCTGTTGCTGTTGACCAGTTCAACGTAACAGAATTTTCATCTGCTGCTGCAGTAAAAGACGCGAGCTCTACCGGTATCATTGATGAAGCAAGTAAATATGCTTCGTAAGCATCTATCCTGCCTGCACCATATCTTGGATCTTTTCCGGGAGCTCCTTTTTCTACAGCAGTAGTCTGCATAATCATACTAACATCTGCTGGAGTCAGGTAAGGATTTACAGAAAGCAGCAAAGCAGAAGTACCTCCAACGTGCGGAGTAGCTCCGGATGTGCCGCTGAAGGATGAATAACCTCCACCAATATTAGTAGAAACTGTACCGTTACCCGGGGCACTTACATCGGGTTTCAAAAGACCCATCGAACCGGGTGAAGTTTCATAAGGATAATCCTGATATTCCGGAGGCATAGGATAAGGATAACCCGGATGAATAGATTGAATATCTTCCCACGCAGCAGGTCCATAAGGTGAACTGCTTACAATTAAATCTGTTGAGGCATTCACATTGCCGACTCCAATAACTGAACTCAGTCCGCCAACAAGTGTCTGATCAGGATGTAACCAGGAAGGCGGGCAGTTGCCCGGTGCTGAAATGTTATAAGGAATTGGAGCATTGCTTAAATTAGTACCATCGTTGCTAGTCGAGTTAGTATGCACAATACCTGCAGCAAGTTCAATATCTGTCATTTGTCTGAACATTGGATAGTTTGGCTGCGGGCTGAAATACCATTTATAACTATATGAACTGGTAGTGACATCAACTCCTTTATCAACAGCATATTGCTGCGCAAGCCAGTAATCAGCTTCGCCACCGGGGATAAAATTCATTAATTTAGCCCTGGGAGCTACTCCTGTTTGCGTTCCATTTGTACCATCACCGCAAACAATGCCGGAAGTATGAGTGCCATGACCATCCTGATCATTTATATCATTATTATTACCAGAAAAATTCCAGCCAATTAGATCATCAACATACCCGTTGCCATCATCATCAACACCATTTATATCTCCCGGATCAAATACCCAGGTTGATCCGTTAAATTCAATCGTGTGCCCGTCATTATCTGCATCTTCACCGAGGTTGTTCCAGATATTATGAATTAAATCCGGATGGTCCCAATCGCAACCGGTGTCGATATTTGCAACTACAATACCCTGCCCGCTATCGCCTTCAGCCCAGACTGCCGGTGCATTAATTAATACCAATCCTGGTTGAGGTGCAAGAAAATCAGCCGGTAATACCTCATGGGATTCTTCGGTTGGATCTATTAAAAGACTTTTGTCAAATTTAGGATTATATCTGATTTCTGAAATTTCATTAAAATTTTCTGCCAGATAATAGATAACTTCGGGAACAGCTGAAAAGACTATAGTATTTGCTGCCCAGAGAATATCAATCTTGCTTACAAGATTTTGCTGTTTTTCATTCTCAAGGTAAGTACGAACAGCCTCCTGTTTCTGGTTCGCGAATTCTTTCAGGATTCTCACAACTTCTTTTTGTCTTTCTTTTTTCGGAAGAAAAGAAGTTTGTTCTCTCAGGTCATCGAGTGAATACTGTTCACTCAGCGTAGCATAAACATCTATCATTTCATTATTCGATGCATCAATTAAAACCACCTGCAAATACGGATGAATTCTTGAGTTATTTTGAGCGTTTGATTCAATCGGCAGGAGAAGAACTAACGAAAAGAGAAAAATAACGGTTAGAAATTTTTTCATAACTACTCCCATTGAATTATGAAATTATACTTATTAACGGTAACTATTAAGATATAAGATATTGTATTGTGTGGCAAGAAAATTATTTTTTTTCCGGTAATAAGAGAAGTGTATAAGAAACATCCGGGAAATCATAAATCCCCAAGAATATCATTGACGTGAACAGGCATCATTTGTTTTCAAACTCATATTCAGGTTTTTCTGATTTGATATAGAAAATCGGTTTTGTAAAATTTATTTTAATAAATTTTACTATCCAAGGCACTCAATTTCCGTAAAAAATTTTATTCCTCTGAATTTAAATGCAACTTTAAAATTGTAACAAAGTTACTCCTGTTTTGGTAAGTTACTGTTAGCTTTTAATTCAACTGCGGTAGGTTACTATTTTCCACTTCCTGTTTCTGTTGGCATTAAGTTGTAGACGCCCCTTATACATTCATCCCCTTCAAGTTAAATTTTATTAGGCTTCTTTTTTCTCCATTCCAGTTACTGCTGTGCAAACTTACACAACTGATACTTCTTCAATGTGTAACTGTTCTTCTTTTCTCTTCCTTTCCAGTCTCATAGAATCTGTTCTGTATTTCTTTATAAAAACAGAAAGGAAATAACTCCTGAAAATAAACCACCAGAAACTTCTTTCTAAAAGTACAGGACTAATATTATCTTCAATCCCTTTATGCGCTTCAGGAACCATGCTCCAGTGCAGTCCTGCCTTGTGATGATGAATAGTATGATAACCATTATTGAAAAGAAGGAAATTCAGAAACCCTGTAAAATTTCTTGAATGATTCCATTCCGATTCCTCATCAGCGTGTACGTGCTGAACGTAGTTAAAAATCAAAACACTGAAGAGAGAAACCTGCTGGGGAATGATAACAAACAATAGAGCTTTCTGCCAGTCAATCAGCAGTGCAACTGCTGTCCACAAAACAAGAACAACATATTGTGATATGCACACTCTGAATTTCTCTTTATTATTTGCTTTCATCTCTTTGAGATAAGTGAAAATAGCTCTTTGCTGATAATAACCACTTATAGTTGGATATGAAACTAGCGTGAAGAAATTATTCTTTTCACTTATTCTGTATGTAATTGAATCGTCTCCTTCGCGGTTATTATACCGGTGATGATTTTTGTTATGGGTAGGTATCCAGGCAAATATCGGGAAGCCATAGAACACCGTCAGCCACCAGTCAGTAAACAGGTTCATCGTTTTAGAACCCCACATCGGCAGATGATTATGATTGTGGGTCATTACTGATACGGCAACAGCCATAAACAAATAAATTGTATATGTGAATGGATTGACACCGATTAACACCCACTGAAGTATAAGCAGGGATGTTGTTGCAGCCATATAAATCAAACTTTTAATGTCTGCTTTGTTTTTAAGTTTCAGATTCATTTGATGAAAATTTTCCTTTATAAAAAGAAGATTAAAAAATGGAATAACAAAATTTGCGGGTAAATCCGGGAAAGTTCTTATTTAATTTACTATAAACTAATATATTTTAGATTAAATAGTACTGTATTTATATTTATTTTTTATTAACATAATCGAAATCTATGTAAAAAAACAGATTATTATTAACTTTTTTTTGAAACCACTGATAAATCTTACCCTACAGATCCGGAATACAACAACCATCTGTTAATATCGCAATTATAAAAAAGAGAATTGACCCCATCAATTTTTTTAATAAGTATGATAAATTAATTGCAGGAAATTTGAAGGCTGAGAATTTACCCAGCCTTTTTTTATTTATAAAAATAAGGATCCAGAACAGTAACTTCTGTAATATTATCAACCGGTAATTTATTTTTCTTTGCCGCCTTCCTGATTGCATCTGCAGTTGGTGCATCATAAATACAGAAGGTTTTTTTCTTGTCTTCACTTACATATGACTGAACCCAGGTAACCTGGTCTTCTGCATTATTTGAAACAACATTTAAACAAATATCTTTCCCCACATCGGTCATTGGTATGTTAAGCCCATTGGGAAAAGTTCTTTCTACAACATACCGGTGCATTGTTATTTTCGTTGATGAATTCTTTTGTGATTTTTCCTGTGCTATCCCGCTGGATACAAATACTGCCAGCAGGATAAATGCGATAAAAAATGAGAATGTCCTTTTCATACAATTACCTCCAAT
Source organism: uncultured Ignavibacteria bacterium (assembly GCA_963745945.1). Classification (GTDB taxonomy): domain Bacteria; phylum Bacteroidota; class Ignavibacteria; order Ignavibacteriales; family Ignavibacteriaceae; genus DATFVA01. The sequence goes on from CAVUZG010000004.1 coordinate 1,786,288, forward strand.
AATTTTATTGATGAATCTATAAATAGAAATAGGGATCAAGTACTCTAACTTCAGTAATTTTCTGTACGGGGAGATTGTTTTTTGTTGCTACCTTTCTGATAGCTTCAGGTGTAGGTGCATCATAAATGCAAAAAGTTTTTTTCTTGTCATCGCTAACATAAGAATGAATCCATGTCACGTTGTCATCGGTATTATTTTTAACAACATTAAGACAAGCTTTCGCACCATCTCCGGTAACAGGGATCAAAAGTCCTTCCGGAAAATTTCTCTCAATAAGATACCTTGGCATTATGCCTCCAGATTTTAATTATTAGATGATTTTATTTCGGAGGTTAACATAGTATTTATGGAGAGGGATAAAATCGGGATGATTCCCTATTTTACCGGCAGCAATTCCCTATTTTTTGCTGGTTCCATTAGAATGAACAAATGCTGCGGCTTCAAACCGGGAATGAATATTCAACTTCGAAAAGATTGCAGAGATATGATGATCAACTGTTTTAGGTGAGATGAAAAGTTTATTTCCAATTTCATTATTACTTAATCCTTTACCCAGTAGCTTCAGAACTTCCAGCTGACGGGAAGTTAATCCGGCGGGGTTTTCCCTCGTTCTTTTCCTTGGTCCCTTGGGAATACTTCTTATTCCCGATTCCCGCATTTTTTGTTTAATAAGCTGCGAGGTTGCCGATGCACCAAGACGAATCAAATATTTCAATCGCTCTTTTCATACTTTCTTCATCACCTTCACTTAAAGCTAACGCCTGTTCATAAGGACATTTTAACTCTTCCCACAATTTAGCGGCTGATTGCCATTCGCCTTTTATTTGAAGAAGGTATGGTTTTGCAATTATTTCTGGAATTTCGGAAAGACGATTTGCTTTCCATAACCAGTAAGCAATTTCTCCAATAGCCCAGGGATTATTTGATTTCAAGACTTTCATATGAATCGGGAACAATTCATTTGCAAAATCAAGTAACTTGTTCTGGAGCCAAAGATATTCAGCCTTCGCAGCCACTATGCTTACAATTTTTTCCACCTCGCCCATATTAAAAGCCATTTCCATACACTCATTAATGAGTTTTAACGCCCCGGGATCATTCCGTCTAGTTCTGATTATTGCGAGAACATTAAGAGGCATTACTGTATTTCCGGGTGGGACGTTTTTTTGTTTTAAAACATAGTTTGCTAACTCTATACCTTCATCCCAGGAACCAAAGTGTAGTTTGGTCTTAGCATAATGTCCTGCCATGCACAAACTAAAAACATAAATATCCTTTTCATTTCCATACTCTAATCCTTCTGAAAAGTATTTATCCGCTGCAAAAAGATTTCTTTGCTGCAAATGTATTGAACCTAAATTAACATAGGCTCGTGTTGCATGCTCGTAGAAATCATTTTTCAGTGAAATCTCAAGACTTTTCAGTAACGCAGTTTCACCGGATTTTTCCCCTGCGGACAGTTTACAACATCCAATATTATTAAGTGCATGGGCTTCAATTTCATGGTCATTTAGTTTTCTGGCGAGAGCAAGCGCCTTATTTCCCCAACTTAATGTATTATCATATTCTTCTCTTATTGAATATGTTTGTGATTTATTGCTGTACGCCATTGCAAGTTGTCTGCCCGGTGGAAGAGTCTCCAATATCTCAATGGCTTTATTAAGTGCTTCTTCACCTTTTTCATCCTGACAATCATACCATAGGATTCTGGATAACCTTCTATATATTTCTCCCTCTCTTTTAGAATCCGGATATTGTTTTAGAATTCTTATTACTGCTTCGGCAGCTTTAATAGACTCCTGTATCTGTCCTGTTAAAAAGCATTCAGAAGACCGTCCTTCATAAATATCCAGCAGTTTTCCGGCAGGTATTTCATCACCAAATTTTAAAACATTGTAATAATGATTAGCAGCCAGGGTATGAGCTCCAAGCAGTGAGGCTTGCTTCGCAGCATCAGGTGCATAATCAATTATGACTTTTTTATTATTGGCTTTTGCAGCGTGGTGTATTATTCTGGCATAGTAATTTTCCGTTTTATCCTGTTTAAGAAGCAGCTGAAGAACTTTTTCATTGAGAAATTGTCTCTTTGATTCGCTTAACGACTCCTCGACAGCCATCCTGCTCAACTCGTGTTTAAAGGAAACCGAACCGTCTTCGAAACGCAGCAGACCCGAATTAACACATTCTTCCAATGCTTTATAATTATCTGAAATAATTTCATCAATAAGCCATCTTTCAGCACGTGTTGGAATTATTGAAACAAGTTCAACAATACTCCTTGCAACATCAAACAGGCGTGAAATTCTTGTAAGGACAGAATCTTTAATAGTCGATGGTACTCTCTCATCACGATTAACAAGAAGTTCACTCAGCAAAAACGGATTTCCGCCGGTAATTTTAAAGAGGTCCTTGATTCCAGAAGACTTAGCCAGCTTTTTAACAGTTTCTTCTGTTAAAGGCGGAAGTTTTATCCTCAGCAAATCTTTTGCAGGAATATCTCCAAGCACTAGTCTTAATGGATGTGTTGAATTAATTTCATCGTCACGGTAGGTAATTATAAAAAGGGAATTAGTTCTGCCGACTCTTCTTCCTAAATATTTTATCAGGTCAAGGGTTGATTCATCTGCCCAGTGAACATCTTCTATTACTATAATGTTTGGAAGACTGCTTTGTTGAAGCTCTTTTAAGAATGTTGAAAATATTTCTGCACGAGACGATTGCCTCTTTAACAGGTTTAAGAAATAGGTTTTTGTCTGGGCGGCTATGTCGTAAAGAGGACCAAGAGGTCTTGGTGTAAACAAATCATCGCAGGCTCCCCACAATAAATTCGCATTATCTTCTATATTTTTTGTGAATTTTTCTACTAATGATGTTTTTCCAATTCCGGCTTCACCTGAAATTAATACGAGTACCCCACCGGCATCATTTAAACTGTTAAATGCGTTTTCTAACTCTGCTAAATACCAGTCACGTTCCAACAATTCCATCTAAACATCCGGTTAGTGGATAACCAAAAACTTATACTTATAAGGGGACAAATGAATATAATTTAAAAATTCTTAAAAGGAAATGACAGATTTGTTGCTAAAACCACATTGAAGTTTAAGTGTGCCGGATGGAAATCCGGGGATAAAATATTCTATTTAAAAGTTTTACATTTTTAATTATCCTGAGCGGTATTACTTAAAAATTTCACTAATTTTATCAGTGTTTATTTAGTACTAATCACTACTAATATGATAAAGACTGAAATATTAAATAAAATAAGACAAGCCGGCGTAATTGGAGCAGGGGGCGGTGGTTTTCCAACTCATAAAAAACTTGAAGCCAAAGTTGAGTACATAATTGCAAACGGTGTGGAGTGCGAACCACTTCTTTATAAAGACCGGGAGGTTATGCTTAGGGAAACTAAAAGTATGTTTCGCGGTCTGGGGATTATTAGGGAGATTACCGGTGCAAAAAAAGTTACTATAGCAATAAAAGAGAAAAACCGGGATGCTGCCGATATAATTAAACATCAGGCAAAAAAATCTGGCTTTGATATTTTTATCACAAAAAATGTTTACCCGGCAGGTGATGAATATATACTTGTTCACGATATAACCGGGAAAAGAATTCCGCCAAATGGAATTCCATTAATGGTTGGATGTCTTGTAAATAATGTTGAAACTTTAGTTAATATTGCAAATGCAGCTTGTCGATAAACCCGTAACAGAAAAATTTATAACAATTACCGGGGCTGTAAAAAATCCGGTTACTACTCTTGTTCCAATTGGTACAAGCTTTAAAGATTGTATTGATTTTGCAGGCGGATTTACTACCCGGGAACCGGTTGCCCTTACCGGCGGAGTAATGATGGGCGGGGTCGAAACTGATTTTTCACAACCTGTTACGAAAACTCTCGGCGGCATCATCATTCTCCCTTCTGATCATTCACTTGTTGTAAGAAAATCATCACCTCAAAAAGTATACAATAAAACAGGTCATAGCACGTGCGATCAGTGTTCTTTCTGTACACAATTATGTCCGCGGTATATCCTCGGATATCCTATTCAGCCGCATCTTGTTATGCGTTCACTACAAATGACAGGTGAAGCAAAAGAAACTTTAAATCTCTGGGCTTCCGCTTGTTGTGAATGCAATGTGTGTTCATTGTTTGCCTGCCCGGAAAAACTTGATCCGAAAAATATTTGCACGGACATAAAACTAAAATTAAAAGAAGAGAAAAAGGGATTTACAAAAGAACAGATGGCAGAAGCATTCAGAGATGTTCATCCTGCCAGGGAGGGAAGGGAAATTCCGATCTCATCTTTATATCAAAGACTTGGTATAAAACAGTACGACAGGAAAGCAGAGTTTAAAAAATTTGACAGGGAATTAAGCGAATTGTTTATTCCTTTAAAATATAATTTCGGACAAAAGGCAAAACCGGTTGTTAATCCTGGTTCTGAAGTAAAAGCAGGAGAACTGATTGCGTCAGCTGATGAAAATGATTTAAGTGTTCCTGTTCATTCAAGTGTAGATGGAATTGTAAAAGCAATTTCAGAAAATGGAGTTTTAATATCTGCTAATAATCAGCAAAGGATTTTATAATGAAAGCAGCTATAGGGTTGATTGAACTTTCAAGCATTGCAAAAGGGATTGAAGTTTCCGATGCAATGCTGAAACGTGCGGATATTGAAATAATTGTAAACAGAACAATTTGTCCCGGGAAATATATGATTCTGATAGGAGGAGATGTTGATGCTGTAAATGCAAGTATTGAAACGGGAATTGAAATAAGTGCTGATGAACTTGTTGATAATTTTATAATACCGAATGTTCACCCCTCAATTTTTCCAGCAATAAGCGGAATAAATCCCGTTGTTGATTTGCAGGCGCTCGGGGTGATTGAATCTTTTTCAGTCGCATCAATTATAGAAGCCGCAGATGCCGCAGTAAAATCTGCTTCAGTAGAATTAATTACTGTTTACCTTGCAATGGCAATAGGCGGGAAAGGTTATGTTATGCTTACCGGTGATGTCGCTTCAGTTCAGACTGCAGTTGATACAGGTGCAGCCTCAATAGCAAAAAAGGGGTTGCTTGTACAAAAAGTAGTTATCCCCTCTCCAAGAAAAGAAATTTTACAATCGTGGATATAAGTTATTTAACTCCAGAACAAATCCCGGTGATCTAACCGGGATTTCTTTCTTTAACCATTTTATTCAATTATGATTACCAATAGTTTATTATTAACAATCGTTAGTTGGGTTGACTTATCATTTTTACTAATATAATTTTTAAGGTAATTCTCTCTTTATTATATTTCATAAGCATCAAATTCATTCGGGAAAGAAAGTCTAATGACAAAAATAAAGCCGGCCTCTGCAATTTTATTAATACATTGTCCTGATCAGACGGGGATAGTAGCCGCCGTAACAGAATTCATCGGAACTCATGATGGAAATATTCTTTATCTGGATCAGCATGTAGACCTGGAAAAGAAAGTCTTTTTTATGCGCATAGAATGGGATCTGGCTAACTTCACAATTCCCAGAGAAATGATCCATGGCGAATTCCAACAGAAAATAGGGGGAAGATTTAATATGAATTTTAAACTACATTTCTCTGATGTAAAACTCAGAATGGCCGTTTTTGTCTCTGAGTTGCCTCACTGTTTATACGATATTCTTAGCCGGTGGCAATCCGATGAATGGGATGTGGATATTCCATTAATAATCAGTAATCATAATACTCTTAAAAATACCGCAGATAAATTTGAAATTCCTTACAACACATTTCCCGTTAATAGCAAAAATAAATCTGAGCAGGAAAAACAACAATTGGAACTCCTCAATAAAAGCGATATTGATTTTATTGTTCTCGCACGTTATATGCAAATACTCAGTGATGATTTTATAAGCAGCTTCCGGAACAGAATTATTAATATTCATCATTCCTTTCTTCCCGCCTTTCCAGGGGCAAAGCCTTATCATTCTGCATTCGAAAGAGGCGTAAAGATAATTGGATCAACCAGCCATTTTGTAACAGCGGAATTGGATGCCGGTCCGATAATAGAGCAGGATATAACACGCATAAGCCATGCAGATTCTATCAGTGATTTAATCAGAAAGGGAAGAGACCTCGAAAAACTTGTTCTGTCACGTGCAATATGGAAATACCTGCAAAGAAAAATACTTGTTTATGATAACCGCACAGTTATTTTTACCTGATCTTTTATTATTTATAAGAAGTCGTTTGCCTGTTATTTAAAAACCACAGTATCACGGGAATGAACAGCAAGGAATCAAATTTGAAAAATGAAAGCAGGGAGATTTATCTTTCCCGTTTAATCGAAAAGCTAAACTCAAAGAAAAATTCACTTCAACAATTAAGCAACAAGTATTCAAAAATCCGGCTGCTGATATTTGTAATGGAAATAATTTTATTTTTTTCTTTATTCTTTTTTGATTCAAATTTATCGGCTTTTATTTCCTTTATTTTTTTTCTTGTTGTCTTTTCTGTTGCGGTACACCTGCATAACAAACTTGATCGCGATATTAAAAAGTTTGCACTCTGGATAAAAATAAAATCAACACATCTGGCTAGGCTAAATCTCGATTGGCAGAATATTCCTAAAATTAATTATTTTGATGATGTCAGTTTATCACAAAAATTTGATCCGGTTGAACTTGATCTCAACCTAGCCGGGGAAGAATCACTTCATCAATTAATAAACACAGGAACATCGAAGCAGTCTAAATCTTTGTTAAGAAACTGGTTGAGAATAGAAAATCCGGCAGCCGATGAAATAAATACCAGGCAGCAGCTTGTAAAAGAGCTTACCCCATTAACCAGGTTTAGGGACAAATTAACTCTCAATTCGATTTTATCCTCCCGGATCGATTTTGATGGGGAAATGCTAATAAAGTTGCTAAACAAAAAAGATAGTCTTACGGCTTCTTTCAGAATTATTTTTGTGATATTAATAATTCTTGCCCCAATAAACATTCTTTTATTCATTCTTTTCCTCGAAAATTTAATGCTGGCATACTGGGGAATTACAACTTTAACATATATCGCTCTCTTTCATTTCGGAAATAAAGAAAAAGACAGGATGCTGGATGAAGCCGAGTATATTTCCGATGAACTTAAAAAGATAAGCAGTGTTCTGGAATTTCTTGAATCTTATAATTACAAAACTGATTCTAAATTAAGCCGGATGTGTGAACCATTTATAAACTTTAGCCAAAAACCTTCTATACTTCTTAAGAGAATAAAAAACAGCATAGATTTATTAAAAATAAGAAAAGGAAATCCATTTGTTTGGAATATTATTAGAGTAGTGTTCCCGGTTGATTTCTTCTTCAGGTTGAAACTTCACAACTATAAAAAACTGGTTTCAGAAAATATAAATATATGGTTGGAAACCTGGTACAATTTAGAAGCACTCTCCTCTCTTGCTACTTTTGCATTTCTCAATCCTGAATATAACTTCCCGGAGATTACCAAATACAATAATTCTGAAATAATGTTTAGAGGGAAAGCTTTGGGACACCCATTAATTAAAAAAGAAAATAAAATATGTAATGATTTTATTTTTAATACCAATGGAGAAATCTCAATTGTAACCGGTTCAAATATGTCAGGGAAAAGTACATTTATCCGAACTTTGGGAATCAACCTTTCGCTTGCCTATGCAGGCAGTGTTGTTAATGCAGAATCACTTAATGTTTCTTTATTCAGGTTATATACCTGCATAAAAGTAAGTGATTCGGTAATAGATGGGATTTCATATTTTTATGCAGAGGTAAAAAGATTAAAGGAATTACTCGATGAAATAGAAACTTCCGGTTTTCCTGTTTTCTTTTTAATTGATGAAATCTTCCGGGGAACAAATAATGTTGAAAGGCTGAAGGGAAGTTCTGCATTTATTAAGAAACTTGCTGAAACAAATGTGGTTGGAGTTCTTGCCACTCACGATCTTGAACTGGTAAAACTTGCCGACGTAATTTCTAAAGTAAAAAATTATCATTTCAAAGAAGAAATAAAGAACAACAAGATGTTTTTCGATTATATCCTGAATGAAGGACCCTGCCCGACAACAAACGCTTTAAAGATAATGAAACTTGAAGGTTTGCCAATAGAATAATTTAACTTATGGAGATATAAATATTGAAAACATTGAGTTTCTTTTTGCTACTTATCCTGGGCTTTGCAAATATTTTTTCTCAGGAAAATGTACTTCAAACCGGTATTTATAGAATTGTTGAAACTGATTCCTGCACAAACGAAAATGAATATATAAAACTTAGTGACTCCGAACAGGATTACTGTTTACAAAGAAGTCCATTAATAACAAGTAACGATTTTGATTCGGTTAAAATAATTACAGACACAACAGAAGGATGGAATAACTACACAATCATCATTAAAATGACTAGTTCTGCCGGAGTATTATTTGGAAAAGAAACCACAAAATTAGTCGGCAAAAAAGTAGCATTCGTTGTTAATGATAAAATAATTATGGCTCCTGTAATCAGGGATCCCATTCTTTCCGGAACAATAGAAGTTTTTTTGTGAAGAAGAATCTATAAACGAGGTAAAAAAGGCTTTGAATATTGATAATTAAAAATCAGGATGAAAAATTTTGTGTCTGCAAAAACTGAATCTTTTATACATCTTTTGAATCAAATACATTAAAAATTTGGTTCAAAATGAAAACTAATGTTGGAAATATAGATAGAATTTTAAGGGGATTTGCAGCTCTGCTAATAATACTTCTTTATCTTACTAAAGTAATACAGGGACAAGCGGCAATATTTTTGGGACTCATAGCTCTTATTCTCTTATTTACAAGCGTTTTAAGTTTCTGCCCCTGCTATGTAAGACTTAATATAAACACCAGGAAAGAAAAAGAATAACTACGGAATTTATATGACGACAATTATTTTTATTGTTTTAGGAATTGTGCTGCTAATTTTTCTGCTTCAATTTATAATGATAGTGGCGGCAAAAAAATCTAAAGGAAGGAAATTGTCCGGGTTAACCGGAAAGTTAAAAGGACTTGAACGTAATGGTTCAAAAGGATTGGTTTATTTTTTCAGTCCTTCCTGCCATGCCTGCAAAGCGCAAACTCCTATTATTAAAGAACTTCAATCAACAAACAAAAATGTTTTTGATGTGGATATATCAAAAGATCTGAATACAGCCAAAGTTTTCGGAATAAAAGCTACTCCTACAACTATTGTTGTTGAAAATGGAATGATCAGCCAGGTTTTGTTAGGTATAAAGCAAAAAGATATATTAAAAAACTATCTGAAGAAATAATACATTTCAGGCAGTAATCAGGTTTTCATCAGCTTCAATTTTATTTAGTTCTGAAGCTTTCTTTCTTTTATCATTAATAAATTCTGCAGCACTCAAAGCTGCAATTGTTCCATCTGCAACTGCCGTGGTTACCTGCCTGTATTTTTTCTGATTTGAATCTCCTGCTGCAAAAACTCCGGGAATATTTGTCATCAGATTTTTATCGACAATTATCTCTTTCCATTCATTCAGATTTACAATTCCTTCTAAACTTTCAGTATTCGGAACATAACCAATGAAGATAAAAACCCCGTCTATCGGCATTTCAAATATTTCATTTGTTCGCTGGTTTTGAATTTTCACCAGGGCCAGTTTATCTTCACCTATAAACTCAATAATTTTTGATTCCATGACGAAGTAGATTTTTTCATTCTTCTTTGCTTCTTCAACATAATGTTCAAGTGCCTGGAAATCATTAAACTGGTGAACCACTGTAACTTTTGAGGCATATTTTGTCAGCGAGACTGCTTCTTCCAGAGCTGAGTTTCCTCCTCCCACAACAATGATTTCTTTATCCTGAAAAAAATCTCCGTCACAGGTAGCACAGTACGAAATTCCTTTGCCTTTAAATTTTTCTTCTCCAACTGCACCAATAGTTCTTGATTTTCCACCGGTAGCGATTATAACTGCATCAGATGAAAAGATCTCTTTGTTGTTAATACCCACTACTTTCTTTTCACCACCGAGATTGAGAGAAGTAACTTTAATATTTGATCTTATTTTACATCCGAATTTCTGTGCCTGCAGTTTCATATTTCGCGCGAGTTCGTAACCGCTGATTGATTCGAATCCCGGGTAATTTGCTATTTCATGGGTTAAGACCATTTGCCCGCCCACAGCACCTTCGTTTAAAATTAAAGCGTTCAGTTTTGCACGGGAAAGATAAATACCGGCGGTTAATCCGGCAGCTCCGCCGCCTATTATTATTACATCAAAATGATTCTGCATTTTTATTCCATTTAAAAATAAAAGGAGAGCTTAATGCTCTCCGTAAATATTACCTTGAGAAATGCTGATCGATAATCTGAGTTATCTGGTCTCTCGATTGAATACTACTTGTTGCTTGAACAACTTTACCATTTTTATAATAAACTACAAACGGCAGTCCGGAAAAACTTCTGCATTCAGGAAGATTTCTAATTACTGTTGCATCCGGAGAATCGAATTCCATATCAGCAAATTTAACGTGATTGTAATCGTTCTCCAGTTCTTCCATTGTTTCATAAACAGGAACACACATCGGACCCATACGACCGCAGCATATCATTACATTTTCGTTGTTATTTAGTAATTCAGCGTGCTCTTTTTCGGAAAGAGCGTGAGTAAGATTTGTACTTAGCATTTTACTTCCGATTTTTGTTATTATATTAATTAATCTTCTACAACTGCAAGTATATCAGAACGTTGAAGTATTCTGTATTCTTTTCCGTTCATTTCTACTTCATCGCCTCCGTATTTTGCAAATAAAACTTTATTGCCTTCTTTCACTTTTTCTTTAAGATCCTCATCCGTTCCAACAGCAATTACAACACCTATTCTTGGTTTCTCTTTGGCTGTATCGGGTATAATGATTCCTGAAGCAGTAGTTTCTTCAGCTTCGACGGGTTCAAGAAGCAGCCTGTCATCTAATGGTTTTATTGTCATACTATCTCCGTTAATTTTTTAGATTTAATAATCTTTGGATTTTGGGTTTATCAAAACCCACTATTGGTTGATTGTTTATTAAAATTACAGGAACACCCATTTGTCCCGTTCTCCTTAGCATGTCCCTGGCTGCTGATTGATCTCTTGAAACATCAACATCTGTAAACCTAATATTTTGTTCCCTGAAGTATCTTTTAGCAGCTGTACAATAACTGCACGTTGGAGTTGAAAATACAATTACTTTTGGTTGTTGATTCATAACCTTCCCTGTTTAATATATAGAACATGAGATTCTAAAAATCAGAAAAGGATTCTAAAAACTGTTGCGTGCATTGACGCAGTAAAACTATTTGCTATTTTGGGGGTAGATCTTATTTCGGGAATATTATATTATTTTTAGAAATTAAATATCCTCTATTGCATCAGTACCTTCGGGCGGGGGAAGATAAAATCTGACCGGTTTAATTGAGCCATCTCCGGATTGCAGGGCTTTTATTTTTTTTCTTATAATAACACTATGTTCGATGTGAACATAATCTTCAATAACTGAACCGAATAAATAACTGGTACCCTTAATTAAAACACCAGTTCCAATTCTTAACGGAAAATCATCACTTCCTGTCATATTAACACTTGACTCAATTCTCGACCGTTCCCCGATTGTTATGTTACCTTTAATTATGTCTCCCCAGAGTATCTGAACATCATTTCCTATTTTAAGAATTTGTCCCGGGAAACAAGATAAATGTACGTTTTGATATACAATAATATTCTGTCCGAAGTGAACATTGCCGTTTATATAGCAACCATTTTTGAATGTAAGATTGTAATTCAGCTTAACTTCTTTGCCAATATAAACTCCCTTACCTAAAGTTATATCAAGTGGTGTCCCGATTTTATCAAGTTTAAGTATATCATCCACAACACTTTCGTGAATGAAAAAATCATCCGGATCAGAAATCTCAATTATATCTTTCAGTTTGTTGTAAACGTGTTCTCTTGCAATTGATTCCATCTCTTTGAGCACTGATTTATTGTTAAATCCCATTACAACATATTGCTTATCAGGACTTGAAGCGGAAACCGTATAACCTTTTTTATTAAATAATGCTATCAGATCGGTTATGTAAATTTCTTTCTGAACATTATTACTTGAAAGTTTTCCGATTAACTCAATCAGGTTTTTATATTTAAATGCATAAACCCCGGAGTTAAACTCATTGTTTTCTATTAATTCATTTTTTGTATACGAGTATTCTTTGCCGTTGTACTTTACTTTATAAGGTTTTTCATCATTTAGTGCAAGAATATCCTTATACTCCATAATCCTTATAACTTTGCCTTTATCCTTGCCGGAAGATTTTCCATTTGAATCTTTATCTTTTACACGGACAATTCTTCCATAGGAATTATTTTGCGGTTCACCCTCATAACGTCCTGTTAACACCATCATATCCGTTTTGGAATTAATAAAATTAGTCCTGAAAGACTGCATCGTTTCTTCATCAATTAATCCCATATCGCCGGGTAGAACGTAAACAATTCCATTGAATGATTTATTATCAATTTTTTCAAGAGCAACCTGTACTGCATGTCCTGTTCCGTTTTGAACTTCCTGATAAGCAAACGAAGTGCAATCTCTTTTTCCTATAACATTCATTACATCATTAGCTTTGATTCCAACAACCATAATTACATTTATTTTTTCTATTCCATTTTTGCAGGCATTATAAACGCGTTCAACAGTAGGAACTTCCCATATTTTATGAAGCATTTTGGATTTATGAGATTTAATTCGTTTTCCATGTCCTGCCGCCAGTAATATCGCTACTTCTTTAAACTTAAAGTTCAGATCTGAGGATAATTTTTCAACCGTTTGATTTATATTTTTAGCTAATTGACTGTCCATTTTTGCCTCGTTTATACTGCGGTTTCAAATTTAAATATTCTTACTTTTATAACGTTTGTAGAGCGCCACATTTAATCCGAATGTAAACCATAATAGTGTCATAATTTCATGATCAAAAAAATTCATTTCGGTTAATCCTGCAATAATAACTGTACTTAAAGCTGCAATTGTTCCCAGCGCGTATGACGAAATGAAGGGGATATTATAAAATTCCCTATAAATATTAAAATCTATTCTGAACATTCTATAAAGTAAAAAACAGAACGCAAAGAATCCGAATAATCCAAGAGTTACCAATATATGTACAAAGTTATTATGCATATGCCCCTGTATTTCTTTTTCATATTTGGATTTATACTGCTTATAAAGAAATGCGAGGTCAATATCACCCACACCAAAAACCGGATGATCAAGAAATATTTTCCATCCCGCTTTCCAAAGTGATAATCTAACATAATTTGATGGCAGGTATGGATCCCAGATGCTTAACAATCTGCTTCTTTTCACAAAAGAGGTTATTAGTGTATCCCCAGACAGTATTATAGCTGAAGGAATATAACCTGCTTTTTTAATTAACTTAAAAGAGACTGAGTTTAAATCCTTTATATATATTTTTCCATTTTGATCAGCAACAATAAGATTCTTCCCTGCTTCATTCCATGAGAAAATGGTATTGAGTTTATTATCATCCGTTAAATATGAGACAGAATCTTCTTCTACTTTATAAGATTTAATTCCCTGCTCGTTTGAGAAATATAAAATTCTCTGAAAATAAAATACGGAGCTAACCTGGTAGTATGGTTTAAATCTGTATAATTCTTTTCGCGGAATACCATTTTGTAGATTAAATACGCACACACCACTATCGGGAGAATAAAATAAGACTAAATCCGAATCAGCAAATACTTTTCTGAATTTAGAAAATTTAGTGTCCCTGTATATTGTAGAAAGCTTTGCCGGATTTTCAAATATTGTCAACCCGCTATCAGAATCAAGAGTGTAAAGATAATTTCCAGACAAAGAATGATCGATAGTGAACCCGGGAGGTAAACACTCCGCAGCTTGTTTCAAATTTCCTGAAGAATCAGGTTGATAACTAATAAATCGCGTGTCAATAAAATACCCCAGGAAATAATTTTCCCACTTTTTAAGAGAAACAATTGGAGAAGGAACTTCAATAGTTTGTAATTTCTTGTCCCCTTTATATTTCAGTATACCATCTTCATAATCCGAGATATAATAATAACTTCCTGAAGCAGTTAAATCATATGCTCTTCCCCCTGTTTTAAAACTGCTTACTTGTTTTAAATGATTATTTTCATTTCTAAAAATATCAACGCGGCTAATATTTTTTTCATACACAAATAGTGCTGCAACCAGGATAAAAAGAGGAACGAGAAATTTCCATTCTTTCTTTATTAAGATTATAAGAAATATTCCAAACCCTGTTGCAAGCCACCCTGTTCTTTTATATGTAGCGATGAGAGCAACTATCGTTATAAAAAATACCGCAGCAACCAAAAGTTTATATTTCCAATTATTTTTTTCATTAATCAGGAATGCGAAAAGGAAGACGGAGGTTATGCTAAGTATTTCGCTTGAGGTAATCGGGTATTGAAATAGTGATGGACCCGATTGTGTAATACTATATAAATTAGATATGAAATACTGGTATGAGAAAATGAGATATACCAAAGAAGTAATAATAGCTGCTGAAATATATGTATAGAAATAAATTTTTGCTCTCTTCAAATCAGGTACTGCTGCCACAGTTACATAAATTAAGGGCATTAATAAAAACCTTCTGGTCACAAACAAAAGTGACTGCGATTGGTTCAGGGAAAAAATAAGTGAGAATATTTCTGCGGCTATAAACCAGATTAATGCGGACTCAAGACCTGTTTTTTCAACAGGATTATTTTTCGTTATAAAATAGCGGGCAAGCAAAAGCAGGAGCGCACCGTAATAACCAAGCTGGTTTATAAAAATTGAATTTGTGAGACTGGCAAGAAATAAAAGCATGAAAAAAAGAACAAGCTGATCGATCCTTTCAACAAGATTTCGTTTGTTCGGCATAATTAATCCCTGAACTGCATTTCATACAGTTTTCTATAAAGCCCTTTTTCATCTGTAAGCAGTTCACTATGTTTTCCTTGTTGAATTATTCTCCCATAATCAATTACTATAATTTTAGTTGCATGTCTTATTGTACTTAACCTGTGAGCAATAACAAATGTTGTGCGGTTTTTCATCATTCTCTCAATAGCTTCCTGAACAAGTACTTCAGATTCATTATCAAGTGCAGATGTTGCCTCATCAAAAATCATAATTTCTGGATTTTTGACCAAAGCTCTTGCAATAGAAATTCTCTGCCGCTGACCACCGGATAATTTTGTTCCTCTTTCGCCAATTATCGTATCATATTGTTTTGGCAATTCCAAAATAAAATTATGAGCATTCGCAGTTTTTGCTGCTTCAATAATCTTCTCCATAGGAAAATCTTCTTTACCATATGCAATATTATTTCTGATAGTTTCATTGAACAAATATGTTTCCTGGGTAACAATTCCCATCAGGCTTCTGAGATCTTCAATTTTTACATCCTTAACATCTATACCATCAATACAAAGTTTTCCGGAATCAGGATCGTGAAACCTGGGAATAAGATCCACAAGAGTTGATTTACCTCCACCACTGGGACCAACCAGAGCAATAATTTCACCCCGGTTAGCAGTAAATGAAATATCCTTTAGTACGGGTTCTTCACTGTCTTCATAACTGAAGACAACATTATTAAATTCAATTTTATCCTTAAATCTTGCTATTTCAGTTGCCCCGGTCTTATTCTTAATGGAAGGTTTTGTATCGAGTATTTCAAAAATTCTTTCTCCCGCTGCACTGGCTTCCTGAATCCTGTTATTAACACTTGTTAATTCTTTTATTGGAGGCATCATCTGAAATATGGCAAAAAGGAATCCGAGAAATTCACTGGCTTTAAGTGAATTCTGCTGCAAAACCATCACCCCGCCGTAATAAATAATGAAAACTCCAACCAGCACACTTAAAAATTCAGTAACTGGTGAGGCAATATTTCTAATCCTTACAATCCGAAGCATCATTTTAAAATAGCTATGTGTTTCTTTTGTAAATTTTTTATTCTCATATTTTTCCATTCCAAAGGCTTTAACAATTTTCACTGCGGAAATTGTTTCCTGCAGAATGCTGGTTATGTCTGCTATTTTTGCCTGAACTAAAGAACTCTGCCTTCTGAGCTTTAAACCGATCCACCCTATTATCAGCATTGAAAAAGGAAGAACAACAAATGCTACCAGGGTTAATTGCCAGCTTATGCTAAGCGCAATACCAAGGAATACAATTATAGTGAGGGGTTCTTTAATTAAATTTGAAAAAGCTGCGGTTATACTTGCCTGGACAATAATAACATCGTTTGTAAACCTTGAAATTAAATTTCCGACTCTCTCCTTCTTAAAGTAGCTCATCGGCAGTTGATGAAGATGGGAGTAGGCTTCATCCCGAAGGTCTTTCATTGCTCCATATTCAACATGAGCCATAAAGTAAGCCTGTAAATAACCCGTAATATTTTTCAACAGGAATGTAATCAGAACCAGAAAACATATCCTCATCAAGGCATCCAGTTTGGAACCTGAAAGTACAAACTGATTAAAAGTTTCCGTTATATCTTTTTTTATTTCCTGTACCCAGTCTGGCAGAATACCGGTTGGCTGATTTAACTGTGGTGTTTCCTGTAACTGCTCGGTCTTGGGAGTTTCCTGGAAGAGAGTATCTAAGAGGGGGATTGTAAGGTAAACTGATAAACCATTAAACACGGCGAAGATAAATGTAAAAAGAACCGAAGCGATTAATTGTCTCCAGTAAGGTCTGACGTAACTAACTATTCTTATGTAAGTCTTCATTTATATTTTTCTATTCTATAGAATATTAAACACCGAATCTCGGAACTTCGGGAATTTCATTTAAACCGCAGCCTTTTTTAATTTTAATCTGTTTTATCATTTTGCCGGTTTCGAAATTATAAATGTAGATGGAGGATTTCTTCCCGAATCCATCATCAAATATTAAAAAATCATTTATTGTAAAAAAGTTTTTATGACCGCCGCCTGTCCATTCTTTAACAACTTTCCCCTGGTCAATTGAATAAATATATATGGAAGAAGTATTAGGTTGATTTGTAAAAATACTATTATTTGATAGAAGCAGGTCTAAAGTTGATACAAAGAAGTATTTCCTGCTATCACTCCAGCTGATTTCATTAACGGGTTTATCAAGAATGGCAACTAATTTCCTGCTTTTATCTTTTTCCTTTATAAGAATGATAGAATCAGCTTTTGCAGTATTAAAAGAAAGCTGAAATTTTCCGGAAGGGGAAAGTGAATCTGGTTTTGTCCGGGGAAGACGCGGATAGCCATCCCTGGTTACATCGAAGGTCTTCGTTTCTTCCTGAAGAACTTTTCCGTAAATGTTAAATATCGTGGTAGTCTGATTTATATAAGTGGAAATCTTCTTATCCCACGAGTTGGTTACTATCCTGAATACTATCTCCGATTCCCATCTGGAAAAAACCTGAAGACCGCTTCCGATTGCTTTTATAAATTTTGGTTGAGTGGAAGAATCCGGAATGACATAGAGTTTGGCGTTTTTTATAAAGGGGAAAATTCCTTCTTTGCCCGCTTTTGTGGCCGTTACAAAGAAAGCTGAAGAATGATTATTTGAATAAGATAGTTCAACAACTTCCTCATCGTGGTTTGACCAGAATTCAGAATAGGAATTACTGACAGAGCTGTATTTATATAATCCGGGTTTATTATGAATCATTCCCACGAAAACAAATGAATTAAATTCCCGGTTTACAATCGCTTCCGGTTTTTCTTTTTCATTTTGCCCGCAGGAAATAATTACCAATGCTAAAAAAGAAGTTATTAAAAGAATTCTTTTCACTTTAACCCTGCGGTTTTTAGAAAGACATTTAGAATAAAATTAACTAAATCCATAAAGAAACCCCACAAAGGCGAATAAATGAAAAGAAGAAGAATTATTGAACCATAAAGACCAAGACTAAGAAGTTTAGCGGTTATTTTATTCGGAAAAACATCAAATAAAATGTGGGAACCATCAAGAGGCGGAATTGGAAGAAGATTGAACGCAAAAAGAAAAACATTAAAGAATACACCATACCACAACAGATCTACAAAATAATGGGAACTTCCGTTTCCGAAAACAAAAATGAAAAAAATAAAAAAAAGAACAGCAAGTAATAAATTTGCAAAAGGTCCGGCAAAAGAAACCACGGCATCATCGCGTAATTGATTTTTAAACTTACGTCTATCAATTGGAACCGGTTTAGCCCATCCGATTAGAGCAAAACCGGATGCAAATGAAGCAAGAGGCATTATCAGTGTCCCGATAATATCGGCGTGTTTAAAAGGATTTAGCGTTAGTCTTCCCCGGCTTTTAGCAGTATCATCTCCAAGCCGGTTTGCCAGGAGAGCATGAGCAAATTCGTGCACTGTAATTGATAAAAGAAACATTGGAAGAAATGTTAAGAAAGAAATAATTTTTTCACTAACCTGGATATCGGGCAAACTAACCTCTTGGATGAAAATCTCTGTGGACCTGTTTAATAAAATCTCTGTCTATGTGTGTGTAAATCTGCGTTGTTGAAATATCTGCATGTCCCAGCATTTCCTGAACTGCACGAAGATCGGCACCGCCCTCAAGAAGATGCGTTGCAAATGAATGTCGAAACGTATGCGGGTGCACATCTTTATCAATCTTCGCTTCTTTCACATACCGTGAAACTATTTTCCAGACACCCATGCGGGAAAGTTTTGTCCCCCTGATATTAAGAAAAAGATAGTTTTCACTTTTGCTTTTTTTTTCAAGCAGAGGTCTGCTAAGTTTTAAATACTCTCCAATCCAGTAAATAGCACTGCTTCCAATCGGTACTAGTCTCTCTTTTGAACCTTTACCGAATACACGGATTACTTCATCTTTAAAAAATAATCCGGAAACTTTAAGATTAATCAACTCGCTCACTCTTGTTCCGCACGCATAAAATAATTCCAGTAATGATTTATCCCTTAAACCAAGTCTGTTTTTAACATCAGGCTGGGATAAAATTAAATCTATTTCATTTATTGTAAGAACCTGCGGAAGTTTTTTAGATAATTTTGGTGATGGTACTTTCTCAACGGGATTTTGAGTTATATATTTATTCTGCAGCAAATAGAAAAAAAATCCTTTTAATGAAGAATGATATCTTGATGCAGAACTGCTTGTGAGACCTGCTTCCCTCAGAAACTTAAAAAAATCGGAAAGATGATTAAATTTTATCTGCTGTGGATCAGTGATATTATAATTTTCCAGAAATTGAAAGAGATTTGTGATATCATTCCTGTAAGAACTAACGGTGTTTTCAGATAAATTTTTTTCCAAAGATAGAACAGAAAGGTATTCATCCAGAAAGATTTTCATTCTTCATCTTTCTTTTCAGGTTCCCCTTTTTCAATCTCTTCCTGCTTTGGATAACGGATTCTGCGATGATGCTGTCCTAATAGTATGCTGATAAAGGCTTCTTTTATTTTCTCAATATCGCTGAATGTGATTGGTGAATTATTCAGCTGACCATCATCAATTCTTCCTTTAATAATTTTATCAATTACATTTTCAACCTTTGTCGGATCCGGGTCTTCAATTGACCTGACTGCAGATTCACTGCCATCCGCAAGCATTATAATTGCTGTTTCTCTTGAATTTGGTTTTGGTCCGGGATAGCGGTAATCATCAATATTAACCTTTTCTTCGCCATAAAGTTTTTTTGCTTTTTCATAGAAATATGAAATAACCATTGTACCATGATGCATTGGGATAAAATCAATTACTTCCTGGGGAACATCGTATTCTCTCGCCAGGTCAACACCTTCTTTTACATGCCTGCTGATAAGGTCAACACTTTCTTCTGGTGTAAGATTTTCATGAATATTCTGATTATTCAACTGGTTTTCTACAAAGTTTTGTGGTGTGATAATCTTTCCTACATCATGATAATAAGCCCCTACTCTCGCAAGCAGCGGGTTCGCACCAATTTTTTCAGCAGCTGTTTCGGCAAGGGTACCCATAGTCATTGAATGATTAAATGTGCCGGGCGCTTTCCTGGAAAGCTCTTTCAGTAGTGGTCTGTCAAAATTAGAAAGTTCAAGAAGCGTTAAATCAGTTGTGATTCTGAAGAACTTTTCAAAGAAAATTAATAAGCCATAGGTAAGCACGGGGCTGATAAGTGCATTTGTGGTTGCAAAAGCCGATTCAATCATAAGTGACTCAAACGAAGCAAATCTTTCGAGACCGAATGCAAAAACAGCAACAAGATAGCCAAGAAGTATGAATAGAAAAGATCTGAATATCTGTGATCGGTTTTTAATATCCCTCACAGTATAAACGGCAAGTGCTCCTGCAAAAATATTCATTGCGGCAAATGTATAATCATTTCCACGTAAGGCTCCCGCAATTAATGAAATAATAATAGTAGTGTAAAACCCAACTCTGGAATCAAAAATAATCGTAAGCAGCATTGTTGCGGCAGGAATAAATATCAAAAATTGCAGAGGTACGTTTACTGCTATTTGATTGATAAGAAAGGTTACAAAACTAACGAAGATAAAGATGATGGTAATCAGAAGTAATTTCTGATTATCGTAGAATATCTTTTTTCTGAAAAGAAAAAGATAAATTGTCAGTAAAGAGATCAAAAGTGAAATGTGAAGAAACTTTCCGACAAATTGCAGCCAGAATCCGCTCACTCCTATTTTTTCTCCTTTTGCCTCCTTGAAGGAATCAATTTTTAATTTGGCGTCCTTTGTGATCCTGTCATGTTTTGCAATTATTCTTTCATTTTCATTTACTATCCCTACATATCTGGAAACATTATTTTTTGCCTGGTCAATTTCTTCCTGTGTAGCCTGCTGGTTGTAAATTATATTCGGATTAACAAAGTGAAGAATATACTCGGTAAGCGCACTCGTCAGATCCGGGGAATAATTCAATTGGGAAATTTCGTTTTTCACTACGTCTTCAGCACTTTTCAAATCGAGAAATTTATTAACCGGTTCAATTCTATCCACATTTCCTGTACGAACAGCAATACTATCTTTTCCTTCCGCAGGAACTTGATTTATAATTCCACTTTTATAAACACCTGTCAGGATATTATTAAGATTACTAAATATATCTTTCAGGTTTCTCCTCTGCAGCATGTTCCTTTCCTGTTTTCGCAGATTCTGAAAAATATTATATGAAGGAGTGCTGAGGAAGGTCGGATTAAGGTTTTCAATCCCCCGGGTTGAAAGTGTACTGTCAATTATTCTGAGAAGAAATGAATCATAATGCTTTATTGTATCAATAATCGCTTCAACTGTTTCCGGTTGTTTCAGGTATACAGGATAAACGCTGGTTGTAGCTACTTTAAGTTCATTCTGATATGTTTTTTGATCTTTTAAGACAGGAAAACTAAAAGGAGCGATCAGGTCATCGTGAATCCAGATTGAACCCACTGTAACTTCTGATTCAATGGATTCCCCTTTGGGGAACATGAAGACAATGAGAATTATTGCACTTAATCCTATAAGAAATTTTAATTTGATACCGCTTTTTTTATTCTCTTCAGTTTTCATTTTGTGCTTGTTTTGGCCTGTAAAATCATTTCAATAAACTCTGCAACACCTCCGCTATTATTATCGCGTGCAGTAATAAAGTCAGCATATTTTTTAATTTCCGCAACTGCATTTGCAACAGCTACTTTGAAACCGCCTGCCTGGAACAGACTTAAATCATTGTACCAATCTCCAATTACTGCGGCATTAGCGGGTTTTACTTTAAGATATTTTAGCAACCTTTCAAAACCCATACCTTTAGAAGTTCCTTTATTTCTTATTTCAAGATAAAAAATGTTTTCATGTCGTTGCGATCTGAAGAATGAACTGTTCAATCCAAATGTATAAGGAAATCCCAGACGATTGTGAACATATTTCAAATTGTCCCTATAGTCAGAAGCGAATACAACCTCAAGAGTACTTCCGCAAAAATCATCATAAGAAAGAACCTCTTCATATCTGGCGCCAAATTTATCCATAATTTGCGGGATAACTGAATTCCTTTCTGTGAAATAAATTGCATCATCGTGACAAAGAGCTATATTTAATAAAAAAGAATCTGCCAGATCAATAGCTTTTCTAACATACTTTTCCTTTACGAAAGATTCAAACAGAATAGTTCCGTCAGTATGGCTTTTAATCAAAGCTCCATCCATCGAAATTAACGGAATATCTATTCCCACATCTTCAGCTAATCCCATTATTGCTGAATGTAGTCTCCCGGTTGCAACTGTAAAATGAACACCGTACTCAGGCAGTCTGGAAATAAGTTTCATTGTTTCTTTATCAAGCAAACCATCATCAGTCAACAGGGTACCATCAATGTCGGATACGACGACTTTAATATTTTTTAGTATATCTTTTCTTTTCATTATATTCTGAACTTAACAATGGCGAACATTCCTTCAAAAATAACGATTATTTGGCTAATTTTTTCCAACCTGCTGCACTTAATGCACTTAAGTTTTTGTAAATAATCAGAATCGAAAGAATTGAGGTAAAAGCAAAAATAACTGCTTTGAGAACATCCCCTAAAAGAAAGCTCCCTGTTCCAAAAAGAAAAGAATAAACCAACACAACGCCGGCTATCCAGTTTATAAACATTGGTAAAAATCCTGAATCACTCGTGACTTCTGGAAGTTTGTCTGATATTTCTTTCCATAATATTCCCCCGGGATGTATTTTCCTGTAGAAATCTTTCAGCACTTCTTCACTTGTGGGTTTGGTGAGAAATGTAACAATTAACCAGACTGAAGTTGTACAAATAACCAGTATAAAAAGAGTGGATGGAAATTCAATTCCGTTCCACTTTAGTATGGGATAGACTATAAAAGGAGTAATCATTGCCGAAATTTCAGACCATGCATTTATCCTCCACCAGTACCAGCGCAGAATAAGAACTAATCCAAGACCTGCTCCACACTCCATTATAAAAACCCAGGCTCCAGAAATAGTGCCTATAAATAATGTAACAACAGCAGAAATAATCATAAGAATTATTGTAGCTAACCTTGAGGCTTTTATGTAATGCTTTTCATTATTATCACGAATTATAAATCTCCTGTAAAAATCATTTATAATATATGATGTTCCCCAGTTTAGCTGAGTAGCTATAGTACTCATATAAGCTGCGAAGAAAGCCGCAACCAGCAAACCTTTTAAACCTGCAGGAAGAAAATCATTCATTGCATAAATGTATCCTAATCCTTTCTGATCTGCAGCCAGGTTTGGATAAAGAACAATTGAACAAAGCCCGACGATAATCCAGGGCCAGGGACGAATTCCGTAATGTGCAATCTGAAAAAATAAAGTGGCGAACAAAGAATGTTTTTCGTTTTTAGCTGACATCATTCTTTGAGCAACATATCCGCCTCCTCCGGGTTCAGCGCCGGGATACCAGGATGCCCACCAGATAATTCCTACATAAGCCAGGAATGAAGTAACAGATAATGAAAAAGCAATTCCTGCATCTTTTACATTTGAAATTACCGGCAAAAATTTAAAAGTATATTCCGGAAGTTTATTTCGTAATCCTTCTATTCCTCCTATCTGACTTGAATTAACAACAAGTATTGCAAGAATAATACAGCCTGCCATTGCGATAAAAAATTGAAAAGCATCTGTAATTACAACACCCCATAAACCTGAAAGTGCCGAGTAAAATGCAACAATCAACATACAGGCAAAAACATAAAAAATAACCTGCGATTCGGAAATGCCGAACATACCGGTTAATATTGATGCCATTGCCTTATTTACCCATCCCATAATAACAACATTTATAAACAGTCCGAGATAAATTGCACGAAACCCTCTTAAAAATTTTGCGGGTTTACCGGAATAACGAATTTCAGCAAACTCAACTTCGGTCATTATACCGGCTCTTCTCCATAACTTCGCAAAAAAGAAAACGGTTAGTAATCCACCGAAAGCAAAATTCCACCAAATCCAATTACCGGCAATACCATTTTTTGAAACTAATTCTGTAACAGCAAGGGGAGTATCTGCCGCAAAAGTTGTAGCCACCATAGATAATCCTGCCAGGTACCACGGAAGATTTCTGCCGGAGAGAAAAAACTCATCAGTACTTTTACCGGCTCTTTTTGTGTAGTATAGTGCTATGCTTAAAGAAAAGATAAAATAAGCGGTAATTATTAAATAATCTGCTAAAGTCAATTAACCTCCTGCGTCTCTTCTTTTCTGAATAACGAAGTGAGATAACCTGTTAACAAAGTTACCGCAACGCCAATTGGTGTAAACCATGTCCAGGCTGCAATTTTAAAATAGATCACAAAAATCATTACAATAATTCCAAGTGTAAATCCAATTAAAGCATTTGCCTGCCTGGCATTTTTAACAAGCAGGCCTAAAAGGAATGTTCCAAGTAATCCGCCGTATGTAAATGAAGCAATACTTAAAGCGAGTTCCACAACTGCGGTAGAAGTATCCATAAAGAATAATGCAGAAAGTACAAGTAAGGCAGCCCAAAAAACGGTTATAACTCTTGATATAAATAATCCGTTATTTTTATTTCCAAAAACCGGTTGAAATAAATCCATCATTGTTGAAGAGGAAAGTGAACTCATTGAACCGGCAAGAGTTGACATTGCAGCGGCAAATAAACCGGCAATGATGATCCCTGATATTCCGGGAGGAAGAACGGTGATGATAAAGTGGGGAAAAATTTCATCGGGTTTTAAATTAATTGTGCCATAATAAGTAAATAACATAACCCCAAGGATTAGAAATAAAGCAAATTGAAATATTACAATTACCCCGCTGCCTATAACCGCTTTTTTACTTTCTTTCAAATTTTTTGCTGCAAGTAATCTCTGCACAATAAGCTGATCCGTACCGTGTGAAGCCATAGATAAAAAAGCTCCTCCTAAAATCCCGCCGATTAATGTATAGGGATCTGCAAAGAAACTTTTAAACGATCCGGATAACCCCAAATTAAAAACCTGCAACTTGCTGCTTCCGGATGCAGCAGCAAGTACAGAGTTCCATCCGTCGGGCAACAAATTTAATATAAAGAAACCCGCAAGCAATGCTCCGAATATGTAAATAAACATTTGTACTACATCCACCCATATAATTCCTTTTACCCCTCCGGTATAAGTATAAACCAATGAAACAAAAGCAATTATAATTATGGCAACCGGGTAATCAATATTAAGAAGAAGTTTTAAGGGAATTGCTGTTGCAAATAATCTTACCCCGTCTGCAGCCGTCCTGGTAAATAAAAAAACTACTGAAGCATAATTTCTCGTTTTACTTCCAAACCTGTTTTCCAGGTAAGTATAGGCAGTCTTTAATTCCCCTTTATAATATGCGGGAAGAAAAAATGTGGCAACAAGTACTCTTCCGATTAAATAACCAAAAGTTACCTGGAGAAAATTAAGATTTGTAAGATAGGATAAACCGGGAATTGAAATGAAGGTGAGAGTACTAGTTTCAGCAGCAACAATAGAAAAACAAATTGCCCACCAGGGAACAGCTTTTGACCCAAGGAAATAATCTTTTACTGTTCTCTGTTTTCCGCCGGAGATTATACCGAAAACCGCTATACCGATTAAGTAAACCGCAATGATGACATAATCGAGCGATTTTCCATTCAATAAATTATTCCTTCTTTAGTTCACCGAAGGCTTCATCTACAGTATCGCAAACAGGAAGTACGCGATCCAGTTGTGTGATTTTTATAAGCGAATAAACCCGTTCAGATGGTGCAGCAATTCTCATTGAACCCCCGTTTAAATTGAGAATCCGGTTAGCAACAAGTATTGCGCTTAAACCGGAACTGTCGCAGGTTTCAACCTCACTCATATCGAGTATAAGTTTATTAATCCCCTCGACTTTAAGAAGCATTGTAAATTCACCTTTAACCAAACCTGAAATATTTGTATCTAATCTTTTTTCATTCAATTTAAATATTGTTATCTCGTCGATCCTTTTGATCTCGAAATTCATGTATTTTCCTTAAAACATTTTTAAACAATTTAATAAATTTTTATATGAATTCTCTGCATCAGGACTTCTATTAATTACCTGGATATTATAAAATTTATCCGGATCACCTTTTACAAATCCCATTTTATAAGGTGCATTTAAACGGTTAACTATGTAACTGCAGAAGAGATTTTCTTTCCGATTTAAATCTATTATAGTCTGGAATCTCATTTGTTCGAGTTTATCGCTAATTCTTCTTGATGGAAGATTTAATTTACTTATATCATTAATTCCGTATCCTATAGCTTTCTGGCGGAATTTAGTTGGAAGTAAATTTACTTTATAATCGTGTGTGAAAACAGTAACGCTTTTCCTGTTTTCATCAAGATATTCCAGAATATGAAAAGAATGACTGAAGTCTGAATCGTCATCGGGCATAGCGATAAAAAAATTAAATGATTTTTTGAAGAAGTCGCGAAAATTATGTTCGGTAATTTCAAAATCTTTTAATTTATTTTTTACAAGTAACCCTGCAATTTTATCTTTTAATTGTCCGATCATTTCTTTTCAGATTCTTCAAGTTGTTTTAGAAAATCTTTTTCATTCAAAATCGCAACTCCGAGTTTTTCAGCTTTTGCAAGTTTTGATCCTGCATTTTCACCGGCAAGTACGAAATCAGTATTTTTACTCACGGAAGATGTAACTTTCCCGCCGTAAAGTACAATTTTATCAGCGGCTTCTTCACGCGAAAATCTACTGAGAGAGCCTGTAAGAACAAAAGTTTTACCGGTAAAAAATGTTTCCTTATTTAATTTCTTTTCCGATGTAAACCTCAAACCGTGTTTTTTTAATCTCTCAATATTTTTTTTGTTATGCTGTTCAGAAAAAAAATTAATTACACTTCTGCTGATGCTCGGACCAATTTCGTGAATGGATTCAATTTTTTCTTCATCAGCACTCATTAACTCATCAATTGAACTAAAATTATCCGCAAGTTTTTTTGCAGCACCTGCTCCAACATATCTAATTCCTATTGCAAACAAAACTTTTGGGAAAGGTTGTTTTTTACTTTCTTCAATCGCGCTTAATAAATTGTCCACGCTTTTTTCACCAAGTCTTTCGATCGTAATTAATTCATCTCTTTTATTTTTCAGATCATATATATCCGCATAAGTATGAAGCAGTCCCATCTCAACAAAAAGATTTATTAAAGCAGAACCAAGACCTTCAATATCCATAGCACCCCGGGCGGCAAAATGTTCAAGTCTTCCTTTTATCTGTGCTGTGCAATCAGTGTTTTCACAATAATATGCAACTTCTTCGGGAGGTTTGAAAAGAGGAGATTTACAAACAGGACATTTTTTAGGGGGTTGAACCGGTTTATTCCCGGATGTTCTTTCTTCCAATAACAACAGAAACTATTTTGGGTATAACATCCCCGCCTTTTTCAATTATTACTTTATCGCCTTCCCTTATATCCTTTCGTTTGATTTCATCCATGTTATGAAGAGTAGCACGGCTAATTGTTGAACCGGCAAGAAATACAGGTTCGAGTTCTGCAACAGGTGTAACCGTCCCGGTTCTTCCGACCTGCCACGTAATTTTGTTCAAAAGGGTGAATGCCTGTTTTGCTTTAAATTTAAACGCAACCGCCCATCGTGGTGATTTTGCAATATTACCAAGTATTTCCTGATGCCTTAGAGAGTTAACTTTAATAACAGCACCGTCAACTTCATATTCTAATGTGCTTCTTTTCTCCTCAAGTTTATGACAGACTTCTATTACCTCATCTATATTTTTGCAAAGCTTAAATTCCGGGTTAACATTAAATCCCAGCATTCTTAGTATTTGAAGATTATCATATTGCGATTTAAAATTCTTCTTCAAGACTTATTAAAGTGTAAGTGAAAACATTAAGCGGTCTCTTCGCTACAATCTGCGGATCCTGCAGTTTTAAAGTACCTGCTGAGGAATTCCTGGGATTGGCAAATAGTTTCTCACCTTTTGCTTCTCTTTCCTTATTTAGTTTCATGAAGTCTTCTAGCTTCATAAATATTTCTCCGCGTACTTCAATATTACTAAACGAATAAGGAAGCGATGAATTTTTTTTCAGACGCAGAGGAACGGATCGAATGGTTTTTACATTATTAGTAATTTCCTCCCCGACTACTCCATCACCTCTTGTTGCGGCAGTAACAAGATAGCCATCAATATAATGAATACTTACTGAAGCCCCATCAATTTTGGGTTCAACAACATATTCAACTTTTTCACTACCGGGTAATCCTTCTCTTACTCTTCGATCAAAATCAAAAAGCTCATCTTCGTTATAAGTATTTGCAAGACTAAGCATGGGAATTAAATGGGTGACAGGTTTAAAATCCTTTGTAAGATCTGTTCCAACTCTCTGAGTCGGTGAATCCGGGGTAATCAAGTTCCGGATTTTCAGCTTCTAGTTTCTCCAGATCTTTTATTAATGCATCATATTCCTGATCACTTATTTTTGGTTCTGCAAGCACGTAATAACGGTAATCGTAATCCCTGATTTTTTCACGCAATTCTTCAATTTTTTTCTTTACAGAAACCGCCATCAATTATCACCTACATTAGGAGGATTCTGAAGAAATTCCAAACCCTTTTCATTTATCTTAACATAAGATACCGATTTGGATTTAGGATTAAATGCCAGCGGTTTATTATTAAGCTGCAATTTAATTGAAGATGATCTGCCGAAGGTTATCTTAAAGTTATTGGCTGCACGAATTACTTTTTGCGAATTGGGAAACAGGATAAATTCTTCTACTTTCGTATTATCAAGAATAAGTCTCACCCAGGAAGTATCGGTAGTCTGTATTAAAAGGTTTAAACTGTCAGATGAGACAGAATTATTATGTGCCGAATCAGATACTGCGGGAGCTTCTTCATATCTTTTCTGAGTTTGGGAGATAACTTCATCATAAGGTTTTTCCGGAACTACTATTTCATTTCCACTGTTAAAGAATAATAAATAAATTAATCCAATAATAATTATTCCCCCAACTATAACTGCTCCCATCAAAATATTATTTTTATTATTTGCTGACAGCTCACTTCTTTTGGGAGTTGTCGAATCAAAGGTCGGAGTTGGGGTATAAACAGAATTTGACTGATGGGCAGAATGTTTTACTTCTCTGAATTTTTCTGAATTATTATCGGTTTTTTCTGGTGTTTTATTTTCTGCTTTTTTTTCTTCTTCGGTCTTTTTTGCCTCTACATTTTTTTCAGGTTCATCTATTTTTTCTTCTACCCTTTCTTCCACGTAAGGGATTCCATCTTTGACCGCGGCATATTTTTTCAACACAATATCTGCATCCAGTCCTACTACATTGGCAAATTCTTTTAAGAATGCCTTAACATAGAGTTCAGGAAGAAAACTGAAATTCCCTTCTTCAATTGCTTCAAGAAACTTAATATCAATCCGGGTTTTTACAGCTAACTGATTTAGTGTAAGATTATTTTTTATTCGCGCTTGTTTAAATTCTTCGGCTAATTTATCAAACATTTTCTGATATATATGTTTTTATAGAAATTTATACTCTGACTAATTTTGCTGCAAAGGCTCCGTCAAGCTGATGCGAATGCGGAAATGTCTGAATACATCCATTTGCATCAATAATTTCCACAGGAAAAGAACCTGCTGCACTTTCCAGCCGGAATTCAGGATGTTCTGTAAGAAATCTGCTTACTATGTCCCAATTTTCCTCAGGCTCAATTGAACAAGTGCTGTATACAACAACTCCCTGAGGTTTAACAAGTGAAGCTGCTTTTTCCAGTAGTTTATACTGCAGTTCCGTCATTCTTCTAATATCAAGAAGATCCTTCTTCCATTTAATGTCCGGTTTTTTACATAGAGTTCCGGTACCCGAACAAGGAACATCGGCAAGTATGCGGTCAAAACCGGAATCTGTGTATTCCAGTGCATCAGACTCGATAAGTTTTATTGAGTTTATTTTCAAACGATTTATATTCTTTTCCATAATTTTCAGCCTGGCTTCAAACCTGTCTATCGCAATTATTTCACCTTCATCATGCATCAACCCGGCGATATAAGCCGTCTTACCGCCCGGAGCGGCACACATATCAAGCACTCTTAATCCCGGACGAACGTCCAGCAACCTGCAGGCAAGCCCCGCACTTTCATCCTGAATGTTAAAGAAACCTTCAGTATAATATTCCCACGCAGTTATATTTGTCAGGTTCTGCAATTTAAAAAATTCGGGAAGATAACTACCCGGTTTAAACCGTAGATTAACTTTATTAAGTAACTGTTTAAAATCATCAGGGTTGGTTTTAAGAGCGTTAATCTTAAGTGTTAAAAATGGTTTTTCATTATTTGCTGAAAGCAGTTTTTCCGTTGCCTCTCTGCCGAACCTCGCAAGATATCTTTTCACCATCCAGGAAGGATGCGAATAATAAGCAGTAAGATAGCCGGGTAAATCTTCCGCAGGATCGGGATATCTTATCCCGTTTTTACTTCTAATTATATTCCTGAGTATTGCGTTTGTAAGATCAGCAGGCTTTTGTCCCTGCAGTTTTTTCACAAACTCCACGGCTTCATTAACAACTGCAAAATCCGGAACACGATCAAGGAACATTATCTGGTACAATGCAACTCTTAAACCATTTTTCAGGTTTGGAATTGCTTTTGAAAACTGTCCCTTATAAAATCCATTTAAAACCCAGTCAAGTCTTCCCATCCATCTTACAACTCCGTGAACTATTTCATAAAGCAAGGCTTTATCCGGTCCGGTCAGATCACTGTTTCGCATCTCGTTATCAAGTAATCTTTCCAGGTATGAATCGGTTCTTTCAACGCGATTTAAAATTTTTACTGCAAGTCCTCTTACTCCTGAATATAAATCTCTGACCTTATGTTCTTCAAATTGCTCCATAATTGTTCTGCTTACTGCTTTCTATCACTTTGAGTATTATTAAAAATAGTATTAAACAAAATTTCATCCTTATCAGACATATTAATCTTTCGTCTCTTCATAACTTTTTTAGCTGTATCAATACTTTTATTTACATCATAAATTTCAATATTATCTTTTCCGCCCCACGAAAAAGATGGAATAAACTTATCCGGAAATCCTGCTCCGAAAAGATTGCAGGAAAATCCGGCAATTGTTCCGGTATTAAACATAGAATTTATAGCAGACTTTGAATGATCTCCCATTATTAAACCCAAAAACTGCAGACCGGTATCAATTTGTTTATCTCTTAGTTTAAGCTTAATTGTTCCGTAATTATTTTTTAGATCGCTGCAGTTGGTATCTGCGCCAAGATTAACCCAGTTGCCAAGATAGGAATGTCCCAGAAATCCCGCGTGCTGCTTATTTGAATAGGACATTATAATTGAATCTTCAACTTCGCCGCCTATTTTGCAAACTTTCCCGATTGAAACATTTTCAGAAATAATTGCACAGCTTTTAATTTTTGAATTATCGCCAATATATACCGGACCTTCAATTACACTATTAGGAAAAATCTCTACATTCTTCCCAATGTATATCGGGCCATTCGAGGCATCAATAACCACTCCCGGTTTAATAACAGTTCCGGCTTCAATTATAACATCATCTTTATTTATAAGATGAGCAGCACGAAAGAGTCTTGCTTCTTCAGAAATCCCTGGAGAATTAATTAACTTAAAATCCTCTTTTATTTGTGAACCGTTTATTCTTATTAAATCCCAGATATAATCAACTGTATCCACATCAACTTTTTCTGCAGGTACTCCATCGAAGGAAGAAACATCAATTAATTCTGAAATTTCAGATTTTATTTTCCCGATCCTTTTAGCAGAAATTTTTGCGGCAATTAATATATCATCTTTAATAAAGATTCTTTCAGCAGAATCCTTTCCTAAAGTTTCCTGAAAAACTTCATCAATTAAAGCCCTGCCGTTTATGAAAAGATAATTATCATCCGCTAACTCATTAACCTTGATGCCGGGGTTATTCTGTTTAACAGTTTCTTTAAGATATTCTCTGCAGAAAAGTGAATACTCATTGTTTGGAAAATATCTTAAAATCTTTTCACGCAGAATTTTTATTCCGCATAACAAATCATAAACCGGATGTGAAAGGGTGAGTGGATAAAAATTATCAACAAGTTTATCTTCAAAAATACAAATATGCATTGGGTTCTTTTTCTTAAAGATTGTTTGATAATTTAATATTTTTTAGGGTAAGATTCCCGTGAGTTTTTAGGGAGGGCTTTAAATCTACTCTGTTTTAATCAACTGTCCGCTTATTCTAAGAAGTTCTGTCTCCGCTGATTTAGCATCAAACTGTGCTGAAACCAACCGGCTTTTTGCGTCAATCAACTTACGCTGTGTTTCCCTGAATTCAAGCGGAGTGATATTTCCAAGCTTCAATCTCTCCAGGGCAATATCAACACTTTCCTTTGCAATGGTTAGATTTTCATTTTCAAGCTTTACAAGCTGCAGACTATTTAAATATTTTTTATACGTATTAAGAAGATTCGCTTCAATCCCGGTTCTTACCTGGTCAAAATTAAGTTTGCTGTTTTCAATTCCTATTTCGGCGTTTTCAATTTTTCTTCGTGTATTTAATCCATTAAATAAATTAAGTGAGGCAGTTACTCCGTAACTAAGGCTGTAATTTCTATTGGATTTTATAAATCCTGCTTCTGATTCAGAATTAGTATAATTATACCCGCCATTTAAAGAAATAACCGGATACAATTCCGCCCTTGAGAGTCTGAGATTAATATCCGAAAGAGTTAAGTTTTTCCTCGCAATTTCCAAAGCTGTGCTTTGACTTAGAGTAAGACTTTTAAGTTGATCAAGATTAAGGTTCATATCAATATTGATTGTATCACCAACATTGAAATCAGAAGAGACATCCCTGCCTAAAAGCTGGTTGAGTGAAACTTTCAATTGTTCATAGGTTAACTCTTCTTTAAGCAGGTTCGAACGATCTTCATTTAAATCAACCTGGGCCTGTCTTAAATCAAATTTTGAACCGCTGCCTACATCTTTTTTGGACTCAGCAATTCTCACTCTCTCTTCAGAGATTACAATGGTTTCATTCAGAACATCAAGCACCTGTTTTTCACGTATGAGATTAAAATATACGTCGGTTATATCAGCTATATTATTTTCTACTTCAGATTTAAAATTTTCCTGCCCGATTTTATTTAGTTCTTTTAGCATATCAATATTTGCAAACATTTCAAGCCCGTCAAATATTGTCCAGTTAAGATTTAATCCCGCAGTAATGTTAGTTGATTGCGCCCCGTTACTATTGATTATTCTGCCATCAACATATTCCTGTTTGGTATCATTGGAACTTTTCAGATATGTGGTAGATGCATCAAGTGAAGGAAGAAACCCGGCATTCCCGATTGAAGCATTATTATCAGCAATCTTCGATTCGTTACGCGCAATGTTGATTGAAAAATTGTTTGATAAAGCAATCTTAACTGCATCTTCAAGAGTCATTAATTCCTGGCTGAAGGATTTGCTGTTCAGTAATGTTACTAAAAGGAATAGCAGAAAAAATTTAAAGTGATTCATAATATTCTTGAAATCAATTTCATTTACTTACGAAAACAGGTTCTTCATCAATACCGGAAGTTTCTGTAACGTTTGATACTGTTGCTGTTTTCCGTGAGAGATATGAATATACAGCCGGTACAATAAGAAGAGTTAAGAATGTGGAAAATATTAATCCGCCTATAACAGCGATTCCCATTGATACCCTGCTTTCCGAACCTTCACCAAGAGCTAGTGCAATCGGAAGAATTCCCAACACCGTAGATAAGCTGGTCATCAGAATCGGGCGAAGTCTTGCAGCAGCTGCATCTTTTATTGCCTCTATTTTTGTTAGTCCGGCTGCTTTCCGCTGATTTGCAAATTCAACTATCAGAATTCCGTTTTTTGTTACAATACCAATCAGCATTATAATTCCTATCTCACTGAAAATGTTTAACGTCTGGTTAAAGTACCAGAGAGAAACAAGAGCACCAAAAATTGCTAACGGAACTGTAAATAAAATAATAAACGGATCCCTGAAACTTTCAAACTGTGCAGCAAGAACAAGGTAAATAAATCCGATAGCCAGAAGGAACGCAAATAAAAGACTGGATGAACTTTCAGCATAATCTTTTGATGCACCGCTTAAAGCTGTAGAAAAAGATTCATCCAGCACCTGTGATGATATCTTATCCATTTCTTTAATACCATCACCTATTGTTTTACCGGGAGCCAACCCTGCAGATACAGTTGCAGAAACATACCTGTTAAATCTGTATAGCTGCGGAGGTGCACTCTGTTCGGTAAGTGATACAACATTATCAAGCTGTACAAGTTCACCTTTATTATTTTTAACATACAAGGATTTCAGATCGATCGGTGCATTTCGTTTATCCCGGAGAAGCTGCCCGATTACCTGGTACTGTTTACCGTCTTTAATGAAATACCCAAAACGCTGTCCGCTGAAGGCAGATTGAATTGTTTGTGCTATATCAATCGTTGAAACTCCAAGATCTCTTGCTCTCTGCCTGTCAATTGTCAGCTTAATTTCGGGCTTATTGAATTTTAAATTCGCATCAACAATAGTAAATGTCGGATCTTTAGTTGCAGCATCCATAAACTTTGGCAAATATTCCCTGAGCTTCTCAAAATTTGGCGCCTGTATTACGTATTCAACAGGAAGACCGCTTCTTCTTTGCCCGATTGACTGCTGCTGTGTAACAAAGACTCTTGCTTCAGTCATTTGGGATAAAACAGGAGTAATATCATTTGCAATTTGCTGCTGTGATCTTTCACGTTGATCGGGTTTTGTAAGAATTACAAAAGCAAAACCGGAATTAACAGAACTGGATGCCCCAAATCCCGGTGAAGTAACAGAAATAATCGCATCTCTTTCAGGAATGTTGTCTTTCAAAGTCTGGATAAGTTTATCCATAAAGTTATCCATATAATCAAACGAAGCTCCTTCGGGTGCAGTTGCAAATAACCTCAGCCCGCTTCTGTCTTCAAGAGGAGAAAGTTCGGATGGAATAGCAGTAAAGAAAAGATAAATTAACCCCAAAGATAAACCCATTATTAAAAAGGCTGTCCATCTTTTCGATAAAAACTTTTCAAGTGCATTTTTATATGTATCATTTAGTTTTACAAAAATTGGTTCGGTTTTATTGTAAAACCAATTATGCTTCTCTCTTCGTTTAAGGATTTTTGAACTAAGCATTGGCGTAAGTGTTAAAGCCACGAATGCAGAAATTATAACTGATCCGGCTATAACAATACCAAACTCACGGAATAGTCTTCCTGTTAGTCCCTGTAAAAATATTATCGGAAGAAAAACCGAAGCAAGTGCAACAGTGGTAGAAATTATTGCAAAAAAGATTTCGGCAGAACCTTTTCTGGCAGCTTCATCAGGATGACTGCCTTCTTCAATTTTGGTATATATATTTTCAAGCACAACAATAGCATCATCAACCACAATTCCAATCGCAAGTACAATTCCCAGCAGGGTTAGAACATTTATTGAGAAGTTTGCCGCATACATTATAAAGAATGCACCAATTAAGGAAATTGGAATTGCAATTACAGGAATAATAGTTGTCCGCCAATCTCTTAAAAATAAAAATATGATAAGAACGACAAGTCCGAATGCTACAAAAATAGTCTGTTCAACTTCAGTTATTGAATCACGTATATATTCAGTAACATCAAACCCGATTCCCGTTTTTACATCGGGGGGAAGATCCCTTTTAATCTGATCCAGCCGTTTATAAAATTCATCGGCAATAGCAATGTTATTGGCTCCGGGTTGTGCTATTAAAACCACACCAACCATAGGAGTACCTTCTCTTTTCAGAATGGTTCTCTCATTTTCAGCACCTAAAGCGGCGTAGCCAACATCTTTCAGCCTAACAATATTTCCGTTCTCTTCTTTAATAATAAGATCGTTGAACTCTCCGGCATCATGTAAACGTCCTATTGTTCTTATTGATAATTCTGTTTTGTTTCCTTCAATTAATCCCGAAGGGAGTTCAACGTTTTCCCTGTTCACTGCATTTTTTACATCAAGAGGTGTAAGATGATAAGCCGCAAGTTTTGAAGGATCGAGCCATAGTCTCATCGAATATTTTTTCTCACCCCAGACATTTACAGCACTGACTCCGGGAATTGTCTGGAATCTTTCTTTGAATACATTATTTGCAAGTTCAGTAAGCTGAAGAAGATTTCGTGTATCGCTCTGTATATTTAAAAATACGATCGGTGAAGCATCAGCATCGGCTTTTGATACAATCGGGTTTTCAACATCGGGCGGCAGGGAACTTATGGCACGTGATACTTTATCTCTTACATCATTAGCGGCAGTTTCAAGATCAACATCTATATTAAATTCCACAGTAATTGTGCTTCTTCCATCGCGACTGACGGAAGTAAGCGAACGGATTCCCGCAATTCCATTAATTGATTCTTCGAGCGGTTCTGTTATCTGAGATTCAATTACATCTGCATTAGCACCAGTGTAATTTGTGCTTACTGTAATTATCGGGGGATCAACAGAAGGGTATTCCCTGACACCAAGATATGTATATCCCAGTATACCCAATACTACAATAGCTATTGACATAACTATTGCCAGTACAGGTCTTCTTATGCTTAATGACGAGAGGCTCATTTTTCAAACTCGGAAATAGTTATAGAGGCGCCGGGTCTTAATTGAAGCATCCCTGAGGTTATAATTGTATCACCTTCGGTAACCCCCGATGTTAATTGCACGTTTTGATCAGTTCTTATACCTGTTTCAACGCGTTGAGGTATAGCTTTACCATTCCTGAAAATAAATACTTTCTGACCTTTTATATCCGGGATTAAAGCTTCAGAAGGAATGAGAATAGCATTTTCAATTTTCTTCAATACAAGATTAATATTTGCAAATGAACCGGGCAGTATTTCTCTTCCTGTATTTGGGCATAGTGCTCTTATCTGCAAAGTCCGGGTAACAGGATCAATTTTAGGCTCAATGGCATAAACTTTACCAACAAAATTTTTGTTATTTCCTGAAATTGTAAAATTAATTTCATCTCCAACCTCAACCATTGATGAATATCTTTCAGGTATTGAAAAATCTATTTTAATTGGGTTTATGTTCTGCAGGCTGGCAATAGTTGTTGTATTAGATACAAAGCTTCCTTCGCTGACATTTCTTAAACCAATAACTCCACTAAAAGGTGCGCGTATTTCTGTTTTATCAATTTGTGCTTTTATTAATTCAACTTCAGCCTGATTAACCTGAAGCTGGTTGGCTGTCATATCATAATCTTCCTGGCTAATTGCTTCTTTCTCCAGCAATTGTTTCTGGCGGTATTCGGTATCTTCCTGAAGTTTCAGTCTTGATTTTGCACTTTGAAGCTGTGCTTGTAAATCTGCATCATTTATTTTCACAAGCAAATCACCTGCTTTTACATAACTGCCTTCGCGAAAAAATATATTTGTTATTTTTCCCGAAGCTTCACTTTTTAATTCAACCTCTTCGTTTGCCAATACCGTACCCGTGGTTAAAACCTTATTATCAAGCACTTCATATTTAGTTATGTGTGCTCTTACCGGAAGCGAACCGGCGGCTCCATTACCTGCTGCTCTTGTTTTGTCTTCAGAGGATTTTAATTTGGGAATTGCGAGGAGGACTAAAACAATTAGTATAACTGCTGCAATAATTATAGTTCTAATATTCTTTTTCATATTTATAAATTCTAAATAAACTTAGGCAACTTAATTAAAAGAGAAATGATTTTACAATATAAAAATTTGTCTAACACTTTTTAAAAGAAAAAAGCCAGTATAATACTGGCTTTGTCGATCAACAATAAAATGTAAACTCTCTTATTTTGTTTCTTTCTTCGCGTATTTTCTCTTGAATTTCTCAACTCTTCCGGCAGTGTCAAGAAGTTTCTGTTTACCTGTAAAGAAAGGATGAGAGGCACTAGAAATTTCAAGTTTTACTAGAGGATATGTGTTTCCGTCTTCCCACTTAATCGTTTCATCTGTCTGGATTGTAGAACGGGTTAAAATTGAAAAATCCGCAGAAGCATCCTGAAATACAACTGGTCTATAATCCGGGTGAATTCCCTTTTTCATACAATATCCTAATTATTTTTATTTCAAAAATTTTGAGCATTAAATATAGAAAACATAAGATAAATTTACAAAGAATAAATGGATACTATTAGTGTTTTGCCCTGGAATTGAACATTTCGTCCATTTTTTCTTTAAGCTTGTTTACCTCTGTTTTTTGCTGATTTGAAAGGTTTACCTGCCTGAAGTTTAATCCGGCTTTGTTTACAGGATAGTTATTTATGCCGTTTGCTGAAAATTTTGCAGTAATAAATTTATCACTTTCATATACATTTCCGTCTATGTTTCCCTCAGATGAAGTGCGGGCAGACTTTTGTTTGATCGGTGATTTTTCCAATGGTTTATTTTGAACATCCTTATCTTTCCGGATTCCGGAGATCTCTTTTGATGATAAAACTTCATCGCTTACAGATGATTTTTCCTGTTTCAAAGAATTACCGGTTTTAACCTGCTGAGTCAAATCACTTCTTTCTCGTGGAGCAGCAAGTAATGGATTGTCCTGGGTTACGCTGGCATCATTAAGTACGAATATTAAAAGAATTGCCGTAATGGCTAAAGCTGCAGCTGGTATTAATCGTGATGGAATGAAGATATTCTGCCAGAATGTTTTTTCTTCGCGAAATTTTTCAGAATTAATTCTTCGCATTAAGTCGCCCTCAAATCCTGCCGGCGCTTTTACCTGCTGAAGCTGCGCAAGAGTATTTATCACATCCTTAAAATCCTGTTCCTCGTTCGGGCTCACATCAATACCTTTTTCACTCTTTGTATATATATTTTAATAGTTTTTGGAGCTGAGCTCTTCCCCTGTTTATCCTTGATTTTACAGTTCCTACTGCAACTCCCGTAATTTCAGAAATTTCTTCATATGATAATTGCTGTATGTCTCTCAATATTACCATTTCTCTATATGCCGAGGAAACTTTTTGTATAGCTTTCTGAATGATTTCATCTTTTATTCCGCTATCTGTCATTTCATCCGGGCGATAGCTCTCATCCGGAATATCATATGTTTCATTACTATCCTCTCCATATGAATTAATAGAAAAGAATTTTCTTCTTTTACGTCTCTGGTACTCTGTTCTTGCCAGGTTTCCGGCAATTGTATAAATCCATGTGGAGAACTTTGCGATTGAATTATAAGAATCTTTATAGCGATACACCTTTATAAAAGAGTCCTGTACCACATCCATACAGGTTTCATAGTCGCCAAGAAACCTGAACACATAATTGGTAAGAGGATTTTTATATCTCTCTACAAGAATTTCATAAGCCTTAACAGTATTGTTCTGTTGAAACTCAAGAATTAACTCTTCATCAGTGAGATCATACAGATTCTTGTCGGTCAATGTCGCTTATACTTTCTGAGATTTGAATTGTTTCCAGAATTATACACAAATTAAATAAAAAACTTTAAATACAGAAAACCGGGGAAATTAAGCACTTTTATGCTTATGTATTGTCCACTATTCTATTCAGTATTTTTTTTCTCTCCTGAATTAAATATTTCTGTAAGCAATACGGTGACAATATTTTTTTTATCAATTGAGGTGGTCTTTACAGAAATATCTGCATTCAGCAGCGCCCGGGAAATATTTATTAATTCAATATCCGAATACAATCTGCGGGCGTTATAAAATTTTTTTAAATAATAGGGATGAGTTCCTACTATTCTTGCAATTTGTTGTTCGGGAATCTTTGAAGATTTGAGCTCATTAATTCTAAGTATGCCTGAAAAGAATTTTGTAAGCATGTGAATAATAAACACAGGCTCAGATCCATTTTCCAGTAGATTGAATGCTACTTTAAAAGATGTCTGCTTGTTTTTACCCGCAAGTGAATCCTGCAAATCGAAAATACTATATTCTTTAAATTTGGCAGATAATGATTCAATACTCTCTATAGTTATTTCTTTATTTTCCCCGAGAAAGATGAATACCTTTTCAAGCTGTGTTTCAATAAGGTTTCTGTTATCACCAACCATTTCAAGAAAAACCGATGCAACCTCCCGGGTAATATTTTTTCCGTTCTCCTGGGCATATTGAATAATCCAGTCAACAAGATTATTTCCCTTTAATTCAACCGCTTCATAAATAAAATTATTTTCAAGTAAGGATTTATACGGTTCTGCAGCAAGGTTTGAAATTGATCCGTTATATACCATTACAAGAATAGTAAAATCAGCAGGTGAATTTACATAGTTAACAAGATTCTTTTTATTATTTATTTTTTCAAATTCTTTAACCAATACATATTTCTTTTCGGAACCGAAAGGAAATGAAGAAGCAATGGAGATGATATCCGGTAGATTTTTATCATCTGCATAAATTACTTCCTTATCAAAATCTGATGTTATAAAAGGCTCAACTGATTTTTCGATAAGCTTAAGTATCTTGTCCAGACTGAAAGTATCCTCCCCGAAGAAAAAATAAACCGGCAGAATTTTGCCGGAGGAAATCTCCTTTGATGCATTCAGAATTGAAGGAGCCTTTAATCTACTTTTCGCCATTTTCCCGCTTCATTTTTTCGTATTTCATTGCACGGGTAAGAAAGAAAGCTAACCCGCCCCAGACAAGTCCTAATATCGCTATCATAGTTATTATTGCAGGTAATTCCATCAGACTTCACTATTCCTATCTAAAGTGTAATAAACCATTAACTTATTAAAAGATATAAAAAGAATAATAATTATTGCCCACTGGAAAATAGCTGTTCCTGCATTTTCAATATGAAATGGATTCCACCATTCAGGATCCCAGCCGACTGATGAAATCAGCCACCATAAAATTAAAACAATAACCTGAACAGGTATTAAAATTCCAATAACAATATTGTACCATTTCCCGATTTTCACATCACTACCGAATCCATTAATTATTTCTGTTCTAAATTTATTTATACCGAATTTAAAGATTGCAAATGAAATAAAAGCGCCACTTAAAATTAAACCAACTCCCCACACCCAATCCTGGTTTGTAAAGAAATTAAGATTTAATGCTGAAGGAATACCAAACAGGAATCCAGCAAGGGCTACAATTACAATTGACCTTTTTCTTTTTAATCCAAAATCTATAAATGTTCTGGTTGCAAGCTCAACCATAGAGATTAGCGAAGTAACAGCGGCAAAGAATAATGCAATAAAAAATATTGAGGCAAAGAAAACGTTAACAAAATAGCTTGATGACATTTTAGAAAACAACAAGGGAAGAAAGATAAATGTTAAACCTGTGTTTGCCGGTCCTGATTGTGAAACCTGTGTCATAGCATCTACGGAACTGAGAGAAAATACAGTACAAAAAATTGTTATCCCGGCAAGAAGTGAAACAGTATTATTTCCGAATCCAATTAATGCTGCATTCAATGAAATATCTTCGTTCTTTTTCATATATACTGCATAAGTTAAAATAAGCCCCCAGCCGGCGCCGGTATCCCATGCGTTCTGCGTTAGGGCATTCAGCCAGACTTTGTAATCGAGAATTATATCAAGCTTTGGCGTAAAGAAATATTTAATTCCTTCAATTGCATTCGGCAATGTAATAGCACGGATAAAAAGGATTACAAGAATGATCAGCAAAGCCGGAACCATAAATTTGGTTACTTTTTCTATTCCATTTGAAATTCCCCGGTAAACAACTATAGCAACAAATACCATCGAGATAAAATGAAAAATTAAAGGCTGATAACCCGAAGAAAAATTTTCCCAATATTTGAGGTGACTTGCGGTTTCAAAAAGATTTCCGGATACAGCAGATAAAAAATATTTTAGACACCACCCCGTAACAACTGAATAATAAAACATAATTGCAGTAGATACGAAAACAATGAAAGCCCCCATCCATCCAAAATTTTTCCCCGCCGTTTTAGCAATTGCGCCAATTGGTCCAAAGCGGGTGGATTTACCCAGAGCAAATTCTGCAATTATTAATGGGACAGACCAGATAAGTAAAAATACTGCCCAGGGGATAAGAAAGGAACCACCCCCGTTTTGCGCAACAATTCTGGAGAAACGCCAGATATTTCCTGTTCCTACAGCAATACCAATTGTTGCAATTATCAGTGTCCAGCGTGAAGAGAAAAATTCCTGCTGTTTCATTAAAAGTATTTAAAATGAAAAAAGAGATGATAATTAAATTTGAATTTAGAAAATTACCATCCCTTTTTCAAAAAAATTAATTATTGCTGTGAACGCTTTTCGATAGTAATATCTTCAATAACTACATCTTTCAACGGTTTATCCTGTCCGTTTCTCTTAACTTCAGAAATCGAATTAACAATGTCCATCCCACTTATAACTTTTCCGAAAATAGTATGATGACCATTCAGCCAGGGAGTTGGTGCAACGGTAATGAAAAACTGGCTTCCATTTGTGTTGGGTCCGGCATTAGCCATTGCAAGAATTCCCGTTGAATCAAATTGTAATCCTGTATTTACTTCATCTTCAAAAGATTTGCCCCAGAGGCTTGCACCGCCTCTTCCGGTTCCCGTAGGATCACCACCCTGAATCATAAAATTAGGAATTACACGATGAAAGATTACTCCTTTGTAATATCCTTTTTCAGCAAGCCCGGTAAAATTCTCTACTGCTTTGGGAGCTTCGTCTGGAAAAAGTTCAGTTTCAAAAGTTCCCATATTTGTTTTAAATACTGCAACAGTTATAGTGTCCTTTTTAGTTTCCACTTGCACATTCTCGCTATTTGTTTTTGGTTGATTATTTCCTTCCGTATTCTTTTGTGTACATCCTATAAATATAGCAAGTACCGCAAAGATTAAAATGTTCCTCATACTGTCTCCTATGGTTGAATAATATTATATGCGATAAGAACTAAAATAATTATCCCGGCAATAATCCGGTAATAAATAAAAAGATATGTTGAATGATTTTTTAAATATTTTAAAAGAAAATCTATTGCAATGTAACCGCTAATGGCAGCCGTTATTGTAGAAATTATCAGGTTTATCCACATAGTACCATTTAAAATATCAAGTGATTGGTAAAGCTCAAGCAGTCCGCTTGCAAGCACAGCGGGAACACTTAAAAGAAAAGAAAAACGTGCAGCATCTTCACGTTTTAAGCCCCGGAATAAACCTCCCGTAATTGTTGTGCCTGATCTT
Organism: uncultured Ignavibacteria bacterium; assembly: GCA_963745945.1. Lineage (GTDB taxonomy): Bacteria > Bacteroidota > Ignavibacteria > Ignavibacteriales > Ignavibacteriaceae > DATFVA01. The sequence continues at coordinate 1,829,591 of CAVUZG010000004.1, forward strand.
GAAGCACCGGGAACAAGTGCAAATGCCTGTGCAATTCCAATGAACAAAGAATCAAACAAAGAAATATCTTTTTCTGTTTTGGTTCTCTTCCCGACCTTCTCCGCAATTGCAAGAATTACTGCAAACACAATAAGGTTTATCGCAATTACAGAAAGATCTTTTGTAAGGGCGCCTTCAATGGCTTTCTTAAATAATAAGCCGATAAACACAACCGGCAGAGTTCCTACAATTATATACCAGCCTGTTCTTGATTGAAATGACTGATTTGCAAAGCCTGTTCTTTTACTAATATTTTCTTTCCAGAACGAAATTAAAATCTGAACCAGGTCTTTCCAGAAATAAATTAAAATTGCCAGCATAGTACCAAGTTGAATAACAGCAATAAATGCTGTCCATTCCTGCGGTTTATCCGGACTAATTAAATTCATTAATTTCCCGGCAACTGTTAAGTGACCCGTACTGCTGATTGGCAGAAATTCTGTAATTCCCTGAATTATTCCAAGAATGATAGCATCAAGTATATTCAATAATCCTCCTAAAACATGTATGTTATACCAAGACTAACACCAGCTGAAAAAGTATTTAAACTAAGCTTATCGTAAGGTGAACTATGATCAGCACTCCAGTTTTTTAAATTTCCGTTTAAGTCATATCTTAAATCACCGGCAATGAATGCGTAAAAATTTTCACTAAGCCTTGTATTGCCAGCAGCCCTTAATAAAAATCCAAATCCTGTTGATGTGTAATTGGTTGAATTCGGCGTTGAAGGTTGAGATTCATCAGCACTTACTAATCTTATTCCAACACCGCCGCCGAATTTAAAATTGTATCCCTTTCCTCTTACAACATAATAGGAAGTTACTGTCGGCATTATTATATGGTATGAAAAATCGTATGTCCCGAAAGTATTAAAAGTAAAAGAATTTAACAGATAACCTACTTCGAGTCCAAGATCATAAGTTTGAGAAACTGCATAATCAAATTCACCTGAAAAAATTACAGAGGAGTTGAAACTTCCCAATTCCTGGTACCCGGCAACCTGGTTAATATAATCTTTAACAGATGGAGTACTACCGAAATTTATTCCCATTCCTGCCCTCAGTTCATATTGAGAATATGAGGTGGTTGCAAAAAAAACTGTTATCATAATTATAAGAAAATATTTCATAATTCTTCCATGTCTGTTTCAACTACATTAATTAAATTATCATGATCTCTGTTCAGAATGAAGAATAAAATTAGCGATGCTATAATGAATAAAAAATATGAAATGATATGCGTTAAAAATGCATAAGCCAGGCTTATAACTTCACCAAAACCAAAGAGCAATACAAGTGCAGATTTAGCAAGTGCATGATAAGATCCTGTTCCGCCCGGAGTGGGAATAACAACTCCGATAGCACTTATACTCATTATTATCCAGGCCATTCCAAAATTTACATTATGCATCCCTATCATAATCATACCGATATAGGCATTTAAAGCATAAAATAACATTATAATAACGCTCAATAAAAAAGTCATGATGTAATTTCTTGTTCCTTTTAAACTTGCAAAACCCTCGGTTAACATTTTAAATATATAACCGGCTTCGTGTGCAAGTTTTTCAGAAATTTTGCTCAGGATTTTTACAATTACACCGTAAAACTTTTCTTTAAATCTTATTACCAGGAAAAGAAAAATTAAAAATGACGCTATTAATGCTGAAGTAATATAGAGAGTTGTTTTAAGCCAGGGAAAGCTGCTGTATAGGTTCCCATTATATATTAACGCTGCAACAATTACAGATAAACCAAGAAAAATGACATCAATAACCCTTTCAAGTATAACCGTACCAAACATTGAGGACTTTGAAATTCTTTCCCACCGGCCCAGAAGTACCGCCCGTGTAATTTCTCCCAGTCTTGGAACCACACAATTAACTCCGTATCCAACCATAAGAGAACCAAACAGATTTTTTATGGCAGCATCAGGCTTAACAGAACTTATAATAACCTTCCACCTCAGGGCCCGGAGAAAATGAGCTGATAACAGGACAATAATAAAAATAAAGACCCAGAATATTGAGGCTTGTGAAGCCATTGCAAGAACTGCGTTCAAATTAACATCATAAAAAGCGATGTAGAGGAAAACTGCAGTTAACACCAAAGAGAGGGTAAAATTAACCACATCTCTCTTTGAAATACGTTTTGCTTTTTTACCGGAGATCAATAACCTTCATTCCTTTTGGCGGAGAAAAAATAAATTCCGAATCAGGAATATCCTCATTCAATTTGTAACCTGAAAGTGAAATGGTTGAATTTCCGGAAGTACTTTTGACAACAACTTTTTCGACAAGGTTATCTTTATTTATATAAAGTTTTGCACTACTAAAATTCAAATCAGAAGTTTTAGGAATAAGTGTTAAGGTATTTAAATTTCCTTCTTCTCCTGAACTGACATTACTTTTTGCCGGATAATTATTTATAAAGCTATTCAGGGATAATTCAGAAGGTTCAGATTCGTCATAATTATTTATGATTACTTTATTTTCTTTTTTGTTGTAATTCCAGAAAGTTTCGCCATCGGTTATTATGGTATTGTTCTTTAATTCAATTCTTAACTTGTTTTCTTTCTTTAAAAATAATTTACCCGAAAAATCTTCTTTGCTTCCGGATGATTTAGTAAAATTAACAGTGAAAGATTTAATGGAATTATATTTTGACTGAACCGATTTAAGCAAATCATTTGTACTATCCTGCCCAAATACTGAAGCGCATAAAAAAATAAATAAAACAAACAAAACTGATTTTTTCATTATCTAATCCTTCCAGTGCCTAAAATAAAATTGCGGTTTCGAATTTAATCATAAATGAGGTTATATAAAATTGATTAAAACATAGTAGATATCTCACCATTTGATCACTATTTTCAGTTAAAATTACACTTTTACTATTTTCAAAAAAGAAGTTTTAAATTTATACGGAGTCATAACTCAACAATTATGGAAGCAGGCAATTGGAGATTTTTACTATGACCAGATGTAAGATAAGGTCCACTTGTTAACTGAGAAACGCAGCAAGAAGGAAATATCAGGCTGCAGGCAGAATCTCAGCTTCAGAAGCTATCTTTAATATCACGGAATATGAAAACGGATGAAGTTTGATAAGGAATGTGTCCAGTATCGGAATTACATCAATAAGATAAATATTGAGTATCTCGCAAAGAATAGGTGCCCGCTTACCGGATTTGCAGACATTACTAAAAATAAATTTCTTTTATATTAAGGCCGGGAGCATATTTCACAAAAAATTAAATACCTATGAGTAATGGCCTATTTGCTTCTAAAATAAGTCTTTTTGTGATGCTGCCAATAAAAATATCCTTTATACTTTGTGAATGTGCACCAAGAACGATTAAATCTGAAGATTCAAAATAAGATGATTGCAAAACCTTAACTATTTCTATCTGTGTATAATCTGTAAGAACATTCAGTGCACCGTATGACATAAGATATTCTTTCGCTCTCTTGGTATTATCTTCCGCCCATGCAGAATCTTTGGAAGAAGTAACAATTATAATATTCAGGTCGGAAAAATTAGCAATATGTGCAAATCTTTGAAGTGCCCTTGAGGCTGAAATACTTCCATCATATGCAACAATCACGTTATGAATTTCTCTGAAATAATCAGGGACAGCCAGAATAGATGTAGCTGACCCCAAGAGTATTTTTTGTAAAAACGAATTCCGGTTGTTTTTTTTCACCAGGCCGAAATCAGATTTTATTCCCGTAACCACAATATCGTAATAATTAGACAGGCTGGTAATCCGGTTACTTGGCATTCCTATTTCATTTTCGAACGAAAACTTTACACTGTTTCTTGTGCATATTTCTTTGAAGTTATGAATTAGATATTCTACCGTCGGTTTGGTCGGAGAAATTATTCCGTCTGATAGATCGCTGTGCCAGCTTATCGTATTATCGTAATTAAGGGTGCCCAGAGATGAATCCACCCTTTCAATATCCATAAAAATTCCACCCGTTACTTCTGCGTTCTGCCTGGCAGAAATAAAACAGGCATAATTCATTGCCGCCATTGTGGACGGTGAATTTTCTAGGGGCAGAAATATCTTTTTTAACATTCTATTTTTCTACATTTTTCACAAGTTGATCAACCTGCTGTTTTGTATAACCAAGTGAATTAAAATCCATAGCGCCATGGTTTGAATGACAGGAGCTGCATAATAATACGGTCTTTTTCACACCATGATTAACAGAAATATATGAGGTACCTGGGACCTCCATTGGCATCCATTCACCACTCCATTTAAGTCCCATCGATTCGTATGGTTTCATTCCTGCATCAATTGCTTTTTTCACATCTCCTGTCTTATTATATACTTCTCTGTTAGGAGCCAGGAGGAGTGGAAACTTCGCCATTTCCGTATCATTTTTTAGAAATGACATACCGGGGGCCTGCCACATTTTAAGCTTTTTATCAAAAAGCATAACCTGAGTAAGTGCTCTTACCGGAAAGATTTTTGCTCCGGGTGTATTTATATTTGAAGTAGAAAATGCCATCCAGCTTTGCGCATTCTTTTGATCTTTAGTGTTTGAAACTCTCCACATATAGGATGGACGGGATAATTTTATTATATCCGTTGGAACATATAATTTGGGATTACTTGGAATCTTATCATACTTCGAAAGTTCGCTATACCTGCCATTGATATTATCCTTAACCGGTTTCCCCCAGTTTTCGGAAACGATGCCGCTTGATTCCGTAATATGGCATGTCTGGCAGGCTATCCTGTTTATATGACTGTTCAAAGTTTCTGCGTAAATTCCCTTATGGGGAGTGCTGCCATGACAATTTGAGCAGGTAACCTGGGTATCAGGTAAATCGTTAGCAACCATGTCTGACTCATCCATCCCTTTTGCAATTTTATGATGTTCAGATGTGTGACATGTTAAGCAGCTGAGTCCTGCCGCTGCATGTACATCATTTTTGGGTGAGTAGGATGTCCCTCGTTTATAATCATCTGAAAAAGAATGCTCATGACACCTGAGGCATGCATCATTAGCAGGAATTTTTGTTATCGATAGCGCGGCTTTAAGCGACCTATCTTGTCCCCAATGCACCCCGGTGCTGTCTTTTACCAACGATGCTCTCTTATTCCAGTCATAATTTTCAGCGTGGCATACCAGACAGTCAACTGTATTCTTCTCAGATTCCGTTATTTGTACACCCGGCATAGGTGGTTTTGACAAAGAACCAATATGACAAATTCCGCAACCAGCAGACTGTACACTAAATTTTCCATTTGTGGAGGCAGTCCAGTTTGCTAAAGTAGTAGAACCGGCCAGGGCACACTCTCGGTTTACCATTCCCCACACTGAACTGTCTGGCAGCCCCTGAACGTTTCTTACCGGGGCAGGCCAGATTCCAGTGAACTGATTGAGTAACTTCATTTAATGCCTCTTCATGGCATATTGCACAAGTCTGAGCTCCCTCGTATCCGTTTTCTTTTATTACATCATTACCCGGATGTACCCATTTATTAAGCAGACCTGTATTTTGCTGAGCGTATATAAATCCGCCCGATAATAACAAAATTGCTAAAATAAAATTATAAATCTTCATATCATTTCAACTCTTTTATATTCCTTTCGCGTAAATGATTGTAGCGAAAAATTAATAATTTGTAAAATTGTTTTACTATCCGAATCGTTATGGCTGTAATGAATAATTTAGGAAGAAAGACAGGGGGCTTCAGAACAGCCATAATTAATTATTCCTTTGCAGCACAATCAATACAAACGTGTTTCCCATCTTTTATTCTTCCATAGCCTTCCACAGTCATCTCACTGCATTCTTCACAGACAAAACCGGCAAAACTATCTTTATGCGGTTCTAGGTTGTAGTCAAATAATTCAGAAATATTAAGCAGCTTTTCTTCCGGCACATTTATAACATTGTTAATTAACGGTTCAACAACTTCATTAGGAACCTTGCTTGCCGGGATTCCTTTTTCTCTGTAGTTTTTGAAAAAATCGGATTGCTTGTTTTGAAGCATCGCTTCTGCTTTTGGTGTTACACGAACTGCCTTGCCGGTAGCCCGGTCAACAAGTGTAACTGCCCATTTACCTTTATGAGTTTTCTTAATGTTGCCTTTGCCAAATGTTGTTCCCATTATTACTTGAAGTCCATCTGCAAAACAAGTAGCACAGTGGTCTTCACCCAGATCAACGAAAGCGACAATTTGTCCGTCCTTTGCTCTTTCAACACCTAGCTTATTCATAGCCGCCGCACCTACTCTAAGGCCAAGCGGCATTGCTGGACATTTATGTCCGTGAAATTTTTGTCCGAACTCTAACCATTCAATTGGATTTATCATTTTTGTACTCCTAATTTTTATTAAAGAAATATTGAATTTGTAATGTTGTTAGTGAATTGGTTTTATTTGGCACAAACTGAAATCTATTATCTAAAGAGAATTTTATATCGTTCCCTTTTACAAGATAAGAATAGCCGATTGTGTACCATGGATTATTAGCTGTTGATGAATTTAAATCACTCAATTGCTCAACGGAGAGGGTAACTAAATTTTTTGAAGCGAATAGATAGTCAGCAAGCACATAATAACCGTACGCTTTTCGATTGCCGAGATGAGCTTCAATGTATTCAGATTGCAATTCAAAATCGCCAACGTTAAATTTTTCTTCAAAACCAAAGCGGAAGTCATTCCCGGTAAAAGAAAAATTATTTCTAAATATTTTGCTGAATTGCAAATTGTGAGCACTTCTGTAAGATAGGCTGTAACCCAATTCTAATTTTGATTCCGAATTATGTAATAGGAAAAGGCTTCCGCGGTTTACGTAAAGAAAATTTCTTTCTTTAGAAACAGCATTAGCACCATTCCCGTTAAAGAAACCAAGGCTGAAAGAACCTGTTTTGCTATCGCTCCATTTTAATTCAACTCCAATATCCCTGGCCATTGTTTCGGCACCGGGAACAAGCGCATTTACAACATTCGCTCTTTCATCAAGCGGTATCACATAGTCGGGCTGTTTTCTTTGCAAACTGAAATTAGGTACGAACTGACCCGCAGTAACTTCAAAATTATTTATCATATAATTTACAAGTACATCTTGAAGTAGAAATTGAAATTTAACCTGCTGGTGGAAATTCGCTTGTATTTTATAGCTCCAGATTCCATAATTATCAGGCAGGATCCCATTTACCCAGAACTTTGCTCTTCTTACAGAAAAATTGGATTGATCAAGGTAGTTATCCGAAAAACGGTATTGGAGATATCCATTCCAATCAATTTTTTGTTGGGCTATTACGCTGAAATTAATACAGACTAATAATGTAACAGCGAAGGCGATCGTAATTCTGATATTCACCATTTTGTATTTTATTCCAAACATCAGATCACCCCGATAATTATTTTGATAGCTATTGCAAATAGAACTACGGCAAAAATTTGTTTCACCCTGCTTGTCTTTGCTTTAGCAACCAGGAAATTACTCCCGAGTAAAGCACCGATAATTACGACAGCTGACAATATTATTGTAAGTGTTACCTCGAAATGACCCTGCGCCACGTGACCAAGAAATCCCGAGAAAGAGGAAAATGTCACAGCAAAAGCGGAGGTGGCAGCGGCCTTTTTAGTTTCATAACCCATCCACATTAGTAGTGGCGCCATAATAAATCCGCCTCCTACACCGAGAAGGCCAGCCATAAAACCTGCGAAGCCACCAATTATAGCACCGATAACAGCACGTTTCTTGAATGACATAATGTCTTTTGGTTCGGGTCTATTAGACATAAACAGCATTCTTCCAGCAGCTACTAAAACAGCAGCAGAGAAAAGTATTAATAGAAAATTCACAGGCAATTTATCAGAGACAATTGCTCCGATCGGAGCAAATAAGAAAGCGGAAATGGTCATCGCCAATCCGCCTTTAACATCTACTAATTTATTTTTGAAATAGGCGATTAATGCTATTAGCGTTGTCAATCCGTTTAATAAAAGTGCCAACGGAATAGCAACTTCTTTAACAGGGAATCCAGCCCACTTAAGAACTGGTACATAAATCAACGCCCCTCCCAAGCCGAGCATTGAGAATAGAAAAGATGAAGCGAGTATTACTAATGAAATAATTAAGTAAAACATATCAACCTTTTGTTATATAGGGTAAATGAATTACGGCTTCCTCATGAGTTCTTTCTGAACAGGGAATGCAGACTTTCTTCCCATCCTTTACACGCAGGTATCTTTCAAAAACATATTCTCCGCACACTTCACATTTAGCTTTATTGAAAGACCCTTTAACCGGCGTGTATTTGAAATTCTCCAAAACAGTTACGTTGAAGAGTTCATCGTTGGTTGCATTAAGCACTATATCTATAATATCTTTTCTAACATCCTCTGGAATTTCGGAAGGTTCAATTCGTTGTTTGCGGAACTTGAAAAATTCGTGCGGTGCCAAATTATCCTGGAATTCATTTTTTAGAAATATTCTTACAGCATCCTTTATCCCAGGATACCAAAAGATTGCGGCAACTTTCCCGTAGTTCAATCTTCCTATCATTCCTTTTCCGAAAGTTGCGCCGGTTGCAGACATAATTCCATCCTGCATACAACCTTGCGGATGACCAACGCCCATTTCAGAAAATACGTGCATCTGATGATCCAAACTTTTTTTGACGCCTAATTTTTCCATTGCCAAGATTCCCATTCTGTAACCTATGGGCATAAATGGACATCTATGCCCGTGAAATTCAAAAGTCCATTCTGGTAAACTAAACATTGTATTTATCTCCTCTTATTAAGTAATCATTTACTTACTATATTAAGTAAATTTTTTTATTTCTTCAATGTCTTCAAAATTAAAGCATACATTCTTTTGCAAAAATTATCCACATTCAGCTCACTTTTATTCAGTACCAATTCAATATTAAATGTGATAGGGATACCCATATAAATTATTGCAACATCACCCGGATTAACTTTTTTGTCCCATACACCTTCAGCAATACCATCTTTTACCATTTTTATTATGAATTGCTTCTGCTCGGATAATATCTGATTTAACTTATCTTTAAGCTCTTTGTCTCCTAAATGTGTCGCTTCGGAGAACAGAAGTATAGTAATCCCCCTGTTTTGTTTAAGATACTTAACATTACGACACAGATAATTATATAATTTTTCCTCGGACTTTACCGGACTTATAACTATGCTGCGTAAAGACCCTATTAAATCGGTTTCTACATCGGCCATTATTCCTTTTATAATATCACGTTTTGTATTGAAGTGACGGAAAATCGCCCCTTCGGTAAATCCTATTCTTTTTGCAAGGTTCCTGGTAGATATATTATGCAACCCATCTTCAGCGATAATTTCCAAAACCGCCTTCTTAATCTGCTCTTGCCTTATATCAGTTGTTTCTCTTGACATTTTTAATAATTTCAAATAATGATGTAATCACTTACTTACAAATATAAGTAATTAATTTTATTTGTCAAGTATTTCATTTTCCCCGATGCTATTAAGTTGTAAATATCACAAAAATTTATAATAAGATGTGCCGGCTTGTTAAAATCCGGTGCATTTCATTACTTGAAGTTTCTAAAAGATCATACAGCTATACAAAATACAATATTCATCAGGGTATAGGAACATTCGTCTGCCATAAATGCAAAAATCTTCTTTTATTAAAGCTCAAAATGTGTTTGCCTTCTCTGATGGTTAATAAACTCTTAATTGTGCTTTAATTCCGTTCTAACCGGGTATTAATTTCCTGCTTCATCAGCAAATACTTCTTTATTTATTTTCTTGACATACGCTATGGATAGGTGTTACTCGGAAAGATCTCGGATTTGCAATAAAAAATCTAAAATAGTTTTATAATACTCATTGAATGAACCTATAATGATCTGAGAATTGTTTCAAGCTGTTCTTCACTATCAACTAAAACTGTACGCGCTTTACTTCCGTCGTTAGGACCAACAATTCCGGCTTCCTCAAGCTGATCAACTATTCTTGCTGCACGCGAATAACCGAGTTTCAATCTTCTTTGTAAAAGCGAAACCGATCCCTGCTGATGTCTTACAATTACTTTTGCAGCATCTTCAAACATAGGATCAAGATCAGTTAGAAATCCGCTGCTTTCTTTTTTCTTCTCATAAATGGATGGCAAAAAATACGGCTTGGAGTAAGCAGGCTGGGAATAAATGTAATTAGTAATTTTTTCAACCTCATCAGTTGAAATAAATGCATTCTGAATACGAATAGGCTTCGGCTGTCCCGTCGGAAGAAAAAGCATATCTCCTTTTCCAAGAAGTTGTTCCGCACCATTCATATCAAGTATTGTACGTGAATCAATTTTTGTTGCAACCTGGTATGCAATCCTTGCCGAGAAGTTAGCTTTTATTACACCCGTAATAACATTAACGGATGGTCTTTGGGTTGCAAGCACAAGGTGAATTCCAACTGCACGGGCAAGCTGCGCCAACCTGGCAATTGGTTCTTCAACTTCTTTTCCCGCAGTTATCATAAGGTCGGCGAGCTCATCAATTATTACAATTAAATAAGGAAGATAGTGGTGTTTTATCAGATCAGTGTCGGCTGGTCTTTTCTTCGGATCAGAAACCTTCTTGTTGTAATCAACAATATTTCTTACGCCTGCTTTAGCTAAACGATCATACCTTTTTTCCATTTCATACTCAACACTCTTAAGAAGAAGGACAGCGTTTTGCGGATTTGTAATTATTTCTTCTTCAAGATCGGGCGAAACAGCAAGGTAATGCCGGCGTAATTTATTATAAAAAGACAGCTCAATTTTTTTCGGGTCGATCATAATCAGTTTAACTTCTGCAGGTTCTTTTGTATAAAGCAGGCTGCTGATTATCATATTTATACCTACACTTTTACCCGATCCGGTTGAACCGGCAATAAGAAGGTGCGGCATTTTGGAAAGATCGGTTACATACACTTCACCATTTATGGTTTTACCCAGAGCCATAGGCAGTTCCATTTTTGAATCAAGTACTTTGGATAAAACAGAACGTGCATTTACAAGTGAAGCTTCCGCATTAGGTATTTCAACTCCTATTGCGCTTTTACCCGGAATCGGAGCAATGATTCTTATTCCCCTTGCGGCAAGGGCTAAAGCAATATCGTTCTCAAGTGAAACTATCTTACTTATTTTTACTCCGGGGGCCGGGACGATTTCATATAAGGTAACTACCGGACCGGGAGTAACTGAAATATCCTGAATATCTATATCAAACAGTTTTAGTTTTTCTTTTAATAGTTCTGCATTACGGGTAAGTTCTTCTTCTGCTACTTTAAAATCTTCTGTCGGTGCAGGATCCAGCAATTCTAATGAAGCTTTTTTAAAATTAATTTTTTCATTCCAGGGATCAGGAAGTTCAGCAGCTTTTTCACGATCACTATCCCGATCCGGCATCTCCCCTGTTTTTTCCAGATCAACTTTCTTTGTTTCGCTTTTTTGAATTATGTCTTCATTGTTTTCTTTTTTCTCGTGTTTATTCACTTCCAGTTCAGCATTATTTCTGATAATTCTTATCCTGGTTTGCTCCTGTTCTTCGCGTGACATTAACTCTTCAGGACTTACACCTTCCTCAACTCCTTTTTTTCTTTTCTTCTTTTTTTCCTCCCGGAGTTCTTTAATCTTCTGCAGATTTTCCTCTTCGGCTTCGGGTTTGTTTATTTTAATTTTTGCGGATTGACTTGTTCTGTTCAAAATAAGGTTTTTAAATAATGCTGCGACCTTTTCCAGATCAACATTGAATGCAAGAATAATCAGAACCATGAAACCGGCAAACAAAAATATAATACTTCCCACACCACCGAGAAACCTTCCTATACCTTCACCAAGAAAATCTCCAATTGCGCCGGATACCTCATAAGTATTTGAGAAAAGATCAAACCTTGCGCGTAGTGTGCCGAAGAAAGCTGATAGAATAAGTCCTGCAATAATGAGGAAGTTAAAAGAATTGATCATCAGGCGGAAGGAAATTCTTTTAAAGAATGAAAAACCCCAGACAAAAATTATGACGGGGAAAATAGCTGAAAATATTCCAATTGTGTTGTTGATAAAGAAATCTGAGATATAAGCTCCAAAGATTCCAACCAGGTTGTTTGTACCTCCGAAGTCATTATCGGAACTGAAAATTTTGAGGAGATCGGAAAACTTATAATTTAATACTGCCTGGTCATAACGGGAGTATGAGAGAAGACTTAATAATAAAAACACAGAAAACACAATTAAAAAAAGACCAAGTAACTTCTTTTTATTTTCAACCGAAATAGATTGGTTCCCGGCAGTTTTCACCGTTCCGTTTTTTGTTTTCTTTTTCATTTGAAATTAACTTTTATTCGTTGAAACGTCTTCGCCGGGCAGCGATTTTAAAACATTTGTTGAAAGATAAGGAATAACATCGGAAGTATCCATGCAGGCAGTGTACTTCAAATCATCTTCAAAACCATTATCAAGAAGGAGCTTCCCGTGTTCGGTTTCTTTAAGCATAACAAGAATATTTTCCCCGAAAGAATCATCAAGTGAATGACAGACTTTTGCAGTATCCGTTAACAACAAATCTTTTCTTCTATTCATTATTTCTTTTATAAGTTTTCCGGCACAAACTGAATCCTCCAGTGAAAATGAATTCGATTTACCAGCACATAAAATCTCAAAATCATTTTCGAGTTTTACAATTTTATCAGCAACAACAGAAAGGTTTAAATAAGAGCAAACAAAAAGATTCTCAGAAAATTTAGCTTTAACTATTGCCTTGGATCCATTAGTTGTATAAAAAACAATGGTCTTACCAGAGACATTTTCAGCTGTATATTCAAGAGGTGAATTTCCGAGTGCAAAACCTTCTACTTTTTTTGTGTTTCTTTCCCCGCCAAGCAGAATTTGTCCGCCAAACATTCCCCCGGAAATTTTAACTGCAAATTCAACAGTGGCAACAGGAACAACTTCCTTTGCTTTATTCTGCAATGCGGTAATAATTGTGGTTGAAGCACGAAGAACATCTATCACAACAACGGTCTTTCCTGTAAAATACAGTTCATCTGCAATTACAGGAGAAAACAGAACATTAACCCTCATATCTCTTTAAACTTCCTTTTTTATAAAAGGTAATCTAACAACTTCAGCAGGTATTTCCTTTCCCCTGATGGAAAAATTAACACTGCTTCCTTCTTTTGCGAATTTAACATCAACGTAACCGAGTGCGATAGGTTTATCCAGCACCGGACTTACGGTTCCACTGGTAACGGTGCCAACTTTTTGTCCTGCTACAGTGAGATCATATCCATGCCGTGGGAAGGCTTTTTCATTTGTTGTTAATGGCACCAGTTTTCTTTTTAAACCTTCTTCTTTCACTTTTAAAAGTGATCCTTTTCCGATGAAACTTTCCTTTTTAAGTTTTGTTATCCAGCCAAGCCCGGCTTCAAGAGGATTTGTAGACTGATCAATATCATTTCCATATAAGCAGAATCCCATTTCAAGTCTTAGGGAATCACGGCATCCCAGCCCAGTAGGCTGAATATTAAATTCTTTTCCTGCTTCCATTACAGCATTCCAAATATTTTCTGCAGTTTTTTCATCACCCTTAAAATACAGTTCGTATCCAAGTTCACCTGTGTAGCCGGTTCTGGATACAATCATATCGATACCATTAATTTTCGTTTTTATAAAATGGTAGTATTCCATATCAGGCGGATCTGAAGTTAATTTCTGAATGACTTTCCCTGAATTGGGTCCCTGGACAGCAAGCAGGGAATATTCATCACTTTCATTGCGTAGCTCAACACCGGTATTATTTTTCTCCATCCACTCAAAATCTTTTTGAATATTTGAAGCATTTATTACAAGCATAAATTCATTTTCTGCTAACCGATATACGAGAAGGTCATCAACTATTCCACCATTTTCATAACACATCGCTGAGTATTGAACACGTCCGGGTGTTAATATTGAGGCATCATTAACTGTTATTTTCTGAACAAAATCGAGTGCTTTATCTCCTTTTACAAAAACTTCCCCCATATGTGATACATCAAAAACTCCGACAGAATTTCTTATAGTTTTATGTTCTGCAATAATAGATGAATATTGGACAGGCATTAGATAGCCTGCAAACTCAACTATCTTTGCGCCCTCTTTAATATGCATGTTATAGAATTTTGTTTTTTTCATTTTCGTATAAGATTAAGTTAATTTTTTCCGGATTTTTTCCAGTCATTTAAAAATTTATCAAGCCCAATATCCGTAAGCGGATGGTTAAACAACTTATTTATTACATCGAAAGGCATCGTACATACATCAGCTCCGATTAATGCAGCTTCAACCAGGTGAAGAGGATGACGAATGCTGGCAACCAGTACCTCGGTGGAATAATTATAATTCCTGTATATCTGTACAATTTGTGAAATCAGATCCATTCCGTTTATACTGATATCATCGAGTCTGCCCACGAAAGGACTAATGTAGGTAGCACCCGCCTTAGCAGCAAGTAACGCCTGGGAGGGAGAAAAACATAGCGTTACATTTGTTTTAATGCCTTCATCAGAAAGGGTTTTTACGGCCTTTAATCCTTCTTTAATAAGAGGAACTTTAACTACAATATTTTTGTGAATTTTAGAAAGGTCTTTTCCCTCTTTAACAATATTTTCATAATCTGTGGAAATAACTTCCGCACTTACCGGTCCATCAACGATTTCAAGAATTTCATCAAGAAGTTTTCTGAAATCTTTACCTGTTTTAGATACAAGAGAAGGATTAGTGGTAACTCCATCAAGTATTCCGAGTGCCCCTGCTTCTTTTATTTCTTCAATTTCGGCAGTATCAATAAAGAACTTCATTTAGTTTCTCCGGATAAATTAGATTGAAATATTTCAGTTTATTTCTACAGTTAATTCTTTCAGAGTTTTTTTCGAATAGAATCTAAACTGACCAACCGGTACAGAAGCATCTTCTTCAAGAGTTATTTTTATGAGGTATTTAAATTGAAGTTTCGTCAATCCTTTGATTTTTCCTTCCTTCAATTTTTCAGAAACAGAAGGATGACATCTTATAATTATCGAGCGTTCTTTGGAAGTTCGTCTGAATTTCTTTAACCAGTCTTCAAGATCATAAACAAGATGAGATCCTTTGGTAAGTAACCCGGTACCAAGACAATAAGGACAAACTTCCTTCATTGCCTGCATAATATTTTGTCGTACCCTCTGACGGGTAATCTGCACAAGACCAAAATCAGACATCGGTAAAACTGAGACTTTTGCGCGATCTCTCCGGAATTCTTTTTTTAATTCATCATATATCTTCTTACGGTTTTTATCTTCTTCAAGATCAATAAAATCTATAACGATAATACCGCCAATATCGCGAAGTTTTAATTGTCTTGCTATTTCACGGGCAGACTCAAGATCTGTCTTAAGTGAATTTAATTCCTGTTCTTTACTTTTTGCATATCTTCCGCTGTTTACATCAATTACCACCATAGCTTCGGTATGCTCAATAATAAGATACCCTCCGCTGGGCAGAGAAACTTTTCTTCCCATTAAAATTTTTATCTGCTCTTCAATTTTAAATGCGTCAAAAATCTGAAGATGCGATTTATATAATTCAATTTTATCTGCGAGTAATGGCTGAACAAGCTGCACGTAATCTTTTATCTGGCGGAAAAGTTTTTTTGAATCGATAAAAACTTTTGAGATATCGGGAGTAAAAAGATCACGAATAACGCTTGAGGTTGTACTTAAGTCCTGGTAAATAAGTGAAGGGGGTTCCTCACTTTTAACCGTTGATTCAATTTCCGCCCAGGTTTTAAGGAGATTACTCAAATCCTCTTTTAACATTTCCTCAGACTGATTCCTGGCTACGGTACGAATAATAAGACCGTAATTCTTAGGAAGAATTCCTCTTGCAATATATCTTAATCTTCTTCTTTCTTTAAAGTCGGATATTCTTTTTGAAACCCCGATTTTATTATCAAACGGTAATAGAACACAAAATCTTCCCGGAAGTGAAACAGAGGAAGTAACGCGTACTCCTTTGTTATTGACAGGTTCTTTGGTAATCTGTACAATTATATCCTGTCCTTTGTGAAGATGAGGAACATTTGAATCCCTGTTGTTCCTGTTGTTATTCTGGTGATTGTTATTTCTTTGTTGTTGATGCTGACCTGATTCATCATCATCGTCTTCATCTACATCGGTATCATCATCCCCAAGCATATCCTGAAGTTGTTTTGTCGTTTCACCAATATCAGAAAAATGAAGAAATGCATCGTGCTTCATGCCTATGTCTACAAAGGCAGCCCTTATACCGGGAAGAACCCTGGCAATTTTTCCCAGGTACATATCACCAACCATCCGCCGGTTTTCAGGATAGTCAACAAAAAAGTCGACTAAATTTCCATCCTCCGTTATTGCAACGCGGGTTTGAGTGGTAGAAGAATTTATTATAATCTCTTTTGTCATAGAGGACAAACTCTTTCAATGAAATGATATATTCCATTATAAAAATTTTAACGTGCCTATCGCTTAATATGCAATCAGGCATTGATCCCTCTGAAACCAAATAATCTTCTGCACTACCGAAGTTTAGTTTGGTCCTCTGAAGGAACAATAGAATTAAAAATGATATACTACCTGTAATTACGGGTTCCATTTTTAAGCGATTATGTTATTTAAAAAAATTGCCGGGTTTAATGCCGGCAGAAAATCCTGTTATTGTGCCTCTGGTTTACTCTCATTATTATTTTCTTTAAGGAGTTCTTTTCTGCTCAAAGAATATTTTCCATTTTC
Source organism: uncultured Ignavibacteria bacterium (assembly GCA_963745945.1). Lineage (GTDB taxonomy): Bacteria > Bacteroidota > Ignavibacteria > Ignavibacteriales > Ignavibacteriaceae > DATFVA01. Next base: position 1,846,427 of record CAVUZG010000004.1, read on the forward strand.
AACCTTTAATAATTTTACAGATACTTTATCTCCCTCTTTAAAGTAATCCGTTACTTTATTAACTCTCTTATTATCAATTTGTGAGATGTGGAGTAATCCTTCTTTACCCGGAAGAATTTCTACAAAAGCTCCAAAATCCATGATTTTTGTTACAACTCCATCATAAATCTCACCTACTTCTGGAGTAGCTGTTAATTTCTTTATATGTTCTTTACATTTAGCCGCATTTTCACGATTAGGAGATGCAATATTTATTGTTCCATCCTCTTCAATTGCAATATCAACACCAAATAATCTCTGCATACCCTGAATGGTTTTTCCACCGGGGCCAATAATAAGACCGATCTGATCAGTCTCAACCTTTATCTGGAGCAATCTCGGAGCGTAAGGTGAAAGATGTTCACGCGGCTGGCTGATTGACTCATTCATTATACCAAGAATATGCATTCTTCCATCTTTTGCCTGGTTGAGAGCATTCTCCATTATTTCAAATGATATTCCCTGAATTTTGATATCCATCTGGAAAGCCGTAATTCCGTCGGCAGTTCCGGCAACTTTAAAATCCATATCACCGAGATGATCTTCATTACCAAGGATATCTGACAGCACTGCATTTTTATCCCCTTCTTTAATAAGACCCATTGCTATGCCGGCAACAGGTTTTTTCAGGGGAACTCCGGCATCAAATAAAGCTAACGATCCTGCACAAACAGTTGCCATGGATGATGAGCCATTTGATTCAAGGATATCAGAAATAACTCTTATTGTATAAGGGAAAACTGAATCTTCGGGAAGCATAATTTTCAATGAACGTTCAGCAAGATTACCATGTCCAATTTCACGTCTGCCTACTCCTGTCATACGACCAACTTCACCTACACTGAATGGGGGGAAATTGTAATGAAGCATAAATTTCTTGGAATACTCTTCAATCAATCCGTCGACAGTTTGTTGATCATTTTTACTACCAAGAGTAATAGTTGTTAAACTCTGAGTCTCGCCCCTGGTAAATAATGCAGATCCGTGAGTACGCGGAAGCACGCCTGTTTCAACAGTTATTGGTCTGATCTGTTTTGTATTTCTTCCATCAAGTCTTACGCCTTCTTCAAGAATTCTTTGTCTCATCAAATCTTTTTCAATATCGTGCAGAATATTTTTAATCAACTTTTCAGATTCCGGGAAAGATTCAGCTAGTTCTTCAATAACTGAATTAGTAAGTTCTTTGTTTTTTGCACTTCTCTCTTCTTTAGCCAGAACAGAGTACACTATTTCCTTATATTTTTCAGTTGCTTTTCCTTTTACCGCATTAACCAGGTCTTCAGGGATTTCTTTAACAACAACTTCACGTTTTACCTTGCCTACAGCCTCTCTTAATTCTTCCTGAAGTGAAATTAATTTCTTTATTTCTCCCTGGGCAAATTTAAGTGCATTTAACAAATCATTTTCGCTAACTTCTTTAGATTCGCCTTCAACCATCATTATAGAATCCGAAGTCCCGGCCACAACAAGTTCAATATCACTTTCCTTCAATTGCTGATGAGTGGGGTTAACAATAAATTCACCATTTATTCTTCCGACTCTTATTTCACTGATAGGACCATTGAAGGGAATATCAGAAATCATCAATGCAGCAGAAGCACCGGTTGCTGCAAGTACATCTGCATCGTTTTCTCCATCGTATGATAAAACAAATGCAACTACCTGGGTTTCATTTACAAAATCATCGGGGAAAAGCGGACGAATAGGGCGATCGATAAGACGGGAACTTAAAATTTCTTTTTCGGTTGGTCTTCCTTCTCTTTTAATATATCCGCCCGGGAACTTACCAGCGGCAGATGTTTTTTCACGGTATTCAACCTGCAGCGGAAAGAAATCCTGCTCTTCTTTTGCTTCTTCAGCAGCAACTGCAGTAACCAAAACCATCGTATCGGCGTATCTAATCATTACAGCACCGTTAGCCTGTTTAGCAAACCTTCCGGTTTCTATCGAAAATTTTTTCCCGCCGAGTTCAACTTCTTTTAAAACAACCATTTTTTCCTCTAATTCTTTCTATTCTTCAATTTTTATTTTCTGATGTTTAATTCTTGTATTATTGCTCTGTAACGACTGATATCTTTCTGCACAAGATAATCGAGTAATCTTCTTCTCTTTCCAACCATCATCATTAATCCTCTTCTTGAGTGATGATCTTTTTTGTGTGCATTAAAATGTTCGGTCAGTTCGTTTATTCTCCCTGTTAAAATTGCAATCTGTACTTCAGCTTTACCGGAGTCCTTTTCGCCATTACCGAATTTTTTAATTATTTCAATTTTTTCCTGCTTAGTCATTTAAATTATCCTTAATGATTATTGTACAATATAATTCCAGTCGAAACCGGAATTAATTAATTATAGTTCTATAAATTCTTATTTACCGGATTAAGATTTCTGATAATCTCAATTCCATTTGTTTTGTCTATTTCCATCTGAGCAACCAATTCCTCGGCAGATGAAAATTTTTCTTCTCCACGCAACCGGTTTATTATTCTCACCCTCACATTTTTTCCATAAATATCTTTATCAAAATCATATATATAAACTTCGGGAACTATAGTACCAGAATTATAAAATGTTGGTCTTTTCCCGATACTCAACAAACCATAATAACGAAGATTATCTGTAATAAATTCAACCAGATAAATACCAAGAGCAGGTAACAATTTTGCTTCATTATCCAGCTCTATATTTGCCGTGGGAAAACCAAGTTCCCTTCCTCTTTTATCTCCATGGATCACTTCACCCGAAAACTCATAATTACGACCGAGATAAGCGTTTGAAGTTTTTATATCTCCATCAGAAAGGACTTTCCTTATTTTAGTGCTACTGATTATTTCATTGTTTAAACGGAATGCATCAACAGCTTCAACCTCAAACCCGTATTGTCTTCCCATATCTCTTAAGGTTTTTTCGTCTCCCCCACGCCCTTTTCCAAAATGATGATCGTACCCAATAACAATTTCACGTATTCCGATTGATTCAATAATAAATTCTTTAAAGAATTCCTCGGCAGTATGTTGAGAAAATTCTTTGGTGAAATTAATTATCAATAAATTTTGTATCCCAAGTTTTTCAAGCACAACTGCTTTTTCAGAAGGAGTGCTTAAAATCCTGAAATCAACATTACGAGAAATAACATTCCTCGGATGAGGATCAAAAGTGATAAGGAAATTTCTCCCATTTGCACTTTTTGCTTTACGGATAAGTTCATCAATAATTTTTTGATGACCTAAATGAATACCATCAAATGTACCCAGCGTTAAAAATGTATTTTGTTCTCTTTTAATTTCAGAAAGATCGTAATAGATATTCATACATTACTTTAATCAAACAATAGCTTATAAATATAAGTTTTTTTTGTAGAAAATGAAATGTTATTCCTGTAAGTCATATTAATTAAAAGAGTTATAGGATTATACATTTTTTTCAGTAATTCCAATTTTTTCAAAGAATTCTTCGGGAGTAAAGGCGTCGTCCACTGAATATTCTCCGATCGCGGTTCTTCTTAAATCACTTAAAATCCCTCCGCAGCCAAGTTCATTCCCGAGATCATTAGCAATAGATCTTATATATGTTCCCCGGGAACAGTTTATTTCAAACCAGATATCAGGCAGTACGATCTTAGTTATTTCAAATTTATAAATTTCAATTTCCCTGGCTTCTCTTTTAATTTCCTTCCCCTGCCTGGCAAGCTTATACAAGGGTTTGCCATTTACTTTAAGGGCGGAATACATTGGAGGAATCTGGTTTATTTTCCCTAAAAATTTATTCCTGACTAACAGAATTTTTTCATCATCAAGATTATCAACAGGCATTTCTTTAATAATTTCAGTTTCTGTATCCATAGAGGCTGTGGTTTTACCCAGTGAGATAATTCCTTTATATGATTTAAACAAATTCTGGTAAGAAGAAATATTTTTTGTTTTTTTTCCTGTGCAGATTATTAAAAGCCCGGTTGCCATAGGATCGAGCGTTCCCGCATGTCCAACTTTTTTAACTTTAATAAAATTGCGAATTTCTTTGACTGCTTTAAAGGAGGTCCAACCCCGGGGTTTATCTATTAACAGTATTTCCCCTGCCTGAAAGTCAAAATTATTATCTATTGTCTTCTTTGTTATCATTCTCGTGAATTTTTTTTATCAGGCCTTCTATTTTTTCAACGTAGTCAAGGGTATCGTCAATAAAGAACTTCAATTCGGGAATGAACTTAATTCTTATCCGGTGTGCAAGTTCGGATCTGATAAACCCGGCTCTTTCTTTTACTTTTTCAAGAACAGCTTCCCTTTTTTCCCTTTCAAAAACAGAGATATAAATTTTTGCTATTTTGAGATCGGGACTCATCTTTACATTTGTTACGGTAAGTAAACCGAACGAGGGATCGTGCAGCTTATATAAAAAAATCAGGCTTACTTCCTCTTTAACAAGGTGTTCAAGTTTATCAATTCTATATGCCATTTTTCAAATAACTCACAACAAATTCATTAGTAAATTTCTTAAGCTAACTTCTTCTTTGTTTCAATAATCTTATAAGCTTCAATAATATCGCCAACCTTAATATCATTAAAATTATTAATATTCAGTCCGCATTCATAACCTGCATCAACTTCGCGAACATCATCTTTAAATCTTTTTAATGAACCAATATCGCCTTCGTGAATAACAATTCCATCTCTTATCAATCTGATTTTGCTATTCCTTGTTATTTTACCATCCTGCACATAACAACCAGCCACGGTTCCGGATTTCGGAACCTTAAATGTATCACGAACTTCTAGAGTAGCTACGACTTCTTCAGAAAGTACAGGAGAAAGTAAACCTTCAAGTGCAGATTTAACTTCATTAATTGCATCGTAAATAACACTGTACAAACGAATATCTACATTTTGGGTTTCTGCGAGTTTTCTCGCGTTAAGATTAGGTCTTACGTGAAATCCAATAATTATTGCGTCAGATGCAGAGGCCAAAAGAACATCACTTTCTGAAATTCCGCCTACACCTTTATGAATTACCTCCACAACAACTTCTTCATTTGACAATTTCATCAGAGAATCAGATAGTGCTTCAACTGAACCGTCAACATCACCTTTTACAATCAGTGCGAGTTCTTTAACTCCTCCGATACTGATTTGTTTTGCAATTTCATCAAGCGTAATATGTCTAACCTGTTTCTGATCCTGTTCTCTTTTCAGCTGTTGTCTTTTAAGTCCGATTTCACGGGCAACTCTTTCAGATTCAACTACAACAAAAGTATCGCCTGCCTGCGGGGCTCCTTCAAATCCAAGTACCTGAACCGGGGTGGAAGGACCTGCTTCATCAACTTTATTTCCACGTTCGTCAAACATCGCACGAACTTTTCCCTGGTAAATACCTGCAACAAAAGGATCGCCAATTTTAAGAGTGCCTTTCTGGACAAGTATTGTCCCGGTAATTCCACGCCCTTTATCCAACTCAGACTCAACAACTGCACCACGTGCATGTCTTTCGGGATTTGCTTTTAGTTCAAGTATTTCTGCTTCAAGAAGAATTTTTTCAAGAAGGGCATCAACATTTAATCCCGTTTTAGCCGATATTTCTATACATTGATATTTCCCACCCCAATCTTCGACAAGTACATTTCTCTCGGCAAGCTGTTGCTTAATTTTTTCAATATTTGCACCCGGCTTATCAATTTTATTTATTGCAATAACAATTGGAACACCGGCAGCCTGAGCATGATTGATCGCCTCAACTGTTTGGGGCATTACTGCATCATCGGCAGCAACAACAAGAATTACAATATCAGTTAACTGAGCTCCTCTAGCCCTCATTGCTGTAAAAGCTTCGTGACCAGGAGTATCTAAAAAAGCAATGTTTTTTTCGCCTCCAACATCAACCTTATAAGCACCTATGTGCTGGGTTATTCCGCCTGATTCGCCTGCAACCACATTAGATCTTCTTATATAATCAAGAAGGGATGTTTTACCATGATCAACGTGACCCATAATAGTAACTACAGGGGACCTTGGCTGTAAGGTTTCCGGATCATCAATAATATCTTCAAGAGCTTCTGCGGTGTACTCTGTTTGAAATTCAACATCAAATCCAAATTCATCTGCAACAAGAGTTATAGTCTCAACATCCAGTCGTTGATTAATTGAAACCATTAAACCAAGTTCTATACATTTTGCAATAACCTCTGCAACAGGAACATCCATAAGATTTGCGAGTTCATTTACTGCAATAAACTCAGTTACTTTAATTTTCTTTTCTTCAATTGATCTTTCTTCAAGTCGTCTTTCTTCTTCAGCTTCTCTTTCTTTTCTTTTTCTTTTTCTTGAGATTGCCCTTCCTGAAGCAGTACTATCATCCATACTGAGAAGAGTTTTCCGTATTGCTTCTTTAACTTCTTTCTGATCTATCTCGAATTTTTTAACTCTTTTTTTCTTTTTAGTTGTGGCAGATTCTTCCGGAGGAAATTCCGCTGACTTCTTCTTTGATTTCGGTTTTTTCCTTTTTTTAACAGGTTCTTCCTTCGCTTTCTCTTTATCAGGTTCGGCTGGTTTCTCTGTCTTTACCCCTGAAGTTTTTTTCTCTTCAAGGTCCATTTTGCCTACAACTTTTAATCCCTTCCTCTTGCCTGCTTCATTTTCTTTCGGTGAAATGAACTGATCTTCTTTTACATCCTTAGAAGCTTTTACTTCCTCTACCGACGTTTCTTCCGAAACAGCTTCTTCCACAGTTTCGGCAGCAGCAACTTCGGTAAGCTCTTCAGGAGTTTTCACTTCTGTTTCTTCAGCAGTAACCGGGGATTTTTCTTCTTCTTTTACTGATTCAATTTCCTCAGTATTAACTTCTTCTTCTTTTTTAGTTTTCTTTTCTTCCTCTTCAGATCTTTCAATTCTTTTTTTATTGAATTCGGCTATTTTCTTATAATGTTTTTCGGCTTTCTCAATATCCTTTTTGAAATGATCCTGAATATCCTTTAACATATCATCTGTAACTAGCGACATGTGAGATTTAATCTCATGTCCTTTTTTCTTCAGGAATTCAATGAGTTGCTCTGCCGATAAATTGTATTCGGAAGCTAATTTATAAACTCTGACTTTTTTTGACTTGGCTTCTGCCATAATATCCTTACCTGTTTTTAATCCTATTCTTCTTCTTCAAACTGTTCTTTAATTATATCAATAATTTCTTTTATCTTATCTTCATCCAGTCCTTCAATTTCTTTTAATTTTTCAGGACCTGCCTGAAGAACTTCAACTGCAGTATCATAACGATGATTAATAAGCAGTTCATAAACTTCCTGCCCAAGTTCTTCTTTCAGGTCTATCAGTTCAATATCTTCTTCATATTCATCCAGAGGTCTTTCCTCTCTTAGTATTTCAATTTCATATTCGGTCAGCTTCATTGCAAGCCTGATATTAACACCATTTCTACCAACTATAAGTGAAACCTGGTCTGCATCTGCAGTAACTATAGCTTTCTTTTCATCATCATCAACTTCAATCTTTTTCAGTTTTGCCGGAGCCAGTGCCTTTTGTATAAAAGTTATTGAATCTTCAGAATAATTGATGACATCTATATTTTCATTATTTAGTTCTCTTACTATAGCGTGAATTCTTACGCCTTTCATTCCAACACAAGCACCAACGGCATCAATTCTATTGTCCTGTGATTCTACGGCAACTTTAGCTCTTTCACCGGGTTCACGGGCAATTGCTTTAATATCAATTATTCCATCATAAATTTCAGGTATTTCAATTTCAAAAAGCCTTCTCAGAAACATATTATCCGATCTTGAGACAACAATCACAGGGCCGCTGTTCCCTTTACGTACTTCTTTAACAATTGCCCTGATTGTTTCTCCCTTCTTATATCTTTCATAAGGAATTTGCTCGGATCGTGGGAGAACCAGTTCGTTTTTGTTATGATTAACAAGTATGTCGCTTTTCCGTATCTGATAAATATCTCCGACTACAATTTCGCCCAGTAGCTCTTTATATTCATTGTATATAATATCTTTTTCAATTTCCCTTATTTTCTGATTCAAACTTTGTTTTGCCAGAGTAATTAACCTGCGCCCCAATGTTGCAAGCTGAATTTTTTCAACATAATCATCACCAACTTCAAGCTCTTCTTCGTTCCCTTTACGGTTAACTTCCTCAAGACTAACCTGCAGATTCGGATCTTCAACTACATCGACTATTTCTCTTTCAAGAAATATTTCAATATCTCCACGGTCCATATTTACAACAACGTCATATTTGACTTCTTCACCGTATTTTTTTCTGACCAGCAGACCGAATATTTCTTCCAGGATACCTGCCAATACGTCTTTATCAATACCTTTATCCCTTACCATCTGGGCAAAGGATTCGACAATCTCTGTATTCATTTATGCTTTCTTCTCCTCTAAGAAAAACTAATTATTACTTGGGCTTTTATAACTTTATTAAATTCAATCATGATTTCTTCCCGGTTACTATTAACGAAAACCAGGCTATTTTCTTCAACTGCTTTTAGTGTTCCGGTAAACTTCTTAACACTCTCTGTTTCCCTGTAAGAAACATTAAATTTTCTGTTAATATGCTTGGGAAATTGTTTTAAGAACTTTAAAGGTCTGTTAACTCCTGGTGAAGAAACTTCAAGTCTGTAACCGGATTCAAAAATATTTTCTTCTTCAAACTTTTTATTTAATTCACGACTTATCTCAGCACAGTTTTCAGCAGTGACATTATTTTCAGCATCAATATAGACTTCTATCACGCGGTTGTTACTTTCACCTCTTATTATAAGATCAATTAAAAAGTAGTTTCTGTTACCAACAACCTTTTCAATAAGATCGTAAATATTTTTCTCAAAAAAGTTCATAGAAATAAAAATCGCCCATTTAAGGGCGAATCAATTGAGTAAATTTACAATCAATTTAAGCAATAAGCAAGGAAATATTATTTTCGATTGTTCGGATTATTATGCTGCTACTTAAAAATTTCTTCCGTTTCAGGGATCGATTTTCACTATTGCACAAACAGTTTTTATTTCAGATTGATAAAGTTTATGATGACTACAAAAGTCCCGGACTTGAAAGAAAGCGTTTACTCAGAAACGTTTTTTTTATCTTCGGGAAATTCTTTTTTTATTCCGGATTCTATCTTAGGTCTATCAAATAATTTAGCGATTATAAAACCAAAAATGACTCCCAGTAACCCGACAAGAGATATCAAAACGATAACCGACATTGGAAATTCCCAAAAATATGCTTTGACTATTACAATCTCAGCATTCTGAGAAACAAAAACTGTAAACAACACTACAATTATCATTAAGAAAATAATTTTTGCTTTCATTTAAACCTTTCTGATTATGAAGATTTTGTTTTCACTTCTTCACTTTTTATATGCAGGTCACGCTGTGGAAAAGGAATCTCAATATTGTTTTCTTTAAACTTTTTAAATACTGCGTAATAAATCTCGCTCTTAAGCACATTCGGACGGGTTATATATTCCTGCGTCCAAACCCTTAAAATAAATACGAGCGCACTGTCCGCATATTCTTTAAAAAGGACATCTGATTCCGGTTTATTTAGAACTCCGCTGTTTTCATCAGCTACTTCCAATAATAGCTTTTTTATAATTTCAGGATCTTCATTATAGGAAACTCCTACCGGTATGTTAAAACGAATGTTCCGATCTGTATGACTCCAGTTAATTACTTTAGAAGAAATAAAATCAGAATTGGGAACAATTATCGAAATATTATCATTTGTAACAATGGTCGTTGATCTCATAGAAATACTTATTACATCACCGCTGACATCACCAACTTCAATCCTGTCCCCGACTTTAATTGGTCTTTCAAAAAGGATGATAATACCACTTACAAAATTGTTTGTGATATTCTGAAGGCCAAAACCTATACCAACACCAAGAGCACCGGCAAGAACAGTAATAGCACTCAGATTCAGACCGACAGTCTGCAAAACGATTATCAAACCAATTACCAGTACTGCATATCGAAGGATTGTCCCAACCGCAATTCTTACACCAATATCAATTTTACTTTTTGCTAGAAGAGTATAAACCGCCCATTTTCTGATTTTGCCTGTAAGATAGAAAAGAAGAAAGATTAGAAAAATAAAATACAGAACAGACCAAATGGTTATTTCGGTGGTTCCAATGTGGGTTAAAGGAAAATTTAAGAATTCTTTTATATTGAATATTATATCTTTCATAAAACCTAAGCCGGAAATAAGCAGTATGTAAAACCGAAAAATTATGAAGTCCGGGGAACTAATATCGGGTGATGTAACAATTTTCTAATAATCTACGCATTCAAGATAAAAAGAACCGTGAGTTATCACAAAAGGCTGATAATAGTTAAATTGGGGAAGTTGATTTCTAATGTTTTTCGTAAAGTATTGAATATTCTTTTTCTGAAATTTTTATTAAACTAAGTAACCAACCAAATTCCTTTTAGTGAGTCTAAATAGAACCGAGGAAAATTTATGACAAAGGAATTAGTTAAGGAAAATCTGGAAACTACCTGTAAAAGCTGCGGGGAAAAAATTGATGAGGTATGGGTTTGCAAGCTTGAAGTTCCTCACGTAACAAAGTACATTTATTTCTGTTCAAAATGTCAAAGGTGCCTTGGAATCTCTGAAGATAAAAATCCTAAAAGTTTTCTGCGTTCTGGCGATAAAACTCCTCCCGCCACGCTGCAATTCTAGTTATATCTCAATCTTTATAAAATAAAACTATTATTTTCCTTTAATCCATATACTCCATACTTCCGGCACATAACCAACTGAAGAAGACAATTTGCCGTTTCTAACTATCGGGGTTTTAAACAATAATGGATCATTTAACAATTCTTCCTCAATATTAAAAACCATAAAATTCAATCCGCGTTCTTTATATCTTTTTCCTTGTGTGTCGATTAAGTCTTCTATATTTACTTTAGAGGTTATGTTTTCAAGCTCACCTTTGGATAAACCCTTTTCATTAAGATCCCTGAAGTGGAACGGAATTTTTCTTTCTTTAAAGAATCGTTCTGCTTTTTGAGTTTCCCGGCATTTTTTTGTACCGATTATCTGAATATTCATTTTAAATCAGGCATTTAGCAAAATAAAGATTGGCAATTATTATTCATTAATCAGATACAAACGATTATCTTCAACTTTATACAGCATCGGAGCTATTTTAATTTTAGGGTATCTCTGTCTTAACCTCCCGGCTTCACTCAGTACAAAATCAATTTCATTTCCAATTTCAAACATCGGTGCAAAATGCATAAAGTGTTCTTCAGCCCATTCCCTGTCCCACCCGGCTTTTTCAACAAGACCATTAATAAACTGCTCTTTACGTGAAACGAGGTTAACCATTCCGCAATTATTATGACCAATAAGAGCAATATGCCTGACATCTCCAACAGAGATAGCGTAGGAAACTTTGAACTCACTGTATCTTAAGTTTGCGCCGCCAGTTCTAATTATAAAAGCAAAGTTATCCGGAATATTGAGATGTTTACGGTTATCCATACACATTCCTACCAGAAGCTGTGCTTTTGTGTAAGTATCAGGGGAACGCTCTAGATTATGATATTCTAGAAGAAGACCAACTGGTGTATCCCTGTATTCTGGAAAAATATCTTCCTGTTTTGAAATATTAACTAATCTTTTCAATTATAAACCGCTGTTTTTATATAAAATTATTTTACCGAAAATAATAAAACCATGCTTAAGATTTTTCGGTTCCCATCACTCGTTCAATTCTTTTATCCGGAATAAGCCAGATCATAGCAACGCCAACATATAGAATTTCTGAAATTATGGGAGATACAAAAGAAACGGCTATACCAGCCAGATAAAAAACCGGAGATAACTTTCCTTTAATATCACCCCCAACAGCTTTTGCTAATAATGACTCTTTTCCCTGACTTTGAATAATAACATTTTGTAAAATGAAATAAGCAACAGCTGCAAAAAATAAAACACATCCATAAAGTGCCAATGTTGCTGCGGAAAAATAATTTTCTCCCATCCACCCTGTAACAAAGGGGAAAAGAGATAACCAGAATAAAAGATGCAGGTTAGCCCAAAGTATTCCGCCGGTAACATTCTGAACAGTGTGCAGCATATGATGATGATTATTCCAGTAAATTCCGATATAAATGAAACTTAAAATGTAACTTAAGAAAACCGGAAGCACCGGTTGTAAAGAAGCGAAGTCTGCACCATGCGGAACTTTCATCTCAAGAACCATTATAGTAATGATTATTGCCAGTACTCCGTCGCTGAAAGCTTCAAGTCTGTTTTTTGACATATTATTTTTACCAGATTAACAAAAAAAATAGGATTACTTTAATGTGGAAACAGAGAAAGAGAAAAATAAGTTTAATCCGAATATATATTTAAAACTTGTTTTATTTTAAATAATCTGCTGGAATTCTTTTTGTTGCCTTTAATAAAAAACCCGGTATTAATCCGGGTTTATTAAAATCTTATTTGAGTGAGATTATTTTACCAGCACCATCTTTTTTGATGATACAAACGTTCTGCTGATTCCTTTTGCTTCTATTCTATATACATAAACTCCCGATGGTAAGTTTGCAGCATTAAAACTAACCGACTGATAACCTGCATCAAAAGTATTTTTTACAACTGTACTAACAAGTTCACCGATAACATTGTAAACATTAATGGTTACATCTGATCTTTCAGAAAGAGTAAAATTTATTTTTGTGGTTGGGTTAAAGGGATTAGGATAATTCTGTGAAAGATTGAATTCCACAGGAGTTTTAATTTCAACTTCTATTTCGTTACTGTAATCAGCAACTCCGCCAAAATCAATTTGTTTAAGTCTGTAAAAATATTTTCCGGGTACTAGCGATTTATCAACAAAACTATAACTCTGTTTTTCAGTAGTGTTTCCGCTACCTCTTACAAAAGCTATCTTTTTATATTCGTTCCTGGTTCCTGCAGTATTATTAAATTTAGCTCTTTCAATTTCAAATCCTTTATTATTCAATTCTGTAGCAGTTGCCCATTGAATATTAACATTGTTTTCATTTGTATTTGCAGTAAAAGATGAAAGCTCAACAGGAGTTGAAGAATATTGAGAAACTTCGGTTACAGCATTAAATACATTCAGCCTTCCTCCAGTTACTGTTATACCTTCCAGGGCGGGAATTACATCAACGCCGGCAAACAAGTAATCTCTGAATATAATTGCACCAGAAGCCGGATCGGTTTTATAAAGTTCCATCAAACCTGAATCTGCTGCAGCATACATTAATGCTATAGCTCCAGTAACTTCTGGAGTAGCCATAGAAGTTCCTGTAAGATTTGAATATGAATTACCCGGTGTGGTTGATAAAATAGTGGTTCCCGGTGCACCGAGATCAATCGTCTCAAGTCCGTAGGCTGCACCGCTGTTTTTCAAATCATTTCTTGTTGTGTTTGTTACGGAAATCATAAAAGGGCTTGGGCATGCTGTAGGAACATCTCCCTGAACATCAATATTAATATTTAGATTGGCTGTTGCGGCACAACTTAAAATTCCCTGAACTCCCATAGAATCATACATTGCACACCAAATTGGATAATTTTCAGGTTGTCCGTAATCAACTCCGAATGATGAATTAGTTGCAACAATAAAAGCTCCTTCAGCTCCGTTGGTTTCATTATACAGTGCTCTCATTTCCAGCACATATCCATATCCGGCAACTACTATAGCTTCCGTTCCCGATGATGCTGCAACCGGCATTACCTGGGTAATCCAGTTTACTCCCGATACGCCCAAATTATTATTTCCATGTGCAGCAGCTATTCCTGAAACATGAGTGCCATGAAAATCGGAAGGAATATTTCCATTATTATTATAAGCATTCCATCCCCTGTAATCATCAATATATCCGTTATTATCATCATCTATTCCATTGTTCGGAATCTCTGCATAATTGCGCCAGTAAATCAAATCTTCATGATTCAGATCGCATCCGCCATCAACAATAGCAACTACAATTGTATCTCCAAGTTTTGTTAACCCGCCGGTTGTTATACCCCAGGCTTCGGGTGCATCAATGTCAGCATCGGGAGTTCCCCCGGACTGTCCCGTATTGTTCAATGCCCATTGCTGATCAAACATAGGATCATCAGGAAAGTTTGATAATACTGAACTGTTGTTCCTGCTTTGCACAAAATGATTGAACTGAACAATGTTCACTTCTTTGTTTTGCCTTATCTGGAATAATACATCCTCTGAAGAAACTTTGGCAGGATTATATTGAAACAACCAGATATTCATTCTTCTAGAAAGAAGCCTGACGTCTTTCATATCAATAGATTGAAAAGAAGTCTTAAATTTGTTAAGTGATGCGTCACTTTTTAACTGTATAATTAATTCACCATTTACATAGTTACTCTCCTGAGCCATACCTGAAATGGGAATAAAAATAATCAGGAAGAGTACAACTGTAATTTTTTTTATCATTAGTAAGACCTTAATTATTTATGGCGGGATTTTTTTATTTGTTATTTGAAATTAAGGATTTCTAATTAAATAAATCAGAAAAAATGTAAACTACCCTTGTTTTTATTTTACTGGTATCGACTACCCGAAAAGAATTTTATTCAGCTTAAAACACTTAAAAACTAATTTCTCAGATTTTTTCCTTTACCCATTCCTATATGTTTGGGTAATGTTTCATCTTCAAATTCATTCAGGGTTATTTGCCCGTTTCCTTTCCCGGTGATGGATTCATGAATATCGGGTTTGATTGAATATGTGGCTTTAAGCGCCGTAATAGCTGCCCTGAGTCCGGTAATTTCTTTTTCAATAACTGAAAGAGGTTTTTCCATTTTACCGTTTGCGTATAGCTTAACGGATTCCAAAATATCTTCAGCTTTTCCTTTCAAGAGTTCTGCAGAAGATTTTGAACGATTAATCATTTTATCCATTCTCGATTTTACTTCCTGCAAATATCCTTCGGCTTGAGCTTTTATATTGCCCCTGATTTCTTCCCCGCTTTTAGGAGCAAATAGCAAGGAGGCTGATGCTCCTAGAATTCCGCCAACTAAAAAGGCTGCAACACTAATTTTTTTTCCCTGGTCTGCCAATTTATCCTCCGATTTATTGATTCAATATTCCTGATTAATTTAAAATATTTAAATTTTATACTTTATGTCTGAAGATTGCTTAAAAAATTAAACTAATATAATTTAGAATAAATTATTCATTTAAGTCAAAACAATTCCGCATTATTAAATCTAAGATTATAATTATATATTAGTTGTGAGGAACTGACCTTACTCAACTCTAGTCATAACCATCAATTAATAATAGTGAGGGAAATATGTGGAAAGAATTTAAAGAGTTTGCCATGAAAGGCAACGTCATTGATATGGCGGTAGGTATTATAATTGGCGCAGCATTCGGAACAATTGTAAAGTCACTTGTGGCTGATGTAATAATGCCGCCAATTGGTTTACTTTTGGGTAATGTAGATTTTTCAAATCTCTTTTTGGTTTTAAAAGAAGGCGCTGCTGTTACAGGGCCATACGCAACAATTGAAGTTGCACAAAAAGCCGGGGCTGTTACCCTTAATTACGGCGTTTTTATTAATACAGTAATTAGCTTTTTAATAGTTGCTTTTGCAATCTTCATGGTTATAAAATCGATGAATAAAATGAAAAGAAAAGAAGCAGAAATTCCGCCGGAAGCACCAACAACCAAAGATTGCCCTTATTGTTTGGAAAAGATTCCTATTAAAGCTACACGTTGTTCACATTGTACTTCAGAACTGAAATAATTTTCAATAGGCGGTAATTATTTTACCGCCTTTTTTATTTTAATCAATCCGTCTATTTCTTTTTCATCAAGCACACGTACTTCCCCGGGATTCATATTTTCAATTTTAATATTCTTTATTCTTACCCTTACTAGCCTTAATGTAGGAAATCCTATAGCTGCAGTCATCCTCCTTACCTGCCTGTTTTTTCCTTCGGTTAAAATTATTTTTAACCAGCAATCAGGAATATTCTTTCTAAATCTGATTGAGGGATAACGTGGCGGAAGATTAGGATTACTGATAATTTCTGCTTCAGCCGGAAGTGTTTTTTTATCTTTAAGCACAATACCATGTTTTAATTTCTCTAAATCTCTTTTTTCAGGTATACCTTCCACCTGAACGAGATATTCCCTTTTATGCTTATTCACAGGATTTAAAAGGAAATCGGTGAGGGATTTGTCATCTGTTAAAAGAAGAAGTCCTTCGCTGTCCGAATCTAATCTGCCAATAGGGTAAACTCCGCCGGGGAAATTATATAGATTCTTTAAGGTCGCACGACCGGCAGTATCAGTAAACTGAGACAGAACTCCGTAAGGTTTATATATTTTATAATAATTGAATTTTTTCAGGGACATAATTGTGCGTTATGCTGTCAGCAGCTTCGCGGTGATAAATATAAGTATCAAAATTTATCTTCCTGGTTTTAAATTTTTCAGCCGCTCTTTTAAGAAACTCGGAATCTTCACTGTATATATTTTCTTTGAACCCGTTAAGCATCTTAAAAACCTTACTTTTCCCAAAGAAAGTTCCGCCTATTGTACATTCTGAAAGGTGAATAAAACAATGCGGATTATCTTTGTCTCTGACAAACTCATCTCCGATAACTTTTACTCCCCCATGAATAAAATCAATTTGCGGATGGCTCCTCATATAATTTATTCTTACCAATAAATGATCTTCTTCATACTCATCATCACTATCCAGAAAAGTAAGATATTCTCCCGATGAAAGATTTATTCCCTTGTTCCTGCTGAAAGCCGGTTGCCTGTTTTCCTGCTTGTAAACTTTAATGTTATTAAAGAGATTTTGGTATTCTGCAAGTATCTTATAAGAATTATCGGTACTGCCATCATCTATTACTATAAGCTCCCAATTATGAAATGATTGTTCAAGAAGAGAATTAATTGATCTCTTTAATAATTCTTCCCTGTTAAAAACAGTTAAGATAACAGATATAGACGGCCTGATAATTTGAATTCATAAATGCAATATTAAGTTGAACTTTTATTAAACAAAATCGTCAAACACTTCGTTCCCGGAGGATAATAGTGCAAATATAATTCGTTAAACAACAATTTCCATCAATAAGTATATTTTTATATAAGAGTGAAAGCCTTGCTTCAATAAACTTGTTATTTGAAATATATAATAGTTAATTTGAGGCGTAATTTTTCTAATTCCTCACAATATTACGGAGGATATCGTGGCTTTCAGAGATCAGCAAAAATATCTAGAAGCATTAAAAAAATATGAGAGGAAATTTACGCGGGAAGAAAATGATATGTATAAGCTGTACCAGAAAATGCATAAAGATGAAGAAGATTTTGACACAGTTTCCCTGAGGAATTTACAAGACCTTTATGAGAAATATTACGTGCCGGCAGACAGATCAAAGCTGGAAGATCTTTTTAGGAAGAAGGAAGAATAGTAATTTTAATTCACGGAATCATTTATCTGCCATCCTATTTTTTTTGCGGACGGAGGTGACGGGGAAAAATCCCTCCGGAACATCCGTTTTTACCATTGATAAATAAAATCATTGTAAGTAATTTTTGAGATTCTTTTCATTTGAGGTTAAGATGAGTTATAAGGTTCTTCACAAAATATTTGCGGCTATAACGTTTTTGATATCGCTGTTCGTACTATTTTCAACAGTACAGCCTTCAGTTTCGTTCTGGGATTGCGGAGAGTTTATTGCTTCGGGTTATTACCTGCAGGTGCCACATCCTCCGGGAGCCCCGTTCTTCCTTCTGCTCGGTAAAATATTTTCAATGATTCCTTTTGCCGATAATATCGGTTTAAGATTTAATACCATCTCGGTCCTTACAAGTGCCTTATCAATCCTGCTTCTTTACCTGATAGCAGTAAAGCTGATCGAAAACTACAAAGGCAAAACTCCTAAAAACACACTCGATGCAGTAGCGACTTATATAGCTGCTTCAATAGGAGCTCTTTCATTTTCATTTAGTGATACATTCTGGTTTAACGGTGTTGAAGCTGAAGTATACGCAACCAGTATTTTTCTTGTAGCCTTAGTTACCTGGCTGATAATAAAATGGAATGAACAGGCAGACAGAACCGATAATGAAAAATATATTTTAATGATTGCATACCTGATAGGAATTGCTACCGGTGTTCACCTAATGTCGGTGCTTGCAATAGTCCCGGTAACAATGATAATTCTTTTCAGAAAATACCTGGTTGATGAAGAAGCCTGTAAAAAAACAGCTTATATATTTTTAGTACACGCTGCACTGCTAATTATTATTTCCCTTGCAATGTGGGCAAGCTCAACCTCAACTACACCTCCTTCACCGGAGGATTACCAGGCTTATGATACAAAGTTCAAACTGATTGCACTTGGAATAAGTGCATTGGTGATGGGAATATTCTACAAACAGATTTTCTCACGTAACTCATTCTACCTCCCGTTGATTATAGGTGGCGTTGCTCTTTTTGTTACTTACCCGGGAGTTGTAAAATTATTACCCGAACTTATGGCATATATTGCAGGCGATAACAGCTTCCTCGCAGTAGTAATAATCGCGGTAATTTTCGGGGCGTTGTGGTACGGAGTAATTTATGCAAGAAGGGAAGGTAAGCCAACTTTTCATCTGATAGTAATGTCGTTCATTTTTGTGCTGATCGGGTTTACAACCTACGCAATGGTTATTATCAGATCAAATATGAATCCTCCGATGAATGAAAATGACCCTGATAATTTTACCGAGCTGGTAAGTTATCTTAACAGGGAGCAGTATGGTGATTTCCCGATCTTTAAAAGAAGATTTGCAACTGAACCCCACCAGATGATGGTTTATAATGATTACTCAAGTGATCTCGATTTCTTCTACCGTTACCAGATGAATCATATGATGACCCGGTACTGGTTCTGGAATTATGCCGGTCGTGAAGGATGGCAGCAGGATGATGGACCCGACATTGCACCATTCAACTCTATAGGTAATGTTTTCAGCGGTATCCTTGGGGGTATTCATTTTGGCGGCGATGCTAAAGATTCACTCTATGGTATTCCTTTGCTGTTTGGATTGCTCGGAATCTATTTCCATTTCAGGAAAGACTGGAAGATGGCTGCAGTCTTTATGGTTATGTTTATCCTGATGGGATACCTCACTGCTTTCTATCAAAACCAGCAGCAGCCTCAACCGAGAGAAAGAGACTATTTTTATGTGGGGGCTTTCTTCGTCTTTTCTATATGGATAGCCATAGGTGTGCGCGGACTAATCGATCTTGCGATGGAAAAAATAACTGCCGAAAGTTTAAGATCGGCTAGTATTGTCGGTATCCTTGCATTCGGAGTTGTATTTGTGCCGTATAATATGCTGGTTACAAATTATTATACTCACGATCGTTCAAAGAACTGGGTACCGTGGGATTATTCTTATAATCTTCTTCAAAGCTGTGCGCCGAATGCTGTTCTGTTTACGAACGGAGATAATGATACCTTCCCTCTCTGGTACCTGCAGGATGTTGAAGGTATAAGAAGAGATGTTAAAATTGCCAACCTCAGTCTGCTTAATACAAACTGGTATATTGAACAATTAAAAAATAATGATCCGTACGGAGTAGGAACTGTAAGAATAAGAATGAGTGATGAACAGATAGACCAGTTGAGGCCTATACAATGGGAGCCGCAGAAAATTACAATTCCTGTTCCGAAGCCGAATGCACAGCAAACAATGAAAGATGTTTATCAGACTTATGATATCTCTGATTCATCTGTTATGAAACAGGGCGATATTCAGTTTACAATGAACAACACACTTACTTTCGGTAAGGTAAAAGCTGTAAGAGTGCAGGATTTAATGGTTAAGGAAATTGTGGAGGCAAACAACTGGCAGCGTCCAATTTACTTTGCAGTAACGTGCAGTGATGACAGCAAAATAGGATTGCAGGATTACCTGAAAATGGAAGGAATGGCACTTCGTCTTGTTCCTGAAAAACGTAAACAGGGAGTTGAGTTTGTGAACGTAGATGTTATGGAAAAAGAACTGAAAGAAAATCCGGGCTACAGCAAAGATTACAAACCCGGATTTAAATTCAGAGGATTAAATAATCCTAAAATCTTTTTTGATGATAACCACGTAAGAATGACACAGAATTACCGCAATGCTTTTATGCGCCTGACAATCTATTATATCAATACAAACCAGGATCAGAAAGCAATCGCAACCTTGGATGAAATGGAAAAGAAAATTCCAAGAGAAAATATTCCTATGGATTACCAGATTGAGTTTGAGGTAGGTAATATGTACTGGAATGCCGGAGCTGTTAAACAATATAAAGCAATCGCTGCAGATGTTGAAAAGAAAGGACTGAAGGCTCTAGAAGAAAACCCGGGAGATGTTCAATCGTATTATAATCCATACAGAATTCTTATTGAAACATACGAGAACCTGAAAGATTATGATAAACTCCTCGGAATCTGGCAAAGACTCGGGGCAATGTATCCTAACGATCCGAACGTAAAGGCAAATATTGCAAAGTACCAGGCTCTGATAAAACAAGGTAAAGTTAAAAGTGATTCTGTTTCCAGTCCCGATACAACGGGAAAATAAACCTGGTTAAATCTTTTTTACATAAGCGGCTCTTTAGCCGCTTATTTTTTTATATTGAATGAAACTTATTAATAATAACTAACAATAAATGAAAATTCTTATCCTTGCGCTTTCCGGAATTGGCGACGCACTTATGTTTACTCCCGCACTTGAGCTTCTTCGGAAGGAACTTCCCTCAGCACAGATAGATGCGCTCGTTATGTTTAAAGGCGTAAAGGATATGTATGAAAGGAATCCTGATTTCAGCAATGTTTTTCATTTTGATTTTATAAAAGAAGGGGCACTGAGATCTTTCAAATATATATTGAGTTTAAGAAAAAAATATGACATTACAATAAATGTTTATCCTTCCAACAGAAAAGAATACAACGTTATTAACTTTTTAATGGGTGCAGAGAAAAAAGTTGCTGCAAAATACCTTAGAAAAGATTTACAGAACCTGGGAGATTTAAATAATATCCGTGTTTTGGAAAATGATTCGACACATAATGTTCAGACAAACATTAAGCTCATCGAAAAATTATTAAACAAAAAATTTGATGAAGAACCTTCTCTTAAGTTTCCTTTAACAATGGGGGATGAAAATTTTGCTTTGAATTTTTTCAAAGAAAATAAAATTGAAGATTCAGATTTGTTAATTGGTTTTCATCCCGGTTCTGCAACTTTAAAAAATCAAATTAAAAGAAGATGGGAGCCGGAAAAATTCGCTCAACTTGGTAAAAAATTAATTGCAGAGAAGAAAGCAAAAATATTAATCTTCGGCGGTCCTGAAGAAGATGAATTAAAGATTCAAATTAAAGAACAAATTGATTCTGAAAACGCATTTGTAATACAATCTGCAAACCTGGCTGAAAGCGCTGCACTTATGGCAAGATGCAATGTGTTCGTTTCAAACGATTCAAGTCTTATGCATATTGCTTCTGCTTTGAAACTGAAGGTTGTAGCGATACTTGGTCCTACTAATCCACACTACATTCACCCATGGAAAACGGAACACAATATTGTAAGATTAAACCTGGACTGTTCTCCCTGTTTTATTTATTCTCCCCGTCCTTTAATTTGCTCCCGCGAAGACGTTCAATTTAAATGTATTAAAGAATTGACTGTTGATATGGTTTACGATGCTGTGCTAAACCTGTGGAACTTTCAAGACTAAGGTTGCTATATCGATGCGCTAATCTTGAAGGCTGATAAATAGAGTTTAAGTATGAGAATAAACAATGTTGCGAATAGCCTTTTTACATAATATATTTAAAACAAAAATTATGTCGGTATAAAGTTATGACTGAATTAGCAAAAAAATTTGTAAATGAAGCACTTCTGCTCCCGCGTGAAGATCGTGCCCAATTAGCAGATAAATTAATAGAAAGTTTAAATTTACCTTCGCAGGAAGAAATAAATAAAGCCTGGGCTGAGGAATCAGAAAGAAGAATAAGGGATTATAAGGAAGGTAAAATAAAATCAATCGATGGAGAACAGGTGTTCTCTGAAATAAAGAAACGGTATAAAGGTTGAAATTTACATTTCATCCTAAAGCAAGGAATGAACTTGCAGATACGGTAGATTTTTACGAGGGGCAAAAAGATCACCTGGGGATTGAATTTCTTGAAGAAGTATATTTAACCATCCGGAGAATAATTGAATTCCCGAAAGCTTTTCCAAAACTTTCAAAGAATACCAGGAAATGTATAACTAACAGATTCCCTTTTGCTGTTATTTATCAATATAAAAAAGATGAGATATTTATTGTCGCAATTACTCACCTGGCTCGTAAGCCCGGGTTCTGGAAGAAAAGAAAATAACCTACACTAAAATTATTATACACTTTAATCCAGAAGGTTAGCGGACAGATAATCCGCAATTTCCTCAACTGTTTCAAAATTTTTCACAAGTCCCGTAACACGCTTTTCTATTATTAACTGCTTATCAATTGTTTCTGCGATTTCTTTCCACATTGTTGAATGAGAAACAATCGGTTTTGCATTCAGTACTTTCTTGTTAACCAATTCCCATACAAGAGCAAGTTCTACCAGGGTTCCGGTGCCTCCCTGTAAGACAACATATGCATCGCCTGATTCAATTAGTTTCTCAAGCCTTGTATTCAGATTTGAACATTTGATTTCTTTTGTTAAGTATTTGCTGGGGATTGCACTCCAGCCATCAACTGTAACGCCGATAGCTTCCGCCCCGGCTTCAATTGCACCTTTGCTTACTGCATTCATTATCCCCTGGTAGCCACCGGTGCATACATTAAATCCTTTTTGAGCGAGAAGTTTTCCAAGGCTATATGCAGTATTAAATTCCTCTTCGCCTTCAACCGGTCTTGAACTGCCGAATACAGTTATTGTTTTCTTCATTTTTCACGTTTCGTTTTATGTACAGTAAATATATAAAAATGTTTTAACCCTAAGCTAAAAACTGGAGTGACTTTTTTCTTATTATTTTTTTTATTTTACAATAAGAGTTTACAGGCATTCTGATAAAGAGTAATTGCGCTGCTATTTATTTTGAATACCCGCAAAGCTTTAAACTAATATTCCGGGGTTTATTATGAAGATTCTCTTATTATCAGCGGCATTCCTGTTTTTATCTTTAATATTATCTTCTTGCAAAAAAGATAACCCAATCCCGCCGGATGAACAGCCGCAAATAAATTTAACATTAGAAGACACAAGCTGCACAGAAGCCTGGCTGAAACTGACAACCACAAATGTTAGTCTGCCCGCAGATGTTGTCTTGAAACAGGATGATAGTGTAGCCCAAGACTATTAGTCTGAGCAGACTGCAGATACAATACTTTATGTAGATTCACTTCTCCCTAATCATTCATACAGTTTTCAATCAACCATACAGTCAATCAGCCAATCCAGCAACCTGCTTAACGTTACCACAATGGATACAACTTCCCACAATTTACTTGCCAGACATGGACATTTGGCGGGCAGGCAGGTAGCTGTACTCTTTATGATGTAGCTATTATTGATGAGAATGATATCTGGGCAGTGGGTGAGATTTATTTGCTGGATTCACTTGGGCAGCCTGATCCTCTACCCTATAATGCTGTTCATTGGGACGGAAACGAGTGGGAATTAAAAAGAATCCAAACAATCCTTAGAGGGAATCTTGTAACTGTGCCCCTAACGGGAATTTTTGCTTTTTCTTCAAATGATATTTGGATGGTAGGAAGCTTACCAATACACGGAGATGGGCAAAATTGGATAATGTATGATGTACGTTCAACTGTTGATCCTAGTCTATCTTTATCAAAAGCCTGGGGAAGCAGCACTAATGATATGTATTTTGTCGGAAACTCAGGCAGCATAGCCCATTACCAAAACGGGCAGTGGAGCAGGATAGAGAGTGGAACTGATATGTCTCTTGTAGATATGGTTGGGACATCAGGGGACAATATCTTTATCTCAGGTTCAGATGCTAACAATGTTAAGGGAATAATCCTGAAAAAAAATGGTACCGGTTTTGAAACGTTTATAAATTCAAGAATTGTTACTCCACAGGAATTATTTAACCCTGATTTATATGGGTTAATTCCTTCAATCTGGTTGGATGAAAAAAATACGCTTTATGCCGCAGGAAATTTTCTTTATCAATATAAATTTGGGGAATGGGGTTATGTGAGATCTTTGCCTGAAAACTACCTGGAAGGAGACCCCATACAGTACCGTGGTTTTATATCAGATATAAAAGGCGTAAAATCAAATGATATGTGGATTGCAGGAGACAGAAATACGCTCAGGCATTTTAATGGGGTAAGTTGGAAGCAGATTGGATTGCCTTATGATCCTGGAAGTGATATACGTTGGTGGACTATTTATCCCACAAAAAACTGTATTGCTGTCGTGGGAGACAAAGGAAATTCTGCAATAGTAATGTTAATTAAAAAATAAACTCCTGGCGCGGGCGGCACCAGGAGCATAATTGCAAACAATTTGAAAGTTAATTTCTATTTGGTTAATAAAATGAAAAAAACACTTTTTCTTGCAGCAACAATTTTTTTATCAGCAATACTAAGCTGCAACACAACAGAACCACCGCAGCAGAACAAAAGCAGCTTAGAGTTAACACTTGCAGACACAAGCTGCACAGAAGCCTGGATAAAGCTTACGACTGCAAATATTAATTTACCCGCAGAAGTAAATCTCAAAAGAACAGATGCAGACAGCAGCAGCAAAGATGAAATATTTTTCATTTCAACTGCAGATACAATACTTTACGTAGATTCACTTCTCCCAAACACAAACTACAAGTATCAGGCATCCAGTATCGTGCATCAAGTATCCAGCAACCTGCTTAACGTTACCACTATGGATACAACTTCTCACAATTTCACTTTCCAAACCTGGACATTTGGTGGGCAGGCAGGTAGCTGTACTCTTTATGATGTAGCTATTATTGATGAGAATGATATCTGGGCAGTGGGTGAGATTTATTTGCTGGATTCACTTGGGCAGCCTGATCCTCATACCCTATAATGCTGTTCATTGGGACGGAAATGAGTGGGAATTAAAAAGAATCCAAACAATCCTTAGAGGGAATCTTGTAACTGTGCCCCTAACGGGAATTTTTGCTTTTTCTTCAAATGATATTTGGATGGTAGGAAGCTTACCAATACACGGAGATGGGCAAAATTGGATAATGTATGATGTACGTTCAACTGTTGATCCTAGTCTATCTTTATCAAAAGCCTGGGGAAGCAGCACTAATGATATGTATTTTGTCGGAAACTCAGGCAGCATAGCCCACTACCAAAACGGGCAGTGGAGCAGGATAGAGAGTGGAACGGACTATTACAATATCAGGATATTATGGGGCTTGAAAATTTAATTTGATGTGCAGTTTCAAATGTTGCTGTTGCTTGGTGACATGGAAAATATTTGAAAATAAATTCGACTATCAAGATAACACCAGGTAATATTTCTATCCTCGGATTCAAACCCGAATGGGATCATTACTAAGTGTCTGGTTCAACCAGTAAATATACAATTTATACAGCGGAGGTAGTGGTATTTATCAATAAAATTCATGAAGTACTCTTTATGGAATGAACAATCTTTACTGAAATACTACTTTATACAGCGAATCAATTAAGAGGAAATGATATAAATGATATAGTAGGGGTTGGTCATTTGGAGATTTTGTTCACTTAACGGAGTAACTTGGAAGAACGATTACCAGCACCATTACTAGTAATGGTTATATACCAGGTCGGGTAAAGGAAACCTGTTTAATGGAGTTGGTTCCAACCAGATATCAATTAACTCAGAGGCAGTTAACTTAAGGGAAGACAACTATTAGTCCGTTGGTTCAACAAAAAGGAGGTAAGGCGATAGTTTCAACAATCTTATAAGGTGATACAAACAATATGAAAAAGTCATAGAAAATAAAGGACAATAAAATGAAAAAGCAATTTTTCTTTCAGCAGCAATTTTGTTGTTAAGCATACTAAGCTGCAACACAACAGAACCGCCACAGCAGAACAAAAGCAGTTTAGAGTTAACCCTTGCAGACACAAGCTGCACGGAAGCCTGGCTGAAGCTGACAACCACAAATATTAGTCTTACCTGCAGAAGTAAATCTTTAAAGCAAGATAGATAGTGTAGCAAAGTGAAATATTAGTCATGAGCAACTGCAGATACATTGCTTTACGTAGATTCACTTCTCCCAAACACAAACTACAAGTATCAGGCATCCAGTATCGAGCATCAAGTATCCAGCAACCTGCTTAACGTTACAACTATGGATACAACTTCCCACAATTTCACCTGGCAAACCTGGACATTTGGTGGGCAGGCGGGAAGCTGCACTCTTTATGATGTTGCAATAATTAATGAGAATAATATCTGGGCAGTGGGCGAGATTTATTTGCTGGATTCACTTGGGTAGCCTGACCCAACGCTTATAATGCTGTTCATTGGGACGGAAATGAGTGGGAATTGAAAAGAATCCAAACAATCCTTAGAGGGAATCTTGTAACTGTGCCCCTAACGGGAATTTTTGCTTTTTCTCAAATGATATTTGGATAGTAGGAAGCTTACCAATACACGGAGATGGGCAAAATTGGATAATGTATGATGTACGTTCAACTGTTGATCCTAGTCGATCTTAATCAAAAGCCTGGGGAAGCAGCACTAATGATATGTATTTTGTCGGAAACTCAGGCAGCATAGCCCACTACCAAAACGGGCAGTGGAGCAGGATAGAGAGTGGAACTGATATGTCTCTTGTAGATATGGTTGGGACATCAGGGGACAATATCTTTATCTCAGGTTCAGATGCTAACAATGTTAAGGGAATAATCCTGAAAAAAAATGGTACCGGTTTTGAAACGTTTATAAATTCAAGAATTGTTACTCCACAGGAATTATTTAACCCTGATTTATATGGGTTAATTCCTTCAATCTGGTTGGATGAAAAAAATACGCTTTATGCCGCAGGAAATTTTCTTTATCAATATAAATTTGGGGAATGGGGTTATGTGAGATCTTTGCCTGAAAACTACCTGGAAGGAGACCCCATACAGTACCGTGGTTTTATATCAGATATAAAAGGCGTAAAATCAAATGATATGTGGATTGCAGGAGACAGAAATACGCTCAGGCATTTTAATGGGGTAAGTTGGAAGCAGATTGGATTGCCTTATGATCCTGGAAGTGATATACGTTGGTGGACTATTTATCCCACAAAAAACTGTATTGCTGTCGTGGGAGACAAAGGAAATTCTGCAATAGTAATGTTAATTAAAAAATAAACCCTATCTAATTGTTAATAACTTTCTACAAAGACACTTTATTCGAACCAACAAGGTTTACAGTTATATCAATTTTCTCTGCAACCCGTTTTCCAAGGAGCAAATGTTTTATGTTGTAATCGGAAAGCTTAATGAAAAACTCCGCCTGTACTCCCAATAAATCTCCCGGCATTCTCTGCTGTGTAACAGGACTTTCATCAAGATAAGTTATTGTTGCGTGAGCAGTATCTTCTTTTGTTACTCCGTGAAGAAAGAAATCACCTATAACATCAGCTTCTATTTTACTATCGGATACCTTTTTAATATTTACCGCCTTTTTAACTTTAAAAGAAATCTCAGGATACTTTTCTGCATCAAGCCACGAGTCACTCTGTAAATCTTTTACCATTTTAGGAATGCCTGTGTTGAGCGAAACAGCAGGGAAAGAAATTTTACCGTTAACTGTGCTGAAATCATTTACATCAAAAGTTATTGTTCCGCTTATTTCTTTTGTAAGTCCATCTACATCTTCAAGTGTGGTAGTACTGTGAAAGGATGCCTGGTTAGCCCCGCCGGATTTAAAATTGAATGTCTGTTCACCTGCGGCTTTTACATTAAAACCCTGGGCAAAGTTAAGTATTGTAGAAAATAAAATTATTAAAACAACATTAATTATTTTTTTCATTGTACAGCCTTCTTTTTTCTGAATACAAAAAACAATAGTCCGCAAACAAAAACCGTTGCGCCGGATATATAAAGAGTATAATCAAGTCCCCAGATAAATTTGTCCTGCCATTCTTTGTATGTTGTCCCGAACAGTTCATCTTTCTTTTCAACTAAAACCTGTGTTTTGGTAAAAAGTTCTCCTCCGTACGAAAGCCAGATAATAAAAACAATTACTATAATCGCCAGTCCGATTACAATTGTTATTTTCTGTTTTTTATTCATAATTAATTTTTCTTTTAATCTTAAAGTATTTGAAAATACAAATTAGTGACACTTCAAATGGTGCATAAAGTTTAACATAAATGTAAATTTACTATCACGAAAATTCTTTTACCTGTAAAATGTCAACTTCAAATACTAATATAATAATTATAGGGGGCGGAATAGTTGGAATGGCTACCGCAATGCTGCTCAAACAAAAAACAAAATATACCGTTTTGGTTATTGAAGCAGAATCCGGGCTTGCGGCTCATCAAACCGGGCATAACAGCGGAGTAATCCACAGCGGGCTTTATTACAAACCCGGATCTCTTAAAGCTAAAAATTGTGTTGAAGGCAGAGAACGGATGTACCGGTTTTGTGAAGAAAATAATATTAAGCACGATAGATGCGGAAAAATTGTAGTTGCAACAGATGAATCTGAAATTCCTTTACTTAAAATGCTTGAAGAAAGGGGAATTGCAAACGGTTTAAAAGGAATTAAAAAACTTCGCGGCGAAGAGTTAAAGGAATATGAACCTCACGCTGCCGGAATTGCAGGATTATTCGTTGCCGAAACCGGGATTGTTGATTACACTCCTGTAACAAATAAGTATGGGGAAATTTTCAAAAATAATGGCGGAGAAGTACAAACGAATTGCCGGTTTTTATCTTTGAAAAAAGATTCCTCTCAACTGGTCGTTGAAACAACCCGGGGTGAATTTAATTGCAGCCTGCTTGTAAACTGCGGGGGACTTTATTCAGACAGAATTGCAAGAATATGCGGAGTTGAGCCCGGCTTACAGATTATTCCTTTCCGCGGCGAGTATTATAAATTAAGAAAAGAGAAAGAATATCTTGTAAAGAATTTAATTTATCCTGTCCCCGATCCGAAGTTTCCTTTTCTTGGGGTGCATTATACAAGAATGATGAAAGGCGGAGTTGAAGCCGGACCTAATGCAGTGCTGGCTTTCAAACGTGAAGGTTACAAACACACTGATATTTCAATTAAAGATATTTCACAGATGATTTCTTTCCCCGGTTTCTGGAAGATGGCAGCAAAACATTACAAAATGGGCTTCAAAGAATTCTACCGTTCTTTAAGCAAAAAAGCATTTGTAAAATCACTTCAGAAATTAATTCCGGAGATAAGAGAAGAAGACATTGTTCCCGGTGGAGCCGGAGTTCGTGCACAGGCACTTGAAAAAGATGGAAAACTAACCGACGATTTCAGAATTGTTGAAGCAGAAAAAATGATTCACGTATTGAACGCCCCATCCCCTGCCGCAACGGCTTCTTTAAGTATTGGTGATAAAATTTCAGAACTCGCTATAAACAGACTTAAATAAATAAAACCGGAAATTTTCCGGCTATCCCCTTTTATAACCCGTCTTTTGTGACACAGACAAACCCTTATTGAATTTTCTATTTGTAAGTTCAACATATAAAATAAGTTGCGATAAATAATGGCAGAAGAAACTATGCTGAGAAGTGTTAAAGAAATAGAAGGGTTTAAGATAAAAGTAATAGATGATGAAATAAAAAACAGTCCTGAGTATGATCCTGCTACTCCTGTTGAGCGCAGTTATGAAAATACAATACACGAATATTACGATAAAAGAAAATATTGGGAGAAGTAATTTTTTATTAAACGTCAATTAATGTGATCTGCTTATCAATCAAATTTCTCCGGTTTGGTTTTACGAAACAGTATTTCATTAATTAATGTCCAAAGGACAAAAGGCAATAAAATGGATGAAGAGAAACAGGATAAGAACCTAAAAAAAATAAAAACCGAATACAGGATACCTCAGAATACCGGCTGGTGGAAATACCTTGTCATGTTTTTTCTCTTCTGGGTAGTGCTCTCATATTTCTTCAATTTATTCGGCGGAAATCCCACTGCAACCATTGCATACTCCACATTTAAAGACCAGGTAAAGAATGGAAATGTAGATTACATTACTATGAACGGAAATGACATCAAAGGAAAATTTAATTCGAAGATTCTTCCCCCTTCTCATACCAAGAATGACACAGCAAAATTTGAATATTTCTCAACCACAAAACCGACAGTATATGATGATCAATTGATGAAAATTCTTGATGAAAAAAATGTGACTGTAAATGCCGAATCACAGGACAATTCGTGGTTAACTTATGTATTGATAATGGCTCTCCCGTGGATTCTGATAATGGGTTATTTCTTTTATGTCCGGAAAAAGATGCAGGGACAAATGGGAAATATGATGGGAGGCGGCGGTAATGGACTTTTTGGTATGGGTAAATCAAAAGCTAAAAGATTCAAAAAACAAAAAGCCGGAGCTACTTTTAATGATGTTGCCGGGCTTGAAAATGCGAAACAGGATTTAAGAGAAATAATTGATTACCTGAAAAATCCCGCTAAGTTCACAAAACTAGGAGCAGATATTCCAAAGGGAATTTTGTTAATGGGACCGCCCGGAACAGGTAAAACACTTTTGGCAAGGGCTACCGCCGGAGAAGCGGATGTAACATTTTATAGTATCAGCGGTTCAGAATTTATTGAAATGTTTGTGGGTGTCGGGGCTTCGCGTGTAAGAGATCTTTTTGAAAATGCAAAGAAAGAAGCACCTACTGTAATATTTATAGATGAAATTGATTCCGTTGGCAGAGTTAGAGGAACTGGTCTCGGCGGCGGACACGATGAAATGGAACAGACACTGAATCAGATACTTGCTGAGATGGATGGATTTGAACCGAATGAATCCGTGGTTGTTATGGCTGCAACAAATCGTCCTGATGTACTGGATCCGGCGTTAACCAGACCGGGTAGATTTGACAGGAGAATCACACTGGATTTTCCGCAGAAAGGCGCCCGTAAAAAAATTCTCGATATTCATACAAGACACGTTCCCCTCGATGAAGATATTAATCTGGTTAATATTGCTGCAAGAACCGTAAGTTTTTCAGGTGCTGATTTAAAAAATCTTGTTAATGAAGCAGCTTTACTTGCGGTTAGAAAAGATAAAACAAAAGTAAATATGGAAGATTTTGAAGAAGCCAGGGATAAAATTCTTCTCGGTGCAGAACGTGAAGAAATAATAAATGACGATGAGAAAAAAGTTGTTGCCTATCATGAGGCAGGGCATGCTCTTGTTGCAAAACTTCTTCCAAACACTGATCCGTTACAAAAAGTAACTATTATACCTAGAGGACGTTCACTTGGTATGACTGAGCAGCTTCCTGATACGGAAAGATATAACCTAAAGAAAAAGTATCTTCTTGATAGAATTGCTGTCGCACTTGGAGGAAGAGCGGCCGAAAGAATTGTTTTTGATGATGTCACAAATGGAGCCTCTGAAGATTTCAGGCAGGTTACAAGAATTGCAAGAAAGATGGTTTGTAACTGGGGAATGAGTGAGAAGCTTGGTCCGGTTATGTTTAAACAGGGAGAGGAACATCCTTTCCTTGGCAGAGAACTTTCCCAGCAGAAAGATTTCAGTGAGCATACACAGCAGATTATAGATGAAGAAATTCAGAAAATATTAATAGAGCAGGAACAAAGAGCAGAAACTCTTATTTATGATAACCGTACAAAACTGGATGCCCTTGCAGAAGCTTTGCTTGAGAATGAAACGCTGGATAAAAAACAGATTGACTGGATACTCGATAAAATTTCGAGAAATGGAAATTCACCTGAAAGAAAAATAAATAACGAAAAAATTAATGCTTAAAAAGGTTGTGCGAAGGAGTGAACTTAAATGATTTTCCCTTATGTGCCGGGGAAAAATGTTGAAGTTCCCGAAATCAATTATAAAAAAAGTCTGAAACTTCCTGTTGGTGAAACAGCACTCCTCATTGTTGATATGCAGAATGACTTTGTAAAAGAAGGTGGTTCTTTGATTGTTGAATCAGCAAAAGATACAGTTCCGGATATTAGATCTTTAATAAATAAAGCCCGAAAAAGCAAAGTGAAAGTTTGTTATACACAGGATACTCACTTTGAAGGCGATAAAGAATGGGAAATCTGGCCTGAGCACTGCAGAAAGGGAACTGAAGGCTGGCAGATAATTGATGAACTAAAACCTGAAAAAGATGAAATGGTTTTCCGGAAAAACCGGTATGACGGATTTTATGAAACAGGATTAGAACATTATCTAAGCCATGTCTGGAAAATTAAGAACCTGATTATAACAGGAACTGTTTCAAATATCTGCGTTGCACAAACTGCAGCTTCAGCAGGATTGAGATGGTATAATATTGTTATTCCCGCGAACGGAATTTCCGCACAAACAGAATTTGATCAGGCTTTAACTTTAAGACAGGTTACTTTTTTATATGCCGGTTCTGTTGTAAAGGATGCAAAGCATATTTCTTTCATTTAAATAGTGTTGATTGAACTAACAACTGTTTGACAAAATGTAGTTTAACTTTATTAATAAAATAAATACGATTTGAAAATGATTTTAACTTATGAGGTTTACGATGAGTGACACAGCTAAAACAACTGAAAAAATTTCTATTGAAGAAATGACAATTAATACAATACGTACTCTTTCAATGGATGCGGTACAAAAAGCCGAGTCCGGACACCCTGGAACACCTATGGCGCTCGCTCCTTTAGCTTACGTATTGTGGAAAAAATTCTTAAAGTTTAATCCTAAAAATCCCGAATGGTTCGATCGAGACAGGTTTATTTTATCAAACGGTCATGCATCTATGCTACTTTATTCAATGTTATATCTCACCGGCTATGAGGTTTCACTTGATGATATGAAAAACTTTCGGCAATGGGGAAGTAATACTCCGGGACATCCCGAGTATGGATTGACACCGGGAGTTGAAACAACTACAGGTCCATTAGGACAGGGAATAATGAATTCCGTGGGGATGGCGATTGCTGAAGCAAAACTTGCCGCAAAGTTTAACCGTGAGGGACACGATATAATAAATCACTTTACTTATGCATTCTGCAGCGATGGTGACTTAATGGAAGGTGCATCAAATGAGGCAGCTTCTTTTGCAGGGCAGCAGAAATTGAACAAACTTATCTGGTTTTATGATAATAACCATATCACTATAGAGGGAAACACAAATATTTCTTATGCAGATGATGTTGCAGAAAGATTTAAAGGCTACAACTGGCATGTTCAGGATATTGGTGATAATGCAAATGATATCGATACAATCACTGAAGCGATTGAAAATGCGAAGAATAAAAAAGACAAACCATCAATTATTATTATCCGTTCTCATATTGGATATGGTGCGCCTGACAAACAAGATACTCCTGAAGCTCACGGTTCTCCTTTAGGAAAGGATGAAATTAAAGCAACAAAAGAATTCTATGACTGGCCTTCGAATGAACCCTTTTATGTTCCCGAAGATGTTCTCGATCATATGCGGGAAGCCGTTCAGCAGGGCGAAATTGAGGAAATCACCTGGAATTCAAAGATGGAAGACTATCGTAAAAAATATTTACCCCTTGCTGATGAATTTCAAAGATATTTAAAGAGATCGCTGCCGGATGGATGGGATGAAAATATTCCGCACTTCAAACCGGCAGATGGACCAATGGCTACAAGGAAAGCTTCAAATAATGTTATAAATGGTTTTGCACAAGAAATTCCCTGGCTCATCGGGGGAAGCGCAGACCTTGCTCCTTCAACTAAAACTTTAATTGATAACTCTGATTACATAGAACCCGGCGATTATGATAACAGGAATATTGCCTGGGGAGTTCGAGAACATGCAATGTGTGCAGCCAGCAGCGGAATTTATCTTCACGGAGGATTAAGAGCTTTCACATCAACATTTTTTATCTTTACAGATTATGCCCGTCCTGCAATAAGACTCGCCGCTCTAATGGAGCTTCCTGTAATTTATGTTCTTACACATGATTCAATCGGACTCGGTGAAGACGGACCAACACATCAATCTGTAGAGCAGCTTGCTTCATTCAGGGCAATGCCTCATATGTGTGTAATTCGTCCTGCAGATGCAAATGAAACAGCATACGCCTGGCGTGCAGCACTTAAGCGCCAGTCGGGACCGACAATGCTTGTTTTAACCAGACAAAAACTTCCCGTATTCGATGGAAGAAAAGTTGAAAGTCCGGAGGGTGTTTTGAAAGGCGCTTATATAATATCAAAAGAAAAAAAAGATAAGCCGGACGTAATACTGATTGGAACCGGAAGCGAAGTTTCATTACTGCTGGATGCACAGAACAAACTTGCAGATGAAAATATAGATGCACGTGTTGTCAGTATGCCGAGCTGGGAATTATTTAAAGAACAGGATGAAAAATACAGAAACGAAGTTCTCCCGCCGGCAATAACCAAAAGACTGGCTGTTGAAACAGGAGCATCATTCGGCTGGTGCGAATGGGTCGGCAAAGAAGGAGATGTAATTGGAGTAGATAAATTCGGAGCAAGTGCTCCTTATAAAGATATTTTTGAACACTATGGCTTCACTACAGAGAATGTAGTCAGCAGGACTAAAAAATTGTTAACTAAATAGTTACGGTTGTTTTTCAAAATTTAACTTGATTAAATTTACTGCCGGAGATACTTAAACAAATTTTAAAACCAAAACCTATAACAGGGCGCTGATTTTCTGAAAGGAGAAAATTTTTATGAGCGTTTTAAATGAACTTATTAATTACGGACAGAGTTATTGGCTCGATAATTTAACACGCGAAAAAATAAAAAAGGGAGAAATTAAAAAAAGAGTAACACAACAAGGTCTGAGAGGTATTACATCAAACCCGAGTATTTTTAATAAAGCAATTTCAAAAGGAACGGATTACGATGCACAAATTAAAACGCTTGTTAAGGAAAAGAAAAATGTACAGGAAATTTATGAGGCTTTAACAGTTAAAGATGTTCAGGATGCATGCGATATTTTAAGAACAGTTTACGATGAATCGGACGGAACAGATGGTTTTGTAAGTCTTGAGGTTTCTCCTTATCTCGCACGAGATACTGAAGGCACGATTGAAGAAGCAAGAAGATTATACTCGAAAGTAAACAGACCGAACTGTTTCATAAAAATTCCCGGAACCGATGAAGGAATTCCCGCGATTGAGCAGTGTCTTTACGAGGGAATAAATATTAACATCACTCTTCTTTTTTCAATTCATAGTTATGAAGCAGTAGCATGGGCTTATATAAAAGCTCTTGAAAGAAGACTTGGTGAAGGAAAGGACATTAAAAATATTGCTTCGGTTGCAAGTTTCTTTTTAAGCAGAATTGATGTTCTTACAGATCAGCTTTTGGGAACTTATATAATTCCTGAAAAAACAACAGGTGAACCAAGACCTGAAAATCTTTTAGGCAAAGCGGGAATAGCAAGCGCAAAAATAGCCTACCAGAGTTTCAAAAATA
The DNA here is from genome assembly GCA_963745945.1 of uncultured Ignavibacteria bacterium. GTDB lineage: Bacteria > Bacteroidota > Ignavibacteria > Ignavibacteriales > Ignavibacteriaceae > DATFVA01. The sequence goes on from CAVUZG010000004.1 coordinate 1,882,125, forward strand.
TTTTCTACGGTGAACGCTGGCATAAATTAGTGGATAATGGAGCGAGAGTTCAAAAACCTTTATGGGCGAGCACAAGTACAAAAGATCCTCTTTATTCAGATATACGTTATGTTGAAACTTTAATTGGACCGCATACAGTAAACACATTACCGGATGAAACGATTGATGCCTTTGCCAATCATGGAAAAATAATTGAGAATTCCATTGAAAAGGATGTTGATGAAGCCAGGAAATCATTCGAAGATCTCGGCAAGTTAGGAATTGACATTGATTTTGTTACACGCCAATTAGTTAATGAAGGAATAGAAAAGTTTATTTCGCCTTATGATAACCTGATGAAAACTCTGGCTGATAAAAGATCGCAATTTCTGTCTGAAAAAACCGGTTCACAGGAAATTAATTTCAGTAAAAATAAATCAGAAATAACTTCGGCTTTTAAATCAGTTAATGAAAAACAGATTGTAAGAAGAATATTTGCTAAAGATCCGTATGTGTGGAAATCTGGTGATGAAGAAACAAAAGCAATCCGTAATCGTTTGGGATGGTTAAACATTGAAGATTTTGTAGAACGTGCTGATGATATCTTAAATTTTGCAAAAGAAATTAAATCAGAAAAGTTTAAATATGTTGTTCTGCTTGGTATGGGTGGAAGCAGTCTTTGCCCCGAAGTATCAAGAGAAACATTCGGATCTAAATCAGGTTATCCCCAATTATTGATGCTTGATAATACAGATCCTGCTGCTGTTAAAAATGTGGAATCACAAATTGCTCCTGATAAAACTCTATTTATTGTTGCCAGCAAATCAGGGGGAACAACAGAAACTTTAAGTTTTGATCATTATTTCTTTAATCTTTTAAAAGAAAAAGGAATTGATAACCCAGGGAAACACTTTATTGCAATAACTGATAAGAATACTTCGTTGCAGGATGAAGCAATGAATAGGGGTTTCAGAAAAGTGTTTACAAATCCAGAAGATTACGGCGGAAGATATTCTGCTCTTTCTTATTTCGGAATTGTACCAATGGCTTTGATTGGAGTTGACATCAGAGAAATTCTTCACAATGCTCATCAAATGGAAATAAGCTGCGGTCCGTTTATTCCTTCTGAATCAAATCCTGCAATATCTTTAGGGACAACTCTGGGAATAAATGCACGACTCGGAAGAGATAAAGTAACTTTCGTTCTATCAAGTTCAATCAACGCATTTGGCTACTGGGTTGAACAGCTTATTGCAGAAAGCACTGGTAAAGAAGGAAAGGGGATTCTGCCGGTTGAAGGTGAAGATTTAGGCAAACCGGATGTTTACAGTGATGACAGAATTTTTGTTTATCTGCATGCAGGGAATGATGAGAAACAAAATGATGAAAGAAAACTGAATGCATTACATAAAGCAGGTCATCCGGTGATAAAAATCGATTTGAAAAATAAGCTTGCTCTCGGTGCAGAATTTTTCAGATGGGAACTTGCTACAGCAACTGCAGGAAAAATATTAAATGTTAATCCCTTTAATGAACCAAATGTTTCGGAAAGTAAAAAGAACAGCAAGGATTTATTAAGTGAATGGCAGTCTAAAGGAAATTTTGGAGAGGGTGAACCGGTAATTAGTCAAAATGATATTTCAATTTATTTTAACAGTGATACTGACTGGGCACCAAAAGGAAAAAGCCTGCCTTCATTTTTAAACTCTTTTACAAAACTTGCAACATCTCCTGATTATCTTTCTATGCTTGCTTATTTTCTTCAGACTCCGCAAAGACAAAAGCTTCTGCATTCAATCAGGATGAAATTAAGAAACAAATTAAAGGTTGCTACAACTCTTGGTTATGGTCCCAGATATATGCATTCAACCGGACAGCTACATAAAGGTGGACCAAACAAAGGTGTGTTTATAATGTTCACTTATGAAGCTGAAGATGATTTACCAATTCCGGGTGAGGATTATGGTTTTGCGACTTTACAGAGAGCACAGGCACTTGGTGATTTTCGTTCTTTAAATGATAAAAACAGGCGCGTAATAAGAATACATCTCGGAAAAAATATTGAGCAGGCTTTGAAAAAAATAAATGACAGCCTTAAATGATAAAAATCTCAACCATTTTCTTTGATGTCGGAGGAGTTTGTTTATCAAACGGATGGGATAACATTGCAAGAAAAAAAGCGGCAAAACATTTTTTTCTTAATTATGAAGAAATGGAAAAACGACATAAATCTGTTTTTAAGAAATTTGAAAAGGGGAAATTACCACTTGAAGATTATTTGAATAAGGTTGTGTTCTTCGGTAAAAGAAATTTTGCCAAAGATGATTTTATAAGTTTTATGCATTCACAGTCAATTGAGTTTGGTTCAACAACAAAAATACTTAAGAAATTAAGCGCCGGAAAAAAATATCAGCTCGCAACAATTAATAATGAATCCCTTGAGCTGAACGGGTACCGCTTAAATAAATTTAATCTTGGCAAATATTTTTCCTGCTTTTTCAGTTCATGTTATCTTGGAACAAGAAAACCGGAAAAGGAAATTTTTTACAGAGCACTTAATATCATGCAAAAAGAACCCCGCAATTGTTTATTCATTGATGACCGGGAAGAAAATATTCAATCAGCTCAGGCTGTTGGATTAAACACAATATGGTTGCAGAACCATAATGAGCTTAAAGAAAAACTTGAAGAATTTAATATTGAAACTTAATAAGGAGATATTATGAAAATAGGACTGATCGGACTCGGAAAAATGGGCGGAAATATGCTCAAAAGATTAAAAGAAGATAAACATGAAATTGTTGCATTCGATTTGAATAAAGATAATGTAAAGAAAGCAGTCAGCGATGGAGGAATTGGAGCTGATTCAATTGAAGATCTTGTTTCCAAACTTGAAAAACCCCGAAATGTCTGGATAATGGTTCCACACGGAAAACCAACTGATGAAACAATAGATAAGCTTTTAAATCTTCTGGATAAAGATGACTTAATAATTGACGGTGGTAATTCACATTTTACTGAATCAATAAAGAATTCAGAAAAATGTGAATCTAAAGAGATTCATTTTGTTGATGCGGGTGTAAGCGGTGGAATATGGGGACTCAAAATCGGTTACAATTTAATGGTGGGTGGTCCGGAAAAAGCAGTTAAACGAGTTGAACCAATATTTATTTCTCTCGCACCGGAAAACGGTTACGCACATGTTGGTAAAAGCGGGGCAGGTCATTTTGTGAAAATGATTCATAACGCTCTTGAGTATGTGATGCTGCAGGGAATCGGAGAATCTTTTGAATGTATGTCCCGATCTGATTTTAATATTAACCTTGAGCAAGTTGCAAAACTCTGGAATAACGGAGCAGTTGTGAGAAGCTGGCTGCTTGAGCTTGCTGCGGATGCTTTTAAGGAAGAAGGCAATACGCTGGATAAAATTGCACCCTACGTTGATGACTCAGGAACGGCGAGGTGGACTTCGGAATATGCGATTCAGAATGCAATACCAGTACCTACAATTACACTTTCACTTTATGAAAGATTTGCATCGAGACAGGATGAAGCTTTTTCTGCAAAAGTAATTGCTGCCTTAAGAAACCAGTTTGGCGGACATGCTGTTAAGGAGGAAAAGTAAAAATGGCAGAAATGAATAATAATATTAATGAAATGATTGAGGTTCAGCAGCAGGGAATGCTTAAAGGTAATCCTCCTGACCCTTGTATAGTTGTTATATTCGGAGCTTCGGGAGATCTTGCTCATAAAGAATTAATTCCTTCTTTGTTTGCCTTGAAGTGTCATAAGCTTATGCCCGAACAATGTGCAGTTATTGGGTTTTCACGTTCCGAATTTTCCAGTGCTGCTTTCAGAAAAGAAATGTACGAGGCAGTAAAAAAAGACAGCATCTGCGGCGAGGACAAATGGAATGAATTTGCTGAGAATCTTTTTTACATAGATGGAAATTTTAATGATGATGTTTCCAAATCATATGGAAAGCTTAAAAAGAAAATTGAAGAGCTTCAGAAAAAACTTAACATCCCTGATAATATTTTATTTCACCTTTCAACTGCCCCGGCCTTCTATTCCACTATTGTTAAAAAACTTGGTGAATCAGGATTATCTAAAAGCAACAGTGGATGGCGTAGAGTAATTATTGAAAAACCATTTGGTACCGATGAAAAATCTGCGCGTGAACTTGATAAAGAAATTCACGAAGTATTTGAGGAAAACCAGATATTCCGCATCGATCATTTTCTTGGAAAAGAGACGGTGCAGAATATGGTAGTATTCCGTTTTGCTAATCCCGGGTTCGAACCTATCTGGAACAGAAATTACATTGATAACATCCAGATTACAGTTGCAGAAGATATCGGGATTGGATCGCGGGCAGGCTTTTATGAAAAAACCGGCATCATCAGAGATATGATTCAGAATCATCTTTTTGAACTGTTATGCATAACGGCAATTGATCCGCCGGTTAATTATGATGGAGAATCATTAAGAAGTGAAACTTTAAAAGTTCTTAACTCAATATGTAAAATAAACATTGAAGAAGATGTTGTGCTCGGGCAGTACAATTCAGGAAAGGTGCATGGAAAAGAAGCCAATGCTTATCGTGAAGAGAAAAAAGTTGAAAAAAATTCTATGACTCCGACATATGCCGCAATAAAGCTGACTCTTGATAACTGGCGATGGGCAGGAGTTCCGGTTTATCTCCGTACCGGGAAAAGAATGAAAGAAAAAGTCTCTGAAATTACAATTAAGTTCAAACCTACTCCTCACCTGATGTTTCCAATTCAAAAAGAAGATGAAAAGAAACACAATCTTCTTTCATTCAGACTACAGCCGAATGAAGGAATCATTTACACTTTTACCGCAAAGCAGCCGGGTGCTGAACTTCAGCTGCGACCAGTGAACCTGAATTTCAGATATGATAAAGCTTTTGGAATAAAAGAAACACCAAGCTCTTATCAATGGCTTATAAGAGATGCAATGCAGGGCGACCAGACATTGTTTCCGCATGCGGAATGGATTTATAAATCATGGCAGATTGTTGATCCAATTATTAAAAAATGGGAATCCGAACCATGGCTTGATTTTCCAAACTATAAAGCCGGAAGCTGGGGACCAAAGGCAGCAGATAAACTGATCAAAAAAAATAATCGTGAATGGGTTATTGAATAAAAGGAAAAACCATGGCTGAAACAGAAAAATTTGATGCAATCATAATAGGTTCGGGTCAGGCAGGAAATCCATTGGCAAAAGCACTTGCCAATAAAAAATGGAAAACTGCTTTGGTTGAAAGATATCTTGTCGGCGGATGCTGTATCAATTACGGCTGTACACCATCTAAAACAATGGCGGCAAGCTCAGAACTTATTAACCTGGTAAATAAATCCGGAGAGTTTGGAATTCATACTTCTGAAATAAAAATTAATCTCAAAGAAATAATAAACAGGAAAAGGGAAATCGTTAAATCATTTCGTGAAAGCGGCGAAAAAGGGATTGAAGAGACCGAAAATCTTGAGCTAATTAGAGGCGAAGCAAAATTTCTTGATAAAAAAACTATTGAGATTACTTCAGGTGAAAATAAAACCAGGAAAATAAAAGCACGCAAAATTTTTATTAATACCGGTGGAAAACCCTTCATCCCGGCGATAGAAGGAATTGATAAGGTCGATTTTCTTGACTCAACTTCAATAATGGAGCTTGAAGGAATTCCTGAACATCTTGTTGTCTTAGGGGGAGGTTATATCGGTCTGGAGTTCGGACAAATGTTCAGGCGATTTGGAAGCCGTGTAACAATCATTCAACGTGGCAGCCAGCTTTTATCACGTGAAGATGAAGATGTTGCGGAAGAAGTTCAGAAAATTCTTTCTGATGAAGGAATCAAAATTCTTTTAAATACAAAAGTTAAATCGGTTTCAAAAACTGGTAAAGAAATTAAAGTGAAATTTTCGTCTGACGGAAAAGAAACTACGGTTTGTTGTTCTCATCTGCTTGTTGCTGTTGGAAGAATACCAAACACAAAATCGTTAAATCCCGAAGCTGCAGGAATTAAAACTGATGCGCGTGGTTTTATAAAGGTAAACAACAAGCTTGAAACAAATGTTAAAGGAATTTATGCTTTGGGAGACGTTAAAGGTGGTCCGGCTTTTACTCATATTTCTTATGATGATTTCAGAATAATAAGAGATAATCTTTTCAAAAAGAAAAATAAAACAATTAAAAACAGACTTGTGCCTTATACAGTTTTCATCGATCCTCAGCTTGGAAGAGTTGGAATTACAGAAAAAGAAGCAAAACAGAAAAATTTAAATTATAAAGTTGCAAAGTTGCCGATGAATTATATTGCAAGAGCAATAGAAATAAATCAGGTAAAAGGATTTATGAAAGCGATCGTTGACGCTGATTCAAAAAAAATATTAGGCTGTGCAATACTTGGAATTGAAGGTGGAGAACTTGCCTCAATGATTCAGATTGCAATGATGGGAAACTTAAAATACACAGCCCTTAAAGAAGGAATTTTCACTCACCCCACATTGGCGGAATCACTCAATAATCTTTTTTCTTAAATCGACAATGGATTCCTCCTATATTCCCGCCTTTCAACATTTGACTCAACTCAATATTTATTATTACAATTTATTTTAGATTTATATAATAATAGTAAACACTAATCAAAATAATTATGAATCTTTTAGTTGCATCTTTGACTGGTTGTTTTATAATTAAAACAACACCAGACGTTTAAAAATTAAATCGTTAATATATTTGTGCATATAATTAAGAATGACAATATATTTTAAATATATCAAATTTTCAGTTATAATAATATTCTTTCTTCTATCTGCCCTTATATCATTTTCCTGCAACTCATCCGAAAATCAATTTACAATATGGATTGGCGGTTCCCCGGAAGAAGTCAATTTCTGGTCTTCAGTAGTAAACGAGTTCAACGCTGAAAATAATTCTCATCTGCAGCTAATAAGACAGCCTACTTACTCCGACCAAAGAAGACAGGCTCTTGTTATATCACTTCAGGCTAAACAAAATAATCCCGATTTATTTTTAATGGATGTCGTCTGGATAAATCAATTTATAAAATCCGATTGGCTTCAACCATTAAATAATTATGCCAATAAAGATAATTTTTCAACAAATGATTTCTTCAAAAAGAATATTGATAATGTAGATAGTTACGATAATACTTTATATGCACTTCCTGCTTTTATGGATGTTGCTCTTCTTTATTACAGGAAAGATTTACTTGAGAAAAATGGATACAAGTCCCCGCCCCAAACCTGGTATCAGCTTCTTGATATGTGTATCAAAATTCAGAATGAAGAAAGAAAATCAAATAAAAGTTTTAACGGATTTGTTTGGGAAGGTGCCCAGTATGAAGGACTTGTTTGTTCTTTTATGGAATTTATTTCTTCAATGGGAGGCGGAATAATGCAGGGTGATTCTATAAATATTAACACACCTGCAAATGTAAAAGCACTTCAGTTTATGCAGGACTTAATTCAGAAATATCATGTTTCACCTGAAAACACTTACACTGAAATGAAAGAGGAAGAAGTCAGGAGAGCTTTTCAGAATGGAAATGCTTCGTTTGAAAGAAACTGGACATATGCATGGCAGCTTCACCAGTCAGATAATTCTTTTGTAAAAGGAAAAACAGGATTAACTCTTCTTCCTCATTCGCCGGATGATAGTTCATTTTCAACTTTGGGCGGATGGCACATCGGGATTTCAAAATATTCTGATAAAAAAGATGAGGCGTGGAAGTTTATAAAGTTTGTAACTTCATTTAAGGTGCAAAAAGAAATGCTGATGAAAATCGGCTGGAGCCCGGGAAGAAAAGATATTTATGAAGACAAGGAAATTCTTGAAAAAATGCCTCGGATTAAAATAATAAAAGAAGCCCTTGAACACACTGTTGCAAGACCTACACTTCCCTACTATCCGCAGGTTTCAGAAGTTATCCAGAGATATGTTAATAATTGCTTGGCAGGAAAATCAACACCGGAAGAAGCTTTGAAAACCATTGCATCTGAATTAAAAGAAATTGAAAAATTATATAAAAAATAATATTTGTCACCCCGAACTTGTGTCGGGGTCTTAACTTATAAAATTTATAAACTGAACCGAGTTCAGCATGACAATCTATAAAAAGTCATTCGTAAATTATGGATTACAACTTAAAAGAAACAAAAACAGCATACTGGTTTAATGCACCGCTAATAATAACAGCGGTTGTATTTATTCTTATTCCGGTTATCGGAACAGTTATAACAAGTTTAAACAGAGATGTAACTTTTCTGCCGTCAAAATTTCTTGGATTAGAAAATTACCGGCGAATGCTGGGCGATCCACATTTCTGGCAGTCGGTTAGTTTCACTCTATTATTTGTTTTGGTTTCTGTTTCGCTTGAATTATTCTTCGGGATGCTATTCGCACTTATACTCAACGAAACACTGCCGGCAAGAGGTTTATTTCGTGTTGCTATTCTTATTCCTTGGGCAATTCCTATTGCAATTTCCGGAAGAATCTGGCAACTTATTTATAATTATGAATATGGATTATTCAACTACCTAATTCAACTTTGGGGAATCTCAAATCAACCTGTAAGCTGGCTTGGTTCTTCGTTCGGCGCTTTTTCTTCGGTTGTAATTGCAGATGTCTGGAAGACAACTCCGTTTATGGCAATAATTATTCTTGCAGGTCTATCAACGATTCCACGTGAACTTTACAAACAGGCAATGATTGACGGAACTAATTTCGTTCAGAGATTTATTAACATATCACTTCCTCTTCTTCGTCCAGTAATTGTTGTTGCATTGTTATTCAGAACAGTTGATGCTATCAGGATTTTCGATCTTGTTTATGTATTAACCGGCGGCGGACCGGGTGGAAGTACTACTTCACTCTCTCTTTATGCATATAATTATTATGTGAGCGGAGATTTCGGTTATGGTTCTGCTGTTTCTGTAATTGTTTTTGTGTTTGCTGCTGTTCTTGCTGTCGCTTATATAAAATTCGGAAGATTTAAAGAGGTCTTTAAATGAAAGAATATAAAATCATTTCCTTCCTTAAGTTTTTCGGTGCAGTATTTCTTTTACTATTTTGTCTGCTTCCATTCATCTGGATGATTATAATATCACTAACTAAAAACCCGGATTTTCTTTCATCCGGGCAATCAGTTTCATTCACATTTACAAATTATACTGATCTTCTTTCAAGCAGTTCCACTCATCTTTTAGATTATTTGAAGAACAGCATTATTGTTTCAATCATTTCGGCATTTTGTGCAACGTTGTTTGCTGGTTTATCTGCATACGCAATTACCCGATTAAACTTTCCGGGAAAGATTTTAATTCCTTTAATACTGCTTGCATTTTCTATGTTTCCACAAATAAGTATAATCGGTTATCTTTTTAAACTGATGACATGGATTGGATGGATAAATACATATTACGCTTTAATATTTCCTTACATCACTCTTGGTCTTCCACTGGCTTTGTGGATAATGCTCAGTTATTTATCACGACTTTCAACCGAACTTGATAAAGCAGCTTTAATTGATGGGGCAAGCAGATGGCAGATTCTGCAGAAAATTATTTTTCCTGTTGCTCTGCCGGGAGCCTTTTCAACTTTTATGTTAATCCTAATTTATTCTTTTAATGAATTTCTATTCGCATTAATGTTAACAATTGATTACAAGGCAAGAACGATTCCCGTAGGTATTGCGCTGTTTGAAGGATTACATGGACAGGTTCCGTGGGGTTATATAATGGCAAGTGCAGTAATTGCTGTTGTTCCATTAATTATACTTACCGCTTTCTTCCAGCGTTACATTATACAGGGGTTAACTGAAGGAGCAATAAAAGGATGAAAAATGTAAGCATAAAAAATATTCAAAAGAAATTTTTTACCGTAAGGAGAGGTACAGTTGAAGCTTTAAAGGGATTAATATTAAAATTGAAGCAGGAAAGTTTTTTGTGCTTCTTGGTCCCAGCGGATGTGGTAAATCAACTTTGCTAAATATTATTGCCGGAATTGAAAAACCTTCCGGGGGTGAAATAAGTTTTGATGACGAAATTATTGTGTCTGGCGAAAAAAAAATATTTTTATCACCAAAAGAACGTGATGTAGCAATGGTTTTTCAGAGTTATGCTTTGTACCCTCATATGAATGTGAGGGAGAATATATCTTTTCCTTTGAAAATTGCTAAAATGGATAGGGAAGAATTAAATAGGAAGGTTGAAAAAGCCGCCGGAATACTTGAGATAACCAAAATACTTGAAGCAAAACCAGGTGAATTAAGTGGCGGGCAAAGACAGCGTGTTGCTTTAGGAAGGGCAATTGTAAGAGAACCAAATGTGCTTCTGCTGGACGAACCTTTATCGAATCTGGATGCAATGTTGAGAATAACTATGAGAAGCGAACTGAAAGAAATTCAGAGAGAGTTAAAACTTACGACAATTTATGTTACGCACGATCAGACGGAAGCAATGTCGCTCGGCGATTCAATTGCAGTTTTAAAAGACGGAGAAGTTCAACAAATTGGAACACCTTATGAAATTTATAATGAACCGGAAAATCTTTTTGTCGCGAAGTTTATCGGCTCGCCGCCAATGAATATTCTGCATAAGGAAATCATTGATAAAACTGAAAAGCAAATCGAAAGACTGAAAAAATTAAGTGCTGAAAATGTTATTATAGGATTAAGGCCTGAAGATGTAAAATTTGTTCCGGTAAATGAGGGAATATTGAAGGGAAAAATTAAGATGATTGGTCCGGTTGGAAGTGAATCTTTAATTTATATTTCAATAAATAAAAATGAAATATTAGCAAAAGTCCCGGAGCGTACAATATTTAATGAGGGAGATGAAATAGGAATTAGTTTTGACGAGAAAAAGCTTATCCTTTTTAATCGGGAAACAGAGAAAAGAGTTGAGTAAAATAGTTTTACTTTGATTGAGACAATGAAAAAAATAGAAAAGCATTAAAAATATTTAAGGATGAATTATGAGCTTTAAAGAAATTGCAAAGAAAAGTGATTTGAAAAACGGGGAAATGAAATCATATAAATTAGACGAAAACAATAATGTTCTATTATGTAGAATAAATGACGAATTTTTTGCAGTCGGTGCGACTTGTACTCACTATGGTGCCTCGCTCGAAGAGGGAATTCTGAAAGATGATACTATTATCTGTCCTTTACATCATGCATGCTTTAATGCAAAAAACGGCGATTTACTTGAACCACCGGCTATGGATGCGCTTCCTAATTATAAATTACAATTAGAGGGTGATTTAATAAAAATTAAGGTTTCAAAAGAAATCCCGTTTTCCAGAAATCCTGATATGACAAAGAAAGATATTAAAAAGGACGAAAGAACGTTTGTAATTCTTGGTGCCGGTGCTTCAGCTTTTTTTGCTGCACAATCTATGAGGGAAAACGACTTTAAAGGAAATATCGTTATGGTTACCAGAGAAAACAAAACTCCTTATGACCGTCCCAATCTTAGCAAAGATTATCTTTCGGGAAATGCGCAGCCTGAATGGATGCCTCTTCGCCCCGATGATTTTTATGAAGAAAATGGAATTCAAATACTAAAGGGAATAAATATCAATGGAGTGAATTTCAAAGGAAAAATTGTCTCATTCGATAACGGAGAAAACTTAAAATATGATAAGCTGCTCATTGCAACCGGGGGAGTCCCGCGGAAACTTAACATTCCCGGAGCCGGATTAAATAATATTTTTTATTTAAGAACCTTCAATGATGCAGATAATATTATTGAAGCAGCTAAAAATGCAAAGAGCGCAGTTGTTATTGGTGCTGGTTTCATTGCAATGGAAACTGCGCATAGTTTAACCGAACGAAATATTAAGGTTACTGTTGTCGCTCAGGGAGAAGTTCCTTTTGAAAGAAATTTCGGCAAGGAAATCGGAAATCTTTTTAAGAAAGAACATGAAAAGGAAGGGACAATATTTAAATTAAAATCAGCAGTTAAAGAATTTAAAGGAAACGGGAATGTAAAATCAGTACTGCTGGAATCCGGTGAAGAGATTGAAACTGATTTTGTTGTTATAGGAATTGGTGTAAAGCCCGCAACAGGATTTTTGTCGGGAATTGATTTACTTGATGACGGAAGTTTAAAAACTGACTCAACCCTGAAAGTGACGGAAGATGTTTACGCAGCAGGAGATATTGCAACTTTCCCGGAACCACATACCGGAAATTTAATCAGGGTTGAACACTGGCGGCTGGCAATGCAGTTAGGCAGGATTGCAGGAGCTAATATGGCGGGTAAAAAAGTTGTTTATGATGATGTTCCATACTTCTGGACAGAGCAGGCGGGAATCAGTCTGAGGTATGTTGGCTTTGTAAAGAAATGGGATGAAATCATCATTGATGGAAACATTCACAAAAAAGATTTCATAGCTTACTATATAAAGGATAATTTTATTTGTGCCGCAGCGGGAGTAAACAGGGATAAAGAAATTGATATTATTCATCTCCTTATAAAAAAACAAAATCTTCCTGAAGTTGAGGCTCTCCGTGATAATTCAGCAAATATATTAAACCTAATTTAGAAAGAGACTTGTGAATATTCTTTCATTTGTGCAGAAGTCAGACTAAATCCTCTTTTCATAAAATATAATTAATTTATTTGTTTCTTCTTTTTCCACTGCAAGGAGGTTAAATTAGCACATCAATAAAAATATTTATTCCTAAAACAAAGTTTGTTATTCGGGGTAAAACTTAAATGATAACTTACGATCTAATTGACCATCTTCAGATTCTCTTAAAGCAAGAAGAGATTGGTTCCGTTAAAATGGATATTAATTCTTTCATCAGCGAGATAAATAAACTTGATGATAAATTAATTATACATAGAAATGGAAGCACAGATAATATTTCCAAAAACTTTCTTATCGGGGAATTAACACAAATCCAGAAAACCAGGACACTTGAAAGAACCCGTTATTACATCAAAAGATTAATCAAAAGTCTTTCCGAAAGAAAAGAAGGAAGAATAAATGACATTAATCTTAACCGCTGGAAGGAATACGATGATCTTTTAACAGACAGTTTATGGATACTTGATAAACGGGACCGAACCGGGGCGCACACAGCAGGTTACTGGGGGAATTTCATTCCGCAAATACCCAACCAGTTTTTAAGAAGGTATACAAAGAAAGGAGAATGGGTTCTAGATGCTTTTCTCGGCAGCGGAACAACATTAATAGAATGTAAAAGACTTGGGAGAAACGGAATCGGGATTGAACTACAGCCTGGAGTAGTGAAGTTATCCAAAAAAATAATCAGTAAAGAAAAAAATCCCCATAAAATAAAAACAGAAATTATTAACGCTGACAGTACCGAATTAAATTTTAAAGCAGAATTAAAAAAACGTAAGTGCGGTTCAGTTCAGTTTTTAATTATGCATCCTCCCTACTGGGATATAATCAGGTTTAGTGAAAAGAAAAATGATTTATCAAATGCAGAATCTGTTGAAGATTTTTTAACCATGTTCGGAAAAGTAATTGATAGAACATTCCCGGTTTTAGATGAAGGAAGATATGCAGCGGTCGTCATAGGAGATAAATATTCATCGGGCGAATGGATTCCGTTGGGATTTTACACAATGCAGGAAATGGTAAAGCGCGGCTACAAATTAAAATCAACAATCATCAAAAATTTTGATCAGACAACGGCAAAAAGAAACCAGAAAGAATTATGGCGATACCGCGCATTGGCAGGCGGATTTTATATTTTCAAACACGAATATATTTTTTTATTTCAAAAATAAATCTGCAGAGATCGGTTTGATCTGTGTGCTATTTATGGATATTCCACTATCAAATATTGAAAACGAATTAAAAAAACGATTGGTTTATCCTTACAAATGGGGACGAAAACAAAATGATAACTACGATAAACTTACAAACTTCGTTTACCACGAACCAATTTTTGAAAATATATTAACAGAAATTAAAGACAGGTTCGGCAAAGACCGCGAACATGATAATATCTCAAACTATGCACTGAACCGATGGTATAATTTCTGGTCGGCTTATGCTGTTGAAAAAATATTCTGCACAATGCCTGACGTTATTCCTGCAATGGATGAAAAAGACCGGCTTGTAGATTTCACAATACAGGGTGCAAAATTTGATCATAAAACATCTGTATTCCCTAAAAATTTTCCTTACAAAATAGATGAAGCAATAAAGAAAACAAGTGAACTGATAAAATGGCTTTATAAAAATCAGTCTCAGCAGCAGAGGAAACATTTGAAGAACAGGTTGTTCATTGTTCTTTATTCACAGGACGGAAACCACTGGCAGCTTAAGTCAGAAATAACCTGGCTGAAATCTGTAATTGAAAGATATATGCTGGGCTTCAATCCTGATTATCTTCTTAAATTTTCATTTGAATCCGGTGTTTTTACAATTTCGGACGTAATCTGGGCAATCAAAGAACAACCATAAATTTCTTTTCCTTTTTGGTGGAATTTTGAATGCCATCTGAATAACTCATCATATGCTTGTTATCTATAAAATATTATATTAGAATCCTCCATTCTTAAACAGGAAAAACACTTGACTGAAAAAATTATTATTAGTTTGGCAGCCATTGTTGTATCCGGAGTAATTGCTCAGTGGATTTCATGGAAATTCAGATTTCCATCAATCCTGCTTTTATTAATTTTCGGTTTTATTGCGGGACCCGTAACTGGGTTCATAAATCCGGATTCATTCTTCGGAGATCTTCTTTTTCCATTCGTTTCTATTTCGGTAGCTCTCATTTTATTTGAAGGTGGACTGAACTTACGTTTCTCCGAATTAAAAATTGTCGGAGGACTGGTAAGAAATCTTGTGACAATTGGAATACTTGTTTCCTGGATACTGACTACAATTGCAGCTTACTATGTTCTGAATTTTTCATTTTCATTGTCGGTTCTTTTCGCGGCTATTCTGGTGGTAACCGGTCCTACAGTTGTAATTCCCATTCTTCAGACACGTTAAACCCAAAGGTGAAATAAATTCAATTTTAAAATGGGAGGGGATTGTTAACGACCCTATCGGCGCATTACTAGCTATCCTGGTTTTTGAAGCAGTATTTGCGACAGGTTTGCAGGATGCTACTCTACAGGTAGCGACCGGTCTTTTTAAATCAATTGTGATCAGCAGTTCTATTGGTCTTCTTGGAGGATATTTTGTAACAAAGTTAATCAGGCATGATCTCATTCCTGAGTTTCTTCAGAATCCTGCAAGCCTTACGATGGTTGTATTAATCTTTACAATATCCAACGTTGTACAGAAGGAAAGTGGTTTAATAAGTGTAACCATTATGGGAATTTATTTAGCCAACCAGAAAAAAATTAATATAAAACATATTATTGAATTCAAGGAGAATCTAAGGACACTGCTTATTTCAATACTATTCATTGTACTGGCTGCCCGGATAAATTTTAGTGATTTAAGCATGCTTAATTTTGAAAGTTTTGTTTTCATTGCAATATTAATTCTGGTAGTAAGACCTGTTTCCGTATTTTTTTCAGCAATTAATACATCACTAAAATGGAAAGAAAAACTTTTTTTGTCTATTATGGCACCTCGCGGTATAGTTGCAGCAGCTGTTGCATCTGTATTTTCCATTGAACTCATCAGATTCGGTTTTACCGAGGGCGCAAGGCTTGTTCCTGAAATGTTTCTTGTTATCGTTGCAACTATTTCTGTTTACGGACTAAGCTCCGCACCTTTGGCAAAATGGCTGGGACTAGCAAATTTTAATCCCCAGGGATGTTTAATTCTTGGGGCTCATTCGTTTTCCAGAAAAATCGCTGCTGTTTTAAAGGACAAGGGATTGAGAGTTATAATAGTTGATACAAACCGGCATAATATTCGTGCTGCAAGGATGGAGGGTTTTGAGACTTTCGAGGAAAGTATAAATTCAAATAGTTTTATCGAGGAAGCAGAATTCAGCGGGGTTGGTAAACTGATTGCATTAACACCAAATGATGAAGTGAACTCTCTTGCAGCATTGCACCTTTCGGGAATATTTGGCAAAAAAAATGTATTTCAGCTGACTGTAGAAGAAAATGAGGAAGAACAGGGAAAGGAAGTGTCAGAAGCATTACGTGGAAAAATACTCTTCGGTACTAACTATTCTTATTATAATTTGTTGAATAAATTTAACGGGAATTCAAAACTAAAATCAACTCTGATTACTGAAGAATATAACTATGATAAATTTCTAAATGAAAACGGAGGGAATGAAGTTGTTCCCATGTTTCTTATAGATAAAGATAAAAACCTGATAGTTTATACTTCAAAAAATAAACCTGAACCCAAAGCAGGACAAACTTTGATTAGTCTTGTACCAGAAGACAGCTCCATAGAAAAACAGAAAAAAGATGAATTAATGGGGAAAAAGGAATGATAAAATTTCTTCCGCTTGGAGGCGCCGGGGAAATCGGGGCAAACTGCTATTATTTAAAGATAGCCGGTACCGGGATTATCCTTGATTGTGGAATGCATCCGCAGAAAAACGGGAAGGAAGCGTTGCCTGAATTTGATTTGATAAAAAACGAAAATGTTGACTATGTTTTAATTTCTCATGCTCATCAGGATCATTTGAGCGGACTCCCTTTTCTAGTGCAAAATCATCCATATATAAAAATTATAGCTACTCCGCAGACAAGAGCTTTAGCCGAGCTAACTCTTCACGATGCAGTTTCGATTTTATCCCAAAAGGTCTCTGAAGAAGAATTAAAAATTTATTCACATCAGGAAATTGATCTGTTAATTCAGTCTATTGAATACAAGGCTTTTAATGAAGAATTTCAAATTAAAGGATATGATCATTCCGGCGATGAACCTATTAAAATAACTTTTCACGATGCAGGTCATATTCTCGGTTCTGCATCAATTTTAGTTGAATATAAAGGCAACAAAATATTTTACACGGGAGATATAAATTTAAAATCACAATCGTGGATGAAAGGAGCAACTCTTCCGAATTCAAAAGTTGATACTCTGTTCCTCGAAACAACTTACGGTGCAACAGATTCTTCAACAATTAATAACTGGAAAAAAGAATCTGAAAGACTAACAATAGCTGCAAACAAAGTTATAAATGATGGCGGTTCAATTTTAATTCCCGTTTTTTCTCTAGGAAAAATGCAGGAAATTTTAAAAACAATCTCGCAATTAATGGAGAGCGGAAAGCTTACTAAAACAGATATTTACACAGGGGGAATTTCCCGCAAAATCAGCCGTGCGTATGATTACAATCGTTTTGTGGTGAATTGTGATGATACTGAATTTGAGCTTAGCGAAATTCCGCAGAAAGATTTATACGAAGTTGAAAACCCAGAAGAGTTTTTCAAACAGCCCTGTATTGTTCTGGCATCAAGCGGAATGATGATCGAAGGAACGGCATCATTTCGTTTTGCACAGAGATGGCTGAGACAAAAAAACTCGGCAATCTTCACTGTTGGTTATATGGAAAAAGATACCCCGGGATTTGCGGTTTCGACTGCTGAAAAAGGAATGAAAATACGTTTAACAAAATTAAGCGAAGAAACTGAAGTTAAATGCACAATTAAGCGATTTCGTTTTACAGCTCATTCATTAAGAGAGGATCTGCTTAAAGTTGTTGATAAACTTAATCCTGAAAATGTAATTCTTCTCCATGGTGATCCGCCCGCAATCGATTGGATTGGAGCTTCAATCCTTAAGAAAAATAAAAAGAAAAAAGTGTATGCGGCGGAGATTGGAAAATCACTAACCTTCGAGGTTAAGGCTCTATAAAACGAAGTGTTAACCTAGAAGGTTTACACCCCCAAAAGTTGATTCTCTTGCTTATAGGCTATAAGTTTCAGTTTGTATTTTTTATAAATATTTAAAGTTTAATACAAATAGGGGATTCAATAAACATCGGTTTTTATGATTAAGAAATACAGGTCCGGTCGAATTTCAGCTTACTGCAGAAGAGGTTCATTATGAAGAAAATTGCAGTAGTTGCGCTTGGTGGAAATGCCCTGATCCGCGGAAATGAAGTCGGGACAATACAGCAACAGGAAAGAAATACTTACAACACTTTAGTTAATCTAGTTAAGCTTCTTAAAAACGATTTTAATATTGTTATTACACATGGCAATGGTCCTCAGGTTGGGAATATTCTTTTAAGAAATGAAGCCGGGTACAACCAGTATAAAATTCCTAAAATGCCGCTTGATATCTGCGTTGCTGATTCACAGGGCGGAATTGGTTATATGATTGAACGCCAGATGAAAAACATCCTGACTGAACATAAAATCAGACGAAACGTTTTAACCGTTGTAACTGAAGTTCTTGTTGATCTGAATGATCCTGCATTTAAAGAACCCACTAAACCTGTAGGCGCTTTCTTTCTAAAGGAAGAAGCAGAGCTTCTCGCTCGTGCAAACAACTGGGTAATAAAGGAAGATCCCCGTAAAAGAGGATGGAGAAGAGTTGTGGCTTCTCCCAAACCTCTTGAGATTGCTAATAAAAAAATAATTAAAGATCTCGTCAAAAAGGGCACTATCATTATTGCGGCCGGCGGCGGCGGAGTTCCTGTTTACAGGGATAAGCAGAAACAACTACAGGGAATTGAATGTGTAATTGATAAAGATCTTGCTTCTTCACTTTTAGCTAATGAAATTGAAGCCGACGCATTCTACATTTTAACAGATGTTAAAAATGCTTATATAAATTTTAATAAACCCGGACAAAAAGCCCTTGAAACAATTTCCCTTGAAGAAGCAAAACAATATCTTGAACAGGGAGAATTTACTAAAGGAAGTATGGGTCCTAAAATTGAAGCCGCAATTCAGTATGTTGAACATGGAGGAAAAGAATCAGTAATCACTGAATCATCGGCATTGGGAGATAAGGATGCCGGGACGAGAATAGTTAAAGAAAATTAAAAATTATCAAAAGGATATTTTATGGCAGTATCAATGAAAGGCAAAAGCCTTATATCAATAAATGATCTGACTCTGGAAGAAATGTACCAGATATTTGATGTGAGTAAAACATTAAAAGAATTGCACCATACAGGACAGCCGCATAAATGGCTTGCAGGAAAAACACTGGGAATGATTTTCGCAAAACCATCCACAAGAACAAGAGTTTCATTTGAAGCTGGAATTTATCATCTCGGCGGAATAGGAATGTACTTCGGACCGAATGATCTTCAGCTGAAAAGAGGCGAAACAATTTCCGATACGGCAAAAGTTTTATCACGCTATATCGATGGAATTATGATCCGCACTTTCGATCACCAGGATGTTGTTGATCTGGCAAGGTTCGGTTCGATTCCAATAATAAATGGATTAACAGATTTACTTCATCCGTGCCAGGTTTTAACAGATCTGTTTACAATCCTGGAAAAGAAAAGAGAGCTTAAAGGATTGAAACTTACATATATCGGTGATGGAAATAATATGGCTCACAGTCTTTTAAATGGTTGTTCAAAAGTCGGAATGCACATTAGCATTGCTTCTCCATCCGGTTACAAACCGAACAAAGATATTGTAAACGATGCAAAAGCGAATGCAAAGAAAATGGGAAGCAAAGTTGAAATACTTGATGATCCTGTTGCTGCTGTTAAAAATGCTGATATTATTTATACTGATGTCTGGGCAAGTATGGGACAGGAAGCCGAAGCGAAAGACAGACAAAAGAAATTTGCCGGTTTCCAGGTAAACAATAAGCTTGCCAAAAATGCAAAAGAAGATTACCTGTTTATGCATTGCCTCCCCGCTCACCGCGGTGAAGAAGTTGCTGCAGAAGTTATCGATTCAGATCATTCAATAGTTTTTGATGAAGCTGAAAACAGGCTGCACGTTCAGAAGGCTGTCATGGCACTGGTAATGTAAAGATCATTTATATCTATTTTTTCAATCCTGCAATTGATAATTCGGTTGCAGGATTTTTTGTTTTATCTTAGTGCAATTTTACGTCGTCATGCTGAACTCGTTTCAGCATCTTTGTTATTAAATTCAAATCCAGATTCCGAATCAAGTTCGGAATGACTTGTTAACCTTTTTATTTTTTAAAATTTTCTCTAAATTTACATCAACAAAATTTCAGAAGACTTATTTTTTAAATTCTTACATAGATCAATTAACTCTTCTTTCGCCGGATATTGTTTAACAATTTCCCGGTAAACTTAAAATTATATTTAAACTAAAACCGAATCCAGTTGTTTTAATTGCCAACTACTATCAACCTGAACTCGTTTCAGGTTCTGAATTCTAAAGTAGCTGGATTCTGAAATAAACCTGTCTGCCGACAGGCAGGTTCAGAATGACCGTTTATGACAACACGAAATTAATTAAAGGAGAATTTAAATTGATAAACTTAGAAGAATATGGTTTTGATTCTTTTTATCAAAAAGAATATGAAAAATTCAGAAGAGAAGGATTCGAAATTGCAAGAATTACAGCTGAGAATAAACAGCGGTATAATCTTATTACAAAGTTCGGAGAAATTACGGGAGAAGTAACAGGCAAGTTTTTATTCGATGCTGATAACTTGTATTCTTTCCCTAAAACAGGAGACTGGGTTGTAATAACCTATTTTCATGATGAAAACAAATGTATTATTCACGAAGTATTGAACAGAAAATCATGGTTTTCACGCGGGCAGGCAGGCAAAGAAAAAACCGCACAGGTAATTGCTGCAAACATTGATTACCTGTTCATTGTACAAAGCTTTAATTCTGATTTTAACTTAAATAGAATTGAGCGATACATTCTTATGGCGGAAGAAGGAAACTGCAGGCCATTTATCATTATGAATAAAAATGATCTTTTAGAAAATTCTCAGGAATATCTGGACATTATTAAAAACAGAATAAATGCTGAATGTTTTTCGATCAGTTGTGAAACAGGTAATGGTTTTGATAACTTAAAAACTTTTATTGAAGCTGGAAAAACATATGCATTTGTTGGTTCATCAGGAGTTGGAAAATCATCAATTATTAATATACTGCTTACAGAAAACCAGCAAAAAACAAATGAAATCAGAATAGCGGATAACAAAGGCAGACACACTACAACGCGTAGAGAAATGTTTCTTATTCCAGTCGGCGGAATTTTAATCGATACACCCGGAATGAGAGAATTCAGTTTATGGAATAATGATATTTCTGTTTCGGATATTTTTTCCGATGTCTCTGAATTAGCTATTGAATGTAAATTTAAAGATTGTTCGCACACACTTGAAAGCGGTTGCGCGGTTAAATCAGCCTTACAAAAAGGAATTATTACTAAAGAACATCTGGATAATTATTTCAAACTTAAAAAAGAAAGTGAATATCTTGATTCATTAATTGATAAGAATAGTTATCTTGAGCGAAAGAAAAAAGAGAAGAGATTACACAGAGAAATTAAACGGTTTTACAAAAACGGAAATTCAAAGAGAGATTTATGAGTTACAAATTAAAATTATTTCCTGTTCTCGTGTTTTTGCTTATGATGAGTTCCTGTAGCCAATCGGAAAACACACAAAATGATGCAAAAAGTTTAATAGGAAAATGGAAAACAACTGAAGCAACTTCATTCAGGGGAAAGGAAGTTGAATTTTTTCCCGACCACCAGGTTACCCTTACTCTTGCCAATGGCGGAAAGCCCGTTGGACAGTATGAGATTCATAACAATACAATCATTTTCTCCATTGGTGATGCACCTCCTTTTAAGATGAATTTCAGGTTTGAAGATGATAATCTAATTTTGATTTCCCCTGAAGATAATGCTGAAACAAGGTATCAAAAAGAAAATGATTGAAACAATACAAAAAAAATATTTGATACTCGAAGAGAACCGGAATGAACTTTTCAACCTGCTTGAAAAACTGGATGAAAAACAATTGAATTACAGACCGGCAGAAGATAAATGGTCGATAACCCAGATTGTTTTTCATCTGGTTAAAGCAGAGCAACTATCTGTTATTTCAATTAATAAAGAGATGAAAAACACTAACCAACAGAAAGCAGGAATTTCTGCTTTGGTAAGAGCTTCATTATTAAAATATTCTTTGAAGTCTCCATTTAAGTTTAAAGCCCCGCCTATACTTGGGAAAATGCCTGAGACTTACGACATAAATGAATTAAAATCTAAGTGGGTTACAATAAGAAATAAACTTAATATTGCTTTGGGTGAAGTAAATATTGATGCGGGAAACAAGTATATGTTTACTCATCCTTATGCCGGCAGATTAAATATCCACCAAACAATGGATTTTCTTGTTGAACATTTCAATCATCATTACAGACAGATTAAAAAACTTTCATATTCAGATTAAAATAATTTCCGTTCATCACATTCTTTTTACTTCTTCCTCAACTCTGCTTAAGTTTGAATATTATATTATTGAATTTAATAGATAACAGATTAAGAGGTAATCAAATGCTAAAAAAACTATTTTTAATTTCTATTCTAATAACCTGCTATGCTTTCCAGGTTAAACCTCAAACTAATAGTACAGATATTACAGGAATATGGGAGGGGACATTAAAAGTTTCTTCAATGGAGCTGCGCATAGTTTTTAATGTTACAGATTCGGCAGGAATTCTTTCTGCAACACTCGATAGTCCTGATCAGAATGCATTTGGAATTAAAGTAGACTCTACCTCATTTAAAAATGATAGTGTCTACTTTCACGTTCCGGCTATAAAGGGATATTACGACGGTGTATTTCAGAATGACAGTATAGACGGAACATGGCACCAGGCAGGAAGAACATGGCCGCTTGTACTTAAAAAAACTGATAAAGTAGAAAAACTTAAAAGACCCCAAGTTCCCCAACAACCTTATCCCTATAATGAAGAAGAAGTAAAGTTTGAAGACAAAGAGGCTGGTATTGAATTAGCTGGAACTCTGACAACGCCTAAAGAAGGGGGTCCATTTCCAGCGGTTGTTCTTGTAACCGGCTCGGGGCCACAGGATAGAAATGAAACATTACTTGGACATGAACCGTTCCTGATTATTTCTGATTATTTAACAAGACATGGAATTGCTGTTTTACGTTATGACGACCGCGGAGTAGGAAAATCAGGCGGAACTTTTGCAACGGCGACCACTTTGGATTTTGTAAACGATGCTTTAGCCGGAATTAAATTTCTCGAATCCAGAAATGATATTCGAAAAAATGAAACGGGAATTATTGGTCACAGTGAAGGCGGTTTAATTGCTCCTCTTGCGGCAGTTAAAAACAGTGATGTTAATTTTATTGTGATGATGGCAGGACCCGGAGTAAATGGAAAAGAAATTCTTCTTGCACAGTCGAAACTAATTGAAAAATCGATGGGGATGAGCGATGAGAAAATTGATGAGAGTCTGAAGCTTTCTGAGAATATTTATGATGTGGTAGAAAACGACAAAGACAGCTCAGCAGCCGCCCAAAAGATAATTTCACTTTATCAAAATTATTATGCAAATCTTGATTCAACAGAAAAAGCCGAGTTCGGTAATGATCCCGATGTTGTATTTCAGAAACAGGCTGAGACAGTTTTAAGTCCGTGGTTCAGATTTTTCCTTACTTATGATCCTAAACCGACATTAGAGAAGGTTAAAGTTCCTGTCCTTGCTGTTAACGGCACAAACGATATGCAGGTTCCGCCCAAACAAAATTTACCTGTAATTGAAGAAGCTTTGAAAGAAGGCGGAAACAAAGATTATAAAGTCGTTGAAATTCCGAAACTCAATCATTTATTCCAGACATCTGAAACCGGTGCGCCGTCTGAGTATTCAAAAATTGAAGAAACTATTGCACCCAGGGCTCTGGAAATAATAACCAACTGGATTTTAGATCACACTAAAAAATAATTTAATGGGATTAACAGAACTTAAAAAAGAATTATTGGAAGTAGCTGATAAAGAACAGGCTGTAAATCTTCAGCGATTCTTTAAAACTGGTAAAGGAGAATACGGAGAAGGAGACATCTTTTACGGAATTAAAGTGCCTGTTCAGCGAACTATCGCAAAAAAACACAGGGATATTTCATTGCCGGAATTACAGGAATTATTAAACTCCCCCGTTCATGAAGAAAGACTTGTTTCTTTGTTCATACTTGTAGATCAATACACAAAAGGTGATAGTAAAACCAAAGAAAATATTTATGCGTTTTATCTGAAAAATACTAAGAAAATTAATAACTGGGATCTTGTAGATTTGAGTGCACCGAAAATTGTCGGTGCACATCTATTAAATAATGATAAAGAAATACTTTTCAAACTGGCTAAATCTTCGAATCTCTGGGAGAAAAGAATTTCAATATTATCGACTATGTTCTTCATAAAAAATCTTCAATTCGAAACCACATTTAATTTAGCCGAAATATTGTTAAATGATAAACACGATCTTATACACAAAGCTGTAGGATGGATGCTTCGTGAAGTGGGAAATAAAAATATAAATGAAGAAGAGAAATTCCTGAAAAAACATTATAAGAAAATGCCGCGAACAATGCTTCGCTATGCAATAGAAAAATTCCCGGAAGTAAAAAGAAAGGCTTACCTTAAAGGAAAAATATAATTTATATATTAGTATTTATTTTCAATTTAGCTCTCTGTAATTTTTGTTAACTCTATTCGGATTCTTTCTAACAAAAAATATTTTTGCTGAGGATAAAATGAAAGTAAATTTTAAACCTGCCGCAACCTGCCAGATTTGTAAAAAAGAGAAAAAACTTAGCGAGATGATGCCCGGGATTTCTGTTCCAAATTCTATAGTAGAACTTATTACGTCTGAAAGTTATAAGTGGGATCCGGAAGGATTTATTTGCCTGGATGATTTAAATAAATTTCGCTCCGAGTTTGTGCATAATATACTCTCGGAAGAAAAAGGCACTCTTTCTGAGTTTGAAAAAGAAGTTTTAGACAGCATTGTTGAAAAAGACATTTTATCAAAAGATGTAGATGCTTCTTTTGAAACAAAAGCCTCCTGGGGCGAAAGGCTATCAGATAAGATTGCAAGGTTCGGAGGAAGCTGGCCGTTTATAATAATCTTTCTGTTATTCATCGTTATATGGATGATAATCAATATAGTTGTTTTGACTAACCGCAGTTTTGATCCTTACCCGTTTATACTCTTAAATCTGGTTTTATCGTGCATTGCCGCGATACAGGCACCTGTTATTATGATGAGCCAGAACAGACAGGAATCAAAAGACAGAGTTCGTTCAATGCATGATTACCAGGTTAACCTGAAAGCCGAAGTTGAGATACGCAGACTTCACGATAAAATGGACCATCTTTTAAAACAACAGGGAATGCGGATGCTTGAAATACAGCAGATTCAACTTGATATGATGGAAGAAATTTCCAAGAGTATTAAAAAGTAAATAATCATTACTTTACGATGAGTTGGGCCGAACTTTATTATCTTTCACATAAAGAATTCTAATATTTTTTAGAAGGTTTTTAATGAGCAGTAATATTCATCCTGACACAAGAATCGGGCATGTTCATTTGACGGTTTCAAATCTCGAGCGATCACTTAAGTTTTACAAAGATCTTCTTGGATTCCAAATTACAACCTGGTATGGCGACTCTGCAGTATTTTTATCCGCCGGTGGATACCATCATCATATCGGATTAAATACCTGGGCAGGAAAGGACGCAATTCCTGCACCTCGCGGTCACACAGGACTATACCACTTTGCAATAGTACTTCCGAACAGAAAAGAACTGGCAAAGGTTTTTAAAAGATTATGGGAAGAAAAATATCCAATAGAAGGAGCCTCTGATCACGGAGTTTCGGAATCAATTTATCTTGCTGACCCTGATGGAAATGGTGTTGAACTTTATGTTGATAAACCTGAATCTGAATGGCCGAAAGACAAAGACGGTAATCTTGTTATGTTCACAGAATCGTTGAATTTACCTGATTTGCTATCAGAATTAAAATAAAACATATCTAATACTTATTACGTAATAACTTACGTTTAGAATATGCCAAAAGAAGATTTAATAAAAGAATTAAGGGAACTTGGAATGGCAACCAGGTTAAAAAGACTCGGGGAAAGACTTTCATCCGGTGTTGCAAAAATTTATAAAAATCAAAAGCTGGAATTTGAGCCGAAATGGTTCACCACAATGTATGCACTTTATAAGAACGGATCAATGAGCGTTCAGACATTGGCCCGGTCACTTGGGTTTACCCATCCGGCAATAATACAGTTTGTAACCCAAATGAAGAAAAAGCAGCTTGTGGAAACCAGGCAGGATGAAAATGACAAAAGAGTTAACCAGGTTTCACTTACACAAAAAGGAAAGGAAACTTTCGAATCCATTCGTCCTTTGTTAACCGATATAGAAGAAGTCACATCAGAAGTTATGTCTTCTACAGGACTTGATTTTCTTCTGCTTCTCGATAAAATCGAAGAAACACTGGATGAAAAAAATATATTTGTACGCATATCTGAAAGAATAAAAGAACGGGAGATGAAAGAGATTAAGATTGTTAACTTTGAAAAAAAATACAGTGAAGATTTTAAAAGATTGAATGAAGAATGGCTGAAAAAATATTTTTCAGTTGAGCCTGAAGATGAAAGAATTTTATCAAATCCCGATGAAATAATTAAAAACGGCGGAGAAATTTTCTTCGCTCTTTACAACAATGAAGTGGCAGGAACATGTGCGGCTATCAAACTGGATAAATATACTTTTGAACTTGCAAAGATGGCTGTAACAGAAAAATACCAGGGAAAACAAATAGGGAAAAAACTTGCTTTAACTGTAATCGGATTTGCAGTTTCTAAAAATGCAAAAAATGTTTTACTGGAAACCAGCAATAAACTTTCAGCAGCATTAAATCTATACAAAAAACTCGGTTTCGAACAAATAGCAAATGATCATCCTGAAAAATTTCAGCGGTGTACAATTAAAATGAAACTAAATATTTAACTCAAATAAAAATGGGAAAACTTGTCTGCTTTTTTCTTTTAGTAATAGAAATTTCCTTTGCGCAGGATCCTGTAAATATTCCTAATTATTTCTATAAAAGACTGGAAGGTAAAATAAACGGCAATCTTACTATACAGATGAACCTTACCAGAATGGATTCTGTGCTGGATGGAAATTACTTCTACGAATCTAATGGTGAACCGATTTATTTTCAATATTACAGCCACATTAAAGAAGGGGAAAAAGTCCATATTGAGGAGGAGGGCGGTTACGATGAAGAGTACAATACCATCATTACAGGAATATTCGATGGGAGTTTTGTTTCGCAGAACGAAATAAAGGGAATATGGCTGAAACCTGATTCCAGCGAATACTTTAATTTTTACCTGGAAGAAAATTATCCTGTGGGAAGTGCAAAGTTTAATTTAAAAAATATAAACCGAAATTATGGAGAATCAGATTTTAGTGATTACGCAGTTTCTATAGTTCTTACTTATCCAGTTATGACAGGTTATCCTAATGAAGAAGTTCAGCAAAAAATAAATACTTACATTATGGATTTTTATCTGAGCGGTTCGATGGAAGGTGACAGCATCTTTTCTGATCTTGATGATCGGGCTGATTCATTTATAGAAGATTACAAGCAGGAAGTTGAGAAAGATTCCGGACTTTATAACGATTATAAGCCGGTTTTTGAAAATAATGAATTTACGAGTATATCATTTAACTCGGATAACATACTTTCACTGGAAATAATTGAATACGTTTTTACCGGCGGGGCGCATGGGAATTCATCATTTACGCTTTCAAGCTTCAATCTTGAAACAGGCGAACAAATAAAGCTTGATGATATTTTTTCCGGTGATTACAAAAGTGAATTAGATAAGGTTGGCGAAAAGATTTTCAGAGAACATTATCAGGCTGATTCCACCCAATCACTTTATGATCAGGGATTTTTTGGATTTGAAAACGGTTTTACTTTAAATGATAATTTCGATTTATACAAAAGCGGAATAAAATTTCAGTTTAATCCTTATGAGGCGGGTGCTTACGTCCTTGGCGCACCGGAAGTATTTATTCCCTATTCTGAAATAAGAAATATTATCCGCAATGATAGTGTACTGGGCAGAATGTTAAATAAATAATTAGTCGAGATATAGATAGAGATATAAACTAAGAGCAAACATCACTATCACAGCAGAGATAAACATTACCAGGAATGAATTAAAAAATAGTTCCATAGAATTTTCCTCCACCGGTAATATGGATTAAATCTTTCAAAGTCGCAAGAAGATTCTTAAAGCTTAACTTCCATTTTCCTCGAAATAAGCTGAAAATCGTGTTTATTTATTTCGAACAGCCCGAACCTGAACTTAAATCCCCATGATTTCTTATTCTCAATAAACTGCAGATTTTCAATCAGCGGTTTGATGGGAGTTTCCTTACAATTTAAAAAGAGCACATTCCTTCTGAATGGCTTGAATGTTTCACTCATTTCAACCTGGTAAATCTCATCATCTTTAATTTTAGCTATTGCCGTAAATGATTGAAGCGGTTCACCATTATTTAAGGAAGTTTTGGGCGAATAAAAAATAACAAAATCATCTTTATGCATTTTCTGAAGCGGAGCTTTTTTGCCGTGACCAGCCTGTATAATCCCCTTTTCTACTCCAATCAATACATGATCTTTTGAAATGGTGTTGATGAAATATTTCATAAGCTAATATTTTCTGTATGATTATAATTCATCTGAGAAAAATATTTGAGGAAGATCCCGCAGATTATACTGTGAAGTCATTACTTCACCATATGCGCCTGTTGTTCTGATTGCAATCAAATCTCCTCTTTTTGTTTCAGGAAGTTTTACTGCCTTTCCAAAAGTATCGGAAGATTCACAAATTGGTCCCACAACATCATACTTTTTTTCTTTTTTGATAGATGTGAGATTTTCAATTTTATGATAGGCCTGGTATAGTGCCGGACGAATAAGATCGGTCATTCCTGCATCAAGAATAACGAAACTTGTATTTACTCCTTCTTTAATATACAAAACCCTTGAAATCAGACTTCCGCATTGTGCAACTATAGCACGGCCAATTTCAAAGTGTAGTTTCTGATCAGGTTTTAATTCGATTATATCCTTAAATATTTTAAAGAATGTTTTAAAATCATTGATTAGATATTTATCAGGCTCTTCATAATTAACCCCTAACCCTCCGCCAACATTTATGTGCTGAAAATAAATATTATGTCTGTTAAACCATTCCTGAATTTCGTTCGCATGAATGCAGAGACTTTTGAATATTTCCATATCAGTTATTTGTGAACCTATATGAAAATGCAGCCCGATTACATTTAAGTTTTTGAGTTTTAGCAATGAGCTGGTGATCTTTTCAAATTCCCAACGGTTAATTCCGAACTTATTTTCTTCAAGTCCCGTAGTTATATAATGGTGAGTTTTGGGATCAATATTCGGATTTATTCTTAAAGCGATATTTGCTTTTAATTTTTTGTTTCCGGCAAGTTCATTGATAACTTCCATCTCCTGAATTGATTCACAATTGAAACAAAAAATATTATTATCTAACCCAATGTTAATTTCATCATCAGATTTACCAACTCCGGCAAAAACAATTTTCTCCGCAGGAAAACCGGTTTCAAGAGATCTTAAAATTTCATTTCCGCTGACGCAATCGGAACCGAAACCAAAATCATTTATTAGTTTAAGAATCTTCTTATTAGCGTTTGCTTTAACAGCATAATGAACAATGAATCCGTATTTATCAGCTTCATCTTTAACGGCTTCCAGTGTATTCTTTAACAATGAAATATCATAAAAATAAAACGGGGTTTTTAATTCTTTAAGCCTGTTTACAAGTTTTTCATTAAACATAATTAATCCATAAACAGGTTTTTGTGGAGTGATTGGAGAACTTCTTTTTTATCTGAAGAGTTAATCAAAAGTGAAATGCTGTGCTTGCTTCCGCCGTATGAAATCATTCTCACGGAAATGTGATTTAATGCCTCAAATATCTTTGTGATGTGTCCCTTCAGTTCGACAATATCATTTCCTACAAGACAAATAATTGAATTCGCTTGTGTTACTTCTACTGATCCGTAAATATTTAGTTCGTCAAGAATTTTATCAAGATGAGTTGTCTCATCAATTGTTAAGGAAACCGCTACTTCTGAAGTGGAAATCATATCGATAGGTGTTTTGTATCTTTCAAAAACTTCGAACACTTTCCGGAGAAAGCCATAAGCCATCAGCATTCTTCCTGATCTTATTTTAATTGCGGTAATTCCATCTTTGGCAGCGATAGCTTTAATTCCTTTTCCTGAAGATTCAGATGAAATTAAAGTACCTTCATCATTCGGCTGAAGTGTGTTCTTTAATCTTACAGGAATGGATTTTAACTGTGCGGGAAGAATGCTTGAAGGATGCAGAATCTTAGCTCCGAAATACGCCAGCTCTGCTGCCTCATCAAAAGTTAACCGGTAAATTGGTTTTGTGTTTTTAACAAACCGCGGATCATTATTATGCATTCCGCTAATGTCTGTCCATATTTGTATTTCTTCAGCCTGGATTGCAACTCCAATCAGAGAGGCTGAGTAATCACTTCCTCCCCTTTTTAAGTTATCAACCTCACCATATAAATTTCTGCAGATATACCCCTGCGTAATAAAAAGATTGTCGTCTGGATATTTGTCCAATTCTCTTTGAAGGTTTTCTTTTATGTAATAGTTATCGGGCTCATTGTTTGTATCAATTCTCATAAAGTTTAATGCTGGAATAAGAACAGATTTTATATTTTGTTCTTCCAGGTAAAGCTGAAAAATGGAAGTTGAAATTAATTCCCCCTGGGCCAGAATTGCTCTTTCTTCATTTCGGGTAAAAATATCCTGTGTGAAAGACTTGATGTACGTAAAATGAGATGCAATTAATTCTTTTGCTTTCTCTGAATATTCTTTTGATGATAACAATTCACGGATAACATCCATATAGTTCTGCTCAAGTTTATCAATTATATCAACTGCCCGGCTATTTTCATTGACATAAAGTTTTTCAGCAATTTGAACTAATGAATTCGTGGTGCCAGCCATTGCAGAAAGAACAACAATTTTGGGTTCATCATTTGAAATAAGACCCGCGACTTCCTTCATCCGTTCTGCCGAGCCTACAGATGTACCGCCGAACTTGAGTACTTTCATCTTCATCTAAAAAATAATTAGTGGGAATTTGAATAAGGAATATAAGAATTAATAAAAAAGAATTATAACGGATTCATTTTATGCTGTTTTAGATTAAAAAGATAATTTATCTTAGTGCCTTAAAAATAAATAACTTTTTTACTGTATTTGTGATGAAGTTTCTGAAAATAATTTTTATTTCTGTTTTGCTGATATCGGTATCTTCCGCACAGGAATTGGAAAGCGGAGCATTTGCTGCGCCGGTATTAAAGTACACGAAACTGGTTAACCAATCTGCGCTGATTATCGGGGGAAAAATTGGATGGATAATAAATAAAAGAATTGTTCTGGGTGCCGGATATTATGCATTATCAAGCAATGTTAAATCATCCGAATTTAACTCTGAGTATAACAAAAACCTAATGCTACGTTTCAACTACGGGGGAATTGAGCTTGAGTATTTATTATTAAAGGATACTAAATATAACCTGTCATTGGATATGCTCTTTGCCGGAGGCGGAGTTGATTTTTATCTTGCTGATGTAAATAAAAAGTTTTCTTATAGAAACTTACTTGTTTGGGAACCTGAAATAAATTTCGAAATGGAATTATTTGATTGGCTTCACGCTGATGCCGGTGTAAGTTACAGGATGATATCCTCTTATATTGAAGTTTATAATATGACCAGAAATGATTTGCAAGGCGTGAATTTCTTATTAATATTAAAGTTTGGTAAATATTGAAAAGCCGGAAAATAAATAATCTGTTTGTCATTTATTTCTTTTTGGCATTTTTATTGGCAGCGGAATTTATTCTGCCTCAGAACAATGAACCAGTTTACAATTCACTTTCGGATTCAACCTCTAAATTTCTTTCTCCCGGAAAATTTACATATGCCGGACAAAGACGGTACACATTAGACGGACTACTTCCGAACCTTCAAACTGAAATTCGACCCACCAGCGCCGCAATACTTGGAGGAATTTATCTTGGGTCTCTTACCTGGCTTCATTTTCACCAGGCAAATGCATGGTGGAGTAAAGACCGGGGAAAATTTCATTTTGAGGAAGACTGGGTTTATGCTCTCCAGGTTGATAAAGCGGGACATTTCGTCGGAGGTTATTTTTTCTCATATTTATTGAGCGAAGGATTAATAGCATCAGGTTTTTCCTGGGATGAAGGTACAAATTGGGGAACGATCCTTGGAATTGCATACCAGACTTATGTTGAAGTGGAAGATGGTTTTGCTAAAGACTGGGGATTCAGTCCATCTGATTGGTATGCTGACGCAGCAGGGTCATTGTTTTTTATTGCTCAGCATTATGTCCCGGCATTACAAAACATATCCCCCAAGTGGCAGTATGTTCCTTCGGAGTGGACAGGAAAACCCGTAATTAACAGACCCCGTACTTTTATTGATGATTACAACAGCTCAACTTTCTGGTGGTCAGTTAATGTTTATAATATTCTTCCTGAAAAATTAAAGATGTACTGGCTTCCCTGGTTAGAGTTATCTTTTGGTTACGGTGCTGATGCAATTGATGCTGTGGTAACCCCGGGAAGTCCCCCAGACCAGCTGGCAACCAGGAGATATATAATCGGCCTGGATTATAACCTGGCAAAATTACTCCCTGAAGGAGGATGGTTCTGGAACTGGTTCAGACAATCATTGAATTTAATAAAATTCCCTTCGCCTGCCATTGAATTTAAGAATAATGTTACCCGTTTTTATTTAATGTATCCCTTCAGGATTTCAATAGGAAACGTGAAACTTTAGGGTTTATTCTTTTTATAAATATTTTTTCTTTTCACTTTTTCATTTCGATAAATTAATTGGCGGGTACAGTTCTGTCTTTAGCCCATTCTCTCATCACATCTATATTTTCAGCCATCACAACAGAAAGCGGCCGTGTCCTTTTAATTTCATCCAGAAGTATTTCAGTACTCAATTGCTTATATCCACCGACAACGGAATAAAATCCGGAAACTATTGCCTGTTCAATTTCAGATCCGGAAAACCCGTCACATACCTGTGCAATCTGGTTCAGATCAAAGTCGGCAGGATTTAAATCTCTTTTCTTCAGATGAATTGTAAAAATTTCTTTCCTTATTTTTTCATCCGGTAAATCAACAAAAAATATTTCATCCATTCTTCCTTTTCTCATTAATTCCGGCGGAAGATTCTGAATATCATTTGCAGTAGCGACAAGGAATACAAGTGTTTTTCTTTCAGACATCCAGGTTAATAATGTGCCAAGGACACGTTTCGAAGTGCCGCTGTCATTCGATTCAGAAGTAAGACCCTTTTCAATTTCATCGATCCACAAAACACATGGGGCCATCATATCCGCCATCTTTAAGGCTTCGCGGGTTTTACGTTCCGTCTCTCCATAATATTTATTATACAGAGTTCCAAAATCTAATCGAAGCAGAGGAATACCCCATGTTCCTGCAACAGCTTTTGCAGCCAGGCTTTTACCACTTCCCTGTACTCCTAAGAGGAGAATTCCTTTTGGTACATCAATCCCTTTACCCTGCATATCACCAATAAAAATCTTTTTGCGCTTCTCCAGCCATTCCTTAAGATTCTGCAGACCTCCGACATCTGAAAATGAAGATGTGTCGTGTTCAAAATAAAGCACGTTGTCTTTATTCAACAAAGAATATTTTGCTTTTGTTATTTCCGGAATATCTTCCCGGTTAATTGCATTATCTCTTAACGCGTTATACAAAATTCTTTTGATTTCTGAAAAGGAAAGTCCGTGAAGATTTTTTATAAATACATTTAAAACAGATTCATCAACAGTAACTTTTTTAGCAGGGTTTTCCTTCCGCCATTTATCAATCATCTGCATTATATAACTTTTTATCTCTGCATCAGTCGGGAAAGCCAGTTCAAATTTTGCTGATAGATGTTTTACATCTTCCGGAAGCTCTATCTGGGTAGAAACAAAAAAAATTGTTAGGTCGAGTCTTTCTGAATTTAAAGCGAGTTCTTTTATCAATCTCAGGTTTCTGTCATTCTGCAGGTAGGGATGATAATCTATCAAAACAAAAACAGCAGATTTATAATTCTGATAAATTGTATAAAGCACTTCTGTTGGTTCTAATTGATTCGATCCCACAATATTTCCGTTTTTATCCAGCAGAGAAAATCCTCTGACAAGATTCCATCCGTACACAGGTTTTTTTATTGTGGTCCCCAGATTCAGTATTAATGAAAGCACCTGTTTTTCATCCCTTGTTTCAATTGTAATTAATGGTACGCGGGACTTTACTAAATGAAAAAGATCTATTAGTTCACTCATTAAAGATGGAAAATCCTTTCAATTACAATTTAAAACTAAAAGAAATGTTAATCTCCATCAAATATTTTTAGCAAAATATTAGTTGATAAGCTAGATAGGTTTTTTATTTAAATGCCTTTCTAAATCATCTTTAACTCTGAACTTTGTAATTTTTGCAATCAAACCTAAAGGCATATTTTCATCCAGCGGAAACTGAATCGTTCCTTTGGAAGTTTTAAATGATTTTAATTCTTTTTTAAAAACTTCAATTGGTTTTGAGGTTGGGAAAAACCCGATATGATCTTTGAATGCAGCAAAATACACTAAAACACTGTGTTGTTTAAATGCAGGAATCTGGTAGCTGATTACTTCTTCAGCATTTGGTTGCTTTATGAATCGTCTCCCTGATCTGCTGAAGTTTATGACGGAGATCTTCAGGAACAGATGAAATGTATTCATCAATGCTATTAAATATTTTTTGCGTTGATTTCATTTTTCAGCTTCTGATTTTTTAAAATGAAGAATGATAACTCCCGAACCTAATTTTTTTAAATCCACAAATTGAAGTTTTGTATCTACATCAGTTCCATCAAACAAACGGGGACCTTTCTCGGAAATTACAGGATGAATTGCAAACCAGAATTCATCGATGAGATTCTCTTTAAATAACTGGCTCGCTATATTAATGCTTCCGATTGAAACGGGTTTGCCTTCCTGTCTTTTCAATTCTAAAACTGAACTAACAAGATCTTTTTCCGCAAGATCTGAATTCTGCCAATCAACTTTTTTAAGTGAATTTGAAAAAACGATTTTTTTTATCGGGTTAATTGTGCCTGCAAATCGTTTCTCACTTTCTGTACTTCGCGGATCATCATAAGCAATCGGCCAGTAAGACTCCATCAACTGATAGGTTTTTCTTCCGAATAAAATGACATCCGCTTCATCCAATAAATTGCTAAAGAAATTATGTAGATCGGCATCAGCTATCCCTACTGTATGATCTGCAAAACCGTTAATGGTTATATTAATAGCAAAAATTACTTTTCTCATTTGAATATTCTATCGATTAATTCTACATTGAAACAGGCTGAAGCATACTTACACGATTGCCTTCGGTATCAATAAATGAACAGAAGAGTCCAATCCCCGGAATGTCACCGGGTTCCCCGGGTTTATTTGGATCGCCGCCTAATATTTTTCCGCCAGCCACAGTCACTTTTTTCATTGATTCCCTGATATCATCAACAGCTATAACTACTGAAGGATGTTGAGAGACAGCATCATCAGTCTTTTGGTAAAAGCCCCCGCCAATCATTCCCGGTTTTAAAGGATGACCTTTTTCATCTGTTTCAGAAGTGCTGACAGCCATATATTCTCCCATTTCAGGACCGAGCTGCTGAATTTTCCATCCAAATGTATTAGAATAAAATTCTGCATTCTTTTCTTGTTCTCAGCTGGCATTTCGAAGTGTACTACTGGATTCATCTTGATCTCCTTTGAATAATTTTTAAATGAATGATTAAATAAAAATCAGCAGTAAAATATTGTTACTCATTTTTGCAAAGCAGCATCCACGATGTGCCAAACTTGTCCCGGAACATTGCAAACTTTGAAGCGAAAAAAGTTTTATCCATCTTTATAAAAATCTGACCGCCGTCAGAAAGCAAATTATAAATTCTTTCTGTTTCATCTTCATCCGAAACACTTAAAGTTATATAAGCGCTTCGCATTGGTTCTGCATTTGGAATATCGGCGCCCATTAAAACTCCATCACCTATTTCAATCTGGGCATGAAGAATCTTATCCTCCCAGTTTTCTCCCGGCATATGGGATTTGTCAGGTATATCATTAAATGTTGATATCATTGTTATTTTACCACCGAGATGTTTTTCATAAAATTGAAACGCTTCTCTGCAATTTCCTTTATAGTTAACATATGTATTCAATTTTAACTTATTCGATTCTGACATAATTAAATTCCTCTGAAAATAATTTTTAAAAACTCCCGTTAGCCGATTTAAGCTCCAACAGTGCCTGTCGTAACTTCTCCGTCACGTTTGTAATTGGCAAAAATTATTCCATTTGGGGTAATCAAACTGTCTGTTAATTTGAATGCCGCCGCTATCGTTCCATCTTCAAATAATCGTTTGCCTTTTCCCAAAGTGATTGGAAAAGTTTTAAGCCAGAGCTCATCCACCAGATCATGTTTGAGCAAAGCTTGAACCAGGTTTCCGCTTCCGTGAACCTGGATATCGGAACCTTCTGAGTTCCTGAGCTTTTTAATATCGTTTACATTTTTCAGAAACACCGAATTATTCCATCTCGATTTATTCATGGTGCTGCTCATACAATATTTTGCAACATCATTAACGCCCGGCCATATATCACCATGTTCAGGCCAGTATGAAGCAAAAATTTCGAATGTCTTTCTTCCCAAAAGAAGATCAGCAGGTTGCAGTTGTTTTGTCATGAACTCACCAGCCGCTTCGTCAGCTTCGGAAAAATAAGGCGCGACCCAACCTCCATATTTAAAACCGTTTGAACTGTCTTCTTCCGGTCCACCCGGTGCCTGCATTACTCCATCTAATGTAATAAATGATAAGACAATGATTTTTCTCATTTTTTACTCTATGATTCTTAGTAAATTTTAATATATAAATTCACCTAATCAATCAAGATGAATGTATATATGATTGAATGGTTTTATCAATTAATATTATAAATTGTTTATTATTTTTTAATATAGTCCGATTCCACATACTTTTTAAAATTATCCTGAATCGCCTGCCAGCCCGATCTTTGCATCTCAATTGAATATTCATTATCTGATTCAAAGGTCGTTGTAACTTTTGTTTTCCCGTCAAGATTTTCAAAATATATAATAACCTTTCTGCCGTCTGCAATTGTGTAAGCGATCTTCTTCTGATTAATCACTTCATCATAAACCGCTTCAAAGTCAAAACCAGAACTTCCATCTTTGGCTTCCATTCTGCTCTTTAGTTTCCCGCCGACTCTTAAATCATTTTCTGCATCTGGGCAATGCCAGTCATCAGAAGCATAATTCCATTTTGTAATATGTTCAGGTTTAGTAAAGTAATCCCAAACTTTTTTGGCATTTGCAGAAATAGTTGCATCTATAGTTATTTTGGCTGGACTCATTTATACCTCTTCTTTTTTATTCTGTTATTATCTTAATTTATGTGTGTCTTTCAGGCATTCTCAAGTTCAGCAATGTTCAGCTTTTTCATTCCAAGAACCTTCTGCATTACTCTTTGAGATTTTCCATTTTCTTTACTGCTTAACAATTCACTTAATTCTGCCGGGATAATTTGCCAGGAAACTCCAAATTTATCTTTCAGCCAGCCGCACATTTGAGCTTTAGGATCTCCGCCTTCAGATAATTTATCCCAGAAATTATCCAATTCCTTTTGGTCATAACAATTAACTACAAATGATATTGCTTCATTGAATTGAAAATCGTGCTCGCCGGCTCCATCCATTGCCGCAAATTTCTTTCTTTCAAGAGTAAAGTCTGCATACATTAACGCTTCCGGATTATCCGGTAAAACTTCCGGGCCATACTTAAATGTGCTATCTACTTTAGTATTTTTGAAAACAGATGTGTAATAGTTGATGGCTTCATTAGCTTTGCCGAATTTGTTCCCGGTAAAGAGTAATGAAGGAACAATCTTCTGTTCAATGTCATTATCAACAAGCATAAGCTGCCAGGACAATCCGAATTTATCCTCAACCCAACCATACTTTTTACTCCAGTCATATTTGTTTAACTCCATTAAAACTTTTCCTCCGTCGGAAAGTTTTTTCCAAAGATCATCAATTTCTTTTTCATCTTTTGAATGATAAAAAAATGAAATCGAAGGATTCATCTTAAACACCGGTCCGCCGTTGATTGCAGTAAAACCGTAGCCATCAATTTCAAAAGAAGCAGTCATTACAGAACCCGGCTGCATTCCAGAGGCATTTGCACTTGCTTCATTGTATTTAGTTGTGCTTCCCATTTTTGAATTCTTGAAAACGGAGGTATAAAATTTAGCGGCATCTTCAGCTTGTTTATCATACCACAAAAAAGGACTTATCTTTTGCATTTCAGACTCCAATTAATTCTTAAATG
Organism: uncultured Ignavibacteria bacterium; assembly: GCA_963745945.1. Lineage (GTDB taxonomy): Bacteria > Bacteroidota > Ignavibacteria > Ignavibacteriales > Ignavibacteriaceae > DATFVA01. The sequence goes on from CAVUZG010000004.1 coordinate 1,920,665, forward strand.
ATTTTTCAATTTCTGTAAACTTTATTTTTCAGGATTATAAAGATCAACTACAATTCTGCAATCGAGCTCGCTGTCCGGTCTTTTTACAAAACCATCAATACACATCTGAACCTGAAGTTTTATTTTTCTCATTTATATCTCAAAGATTTTTGTTTTCCTAACTTCAAGAACTTTTAGGTGTATACCCCACCATCCATTGTATTCCGAATTTATCATTAACCATTCCGAAATACGAACCCCAGAAAGTATCGGCCTGAGACAGTGTTACTTTACCTCCTGCTGATAATCCCTTAAAGATTTTGTCTGCTTCTGCTTTGCTTTCTGTCTCGACTGAAAGAGAAAAATTATTTCCGAAAGTTAATTTCCACCCTTGTGATTCCAGTGCATCAGTTCCCATAAGAATGTTTCTATTTCCAATCGGCAATGATATGTGCATTAATTTATTTTTTTCATCTTCAGACATTTTACCGGCTTCGGGAGTATCTTTAAATCGAGAAACCATTTGAAATTCCCCGCCGAAAACTGTTTTGTAAAAATTGAATGCCTCTTCAGTATTCCCTGCAAAATTCAAATATGGATTTATTGTAACCATTTATTTCTCCTTTGCGTTAATAATAATTATTGTCTCTCTTCAACAATCGATAAAATATTTCCTGCAGGATCTTTGAACCAGGCAATTGCAGGTCCGTTTCCTCTAAGAATACCTTTTGAATCAGTTTTTAAATCCGGAAGATCATAAACTTCGAACTTTACGCCTTTACTTTTCAGTTCATCAACCGCTTTTTCAACATCACTTACAATAAAGTTTAACAAAGTAAAAGAAGCAGGAGAATGACCAGGTTTTTCGTAGAGTAAAACTGTGCTGCTGTCGGCAAGATTCAACTGGACAAGTCCTTTCATTCCGGTTTTATCCGATGCATTAAGTCCCAGAGTTTTTGAATAAAATTCTTTTGCTTTTTCCACATCATTAACCGAGAAACTGCTGAACGCTTTAGAGTTCTTCAGTATCATATTATTTTCTTTCACTATTCGTTACATATTGATTTAAATAAACCCCCAAAAGGACATGGAACTGCCTTCTGGTTTAAGATTATCTTATTTTTAATGATTCAAGCTCACTGCAAAGGTAATAGCGTTTTCTTAAAAAAGGAAGGTGTAATTACGGCAACTTAAGGGGTTGATTGCGACAGATTCCTTATCTATATTCGTTTCAATTCATCAGTGAGTTTTCAAATGAAAATCATGGATATTACATGAAACACGTATCTATATTAATTCCGCTCGGACACACAAGCATGGTTAACATTGAAGGACCCTACCAGATATTCTCTGAAGTAAATGGGTTATTAGCTGAACTTGGGAGAGAAAAATTATTTGAGCTTCATCTTGTGGGTATTTCAAAAGAAACAAAACAATCGACAGGATTATTTACGATCAATCCTGATCTATTAATACAAAACGTTACCAAAACCGATTTAATTATTATCCCGGCATTGTTTGGCGATCAGAAAAAAGCAGTAGAACGTAATAAGGAATTTATTCCCTGGATAATTGAACAATACAAAAACGGGGCTGAGATAGCAAGCTTCTGCGTTGGCGCGTTTTTTCTTGCTTCAACCGGTTTACTTAATGGGAAAACCTGTACGACTCACTGGCATTTTGCAAATGAATTCAGAACTATGTTTCCTGATGCCAATCTTGTTGATGATAAAATAATGACTGAAGATACCGGAATTTATACAAGCGGAGGAGCATATTCATATTTAAATCTTCTCCTTTATTTAATTGAAAAATATGCCGGACGTGAAGTTGCTGTTTTAATTTCCAAATTATTTATGATTGATATTGACCGGAACAGCCAGTCCCCTTTTATAATGTTCAAAGGACAAAAAGAACATGAGGATGAGCGGATTAAAAAGGCACAGGAATTTATTGAAAGCAATTACCGGGAAAAGATCACTGTTGAACAATTGGCTTCAACGCTTGCACTGAGCAGAAGAAATCTTGAACGAAGATTTAAAAAGGCAACGGCAAATACAGTTGTGGAATATATTCAGCGAGTGAAAATTGAGGCGGCAAAAATTAGTCTTGAAACATCCCGTGAGAATATTAGCGAAGTGATGTATAAAGTAGGCTACAACGATACAAAAGCTTTTCGCACAACTTTTAAAAAAATTACCGGCTTGTCTCCTGTTCAATACAGAAATAAATATAACCGGGAATTGGCTGCTTAAAGTTACTAACCATCGAGGTTAGCATTTCGCTGGCAGAGATTTAACCTCGAAGGTTAAATATAAACTATGAATAATAAACAGGCATACAATCTCTGGTCGAAGCAGTACGACACAAATGATAACAAGACCCGTGACCTTGAAGCAAAAGCTTTGAGAGAAACTCTTGCTGAATTTGAGTTTAACAATTGCCTTGAAATCGGCTGTGGAACCGGAAAAAATACTGAATGGCTTTTGCAGAAAGTAAAATTAATTACTTGTGTTGATTTTTCAGAAAAGATGATTGCAAAAGCAAAAGAGAAAATTAACTCTGAAAAGGTACAATTTGTTCTGACAGATATTACAAAGGACTGGAATTTTACAGTAGATAAATATGATATCGTAATCTTCAGTCTTGTACTTGAACACGTTGAAGATCTCAATCACATATTTAAAGAAGCTGCCAGTGTTTTATTACCGGGTGGAATAATTTACATAGGCGAACTCCATCCCTACAAGCAATACATGGGAACAAAAGCAAGATTTGAAACTGAAGAGGGTTTACAGGTTTTAGATTGTTACACCCACAATATTTCTGATTTTATTCATTCAGCAAATAAAAATGGATGTGAAGTTGCATACTTAAATGAATATTTTGACGAACCTGAGAAATCATCTGTACCGCGTTTATTAACCATTCTCTTTAATAAAAGATAACTTCGGGTATTTGCTCAAATCATTTAATAATTACTTTAATCCTGTTAATGTATATTTGTTGCTCAATTATGCTATTTAAAATTTTAAAATATGTCCGATAATATTGCCCCTGTTATATTAACTGCTCTTGAACTGGAAGTACATTTCGGTGAGCAAATCATTTTAGACAAAGCATCATTAAGTGTGCATGAAGGTGACCGGATCGGATTAGTCGGAAGAAACGGTGCAGGCAAATCAACTTTTCTGAAAATCGTTTCCGGGTTAATGCTTCCGGATTCCGGTGAAGTGGCAAAAAAGAGAAATCTTGTAACCGGATTTCTTTCACAGGAATTTACTTTAGATGAATCAAAAAACGTTTATGAAAATATTTTATCAGGTGCCGAACAGGAACTGGATTTAATAAAAGAATATGAACAGACTCCTTTCGATTCACCTAAAAAACATCATCTTGAAGAAACTATTCTTCGTATGGATTCATGGAATCTTGAAAAGCGGATTAAGGTACTTACAAAATCTTTGGATGCACCGGATATTGACAGGAATATTACGGAATTATCAGGTGGTGAAAAAAGGCGTGTCGCTCTTTGCCGTGCATTAATTTCCAATCCTGATTTGCTGATTCTTGATGAACCTACAAATCATCTAGATACAAATTCAATTGAGTGGCTTGAGGATTTTCTCGCAGGCTATAAAGGAACGTGCATATTTGTTACACATGACCGTTATTTTCTCGACAGGATAGCAAACAGAATTGTTGAGCTTTCTTCGGGAACATTTTTTTCTCACCCGGGAAATTATACAGAGTATCTTATTAACAAAACAGAAAGACAGGCAGTTAAAGAGGTTGAAGAACGTAAGCGACAACTTTTTTTGAAGCGTGAATTAGAATGGGTAAGACGCGGTCCGAGGGCAAGAAGAACAAAAGCCAAAAGCAGGCTGGATAATTTTTATGAGGTTATCCAGCCAGACAAATAATGAAGTTGAGCTTGATGTAGATTTAATAATTCCTCCATCAGAGCGATTGGGTAAAAAAGTTGTTGAGCTGAAAAACGTTGGAATAAAGCTTGGTGATAATGTTCTGTTTGATCATTTTAATTTTAACTTCGAAGCAGGTAAAAAAATAGGTGTGGTTGGAAATAACGGGGTTGGGAAAACAACTTTGCTTAAAATCATTTTGGGAGAAATTACTCCAACAATCGGAATTGTTGAAACAGGCGAAACAACTGAGTTTAACTATGTTGATCAGTCGCGTCTGCTGTTAAATGATGATGATTCTGTTATCAGTGCAATTGGTGAGGGAAATGATGTTATAAAATTCGGCAGATACCAGTTAAGTGTGTGGACATACTTAAGACGTTTTCTTTTTTCAGATGATAAAATAAATACGCAGGTGGGTAAACTTTCCGGAGGAGAAAAAAGCAGGCTTACACTTGCAAAGATTTTAGCAAGAGGCGGAAATTTTCTTATGCTCGATGAGCCTACAAACGACCTTGACCTTCCTACTTTAAGAATACTTGAAGAAGCGTTGATATCTTTTGAAGGATGTGTTATGGTTGTTAGTCACGATAGATATTTTCTGAACAGAACCTGTAATGGGATTCTGGCTTTAGAGGGTGAAAAGGAAATTTATTACAGCGAAGGTGATTATGATTACTATATCAAAAAAAGGAAACAGCGTGAAAAAGAAAATGAAGATGCGAAGCCAAAAGAAAAAAAAGAAATATTAAGCGGCGTATCCCGCAATAAGTCTAAAACTAAAAAGCTAAGCTATAAAGATGCTTTGGAGCTTGATCAGATTGAAGAAAAGATAATAAATGCTGAATCAGAAGTTGAAAGAATAGAAAAAATATTTACCTCTCCTGATTTTTACCAGAAGTATGCAGAACAGACAAATGAGTTGAATAAACAACTTGAAGAAGCGAAGGCAAAAGTAAAGAAACTTTATGAGAGATGGGATGAACTGGAGAAGATGAAAGAAGAACTTTCTTAAGAACTTAAGTTCTCCGGGGATTCAGTGTATTTCTTTTTCCTGCTTCCCTCATAGCTGTCAATCTGCAGCAGCACACCTTCAAGTGTGCCGTTATCGAGATGTATTCTATGGGAGGTCTTTAGTCCTATATGTTTCCGCAATTCTTTTTCGCCTGTATAAATAAATGCAGTCGTTCCCTTGCAGTTGGTTTTAAGGTAATCCCCTAATTCTTTATAAAGAGCTTTTACCTCATCCATTTTTCCAAGCCGCACACCATAAGGCGGGTTTACTATAATTGTTCCGTTCTCAAAACTTTTTAAATCCTGGAATGCTCTACTGGACAGATCGACAGATTCAGAATAAGGAAGACGGGAAAGATTATCTTTGGCTAAGTCAATTGCCTCACGAGATTTGTCACTCCCGCGGATTATATTTTTCGGCAACGGACGGATTTTGCTGTCGTATTCCTCCCTTACACTCCTCCAAACTTCTTTGTCAAAGTCGGGCATATTCACAAATCCGAATTTCTTTCTCAGCTTCTGTGCGGGTATCCTGCAGTAATGCATCAGAGCCTCGCACAATATTGTTCCAGAGCCGCACATCGGATCCAATAATGGATTCTGTCCGTCCCATTTGCTTAATCGTATTAGAGCCGCAGCAAGTGTCTCCTGCATCGGTGCTTTCCCGGCAAGCAGTCTGTAGCCTCTTTTGTGTAATGATTCACCGGAAGTATCAAGACTAATCACTGCCGTATCTTTATCAATGTGAAGATTAAAACGCACATCGGGATTATTCAATTCGACGTTGGGACGCTTTCCATATTTATCCCTGAAGTAATCTGCAATCGAGTCCTTCAGAAGTTGCGAAGCATACAGCGAATTTGTGATTTTACTTTTAGAAACCGAAGCGCTGATAGCAAAAGTTTTTTCATTCGATAAAAAATCCTCCCAGTGTATTTTCTTTGCTCTCTGGTAAAGCACGTTTGTGGTATGACATTGGAAAGTAACTAAAGGAGCCAGCACTCTTGACAGCAGACGTGACGTATAATTTATTTTATAAAGAGTCGACGAATCAGCTTTAAAATATACACCCTTGTATGCTGTTTTAGTTTCTGAAGCCCCAAGTTCAATTAATTCTTCTTCACAAAGGTCTTCCATCTTCCCGGTTACCTGCGCGAAAAATCCTTTTTCTTTATACTCGTACATAATATTATTTTTTGTAGTCACTGACTAATAAAGAATAAATAGCGGAGTCTAAAAAATTTCCGTTGTAATAATAGTTTTCTTTAAAGTAAGCTTCCCGGGTGAAATTATTCCTTTCGAGCAGTTTTATAGATGCTGCATTACCCGGATTTACATTTGCTTCTATTGAATGAAGTTTCATTACATTAAATCCGTAATTGATAACTTCCAAAACTGCTTCATTCATTATTCCTTTCCCCCAATAATCAGGATGCAGGTTATAACCAATTTCTGCTCTGTAATGTTCTTTTTGGATATTCCAGAGACATATAGTTCCTATTAATTTAGAATTGCGGGTTAAGGTTATTGCCCAGGTAACGGCATCCGCACTATTTTCCAGTTCAGAAATTTTTTTAATAAACTCGTATGCATCATCCAATGATTCAGCGGGTGCTTTGTCCAGATACCTCATTACTCTTTCATCTGACCTGAGAAAGAAAATCTCATTAACATCACTTTTATCTACCTGTCTTAAAAGTAATTTTTTGCTATTAATTACCGGAAACGGATTGAAGTTTATATTTAACATTTATTTCTGAGCTAATAATTTAATATCCGGAACTTCCAATACATTTTTGCCATATCCTTGAGTAACCGACTTTATCATCGCAAGCCCGATTTCTTTTAAACTACATATATATTTTGGAAGGAAGAGTTTTATGAACGGAATTAGTGGTGCTAAAAATTTATACGGGGTTAAAGTATTTTTTAATCCCTTAGTCGGAGTTATTAACGCGGGACGAAACATATAAGCTTTGGGAAAAAGTTTTAGCAGATAATTTTCGGTTTTTCCTTTCACTCTCGCCCACATCAACTTTCCTTTTTCTGTTCCGTCTGTTCCGGAACCGGAAACATAACAGAAAGTCATTTCAGGATTAAGTTTAGCAAGTGTATCAGCAAAAGTTTTAGTCAGGTCAAACGTAATTTTACTGTATTCCTTTTCACTTTTTCTAACTGATGTTGTGCCCAAGCAGAAAAAGCAGGCATTGTAACCTGAAAGTTGATTTTCAATTTCAGTGATGTCGTAAAAATTATTATGAATAATCTCTTTTAATTTCGGATGTTCAATATTGCCGGGTCTTCCTGTTAATTACCAATACAGATTCCACGTCGGGATGATTAAGACATTCGTGAAGAACTCCTTCACCAACCATCCCTGTAGTTCCGGTTATGATTGTTTTAATTTTCATTTATTAATTTTTTATTAAAATTCTATTTCTTATTTCTCACATACACTAATTTAAATCTTCCTTTCTGACTCTCCGCGATTTCAAACTTATTTGTGGAATTAATAAGCGGGGTAAGTTTCTGAAATCCATAGTTCCTCGGATCAAAATTAGGCTGTTTTTTTTGCAGGAGATTTCCAACATCTCCCAAAAATGCCCAGCCGTCTTCATCTGCAAGATCGGATATTGTTGATGAGATCAATTTAATTAAAACGGGAGTGATTTTTTCAATTTCATTTTTCTTAGCATTCTTCTCTTTAGAAACATCAGTTTCATTTTCATCAGACCTGTTTTTAAGAATCTCTATGTAGATGAATTTATCACAGGCAACAATAAATGGTTCGGGTGTTTTCTTTTCCCCTATTCCGTAAACTTTCATTCCAGCTTCGCGAAGTCTTGTTGCAAGTCTTGTGAAATCACTATCGCTCGAGACCAGGCAGAAACCATCAACTTTTTCAGAATACAAAATATCCATTGCGTCTATTATCATCGCCGAATCAGTAGCATTTTTCCCTGTTGTATAGCCGTATTGCTGAATTGGCGTTATAGCATTTTCGAGGAGAAGATTTTTCCACCTGGAAGGATTTGGTCTTGTCCAGTCAGCGTAAATTCTTTTAATAGTCGGGCTACCATACTTTGCAATCTCTTCCATCATCTCTTTAACATAAGCGGAAGGAATATTATCCCCGTCAATCAGCACTGCTAACTTTAAATCAGTTTCCATTCAATTTCTTTTATTGTTTGTTTTAAATTAATCAAAGTAGAAAATAGGAAAAATAATGGTTAAAGGTTGTAATCCTGTGTCAATTCATCTTTAGGAGTTATTCCGGGTATTCTTTCGGGCTGGTGTCCAATATATGAGTTCATCCAACTTCAATATTTTCTTTTGCAAGTTCAGGATCACTTGCAGTGAAAGTTTCTAATCCGGTATGAGTTAGAAAAAGATTAATTTCATTTCCCCAGCTTCAATCTTTTAATCATTCCTCCCTTAGTGTCTTTAATATTATTTTTAATGATGAATGCGGATTGATCAATCCTGTCTATTTCATTTTGAAGACGGGCAATTTCAAGCCGGGTAACTACCGTATAAAGTATATCAACAGATTTTAATTCTTTTCCATCCGGAGAGAATCCTTTTTCCCCCTTATAAATTGTTGCCCCGTGTCCAAGTTCTTCAGTTACCATCCTTCTTATCTTTTCGCTTTTATCTGAAATAATAGTAATACCTGTGTACTCCTCAATTCCTTCAATTATAAAGTCAACAGTTTTAGCAGCAGCGTAATATGTAAGAATTGCATAAAGGGCAACTTCAACGGATAAAACGTAGGCGCCAACAGAAAAAATAATTACATTAAAAATTAAAATAATATCACCGATTGTTTGTCCGGATTTTTTACTTAAATAGATAGCGAGTACTTCTGTACCATCGAGAACACCGCCGCCGCGAACGGTTAATCCGATTCCTGCTCCAAGAAAGAAGCCGCCAAAAGCCGCAACAAGAAGTTTATCAGAAGTTACGACCGGGTAATCAATAAAATAAACTACCAGCGCTAAACCAATAATTGCCAGTATGCTTTTTACAGCAAACTGTTGTGCCGATCTGTTTATAACCAATGAATAATAAATGGAAGATTTATTATTACCAATAAAATGAAAGAGTTCAACTCCAGAAACTTCGGCGATAAAAGTGAAATTCCAGTTACACCGCCATCAATAAATGAATTGGGCAGAAGAAAACCTTTTAGCCCAAAACCGGCAAGAAGAAACCCCGCGGTTATAAGTACGAATTCCTTGAAAAACTGTATCAGCTTTAGTTTCATTAAATCAATTTCTCTGATGATGCTGTCCTCATCTACCCTGGTCTTTTTGTCACTAAGGGCAAATCGAGTGAATATTGTTTGAAATATAGGATTCATTTTTTGCCTTAGCCTACTGTCCGGTGACTATTAAAAATAATTTTGGGAAATATAATCAGATTATGAACCGAAGATAAGGCGAGCAGTCTTAATTTGCAATTTATCCCGGCCGCAGGGCGGTGGCACAATAGCCGCAGAGCGGCGACACAACTTAGCAAATTGAAAAAGTATCTCTCCTGTAAATCAGATCTTCAGCCTGCCCGCTGATTCAACCCTGTGTTTCCTTCCGCACTTGGGACATGTAATCTCGGGACTGTTCATTCCGAATCCCGGCGGCATCTTTATCTTTAATCCGTTGAGGGTTGTCTTAATTTCTGATTTGACTTTGATGCACGCATTAACTAATATTACCAGAAATAATTGCGGGATTCAGTACAGGCGGAATGCATAGTAAATACTGATCGGGGAATATATGGTTCAGTTTCTCATTTACTTTGGCACGATATTTAACTCTCTCTCTCTCTCTCTGCGGATACAAAGATGAACCGGGATTTATGTGCCCCGGGTTGTTCCCTGCAGATGAATTCTTTCAGTTTCTCATCTCTTATTTGCCAATTCCGGCAATTGTTAATTGTTCGTTACTCATTTCTAATTATTTCCCTACAGGTTTTACATAGCTTTGAAAAAATGAAAGTTTATTTCTTTCCATATCTATTTTTAAAGGAAAAATGATGTCGAGTCTTACAAGATCCCGCCTTATGGGAAAAGTTTTGATATTGATTTCTTACATACTAGTATTTACTGGATTTGCTCCCGCACACGAGTATAAGCCATACGACACCTTTAACAAAGAATATGAGCTGCGAAAGTTTGTTAACCAGGGCGGAAAAGTTGAAGAAGTATCCCCTGATGTTTATAAGCTTACAAACCGGGTTGGAGAAAGCAGAACTTTCTATCTGGACAGTAAAGAAAATGTAATTAAAAATAGCCAGCCTGCTGATACAACGATAATAAACATCTGGGAAATAGATACTACAAAGTTTGCAGGTATGTTTACTTTTTGGCAGAAAGTAGATGTTGCAAATATTTCCTTCTGGTTGCCTCAACCAGTTGAAGATTTAAATGATAATGGTCGTCCAGAGTTATACGGTTATACAAATACAGCTGATTTAGCTGGGCCGGTAAAAATATTTGAAAGAAATTTAAATGGAATTTACCAAAACATATTCAGCTATGATACGCTTACAGCATTTGTTAAAGGGATTGCTGATATGAACGGCGATGGGAATAAAGAAATTCTCCTGGCAAAATATGGTGACGGAGGATTGACCTATATCTGGAATTATGCCATTTATACAAGTGATTCCACAAGCGAATTGCCTATTACATTCGATTTCACCTTTTACTTAGATACACTCCAGATTGACAATATGGCATTTGGTGATTGGAATGATAATGGAATAACAGATTGTGCTTATACTACTGATTCTGGCTGGGATACTACAAGATTTGCCATAGCTGAATTTAGAGACAGCATACATAACTTTGCAGAAGTATTCAGATTTGCATCAGTTTTTGAGAGTGACTTGTCCGGATTTGCAATTGATGATTTTGATCAGGATGGCAAAATTGAATTGGTGAGTAGCTCAGGACCCGGTAATGTTTTTGTAATCGAAAATAATGATGAAAATGAGTATTCAATTGTTAGTCAGTTTCCGTTTCCTGTTCCGAACACTTATATGCAAACCGCAACAAAAGATATTGATGGAAACGGAAAACCTGAATTCTGGATTGGCGGGCAGGATTTTGAGGAAGGAATTACCGTTTACCAATGCTACGAAGCTAATGGAGATAATAGTTATAAATCCGTTGCCAGAATCGAACTAAGATATTCAACTTCATTTGCTGCAAATTACATTCAGACAATTGATATTGATAACGATGGTAAAGAAGAGTTGATTATTTCAAGCGGTAACATAATCCTGGTTCTCAAATTTGTTGGTTCTCCTGACAATCACCAATATAAGCTTTGGTATGCTAAGCTCGGTGAAGCAACTCAGTCCGGAGCTCAATTTTTCCTTCCGGGAATTGCTGATCTTAACGGAGATGGGGAGAAAGATTTGGTTATACCTATGGACAAATATACCCCATCATTAACTTATGTTTTCAGTTATATCCTACGACAAGATAAACCAAATCGAGTAGCAGAACCGACAAACAATAATAAATCATTTGAAGTTATTCAGTCCTACCCCAATCCTTTCAACTTAGAAAGTACAATCAGCTTTAATGTTATAGAAACTTCTAACGTTCAGATAAGCATTTACAATTTATTAGGGAAAGAAATAAACTCGCTGCTTGATAAAGAACTCTCCCCGGGAAACTATTCCATCCCCTGGGATGCAAAGGATAAATTTGGTAATTCGCTGCCTAGCGGAGTTTACCTGATTGTCCTTAAAACAAATAAATCAGTTAAGATTTTTAAATCTGTTTTACTTAAATAAAAAGGTGGTATAATATGAAAAAGATTCTATTCTTATTCGTATTTCTGTTTTCAGCAGTTTTACTTGCACAAACACAAAACTGGACTTCTGTTAAAGAGACAAACATCAATGTCGTCAATGCAGTAAATTTGGGCGGTGTAGACATTTTCACTAACAGGGATGGGAATCATATCATAGTCCAGGAAAGTAATAATCTTAAATATTATAAGATGGATCTGGATGGCGTTTCCAGTTCTCCAATCATAATTGAATATTCTTCTGTCGTTTCTCCAAGCATTTCAGGAAATGCTGACAATATTTACATTGTTTACGGAATCGGAATGCAGCTTAGAGTAAAGCGAAGTACAAATGGTGGCACGAACTGGACACTAATATATTCGCCCAATCTTGCAACCAATGCATCCTGGATGGAATCCGTTGTCTCTAACGGGAATTTGCACGTAACATACCTTGAATCAGGTATAGTTAAATATAGATATCTTTATCAAAATAGTACCTGGAATGGTCCATATACAGTTTCCACTGGCGAAACCGGCACATATCCCAAAATAACGGCAAGATATACAGGAAGCGGTAGTGATTTTGTTTACTTTATGTGGCAGAAGAGCAGCACAAATCAATTTAACTGGAGAATATATGATGTTGCAGATAATTCCTGGGAAACCTCGGTACGAACAGGCTATATTGTATCCGAGCCCAATCTCATTTCAGCGAACCTGGCTGGAATCAGAGTTGCAGGACCAAACCTTGTAGTTTATCATTCTTTCTCTGAGAATGCGACTTACAGTCAGCGTCTCGGCTGGGCCTGGATAAGATTAACTGATAACACACTCTTAGGTTATCTGCCAAATCCCGGTGTAAATTTCGATCAACTAGTTTATTCAACAACTACATTTGATAATGTTAGCCATTCTGCATATTATTATGAACAAGTAGCCGGGGGCGAGGGCGGTCCCCAATCAGGAGAATTTGCAATACGTCGTTCAAATTCGCCAACAGGTTATCCAGATGACATTATCTATGATTATACTATAAACCCAGATTATAGTGAGCTTAACTTCATTAACATCTCTTCTGCGGGGAACGAAGTTCACGTTATATGGAAAGATGAGTTCGGGAATAATAATGGAAATAATCTGCGTTACAGGTGGGATAACCAAAATCCGATTGCACCTCAGAATTTAACGATGTCTTCGTATAATAATCATCCTAAACTTCTCTGGCAGAAAAATCCAGAGCAGGATGTGGATTATTATCGTATTTACAGAAAGAAGGGGACGGGGAGTTATTCTCTTCACACTACTGTTTCTGCTTCTCTACCCGCAGAATATGTTGATAATGAAGAAACTGTTTGCTCTGCGCCTCCCGGTACTCGCTGCGAAAGTGAGATTGTGGCTAAATATTATGTTACGGCAGTTGACCTGACTTCTAAAGTTTCAGCAGGCTCTAATGAAGTTGAAGCCATACTTCTTGGTGAACCACCATCTAAAAGGATTAGCAATGGTTCACCAGCGATAGTTTACCAATATGAATTAAGCTCTAATTACCCCAATCCTTTCAACCCTACCACGAATATAAATTACCAGGTTAAAGATAAAGGGTTTGTTTTTTTGAAGGTTTATGATATGCTGGGAAGAGAGGTTGCGAGTCTTGTTAATGAGACTCAGGATGCGGGAAAATATTCGGTAATTTTTAATGCTGCGAATCTTCCGTCAGGTGTTTATATCTACTCTCTTAGGGTTAATGATTTTGTACAGAATAATAAAATGACTTTGGTGAAGTAGTTTTCCATATCAAAGGGGTAAGCTTTGGGGTTTACCCCTTAATTATGTAGGTGTTTTTCAGATCTTTATACGACCCGCTGATTCTACTCTGTGCTTCCTTCCGCACTTGGGACAGGTGATTTCGGGTCGGTTCATTCCGAATCCCGGCGGCATCTTTATCTTCAATCCGCATTCACAGGTAATGGTGGAATAATCATTAACTGCCATCATTATATTTCCAAACTTCCTTTTTTCTTCTACAGCAGTCTGCGGTTCTGCCTGATCCCCGGCAGCCCTCAAAGGAATAACTGCACCATCTCTTAATCCCGAAGCAGGAATAATTGCGGCTGATGATCTCTTCAATGCCGAAAACGATTTTTGATAATCAGTATATCCGGCTCCATACATCATTCCCCGCAGAATTCTTATCCTCTCTGTAATGGGCGGATGTGTACTTGTCAGGTCTGACAACTTCATACCCTTTTTCTTTAAAGGATTTGCAATGTACATTGCCGCGGTAACTTTATTCGCAGAAGCCAGATCATCTGTGCAGCCCGAAATTTTTTCCAAAGCCGATGCAAGTCCTTCCGGATACCGGGTTAATCTTGCGGAAGAAGCGTCTGCTAGATATTCTCTTCTTTCGTGAAAGAGCAAAGTATAGAAGTCTCGCCATAATAGGAGCGAGAATAGCAAATGCTATTGCAACAACAAGAATAATAATTTGTCCTTGTCCGCTGTTTTTGGATTTCGAACCGTATCTTCCTCCGCCCGAATAAAACATGCCTTCACGCAGGAATATTTCAGAGATAATAACAATTGTTCCAAGCATAACTGCATGCATAAGTTATAAACTTAGTATCGCGGTTAAGAATATGTGAAACTTCATGACCGATTACTCCCTGTAAGTTCATCGCGTTTAAGTTTTGAAAGTAATCCGGCAGTGACCGCACACAGCACTGTTATAGGGTCTTTCCCTGTAGCAAAGGCATTCATTGCAGGACTATTAATAATATACACTTTCGGCATTTTCGGCAGACCGGCCGCAATTTTCATTTCTTCAACAACATTAAACAGTTGTTGATGAACATCCGGTGTTACTTCTTTTGCCTGGCTGATTGAAAGGACGAGAGAGCTTCCGGCAGTAACACTGATAATTGAAAGCACTGTCCAAACGATAATAGCAACTGCAATACCGAATACTCCGCCGCCATCTTCAAAAAGGCGGACCAATTAAATATCCTGAGCAAGATAAGGGTTACTGCCATTCCTGAAAAAAGGAAGACAGATTTTCGCTGGTTAGATTTAATTAACTCCCACATTATCTATATAAATTTCTCAATTGTCATGCTGAACTAGTTTCAGCATCTCTTGAATAAACTAAAAATTGAAAGAATAAGATTCCGAAACAAGTTCGGAATGACATTCCTAGGTCATTCTCAATAATTATTAACTAAAACTTACCTTTGGAACTTCACGTTCAGCTTTATCTTCCACCTCAAAAAATTCCTCCTGTTTGAAATTAAACATTCCGGCAATGATGCTTGATGGAAACATCTGAATCTTATTATTATAAGATAAAACCTGGTCATTATAACTCTGACGTGAAAAAGATATTTTATTTTCCGTCGATGTCAGCTCTTCCTGTAATGCAAGGAAATTCTGGTTAGCTTTTAAGTCAGGATAATTTTCCACAACAAGATTAAACTTGCCCATTGCTTCTGTTAACTGTGCTTCTGCTTTTGCTTTATCAGCCACTCCCTGGGCACTTACTGCCTGACTTCTTGCATTGGTTATATTCTCAAGAGTAGCACGTTCGTGGTTCATATAACCTTTAACGGTTTCAATAAGATTTGGAATTAAATCATGCCGGCGTTTTAATTGAACATCAATCTGCGCCCACGCATTTTTAACCTGGTTTCTTAGTCTTATCAGTGAATTATAATTTGAAACGAAAAATAATATCACCAATAATACCAACGCAAGCAGAACTATTACAACTACCATTTTTACCTCATTAATTATTTAATTTATGAGAAAACATTTCTTTCAAAAGTTTAATTATTTTATCCTGTTTATCCAATCCGCCCATTTCAATAACGGTTTCAAGCTCACCTTCATTAAACCATATACCATGGTGTTTTTTACATTTATCAAGAGTTACTTTGTTTTCAGTTCCGCAGAGAATTTTGTCCATCTTTTTTGAACATATTGGACACTTAATTGATTTTTCACTGCTATTATTATCAACAATAAATGAATTTAATAATTTCGTTTTTTCTTCGGAATCCCGCAGAAGCATTTCTAGTTCACCGTCATCCAGCCAGATGCCATGGCAGTTTGTGCAGTAATCAACTTCAACCTGGTTAAGTTCAAGAATTATTAATGGATGATTACACAACGGGCAGTTCAATTAAGCTCCTGTAATTAAAGACAAACTTAATGAAAAAGAATATTGAATTCATTTAAATGCCGGAGGAACGAAGCTCTATCACACTGACTCATCACTTATTATTTCTGCTTCAGATTTCTGCTGCTTAAATAAATCCTTCACCTCCCTACTGAAGTTAACCATAAAATCGAGCAGCTTTTCGGGAGACTCAAAATTATTAGGTATAGAAAATTTTAATACTTCTTTTTGCTGGCTGAATTTAATTTTGTTCTTATAATTATCCATAATAAATCTCATCAGTTCAACAAACTGGTACTTATAATAATCTTCCTTTTCTCCTTTTGGAAGAATAATGAAAATATTTTTTCTCTGGATAATTATTCTTTCAAATAAAGCAAACGATGAATACAACTTTAGTGTGGCTGTTGCAATTAATCTCTTAACCAGAACCGGCAAAGGCCCGAACCTGTCAATCATTTCTTCACTAAGTTCTTCTAATTCAGAAATTTCTCTGATTGAATAAAGTGAAGTATAGAAATTAAGCCTGTCCATCTGCTCGGGCATATATTCTTTTGGAATCCCGATATCGAAATATGTATCAATCGTGGGCTCGGTTCTTTCTTCATGCTTGGGAAGACTTTTAAATACTTCTTTAAACTCCTGGTACTTAAGTTCTTCCACAGCTTCATTTATCAGTTTAACGTAAAGATCAAAACCGACTTCATTTATAAATCCGGTTTGTTCTGTTCCAAGCAGATTTCCGGCGCCTCTTATTTCAAGGTCCCGCATCGAAATATTAAATCCTGCGCCGACATCGGTAAACTCTTCTATTGCCTGCAATCGTCTCAAAGCTTTTTTGTTGATTCCGTTTAATGAAGGAACTATAAAAAATGCATATGCCTGCCTGCTCGATCTTCCTACTCTTCCTCTTAATTGATGAAGTTCTGCAAGTCCGAACCTGTCTGCACGGTTAACAATTATTGTATTAACATTTGGTATGTCTATTCCCGATTCAATAATTTTTGTTGAAAGGAGAACATCATATTCCCTGTTAAGAAATCCGTGAATTACGTTTTCAAGCTGACTTGCTTTCATCTGCCCATGTGCAATAGCAATTCTTATATCGGGAACGTATTTATTTAAATAGCCGGCCAGCTTTTCAATCGATTGAACTCTGTCATGTACAAAATAAACTTGCCCGCTTCTGCGGAGTTCATTCATTATCCATTCTTTTATTTTGTGAATATCAAAAACAGCAACCTGTGTATAAATCGGCTGCCTGTTTGGCGGAGGTGTCGCTATGATAGAAAGATCTCTTGCGCCAAGTAATGAAAGGTTTAAAGTACGTGGAATCGGCGTTGCTGTTAAAGTTAATGTATCTACATTCACCTTAAATGAACGAAGTTTTTCTTTTGCTTTAACACCAAACCTGTGTTCTTCATCTATTATCAACAGTCCAAGATCTTTAAAATCAATATCTTTTGAAAGCAACCGGTGGGTACCGATTACAACATCAACTTTTCCTTCTTTTAAATTTGCAGCAATTTCTGTCTGTTTCTTTTTAGTCTGGAATCTCGACATCACTTCCACTGAAACCGGGAATTGTGTCAGCCTGTCTTTAAAAGTATTAAAATGCTGTTCAGCAAGGATTGTGGTGGGAACAAGAACAGCCGCTTGTTTTCCATCCTGAACTGCTTTAAAAGCTGCCCGGACTGCGACCTCAGTTTTACCGAAACCGACATCACCACAAACCAGTCTGTCCATCGGGTTTTCGGCTTCCATATCCGATTTCACTTCTTCGGTTACTTTTTCCTGATCGGGCGTATCCTCATAAAGGAAAGAAGCCTCGAGCTCTTTCTGCCATACAGTATCAGAACCGAATGAATAGCCCTGAGTTGATTTTCGTTTTGCATAAAGTTCAATCAGTTCACGTGCAGCTTCCTTTATTTTCTTTTTTGTTTTTGTTTTTGTATTTACCCAGTCGGCTGTTCCAAGAGTTGAAAGCGTCGGACTAAGATTTTCATTTGAGGAATATTTTTTAACAAGGGTAAGGTAATTAAGATTAACATAAACTATTCCGCCTTCGGCAAACAAAAGCTTCATCGACTCCTGTTCTGCCTCACCGATTTTTATGGTTTCTAATCCGGTATATTTTCCGATACCGTAATCTTCATGAACAACATAATCCCCTCTTTTAATAGAGGCAAAAGCTCTTGATTTAGATTTCTTATACTTTCGGGAGGTTGGAATTTTTGTTCTGTAAGGTTTGTTGAAGATCTCGTAATCAGTAAGAATAAGCAGTTTCTCTTCTTTTAAGAGAAATCCTTTTCTGATAGCAAGAGTTTCAATTTTAACTTTACCGGATTCAATTAAATCCGCCAGTTCTTTTTTGAACTCACTTAAAAGATCTCTGAGACGGGTAGTCTGAAGTTCATTTTCCGAAGTTATAATAATTCGGAAATTCTTCTGTGCATAATCCTTAAGTGTATTAAAAAGAATTTCGTAATTGGAATTGATTGAAGGTGAATCCGAAATTCCGAGATCTAGTCTGTTCTCAGTTGAAGCAAGATCTCCTTCTAGTATCCAGTTTGTGCCGGGAACTGAAAGAATATTTTCATAATCACTACCAGAATCTGATATTTCTGTTTCAAATTCCTCATTTCCATTTTCACTAATTTCATCAGGAAAATCATCAACAAATTTTGTCTTTTCTTTATCAGGAACTGCATCATTAATTACTTCCGGTTTCGTCTCAACAAAACAGTTGAACTTTTCTGATTTAAAATTCTTTAATTCAAACGATGATGCTAATACCAAAGGATTTTTTAGATAGGAAAAAATATCTGTAAATTTTTGGGAGTTTTCATTACTGCTCAATGATGCAGCAAGAGTTACCTCTTTAAGCTGTTCAATTGAGCGCTGACTTTCGGGATCGAAATACCTGATTGATTCAAGGAAATCTCCGTCAAACTCAAGGCGTACCGGATTGTGTTCACTAAAAGACCAGAAATCAATTATGGCACCACGCTGTGAATAATCGCCCGGAGCTTCAACAAATTTATCTTTCTGGTAATTTAATAGATTTAAATATTCAATAATATCATTGTACGCGAGATTCCCCCCAACCTGGATGTGAGTCATCTGTTCATTGACTCTTTCTTTTAAGGGTACTTCACAATTCAGAATATTATAAGTTGAAAGAAGAATAAAGACTTTTCTTTTAGTTATTTCAGTTAGAATTTCCTGAAGAGGCTCAGGCCTGAATTCATTTATTACAAGAAGATTTCCGGAAAGACCTAAAATTGTTAGTTCAACCTTTAATTCATCAACTGCTTTCGAATCAGGAAGAAGTACGATTAACTGATTTTCATCTGGTAAAAGCCCGTTTATTAAAAAACTTTTTGATGAACCGTGCAGTGACGATATGTAAAGTATCTTTGGTTCTTTCAGACGGGACGCAACTATTCCCCTGATATTTTTAATAACCTTTGAGTCGAGAAATTCTTTTACTATGTAATTCATAAATCAGTAATTACCGTGAAACCAAACGATAAAATATTGCCAAAGGCAACTATTGCCTGCTGCAACTATATAATTTAAAACACAAATAGGGTTCTTTTAAAAGAACCCGGGGGAAATTGCATTAATTTATTTAACTGCTAATCCTGTTTTAATTTTAATTCAATTGCTTTTCTAACAAAACCGTCCGATCTCTTTAGTAGTTTCACTGCAGTATCATAATCAGTGTTCGCTTTTATCATTACAAGTGCAGTTTTCACGTGTCCTTCAGCTTTGTTCAAATAAGCTTCTGATTCTTCATAAGATAAACCGGTAATTGTCATAATAATTCTTTTTGATCTTTCAACGAGTTTTTTATTGGTCATTTGAAGATCGATCATCATATTTTCATAAACTTTCCCAAGCCTGATCATTGAAGCTGTGGTTAGCATATTTAAGACAAGCTTTTGTGCTGTTCCGCTTTTCATTCTTGTTGAACCCATAATTACTTCAGGACCAACATAAGGACAGATTGCTACATCAACTTCTTTAATATCAAACTCACTTCGCGGGTTGCAGGTTAAGTAAAGTGTTTTAGCACCTAATTCTTTTGCTTTTTTAACAGCACCGATGACATAGGGAGTTCTTCTGCTGGCTGCTATTCCACATACAATATCCTTTTCATTTATTCCTGCTTTTGAAATATCTGCTGCACCATTATCTTCATAATCTTCAGCGCCTTCCTGTGCGCGAAACATTGCTTCATTACCCCCTGCAATATACCCTTGAACAAGCTCAGGATCAGTGCCGAATGTCGGAGGACATTCAGCGGCATCAATAATCCCAAGCCTCCCGCTGGTACCTGCACCAAAATAAAATAACCTGCCGCCGGATTTAAATGAATCTACAATTAGTTCGACTGCTTTTTCTATGTAAGGAATTTCTTTTTCAACAGCGGAAGGAACTGTTTTATCTTCAGAATTAATTATTTTAAGAATTTCACTAACCGATGCAGTATCAATATTCATTGAGTTATTGTTGCGTTGTTCGGTTTGCAGTGAACTTATTTCTTCAAATAATTTTTTCCTGTCAGAAGAAGAACTCATTTATGGAGTTCCAGTAAAACTAATTTCTTCCCTTTCTGGTTTCGAACATTTGAAGGTTTGTAATAGAGATCGAAGATAGTAGATTTTTTTATGTAAGATTTATATTTCAATTCTGCTTTCCGATATTCAGCATCGAGATCACCACCTTTAATTGCTACAAGGAAGGCTTTCTCTTTAATTAAAGGAAGTGAATATCTGAAAAGAATAATTAAAGGTACAGAGGCACGGCTAACGATTAAATCAAAACCGTCATTATATTTTTCAATGAACTCCGGACTTTCAACTCTTTCGTTTTCAGCAATTACATTGCTGAGTTTTAATTTATCAATAAACTCTTTAACGGCATTTATTTTTTTATTCGTTGAATCAACCAATACACCTCTAAGATCTGGGCGCATAATTGCTAAAGGAATTCCCGGGAATCCACCACCAGTACCAATATCCAGGAAATGTGATGCTTTTTCCGGGATATATTTGGTAACATAGGAACACAGAAAAACATGGTTCTCTATAATGTTGCCGATATCGCGTCGGGAAATCAGATTAACTGAATCATTTTTTTCAACAACTAATTCAGCAAAATAAGCCAGGCGTTCAATATTCATTAGATCAGGAGAAAAAGAATTTTCCCAATAAAATGATTGCAATTCTTTAAGATATTTTTCCTGAATATCCACCATAGAAGTTCCCTATAATTAGTTTCTCAAATATACCAATAAAATAGAAATATCAGAAGGTGTAACCCCTGAAATACGTCCTGCCTGACCTATAGAGCGGGGTTTTATCCTGTTCAATTTTTCTCTTCCTTCTGTAGATAATCCCTTCAAATCAATATAGTTTAATGTTAAAGGAATAATTACCTCCTCATATCTCTCCAACCTTGAAATGTTTTCCTGCTGTCTTTTTAAGTAACCCTCATATTTTAATTCAATTTCGACCTGTTCCAGCGAAATTGGATCATTCAGCAATTCCTGAATAAGTTTTTCTCCACCAAACCCGTTTATTATTAACAATTCATTTAAAGTAAGTTCAGGACGTTTACATAATTTTGAAATTGTTTCAGTTGAGTCTATCCCATTTAATCCTTTTGATTCCAGAAAAGGATTTACATCTCTTGCATGCAATTTTAAATTGTTTAAAAGCGTAATACCTTCAATAATCAATTCGTCTCTTTTATCCAGTTTTTCGAAAAGTTCTTTTTCAATTAATCCAAACTTATACCCATATTTCATTAACCTGCGGTCTGCATTATCCTGTCTTAATACCAACCGGTGCTCAGCCCGGGATGTAAACATTCTATAAGGTTCATCAGTCGACTTATTTACAAGATCATCAATAAGCACTCCAATGTATGCTTCACTTCTCTTAAGTACAAACTCAGGTTTTTTCTGAATTTTTAATGCAGCATTAATTCCTGCAACAATCCCCTGAGCAGCAGCTTCCTCATATCCTGAAGTTCCGTTGATTTGTCCGGCAAAGTACAAACCTTCTATTAACTTAGTTTCAAGAGTTAGATCAACCTGGTGGGGCGGAAAGAAATCATACTCCACTGCATACCCCGGACGAATCATTTCGGCATTTTCCAATCCTTTTATTTCATGTATTGCTTCTTGCTGAATTTCTGCCGGCAGGGAAGAGGAGAACCCATTTAAATATATCAGATCACTATCCAGTCCCTCCGGTTCAAGAAATAATTGATGTTGTTTTTTTTCAGCAAAGCGAACAATTTTATCTTCTATAGAAGGACAATACCTGGGGCCGACACCTTTAATTCTCCCGGTAAACATAGGTGATTCTTCAAAACCCTTCTCTAAAATCCTATGCACTTTTTCATTAGTATAGGTAATATGGCAGGGAACCTGTGGCAAAAATGGAAAATTGTTCTTATTAGTTTTATAAGAAAATGGCTGAGGATCTTCATCTCCCGGTTGAACTTCAACTACTTCCCAATTAATTGAATTTTTTGCTAATCTTGGCGGTGTGCCTGTTTTTAATCTTCCTGATTCAAAACCCATTTTAATTAAAGTCTCTGTAATCCCGGTAGCAGGTTTTTCACCAAATCTTCCTCCACTGGTGGATTTTAATCCTGTGTGCATTAATGCATTTAGGAAAGTACCGGATGATAAAACAACTGCCTTACATTTAATTTCTATTCCTTTAGCGGTAAGTACTCCGGTAATTTTTTTTCCTTCCGTTAAAATATCAACAACTGCATCTTCAATAATAGTTAGATTCGGAATTTCATTCACCACCCGATATGCTTCTTCAGAATAGAGTTTTCTATCTGATTGACACCGCGGTGACCAGACTGCCGGTCCCTTCGATTTATTAAGCATCCTGAACTGAATTCCCGTTCTGTCCGCTATTATTCCCATTAAACCGCCAAGAGCATCAACTTCACGAACAAGATGACCTTTTGCGGTTCCTCCAATTGCGGGATTGCAAGACATTCTTCCAATAGCAAACCTATCCATCGTCACCAAAGCAACTGAGCAGCCCATTCTGGCAGCTGAAGAACTTGCTTCAATTCCGGCATGTCCTCCGCCAACCACTATAATATCGAAGTTATTTATCATATTTTGCTTTGTTCCACGTGGAACTAATTATTATAGTAAAATCAAATTTTCTATTCGTTTCACGTGAAACTACTTGCCAATACAGAATTTTGTAAAAATATTGTTTAATATATCATCAGATGTCACAATTCCAATTATTTCACCAAGATCATCAGATGCTTTTCTTATATCCGCGGAAATAAATTCTCCACTCATCTTATTTTCAATCGATTCTTCAACTTTTTGTAAACTCTCATTTGCCCTTTTTAAACAATCATAGTGACGGGCATTTGAAACAACTGCTCCTTTTTCGCTATATGAAGAAGAACCTAAGGCTTTCTCTTTCATTAGTAAAAATAAATTTTCGATTCCTTCCCCTGTTAAGGCAGAAACTGAGGAATCATATTCAACCTGGTCCTGAGTTCCCAGATCAATTTTATTAAGAACCGTTAAAATATTATTATTTTCTGTAAGAGCTTTAATTTCATGAAGTAAATCGTTAGCCTTCCCTTGCTCAACATCATTTATTAAAATAACGATATCGGCATCTTTAACGGCCTGTCTGCTGCGGAGAACACCTTCCTTTTCAATTACATCATCTGAAATCCTGATTCCTGCAGTATCATATAACCTAAATAAAATTCCATCAATTGAAACATCTTCTCTTATTATATCCCTGGTTGTTCCGGGAATATGACTAACAATCGCCCGGGATTCTTTTAGTATGTAATTCAGTAGGGAAGATTTGCCAACATTTGGTTTTCCGACCAAAGCAACGTTTACTCCATCCTTAATTACTTTACCGAAGGAGTAACTTTTTAGCAGCTCTTCGATTTCACTTTTTATGCTTTTAATTTTCTTCTTTAATTGATCAAGATTTATAAACTCGACATCTTCTTCCGCAAAATCCAACTCCAGTTCAACAAATGAGGAGGCATTTATCAGTGAACTTCTGATCTCGCTGACTTTTTTAGAAAGTAACCCGTCAAGCTGGTTTCTTGCCCCACGAAGGGAAGCATCAGTTCTCGATGAAATTACATCCATAACAGCCTCTGCCTGGGTCAAATCTATTTTATTATTCAGATACGCGCGTTTTGTAAATTCACCTGGTTCTGCCAGCCGTACATTATAACTTAATAGTCTTTCGATTATTTTTTTGGAAATTAAAGGATTTCCATGTGTACTGATTTCAACTGAATCTTCCCCCGTATATGAATGAGGGTTCCGGAAAACAGAGATTAGTACATCATCTATAAAATTACCGTCCTCATCAAGAATTTCACCGTAATGAATTCTGTGGGACTCAGAGTCAACTAATTTAGTTTTGCCTCTGAAAATTTTATCAACTATTTCCAGGGAAAGTGTACCGCTTACTCTTAATACAGAAATTGCCCCAACCCCCGAAGGAGTTGCAATTGCTGTAATTGTATCTTCGGTAAAAAATTTCATATGGTTAAAATTGCAGAAACAAGTTTGCAAAAATATAGAAATTAATATGTATTAACAATCCAAAGAATTAACACTTAATTGGATTTTGAAATTATGACTTGAACTTTGACAGAATTTAGAATGAGTCTATCATTTCTTTCAAATTGTCTGCCATATGGACAGGCACAGAATATAACTTATAAATTTCTATAACTCGTTTATTAACAATTAGTTATGGGATTTTAACATATTGGCATTTTTATTGTATCTGTATAAATGACGTTCAAAATTTGTTAACGAAAGGAGGAAAAAATCATGGCAATCGTAAGATGGAATCCTTCAAAGGATTTATTAAATATTGAACGGGAGTTCAACAGAATGTTCAATTCATTTAACAAAAGTTTTGGGTTCGGAGATTCAGATGATGAATTGGCAGAATATGAAAATGCTGTCTGGGCACCGTTGACGGATATTTCTGAAGATGAGGATAACTTTGTTCTGAAACTTGATCTTCCGGGAATAAAGAAAGAAAATGTAAAGATAAATTATGAAAACGGACAGCTCAGCATAAGCGGTGAAAGAAAACATGAATCCGAAAAAAAGAACGCTAAGTTTCACAGAGTTGAAAGATCTTATGGAAAATATTTCAGATCTTTTAATCTGCCTTCAAAGATACAGGAAGACAAAATTGATGCGGAATTTAAGGATGGTCAATTAACCATTACTGTTCCGAAATCTGAAGAAGCCAAACCAAAACAGATTGAAGTTAAAGTAAAGTAAATTTATCTGCTGGTTAGTTTGATAAATATTACTAATTGCCTTGGGGCAGCTAAAATAAGCTTGGCTGCCCTTTTTGTTTTTAATCAGAAAGTTGATATTCTTTTCTGATTATTTTTTGAAAGATGGAAAAACAATTATGGATTTTAAAGATTATTATAAAATTCTCGGCGTAGAAAAGGACGCAACCCAGGAAGAGATAAAAAAAGCTTATCGCAAACTCGCTTTGAAATATCATCCAGACAGAAATCCTGATAACAAACAATCAGAAGAAAAATTTAAAGAAATTACTGAAGCAAATGAAGTTTTGAGCGATCCCGAAAAAAGAAAAAAGTATGATCAGCTTGGAGCTAACTGGAAGCATTACCAGCAGCCCGGCGCAGGTGGTCCCGGAATGGATGATTTCTTTAGTCAGTTTGGAGGGAGAGGCGGCGGAAGAACTTCTTATCAGTATTCCGGAGACCTGGGGGATATGTTTGGAAATATCGGCGGTTTTTCAGATTTCTTTGAAAGCTTCTTCGGAGGGAGAGGTGCGGGTCAAGGTGCCAGACGCGGCACTTACACTTCTGCACAAAAAGGACAGGACTATGAAGCCAATTTAAACTTAACCCTAGAAGAAGTTTTTAATGGAGTTGAAAGACAAATAAGTGTAGACGGCAAAAAACTTAAAGTTAAAATTGAAAGCGGAACCAAAGACGGTTCCAAACTTCGTCTGCGCGGACTTGGTGCAGCCGGAAGTAACGGCGGAGAAAAAGGAGATCTATACTTAACTATTCATGTTCTCGATCATCCATTTTATGAAGTTAAAGGTCAGGATCTGTTTTATAATCTTGATGTTGACTTATATACTGCAGTGCTTGGAGGCAATGTTCAGGTACAGACTCTTGATCACAAAAAATTAAGCATTGTTATTCCTCCGGAAACAGATAATGGCAAATTGTTAAAACTTCGTGGGCAGGGAATGTTGACAAAAGAAAATAAAGATAAACGAGGTGATCTGTTCGTAAGAATAATCCTCCAGATTCCCAAAAATCTTTCAAAAGAAGAAAAAGAATTATTTAATAAACTATCACAACTCAGAAAAGATTAAGGAGTAAAAGAATGAGTCAGACAGCAGAGACAAAGAAATACGAATTTAAAGCTGAAGTTAAACAGCTTCTGGATATTCTTGTTCATTCACTTTATACAAGCAGGGAAATATTTCTAAGAGAAATTATATCAAATGCTTCTGATGCATTGGATAAGCTACGATTTGAATCAACCCGGGGAACTGAAGTTGAAGACAAAGATATTCCACTGGAAATTCGCGTGACTTTTGATGAAAAGAAAAAACTTATCACTGTTTCTGATACCGGAATAGGAATGACTAAAGAAGAACTGATAAAGAATATCGGCACCATTGCCAAATCAGGTTCATCCGAATTTATAAAGCAGCTGCAGGAAAATAAATCCGAAGCAAATAATATTATCGGAAAGTTCGGAGTTGGTTTTTATTCTGTATTTATGGTTGCAGAAGAAGTTGTGATTAAAAC
Source organism: uncultured Ignavibacteria bacterium (assembly GCA_963745945.1). GTDB lineage: Bacteria > Bacteroidota > Ignavibacteria > Ignavibacteriales > Ignavibacteriaceae > DATFVA01. The sequence continues at coordinate 1,947,436 of CAVUZG010000004.1, forward strand.
AAAATCATTTAAAAAGAATACCAAACCGGTTGAATGGAAATCAAATGGTCTGGGCGATTATGAAATTTCAGAGCCCGATGGAAAACTTAAACGCGGAACCACAATTGAAATTCATTTAAAGGATGATGCAAAAGAATTTGCAGATAAGTACAGGCTGGAAACTATAATTAAAAAACATTCCAACTTCGTCCATTTTCCTATCTATCTGGATAAAGAAAAAGTGAATACGGTTACAGCAATCTGGCGTGAACCTAAAAGCAATGTTAAAAAGGAAGAATATAATGAATTCTATAAATTTTTAAGTTATGATTCTGAAGAACCAATGGATATCATCCACAATTCAGTAGATGCCCCTATCCAGTTTCACAGTTTGTTGTTTATCCCGAAAAAGAATTTCGATATGTTCGGATTCGGCAGGGAAGATTACGGTCTCGATTTGTACGTAAGAAGAGTAATGATTCAGCATCAGAATAAAGATTTACTGCCCGAATATTTACGTTTTGTAAAGGGTGTTGTTGAATCAGAAGATCTTCCCTTGAACATCTCCAGGGAAACCCTGCAGGAAAATATAATCTTTACAAAAATCTCAAACACTATTACAAGCCAGGTGCTTTCATATCTCATTAAGAAGGCGAAAGATAAACCTGAAGAATATATTGAGTTCTGGAATGAACACGGAAAAAACTTAAAACTTGGTTATGGTGATTTTACAAATATTGATAAGATAAAAGAATTGCTGAGATTTAATTCCTCACAGAATGAAAATGAAAAAGGATTAACCTCTCTGGAAGAATATGTTTCAAGATTTAAAGAAGGGCAAAAGGAAATTTATTACGCGCTCGGCACAAGCAGGCAGGCAATTGACCAGGACCCTCATCTTGAAATATTTAAAAATAAAGGACTCGAAGTTCTCTATCTGTACGATCCCGTAGATGAGTTTGTACTTTCTTCAATCAGGAAGTATAAAGATTATGATTTCAAACCTGTTGATTCAGTTGATTTGAAAAATATCGATTCGTTCAAGGAAACCGAAGATAAAAAAGATAAACCCGAAGAGCTATCAAAAGATGAACAGCTTCATTTCGACAGTCTGATTTCGAGGTTTAAAGAAATTCTTGGTGACAGAGTTACTGATGTGAAAAAATCAGAAAGACTGAGCGGAAGCCCGGCAATACTTGTTAACCCGGATGATTCAATGTCTTCATCTATGCAGAAGATGATGCGGATGATGAATAAAGACATGCAGGTTCCGAAAAAAGTTTTTGAAATAAACAGAGATCATAAACTGATAAGAAATTTATTGAAAGTATTTAAAGCTAATAGCCAGGATGAGTACATAACCAATGTGGTTGAAGAACTCTTCGAGTCAGCTTTACTCTTAGAGGGAGATTTACAGGATCCCCACAGGCTTGTAAGCAGAATAAACCAGATGCTCGAACAATCCAGCGACTGGTATACAGAAGTGAAAAAAATAAATTGATTCTTAGTGTCATTCCGAATCCCGATTTATCGGGTGAGAAATCCTTGAGATTAAAATTTCTCCCTACGCCTGCCTGCCGGCATAGGCAGGGTCGAAATGACGATGAAAGTTAAGGAAAATAAACTATGTCATTTAATTTTAATAAGCTGACAGTAAAAGCACAGGAAATCGTACAGACGGCGATTGAAATTGCACAGAACTATAATAACCAGATACTTGAACCCGAACATTTACTCGCAGCCGTTATACAGGAAAAAGGAAGCATTGCTGATTCAATTCTGCATAAAACCGGCGGAAATGTTAATGCTATTCGTTTGAAAGTAAATGAACTTCTTGAAAAGCTCCCCAAAGTTTCAGGTGCGGGAATTGGTAACCAGCAAATGTCTAATCAAATCGCAAAGCTTTTTGATGATGCCGCAGAAGAAGCACGTAATCTGAAAGATGAATTCATTTCTACCGAACATCTTCTGCTTGCATTATCTAAAAACGATAATAAATCAGGGCAGCTGTTAAGAGATAACGGAATATCACACGACACAATTCTTGAAGCATTAAAAGAAGTTCGCGGAACTCAGCGTGTTACTTCTCAGAATCCTGAAGAAACTTACCAGGCATTGAAGAAGTACGGCAGAGATTTAAATGAACTTGCAAAAGCCGGAAAGCTCGATCCGGTAATCGGCAGAGATGAGGAAATAAGAAGAGTTCTCCAGGTGCTTTCAAGAAGGACAAAAAATAACCCTGTTTTAATTGGCGAGCCGGGAGTTGGTAAAACAGCAATAGCCGAAGGAATTGCTCACAGAATAGTTGCCGGTGATGTACCTGAAAACTTAAAGACAAAAAGAATTGTTGCGCTCGATATGGGAGCACTTGTTGCAGGAACACAATTCCGCGGACAGTTTGAAGAAAGACTGAAAGCAGTAATAAAAGAAGTTCAGGAATCAAACGGAGAAATAATTCTTTTCATTGATGAACTGCATACACTTGTTGGAGCAGGTGCTGTTTCCGGTTCAATGGATGCAGCAAATATACTTAAGCCTGCACTTGCAAGAGGTGAACTGCATGCAATAGGTGCAACTACTCTCGATGAATACAAAAAACATATTGAAAAAGACGCTGCACTCGAAAGAAGATTTCAGCCGGTGCTTGTTAGTGAGCCATCTGTTGAAGATACAATTTCAATTTTAAGAGGATTAAGAGAACGCTACGAAGTTCATCACGGAGTCCGCATAACCGATGCCGCAATAGTTGCAGCAGCCCAGTTATCACACAGATATATTGCAGATAGATTTCTACCTGATAAAGCTATCGACCTGATAGATGAAGCAGCTTCCAAACTTCGTATTGAAATTGATTCTATGCCTGAAGAGCTTGATACTCTTGAAAGAAAAATTAAACAGCTTGAAATAGAACATGAAGCATTAAAGCGTGAAAAAGATGAAGCATCTGCAAAAAGACTCGAAGAACTGAAAAAAGAGCTGGGCGATCTTGAAGAGGACAGGAATAAATACAGGATGCACTGGGATCTTGAAAAAGATAGAATCCAGAAGATCCGAAGTATGAAAAGTGAAATTGACAATTCTAAAACTCTTGCTGACCGATATGAGCGAGAGGGTGACCTGGGTAAGGTTGCCGAACTTCGATATGGAAAAATCGCTTCCCTGGAAAAGCAGTTGAAAGAAGAAACTCAGCAGCTTGCTTCTATCCAGAAAGACAAAAAAATGCTTAAGGAAGAAGTTGATGCAGAGGACATTGCTGAAGTTGTTGCCAAGTGGACGGGTATTCCCGTAAGCAGGATGCTTGAGAGTGAAAGAAGTAAACTTCTCCGGCTTGAAGACGAATTACACCAGAGAATTATTGGTCAGGATGACGCGGTTTCCGCAGTTGCTAATGCAATCAGAAGATCGCGCACAGGACTGCAGGATGAAAACCGTCCGATTGGTTCTTTTATTTTTCTAGGAACTACCGGGGTTGGTAAAACAGAGCTTGCGCGCACACTTGCAGAATTTCTTTTTGATGATGAGCATGCAATGATACGAATTGATATGTCTGAATACATGGAAAAGTTTTCCGTATCAAGATTGATTGGTGCACCTCCGGGATATGTTGGTTATGAAGAAGGCGGACAGCTAACCGAAGCAGTCCGCAGACGTCCATATTCTGTTATTCTTCTAGATGAAATTGAAAAAGCACACCCGGATGTTTTCAATATTCTCCTGCAGGTTCTCGACGAAGGAAGGCTGACCGACAACCAGGGACGCACTGTAAACTTCAGGAACACAATTATTATAATGACTTCAAATCTCGGCTCGCACCTGATACAGGAAAAAACCGAAGGGGTGAGCGATGAACAGATGGAAGATGTTATTGGAAACCTGAGACATACATTAACCGATCTTCTCCGCAAAACAATTCGTCCTGAATTTCTAAACAGGATTGATGAAGTTGTATTGTTCAAACCGTTAACAAGAAGTGAGATAAGGAAAATAGTTGATATACAATTAAAGTATGTTCAGAAGATGCTGGCACAGAAAGAAATAACGCTTGATGTGGACAACGAAGCAAAAGACTGGCTTGCAAAACTCGGTTACGATGTTACATACGGCGCAAGACCGCTGAAACGTACAATACAGAAATATCTTGTTAACCCGCTGTCTCAGGAATTATTGATGGGAAATTTTGGTGATGGCGATACGATTAAAATTTCCGTTGGTGAAAATGCAAAGCTAGTATTCAATAAATAAACCTGGTGGTAAAGACAAATGATTCTCTACCACTAATACTCTTTTTTGTATATTAAAGTATGGAAAAAGTATTAAAAATAACATCCGTAAATGAAAAGCAATCAGACTACATTTATTGGAAAACGAAATCCCCCCAAGATCGCCTCGCAGCTATTGAATTTTTAAGACAACAATTCGTAGATAAGAAGAATGATTCTAAACCAGGACTTCAAAGAATTTGTAAAGTTACTAATAGAAAATAAGGTCGAGTACCTTATTGTAGGTGGCTATGCTGTTGGCGTTCACGGCTATCCCAGGTATACGGGTGATCTGGATATCTGGATTAATAACACGACCGAGAATGCAAAGCGGGCTCAGGTATGTGTTAAGGACTTTGGATTCTCATCTTATAAATTGTCAGTTGCTGATTTCACAAAGCCCGGGAATATAATTCAACTTGGATATCCACCTGTCAGAATAGATATTATTAACCAGGTAGATGGGGTAACTTTTGATGAGTGTTTTAAGAATAAAAAAGATGTGACCGCCGATGATTTAACCCTTTACTTTATTGGTTATGATGACCTACTGAAAAATAAGAAAAAGACCTCCCGCCCAAGAGACATAGACGACATTGAAAACTTAACCTGAAGTGCAAGATCATTGAAACACACGATACAGAAGCACCTTATTAACCCGCTCCCGCAGGAACTGCTTATGGGCAATTTTGTTGATGGCGATACAATTCTTGTTGCTCAGAGTGCTGATGCAGGATTGGTGTTTAATAAGAAATAAATTGTCATTTCGAAGAAGCTCAAGAAATCGGGGCGACTGAGAAACCCTTCAATTCAAACCGGAAAAGATTTCTCCTCCTGTAAAATAGGCTAAGCCGCCATTCACGGGGTCGATCTGCCGGCAGGCAGGCAGTAATGACAAAAAGTTTTTCAAACCTTTTCGTTTAGTGATTGCTGTGAAACCGGAATACTTATTATAAATTCCGTTTTGCCGGGAATAGAGTATACTTGTATTTCTCCTTTATGACGGTTAATTACATTCCTCGTAATATCAAGCCCGATGCCTGTTCCTTCTCCCACTTTTTTTGTGGTGAAAAACGGATCAAATATTCTGGATACAATTTCTTTTGGAATACCCGTGCCGTTATCCGCGATCTTTACAGTAATATTATTTTTATCACTCTTTGTTTCAATTACAATTTCACCATTCTCGGGAACTGCATAAATGGCATTATCAATTATATTTGTCCAGACCTGGTTTAGCTCTCCAACATAGGCATCAACCTCCGTCATATCACCACAGAAATTTTTTTTAAGCTGAATATTTTTATCATTTATTTTATATCCAAGAAGAATCAGGCTGTTCTCAAGATCTTCATGAACATTGGTTCTTTGAAGGTCTCCCGACCTATCCATTCTTACGTGTGACTTAATAGCTCCCACCAGCATAGTAATTCTATCAGAGGCATTATAAAGATCTTTTAATATCAATTCAGAGCTCAGCAAATTTTCCAGCCAGTCAAGAATATTCTGAATAGCTTCGCTTGGAACATCCTTTATAATTTTTTCAAGATCATCCGGTGAAATACCGGCCTCAGCCAAAGTTTCTGCTATTTCATTAGTGCTGTTAACCCCTTTTTCATGCAACCAATTATTTAATTCATCTTCAATTTGAATACGTTGCAGGGGAGTGGCTTTAGTTTTTTTAGAAAAATGTTTTTCTTTGTTCTTTGCGAGTTCCTGAATAGTATCTATAAGTTCGGGACTGATATTATTTTTTAACAATGCTTTTGTAAGCTTAAAGTTAAGTTTCAATCTTTTATCCAGTTCTTCGGATATCCTGCTAATAGCTGCGGAGGGATTGTTCATTTCATGCGCAATTCCGGCAGCGAGTTTACCGAGCGCACTTACTTTTTCCTTCTGCATTTGTGCGGTGGCATGAAAGCGGGTTCTTTCAGTCATATACCCGATAAGACGCTGTATAAAATCAGGATTAAGCTGCTCAAGTTCCTGGAAATGTTCTTTGTGGAGTTTAATTAGCCGCACTTTTCCTACAGCATATATATTGCCAAGTGACTTTTCAAGCCTCGAATAAGGCAGCACTCCTGTTATTCCCCCGGTAAATTCATTATTTTCAATACTATTAAAATAAACCAACCGTTCTTTCACATTCTTATAATATTCTATTTTCCCCTCAATGATAACATACATGTGATAGACAGGTTCACCGGTCGTTACAAGAATTTCGCCGTCTTGATATTCCTTATAATCTGAATGATTCAAAATCCATTTAAGATGTTCATCCGGCAAATTTTGTAAAGCAATAACTTTTCTTAAATCTTCAGTGGTAACTGACTGGTTCATTTAATTCCTAAAATGAATTTAAAAATAATAATTTAACACAGATAGCTGTATTAATTATTGAATTGAAAATAAATGGGTGTGTTATTTGTAATTAAGATATAGAGTTGATGCTCAAATGTCAATCAACCAGCGTGCATATATAAATTACAAATCACGCTTTCTGGTAGTGTCCTAATTTCAACTTCTATTATTGTATACTAACTGTCATTCTGAATTTATTTCAGAATCTGATAAGTTTAAGAGATCCCGAAACAAGTTCGGGATGACATTATGGAAGTTAGGACACTACCACTTTCTCAAACATTTGAACTACCTTATTGGTATCTGCTGGAAATTCAGGCACAGCAGCATTGCTGATATCCTCACACTCCAAAATTTTCTTCCCCGGGTTGTGGAGCGCGCGACGTTTATCATCGCCTGCCCCTGTTCCTTTAGTCCTTTAATAACATCATTGGTTTCCGCAGGTATTTGGCGGGTGTTACCAACTAACATAAAGTGCTTTCCGGATAACATCATTAATTGTCAGTTCGTTGTTTTCTTAGTAAAGAATGATGAAATTAAATAAGTCAAAAAAGAAAGGTACTCTAAAATTGAAAGCTTATAATAAATATTTTCTTTTACTTGGTGTGATGTCATTTGGCGCGATTGCATTTGGTCAATCAGGATATTACATACCGCTTAATTTTCAGAAAGCTTACACAAATAACACACGTTCTTATGATGGTAACCCGGGAAAAGATTACTGGCAAAACAAAGCTGACTATGATATAAGTGTAAACTTTAATCCTTTCTCCCGCAAACTTATTGGAAATGAAAATATAGATTACTATAACAACAGTCCCGATACTCTGAAAAAATTGGTGTTTCATCTTTTCCCTGATTATTATAAAAAAGGAAACAGGCGGGATTTCGATGTGGATGCAGAAGATGAATCCGACGGTGTAAATATTTTAAAACTGATCTTAAATGGTAAAGAGATTAATTACGGTGATAACAATAAAAATCTCTCTTTAAGTCATACATCATTTACTCTTTACTTAGATGATTTTGTTATGCCGGGAGAGCAAATAAATTTAAAGGTGGATTGGAATTATATTGTTAATAAAGGTTCCCATAGCAGGACCGGGGGAGTGGATTCAACCTCATTTTTTATAGCATATTTTTTTCCTAGACTGGCTGTTTACGACGATATCAATGGATGGAACGATTTTCATTATACGGGTGATGCCGAATTTTATAATGATTTCGGAAACTTTAAACTTGCTGTTACTGTCCCCCAAAATTTTATTGTCTGGGCTACAGGGCTATTACAAAATCCCGAAAAAGTATTTACTCCAAAATATTTAACTCTCTTTAATGAGGCTTTAAATTCTGATAATGTAATTCATATAATAGATACTTTAGACTATTTAGATAAAAACATTACACAGCGAAAATCCCTTAACACTTTTAGATTTTCTGCCGAAAATGTATCAGATGCAGCATTTGCCTTAAGCGATCATTACCTATGGGATGCATCGGGCCTTCTTACAGATAAAAAAACAGGACGTAAAACTTTTATCAGTGCTGTGTACAATAAATCATCAGAAGATTTTTATAAAGTGGAAGGGATTGCCAAAAAAGTGATTGGTTATATGTCTTACAATTTCCCCGGAGTTCCTTTTCCTTTTCCATCTATGACCGTTTTTAACGGGCTCGATGAAATGGAATACCCAATGATGGTGAATGATACAACAATCGGTTTTAAAGAAGTTTATGAACTGACCACTCATGAGATTTTTCATTCTTACTTTCCTTTTTATATGGGGATTAACGAAACAAATTATGCCTGGATGGATGAGGGAATAAATTCTTTTATTACCTATTGCATAGTTAAAAACGTTTATCCCGAAGTTGAATGGAATCAGCCTTTTGGTGATGAGTATAAGAACCTTATTGGAAATTTTGGCGATGAGCCTTTATTTGTAAACTCCAACATAATAAAAAGACCAAACTATAATTATGTCTGTTATGATAAACCGCTATCATTCTTTCTTGTTCTGCAGGATCTTTTGGGGGAAACTATTTTCAAAAATACGCTGCAGGAATATATGAAACGGTGGAATGGAAAACATCCGGTTCCTTATGATTTCTTTTATACATTTGAAAATGTGACGGGTAAAAATCTTGAATGGCTTATTAAGCCCTGGTTTTTTCAATATGGATATGTAGATCTGGCAATTAAAGATGCTGCAATAAGCAATGGGAATTATGAGATAAATATTGAGAAGAAAGCATTACTGCCTGCTCACTTCGGGTTGCTGATTAACTATTCCGATGACAGCAGTGATACACTTGACTATAAAGCTTCGGTGTGGATGAATGGTGAAAATATTTTTAAGGTCACTATTCCTTCAAATAAAAAAATAAAAAAGTTAGAGCTACTGGATAAAACTCTCAGGGATGATGATCTTACGAATAATAAACTTGATTTAAATTGAATCAACTAAGAATCACCCGGCCATTGAATTCATCTCAGTATCTCCGTTTGATATTATCAAGAAGGATAATCTCTTGCGGTTTTTTAATTTAAAATTATCTTTTAGTTTGAATATCAAAAGAAATCTTTTATTATTAATTTAGTAATGAAATAATATTATAATTAAAATTTGATTCTTAGTTAGAAATATATTTAACAAATCAAATTTTAATGAATTTATCTATAATAAATAAATGGCTGAAAAAGCATACATAACCCCATATGTTTTAAAGTGGGCTCGTGAATCTGCAAGAATTGATGAAGTAACTGCAGCTTCTAAAGTTTCGGTACCGATACAAAAACTAAAAGATTGGGAAGCTGGAATTACTCAGCCAACTATTAGACAAGCAAAAGTATTAGCAAAGACTTATAAACGACCATTTGCGCTGCTCTTCCTTGCTGAAATTCCAAAAGATTTTCAACCACTTCAAGATTTTAGGAAAAAAGGTTCAAAGACATTGGGAACGGCTTCGACTTTTATTATTCGAGAGATTCAGCAAAAACAATCTTGGATAAGTGGAGTATATGAAGAAAATAATGAGCCCAAGGTACCTTTTGTGGGCAAATTTTCCATTAAAGATGATCCAACTGAAGTATCAGAAGATATAACAAAAACACTCAACATTCACGTTCCAAATTATGAAACAGACAACCCCATCAAAGAATGGATAAGTAAGGCTGAGGAAAAGGGAATTTTTATATCAAGAACAAGTTTTATTCATTCAAGATTAACATTAGATAGTGAGGAATTGCAGGGTTTTGCAATTGCAGATTCCTATGCACCGTTTATTTTTATTAATTCTGATGATTGGGAAGCACCACAACTGTTTACACTGGTTCATGAACTAGCTCATATTTGGATAGCCGCTAGTGGTATTTCAAACGAAATTGAACCGGATATAAGGGAGAAGGACAAATTTCATCCTGTGGAATTATTCTGTAATGAAGTAGCTGCTAATGCATTAATTCCTTTTAATCTGATCACTAGCGTCGAGAAGAGTACATTTAAATCTGCTATAGATGTATTTAAAGTGGCAAGAAGTTTAGGTGTAAGTTCTTTTGCTTTTTTAGTTCGAGCCTTAAATCTCAACCTGATTACTTATAAAGAGTATGATGAATTAAAACAAGAAGCAATATTTGAATTTAAGGAATTCTTAATAAGAGAAGAAGAAAGAAAAATTAAACGGGAAAGTAGAGAAAAAAAAGGGGGACCTAATCCATATCTTCTTAGATTAAATAAAAACGGTCATTTGTTTACGCAGATTGTTTTAGATGCTTTTCGTGGGGGAAGCGTTGAGGCTACACTTGCAAGTAATCTATTGAATACCCCTGTAAATAAATTTCCTTCTTTAGAGGCTCAATTATATAAATGAGCACGATTGGGAATATATACTGCTTAGATGCAAATGTGCTAATTGAACCCTGGCAGAAATACTATTCTCCAAAATATTGTCCAGACTATTGGAAGGTTATGAATATTCTTGGAAAGGAAGGAAGAATTTTTATCCCTGAAATGGTATTTGAAGAAATTACAAGAACGGATGACGAATTATCGAATTGGCTAAAAAATAGTGATCTTCCTATTCACAAGATGAGTGAAGAAGTGATTTCGTGTTGGAAAAAAATTTTAGATTTTGATCCCCTTCATAAATTTCTTGTCGATAACATTAAAAATAGATCTTTGGCCGATCCGTGGGTAATAGCCCATGCAATGAATGAAAAAGCAACAGTAGTAACTAAAGAAAACAAAGAGACTGCGATAAATACAAAACGTATTAAAATTCCTAATGTTTGTGATAATATGAAAATTAGATGGATAAATGATTTTCAATTTATCGAAGAACTTAATATTCAATTTACCTGTAAGTTGAAATAATAATAACTCCATTTTTATTTGCTCTCACGCTGCTGCTGATTCTGTTACTACTTCTTCAATATCTTCGCCTTGTTTAAAAAAGCTCAATTTTAAGTGTTTTTTATTGTTCAAAAGGAATGACTATGCCACAAATATTTGCAATAGGGCTTAAAACCACCGTGGCAGCCAGGAATTAATATGATGAACAACTTACAATCGGAAAATCCTGTAAAAACATATTCAAAAGTCGTGTGCGGAATCAACTCTCCTGTTCCTTTTGAGTGGGAAATAGTTCTTTAGTTCGTTTTTCCATTTCGGCAGCTATCACCTTTCCATCTTCATCCTGCTGTTTTAGTTTTTCTTTAATGTTATTGGTAGCTTTCCTCATCCCTGTCCTGGCTTAGTTTAAAAACATTATCCATTCCGGTTACTTCAATTTCAAAAGCAACAATTGCGTGCATTACTTTCTGTTTAAACTCTACAGGAAGGTTATCAAAAATTGTTGTGGACTGCTGGTTATAGTTTTCAAAATGAAGCGTTGTTTTACGAAGTACATCTTCAAGCCCTGCATAATCCAGGAAACGGATAATACCTTTTACATGCACACTCATATAATTCCACGTAGATGCGATATGCGGATCGCTGTACCACGTTCCGCTTACATAAGTATGATTACCCGTGAAAACCGCAAGCACATTATTGTTGTGAAGAAATGCTTTGTGATGATCAGTGTTCTTCATTATATGTCCCCGCAGAATTTTCCTGCCGTTCTGTTCTTCAATAAAAACAGGAACCTGCGTGGCAACAGGTTTATTTTCAGAATCGCACCCGGTTAAAAATGCAAACGGATGCTGATCAATAAATTTTTTAATTACTGCAGGATTTTTTTCTTTGTAGTATGGTAAGTTATACATAGTAAAACGTTTTGAAATTATATAGTTAATTGTGCCCGGTTTCAAAAAGGTTTATGCGGCATAAACCGGTTTTGTTTTTTTGAATATTGCTTAGGTGATCTGTTACAAAGTCCGATAATCAAAAATAAAATAAATTATCATAATACAATTAAGATTTTACCGGATATTTTTTCTTATTCAGTAAAACTTAGTAATTTGGATTTGTATCAATTAAATCCCGGTCATCAAAAAAAAATAAATTATACATTGAAAGGGTAAGTATATGGAACGAAAAGAATATCCTAACGGCGAGATAACAATAGTATGGCAGCCGAAATTGTGTCAGCATTCAGGTGTGTGTGTAAAAACCCTCCCAAAAGTTTATAACACAAAAGAGCACCCCTGGATTAAACCTGAAAACGCCACAACAGAAGAATTAATTAACCAGGTTGCCAAATGTCCATCCGGTGCACTAAGCATAAAGGAAAAATAATATGATTGAGATTAAACAAATTAAAGACGGCACAAAAGGCAGCTTTGCCGCTATGGATGACGGTAAAACAGCGGGCAGCATATACTACACCTTTGCCGGTGAAACCAGAATGATTTTAGATCATACTGAGGTGGATGATGCTTATCACGGACAAAGCATTGGTAAAAAAATATTAATGTTTATAGTTGAGTTTGCAAGAGAGAATAACATTAAAATAATTCCCTTGTGCCCGTTTGCAAAATCTGTTTTTGATAAGACAGAATCGATAAGAGATGTGCTGGTTTAACTATTTTACATTAACAATTTGAAAAAGCTGAAATATTTGGAGATGAAACAATGCAAAAACGTAAACTTGGAAAAAGTAATTTAGAAGTATCTGCAATCGGACTTGGCTGTATGGGAATGACATTCGCCTTTCCTCCCTTTCCCGAAAAGAAAGAAATGATCTCGTTAATTCGTAGTGCTGTTGAACTCGGCATTACATTTTTTGATACTGCTGAAGCGTATGGACCGTTTACAAACGAGGAGCTTGTTGGCGAAGCACTTAAACCACTCCGTGACCAGGTAGTGATAGCAACTAAATTCGGTTTTAAATTCGGGACGGACGGAAAGTCAATGGGACAGGACAGCCGCCCGGAACATATAAGAGAAGTTGCTGAAGCTTCACTAAAAAGATTGAAGACTGATAGAATAGATCTTTTCTATCAGCATCGTCTTGATACCAACGTACCGATTGAAGATGTTGCTGGAACTGTAAAAGAATTAATAAATGAGGGCAAAGTAAAACATTTCGGACTTTCTGAAGTTGGTGTACAAATTATCCGACGGGCACATGATGTTCAGCCGGTAACAGCTTTACAAAGCGAATACTCATTATGGTGGCGGGAACCGGAAGAAGTAATTTTACCTGTGCTTGAGGAACTGGGAATCGGATTCGTTCCGTTCAGTCCGCTTGGCAGAGGATTTCTTACAGGAAAAATGAATGAAAATACCACGTTTGAAAACGGTGATTTCCGCAATAACCTTCCCCGTTTCACTTCAGAGGCACGCAAAGTAAACCAGGCTCTGGTTGAACTTATAACTCAAATCGCAAAAAGTAAAAATGTTACGCCTGCACAAATTTCTCTGGCATGGCTGCTTGCGCAGAAACCGTGGATAGTTCCGATTCCGGGAACGACCAAACTTAACCGCTTAGAAGAAAACATTGGCAGCGCTGACGTGGGGCTTTCTATTGATGAGTTAAAAAAGATTCAGGATACTGTCTCGAAGATAATGATAACAGGTGAACGCTATCCTGAAAATATGCAGAAAACAATTAATAGATAAAGACACGCTGTACGAACTTATTTTATAAACAATTTGGCGTCACACTGAGCAGTCTTATTGAGTTTGCCTGGCTTGGTTTGAAAGGTCAAAGGACGAAGTGTGGCTTAATAATTTTTTACAAACCGCTGCAGAAATGTTCAGGATTTAATCCTGCCTAAAGAAATTAAATGGTTAGCTGGTAACCAAGATATCCGGAAACGACATCTGTATTTCTAAAACTATGCCCCACAGAGAAAAGGATATGATTTTCTTCGTTTACATTAATAAACCCGCCGACTTTAAAAGCTGTATCATAGCTTCCGTCTTTAGTATCAGGCGATTCATAATACAGTTCGCCTCCCAGTGAAAGAGTTTCAGTAAAATCATACTGGGCCTGCCACCCCGCAAAAACAGAGTTCTTATTATTTTCACCCGGATTTATCCAGTAGCCGGTACCTCCGTAAGTGGTAAATTTTCCCCAGCTTTTTTGAATCCAGACAGGTAGAAAAGACTGAAGATTCTGATTCCCGACAAGGTTTTCTTTAGATGTTGTGGGAAGTTCTATCAACGGAAAAATACCAACCTGGAAATCATCCTTTTCATCATCTATAAACCTGTATTTAAATCCCAGTTCGGCAGTCATAAAACCATAATGATGGGCTGCATCCTCTTTTACATATCCCATTCCCGCAAGAAGATGAATCTGGACTTTCGGTATCGCCCCGTAATTCACTTCAAAGTGCGGCAAAGTTGCAGCATCATTATTTTTGCCCAATTGATAGGACGAAGCCATGTAAAACTCCCAATGAAGAAAATCAACAGGCACGGGATCATCAGTGTTAAAAGGTGGACCTGCAAAAGCTGTAGAGGTAAAAATTATTAATAGAAAAGTAGTCAGACATATTTTTTTGAAGACAGCATTCATTTATTTTATGCACCTGTATTCATAATAATTATTTAAAGAATAATTTATTAAGTACAATTTCAAAATTATAATGATTTGAGATAGTGATTGAACTCATCCCAACTTTACTTAAAAAAGAAAGAGTCAGTTACCTCAAAGACTCCTTCGAAATAAGAGTGAAGAGTATTTTAACCACAGAAGGACCAATAATATATTAATCCCTATCTTTTTGGCGTCTGTAAAGAATTCGCGAATCACTTCCAAATGTGAACTCAAATTATTATCTTAAAACCAACTTACCACAGGAGAAAATGTCGTCGTCAGCCGGATTAACCGAACTGTTAAAGAATCTCAACAACGGAGATTCATCTGCATTAAATGAGATACTGCAGGTTGTTTATAAAGAACTTAAGCGTATTTCTTCGCGTTACCTCAACGAGGAATACAGGAAAAACACGATGCAGACAACAGAACTTGTTCACGAGGCTTATATTAAACTGATCGGAAACAATAACATTACCTGGCAAAGCAGGGCTCACTTTTTTGGTATTGCGGCCAAAACAATGAGGCAGATTCTTGTTGATCACGCACGCCACAAAAAGGCTTTGAAGCGTGGTGATGGAATTAAAAATATTACTTTCGGAGATTCCTTATTTACTATAAATGATTCTGATCAGATACTTGCCCTGGATGATGCCTTGCAGCGTTTGGAAAATGTTGAGGAACGTTCCTCTAAAATTGTGGAACTTCGTTATTTTTCCGGGCTCTCAATTGAGGAAACTGCTGAAGCACTTGAGATCTCACCGGCTACCGTTAAACGCGACTGGTCCTTTGCAAAAGCCTGGCTCTACCGGGAGTTGCAGTAATCGGGTGCAATTGTTAATGCTGGTCATTTCATTCAAAGGAATTGCTATGCCCGAAACTTATTAATCTTCACTATAATCACGAAAATTCTAATTAATCCGTATAAGTATTTAAAGGCAAATATTGAATAACAATTCAATTTCACAAATCAAAGAACTATTCGGGCAGCTAATTGATCTGTCGATAGAAGAGCACGAAAAATTTCTTGATGAACATTGCAAAGACAACCCTGAATTAAGAAAAGAACTTCTTTCACTTTTAAAATCATTTCAGAGCTCAGAAAATTTTTTAGAAGTTCCCACAATCACTATTGAACCGATGGAAGAAACTCATAATCCTTTAGTCGGAAAACATATTGGTCCTTATCTGATTGAAAGTGAAATCGGAGTGGGGGGAATGGGAATTGTGTATTCAGGCAAAAGAGATGATGATGAATTTGAACAGAAAGTCGCAATTAAAATTATTAAACACGGTTTCACTTCAGAATATTTCCTTAAAAGATTTCAGCGTGAACGACAGACGTTAGCTAATTTAAAACATTCTAATATTGCAAGACTACTCGATGGCGGAAGATCCTCTGAAGGGTTGCCATACCTTGTAATGGAATTCATAGACGGTATTCCTTTAACTGAATACTGCAAAGAAAAAATTTTTTCTGTTGATGAAAAACTTAAGCTGTTCAACCTTGTCTGCAGCGCTGTTCAGTACGCTCACAGAAATCTTGTTGTTCACCGAGATATTAAGCCGGGAAATATTTTAGTTGATAAAGAAGGTTCACCAAAACTTCTTGATTTCGGAATTGCTAAACTTTTAGATGAAGATCTTGTTGATACAGAAGATAATCTGACTCAAACCGGCATTGCTCCGCTGACTCCTGATTACGCGAGTCCCGAACAAATTAACGGAGATAAAATAACAACAGGGAGTGATGTGTATTCACTTGGAGTTATTCTATACCAGGTTTTAACAGGCGAACAGCCGTACAAAAGAAAAAGCGGCCCGGTTTCGGTTTTAAATAAGTCAATCAGTGAAGGAAAAATAATTCCCCCGAGTGAAAAGGTTAAAACCACAGAGACTTCATTTCTGAAAGAAAATATCGACGGGCTTTCCGGTGAATTAAAAGGGGATCTTGACAACATTGTCCTTAAAGCTATGCACAAAGCTCCCGAACAAAGATATTCTTCTGTGCAGGAACTAATTGATGATATTAATAAGTATCTGAAAGGACTTCCGGTTTCTGCAAGAGGCGATACAATTTCCTATAGGGTTTCGAAATTTATACAAAGACATAAAGCCGGGGTTGCGGTTTTTATAATTGTTAATCTGCTTGCATTTGCAGGAATAGCAGCTATAATTTACCAGGCAAAGGTTGCGGGCAGGGAAAGAGACAATGCCACAACCGAACTTAAAAAATTTGAAGAAGTAAATAACTTTATGCTTGATATGCTTTCGTCTGCTGATCCCGGGGTTGAGGGTAAGGATGTAAAAGTTTATGATTTGCTTGAGAAAGCTTCTTCAGATGTTGATGTTAAATTAAAAAATTATCCTAAAGTAAAAGCTGCAATCAAACAAACACTTGGTTCAACTTATATAGGAATAGGTGAATATAAAAAAGCGGAAAAACTGCTGCTTGAATCGCTTGAATCAACTAAAAAATTATTTGGGATTAAAAGCGCAGAAACCGCAAAGGGATATCATCAGCTTGGTTTATGTTATGACTGGATAGGAAACTACAAACTTGCTGATTCCTGTTACAAAAAAGGAATAAAAATTTATGAGGAAGTTTCAGGGGATAAACCTTTAAAAGGATTGGCAGATAATCTTAATGATTACGGTTCTTTTATGACTAACGAAACAACGCTTTATGATAGTGCAACGTCTGTATTTAAACGAGCACTGGATATTTATGAGCTTGAACGACGAGGGAGAAGGACAGAAAGCTGCAATAACAATCAACAACCTGGCGGTTAACTTGCATCATCAGAATAAAGTAGATGAAGCGGAAAAATATTATTTGAAGGCTCAGAAAAGATATTAACTAGATCTTTATGGAATAAATAGACCGGAGATTGCAAGCATTTATAACAACCTTGCTTTTATTTATCTAGATAATAAAAAATATGATGCTTCGGAAAAAGCATTCAAGAAAGCTTATGAAATTAAAGTTGCATTGCTCGGAGATAAACATCCGTCAATAGCGACTGGCTTTAATAAATCTTGGTATGCTTTATTTTATTGAAGAAGATTATGATGAAAGCAGAAAAACCATTATTAAAAGCAATAGATTTTTTCCATAAGAATAAATGCAGCTTAAAGATCCGATGCTTGCTTATGGTTATTACTGGCTGGGTCAGAGTTTACCTTGAATCAGGTCAACTTAGAAAAAGCTGAACATAACTCTGAAGAAACTCTTTAAGGATAAGAGAAGAAATTTACTCGAAGAATAATTACAAAATCTGGTCGGTACGCGGTGAACTTGGAGTATGTTTTGTTAAGAATGAAAAGATATAACGAAGCAAAAAAAATACTTGCATGATCTGCATTAATTATTATAAAAAAGATGAAAATCTTGATGATGAAAAAACTTAAACGTTACACAAAATATTCAGCAATACTTTATAAAGAACTTGGGCAATAAATTAAAGGCAGATGAATACCAGGTAGAATATGATAGCCTTATGAATGTAAATGCCTCACCTGAATAAGCGAAAGGCATTCAAAGCCAATTTTAATCGAATCTTTACCCAGATTAACAAGATAATTTGACCGGTTTGCTTTGGGAATACTTTTCTTTCCAAAAAATTCACTTAAAGATTTTCAATTTTCATTTTAAATAATCTAAATTTAAAGCTGCTCTTGGAATAGTTTTTGAAACTATTCAGCTTGTTATAGTGTTTAAAGAATAAGTAATACTTTGAGTTTATTATGTTAGCCTTAATTCAATGTGAAAATACATCAGTTAAAGAACTTTCAAAAGCTTTAACACAAATTGGTGAACCGTTCAAAATTACCGATAGTGAGGCTGATATTTGCAATTCAGGTAAAATTATTCTTTACGGAAGCGGTTCAGCAAAACAGAACATTAAACAACTTCATCTATTAAATCTTTTTTCCCTTCTGAGAATGATAAATAAACCGATCCTTGGAATCGGACTTGGCGTTGAACTTATGTGTGATCATACCCCGAATGAGAATATTTCATGTCTTGGTTTATTTCCGGTTGAATCAGGTAAAATTGAAGATGAGCATATTGCGGTTTCTCACCAGGGACTTAAAAAAGTTGATATATTACAGAAGAGCCCGCTTTTTAAAGACATCGAATCCGGAAGTGAATTCTTTTTTTCAGAAAACTATTATTTGCCTCAAAATGAATTTACCACTGCTGTTGTTAAAAATGGGGTAACTGTTTCGGCTTCGGTTGAGAAGAACAACGCATTCGGTGTGCAATTTCATCCTGAAAGATCAGGTGAGGCGGGTTTAACTTTATTGAAAAATTTTATAAATCTCTGATAAGCTTTTACAGTCATTTCTTTTTACTTTCCTGTTATTTGTATCACTATCTTTTTATTTTTCGTTTAGCATCCTGCAAATTTAAAGAATAATTTTTTGAATGAATTAAAATTTATACGTGTTAATAATGTAACATCATGCGGATACTTATTTTTATAATTTGATGTTCGATCACAACAAAGGAGAAAAATAATGCAGAATTTCCTGAACCAAAGTTATTTCGGAAATACTATCCTTAATTATTTCATTGCTCTGGGAATTTTTGTCCTTGGCATTATTGTAATCAAAATATTTAAAGTTGTAATACTTAAAAGACTACAAAAATGGGCGGAAGCAACTGAGACAACAATAGATGATTTACTAATAAGCGGAATTCAGAAAACAGTTGTTCCTCTTCTGTATTTCGGCGCATTTTACCTCGGGGTTAAGTCCCTGAAAATTGATCCCAATATAGTAGATATAATTAATAAGGTTGTTGTTGTTGTATTTACTTTTTTCCTGCTTCGTGCAATTACTTCTGTAATCCGGTTTTCACTTAACGCTTATGTAAGTAGAAAAAGTGAAGGACAATCCCGCGAAAAAGAATTGAGAGGAATCTCAACTATAATAAGCCTGGTAATCTGGACAGTAGGTCTTGTTTTCCTTATGGATAATCTGGGATTTAAGGTCTCCGCAGTAATTACAGGTCTGGGTATTGGCGGTATAGCTGTTGCCCTGGCAGCCCAGGCAATACTGGGAGATTTATTTGCATACTTCGTAATCTTCTTCGATCGCCCGTTTGAAATAGGAGATTTTATTATTGTAGGGGACAAAGTTGGATCTGTTGAATATATCGGGTTGAAAACAACCCGCGTGAGAAGCTTAGGCGGAGAGCAGTTAATAATTTCAAACAAGGATCTCACCGATTCGAGAATTCATAACTACAAAAAGATGGAACGAAGAAGAGTTGTTTTCCAGCTTGGTGTTATATACCAGACTACATTCGAGCAGGTTAAAGAAATTCCTGTAATAGTAAAGCAAATAATTGAAAACCAGCAAGACGCAACTTTTGACCGTGGACACTTTGCTAAGTATGGTGATTTCAGCCTGAACTTTGAGTTTGTTTATTATGTAAACAGTCAGGACTATGTTAAGTATATGGATACTCAGCAGTCAATTAATCTTGCGATATATAAATCATTTCGAAGAAAAAGGAATTGAGTTTGCATATCCCAACTCAAACTCTTTTTATGTCTATGATGAATGGAAATGGTTCTGAACAGAAAGAACTGAAAACTTAAAAGGAAAATCTGTTTAGTCTTTTCTTAAAACAATAACTGTTATTTCGGGAGTTGAATTATATCTCATCGGTACAAGTGACATTCCAAGTCCTCTTGTTACAATCATTAACATTTGTCCGAAGTGAAAATCTCCTTTAACAAACCGGGTTTCTAATAATGTGGGGGTTAGGTTAATAAACGGGAAAAGAAATGATACCTGCCCGCCGTGTGTATGTCCTGCAAGAAAAAGATTATACCCTGCACGGGCAGCCGATTGAACCGCCTGTGAATTGGGCTGATGGATAAGGACAATTTTAAGATCAACATTGTTCAACTTATGAACAAGGGAATCTATAGTTTCAGATTTTAAATGTTCAACATATGTACTTGTTAAAAAAGTAATTCCGATTTTAGAATTTTTAATATTCAAAACCGTATCCTTATCATTAAACATTTTCACATTATACTTCTGCATTGCCCCTTCGACTTCTCTTAAACTTCTGCTGTAATCATTGCGGTAAGCCCAGTTATCATGATCTCCTATGCAGGAATACACTCCATATTTTGATTTTATTTTTCCAACGTATTCTGCTGCTTCATTAATGTAATCAGGAGTAGAGGTAATCATATCTCCTCCAATTAAAACAAGGTCAGGATCAGTTTTGTTTACTCTCCCAATATATTTTCCAAGCCTTGAAGCATCCGTGTAAGCATCTGCCTGAATATCTGAAATGAAAGTGATTCTGAAATTATTCAAGGCATCCGGAAGATCTGCTTTTTTATATTCAACTATTCTTGTAGAAACTGTGTGGTAATCGAAAATTACTCTTGCAGGAACGTAAATTATGAAGAAAGACAGAACAATAAGAACAATTTTCGCTTCGAGATTTTTAAGTCTTTCTTTATGTCTTTTATAAATAGGAAAAATTACAAGCTTTACAACTTCAAGAATTAAAAATAAAAGCAAACATTGAACAACTAGAAAAGTCCATAGCCAAAACGGATAAAGAAGGAAATAATTGATATACCACTCATCGGGAATGTTGGGTCTTGAGTGACCTGTTGTTGAAGAAAGAAAAATATACGCTGCAAGCAAAAAGATAGGATATAAATTCAGAAAGATTAAAAGAACTCTGAAAACTCTTTTCAGAATTTTCGCAGAGACGTTGGGAAAAATTCTCAGAACTGAATTATAAACTTTCCTCACAAAATAAAATTGTACAAGAAAAATCAGGATGAAAGTTACAATAATTACTAAGATGAAACCCATTGTATTATAAATATATAAAATAAAGATTTAATCTTTGAGTCTTCGTGTCTTGGTGGCAAAAAAATTACAATATAATCGCCACAAGGTAAGGCGCTAAGAAATTATAAGTTTTTTATTTGTTCAATAAACTTAAGCATTTCTTCATAATGTGAGCCTTTCCAGAAAACCTTCTCACAATTCCTGCAGTACCAGAATTCATTCTGCCATTCTTTTACTTTAGGCGGAATTCTCGATTTCAATTTTTTCTTTTTCAACAGGCTCAAGAATATTGTTGCATTCAAGACATCTTAAAAATTCCTTAATATCATCTTTAAGATCAAATCTGATAATTACCTCCTTCACCTGTTCTTCAAGTTCTTCGTTCCGTATCCAGTAACCATGAGTGACTTTTGAGTTTTTCAGAAGTTCTCTGTCTTTAGTAAGAATTGCACGTTTTTCATTTAATGATATATCAATTATTTCCTGTTCTGAAAACTCATTTTCATACAGAACATCAAATCCAAGCATTCGTAAATATCTGGCGAGTGAGCCAATGTGAACGTCCGCAATAAATTTCGATTCGCGTAAAGGTTTAATTCTTAAATGTTGAACATTTCTTATATCGAATGATTCAAAAACAGGATATACACTAATGTCATCTTTATCATTTACAACATAACTGAAATCGACAGAGTTCCCGTTGACAAGTATCAAATCAATTTCTGTGTGCGGAACACCAAAAGACTCAATCATATCTTTTACAGAAGCACGATCGATAAACTGATGTTCAAATCTAACTTTTCTTTTATCCGGGGGAAGGAAATCGTTAAGTTCTTCGTAAAATCTAAGGAAAGCCCGTTTCATCTTTTTAAATTTGTTTGTCAGTCTTAGCCTGTCGGGGACTGACTTTTCTACTTTCTATTACATTTCGATAACCTGCCTGCCGGAAAGGCTGGGCTCAATGCGACTATTACAAATTACACTACTTTTATGTGCAATTCTTTCAACTGCTCTTCACTAACAGGAGAAGGAGATTCGTCCATTAAGGAAACTGCACTTGCTGTTTTAGGAAATGCAATTACATCTCTGATTGAACTTTCACCTGCAAAAATCATAACCATTCTATCAAATCCGAAAGCGATTCCTCCGTGCGGAGGAGCGCCGTATTTAAATGCATTCAGTAAAAATCCGAATTTCTGTTCAGTTTCCTCTTTGCCTATACCCAGCGCGCGAAACATTTTTGATTGCAGTTCTGTATTGTGAATCCTTATGCTGCCGCCGGCAATTTCAGTTCCGTTTAAAACAAGATCATAAGCTCTGGCTCTGACTCTTCCGGGATCACTTTCCATATACTGAATGTCATCAACAACCGGTGAGGTAAACGGATGATGCATTGCATAAAATCTTTTTGTGTCTTCATCCCATTCAAACAAAGGAAAATCAGTTGTCCACAACAATGCAGGTTCGGTGTCCGGTTTTATTAAGCTCAAGTCTTTTTGCCATTTCTATTCGCAGGTAACCCATAATATTCAGAGCTTTCAATTTCGGACCGGAAATAATTAAAATTAAGTCTCCGTCTTTTGCATTCATTTCAGCAATAAGATTTTTCTTTTCTTCATCTGAAAAGAATTTAGCTACAGGAGCTTCAATATCATTCCCTTTTACTTTTAACCATACAAGCCCCGCAGCGCCAAGGCTTTTCACATAATCAGTTAAAGAATCAAGCTGATTTCTTGAATAAGTCGCACATCCTTCTGCAAGCAGACCGGATATTATTCCGTTTTTATTTACCTGCTCACGAAAAACTTTGAACTCACTGTTGGCAAAAATTTTATTTAATGCACTTAATTCTAATCCGAAGCGTAAATCTGGTTTATCACTTCCGTATTTTTCCATTGCTTCATCAAAGGAAAGCCTTGGAAGCGGAAGCTGTAAATCTTTATCCCAGATTTCTTTAAATAAAACTTTCATAAAACCTTCAACCATCTCGAAAACATCTTCTCTGTCAACAAAGGACATTTCAACATCTATCTGCGTAAACTCAGGCTGTCTGTCTGCACGTAAATCTTCATCGCGGAAACATTTAACAATCTGGAAATATCGATCCATTCCAGAAACCATTAAAAGCTGTTTATATGTTTGCGGAGACTGCGGAAGTGCATAAAACTTTGCTTTGTGTAATCTGCTTGGAACAAGATAATCGCGCGCACCTTCGGGAGTGCTTTTCATCAGCACAGGAGTTTCTACTTCAACAAATTTATTTTCATCAAAATATTTCCGGGTTAACTGTGCCAGTTTATGTCTTAATAAAAGATTTTTCTGCAATGCCGGTCTGCGTAAATCAAGGTAACGGTATTTTAATCTTAAATCTTCAAAAGCATCTGTGTTATCCTTTATTGCAAACGGGGGAGTTTCAGCTTCATTTAAAATTATAACTTTACTAACAAGCACATCGATCTTACCCGTTTCAAGTTCAGCGTTAACTGCATCATCAGGTCTTTTTCTAACCACACCTTCAACAGAAAGAACAAACTCATTTCTGATATCTTTTGCGATTTCGAAAGCATCATTATTATCTGGTTCAAAAGCAATCTGCGTAATGCCGTAACGGTCGCGAAGCCAGATAAATATTAACGCTCCGAGATCTCTTCTTCTGTCAACCCATCCATTTAATACTACTTTTTCACCTGCATTTATTTCCCTGAGTTCGCCGCAGGTATGAGTTCTTCTTTCAAATTTCATTTTGTAACTTTACTTCGTTAAATAATTTTTAGACGATAAAAATAATTAATCTCTTAAGGGCATACAAATGAAGGTTATTAAAAAACCGGCAGCCTTTTAAGCTGTCGGCAAATATAAATAGCCCCTAATTAATAAAGTTAATATTTTAATCACTTAAGCAGAATCATCTTTTAAATGATTTAAACTTGTTGCTTTCAATTCTATAAAAATATATTCCGCTGGGTAATCCTGATGCATCAAAATTTATTGTATAGCTGCCTGTACTTTTATATTTATTTACCAATTTTTTAATTTCCTCGCCTGTAGAATTGAAGATTTTAATTGTTACAAATCCACTCTTTGGAATTGAATATTTAATAGTTGTGGCCGAATTAAACGGGTTCGGATAGTTCTGCTTGAGAGAATATTCGGTGATCTGAGGATTGACCTCAACATTTACAACCCCGGATTCGGTTCTTTTTCCGTCAAAATTTAACTGAATCAACCGGTACGAATAAAATCCGTGTTCTACATTTTTGTCGATGAATTCATAAAAATTATCTTCAGTACTTGTGCCTTTACCTTCAACGAATCCTATTTCCTCCCATGCTGATCCAATGTTTTCTAATCTCTGAACAACAAATCCACTATTATTGGTTTCCGATACGGTTTCCCAATTTAAAATAACATTTTCATTAACGTCTTTTGCGGTAAACGATGCAAGTTCTACTGGAACCGGAGTCAGATAAGCGGAAATTCCACCATTGTTTCTGACTGAAATAATCAAGTTCCCATTTCTGGCTTTTGCCATATGAGTATATTTGCCTGATGTGGTTGTGTACTGTGTTGTCCAGGATACTCTGTTGTCATCAGAGTAATATACCGTATTCTGGTTTGCGACCCACCAGTCAGTACCCACTCCTGTTATCGCACTAATCGAATCTAGACCATTCAGACTTGTTAACAATGACCAGTTGCTGCCTCCATCGGTTGTCACTTCTAATGTATTATCTTCTCCGACAATACCGTCCGAAGAGTTGTTAAACCAAACTGAATACGAGTTTGTTTGCACAGTGGGAATGAGAGACCAATTATATCCTGAATCAGTGGAATGATAGATATATCCGGAGTTTGAGCCAAAGAAGATTTGAGAACCGGAGGTGAATGTTGAATTATAATGACCGAATTCCACAGAAATCTGTTCTGGAAATTGAGAAAGGGACGCCCAGCTGGATCCGCCATCAGATGTATTAAAGAATCTCCAATAGGTGTTAAGTGGTGAGGTGTAAAGAAATCCTGTATTCTCTGTGTACATCTTGATATCCATTATCCAGCCGCCTGTTTGTTGAAAAACAGCTGACCAGTTTTGACCACCGTCAGTAGTTTTGAAAAGTTCTGTATTATCACCAATACCGCCCTGGTGATATGCAACAAATGCAGTCTGATCATCCAGTGCAAAAACAGAAAAAAGATTTACATAACCCTGGAAGTATCCGCTTCCCACAATACTCCAGTTCGCACCTCCGTCTGTTGTTCTTAGAACAGTTCCGTAACGACCACAGATCCAAGCAGTTGAATTGTTTACAACTGATACTGCATAAAGCGGGTTTGTAGTTGGAGACACCTGCTCCTCCCACTGCGAATTCACTGGGAAATTGAGGATAATGCATATAAAAGTTAACAGTGACAAAATTTTCATTGGTCACCTCCTAGTATTTTATTGTTCTTTTTAAATAGTACAGAGAATTTCTGAATAAGGACAGCAAACCAAATAATTATTTCACCAATAATAGAAACTCACGATAAATGAATTCCTATTCGTTTAGGACAAGTATGAGTTCTCCTTTCAAATTTCATTTTTGTAATTTAATATTGATAATTTAAATTCAAGTAAAAAAAAACCAAAGAGTCTTGAAGTTTATGAATCCTGTTGAAACAATTAGAAAAAAGCGTGACGGCAAACCTCTACTTCCGGAAGAAATTAAATATATAATAGATGGATTTACTAAGGGTAAAATTCCCGATTACCAGTTTTCTGCATTTTTAATGGCGGTATATTTCCAGGGAATGACAAAAGAAGAGACCTCAGTTTTAACCGATTCTATGCTTCACAGCGGAAATGTTGTAAATCTTAAAAGCATTAAAGGATATAAAGTTGATAAACATTCTACCGGCGGAGTTGGTGATAAAACATCTTTAATACTTGCGCCGATCACAGCAGCGGCAGGAGTAAAAGTTCCGATGATTTCAGGGAGAGGACTCGGACACACAGGCGGAACTCTCGATAAACTTGAGTCAATTCCCGGTTTCAGAACTGACTTATCTTTAAGTGAGTATAAATCTGTTTTGAAAAAAGTCGGCGCTGTTTTGATCGGGCAGACAAAAGATATTGCTCCGGCTGATAAAGTGATTTATTCTTTAAGAGATGTTACGGCAACAGTTGAATCAATTCCATTAATTACGGCAAGCATAATGAGTAAAAAACTTGCTGAAGGAATTGATGGTCTTGTCCTCGATGTAAAAACCGGAAGCGGTGCTTTTATGAAAAGCTTGAAAGATGCAAAAGAATTAACTGATTCTTTGGTTAACACAGCAAAGGCATTTGATAAAAAAGTCGTTGCATTTATAACTGATATGAATCAGCCTCTAGGGACACATATAGGCAACTGGCTTGAAGTTGTTGAATGTATAAATATACTCCGGGGAGAAGTAAAAAATGATTTGTACGAATTAAGTGCTAAACTTGCAGGCGCAATGATTTATCTTGCAAATAAAGCTGAAAGTATTGATATAGGAACTAAAATTGCTAAAGAAATAATCCAAAACGGAAAAGCCTTCGATAAATTTCTGGAAATGGTAAAAGCTCAGGGCGGAGATGTATCTTTTATTAATAACCCGGAAAAATATCCTTCATCAAAATTTCACGCTAAAGTAATCGCACAAAAATCAGGATATATTTCCAAAATAGATACTTACGAAATCGGAATGGCATCACTTGAACTTGGCGCCGGGAGAAAAACAAAAGAAGATAAAATTGATCCCAAAGCAGGAATCATTTTTAAAGTCAAAATAGGAGATAGAATAAAAAAGGGTGAAACACTCGCAGAGCTTTTTTCAGATTCAAAAGAGGGAAATAAACAGGCAAAAGATAGAATCACACGGTCAGTAATAATCGCTTCAAATCGGCCTTTAAAAGTTAAACTGATTAAAAGAATAATTTATTAAAAATCCCAGGAGATCGTTTTCAAAAAGCAAGATTTCTCCTGAGGATTGAAATACTAAAATTATACTAAACCAATTCACAAATACCGCTTCTATAAAACTTAATCCAAAATTTATTTCAATTCTTAAGTAGTACCCTTATATTTCAATCATACTTTATAACCATGAAAGCCGAGGAATTATCATGTTATTTATATTAGCTCTATTGGCTGCTTTAGTTGCAGCCGCAGTTTATTTTAATGCAAAAAAAAGATTAAGTAAACAGGAATCTTCCTATGCATTAATTGGTATGAGTGTTGCCCTGCTTATAGCTTTGCTTCAGTGCTGGACAATTATTCCTGCCGGTCATGTCGGTGTAATCGATTTTTTTGGAAATGTCAGTGATAAAACCCTTTACCCCGGTGTAAACTTTGTAAACCCGTTAGCCAATGTTGTAAAATTTGATGCGCGAACCCAGGAATTAAAGGAAACAATGAGCGTTCCTTCAAAAGAGGGATTAAGTATAGATCTGGAATTAAGTCTTTTATTTAGTCTGAGCTTTGAAAATGCAAACAAAATATATAAAACAGTCGGTGAAGATTATGTCGATAGGATTATTATACCGCAATTTCGCTCTGTTGTCAGAGGCGTAACTTCACAATATGATGCAAAAGCACTTTATACAGCAGAACGCGAACAGCTTTCAAAACAGATTGAAACTGACTTATTAAAACTTGTTGGTCCGAGAGGAATAAATATTGAGTCTTCGCCAATGCGACAGATAACTTTACCAGCTGGTTTAACGGCTTCAATAGAAGAAAAGTTAAAGGCCGACCAGGAAAGCCAGAGAATGCAGTTCGTCCTTCAGCGTGAAACCCAGGAAGCTGAACGAAAAAGAATTGAAGCAAAAGGAATTTCCGATTTTCAGGATATAGTATCAAAAGGTATAAGTGACCAATTGTTGAGATGGAAAGGAATTGAGGCAACTGAAAAACTTGCCGGGTCAAATAATACAAAAATTGTCGTCATAGGTTCCGGAAAAGATGGCTTGCCTCTTATACTTGGAAACAATTAAATTTTATTCTCAAATAGAGTTGATCTTTATATTTGACCAGAGAGTCATTTTATTCTTGTTTGATTTTAATTAATTATTTATTTTTGTACCCGTAAGTCATAATTGAGATTTTTATGAAGGGTTTAATAGATTTTCTGAATGTACTTCTTCCCGTTTTGTACATAACAACTTTCATATTCTATTATATAGATTTTATGAAGGGGGGAAAAGTAGTAGCAAATTCCAAGAGAGTGCTGCTTTTTTTAACACTGATTTTTCATTTGTTCTATCTACTTTTCAGAACACTATATTTTGAACATCCACCTATAACAAATGTTTTTGAAATTTTTACTGTGCTTGCCTTCGCTGTAGGCTTTTCATATTTCATTCTTGAACTTGTTACTGATGTAAGGGGCACAGGATTATTCATAATAGTTATTTCAATTCTGTTTCAGCTTATATCTTCATTTTTTATTCAGGATCTTGTAGCAGTTAAAGATGTTCTTAAAAGTAATCTTCTTGGCATCCATGTTTTCAGTGCGCTTCTTGGTTATTCTGCAATTACAATCTCTGCTGTTTATGGTTTTCTCTATTTAATCCTTTATAAAGAAATTAAGCT
This sequence comes from uncultured Ignavibacteria bacterium, assembly GCA_963745945.1. Taxonomy (GTDB): domain Bacteria; phylum Bacteroidota; class Ignavibacteria; order Ignavibacteriales; family Ignavibacteriaceae; genus DATFVA01. The sequence continues at coordinate 1,976,459 of CAVUZG010000004.1, forward strand.
GAATAAATTTGGATTGGTCTTTAACCGTCTGCCCAGCCTTGAAGTTCTGGAGGTATTAAGTTTTTATTCAGCAGTAATAGGTTTTATACTTCTTACAATTGCAATTATTATCGGAATTATCTGGCTGCCTAAAGCATTCCCTAAATTTTCTTATGCCGATCCAAAACTTATCGGAACATCAATTGTCTGGATTTTATACGGTACGGGCATAACAAGCAAAGTTTTCGGAAAATGGCGCGGCAAAAAAGTTGTTTTGCTATCAATTATCGGTTTTGTTCTTGCCATTGCATCAACAATGCTGACAAATTTTTTGGCTCAGAGTTTTCATTCTTTTTATTAAGCCGATATGAATTTATCCGCAATATCAATAAACCATCATTCTGCTTCTGTTGAGTTGAGAGAAGCTCTTCATTTAAGTAATGAAGAGATCGCAGAACTGGTTTCAAAAATAAAAGGAACTGTATTTGCAGAAGGGCTGGTTATCTCTACCTGTAACCGCACTGAAATTTATGGGTTCCCCGCAAACAATAAATTAACTATTCAGGACGTTCAGAAAGTACTGATTGATCATAAATCTGTTCCCGATTTTTCATCAGAAAATTTTCAGGCTTACCATTCTTTTTCAGCTATCGAACATTTGTTCCGTGTTGCAACCGGGATTGATTCATTACTGATTGGCGATAACCAGATTTTCAAACAGGTTAAGGATTCTTTCCAGCTTGCTGAAGATCTTAATTTTTCAGGCGTTCTCTCTAAAAGAATATTTGACGCTGCTATTAAAGCGGGCAGGCGGGCAATAAGTGAAACTGAAATAAGTGAGGGTGCCGTTACCGTTAGCTACGCGGCTGTACAGTTGATAGAAAAAATATTTTCAAACCTCAGTAAAAAGTCTGCGCTTGTAATTGGAGCCGGGGAAACCGGTGAGATTGCAGCCAAACATTTGCGTGACAGGGGAATCGGAAGACTTGCAATTACCAACCGTACAATAGACAAAGCGGAAAACCTGGCAACGTCCCTTAATGGTAAAATAATTCCCTTCGGTAATTTTAAGGACTACATTTTTGACTATGACATAATTATAAGTGCTACAAGTGCACCGGGACTTGTCCTTTCCAAAACAGATATTGAAGCTGCAATGAAGCGCAGAAGTTATTCATCAATGGTGTTAATGGATATTGCTATTCCCCGTGATATTGATCCTGCATCGAAGAAAATCGATTACGTTTTCTACCACGATATTGATTCCTTAAACATTATTGTTGAGCAGAACCTTTCGAAAAGAAGAGATGAAATACCAAAAGTTGAAAAAATAATTAAAGAAGAACTCGATGCACTGATGAACTGGTATAATTCCCTTGAAGCAGGTCCCACAATTAAATCGCTTCGGGATTTATTTGAAAATGTACGTGCTGAAGAAGTTGAAAAGAACAAAAATCGCTTCACAGAAGATGACCAGGAAAAACTTGACATCATAACAAAGAGAATAATTAATAAAATTCTCCACCAGCCGATGGTTGAATTAAAAAAACTTTCCGGTGAAGGAACTGCCGGAGATGAAATGGCAACAAGAATTAGTATAATCCGCGAAATGTTCGGAATAGATAAATCAAATAATAAAGAAGAAAAACCAGAATAATTTTCAGGACAGAAATTGAAACAAAAAATCGTTATCGGATCAAGAGGAAGTGACCTTGCTTTATGGCAGGCAAACTTTGTAAAGAGAGAATTGGAAAAACGAAATAGGAATCTTTCTGTTGAAATTAAGATAATTAAAACCAAGGGTGATAAAATACTTGATGTTGCTCTTTCCAAGATCGGTGATAAAAGTTTATTTACAAAAGAGCTTGAAGTTGAACTGCTTAAAAAAAGAGTTGATCTGGCAGTCCATAGTTTAAAAGATTTGCAAACACAATTACCCGAAGGATTAAAACTTGCAGCTGTTTCTAAACGACATCCGGTTGAAGATGTTCTAATTGCACGCAAAAAAGGAACAACAATTCATTCAATTAAAGAGAATGGCGTTATTGCAACCGGCTCATTAAGAAGAAGATCGCAGTTACTCCACCTTCGTCCCGACCTTACAATTCACGATTTACGCGGAAACGTTCCCTCCCGTATAAAAAAGTTTCTTGATTCTGACTGGGACGGAATTATTCTTGCACGCGCAGGAGTTGAAAGATTAAATCTGAAAAAACACATCTCTTCAGTAATAAATAAAGATGAGATTCTTCCTGCGGTTGGACAGGGAGCACTTGGAATTGAAATTCATTCGGATAATAAAATTGTTAATGAAATACTTCAATCAATTCATCACGAGGAAACATACAAAGCTGTGCTTGCAGAGAGAGCTTTTTTAAGAAGACTTGAAGGCGGCTGCCAGGTTCCGATAGGAGCATTTGCAGAAGTTAAGTCCAATGGAATTTATCTCGATGGCCTGGTCGGGGCGGTTGACGGCACCCTGACTTTCCGAAAAAAAGTACGAGGCAGCAGTAAAGAACCTGAAAAGGTAGGCAAAGCACTTGCAAACGATTTAATAAAAGCAGGTGCAAAAGAAATTTTAGATGAAATCTATAAAAACGAGAGGGCGAAATGAAAGTTTACTCTAAAGTGAAAATTCTTGTAACCGGTTTTGCACTTATCAGTGCTGTTACTATTTATTCATGTTCCTGCAGCTGTACTGATTCCCAATCGACGGTTCCTGACCAGGTTCTTAAAAACTCCAACAAATTTATTGTCTCAAAAGTTGGTCAGGATTATTTTGATAAATACATAAAACCGGATTTCCAAAACACAAAAAAAATCCGCTCTCAATATGAAATGGTTTACAGTTTTAATATTCCCGATAAACCTTACGTTGATACCAAAATAAAATTTTCAGTAGACAGCACAGGAAATATTTTAAATAAAGAAAATATTGTCGGTCTGCCTGATTGTCTTTCCAATCCTGATAAATGTGAATTTAACATTAATGAAGAACGTGCAAAACAAATTGCAAAACAAAATGATTTCAAAGGACGGAATAAAAGACTGGAAAGTTGAATTCAAGTGGGAACCTAAATACAACCAGTACGTCTGGAGCATTCTTTCCACATTTGAAGAATCACAGGGCTCGTTCGGTTTCCGCGGGAATGGCGAAGTTATGTTAATCGATCCAAATTCCGGTGAGGTTCTTTCAAAAGATACCTGGAGAGTGATGTAATAGGGTTAAGAGAATGATTGTTAAAGCAAAAAGACAAAACAGTAAAATCTTAAAACGCGGAAAAATAATTGAAGCCGCCTCGCTTCTTTTCTCCCGTAATAATTATCATGAAGTAATGATGGAAGATGTTGCAAGACTGGCATCACTGGCAAAGGGAACAGTATACAACTATTTCACATCAAAGGAAGAACTTTATTTTTCTATAATGCGGCAAAGGATGGAGAAATTAATTTCTTCACTTAAAAATAAAATTGCCGATGAAAAAACAAGTATAGATTCATTGCATTCCTTCATCATTCATACTTATATGTTTATGATGAAATACCAGACCTTCTTCCTGATGTACCAGAAAGAATCTCTGAAGGCTGAAAATGAAATTTGCTCTGAACTCTGTGCTATGGAAAAAGACCTTAAAGGAATGTTGAAGAGAATAATTAAAACCGGGAAGCATGAAAACCTTTTCAGGGAAATAGATGAAGACTTTGCTGTTGATCTTATACTCGGCAGTATTTATGGTTCTGCTGCAAGAGGAATAGAAAAAAAATACACCGAAGAAGAAATGATTAAAGACAGAGAGAGAGTTTACGAGTTTGTGGTTACCGGATTGTTTTCCGGGTTTGACAGCAACCAGCTTTTACCTCTTAAAAACAAAACGATTGTAATAACACGAACACTTGAACAGTCAAAAGAATCTGCAGAAATTTTTCAGAAGCTCGGTGCTGAAGTATTAACATTTCCCACTCTCGAAATTACTTCTCCTGATTCATGGAAAGAATTTGACAACGTTGTAACCAGACAATCGAAAATTGATTTTATTATTTTCACATCTGCACATTCAGTTAAAATGTTTGTTAAAAGGTGTGAGGAGCTTTCACTTAAATTTGATTTCAACAGGATAAAAGTAATTGCTGTCGGAAGTAAAACATCGGTGGTTTGCGGAAAGAATAATGTCCCGGTTCATATTATTCCAAAAGAATTCAGCGGTGAAGGAGTAATTGATGAACTGGCTGATTATGATTTAAAAGGCAAAATTATTTTTATTCCCCGCTCAGCAATAGGCAGAGAAGAACTGCCCGAAGGTCTCAAAAAAAGAGGGGCAAAAATTAAAACTGCTTCTGTTTATAACATTGATCTTCCTTCTGATGAAAATATACGTGAGTATAAAGAAAAGCTAAAGAATAGTAACCCCGATTTATTTGTATTTACCAGTCCTTCTACTTTTCAGAATTTCCTGGAAATTCAGAACATAATAGATCCTGTCAGATATTTTTCCAGATACGATGTTGCTGTAATCGGGCCTACAACAAAAGCCGCGCTTGAAAAGAAAAAAGTCAGAGTAAATATTATTCCCAAAGAATATACAATTGATGGACTTGTAAATTCTATTGTTGATTATTATCAAACGGAGAAAAATTGAGTGTCTTAAAAAATGATTTATTCCTGAGAGCATGTAGAAGAGAACCGGTTGAAAGAACTCCGATCTGGATTATGCGACAGGCCGGAAGATATTTACCCGAATACCGTGCAGTAAGAGAAAAAGCCGATTTCCTTACCATGTGCAAAACTCCCGAGCTTGCTGCAGAAGTTACAATTCAGCCGGTTGATATTAATTGGTGTTGATGCAGCAATAATATTTCTCGGATATACTTGTGATTCCCGAAGCAATGGGAATGAAACTCGAAATGCACGAAGGCAGGGGACCAATTTTTCATAACCCGGTAAGAGATGAAGAGAGTGCAAAAGCATTAAAGAAAATTGAACCTGAAAAAGATTTGAAATATGTACTCGATGCTGTTAGTCTCACAAAGAAAGAGCTTGACGGCAGAGTTCCGTTAATCGGGTTCAGCGGATCGCCGTGGACATTGCTTACTTATATGGTTGAAGGAAGAGGTTCGAAGAATTTTGCCCACGTTAAAAAATTAATTTATAATAATCCAAAACTTGCTCATGATCTTCTTGCCCAAATTACTGATGCCGTTGCGGGATATCTTTCAGCAAAATTAGAAGCTGGTGTAAATGCTGTCCAGATTTTTGATACCTGGGGAGGTATTCTTTCTCAACACGATTTTAAGGAATTTTCTTTAGCATATATCGAACAGGTTATTTCAAAACTGAAAAGAAAGAATGAGCCTGTTATAGTTTTTGCGAAAGGTGTTCATTTTAATTTGAATGCACTAGCCAACTGCGGTGCCGATGTTCTCGGTCTGGACTGGACAATGGATATTGGTGAAGTAAGAAAAGTTGTTGGAAATAAAGTTGCATTACAGGGCAATCTTGATCCGACTGTTTTATATGCAGATAAAGCCGTAATTAAAAGTGAAGCTAAACAAGTGCTTGAATCTTTTGGAAACGGTTCTGGGCATATTTTTAATCTGGGTCACGGAATACTTCCAGATGTGAAACCTGAAAATGCAAAAGCACTTGTTCTGGAATGGTAAAAGAAGAAAGCAAATTTTTTCACCACTTAGACACGATGTGAATAGAGCATACTTAAATAAATTAAGTAAAATTGTATTGGATAGTTCAATTGAAGTCCATAAAAATTTAGGACCGGGATTATTAGAAAGCACTTACGAAGTTTGCCTGTGTAAAGAATTAGAAGCGAGGAATGTAAGATATTTAAGACAGGTTCTGTTACCTGTAAATTATAAGGGCGAATTACTTGACGCTGAATACAAAATAGATGTGCTTGTTGAAAATGAATTAATACTTGAATTAAAATCTGTAGAAATAGTTTTGCCAGTTCATTTTGCCCAGTTATTAACGTATTTGAAATTGGCTGATAAGCGACTAGGTTTACTAATAAATTTTAATGTGCCCAAACTAGTTGATGGTGTTAAAAGAATTGTGAATAATTTCTGACTTTGCGTCATAGCGCCTTTGCGGTTATTTTTTTCACCGCAAAGGCACAAAGTCGCTAAGAAAGAGAAAAGGAGAAAGACAATGTTTGAAGTTGATTTAAAAGAAATTTAAGAAATATGATAAGCCTGGTCCAAGGTATACAAGTTATCCGACGGCACCGCATTTCAGCGATAGTTTTACGCAGGAACAATATCTTGATGAAATTATAAAAACAAATTATGGTGAAAATCTTCCTGATCTTTCATTGTACTATCACATTCCCTTCTGCGATACTCTCTGCTATTTCTGCGGCTGCAATATGATAGTAACACGCAACCGGGACAGAGTGAAAGAATACCTGACTTACGTAAAAAAAGAAATTGATATGCTCCGCACTTATATTTTACCTGACAGAAAAGTTGCGCAGCTTCACTGGGGCGGAGGAACACCAACTCATTTAACTCCTGATGAAATAAACGATCTGGCTTCATACATCAATATGTCTTTCAACTTTAAAGAAGATTCTGAAAACAGCTGTGAGATTGATCCCCGTGAATTAAAAAGAGAACACCTGGAAGCATTACGCAACAACGGGTTTAACAGGATTAGCATGGGTGTTCAGGACTTTAATGAAAAAGTACAAAAAGCTGTTAACCGTATTCAGCCGGAAGACATAACTGTACAGGCAGTTAACTGGATAAGAGAACTTGGATTCTCAAGCATAAACCTTGACCTGATTTATGGACTTCCTCATCAGAGTGTTGAATCTTTTGACAAAACCGTTGATAAAATAATTGAGATCTCCCCGGACAGGATTGCAGTATTCAACTATGCACACGTTCCGTGGATGAAAAAACATATGGCACTCATTCATCCGGATGATATTCCTGCTGCCGAAGTGAAGCTTGATATCCTGAAATCCACAATTGAGAAACTAACCGGGGCTGGTTATGTATTTATAGGAATGGATCACTTTGCAAAACCCGATGATGAACTTGCAATTGCTTTAAGAGAAAAGAAGCTCTATAGAAATTTCCAGGGATACAGCACAAACGCCGGTGCGGATATGTATTCAATGGGAATCACTTCAATCTCCCAGCTCGGAAATATCTACGCACAGAATTACAAAACGGAAAAAGAATATTTCAAATCAATAGATGAGGAAATTCTCCCCGTTGCAAAAGGTTACCGGATGAGTGAAGATGATATAATACGCGGGTTCGTAATAATGAGACTAATGTGCGACTTTGAACTTGATTTCAAAAATGTTGAAAAGAAATTCGGAATAGATTTTAAGAAATACTTTGTATGGGGTTTAAATAATCTTAAGGAAATGGAAGATGATAATCTTGTTGAAATAAAAGATAACCATCTTAAAGTTGCCGAAATGGGAAAGCTGCTCATCAGAAACATTGCGATGAATTTCGATGGATACATTGAAAGGAAAGAGGACACCGCTAAGTATTCGAGAACTGTATAAGCAAAATTGCAATGAATCCTGCCTGCCGGCGGTATACCGTTTAAATAATTCGGTGCAAACTTCTTTTCATCTACATCTGTTTGCCATATAATGACCGGGAAAAAATGCTTCTCTTTGGGGAAATTGATATTTTAGATTAACCGGGAGAAAATAAAATGTCAAAAAGGAAGACTGAGCGAAGTAAAAAAAGCAAAAACGAAAAACTAATTGCAAAAACCAGTAAAACCGGTGAAGATATAATTGTATTTCATACAGAGAAAATAAAGAAAAAGCATTATGAAGAGGAACTAAAAAAACTTCAGGTAGAATTAGTTAAGCTTCAGCGGTGGATCAAGCTTAAAAGATTAAAAGTAGTAGTTGTTTTTGAAGGCAGAGATGCTGCAGGTAAAGGCGGTGTAATTAAAAGAATTACCCAGTCTTTAAATCCCCGCATCTGCCGCGTTGTAGCTCTCGGAGTACCCACTGAGAGAGAAAAAACCCAATGGTATTTTCAAAGATATATTGCTCATCTGCCAGCTGCGAGTGAGATGGTTTTATTTGACCGAAGCTGGTATAACAGAGCCGGGGTTGAATGCGTTATGGGTTTTTGCACAGCAGATGAGTATAGTGAGTTCTTACGTTCCTGTCCCGAGTTTGAACGGATGCTTATCAGGTCGGGAATTATTTTAATCAAGTACTGGTTCTCTGTTTCCGACGAAGAGCAGGAGAAAAGATTCCAGGAAAGAATTGAAAACCGGGTTAAGCGATGGAAAATCAGTCCGATGGACCTTGAGTCCCGCAAAAGATGGGTTGATTATTCAAAGGCAAAAGACACTATGTTTGCTCATACCGATATAAAGCAGGCTCCCTGGTACGTTGTAAATGCAGATGATAAAAGAAGAGCAAGATTAAATTGTATCAGCCATTTACTCAGTCTCATTCCCTACAAAGACATTGAGCCCGAAAAAATTAAACTTCCGCCAAAATCAAAAAAAACCGGATATGTAAGACCGCCGGTTACAGATCAAACTATAATTCCTGAGAAATATTAAGTTTGTAATTTTTTTAATCTAAAGTTTAACCAGCATACAGAATAGAAAGAAAAAACAGATGCAGAAAAAGAGGACAATATTATTTAGTATAGTTGCTTTATTCGGTTTAGTTGTTTCCGGATGTTTAACAGCCGAGTATAAAGAATATACTATAAAACTTAATGATGATGGTTCCGGAAAAGCAACAATAAAGTTTATAAACTATAGTTTCGCAAATGGATGATTCAACAGATATTTCAAAAGATGATTTCAATCAGCTTATATCAGATTACATTGAAGGAGATGCTTTGCAAAACGATTTTCCCGCCGCGAAAATCATTTCTAAAAAATTGTTTGAAGAAAACGGGTATCTTTGCGGGGAAGTTAACCTAACATTTGACAGCCTTTCCTCTGTAAACTTATTTCAATTCGATAAACAAAGTCCCTACATGTCTTATGTAAACAGTTATTCCGAAACATATGTTGAGTCTAACGGTACTTATGATGAGAATGCAATGCCGGTTGTTTTCTGGAATAAAAATATAAAGGAGCTTTATCTTAAAACTCAGATAACAGAAGTTGATGAAGACACCGGATTTGTTTCCCTTATTGATAATTACCGAAATTGGAAAAAATAATAACTCTCTTTCCTTCAATATATATTCTTGACTTTTCAAAATAAAGTAAGTACACTTGGTAAGGTTATTAACCGGGGTTTATATGAAAAGTATCTTTTCTTGGTCAATTCTTCCTTTAGGATTATTCCCTGCACTTGTTTTTTAATAACAACAAACGAAATCGCAGCTCTTATTAATGAAGAAAAACCTGCGGGCACTTATGAGGTTGAGTTGGATGGAACTAACTTGCCGAGTGGAATTTATTTCTACAGAATTGAGGCGGGTAAATTTTCTGATACAAAGAAATTTGTTTTGTTGAAATAATTGGTAAGTCACCTTACGCATATTAGATTATCAATTGCCCCGACCTTCAGGTCGGGGGCTAGATTAAGGCAAGTTATCGGGCTTTAGCCTAATTTTTGAAACTAATGTGGCTAAAGCCGATATTATTATCTAAAATTATCTCACGACCTAAAGGTCGTGGCAATTGAATAGAAGATTTTACGTATTGTAAGTTAGTATTCAATCACTCGGTTTGTCTGCGATTGGCTGTGTTGCAAAGAAATCTGTGTAAAATCTTTCTGTGTATTGTTTGAGTAAATCTTCAACTCTTTTATGATCCGGTGAACTGATAACAAGTCCGGCGTGATTTTTCTTTTTCATTCTCCACACAATTTCAGGATCAACATAACCTGATATGTCCGGCCATTCCTGTTTTGCAAGTGAAATGATTATTCCAGCATAATCATTTTTAACTTTGGGAAGTTTGTATTCTTTTTTGCCGTAGTTAATTTCAATCTTCGCCCATTCTGCCCAGAGATTTATTCCAGATGCAGCTTCAACGAGTTCTGCAAGATTTGCTCCGCCTACTCTTGCGGATGTTTCAAGAAAATAAAATTTGCCGTCTGCTTTAGATTTTATAAATTCCGTGTGTGAAACTCCCCGCAGCAGTCCCATTGCTTTCATAACATTCTTATTTATTTCAAGCAGACCTACTTCTTCTTTTGTTCCCCGTTTTACAGTTCTGCTTCCGAAAACTCTTCCTTCGTGTGCAACTTCAAACGGCGGCAGACTGTACTGGCTTGCAATTGCAAATACAACTTCTTTTTCATAAATGATTGAATCAACGTGAAAAATATCTCCTTCAACAAACCTTTCAAGAAGATAAAAAGATTGTTCATCACCAAGACTGATGAATTGTTTTCCATAAATCTTCCGAAGAATTTATTTTTTTAATTCCGTGTGCACCTGCCTGAAGTCGTGGTTTAATCACATAAGGATACGGAACCGAAGCAGCAAACTCATTTATATTCCTGTAATTCAAAACGTGCACAAACTCAGGGACAGGAATTCCTTCCTCTCTTGCTCTTGTGCGCATTGCAAGTTTATCACGGAAATATCTTGCAGTTGTATCTCCCATTCCCGGAACACGAAGATGTTCTCTCAATGAAGCTGCTTTTTCAACATCGAAATCATCAAGTGCAACTATCCTGTCTATTTGTTCTGTCCTGGCTAAGAAAACTAACTCCGTAAATAACATTTTTCATATCCCATACTTTATTTACATCGGGGATATAAAAAGTTTCATCAATGCTTTCCTTCGGCCAGTCGGCATCCTTCAAGACTTTGGGATGTAAGAAGAATTACGCTTGCACCCCTTCCCGTTTACACTGGCGCATAAATTCCTGTCCTTTTTCAAAGCTGGCTATGCATAGTATTGTGAAAGTCTTTTTCTCTGCCATAGAAGCGCCTCAATTATGTTTTGTTTGGAAAGCGCGAATATAGAAGTGATTATATTTTACTATTTCAAAAATTCAGATTCAAATCTGCAATTTTGTCCATCAGCCGAAAAATGGGGTAAATATTTTCCCTGCCTGTCAAAATAAACAGATTTTTTATAGAAATAATCCAGCCTTTCCAGCGGATTATTTCTGAAATTTTCATCCTTGTTTAATTTAGCTTCAAATTCTTTTTTGAGATCAGGATTTTCTTCAATCATTTTTTGTGCAATTGGTTCCATAACAAAATCTTCAGCGTATTCTTTTCTTTCAAAGAATGAATTAAAGAATCCCCAGCTTAAAAATGAATCAGGAGCTTCCGGTTCAAGCAGGTTTGCAATAACGCGAATACCTCTTTGCTTGGTCCGAACTACAAAAGTTCCTTTTGGAAAAATTATTGTTTCGTTTATTGTTTTACTACTAACTTCTACTCCCTGCCTGCCTTCATAAGGTTTTTCAGCAAACCTGTAATCTGTAAAATGATATTTCTCAACTTCAAAGGTTTTATCATCTTTCAGTTCTTCAACTTTAATTCCGTGAAGTTTTAAAATTCTTACAACATTTTTAAATTCTTTGGGAATTATGTAAGCAAAGGGGAGCTTAACTTTTTTTGTCACTTTCACTTTATTGTAAACAGGAATCTGAATGTCAACAGGATTTCCGGTATATCTCCTGATGAAACTTCCGGTGATTTCACTTTCTTCTTTTCTATATTCAATTCCTTTGAAATTCATCAATTCAAATTCATCCGTTCCTTTAAAATTTATTGGAAAAGATGTTTTCCCGTTAGCATATTTTTTTACTGATTCCTTATCTGCTTTTTTATTAAGCTCTCTTAATTCTTTATGATTTTCATTTATAAAATTTAAAGCGGCTTCAACCATTGCCTTTGTAGAATAAACGCGATTGCTGAACGGTTTCAATGAATGAGTTTCAATTAAAAGTAAAAGCCTGTTTTGCAAAGCAGAATATCCGGTGGAAAACATTGGTCTTGAAGCCCAGTCAGTAATTCCATCTTCAAGATTACTGCCTTTCATTTCTATATATGTTGTTGAAAGGAATCCTTTTTTCTCAACTTCATTTTTAACAAAAGGAAGAAACTTTTGCTGCCCCCAATTACCAAGTGCACCAAAAATAATCTGATGTTTTTCCATTCCGTAAGTAATATGATACTGGTAATCAACTCCGTTTGTTGTGTGGTTATCAATATAAAAATCGGGAAGCCAGTTTGAGAATAATCTTAACAGGGCTTTCATCTCTGGGAGTATCGGCTTTCATATAATCGCGGTTAAGATTAAGATTAACTGCCGTTGTTCGAAACCCCATCATTCGAGGTCCGTTTTGATTAGGACGATTAAAGCTACTTAACCTTTCATGCCCATCAACATTCAAAACAGGAATAATGAGAAGCACAAGATTATCCAGCAAATGTTTTTTTTCTTTTGTGATAAGAATTTCACGCAGCAGGAGCATCGAGGCATCTTTCCCTTCAATTTCACCGGGATGAATTCCGTTCTGAATTAAGATAACTGCTTTACCGCTTCTTCTTGCTTTTTTAGGAGTGAAATGATTTCCTTTTGCAACAACAAGACATTTAATATCTCTTCCCTGTGATGATTCACCGAGAGAAATAAGTCTTGCCATATTGGTTTCTGTCTCAAATCTTTTAAAATACTCTATCGTCTCTTCATAAGAAGGTGAGTCTGTCTCTCCGGATCTTTCAAAATATGTCAGCCAGTTATTCATAAAGTGCTTTATTTATATATTCTAAAGTTCTCATATATTTGGTAAATTGTTACAATAGATTTGAAATATCTGAAAATAAACTTAGGCATAAATGAGTAAAAAAGTTGCAATTATTGGTGCGGGAATTTCCGGTTTAACAACTGCATATTTTCTGGCCAAAAATGGTTTTGATGTAACAGTTCTGGAAAAGAAAAGAGAAGTGGGCGGCTCAATTGAAACAGTTAAAGAAAAGGGATTTTTATTTGATCGCGGACCCAACAGCGGACTTGAAACAACACCAGTGCTTTCAAAATTAGTTTCAGATTTAAAATTGGAAGATGATCTTGTTTATGCAAATAAGGAAGCATCAAAAAGATATATACTTCGTGACAATATGCTTCATCCTCTGCCAATGAATCCGGCTGCATTTTTAAAAACAAAATTATTCAGCAGTAAAGCTAAAACCAGGTTGTTTGCCGAGCCTTTTATAGGCAGATCGAAAGACGGCTATTATCAGAGTATAGCGGAGTTTGTTAAGCGAAGACTCGGACAGGAATTTCTTGATTATGCTATCAATCCCTTTGTAGCGGGAGTTTATGCAGGTAACCCGGAAGAGTTAAGCGTTCATTCAGCCTTTCCAAAACTTTATGAGCTTGAAGAAAAATACGGCGGACTAATTGTTGGAACAATTAAAAGCATAAAAGAAAGAAGACAGCGTGCTGAAAAATCGAAACAGAGTGCAAGAATGTTTTCTTTTACTGATGGAATGCAGAAACTGCCGAACGCTATTTCTTCTTTTCTTGGTGAAAAAGTTCATACTTTCTGTGATGTAACTTCTATTGAAAAGAGTGAAGCAGGTTATAAAATAAAGTATAATAATGCCGGACACCTCAAGGAAATGAATTGTGAAATTCTGATTTCAACTCTGCCCGCTTATATAGCTTCAGAAATATTTAAAAACTGGGATGAAAAATTAACGGAACATTTAAACGCAATTTATTATCCGCCGGTTCTGGCTTTAATGCTAGGTTACAACAAAGAAAGCATAAGACAATCTCTTGATGGATTTGGATTTTTGGTTCCGGCAAAAGAGCGGCGTTCTTTCCTGGGAGCAATATGGAGCTCTGTAATATTTCCGAACCGCGCAGATGATGACAAAACTGCGTTTACATTATTTGTGGGTGGCGCAAGAGATCCCGAAGTTGGAAATATTGAAAAAGAAATTTTAATTAAGAAGGTACGTGGTGAGTTTGAAAAAATTATGGGGATTACTGAAGAACCTGTTTATACGAGCTATAAGTACTGGACAAAGGCAATTCCCCAATATAATATTGGATATATAGAACACGAAAGATTTTTTGATGATTTTGAAAAAAATCATCCGGGATTATATTTCAGCGGAAATTACCGCGGAGGAATTTCAATTGGTGATTGTTTGAAAAACGGAGAATTGCTGGCGGAAAAAATCAGCGGAACCATAAAGAATTAACAATTATCAATTAAAAATTAAGAATTAAGGAGTTGAATTGTCCGTCTATGAAAAATCGCCTGTTTATGGAAATCCAATTGTAGATAAAAGTCTAAAATATGCTATAAGAATTGTAAAACTTTATAAATATCTTGTTAAAAACGATAAAGACTTAACAGCTGTTTATAATCAACTTCTAAAATCTGGAACATCTATTGGTGCGAATATATCTGAATCACAAGGAGCAACTTCGACAAAAGATTTTATTAATAAGTTGGGAATTTCATTGAAAGAAGGTTTTGAGACTGATTACTGGCTGCAGGTTTTATATGGAAGTGAAATACTGGAAGAAAAAGAATTTAAAAGTCTGAATTCTGATAATAAAGAACTCTTGAAACTCTTAATATCGATTATAAAAACATCAAAAAATAAATCAAACTAATTGTTAATTATTCATTTTTAATTGTTAATTATTTTGGGAGAAACCATGGCTACATTTCCTGTTAAACGAATGAGAAGGCTTCGTTATAATCCTCTTGTAAGGGATATGGTAAGAGAAACGGAATTGTCAAAAAATGATTTTATTTATCCTTTATTTATAGTTCCGGGAGAAAAAATAAATAACCCTATCAAATCAATGCCGGGGGTTTCCCAGCTATCGATTGATAATGCAGTTAAAGAATGTAAGGAAGTTGAAAAGCTTGGAATTCCCGCTGTAATATTATTCGGCATTCCTTCACATAAAGATGAAAAAGGTTCTGAAGCTTATGATCCCGATGGAATTATTCAAAGAGCTATTCGTGCAATAAAATCCGAAGTTAAAAATCTTCTCGTTATTACTGATGTTTGTATGTGTGAGTACACATCCCACGGGCATTGCGGCTTATTAAACGGCGAAGAAATACTAAACGATGAAACGGTAGAACTTCTTGCTAAAGAATCATTAACCCACGTTCAGGCAGGGGCCGATATTGTTGCTCCTTCTGATATGATGGACGGACGCGTTGCAGCAATAAGAAAAATACTTGATGATAACGGCTACAACAAAATTCCTGTTATGAGTTACGCTGTAAAATATTCCTCGGGATACTATGGTCCTTTCCGTGATGCTGCTGAATCTTCACCGGCATTCGGCGACAGACGATCGCACCAAATGGATATTGCCAACGGTGACGAAGCTATTCGAGAAGCTGAATCGGATATTGAAGAAGGAGCCGATATAATAATGGTTAAACCTGCCGGACCATATCTTGATATTATACGCAGAGTAAAGGATAAATTCGGAATGCCCACGGCGGCTTACCAGGTAAGCGGGGAATACGCTATGATTAAAGCAGCAGGAATTAACGGATGGATTGATGAAGAACGCGTTATGATTGAATCATTAACAGCAATTAAGCGAGCAGGTGCAGATATGTTTTTAACCTACTTTGCAAAAGATGCGGCGCGATGGATTGATAAAAACAGAAGATAATGAACATCGAACAGGTAAGAGAATATTGTTTAAGTAAAAAAGGAGTTACAGAAGAACTCCCGTTTAATGAAGATTCTCCTGTATACAAGGTGATGGGAAAAATATTTCTCATTGCAAATCTTAATCCGCCGTTTTCTATTAATGTGAAATGTGATCCTGAAAAGGCTGTTGAATTACGCGAACGATATGAGGCAGTAACTCCGGGTTACCATATGAATAAACTTCACTGGAATACTGTTGAAATAGAAAGAACCATTAAAAACAGTTTAATTGAAGAATGGATTGATCATTCATACGATCTGGTAGTAAAGAGACTAAAAAAATCTTTAAGTGAAGAACTAAATAAACTTTAAATATCAATAACAAATAACGCGGGGATAATATGCCTTCAAAAATCTTTACAGTTGTGTTTCTGTTTACATTACTTTCTGTTCCGTTGTTTTCTCAAACATCATTGGACTCTGCCGAAATAAAAGCCGAGATACCTGCACTTGATGATTTTCACGATGTAATTTATCCGATCTGGCATGTAGCCTATCCCCAGAAAGATTATGCGGCGCTTAGAAGTTACGTTGATGATATTGATACAGGGGCACAACATATTTATAATGCAAAGCTGCCGGGAATACTACGGGATAAAGAGGAAATGTGGGCTAAAGGCGTTGATGAATTTAAAGTTGCAGTTGAAGAATACAAAAAAATCGCAAAAGAAAAAGATGATGAAATGCTCTTAAAAGCCGCTGAAAACCTTCATTCCAAATATGAATCTCTCGTTCATATAATTAATCCGGTGCTTCCTGAACTTGACCGGTTTCACCAGGTCTTGTACATGATCTATCATAAATATTTACCGCAGGAAAATTATCAGCAAATATATACGAATAGTGACGAACTCGTAAAAAGAGCCGAAGCATTAACAAAAGCAAAGCTCAGAACTGATGATGATAAGCTGCAGAAAAAAGTTTGATGATTACTCAACACAGCTAGTGCATTCGTGCAGAAAAATTAAGAGAGCAATTAAAGAGCAATAATTATGAAATGGTAAAGTTTGGTGTTGAAGATGTGCATAGACTTTATCAGAAAATCGAATCATTATTCATTAAAAAATAGATAAATAAGAAAAATGAAATACAGGAGACTCGGAAAATCTGATATTGAAGTCTCGGAAATAAGTCTTGGCTGCTGGACAATGGGCGGACTAAACTGGGTTAACGGCACACCTAACGGCTGGGCTGATGTAAACGAGAATGAAATTAAAGATGCAATTAATTATGGAATTGATAATGGTGTAAACCATTTCGATAATGCTGATGTATACGGCAATGGAAGAGCAGAAAGAATGCTGGCGAGAATTCTCGGTAAAAGAACAAGCAAATTTATTATCGCAACCAAAGTCGGATGGTTCCCGGGCACAGCCGAACATGCCTATGAACCAAAGCATATTCGTCATCAGTGTGAACAATCGCTGATAAATCTTAATCGTGATTATATTGATCTATACTACTTTCATCACGGTAACTTCGGCGAAAATGATGAATATCTTGATGATGCGGTTGAGGTTATGTATAAATTAAAAGAAGAAGGCAAAATCAGACTTATCGGTCAGTCTGCTTATGCACACGAAGATTTTCAAAAATTGATTCCCAAAGTTAAGCCGGACGTAATTCAGAGCTGGGCTAATGCAATGGAAAGAAAATTTATTGATAATGGAGTGCCGACAAGAAAACTAATGGAAGAAAACAACATTTCATTTGTTGCATTCAGACCAGTAGGACAGGGATTGCTTCTTGGAAAATATGATAAAAATAATCCACCGAAGTTTGAAGACGGCGATCACCGGAAAGGGCTTTCAAGATTTTCACGTGAGAGTTTAGAAAAACTTGAACCGAGATTAAACAGTATAAAAGAAAAGTTCGGTTCGTCTGTTGAGGATCTGGCTAGAGTTGCAATGCAGTTTCTGCTTCATTATAAATTTATGGGGGCTGTAATCCCCGGCTTTACAAATCTAAACCAGGTAAAAGTGAACTTATCTGCAATGGATAAACCACTAACTGATGATGAGTTTGACTTTGTTAAAGGTGTTTTTACAGATTAGTAAACTCCACTAAATTTTATATAAATTATCAGGGAACCCATCCTTTTTATCTGGTGAATGGATTCCCCAATATGTTTTTTGATCTTTTGAATTTTCTATTTCAATAAAAGCATTTTCTTAATTTTTACTGAATTGGGTGATTCAAGTTTGTACAAGTACATTCCACTTGGCAGGTTTGATGCGTTAAAGGTTACTTCATAGTGCCCCGCTTCAACATATCCGTTAACTAACACAGCCACTTCCTCTCCAACAGGATTATATACAGTTAGTTTCACATTTCCGGCTTCCGGGATACCATACTTTATAATTGTAGAAGGATTAAAAGGATTAGGATAGTTCTGCCCAAGAGTAAAGGTTAATGGGCCACTTGTCTCTGTTAATATCTCTTGAGAATATCTGTACGTTCCATAAAAATCTATTTGTTTCAGACGATAATAGTAGCTACCTGTTCCGACTGTTTGATCTACATAAGAATAATCTTTCGGTTCTGTTGTTGTTCCTGATCCGTTAACGTACCCAATTTTTACATATTCCCCATTTTCTAATTTCCTTTCTATCTCAAACATCTTATTATTCTTTTCCGTTGCAGTTGACCATTGAAGAATTATATTTCCATTTTCTTTAGCCATTGCTGTAAAAGAAGTAAATTCAACCGGAACCTGCGAAGCTAAATCGACACGAAAGGCACTCGCGGTTTCATCTGAAATAGGCAACCAGTTACCACCTTCCTGCCGTAGTGTATGTGGAGCTGTTAAAGCCGGATCTATATTCATACACCATCCACACCATGTGGTTTGACCACCGCTTGCCCATAACCAATACGATTGTCCTGTTTGTAGCTCTACAGTACCGTTGCTTACTAAATGCTGTGGCGGATTCCATTGAGTCCAGGATCCGAAATCTGTAATTACCCATTCTTCCAAAACTTCACTTGGATCAGGAGGGAAACCAGTATTAAAAGGAGTGAGCCTTACAGTAACTGTGTCCAGTCCGGGATCCAATGGAACGTACCACATAGCAACCCAGATATCGGTTAAGAAACCAGTTGCCGTTGATTCGAATCCCATTGCTTGTTCAACTCCATACTGAGCGGAAACGCTATCACCTGCTACAGTCCAGCCCAAACCCCAATTATAATCCCATCCACCATTTCCCGATCCGAAGTTATTGTATACTGTCTGTTGTGCACTTGTAACCGAAACGAGAAAAAGGAGTGGCAGTATAACCAGGCGTACAATTTTTGTAGTTATTGCAACCATATAGAAACCTTTCTAGTATTTTAATGAATAAAGTTTGGTGAATTATGTCAAATATTTTTAATAGAGAAAAAAGTAACTGCATTTTATGAATATTCTTTCATTTCTTTTTTAGAATATTTTTTCCTATAAACTCTTCAGGAGGAATAGATTTTCTCCAGTAACTTTCAAACACTTCTTTAAGAGATTGCGCAAAGCTTTTATGACTCACAATCATTGCTGTAATGCCGGGCATTAGGGAAACCGGATCTATTAAAGCAAGCATAGTTATTTTTTTATTAATTATTGCAAACTTTATAGGCAGTTTTTCAATTATTCTTTTTATACAGAAAAATTTTTCGGCGTTACTTAAGCAACAGCATCTTTTTAGTTGAAATAAAACTGCCTGCGGAGATTGTATAAAAATACAACCCGCTAGATAACGCTTTTTCATCTCTGCTGTGGGAGGTAAATTCGACTGTATAACTTCCCGCAGGTTTTTCCTCATTTACGAGAGCAGCTACTTCATTTCCAAGTATATCATATGTTTTTAATGTCACAAACTCTTTATGCGGAATCTGATACCTGATTGTTGTTGTTGGATTAAATGGATTGGGATAATTCTGACTCAAAGAAAATTCAGAAGGGATTTCAAATTTAACTTCTACTTCATTTGAATAAGAATAAGATCCATCAAAATCTACCTGTTTTAGTCTGTAGATATAATTGCCTGCTGAAACATTTTCATCAGTAAAAGAATATACCTGAGGCTGAGTGGTAGTTCCGTTTCCTGAAATAAATGAAATTTGTTTATATATACCATCAGCAGATTTTCTTTCAATTTCGAACCCTTTATTATTAGTTTCTGTTGCAGTAATCCATTTCAATTCAACAATATTTCCATTTACATTTGCATTGAAAGAAGTAAGTTCTACGGGGACAGTTTCTGAATATTTAATCACCAAATAATCCATGGATGTCCCAACACCGGTGCAGCCACCAGCAACATATATGTTTCCGTCTGTATCTAAAACAACATCTAACCCCGCATCGTTACTATTTGCTACACCATTATAAATTTGTACCCATTGCTGAACGCCGTCAGTATTGTATTTTACAAGAGCAAGGTTTTGATTAAAAGATGCGGATCCTCCATCTATACTACCGATTATGTATGAATTTCCATTTTCATCAACTGTAATTGAGTTTGCATTATCTAAAATACCTTCAGGACCATCATAAATCCGTACCCACTGTTCATCACCTGTTGAATTATATTTAATAGTGCCGTAGTTATCAGATGTTCCGCCTTCGCTATAGGCGAAGGTACCTGTTACATAAGCATTTCCAGAATTATCCACGTCAATACAATTAGCATAGTCATAGCTGCTACCTCCACTATTGTATGTTGATGCCCATTGCTGAACTCCTGCGGAATTGTATTTTATTGTGAGATAATCACTACTTGTTCCGCTTCCTGCACTGCCACCTGTTACAAAAACATTTCCCGAAGAATCCAAACAAATTGAATATCCGGTATCACCACCATTTGCTGAGCCGTTATAAGTTTCTGCCCATTGCTGAACTCCATCTGTATTATACTTTATAGTAACGCAGTCATCCGATGAGCCCGTTCCATTCGCTGAACCGGTTACATAACTATTGCCTCCATCGTCCACAGCAATGGCATATACAAAATCATAAGAGTTTCCGGTACCGTTATAAGTTGATACCCATTGCTGAACACCGTTGTTATTGTATTTGATAGTGGCATAATCAGTACTTGTTCCACTTTCTATACTACTTCCCGTAACATATACGTTTCCCGAAGCATCCAAACTAATTGCTCTTCCAAAATCATTTGCGTCCGCTGCACCGTTATAAGTTTCTGCCCATTGCTGAACTCCATTGGTATTGTATTTTAATGTAACAAAGTCACTATTTCCTCCTATTCCCATGCTATAACCGACGACATAAACATTACCGGAATCGTCAACTGCAAGTGCATCTAACCCTGATGATATATCATCGCCGTTTGCAGGCCCATTATATCTTTGCAACCATTGCTGCACACCGGATGAATTATATTTTATTGTAACGATATCCCTGCCTGATGTAGCTCCAATACTATAACCAGAAACGTAAACATTATTTAGGTTATCAAGAGCGATTGAAAATGTCAGGTCTATATCATTCCCTGGTCCGCTATATATTTGCGCCCATTCCTGCATAACTTGCGAATATGAAATACTTCCTGTGAAAAAAGTAACGATAAAAATAAATGTAAAAGCGAACTTTTTCATAATAGAATCCCTTATAATTAGCTATTTGATGAATCAGATTAAGATTAACTTTTTGTTTTAAGTTTCTTAAAATCTTTAAGCGAAACAGATTTTTCCCAGTAACTTTCAAACACTTCTTTAAGCGATTGAGCAAAGCTTTTATGACTCACAATCATTGTTGTAATGCTGGGCATTAGGGAAACAGGATCTTTTAAGGCAAGCATGGTTATTTTTTCATCAATTATCGCAAGCTTGATAGGCAATTTTTTAATTATTCTTACCTCTTCTCCAAGTTTTGAATAGACTTCTAAAACTTTTATGAACTCACTTTTTTCCTGCTCTGATGCCAAATCCTGGTATTCATAAAGACCCTTATATATTATTTTCTTTTTAATTGTATTTTTTTCGTACTCAACATTCTCCACAGGTTTTATGCTATAGGGTGCTTTATTAAAAACCAGCATTTCTTTACGTGCTTCTTTCTGCAGAATTAAAAACCTATTCTTTATTTCATTCTTATCTTTTAATATTTCTATGTAATCTAAATTATCTTCTTTTTGCAGATTCATTAAATGAATTTCTTCAAGGTCTTCTTTTAGCGAAATGGCTGCTATCTTCTTTTGTTCAATCTCTTGTTCATAACTTGTAATGATACTCTGTAAAACGACCTTCGGATTTGCAGCCCTATATATTTTTTGTCCATTCTTAAGACTTTCATGACAAAAACCTTTACAGATCAGGTTTTGGAGGTGCTCATATATTTTTGTTCTTGTTATAGTTGTGATTTTGGTAAGCTCTGGCGCAGTAAATTCTTTTTTTTGTAGAAGTGCAACGTAAACTTCTGATTCTCTTTTGGATAACCCAAATTGTTCCAACCTATTTATCAGTTCCATAAAGTCATTATTAAATTTATTTTAGATTAAAAAGTGTATCCCCACTCAGGGATACACAATATTATTATTTTTTTTTGACAAAAGCAACAATTAATAAGGTTAGTGGTCAAGTTTTTTATTTTTCAACACAATCATTGCGGGTATTTAGAAGAGATTATATAGAGGGTGAAGAATTTTATTACATAAAAATATTTGTTCAAGGATTGGGAATAAGAAAGAAGAGTTCCGTTTAATTAAGGAACTCTTTTAAATATGAATAAATTTTCCGGGATTACTTAAGCAGCAGCATCTTTTTAGTTGAATTAAAACTGCCTGTGGAGATTGTATAAAAATACAACCCGCTAGATAACGATTTTCCATCCCTGCTATGGGAAGTAAATTCAACCGTATAACTTCCCGCAGGTTTTTCCTCATTCACAAGAACAGCTACTTCATTCCCAAGTATATCATAGATTTTTAAAGTCACAAACTCTTTATCGGGAATCTGATACCTGATTGTTGTTGTTGGATTAAACGGATTTGGATAATTCTGTTCTAATGAAAATTCTGTGGGAATATTATTTTCAACTTCTACAATAGAAGAATATGCGAAACATCCATCAAAATCTATTTGCTTCAATCTATATTGATACTTCCCGGCCTGAACATTTTCATCTTTAAATGAATATGAATGTGTTTGGGTTGTTGTTCCATTTCCGTTTACAAAGCCAACTATTTCCCAGGCCGGCTGATTTCCGATATCTGATCTCTGCCTTCTTTCAATTTCAAATCCTTTGTTATTTATTTCTGTTGCAGTAACCCAGTTAAGGTTTACTTTACCATCAATTTCTTTAGCACTAAAGGATAACAGCTCAACCGGTGTTGGACTTGGAACAAGCTGAATATTTAACACTGTACTTTGAAAATTAATTGCCTGAACATTTGTGATTGTCTGAGGAAGATAATTATCCGCCGAAATGTTTAACGTATATGTGCCCGCAATAATCATTCTGTAATAAGCCCCGTTTAATGAATCAGAATAAACTTCCGAGTTATCAAAATCGTGACCTGCAATTTCTATTTTTGCTTTAACCGGATTTCCAGAGGTATCCGTTACAATTCCTCTTATTCCGTAATAAGCATTCTCCATATAATCTAGGAAAGATTCTTTATTATAATACCAGTATGCGGGAAGTAGTGAAGCGTTTACAAGTTTTGTGTTTGAAATCTCAATTGTTACTTCTCTGCCGTGATGAAAATAAGTGAAGAAGTCCTGTCTTCCTCCTGCAACACGATACCATGCATAACCGTTGGTAATCCCGTCATTAAATCCGCTCATATAACCAGCGGGACTGTTTGCCTGTGCAGTGTCCGCATACAAATGTGAAATTAACTGCCACCAGGAATCGTCGGGATGAAGTCTTGCCCATGTATCCCACGGATAATTTACCACTTCCGTACCGCCGTGAAAATTTGCAGATAAAACAAATTTATTATTCTCAGCAAGAGTTTTCATATCAATTGTTTCGGGCTGCCACGCGTTTCCATCAGGATGAGGACCATCAGCCGGATCGGGAAAATTTCTGTTAAGATCTACTCCGTTCGCATTATATCTTGTTGCGCCGTAAACCGTTCCATTACCGCCGTGGTAAGTGCCGTCAGGGTTTGCCAGCGGGTTTATCCAGATTTCATCACTGTTAATCAGGTTGGTTAATCTTGTATCTGTTCCGTAAGAGGTTAAAAGTGTATCAATCAATCTTAGCATTAAAACATAACCTGTGGCTTCATCTCCATGCATAGAAGATGAAAACATAAACTGCGGTTCGGCTTCTCTCACATTTACATTATCGGAAATCTTTACAAATAATATTTTTCTCCCTTGTACAGTATTGCCGGCATCTATTAGCTGGCAGATATCAGGATAATCAGCTGCGAACTGATTCATCATTGCCACATAAGCATCATAAGTCGGATAAACATTCCAATCAGTAATCTTCTGCACATCATCACTCATTTCGGGAACAATCAGTTTTCCCGGGGCTGTTAATATTTTTATTTCATAACCTGATTTAATAAAGTTGTTATACTGTTCTTCATTTGCATAAGCAAAAGCAGTGTCATCTTTCACATTATCAATGGAAATCATTTTTGATAAGTTGTTAAGTTCTGCTTTAGTATTCGAAATGAAACTTGAAGTAAACTTCAACATTATTTTTAAAGTAATTGTGATCTAATTCCTGAGACAGAATTGTTTGGGAAAGAATAATTGTGAAAAGAAAGATTAGTAAAGATTTATACATTTGTCTCCACCTGAAAGGATAAATGAAAATTCACACTTATAAATTTACTTTTTTCCATCAATTAAATCTTCATTAAATTGAAAAAACATAAATTGATCTGATGCTAAATTCATTATCAAATTGTATCTTCTCTTTAAATTTTAAGGAATGGATATGAGTGCCGGCAGAAGCATTTTACTTTGGGCTTCACAGAACAAATGGATGAAGAGTAATATTCCAAAATTATTTTTCGTTCAAAAAGCTCTTAAGAAATTTATGCCCGGAGAAGAAGTTGAACATGCGCTTTCAGAAGCCGTGAGGTTTCAGCAAAGAGGAATCGGAACAGTATTTACCAAACTTGGCGAAAATATTACAACGCTTGCAGAAGCCGAAGCAGTAACGAATCATTATCTCGAAGTTTTATCTAAAATTAATGAACAGAAAGTATCGGCAGAAATTTCACTTAAGCTAACTCAAATAGGATTTGATATTTCTCTTGATGCAGCAAAGAATAATTTTGGAAAGATTCTGAAATCTGCAGAAGATAAAAATAATTTTATATGGATAGACATGGAGCAAAGTTCTTATGTTGAAAAAACTATCGGGTTCTATAAACATTTCAGAAAAGATTTTTCCAATGTGGGTATTTGTCTCCAGGCATACCTGAAGAGAACAATGAGGCATATTAATGATCTGTTACCGGTATCTCCCAATATCAGGCTTGTTAAAGGAGCCTATATGGAACCTCCGGAAGTTGCATTCGCACAAAAATCTCTTGTGGATAAAAATTATCTCGAAATAGCTGAAACACTTTTAATATTTAATAAAGAGGGGATAGCAAGAATTGCATTTGCAACACACGATTTAAATATGATTTCAAAAATCAAAGAGTATTCTAAGTTAAACGATATAAGAAAAGATAGTTTTGAGTTCCAGATGCTGTATGGAATTAACCCGGCAGAACAAATAAAAATAGCAAATGAAGGTTACAAAATTCGTGTTCTTATAAGTTATGGTTCAGCATGGTATTCATGGTATATGAGAAGATTAGCAGAAAGACCGGCAAATGTCTGGTTTGTATTAAAGAATCTTGTAGCCAAATAAAAAAAGCCGTGAAAGTTAATCACGGCTTTAAAGCTTTACTAACTTCCTAAAATTTAGAATCTGTTATCTGCGCCGGTGTTATTATATTCCCACTTAACTTCAACCCAGGCAGGATTTCCTCCTGAACCACCACCATAAGAAGTGATAATCAGTTTTGAATAATTACCATCTTCATCATATAAAAAGACATAGTTTGCTTCTCTGTCACCCATATGATCTGTCCAGCCTGAAAGTGGATAAATTGGGGAATCTGTACCGTCTGTTATATCAGTTCCATTTCCAACAAAAAAAGCTGTGTGGCGAGAAAGATTAGGATAAAGATCAGCACTTTGTACTAAATAAGGTGTTCCGCCTGTACCGGTAGTTGAATAATAAATATCAACCTTGCCTTTGTCTGTGCTTGCAACACCATAAGCCATACCGGTAGAAAGATCTAACCCGCTTGGTTGACTGGTTGTGGTTCCAGCTGTTTCATAAATTCTTACTGGTCCATATGTGGTTGTGCTTAATGTAGAAACAAGTGTAACCTGTTTTGTTGTTTGTAAGTCGGCAACTACAGTAGCAGTGAATGAGGTATCACGATAACCATTAAGTTTTAATGTTACTGTATAACTGTTAGGATCAAGCCCGGTTACACTATCAGGTGTTACTTTATTTGTGTTTGATCCGTCCACCCAGATTTGAGCCCCCGTCGGAGTAGAATTAATAAAGATTGAACCGGATTGAGTTACTGGCGGAGGATTGGTAGTAGTATCAGAACAGGATGCTACTAGTATTCCCAGAATAATTACTAAAGGTAAATAAAAATATTTTCTCATAATGATCTTCCTTTTAATTTATTATTATTTTTTTGTAAAAGTAAAATTTACAGTATTACCATCAACTAGAAAATGAGCAGTACCGGATATTTTTTTCATATCATCCGATAATTTTACATTGTATGATGTTTCATACCTGCTTTTAGCCCCATCTTTCATGGTCAATATATTTGTCTCAGGATTATATGTACCAATTACAGTTTTGTTCATTGGTTCACGATAGGCTACCGAAAGGGATGCTTTAAAGTTTTCATCTTGCTGTTCAGTAACCTTTAGGGTCGCTCCGTGAGATTGAAATTTGCCCGTCCATGTTCCGGTTAAATCGGGATACTGTTTTGTTGTATCCGCCATAGTTGTTGAATCGGGACCGGTTTGTTCTGAAGTACCCATGCTTGTAGTATCCTTCGAATTTGTTGTCCCTTCCGGTTTTTCTGCTTTCTTTTCACATCCGGCAGAGAGAACGAAAACCGAAAGTATAAGAATAGAGACAGATATATATTTTCTGAAAGATGCTTTGTATTCTGATTTGAACATCTTAACTCCTTAAATTAAAATAAATTGTGATTTTTTTTGAAGTAATGAAAGTTAATCAAATATATGTTAGTTTGCTATGTTAAGTTCATCAATAAAATATTATGTGATATAGCTCGGAAACAGTTTAAAGTGAAGAATAGTTCATTTTAATGCATTTTTATGCTAAAATTATTAAAAAGCAGGGTAATCCTGATAAAAACCCTTAG
Organism: uncultured Ignavibacteria bacterium; assembly: GCA_963745945.1. GTDB lineage: Bacteria > Bacteroidota > Ignavibacteria > Ignavibacteriales > Ignavibacteriaceae > DATFVA01. Next base: position 2,003,476 of record CAVUZG010000004.1, read on the forward strand.
CTAACAACTGCTATAAAATTAATCTGATTTTTTGGGGGATGAAAAGTAATTATTCTTTTTTACTTCAGAAATACATTTCTTTATTGATTGAACAAAAAAGGTATAAAGAGCTTGATGATTTATCCAATGCTTATCAGGATAATAAAAATGTTCTGAAAAAAATAAATGAAATTAAATCCGGGCTAATTAAACAATCTAAAAATCCGGACAATACTAAATCATAAAATTATCAACCCAACCAGGGAAAGTAATGATTGTCTAATAATTCTAAAAGTAAATGCCCTTAATCAAACCCGGGGTTTTTAATTTTATTCTTTTTACTTATTCGAAAAAGTTAAACAGAGTTAAAATGCTGTAGGTTGCTGATTATAGCCAATCCGAAAACAATCATGAAAACCACATACAGAGCAAAGATTACTATTGATATAATCAATAATACTTTTTGAATAAAGAAGAAACTGCTTTCTCTTTCCAAAGCCCGTTCAAGCATTATAGAATCCCCGGAATTCAGGTACATTTTAAAAGAGTCGGCTGATTCTCTAAGCCTTAATCCGCATATTATAAAAGGGATTCCTACTACTGCGCCTATAATTGTTAAGCACTCAATTGCACCAATAATAATATAGAAGATTCCGACAAAGCTCATGTCTCCGGTCATCTTGTTTACGATAATATGAAAACCCGGTGAAATAGTTTTTACATCGTCCATTTTCTTCTCCTTTTTGTTAACTCTATGTTGTTCTATTCTCCAAAGCCAAACTAATATAACATAATCGTTGAACTAAGGATACTTTTATCATCTAAGATAGCAAGCCCGGCTTAGAGTTGCACAAAAAAATTCAGACAGTTTCGGTAGAACTTCCTGCATTTAGCGTAAATAATTACTTGTAAAAGTTACTCTTACCAAAATTGTCATTAAAAGAAACCACAATTACTTTTTATTTATCTGATTCTTTCGGCTGGCACATTATTTTCTTATTTATCTGCGTCTTTGAAATTCTGAAATAAAATCGTTAAAACATCGTTAAAATGATTTTAATCCCGCTAAACGGGAGTACCGGTAAATTATTCTACGGAAGAAAACATTACCGGTAAATAAAAACGAGATACTTTATTAGTTAGCTGTTATCATTTACTAAATATTTCATTTTAACCCAAAGTAATGATTGGCAGAAACAAAAAGAGAAGAATGGCACGAAAGCTGTTCAATGATAAACGAACTTAAAAAAATTTATTGATCGTAACTAATTTAATAAGAACACTAAATAATCTAATCACAACAATGTAAGGAGATCTGTAATGGGTCAACAACAACTTCTCTTAATCGTTCTTGGTGTAATCGTAGTCGGTATCGCAGTAGTAGTAGGTATTAACTTATTTAATGCTAATGCTGAAACTTCTACACAGGATTCAATAGTTTCACAAGGAACTAATATTGGTGCTATGGCACAGCAGTACTACAAGAAACCAACCTCTATGGGTGGTGGTGGCGGTTCATTCGCAGGGTTTGAAAGCACTAAGATTCCGGATCAGCTTTTAACTTCAACTGATGCTACACTTAGTATAGCCGCTGGTACAGCTACCTCTATAGTAATTACAGGTACACCAATTATCAACAAGTGGATATAACTGGACAGTTACTTGTACAGTAACACCAACAGGAATGACTTCTGTTGTAAACTAAGAACCTGAAAAAGGTTTGATCTTTAAAGGCTGACTTACAATGTCAGCCTTTTTTATTTTAAATCAATACAACAGAGTTATTTCCGCTGGCATAAAAATAGTCTTGCCTTAATAATCATTTGAAAGTTAAAAATTCGTAAATGTTAATTTCAGGCATTATATCAATTTTACAAATAACCATCTTACCCGGATTAGCTGTAATTAAATTTATTACGTATAAAACCCGATACAGCTATCCAGAAATGGTTGTATATCTTTTCATTCAGCCTTTTTATTAATTATTGCCTGGTGACCACCCTAACCCTTTTTTCATTTTATACGGTTACTGTTCTATGGGGAATAGTAATAACTGAAATGCTGTAAAAGTTACTCTTACCAAAATTGTCATTAAAAGAAACCACAATTACTTTTTATTTATCTGATTCTTTCGGCTGGCACATTATTTTCTTATTTATCTGCGTCTTTGAAATTCTGAAATAAAATCGTTAAAACATCGTTAAAATGATTTTAATCCCGCTAAACGGGAGTACCGGTAAATTATTCTACGGAAGAAAACATTACCGGTAAATAAAAACGAGATCTTTATTAGTTAGCTGTCATCATTTACTTAATATTTCATTTTAGCCCAAAGTAGTGGTTGGTAGAAACAAAAAGAGAAGAATGGCACGAAACCTGTTCAATGATAAACGAACTTAAAAAAATTTATTGATCGTAACTAATTTAATAAGAACACTAAATAAACTAATCACAACAATATAAGGAGATCTGTAATGGGTCAACAACAACTTCTCTTAATCGTTCTTGGTGTAATCGTAGTCGGTATCGCAGTAGTAGTAGGTATTAACTTATTTAATGCTAATGCTGAAACCTCTACACAGGATTCAATAGTTTCACAGGGAACCAATATTGGAGCAATGGCTCAGCAGTACTTACAAGAAACCCACTCTCTATGGGTGGTGGCGGAAATTCATTTCGTTGGATTTTGATACTAAAGTATGGCCAAACCTCCCTGCAAATCTTACTACATCTACTGATGCCGACTGGGCAATAACTAGCGCTGGTACAGTTCTACTGGTATAGAATTCACTGCTACACCATGATGCAGGTTTAGGTTATAATTGGACTGTTAATAACAACTGTTACACCCACTGGAATTGACATCAGCAGTAACAGCTAAGCTCCATAGTCCCCATTTAATTTTTAAAAGAGGCTGTACTGAAAAGAGCAGCCTTTTTTATTTTAAACAAATCCCATTCTTACATTTAGCTCAAAATATCTTCCCAATTTAATTGCTGGCATCAAAATGGTTTTATCTTAATAAATTTTATTTAACAGAAAAATGAAGATTAAGGGATGTTAATTTTAGGTATTATATCAATTCTTCAGATAACCATCTTCCCTGGATTAGCTGTAATTAGTTTATTACGTATAAAACCCGATACAGCTATTCAAAAATGGTTATACATATTTTCATTCAGCCTTTTTATTAATTATTGCCTGGTAACCGTCTTAACCCTTTTTTCATTTTATACAGTTACGGTTTTATGGGGAATAGTAATAATTGAAATATTGTTTCTCCTGATTTTTTACAGGGGCGAATTCAAAATATTTGTTTCCCGGAATTAAAATCAGTGAGAGTTTCCTCAGGCTGAAAATATTTATAGTTAATAGTTCTCCCGTAAACAAAATTCTATTAATCATTTCCGGAATAATATTGTTATTCTACTGCTCGGTTTTTTTAGCGAATATAGGAACAATTTTTTACTTTATTGATACTGTAAATAATTATGAATGGAACCGATGGGCTATTGATTTTGCTAATAACATCCTCCCAAAATATTCTTCTCATTTCCCCCAATTAATTCCGGCCAACTGGTCTATTTGTTACGTCTTAATTGACAAAATGGATGTACACTTTTTTCCTAAAGCTATAATGCCGTTATTTCTTATAAGTAACCTTTTAATTTTTTTAGATCTTGCATCTGACCAAAAAGAAATAATGTTTTCCTCGTTGGGATGATTATTTACGGACTGTTTGCACCAATCTTTTACTCAGTTGTGTTTATTGCGTGGCGGTAATGCAGATGTCCCCGTATCATTTTTTGCTTTCTTAACATTTTATGCCGTTTGTAAAATTTTCTCCTGCTTTAAATACGGGTACAAAGAGATTATATATCATTTCCTGAAGATTATACCGGCACAAAAAGAAGGTATTATTAATAAATTATCTGCTTGTGTTTTTGTTTGCTTCGATGGCAGCTTCAACAAAACTGGCAGGTTTTTATACTTTTATTATAACTTCATTTATTTTAATTGTTTTTTTGTTTCTAAGTAGAAAAAGATTAAATAATATTGATTTGTTCAGGATTTTATTATCTGCAATTGTTATTAGTATGCTCTTTCCCTTTTATGGTATTTCAAATCCCCTGCAGTATATGTATTCCGGATTAAATCAACCTGAGTATCTATCTCCTGAAGGTACATTCACTATTGTCGGCAGAGCATCTAAAATTACTTTACTATAATTTCGGATTACCGGTATGTGTGCTTTCTTTATACTTACTATTACAGCAAGTTTTTTTGAGAAGAAGACACGTTTAATTTCATTGGTGATGATAATAATTCCATTCTCCCTTTGGATTATTAAATACAGTGCTGACTTCAGAAACCTAAGTTTTGTCGTTCCTTTTTTATCTGTCTCATCCGCATTCGGGCTTTATAAAATAATCAGCTTATTTAAATATTCAATCTTAACTCGGGAAATAGAAAACCCAATTACACCAGGTGATAACAAGGGTTCAATCAGCAAAAAAGAAAAATACTATTCTATTATTGTCGTCAATTATGTCGGGAATGACTCTATTGTATCGTAATGTCTCAGACAAATTCTATCAACTAGCTTTACAACGTATATCAATTTATCCATAAATATTATTTTCAAAGCAATAGAATAGTTTACTTCATTGAATACGATCTTTTGCTGCATGTGGATTTCTATCAAAGAATATTTATAGCAATGTTCATCCTCCTTTTTGTTTTGGCAATTTAATGATATTAATAAAAATGCGCATATAGTGTAATAATCGCACTAATATTATTCACCAGCAGTTTTACTGAATTTTACATCATTAAAAGAAAATGATATTAGTTAATTATCAGAAAGAATGTTTTAACAAGGTTGAAGCCCGGAATTACTATGGTTGGATCAAAATGATTGTGGGTGGTCCGGATGTCATTAAATCAGGTAAACACTAATTTCAAAGAAATATTGAACGATAAAATTCCCCGTGAAATTAATTTTAAATATGTGGAAAAGATTACAAAATCGTCTCTTTAGAAAAAATAAAGACACCAAACTATAAACTATTTTTAAAAGCTGAGTATCTGGATGAAGAGACCAAGAAGTTATATAAAAATAAAAATTGAAAGCAGGGAGTACACGAGGCTTTTAGATGACAGCGATTATTATTTATCTTTGTAGTAAATCCCATATGAAGACTACTCTATTCACCATTTCACAGCATCACCTCGATGCAGTGTCTGTTAGTACTTCCTTCCCCAATAAACAAAATTTACATGTATCAATACTATGTAATTCTTTCAAAAACACTCTCCTTTTAAAGAATTTAAACGTAATAAAACAGTGGTTTATTCTGGAACAGGATTTGCTTAAAAACAAATATTATTAAAAAAAATAGAAAAATAACATGGTAGAACTAAAATTTACTGCAGAAAAGTTAAACGGACAGGCTATCAATGGCTCGCTTTCAGCTAATACCTTTTCAGAAGGAAAGAAAAAAATACAGCGGCTCGCTGAAAAGAATCAACTGAAAATAAGATTGATTGAAAAAAAATCGACTTTTCTATACAAGGTTAGAAAAGGAAATGATAAGCCAATTACAGGAGAACAAAAGGCTTATACCAAGAAGGAAGTGGAAGATGCTCTTTCAAGACTTGGCTACCAGGTTATGTCTGTTAATAAAAAGTTATTGGACTATCAGAGGAAACCTCCAACCTCTGAAATAGTGACCTTTGTGAAAATCAGCTCAGAGCTTCTTGATCAGAAATTGCCGTTTAATGAAGTTCTTACTCTACTTATGAATGATACGGAAAATAAAACTTTAAGGGATACTCTAAAAGAAATAAACAATGATTTGAAAAAAGGTGCGGACAGTGAAGCAACCTTCCTGAAATATCAGAATGTATTTGGAAAGTTTACGGCATACATGCTTGGGCTTGCATCAAAAAGCGGTAATATGGCAGAGATCTATAAAGCAACTGCTAAATTCCTTGAAAGAAGACAGGAATTTAAAAAGAGTTTGCGAAGTGCTTTAATTACTCCTTTGGTAACGATCTTCGTACTATTTCTAGCCGTAATATTTTATGTGGCTTATATATTCCCTGAAACTGCAAAGTTATTTGTAAGATTTAAAATTGAACTTCCTCCTATGACTGCATTTACTTTAAAGATGAGCGACTTTATGATTGACCATATGTATGTACTTATGGCATTATGTATAATTCCGCCAATCATATTATGGAAATGGGCAACCTCAAAAAAAGGTGCGGTTGTTTTCCAGCGTATTCTTTTTCAGCTTCCTCTTGTAGGTAATCTTATTCACAAAACTGCAATAGAAGTCTACTGCCGAGTATTTTACACTTTATATAGTGGGTCCGCTGAGAGTATTGAGCCAATTAGGATAGCTTCAGAAGCTGCCGGGAACAAATATTTTGAAGAAAGAATAAAAAACGTAGCTATTCCTTTAATGGTTAAAAAAGGCGTAGGAATTACCGACGCTTTTGCAGCATCAGGTGTTTTTACCGAAACAGCTCTATCAAGACTTCATTCCGGAGAAGAAACAGGAACTATAAAAAACACATCTCTTCAGCTTGCAAACTACTATGAAAGTGAAACTGTATATAAACTTAAAAACTTCATAGAGATTGTCCAGGTTGTTATTGCAATGATCATTATGGTTGTAATGATTCTCTTGACTTTGGTTTCTGCAGAAACAGCGACTGTTCACCCCAAGACTCCGGGAATGGCAAATAATATATACTACTATGCAGAGTGACAAAGTATGATTGAGACAAATCTTGAGATGACCGATAAAATCGGTTTTCTGCTTTTCAAAAAAGGAATTATTGATGCAGCTACTTTGGAGAAAGCTCTCAATGCTAAGAATAACGATAACCACAAAGTAAAAAGAAACCTTGCTCAGATTCTTGTACAGGATTTTGGTTATGAACACGATACTATATTCAGAGAAGTAGCAATTTTATATGCCTTCAGAGAACTCGATACCCGCCCGGAAGATATTCCTCCATAACAGATTAGAATCAATAAAGCATATGATAACGAGCTCTGGTGATACTCTTAAAAACCAGATGCTCGAACATAAAATTATTCCGTTCATGTATGATGAACGTTTAAAAGACAAATTAATTCTTGCAGCAATTGATCCGACAGACCGTAACATTCCTAAAATTGCATTTGGATTAAATGCTAAGAAATATGAAATAATTTTTATACGTAAAAAAGATTACGAAAAACTGATCTCAACAATCCTTCCTCCTGAAAATGTTTACTTAAAAATGATGGAGGAAATGGATCTTGAAATTAAAATTGATGATGATGAACCTGGTTTTGATGAAGATGAACTTGATTCCGAAATAAATAAGAGTGCATTAATAAATCTTGTTGAAGCCGCCTTGGTAGAAGGTGTCAGAAAAGGGGCAAGTGATATTCATTTTGTTCCTAAAGTTGGAAACAAGACCGAAATATTATTCAGAGTTGACGGAAACCTTCAGTTCTGGCATGTACAGGATGGAACATTACCAGAGGCTGTAGTTGCAGTTGTTAAAGACAGATCAAAAGGAATGGATAGATTTGAAAGAGAACGCGCGCAGGATGGTTTTATCCAAAGAGAAATTGACGGGCACGTTATACGCTACAGGGTTTCTGTTCTTCCTATGGTTGGAACGGAACTAAAGAACAAATTTGAAAGTGTGGTAATCAGAATACTTGACGATAGGAAGGTTATCACCGATCTCGATAAGCTGGGATTAGTAGGCTATACAAAACAAGCTTTCTTAAAAGCGATTAATCAACCGCAGGGAATGGTAATATTAACCGGACCTACTGGAAGTGGTAAAAGTACAACTCTGGTTGCAGCACTTTACCAGGTTATAGATCCGTCACTTAATGTTTTAACAGTTGAAGATCCTGTTGAATATGTTATCCAGGGAGCAAGACAGTTAAAGATTGGTTATAAGATGAATTTCGAACAGGCAATAAGATCGATACTTCGTCACGATCCCGATGTTGTGCTTGTGGGTGAAATGAGAGATAAAGAGACTGCAGAGGTTGCAATTAAACTTGCAAACACCGGTCACTTAACCTTTTCAACGCTCCATACTAACGACGCACCAAGTGCGGTTTCCCGTTTATACAAAATGGGTATAGAACCTTTCCTTATCGCTTACGCTATTAATATTATTGTAGCTCAGCGCCTGGTAAGAAGTTTATGTAATAATTGCAAGAGAAGAGTGGTAAATTTTGACGAAGCCTTAATGATTGCCGCTGGCCTGAATATTGAAGAATGGAAGAATTATACAATATATGAAGCTAAAGGCTGTGATAAATGTAATGGGACTGGATATAAAGGAAGATTAGCTATTCATGAAGCGTTATACTTCACAAAAGGAATCAGACAAGCAATTGTTCGTTCTGGTATTGAAGTTGATGAAGAAAAGATAAGAGAGCAGGCAAAGAAAGATGGTACTCTTACACTTAGAGATTCAGGACTTGATAAAGTGAAATTAGGACTAACATCATTACAGGAAGTTATAGCAGCAACAAGTGATGAATAAAAAACAATAAAGAAATTAACATAAGATCAAATAATAATTTTTCAGAATTAATAATGACACAAAGACCAACAAAAGATATAGCATTAACAATACCCGAAATCAAAAAGGTTTTAACCGAGTTTTGTAATTCCATTCCACCGGTCTTAACTGGTCCGGATCGGGCAGGATATCTTCTTGATAATATTGAAAAATTAGATTCTGACAAAAGAATTTTATTAAGAAACTACGTGAATAAACTTCTCACCGGAATGATTGAAATGGATGCGTCCGATATTGAAATCGGAGGACATGGTAACGGTGGATATATATGGTTAAGAATACATGGAGATAAAGAAAGAGTAAAAGAGTTTATTCAGTTGACCGATGATGAAGCCGCAGTATTTATAATAAATATGCTCAACAGTAATCAGAGAAAACAGTTGGCTCTTACAAGAAACCTGGATTTCAGTTATACTTTTCATTACACCAGAAGAAATACAGATGTAAGATTCAGAGCCGATGCATATTTCGATCTTGATTCCCTTGCTTTAAATATGCGTGCAATCAATTCGACAATTAGACCTTTGGATTCTTACGGTTTTCACCCGAATGTTATAAGAACTTTAAGCCACACATATATTAAAAATGGATTGACTCTCATTACGGGTATAACAGGATCCGGTAAATCAACTACATTAGACGCAATAGTTGACGCTCACAATCAAATTGATCCTGCTCATGTTGTAATTATAGCCTCCCCTGTTGAATATGTCCATCTTTCCAAAGCTTGTATAATTCGTCATAGAGAAGTCGGACGCGATGTTTTGTCTTTTAAGGATGGCGTTACCCAATCTCTGAGACAGGATCCGGACATAATTATAATAGGAGAAATGAGAGACCCGGAAACCATAATGTCTGCACTGGAAGTAACCGATACCGGGCATAAAGTGTTTTCAACACTTCATACTTCATCAGCGTCTGAAACTATAGATAGAATTGTTGCTGAGACTAATCCTTCTGAACAGGAACGCGTAAGAAACAGGCTTGCAGATGTTCTGGTTTGTATAGTTTCACAAAAGCTTGTACCCAGCCTTGATGGGAAAAGAGCGTTGGCGAAGGAAGTTCTTATAGTTACTCCGAGTGTTAAAGCAGCAATTAAGAATAATAATGTTAGTGAAATTTATATGATGATAAACCAGGGCGGGCCGCAGGGAATGATTACCCTGGAACAGGATTTAAAGAGGCTGTATCTGTCGAAAAAGATTTCTCTGGAGACAGCCATAGCATACGCAAACAATAAAACAAGAATACATCAATTATTATCGGCAGCATAATGAAACCATTAGTTTGTATCTACTGTGAAGGCACAGAATTAAAAGCAGCCGTTCTTTCAAAAGAAAACGGCAAGCTTAAAGTGCTAAAAACGGCATCCACCGATGTGGTGCAACAGCCCGCTTTGGCAACAGAGGACACTCTTGGCAGTCTTCAACTCGACACGGATGATCTTCAGATAGAAGGCCTAAGAAAGAGTACCGGACCCGTCAACTCTCCCCAGTCTGAGTCTACATCCCTGGCTCTTATAAATGACGCCCTGTCAGGGATAAATCTAAACACAGCTCAGTTTATTCCTGCTTTGACAGAACCGGCAATTTACTACCACGTATTTGAAGGCTCTAAATTCCCGAAGTCAGCCAAAGTAACACAGGAAATTATTAATGATATCCAGGAAGCAAAAAATGTAAGTATTGATAGCGAAAATCTTGGATACATTGAATTGGCAGATAAATCTCTTTTATCTGTATTCCTGGGCGGAGAAGTCAGTTGCATTAATTTTATTAATTCACTGGCCCGTTATAATAACAAGCGATATTATAAAATCCCCACTGTTAAAAGTGCTGAAATATCACTTGCCTATTATATATCTAAAAGAAAAAAATTCTTCCCGGATGATAACTCGCTTGTAGTCTACATCGGGAAAGAATATAGTAAACTTATCTTCCTTCACGGAAGAAAGCTGAAACATATAGGAACAACCCTCGATATAGGAACATCAAACCTCCATACATATGATGTATACTTCTCCAAGATTTTACTTGAAATGGAGAACGGAGGAATTTCTTCGCTAGATAATATCATTGTGTGCGGAGAAGATGATTCTGAAAATCTGATCTTATCTTTTTATGGAACTTTTCCCGAGGCAAATGTTTCAAGGCTTGGAATTTGATGATCTGGATTTGTCTTCACTTGATGAAGAAACCAAAGCCAAATTCTCTGCCTATAGTGTTCCAATTGCTGTTGGAACAGAATTCCTTGACGAACAGGAAGAGGGAACAAAAGGAATTAACCTCCTTCCGAAATATGTTAAAGAAGATCAGAAGTTCATTCAGTTCGCCTGGCATGGATATGTAATGCTTCCTATCCTGTTTATAGCCACGTTTTTTATGACTCAATCTATACTAAAGAATCATCTTGAATTAGGACAGTTAGATCAGCAAATAACTGAACAGACTATTCTAATGAGGCAAAACCAGGAAATACTGAATGATATTGCCCAGCTAAAAACCAAAATAGAAAGTTTCGATCAAACCCAGGCAATACTTGATTCTGCTTCTATTGGAACCGGTGTCTGGACAGATGTTTTACAGAATATTTCAGACTTTTTTGCGAACAAACATAATCTTTGGCTAACACAGCTCTCTGTTGATGGAAGTCAGAATGTGGTGCTATTGGGATATGCAATAAATAAGGAAGTTGTAACCCAGTTTGCATATTCGCTTGAAGGCGCAACATTAAAGAGCATGGTTTTTGAAGCACTCAGAGATGAAAATGCTTATAAATTTACAATCAATTTTAGTTTATTAAATAATAATAAAAAGAGCGTTGTACAATGAACAGAAAAATAAAAAGTACACTTGGTTTAGTCGCTCTGCTTATTTTTATACTAGTTGTGGGTGGCGTATATATTCTGGTATTTCAGCGAGGCGATCTCAATGAAAGAAGAAGTAAGCTTGAAGAAATGAAAGCTCACTCTTACAATACTGCTGAACTGAAAGCTCAATATCAGGATATGCAGGAACGTGCAGCCGTTCTTGATTCCGTATTGGCCGCAAGAAAATTCAACATTCCTCAAAATCTATCATCCATAAAATTTTACGATTTTGTGAATGATTTGAGCAACAGCTATGCTCCGCAAACCACAATTGATATAGAATATGCCGATATGAAACCGGACAAAAATTTCTTCTACCACGAATATAAACTCAGTGGTGGCGGTAATTATAATGATGTCTGGCGTCTGATCTATGCGATTGAACAGAGCAAAGAGCTGAAGAAGATTAAATCTGCTTCACTCAGCAACCTCATCAAAACTGATGAAGAAGGAATGCCGCATTTTCTGGTTAATTTCAACCTGGATGTTGATGCTTACTATTCAAATGATGGTAGGTTCGCAACATCGGAAATGGTGGAAAATAATCTTACAGCAAGACCTTTATATGATGCCTTCTACCCACTAATCAGAAATGAAATTCCCCCGAATCTTGACAATCTTCTTGATGTTCAAGGTGCTAAACTTCTTGCACTCGTGCCGGAAGGTGCTTTCATAAGCGACAGCAAGGGAAATACTTATTTGCTTTGGGAAGGAGAACAGGTTTACCTTGGATACTTAACTAAAATCGATTACGAAAGAAACAAGGCAAGCTTTATCCTTAATAAAGGCGGTATCATAGAAAAAGTTGACCTGGAACTTAATAAAGAAGATTCTAAAAAAGATAAAAAAGGCCAATAAAAAGAGAGATTGAAAATGAAAACATTTACAGTAACACTACTTATAATACTTGGACTAACATTTCAGTCCTATTCACAGCAATACCTGGAAAATCAATTTAAGGGATACACAAATCCTGACGAGATGGTTACCATGTCAGCCTCACTTCCCTTTAACCAGGCAATTGAGCTATTAAGCAAGGTGAGCGAGAAATTCACAGGGAAAAATATTGTCTCTACAGTAAGTTCGGATGAGCCGATTGGAATAGAGATAAACAACATGCCCTATGATAAAGCCCTGGTTGTCGTAGTCCAGTACAATGGACTAATTTATGAAGAAAAAGAAAATGTTATCGTAGTTAAAAGAAAGGAAGATGTTGAGAAAAAAGACAGGACTCCTGATAACTACGCAGCAGTAGATGCAAGAGAAGTGAAAATTTCAGCAGTCTTTTTTGAAATGGATGTTAATAAATCCAGGGAAAGAGGCATTGACTGGAAATTTCTTCTTTCCGGTGACGGAATAAATTTAGGAACCTCGTTAAACACCGGAGCAGCACCTGTTACTATCAACTACGGGGACGACAACACAGGGGAAAGATTTCAATTTAACCGGAGATGGAAGTTTTGAACTTGGAAATTTCTTCGGAGAAGCAACAGCAGCTTTTAAATTCCTTGAAAATGAAAATCTTGGAGAAATTATATCAAGCCCCAACGTTGTAGTAAGAGAAGGACAATTAGGAAGAATCCAGGTTGGTTCCGATTTTTCAGTAAAGCAGAGAGATTTCGCTGGTAATGTTGTGGAGAAATTCTTCCCGACAGGAACAATCATTGAAGTTACACCTTATGTTTATACAGAAGACGGTGTTGACTATACTCTTCTCAAATTAAATGTTGAAAGAAGTACTTTCCAGGCGGGAGATATTACAACTGAAATCAGAAAAACTTCTGCAAGTACCCAGATAGTAATGCTTGATGGAGAAGAAACTATTCTTGGCGGTTTGTTTACAAACGAACAGACAACGGAAAGAACCGGTATTCCATTTCTTAAGGATCTTCCATGGTGGGTGTTTGGAATAAGATATCTCACAGGATATGACAAAGTTGTAAATACTAAAAAGGAATTGGTTATACTTATAAAAGCAGAACTTATTCCAACATTGAAAGAAAGACTTGCCGGGCCAAAACCCGAGAACCCGCTTAAAGAAGATATACTTAAGAACAGGCAAAGAATAAAATACTACCAGCTCAACTCATTAACAGAAGATAAATAAACTTGATATTATGGAAACTATTCTAATTGTTGATGATGATAAAAGTTTGTGTACGGTTCTGAGAGAAGAACTAAGTGAAGTCGGTTATGACGCAGAGTTTGTGAATAACGGTGATGAGGCTTTTAATCATCTCGTTAAAAAACCGGTGGATCTTATTCTTCTCGATCTTAAAATGCCCGGAAAAGATGGTTTTGATGTTTTGAGAGAGTTGGAAAGGAAGGAGATAAAATCCAAGGTAATAGTGCTTACAGCTTACGCGGATGTTAAAAGTGCTATTGATTCCGCTAAAATGGGAGCCAGCGACTTTATCAGCAAACCTTATGACTTTGATGAACTGCTCATCACAATCCGTAAGGTCCTTCAGAGAGACAACTAGTAAATATTACTCTAATATGGCTTACTATGAAACTCAGTTTAAGAATACTAATTATTAATTTTACAATCGTTGTAATAATTCTGGGAAGTGCCGCCTTCGCTTTTTATTCCATTATGTTCACCGTGCTCACTTCCCAGCAATCTAAACATCTTCAGAACTCTTCAAACGATTTTCTTTTTACTTACCGTGATTTACTACAGGATTCAGAAGATGATTTTTATAAAATAGAAAACGCCGGGGGAAACTTTTTTTTAAGTCCGGAAAACCTGACAAAGAATCTGGATTTTGTTTTGGAAATTCGCCCGGATGAGCAAAAAATTTCAAGGTGGACCGGAAAAAAAGATCTGACTTTTCCAAAAGGATCCTTCAATCTTGAAATGTTTCTAAAAGAAAATCCTTTTGTAGCATTAAAAACGTATCGCGACTCAAATGGAAATACTTTTTACTATGGCAGGTTTTTATCAATTTCTTTTCTGGATGATATATCCACCAAAATTAATGCTGATATTGCTTTAATTTGGGATGGAACTCCTGCAGAAATTTCAAACTCAGATAATAACAGTAAATATTATCTCCAATTAAAAAATGCTTTTAATAACTTATCAGCAAAAGGCAATTCCTCAGTCTATTCTACTGATAATCAGTCTTCTGATTTTGTCGCCACAAGTTTTACTCCGACCGGATTGACAGACAATACTGATATTAATTTTATAATCTTCAGCACAATAAACGAAGCAGCAGATCTCCGTTCTAATATCAGGTCGTTTATAATTATAATTGGAGTCGTTGGAGCAATTTTATCATTAATACTCACGTTGGTTTTTACTGATAAGATAAGAAAACAAATTACTCAGCTTAACCGGGCAACCGAGCTGATTAAAGCCGGTGATTTTAGCACGACTATTGAGGTAAAGAGCAAAGATGAAATAGGGCATCTTGCTGGCGCATTTAATTTAATGATGGATGTGTTAAATAAAAACCAGCGGGCTAAAAATGAATATTCTGAATTTATCACATTATTAAATCAGAACCCGACCTTAACAGAAATTTCCAATGCTGCACTTAAAAAAATAATAAACACTTGTAAATTTACTGTTGGAGCCCTCTATACTGTTGAAAACGAAAAGCTTTCTCAGATCAGTTCTTATGGAATAAAAAGAACTTTATCAAATAGTCTTCCGGAACTTTTTGTGCCGGTATTAACTGATCGCCAGCCACTGGAGATTGAATCCGGAGAATATTTACCTGTTGTGGAAGCCGGACTTCTTTCTTTTAATTTAAAACACCTCTTGATCCAGCCAATAATCTATAATAACAAAGTTATTGCGGTTCTTGAGTTGGGTGGTATTGAAAAACCTTCAGCAGAAGCAAGAGAATATTTAGCGAATATCCAGGAACAACTTGCAATAGGGTTAACTAATTCTCTAGCCCTTGTACAAATGGAAAAACTTATTTCCGATTTAAAGTCGTTGAATGAGGATTATCAGGAACAAAACATTCAGGTTAAAAAGCAAAATGATACCTTAACCAGGCTTCACGACGAATTGAAACAGAAGGCCGAAGAACTTGAAGTTGAAAAACAGAAAGCAGAAGAATTAACAAGATTAAAATCACAGTTTCTTGCTAGTATGTCACACGAACTGCGGACACCGATGAATGCCATTCTCGGCTTAACTGAACTTATGCTTGATGATCCTTTAATTAAAGCGAAAGATAGAGAGAGGCTGACTGTTGTTCTGAATAGTGGAAAACGATTGATGGGATTAATAAATGATATCCTTGATTTATCCAAGATTGAAGCTGGAAGAATGGATGTTGCTTTAGAAGATTTCCTGCTTGAGGATTTACTAAATGAAGTCAATTCTTCTGTAACGCCTCTTCTTGTGAATAAGGATATTAAGTTTAGAGTTATTAAAAAAATGGATACGGGCAAAATAATCAATACCGATAAGGGTAAAGTAATCCAGGTATTGATAAACCTTTTGGGTAATGCAGTAAAGTTCACCCATGAAGGAAGTATAGATTTGCAGATCTCAACAGAAAACAACAACGAATTGCGGTTCGATGTAACTGATTCAGGAATCGGTATTTCTGAAGAAGACCAAAAAATAATTTTTGAAGAATTCAGACAAATAGATGGAACAACAACCAGGAAATATGGCGGCACAGGGTTAGGACTTGCTATATGTAAAAAATTCGCTGATTTAATGCATGGATCCCTAACGGTAAGCAGTGAAAAGGGAAAAGGGTCAACCTTCACATTCATTATACCTCTTGTTATGGTTGATCAGAAAAAGAAAGAAATAGTTCCCCATCTGAATGTTGAAAAACTTATTAAAAACCGTCAGCATCCTATCCTGGTTATAGATGACGATCCTGATGTGCGATATACAATCGGACAATATTTAATCTCTAAAGGATATGATGTTGAGTATGCAGAAGATGGTGAAAAAGGAATAGAAAAAGCGATTGAAATTCAACCGTTTGTTATAACTTTAGACATTATGCTTCCTAAAAAGGACGGCTGGAATGTCCTAAAGGAATTAAAGGAAAATCCTGAAACACAAGACATCCCTGTAATACTAGTTTCAATAATCAGCGATAAAAATCTTGGATATGGACTTGGGGCTTATGAATATATTGTCAAACCTATTTCTTCAGAAAAGCTTACTCATGCTTTTAACAGGCTTGAAGCAAGAGCACAGAAACGAATTGAGAAAATTGTAATTGTTGATGACGATGAATCTGTATTTGAAAATTTCAGAGATGAGTTTGAAAATGAAAATGTAAGAATTGATTATATTAAAGATAGTGAGCTAGCCTTCAGTAAGATTAAGGAAGTCCAGCCTGATCTTATAATTCTTGATTTACTAATGCCTAATCTTGATGGAATAACTCTCTCTCACAAATTAAAAACACATCGGGAAACCAGGGACATCCCAATTATAATCAGTACAAATGACGAAATGAGTGAAGATGATAAAGAGTCATTAAACAACATAGTCGAGAATATTACAGTAAAAACTAAAGGTCATCCGCTTGATGTTCTAAAGGTAGTAAGAGATCGAATCAGACTACAGGAAAATTTCGAGCCCATAAACTCAATGGAGTTACTAGAAGAACTGGTTCCCGCATTAAATGAATCTGCTGAAATCGAAGAAGTAGCATTACAGCCAGTTAAAGAAGTTTCATTGTATGGGGATGTGCTTATTGTTGATGATGACCCCGATACATTATTTACGCTTAATGAAATAGTAACATCATGCAATTGCAACACCATTCTGGTTAAAGGTGGAAAAGAATGTCTGGAGATGCTTGAAAACACCATCCCTGATCTAATTCTTCTTGATATTATGATGCCGGAAATGGACGGATTTCAAACTTTTAATAGAATTAAACAGAATAAAAACTGGCAAAATATTCCTGTGTTTGCAGTTACTGCAAAAGCAATGGTAGCAGATAAAGAAATTATATTAAAACATGGATTCGATGATTATATATCAAAACCTGTTAACTCTGCCGCAATGGCATTTAAAATTGAACGACTATTCTCCAAATTAAATACTGTGGTCAAATGAAAAAAATTCTGGTTATAGATGATCTTCCTGAAAATGTATTCCTTTTACAGGACAGATTGGAAAATGAAGGTTACGAGGTTATTACGGCTTACGAAGGTAAGTCTGGTATAAATAAATCAATTTCGGAACAGCCCGATCTTATATTGCTTGATATTATGATGCCTGATATTACAGGATTGGATGTTTGCAAAAAATTAGTCAGTAATGATGAAACATCTCACATTCCAATTATTCTTGTCACCGCAAAAATAGAGGCGGAAGATATTAAAGAAGGATTAGAAGCAGGTGCATTTGATTATATTAAAAAACCCTTTAACAGGATTGAGCTGCTTGCACGTGTTAAATCTGCACTTAAGCTTTCCGATGCGAGAAGACAATTGATAGACGCCGAAAAAAGCAAATTATTTGCAGCTACAGTTGTTACGGCTAATCATAAAATTAAACAACCTCTTACACTAATGAGCCTTTCTGCCGCTGCTATAAAAAGAGAGATAAACAAAGAGGTTATTTCCAAGGATGCCGTTGATAAACGGCTTGATTATATTACCGGCGCAATTAAGGAAATAAATAATATTCTCAACCAGTTACATACTATTAAAAAACCAGTTCTGTCTGAATACGTTAAGAATATTAAAATGATAGACGTGGATTAGGGGATGTGTTAATAGTCTGATTATATAAGTTTCTGAATCGTAGTAAACATAGTATCAAACTCATATGGTTTTGTAAGAGTAGCGGTAATACCTGCTTCTCTCATATCTATCTTTTCCTCCAGGCCCATACTCCCTGATGAAAGTATAATAGGCATTTTTAATTTCAATTCTCTGATCTTACTTGTGGTTTCAAGACCATTCATTTCCGGCATATTATAATCAATAATAACCAGATCGACTTTTATTTCTTCAGTAAGTACACGTATCGCCTCCATACCCGAGCCTACTTTTATTACATTATATCCATTGGATTCGAGCATTTCAGCAAGCAGATCTCTTAGCATTATTTCGTCATCAACAAGCAAAATTATTTTATCCGCAATGGTTAGTTTTTCTGAGGCAGTTGGTTCAAACGATGGTAAAAAAACATCGAATGTAGTACCGCCGTCAAGAATGCTTGAAACTTCAACGTGACCATTGTGGGCTTTAATTATTCCATAAGTAACATAAAGTCCCAACCCTGATCCGGTTTCTTTAATTTTTGTTGAAAAATACGGATCGAATATTCTCTGAATATTTTTTTCATCGATACCGGCACCATTATCACTTACAGAAAAATGAACATAATTCCCTTTGTCCAAAAGAGGGTATTTAAACACATTTTGCTCATCTATTTTGATATTTGAAGCCTTGAGTTTTATACTCCCCTTTCCTTCAATTGCTTCCTTGGCATTTACACAGAGATTCAATAGCACCTGATAAATTTCGGTGCTGTTTCCAAGGACATCATATAGATCGGGCTGTACATCACTTTCAAAATCAATTTTTTTCGGGAATGTCTGTAATATAACTTTTGAGATTTCATTTAGTAAAACATTTGCCTTTATAATCTCTTTTCTTTTGGGTGTCGGTTTACCGAAAGAAAGCAGCCCTTTAGTCAGGTCCCGGGCCCTGACAGAACAATTTTCAATATTATCTATAAGTCTATATATATTTTCATTTTCAGGGACTCTCTTTTTTAACAGATTAAGACTCCCGAAAATACTCGACAAAAGATTACTAAAATCATGAGCCATCCCGCTGGATAACTTTCCGATAGTCTCAAGCTTTTGTGCCTGCAACAGCCTGTTCTCGAGAGTGGTATTTAATTCTCTTGTCCTGATGCTGCTTATTGCAAAGGCCAGGAGCACTGCAAGTTGTTCGCTATTATTAATTTCAAAAGTTGAATATACTTCCTTTTTTCTTCCGACTATTATTGCAGCTAAAAGTTTTTCGTCAAAGAATGCCGGAGAAATTATGAGAGATTCACATTGAAAATACCTGGTAAGATTAAAGCCTATATTGTTTGGATAATTCAGTGCAAGCAGCGAATGTTTATTCACATTAAGCCACTTGGAAATAAAGGAAAAGTTCGCTTCTACTTCCCTCTCCATTTCATCCTGGTTTTTTATTATTTCCTTTTTATCCTCTGCCAGGTATTCGAATTTCTTCCCCTCATTAAAAATTACGATGATACCAAAATCACTTTTTGAAAGCTCAATACTTTTTTTAAGGATTTCTCCCGATAGCTTATCTAAAGATTTCTCTTTTACAACGAGGGTTAGAATATCCTGCTGCTGTTCCTGAAATTTCAGATTTTTCTCTATCAAATCCGAATGGGAAAATTCCTGAGACAGGGTATGAGTAAGATTATGAGCCTTTATAAAGTATCCTTCTATTTTTCCTTTATTTAAGAGGGGTGTAAATGAGATTAGTCTTTTTTCATTTCTCAGGTGAGATGGTTTGGTTTTATCAAAGAAAACCTTTTCAAGATCTTCTTTTGTAAAATCCAGAAGTACTCCCAACATCTTCCCTTTAATCCTATTGGATTCAATTAAAGATTTGAACTGCTGGTTGTACCAAATAACTTTAAGGGACTGATCCGTAACCGCATAAGCGGAGTCATCTGTTTCTAAAATTTCGGTCAGGAAATATTTAGAAACTATTGATTTTGACATTTTGGTAACTGTTTATTCCTGTCTGATTTCGTATTTTTTTATTTTCGTATAAAGTGTTTTCGGGCTTATCCCAAGCTGATTCGCCGTTTGCGTCCTGTCCCACCTGTTCCGTTTCAATACCTTAGCTATATGGCGTTTTTCAACTTCTTCCATACTCAACACCGATAAATCCTCTTCTGATTCATCAATGCTTGTTGATTCTTTATAAGCCTGCATATGGGGTAGGTTTAAATCTTCCGGTTTAATATTGTCCCCTTCGGCAAAAATAATTGCACGCTCTATTATATGTTCAAGTTCTCTTATATTGCCGGGAAAAGCGTATGCTAACAAAACTCTTTCTGCTTCGGCGGATAATTTTTTGGGTGATCTGATCGGGGATTTTGTTGCAAGGAAATGATCTGCCAAAAGAGCTATATCTTCTTTCCTGTCTCTTAACGGAGGAATAGTTAAAGTGATTACGTTTAGTCTAAAGAGCAGATCGCGTCTGAAATTTTTATTATCCGCCTCTTCAAGCAAATTTCTGTTTGTAGCACCTATCACCCTAACATTTGAAGTAAGATTAGTAACTCCGCCTATTCTTCTGTACTCTCCATTTTCCAGAAACCTCAACAATTTCGGTTGTAGAGTTAGACTAAGTTCACCAATTTCGTCGAGGAAAAGGGTTCCGCCATGGGCAATTTCCACTAATCCCTGTTTGGTATTTTTAGCATCGGTAAAGGCACCTTTTTCATGACCGAATAATTCACTTTCTATTAGGGTATCAGGTAAAGAAGCACAATTAACTATTACAAAAGGCATTTCGTTTCTTGCGGAATGCTTATGAATATATTCTGCAAATAGCTCTTTACCGGTTCCTGTTTCTCCTTCTATTAAAATATTTGAATCAGACATTGCAGATTTATTGGCAAGGTTTATTACTCTTTGAAGTTCGGAACTATCGCCAATAATTGTATTTGAAAGCTTTTTATTGACCTGGCTGGAGAGAATTGCATTCTTAACAATAAGGTCTTTATGTTCCACTGAACGATTTATTGTTACAAGAAGCTCATCAAAATTATACGGTTTTGTTATGAAATCGTAAGCACCAAGTTGAATACACTCAATTGCTTTTCTAATTTCAGATTGGGCAGAAAGAATTATTACCTGGATTGAAGCATTATATTCAGAAACAAATTTAAGAACCTCTTCCCCGGAGACTTCTTTCATATTGAGGTCGAGGAGGAGGATATCATAATTTTTTCGCTTGATAGCTTCGATAGCATATTGCCCATCGTAGACGGTATCTACAGAAAAACCTTCCTCAAGTAACTGTTCTTTTAATAAATAACAAAGAGTTTCATCATCGTCACAAACTAAAATCTTTGAATTTTTAGTCATTAATACCCTATTTGAAAATGAAGAGAATTCGCCAATTTGGAATAAGAATCACTATTTTTTATATTTCAAGCTCTCATTTTTTTATGGGCGCGTAGCTCAGGGGTAGAGCATCTGCCTTTTAAGCAGAGGGTCGGTGGTTCGAAACCACCCGCGCTCACTGAAACATTCAAATAACATTTTTGTTGCCCCGTATTTTGCGGGGCTTTGTTTTTTACAAAAATAAACAAAAACTACAGTATTTAATATTAATATATTTATTAAATAACAGCAAGTTAATGAATTTCAATCGGAATCTTATATACTTATTTGTTTTTTTTATTATTATAACACTTGTAAATTATTTAAAGATAGTTAATCTCATTTGATACTCCTTAAAAGGAATTAAAGATTGGGTGAAATAGTATTCTGGACTATACTGAGAATATCAATATTAATTCCTGTTTTGTGGATTGCCCGGGGATATATTGAATTCCAGTTTTGGTGGACTATTGTTCTTATGTCTATTTACGGTGTGGTGATTCATCCTGCTGTAATTCATTACAGGCTATTTGAAGAAAAAAATAAAGAGATAATCAGTACCACCCTTTGTTCTTCCTGCAAACATTTCGACCGTTCTGCTGTGCTTTGTATGAAATATGACAAGCATCCCACAAAATCCTTTCTTCCGTGTGAAGGTGTCGATTGGACGCCTAAAATACCAAACCAAAATAAAGAAGATATCATTAATCAATAAAAACTATTCTATTTGCCATTTTAATCTTTCTCGTTAGATAAGAATTATTGTCTATAGAATGTTTTTCGACTGGCTTTATTGTTAAAACTCAAATCGATGGGCTTAGTATATTTTACCTGCGGCTTCTCATCCTCAGAAAGCAATTTCTTAATTAGCACTTTTTATTTTATTATCACATAATGATTCAATAATTTGCCATTATTAGAATGTTTTTAAAATGAAAAAAGACAGCTCACGATTCATTTATATCGACTTACTAAGGGGGTGGGCTTTAATCGTAATGATTGAGGTTCATGTTTTTAACTCTTTTCTCATTCCAGAACTAAAAGAAACATCCTGGTTTAGTCTGCTAAATTTCGTAAATGGACTTGTAGCCCCGGCTTTCTTATTCGTAAGCGGATTTGCATTCATCATTTCTTCTGAAAGAAAACTTGATGAATTAAGAAAATACAAAAAATATTTTTGGAATAAACTCAGCAGAATTGGATTGATCTTTCTTGCCGGATATTCACTTCATCTTCCTTTTTTTTCATTTTCAAAAATGATTGCGGAAAACAGATTACAGAATTTGGTCACCTGGTTTAATGTAGATATACTTCAATGTATTGCAGCAGGATTATTGTTATTGTTAGTTTTAAGAATTGTTATTAAGAAAGATAAATTCTTCTATGGAATACTAATGACCCTAATGTTATTTATATGGCTTGGTTCACCGGTTATATGGAAAATAAATTTTAGTAATTATCTTCCGCTTTTCTTTGCCGATTATTTTAATCCCATGAAAGGTTCTTATTTCCCTTTATTCCCCTGGCTTTTTTTCCTGCTGGCAGGCGCAGTTTTTTCAAAAGTATATACATATTATAGAAACGAAAACCGGGAAAAAGAATTTTTAAACAAAATCTTACTGTACAGTTTAATTCCTATATTACTGACTCATCTTTTATTTTCAGATATTTTTTATTCCTCAATATTTATTATTCGTCCAAATCCCTTTTTCTTAATACAGCGGTTAGGATATATTCTACTTCTTGCTTCATTCTTCTGGCATTACTCCTCCAATAGAGAAAACAAAACCTCTTTTGTTTTGGATGTGAGTAGGGAGTCATTGCTAATTTACTGGCTTCATCTGCAAATTATTTATTCAATAATATGGGGTGGAAGAAGTCTGGTCGAAATTGTAGATAGTAGTTTTTCAGCCACGGAGTGCGTGTTAGCCACCT
Organism: uncultured Ignavibacteria bacterium; assembly: GCA_963745945.1. Classification (GTDB taxonomy): domain Bacteria; phylum Bacteroidota; class Ignavibacteria; order Ignavibacteriales; family Ignavibacteriaceae; genus DATFVA01. The sequence continues at coordinate 2,026,981 of CAVUZG010000004.1, forward strand.
TAATTCTTATTTTTGTAATGGTTGTCGCGGCTAAAGCCTGGAAAGGATTTAAAATGAAATATCCTTCCTACGCCAGACCGATTACCGGGGGAATTATTATTATTTCAACCGTACTTTTTCTGCTAATCTGATTTTATTTTCCCCCGAGATTAATTCCTTTTAAAAACATTTTATTAAGTGTTTCTTTCCTAAAAGAAAAAATTTCCTTTATTTTCTTTTTAATAAAAAACCTATGAATTATTCGTCCAAAAACGCCTGCCGGCAAAGCATAATAAACTTCATCTTTCATAAGTACGCCATCATTTATTTCTTTAAAAGTATGGCGATGATGCCAAAATTTATATGGTCCGAATTTTTGTTCATCAATAAAGTAATACGGCTTTTCAACAGCCGATATTATTGTGACCCAGTTTAGAGGGATATTAAAAATGGGCCTGACTTTATAAGTTATCACTTGTCCTGAATAAATGTTTTTCCCGGGGTCGTTTGTAATTACAAATTTCATTTCGGGCGGAGTTATTTTTGAGAGATTACCGGGGCTTGAGAAGAAATCCCAGGCCTTCTGAATTGAAACTGGAAGTTTCTGCTCTTCAAAATGTCTGTAAATTTTCATGGTGTCTTTTTTTATTTAGAACAAACCTACCCGGCACAAAATTCCATTTTTATCACACCGGCACTAACTCATTTGATAATAATGAGTTATAGAGTGTGTTCGTGTCCCGATTCACTTGATCTTAATAAAAAAAATGGTAATATATAAACGATTTTTTATCTAATAAGAAAGTTGAAATGAATCGCGTTACTTCAATTGGTGAGGTTCTGTTTGATGTTTATCCCGGAAGTAAGGCGCTGGGTGGAGCTCCTTTTAATTTTATTTATCACATTATAAAACTTACGGGTAAAGGAAATTTTGTAAGTCGCGTTGGAAATGACAGTGGGGGAAAGGAAATAATTGATTTCCTGCAGAAGAAAAACATTTCAACTGAATTTATTCAGATTGACAATCAACATTCTACCGGGGAATCTATCGCAACATTAAATGAACAAAAAATTCCCTCGTGGAAAATAAAAACCCCGTCAGCGTATGATTTTATAGAACTAAATGAAGAAATGAAAATCCTGGTAAACAATAATACAGATTGTCTTTATTTTGGAACGCTGGCACAAAGAGAAAAAACAACAAGGGAAACAATTAGTCATTTCTTAAATGGAGAATTAAAATACTTCTGCGATCTTAATATCCGCCAGAATTTTTATACAAAAGATCTGATTCAAGAATGTCTGGCTGCCAGCAATGTAATAAAAATTAATATAGAAGAACTTCACCTGATTAATGAATTGCTATTCAATAAAAGTTTTGATAAAAATGATGCTTCGAGAAGATTATTAAATGAATGTCAGTTAGAGCTATTGTGTGTGACTTATGGAGACGATGGAGCCATAATTTACAAAGGAGAAAATCACAATCACTATAAACTAAAAGCCGGTAACGTTGTAGATACTGTGGGAGCAGGAGATGCATATGCAGCAATTCTCTGCATAGGTTATTTACAAAATTGGGATATTGAAAGAACTAATAAAATAGCCTCTGAATTTGCCGGTGAAATTATAAAAATAAACGGGGCTCTGCCTGATGAGCTATCTTTATATGAAAAATATAAACCGGTAATTAATGAATAATAAAAAAAACAAAAAATTATATATTCAGTTGTACAGCATACATGGTTTAATCCGGAACGAAAACCTTGAACTGGGGCGTGATTCAGATACGGGCGGACAGGTAAAATATGTGGTCGAACTCGCCAAAGCTTTATGTGAAGATGAAAGAGTTGAAAAAATCGAATTGATAACAAGAGAGATAAGGGATAAAAAAGTCTCAGATGATTATTCAAAACACATTGAAACAGTTAACGACAAATTTAGTATCGTCAGAATAAGAGCAGGAGGAGGAAAATATTTACGCAAAGAACTTCTGTGGGATCATCTTGAAGAGTTTGTTGATAAAAGCATAAAACATATAAAGTCAACGGGAAGATTGCCTGATATAATACATAGTCATTACGCAGATGCCGGATATGTTTGCAGCGAACTGACTAAATTTTTTGGAATAGCTTTTATCCACACCGGGCATTCCCTTGGCAAAGATAAACTAAGAAAACTAATAACTGCCGGGGTAGGTAAGGAAGAAATTGAAAAACGTTATAAAATATCTCATCGCATAGACGTTGAAGAAGAGATAATCCTTTTTGCCGACATGATTGTCACGAGTACCCGGCAGGAAATAAAAGTTCAGTATGGCGACTATGAAAACACCAGTGAAGAAAAGTTCAAAGTAATTCCGCCGGGTTTTGATATTGAAAAGTTCTACCCATATAACAAAATAACCGGGGATGAAAATGATGAATCAGAGAAGTGGAAAGCTATTATTGGCGAAAAATTATTTCGCTTTTTTGTTGATATTAACAAACCGATGATTCTTTCTGTTTGTCGTCCCGATAAACGAAAAAATATCTCCGGTTTAATCACTGCCTATGGGGAGAATGATGAACTACAGAAGAAAGCAAACCTTGCAATTTTTGCAGGTATAAGAAAAGATATCCAGGAAATGCCTGATAACGAACGTGAAGTATTGACCGAAATTCTTTTGTTGATGGATAAATATAATCTTTATGGAAGAATGGCGATTCCCAAGAGACACGATACACAACATGAAATTCCGCAGCTTTACAGGATCGCAGCCCAATCCGGGGGAATATTTGTAAACGCTGCACTGGCTGAACCCTTCGGGCTAACCTTAATTGAGGCTGCGACCTCCGGAATTCCAGTTGTTGCTACCGATGATGGTGGTCCACGTGATATTATTGAAAATTGTAAACATGGAATCCTTGTAGATATTTCAGATCCCGGAAATATTGCAAATGCATTGAATAAAATTCTCTCTGATAAAAAGTTGTGGAAGCAATTTTCTCAAAATGGAATTAATAATGTAAAAAAATATTATACCTGGGAAGCTCATACAAAAACCTATCTGTCTGAAGTTGAAAAACTTTTGGCAAAAGAGAAAGTTAAAGAAAATACTTTCGCTCCTGTTGGCAGAAAATTACTAATTATGGAAAAACTTATAGTGTCAGACATTGATCACACGTTGCTTGGTGATGAGGACAGTCTTAATGAATTTAATGCTATTCTTAATTCAACAAATGAATTGACAGGTTTTGCTGTTGCAACCGGAAGGACAGTCGATTCTGCTATTAGTGTCTTAGAGACAAACAAGGTGGCCAAGCCGGATGTGATTATCTCCTCTGTGGGTGCTGAAATTTATTACAATTATAAGGAGGATCTGATTTATTCACGTGGGTGGGATGCACATATTTCTAACCAATGGTACCGTGAGCGGATTCTTGGTTTGTTAAAAGATTTTAATTTTCTTTATCTGCAGGAAAAGGAAACACAAAGAAAGTTTAAGATAAGTTATTATATGAAAGATATTCCTGATAATGTTCAAAAAGTGAAAGACAAACTTGTTAGAAATAGAATTAAAGCCAATATTATTTTTAGCCATGGACAATTTCTTGATATCCTTCCTTACCGTGCTTCAAAAGGAAAAGCAATCAGATATCTCTCCTACCGCTGGAATATTCCTTACGAAAAGATCCTCGTTGCTGGAGATTCCGGAAATGATGAAGAAATGTTAAAGGGAGAGTTGCTTGGTGTTGTGGTTGCCAATTACAGCAAAGAGCTTGAATGGCTGAGAGGAAGTAAACGAATTTATTTTGCCGGAAGAAAATATGCCGGCGGTATTATAGATGGGATTAATCATTATAAATTTTTGAGTGAATAAAGGAGAAAATGTTTTGAGTAAAAATATTACTTCACTGATAGAAGAGAACAAGAAAGATTTTTTCAGATATCTGCATAGGGTTTGTTCTAACGAAAACAAATTGCTGGTTTCCGGCAATTTAAATGAAATTCTTGATGAATTTAAAAAGAGCGATAAAAAAAAGGGAAATTACAAAGCTATCAGTGAGGTAATTCAGAAAGTCACCGAATCAGTTACGCTTGGAAATTCTATTTATTTTGAGATAAGGGGAAGTATTGGTTTTTCTGATTTTTATATGTTCAACATTGAAGAGAAGTATTTTGAAGAAACTAATGTTCAGGAATATCTAATGGCAAAGGAAAGATATATCTCCCCGTCCGGGAATGACGATATACTTTCACTAAACTTCAGCACTTTTTATGACAAATTTCCTAGTATCCGGGAAGCCAAAAGTATCGGGCGTGGCGTAGAATATCTAAACCGCTATCTCTCCAGCACAATGTTCACAAATCCAGAGAAGATGCGAAAAGCACTTTTTGATTTTCTTTTCGTTCACAAGCATAATTCTCAGCAATTGATTCTCAATAGTCGTGTTAAAGATCCCGAAGATTTAAGTAAGCGCATAGATGAGGCAATTAGATTTTTGAAGAAAAAACCCGAGGAGGAAGAATACAAGGTTTTCAGCAATAAGCTGCAGGAGATCGGGTTTGAAAGAGGGTTGGGAAATACTGCCGGTTCTGTATTAGAAAGCCTGGAACAACTTGATAGCCTGATGCAGACACCCGATTATTTTGCCTTAAAGAAATTTCTCTCAAGTATACCGATGATTTTTAACATTGCGATCATTTCCCCTCACGGCTATTTCGGACAAGAAGGAGTTCTCGGATTGCCCGATACCGGCGGACAGGTTGTTTATATTCTTGATCAGGTGAAAGCACTTGAGAAAGCAATAGCCGAATCCCTTAGTGATGCGGGGGTTGATGCCAAACCAAAAATAATAATTCTTACACGGCTCATACATAATGCGGGAAAAACAAAATCAAATCAGCGCCTTGAAAAAGTTTATGATACAAAGAACTCCTGGATATTGAGGGTCCCGTTCAGGTCTGATAATCCGGCGGTTACTGATAACTGGATTTCGCGGTTCGAAGTCTGGCCATATCTTGAAAATTTTGCTGAAGATTCCTATAAAGAACTTTTAGTAGAGTTTGGATCGCGCCCGGATTTTATAATAGGCAATTATTCAGATGGCAATACTGTTGCTTTTATGCTTTCCAGAAAATATGGAGTAACACAATGTAACATTGCCCATGCTCTTGAAAAAAGCAAGTATCTTTACAGCGCACTTTATTGGAAAAATCTTGAAGATCAGTATAATTTTTCAACTCAGTTTACTGCTGATCTTATTGCCATGAACGCTGCGAATATTATAGTTACCTCGTCTTACCAGGAAATTGCCGGAACTGAAGATAGTATCGGGCAATATGAATCCTATAAAAATTTTACGATGCCGGATCTTTACAGAGTAACGGGCGGAATAAATCTTTTTCATCCTAAATTTAACATAGTTCCCCCGGGTGTAAATTTTGATTTCTATTTTCCATATTCAAATGAAAAAGACCGGCTTCAGGAATCCAAAGATGAGCTTGGCCATCTTCTTTTTGGAAATGCTGATGATCCTGATGTTGTTGGAAAGCTGGATAATCCGGAACTTACTCCTGTTTTTTCACTGGCAAGATTGGATAAAATAAAAAACCTTACTTCGCTGGCGCGCTGGTTTGGCGAAAGCAAAGAACTGCAAAAAATATCAAATCTGGTTATTGTTGCGGGAAATGTAAATGTTGAAACATCAAACGATGAAGAAGAAAAAGAACAAATAAGATTAATGCATTCAATTATAAACGAGTATAATCTTCATAACAAAATAAGATGGATTGGTAAACTATTCCGCAAAGATCAAACTGGTGAAGTATACCGGGTGATTGCCGATCACAAAGGAATTTTTGTTCAGCCTGCATTGTTTGAAGGCTTCGGGTTGACAGTACTTGAAGCTATGCACTCGGGACTACCTGTATTTGCAACAATGTACGGTGGTCCGCTCGAAATAATTGAAGATCAGGTTAATGGATTTCATATAGACCCCGTAAACGCTGACGAGACCACAAAGAAACTGTTGGAGTTTATAAGAAAAAGTAAAGATGATAAATCTCTTTGGGAAAGAATATCAAAAAAAGCGATTAAGAGAGTCGAATCTGATTATAACTGGGAACTCTATGCAAAAAAACTTTTAGAGCTTGCAAAGATTTATGGGTTCTGGCGTTACACCACAAATATTGAGATGGAAGAAATGAACGCATATCTCGATGTTATATTTCATCTGTTATACAAACCACGTGCGAAAACCCTTTTGGAGAAGCATAATAAATAATGTTATCCGTGTTAATGGAGGCTTTTATTTAGTTATCTTAATAATTTACCCGCAATTTCTGGACATCATTTAAGTTTATGAAGCGCTTCATCAACTCACCAAAATTCGGGATAATTCAGCCGGAATTCTGTAGAATGTCTAAACGCTATCCATTATCTTTTACTTCTTAAATTTTTGTTTTTATAATTTGATTAAGGACATTTTATGAATACGAGTAAAAGCCATAAACTTTTTGAAGAAGCAAAAAAATTTATTCCCGGTGGTGTAAATTCTCCCGTTCGGGCATTTAATTCTGTCGGGGGAGACCCGCTCTTTATTATGAGAGGAGAGGGATCAAAAATATATGATGTTGATGGAAATGATTTTATTGAATATATCGGAAGCTGGGGGCCGCACCTTTTCGGACACAACCCTTCCTTTATTATAGAGGCGCTGGAATCTGCAATTAAAAACGGAACTAGCTTTGGTGCCCCGACTTCACTGGAAGTTGAAATGGCAAAACTTATTACAGAGTTGGTTCCTTCGATAGAGATGGTCAGAATGGTTAACAGCGGTACCGAAGCAACAATGAGTGCGATTAGAGCGGCAAGAGGATTTACTGGACGAGAAAAGTTTATAAAGTTTGAGGGCTGTTATCATGGTCATGCGGATTTTTTCCTTATTAAGGCCGGTTCCGGAGCTTTAACGCTTGGAATACCAACAAGTCCCGGTGTAACTAAAGGAAATGCTGCTGATACTCTTATCGCCGATTACAACGATATTAACTCCGTTAAAAACTTAATAGATGCAAATAAAAATGAAATCGCTGCTATAATAATTGAACCTGTTGCCGGAAATATGGGAGTAGTAAAAGCATCAAATGAATTTTTAAGTTCTCTGAGAAAATTATGCGATGAAGAAAATATTGTATTAATATTTGATGAGGTGATGACAGGTTTTCGAGTTGCGAAAGGAGGCGCACAGGAAATAGTTGGAATAACCCCCGATCTGACAACCTTCGGAAAAATAATTGGCGGCGGATTGCCTGTTGGTGCATTTGGAGGGAAAAAGGAAATTATGCAGATGGTTGCTCCTGCCGGTCCTGTTTACCAGGCAGGTACTTTAAGCGGAAACCCGCTTGCAATGGCTGCCGGATATGCTGCACTTAAACATATAAAAGATAATCCTGCGATTTATAATGAACTGGAAAACAAAGGAAAAATTCTAGAAGATGGATTTAAGAATAATCTGAAAAAGCTTGGGAAAAAATATGCAATAAATCGTGTCGGTTCAATGTCCTGCATGTTTTTTACAGAACAGCCTGTGAACGATTTTAAAACCGCGATTAAGTCAGATACTGAACTTTACGGAAAATATTTCCATGGAATGCTGGAGAGAGGAATTTATCTTGCCCCGGCACAATTTGAAGCTGTTTTCATTTCAACAGCACATTCAAATGATGATCTCGAAAATACAATTGCTGCACACTATGAAACCTTGAAAGCTATTCTCTGAAAAAAGCAATGTAATCTGTTGGCGGGGGATTTATATTTTCCTCCCTAAGGAAAATAGCAATCTGTGCACGGTGATAAGTAGAGTGATTAATAACGTGTGTCATTATCTGGGCCAGAGTATTTTCATATCTCTTTCCTTTGGAATTATGGTAAGAGTAGATGCTCTGCAATTCTTTTTCGTCCTGCATTTTTATAAATGTTTTCCAGTCTAAAGTGCTTCTTCCAATTAATTTATCTAATTCATTCAGTCCCAGCAATTGCCAGAAATCTTTAATTTCATAATCTTCTTTTTTAAGCCTGTTTAACCACAGAATCTGCGCAATGATTGTGTGAGAAAATAACGAGTATGTTTTTTCGTTTACTGGACTGTTTTCCTTTAAGGAATTAATTACACGTCTGTTAGCCCAGTCATTGTAATCAAAAAGATGTAAGTAATATTCTTTCATTACTATTCTTTTTCTTTAGGTGGCCAGAGGAAGGTTAACGCTCCCGGAAATTCCTTTTCAATTAAGTTTTTAATTCTGCCCGTATCAATTATGAGATTTAATGTTTCTTCCTTAAGTATGTTTGTCCAGCTATGAATTCGACCAAGTGCAGCCATTGATTTTATACTTGATCTGTACGCAACATATGCACTTCCATCCCGGTCGCGTTTGGAAAACTCAACTTCTTTATCTTCTGAATCTGGAATTGTTTCAGAGGAGGAAACCGCCCTGTTTAGTTTCACCGGAAGCATTGTGTGGTACCATTGAATAATTTCGTAGCACTCAAGTATTTCAAGCAGTTCGTTCATCCCTTTATTCTGTGGGATAATTTCTGCTAACACCGCATTTTCTTTTCCGCTAGCTTTTATTTCTACTTTTAACTTCCTCAGATAAGCAGAGGATTCCTGAAAATACTTTGCTGTGAGAAATGAAACCTGAGAGTTTAGTGGTCCCTTTTTTTCAACCTCTTCTATTTCTTTTATCGGGGAAATATCTATTCCGAATTTTTCTGAATATTCTTCAATCATTTTTATAGTTTCTGCAAATGATCTGTGAAGTTCTTTTGTAATGTCATTATTTCCTTCGGACCATTTTTCTTTTCTATTCAGCTCAACAGAAAACAATCTGCATTGTCCTGTGTAATTGCAGCGCTCACACCACCTGTCGCAGTAATTGTAAATTGAAGGTATAAAGTTATTTTCGTTTGGTTTTATATCAGACATAAAAAAAGGGCAGCTTGTTACTGCCCTTAGATAATAATTAAAAATTATTCAACGGCTATCGGAACTTCATCGTCATCATCGGGAATTACTTTAGCAATATCTGCTATGGCATCTCCTTCTTTTAACCTTATAACTCTAACTCCCTGGGTGTTTCTACCCATAACCCGGATATCTTTAACGCTCTGACGTATGACCATACCGTGTGAAGAAATAATTACTAGTTCATCCCCGTCAACAACTTCCATCATTGCAATCATTTTGCCAACTTTTTCACTGGTTTTTACCGTTATTACTCCTTTGCCGCCACGGTGAGTAGTTCTGTAATCATTTATATCCGAACGTTTACCGAATCCTTTGGCGGTAACAACAAGAATCGTGTCGTTTCTTTTAATAACGAGAAGCCCAACGACAATGTCCCCTTTTGAAAGACGCACTCCGCGCACACCGGTTGCTACTCTTCCCATATCTCTTACGTCTTTTTCTGTAAAGCGTATCGCAAAACCGTTCCTTGTTCCTAATACAATATCGTTACTTCCGTCGGTCAACTTAACAGAAATCAGTTTATCATTCTTCACAAGGTTAATCGCATTGATGCCGCCTTTTCTTACGTTCCCGTAGGCTGAAAGAACTGTCTTTTTTATAGTTCCCTGTTCGGTAGCCATTATGAGGAAATGATTCTCATCGAATTCTTTTACCGTTACAAAAGCGGTTATGTTTTCTTCTTTATCTTTCTCTATAAGATTAAGTATAGATCTTCCTCTTGATGCACGACCACCCTCCGGAATTTCAAATACTCTCAGCCAATAGCATTTTCCTTTATCGGTAAAGAAAAGAATATACTGATGCGTAGAGGCAATAAACATATGTTCGATGAAATCATCATCTTTTGTCCCGGCACCGGTAACGCCTTTTCCTCCGCGTCCCTGTTTCCGGTAGCCGCTTACAGGAAATCTCTTAATAAACCCTTTATGGCTAATCGTTACAACCACATCTTCTTCGGCAATTGTATCTTCCAGAGAAAATTCTTCATAATCATAAACAATTTCCGTTCTCCTGGCATCTCCATATCTTTCTTTGATCTCAAGAAGCTCTTCTTTTATTATGGAATATCTTTTTTCTTCACTTTCCAGTATTCCCTGAAGTCTTTCAATTAACTTTATCGTCTCTTTATATTCGTCTTCAATCTTCTTTCTTTCCAGCCCTGTTAAGCGCTGCAAACGCATATCGAGGATAGCCTTTGCCTGAACCTCACTAAGCTTGAATCTGCGTATGAGGTTACTTTTTGCAGTCTCAACATCTCTTGATTTTTTAATGGTTTCTATTACTGCATCTATATTGTCGAGAGCAATTATATAACCTTCTAAAATGTGGGCTCTTCTCTCTGCTGCATCCAGTTCATATTTTGTTCTGCGGATTAGCACTTCCATCCTGTGATTTATAAAGTGCATCATCATTTCTTTGAGGGTGAGAACTTTTGGAACTCCATGTACAAGAGCCAGAAGTATTACCCCGAAAGTTGTCTGCATCTGTGTGTGTTTAAATAATTGATTCAGAACAACAGGTGGCTGAGCATCTCTCTTCAGTTCAATAACAACACGCATTCCGTCTCTGTCCGATTCATCCCTTATGTTTGATATATCTGAAATTTTTCCTCCGCGAACAAGGTCAGCAATTTTCTCAATAAGATTCGCTTTGTTAACCTGATAAGGGAGTTCTGTTATTATAATATTTTCTTTGTTGTTCTTTAATGATTCTATGTTCGCTTTGGCACGAACGATTATTCTTCCCCGCCCGGTTTTATATGCGTTCTTAACTCCTTCATATCCGAATATAATGCCGCCCGTCGGGAAATCCGGCGCGGTTACTATCTTCATTATTTTTTCATCAGTTATTTCAGGGTTTTTTATATATGCGATTAGACCATCGATAATTTCAGTAAGATTATGCGGGGGGATATTGGTAGCCATTCCTACAGCAATACCGCTGGCGCCGTTAATGAGCAGATGTGGAAGATATGATGGAAGTACCGTTGGTTCCTGAAGAGAGTCGTCAAAATTCGGAGCAAAATTTACCGTGTTCTTGTCCAGATCTCTCAGCATTTCGTCTGCAATCCGGTGAAGCCTTGCTTCTGTATATCTCATTGCCGCAGGGGAGTCTCCGTCTACCGAGCCGAAATTTCCCTGTCCCTGAACCAACGGATAACGCAAGGAGAAATCCTGCACCATTCTAACCATTGAATCATAAACAGCTGTATCGCCATGAGGATGGTATTTACCAAGAACCTCTCCAACTATTCTTGCAGATTTTTTATATGGTTTATTATATGCTACCCCAAGCTCATGCATTCCAAAAAGAACTCTCCTGTGAACAGGTTTTAATCCGTCCCGTACATCCGGTAAGGCTCTGGAAACAATAACCGACATTGAGTAGTCGATGTAAGATGATTTCATCTCATCTTCAAGTGAAACCGGAACTATTTTTTCAAATATCGTTGCCATACTATACTTTATTTAATTTAATAACTTTAATTAATTATACGTCGAGATTTCTAACATATTTTGCATGTTTCTCGATGAATTCTCTTCTTGGCTCAACAGCATCCCCCATAAGAGTTTCAAATATCTTATCGGCAGTTGCGGCACTTTCAAGAGTTACCTGCAGAACTGTTCTTGTTTCCGGATTCATTGTTGTTTCCCAAAGCTGAATTGGATTCATTTCGCCCAATCCTTTATATCGGGAAATACTAACTCCTTTAACATTCCCTTCTTCTATCATTTCTTCAAGAATCTCTTCGGTATCTTCTTTGCCGTTCACCTTGAATCTTTTCAATATCTCGTCTCTTTCTTTCTCGTCAAAAGCATAAAACTCCTGTTTGCCTTTTTTTACTTTATATAACGGCGGCTGTGCAATGTAAACTTTTCCCGAAGTAATAAGGGTTGTCATATAACGATAAAGGAAAGTAAGAAGTAGTGTTCTTATGTGGCTTCCGTCCACATCAGCATCTGTCATTAGAATTATTTTTCCGTATCTTGCTTTAAAATGATCGAAATCCGGACCAAGCCCTCCCCCTATGGCAGAGATAATTGCTTTTATTTCATTGTTCTCCAGAATTTTATTCATCTTGGCTTTTTCCACATTGAGAATTTTTCCTTTTAGAGGCAGAATTGCCTGGAATCGTCTGTCTCTACCTTGTTTTGCTGAACCTCCGGCAGAATCACCCTCGACAATATAAATTTCGCAGTGTTCAGGGTCAGTAATTGAGCAATCCGCAAGCTTGCCGGGAAGATTCATATTATCAAGAGCATTCTTTCTTCTGGCGAGATCCCTGGCCTTCCTGGCAGCTTCCCTGGCTTCAGCCGCTTTCATACATTTTTCAATAATTTTTTTCCCGACAGAGGGGTTTTCCTCAAGAAACTCTGAGAGCTTTTCTCCAACTAAAGTTTCCACAGCAGATTTAGTTTCACTGTTTCCTAATTTTGTTTTAGTTTGTCCTTCAAATTGAGGATCAGCAACCTTTACTGAAATAACTGTGGTCAGTCCCTCTCTGAAATCATCCCCGGTAAGATTAATTTTATCATCCTTAATCAATCCGTTTTTAGCCGCATAATTATTTAGGGTTCTTGTTAATGCTGTTTTAAAACCGACCAGGTGTGTGCCGCCCTCATGTGTATTTATATTATTAACATAAGAAAAAATGTTTTCGCTGTAACCGTCGGTGTATTGGAAAGCAATTTCTACCGGTGTATTATCTTTTTCTCCTTCAATATAAACAGTTTTGTGTAGTGCTTGTCTTGCTTCATCAAGATATTTCACAAACTCAATAAGTCCTCCTTTAAAATGGAAAGACTCTTTTTCTCCATTTCGATGGTCATCAATATTTATGGTAATATTTTTATTAAGGTAAGCAAGCTCCCGCATTCTTTCCGCAATGGTGTCGAATTTAAATTTATCTACTTTGAATATTTCAGAGTCTGGTAAAAAAGTTACCTTTGTTCCTGTTTCATTTTTTTTTGCTTTTCCAATTTCAGCAACCGGCTTTACCGGGGACCCCCTTTTAAATTCCTGAAAATAAACTTTGCCGTCTAGCCTTACTTCTACCTTGAGCCATTCAGACAGTGCATTTACAACAGAAACACCAACCCCATGCAATCCGCCGGAAACCTTATAAGTGTTTTTATCAAATTTACCACCAGCATGCAGAACAGTCATTACAACTTCCAGAGCCGATTTTTTTTCTTCCGGAAGAATGTCGACCGGTATACCCCTGCCATTATCTTCAATTGTTATGCTTTCGTTTTTGTTAATTGTTATATCTATTCTGTCAGCATAACCAGCCAGGGCCTCATCTATACCGTTATCCACAACCTCATTAACCAAATGATGAAACCCTCTCGTGCTCACATCGCCGATGTACATTGCCGGTCTTTTTCTTACTGCTTCGAGTCCTTTTAGTACTACTATATTTTTTGCACTATAACCACTTGGGGAATTTGTTTTAGCCATATATTCAAACCATTTTTTTAATTGATATCAAAAGGAATATCATTGAAATCTTATCCCTTTTATTCTCTCTTCATTAAAATATTTGTTTACCTTGTTAATTATCAGGGCTTCTTTAAACCTAAGCTCGCTGCGCATAATCGAATTCTCAACATTTATAAATAGAACCTTTTTATCCACCTTGATGGGTTTTACGACCTTTTTCATCTCCGGAAAGATTTTATAGAAATCTAATATTACATCAGATTGTTTAACTATTTTCCTGACCGCAGCTAGTCCCGGATCTTTATTTAAAATATCAGCGAGACTTTTAAATCCCTCAGGCATTTGCAATTGATCCTTCCTTTATTCTAAAAAGCATATCCTCTTCTTTTATTTTTAAGAAAGAGAGGTTTGAAAAATCGGTTAAGGTTATAAATGCCTGGCCGACATCTCTCAGGTACTCGCTTATTTTTATTGATCTGTTTGTGTCCAGTTCACCAAAAACATCATCGAGAAGAAATATTGGGGTCTTCCCCGTAATTTCTTTGAGGTAAAAAAATTCAGCAAAACGCAAAACCACCTGGTAAGTTTTATGTTGTCCCTGTGAGCCATATGTTCTGAGGTTAACGTTATTAATTTCAAAAATATAATCATCACGATGCGGACCAACAAGATTTGAAGCCCTTCTCATTTCGTCATCTTTTCTTTCTTCAATCACTTCTTCAAAACGATGTTTTATTTCGCTGCCCTCATAATTTTCTAAAAAGGAATAATAAATTCCCGGGATTTCGTCTGTCCCCATTATTATTCTGTATGATTCTCTTATATAATTATTAAAATCATTGATGAACCTGACTCTATGTTCTATTATTTCTGTTCCCAACTCTATAAGTTTCTCTGTCCATGCATCAAATTCTGCAGAAAGATCATTGTATCTGTTTTCTTTCCTTTTTGTCAGAAGAGATGCCCTTTGACGCAACGTTTTATTATAATCAAGTAAAATTCTCAGGTAGGTTTCGCTTGCCTGGGAAATAACGGAATCAATAAATTTTCTTCTCTCAGATGGAGAGCCCTGCGTAATGGCATGATCGGCCGGATTTAAAATAACAACCGGAAAGCGGCCTATAACATCTGAATATCTTGACACTATTTTGTTGTTTTGAAAATAGTTTTTTTTGTTTTCTAAAAGAGAATAAAATATTTTCACTTTGTCTTCTGTCAGATCACTAAATAATCCATCTATCTCAAACTCGTTTTTTGAAAAACCAACAACTTCACTATCCGATTTTGCATTAAAACTTTTTGTTGTACACAAATAATATATTGACTCGAGAATCGAAGTCTTTCCTTCTCCGTTACCACCAACAATATAATTCAACTTTTCGGAAAATTGCAGTTCGGTGTTTTTATGGATTCGAAAATTTTTCAACCGGATGGAATTCAATATCATATCAGTTATTTAAACGTACAGGCATCAGCAGAAGCATAAGTTCTTCGTTTTCTTCGGTTTTTGATGGTTCAATTATACAAGCCTTTGTCGGTGAATGTAATTTAAATAAAACCTGTTCATCATTTACATGAGTAAGAACATCATTTACATATCCTGTATTAAAGCCAATATCCATAGAATCCCCCTTATACTCACATTTAATGTTTTCTTTTGCGTTTGATCCATGATCGATATCTTCTGCAGAAACCTCTAGATTGTTCTGGCTAATTGAAAACTTAACCTGTTTTGAGTTTGCCGTAGAAAATAACATCATTCTCTTTACCGCAGAAATAAGTTCTTCGGTTTTAATAGTAAGAACATTTTCGTTTTCCAAAGGAATAACGCTGTTATACGCCGGATATTTTTCTCCGATCAGTCTTGATATTAATTCTAAATCTCCCAGATTAAAGGAAATGTTTGTTTTACTCAGATACATTTTAATATCAGATTCATTTAAAAGTTTTGAAAGAACTGTTATTGCTCTTTCGGGAACAATATATTGTTCTTCTTTGGATGAATTTATTTTTTTGTTTATATATTTAACCAACCTGTGTCCGTCTGTGGTTACAAACCTCAATCCTTCTTCAGTAAATTCCATCAGCGTTCCTGTCATTGCCGGACGCATATCTTCTTTACTCATTGCAAAAGATGTTTGATCAATCATCTTCTTCAATTCCTGCCCGTTCATTAAAACTTCTTTCTCTTTTGAAACTTCCGGAATATCAGGAAAATCATCAGAAGGAGAATAACTTAAATTGTAAGTTCCGTTATCAGTCTGAATTTTTAATTTAGAATTTCCGGTTGTTTCAAATTTAATTTGTGTGTCTCCAAGCGAACGGATAATATCATAAAATAATTTAGCAGGAATAACCATTTTAATATCTTCTTCTGAGGGTATATTAAGAGAAGAGCGCAATACTATCTCCATATCTGTAGCAGTAACTGTCATTAAACCATCCTTGATTTCAACAAGAAAGTTCTCAAGTACAGGCATTGGAGTGCGGCTTGGAACAGCAGGAATAATCTTGGATAAAAGTTTTTCTAAAACTTTACTGTTAACTTTGAATTCCATTACTCAATCTCCTTTTAAAGCATACAAAAATAGTAAAACAGGTCACTAATCTCAATGAATTTAGATGGTATTAAAACGGATTAATCGGTTACAATTGGAATAAATTCAAAAGGAAATATACTATATATAAACGGTATATTAAAAGTTTTTTAGTATATAAAATTATATTTATAAATAGTTAACACCCTATTTATTATTAATAGATTATATATTTAAAAGTTAATAATTATAATAAGAATGTTAATAAGTTAGTTTTATCAAATTACTGTTATTACTCTTCTAAACAATACTAATTTTTAAAAACAAATTGTTAACAACAGGATATTTTTTTATAGTTGTTAACAGCACCTTCATAAACATCAAAATGTTAACATACTAAAATTGATTTGCCAACATATTACCAACATCAAAAAAGTTTAAAATAAAAAAGGCTCTTATAGAGCCTTCAATAAAAAATATTTAAAGTATATTTAAGAACACTTCAACTCAATTTGAGTCCTTACATTATTTATAATGTCTTTTAAAGATTGATCCTTTGATATATATTCTTCTATTGTTGTACATGCATGAATAACTGTAGAGTGGTCTCTGCCTCCGAAATGAAGACCAATTGTTTTAAGAGAAGATTTTGTTAATTCCTTAGAAAGGTACATAGCAACCTGTCTGGCGAGAACAATCTCCTTTTTCCTGGTTTTATCACGAATTTTGTTTTCTGCAATGTTCATAACCTCACAAACAATATTAGTAATCGTTTCAATAGTTACATTTACTTTTCTATCAGTGGCAATTTCCTTAACCGTTTTCTTTGCGAGATCCAGATTTATTTCTTTTGAGTTGAGTGAAGCATTTGCCAGCAGTTTTATTAAACAACCTTCAAGTTCTCTTATGTTGGAAGTTATATTGTTTGCTACATATTCCAGCAAATCAGAAGATAATTCCAGCCCATAGTCTTCAGATTTCTTTTTAAGTATTGCAATTCTCATTTCAAGTTCCGGCGGTTGAATGTCTGCAGCAAGCCCCCATTGGAATCTTGAAATCAAACGGTCATCAAGACCTTTTAAATCCTTAGGAGCTCTGTCGCTTGAAAGAATTATCTGTTTTCTTGATTGATGAAGAGTATTAAAAATGTGAAAGAAGTGATCCTGTGTTTTTTCTTTCCCGATTAAAAACTGGATATCGTCAATAATTAACACGTCCATGCTTCTGTAAAAATTTGAGAAATCATTAACCTTATTGGACTGGATTGATTCTACAAATTCAACCGTGAAAATATCAGAGGAAAGATAAATCACTTTTTTACCAGGAAACAACTCTAAAATTTTATTTCCAATTGCTTGTACAAGATGAGTTTTTCCAAGACCAACCCCCCCGTAAACGAACAAAGGGTTAAAAGATGTTCCACCGGGATTTTCACTTATGGCACCGGCTGCTGCTCTTGCAAGCTGGTTACCTTCACCCTTAATAAAATTATCAAAAGTATAACGTGGATTTAAATATGTTTTATGTCCCGGGGTCTGAACAGAAACTTCCGGCGATAACTGAATTACAGTTTTGCTTTTTAATGTATTAGAGTCGGCAGGAGTTTTTTCTTCAGAAATAATATATGAAAGTTTTGCAGCCGGCCCGATAATATCAACAATTGTTTTATTGATTAGAGTATTATAATGTTCATCAATCCATTCCCAGAAGAAACGACTGGGAATTTGTACTTTTAAGGTAAGTCCTGACAACTCCAGTGGTTTTATCGGCAAAAACCACGTGTTATAAGTCATTAATGTTACGTTTTCTTTTATCGATTTGAGGCATTCTTTCCAGACAGAAGCCGCGTTGTTGAATTCAGGTTTACTCGAGGTAACCGCGTTAACCATATTTAATTATCCACAGAAAAAAAGGATGAAAATATTTGGAAAATCAATTATTTACTCTTGGGATTTTGATGACACACTCACCAATTAACAACTTATTAACATTAGATGCTGGCCGCCAACCGGTTATTTATAAACGAGTTAGGACGACCGATTTCAGCAATTCACATTTTTATCAAAACAACAAAGGGAATTTTATAACCCCCGGGATGCGTGAAACGTTTTCACAATAAATTATTATCAACAAGTTATGAACACAAATTATGACCACTGAACACAGAGAAAAAATATAAAGTATTTTTGCTTACCGCAAATTAATCTTTTAAAAAGTGCAAGAAAAAATCCCCATGGCAAATATACCTAAAATTAATTGTCTTGCTTGTTTATTTTATAAAGCCTACTTTTGTAGTCTTTTTTGATAATTAGGAGATTAAATGAAGCGGACTTTTCAGCCAAGTAACAGGAAAAGAAAAAACAAACATGGGTTCCGGGAAAGAATGAAAACCAAAAATGGTAGAAAAGTGCTTTCCCGCAGAAGAGCAAAAGGAAGAAAAAAACTGACTGTTAGTGACGAGATGTAATTGTTTTGAAGAGTTTTGGACTTTCTGCAGCCGAAAGAATTAAAAGCAGAATTGATTTTGAAAATTTATATGATTTTGGTAAGGTTGTTTTTTCAGGCGACAAAAAAATTAAGGCTGTTTTTTTAATTGAAGAAAATCAAACCGCAGGAAAGGTTCAGATTGCTGCTGCGGTTTCCAGTAAGGCAGGCAAAGCAGTGTGGAGAAACCGAATAAAAAGACTGATCAGAAACTCTTACAGGTTAAATAAAGAAAAGCTTATTAAGATTTGTTTATTAAAAAAGATTGTTTTGAAAATAATTTTTTCTCCAAATCGCCTTAATGAAAAAAACAACCCGGTTGTTGTTCTTGATGAAATAATGCCGGGCATAAAGGATATTTTGTTTCAAATAGAAAGAAGCTTGTAGATGTGGAGACTTTTTGTTTTTCTCATCAGGGCTTATCAAAAATTAATATCGCCACTCTTACCCCCCTCCTGTAGATTTTATCCGACATGTTCAGAATATTCAATCCAGGCTTTCAGGAAATATGGAGTTTTTAAGGGGGGAGCAAAATCTGTGTGGCGTATCTTAAGGTGCAATCCTTTTAATAAAGGAGGTTTCGACCCCCTGAAGTAATGGAAGTATAATGGATAGAAATACAACAATAGCATTTATATTAATCGGCGCCATACTGGTGCTCTGGTTTTATCTGAACTCCCCTTCCCCGGAACAAATACAAAAGGGAAAGACAACGGATACAACCGCCGTTCATACGGATTCCGTTAAGATAAAAAAAGAAATTGCTGTTGATACAGTAAAAGTTAAAGAAAAAAAGACCCCGGTTGTTGAAAATGATAGTTTAAAATACGGCAGGTTTTTTACTTCTTCTGATAAAAAAGAAAAATTAATTACAATTGAAAATAATTTGATTGTGATGGAAATTTCAACGCGCGGCGCAAATATCAGAAAATATTATATGAAGAAGTTTAATAACTGGTATTCAATCCATAGTAACGGGGATAATAATTTTTATAAAACTCATGTTCAGCTAATAGACTATTCACAGGGGAACGCTTACAATCTTTCCTTTGTAACTTCAGACGGGAAAGCAATAAATACCGCATCTCTAAATTTTAATTCTGATGCAGAAAAAAGTCATTATAAATTAGCAGACAAAGACTCCCTGGTTTTATCATTTAAACTTCCTGCAGCGGATAATTCTTACATAATTAAGAAATTTACTTTTTACGGAGACAAGTACAGTTTTCAAAGTGAAATTGATCTTGTTAATATGACAAACTTAATCAGCAATAATTCATACGACCTTGTTTGGAACAGCGGGTTGAGGTTTGTAGAAGAAAATTCGGTTGATGAAGCAAACTATTCCGATGCCAGTGTTTATTACGGAGGTGAACAGGTAATACTTGATGCCTCTTCAGTTGGTGAAAAAGTTAATAAAGATTTTAACGGAAGAGTTGATTGGGCCGCAGTAAGAAACAAATATTTTGCAGCCATAATTGCGCCGACTAATCCTAACGAAGTAAACGGAGCCTATGTTGACGGCGTACGTAAAGCAGTGGGAAAAACAGGAATTAAAGAAGATTATTCTGTTAGAATCAACGTTCCATTTAAAAACACCGGATTTGAAAAAAGTACATTTATGGTCTATATAGGACCGGTTGATTATGACCTCTTAAAAGTATATGGGGATAAGTTTACAGCCATTGTAGATTTCGGTAGTTTCTTTGGTTTAAAGTTTATTGTCAGGCCCATTGCGGAATACGTGCTTTTGCCCCTGTTTAATTTTCTACATACTTTTATTCCGAATTATGGTTTTGTAATTATCGTCTTTTCATTAATTATAAAATTTGTCCTTTATCCGCTTACCAAAACCAGCTATCAGTCAATGAAAAAGATGCAGCTTCTTCAGCCGAAGATTGCTGAGCTAAAAGAAAAATATAAAGATGACTCTCAGAAGCTAAATAAAGAAACGATGAAACTGTATTCAACTTACGGGGTTAATCCTGCCGGGGGCTGTCTTCCATTACTTCTGCAGATGCCTATTTTTATTGCTCTTTGGGGTCTATTTAAAACTGCGATTGAGTTGAGGCAGCAGCCGTTTATGTTGTGGATGAAGGATCTTTCTACACCCGATGTAATTGCTAACTTACCCTTTAAGCTTCCCTTGTTCGGGATAGACCAGATAAGCGGACTTGCTTTATTAATGGGAGTAACAACTTTCGTTCAACAGAAGATGAGCGTTAAAGATCCGAAACAGGCAGGGCTAGTTTATATTATGCCTGTTATGCTGACAATTATGTTTATGTCATTCCCCTCCGGGCTGAATCTTTATTATTTTATGTTTAATGTTTTTTCGATAGCGCAACAATATTACATTAATCATAAACATGATGGTATGGAATTAGTCCCGGTGAAAAACCCAAACAAGAAAAAAGGATTTATGTCCAAACTTATGGAAGCAGCCGAACAGAACGCAAAAGTACAACAGCAGCAGAAAAAGAAAAGGTAAAAGTGTTTTAAAAACGTTAATTTTCTCCTGTTAAATATTTTCAGGAGAAGCAGCGTAAAATAAATGATCCGCAATAAGAAAATACTGATATTATTCCTTTTGATTGGGTTCTCGGCGGTTCATTCACAAACAAGATACGTTATTTCAATTGAACACGTATCCCAAAAACTTCCCTTCGGATTAACCAAAGAAATTCCTAAAACAAAACCGGTAATTGCTCTGGCTCTCAGCGGCGGCGGAGCCCGCGGGCTTTCACAAATTGGAATATTAAAAGCATTAGAAGAGGCCGGAATAAAAGTGGATATAATTGTAGGCACAAGCATGGGCAGCATAGTTGGCGGGTTATATTCTGCCGGGTATTCTGTTGAACAGCTCGACTCAATTGCTGTTAATACAGATTGGGATGATCTTCTTGCATCCGAACATGAAACCAACAGACGTGAATTATTTATAGATCAAAAAGTTACCGAGGATAAAGCAATCTTTTCTCTCAGAATGAAAGGGTTGACACCTGTTTTACCTACCTCTATCAACAACGGACAAAAACTATCGAATTATCTTAACCTGCTTACACTTCAGGCTCCAATTCATGTTAAGAACAACTTTGATGAACTTAAAACAAGGTTCAGGGCGGTTTGTACAAACCTTGTTACAGGCAGCCAGGTAATCATAAGCAAAGGATCGTTAAGCCAGGCGATGAGGGCAAGTTCAAGCGTATCGTTTTTTCTCTCACCAGTAAAAGTTGATTCTCTTATCCTTGTTGATGGTGGGCTGGTTGCCAATATTCCTGTTAAAATAGCCAAACAGATGGGGGCTGATTATATAATTGCGGTGAATACCACCAGCGATCTTCATTCTGAAAGTGAACTTGAATATCCCTGGGTAATAGCTGATCAGATTATAAGCATACCAATGAAGTTATTAAATGAGATGCAGTTAAAGGAAGCAAATACTATTATAACTCCAAATCTTAACGAGGAAACTTCCACTGATTTTTCTAACGTAAAGGAAATAATTCAAAAAGGGTACTCGTCAGCGCTTCCATTTGTTAAGGATATAAAAGATAAGATTGATTCAATGATGATAGGGAACTACCCTTCTCCAAACATCTATTTTGGCAATTTGTTTCAGACTGATGAGGATTCTGTTTCGGAGATTTTTGTAAAGAATTTATCTTACAAAGACTCTATCTCCTCAGATGAGATCAGATATAACTTGTGCCGTCTTTTTAAGAATGGCAACTATGCTGATCTCAAAGCAGCTGTAGACGAAAAGAACAAATATTCCACGGTAAAAATTATTGGTGATTTAAATCCCAAAATAAATTATATCAATATTAACGGGATGTCTTTAATTAATCAGGCAATCGGAGATTCTATATTTACCCCGTTGAAAGGGAAACCATATAACGCTGAAAAAATACTCGCGAAGGTAATTGATTTTATAAACCTCTACCGCATGCAAGGATATTCACTTGCGGAAATAAGAAAAGTAGATTTTAATTCTGAAGAAGGAATACTCAGCGTCAGAATAGATGAAGGGATAATTTCTCAAATTCAGATTGTCGGAAACAAAACAACAAACAAATCGGTTATCGAGAGAGAATTTCCGCTTGAACCCGGAGATTATTTTGTTTACCAGAAAGTAAAGCAGGGATTAACAGATTTAAGAAGCACGAATCTTTTTAATGATATTCTTCTCACGGTAAAAAGAGAAGAGAATAAAAACATCATTGTTTTGAATGTCAGCGAAAAGATATCCAGCCTCATAAGGGTTGGTTTCAGGGTTGATAATGAAAATAAAGCACAGCTAAGTCTTGACTTTAGAGACGAAAATCTCTTTGGCAGCGGAACCGAACTTGGACTTCTTCTTTTTGGTGGAACAAGAAACCGCGCATATGTTCTAGAGCATAAATCGAACAGAATTTTTAATACGTACTTCACATATAATATAAATGCATTTTACCGGTTTAATGATGTATTTAAATATCAGGAAGATTCCACTTCAAGCGTCCATAGATTTTCGAGAAGTGCTATTGGTGAATACAGGCAGATTTTTTATGGGGCATCACTTTCTGTCGGAACACAGGTGGAACGTTTCGGCAATCTGATATTCACCGGCAAATACAAATATGATGAGATTAAAAACAAGTACAATTCTCCGGTTGAGCCATACAAAAATAAAATTGTGAGCCTAAAAGCAAGCTCTACTATTGATACCCAGGACAAATACCCATATCCGCAAAAAGGATTTTATTTTAATGCGGAATATGAGGTTGCCCAAAAGGTTTTAGGCGGAAAAGTCGGATATACAAATTTTAATTTTCAATATAAAAGTTATTTCACGTTGAACGGAATTCACACAATATCTCCTAAAATAATGATGGGATTTGCAGACAAAACCCTTCCCCTGAGTGAAGAATATTCCCTTGGAGGACAAGATTCTTTTTTTGGAATGAGGGCTGATGAATTCCGAGGAAGACAGATTTTTCTATCTTCTTTGGAGTATAGAATCAAACTTCCGTTTGAAATATTTTTTGAAACTTATTTTAAGATGAGATATGATCTTGGCTCAACCTGGGAGGTACAGGAACAAATTAAATTTAAAGAATTAAAACACGGCGTAGGTCTTACGTTATCATTTAATACTCCTTTCGGCCCGGCAGATTTTTCAATCGGCAGAAGTTTTCTCTTTAAGAACATTCCTAATAACCCCGTAAGCCTGGGGGATGTTTATTTCTACTTTGCAATTGGATATTACTACTAGAGAACGCTTCTGAAAGTAAGCTTTTATTTAATCTGGACAAAGCACGCATTTATCGGGTACAAATTGAAGGCAAAAAATATTAAAAGGATAATTAGTTTTGTTTATAACGTTTCTTTCTCGTCGTTGTCAAAGGTGTTTCTTCAAAACATTTAGAAATGTGATAAGAATGACGGAAGAGAAAGTCGGTTAAAATTTCAACTAGCCACTTTTTAATTTTGCCTTTTGGTATAAATCAAGATATGCTTTTGCAGCATTTTCCCAGGAATAATTTTTCTTCATTCCGTTAAGCTGTATTTTTTTCCAGGTGGGTTTGTCTTTAAATGTTTCAACAGCGCGAGCGAGGGTTGAGAACATTGCATAACCGTTATAGTCATTAAATGTAAACCCAGTTCCGGTTTCAAAACCCGCAGACTTATATTCATGCCAGTCCTGAACCGTATCATTTAATCCGCCGGTTTTTCTTACAACTGGCACGGTTCCGTATTTTAGGCTATATATCTGGTTTAATCCGCAGGGCTCATACATTGAAGGCATTAAAAAAATATCTGCAGCAGCTTCTACCAAATGAGATAATTCATTATTGTATCCAATGTAAACTGCCACCTTGTCCCCGTAATTTTGAGAAACATTAGTAAACATTTGTTCAAATTTGTCCTCACCGCTTCCAAGAATCACCCACTGTACTTCCATCTCCATCAGCTGATTTATCACTTTCTCCACAAGATCAAATCCCTTTTGAGAAACAAGCCTTGAAACAATTCCAACCAAAGGAATGTTTTCGCTGAACACCAGGTTAAAATGTTCAAGAAGGAATTTTTTATTTTTTATTTTCCCTGTGAGATAATCAGTATTATAACGGAAAGGGATTAACTTATCATTAGATGGATCCCAGGTATCATAATCTACTCCGTTCAATATTCCATAAAGATCTTTCTCTCTGGTTTTTAACACACTCTCAAGACCAGCTCCGTATTCAGGCATAAGAATTTCATGTGCATACGTCGGGCTTACTGTATTTATTATTTCCGAAAACAATATTCCAGCTTTCATGAAGTTAACATTTCCGTTCTGTTCTACCGGGCCGCTGGGTATAGCCAATTCCTCCCGGATTTCTGCGGCGAATAATGTTTTATTCGAAAAGACCCCCTGATATCCAATATTATGAATTGTAAAAAGGAATGAAGTTTTATCAAACATTCGGTCCCAGCTATAGTTATCTTTTACAAACAAAGGAAGTAAACCTGTCTGCCAATCGTTACAATGAATAATATCAGGAGACCATTGTAGTCTCTGCAGAACTTCAATTACTCCCTTGCTGAAAAGAATAAATCTTTCGTCTTCATCAAGATCGTTGGTATAAATCTGTCCGCGAAAAAAGTAATGCGGACAGTCTATAAAGTTTATTTCTACATTTGATTCCGGGAGCTTTGCCTGGTGGACATGCATAAATCTGGTTACACCATTTACCCTTAAAGGCATCTCGCCTATTTCCCAGCAATATTTTATGTTGTATTTATCTTCATCAACAAAATTATATTTGGGCATAAAAACTTTAACCTCATTGCCGGTTTTTGCAATCTCCTTTGGAAGAGAACCGGCAACGTCTGCCAGTCCCCCGGTCTTTGCAAAAGGAAAAACTTCCGAAGAAACAAATGCTATCCTCATAATCACCTTAAATTCGATTTATTATATCTATAAAAATTTTTTGCAAAAACAAAAAACAATCGGGATACATATTAAATATCCCGGGATTTTTTATAGCAAGCTATATGTGAATCCAATTTGCAAGGCTTCTTTGATTTGCGTTTTTGGTGACTGATCTTTTTGATAAATTAATAGAAAGGCCAGGTTGACATTCAGGTAATCATTTACTTTTGCAATAAAAGCATTGTCCCATCTTACGTCCCAGACATCCATACTTTCAAATCTTGTGAATAATCTTAAATTACTTTTGTATAGCAAATTTTCCTGTAACGCAAATTCGGCGGTTGTAACAGATTCCAATCCGGTTTCAACTTTCGTTTTTTCAACTTTGGTAGTTGCCGGATCATCAGCATATTGATTGTATTTGTTAGTAAAAGTTTCCTGAACAGCAAAACCAATCCTGGTTGTAAAGTATTCAAGTTTGTTGTATGTAAAACCAATACTTTGTGTAACATAACCGGGATCAAAAAAACCCGCGATTGCAATAACGGGGTCTTTGCTATAATCATATCCGGTTCCAAGTGCGCTTCTTACAGTATTACTAACATATGGATCAACGACCCACCCGACATTATATGAGAGAACACTTTCGAGGTAGAGTTCATTATCTGTAGTTCTGTAATCCTGGCTGCCAAGTTTTGTTCTCCCATAAGCAAGCTTCAGATCATTCTTAAATTTCCAGGACTCGGTATAATATTTTAATCCGCCTGCCCCGATAAAAGAAATTGCAAGTGCGTTTTCACCACCCTGCGTCCAGTTGCTTAAAGCTACCTGACTCAGATTAATACCCACAACCGCAAGCGGTGTCCAGGTGTAAAGTTTTATCGAATCTTCCTGTGCCAGAAGAAATTGTGATATAAAAAAAACACACATCAGAATGATTGATAATTTAACTTTCATTTTATTATCCTTAATTTATTAGTGAAATAATTTATTTACAGAAATAAAGCTATGAATATAAATAAAAACGGACTTTCAATATTTGTTGACGGAGATGAAAGCATGTCCGCAATAATCTTTATACACGGTTTCCCGTTTGACCACCATATGTGGAACAATCAAACAGGTAAATTTAGTTCAAATTATTTTTGTATCACATATGATGTAAGAGGACTGGGTGATTCTGAACCGGGAGATGGCCAGTACACTATGGAATCATTTGTGGATGACCTTGAAATAGTTATGGACGAATCGAATGTAAATAAACCGGTTTTATGCGGCTTCTCAATGGGGGGGTATATTTCGCTTAGAGCAGTGGAGAAAATGGAGGAAAAATTCAGCGGATTAATTCTTTGTGATACTAAATCAGGGGCAGATAATAATGAAGGAAAAATCAATCGCTCGCTCGGGATAAAGAAAATTAATTCAGAAGGTGTTAAAAAATTTGTTGGTGATTTTATCCCGAATTGTTTTAGTGATTTTTCTCTTGAAAACAGAAACGAATTAGTAAACAAAACAATCAGAGGTTCAGAATCTTATTCGCCGACAGGAATAAAGGGCTGTCTTCTTGCTATGGTGGGAAGAACCGATACAACTGAATATCTATCAAAGCTCAAAATCCCCACTCTTGTTTTATGTGGTGAAGAGGATAACCTTACAACACCGGACGTGATGATGGGAATGGCAGATAGAATTCATAACTCAGAATTTTATACAATTCCAAAAGCAGGCCACCTGAGCCCAATAGAAAACCCGGAAGCAGTTAATAAACATATCGAATCCTTCCTTAAAAGGATTAAGTAAAAATGAAAGCAATAATAGTTAATAAACCAGGCGGAGCAGAAGAAATGGAAATCGGAGAAATTCCAACACCTGATCCGAGGGAAAACGAAATTTTAGTAAAGGTTTTTACTACATCTCTAAATCGTGCAGATATTCTTCAACGTGAAGGCAAATACCCACCCCCAGCCGGAGCGAGTGAAATATTGGGACTTGAAATGGCGGGGGAAGTAGTCTCTTTTGGCAGCAAAGCAACCAGATGGAAAAAAGGGGATAAGGTTTTTGGACTACTGCCCGGTGGAGGTTACGCAGAGTTTGCTGTGATCGATGAGCGAATGGCTAACCGTGTGCCTTCAAATTTGAGTTATGAAGAAGCGGCGTCAATTCCGGAAGTGTTTTTAACCGCCTACCAGGCAATTGTTTGGCATTCAAGATTATTATCGGGAGAAAAAATATTAATTCATGCAGGCGCAAGCGGCGTTGGAACTGCAGCAATACAGATAGCCAAAACGTTTCGTGCAGAAATTTTTATAACAGCCTCAAAAGAAAAACACAAATTGTGTGAAGAACTGGGAACTAATCATACTATCGATTATAAAGCGGAGGACTTTGCGGAAAAAATCAAAGAATTAACAAACGGAACCGGGGTTAATGTAATTGTTGATTTTATTGCCGGTCCGTATTTCCAGCAGAATCTGAATTCTCTTGCGAATGACGGCAGATTAATTTTGCTTGCAACCCTTGGGGGTGGAAAAATTGATGCTGCCGATATAAGACAGATACTTACCAAAAGATTAACAATAACTGGTTCAACTTTAAGATCTAGAACAATTGATTACCAGAGAAAACTTAATGAAGCTTTTATAAATTTTGCGGTTGATAAATTTGAAAAAGGAATTATCAAACCAGTCGTTGATAAAGTGTTCAATTGGAATGATGTTATAAAAGCACACCAGTATATGGAAGCAAATAAAAACATCGGGAAGATTGTTCTGAAAATATCAATCTAAAATAATATCCCGGCCTTGAATTACATTCTTCAGTTTCTTTATTAAGCAAGCAGGAGAAGAGACGTAGAGAATTAATAAAATGTATAACCAGATTTTACTCATTACACACCTCAATAATTTATTAAAATATATTTCGGCTCTTTGAGGTAAGAAATTATAAAATTAAGATAAAACTATTTTTTCATTAAAGAAACAAAAAACTTTCAGCGGCTTGATTGGTTTGAATCAAAATGAAATTTATTTCAAACCAACATATTGTTCAAAATACTTTTAATTTGGTTGATCTGCCCAAGATGATAAATATCGTGCTGAATTAACCCGGTAAGCAGAAAATCATAAGTATAATTTCTGTCCGGTACATTTTCACATAAAACATCTTCGTTGAATTTTTTCAGTTCTGCAATTAATGTTGTCTGTGATTCGTCAAATAGTTTAAGGGCCGTTGACCATAAATTATTATTCCCATAGTCTAATTTCCGCCAGTCATTCTTATCGTTCGGTTTAACATCATATGCCTTATCTCCTTGCAGCAGCTTAATAACAAAGTATTTCCATGTTATTATGTGATAAACCAAATCAACTATTGAGTGCGCGCCAGGAGACAATTTTTTGACAGCCACTTCGGGAGTAATGTTTTTTAGAACTTCTGAGAAGGATTTTCCATACCATGGATTTCCCGAATATATTTCTTCAAACTGGTTTATGTATTCATTTACTTTCATTAATTACATTGTTTTTTTTAATAAAAACAAACAGAATGATCTTTATACTTACCGTTTTCATAATTAAACTTTGCGCTGAAAAATTTTTCCTGGTATAACCAGGCAAGAAAAATTTTATCGCCTTCCCACAAGTTAAGTTCGGTAATTTTGTCATTGGGAATCCAATCAAGCATACCTTCGGGAGAGTCTATCAATTTACCTTCAAACTCGTTTGCGGTAAAAATGAAAACATACCAATCTTCAGCACCATCAAAATTCGGAAAGGTTATAAAACCATGCATCCGTGGGAGATTTTACAAGCAGACCCGATTCTTCTCTTATTTCTCTTATTGCACAGTCTTCAGGACTTTCCCCCTCCTCAAATTTTCCGCCGAGCCCGTTCCACTTTCCTTCGTGATAATCGTTTTCTTTTTTTGTCCTGTGGATCATAAGAGTGGTTTTTTCCTGATTATTTATAACATAACATAAAGTGGCCAGTTTCATTAAAATTACCGTTTGTGTTTTAAAATGACATTGACAATTTTATAAACCTAATTTATGTTATCCTTTAAGAAATAAAAAATGTGTTCTAAATCTTAATGATATTTTTATTCTTAAATTAAGTTTATTTTCATTTTGCACTTTAAAATATTTTGAAAATATTTGAGTGTGCTTTTTTGTGATAATTTAAAAACAAGGAGATCGATAGTAATGGCTGGTGAGACGAATTCTTCGGAAGATTTTTTGTTAAATCCTTTTTCTCATTTAATAGAAGAGAAGGAGGATAATGTAAAATCATTCTTTGCTGCCCGCAAAAAGGAAGAAGATGATGATGAAGATTTTGATGATGAAGAAGACGATTATTATAAAGATGATGAAGAGGAGGATGAAGACGTTGTAGAAGAGCCGGATGAAGAAATATTAAATGAAGAAGATGTTTACGAAGAAGATTTTGATTTTGAAGAAGATGAAGAGGATTTGTTCGATGATGATGAAGAAATCCCGTTTAATTAATAACCCAGATAAAGACTCTTCATCAGGTAATTATTAACATAGTCGGCAACTCCATTTTCGAGAGAAGAAGATTCGTTGGAATAGCCGGCTTTTTTTATTTTATCCATTTTAGCTTCAGTAAAATACTGGTACCTGTCGGCAATTTCCGGGGGCAATTCAATATATTCAATGTTTGATGGCTTATCTAAAGATTTAAAGATTGAGCTAACAAGATCCTTCCATGTTCGTGCTTTACCGGAACCAACATTAAATAAGCCGGCAGTTTTATTCTCCAGAAAGAACAGGGTCATATCAACCGCATCTTTAACGTAAACAAAGTCACGCATCTGTTCGCCGTCTTTATACCCGGGATTCATCGATTTAAATAATTTAACTTTTCCTGTATCCCTGATTTGTTCAAATGCTTTATGAACAACACTTCGCATGTCCCCTTTGTGGTATTCATTAGGACCATAGACGTTAAAATATTTTAGTCCGACTATTTTGTTAAACCAGCCGTTTCGCGCAGCCTGAATGTCGAAAAGATTTTTAGAGTACCCATACATATTCAGCGGACGGAGAAAAGGAGAAAGTTTTTCACTGTCTTCAAAACCTGATGAACCATCACCATACGTTGCAGCAGAAGAAGCATAAATGAAACGAATATTTTTTTGAAGACAATATTCTGCCAGTTTTCGGGTGTATTCATAATTATTTACCAAAAGGTGATCGGCATCCCGTTCCGTAGTAGACGAATTTGCTCCCATATGAATGATCGCTTCAATACTAAAATCAATCTTGTTGAGTTTTTCGATGAAAACAAGCTTGTGCATGAAAATCATGATATTTAAGCGAAACAAGGTTTTTCCATTTATCTGTTAGTCCCAGTTCATCTACAATAAGTATATCTGTTTTACCAAGGTTATTAAGCTGCCAAACAATTGCGCTGCCAATAAAGCCAGCGCCACCGGTTACAATTATCATATAGAGTTAAATATGTTTATAAATAGGATTTATAATAGAAAGCAATTTAGTTATATTTGGAAACTTTATAAAGCTGTCGACAAAGCATAAAACACAAACAATTTTTAAAAACTATTCTGTTGAGAATTGATGGAATCGAAATTTGATATACTAAAGAAGCTGTTACAGGAAAGAATTCTTGTTTTCGATGGTGCAATGGGAACGATGATTCAGCAGCACAAATTAACCGAAGCGGATTTCCGCGGTGAGAGATTTATAAATCATCCAAAAGATTTAAAGGGAAATAATGAAATATTAAATCTTACTCAGCCTGAAATAATAAAAGAAATTCACCGGGCATATCTTGCTGCGGGAGCTGATATAATTGAGACAAATACGTTTAACGGAACAGCGATCTCTTTAGCTGATTATAAAACAGAAGAACTTGTTTATGAAATAAACATTGCCGCGGCAAAGAATGCAAGGATAGCCGCCGACGAATTCACAAAACAAAATCCAATTAAACCACGATTTGTTGCAGGTAGTTTAGGTCCCACAAACAAAACTCTTTCTCTTTCTCCAAATGTAAGCGATCCCGGGTTCCGTTCTATTACGTTTGATGCAATGGCAAAAGCATATTATGATCAGGCGAAGGGATTAGTTGACGGGGGTGTGGATATTCTTCTTATCGAAACAATTTATGATACCCTGAATGCAAAAGCTGCAATTTATGGAGTTCAAGAATTATTGAATGAACTTAAAAAATCAGTACCTCTTATTCTCTCAGGAACAATTGTTGATTTAAGCGGAAGAACCCTCTCCGGACAGACAACCGAAGCTTTTTTTATTTCTATATCTCACGCAAAAAACATTTTAAGTGTTGGATTAAATTGTGCTCTTGGTGCAATACAAATGCGCCCTTTCCTTGAAGAAATTTCCAATATAGCCCCTTATTTTGTTCACGTTTACCCCAATGCAGGTCTGCCTAATGAAATGGGAGAATATGATGAAACTGCCGAAACAATGTCGGGAATTTTAAAGGAATTTGGTGAAGCAGGATTTTACAACCTTGTAGGCGGATGCTGTGGAACTACTCCAGAACATATTAAAGCGATTTCAGAAATAGTTAAAAAGATTAAGCCCAGGAACATTCCTTCAAGAGAACCTTATTTAAGATTAAGCGGACTCGAACCGGTTGAACTTCGACCGGACGCAAATTTTATGAATATCGGCGAAAGAACAAATGTAACGGGCTCTAAAAAATTTGCCCGGCTGATTAAAGAGGAAAATTATGAAGAAGCTCTCTCTGTAGCGCGAAACCAGGTTGAAGGCGGGGCACAGGTTCTTGATGTGAATATGGATGAAGGTCTTCTCGATTCGGAAGTTGTGATGAATAAATTTCTGAACCTTGTTGCCGTTGAACCGGAAATTGCAAAACTCCCGATAATGATTGATTCATCCAGATGGAGTGTGATTGTGGAAGGGCTTAAGTGCCTGCAGGGAAAAGGAATAGTTAACTCAATCAGTCTTAAAGAAGGCGAAGAAGTTTTTAAGGAACGGGCAAGTAAAATACTGCAGTACGGTGCTGCTGTAATTGTAATGGCGTTTGATGAACGGGGACAAGCTGATTCTTTCGAAAAGAAAATAGCTGTTTGTAAACGGGCGTATGATATTCTAACCAAAGAAGTTGGCTTTCCCCCGCAGGATATAATATTTGATCCGAATATTTTAACAGTTGCAACAGGAATAGAGGAGCATAATAATTACGCTGTTGATTATATTGAAGCCGCAAGATGGATAAAACAGAATCTTCCCCTTGCAAAAGTAAGCGGCGGTGTAAGTAACATCTCTTTTTCTTTCCGCGGAAATGATGTCGTTCGTGAAGCAATGCATTCAGCTTTTCTATATCATGCTATAAAAGCAGGAATGGATATGGGAATTGTTAATGCAGGTCAGCTTGAAGTTTATGAAGAAATCCCGAAAGACCTTTTAAGATTAGTTGAGGACGTTCTTCTAAATAAAAGGCCCGATGCTACTGAACGGCTGGTTGAATTTGCAGAAAGTGTAAAACAGAAAGGAAAAGAAGAAGTAAAAAAAGACGAATGGAGAAATGCCCCGGTTCACGAACGACTAAAACATGCACTTATAAAAGGAATAGTTGATTTCATTGACGTTGATACCGAGGAAGCCCGCAAAATATTTAATAAGCCGATTGAAGTTATTGAAGGTCCCCTAATGGACGGAATGAATATCGTGGGTGATTTATTCGGGTCGGGAAAAATGTTTCTTCCGCAGGTTGTTAAAAGTGCGCGGGTAATGAAAAAAGCCGTTGCGTATTTAATTCCTTTCATTGAAAAAGAAAAGGAAGAATCTCACGATACACGCGAAGCGGGCAAGGTGGTAATGGCTACTGTGAAAGGCGATGTTCACGATATTGGAAAAAATATTGTTGGGGTTGTACTCGGATGTAATAATTATAATGTAATTGATCTTGGAGTAATGGTGCCGGTTGATAAGATTCTCCAGGTAGCAAATGAAGAAAAGGCAGACGTAATCGGTTTAAGTGGATTGATTACCCCTTCGCTGGATGAAATGGTTCATATTGCAAAAGAAATGGAAAGAAGGAAATTAAAAATTCCGTTGATGATTGGCGGAGCCACAACTTCAAAAATTCACACAGCGGTTAAAATTGCACCCAACTATTCCGGTCCGGTAGTGCATGTTCTGGATGCATCGCGAAGCGTTCCTGTTGTAAGCAATCTTATAAATCCTGATAAAAAAATCTCCCTGAATTTTACAGAACAAATAAAAACAGAATATTCCAACCTTCGTGAAATGCACATCAAAAAGAAAGGGCAGGATAATCTTTTACTTATTGAAGAGGCAAGAAAAAACAAACTGAAAGCCAAATGGGATCAGGTCCAAATTGTAACGCCTGATAAACCAGGAGTTACGGTTCTTAAAAACTATTCCTTGAAGAAGCTTAAAGATTATATAGACTGGACACCTTTCTTTCTTACCTGGGAGATGAAAGGAAAATACCCTGCAATTTTTGATGACAAAAAATATGGTGCAGAAGCAAAAAAACTTTTTAATGATGCAAACAAACTGCTGGATAAAATATTAAAAGAAAATCTTCTTGCTGCAAACGGAGTGTTCGGGATTTTTCCTGCCAATTCCGTTGGCGATGATATAGAAGTTTATACTGATGAAAACAGAAATGGTGTGAAGCGTATTCTTCATTCGCTTAGATCCCAGACAAAGAAATCAGACAATCTTCCGAATCTTGCTTTGGCTGATTTTATTGCGCCAAAAGAAACTGGACGGATTGATTGGATAGGTGCTTTTGCCGTAACAGCCGGAATTGGAATTGGAGAGCTTGTTAATAAGTTTGAATCCGAACACGATGATTATAACAGTATAATGACCAAAGCACTTGCTGATAGATTAGCAGAAGCTTTCGCCGAACATCTGCATGAACTTGTCCGGAAAAAATATTGGGGATACTCGCCCGAAGAGGAATTTAAGAATGATGATTTAATTAAGGAAAAATATAGAGGAATAAGACCGGCACCAGGCTATCCTGCACAACCGGACCATACGGAAAAAACGATTATCTTTGATTTGCTGGAAGTTGAAAAGAACACGTCAATCAGGTTAACTGAAAACCTGGCAATGTTCCCGGCCGCATCTGTCAGCGGTTTGATCTTCGCTTATCCCGAAGCTAAATATTTTAATGTTGGAAAAATCGGGAAAGACCAGGTTCTTGATTACCATAAGCGAAAAGGAATGAGCCTGGAAGAAACTGAGCGGTGGTTAAGCCCGGTTTTGAATTATGATGTTTAGAAATTTATGGATGTAAAAAAATATTTAGACAGAATTAATTTTCATTCTGAAATAAAACCTGATATAGAAACACTTCAATTACTTCATAAAAATCATCTGTTAAATATTCCTTTTGAGAATCTTGATATACACTCCGGCAGGAAAATCATTTTAGAAAAAGAGAAGCTTCTTAACAAAATAGTTAATGAAGAAAGAGGCGGATTTTGTTATGAGCTGAACGGTGCTTTTTATGAATTACTTATTTCAATCGGATATAAAGTAAAAAGAATCTCCGCTGGTGTTGCAGGTAAAGATAGGAATCTTTGGCTCTGAATTTGATCATATGGCTTTACTTGTAAAAATAGATGCTGAAGAATACCTGGCTGATGTTGGTTTTGGTGATTCGTTTATACTTCCGTTAAAGTTTAGGCTTGATGAAGTTCAAAAAGATGTTTGGGATTTTTTCAAAATAAGTAAATCAGAAGATGAAGATTATTACATCCTTTCAAGATCTTCCCCGGGGAACGAATTTATTTCACAATATAAGTATGGTTTAAAACCAAGAGAACTAAATGAGTACCAGCAAATGTGTGATTATCACCAGACTTCTCCCGAATCTCATTTTACACAAAAAGTAATCTGCAGCAAAGCAACAGAAACAGGGCGAATCAGCTTAAGCGATTTAAAATTAATTATAACAGGTAACGGTATAAAAAAACAAAAAAAGATCGCCAAACAGGAATTTCAAAAACTGCTTAAAAAGTATTTCAATATTACTCTACATTCTGAATTAACCTTCCCGCCAAAGTAAACAACTTCCCAGGTACTTTAATGTTAATTAACCTCCGCTAATGTTTTTATGCATGCTTTATAAAAAAGTTACTCAAATCACTTATATTTATATAAAAAGAGATATTTATAATCTTTAGTCACAATCCGGGAAGCAATGAATTTCTTTCATGTCATTTCGGTTTTAATAGTACTTTCTGCGGCGTTCGGATATATCAATTACAGGTTTCTCCGCCTCCCGCACACCATCGGAATGATGCTTATAGCTTTAATTACTTCGCTCGGTTTAATCGGGCTTGGTTATTTAAATTTAGGATTTAAACAGGAGGTGGTTCAGGCTTTAAAGGGAATAGACTTTTCATACATTCTGCTGAACGTAATGCTTAGTTTCCTGTTATTTGCCGGTGCTATAAATGTAAATTCAGATAAACTGCTCGAATCAAAATATCCAATAATGATTTTTGCAACTCTCGGGGTAATTACTTCAACTTTTATTGTGGGTACAGTATTTTATTATTTCATGAGATTGATCAATATTCATCTTGATTATATATACTGTCTTCTGTTCGGATCACTTATTTCTCCCACAGATCCTATTGCAGTGCTGGGAATTTTAAAGGAAGCCGGAATTCCCAAAAGTCTTGAAGTAAAAATCACTGGCGAATCGCTTTTCAATGATGGCGTTGCTGTGGTTATTTTCCTCAGTCTTTTCCAGATTGCAAAAATCGGAATCGAAAACCTGTCTACTTTTGATATCGGGCTATTGTTTCTAAGAGAAGCAGTTGGAGGAATTATACTTGGGTTTGCCCTCGGGTACGCAGGATTTTACCTTCTTAAATCAATTGATAATTATAAAGTAGAAGTAATAATAACTCTTGCAATTGTTACAGGCGGGTATTCACTTGCGGAGTTACTCGGTGTTTCAGGTCCCTTATCTATGGTTGTTGCGGGATTAATAACAGGCAACAGGGGAAGGCGTTACGCAATGTCTGATACTACTCAATCGTATGTAGATAAGTTCTGGGAAATGTCTGATGAAATATTGAATGCCCTCCTTTTTATGCTGATAGGATTTGAGTTTCTTGTAATAGATTTAAAACCGTTTTATTTGCTTGTTGGTCTATTTGGTGTTGTCGTAATTTTATTTGCTCGTTTTGTTTCTGTCGGAATTCCCGTGCAGGCAATGAAACATACATTCACTAAACACAGCATTTTAATTTTAACGTGGGGCGGATTACGAGGAGGCATCTCTGTTGCGTTGGCTCTATCTCTTCAAACGGAAATGCATAGAAGTTTTTTTGTTGCGGTAACTTATGTAATTGTGCTGTTTTCAATAGGTGTACAGGGGCTAACAATCGGCAAGCTTGTTAAAAGATTAAAATTCGAAGTTGAAGTAGAAGAGGAACAGGAGAAGAGTAAGGAGCTAAAAGATGAAGGTAAAAATGTTGTCTCATAAGTCATAATTTAGTAACCTGAACTTGTTTCAGGTTACTTTAAAACATACTTTATTCTGTCAAGCCTTCCATCAATCAAAGGATTTGGAAAAATGTTGAAGATTTTACAAAGCAAAGGATAGATGTCAATATTATTTATTGTTCCTACCTGGTAATTCTTTTTAAAATCAGGACCAACCGCATAAAAAATTCCATTCATATCCATTAAAAAATTATCGTAACCATGGTTTCCTTTACTGCTGTATTTTTTCATCCCATCAATTGATTTCTTGGTTTCCAGACTCCAGCCGTTTTCAGCAATTATAACAATTTTGCTTATCAATGGATTATCCGAGAAATGAAAATATTCCGGCACATCTTCTCTCATATAAACCTTGTAATGATTTTCATTTTCCTTCAGTCTGTTAAAAATGATTTCAATCTTTGCAGCCTGGGGCTCAATCATCATAAGAGGTCCGCTGTCATTATGCTTGTAATTATATCCTTTAAGAATATCCTCTACATTTATAATTTTATCTTCACTTACGTTCGTCATGCCATGATCCGAAACCACGATAATATCTGTACTATCAAAAAGATTAATTTCTTTCAGCTTTTCAAAATAGTATCCCAATATCGAATCAAGCTGGGCAATAGCAAAATTAGTCTCAGGAGAATCAGGACCGTATTTATGTCCGTAAGAATCGGTAGCATCAAAATAAGAAGTTATAAAATGAGGGCGCTTATTGTAAGGAAGCTTAAGCCAATCGAAAACGCCATCAACTCTTTCCTTATAAGGTCGCGTATGCACATAAGGGTAATAATAAGTCGGATGCCTGTAAGAAAGCGTTACTTCGGAGCCCGGCCAGAAATAGCTGGCGGTGATAATTCCCTGGCGTTCTGCCGTTTCCCAGAAAGCTTCTCCTTTATACCATTTTGAATTTCGTACTTCATTAGAATCACTCATCGAATAGCGGGTACTATCAAAGTAATCTGAAAAACCATTTGAAATTATTCCGTGGTGTGCAGGGTACATTCCTGTTATAATGGAAATATGATTCGGAAAAGTCTTAGATGGAAAACATGGTCGAAGTGATTTAGCCGAAACACCATTTTCTTTTATGTAATCAAAATGGGGAGTAATTCCCCTATCGACATAATCCCACCTGAAACCGTCAAAGCTGATAAGTATTACATATGGTTTGGTTTGCGCCTTCCCGAAGGAGACTAAAATTAAAATTGTAAATAAAATTGATTTTAAAAATAACTTCATTTTAATTCCACTTTAAAAGTTAACTAACCGGATTTACAAATTTATTTATAAATGAACTTAAAAATAAAATTGGTTAAATTGTGAACCATATCCCGCTATATATTGTTAAGAAAGCATTAAAAGAAAAGAAGATAATGAATAAAACCGGAGTATTGCTAATTCAGCTTGGAACACCCGATAGTCCCTCTGTTCCCGATGTAAGAAAATATTTAAGAGAGTTTTTAAACGATCCGCGCGTGATTGACATACCGTGGCTTGCAAGAAAAATTCTTGTCAATCTTATCATTGTTCCGTTTCGTGCACCGAAATCAGCAAAGATTTATAAAAACTGTGGACTGATAAAGGTTCTCCCCTTCTTTTTTATAGCGTAAGTCTTAAAGATAAGCTGCAAAAGATTATGGGAGATAAATATGAAATAGAGCTTGCAATGCGCTACCAGAGCCCTTCAATGGATGAAGTACTTGAGAGGATGAGAAAAAAAAATTATGAAAGGATTCTGATTCTTCCGCTTTTTCCCCAATATGCTTCAGCCTCTTCCGGCTCCGCAGCTCGATAAAGCAATGGAGATAATTAGAAAATGGTGGGTTATTCCTGAAATAAAAATAATTTCACAATTCTGGGATGATGAAGGCTATATAAATTCTTTTGTTGAAAAAGGAAAAAAATATGATGTAAATGATTATGATCATGTTTTGTTCAGCTACCACGGATTACCTGAAAGGCAGGTGGATAAAGTTTATGATGATGCAAAGCCCTGTTCAGAGCACAATTGTGAGAACGAAATAACTGAAGAAAATAAATATTGCTACAAAGCGCCAGTGTTATGGTACTACCAGGGTTCTTGCCGAAAGATTAAATATTCCCGCAGATAAATATACAGTCAGTTTTCAGTCAAGGTTAGATAAAAAATGGCTGACACCTTTTTCCGATAAGGTTATAATTGAACTGGCAAAAAAGGGTGCTAAAGAAACTGCTTGTGTTCAGTCCTGCGTTTGTTGCAGATTGTCTTGAAACACTGATTGAAATAGGAGATGAATACCAGCAGCTGTTCAAAGAACATGGCGGAGTAAAAATTCAGCTTGTAGAAAGTCTTAATGATGATGACGGATGGGTGGAAGCGGTGAAAAAAATGGTGGAGAAAAACATTTAATAACTTGAAATCTCTTATTTTCCTACATTCACCAATACCCTTCCCTTAACATTACCATAACGTATTTCGTCAATTTTTTTATTTGTTTCTTCGAGTGAACATTCTTCGTACATAATTTCAAGCTTTTCAGGTTTCCATTCATTGGCAAGTTTATACCATAATTTTTCTCTCAGTTCCATTGGGGTTTTCTCCGAGTTGATACCAAGCAAACTTATTCCACGAAGTATAAAAGGGAAGACAGTTGTATGCAGTTCAACTGAAGCAGCATTTCCGCAAGCCGCTACAACTCCCCATTGTTTTGTTGAAGCAATAGCCGTTGCAAGAATATTTCCGCCAACAGTATCAACAACTCCGCTCCATCTTCCGGAAAGCAGAGCTTTTTTGGTTTTATCATTCATTTCTTCGCGTGAGATTAATGAAACAGCGCCAATTTCTTTTAAATATTTCTCTTGTTCAACTTTTCCCGTACCTGCAACAATTTTATAACCTTGTTTTGCAAATATTGCAATTGCCATAGAGCCTACTCCGCCGGAAGCACCTGTTACAAGAACTTCAGCATCATTATCAAACCCAACCTGTTCCATTTTATCGAGAGCTAGTGCTGCTGTTAATCCTGCTGTTCCTAAAATCATACTTTCCTTGAGGGAAAGATTTGAAGGGAGTTTAACAACCCACTCTGAAGGCACACGTATGTATTCGCCAAATCCACCTGAAGTATTCATACCTAAATCATACCCGGTTACAAGTACTTCATCACCCGCTTTAAATTTTTTGTTTTTAGATTCAGAAACAATTCCAGCCGCATCAATTCCCGGTGTGTGGGGATATCTTCTGGTTACTCCCTTATTTCCTGTTGCAGACAGCGCATCTTTATAATTTAATGAGGAATATTTAACATTTATTAAAACTTCACCTTCGGGTAAGTCATTAATGTTTCGCTTTGTTATTTCGCGAATAAATTTTCCGTTTTCTTCTTTTATTAAAAGTGCTTTGAATTTTGCGGAAATCATTGTTTTCCTTTACATATTGATTAAAAACCGTTAAAACGGTTAAGCAGTTTGAAGGATTGAAAGCCCTCGGGATAAATCCCGGGGTTAGCAAAATGAAATTTAAAAATCTTATTCCCGACTTGAAAGAGGGGATAATTTATTCTTTTACCACCCAGATTAATTAAACAGTTGTGTTTAATAAAAAAGACAAAATAATTTTGAAAAATAAAATTTCCGGATAAAAATTAAAAATAAATTGGGGAATAATAGTTGTTGGGTTTTTCTTTAAATAATAGGGAATTATTATGAAGAAAATTCTTTCATTACTCGTATACACACTATTAATAATTTCTTTTGCAGGTTGTTCAGATAATGATAATAGTATTGCCATACATACTAATCCGCCATGTAATACCAATGAAATCCTAAATTTACCAGGAAGTCAGGATGCTCCATTTTTATATATTGTTAAAGATTCCGATATAAATGATATATACCTTTGTTGGACAAAAATAACAGGCTCATATTATGAGGTTCAGGAATGTATTAATGCATGTTTCAACTCTTTTGTTGACGACTATGTTATGTATGATGATTATTTTACTGAAGTAGTTAAGAATAATTATTTTTATAGGGTGAGGTCGATTTCACCTGCCGGAGTAACAGGTTGGAGTAATGTTGTAATAGGAGAACGAGGCGGTAAATTATAAGAATTCTTTACTGTTTGATTTAAGGATTTCACAAATTATACTACGTAATAAGTGTTACGAAAAGTTTGTAAGGATTTCTCCCTTTAGAGCCCGTTATTCTAAAAGAAAATTTTCTTCCATTCAGTTTTTCCCGTTATATAATTCTTATTTTTAAGTACTTCAAAATAATTCTATGGTAAAATGAAAAATAATAAAAGACCATCGTGGGATAAATATTTTCTGAAACTTGCAATGCTGGCGTCGGAAAGAGCTACGTGTCCCCGAATGCACTGCGGATGTATTCTTGTAAAAGACAGGTTTGTTCTTGCTACAGGATACAACGGTTCTTTACCGGGACAACCACACTGTGAAGACGAAGGATGCCTTGTAGTTGAAAATCATTGTGTCCGGACAAATCACGCTGAAATTAACGCCTTGGTTCAGGCGGCTATTCACGGAGTAAATATAAGCGGAGCAACTGCGTATATTACAAATATGTCATGCACAACCTGTGCAAAAGCAATGATTGCTGCCGGAATAAAACGTGTGGTTGTATTTTCTGATTTTCACGATACGCTTGCAACAGAGTTTTACACAAAAAGCGGTGTTGAAATAACTAAAGTTGAAATGCCGGAAACGAAAATTCATTATAATTTAAAAGACTATTCATCAGCACGTAAAACAGAAAAGTCGAAATAGTTATGGGCGGAAAACTTTGTCCTAAAATTATTCTTGAAGGAACACGCCTTACATTTAAAACTGAATTAGCATTTGCTTTAAATGAACATCCGAGAATAGTGGGACCGAGAAAATACAGGTACCATTCTCCGCTTATTTCTGCTGAGTGGTGTTCGTTTACTAATTTTCCTTGGGGAAGGGGATTAATAAATTTTGATCCGAAGGAAGAAGCACAGGCAATGGAAACTTACCGTACCTGGCTGAAATTGTTTGAGCTTCAGAAATATTATTCATGGATAATAGACCGGTTTCATATCTCAACCAAAGCCTACCAGTCGAAAAATCATGGTAAAGAATATGATTTTAGATGGCTGGAAGAGGGTCTTAAAAATTTGGAATTTCATCTTGTATTCTGTACACGTTCACCAACATCCTTCCTTAAAGCGAGAGAAGAAAGATTAAAAGTTTCCGGCAATCCAAAACAGTATGATAATATTCAAATATTTATTGAAGAGCAGGAATTATATGAGAAGTCTCATCCGAAATTCCATTCTTCCTGTACTTGAAGTTGATGTTTCGGATAATGATATAAGTAAAGCATCAGAAAAAGTTGCCGACTGGCTGGAGCTTACGGGCGGGCTTTACGCAAAGTAAATTTATTTTTAATATTATGAAAAACAACCCCACCGCATATTTAAAGCCTATGCTGGCAACTATATTTTGGGGCCTCTCATTTATAGCAACAAAAACTGCTTTAAAAGAATTGACCCCAGTAATGATTATCATCTTTCCGGCTTCTTCTCGGTGTTTCATTTCTTACAGCGCTTGCTATTTATACAAAAAAAGATTTTTCAATTAAACTTAAAGAACATGCACTAATTCTTCTTCTTGCAGCCATAGCCGTTTTTCACCTATGGATCCAGGTTACCGGGCTACAGTATACTTCAGCAGCAAACACTGGGTGGATCATCGGAACTGCCCCTATTTTTATAGCGATAATGGGAATTATTTTCTTCAAAGAAAAAATCAAATTAAAACAGCTTGTCGGAATTATAATTGCTTTTATAGGTTTGCTTTTACTAATGAGTAAAGGCGATATTTCTTCAATTGATTTCATCTCCAACAAAGGTGATTTTCTTGTTCTTGGAAGTGCTTTTACATGGGGTGTTTATTCAATGGTTAACAAAAAAATATCTTTAACCTATCCTCCGCTGATGACGATTCTTTATCTTTTTATAATGATGGCTATTCTTCTTTTACCGGTTACGGTGAATAAAGAAACGTTATTCAGAATTGAACACCTGTCTTCAATCGGGTGGGTTTCCATTTTGTTTCTGGGGATTTTCTGTTCAGGTATTTCATATGTTTTGTGGGCACAATCACTAAAAGATATGGATTCTTCAAAAGTCGGGGCATTCCTTTATTTTGAACCTTTCGTGACAGTATTTTCTGCATGGATTTTCTTGCATGAAAACATTACAATTCTGATGATTATAAGCGGTATTATCATAATTCTCGGTGTTGTTCTGGTTAACCGCAAATAATTTTTCTTTTTTGGTGATGTAAAATATGTATTTGTCCGGTTGTGTTTCACTTCGGAGGATCTTGAAAATTAATTGCTTATAGTGGTATGTCCGTTAATAATATTAATAGAAGATTCTATGTTTAGAAAAACTTCAATATTAAAAGTATTTTTCGTTTTAATTTTACCAGTATTATTCGCTGCTTGCGAGAAATCAAGTGTGACCAATCCCCCATCGACAACCGGCACTTCAACTTTTCCAAATAAGGTTGGTGATAAATGGACTTATGCTGTCTACGATAGCATTAGTAATTCTTTTGATACACTTACAACTGAAATTGCCGGAACAATTGTTGTAAATAATCAAACGCTTTCTATTTGGGTAATGAATTCAAGTTCATATAAAGACTCCTTATTTGTTAGTGCGGATAACGAATCAGTTGTTTTTTATCAGGACCGTAATGCAACAATAATTGATCATAAATATGAATTACCGTTGGTGGTTGGAAATTATTGGTATAATCCCGGTCAGCAATTCGATTCAACAACAGTTAAAGATAAAGAATCTGTTACGGTTCCGGCGGGTTCATATCCGGAGGTGTTCAAACTTGAAAGAAAATGGGGAAGCTTCAACGTTTATGGTAATTCAGATACCTGGATTGATAATGATGTAGGCATTGTAAAACTATACAGAAGAATTTACGGCTATGATAATATTAAGGAAACCTGGCAACTTTTAAGTTATACTCTTCAATAATTAATTA
This sequence comes from uncultured Ignavibacteria bacterium, assembly GCA_963745945.1. GTDB lineage: Bacteria > Bacteroidota > Ignavibacteria > Ignavibacteriales > Ignavibacteriaceae > DATFVA01. The sequence continues at coordinate 2,070,894 of CAVUZG010000004.1, forward strand.
GTAACTATCAGGCAAGATATAAGAGATGTTTTAACATCTCTTTTTTTTGCAAAAATCGGTTACTCAATTCAATAAATCCGCATATATTTGCCAATCCGATTAATTGTTTAAAGGAAAATTGTTGAATCCGTGGAAAGGTGTTAAAGGATTATCACGCGATCTGTGGGTGATTTATGCAGCAACACTGATTAACCGTTCGGGCACAATGGTGCTGCCATTTCTTGCTCTTTACCTTACAACACAACTTCACGAAGATGCAGCTACAGCGGGATTGGTTCTAACCTTTTATGGAATCGGGGCATTAATAACTGCACCGTTAATGGGAAAGCTTTCTGACAAGATCGGTTCGCTTACAGTGATGAAACTTTCACTCTTTTTTTCGGGATGTATTTTATTCTTCTATCCACTAATAACCGGGTTTACTCTTCTTTTTATAACAACCTTTTTGTGGGCTGTTATTAATGAGGCTTTCCGGCCGGCTGTGATGTCATTGATTTCTTACATAGCTCCCTCAGACAAACGTAGAACAGCTTTTGCAATGAACAGACTTGTTATAAATCTCGGTATGAGTATTGGTCCTGTCGCGGCAGGGTTTTTAGCCGAGGTAAATTTCTCAATAATATTTTACGTTGATGCCGTAACAGCAATACTTGCCGCGGCTTTTTTAGTTTTTTATCCAATAAAATATAAAATTGATAAAGATGAAATTGAAAAAGAGGTGGAAAAGCTTCAGTCTCATAAGGGAATAGTGTTAAAAGATTTAAGGTTTATATTCTTTCTCATAGCCTTAACTCCGGCAACAATGGTAATCTTCCAGCATCTTGGCGTATTGCCATTATACCTGGTAAAAGATTTACACTTTCAGACATCAACGTTTGGTATGCTAACGGCAGTAAATACGGTACTTATAATTTTAGTTGAAGTTCCTTTGAATTCAGCAATGACAAATTGGTCTGAGAAAAAATCACTCGCACTCGGCGCTATGTTAATTGGAATCGGATTTGGCGCAACAGCTTTTGTAAGTAATGCCTTTCCACTTATCATTACTATTATTATCTGGACTTTCGGCGAGATGATTTTATTTCCTGCAAGTTCAACTTTTGCTGCTGAAATATCTCCTCCGAACAGGAGAGGAGAATACATGGGATATTTTCAAATGTCTTTCAGCCTTGGCTTTTGCGCTTGGACCCTGGCTTGGCACATTAATATATGATAATTACGGCGGCAGGGAGGTCTGGTTTGCTGCTTTCATCGTCAGTGCAATTTCAGCGATTGGAATGCTTCTGATTCCTGCCAAACCTTCGGTAGAAAAAGTTTCTGAGAAAAAGGATTAAAATAATTTATGAATAAAGTAAATAGACAGAACGCTGAACATTATATATGGGGAGACAATTGCGAAGGGTGGAGATTAGTGAATTTCCCAGAACTGAGCATTATCTACGAAAAAATGTCTCCCGGAACTTCAGAGAAAAAGCATTATCACAATAAGGCAAAACAGTTCTTTTTTATCGTTGATGGGATGGCTTCAATTGAGACCGAAGAGAAAATTTATCATCTTGAAAAACACGAAGGATTAGAAATACTTCCGGGAATTAAACACAGATTTTTCAATTCATCTGATGGAACAATTGAGTTCATTGTAACCTCAAACCCATCAACTTTAAATGATAGATTTGATGTTGACTGAAATTTGTTTAGAAAGTTAAAAGAATTAACAACCCGATTTAATCAGGTTTATTTTTTCAGCTTGTCTTTAAAAACTTTTTCAAACTTTTCAACTTTCGGTGCAATTACAAATGAACAGTAACCCTGGTAGGGATTGTTTTCATAATAATCCTGGTGATAGTCTTCAGCTTTATAAAATTTAACTAGAGGAACGATTTGGGTTACAATCGGTTTATCCCAGGCACCGGATTTCTGAAGTTCATTCTTATAATATTCAGCTTTTTCTTTTTGCTTTTCATTATGGTAAAGGATTATTGAACGATATTGTTCCCCGACATCAGCACCCTGCCGGTTTAAGGTTGTGGGATCGTGTGTCTTCCAGAAAATCTTCAATAAATCATCGTATGAAATAACATCAGGATCATAGATTATCTGAACCACTTCAGCATGACCGGTGTTTCCATCGCAAACCTGCTCATAAGTGGGATCCGAAACATGTCCTCCTGCATATCCTGAAACAACAGATTTTACTCCAGCCACTCTTTCAAAGATTGCTTCAGAACACCAGAAACAACCCTGGCCGAAAGTAGCCGTATCGGTTTTTACCGAAGGATTATCGATCATAGATTCATCTTCCTTTTGGTGGTTTATTGATTTTGTTTCCTTGCAGCTTATTGCTGATCCGCAAACAATTAAAGAAGTTAATATAATTAATAACAGGTTTTTCATAATTCTCTATTTTTATTATTTCTACAGATAATTTGCTAATAAAATCAACCACTTTTATAACGAATAGATCACTTTTAAAGAACAATTTATTACAACAACCAAAAACGCAAATAAAAAGCTTAATTCACGGTCTCAAAAGAATCAAAAATTTTTTTATTAACTATTGCGTATTAGCAATTAATAGAATATGTTATATCAATTCCAGTTAAATTAATTTTTCTGTAGGGAATAATTTTCTTGTTCCCGTTAATAATTCCTTTTCTGAGTCATACTTCCTGTCAAACATTTATTCAAATATAATTAACAGTTACTATTTAACAACAAATAGAAAGGTACTTCATGAGAAAAATTCCGGTTTACTCAATCGTGTTTGCAGTTTCATTCTTAGGGATCGTTCTTTTTCAGATAGGGTGTAACAAACCAATGGAGGATAAGGTTCTTTCAAAAGAGGAAATGGTTCAAAGAGGGAAATACCTCGTAGAAATAGGCGGCTGTAACGATTGTCATTCTCCCAAAATGATGACAGATATGGGTCCCGTGGCTGATACAACCAGGTTATTGTCTGGGCATCCTGGAGATCATCCTGTAGCTGATCTTGATCCGGCGATGCTTGCTTCAAAAACCTGGATACTTACTAATATGGATATAACAGCGTGGGTTGGTCCATGGGGAATTTCATATACAGCGAACCTTACTCCTGATCCCGAAACAGGGTTGGGTAACTGGACGGACGAACTATTTATTAAAGCCCTGCGTACAGGGAAACATATGGGAGTTGGCAGACCAATTTTACCCCCAATGCCGTGGCAGGGAATTTCTCAGTTGACTGATCAGGACTTAAAAAATGTCTTTGCTTATTTGCAGTCGATTAAACCTGTTCACAATAAAGTTCCTGATCCTGTACCCCCCGATATGTTATCCACTGTTTTTAAAAAGGAAAAAACAAAAGAGCATATATCCAAAACTAAGGATACAGAATAGATTATTACAAACCTGCCCGGCATCGCGTGCCAGGCAGGTTTTATTTATTGTTTTATATTAATTCTATTTTCCTCATTCCCCCTTGGAAATTCCCGATCCACCGCTAAAATCAGTAGTGCCGATGTTTGCACTTCCAAAATAAATTACCCGGGATCCCCCGCTGGCATCAACATTCAAAGTTCCCTGCATATTTATATCCAGCCTTGATCCTCCCGATAAATCTGCCTCAACATTTTTCACGCTAAAATCTTTGAGGTAAGATATACTTCCACCCGAAGCATCAGTGCTAAAATCATTTCCTTTCCCTTTAAAATTAACTGTACTTCCACCCGATATTTCCATGTTAATATTCTGACAATTAAGACTTCCCGATAATTGGGATCCCCCGGATAATTCACAATTAAAATCATCTTTTATATCCATTGTTATTTTTCCCTGCGCGCCGCCGCTTAAATCCAGTGCAGTTAACTCAGGCATTTTAATATTAATAATAATATCACCTTTTTTATGATAATAATTTTTATCAATGTAAATATCGAGTGTGGCGCCCTTTTTTTCTACTTTCAGGTATTCAAAGTCAGCTTCATCTGCATCTATTGTTATTTCATAAGATGATGATTGAGTTACCGTCAGCAGCATACCGTACCCGACCTCAACTTTTCTGAAATCTTTAAAATCATATGTTTTTGTCGTGCGGTCTCCGGCGAAATTTAAAACAGAAATCATAGCCCATATAAACAGACAATAAATCAGGGGTGCAGTCGGTTTCATTTCTAATTTCCTCATGGTTATTTGATAAATATTTAGACTTCCATTGGAATAGAAAAGTTGGTACAGAAATACGGAAGCATAAATTTTTTTGCTTATCTGGCTATACCGGATTATTTTCCGATTAATCATATAAAAATTTTGGCGGATTATGAAAACAATTGAGCATCTTCGTTATCCGATCGGAAAATTTGAAGCCCCGGGGGAATACACTGATGAATTGCGTGACACATTAATAAGTGAAATTGAAGAAACACCATTTCATCTAAGAAAGGCTGTGGAAAACCTTAATGATGATCAGTTGAATACACCATACAGGGAAGGGGGGTGGACAATTGAACAGGTTGTTCATCATTTGCCTGACAGTCATATGAATGCGTACATACGTATTAAACTTGCGCTTACGGAAAAACAACCAACAATTAAAACCTATAAAGAGGATGCATGGGCTGAACTGGCGGATTATTTAACTACCCCGGTTGAAATATCTCTGTTATTGCTTGAGTCATTACATAACAGATGGGCAATTCTTTTAAGATCATTAACGACAGAACAATTTGAGAGAAAACTAAGGCATCCCGAGATAGGATTGATAGATGTAAACTGGTGTATTGCTCAATATGCCTGGCATGGCAAACATCATGTTGCTCACATAAATTCGTTAAAACAAAGAATGGGTTGGTAAAAGAGCTGCCGCTTAACTACGGCAGCTGTGACTTATTAAAGTTTATTCCTGAATTGCAGCAGGCGGTTTTGGTTTACGCTTTACAATAATTAGAATTACTATTATTACAGCCAGTAAACCGATAATTAAATATAGCCAGTTGAAACCTGTTCCGTAAACTGCGCTCTTCCATTCTGTCATTTTGTTTTCAATGGAATCTTTTTGTGCTTCCGTAAACATTTTATTATCAACAAGGTAAGAAACCCAGGTTGGTTTTACTTCTCCAAACCACGCACTGTCGGCAAAACTTTTATAACTACTTTGAGATTCTTCATTCCCCTTTAAATCGGCATTTTTAATTTCATCGTTAATGTATGATACGGCAGATTTAGTAAACTCTTTACCATCGGAGAAATTTTGAAGATTAATTCCGTAATCAGCAAAAATCAGCCGTATGGAATTCCATGCTTCCTGGTTTAAAGCAGTTTTCCAGTTCGTAAAATAATTATCAATATCCTTCAAATCATTTGTACCTGCATTCTTTTCCGAATAAATAGTTACAAGCTTCGGCCCGATACTTTTCCATAGCTTTGCAAACTGGTCCTGCTGCTTTTTTATTTCAACCAGATCTTCCGGAGTTAGATTTGCAACCCGTAAAAATTTTATGTTATCCTGCAGGGATTTTTTAACGTTATTGAGAACAGTATTTTTTTGCGCTTCAGTAAATACTTTCTGTTTTTCTTCTGAGCTCAGTTCTGATTTCTGTCTGTAAGATGGAGGAATTAAACTGTCAATCATGCTTATAACAAGTTCATCTCTTTTCTGAAGTGACGCTTTCAGATCGGCAACTGTTCTTTCCAGCTGGATAAGCCGGCTTTTATCTTTCTTGCTTTCGGAATCAAGAATTTGAACTCGCGCAATCAGATCAGTATTTCGTTTATTTAATGTATCAACCTGCTCTTTTAACCCGGTAACCTGTGTTTGCAAAACATCAATCTGTGTAAAATCACCCTTCCTTAAATCATATGCCATCTGAAGCTTTTCAAATGTTTTGTTAAAGTTAAGCGGGTACAGGCTTTTGTCAAGAAGTTCCTTTTTATCCAGGTATTCGCTCCTTAGATTATCAATACTATTCGATGTTGATTGAAGATCCTGAAGTGAAGCAGCATTTTTAATTGAATCTTCTATAGCCGTCACTTTTGATTTAAAGCTCTGTACTATTTCATAATCAGACTGTGCAAACACCATTGATGAAAACAGAATACAGAGTAAAAAACCGGTTACAAAAATTTTTCTGTTCATTATTTTTCCTTTTTCTCAATTCCTTTGTTTGATAAATAATATTCTTTATTTCCCTCAACAAGTTCTATATAGGGAGTTCTCTGGTTAAAAACAGGATTGCTGATCCCTTTTTCGTCTATCTGTATTTTTTCTTCCAGGTTAAATGCCCCATCTTTCATTGTGAAAACGTAAACATTTTTAAATTGATTGCCGGTTATATAGTAATAACCAAGTGTATCTCTGATTATTCTTAATTCTTTATCCAGGTATGCGAGTGAATCACCATTCTCTTCAAAATAGAGCGGCTTAGCGTTAAACGAAATAGCATACCGGTCTTCACTTGCTCTTCCGTTATCATCAACATGTATTACAGATTCCACCGGCCAGGAAAAATCGGCAGGTGATAATCTTAAAGAAGAACATCCTGCTAAAATCACAGCGATAAAAATTAAAATATATTTTATAGAGCGCATATAATCTCCTTCAAATTTATGCATGCTAACATAATGAAAAATAAGGATTTCCAGTGGTTTAGAATTGTGATGAAAAGCGTAATTGTAATTTACGTTTTCTGGTGAATTAAATCTCTTTTTTTAGCGATGTGATTATTTGTTATTTTTGAAATGTAACTTTTACAAAATATAAAATATGAATCTTACAGATTGTCTTCTATTCAACCAAACCGAAATAATACGAACGGCATTTGATGCCCTTCTCCGTTCTAATCTAAAACATTATTCTTCTTCAGGTGCAAATGAGAACTGGCAGAGAATAGAAAAGTTATTTGATCTGACATTGAATGCTGTCAAAACCAAAAATCTTATTGATATGATTGAGTATTCAGAAAAAATTGCCGGTGAAAGATATGATATGGGTTTTGATTTGCATGAAGTGCATACCGCATACAATGTACTTGAAGAAGAAATATGGAAAATTATTCTTAAGGATATTAACCCCAACGAAGTGGGAAATGCTTTAGGACTTATCAGCACTATACTTGGAACCGGTAAAGAAACACTTGCTCTTACTTATCTTTCCCTGACAGGGAAATCAAAACCTAAAAGTCTCGATTTATCCGAACTTTTTAAGGGGAATTAATTCTCTGAGTATATCAAAAAACAAGTGGGAATTTTAAAACGGACTTCAACTTAAATTCATCATTCCAAAATTCCCATACTTAATTATTTTACCTTAAATAGTTTCAGCGCCTTTGTTTTCTTCATCATTGAAATGTTTTTCGAATTTCTCATGCCAGTATTTTCTCCTTCCGTAAGAATAAGGACTTGGTCGTTTCCCAATTCCTGTTAAAAGTATTTTGGAAAGAATTAACAATCCTATTGCCTGCAGATATGTAATTGATGTAATCCCGAATATCATCGGCATTAACCAGTTCCATAAGAGCATTGTAGCAAGGCTTAGCACAGAAATAAAAACAATTACGAAAAGAAATCCTTTAAAGAACCATCTTCTTTTATTCTGAACTGCACACATTTTAGAGCTCCTTGTATAAATTTTTTAATTTCTTTCTTAGGTAAAGAACCGCGTATCTTTTTCGTGAAAGCAGGGTGTTTACGGGTTCATTTTTAATTTTTGATATTTCCTTAAAACTCAGTCCGTCGAACTCATTCATTACAAAAACATCTCTCTGTTCGGCTGGCAATTCATCCAGCGCCATTTCTATTTCCTCCCAGAAAAGATTCTGCCAGTAAATTTCATCAGGCAGTTTGCTGAAATCGGGCATTATATCTGAAAGTGATAAAGCTTCACCGGAATCATCCTCTTCTTTAATAATTACTTCATCGGAAAAAGTATCAGTTTTCTTTTTTCTATAAGAATCAATAATTCTGTTTTTTGCTACTTTTATCAGCCAGGCAGAGATCCTTTCTACAAATTCTATCTCTTCAAATCCGCTTACTAGACTGAAGAGAACATCCTGCAATATATCCTCTGCATCTTCTTTTGAAGCCACATGTTTCCGGATAAAGCTTAGAAGCCTGCTCTTTTCCTGCTTAACAACTTTTTCTAAAACGAGTTCTTTCGTCATCCACTGATTTCATTTATTATTTAAGACGGGTACACAAGGGAAATATTTTAAATAGTATTAAGTATTGTGATTTTTTGAAATAAATCAGGATTCTTTGCTAAAGTTAATTTATTTTGATGAACAAAGTTTTCTGATAAACAAATCTCAAGGTGAAATTTTGAAAATTCAATTTATCGGCGCAGCTCAGACTGTCACCGGATCTCAGCATTTGTTACATGTAAACGGAAAAAAAATATTACTCGATTGCGGACTTTACCAGGGAAGAAGAAAGGAAGCTTTCGAAATAAACAAGAACTTCTTATTTAATCCTGCTGAAATTGATGTTATGCTTTTATCGCATGCACATATTGATCATACGGGGAACATTCCTCATCTTGTGAGAAACGGATATAAAGGACACATTTATACAACATCGGCAACAGTTGATCTCTGCCAGATAATGCTGCGGGATTCTGCCTACCTGCAGGAAAGAGATTTGAAATTTGTAAACAAAAGAAGAAGCAAACAAAATAAAAAATTATTTGAACCGCTTTATACAATTGAAGACGTAGAAGAAGCAATGAATAATTTTATCGGTGTTCAGTATGATAAAACAATTGAAGTAGCCCCCGGAGTTAAAGCAACGTGGAGAGATGCCGGACATATTCTCGGGTCAGCAGGTTTATTAATTGAAATACGAGAAAACGGAAAATATACCCGACTTGGTTTCAGCGGCGATATTGGCAGACCCGAAATGCCTGTTATAAGAGATCCCAACATTTTAACCGAACTTGATGTGCTGATAATGGAAAGCACTTATGGCAACAGGCTTCATCCTGTAACGGGCGAGGTTGAAGAAGAAGTTGCACAGGTTATAAATGAAGTTCTTGAGAGGAAGGGAAAAATAATTATTCCGGCATTTGCGGTGGGCAGAACACAGCTTTTTGTTTACATCCTGCATAAGCTTTTTGATCAGAACAGAATTCCCCCGATTCCTATTTTTGTAGATAGTCCCCTTGCTGTGAACGCTACTGAAGTTTACAGAACACACCCGGAATGCTTCGATAGGGAAACTTACCGCGTATTTATTGAAAACCATGAAGACCCGTTCGGCTTTAACAGGCTTACTTATATAAGAGATGTAGAGGAATCAAAAAAGCTTAATGAATTCAGAGGCTCGTGTATAATTATTTCTGCTTCAGGAATGGCTGAAGGCGGAAGAGTTCTTCATCATTTAAAAAATAATATTGAAAACCCGAACAACCTGGTTTTGTTTGTTGGATATGCTGCCCAGGAAACTCTTGCAAGAAAAATTATGGATGGTGCGCAGGAAGTAAACATACTGGGCGATGCGCATAAGGTAAAAGCAAATATTAAACAGATGGATTACTTCAGCGCGCACGCCGATCAGAAAGGGTTGTTGGATTATCTTAAGTTTTCACCAAACAATAAACTTAAAAATATTTTTCTTGTTCACGGTGAAGCAGAACAAGCAATGCCATTAAAAGAGAAAATAGAAAGTATGGGTTATCCGTCTGTTAACTATCCTAAAAAAGGAGATGTGGTTGAAATTTAGTTAGTTCGGTTTGGGATTATTGGTATCATTGTTCCCGGTTTTTGATGGTATTTGTCTACCTGCATTTTTAATCGCATTGGTTAAAAGAAATTCTATTTGTGCATTTATACTTCTTAATTCATCAGCCGCCCATTTTTCAAGGGCGGCGTGAAGATTCTCATCGATTCTTAATAAAAACTTTTTCTTTTCTGCCATATCAATCCCATAATTTCTTAACCGGCTGCTGCTGATCGCCTTCTCTGTTTTGATAAATACCACGCAAGAACAATAACCCATGGATATTTATTCAATAACTCAGAGTTACTGTCAATACTTATTTCGGTTTTTTCTTTAAGCGATATTTTATCTTTTAAACTTGCAAGACAGCTTCCGTTCGTTGTATAAATGCCGTATCCGCTCCTAAGTAATCCCAGCTTAATTATTAATTTATGTCCCATAGATAATGAAACGATTCCCTCGCGGCTGAACAATTTTCTTTTATATGTTGCAGAGGGATTTTCTCTCCCCTTTTCCTTTATTGAAATTTCAGATTTCCAGAAAGAAGGCCGGTAAATTTCCCATTCGTCCTCAAGAATTTTTACAATTAAACGAAAACCGAACCCTTTAAGTAAAACAGTTCCAATAAGTTCGTCTCCGTATTTAATCTCATAATTATTTTTCCATACAGAGGGCTGAACAAGATTTAACGTCTTACCGGAAAGCTGAGTTAATCTTTTAATCATCTGATTTTACCTGACTTTATTGATAAAGTGTTCCTGTGTTTACAACGTTTATAATTATTTTTAATTTATTTCAAATGTTTAATGTTGCTGAGAATTCTTTAAAATTATCAACCAATCAACAGATACTTACTATATCTTAGTTTTCTATAAACGACCAAATACCAGGCAAGAAATATTACCCAGGGATATGTATCCAGCAATGTTGATTTATGTTCTATCTTTACCATAGTTCTTTCTTCTAATGAAATACAATATTGAAAGCTTGCAAGAATTTGTAAATTGTCTGTTTGAATTGAGAAAGCACCTTTGAAAAATCTGAAAAACAATTTTAAATGCTGACCCTTTGGCAGATAAATAGTTCCACGAAATATGAACCTATCATTTCTATATTTAGCAAAGGGTAACCCTTTAAGCTTTTCTTTTATTGCAAACTCAGAACTGAAAAAATTAGGACGATAAAACTCAAATTGATTTGAAAAAATATTGACCAACATTCGTGTATTAAAAAAGCGCTCAGGCTTTATTGTGCCAAGAATCTCTTCATCGTGTCTCAGTTCATAATAGTTTTGCGACATTAATGGCTGGCGGATAATTAATGTTTCGCCAGCCAGGCCAGATAATTTTTTCATTTTAATAAATAACGTTTATTGATAAAGCGTTCCTGTGTTTATAACCGGGGATACTTCTTTATCAGAAACAAGAGCAACCATTAAGTTATTAACCATTGTTGCTTTTTTATCCTCATCAAGCTGAACGATGTTCTGCTCGCTGAGAGCAAGCAGGGCGCTTTCAACCATTCCCACCGCTCCTTCAACAATTTTTTGTCTTGCTGCAACAATTGCTTCTGCCTGCTGTCTGCGAAGCATTGCCTGTGCTATTTCCTGTGCATATGCAAGGTGGCTTATACGCGCTTCAACAACTTCAACCCCGGCAATTTCAAGTCGCGACTGAACCTGCTTCTGAAGATTTTCAGCAACTTCCTGCGGACTGCCTCTAAGGGAGGCTTTATCGTCATCACCATCGTAGGGGTATTCTGAGGTAAGAGAACGTATTGCGGTCTCACTTTGAATGGCGACGAACTCTTCATAATTGTCCACATCAAAAACAGCACGGGAAGTATCAAAAACCCGCCAGACAATTACCGCTGCAATTTCAATCGGGTTTCCGCGCAGATCATTCACTTTAATTTTATCGCTGTTAAAGTTTCTGATTCTTAACGTAACTTTTCTTTTAATGGTAAAAGGATTTACCCACCAGAAACCAGAGTCTCTTACAGTTCCGCTGTAATTACCAAAGAAAATAATTACGCGCGAATCGTTCGGCTGTACAGTAATTAAACCGGTTAATCCGATTATTATAATTAAAGTTAAAGGAAAGAAATACCAGAGGAAAGAAGGATCTTTTGCCCGAACTCCGCCGATGAAAAACAAGACATCGACCACAAGCAGAATTAAAATAACTAATAGCGCAATGAATCCATTTATTTTAACTGATTTTTTTTCTGAAACAGTTTGCATTTTTTAACCTTTCAAAAATTGCTATCAGAATGATATCATAATAATATCACAAAAGCAAGAAAAATTATAATAAGGCTTAAAAACCGCTAGAATTCGCAACATAAATTTTCACTCTTATTTTAACTAACCCTTGATAATTTCACCCGAAATAATGATTTTCCCCCCAATCATTCTTTCATTATCATTTCATCAGAAAGAAAAACAATGAAAAAAATATTTGTTGCTGTTCCTTTACTTGTACTGGTTTTAGGGCTAACTGCAGGAAAGATTGTTGATGACAAAATGAAAAACATTCTGCAGCAGCTTCAGCTAAGTGATAATGATGCAAAAGATATGATTTGGAGTAATTGTTCGTATTCAAATTTTTATTTTCCTAATCCGAAAACTTTAAAAGGATTAGCAGCAGGAGAAAGAACCTCTATTGTTGAATCAGTTGCACAATATGTAAAAGAATATTCCTCAACTCCGGAATTCGCAGGTAAGTACAAAGAATTTAGGGAAAACAAAAAACCTACTCCACCGGATAAACCAAAAACAATGGATGAAATGAAAGAGGAACAGAGAAAGAGCATTGAAGAAGGCATAAAAAATATGGAAGAAACAAAATCAAAGATGCCTGCCGATCAACAGAGTGTTTTTGATGAAAGTATTAAAATGTATAAAGATCAGTTAAAAGAAATTGATAATCCCGATAACCCGATGTTCAGTAAAGATATGGAGAATATGTACAAGCAGATGTATGATCAGCAGATGGATGAATACAATAATAAAGTTGCTGAATGGAATAGCGAATATCCTGAGAATAATTCCAAAGCACTAATCAAAAAATGGCTTCAGAAATTTATTGATGCATCAAAAGATGTTGATTTTTCTGCACAGACAGCAGCTAATCAGTACAACAGAGAAGTGTTTGTGAAGCAGGAGTATGAAAGCAGGAGTTCTCTCTGGAAATTATGTTACCGTGCAGGGAAGGAAGCAACGAACGCAGGTCGCAGTTTTGCACAGAAGTGGCTAAGTGAATTATAAAAAATATTTTTACTTGAAAATTGATGGTTGAGCATTGAATTGTTTATTAAAAACAAAAATATTTGATGCTCAATATTAATTTCCTAAAGATGCTGAAACAAGTTCAGCATGACCACAAATAGTCACTCCATCATTTAAACAGACCATACTTCTTAATATGTTCGTAAACCAGGTAACCCACGGCAGCTGTTTGTGCCATTCCCAAAACATATCTTACCGGATTAAATTTAGAATCATTTAAATATTGCTGGTGAAGAGGCTCAATCCAATCCCCGGGTGAATTCCCTGCCGGATCATCCGGATTACCTGAGGTTGAAATTGCAAGTTTTGTCCACATCCAGATTGAGTTAGAATCGCTTGCGGCAGGCAGGTTCATTTTCATATAGTTTAATTTACGATAGATCTCAAACTCATCAAATTTATATTGAAGGTTCTGCAGAGAATTAAACAATGGAGTAACAACATTTGGCGTTTCCGGTTTTTCTTCCTGTGAATAGGAGAATGAGGAAACTAAAATAATGAGTACTATGATATTAAAATATGTCTTCATCTTCGATGATTTATATGTCATGCTGAATCTACCTGTCGGTAAGCAGGTTTATTTTCATCATCTTACAGTTAATAAGACCCTGAAACAAGTTCAGGGTGACAAAACACGTATTCAGAACAATAAGCTTCAAACATTATTAAAAAATTTACTTATATATGATTTTCCTCCAACTATAGTTAACACTATTGCAAGCAAAGCCAAAGAAACCATAATTGTAGTAAAACCTATAACTACAATCTCCACCGCAATTTCAATTTCCACAAGTGCCATTGCAGAAAAGAAAAGCAGAATTACAAATCTTGTAAACCTGGCTACAAGAGAATAATTAGGGATATTCTCTTTTGCAAGAGCAATATAAACAGAGCCCGAAACTCTGCCGGCAATTATCCAGCCCAGCCCAAAAATGATTAGTGCAACTATTAGTTTGGGTATAAACAAAACACCATTCTGTATCAGACTTGAAAGCACTGTCAGTTTCATTGCATCAAGCGCGGTGTAGAGAAAGATCAGGAAGATTACAAAGAAAAAGATATTCCCGATAAAACCGAAGAGTGCATAACGTATGTCTGCTTTAGACAATGTCTGACGCCATTGAACCCTTGTAAAAAGGCGTTCCAACCTAAATGCAACGAGCAACTGAACAATTATTCTTTTGACCAGCCATCCGGCAAACCAGCCGACGACGAGTAATAAAAATCCGCCAATGAGATTGGGCAGGTATCCTATTATTTCTTTTCCAAAATCAAAAAAAGGTCCTTGAATAGAATTATCCATTTTCAACTCCGGTTTCTTTTGGTTTTTTTAATAAAAGCTTCCAGAAGGATTCTCTCTCTTCATATTCTTTTACCCAGAGTACAGGGCATGCAGATTGTTCGGTAATCTCTTGTGCGAGTGAACGACCGAAAAGCAGTTCCAGGAAATCCCCGGTTTTACCACCCATAATAATCATATCTGCTTTTTTAGATTCTTCAACAATTCCTGTTAAAATATCAGTATCAGGAAGAATTATTATCTCAGCGGAAGTAATATTTTCATTTATAAGTTCTTTTACTTTTTCCTGACGCTTTTCTTTTTCTATCTGTGACATTCCGGGCTCGAAAACCAGCAGCAGCTTTAAATTACAATTAAAATATTCAATAAAAGCCGGGGCAACTTCAGCGGCAAGCATAGCATGAATATCGATATTAAATGGGATAAGTATTGTCTTAATTTTTTCTTTTTCAAAAGTTCCATGTAGAACTGCCACCTCACCAGGAAATCTCTGTATTAAGGTGTCAATAATTGAGGAGAAAAATCTCTCAAGAAATGTCGGATTTTTTTCTCTTCCAACAATTATGAAATTACAGTTCTCCTCTTCTGCCGTCTGAACAATCCCCTCCGAAATACGGTGGGATACAGTAACGATAGGTCGGGCAAATATTCCTGATTCCCCGATAACCATTTCAGCTGTTTCAAACAAAGGTTTAGCCCCTGCTATATCACTCGCTTCAACCGCGAGCGGACTGCCTTCTTTGATCTCATTTACATGAAGGAACAATACTTCGGCGCTGTTTTTTAATGCAATTCCTTTTGCCAAATGTGTTAAACTTGAAACTGAGTTCCTGTTTGCGAGAGGCACAAGAATTTTATATTCTTTCTTTTCAAGTCTTTCAAGTGATTTAACTTTTTTAACGTGTTCTATTTCTTTTTTTGATGCATAGGTTTTGTAAGTGAACAAACCTATTCCAACCCATACAGCAGTAACGATCCATGCAGTCGGACTGTAGTTAAACATATAAATCGCTAAAAATAAAAGTAAAAAGATTCCCAAAATGGAGAGATATGGAAACCATGGTGTGATAAATCCTCTATCCAGATCGGGACGCTTTTTCCTCAGCCTGATTAACGTAATATTGACCTGGAGAAATAAAAGAAGGAACATAATATCTGCAGCACTTGCAACGTCTTCTATCGGGAGGGAAATAGCCATTATCACAACTATGAATAGTGAAATCAGAATTGACAAATGCGGTGTGAAATTTTTCTTATGCACCTTACTGAAAAATGCCGGAAAATTCCTGTCTTTTCCCATCGCATATGCAACACGGGAGGATGAGTAAACAGTAGCATTAAGTGCAGACATTGTGGAAATCAAACCGCCGAAAAGAAGCATGATTCCACCGCCTACGAAAAATGATTTTGCAACCTCTACGAGTGCTGTTTCTTTATTTAAAGCTAAATAATCCCAGGGAGTCATTCCCTCGGGTTTTACCGCACCCAGGGCAGTAATGGCAACTAAAAGATAAATAGGAACGACGATGATGAGAGATAAAAAAACTGCCCGCGGAATATTTTTTTTAGGGTTTTTAATTTCCTCTGAACATTGTGCAATAACTTCAAATCCCTGAAAAGCTATAAAAGTTAATCCCATTGCTTTAAAAACTCCTCCCCAACCGTGAGGAAGAAAAGGTGAAAATGCTTCATGCCAGTCTGGACGGTGAAGAATAAGATTTATACCAAAACCTATGAACACAGCGAGAATTGCGATTTTTGCCAGCGTAACTATATTCCCGATCTTTCCTGTTTCGGAGGCACCACGAAAATTTATATATGCAAAAAGTATAGCTATACAGGCAGCAAGAATTTTTTGAGGAGATAAAAATCCCCAATGCGGCAAGACAATATTTATTTCGTGGAGTACAAGTTCGAAGTAAGCACTAAAACCAAGAGCATAAAGACTGCAGGCAACTGCGTGTGCGAACCAGCTCATCCATCCAGATATAAAACCATTCCATTTTGGGAGCCCCTCTTTAACCCACAGATAACCCCCGCCCGCATCATGATAACAGGAGCCAAGTTCAGCATAAGAAAAGGCTGTCAACAAAGCCACAAGCCCATTTAATCCGAATGTTATTATGAGTCCGGGTCCTGCAACGCCGGCAGCGATACCGGTAAGAACAAATATTCCTGCACCAATCATTGCGCCAACACCGATTAGTGTAGCATCCATTAATTTCATTTCCCTGCTGAGATGAACTTCGGTTTCAAATTTCTTCATTGGCGGTTCTCCAAGGTTTAATTGCTCATAACAAGAATAGAAATTTTACAGGCACAAGATAGTGAAGATTTATTTTAGTTGTAAAAATAAAGTTCTTATTTAAAAGCATTGCAAGGAATCCAAATATTTTAATTTTTGTGTAAAACTTCACAACTAAAAATTAAACTTGAATTCTGTTACTCTTAAACTTCAAAAAGGAAACCTAGCAAGGATAAAGAAATTTGAAAAATTCAATAACGAAAAAATGTCTTAATTTATTAATGCATGTTGAATTTGTTTTCAAAAATTAATCACATTATTTTTTTAATAGTTTAAATGCATGAGTCCAGCTGTTGGTTTTAAATGCATAAAAAACCCACAGCATTGTTAAAGCCTCCAGCCAGTAAGCCATTGAAATGTTCCCCATATCAATTACACTTTTCCACCCCCAGCCTTCTGCAAATGAAGTAATAACTTTCTTTGCTTCTTCATCGTTACCGCAGATAAATAAATCAGGGTCACCTTCCTCCCTTTTTGCGTCAATCATTGTATAAGCATTTATAATGTTAAACGCTTTTACAATTTTGGAATCGGGTAACCACATTTGAATTTTCTCACCGCCAGAGTCTCCGGGTGAAGCATCCATTCTCGGCGGAGATCCCTTTAGAAAAATCTAATGGGTTGGTAACATCCATTACAATTTTTCCGGCAAAGTTTTGTTTACCTGCAAGATTAAGTGCATTTTCTGTTCCTGCCCATCCTGTAGCCAGCACAATCAATTCTCCGAATTTTGCAGCGTCTTCATTACTGCCAACGGAAGCTTTGATGCCGGCCTGTTTTTTCCATTCCTCAAGTTTGGAAACATCTCTCGTTCCTAATTTAACTTCATGACTAAGTCTCGTTAAACCAAGTCCAAGCTGTTGAGCGACAATTCCTGAACCAATTATTCCAATTCTCATTTTATCTCCGTGAATTTATTTATAAAATTGTTTTTGTCTCGTAATAAGGTGTTAAAAAAATTATATCGGAACTTTTATGAAAAGTATAAACGAATAATTTTAAATTCTTTATTCTATAAAAAATAGCTTTCTTTTTATTAGATGAATTTATTGCTCATAATTTTCCACAGTGTCAGTTCCCCTGAGCTTTGCTTTGTCAGGATCATCACCATATTCCTGTAATGCTCTTCGCTGTCTCAATAAATCCCAGTAACGGTCAAGCTCAACCTGAATTATTCTCAACTTCTTTTCTTTCTTTTGCAGATAATCCATCCTTTAAATACAATGAATGTTCCTTTTCAAGCAGATCTTTTATTTTGTCCATAACTTCTTTATCTGTCATAATATTCTCCTTTTTCAGGGTAAGATATTAATTGAAAAAATTGTTTGATGTGAGGAAGATAAAAAATTGAGTTTTTAAGAAAAAATATCTCAAAAATGGCTGTTTTATGACCGTTCTTTAACCGGAAATTAAGTATATTGCTCCCCGTATTTATTCATATCTAAGACCCTCTCCGGCTTTACTATTTTCCGGATTGTTAAATTAGATTTATCAAAAGAAAGCAGAACCCCTCATTGAAAATAACAAAACAATTAACGAACCGTGAAAATAAATCCCTCGATCAGTATTTTCAGGAAATTGGAAAATATAGCTTACTGAACCCCGATGAGGAAATTGATTTAGCAATTAAAATCAGAAACGGTGATGTGAAAGCACAAAACAAACTGGTTAATGCAAATTTGAGATTTGTTGTGTCGGTTGCAAAGATGTATCAGAACCAGGGACTTACTCTTGGTGATTTGATAAATGAAGGAAATATAGGACTGGTAAAAGCGGCACAACGTTTTGATGAAACCAGAGGATTTAAATTTATCTCGTATGCCGTCTGGTGGATAAGGCAGGGTATTATGTCTGCAATTGCTGATCAGACAAGAGTGGTTCGTCTTCCGCTTAACCGTGTCGGAAATTTGACCAGGCTTGGAAAAGCTACCAGGGAGTTTGAGCAGGAATATGAAAGAAAACCTTCAACTGAAGAACTGGCCAAGATTCTGGAAATTACTTCTGATGAAGTTGCATACATTTTACAAATTTCAACCCGCCAGGTATCGATGGATGCGCCTCTTAAGAATGGGGATGAAAGCAAAGCTACACTCATGGATGTTCTTCACAATGAAACACAATCCATGCCCGATAAAGAACTTATGGATGATTCTTTAAAGAATGAAGTCGAAAATGCTCTTTCTGGTCTGGATGCCAGGGAGGCTGAAGTTATTCGGCTTTCTTTCGGGATAGGGAGTAATCATAAAGCAACATTGGAAGAAATCGGTACAAAATTTAATCTTACCCGCGAACGAATCAGACAGATTAAAGAAAAAGCTTTGAGAAAATTAAGAAGTTCTAAAAAAAGCACACGACTTAAAGATTATCTCGGATAAATATTCTGATATTGAAACTGTAATCAAGTGAATAGCAACCTTTATTTCTGCTTAATCTGAACTGCAAATTTAATCTGCCATGGTATACTGTACTTCATATATGGGGTGAAGTTTTATCATCAGTTACATATATTGCACCTGCAATTATTGTCTTTGATAATCTATGGAGATATAAAAATGAAAAGCAAAACCTACATTAGAAAAATTAATCTCCCGGAGTTAAAGGAATTTGCTGCGACTTATCCGCAGTTTGCAGGACTGGCAAAAGCAGAAGGCAAATTTCTTTTTGATGTCGTAATGAAACCGGAAACTTTTATCCAGGCAATGATTTTAACAGAGTACGGAATGCCTGCAGTTACAAGCGTAGCCGAACTTTGTTTTAATGAAGCAAAAAAGAGAAAAGGTTTTAAATTTAACAGCAGAATGAAACAATTTATCGGGGCAATGATTGCTTCATTGATGATCGCAAACGGCTACAAAAAAACCGGAAGAAAAAAATCTATAATTCATCGTGCATATACCCGGGGTGAATTTTATGTAAAGAAACAATAAATCTACTTAACGGACAATCTTAATACGGTTTATTAATTTAACAATCAAGAGAAAATGTTGTTTCTCTTGAACTTAAAATTAATCTCTGCGCAATACTTATAGTTATTTGTTTGAGTAATATAGAAGCAACTCAAAAAATCAGAATCCCTTCTTTTACAGTGAAAAGTCATTTAGATAATATGAAAAAGAATGTTGTACTTTTAAATCATCTGGAAAAAGCAGACTTCTAATTTAAAGTACCAGTTTAAAAGCAACTTCAGTGAATATTTCGACGTTCATACATTAAATTATTTTACAATCTTTCATCAAAATGAAAAAGTAAATTTATTTAATAAATACCTTTCTCCTTATTTTATCAGCCAAAAGGATTAATCCCTTTTCTATCCATATGGCTTATTTATTACGGTAAGCAGATTTTATATCTTCTTAAAGGATAATAAGATATGCAATTTTTAACGTGCATTATTATCATTTATTTATGAAGATTATAAAAGCTGGTGATTAAATGAGTCGAAAGTTGGAAGTCGGAATAATTGATCTTGTATCAAAAAAACCGAATAAAAAATTATTTGCCCGGATAATGAATGCAAATTTTGCAAGCATTATGCCGCAGGTAGTGGGTGTTTGGTGTGAAGAGGAGGGACACAACGTAACTTACGTTTGCTATACCGGAAAAGAGAATTTAATTGATGAACTTCCGCAAAACGCTGACCTGATATTTATCGGAGCCTTCACAGAAGCGGCGCAGACAGCTTATGCACTAAGTAATCTGTTGCGTTCACGGGGAGCTGTTACAGTCCTGGGAGGTCCGCATGCAAGATGTTACCCTGAAGATGCCATGAATTATTTTGATTACGTCGTAGGATTTACGGATAAAAGCATTATTCAGGAAATTTTATATGATTGTTCACCTCATCGTCCTGTAGGTATTCATCTTACAGCACCAATCCAGCCATTATCGCTACCCGGTGTAAAGGAGCGATGGAAATTTATTGAACCAACACTAAAGAAAGCTCCGCTGATTAAAATGGTTCCGATGCTCGGAAGCCTGGGTTGTCCATATACCTGTAATTTCTGTATTGATTCAACCGTAAAATATCAGCCATTAAGTTTTGATGTTCTGAAAGAAGATTTAGCTTTTCTTTTAACAAAATTCAAACGTCCTCTGGTAGGCTGGCATGATCCCAATTTTGGAATCAGGTTTGATGAATACATGGATGCGATTGAAGAGGTGGTGCCGGAAAACAGTATAGATTTTATCGCCGAAAGCAGCTTGTCACTTTTATCCGAACCCCATATGAAACGTCTTAAAAGAAATGGATTCGGTGCTATGCTTCCGGGAATAGAATCATGGTACGACCTCGGCGGAAAATCCAGGACAGGCAGTTTAACCGGAATGGATAAAGTTAAGCAGATCGCTGAACAGGTTAATATGATTCTGCGATATATTCCTTACATACAAACTAATTTTGTTCTTGGTCTTGATTCAGATGAAGGGGAGGAACCATTTGAGCTTACAAAAAAATTCGTTGATATGACACCGGGAGCTTTCCCGGGTTATTCTTTATTGTCTGCATTCGGACGGGCGGCACCGCTGAATCTTGATTACCAGAGGGTAGGCAGAGTATTACCTTTTCCGCACCATTTTCTGGATAATAATCATGCTATGAATGTCAGACCAAAAAATTATTCCTGGTCAGAATTTTATTCAAATATTATCAGCCTTGGCGAACACACATTTTCCTGGAATGCAATTTTAAGGCGTCTGGTAGCTACTAAAGCATTTATTCCGAGATGGATGAATGTAGTGCGCGCAATTTCAGAAGAAGGTTTTGGAAGAGTGGCGTATAATAAACAAATACTTAAACGATTGAACTCGAATAAAGCTTTCCGGAAATATTTTGAACAGGAAACCACTGAGATTCCTCAATTCTACCTGAACATAATACAAAAGGATTTAGGTCCTCTATGGGACTGGCTTCCTGCCGGAGCTATTTATCATAATCAGAATGCTTACCTGGAATCCGAAGTGAAACGAATTGCGGTATAAGTAAGACTTTAATATTATTTAAGGGAGAGATAATGAATGTACTTTTGGTTTATCCAATGTATCCCGATACATTCTGGAGTTTTAAACACGCTTTAAAATTCGTTTCGAAGAAAGCAAGTTTCCCGCCGTTAGGACTGCTGACAGTTGCTTCAATGCTTCCTGAAACCTGGAATAAGAAATTAATTGATATGAACGCAACAGAGCTGGATGACAAAGATATTCTCTGGGCCGACTATGTGTTTTTAAGTGCGATGTCCGTTCAAAGTGATTCTGCTAACCAGGTTATACAACGATGCGAAAAATTAAACACTAAAATTGTAGCAGGCGGTCCATTATTTACAAGCAGTTCAGAGTATTATGATAATGTTGATCATCTCGTTTTAAACGAAGCTGAGATTACAATCCCCTTGTTTCTTAATGATCTGAATGAGGGAGAACCGAAACACAAATATACAACAGATAAATGGGCTGATATAACAAGTACTCCATTACCACTCTGGGAAATTGTACCTATTAAGCATTATACCTCAATGAACCTTCAATATTCACGAGGGTGCCCATATGACTGTGACTTCTGTGATATCACAGTTCTTTACGGAAGGAAACCGCGTACAAAAACCAGGGAACAGGTCTTATCTGAATTAGATGCACTTTATTTTACCGGGTGGCGTGGACCTGTTTTTTTTGTTGATGATAATTTCATCGGCAATAAAGTGAAACTTAAAAAAGAAATCCTTCCGGCAATTGCTGAATGGATGGATAAAAGAAAAAATCCTTTTTACCTGAATACTGAAGCCTCAATAAATCTTGCCGATGATGAACTGTTGATGCAGTTAATGGTTAAAGCCGGGTTTGAAGCAGTATTTATCGGGATTGAATCACCTAATGAGGAAAGCCTGGTTGAGTGTAATAAAAACCAGAACCGGAACCGCGATCTGATTTCCAGCATAAAGAAAATACAAAAGGCAGGTCTTGAAGTTCAGGGAGGTTTTATTGTGGGGTTTGATAATGACCCGCCCTCTATTTTTGAAAAGCTTACAGGTTTTATACAGGAAAGCGGGATAGTGACTGCGATGGTTGGATTACTGAATGCTCCTAAAGGAACCAATCTTGAAAAAAGATTAGAAAAGGAAGGTAGAATGCTTAAAGATTTTACCGGTAATAACACCGACTTTTCAATAAACTTTATTCCGCGGATGGATTCCAAAGTGCTGCTCGATGGTTATCAGAAAATACTGGACAAGATATATTCCCCAAAATATTACTATGAACGAGTTACAAGGTTTTTAAAAGATTTTGAACCCGGTAAGAAAAAAGTATTTCATATTAATCCAAGCTATATCCTGGCTTTATTCAGGTCAATGTTTAAGCTGGGGGTCATCGGGGAAGAAAGAATTTACTACTGGAAATTATTTTTCTGGTCACTTTTCAGAAAGCCACAACTTTTTTCTCTTGCAATCCTGTTTACTATTTATGGTTTTCATTTTAGAAAAATATCTAATGGTTTTTACTAAGCACATTTAATATGCCGAATTAATACTCTTGTACATTTAGAAAGAAACTTATTTTAAAATTGTTGTACATATAAAGTCCCGATCAGGTGCTTCTTTGCATTTGAGAATTATCAATCAGATTATTAATTGAGAAAATGAAAAAGTATAAAGTTATCAGAAATAAAAAAAATGGTCTCTTATATCTTAAAAAAAGAGTGCTTTTTATTTTTTGGAAAACTATCCTGCTATAAATTGGTAATCCGTGGTTAATAATTCACCCGGGGACAGCTTCAATTGCTTTAATAAAATCAGAAAGGGATATTAATAGATAATTTTTTTTATTTTACAAAAGGGTTTTATTTAGATAATTATTTCGGTGTTCTCTTCTAAATAGGATGCTTCCTTCTCAATAAAAAATTTACGGAAATACCGTAATTTGAAACAAAGGAGATATGAAAAAGAAAGCAATTCCGAAACGCTTCCCAGTTAAAAAGAAAAAAAGCACCGCAAAAATTGTGCAGCCCGGATAATTCATTTTATGTGGTAGGCATAGGTGCATCTGCCGGCGGGCTGGAAGCACTGGAAAGATTTTTTGAAAATATGCCGGATAGTTCGGGCATGGCATTTATTGTAGTTTCACATTTAGACCCAACACATGTGAGTATTATGCCCGAACTAATTCAAAAATCTACAAAGATGAAATTATACCCGGCAGAAGACGGTATGATTGTTAAACCCAATCATGTTTATGTTGCACCTGCAAACCGTGACATTGCAATTCTTCACGGAACAATACAACTGATAGAACCTGCACAAGCACATGGATTCCGGCTTCCGATTGATTTTTTCTTCAAGTCCCTTTCACAGGACCTGGGCGAAAAAGCTATTTGTATTATCCTTTCGGGAATGGCTTCTGACGGAACGGCAGGATTAAAAGCAGTGAAGAGTGAATTGGGAATGGTAATGGTGCAGGATCCCAATTCGGCAAAATTCGATGGGATGCCGACAAGCGCTATCAAAACCGGCCTGGCAGATTACATCCTTCCGCCCGAAGAAATGCCTGACCAGTTGATTAAATATTCATTACATAAAGTAAAAGGTATTTTATTAGATAAAACAATTCCAGATGGCAAAATTCCGGATACATTTCAAAAAATTTTCATACTGCTCAGAAATCACACCGGGCATGATTTTTCACTCTATAAACAAAATACTATTTCCCGCCGCGTGGAAAGAAGAATGAGTGTTTCTCAAATGGATAGTATTCCTAATTATATCAGGTTGATCCAGGAAAATCCCGGTGAAATTGATTCCCTGTTTAAGGAACTCTTAATTGGAGTAACAAATTTTTTCAGAGACCCCGAGTCCTTCGAGAAATTAAAAAGTATCTTAGCAGAATTAGTAAAAAATAAACCTGAAGACGGGAAAATAAGAATCTGGGTACCCGGGTGTTCAACCGGTGAAGAAGCATACTCTATTGCAATTATCCTGCGGGAGTGTATGAATAAAGCGAAGAAACATTTAAACGTACAGATTTTTGCTACAGACATTGATAGTGAAGCGATAGAAAAAGCCCGCATCGGGACATTTTCAGGAATCCAACCCGATGTTGATAAAACACGTTTGAAAAATTTCTTTACTTCCTCGGGAGATGTTTTTCACATCAAGAAGGAAATCAGGGAAATGATGGTCTTTGCTCCGCAAAGCGTGATTAAAGATCCTCCGTTTACCAGGCTGGATCTTATCTCGTGCAGAAATCTTTTAATTTATTTTAATGCCGAATTACAGAAAAAAATTATTCCCATATTCCATTATAGCCTGTTGCCAAATGGAATTCTTTTTCTTGGTTCATCGGAAACTATTGGCGGGTTTGTCGATCTGTTTTCGATGTTGGATAAAAAATGGAAGTTCTACAAAAAAAGAGATTCAATTTATTCGGTACAACCTTTTATCGATTTTCCCTTATCACATTCAATTGGAAAAATTTATGAGACACCTATGAAAACAAATGAAGTAAAAAATATCACACAGTTAGCGGAAAAAGTTATACTGCAAAATTATTCTCCGGATTGTGTGATAATAACCGGGAATGGAGATATAGTTTATATTCATGGAAAAACCGGCAGATATCTTGAACTTACGAACGGTGAAGCCAAGATGAATATTTTTGAAATGGCACGGGATAGGGCTAAAGCAGGAGCTTCCCGCATTGATCAGGAAAGTATCATCAGCCAGGAAAGGATTAACCGCGGAAGGTATAAAAATAAAACCAAACGGAAAAACATTGTTAATGAATCTTACAGTTAAGCCAATAAAAGAACCTTCGGAAATGAGTGGTTTCTTTTTGATACTATTTGAGGAAGTATTACAGCAAAAGAAAGGTGCGGCTTCCAAAAAAGTTCACTATGATAAGAAATCTGAAAAAATAATCAAAGATATTGAACACGAGTTAAAAATCACTAAAGAAAATTTAAGGTCAACAATTGAGGAACTGGAAACTTCAAATGAAGAATTAAATCGACAAACGAAGAAATGCAGTCAACCAACGAGGAAATGCAAAGTTCAAATGAAGAACTGGAAACTTCCAAAGAAGAATTGCAATCATTAAATGAAGAATTAATTACAGTAAACACCGAACTGCAGAATAAAAATGATGAATTATCCGGTCATTAATAATGATATGAAAAACCTGCTGGACAGTATTGATATCCCGACCATCTTTCTTGATAATAATTTATTTATTAAAAGGTTTACTTCACACGCTACAAAAGTTGTTAACCTGATTTCATCTGACATTGGAAGGCCAATAAACCATATAGCTACAAATATACAATACGATAAACTAATTGAAGATGCAAAGGAAGTTTTAAGAACACTGATTCCTAAAGAAATTGAAGTACAAACCAAGGATGGCACATGGTATCAAATGAGGATATTACCCTACCGGACAACCAACAATGTTATTGACGGGCTTGTGGTAACGTTTACTCATATTCATAAAATAAAGACTGCTTACGAAGAAATTCAAAAGTTGAACCAGGAAATTCAACTTGCACAGGAGTATTCTGATAATATTGTTGATACTGTAAGAGATTCACTACTTATTCTTGATAAAGATTTAAAAGTACTTTCCGCTAACCGCTCTTTTTATAAAATATTTAATACCGTCAGCGAAAAGACTGTTGGTAAATTTGTGTATGAACTTCAGGATAATAATTGGGATATACCTGAACTGCGAAAACTTCTCGAAGAAATAATTCCTGAAAGCAGTTTTTTTGAGGACTATGAGGTAGAATATAATTTTAAAGACGGAAAAAGGAAATTATTATTAAATGCCCGCGAGATATTCCAGGGAGATAAAGAATCACAACTCATTCTGCTCGCAATTCAGACTAAAAATTAATACAAGATAGGATATAAAATGAAACCTGTTAAAAAAGGTGCTGTTAAAGCCACGACTAAAAAAAGACCGGTAAAAAAGATAGCAAAGATTAAGAAGCCAGCAATAAAAGAAATGGATGATGTGCAAAGACTGGTGCATCTGCTCCAGGTACACCAGGTAGAATTAGAGCATCAGAACGAAGAACTCAGAATTGCCCAGGTGGAACTTGAAGTATCAAGAAATAAATATGTAAACCTGTTTGATTTTTCACCGATTCCATACTTTACACTGGATCCGGATGGTGTAATTGAGGAAGTAAATTTAAGCGCCGGTAAAATTATCGGGATTGAGCGTAAAAAATTAATCGGAAGGAATTTAATCACTTTTATCCCAACTGATGCAAGAGAAATTTTTCATTCATTTATAAAAGATGTTTTTAATTCCACCGATAAAACAATCCTGCCAATTAAAAATAATGAACAAAGATAAAAACTTATTGCAGGTGCTGACTTGAAGGAATAAAATTAGAGGACACACTTGAACCGGACCACAAATGCCAGGTAGCATTAATCGATTTAACTGAATTTAAAAAGGTTGAAGATAGATTAAATAAAACCAACGAGGAACTTAAAGAACTAAATGGCACTAAGGATAAATTCTTTTCAATAATTGCACACGATTTAAGGAGTCCATTCGAAGCATTATTAAAGTATTCGGAATTACTGGCAACTGAAACTGAAAAATTATCGCATGAAGAGATATTACAGTTTAGTGGTGCGCTGAATGAAATCCTGAATAATCTTTATGGGCTGCTGGAGAATTTGCTTCACTGGTCAATGCTTCAGCGGGACTTGATAAGTTTTAACCCGGAAAACATTAATATCAACTATACCATAGAGAAAATAATCAGAGTTTCAAATCATAACGCTTTAAGAAAAAATATTTCCATATCCAACCAAACTGAAAAGGAAATATTTGTATATGCAGACGCAAATATGCTCCAATTAATTATTCAAAATCTTATAATAAATGCAATCAAATTTACACCCGAAGGGGGAGAGATTATTATATCAGCGAAAATCAATAGATAAATTTGTAGAAATATCTATTTGTGATACGGGAATAGGAATCGATCCGGAAATATCTTCAACATT
Source organism: uncultured Ignavibacteria bacterium (assembly GCA_963745945.1). GTDB lineage: Bacteria > Bacteroidota > Ignavibacteria > Ignavibacteriales > Ignavibacteriaceae > DATFVA01. The sequence continues at coordinate 2,098,478 of CAVUZG010000004.1, forward strand.
ATTCGATTTTACTACTATATATACAACTCACGGAACATCCGGGGAAAAAGGAACCGGGCTTGGTTTACCACTCTGTAAAGAATTTGTCGAAAGAAACGGAGGCAAAATCCGGGTAGAAAGTGAACCGGGAAATGGTTCGAAGTTTATATTCACTTTACAAAATGCAGTTAAATAATAACGGTTGTTCTCCCCAGTAGTCCTCCTTACGATATCTGGTTTTCATTTCAGAAAAATATCCGGCGGTTATTTGCAAATGTACTGCCCTGTTTTTTATTTGAAAAACCAGCTCATTTCTGATCAGAATCCTTATTAAGCACTAATACTTCTTTCATCCTTCTGCTCTATATGATATATAGTTTATCATCGGTAGATTATTTTAAAATTAAAAAGCAATTTTCTTTTCCTGAATAACAGGAATTGAAAATAACAAAATTTTAAAATCAAATTGGAGTATCCAATGAAAAAAATGAAAATGGCCATGCTAGCGGGAAGTTTTATCTTCGGTTTACTGGTTATAGGCTGCGGCAGTAGTCCGGCTGTGATAGATAAAGAAACGACTACATCTTCAATTCGTGCAGCAGAAGAAGTAGGTGCGTCCGATATTTCCAGCGCATCTCTCTATTTGCAACTGGCGAAAGAGGAACTTGAAAAGGCCCAGGTATTTGCAGAAAATGGTGAAAAAAAACAAGCAGATTCAATGCTGTTGCGTGCAAGCGCAGATGGCGAACTTGCAGTAGCGCTGTCACGAAGCGATGCTGATAAAAAAGATGCGACGGATGCAATAAATCGTGTAAAAAAACTTAGACAAGATAATAACTTACCAGAGGAAAGGAATTAACAATGAAACTCATGATATATCTTATTGCAATAGTATTTACGGGGCTACTTGTCAGCTGCAGTGCAAGTTTGCCTCCACAGGAATTGGTGAATGCACGTCTTTCCTACCAGAAAGCAAGCACAGGGCAGGCAGCACAATTAGTACCGGCAGAATTGCACAAAGCAAAAACAGCTCTGGACCTGGCCGAAAAATCTTTCCTGGAGGATCCTGATTCTTATATAACAACTGATCTCTCATATGTAGCTGATCGCAAATCAAAGCTGGCTGATGCACTTGCTGTTACATTTGCTGAAAACAAAGCAAAAGAAAAAGCTAAAAAAGATTATGAAGTTACTCAGGCAGAAATTATGAAGAACACAACAGAGCAGCTTTCCATTGAACAAAAAGCACGCGTTGATGCTGAGAAGACAGCAGCCGATGCATTGGCAGAGCTTGCTAAACTTGCAGCAGTAAAAGAAGAAGAACGCGGTCTTGTAATTACACTCTCAGGTAGTGTTTTATTTGCATCAAACGAATCTACACTTTTACCGGCGGCACTGGATCGGCTAAACAAAGTAGCTGATGCGCTTTTGGTTACCAAAGAAAGAAGCCTTACCATTGAGGGTTTCACTGACTCACAGGGATCGTCCGAATACAACATGGTGTTGTCTCAAAAGCGCGCTGATGTAGTGCGCGCATATCTAATCTCGCGCGGTTATCCGGGCAATCTTATTAAAGCTAATGGAATCGGTGAAGATAGACCTGTTGCAATTAATACCAGTGCTGAAGGACGGGCCAACAATCGTAGGGTAGAGATTGTAGTAGATCGAATGACTAAACTGTAAAGAAACAATAAAATTTATTTGGAAAAATCAGACCCGGAAAATTATCCGGGTCTTTTTAATAGCTAAATGAAGGGAATAATAGGTTAATAAAAAAATGGGCAAATTGATTTTGTGGTGTGTGCAAGTAAATAAGGGATTATTGATTCTGCTGTTGGGCATATCGATTAGCTTACCTGTTTTAGCTCAGCAGAAAACAGAGTTAAAAATACTTCTCTCTTTTTCAGAACCAATGTCCAGGGATTCCATTTTTTTCCCAGCCAATTACGAAGTTATAGCCAACGAAAACATTCCTGTTGAAGTTATTAAAGTGGGTGTGGTTGAAGGAGATACAGCAGTAGTTTTATTTATTAATAAAGAAGAAAACTGGTTGAGTTTTCAGGTAACGGTTCATAATCTAAAAGATAAAGCTGGCAACTTAATTAATGAAGAAAAAAACCACGGTGATTTTACAACTACCCACACAAAAAATAAACTTGTAAAACTTATTAAGCCTTAATTTATGCGGGATCGCACGAATGAAAAGACTTAATGAAGAAAACCGGTTTTGATTTAACTGAATTATTACTTTTCAAAACCGGAAGGATAAGGAAAATAAGTTATGATTTTTCCCGGTTCAAAAATAATAGATTAGTTTTGTTTCTAACCGTAAATCTTTTATAGAATTGGAAAATCTTGTTCTGAATAAGATAATTACAACTGTGTTAATAGTTTAACCAATATAAACAAACAGCCCTAACCCAAAAGATGTCGTTTTATCTTCATTCCTTAACATCATTATACAATGGCACTCTTTTAGATTATATATTTCAATTGGAAATGATTTTCAAAACTTAACAGACACTTCATTTCAACTGAAGAAGGATGAAGTTTATAATAATTAAACAAAGGAAAACAAAAACCTATGGGAAATTATTAAAAATAAATATTTGCAGAAGAAGAGGCCTGTATTAATTTGTACTGTTGAAAATATTTTGTGCAGTTTAAACTGCGAAACACAAATTCACTTGACATACATTTTCATGCCTTCTCTGAACATAAAAGCAAATAACTTCAGTGTTTTGATTTAATAAAAGGCCTAAAGATAAACTCTTACTTAAAGCGAAATCAGCTTGAGTTAAGAGTGATACTCTTTGAGTAGGGGAGATGAAGAAGAATTCTATAGAGACAGTTGAATGATCTTATTAGAACTACTATATAACTTATCGCTACTTGTTGCCCTGAGTGTCATCTCGGGTTTTTTATACAAGCGATACCCGGCGTTTTCCATTAAGGGTAGTATTAGTCAGGGACTTCTCTTTGGAATTGTTGCAATTATTGGCATGTTGAGACCGCTGGTTTTTAGTGAGGGATTAATTTTTGACGGTCGTTCTGTTGTATTAAGTGTATCTGCTTTATTCTTCGGTCCGGTTTCCGGAGCAATTGCCGGAATCATGGCATTAATTTTTCGTTTATACCAGGGCGGTTCCGGAACAGTTCCCGGAACATTGGTTATTATCTCCTCGGTAATCATAGGAACGATTTTCTACTTACAAAGAAAGAAGACAAATAAAGAATTAACAGTTAGCCGTCTACTTTATTTTGGGCTGACTGTTCACATTGCAATGCTTCTTATGATGTTCTCCCTCCCCTTTTCAACAGCAATTTCTGTAATACAGCAAATAGGAATTCCTGTTATTATTATTTATCCACTGGCAACAATTCTAATTGGCAAGATTCTTATCGATCAGGAAGTGAACAGCAGGGTTTTTGAAGATATAAAAGCCAATGAATTTAGATATCGGTATATGTTTGCCAATAATCCCCAGCCAATGTTCATTTATGATCTGGAAACTCTGGCATTTCTTGAGATCAATAACTCTGCTATCTCGCACTACGGTTATACCAGGGAAGAATTTCTATCAATGACTTTAAAAGATATTTATTCAGCAGAGGATCCTGATACCTTAAAACAGAATATTGAACTGACACAAAAATCTCACAATTCCGTTGTTGAATCACGTCATCTGAAAAAGAACGGTGAAATTATTAATGTCGAATTGATTTCTACATCTATTACATTTCATAACCGAAATGCCAGACATGTAATGGTAAATGACATCACACACCGTAAGCGGACTGAGCTGGAACGCCAGATAATGTTTGAAATTACTAATGCACTGACAACCAATTCAAACCAGGATGACTTGATTAAATTGATACATAGTGCGTTACAGAAAGCAATTTATGCAGAGAATTTCTTCGTTGCTCTTCATGATAAGGATTCCGGGCTTTATAACTTTCCCTATTTTGCAGATAAATTTGATCCTACCCCTCATCCCGTGGCAATGAAGAAAAGTTGTACCGCTTACGTCTTCCGTACTGGCAAACCATTACTGCTTACACAAGAGTTATTTGATCAGCTTGTAGCACAGGATGAAGTTGAATTAGTAGGCTCAAACTCACCATCCTGGATTGGTGCACCGCTTATAACTCAATCCGGCACTATAGGAGTTTTGGTTCTTCAACACTACGAGAAGGAAAATGTATATTCTGAACCCGATGTTGATTTTCTTGTGAGTGTGGCAAACCAGATTGCTATTGTTATGGAGCGGAAGATTGCTGAAGAGACACTTCGTGAAAGCGAAGAAAAGTTCAGAACTATTTTTAATGAATCCCCAATTGGTATCGAACTTTACAAAACAGACGGTATGCAGGTGGCAGCAAACAGGGCATCACTAAAAATGTTTGGAATATTAGATCAATCTGAAATACTGGGATTTAATTTGTTTGATGGTACCAGCCTTGATGTTGAAAAAACAGAAAAGCTGCACAGGGGAGAATCGGTTGCTTACCAGGTGGTTTTTGACTTTTGAAAAAGTAAAACAACTTAAACAGTATAAGACCAACAAGGTTGGGAAAGCCTATTTTGATTATATAATAACGCCTTTGTCAGACAAAAAAAGTAAAACCCTAAATGGTTATCTATTACAGGTACAGGATATCACTAACCGTAAACAAACAGAAGAAGAGTTACGAAAAGAACGGTTATTACTGAGAACAGTAATTGATAACATCCCGGATTCAATTTATTGCAAAGACACTTCTCTTAGAAAGACACTTTCCAACAAGAGTGACTTACGTTATATGGGCGTGAATTCGGAAAGCGAAATATTAGGGAAAACCGATTTTGATTTATATTCCAAAGAACACGCTGAAAAGTCCTTTGCTGTTGATCAAACAGTTATAAATTCCGGTAAATCTATACTCAATACAGAAGAATTATTGCTTGATGAAAATGGACAAAAACAATGGCTGCTTACATCAAAGCTGCCAATGAAGGATGAAAAAGGTGAAATAATTGGTATTGTGGGTATAGGCCGCAACATCACAGAACGCAGACGTAATGAAGAAGCACTTAGTGAAAGTGAAAGACGATACCGCACGGTTCTTGAGCAATCTATAGAAGCCATCTATCTTTATGACTAAAAACCCAAACAGTACTCGAAGCTAATCCAGCATTTTGTGATCTGTTAGGTTATAGTGCCGAAGAGGTAAAAACCTTAACATTATATGATATCGTTGCCAATGACAAATTCAGCATTGACACTTTCATGCAAAAATTATCATCCACCGGTGGAATGCCATTGGGAGAACGTATTTGGCGCAGAAAAGATGGCTCATCTGTTCAGGTTGAAGTAACTGCAAATAAGATTGAACTAGGTGGTAGGGAGATATTGTTTTTCGTAGGCCGTGATATTACTGAACGTAAAAGAGCAGAGCAGTCTCTGAAGGAAAGTGAAATAAAGTTAAATGTCATTCTTCAATCAACGGCTGATGGTATCCTGGCAATTGATGCAAACGGGAAAGTGATAAAAACAAATGAGCGGTTTGCACAACTCTGGCGTATTCCACAAAGTATAATTGATTCAGGCGATGACAATACCTTATTGGATTCTATTTTAGGGCAATTGATTGACCCGGATAAATTTATTTCTAAAGTGAAAATGCTTTACAATTCTTCTGATGAAGATTTGGACAAATTTATTTTAAGGACGGGCGTATTTTTGAAAGATACTCTGCTCCACTTGTAATGCCGGATAAATCTTTAGGGCGTGTCTGGTCTTTCCGCGATGTTACCAACCAGAAACATGCAGAAGAAGAAGTAAATCACGAAACAAACAACTTTCAAAACTTAAATGCAGAAAAAGATAAATTTTTTCAATTATTGCACACGATCTGAAAAGTCCTTTCAACGGATTTTTAAATCTGACAGAACTGATGGCAGAAAGAAGTGACGATTTTTCTCTGGCTGAATTTGCAGAAAACAGTAAATTACTTAACGAATCAGCCCGTAATCTTTACAAACTTTTAGAAAATTTGCTGACGTGGGCGCAAATGCAGCGAGACTCAATTACTTTTATTCCAAAAGAATTCAATGTGTCTGATACAATTTGGGAAAATATTGAAATTATTAATCAAAGAGCTTTACAAAAAGGAATTACCATAATTAATGAAGTTCCGGCCTCTGAGAGAATTTATGCAGATGAAAAAATGGTTGATACAATATTCAGAAATCTTTTATCTAACGCAGTTAAATTTACAGGAAGAGGCGGAAGAATTTTTATAAAATCTGTGCTATTGGATAATGATATAATAATTACAGTTGAGGATACAGGCATAGGTATTCCTGAAAATGATATTGAAAAACTTTTTAAGATAGAAGAAAAAGTCGGCACCAGGGGAACAGAAGGCGAATCCAGCACAGGTTTAGGATTATTGCTCTGCAAGGAGTTTATCGAAAGAAACGGCGGCAAGATTTGGGTAGAAAGTGAAATAGGGAAGGGCACTAAATTTATTTTCACTTTACTCAAATCAATTTCATAAATTAATCACTTTTCATAATTAAACCATTCATTTGCTTTTAAATACTACCAAATACGATCTAATTCCTTTTTCATCCCTTTGGCCGATTGTTTCCCCTTGCTTCCTCAGGTAGCTTACGATGTGTTTAGTAAAATCTATTTCGATGAATAACAACCATTTAATTTTTTTAATAAAGTGAGGAAAAAATGAATAAATTAGTTTACGTTCTGATATTGTTTGGATTGATTGCCATGAGCCAACCTAACCAGGCACAGTTTAAAGATTGGGGAACCAAATTTGGTGCAAGGTATAATATACTTCTGCCTCAAAACGAATTTCCAAATGTCGGTTTCGGGGAGAATGATAAATTATCATTCATGATTATACAATGTCCTGGTTGCTTGAAGGCTTTGTGGGATTCGAATTAATACCTGCACTTGAGCTGGATATTAATGCCGGTTATGGTTTTATGCGGGATTTCAATTTAAGGAGAATTACAAATCAGAAATAATTCCTATAAATCTTCGTCTAAGAGTCTCTCCTTTTGATCTAAAGGATGGAATCCCTACTTTTATATCGGCGCAGGTATAATGCATTACAGCGTGAAATACCAGGAGGAACAAATACAGGTTTCTCCCAATGAAATAAAAGAGGAGGCCTGGGCAGGAATATTCCCGCTTGGTATTGGTGCTGAATTCGCTCTCAGTGATAGGGTGTTGTTGGATATTTCCCTTGGTGGTGCTTTTACATCTACCACCAACCTCAACAACTTCAACAGTGGAAACAATACAATTGATACTTACATTATCTGGGGGTTGGTTTAACATTCACCGGTGAAGGATGTCCTTAATACAAAGATATGGATGGGCTGGGTAAATGTGAAGAAGAAAAACTTGGCACAGATCCAAACAATCCGGATACAGACGGTGATGGTTTAACTGACGGCGAAGAAGTTCATGGGGTAAATATGGATATAAAAGTGGTCGGAAAACCAGTTCAGACAAAACTTTGTAAGACGGATCCTTTAAATCCCGATACAGATGGTGATGGTTTGAAAGATGGTGAAGAGGTAATGAAATATAAGACAGATCCGTTAAATTCTGATACAGATGGTGATGGTTTGAAAGATGGCGAAGAAGTAATCAGTTATAAAACCGATCCGTTAAATCCTGAGTACGATGGTGACGGATTAAATGACGGAAATGAAGTATTGACGTACAAAACTAATCCGTTAAATGTTGATACCGATGGTGATGGGTTAAAAGATGGTGAAGAAGTTAATGGAGTAAACGTTGAGTTAAAAGTAGTTGGAAAAGCAGCTGAGACAAAATTATGCAAGACTGATCCGCTAAATAAGGATACAGATGGTGACGGGTTAAAAGACGGTGAAGAAGTAATGAGTTATAAAACTGATCCGTTAAATGTTGATACCGATGGTGGAACCATTAATGATGGTATCGAAGTTAACCGTGGTACTGATCCTCTTGATCCTTCAGATGATGTCGTAAAGATAAACGTTCCAATCGTTCTTGAAGGTATTACTTTTGCTTTCAATAAATCTGAAATTACTCCCAAATCAGATAAAATTCTGATGGGTGCACTTAAGACCCTGCAGATACACAAAGATATCGTAGTTGAAATCAGTGGTCATACGGATAATGTAGGCAGCAACGCATACAACCAGAAGCTATCTCTGAGAAGAGCTGAAGCTGTTAAAATTATGGCTCGTTGCAAAAGGAATCTCCGCTGATAGAATAATTGCGGTTGGTTATGGTGAAGAACACCCGAGAGTTCCAAACGATACAGAAGATAACAGAAGATTGAACAGACGGATCGAGTTCAAACGAATAAAGTAATAATTTGACCTTATCCAAATTCAGGGTGTCTTCGGACACCCTTTTTTATTTAACCTGAAAAAAAATTAAAGGTATCAAACAATGAAAAAATTAAATTTATTGCTACTAATTACATTCATAACCTTATTGGTTACTTCTTGTAATTCTAAAAATGATCCGGTCACTCCGACCCCGCAAGGAAATATTTACCTGACATCAAATCCTGCCGGAGCACAAATCTGGAAGGATGGGACAAACACTTCAAAGATAACCCCGGATACTGTTAAAAATGTAGATGAAGCAAGTCACTCCATTACATTAAAATTACAGGAGTTTAGCGATACGACTTTCTCTGTAAGTGTAAGCGGAGGACAGACGAGTGTTGTTGCAACCGTAGTTCTTGTTTCAAATATTATGGCAACATTATATGGTCCGGCTAGAATTTATGAAACCGCCGGAACAAACACCGGACAACCAAGCGGACTGGACCTTTCAAGCGGTAAAGCCTGGGGAGTTAGTTCTGATTCAAGCAGTTTAGTAGATATTTATTACTCCAGCTCGGGATATCTTATTCAGAGTGCAGATCTTTATCCGAATCTTATCAGGCAGACATATTTCTTCATAACTTCTAATGCTAATCTTTTTAATGGTGAAGATTCCCCTTTAAAAAACACCGGAACATGGACAAATTCCATAACCGACACAATGAGCAATTATGTTTTTCTTTATGACCATGATGGTCACTATTCAAAGCTTAAAATTGTTAACTCGGGTGGCGGCGTACCCGGAGAACCAGCATGGGTTGAAGTTCAATGGTATTATAATAACACATTACTCGATAACCGTTTTTAATTATTAAGAGTTTATAACAGAAATTGTAATAAGTTCATTGATTTGAATCCGTCTCAAAAAACACTATTTGTCAGTCTGAGCTCGTCGAAGGCCTACTTTTTTTTCTGTCCGGTTCTTTTCATTTCCGCCCTGCAGCTAAAGTGAATAAAGCACAAAAAAGTGAAGGATAAAAACTTCAATAGTTAAAAATAATGAGTTAGTTACTTCCGGAAACCCATAAAGAACATTATTTACTCAGACAAAAGAATTAAGTCTTTTTTCGTCCCTTTGCCCGATTGATTACCTTTGCGTCTTCACGTAGATTGCTGTGTGTTTCAATAAAGTGATTCTGTAAAAATCCCTTACTCAAGCGTATCTGTGTTTGCGAAAAAAATTATTTGCAATTTTAATCAGTTTATTTAAAAAGAAATATTTTCAATGATAAATCAAAAAGGAAATTTAATTTGGCTGGTTGTTATAGTCATTTCCATAGCCTCAGCCATAATTATTTTCGGTTGTTCGGATTCAACTTCACCCGAAACCGGGGAAGGACAAATGAAGATAACAATGGTTGATTCCCCGGCAGGTTTTGACCAGGTAAATATAGTAGTAACAAGAGTTGAGGTTCACAGTTCCGGCTCTGATTCAACCAGCGACTGGTTTGCTAAACGATATATGGCAACTTACGATTTACTTAAATTAAGAAACGGTGCAAGCGTTGTGCTCGGTAACCATTCACTTGATGCCGGGCACTATTCACAAATAAGATTAATTATTGGTACAGGAAGCAACATAGTCGTAAACGGAGTTATTATCCTCTTGAAATTCCAAGTGGGCAGCAAACAGGAGTAAAACTAAATCATTCATTTGATATACAGGACGGACTTATATACGAATTATTGCTTGATTTTGATGCCGAGCATTCAATTGTACTGACAGGAAACGGACAGTATAAATTGAAACCTGTTATCAGAGTAACGCCAGTTGTAATCTCCGGAACCATCTCAGGTAAAATAAATCCGGTAAGCGCTGCTGGTTTTATTTATGCAATAAGCGGAACAGATACCGCACTTACAGTTGCAGAACCTATCACCGGCTCATTCATGTTAATGGCTTTATCAGAGCAGACTTACAGAGTAGAAGTATTCTCTTCAGACCTTGCATATAATGATACAACCATTACCAATGTAAACGTTATTGCACAGCAGAATAAGAATTTAGGAACGATCAACCTAAGTGTTAAATAAATTAACAATCGATAAAGGAAATTTTAGTTATGAAAAAAAATATATTATTTGGTTTATTTTTGGGTTTAATGATAATCTTAGCAAAACCAGTTACGGCTCAGGATCACGGATTTGGACTTGGAATAATTATAGGAGAACCAACCGGGTTGAGTGCAAAACTCTGGACATCAAAAGTCAATGCTTTTGATTTTGGACTTGGCGTAGGATTGGGTGGTGATCGTATCAAATACAAGGGTTATTATAATAATTCAGGTCGTGTCCATTTTCATATGGATTATCTCTGGCATTCCTTTAATGCAATAATTTCTACAGAAAGATTTCCCGTGTACTATGGTGTAGGTGGAAGGTTCAATACAGGCGGAGGTTATGACGCTTCTATTGGTGTTAGAGGAGTAATTGGTATAGCATGGTTCCCTCATTCAACTCCTATAGATGTGTTTGTTGAGTTGGTCCCGGTTTTTCAACTAACCCCGCTAACCGGGTTGGGATTTGATGCTGGACTGGGAATAAGATATTTCTTCGAATAAACTTTTGCTCTTCATTTACTAAGAGTGAGTCTGTCAGCGCAATTTTAGTGCCCAGATCATTGTCTGAATATTCTCACAATGCATTTTAAATTCTGCAATTCTTCCTGTAAAGGATGTAGTTCCTTTTTCATCCCTTTGGCTGATTTACATAATTACGCCTTCTATGTATTTTCATTAGTAAGCTGGCAATGAAAAAATAATATACCACACAGCTGAGTTAATAATAAAAAATTCAGAAATGATCTTGAATAAAACTTCCGAAGTCCGCAAAAATCGTGGCTTTGAGAAAATAATAGTTTAGTTCTAATAATGTTTTGAAAACAGGAGTTGAGAATGGAAGTTCTTTTATATGTTTTTATCCCAATCATCCTTTTGTTTCTTTTAGGAAGCAGAATTGTCAGACCGACTCAACGAGGTCTGACTGAGCGGCTGGGTAAATACAATCGTTTTGCAAATCCGGGATTTCACTGGATTTTCCCTTTTGTGGAAAGGATGTACAGAATTAACATCACAGAATCGATGATAAATGCTGAACCTCAGGAAATTATAACTAATGATAATTTAAATGCAAGAGTTGATGCTCAGGTTTATTTCAAAGTAAAAGCCGATGAAGAGAGTGTAAAAAATTCGATTTACAACGTGAATAATTACATGTACCAGATCGTCAATCTAGCCAGGACGACCTTAAGAAATATTATCGGGACACTTACTTTAAAATCTGCCAACAGCGAAAGAGGTAAAATCAATTCGGAGCTTCATAGAACCCTTCTTGATGAAACACAAAGCTGGGGAATCGAAATAGTCCGCACAGAATTAAAAGAGATTGACCCCCCACCGGATGTGCAGGAAACAATGAACAAGGTTGTAAAAGCCGAGAATGAAAAAGTCGCTGCAATTGATTTTGCTTCAGCAAGAGAAACAGTTGCAGACGGAGAAAAACGCGCCAAGATTAAAGAAGCTGAAGGCTACAAGCAATCGAAAATATTACAGGCAGAAGGAGACGCGGCAGCGATAAAATTAGTGAATGAAGCGGCAGACAAATATTTCGTAGGTAATTCACAACTTTTAAAAAGACTTGAAACAGCACAGGCGGCTCTTGAGAATAACGCCAAGATAATAGTTCCCGCCAATCAACAGCTTGTAAATGTTATTGGAGATTTGGCAGGAATAATGCCACAAAAAAACAAACAAGAGTAGAAAAAATGTAGTAGCTCATAAACGCAATACTTTTTTCAAAAGAAACGGATATTAATGTTGAAACAAAATATTTCAAATTCAACCCTGAAACGGATGGCATTCATTGGAAATTATCTACCAAGGCAATGTGGAATTGCCACATTTACAACCGATTTATGTGAGGCAATTGCTTTGCAATACCCTGATACAACCTGTATTGCAATGCCGGTTAACGACATTCCAAATGGTTATGCTTATCCCGACAGGGTTCGGTTTGAACTTGCTGAGAAAGATATTGATTCATACTTAAGAGCCTCGGATTTTTTAAATATTAACAATGTTGACATGGTGTCACTGCAATTTGAGTATGGAATATTCGGAGGAAAAACAGGCAGCCATATCCTTGCTCTCTTCGCGGATTACGAATGCCAATTGTTACAACTTTGCATACGATTCTAAAAAATCCTAATCCTGATCAGCGGCGGGTACTGGAAGAAGTAGCGGCGTTATCAGACCGTTTGGTTGTAATGAGTGAACGTGGATCAGAATTTCTCCATGAAATATATAATGTGCCTCTGGAAAAAGTTGATATGATTCCACACGGCATTCCCGATGTACCATTTGTTGATCCAAGTTTTAATAAAGATTTATTTGGAGTGGAAGGCAAGATAGTTTTACTAAGTTTTGGGTTACTGTCGTCAAACAAGGGAATTGAAACTGTTATTTCAGCATTGCCTGAAATCGTAGCACGCTATCCCAATGTGGTTTATATTGTTGTTGGTGCAACGCATCCGCATGTAATTCAACAGGAGGGAGAAACTTACCGACTTTCTTTGCAATGGCTTGCTCAGCAAAAGGGTGTAGAAAGTAATGTTATTTTTTATAATCGTTTTGTTAGCTCTGAAGAGCTTGTTGAGTTCATTGGTGCAGCTGACATTTATATTACCCCTTATCTTAATGAGGCACAAATTACATCCGGAACCCTGGCTTATACAGTTGGTGCAGGTAAAGCAGTTATTTCAACCCCATACTGGTACGCCCAGGAAATGCTTTCTGAAGGCCGGGGTGTGCTGTTTCCATTTCGCAATCCTGAAGCTTTGGCAGAACAGGTTATTAATTTATTGAACAATGAAGCGGAACGGCATGCAATGCGCAAACGTGCTTATAAGTTTGGGCGCGCTATGATTTGGTCAGAGGTTGCACAACGTTACATGGAAAGTTTTGACCGTGCACGTGTAGAACGCCGTCATTATCTTTCCCCTGATTTTACTTCGAAGGCGCTTGACAAAAACCCCGGTGAATTACCCCCGTTAAAGCTTGATCACTTAGTACGTATGACAGATTATACCGGAATGTTTCAACACGCTTTATTTACTGTTCCAAATTATTCTCACGGTTACACCACTGATGACAATGCCCGTGCTTTATTAGTAAGTGCCCTACTTGATGAGCTAGGGAATAATGAAGGGTTAAGATTGTCTTCCCGATATCTTGCCTTTCTCGGGTATGCCTTTAATCCAGAGACCCGACGGTTCCGGAATTTCATGGATTACCAGAGGAATTGGTTAGAAGAGAAGGGATCAGATGATAGTCATGGAAGAGCGTTGTGGTCGTTGGGTTGTGTATTAAACAGATGTAGCAAACCTGCCCAAAATTTAACGGCAGCATGGTTGTTTGAACAAACTCTACCAGCTATTCTATCAACTACTAGTCCCCGGGCATGGGCATTTGCACTTATCGGAATAGATGAATACTCACAAAAATTTGCCGGTGACAGCAGAGCAAGCCAGGTAAGGGACGAATTAGCAGCACGACTTTTAACATTATATCAGAATAACCGTTCGGAAGAATGGAACTGGTTTGAAAAAGAACTTTCATATTGTAACGCAGCTCTGCCGCATGCTTTATTAACTTCCGGTAAAATAATTCATGAAAAGGTTATGATTGATGCAGGCCTTGAGTCATTAAAATGGCTTGCCGATCTGCAGCGTTCTAGTAAGAAACATTTTGTACCGATAGGTTCAAACGGATTCTATCGGCGCGGAGGGAAACGCGCACGGTTTGATCAACAACCGGTTGAAGCACAGACAATGGTATCCGCCTGCCTGGAGGCTTTCAGAATTACGGGCGACAAACTATGGCACAAAGAGGCCCGCCGTGCCTTTGAATGGTTTCTCGGACGTAACGATTTAAATCTTTCAGTATATGATCCAACAACTGGCGGATGTCGTGATGGCTTGCATTCCGATCGCCCTAATGAAAATCAGGGGGCAGAATCTACACTGGCTTTTTTACAATCACTTCTTGAACTGCGTTTGTCAGAGCAAACACATTCATCAATGGAGGCATTACTAAAATGAACAATAAGCACGCCGAACTTTTTCACCGGAATAAACTAAACCCTATTCTCACTGCGGATAATTGGCCATATCCGATTAATAGTGTATTCAATGCTGGCGCAACATTGCTGCCCGATGGAAAAACCTTGTTGCTGTGCAGAGTGGAAGACCGGAGTGGGATTTCTCACTTTTGTGCAGCCCGTTCAGCTAATGGTAGAGATAACTGGCAGATTGACTCAACGCCAACTTTATTACCTAACCCGGAAAATTTTCCGGAAGAATTATGGGGCATCGAAGATCCACGCATTACTTTCGTTGAAGAATTGAAAAAATATATAATTGTTTTTACTGCATACACAAGGGATGGGCCGGGTGTTGCCCTGGCACTGACAAAAGATTTTAAAGAATTTGAACGATATGGTGTAATAATGCCGCCTGAAGATAAAGATGCAGCACTTCTGCCGTATCGAATTAATGGAAACTGGGCAATGATACATCGACCGGTTAGCGCTGCAAGAGCACATATGTGGATTTCCTATTCACCCGATTTGAAAAATTGGGGTAAACATATTTTAATGATGGATGCCCGCAAAGGCGCATGGTGGGATGCAAATAAGATCGGGCTTTCTCCACCTCCAATTGAAACTCCCGCTGGATGGCTGGTGATTTACCATGGCGTAAAACAATCCTGCGGAGGGTGTATCTATAGACTGGGGCTTGCACTTTTTGAATTGGACAATCCTGAGATTTGTATTAAGCGCTGTAACGAATGGATTTTTTCACCGGAAGAACCCTACGAGCAACACGGAGACGTTGGCAATGTTGTTTTTCCCTGCGGATACACTATAGCACCGGATGGGGATACACTTAGTATTTACTATGGTGCGGCAGACACCTGCATTGCCATGGCTACTGCCAGTATTAAGGAAATGTTAAAGTGGCTCGATGAGCATAGTTCATGAAGAAAGGAAAGAATAATGAAAGCATTAGTATATCACGGGTCTGGTAAACGTGCCTGGGAAGAAAAACCAAAACCTGTAATTAAAGATTCGTCCGATGCGATTATCAAGATAACAAAAACCACAATATGTGGAACTGATCTTCACATCATGAAAGGAGATGTTCCTGAAGTAGTTGACGGCCTCATACTCAGGACACGAAGGTGTTGGAATTGTTGAAGAAGCCGGAAAAGGAGTTTCAAATTTTAAAGCCGGTGACAAAGTTTTGATTTCCTGTATAACAGCCTGCGGAATTTGTGATGCCTGTAAAAAAGGAATGTATTCACATTGTGAAACCGGCGGCTGGATTCTCGGCCATATGATTGATGGAACACAGGCAGAATATGTAAGAATTCCTCATGCCGATACAAGTCTTTATCACATTCCAGAAGGCGTTGATGAGGAAGCTATTGTAATGTTGAGTGATATTTTGCCTACCGGATTTGAATGCGGGGTTCTTAAAGGACAGGTAAAACCGGGAGATACAGTTGCAATCATCGGCGCGGGACCAATCGGGCTTGCAGCTCTGCTAACAGTAAAATTTTATTCCCCCTCTGAAATTATTATGGTGGACCTGGATGAAAACAGGCTCAAGGTTGCTAAAACTTTCGGAGCAACAAAACTTATCTCAAAAAATGCCGTAAAGGAAATAATGAAACTCACCGATGGCAAAGGTGTTGATGTCGCTATCGAAGCTGTGGGTATTGTTCCTACGTTTGATATCTGCCAGTCAATTGTTGCGGCAGGCGGACATTTAGCAAACGTGGGTGTTCACGGAAAACCTGTCGAGCTTCATCTGGAAAAATTATGGTCAGCCAATATTACAATTACAACCCGGCTTGTCGATACAGTAACAATACCAATGTTGTTGAAGACAGTAATTTCAGGTAAACTAAAACCGAAGCAGTTAATCACTCATCATTTTAATTTGAATGATATAATGAAAGCGTATGATACATTTGGAAATGCAGCGAAAGAAAAAACCCTGAAGGTTATTCTCACAAATTAGAGAGTTGAAAATACAGAGTGGAGATTTTCATTGTATGAATCAATATTATTAGTTGTAGGTTTTGCTTTATCACTTGTTATGTATGGTTACAGCGTAGTGGTGGGAGTTACTGTCGGTAAACAATAAAGTAAGGATGTAGTAAGAATAATTAAATAAAAATTAAACCGGCGTTATTAATTTTAAAATACCTCATAAAACAATGGCAATAAAATAAAAGGAAAATTCAGATGTCTAACTTTGCAATTTATTTAATAGGGACGGTCATTTTAGTCGGTGGATTAGGACTGGCAGCCCATTTATTAGGGGCTACACCAATCGGATTACCGTTGGAGTCTTTGTAATACTGGGTATTGGTATTATGGGCGGAGTGAGGAAGACCCGGCAGAAAGAAAAATCCGATTCAGAAGAGAAATATTAAGTGTTATTTTGATCTAATTAAACAAAATATTGGGAGAAAAAATGTTTAAGAAAATTGCAGTCATAATTATTTTGTTCGCAACTAATGCATTAATGGCGCAGGATTCCCTTGCCAGCCATTCATTTGTAGGCGTTGAGACTTGCGGCATGTGCCACAAATCTGAAAAACAAGGTGAACAAATTGATATCTGGAAAGCCAGTGCTCATTCCAAAGCCTATGAAACTCTAAAAACAGCGGAGGCAGATAGTATTGCTAAAGCTAAAGGATTATCGACAAACGCAGTATTAAGTGAAGCCTGTTTAAAATGTCATGTCAGTGGATACAATATTAATGCCTCATTAAAAACAGCAAAATTCAAAATGGAAGATGGCGTACAATGTGAAACGTGCCATGGAGCAGGCAGTGATTATAAAAATCTTAAAACAATGAAAAATGAAAAAGAAGCAATTGCAAATGGTCTTAAAGTATTTAAAACAGATGAAGAACGTTTCGCATTATGCAAAGAATGTCATAATTCTGAAAGTCCGACTTTTGATTCAAGCAAATCCGACTTTTCAGAAATGTGGACGAAAATTAAACATGATATTCCTAAAAGCAGCAAATAAGAATTATTTACGGAATAAAGTATTATCGAATAAAAATTAAATGGAAATGAAAAGTCAATCTTATTCATTTCCATTTTTATAATTGTTTTAACTCCCAATTAAAACAAAAATTATTTTTCATTAATTCATTTTAAATATATCATTTCATCTCAATCAAAGGATGTAGTTCATTTTTCATCCCTTTGTACCATTGTGTAGTATCTTATTACTTGATAATATCTTATATAAAAATTGCATAATAATGAGATTAAAAAATGATACTCGGAAAAGGTAAAATAGTTCAGCAATTTTCAAATTCTACTCATTCAATAGTGGAAAACTGGTACATCAAAAAGGCTAAACTTAAAAAGAAATACCCAAAATTAACTGATAATGATTTACGATTTGATGAAGTGAAAAACGGCATGCTTTGGGAGGAACTTAAAATTAAGTTTTGCTTAAATAAAGAAGAATTGCAAAAAATAGTTTCAGAGATTTAATTTGGTTGATTAGAAGGTGGGATATTATGTTAAAGGAAGAAAAAACATAATCAGCAGATAACTCTTCTCTTTAATCAAGTTATTGAAACAATTGGGAATATGGCAAAATAAATTTGAAAAAGTTTTTGATATTTGTAATTCCTTGGCAATGAGCTACAACCACAAACCAACAGACAAATCTTTTTAACCGGGGGACCAACCGGAGTAACCGACGATTCTTGTTTCAGGTTTATTACTAACTTTATTCAACTGATGGATGGACAAGGATTTCTGCGGATTTTCCTTCGTTGATCCATACATAAGAGGCATAATGATGTAGTTCCTTTTTCATCCTTTTGGACTATTGATCTTAATAGTCTTTCAATGTATTCTAATGCAATATTAATGGTTAGTTAAAAACAAAGTGAGTTATAAAATGAGCAAAGGTCAAAACACACAAAAAGGTTCAAAGAAAGAACCATTGAAAACTATGAAAGAAAAAAAAGCGGCAAAAAGAGATAAAAAAAACGATAAAAACAAACCCGAATCTCTTGGTCAAAAATTAAAATAAGAGAAATGTGATTTCCGAAAATAAATTACGGACTTTTTTAGAAGACCATTTTTTGTTTTTTAAGAAGTGTTCGGAAAATATCTCAGCTTTGTTCATCAAGACTATTTAACAAAGCGCTCGCTATTCCATTTGTCCACCCGAATCCATCCTGCAACGGATATTCTCCTCCTCCTGCGTGTAGGGAGATATCATCCACATTGTATTTTTCAAACATTTTTCCGGTCCGGTTAAATACATTTAAATTTAAAGCCAGCCATCTTTCTTTTATTTTATCAGCAGTGTCATTAAAATCATAATTTCTTAGTCCCTTAATAGTTATCCACTGCAGAGGTGCCCATCCGTTTGGCGCATCCCATTGCTGTCCCGTATAATTTAATGTTGTAATAACCCCGCCGGCTCTTAAAAAATCTGATTCAATTTTTTCTTTAATGCATTTAGCAATTTCAGGTGTGGCAACCTTAAAGTATAATGGGTAGCACGCTGCTAAAGAAAAAACCCTTGTCCTTTGTTTCGTTTTCCAGTTATAATCGAAATAGAATTTTTCCTTTTCATCAAAGAATATTTTGTTTATTAATTCTTTCCTGGATTGCGCGGATCGGGAGAAAACTACTGATCTATCTTTATTACCCTTTAAATCCTGAAGCCTGGAAATTAAACTTTCTGCAAAATATAGCAGGCAGTTAAGATCAACAGCAAGAATTTCTGTGGCGACACAGCTTGAGATATTTTTTTCATCCGTGAACCACCGGCTGGAAAAATCCCATCCCGATTCACATGCTGCCCGGATATTTTTATACAGATTTTTTTTCTCTTCATCAGATATATTTTTTGCTAATTGAAAATCTTCAAAATAAGATTCTTCTCTCGGTAATTCTTCCGTATCAAAATACCTGTTTAAATATTTACCATCAGAAAATCCAATTCTGTGATTGCTATTAATTTCTTTATCCCCGCACCAGAAGGCATATTCTCTTTCAAGCTGCGGCAGGTATTTTAACCCGTAGTTATAATCATTTTTAAATCTACAAACCAGGTCAATCATTGCTGCAAAGAAAGGTGGCTGCGACCTTGTAATATAATAAACCCGGTTACCGTTGGGAATGAATCCTACCGTATCAATCAAATAAGAAAAATTATCTATCATGTTTTCAACAATTTTAATTTGATCATCGGCCAGGAGACCCTGCATTGTAAAGTAACTGTCCCAGTAATAAATCTCCCTGAATCTTCCACCAGGAATTATATATGGGTTTGGAATTGGAATCAGGGAACTATGCTGATTAACATCCAAAAGGGGTTCCCGTTTCAATACTTCCCATAACAATTTTATATGTGTTTTTAAAGTTCGGTTTTCCGGCAGCTTTATATTTTCTACAATCTCGGACGGGATATCAAAATGTGAAAGCACAAAGGTCTTAAGATTAAAAGATGTTTTGTCTTTTTCTATTTCATAAAGTTTAGTTATTAATTCAGGATTATTTTTAGGTATTGAATCGACGAAAGTTTTAGAGTCTTTAAATATACCGGAAGATTGAACTGCTGTATATAATTTACCGGAAACCTGAATGTAATCTTCCTTTTTAAAATGCATTTAAAACTCCTCAAACCTGAATTTCTTCCTGATATTATTATAAAAGAATAATATTGAGAATAATATTGCCATAGGTACAAGCGAAAAATAAAATGCGGTTTGACCGCTGAAATGACCAAATATATATCCGGTAGTTAAGGATCCTGTAGTTCCGCCAAGAGCAGAAAAGATTACTATAAGTCCGCTCATTGCACTTTGTCTGTGCTTGGGTAGTATGCTGAGTATTGAAGAATTTAAAGCTGGGTAAATGGGACCGAGAAAAAGTCCGACAATAGGAAGTAAAAATCCAGCGAGCGGAACATCGGTCCAGTTATTTATAGAGCCAACTTCAATTCCTCTTGTAATGGGAAGAACAAGAATAACAAGCAGCATTGAGCAAAGGATGTTAGTTGTAAGTACCTTCATCCAAGAAAATTTTTTAATAAAGTACCCGCTGGCAATTCTTCCGAATGCAATTGCCCCGGCAAAGATACTTACGATCTGAACACTGATAGCATTCGGCATCTGGAGAATACTTTTATTAAATGTAGGCAGCCAGGTTTGAATGCTTTGTTCAATTAAGACATAAAGAAAAGCGCTTAAAATAAAAACGAGTACTAGAGGAAAACGAATAAGGGCAAGCATTTCAACGAACTCATGAACTATTGAGAATTTTTCTTCCGCTTTTGTTACTTCACTTTCATCCAGCTTTACAGTCAGCAAATTTAAAAATGCAAACAAACATAATGCAGCAAGCACCCAGTAAGTATTCAGCCAGCTTTTAGAAGCCGGATCACCATCCCCTATAAAAAATCCGAATATCCAGTAACCTGAAAGTACACCAACCTGGAATATTCCCTCCAGCACACTCATTACACTCGCGTGTTCATCAGCATTATCAGTCACCAAACCGACAGTCGAATAAGCAGAAACTTTAATCAATCCGAAGCTGAACCCTGTTGCAGCGAATAAGATTTTGGTCATCAAAAATCCGTCAAAAAATCTCATCCCCAGTGAAGCCGCTGTTACAACCATTAATGCTGTTAACATTGATCTTTTATAACCATACTTTGGTATGTATGAAGCAAGAATGAAAGAAAATATTGCTATTGATAAATCCTTAAATGCCTCGAGCACACTTGCAGCACCCTCTGTTACGTTGTAATGAATTATCACCTGCAAAATGACAATGCCCACGCTGTTAAGCATCAATCCTATTACAAAGTAATTGATATAAAGAGACAGCTTGACTTTAAATTTCTGCATTGATACCTCGGAAGGATGTGAAATTGTGAGTGAACATTTTTGAAATTAAATATTTCTCTGTAATAAAACAAAATGTAACTGACATGTATCTTTAAACTTGAGTATTTGTCATCAGATGATTATTTTGAAAAAATCAATGCAGTTGAAACCTTAAAAAAAATAAGCGATTTGATAAAAATCGTTTGATTATTGTTTTATGATTTTGAAATCCTGGTGCGTTTACGTTCTCAAATGAAATTGCATATATCAACATATAAAAACTTTTCTCAATTTAATTTCAAAATTATTTCCCCACTAACTAATTCATTATTCTCAACATATCGGAGGAACTATGAGCGATTACTATACTTCAAATCTTTGGCGGGGGGTACTACTTGCCATAACATTTTTGTTTTTTACTAATGGTTATGTTCTTGCACAAGGAACTATATCCGGTAAAGTTATTGATAGCAAAGGTGATGGTATTCCGGGTGTAAATGTTATCCTGGAAAACACATCTATCGGTGCTGCCTCAAATGTAAACGGGGTGTATAAAATAGAAAATGTTCCGGCAGGCAATTATGCAATGAAATTCAGTGCTGTTGGGTTTAAATCCCAGGAATTTAATGTAACAGTAAGCAGCAACCAGACAACCGAGCAAAATGCTACGTTGAAAGAAGACGTATTACAAATGGAAGGAGTTGTAATAACAGGTACAGCGGGTGGTTCGGGAATACAAAAGAAAGAGGCAAGTTTTTCAATAACATCAATTTCTCCAAGACAGCTGGAACAATTAGCCCCACCAAGCACCGCTGCAGCATTAGATCTGGTTCCCGGTGTATGGTCGGAAAGTTCCGGCGGAGTAGCAGGAGCAAACATATTTGTAAGAGGTTTGCCTTCCTCAGGAGATGCGCCGTTTGTAACGATGTCTATAAACGGAGCCCCAATTTACGGAACACAGACACTTTCATTCTTTGAACAAAGCAGTATATTCCGTATTGATGAAACCATAGCTAATACCGAGGCGGTACGCGGCGGCCCTAGTTCGGTATTTTCAAATGGTGAATCAGGTTTAACTACTAACTTCAATTTAAAAAAGGGAACCGATCAGACACTTGGGTCGGTTAAATACACAACTACTGATTACAGTCAGCAAAGATTTGATGCTGTATTAAGCGGTCCTCTTGGGCAGAAGTTTTATTATATGGTTGGAGGTTATTACAGAACTTCCCCGGGAATCAGAAATACTGAATTCAATTCTGAAAGAGGTGCACAGGCCACCGTACAGTTAACCAAGGTTTTTGAGAAGGGAGTTGTTAATGGTTTTGCAAGACTAACTGATGATCATGGTCAGTGGATACTGCCGATGGCTCTTAGTACTGGAAATAACGAAGGTACATTCTCTCCTCTGGGAAATTCAACCCGTTATAGAATGTTAAGAATAAATGCCCAGGGAGACAGTGCGAATTTTGATTTTTCTGACGGACGTGGATGGAAAGGTCTTGTTAGCGGACTTAATTTTGACTATGGTTTAGGCAGCGGCTGGACGGTGAGAGATAATCTTTCTTATACCAAAGGAGATGCCAATACTTTAGGATTTGTACCTAATGGAAGCCCTATGGCAGTTTCAACTTTATTGTCTAAGTTGGGCACCAGTTCTATTATGACTCAGGGGGGCAAGACACTTACATCAGGCTATGTACAAAGCTATGGATTCTGGGTTGTACAAAAACAACTTGAATCAGTTACAAATGATATAAGTTTAACAAATGAAATAGGTCAACATAAAATCACTCTTGGTTCCTATCAGTCATTCTGGTCTTCACAGGATTTTTGGACAATCGGAAATCATGTGCTTGTTCAAAATGTTGCAAACGGAGACATTATCAAAAATGTTTCTCCGGACAGTGTTGCAGGAAGCTGGAACTACGGTCTTAATGAAGCCGGAGATTCCAGGATGACAGCAGTTTATGCCGGTGACTCCTGGCAAATGACAGAAAAATTAAGATTAGATCTTGGTGCACGTTATGATTTCTTTAATCTTAATTTTACACTAGATGCAGGTTCCTGGCCGGACGGAACAATAGATAAAGTTGCTAATCTTGATGGAAATGATTGGGCCGGGACAGGCGCTCTTAACTATCAATTTACAGATAATATCGGAGTCTTTGTACGTGGATCAAAGGGCTCCCTGTTCCCCAACTTTGATCAGGTCAGAGACGGAGATTTGTATAACTTAAAGAGCGGCACACAAATCAGGGATGCCGGCGGAAATGTCACAAGTGTTAAAGGAACTGTGAAACCCAATCTATTTAACCAGTTTGAACTGGGATTTAAAGTAGATCAGGAACTCTATAGTTTATTTATTACAGGATTCTTAAATACAGTTGAAGTCTATGATGGAGATGTTGGTGCTACAAGAGTAGCTGCTCTTTTAAAGACCCGAACTTTAGGAACTGAAATAGATGCCGGTTTGTATGTGGATGCATTCAGGTTGAATCTTATTGCTACTATTCAGAGTGGAAAAATCACCGAATCTGCAAAAGCTCCCGAAACAGTTGGAAATAAAATCTGGCGTCAGCCTGATTTTCAGTTAAGGGTTGCACCAAGCTATGATTTTCCATTGAGTAACAGCATTACCGCTTCATTGTATGGTGCATTCAGGTATGTTGGAAAACGCTGGGATGACAGGGATAATGCATTTCAATTGGATGCTTTCACCAAACTGGATTTCGGAATTAATGTAGCTACATCAAGCGGTATAACATTTAATGTTAGCGGCGATAATTTAGGTGATTCTCATGGATTAACAGAAGGTGATCCCCGTGATCCGAATTCGAGTAACGGACGTCCTATTTTAGGTCGTTCAATTAGGTTTGCAATTGGAGTAAATTTCTAAGTTATTATTGCAGACTAAAATCCTTTATTATAAAAGCCCGGTGAAATTGCCGGGCTTTTTTTTAATAATAGTTCAATAATGTAGTTGAAAAATCTTCAAAAACTTAAACAGAAACATTAAAACATCTTGACTGTTTTGGGTAGCAATCTTTACACTTTTGTGATGATTTTAATAAAAAATTCATATATATATAACAAATACCTACACATACCTCCGCAATAGTTAATTTCTGAGTCAGGGAGAGTCATTTTTGAATAACCAGGAGCAAAAATGAAAACATTATTATTTACTTTACTAATGTTAATTTTTATTTCTTCTCTCAGTTTGTCTCAAAATGCCTGGTATAATCAAAACTCCGGAACGAGTTCTATTCTGCAGGACGTTTATTTCGTTGATCAGGATTATGGCTGGATAGCTGGGGCGCATATCATCCTGCATACAACAGACGGAGGAACTACCTGGGCTGAACAGCCGGCACCTCCTGTTCAGATTTTTTATGTAGATATATTCTTTCTTGATAGAATGAACGGTTGGGCTTGCGGCAACGAGGCAAAAATTATTCATACTACTGATGGTGGAAATACCTGGGTTGATCAACCAAATCCTTATACATTCCCGAATCCAATTTTATACTCAATCTATTTTGCTAATGCCGATACAGGGTGGGCAATTGGAGGTGATCAGGGGGTGTACCCCAATTTTACAAATCGGAGAGTAGTTCTTTATACTACTAATGGTGGTAACACCTGGGATTTTCAATACAGCGAATCGAATAAAACTCCTTTGTACTGTGCTAATTTTATTAGCGACACTGAAGGATTTGCTGCGAGTAAATTTGGAGATGTCATTCATACAACAAACGGCGGAAACACCTGGGTTGAAACCACACCCGTTTCATCTTATGAACTTGATGGAATCTATTTTGCTAATTCCAGCACAGGCTGGGTATCCGGAGAATATCTTGGTGTACCTCATGTCGCATCTATTTCAAAAACTACTGACGGTGGAAACACATGGGAAACTCAATCATTCGGTACAGACGAGTATATTCAGGATATTTATTTTGTTGATGAATTGTCAGGCTGGGCTGTTGGAGGATCATTTGGTGGTTCCGGAACATCTACAATTCTTCATACAACAGACGGTGGAGAAAGCTGGATTTCGCAAATCTCACCAACGACGAACGCACTTTACGGATTATCCTTTGTAGATGGGAATCATGGTTGGGCGGTTGGATTTGGCGGAACGACAATTACTTATACAAATCCGGTACCGGTTGAACTTAGTTCGTTCAGTGCTTCCGTTTCCGGAAGCGACGTTCAACTAAATTGGCTAACAGCAACTGAAACAAATAATTCTGGGTTTGAAATTCAGAGGTCAGATGTTAGAGATCAGAAATCAGAAACATTTGATTGGGAGAAGATTGGGTTTGTTGAAGGGCGGGGAACATCAACTGAAAAAAATAATTATTCATTTGTTGATAAAAATTTAGAAACAGGTAAATATTCCTACAGGCTTGTTCAGATTGATTTTAATGGAACAAGAACTGAATCTAAAATTGTTAATATTGAGATTAAATTTTCTGCCAACAGAATATTCTTTATCTCAGAATTATCCAAACCCGTTTAATCCGACAACAACAATAGAGTATTCTATTCCGGAAAACGGAAATGTGAAATTGGTGGTTTATAATTCACTCGGTGAAGAAGTAACAACATTGGTGAATGCTTATAAGGAAGCAGGAAGTTATAAAGTTAATTTCGGTGCAGTCAGATTAAGTAGTGGAATATATTATTATAGATTAATTTCAGGCACCTACTTAAGTGTAAAGAAAATGATAGTACTTAAGTAACTATTGAGTACCAGAATAAATTTGTCTGTGATAAAACGAATTATTTTGAGATGTATTTATAAAAAGGAAATTTTAATATGAAAATTTTATATGTAATCCTGTGTGTGACTCTATTTTCAACGCAATCAGTTCCGCAGTGGGTACGTACTACCGGTCCCGAAGGCATATCAACAGAAACGATTGTAACTATTGGCGATACTGTTTATGCAGGAACAGCAACAGACGGATTATTCGCTTCAACAGATGATGGCAATACTTGGTTTGCTCTAAATTCTGGAATCGAAATGATAGATGTTAATACTATTGATACTTTGAATGGTTATCTTTTTGTCGGGACTGGTTATGGAATTTATCGTTCTTCGGATTGGGGAATTACATGGCAATCGCTTCCAAATGCAGGCATCACCTATGTTACCTCAATGACTATAAAAGATGAATATATTTTTGCAGGAACTGTTACTAATGGTGTACTAAAATCTTCCGATAATGGCGAGAACTGGCAGAATGCTGGTTTTTACTTCAACTATTGTTCTGCGTTATGTTCTACCGGCAATAAAGTGATTGCTTCTACAGGAAATTATACTATGTATACTACAGATTACGGTACATCCTGGCACCATGTGGATGATCTCGAACAAGGCGCTCAGGTATTCTCTTTATACAGCAAGGATAGCCTGGTGTTTGCAGGTGCACGGAAGTCAGTATATAGATCAACTGACTATGGTAATACTTTTAATTTTGTACCAATTGGTTTTGATTGGGATATTGTAAATATGTATGATTTTGCATCAATAGGAACAACAATCTTTGTTGCTACATCTTATGATGGAGTTTATAAATCAACTAATAACGGATTAAGCTGGGGATCGGCAAATGAAGGCATGGGCCCGAAAGATGTTCGTTCTATAACTGTTACCGGATCATCCACTCTTTTAGCAGGTTCACATTATGCCGGTGTTTATCGTTCAATTGATCAGGCAGAAAACTGGTTACAAATCTATGGAAGGCTTTCCTGCCGGATCTTCAATTTTGACTTTAGAAAATTCTGAATCAGGAGTTTATGCCGGAACAAGAGATGGAATTTACAAATCTACGGATAATGGATTTTCATGGTTGAAATTAACAGGAGAGAGTGATACAATAAATTATTCGGATGTTCGTGGGATTGCTATTTCAGGCAGAGATATTTATGCAGCGTGTACTTATCACTTTCACGCCACAATTTATAAATCTACAGATGATGGAGCAACCTGGAAAAGAAGCGATAATGGTATCCCTTCGGATGCAATTTTCTTATGGAATATAGCAAAGAGCGGTGAAAATATTATAGCCGCTACAAGTGAAGGAGTTTATTATTCTACAGATAATGGACAATCCTGGCAAGCTTCTAACCTGGTAAACGAATCAGTTCAGAAACTTGCTGTAACAGAAAATTATGTTTATGCTTCTTTAGTATTTAGTAATGTGTATCGTTCAGCTGATGATGGTGTTACGTGGAGTACTGTTTTAAACGCGCCCAGCATTTCTTTTACTTCTCTAACAGCTAAAGATAATTTTGCGTATGTAGGTGGATTTGATATTGGTGCATATTATTCTACAGATTACGGAAACAGTTGGTATCTTGCGGGTTTTCCGAATGGTTCCTCAGTTTATGCAATTAAATTTGTTCCGGCAGTACCGGGAATGGTAATAGCAGGTACAGACATTGATCCAGACTACATTTATGCCTCATTCAATAATAGTAATTATTTTAGTTATTATAGTGATGGTTTGGGTGTCCATGCAAATACAGAAGCGTTAACCTCAAATGATACATATACTTTTGCAGGAACTGGTTATAATGGTGTATGGCGGCGATTCCTTCCCGGTATAACTCCGGTTGAACTTGTTACTTTTACTGCACTTACGAAAGATAATAACGTAACACTTTCCTGGCAGACGGCAACAGAAAAAAATAATTCGGGATTTGAAATTCAGAGGTCAACATGCCACAGATCAGAAATCAGAAAAACGAGACTGGCAGAAGATAGGTTTTGTTGAAGGACAGGGGACCACCACAAAAGAAAACAATTATTCCTTTGTTGATAAAAATCTCGGAGACGGGGAGTTATTCATATAAACTAGTGCAGATTGATTTTGATGGGACAAGAACTGAATCTGAAGTTGTAAACGTTGAAATTAATTCTCAGCCAAAAGAATATGCACTGATGCAGAATTATCCAAACCCGTTTAATCCGACAACAACAATAGAGTATTCTATTCCGGAAAACGGAAATGTAAAACTGAAAATATATAATTCTTTAGGTGAAGAAGTAGCTACACTTGTTAATGAATATAAAACCGCGGGGAATTACAAAATTAATTTTGATGCTTCTGCACTTCCAAGCGGTATTTATTTTTACAGAATTAATGCGAATAATTTTTCGTCAGTGAAGAAATTAATTTTATTAAAATAAGAAGGAAAATCAAAAGTGGAAATTATAGGAGTGAGATTTATTACAGCTTTGTGATGAATCTCCTTCCGATAATACTTAACTTAAAATTGAAGTGTGAAACAATTACGGGGAGAAAAAATGAAAAAGTTGCATATAAACTTACTCATAATTATTATATCTCTTACCGGCATACTCCAGCCTCAAATTAAACTGGGAGAAGATTTTTCAAAAATTGTTAATAGCAATTCTAAACCAGTTAATAGATTCGACAATGCTTATCTCGAAAGAACAGGCAGCTTTCCATACGGTCCTACAATTTCCCTTGCCGTTGATTCCGTACGCCACCTGATATTTGCAGGCTGCGGCGGCGCTGTTCTTATTATTGATGGGAGCGACCCTGCGAATCTTCAATTGATAACCGATACCTTGCGGACTGAAGGACTTGTAAATGATATGGCTTACGATGAAGAAACGGAAAGATTGTATTTTGCTTGCAATAATGGGGGATTTGAAATTTGGAATGTTCAAAACCCGTATCAGCCATTTAAATGCAGCAATTTAACGGTAACATATTTTGATGTCCCGTTTCCTGTTGAACACGTCCAGATAAGAGACAATTTAGCAGTAGTTGAATGTGCAGCGGGGCGTGTACAATCAATAAATGTTGCCGATCCATATAATCCGTTCAGACAGGATTTAGTCGGGTCAATGGGCAATCCATCAAATAACATTTCTGTTGAACCCGAAGAATATGTGCATACAACCGGTTACAATGGTTATTACAGGTATTATATGGATGCATCGGGAAATTTTTCTTCAGCAGGAAGTAAGTTCTTTTATTTCGGCGGAGCTTATGCGGTATATGGCACTCACGACCTGGCATTTGTCGGATATAATAATGCGATGGTAATCCTGGACCTGAATTCTTACTTGTTTGATGCACTGAGTGATGTAGATGTGGGAGGTATAAGCTATATTGAAGTCAGAAACAACCTGGCGTATATAACTAATTCAAACGGACTGAATATCTGGGATGTTTCCAATCCATCAAATCCGGTCTGGTTAAGTACAACCCCTCTAAATTATGTCTCAAATGATTTTAAAATTGCAGGAAATTTCATTTATATCGCAGAGTGGGATTATGGCTTCGATATAATAGATATATCGGATCCAGCTAATCCGTTTATAGTAAGTAATTATGATACTTTCAGCAGAACCTGGGAAGTAATAACAGATGGTAATTACACCTATTTATCCCGCCAGGATGACGGTGTAATAATTGTCGATATCTCAAATATTGATTATCCTGTTTTAGTCGGTCAGTATGATACTCCCGGAATGGCATTCGATACCAAAGTAAAAGACGATAACATATATGTTGCTGATGGGACCAGCGGTTTCAGAATAGCAGATGTTTCTAATCCCGAGAATCCCGTAGAACTCAGCAGTGTATCGGGATTTAGAGTAGTTCATTTAGAAGTCGCCGGAAATTACGTTTATGTGGGAGAATCGGTTCCCAACCTTCCGGATAATCTTAGAATCTTCGATCTATCAGACCCCACTAATCCTTTACAAATATCAATCCTTTCAATACCCGGTTCAATACACAGTATTATCTATAAAGATAATTATTTATTTATTGCGTGTGATGATGAGGGCTTCAGAATAGTAAATGTTTCAGATCCCTACAACCCCGTTATAGTTAGTTATATTGACTATCCCCATGTAACTGATTGTTGTATAAGTGGAGACTATGCTTATCTAACTTCGCTTGGTATCGGAAGTGGTAATATTGGTTCTTTATATATTTTAGACATTTCGGACCCATCAAATCCTGTTCAGACCGGTGTATATTCAGACGTAAGTCTTTCACCATTAGCCGTATATGTATCGGGAGATTTCGCTTATGTGGCAGATGATTATGACTTGGCGGCTTTCCTGGTAAGCGATCCTTCAAATCCAACATATCTTGAATCAATTGATGTACCTTATTCGATTCTCGGTGGTATATATTCAGTTGACTCTTTGATTTTTGTTGCGGATGCACCAGCAGGCTTACAGATATATAAAAATATTCAGTACACCCAACCGGGAGGAGGGTTATCCTGGCACTTGCAACTTGATGGGGCGGAGGCGGGCTTCACTTCAATATTCTTTACGGAGATTAATAACGGCTGGGCTGCGGGCTATTCAGGTAAATTATACAGGACTACAAACGGAGGTGATACCTGGAATGAGCAACAAAGTGGTACCAGCGAAGATATAAATTCAATCTTATTTTCAGGTTCTCAAAAAGGATGGTTTGTTGGTTCTGCCGGGCAAATATTTAATACAGTAGATGCTGGAAATAGCTGGCAGTTGCAGGCATCTGGTACATCCAATGATTTATTTGATATATCATTTGTTGATGAAATGAACGGCTGGGTATCTGGTAATGAAGTTATTCTTCATACTACAGATGGAGGAAATACCTGGAACCCACAGTCTGTCGGTTATCCCGGTGGATTTTATTCATTGGATTTTGTGGATTTGCTGCATGGATGGGCTGTAGATTTAAGCGATGTCGGTATAATTATAAAAACAACCAATGGTGGAATGTCCTGGACTGTTAGAAACGGCTTATCTCCTTATTTATTATTTGCAGTTGATTTTGTGAATGAAAACATCGGTTACTCTGTTGGTGTGTTCGGAGCTATCATAAAAACAACTGATGGTGGAAATACCTGGATTACCCAACCGGATCCACCTCCACACGATTGGCTGTATGGTGTTCATTTTCTGAATGACCAAACAGGATGGGCGGTTGGATTTAATGGTAAGGTAATTTATACAACAAACGGAGGAAATAACTGGCAACAGCAAACGAGCGGTACTACTGCGCAGCTAAATTCAGTTTATTTTGTTGATCAGTTTCATGGTTGGGCGGCTGGTGAAGATCCTTCCTCTAATAACGGTGTTATTATAAATTACTCAACTGAAATTGTACCAGTAGAATTGACATCATTTACAGCTAATGTAGATAATAATAATGTGACACTATTATGGCAGACAGCAACAGAAACAAATAATTCGGGTTTTGAAGTTCAGAGAAATCAGAAGTCAGAGTGGGAGAAAGTAGGTTTTGTAGAGGGGCACGGAACATCAACTATATCAAATAACTATTCATTTATTGATAATCCCGACATAGTCGGGACATCAGGAAAATATCAGTACAGGTTAAAGCAGATAGACTACAGCGGTAGTTTTAAGTATTCAAATATAGTTGAAGTTAATGTATTAACACCGACAGAATTCTCTCTTGAACAGAATTACCCAAACCCGTTTAATCCTGTTACAACAATAGAATATTCAATACCCAAAGCTGGTATAGTTAGTCTTAAAGTATTTAATGTATTAGGCGAAGAGGTAATCAATCTGGTAAATGGTTACAAAGAAGCTGGCAATAATAGAGTTAACCTAAATGCGGGAAGATTGAGCAGCGGGATATATTACTACAGACTAAATGCTGATAATTATTCTTCCGTTAAGAAAATGATTTTGTTGAAATAGTGCCATTTTAAATTAAGGATAATTTTATGAAAAACATTTTACTACTATTTGTGATGTTATGTTCAACAGAGATATTTTCTCAATGGATGCAAACAAATGGACCAGCTGGTGCAGAAATAGAATCACTTTTTAGTATTGGTAC
This sequence comes from uncultured Ignavibacteria bacterium, assembly GCA_963745945.1. GTDB lineage: Bacteria > Bacteroidota > Ignavibacteria > Ignavibacteriales > Ignavibacteriaceae > DATFVA01. The sequence continues at coordinate 2,130,688 of CAVUZG010000004.1, forward strand.
AACAGTGTATACCGGAACAGGAACCAACGGAGTATATGTATCCAATGATGATGGGGTAAATTGGATGTCTTTAAACTCTGGAATAGAAAATTTGGATGTAACAGAAGTTTGTACCGATTCCGAGTACATTTACGCAGGTACCTTTGGACAAGGTGTTTATCGTTCTTCCGATAACGGGCAAACTTGGTTACCTTCTTCTAACTATGGCAATGTTGTGGTTGACGCTATGATCGTGACTGACAATTATGTATTTGCCGGCACGGAGAATTTAGGAGTATTGAGGTCATCCGATCACGGAAGTAGCTGGACATTACTTTCTTACCCCGTGGGTTATATAGATGCGATGGGAGTCAGCGGGAATAAAATATTTGCTTCTCAATATGTGGCTACATTTGTTTCAACAAATGACGGAGATACCTGGAATGAAGTTGCAAGTCTTTCATCCAAATCAGTCCGATCTTTTTTTAGCTCCGGTAATCTTGTTATCTGCGGTGGTTTCAATGAGGTTTACCGTTCAATAAATCAGGGAGCCTCATTTACAACAATACCTATAAACTTTGATTTTGGTGTCGTCAACATCTTTTCGATTACTAATGTCGGTTCTGATCTTTTTATTGCTACTTCTTATGAAGGAGTATATAAATCTTCAGATGATGGTTTAACTTGGGCACCCTCTAATGATGGGATGGGGCCAAAAGATATTAGGGCTATTATAACAACGAGCTCTTCAACACTTATTGCCGGGTCGCATTATTCCGGTTTATACAGATCAGTAAACTCTGGAACATCCTGGGATAAATCTATGGCGGGTTTTTACCCAGGGGCATCTATATTGTGTTTTTACTCAACAGACACAAAATTACTTGCCGGTACGCGTGATGGAATTTATAGAACGAATAATAATGGTCTAGTCTGGGATAAGATTATAGGAAATAAGGATACTGTTAATTATGGTGCAATTCGAGGGATAACAGAAATGAATGGGGTATTGTTTGCAAGTACCTTCTATAAGTTTCATTCAACCGTATATAAATCAACAGATGATGGGAACACCTGGGAGTTCAGTGGTAACGGACTTCCATTCGGCCTTTCGTTTGTCTTTGGTTTAACTGCAAGTGGAAACAATATTATTGCTGGTACTGATGAAGGTTTATATTATTCATCTGATGAAGGGAGTAGCTGGCATTCTTCCAATGCTCCTATCGCCAGTATTCCTGGTGTTGCTGCAAGCGGTAATTATGGTTATGCAATTGTACAAGGTTCCGGTCTCTATAGGTCTGCTGATAATGGAATTAATTGGTTCCAAAATTTGCAGGCTGGGGCAACATTAACCGGACTATCAGCACGGGATAATTTTGTTTATACCGGTACATTTTTTAACCGGGCACTATATTCATTTGACTATGGTTCGAGCTGGAATTTTTGTAATGGATTTCTACCGGGCGAATCAGTTATAGCTATTGAAAATATCGGAAACGGGATGGTAGTTGCCGCGGACTATCCGGACTTACCTTATATATATGCCTCATTTGATAACGGTGTTAACTTCACGCCATATAGTGAAGGTTTAGGTCAAAATGCTGTCACAGAATTTATTGCCGTAACTGATTCTTTTGTGTTTGCCGGAACAGACTACAATGGTGTATGGAGAAGATTATTGCCGCAATTTGTTCCTGTTGACCTCAATTCATTCACAGCTTCAGTTAATGAAAACAATGTTACGCTTTCTTGGCAAACCGCAACAGAAACTAATAATTCTGGATTTGAAATTCAAAGAAGTCAAAAGTCAAAATTTGAAAGTCAAAAGTGGAAAAAAATTGGTTTCGTTGAAGGGCAAGGAACATCAACACAAAAAAATAATTATTCTTTCATTGATAAAAACCCGGAAATCGGAAGTTATTCTTACCGGTTGGTTCAAATAGATTTTGACGGAACAAGTAATGAATCAAATACAATTAGTGTTGAAGTAAACTCATTGATAACAGAATATGCTTTGAGACAGAATTATCCAAACCCGTTTAATCCCTCAACCATAATAGAATATTCAATTCCCAAAAGTGGAATAGTTAAGCTTAAAGTCTATAATGTGCTTGGTGAGGAAATAAGCACATTAGTAGATGGTTTCGAAGAAGCAGGAATATATAAAATAGATTTTAAGGCAAATAATTTGAGTAGCGGGATTTACTACTACAGTTTAGAGTCGGGATGGTTTTCTCAGGTTAAGAAAATGATATTACTTCATTGAAATTTTAAGAAAACCAGGAAGAAGGTTTTGGTGAGCTTAATAACCAGGGAGATTTTTTAATTTAAATAGGAGGAGCAAATGCAATCAATAAAATTTACAAATACAAAAAAACTTATTTGGCTTTTCTTTCTCTTGCTGTTGACTCCTCTCACCAGTTTCACTTCAGCACAAAACAACATTAATGGAGATCCTTTAAATGAAATAGGTGCCTGGGGATTTGGATTCCACCGGGAAGCAGCAATTGATGAGGCCCGCAATTTTGCATATGTTAATTCCGGTAGTGTAGTGCTAATTATTGATATATCTAACGTTGCTTCACCTGTTTTAGTTAATGATCAGATAAGTACCAACGGTGTAGTTAATGATCTAATCTACGATTCAGCAACACAAAATCTATATGTAACTCTGGGGGAAAATGGTTTGGAGATCTGGGATTTGCAAAATATTAATTTGCCACAGCATTTAAGCAGCCTCTTATTAAATTATTATGGCACAACCCCACCTGCAACGGAAATGTCTGCCAAGCCCGGCTTTATTTTTATTGCTGCTGAATATGCCGGAATAATTACTGTGAACGTTTCTGATCCTTCAAACCCTTATCAATCAAGCTTTAACCTGGGAACCGGGCAAACAAAATATGCCCTGGATTTAAGTGATGACGGCAGCTTTCTTGTGGCTTCTTCAGGACATAATACGGAATTATTTGTTGTTAACCCTGATGGAACTATCAATTTAATATATGAAGGCCCACCTCTTGTCGGCGCCGAGGAAATACACATTATTGGTACTTATTCTTTCCAGGTTTTAGATGGTACACTGTATGTCCTCGATTTAAACTCTATTGGGTTACCTGTTGTCGCTTCACATCCCCTGCTTGGAAATGCGACAACATATTATGGTATGACAAGTTTTAATAACAGGTTATATGTAAGTGATCCGTTTTATGGTATTGAAATATTTGAAGTATCAAATCCTTTAAATCCCGTTTTATTAGGCAGCTACGAAACAAGTTGTAATGACATAAAATATTTTAACGGTTATGTTTTTGTCCCTGATGGCACGGGGATGGTTATTATTGATGTTTCCGATCCTGCTAACCCGGCATTTGTTTCTGAATATGAAGGTGTTGGACTCACCAGCCGGGATGTGAAGGTATCCGGGTCCTATTGTTACTTGTCAACTGGTTCAAGTTTGAATGTAATAGATGTTTCAGATCCAACACTCCCTGTTTTAGTGGGTGTTAACCACCCATCATCTGGTGCAGACCTTCACCTGGAAATTAAGGGGAACTATGCTTATGTAACAAATTACATTGAAGGTTTGAGGGTGGTTGATATTTCGAATCCAACAAATCCCGTAACTGTTGGTAACAGCAATCCTGCATATTATAACAGGCTGGCTCTTGATGGAAACTACATTTACGTAGCTGACGATCAGTATAACCTCAAGATATTTGACATTTCGAATCCGGCATCTCTAATTGAAGTTGGTTCACTAAACTTTCCGGCCCCAAATGATTTTACTTCTGGCATTTCAGCTTTGAACGGGTACGTTTATGTGGCGCAGTATGGTGCCGGATTAAAAGTTATTGATGTTTCTGATCCCACTCAACCAACACAGGTAGCAACTTATACACAGAATGTAGAACTTACACATTTAGATGCAGAGGGAAATTATGTTTATGCTTGTGATTTATTCCAGATAACAAACCGCGTTGATATATTTGATGTAACAGATCCTCTAAATCCTGAGATCGTTGGGGTAAAAATTTTTGGCAATCCACCTCCCCGGGCATATGAAAATTTTGTTTTTGGAGATGTATTACTAGTCGCCGACCATTTTGATCCATATTTAACGGTGCTTGATGTTTCAAATCCCTCCCAACCTTTCCAAATTTCCACGCAGGTAATGCCGGACCAGGTTTGGGGAGTTGATGCAACAGAAAATTATTTTTATGTGGCAACTTATGGGGCAGGGCTTCATATTTATGAAAATCCTTATGGTATTGTCCCCGTTGGGTTAACATCATTTACGGCGAATGTTTCCGGGAATAGTATTGAGCTGAATTGGCAGACAGCAACGGAAACAAATAATTCAGGATTTGAAATACAAAGGCAAGTAAGCAGTAAGCAATCTTCAGTAAGCAATTCAGAATGGAAGAAAATAGGATTCATAAAAGGAAACGGAACTTCAACAAATGAAAACCATTATTCATATATAGATAAAAATTTGGAATCGGGAAGCTATTCTTATAAGCTCGTGCAGATTGATTTTGATGGGTCAAGAAATGAATCAGAAGCTGTTTACGTTGAAATTAATTCTCTTCCGACAGAATATGCTTTGATGCAGAACTATCCGAATCCTTTTAATCCGGCTACGACTATACAATATTCAATTCCTAAATCCAGCAATATAAAACTGACAGTGTTTAATTCTCTGGGGGAAGAGGTCAAAGTATTAAAAGATGATTTTGAAGAAGCTGGAACATATGGAATAAATTTTAATGCAGCTGAGCTGAGTACCGGAATATATTTCTACAAGATAACCGCAGGAAAATTTAATTCAGTTAGAAAAATGATTTTATTAAAATAATCCTTTCGGTACAGCAAAATTTGATCCCGGTAATGGTTGCCAGGTTATATGACAATTTTGTGATGGATCTTTGCTGATTAATATGTACGTTCAAATAATAATACGGAGAAAATAAAATGAAAAAAGTAATAATTACTATGACAATCGCACTAGTATTTCCAATCATTAGTTATTCTCAGATAAGCTGGATTTCTCAAAATTCCGGAACTACCTCTTCGCTGGACGGAGTTTATTTTGTTGATGAAAATAATGGCTGGATTGCCGGATGGGGAGGAATAATACTTCATACGACTAATGGGGGCGATACGTGGGGTTTGCAAAATACTCCTGTAACCTCACTCAGTTGTATCTTCTTCACGGATCCCCAGAACGGATGGTCATCCGGCTTAGGTGGAGATGTAGTTCATACAACCAACGGCGGTGAGACATGGGTTATGCAGGATAATCTAGACTATCAGGATATTTTTAAACTGTATTTTATTGATGAGAACAATGGCTGGGCGGCCGGCGGCTTCTTTGATTACCTCTCTGGATCCTATGGCAGAGCTATTTACAATACAACCGATGGCGGGAATACCTGGAATGTGCAGTATGATGTTGTGTTTGAATCGGAACTGAAGAGTATTTATTTCCTGGACAGCAATACAGGATATGCCTCCGGGGGAACGGCAATTATGAAGACGACCAACGGCGGAAGCAGCTGGTTTACGCAGCAGAGTTTGCCATTCTTTAGTCTGGGCGATATCGTTTTTACAAACAGCACTACAGGATATGTGACCGGATGGTATATCGGCGTTCCGCACTATACAGCTATATTTAAAACAACAGACAGCGGGAATACCTGGAATGAAACTTCGCTGGGACAGGATGAGGATTTATCGGGACTGTATTTTACCGATGAACTTAACGGCTGGGCAGTTGGTCTGGAATCCGGCACCGGCGATGTACTTGCGCTTATCTATCGTACAACAGACGGAGGAAATAACTGGGTGAAGCAGGATATCCCTGCTTTTGATGCGGTGTCACAGGTGTTCTTTGCTAATGATACTAAAGGATGGGCTGTTGGGTCTCTTGGAACTATTTTAACAACAGAAAGCTCAACTCCGGTTGAATTAACTTCGTTTACTGCCAGTGCTGATAATAATAACGTTACACTTAATTGGCAGACGGCAACCGAAACTAACAATTCCGGATTTGAAATTCAGAGATCAGATGCCAGAGATCAGAAATCAGAAACACTTGATTGGAAGAAGGTAGGTTTTATTAAAGGAAATGGAACTTCAACAAATGAAAACCATTATTCATATACAGATAAAAATTTAAAATCGGGAAGATATTCTTATAAGCTCGTACAGATTGATTTTGATGGAACAAGAACAGAATCAGAAGTTATTAACGTTGAAATAAATTATCAGCCAAAAGAGTATGCACTGATGCAGAACTATCCGAATCCATTTAACCCGGCAACAACAATCGAATATTCAATTGCGGTAGATGGAAATGCTAAGTTAAAAATCTTTAATACGCTCGGTGAAGAAGTAAAAACCCTGGTTAATGAATATAAAACCGCGGGGAGTTACAAGATTAATTTTGATGCTTCTGCACTTCCAAGCGGAGTTTATTATTACAGAATTGATGTAAATAATTTCTTGGCAGTGAAGAAAATGATTTTATTAAAATAATTTCAAGTAAATCAAGGAAAAATTATATGAAATCAATTTTATTAACATTGTTCGTTGTGATGTTATCCTCAGAAATTTTCCCTCAGTGGACTCAGACAAACGGTCCGGAAGGTGTATCAGTCAGTTCTCTTTTCAGCATGAATGGAACTATTTATGCCGGCACCCAGACAAATGGAATTTATTCTTCAACAGATGACGGATTAACCTGGGCACCTAAAAATTCAGGAATCGAGTCATTTGAAATTGCCGCTATAGCCAGCACACCCGGACATCTCTTTGCCGGTACTTTTGGACATGGTGTTTACCGCTCAACTGATGATGGACAAACATGGCTTCCCCCGACCTCAGGGACCAATCTTGCTTCAACAGGGATGGTGGTTAAAGACACTAATATATTTGTCAGTTCAGTTAATGATGGGGTTTACCGTTCAACTGATAACGGCGCTACATGGATAAAAAAACTTTTTGGATGGGATTATATTACGGCAATGGGTGTAAGCGGCAATAAAATATTTGCTTCCACAGGTTCTTACTACACTCTGGTTTCTACTGATAATGGAGATACCTGGACATACCTGAACAGCATCCCGGGTTTTAATCGCTGGTGTTATTATACCGAGGGGGATCTTATATTAATTGGCGGAGATAATGAAATTTACCGATCAACTGACCAGGGAATTACATTTTCAACTTTACCTTTGAATATTAATTATGGTTTAGTAAATGTTTATTCAGTGTACAAAACCGGTTCAACAATTTTTGCCGGTACTTCATACGATGGCGTGTATAAATCAACCGACAATGGAAGCACCTGGGCACCTGCAAATAACGGAATGGGACCAAAAGATATTCGTGCACTTACCCCGGGCAGTTCATTAACAATTATAGCAGGTTCTCATTATTCGGGAATTTACAGATCGACTGATTCGGGTTCTTCATGGAATAAATCTCTGGAAGGAATTCCGCCCGGCTCTTCTGTATTATCTATGTTTAATTCCAGATATGGGCTGATTGTCGGTACGAGGGACGGTATGTATGAAACAACTGATAACGGATCAAACTGGTCGAAACTTACAGGATCAAGTGATACTGTAAACTACGGTGAAATTCGGGGATTATGTGAAAAAGACGGGATAATTTATGCTGCAACATTTCTTCAATTTAATTCTACGGTTTATAAATCATCTGATAATGGTACCACATGGATAAGAAGTGGAAACGGACTCCCGCCGGATTTAACATTTATCTTCAACCTGGTTTCAAGTGGTAATAATATTGTAGCAGCGACGGATGAGGGTTTATATTATTCGTCAGATGATGGTAACTCGTGGTTTCTTTCAAATTTACCGGTAACCGATATTCAGGATATTTCCGCAACTGAAAATTATATTTACGCAATAGTTTTTAGTTATGGTATTTATCAATCTGCGAATAATGGTGTTTCCTGGTACCCGGTTTTACTGCTTGGAGCCGACTTTGTTAGTATTTCTGCAAAAGATAATTATGCCTACTCAGGTACATTTTTCGATGGTGCGGTGTATACACCAAATAATGGAAGCAGCTGGTATGATTGTACCGGCTTCCCATCAGGTGAAGCAGTTTTTGCATTTAGTCCGGTTAGCGATGGGTTGGTTCTTGCAGCTACAAGTGTGGATCCAAACTGGATTTATGCCTCAACAGATTATGGTGTGTATTTCTATCCATACAGTGAAGGATTAGGTCCCAATGCGATAACAGAGCATTTTGCTGTAAATGACACTTTTATGTTTGCGGGAACAGATTATAATGGTGTGTGGCGAAGATTACGTCCGGGTATAACTCCCGTTGAACTAACTTCATTCACTGCCAGTGCTGATAATAATAATGTTACATTGAACTGGAAGACGGCAACAGAAACAAATAATTCAGGATTTGAAATTCAGAGGTCAGATGTCAGAGATCAGAAATCAGAAACACTTGATTGGAAGAAGATAGGTTTTATTAAAGGACAGGGCACTAGCACAAAAGGAAACGATTATTCCTTTGTTGATAAAAATCTCGGGACGGGAAGTTACTCCTATAAATTAATTCAGATTGATTTTGATGGAACAAGAAC
>CAVUZG010000005.1:0-129731 GCA_963745945.1 uncultured Ignavibacteria bacterium
GTCCTTTCTGTTTTTGGCTTGGTTCTTTCAATCTTTCTTTAATTTTTTACTGAGATTAGCTCAGTTAAGAATTTAAATTTTGGTGGTTATAGCCCGGGTGTTACACCTCTTCCCATTCCGAACAGAGAAGTTAAGCCCCGGCACGCCGATGGTACTGCATGCGCAGGTGTGTGGGAGAGTAGGTCGCTGCCAAATTTTAATTTATAAAAACCCCGTTCATTATTGTTCGGGGTTTTTTATTTTAAGCAGCTTCCTTTTTCTGTCCACCAGGGATGAATCTCATAAGATAATCTTCCGGCTTGAATAGAGGGATCATTTTTTAGTAGTTCTCTAACCTCATCTTCAGAATCCACATCAAAGATAAAAATTCCTCTCCAGTCACCATCATCACCAAACGGACCTGCAATAGCAAGTTTACCTTCTTTTGCCATTTTTCTGATATTTTCCAGATGCCCGGCTTGAATTTTCTGAAGACTGAGTGAATCAATTTTTTCTTTATTCGGACCTGCAGATAACATTACAAAATAGTACTGTTTTAATTTGAATCCTTCAGCTTCTATTTCCCTTTGAGCATAAGTCGAGATAGAAACCAAAGTTAAAAAAGAAAAAATAATAGGTAGCCTCTTCATTATATCTCCAACTGATTTTTTTTTAAGAAAATTAATAAAATAAAGCAGTAAAAAAATAATTATTTTTTATTTTTGATAAGATCCGTCATAGCCTTGTTCAGTTCTGGATATTTGAATTTAAATCCATTATCCTCAAGCTTTTGAGGAACCACCCGCATACTCGCAGTTATAAAATCAGCAGCTTCACCTTTTACCAGTTTCATCAAAATCTTCGGCACCTTAAAGAATACAGGACGATGCAAAACTCCTCCCAATTGATTTGCAAAATCATTCATCCTAATCGGGTACGGTGATGCTGCATTAACAGCGCCAGAGACCGACTGATTCTCAAGCAAAAATATATATGTTTGTACTATGTCATCTATATGAATCCAGGGAAGCCATTGTTTTCCATTGCCGAGCGAAGCTCCGAGATAAAGATTAAATAAAGGCAGTAAAGTTTTTAACATTCCATCTTTAGTACTGAAAACCGGACTCGTTCTTATGCTAATTCTCCTGATTCCATGCTTTTCAACTATTGAGGCTTTATCTTCCCATTTTTTACAAACGTCGGCTAAGAAATCAACTCCGGAAGATGATTCTTCTGTTAAAATTTTATCACCGTTTTCACCATAGTAATTAACCCCTGACGCACATAGAAAAACTTTGGGTTTATTTTTGACAGAAACCATTGCCTCTGCTAAATTTTCTGTGCTCACAGTTCGGCTTTCCATAACTATTTTCTTATAAGACGCAGTAAATCTTTTTCCGGCGATGCTGGCTCCGGCAAGATGTACTACAGCATATGCATCTTCAAATTGATTCCTCCATTTCCCGGGATTACGAAAATCCCATTCAATATAGCTATGAGCGAAAGGAACAATCAGTTTAGCTTTTTGTATGTCCCGGGAAAAAATTGAAATTTCATAATTATTGGAAAGCGCCTCCGTCAATCTAGAACCGATTAAACCTGTGGCACCTGTTATTATGATTTTTTTATTCATATTATTTTTGATTTGTTACTACTAAAAACTGGAAATGACCGTCTATAGTTCCAGTGAACTAATATAGATGAGACGCTAATTAATTAGGAATACTTTAGGTATCCATAATAAAAGAACAGACAGAAATAATTGTCTGATTAAACATACTTAAAAAAAATTACCAGATTAATTATTTTTCTTGCACCTGCAGGAAATTAATTTTATATTAAAAATTAAGGATCAGGGATTTGAGGGTTTTTGTTTATCCCGTTTCTTAAATCCATAAAATTTAACAAAAATTAAGAAAGTAAATTTCTTACTTTTATTTATTTTGCAACCCTTTTCGGGGTGGGAGGTAAAATGAAAAGATTAGTAGTTGTGTCGTTTATTCTTTCCTTTACTCGGTTGTTTTCACAATCACTTTTATTGAATGAGAATTTTGACTACATTGAAGGAGAATTACCGACGGTTTCTTCGAATTGGTTAGAAGATCCAGCTGGCTCATATGTAATTAATGTAATAACCGGTAGTTTGTCTTACCTTGGATATTAATCTTCTGGCATTGGGAATAAAATTTTTATTGACGGGGGAGCTAATGGTAGATCGGGAGTTTCAACAATATTTAGTTCTCAATCTGGAGATGGCAGTAAATTGTACATATCATTTTTACTAAATGTTAAATCAAGCTCTATTTTTTCTGCTGACACAATAGGTGAATATTTTTTTAATTTTAATCATACATCTGGTTCTCAGATCAGGGGATGTATTGTATTTAGAGCGGGTACGAATATATCTAATTTTCAATTAGGGATAGGCAAAACCACTACATCATCAAACTGGGTTTATTCTAACTTAGATTTAAATTTAAATGAAACGTACTTGCTAGTTATAGGGTATGTCTTCCAAACAGGAGATGATGATATTAAGTTATGGATCAATCCCGATTTTTCAGGCACTGAGCCTACTCCTGACATTACAAATTCCAATGGCTCAGATGCGAGTGACATAGATGAAATTCAATTGCGACAACAGGAATTTTCCGGCGATGAAGAAATAGACGGTCTTCGAATTGCTACAGACTGGACTCTGGCTCCACTCCCCGTCGAACTTTCTTCATTCACAGCTTCCGTTAGAAATAATTCAGTTCGGCTAAACTGGCGGACTGAAACAGAAGTAATGAATTATGGTTTTGAAGTTGAACGGGCTTTGTTAGTTAACAATTCTTTTGATCAAATTCATTATGGGAAAATTGGATTTACTCCCGGAAATGGCAACAGTAACAAACCACACGAATATAAATTTTGGGATAAAAAACTGGAAACACCGGGAAGGTATTTTTACCGGCTCAAGCAAATTGATAACGACGGAAACTTTGAATATTCAGATCCTGTTGAGGTGCTTTACTCCGATAATGCTGGTTATCGTCTAAAGCAAAATTATCCTAACCCTTTCAATCCGGTAACAAAAATAGAATATATCATTCCCGAAAAAAGTTTTGTCACGATTAAAGTTTATGATATACTAGGTAATGAAGTTAAAACTCTCGTAAGTAATAATCTAAGTGCGGGAAGCCATTCGGTTAATTTTGAACCCGGCAATCTGCCAAGCGGATTTTATATATACAGTATTACTGCAGGAAAATTTCATGGAAGTTAAAAAAATGCTCTATTTGAAATAAATCGATGTTAAATTCGTGTTAAAACTATATGAAAGGTTTGCAGTCAAGATTAATAAAACGTAATTTCACATTACAGATTTTTGAGGAAATTCAAATACAATTATATATTTATTATTTAAGGAGCTATTATGAGAAAATATGTACTTTCAATTTTGCTGTCATTTGCGTTAATCGGGATAATCAAACCGACAACGATTAATGTTGATGTAGCCAATTATGCTTTTACCCCATCTTCTTTTGATGCTGCCGTTGGTGATACTGTGGTATGGACATTATCATCTGGCACCCACACTACAACCTCAACTTCAGTACCTGCCGGGGCAGCAAGTTGGGATTATACCTTTTCAGCAATTGGTGATACTTTTGCCTATGTAATAACTGTAGAAGGTGTATATGAGTATCATTGTTCATTTCATCCAACATTAATGATAGCTTCTTTTTCTACACCAGTTGCTCTTCCTATGTATGAAGATTTTGATTTTCCTGCAGATGATAATTTAACAATGCATGGCTGGGTTGCTCATAGTGGCGGTCGGTACAAATCCTATTACTGTAAATGATGGTGGATTGACATTTGCAGGTTACCCATCGTCCGGAATCGGTAATGCAGCATTATTGATTAGGCAATAGCGAAGATGATCACAGAATGTTAATTCTGAAAATGTTACAAACAGTCCTGTTTATATGTCTTTCATGGTTGAATGTAGAAGATAATCCGAATGGATACTTTTTACATTTTGCGCCAAACCCATAATACGTTTGAATTTAGAGCAAGAGTTTGGGTGAAAGGAACAACACCTAAACTTAGAGTTTGGTTTAAGTTACTGCTACAGAAGTGACACAATTTCTACGACTCAAATAATTATGTTTTAGGCACAACTTATTTAGCAGTAGTAAAATATGAAGTATAGTTCCTGGTGATAGTAATGATGAAGTAAGCTTATTTGTTTTTAGCCAGACGGTATCCATTCCCTAATACAGAACCTACTTCCCGACCCTTGGTCGCTATCGTTAACAACATACCACCAGTGCGGATATTATCCCGGGTGCAGTAAGTATTCGGAAGTATAATGCATGCGCAAAATATGATAGTGGATGGAATAAGAATCGGTACATCCTGGAGTGATGTTGTTCCTGTAGAATTAACATCATTCACTGCTAATGTAAGTTCAAATGCAGTAACTTTAAATTGGAAAACATCCACCGAAACAAATAACAAGGGATTTGAGATTCAGAGAAAAGTAGAAGGTTCTACCTGGACAAAGATTTCGTTTGTAAATGGGAATGGAACTTCAACTAAGAGTCACGAATATTCATATGTTGATGGGAACCTTGAATCAGGTAATTACTCTTACAGACTAAAACAGGTTGATTTTAACGGTTCGTACGAGTATTCTAATGTTGTAGAAGCAAGTATAAATGCTCCTAATAAATTTGAACTTGCTCAGAATTTCCCTAATCCTTTTAATCCTACAACTAAAATCAGTTTTTCTGTTCCTTCAAACAGCAATGTTAAACTGACCGTTTATAATTTATTAGGACAGGAAATTACAACTCTGGTTAATGGCTTTATGAAGGCAGGATCTCATACAGTCGAATTTAATGCAACTAACATGAATAGTGGATTATATTTCTATAAGCTTGAATCAAACGGACTTACACAAGTTAAAAAGATGATGCTTTTAAAATAATTTATATCTACTAATTTTTATTTATGCCCGGTTTAATGCCGGGCTTTTTTTATTCAAGGGAATGTCTTACCATTTAGTCAAAAGAATTGTCGACCTGATATTGGGTGGCACCTTATTTATAATTTCGCTCCCCCTCATTTTTGTATTTTCAATTATTGCAACAATATACTTTGGAAAACGGCCGTTTGTAATTCAGGAGAGAAGCTTGAATTTAGAAAGCAAGTTTTTTAAAACTATTAAAATCAGAACGATAAAGGAAAGCAATAAATTTATTGATGAGGAAAAACTCATTAGTAATTTCCTTGATAAACATTCGTTAAAATTATTTGTCCCCTCGCTATTTATCTTCATAAGAAAGGCAGGGTTGGACGAAATGCCTCAGTTTCTAAATGTTATTCTTGGGCAGATGAGTCTGATAGGTCCCAGACCTTTCATTAAACAAGATTTATATAAGATGAAAAACTACTATCCCGAGTTCTATGAGCAAAGAAAGAGAATAACATCTAAACCCGGAATTTCAGGGTTATGGCAGATTTATGGAAACAGAAAAAATGGATTTAAGGAATTAACGGAAATGGACTTAAATTATGAGGAAAAGCAATCGTTGCTTCTCGATTTAAGATTAATTTTTACCACATTCTTTTTTGTTTTACTTGCCAAAAACCATGATTCAATTACAGATTAGGAACAAAGATTTTTAACTTGAATAATCAGTCCATAATTGTATAAATTGACTCATTACATATAGAAATTAATTTATGTTTGGATTTGTCAAATCGGATAAGACGCATATTTATTTAGGCGGTGAAATATTCAAAGTTAAACAGAAAAAAAAGAGGATTATTCTTGCAATATTTGCCATAATTGGTTTTGTTCTGCTCAACCTTATCTTATATTCTCTTACAAACGTTTAAGCATCACATCCATTGAATTGAGTATATATTGAACTCCTGCCTCTTTAATCTTATATTTCTTGTTAATTATTTAGTGAAATGATGAAAAAAACTAATGTTTATATAGAAACCTATGGCTGCCAGATGAATTTGGCTGATACTGAAATAGTTATGGGAATTTTAAAGGATTGTGGTTACGAGATAACGAAGTCAACCGAAGACGCAGATGTTGTCCTGTTAAATACCTGTAGTATAAGGGAAAACGCTGAACAAAGAATCTACGGACGTTTGGGTAATTTTAAAACCATAAAAAACTCTAAACCGGATCTGGTTGTGGGTATTTTAGGGTGCATGGCTGAAAGATTACGCAAAGATTTGATTGAAGAAAAAAAAATTGTAGATCTAATTGTTGGTCCGGATGAGTACAGACGCATTCCTGAGCTAATCGATGTTGCTTTTCATGGTGATAAAGGAATAGGAGTAAGATTATCTAAAACTGAAACTTATGATGATATTATTCCATATCGTGAAGATGGGTTGCAGGCATGGATTTCTGTTATGCGTGGCTGTGATAAATTCTGCACTTTTTGTGTTGTTCCTTTCACAAGAGGAAGAGAAAGAAGCAAACCTTTATTATCTGTTGTAAATGAAATCGAAAAATTATCTCAAAGAGGATTTAAAGAAGTTACGTTACTCGGACAGAATGTAAACTCCTATCTCGATGGTACTAATGATTTTGCCGATCTTCTTGCAGCTTCAGCTGCAGTTGATAGAACTATAAGAATAAGGTTCACAACGTCTCATCCCCAGGATTTATCTGATAAACTTCTTTATACGGTTGCTGAACATCCGAATCTCTGCAATTATATTCATTTACCGGTTCAATCGGGATCGAACAGGATCCTTGAATTAATGAATAGAACTTACACAATTGAGCATTATCTTTCATTAATTGAAAAAGCAAAAAAGATTATTCCCGGGGTAAGTTTCTCTACTGATATTATTTCCGGATTTCCCACGGAAACCTGGGAAGACCATTTGATGACGCTTGAAATTATGAAAACGGTAAAGTATGACGGCGCTTACATGTTCAAATATTCCCCGCGTGAAGGAACAAAAGCTTATAAAATGAATAACGATGTTGCTGAGGAAGTTAAAACAAAACGACTTCAGGAAATCATAAAGGTTCAGCAGCAAATCAGTTTGGAAATTAACCAGCAATTATTAGGAAAAGAAGTAGTCGTTTTGGTTGAGGGACTAAGCCGTAAGTCTGATCAATTTCTTGCGGGAAGAACTGATTCAAACAAGGTTTTAATAATTCCTTTTAATGAAAAAATAAAAGAAGGAACTTATATAAAAGCCAGGATTACCAGGGTTACCCACGCTACACTTTTTGGTGAATTCTCAGAGTTTCAAAACTCTGTTAATGAAGACCTTGGGATGACCGGGTAGTGTTAATAACCACAGAAATTCTTTATTAGGAATTTAATCTAATGAAATTCCCCCAAGCTAAAATTATCTTTTTAATTTTTGTTTCTTTTATAACCATTTCTTTAAAAGCGCAGGAAAAAGATATTATTAGCTATCTTAAGCTAATTGAAGGTGGACAGAAAGATTCGGTTCTAAAATTACTTCCCGATTTAAAAAAAAATTTTCCAAACGATCCATCAGTAATATTTCTTGAAGGTGTATTAACTGAAAACGGTCAGGAAGCTATTCCGATTTTCAGCAGAATAATTGATGATTTTCCTAAAAGTAAATATGCGGATGCTTCCATATATAGATTATACTCTTATTACTACGCACTTGGTTTATATAATACAGCCGCGACGTTGTTAAAAAAACTTAAAAAAGAATATCCTGCTTCACCGTATATAAAGATTGCTGAAAGAGAAATACCGTCAGAAAATGAACCGGCATCAACGGAACAAAAAACATCTTCTACTGAAAATACGGCTGATTATAAATTTACAATTCAGGCAGGTGCATTCAGCAATGATTCAAATGCTGATGCGTTAAAAAAATCGTTTGAAAATGCAGGATACTTTTCATATATAAAAAATAAGTCAGTTGGCGGCAGCGAATTCAGAGTGGTATATGTTGGAAAATTTGCAAATAATGAGGAAGCTCAGAATTTTCTTCAGGTTCTGAATGATGAATTTAAACTTAACGGACGGATTGTTCCAATAAATTAGAAAAAAAAATTGAATATCAGATTTATCGGAACGGGATCCGGAAAAACTTCCTTAAACAGGTATCATTCCTCTATAATGATTTCAGATTCGGATTACAATTTATTAGTTGATGCCGGTGATGCGGTTTCCCGTGCAATTCTTTCTCAAAGAGTCTCATTTAATTCAATTAATGGCATTCTTTTCACTCATCTTCATCCCGATCATTTTAGCGGATTTGCTTCCTTAATAGCTCAAATGAAAATGAACTATAGAGTGGAAACTCTTTCTATATTTGTACATCATACACTAATACAATCGTTAAAAGATTTCTTAAAATCATCATATATTTTTATGGAGAGAATTGGTTTCCCGATTGATTTTATAGGATTTGATTTTAAGGAAGAAGTTCTAGTTTCCGGAGGTTTTACTTTTCGTTCAATGCAGAATGCACATCTTAAGGAATATGAGAAGTATGATTCTTCAATGAGTTTTGCCTCGGGAAGTTTTTTATTTAAATCAAATAACAAAAGCATTTACTATTCAGGCGATATCGGTTCCTCGGATGATCTTTTTCTCTTCAGCTCAGAGAAAATTGATATATTTATTACCGAAGTAACACATACCAGATTTGAGGAAATACTCATAGTTTCAGAACAGCTTAACCCAGGAAGAATATTGTTGACACATCTGAATGATGAAGAAATTTTAAAATTACAATCTGGTATAAAATCTTCCGGAAATAATAATATTGAAATTGTAGAAGATGGCTCCCTGTTTAGCATTTAAATTTACAGTTGTGTCATTATTCTTTAATAAAGTGGTAAAAAGTAATATATTTATTGACTAATTATAGGTTCTTTAGTTTGAAATGAGCATAGAAGAATTTAAAAATAAATTCGGCATCATTAGTTCTGCCAGGGAAATAAATGACCTTGTAGATATAACTATGCAGGTTGCTAAGTCAGATATTTCTGTTTTGATTTATGGTGAAAGCGGTGTTGGCAAAGAAGTATTTGCCCGTTCAATACACGGGTACAGTAAAAGAGCTGATAAACAGCTGGTAAGCGTAAATTGTGGTGCAATTCCCGAAGGTATTCTGGAGAGCGAATTGTTCGGACATAAAAAGGGCTCATTTACTGGAGCAGTTGAAACGAGAAAAGGGTATTTTGAAATTGCTGATGGAGGGACACTGTTTTTGGATGAAATTGCAGAGATGCCGCTTCAGACTCAGGTTAAACTGCTTCGTGCAATTGAAACAAATGAGTTTATGAAAATAGGTGCAGAATCGGTGACAAAGGTTGACGTGAGAATTATTGCAGCTACTAATAAAGATTTGCAGAGAGAAGTTGATACAAAACGTTTCAGGGAGGATTTATATTTTAGGTTAAAAGCAGTTTCGTTGAATATTCCTCCATTGCGAAAAAGAAAAGTTGATATTGAAGAATTATCAAAATATTTTGTAAAGTCTTACTCGGAATTAAATGGGTTCAGTCCTAGACCAATCACAGATGAAGCAATGGAATTGTTAAAAAACTATCCCTGGCCGGGAAACGTGCGTGAATTGAAAAATACTATTGAAACTGCCGTTACTCTAAACAGGAATAATGTACTTGATTCTTCATCTTTTGTACCACTTATTCATCCCCCGATAGTAGAAGACGCACCTCCCAGAAATCTCCCTATTTTTGTTAAACGCACCCCGGAAGAAGTGGATAGGGAACTCTTATACCGGGCTTTATTTGAAATTAAAAAAGATCTTATTGAGTTAAAGGACTTAGTTAACAACAGGCAGGATGAGGTGTATTCTCAGAATAACAACTCTCACGAAGTAATCCCGCTTGATGAAATGGAAAAAGAAGCTATAAAAAATGCTCTGGACAAAACACGCGGTAATAAAAGAAATGCGGCTAAAATGCTCAAGATAAGCGAAAGAACTCTTTACAGAAAAATAAAAGAATATGATATTTGACCGCTTTTATCATAAAAAAACAGCTAACTTTAACCATGTGAATTTTATCTCAACCAAAATAATTTTCTTGTTTATCATCACCGGCCTAATTAATTTTGGAGGGTGCTGTTTGTACTCATTTACCGGTGCATCAGTACCGCAGCATCTTAAAACTATTGCCATACCAATTGCAGAAGATAGAAGTGGGTCTGGTGAACCTGGATTAAAAGAGCTTTTAACGGATCAGCTTGTTCAAAAATTTATAAACGATAATACTTTACAGGTTACTGAAAAAGTTAACGCTGACGCATTGCTTGAATGTGTCCTTTTACCCTTAAGTGATGCTCCTGCTGTTGTTTCATCAGGTGAAACTGTTGAAGCCAGAAGGATAACCATTAATGTTCAGGTGACATATAAAGATCTCGTAAAGCGAAAAACTATTTTTGATAAAAAATTCTCTAATTATGGTGACTATCCTTCAGGTGGAAGTAGTAATGAAAGAAAAACTGCTATAGAAACAGCAATAGATAAAATAACAGAAGATATCTTGTTAGACACAGTTTCGGGTTGGTAATTTTAATAAAAGGCTAAAAAAATGGATGATGTAGTTCTTATTGGTTACTTTGTTTCCTTGTTTATTCTTTTCGTTTTCGGTTGTCATGGTTTTATTATGATGTATTATCATAAAAAATACCGCAACGTTAAACACACTCCAAATACAATTGAAAATTTAGATTCCAAGGTTACCATTCAACTTCCTTTATACAATGAACTTTACGTTGTTGAGAGATTGGTTAATGCTGTTTGCGAAATAGACTATCCAAAGGATCAACTGGAAATTCAGGTACTCGATGATTCAACTGATGAGACCACTTCTATAGTTGCGAGAATTGTAAAGGAAAAGCAGGATGATGGATTTGATATAAAACATATAAGAAGAGGAACACGTGAAGGATATAAAGCAGGTGCTTTAAAGGAAGGATTGAAAACTGCAAGTGGAGAATATATAGCTATATTTGATGCCGATTTTATTCCTCACAAAAATTTTATAAAGAAAACCCTGTCGTTTTTCTCAGATGAAAAAGTCGGGATGGTTCAAACACGATGGGAGCATATTAACGGTGATTATTCAATCCTTACCAAAGCGCAGGCACTTGCACTCGATGGCCATTTTGTAATTGAACAGACTGTAAGAAATAAAGCCGGCTTTTTTATTAACTTTAATGGTACAGGCGGTGTATGGAGAAGATCGTGTATTGAAGATGCCGGCAACTGGTGTGCCGATACATTAACTGAAGATCTTGATCTGAGCTATCGTGCGCAGCTTAACGGGTGGCGTTTTGTTTTCCTTAAAGATTTTACTTCTCCAGCAGAATTACCATCGGAAATAAACGCTCTTAAAACTCAACAGTTCAGATGGACAAAAGGAGCTATAGAAACAGCTAAAAAAATTCTTCCGCTGGTATGGAAATCAAAAATTCCGCTCAGAGTAAAGCTACAATCGACTTTTCATCTTACGAACAATCTTGTTTTTCCATTTATACTTTTAGCTGCTATTTTGAATGTTCCTTTAATCTTTATTAAAAACAGCGGTTCACATGAAGCTTACTTTGCCATTCTTTCATTATTTGTTCTCGCGTTCGTAAGTTCATTTCTTTTTTATCTTTATTCACAAAAAGATATAAGAACGGACTGGAGAAAGAAAATTGTTTTATTTCCATTATTTATGGCTGGAAGTATGGGCTTTGCTGTAAACAATTCACGTGCTGTTATTGAAGGTTTACTGAACAGGAAAAGTGAATTCGTACGTACACCAAAATTTAAAGTAGTTTCAGAACGGGATACGTGGATGGGTAAAAAATACTTATCAAAGAAACTCGGATTTTCTGTTTATGTTGAAGCGATTATGGCAATTTATTGCCTGGTTGGAATTGCATCATCAATTTACTTCCTTGAGATAGCTGCATTGCCATTTCAGATTTTATTTTTTATAGGATTCTCGTTCGTTGCTGTTACTTCAATAAAACATGCATACGCAAAGGCCTAAAGGTTTTGAATAAATCATTTTCACAGGCATTCAGCGATAAAGTAAATCTTATATATGAGTATGATAAACAATCACCATTGTTCGTTCGCGTTGCCGGTAGTGAAATCGAAAAAAATAATGTTGAGAGGGCTATTGAAATTTTGAATGAAGGGTTAGCTATTTATCCAAATTATCCTGTTGCTCACATTCTTTTGGGAAAAGCTTTAATGCTTCAGGGGAAATACAAAGAAGCACTGGATTCCTATCGCAAAGGCAGTGAGCTTGTTAATTCGGAAAAAGTTTACAATTACTATCTGCACGAAGTTGAAACACTGAAAAAACAAAGATCATTTTTTGAATCCTCTCACAAACCCGGATTTATTGCTTCAGAAGAAAATATTCCTGGCGAAAGCAAAAAGATAAGTCTTGAAAATGAATTGACTTCCTTTGATTTAATGGATGAAGAGAAAGAAAAATCTTTTTCTTCAAAAAGCGGGAGTGATTCTATCGTATCTGAAACTCTTGCAAATATTTACGTAACACAGGGAGAATTCAGAGAAGCTATAACGATCTTTGAAAAACTGTTGAGTAAGAATCCTCAGAAAAAGGAATATTATTTGCAGAAGATTAAAGAAATAAAAGCAGAACTCGAATAGATCCGTTTCTCCCCGTCATAATCCTTCTTATGAAATTATCAAATTTTAATAAACTTAAAAGATCTTTTTATAAAAGAGATTTAATTACCGTAGCAAAAGAGTTACTCGGAAAAATTCTTGTTAAAACAGATGGGAAAGAAGTGTTAGCAGGAATTATTGTGGAAGTTGAAGCGTATGATGGTAGAATTGATGAGGCTGCTCATACTTACAATGGTAGAACAAAGAGAAATGAAATAATGTTTAATGAAGGCGGCTATTTTTACGTCTACTTTACATATGGGGCACATTTCTGTTGTAATATTGTAACCGGCGAAAAGGGATATGGAACCGCAGTTTTAATTCGGGCAGTTGAACCTGTTCAGGGAATTGAACAAATGTCTTTAAATCGTTTTGGAAGAAATTTGGTTAATGAAAGAGAAAAATATAACTTGACCAGCGGACCCGGAAAAGTTTGCCAGGCATTCAAAATCAACCGGGAATATTACGGAGAGGATCTGACTAAAGGAAGGATTTATCTTCTGAATCAAAGTAAACTTAGGGAAGATAAAATTATTCAGACGACAAGAATTGGAATTAAAAAATCTGTAGAATTGAACTGGCGGTTTTATATTAAAGATAACCCGTTCGTTTCAAGGAAATGATTAAACCTAAAAATTTATTAATTGTCAGAACTGACCGGATCGGCGATGTCGTTCTTTCGCTTCCACTTGCCACGATAATAAAAAATTACCTGCCTGATTGTAAAATCACCTTTCTGGTTCGCGATTACACCAGAGCTCTTGTCGAAAATCATCCTTATATCGATAATGTAATCATCCTGAGAGAAGAGAATAAAAAAATCCCCCTGGCAAAAAATGTAAAAAACATTTCAAAATATAATTTTGATTCTGCAGTAATTGTTTATCCCACTTTTTTAACATCTCTTATTATTTTTCTTAGTAGAATTAAACAAAGAATCGGAACAGGTTACCGGTGGTATTCATTTCTTTTTAATCAGAAAGTTTATGAGCATAGAAAATTTGCCGAAAAACATGAACTTGAGTACAATGTAAATCTGCTTTCAAAATTCGGAATTAATGAAGATGTAAAACCCGGCAAAATTAATTTCAATCTTAAACCCGATCCTGTAAGTTTAAAAAAAATTGAACAATTACTTTCGGGAACAGAAATAAATATTAATGAACCAATCATTATAATTCATCCCGGAAGCGGCGGAAGTTCTGTTGATCTTCCGCATGAAAAGTTTAAAACATTGGTGGAGAAAATATCTGGTGAATTAACAAATAATATAATCCTGACAGGAAATGAATCTGAAAAAGAACTCTGTGAAAATCTTAAAACTAACAAGAGTATATTAAACCTTGCAGGTAAATTGGACTTATCTGGAATTATTGCATTAATCAGTAAATCCTCAATTTTTATAGCAAATTCAACAGGTCCAATTCATATTGCAGCTGCTCTGGGGAAATATACAATCGGATTTTATCCCAAAATTCCTGCTTGTTCTCCGCAGAGATGGGGACCTTATACAGATAAGAAAGTTATTTTTTCGCCCAATTTAGAATGTTTCAATTGTACCAGGGAACAGTGTAATAAGCTGGATTGTATGAACAGTATTGAAGTGACGGACATCTTTTATGAAATAGAAAAAATTTATAAGTTTATCCAAGCCGAACGGAGAAAATAGATGCTTAAAAAATATTTGTCATTCTTATTGTTATTGCCTGCCATCTCATTGGCTAATTATAGTAATATTGATTCTACCGGAAGTGATCCGGAATTCAGGACATTAGAAAACAATGCATTTCAGGTTGGTGAAAAATTAACTTTTGATGTGAAGTATGGGTTTGTTACTGCAGGAGTTGCAACTATGGAAATTCCGCAAATGAGACGAATTTCCGGTAGAGAAGCTTATCATGTTACTTTTGAAGTTAATTCAGTTCCAAGTTTTGACTGGATTTACAAAGTAAGAGACCGCTATGAAACATACATCGATAAACAGGGTTTGTTTCCCTGGAGATTTGAACAGCATATAAGAGAAGGTGGTTACAGCAGAGATTTTTCGGCATTCTTTGATCAAAGACGGGGAAAAGCTAAAACAAGTGAAGGTGAGTACGAAATACCTAAATATGTGAATGATATTGTCTCTGCATTTTATCTTGCCCGTACATTCGATTATTCAAAAATGAAAATAAATGACAGAATTCATCTTAAGAATTTTTATAAAGATAAGGTTTATGATCTTGATGTAAGATATCTTGGGAAAGAAACTATTGATGTATCTGCTGGTAAGTTCGACTGTATCGTGGTTGAACCACTAGTTCAGGAGGGCGGACTTTTTAAAAGTGAGGGAAGCATAGTTGTCTGGCTTACAGATGATGCATGCAAATTACCGGTTAAAGTTAAAACAAAAGTGGTTATTGGTTCAATAGATGCAGAGCTAACCGGTTACGAAGGACTGAAAGGGAAGTTAACTTCTAAACATTAATAATAGTTTATTTTAATCTTACATCCAGGGGAATTTTTTGCGGTTCTGAAAATTTTAATTTTGAAAAATCAGAGTGAGAAGTATTGACAATGAAATTATAATCTGTTGAAAGAACAGAACTTTTAATTTTTAGCAAGGGGGATTTTTTTAGTCGGAACCATTTATTTCCATATTTCTGCGATAATGTTTTTTCTTTAATCCAGTTTTTTGTATAAAACGATTCAGGAACTTCACTTACTTTCAAATCATCAGAATAAATTTCTGATTTTATAAAATGGAATCCTTCTCTTATAGTTTGAAATGAAACTGAATTTGCTTTCAATTCAAGAATGCACATCGCAAGTGAAAAACTGAAATATAATACACTCTGTCCGGGTAAATGCCATCTTCCGGGAGTTGTTATTGCTCCGGTAGGGTCTAAGGGATTGTAAACATTCCGGCATATACGGTAAATAGTGAACAATCAATAAATTCCGTACTCTATTTGATGCAACGCTTCTTCAACTTTTCTTCTGCCGGATTCTGTTTTTAAAAGACCAACAGGTTCTTTACCATCCAGGGCTAAGACAGGTGTGTGCAGCCATTTATTCAGTTCATCATCTGAACCCAATACTTCTTTACCAAGCTCAAGTATAGATTCCAGAACTTTCAACCTGTCAATTTTTTGTTCTGATATTGTCATCGAACCTTGTTTTTTATTTGTCCACCTGGTTAGTGTTTTGGGGGTAACATCCAGCACCGCTGCCAGGTTATTATAAGTAAGATCATATTTTTCATTTATCTCTTTTATCTTACTAATTTCTGAATTATACATATATGTTTCTGATTGTTTTTGAGTCATTGGAAATATGTCCTTTCATTACAGGACAAATGTACCATTTATTTTTTGAACTTTCAACCCTTTTTTTTCTGACAAATGGTTGTACGCACAGCTGTTTTTAGGAAAATCATTCCCAATTATTTATTTTTCATTAATTATGGAAGAATTTAATTCCCAGCAGGATCCTCCCAGTGAAGATCCCGAAAAAAATAAAAACAATGACAATATTGCTCCGGATGATTCCCCGGGAGGAATTCAACCCCAGATATCTCCCATTGCAGCAGCATTTATTGGATTAATCGGTGGATTTATTCTTTACCAGGTTATTGGCGGTGTTATAACTCTCCTTATTTTTGGGATGAATATTGAATCTGCCCCTGTTAATTCGGTAAGGTTGATGACCATGGCCGGGCAGATTTTATTTATCCTTTTACCTGCGCTGTTATTTTCAAAATGGTTTTATATTGATATTTCTGCTGTCATTCGTACGCGTGTTCCTTCTTGGAAAGAATTTGTTCTTTTCGGAATTGGAATTATTATTCTTACACCTCTTCTTCAATATTTTATTACAATTCAAAATTACCTTATAGATATCTGGGCTGCCAATTCTTCCTTTATAAATTCAATTAAGTCATCTCTTGACTCACTTAATGATCTTGTAGAAAAAACCTATGGTGATTTACTTTCTGCCCACAATATTTATGAAGGATTATTGGTTATTGCAGTTGTGGCTATAGTTCCTGCAATTTGTGAAGAAACAATGTTCAGAGGGTTTATTCAAAAAAGTTTTGAACTAAGGATCAAACCGGTCCGGGCTGCTCTTATCACTGCAATTTTCTTTGGAATTTATCATTTTAATCCTTACGGAATGATTCCTTTAATCATTCTTGGATTTTATTTTGGGTTTGCTGCATATATGAGTAATTCTATCCTGGTTCCTATGAGTCTTCATTTTACGAATAATTTTATTGCAATAATGGTTTATTTTTTAGTTGGTAATGAGGATCTGATAAATTCAACGCCCGACAAAGACGTTGATATAAAATCAGCTATACTTATTATAATATTACTGACAATTCTTATGGCAGGATTAGTTAGTGCCATTAAGAAATACTATTCAAAACAGCAGATTACAACATAAGGAGGATTTATGCCTGTATGCCCGAATTGTGAATATGAGTATGTTGAAGGAATAACCATTTGTCCCGACTGTGGTACCAGGTTGGTAGATGATAAATATTTTATTCCGCCTGAAGAATGGGATGAAAAAAACTGGCAGGTAGTTTATACTTCCGGTCAGGAATATGATGTTGAGATGTTGAGAGATAATCTTGAAAGTGCCGGAATAAAGACATCAATATTATCACAGAAGGATAGAAATTTTCCTGCACCGGGAGATTTTTCACTTGTAAAACTTTTTGTGAGAAAAGAAGATGTTCAATCTGCTTTAAATTTTATTGAACAGGTTAAAAAAGAAGAAAACAGTGAAGAAGATGAGGAAGAATAAATCCTGATGCCTCTTGGTAACACAGCACAGAGAGTACTCGTTTCCATTGTTGCTATCCCATTTATGGTTGCAGCCAGCTACTTCGGAAGTATTTATTTCTTTCTGTTAACAGCTTTTATTGCTACAGTTTCATTTTATGAATTCTGCAGATTCGTAAAAAATAAGAGTATTTATACCAATACTTGGTTGGGGATACTTTTTATTCTCCTCTTGCTGATAAATGAATATTTTCATTATCTCGAAATTTATTTTTTAATTCTCACTCTCACTGTTTTACTTTCCTTATTTGAATTATTCAGGAATAAAGGTTCTGCAATAATAAATATTGGAACAACCTTGCTTGGCATATTATACATAGGATTTTTTGCGGACGCTTTGCTCGGTATTAGGGAACTCTATCCAAGGATTGAATATTTATACGTGCGCGGAGGGTATCTTATTATTTCAATTCTAGCATCAATATGGATTTGTGATTCGGCAGCTTTTTTCGGCGGTATTAGTCTTGGTAAACATAAATTGTTTCCAAGAGTTAGCCCTAAGAAAAGCTGGGAAGGTGCAGTTTTCGGATTCATTTTTGCTGTTTTAACAATGATTTTGGCTAAAGTAATTATTTTGGACTTCTTAACCTGGCCATCTGTTATTATTTTAGGTGTAATAATTGGAACAATAGGACAAATTGGAGACCTGGTTGAATCATTATTTAAACGTGATGCAGGGGTTAAAGATTCTTCTGCATTAATTCCCGGTCATGGTGGAATATTTGACAGGTTTGATTCGCTGCTTTATACTGCTCCTGTAATTCTTCTTTACTTTAAATATTTTTCACGCTGATAATCTGAAATAATATGATTGCGAAATTAAAAGATACTATAAGTGTAGTTACACTAGGTTGTTCAAAAAATACGGTAGATTCTGAAAGATTAATGAATCAATTAAAACTGAACAAACTTTCATTATCTGAAGATGCAGATAATGCAGACACAGTTATAATTAATACTTGTGGTTTTATTGAAGCGGCAAAACAGGAATCGGTTAATACAATTTTGAATGCAGTGGCATTAAAAGAAAAGGGAAAACTTAAAAAAATTATTGTTGCAGGATGTCTTTCAGAAAGATATATGGACGATCTCCGTAAAGAAATTCCTGAGGTTGATGCTTACTTCGGAACAGAAAAGTATGAAGAAATACTGAAGGAGTTGGGCGGCGATCTGAAAAAAGAATTACTCGGAGAAAGACTTCTATCAACACCATCTCATACAGCCTATCTGAAAATTTCTGAAGGCTGTGATCACCCGTGTTCATTTTGCGCAATACCTTTAATGAGGGGGAATCATAAATCCATTCCAATAGATCAACTGGTTAAGGAAACCGAATTCCTTGCAAGGAATAATACAAAAGAACTTGTACTGATTGCCCAGGATACAACCGATTACGGAAAAGACATTTATGGTAAAAAAATGATTGCCGGTTTACTGAATAAACTCAGTGAAGTTGATGGAATAGAATGGATAAGATTAATGTATGCCTACCCCTCACAATTTCCTGATGAGTTAATAGATGCTATTGCCGAAAATCCAAAAGTCTGCAAGTATGTTGATATTCCTTTACAGCATATTTCCGATAATGTGCTTAAATCAATGAGAAGGGGTGTTACTTCAAAAAGAACAAAAGATCTTTTACATAAATTGAAAAACAGGATTCCAGGTATTACATTACGAACGACATTTATTGTCGGTTATCCTAATGAGGGAGAAAAAGAATTTCAGGAACTTTGTGACTTTATTAAAGAAATTGAGTTTGATCGTATAGGAACTTTTACTTTCTCCAAAGAGGAAAATACCAGCAGTTTTATACTTGGTGACCCTGTCCCGGAAAAAATAAAACTGGAAAGAAAAGAAATTCTGATGGAAATTCAAAAAGACATTTCATTAAAAATAAATGAAAATTTCATTGGCCAAAAACTCCGTGTCCTGATTGACGGACGGGAAGGAGACTATTACATTGGCAGATCATACCGGGATGCACCCGAGGTGGATGGTGAAATCCTTATCCCTGTCAGCGGACAAAAAATTACACCGGGTGAATTTTATATGGCTGAAGTTTTCGATTTCAATGAATATGATTTGTACGCAAATATTTCCCCGGGCGGGAGTTAATCATGAAAAATATATTAATCTTAGTTTTACTTTCACTTCTTTTTATAACTGTTAAAGCGCAGGTTGAAACTGCAGATAAAC
Source organism: uncultured Ignavibacteria bacterium (assembly GCA_963745945.1). GTDB lineage: Bacteria > Bacteroidota > Ignavibacteria > Ignavibacteriales > Ignavibacteriaceae > DATFVA01. The sequence goes on from CAVUZG010000005.1 coordinate 19,710, forward strand.
CGGACGAGACAAGATCACTGCCAAAATTTTACCAGGATTTTTTAAATTTCTCAACACCGGATAGTTCCAGTACAAGGGTTGACGCTTTTATTCAGGTTCCTTACAACCAGATACAGTTTGTAAAATCGGATAAAGGGTTTACAGCAAGCTATACAGTAACCATATCTGTTTTTGATGAATACAGGGAAAAGCTTATAGTAGAAAAAGTCTGGAACGAAGAGGTAAATGAGAAAAACTTTGAGCAAACAAACAGTCAGAATAATTATAACCTTAGTCTTAAATCATTTTACCTGCAGCCCGGCAAATATATTATCCGAAGTTCTGTGGAGGATAAAGAATCAAAAAAAGAGTATTATACCGAAAAACCTTTTATAGTTAGATCGCTGAACGGGGAAATTGCTTTAAGTGATATAATTTTAATCTCGAAAGTTTCAGAAACAACAGATCAAAAGAAGATTTTGCCAAATGTTTCCGGTAATGTTGCCACACAAAAGGATGGTGTTCCTATATTTTTCGAAGCTTACTCGAAAACTCCTGCAGAGATCAGACTTCAGTATGTAATATCCAATGATAAACAGGATATAGTTTTTCAGAGCAGCGAATCCAGACATCTTGATTCAGGTAAAACCCAGATATTTCATACAATAAAGGATAGCCTGATCAATCTTGGAAATTATCTGCTCACTGTAAAAGCAGTAGGTCAGAATGATTCTGTTATTGCGTCTGCGAATAAAGCTTTCTTCTCAAAATGGGTTGGTGTCCCTTTAACTGTAAAAGATCTTGATCAGGCAGTTGATCAACTCGTTTACATAGCTTCCTCAAAAGAACTTGATTATATTAAAGAGGCAAAGACTCAAGAGGAAAAATCAAAAAGGTATCTGGCATTCTGGAAAAAGAAAGATCCCTCTCCTTCAACTGAAGAAAATGAAGTATTTAATGAATACTATAGACGGATTGAATATGCAAATCAACATTTCTCACATTACGTAAAAGGATGGAAGACTGATCGCGGTATGGTATTTATATTGCTTGGTGCTCCAAACAATGTTGACAGGCATCCGTTTGATGTTGACAGTAAACCGTATGAGATCTGGCAATACTACCAGATGAACAGACAGTTTGTTTTCGTGGATGAAACTGGTTTTGGAGATTACCGTTTAACTACTCCGCTTTACGGGGACGATTATCGTTACAGGTAATTATGATTGTAACAGTAACATTAAATCCATTACTTGAAAGAAGATATTCTTTTCAGTCTGTTAATTATCCGGGTGTAAACAGGGACGGAAAACTTGAAGTTAAACCGGGCGGAAAGGGAATTAATGTTAGCCGCCAGTTAAATCATTTAAATACCAAAAATCTTGCATTCACATTTCTTGGCGGAACAATCGGCAAAACCTTCCGTGATGTTCTGAAACAGGAAAAAATTAATTTTACTTCTGTTAAAATTGATTCAGAGACACGTGACGGCGTCGTCTTGATCGATGAGACAAATAATAATTTAACCAGCCTGTTCGGAACTAATCCGGAAATAAAGAATGATGAAGTAGAAGAATTCAAATTAAAGCTTGAAAAGATTATTCAGAATTGCGAAATAGTAATTTTCTCGGGAAGCTCACCCTGTAAAAATACTGATTCAATTTTCCCCCGTGGAATTGAGATTGCAAACAAGTTCGATAAAATTTCTGTATGCGATACATATGGTGAAAATCTTTCTCAATGTATAAAAGCTGGTCCTACCATTCTTCATAACAACACTGATGAAGTTCAAAAATCACTCGGAATTTCTCTAGATTCGGAAGAAAAAATATTATCATTTCTGGATGAACTGTATTCCAACGGTATCAAGCAAAGCTATATTACAAATTCAGATAAAAACTTCTATGCTTCAAATTTTGAATTTCATTTTAAAGTTATTACCCCGGCTATGAAAACCATTGATCCTACCGGGAGTGGAGACAGTTTTGTTGCAGGAATAGTTTATAGCTGGTATAACGATTTGACTTTTGAAGAGGGTTTAAAATTAGCAACTTCACTGGGTGCTGCTAATGCTGCCAGGATTGATGTATGCAATATTTCTTTAAATGAATCCAAAGCACTTGTTCCTGGAATTGATGTAGCTGTAATCGGGAAGAAAATGAAAACCTTAGATGTTACGCCACGTTAAATACATACCTTTTCTACTTTTCTTTTTTACATCATTATCTGCCCAGGTAATCAAAAATTTTAATGTAGCGGGAAACAGAGTTTTTGATGATGATAATTATTACACATGGAGTGGTATAAATACAGGTCAGAAACTTGCGCCGGGATTGCTGGACACAATTAAAATTAATATAGCAGCTGAGCTAGGCAAAAGAGGATATCTTCAAAGCCGGTTTGACAGCACGAGCGCAGATCTTTCACCAGATTCCCAGGATGTAAATATAAATATTGCAGTGGATGAAGGTGATCCGACTTATATAAATAGATTTATCTACGTTGGAGCTGATTCTATTGATACTGTGAAGATAATCCCTCTTTTTGATTTTCTTAATGGAGATAGACTAAATAAATATGAAATTGAACAATCTATGGCAGATGCTTTGGATTATTATGAAGATTCCGGAAATCCGTTTGCAAGATTAGTTCTTAACTCAGTTTATATTTATTATGATTCATTGAAGGAAGAAAGTCTTGCTGATATCCACCTTGAAATAAAAAAAGGGGAAGACAGAAAAATTGATAAAATCGAAGTAAGCGGAAATTCTTCAACTAAAGAATATGTGATCATCCGGGAACTTCGTTTAAATAAAGGTGAAGCATATTCACAATCCAAAATAGACGAGCTGCCCAAAAGATTAAATCGCCTTCGTTTTTTTGAACCTGTAGAATCCCCTCAGTTTTATATAAATGGAAAAGGTGAAGGAGTTCTTTCGCTTAAGGTTAAAGAAAAACAAACCAACAACTTTGATGGAATAGTAGGCTATATACCCGGAAATAAACAAAATGAAAAAGGTTATCTCACCGGGCTTGTGAATATAACAATGAGGAATCTTTTTGGAACCGGGAGAGCTGCAGCTATAAGATGGCAGCAGTTTGACAGGTATTCCCAGGAAATGGAATTAAAATATCTTGAACCCTGGTTGTTTGGTTATCCTTTTAGTATTAACGGAGACTTTTTCCAGAGGAAACAGGATTCAACTTATGTTCAGAGAAAGTTAGAGGGGGGGATTGAGTATCTTGCAACTGAAAATATTTCTGCTGCAGTTACAATTTCGACTGAACAGGTCATTCCAACCATAAAAGAAATTCCCGTTTTTACAGTATTCAACAGTAGTGCCCTGACCACGGGACTTAACCTGAAGTTTGACAGTCGTGACGATCCGTATTCTCCGACTGAAGGATTACTCTTTATGACTTCATATTCATTAAGCAGAAAAAAAATATTTGGTCCGAAAGAATTCATCACTCCAAATATTGAGACCAAAATAAATCTTCAGAGATTATCCTTAGATCTTAGCTGGTTCTACCAGCCGTTCCTCAGGCAGGTTTTTGCAATTGGTCTTCATGGAAAAGATCTCAGAGGATCATTTTTTGAAGATAGTGATCTGTTCCGGCTGGGAGGTACGAATACGCTTAGAGGATACAGGGAAAATCAGTTCCTGGGTTCCAGGATTGCCTGGGGAAATCTTGAATATCGTCTGCTGCTTACGCGCCGTACTTTTGCATTTCTCTTTTTTGATGCGGGATACTATTTCAGGAAACCTGAACCGGAAAGAAATATACTTAAAGAGGAAGCTGTTAAAACCGGTTATGGTGTTGGTCTGAATATCGAAACAGGGGTAGGCGTATTAAGCGTAAGTTTTGCACTTGCCGCGGGCGATTCATTTTCAGATGGGAAAATTCATTTCGGAATAGTTAACGAATTTTAATTTTCCATTTGATTTTATTATTTCTTTATACCTAATTTTCTTCAATACTTATCTGGTCTAATGAATTTTTTTTCAAAATTATCCGCAGCTGTTTCACTCACCAGGATAATAAATGTATTAATAACATTTGTTTCCGTTCTTGTTGCAGTACTTATCTGTTCGTCATCTTCTGCAATTCTGGCCGGAACCATATTATTAGCCGCAGTAACTGCATCAATTGTAACTGCCTGCGGAAACATTATTAATGATGTTCTTGATTATGAAACAGACTTAGTTAACAAACCGAACCGGCCATTACCATCGGGAAATATATCAAAATCATCGGCTGTTGTCTTCTATTTTGTACTTCTTATTATTTCCCTGATAGTGAGTTGTTTAATTAGCTGGATAATATTTACCATCGTACTTCTTTCTCAATTACTTCTATTATTGTATTCTCTCAGCTTAAAAAAAATTCCTCTGCTTGGTAATGTTGTAATATCATTTCTGACAGGATTTGTATTTATTTATGGAGGGATAATTGCAGGGAATATAAATGCCGCATTAATCCCGGCATTATTTGCTTTCCTTATAAATCTTTCACGTGAAGGAATTAAAACAATTGAAGATATACCCGGGGACAAAAAGACAGGATTTAAATCGTTTCCACAAATATTTGGAATTAAATTTTCTCAAAATCTTATAGCAGCTTTCCTGATTCTTTTACTGCTTTTTACTTTTGTTCCTTTTATAACCGGTTTCTACAGTATTGAGTATTTCATTCTTGTAATGGTGATTGTAAATCCGTTGCTGGTTTATGTGATAAAAGCATTACTCGAAAACAATCAATCGGTAAACTTGAAAAAATTAAGTTTTATTTTAAAATTAAATATGATTTTCGGACTAATAGCAATCTATTTTGGCAGATGAGAAAATTCGATAATTCTTTCAGGACAGATACTTTTGAACTCATTGCAGGTTCCGATGAAGTAGGGAGAGGACCTCTTGCAGGGCCGGTAGTAGCTGCATCAGTAATATTTCCCAAAAAAATTTACATCAAGGGTATCAGGGATTCCAAAATGCTTACGGAAGAAGAAAGAGAAAAGGTTTTACCGAAAATCCTTGAAAAATCTATTGCCGTATCGGTCGCAGTGATTTCTCATGCTGAAATAGACAGAATAAATATACTTCAGGCTTCGCTGCTTGCAATGTACAATTCTCTTTGCCGTTTAAAAGTGCAGCCGCACTTAGTGCTGGTTGACGGCAATAAAGGATTTGATTATCCTGTCCCGGTTATTCCTGTGATCAAAGGTGATTCAAAATCTTTCACTATTGCAGCAGCATCTATAGTTGCAAAAGTAGCAAGAGACAGAATAATGAAAAGACTATGTCCTATATTTCCGCAATACCTTTGGTCAAAAAATAAAGGTTACCCGACAAAGGAACATATACAGGCCATAAAGATTTTTGGTCCATCACCTCTTCATCGAAAGACTTTTTTAAGAAAAATTTTGGAAGAAAATCCTGAGCCGGAGTTAGAATTTGAAAAGAAAACATCATTAAGATAATCAATGAGTATTTCTTCTAAAGAGATTGGTAAATTAGGCGAAGAAGCTGCTGTAAAATTTCTTAGGGAAAAAGGATTTGAAATTAAAGAGCAGAACTACAGGTTTGGAAAAGGTGAGTTGGACATAATTGCAATCGATGGAAATGAAACAGTTTTTATAGAAGTTAAAGCCAGGCAGAATCTGGAAATGGGTGATCCTGTTTATGCAGTTACTCCCGGTAAAGTTAAACAGCTCAAAAGAATTGCCGAGTTATATTTAATTGATAAGGGTATAGAGGAAATTGACTGCCGGTTTGATGTTATAACTGTACTCTTCCGTGGAAAACAAAAACCTATAATTGAACATTATGAAAATGCATTCGATTAGCTTCATAAATTATCGTAATGCAATTCCAACTGAAATATATGTTAAAAACGAAAGTTCCGAAGAAGTTAGAACTGAGTGAAATCCTCCTTCGAATTCAATATATTCACTCTTTCCCGTTGGAATTAAGTAATAGCTGTTTAGTCCCCCAAAAAACCCTACCCCCAAATACCCAAAAAAGAATGGAGCAAATCCGAAAGAAGCACCCATCATAAGATTTTTTGTTATAAGAAGTTCGGGGCCTGTTTTAACATAGGGTATTATTGCAAATGTTCCGTCAAAATTATTTACTGAATAGGCAAAGTTTGCTCCGACTTCCAGGGCTAAATCTAATCTTAAAGGTTTATCAAACGGATTAAAACTGCTGATCCTGCGATTATAATTTACAAAGTAATTACTTAATTCCGGTTTTCTATTCTTTTGCAGCAGGCTTGAGTATCCTACTAAAATCCTGGATCGTGACAATGTTGGAGAGGTCTTTTCCGATTCTTTAAATTCCTGGGGGAATACCAGGCTTGAAAAAATAAAAACCATTATAAAAAACTGGATTAAAAAATTTCCGGCAAGTTCAGAACCCTCTTTATGTTTTCTAAATTGATTCAATTTCTCCCCATTAAATTTATTATTGTATTCCAAACATAAATCAAAAAGTGGATACCGGCAAGATTAAAGCATTTCGATTTTCCGACTAAAGTGAGAATAATTTTTTAATTAAATTAGCAATCGTAAATATCTAAAACATAAGATTTGTGTATGATCCGTTTTTACTCTTATTCAAATAAAATTTTTGTTGGAATAATTTTTCTTTTATTTATTTGTCCGTTCATCAGGGCGCAGGAGAAAAACTATTTTTATACAAACAAGCCCTACGGAAGCGAAGCTCTTTTCAATCCGATAAGTCTTTTTATTAATGGAAGTTTCGACGTAACTCAACTCCAATCCGTTTCCAACAGAATAGGCGACCAGGATTATGAGAAGACTTTTCATGTAGTAATGAGAAGTCTTGGTCATCCATTTGAAAATATAAAACATTACGGATGGAATCTTTTTTTGCGAACTGAATTTTTTCCTATAAGTTTTAAGAAAGAGGAAATGCAATGGATTCCAAACTATCAGCAGCATCTTATTGGCGGCGGTATGCTTTATACTGCAATGAAAGAGTGGTACGAAGTGCATCATTTCCCGGTTCCGTGGCTGCTGTCTTCTATCACCCTGATGACCCATCATTTATTAAATGAAATGCTTGAATCAGGACCGAATGAAGTTTGGAGTGTTGATGAAGTGTCCGACATCTATGTGTTTGATCTTGGAGGAATTGTACTATTCAGTTTTGATAATATTAATGAATTCTTCAGCAAAACATTAAACCTTGCTGATTGGTCACTGCAGGCAACAATAACTTTTCCTTACGGAAGAGTGAATGCTGGGCAGTATTTTTCAATGAAGTGGAAGCTGCCTTTCTCTGAAAAATATTCTGTTTTTTATCGTTACGGAATGGGCGGAGTAATCGGGCTTTCAGAAAAACTTGAATCGGGAGATAATTTGTCAGTTGGTGTGGGATTCAGATCGAAGCATCTTGTTGATGTGACCACAACTGCGAGACAGCGTACAATTGAAACCAGCTGGCAGGCTGGCGTTTATTATGATCGGAATAATTCATTGCTCGCTTCGGTAACATTAAGTGGAGTCAGGGAATATTTTGCTTCAATTGATATTTATCCGGGTATAATTAATATTGGAAATTTCTCTCCTGGTATTATGGACAGTGATAGGAAGAAATGGTGATTCAGTTTTCGGAATAACCACAAAATATATTCTTAGTTTTGGATATGAAATGAATTATTGAAATTATCATTTATCTATTATCTGTAGAATAATTCAATAATATCCGGTTTCTTCAGATTAATAAACAATTTATTCTATTTATTCCCGTATTCTCCTAAGTTTTTATTAAATAATATGTTGCAACGTACCTTGTGACTCTATAATAAAGAGGTCTTGCTTTTTTTCAGAAGCAATTTTTAGTATTTTATTTTTCCGAACAAATATTATTTACCAACAAAAAATTAAAAAGTGGAAAACCCCGAAAAAAATAATCCTTTTGAATTAAGTGAATCATTAACTAATTTTTTCAAAACCATTTCCGACTTAACACTTTTTTCAATAAGGTTTTTTAAAATTGTTTTTATTCCGCCATATGAATTTGCAGAAATTAAAAAGCATATGGATGAGCTTGGAATAAAAACGATGCCCATTGTAACAGTTACAGGGTTTATAATCGGTTTAGTTCTTGCAATGCAGAGCCAGCCGGTTATGCAGCGTTTTGGTGCAGAAGCTTACCTGCCAAGCATGGTATCGCTTTCTGTTGTGCGTGAACTTGGCCCGGTTCTGACAGCTTTAATTTTTGCAGGAAGAGTCAGTTCGGGAATCGGCGCTGAACTTGGTTCAATGAGAGTTACAGAACAAATTGATGCAATGGAAGTTTCTGCTATAAATCCTTTTAAATTTTTAGTTGTAACAAGAATGCTTGCTTGTACATTAATTCTTCCGATTCTTACAATGTATGTTAATTTCCTTGCAATAATGGGCGGTTATTTTGCTATAAAACTTTCAACCGGAACTACATTTCAACTTTATATTAACGCTATTTTTAAGTCACTTGAATTTTCCGATCTTATACCTGGAGTGCTGAAAACGTTTGTTTTCGGATTTATAGTGGGCGCAGTTGGATCATATAAAGGATATAATGCAGAGAATGGAACTGTAGGAGTCGGGAATGCATCAACAAGTGCAGTAGTTATGTCCTCACTGTTAATTCTGCTGGTTGATATGGTTCTTGTTAAACTAACCATTTTAATTTGGGCCTAATGATGCTGGTAGAAGTTAAAAATGTTTTCAAATCTTTTGGCGATCTTATTGTTCTTGATGATATTTCTTTTAATGTTGACAAAGGAGAAAATTTTGTTGTTTTCGGAAGAAGCGGAACAGGGAAAAGTGTGCTTCTTAAATGTATGGTTGGATTGTTAGAACCTGATTCCGGAGAAATAAAAATTAATGGAAAAAGTGTTCTGAATATTACTATTGATGAATTAAATGAAGTCAGGAAGCAAATTGGTTTTCTTTTCCAGGGATCAGCACTTTATGATTCGATGACAGTCCGTGAAAATCTGGAATTTCCGTTGATCAGAAATTTTGATTTTTCCCCGGATGAAAGATTTGAAAAGATAAAAGATGTTCTAAATAAAGTTGGACTTGAAAAAGCTATTGACAAAAAACCTTCTGAGCTTTCAGGTGGAATGAAAAAAAGAATAGGGCTTGCGCGTACGATAATAACTGAGCCCATGCTGATTTTATATGATGAGCCGACAACCGGCCTGGATCCTATTACTACGAAGGAGATAAGCCAGCTTATAGTTGAACTGCAGAAAGATCTTAACAGTACATCCATCGTTGTTACTCATGATCTTATATGTGCAAAAATAGTTGCCGATAGTTCCATTGTTTTAAAAAATGGTAAAATAAAATTTGAAGGCAGCATCAAAGAACTTGAAGAATCAAATGATAATTTTCTTAAAAATTTCTTCAGCAGTGAAATTATTGAAACTGCTGACGGAGAATAAATATGGCTAAAAAAACATCTACTGTTAAACTCGGAATATTTATTACCCTCGGGATAGCAATACTGGTTGTAGCAATATTTTTGCTTGGGGGTAAAGAACAATTATTCAGTTCAACGTTTAAAGTAAAAGCGTACTTTAAAACTGTGCAGGGATTAAAGAGCGGGGCAACGGTAAGACTAAGCGGAATAGATGTTGGTACAGTCAGTAATATTGCAATTGTTAATGATACCACTGGTCGTGTTGAAGTAATTATGAAAATAAAAGAAGATGTTGCGCGGTTCATCAGAACTGATACACAAGCAACCATTGAAACTGAAGGACTGGTGGGAAATAAAGTTGTGGTTCTGGAAATCGGCAGCGCTTCAGCTGAACGGGTAAGAGAGGGGGGAACAATAAAAGCGAAAGAGCCAATGAGTTTTTCGGCAGTAATAGAAGAAACCCAGGGTATAATGAAATACACCAAGCAGATGACGAAGGACCTTTCTGAGATTATTGGAAGGGTAAACCGGGGCGAAGGATCTATTGGAAAACTGCTTGTGGATGAAGAATTATATACCGATGCTACAAATCTTACAAAGCAGGCAGATAAAAGTCTTCAGTCTATTACCGGTGAATTCGATAAAGTAACTGAACTTTTCAATAGCCTTGGTGAAGGAGTCAGGAATGTGGTTACAAATGTTGATTCGACAGTTGCAGACCTTGATTCCATCATTACCGGGGTAAAAGAAGGTAAAGGTATTCTTGGTGAAATGCTTGTTAACGGCAGTCCGTTTGATTCCACATTCCATGCAACAATCGGCAATATCGAAAAGACTACGGAGGATGCAAGACTTGCAGCTTCGAGACTTGCAGAAAATATGGAAGCACTCAAGCATAACTGGTTATTCAAAAGTTACTTTGAAGACAGGGGATACTGGGATAAAGCTGAATATGAAGATGATATTAGTTCAAAAATTCAGGAACTTGACCAGAAAATTAAAATGCTGGACGACAGAATTGAAAAATTGAAATCGCTGGAGGGACAATCAAAATAAGTATTTGATATTTTTATATTAATTAATAAAACTTCCAGTCATTATCTGATTCAGCCCGCTAATAAGAAAACTATTCTTACTCAATTCATTTGTTATACTCATATTTTTACCACCATTTGTAAAATATCTTTTTGTAAATTTAATGTTCCGAATTTCTCAAACAGTAAACGAAATTGATGGCAGCCAAAGAAAAGAAAATAATTATAAAAGGTGCAAGAGAGCATAATTTAAAAAATCTCAGTTTCGAAATACCGAGGAATAATCTTATAGTTTTTACCGGTGTTAGCGGAAGCGGGAAATCTTCTCTTGTGTTTGATACGATTTATGCTGAAGGACAGAGAAGATATGTTGAAAGTCTTTCTGCGTATGCACGCCAGTTTCTTGAAAGAATGAATAAACCGGATGTCGATTTCATCCAGGGAATTAGTCCGGCAGTTGCAATTGAACAAAAAACCGGGGCAAGAAATACACGTTCCACAGTTGGAACAACGACAGAAGTATACGATTACCTCCGGTTGCTGTTTGCAAGAATAGGGAAGACAATATGTTTTGAATGCGGCAAAGAAGTTAAGAAAGCAACCACCACCACAGTTACCCAATGGCTTGAAGAACAGGCGGAAGGAACGAAATTTTATTTAACATTCCCGTTACACATTCACGAAGGCACTACTGTTAAACAGGAAATCGATCTTCTTAAAAAGCGCGGGTTTTTCAGATTATATTTTAATAAAAAAATGGTGGACCTGAGTGAACAGGAAATTCTTCCAAAGAAAAAAGATGATATAAGAGTTGTAATTGAACGCTTTAAAGCGGCTCCCGGTGAAGTAAGAGAAAAGCTTGCTGATTCAATTGAAATAACATTTAAAGAAGGTGAAAACCGGTTAATTATTATTAATGCGGAAACCGGTGTTGAAAAAGAGTTTAATAAATTTTATGAATGCTGCGGAATAAGGTACGAGGAACCCGAACCGAGATTTTTTTCTTTCAACAATCCTTTCGGTGCATGTCCTGTCTGCCAGGGTTTTAGTAAAACGATAGGGATTGATATGAACCTCGTGGTTCCAAATCCCAATTTAAGTATAGTTGACGGGGCAATCGCGCCTTTCCGTTCTCCAAAATACAGTGTGCATCTTCGCGATCTAATACAAAACGCAAAGCAATTTCTTATTCCCATCAATATTCCATTTAAAGAATTAAAACCTGAACAGGTGGCAGCAGTTAGAAATGGTTTTGGTGATTATATCGGCATAGATCGTTTCTTTGAAAAGCTTGAAAGCAAAACATATAAAATGCACGTACGTGTTCTGCTAAGCCGTTACCGCGGTTATTCAACTTGTACTGCATGCAAAGGATCAAGATTAAGAAGAGAAGCTCTGCAGGTGAAGATTGAAGGAAAATCAATTTACGATTGTGTTAAAATTCCCGTTGAACAATCACTTGACTTTTTTTCTAATCTTAAACTTTCGGAATACGATGCCCTTGTTGGCGAGCGCGTGTTGAAAGAAATAATAAAACGATTAACATTCCTGAATAATGTAGGCATCGGGTATTTAACACTTGACCGCCTGAGCAGCTCACTTTCAGGGGGCGAAACACAAAGAATAAATCTTGCAACTTCACTCGGATCATCTTTGGTAGGAACTCTTTATGTACTTGATGAACCGAGCATCGGGCTGCATCCAAGGGATAATGCAAGGTTAATTAATATTCTTAAAAACCTAAGGGATATCGGCAATACGGTGCTTGTTGTTGAACACGATCCGGATATGATGAAATCCGCAGATATACTTATTGATATGGGACCAAAAGCAGGTGAAGCCGGCGGGGAGATTATTGCCCGCGGAACTTACGATGAAGTATTAAAAGATAAAAAATCGTTAACAGGAAAATATCTTTCCGGGAAACTTAAAATTCCGGTTCCTGAAAAAAGAAGAACTAACAAAACCAAAGAAATCAAAATATCAGGAGCAAAAGAACATAACCTGAAAAATTTAGATGTATCTATTCCTTTAAATAAGTTTGTTGTTGTTACAGGTGTAAGCGGCTCGGGAAAAAGTACTTTGATTCACGATGTTCTCTACGGCGGCATAGCAAAGTATCTCGGGTTTAACCCTCCTAAGATTGGAGACTTTGATGATATTAAAGGCATAGAATACATTGATGAAATTGAAATTGTCGATCAGTCGCCCATTGGTAAAACACCAAGATCGAATCCTATAAGCTATATAAAAGCTTACGAAATTATCCGCGAACTTTTCGCTTCAACTCACCAGGCAAGGGCAAGAGGATACAGACCGGGATATTTTTCGTTTAATGTTCCCGGCGGAAGATGCGAGACCTGCACCGGTGACGGCTTTATAAAAGTTGAAATGCAGTTTCTTGCAGATCTTTATCTGCAGTGTGAAGACTGCGACGGCACAAGGTTTAAAAAGGAAATAAGAGAGATAACCTACCGCGGGAAAAATCTTGTTGAAGTTCTTAATATGACGGTTGATGAAGCCGTTAAATTCTTTAAGGGAAATGATAAGATTGTAAAATACCTCCAGGTGCTTTCCGATGTAGGTCTTGGTTATATAAAACTCGGACAGCCTTCCAATACGCTTTCAGGCGGTGAAGCACAGCGGATTAAATTAGCATCGCATTTAACCTCGCAAAGAGACAGGAAGCATACACTCTTTATTTTTGATGAACCGACCACAGGACTTCACTTTGATGACATTAACAAATTGCTGAACTGTTTTAATCTTCTGCTTGAGCGGGATAACTCGGTTGTAATAATTGAGCACAACCTTGAAATAATAAAATGTGCTGACCATATAATTGATATGGGTCCTGAAGCCGGGGAAAAGGGCGGGGAAGTAGTTGCCACGGGAACACCGGAAGAGATTGCACGGAATGAAAACTCGTGGACAGGGAAGTATTTAAAAGCCCACCTGAATTAATATTACACAATAAAATTAGTACCCTTTATTATATGCCGCAGTCATTTGCAACTGGTGAATTTTATTTTTTTTGTTTTTTATTGATTTAATAAAACAGAAAAGGTAATTTATAACCAATTAATTAATTGCGGGTTATCCAGGGAATGCAGACCGTTATGATATCCGGATTTTTAAGAGAAAGGATTATGCACGCCATATTTTCAATTAATTTAAAAATAAAACAAAGTAAAAAAACTGGAAAGTATTCCTGCTATGCCTTGCATATATACGATCCATTAATTTATCAGATGTGAGTAATAAGTAATAGTTATAGGGAAAAGGTATGAAATGAAATCATATTCAATGAAAATAATTTTTTGGACGATTCTGTTAGTCTTGCTAATAATAGCTTACTTATTATTATTTACCTGTTGGGATAAGGATACCAAAACTCTATTATTACAATATTTCACATTATTTGTCACAGTACTGGGTTTTTATATCGCTATTCGGCAATTGATTAAAAAAAGAAGATATTATCTAGATATCTTAATAGATATTAAAACCTCAAAGCCATTTTACTCTATTAAAACACAAGTTCTCAATAAATCGGGAGACAATAAAGATATTGCCTTTGCATTTCTTTTGATAACTAAACAAGAAGCAGACATAATTTTTTGTGCAAATGAGTTACTTAAACACTACGATTCACCTCGGCATTTTAAATATTCTAACAACTTTGTCCAATTTGTTAAAGTCGTTAAAGAGCCATTATTTTTAGATAATCAAATGGGAATTATTCCTCTTGAATTTTTCTACGAAGAAAATATTCAAATTGGAAATGAAAGTCCCGCTTACACTTTTACTTTTAAGAATGAGCCCAAATGTTTAGATAATGGCATCTATTCAGTTAGGTTTTTTATCTTTCCTAAAGATGGCTATCATCGAAGCACAGTTGAAAGTCTAATAATTTCATAATAACTATAGAAGGGAGATAATGGCTGAGAATACAGAAGATCAGCAGAAAAATAAAAGTATGTCTACTCCCAATCAAAACCCACAAATTACACTCGTAGATATTGTAAACGTGATATCGGATAGAGTAGATCCAATTATTCAACTCATAAAAACTATGGCTGAGAAAAATCTTGCAAGCAGAGAATCTGATGCAAGGTTTAAAATCCATATGGCTTGGGTCGCAGTTGTTGTTGTAGGCATTATCGTTGGAGTTTCTACTTTGTTAACTTGGATTGGGAAAATGGATGGGGCTACTTTTGGATTTCTCCTAGGTTTAGTAATTGGTTATGCTTTAACTTTTATTAGAGATGCATTGAGAGCAAAAGAAGATTAAAACCAGAATAGTATAGTCATTTTTTTCATTAATTGAAAAAATTAAGGATGATAAAAAATAATAACTCAATTTTCCTATGAGTAAAAATGTTTCATAAATTCTAAATAAAATATGTTTAGCCAATTAACTAACGGCAGTGTAGCTAATTGTCTAATTTTCATTTTTTAAATCATTGCCAAATTAAGATAAGGAGTAATTTTATGAAAGGAATCATACTAATATGTATTCTCTTAATATTTGCAGGTTGTGCTGCGACTGAACTTACGACCGGGGGCCAACGAGTGAGAATTACAAATACAGAACCCGGAAAAGATTGCGAATTCCTTGGTGTCGTAACGGGCAGTCAAGGCAATGCTATAACAGGCGAATGGACCTCAAATGAGAATCTGGAAACAGGGGCTCTCAACGAACTCAGAAATAAAGCAGCAGAGTTGGGAGGAAATCTTATACTTTTAATAACTCAACGTGCAGGCCAAACAACAGATACAGGCGGCGCCGGTAGACAAACGAATGTTACGATGACTGCTAACGTCTACCGTTGTCCTTAATAATTTTTAATTATTAAGTTGATTAAGCTTTGAATATTGTGAACTTAATTTTCAGTTGGCTTAAAAAAACGGTATAACAAGCGGTTCAAACTGCCTGCGAGTTCGCATTCGGCATTTTATTAATTTTAATGTTGATCATTCCCAGCCAAAAACTAACTGGTAAGAAAAAAATCCTACTAGCACCAAACAAAAAAGGGAACGCACCTGCGTTCCCTTTTTTCATTCATATAAAGTGTTATGCTCTTACGGTGTTGGCGGTTCTTCACTGCCGCCGTTACTGCTGCTGTCTCTTATAAAACTCTGATCAAAAAAGTCCATACACCTGTTTACATCCCCTATAAACATACTTGCTATCAGGTGTACGTTTTTCATCAATTCATTTTCAAGACTATCCCGCTTTACACTTGTATCTGTTTTAGATTCTGCAACCTCGCCTATCTTTTGAAGTTGTGAATCTCTTGCCGATTGATATGTGTTCTTGTAATCCTGGAACTCTGTTAGGAAAGGAATACCCAGCGTACCTACATAATTATTTGCCGCAGCTATAAACCTGTCCATCAGCATCTCTATGTTGGCAAGTGTAGCATTGGTGTACTCGGTAACACCCCGCGGAAAAAACTCCTGGTACTCGTGCGAGTCTTTACCAAAGTTTCCCCTAACCAATCCTTCCTTTTGGCTAACCGCCTTCTTAAAGGCTTCCACTGCATTGTTCATTGTTATGGTTAAACCCTGCTGAATTGCGAATTTGGTATCCTCATCCGTCATTGAGCCGTAGTAATCTGTATAGGCGGTTGTGGTATCGGTTACCATTGTGGTAAATTCACCTCCGGTGTTGTTGGCAACAAGCCTTTGAAGATGCACCTCCGTGAACTTCTTCATATTGTCGTCACTAATTTCCCTGGTATCAAAATGGTTTTTAAAGAATGTTGTTAGGTTTATCATGGAAACCTCCTTTTAATGAATTGATAAAAAATAAGCGGGAAAACCACCATCTGCTGGCCCCTTTCCCTACGTCAATTTTAAGAATTTTTTCCTAAAAAAGCCACAAAACAGCAAATTTTGTTTTCAGAAAATCCGGAATAAGGCACTGAGATTTCAGAGTGGCATTCGTAAAATTCCGAATAGGGCTCTGAAACTTCAGGGAGGCATTCGTAAAGTTCCGAACAGGGCTCTGAAACTTCAGGGAGGCATTCGTAAAGTTCCGAACAGGGCTCTGAAACTTCAGGGAGGCATTCGTAAAGTTCCGAATATAGCTTTGAAACTTCAGGATGGCATTCGTAAAGTTCCAAATAGGGCTCTGAAACTTTAGACTGGTATTCGTAAAATTCCGAACAGGACTTTGAAAAATTTGGGTATCATTACAATCAGTTCGATTGAGAAAAAAGAATCTTTTTGTTTTTTATTGATTTAATAAAACAGATAAGGTAATTTATAACCAATTAATTAATTGCGGGTTATCCAGGGAATGCAGACCGGCGGAACATATCAGTATAAAAAACCAGGATTGATAATAAATAATTATTGTACTGCAATTGTAAGAATGATAGATAGGAATAGTATTACGATCTATCATCTAAAGCTATAATGAATAATTTTATCTAAGTACTAGTTATATATAAATTTATAATTTAAAATATCATCTTTTAACAAGGAGGTTCTAATGAGTACTTCAGAGATATTGAAAAAAGCTATTGAAATGAAAAAGCCAATTTCTTTTGAATATAATAAAAAAGGAATATTGAGTAAAAGGATTGGTAATCCATATGTTATTTATATTTTTGTATCAGTAGCTGGAGATAAAAGTACAAAAGTTGACATAGTACAAACTGCAGGGGAATCAGATTCAAAATCTGACAAACCATTTCCAAGTTTTCGTGGATTTCTTGATATAAAAAATATTCTTAATGTAAAAATACTTGAAGATCAACCCTCATTTGGTCCTCCGTTTCATGAAGATTATGTGCCAAATTCAGATAGATATAAAAACCCTATTGCAAAAATATAAGATATGAGTATACCATACCATAAAGAGATATTTTCCAATGGGAAAATAATTTTGAATATCAATTTTTCTGGAATTAAAGAAGATGTTGTGAGCAAAGAAAATCTTACCATGTCTTTTTATGCATATGAAAAAATATCGGGTAATCCTATCTTCGCTGAAACATTAACTTATGATCATATTAAAAGTATTTATGAGCACCTAAATCAGATTTCAATTATTTCAGATCCATCCAAAAATGTCACTGGAAAATTTATCGAGACGTCACCTGATATTATAAAAATTTTAGAAGGATTTGATAATATTGATCCAAAATTTTTTAAAATGATTCTGGATAAATTGGACGATAAAGAAAAAATCAATAAATTATTAATTTATTGTCTGAAATTGAACTGATAAATCTAACAGCCGTACATAGGCAAAATAAATATCATAAAGAACTTGAAAACTTGAAGTTACTCTTAGAGTTGGAAGAAAATGAAGATATTGTTCAAGAAATCGTGAGATATGATAAATTAAGCTCTTATGCTGCAGGTCAACCTGAAAAAATATTCCAAAATTGGATTGAAAAAAACCTTTGGATTTTTGGAGTTGAATATGTTACAAAATATGATGCAAGAAAAATCGCAATATTTAGTGAAGGTGATTTATTAATGGAATCAATGGACGGCTTTTTAGATTTGATAGAATTAAAACGCCCAAAATTGGAATATGATATTTTCAAGTATGATACTAGTCATAAAAGTTATTATCCATCTCCAGATATATCAAAAGTAATTGGTCAATGTTTATTTTACCTCCAAAAAATGGATGAATATAAAAATAATTTAGAAAAAGAATATAAAGTAAAAATATTAAGACCAAGAATAAAAATAATCGCTGGGAGAACATCGAAATTTGTTGATGAACAATTTGAAGCATTACGTATGTTAAACTCAAATTTAAATCACGTACAAATAATTTCATACGATTATTTATTAAGCTGTGGCAAAAAAATTATAACGAATTATGAATAAATAAGTTTTTACTTACTTGTACCTATTAACACACTGGACACATATCAAGCAAATCAACCAGACACCCAGCCAGAGGCTAGCAGGCAAGTTTGGCATTTGAGTAAATAAAATAAATTTCTTGTTTTGGGCGGTTGGTTAAAAGCAACATAGTTAGGTTCTAAATCAAATGTTAAAAATCAATTATATAATTAATCTTTTTGTTTTATTCGCTTCTGTCTATGTTTACTTAAGACGCAAAGACCTTGTTAAACTGCAGGATAAAATATTAGGTAAAGGTACACCGACATTTACATCCCAAAGAAGAGAATTGATTATTCAAAGTATTTCTAAAAAATAGAGCAAATAAAATAGATTGATAACGTAATG
Organism: uncultured Ignavibacteria bacterium; assembly: GCA_963745945.1. Taxonomy (GTDB): domain Bacteria; phylum Bacteroidota; class Ignavibacteria; order Ignavibacteriales; family Ignavibacteriaceae; genus DATFVA01. Next base: position 38,392 of record CAVUZG010000005.1, read on the forward strand.
CCACTAACAAATATTCTAACAGCACCCTGCGGAATGAACTGCGGGATTTGTATGGCTTATTTAAGGGAGAGGAATAAATGCTGCGGATGCAGAATAGAAGATACCGCTAAACCGGTTACCCGGCTAAGATGTAAAATCAAAAATTAATTCATTCTTCTAAAATCCCTGCATAAAATTAAACTCCCACAGCCAGCCTTTTCCCGGTCTGTTAATCGGTTTAACGTAATCAACTTCAGCAATAAAAAACCCGAAGAGATTTATTCGTGCAACAAGTCCCGTACTGCTGACGGGTTTTCTGTCACCCCCGGCAAACCACGGTTTATCAGCATGATCCCAGGCAAGACCGCTATCAAAAAATCCTCCAAATTCAATCGGGAGAAATCCATAATATCCTTTGCCGATTCCGAATAACCCGAGCAGCGGAAATCTGAGTTCAACATTTGCAACAATAAGTTTACTTCCCACAATCCTGTTGAATGTGGATGAATTGTTAGAATATTCCTGAGAGGAAAAAGAACCATATTGGTAGCCGCGGACAAGATCAGGGTACCCGAGGAATAAAGGGTATAACCGGGCATCATCAGCGCTTCTTCCATACCTGCCAAGATGCAGAATTCTTCCTGCAATTGTAAATGGTCTTACTGGCATAAAGTATTCACGGTAATCTGCAAGCAGGTTTGTCCAAACAAGAGTTCCAACGTATTGATCTGCTTCAAGGCGATAACGTGTTCCGAGTATCGGGCTTGTTGCGCCGAAGTAACTGTCATCATAAACAAGAGCTGCACTACCTGTGGCAAGATTTATTGCAGAGGGTGATGCGAGGTCTTCTGTTTTATTTTCGAGCAATGCACCTGAGTTCACAGAAACCGCCTGGGTCTGCAATGTATTGTTGTAACTGATATTCTGATAGCCGCCGGTAAATTCAACTCTCATAACCGGATTTATAGGATACATTAATATCCCGGTTAATTCCCTGTGTGTTTCCTGGTAAATAACTGTCTGCTGAAGGTAAGCTGTCTCTCCGTTTACATTTGCATACCCGGCACCAAAGCCGAGATAGATCAGGGGCAACTGCTGGGCGGCAACTCCCCAGTTCCATCTTTGAGCAGTGTTAAGGTAACCGGCGAAAGCGGAGATTGAGTTAAAGAATGAAATACCCGGATTCGTCTGAACCTGCAGCGCAGTTGAAAGTGTGTAGTCGGACAGCATATCACTCCATAGCAAAGAAATTCCGCCGCCTACATACGTTCCGAACCTGTCTATTCCGGCAGCAACTGAAGGCTGGCTTATTCCTGTTAGCGAAAGAGAAGGGGAGTAATTACTTACTGTAAAACTACTGTCGGAAATTAATCCATATTTTGGATCAGCAAAACTATTAACAAGCAAATTAGATTCTCTTGTTTCAGGGGGAAGAATTGCAGGATTTGATCCGGTCAGTTCGATTGGCTTTACAGGGTTAATCTGGTTGAACCTGTAAATATTATACTTTCTTTTTTCGAAAATACTTACAACTATCTGATCATTTTCACCTGCTACCGAAAGTGCAGGGCTGATATCGGTTATTCCTGTTATACCAACAAACAAGTTAGTTAGTTGAGTAATCTTACTGGAGTCTAATTCAATCTTATAAAGATTTGTAATTCCCTGCGGTGCTGATAAAAAATAAATGCTCTTTCCATCGTGAGACCATTGAGGATTAATGTTTTTTACATCTTTAAATGTATTAATCTCAGTTATTTTTCCGTTACTAGGATCAAGCAGAGCCAACTGGTAATTCCCTATATCCAGATCATTTAAATTTGTTGTAAACCTGTCTGTAGCAAATACTATCTTACTTCCGTCGGGAGACCACGACGGCTGAATTTCTGCATAATAATCATTTGTAATTCTTTTTAAAGTGTCAGTTTCAAGATCATATATAAACAGATCTGTTAACCCTCCCTCAATTCCCGAAAAAACAATATGTCTTCCATCGGGGGACCAGGAAGGATTTAGAACTTCCCCGAGATTTTTAAATCTTTTTTCTTTTTCAATATCACCCGTATGAGTATTTATGATTGAGAGAATTGGTCTTCCTTTTGTAACCGCGGGAAAAACAAATCTATCTCCGGCAGGATTCCATGACCCGGCTGAGTTTATAAACTCAAGACTCTCAAGATGGGGATCCAGTTCGGTGCTTAAAATTGTTCTTTTAATTTTTCCGGTTTCAGCATCTGCAAGGAAGAGATCAATGGCGAAGAGATTTTTTGAAGAGAAGAAAACAAGGTTCTTGCCATCAGGACTAAGAACGGGTGCAATATTTAAATCTCCTCCGTTATCAGACGAAATTATTTTTTTTCCATAGTCTGATGGTCTTTTAGTCTCGTTCTTTAGTGAATCATACTGAGTATGTAATGACTGTGCCCATAATTTTGAAAGTGAATCAGTTGAGACGTGGAAGAGAGTATCAATTGCGTCATTAACATTACCAAGATAAGCCGAAGTTGTAAGCAGATCAGCAATTTTCTTATCACCCCATTTACCTGCTATATAAGCCAGCAATGCATCACCGTAACGGTAGGGGAAATACTCAGGGTTTGTCAGATCATCAATAGTTGGTATTTCATTAAGCACCGCATCTCTCATCCACATAGCTGTAAACGGATCATCCGGCCCAAGTGTGAGAAACTCGGCCATACCTTCTACAAACCATAGCGGAAGTTTTGATAATGAAGGTGCCTGTCCTCCGAAAGTACTTTTCATTGCTCCGGTAATATCGTATTGAAAAGCGTGTATCAGCTCATGCCCGATAACGTGATTTGTTTCACCTAAAGGACCGGCTAAAGGCAGTACTATTCTGCGTCTTAAAGGTTCGGTAACACCACCAACTCCTTCAGGGATTTGTCCGGATATTATATTTGTCTGAACAAACTGTGGAAAACTTCCGTACAAAACGAGAGGCTGTTTACCATGAAGTGAATCTCCGAAAAAGAATGATTGTCTCTTATACCAGCGTTCAGCCATTAGGGCTGCTAGGTGAGCCCCTTTAGCTTCTTCAGGGTAAAAATAAATATCAAAATTGGGTGTGTGTAAAATCTTAAATTGAAAATCATAATACTGAACTTTATTCCTTCCGAAATATTGTGCATTAGAAATATCAGAAAAGAAGATTACAAACAAACTAAATAATAAAAAGCTTAAGGAACTGATACGTAACATTTTTAATCCTAATAAATTTGTCAGTAAAAAATTATAGAAAAAACCGGATTAAGTGGTGATAACTGTCAAAGTTGATGGCGAAGGATAAATAAATAGTAATAGAATCTTTAATAATATTTTCCCATCTTATACTTATATGAAAATCAATCTTGATAAAATTTTACTATTTATTCTTCTCTCTACAGCAAATGGTTTAAGCGCGTGTGAGGATTCTGGTTCAGTTTCTCATAATCAGGAGTTTACGCTGATTATTGGACAAAAAATCTCTGATGATGAAACAGCAGACAAGATTATTGAATTAAATAGGAATCTTTCCCCGAAAGAAATGGATTTTGAAAGATATAAAATTCAATTTGTGGGATTGGATCCTTACCCTGTATTAAATAAGAAAATTCAGCCGGAAAATTACCGGATCAGAGTCATAGTGAAAAGTTTATAATTCACTTAAAATGAGCAATTTTCATTCTTATTTTAAGACACACTCCGTAAAAAATGCAAGTTAAATAATTTATCTTAACATATTTAGTAGATTTTTTATACATTTAAGTACGAAAAAAAGTGTTGATTGCTATGGCTAGATACGAAATATTTTCTTATAATCTATCACTTCTTTGTAAATAAATTTATATGCCCGAGGAAAAAATTAAAAGTATAATCTTTTTTGTACTTATTTCAGGCATACTAGCTCTGAATTCCTGTGATGCACCCAGAGAAAATCCTTTGGATCCGAATTCAAAAGATAATCTTCTCGGAACAATTGATGGAACTGTTCAGACATTTAGTCTGCCTTATACACCCATTAATAATGTTGCAGTACTCTGGAAACCCGGAAACATACTTGTATTTACTGATACAAGCGGAAACTTCACAATACCAAATATTAAAACTGAAAACGGGACATTAATATTTACTAAAGAAGGATATCATACTGATACCGTTCAGGTTACCTGGGATAATGCCAGGAAAATTTCTAAAGAAGTTAACCTTAATAAGATTCCTTTACTGGATAGCCTGTCTATTTACACTGTTGTAATGAATCTTTTAAATCCCCAATCACAGATGTCGGAATTGGTTTTTCACGCTAAAATAGTTGATGTCGATAACGATATCGACACTGTTTCTGTTTTAAATGATCAGATAGGATTAATGAAAACTATGGATTTTAATGTTGCTTCAAAAACCTACCAGGCTGTTTTAACAACAGATGAGCTGAACCTGAATAGTATAGAAGAAACGATCGGATTGGAATTTGATTTTAGGGTTAGAGACGTTCTTGGAGATATATACATTCTGCATGGAGGAGGTGTTTCCAGGATTATACAGGACCAGGTTGTAGGATTGCAACCGGATAACGATATGACAATAAATTCATTACCATTCAATCTTGATTGGAATAGCACTGACCCCGGGTATTCATTTCATTATAAGGTTGAAGTTTATACAAATGATGTAGCGAACCCTCAATTAGTATTAAGTCAGGATAATATTTCATCACAAGATACAACTTACCTGGTAAACACTATGGATGCAGGAAATTACTGGTGGGTTGTCTGGATAGTTGATGATTTTAATAATATGGCGAGATCGTTACCTGCGACTTTTATAGTTCAATAATGGAGATGATAGTTTGAGAATGAATGGCTCAACTGAGACAATTGATAACATTAAGCAAATTGGCAAAGAACAGTTTGAAATTCTTTATAAAATAAGTCAGGCACTTAATTCAGCAACTTATCAGGACGGCTTAATAAAAGAAACTTTAGATGTCATCATCAGGGTGCTTCATGCCGACAGGGGACTGTTTGTAAAATATGAAGCGGAAGAAAATAAGTTTTCTATTGTCGGTGCCCGCAATATGGAACAGCAGAGTATTGAAGATGTTTCAGTTTTTTCCTCCGGTATTCTTCAGAAAGTAATTGAAAACGGGGAACCTGTACTTTATCACGATGTGCAGAATGACCCTAATATCTCTCAATTTGAAAGTATACAGTTACACAATATTAAATCAATACTCGGTGTTCCTATTAAAAGAAACAATAAGGTATGGGGAGTTATACTTGTTGACAGCAGCATAAACAGGAAAGAATTTACAGATGAGAACATGGTTTTTCTTGATTTCTTCTCAAACCTTGTTTCTCTTTCTCTTGATAGAATAACCCGCTTTGAAGCATTAGAAGATGAAAATATAATATTACGTAATCAGTTACAGGCATCAAAAAATATTCCCGAATTAATAGGGGACAGCCCGGCAATGCAAAAACTGGCAACGCTTATTCATAAAGTTGCCGGTACAGAAGCTTCTGTACTTTTACTGGGAGAAAGCGGAACCGGAAAAGAACTGGTTGCAAGAGCAGTGCATAATCTTAGTAAGAGAAGGGATCTGCCGTACCTGGGACAATTCTGCGGATCAATTCCAGATTCTCTTCTTGAAAGTGAGTTGTTCGGATATAAGAAAGGTGCTTTCACAGGCGCTAATAATGATAAAAAAGGATTATTTGAAGTAGCCAATGAGGGTACATTTTTTCTGGATGAAATTGCAGATATTTCTCTCGCACTTCAGGCAAAGTTGTTACGGGTCCTGCAGAATAAAGAAATAATGAGACTTGGGGATACACAGATTATAAAAGTGGATGTAAGAGTTATAGCTGCCACAAACAAAGATTTAAGACAACTGGTTAAAGACAACATTTTCAGAGAGGACCTTTTTTACAGGTTAAACGTTTTCCCAATCAGAGTTCCGCCCTTGCGGGAAAGAAGAACAGACATACCTCTTCTTGTAGATTATTTTATAAAAAAATATTCAAATGAAAAAATTAAAGTTGCTTCCTCTGCATTAAAAATGCTTGAAGAATACAACTGGCCCGGGAATGTAAGGCAACTTGAAAATGTACTTCAAAGAGCATTAATTTTGTGCGATTCAGATAAACTTCTTCCTGAACATATTATTATAGAAGAGGAGGGAAGTGATATAGACTACGACGGGACTTTAAGGGATTTTGAGAAAATGTTGCTTGTAAAGAGACTGAAAGAATTCAGTGGAAACCGCACTGCCACTGCAAAATCATTAGGTGTTTCTGTCAGATGGGTTCAACTAAAATTAAAAGAGATTGAAGAAAAAGTATAGATGCAGAATACTTCGACCGATATATTATATGATAAGTTTGAGATAATTAATACCATCAAAAAAGATGTGTACACTACCGTTTATCTCGCAAATCATATTTATCTTGGTAAAAAAATAATTTTAAAAACTCTTAATACAGATGAACTTTCCGATAAAACAATTCTTGCCAGATTTAAGAGAGAAGCTAAAATTTTAGCCCAGCTCGAGCATCCCAACCTTATTAAAGTTCTTGATTTCGGAATGTACAAGAGTAACTTTTACATTTCCTTTGAATATTTTGAAAGCAGGAATTTAAGGAATGTACTCAAACAGAATAATTACACTCTAGAGCAAAAAAGATCACTGATAATAAGACTGATGAAGGCGTTGAATGCTGCTCATCAGAATCATATTGTTCACCGTGATATTAAACCTGAAAACCTGCTGGTTAATTCCAGGCTGGAATTAAAAATAGCAGATTTCGGACTTGCTTTGATGCAGGACGAAACCAAATTAACTATTCAATCAACCGTGGTGGGAACACCAAGTTATATGTCTCCAGAACAAATTCGTGGAGAGGAGCTGAACGCACAGTCTGATCTTTTTTCTGCGGGAATTGTTGCACTTGAACTTTTTACGGGAGAAAATCCTTTCTTGGGTAAAGATATAAACGAGACAATCAATAAAATTCTAACATTTAATGAATCGACAATAGAAGAAAAGATTAAACAACTTCCTGATGATATTCAAAAGGTATTGATTGGATTGTTAAAAAAAATACCTGAGAATAGGTTTGAGTCTGCAGAAGAAGTTTTGAATATACTCGGCATACAGGCTTCAAATCATGATCTGAAAGTTGTAATTAATGAGAACGATGGGAGGAACAATAAAAAATATTTCCTTGCAGGTGCTGTAAGTCTGTTTGTTTTAGTCATTGTTGCAATAGGATTTTATTTTTTCACTCAACCCCGGGACAAATCTGTAATAAATAGTATGCTTGATGAGAAACAGTATTCTTTTGAAGATAAAAACTCCAGGAATTTTCCGCCGGAATCATTAAGTCTGAATCAGGATAAAATAAATGACGCTAAATCATTGTTTCCGGGAAAATTATTTGTTGAAGCTAAACCTTATGCAGATGTCTACATTGATAATAAGAAAATAGATACTACACCACTGGATGACTACATCCGGCTAAAATCGGGAATTCATTCACTAAAACTTGTTCACCCTGATTATCCTCCTTACATGAGAAAGATTAATATTTCCAGCGAAAAAATTGAAAGTATTAAAATTAATTTTCCGGAGCTTACCGGAAGCCTTGACTGTAAAGTGCAACCCTGGGGTGAAGTTTATATTGATGGAAGACACGTTGGGACCACACCATTAAGGGATCCAATAAATCTTTTCCCGGGAAAATATCTCATAAAGATAACTAATAAACAATTTCCTGATACTCTGGCAAAACGGGTTAAAATTAGTGCCAGGGACACCACCGAAGTTACGTTCAGTTTTGAAAATAGTTCCTCCGAATAAAAAAATAATGCATCTGATCTAACTTTCATGTAATTTAATCTAATCTTAGCTAATCATTTCTGTTTTTCGATGCAAACTACCATAAAAGTTTTTACTTTTTTATTTATGTTAGCCGGATTATCCACTTCTGCTTTCCCGCAACAGTCGGACTCACTTTTATTTAAAGATTCTTCGGCTGTTTCAGATTCCAATGTCATTAAGGCCTTCACTAATGTTAAGGTAAACCAGGACTCCATATCAGCCCAGGATTCGTTAACATTAATGAAGAAAAAATTTGATCAGTTTAAATATGGGGATGTTGCCGCGATAGCAAATAAATTACTTCTGAAAAAAGCTCCGTTTACAACCAAAGAAATTCTGAACATTTATAAACTAAAAGGAATATCTCATTATTCTCTTTCTGAAGACGACGCAGCAAAAAAGAGTTTTATTGAAATTTTGCGTGTTGACACCTCTTTCACACTTGATTCATCAAAAATTTCTCCTAAAATAATTTCATTTTTTAAGCAGGTAAAACAGGATTATCTGAAACAACAAAAGGAAATTGAGGCTCGTACTGTTGTTAGAATCGATACTGTGTACGTACCCAAAATTTCTTATGATATTGAACACGAAACAAGACTCAGAGAAGCGATTGCAAGATCATTACTTCTACCCGGACTAGGTCACTTGTATATGGACAGATATTTTAAAGGAACCGTTTTTACGGTTCTTAGTTCAATTTCTCTTGTATCTTCTATCTACTACATGGTAAATACAGAACAGAAAGAAAGAGCATATCTTGTAGAAACCGATCCGAATAAAACTGAATCAAAATACAATGAATATAACAGCTCATATAAGTACAGAAACATATCTTTAATTTCCTTCGGCATTATTTGGATTTATTCGCAAATAGATCTTCTATTTATTTCAGATGATAAAACTCCTTCTAAATCAGTTAATAAATTTTCCTCTATTAATTATGATAATTTCAGGGGATTAATTTTTAATCTTAAATATTCATTTTAATTATTTTTCACTTCTGGACAACATTTCGTATCCCTGAATAATATTCGCACATTTCTGAAAGCTACTCTCAATTTTCTTTGATTTTGATCATTTCAACCATTTTAAGCTCTTGGCATAGGATTAGTCTAATCAACCTGAATTCCTGGGGAAAGTTATAATTCACCAGGTGTCATTATGGATGTGATTAAACATATAAAAAGAAAAAATATTTTTAATAGAATTTATTTTGCAACAATAGTTCTTTTTCTTATTGGCGTTTTAGTTGGATGCAGTAAAAACAATCCAATAGAACCTGAAACAACAGCAAAAGTGGCAGGAAAAGTTTTTGATGAATCAGAAACACGGATGGGAATAAAAGATGCTTCTGTCAGGTTAGTAAATATTGGTTTTGATGGTTCAGAAGAGACGATCTCAACTGGTGATGAAAAAACAGATTCTGAAGGAAAATTTATCCTGGAAACAAACTTCAACGGAATTAGTAATCTCCTGGTAAAAGCCAACAAAGATGGCAGGGAGTGGAGAGGAATTCTGACTGCTAATATTCAACCGGGGATTGCAATTTACATGCAGCCTCTTACTAATGTAACAACTGTCTCTGCAGATTTATATATGACTGCCTTAAACTCCAATATAAGTTTGCCTTTTACACAAATCAGGATTCTTATTGATGCAGAAATAGCCGCAATACTGGACAGTAATAAAAATTATAATGCTGATGTTATTACAGCGGTTAAAACCGGATTTGATACAGAAGAAGAAACAATGCTTAGACCCGAAATGGGCGGAACTACTTCACAATGGCAGCAGATTTTAGATGCAAAAAATTCTGCTCAATCCGCTTTAGACAGAGATCTCTATTTCGCCCGAACAGAGAATGCAGAACAAATTGCTTTTCACAACTACATTTGTTCTGAAATTGATGCGTATGTTGATGCGGGCATGCAGACTGAAACTTTCAGTAAAGTTCTGGAAGCGTCTCTCCGGAGCTTTTTGAAAAAAATTGAAGGACTCAACTCCCGGCTTTATTTTGATCTCTTGAAGAGAAGTTCTGAGATTAGAGCAAGAACAATAAACGTCGCGGTACAATCACAATTTCAAAAGCTGGGAGCTGATCCATCGATAATAAACAAAGTAATTTATGCTGGAGAAGATTTTGAAAATCACTTGAGAAATGTTCAGTCGGAAATTGAAATTTTAAATGAGTTTGAAAATTATCAAAATGAAGTTCTTGAATATTTTATAAAAGTCCTGGGTGTTAATGGAAATTCCATTCCAGCTATTGAAGAAAATATATCTACTTTAAGAAATGATTTGAAAACAGAAGTAAATAAAAGTGCTGACCAAGGTGAGATAATCAACGCTTATGTGAGTTTTTATACACAGGTCAAAAACCTGGTTGAACAGCAGACGAATTCGGGTAATAAAGATGCTACAGCTGAACTTCTGATTTTAGTGAATATGTACTTTTAATTTTTAATCGGCTTGGTATTTGCCTTCCCTCGGGCAAATCTTGTTCCCTCAACAAAGGCCTAACACCCCTTAAGCAGCACACTTAAGGGGTTTTTTATTTAATTCAAGGCACAGTGAAGATTATGGGTATTGAACTTAAAAAACATACAACAATAATTATCCATAAAATCTTTTATAATGCAAAGAAAATATAATTTAAATAAATCCCGGAGAGTATCGGATGAAAAATTTATTGCCAGCACTTATTCCCTTTCGAAAAGGTGAGAAGTGGGGATTTTGTAATTCAAAAAAACAAATTATAATCCCTGTTAAATATGATATGGTTGGATCTTTTATTGAAGAAATTGTACGAATTAAACTAAACGATAAATGGGGTTTTATAGATACCTCCGGTAAAGAAATCACTTCTATTAAATATGATGACGTGGAAGATTTTCACAACGGCTTTGCAAAAGTAAACTTTGGCATAAAGAAAAATGATGATAAAGTGATCTTTGCAGGAAAGTGGGGAATAATTGATAAAACAGGTAAAGAAATTATTCCCGTACAATATAGTGAGATCGGAGATTTTCTCGATGGCCTTTTCCCGGTTAAATTAAATGATAAATGGGGACTGCTTAACACCAGGGCTCAATCTATTGCTCCAATCAGGTATGATGAGATAGGAGAACTGGATGAAGATTATCTTCCCATAAAAGAAAAAGGCAAGTGGGGATTCATAAACCGCAAAGGTGAAAAAGTTATCCCTGGAAATTTTGATGATGTTGGCTCTTTTTCTGATGGCATTACTTACGTGAGATTAAATGACTGGTGGGGACTGATAGATAAAAAAGGTAAAGGAATTACTCCGATTAAATATGATAAAATAGGAGAAGTGAAAAACGGGTTAATTTCGGTTCAGATTGGTGGAAGATGGGGATTCATTGATATAAACGGATCGGAATATTTTGAAGATTGATGGATAAAATAAAATCACCCGGTGTTTAGTAGTGTGCTGTCGGATTACACTACCGAATTCTATGATTATATCTCCAAAACCATAGAATTCAACCGGGTGAAAAAATGATATGAGTAATTTCTATTCTTTTATTACTTTACTTCAACAATAAAAGTTTCTTCGTTAAAGAATATTTATCAGTTTTTAATCTGTAAAAATATACACCTGCTGAAAGTGTTATAGCATTAAAATTAACTTTATAATCACCTGCCGCCTGATAATTATTCACAAGTGTCTTTACTTCTTCTCCAATAGCATTATAAACTTTTAAAGTTACATTTCCACTGGAAGGTATTGAATATTCTATTGTGGTTGCAGGGTTAAACGGATTTGGATAATTCTGCATTAAAACATATCCTGCAGGCTTAGAACTCACTTCTATGTTAACAACTTTTGATTCATTTCTTGTTCCGTCAAAATCAATTTGTACGAGTTTATATAAATAACTTCCCGGTCCCGGATCTTTATCTATAAATGAATAATTGTTTTTGTTCGTTGTGGTACCGTGTCCTTCTGCAATTCCTATTTTCGTCCATCCTGATGTTGTAACATTTTTATCAGTTTTTCTTCTCTGTATTTCAAAGCCTGAATTGTTGATCTCCGTGGATGTCTGCCAGGCAAGATTAACATTATTATTTTCAACATTTGCAGTAAATGAAGTGAGCTCAACAGGAACCTGGTTGTCAGTTGCTATAATGGTTCCGAGGTGACCCACAGCCCAGCCCGAGTTTTCATTTAAAAAGAAAACGCTAAATAATCCATCAACTGCTGGTATACTTTGTAAGGTCCAGTTATCACCACCATCTGAAGTATGATAAACAATACCTGCATTATTGACATCACTTCCAACTGCCCATCCATTTGTAGAATCAGTGAAATAAATACTCTTTAAAATTTCATCTGTACCGAGTGCAGTTTCAATCCAGTTATTTCCTCCATCACTGGTTTTTAAAATCGCAGAGTAGTACGGCAATCCAGCGTATTCACCTGCCACCCAGCCGGTAGAATTATCTGTAAAAAATATATCATAAAAATTATAAAATGAAAGAACTGTTTGTTCTACCCAGTTACTTCCTCCATCCGTTGTCTTCATAATGGTCCCGGATTCACCCGTTGCAAATCCATTATTCTGATCAATAAAGAAAATACTTTGAAGAGGAGATTGATCGGATTGATTATATTGAACACTCCAGCTGTTTCCTCCATTACTTGTATATAAAATTACTCTATGCTTTATATAAGAAGGAAAAGAGCCGTAGTCTCCGCCTGAAATCCATCCCATTTCCGGATTTATAAAATAGGAATCGTAAAAATCCATACTGACCGGCGAAGGCTGGGTTACCCAATTTTGACCTCCGTCTGAAGTATGTATAATTTTTCCACTGTAGCCAGTTGCCCAGCCGTTTTGTAAATCGGTAAAATAGACACTGTAGTACGCATTGTTTGGCGGTATAGTTTGCAGGCTCCAGTTTTCACCGCCGTCGGTTGTGTGTAACATTGTTCCTGTCCATCCCGAGATCCATCCATTATTCTGATCAACAAAAATAACTCCGGTTAATTCCCTGTTTGATCCGGAATTTTGAACATGCCATTGAGGCTGAGCAATGCTGGCAGAAGTGAGCAAGACACTCACCAGAAGTGCTAAAGCTGAGTTTTTCATATTAGTTCCTTTAATTTTTTTAGAATTATTTATTATGTGTTTGAATTTCTAAAACTTCACTTCAATAATATCATTTTCCTGGTTTGTGAATAGTTTCCCGCAGCTAGCCGATAATAATAAATTCCGCTGCTGAATTCCTTTGCATCGAAATTAATTTTGTAACTGCCGGACTCTTTAAAAGTATTAACCAAAGTTTTCACCTTTTCTCCCAATGAATTGAAAATACTGATGTTGACATTTTCACTTTCCGGAATAGCGTATTGAATTGTTGTAGTCGGATTAAAGGGATTAGGATAATTTTGATAAAGTTTAAATGATTCCGGAAAATTATTTTCATCTTTTTTTTCATGAATTGATGTAATCACTGCAGGAAGAATTTCACGCATCGGACCACCATAAGCTCCTATATCATTTCTCAGACTTCCTAATGAAGGAAATGCAGCAAATCCGGGAGTTACCAGAATCTTCAGGATCATTATAAGCCGAATCAGGATCACCTGCATCGATACAAGGCGAAAGAGTCGAGAGTAAATATGATTCACCATCAAACATAGGGTCGGTATCCAGATTACCATCTCCGGTAAAACCTCCTTCAACGTTACTGAAAGTAACATCGGCTGTTCCGCCGCCGGTTAAATAAATCTGATCACCTGAAGATTGCGTGTTTCCCCAGACGATATTATTTTTTGCATTTATTGAAGTGGACCAGACAAGAATGCCGCCGCCCTTTCCCCGGTTTCCGCCGCTGCCGGTTACAGAGTTATAAGCAATTACATTATTTTCAATTATAGTCGTACCCAGTTCAAGAGTCCAAACTCCTCCTCCTCCGAAATCCTCCCCGCCGCTGTTGTATACAATTATATTATTTTTCAATTCACCCGTTGCATAATTCCATACAATTCCTGCTCCATAATGTCCTTTATTATTTGCAATTATGTTGTTGTAAATATGAGCATTTGAATCTCCCGCTCTTATTCCGCCGCCTCCTGCGCTTGTTACACCAGTTTTATCGATTGCTTCATTATTAATGATCAAATTATTTTTTATTGTTGGCGACGACAGGGTAATAATAATCCCGCCACCTTCTCGGTATACTCCTGCACCGTGTTCATCAATCCATTTTGTTCCGGTTCCCCCGGTTATTGTAAATCCTGCTAAAACAGCCGTGCTGTCTTCTCCGGAAACAATCCTTACACAGCTGGCAGAATCCGGATTAATCGGATTGCTTCCATCGATAATAGTGGAAATTATATGAGAAGGATCATTATCAAGAATATAGATGCTTGCAACTACAATGTTTTTCCCTGCGAAATTAATGTTCTCAAGGTATGTCCCATCAGCAACTAAAACAGTATCTCCGTTTTCAGCTGCATAAATAGCTTCCTGAATAGTTGAATATCCGGAAGGAACATTTAAAACTGCAGCAAACAGTCCTTCGAATAGAATCCCAAAGAAAAAAAACAGGAAAAGAAAAAATCTGGACATTTTTAACCTCCGATAGTTTTGTGTGAAATTATTGATGGCAAACTAGTCGCGATTAACTACAGAATCGTCCTGATACATGAATCCGAACGGTTTTCTCTATTATAATCTTGATGAACGGTTAATTATGCTGATTTTTGTACGGTATGATGAGAATGGTATGGGAGGTGTCTCTTTTTGTATTCGGACGGAGTAAGACCGGTATATTTTTTAAAGGTGGTATTAAATACGGATTTTGAATTAAATCCAACTCCATAAAGTATTTCGAGAATTGTCATTTTCCTTTTAGCGGGATTAGCAAGTAAAAGTTTAGCATCTTCAATACGGTAACTATTTATAAAATCATAAAAATTTTGTTTTTTTCTATCATTAATAATCTGTGAGAGGATGCGTGGATTCATATCCAACTTATCTGCGAGCTCTTTTAGAGTTAAAGAAGACATTAGGTAAGGTTTTTCTTTATTCATAAAATGCTGGAGTTTATCCAGATAAACCTCAATTTCTGCTTCTGAAATCGATGAACCTTCATATTTTGTTTTGGATAATTCTTTTTCTACTCTGAAAAAGTGTTCCGGCTGCTTTAGTCCCTTATAAATAACAAGATTAGCAAATACAAAATTGATAGTTATGGAAACAAAAGTCATGAATCCTGCAACTTGAGGGTCAATGCCAATTGTATTTCTGAATAGGAATTGTGCAAAATCCAGTATCCACATAAAAAGGAAAGCATAAACTACAAGTTCCAGCCAGCCCAGGTTTAGATGATGTATAGATGAATACAGTGATTTTATCCTGCCGCTGTACCTGATTAAATAAATTAATGTAATAATCATGTAAACCAGGATTTGCGTATTCATTATAAGATTAATCCAGAAGCCGAAAGGGTGGGGAAGAATGCTGCCTCTGTGAATCATTTCAAGTTTCGATGCGGTAGGTTCAAAATGAAAATAAATACTATAAATTACGTTATATGCTATGAATGGAACTGCGTGTAATATATCCTGCCACTTTAATTTGAAATTATTTTGAACGAGAGATTTGGAATAAAATAAGAGAAGTGGTCCAAAAAGAAATCCGAAAGATGTCCCTATAAAAAAGAGATGAATTCCAGCAGGTAAAACAAAATCTGAAAAAGCGAAAAGAAGATAACCAATGATATACATAGCATTAGAGAAAAGAAATGCTGATAGAATCAATTGATTTATCCTGTTTCCCTTTTTTAGATTTAATAGGAATGCTGAAAATATTAAAAGCAATAATGCAGCAAGCATTGCTATAATGTCTGTAAGAGATAATTCCATTATATGGTTTTATTTAAATTTTTAGCAAATGATGTAATACAATTTATTCAAAAAAAAATATTATGCTAATTATTTCTTTTGTGATGAATCTCTGTGCTAATTTGAAATCCCTCCCATTTTCGGTAAATTTGCAGTTAATTTTTAAATCAGAACAACAGTAATATGAGATATCCCTTTACGGAAATAGAACCCAAATGGCAAAAATTCTGGGAAGAAAATAAAGTTTATAAAACCGAATTTAATAAAACTGAGAATAAAATATATTCTCTTGTAATGTTTATTTATCCATCAGGATCTAAGCTGCACATCGGGCATTGGTATAATTACGGACCAAATGATTCATGGGCACGTTATAAAAAATTAACCGGTTCCAATGTTTTTGAGCCTATTGGCTATGATGCATTTGGACTTCCTGCAGAGAATTTCGCCATAAAAACAGGTGTTCATCCCTACGACAGCACTATTAAAAATATAAAAGATATTCGCGAACAACTTAAAAAAATGGGATGCATGTACGATTGGGATGCTGAACTAATGACTTGCGACCCTGAATATTATAAATGGAACCAATGGTTATTCTTAAAGCTTTATGATAAGGGATTAGCGTACAGGAAAAATGCTCCGGTTAACTGGTGTCCGAACGACCGTACTGTACTCGCTAATGAGCAGGTTCAGGCTGATGGTACCTGTGAGCGATGCGGAACACTGGTAATTCAGAAAAATCTTACCCAATGGTTTTTTAAAATAACCGATTATGCTGAAGAATTATTAAATGGACTTGATACTATTAATTGGCCTGATAAAACAAAATTAATGCAGCGTAACTGGATAGGAAAAAGCGAAGGTGCAGAAGTAAAGTTTAAAGTAGATGGAAGTGATGAAGTGGTTACGGTTTTTACAACCAGACCGGATACGCTTTTTGGAGTTACTTATGTTGTACTTGCTCCTGAACATCCGCTTGTGGATAAACTTACCACCTCTAAATATAAAAATGAAGTTGAATCATATAGAGAATCAGCTAAACTATTATCCGAAATTGAAAGAACTTCAACTGTTAAAGAAAAGACCGGAACGCCAATAGGATCTTATGCAATCAATCCGGTTAACAGTGAAAAAATTCCAATCTGGATTGCTGATTATGCTCTCCTAACTTATGGAACCGGTTGTGTTATGGCTGTCCCGGGACACGATGAACGCGATTTCGAGTTCGCGAAAAAATTTGCCTTACCCGTAAAAAAGGTAATTCTAAAACCAGGGGCGGATGAAAGTGAAGAATTGACTGAAGCATATACCGGATCAGGAATAATGGTTTCTTCTGATGAATTTAACGGACTGGACTCTGAAACAGGTAAGCAAAGAATCATGGATTATCTTGAGCTTAAAAATATTGGGAAGAGGAAAATTAATTATAGACTAAGAGACTGGCTTATTTCACGGCAGCGTTATTGGGGAACTCCTATTCCTGTAATTCATTGTCCCGAATGCGGAATTGTTCCGGTAGATGAAAAAGATTTGCCAGTTACTCTCCCATATGAAGTTGAGTTTAAACCAGCAGGTGAATCTCCGCTTACGACCAATCCCGATTTTATAAACGTTAAATGTCCCAGGTGTGGTTCTGATGCAAAACGCGATGCTGATACAATGGATACGTTCGTTGATTCTTCGTGGTATTATTTCCGTTATTTAAATCCACATTTTAATTCGGCAATTTTCGATAAGGAAAAAGCGAAGGACTGGATCCCTGTTGATATGTATGTGGGCGGGGCAGAGCATGCTACTATGCATCTGCTTTATGCAAGATTTATACATAAATTTTTAAGGGATATAGGATGGACTAACAACGATGAACCATTTAAAACACTTTTGCATCAGGGTACAATAACAAATGATGGTGCAAAAATGTCCAAGTCCCGGGGTAATGTTGTGAATCCGGATCAATTTACTTCGAATTATGGTTCAGATGTATTCAGAATGTACCTGATGTTTATGGGTCCTTATGAACTTGGAGGTGACTGGAGTGATAAAGGTATTTCCGGTGCCGATAGATTCGTGCAGAGAACTTATGATTTATTTAACAGGTATTCAGGACTTGCGAAAAGACTTTCTTCCAAAGAAAAGTATGATATTGATTTGTTAAATGAAGATGAAAAAATAATTTATCGTAAGCTAAACCAAACTATAAAAAAGTTCGAAGAAGAGATAAGCAATTTCAGGTTTAACACAGCGATTGCCGCTTTAATGGAATTGATAAATGAACTAAAAAATATTGATAAATGTTCAGAAGATGTTCAGTTATTTTCCTTAACACGATTTGCTGTTTTACTAGCCCCGGTAGCTCCGCACCTTGCTGAAGAATGCTGGCAAATATTAGGAAACGAAGAATCTGTTTTTGTAAAACCTGTTTGGTATAAATTTGATGAAGCAGCATTAGTTGCTGATGTAGTGAAAATTGCCGTGCAGGTAAACGGCAAACTAAGAGATACGATAGAGGTTCCCGTTGATAGTGACCAGGGTGATGTTAAGAAAACTGTTTTTGCAGATGAAAAAGTATTAAAACATACTGATGGGAAGACCGTAATCAAAGAAATTTACGTGAAAAATAAAATTTATAATATTGTTGTGAAGTAGGAATAGTACGCAGATATCTTATGATTTTTAGGATTTAATATGATAGAAAACAAGAATTATCTTCATTCTGAGATTACAAACTTAATAATTAAAGCATACTATAATGTTTACAATAAATTGGGATTTGGATTTTTGGAAAAAGTTTATGAAAATGCTATGATGATTGAATTAGAAAGACTGAATTTAAAATGTGAAAAACAAAAACCAATTACTGTTGAATACGATGGATTTAACATAGGCGAATATTTTGCAGATATAATTGTAAATGATAGTGTTATAATCGAATTAAAAGCTGCGGAAAGTTTGTGTGAAGCGCATGAAGCTCAATTAGTAAATTATTTAAAAGCCACGGAGATCGAAGTTGGTCTTTTATTAAACTTCGGAAAAGAACCTCAATTTAAACGCAGAGTTTTAACGAGTCAGTACAAAAATCTTAATAAATCATAATAATCATAAAAATCAGTGTACAATTAAATGCTAGATTTAAAATTTATTCGTGAAAACCCCGACGCTGTAAAACAGGCTATTCAAAACAAAAATGAAAAAGATAGAGTTGATGAAATTATTGCTCTTGATGAGAAAAGAAGAGAATTAATTCTTCATGGGGACGAATTAAAGTCGGAAAGAAACCAGGTCTCATCTCAAATTCCTGTTCTGAAAAAAGAAGGAAAAGATATATCCGGAGTGATGGCATCTATGAAAGTTGTGTCGGACCAGATAACAGACATTGATGGACAACTTCGTAATATTGAAAATGAGTTAAATGATATCCTGATGTTCGTTCCCAATATGCCACATGTTTCCGTACCAGTTGGAAAAACAGCAGCAGATAATATAGAAGTAAGACAATGGGCACCTGAAGGATTTTCATTTGATAAAAAAGAAAACACGTTAGATCATATTGAACTCGGTAAAAAATTAAAGATACTCGATTTTGAACGCGGAGCGAAAATTTCCGGTTCAGGTTTTCCGCTTTATCTGGGGAAAGGTGCAACTCTTGAAAGAGCATTAATAAATTTTATGCTTGATTATCACTTGCAAAATCATAATTACAGCGAAGTGTTTCCACCCTTCCTGGTTAATGCTGATTCAATGAGAGGCACGGGACAGCTTCCCAAAATGGAAGATGATATGTACACGATTCAGCAGGATGGTTTATATCCAATCCCAACTGCGGAAGTACCGATTACAAACATCTACAGAAACGAGATTATTAACGAAAGCGAATTACCTATCAGGCATGTTGGTTATTCTGCGTGCTTCAGAAGGGAAGCGGGTTCATATGGAAAAGAGTCAAAAGGTTTTTTACGGGTTCACCAGTTTAATAAAGTTGAAATGGTTAAACTTGTAAAACCTGAAACATCCTACGATGAACTGGAAAATCTTGTTAACGATGCGGAAGATATTCTGAAAGCATTAAAAATTCCTTACAGAATTTTATTATTATGTACCGGAGACTTAAGCTTTTCAGCAGCTAAGTGTTATGATATTGAAACATGGTCGCCTGCAGAAAACCGGTGGCTTGAAGCTTCTTCCTGCAGCAATTTTGAAAACTTTCAGGCCAGAAGAGCTAATATTCGTTTCAGACCTGTTTCTTCGGGCAATGAAAAAGCAAAAAAACCGGAGTTTGTTCATACTCTTAATGGTTCAGGATTGGCAACCAGCAGACTAATGGTTTCAATTCTTGAAAATTACCAGACTGTTGACGGGAATATTTCTGTTCCCGAGGTATTGCAGAAATACACCGGATTTGATAAGATTGATTAGTATATAATCGGGCAATAAATAAATAAACAAATTAAAATTAACCTTATCTTCTATAAGACTAAGGAACGATATTATATTATCTTATGAAGAATTTATTCACTTTAAAAAAATATTTTATACGATATAAAAAGAAATTATTGTGGGGAATTTTGTTTATTATTTTATCAAATCTTGGTGCGGTTTATATCCCGCTCCTGCTTAAGGATGCAATTAATTCTTTTAGTGAAAACGTTACAGTTCAGCAATTATTCCGTTACGGAACTCTGATTGTAATTACAGCTCTTTTCTCCGGAATCTTCAGATTTTTTATCAGGCAGACAATCATTGTTGTTTCCAGAGAAATTGAGTACGATCTGCGTGAAGATTTCTGGTCGCATATTCAAAGACTGCCCCTCAGGTATTTTCAGAATAATTCTACCGGCAACGTAATGGCTCACGCAACAAATGATATCAATGCCGTCAGAATGTTCCTTGGTCCCGCAGTAATGTACTCTATGGATACAACCATCCGACTTACCTTGGTTATTGCATTAATGCTCTCTTTAAATTTTTCACTTACTATTTATACTCTGCTTCCGTTGCCTCTGCTTTCATATTTAGTTTATAAAATCGGGAAGAAAATTCACGCACGGTTTACAAAAATACAGGAGACATTTGCCGAACTAACTACGAAAGCCCAGGAAAATTTCTCAGGTATCAGGGTTATTAAGTCTTATGTAAGAGAAGAGTGGGAGATTGATTCATTTAAAAAATTAAGCCGCGATTACCTCGATAAAAATATGCGTATGGTAAAAGTTCAGGCAATGCTTATGCCAATCCTGTTTTTAGTCACCGGGCTTTCACTAATTATCGTGATTCTTATTGGCGGCGGAAAAATAATATCCGGAACAATGGATCTTGGTGAACTAACTGCGTTCACCTTTTACCTCGGAATTCTCATCTGGCCGATGATTGCATTCGGCTGGGTTGTGAATATCGTGCAGCAGGCGGAAGCCAGTATGAAAAGGCTGAATAAAATATTTCACGAACCATACGAAATTGAGGAAACGGTTGAAACCGATAGAAATATAAATGACTTAAGAGGTGAAATCGAATTCAGAAATGTAACTTTCAAATATGGCGAACAGCTTCCGATTGTACTCAAAAATATTAATCTGAAAATATCTAAAGGCTCAACAATTGCCATAATGGGATTTACCGGAAGCGGAAAAACGACACTGGTAAATCTTATCCCAAGACTTTATGATATAACAGATGGTGAAATATTAATTGACGGAAAAAATCTAAAAAATATACCGCTGGATGTTTTAAGAAAAAATATAGGCTATGTGCAGCAGGAACCTTTCTTGTTTTCCGATACACTTGTTAATAATATATCTTACGGATTGAGGGACATAAATCTGGATAAAGTAAAGAGCGCTGCAGAAATTGCCAACTTTAATAAAGATGTGGAGGCATTTCCACATGGTTATGAAACTATCAGTGGTGAAAGAGGGATAACACTTTCAGGTGGTCAGAAACAAAGAGCTACGCTTGCACGTGCCCTTGCGATTGATCCTAAAATTTTGATTCTCGATGATTCATTTTCTTCGGTGGATACTAATACAGAAGAAGCAATCTTAAATAATCTTAAAATTTTTATGAAAGGACGAACAAGCATTATTATTAGTCACCGTATTTCAACTGTGAAAGATGCTGATAAAATTGTCGTTCTCTCAGAAGGAAAAATTGCCGAAGAAGGAACCCACAAAGAACTTGTTTCGCTTGGCGGCATTTATTCGGATTTACATTTTAAACAACTTCTTGAAAAAGAACTTGAAGAGCTTTAATAGATATGTCAAACGATTATAAAAGTGAAGAGGAAGTTCTAGGTAAGGCGTACGATTCAAAACTAATGAAACGTCTGCTAAGCTATATTAAACCCTACAGGAAATATGTAATCTTTGCAATTTTGTTGAATATTGTCGTTGCTGCATTAGGTCCGCTGCGCCCCTATCTTACCAAAGTTGCTGTGGATAAGTACATTGCGAATTCAGATTACCATGGACTTTTTATCATCAGTCTTATTCTATTTGGGTCACTTATTCTTCAATCGGTAATTCAATATTTCCTTACGTATTATACACAGTATCTCGGACAAAAAACCTTATACGATTTACGTACTCAGCTATTTCAGCATATACAGAAATTAGCCTTGAGATTTTTTGATCGGACACCAATTGGCAGAATTGTTACAAGAGCAACTAATGATGTTGAAGCCCTGAGTGAACTTTTTTCTTCAGGAATTGTAATGGTTTTCAGTGATATTTTTATAATCCTCTGGATTCTTGGCTTTATGTTTTTCATGGATGTGAAACTTTCACTAGTGACTCTATCAGTTTTTCCTGTTTTAATATACGGCACATTTCTTTTCAGAAAAAAAGCCCGTGAAAGTTATCGTGACGTCCGGCTTCATCTTGCAAGACTTAACTCTTATATGCAGGAACATATTACAGGTATAAATGTTGTTCAGATCTTCAGAAAAGAAAAAGATGAGTTGAAAAGATTTTCCGTAATCAACTCTGATTACCGCGGAGCAAATATTAAGTCAGTTTTTTATTATGCAATATTTTATCCCGGGGTAGAATTATTGAGTTCAATTGCAATTGGACTTATAATATGGTATGGAGGAGGGGAAATAATTCAGGGCTCTCTTACAATAGGTGTAATTTTTGCTTTTCTTCAGTTTACAGAAATGTTCTTCAGACCAATCAGGGATCTATCTGAAAAATATAATATAATGCAGACAGCAATGGCTTCTTCGGAAAGAATATTCAAATTACTTGATAATCAGACTTTTGTTAAAAATCCTGAAAATCCGGTTAAACTGGATAAAGTAAAAGGTGAGATCGAATTTAAAGATGTTTGCTTTGCTTACAATGATGAGGATTATGTATTAAAGAATATCTCATTTAAAATACGTCCGGGTGAAACAATTGCTATAGTAGGTCATACCGGAGCAGGGAAAACAAGCATAATAAATATTTTAAGCAGGTTTTATGATATACAGAAAGGCAATATACTACTGGATGGAATCGATATTAAAACTATTGATAAACGTGAATTGAGAAAGTATATCTCCATAGTATTACAGGATGTTTTTCTTTTTTCAGGAACAATCAAATCGAATATTAATATGAACAGTGATGATATACCGTTTGAAAAGGTTATTGAAGCTGCCCGGATGGTTGGTGCCGATAAATTTATAGATCTTCTTCCTGCAAAATATGATGAGGAAGTAAAGGAAAGAGGTTCAACTTTAAGTGTCGGTCAGAAGCAGTTAATCTCTTTTGCGCGGGCGCTTGCATACGATCCTAAAATTCTTGTTCTGGATGAAGCAACTTCAAGTGTAGACACAGAAACAGAGATTCTGATTCAGCGGGCGATTGAAAAATTACTTGTTGGACGGACTGCAATCGTCATAGCTCACAGGCTTTCAACAATTCAAAGTGCCGATAAAATAATAGTAATGCACAAAGGAGAAATAAGAGAAACAGGAAATCATCAGGAACTACTTGCAAAAAGGGGAATTTATTATAAATTATACCAGCTTCAATATAAAGATCAGGAAATTACGAGAGCAGTTTAATACCACCATTAAAAATAAATCGGGAGAGTCACATCATGCCAAAACTAAGATTTATGACGCTTGCCCGCTTCATAATTGAACAGGAGAAACTTCACCCGGAAGCAACAGGTGAATTATCAAACATCTTGCACGATCTTTCACTTGCTGCCAAGGTAATTTCTCTTGAAGTTAATAAAGCCGGGCTGGTTGATATTCTTGGATTTACAGGGGATAACAATGTTCATGGCGAACAGGTAAAAAAACTTGATATGTTTGCACACGATATGCTCTTCAGAGCAATGGATCATGGAGGGCACCTTTGTGTTATGGCATCCGAAGAAGAAGCCGATATAATGCATATTCCCGGAGAATTTGAACTTGGGAAATATGTATTAATGTTTGATCCGCTGGACGGTTCTTCAAATATTGACGCGAATGTAAGTATAGGAACTATTTTTTCTATTTACCGCCGGGTTACTCCTGATGGTGGTCCCGGAACTCTTGAAGATCTTCTTCAGCCGGGCTATAAACAGGTTGCTGCTGGATATGTAGTGTATGGTTCCAGTACAATTCTGGTTTATACTGCTGGTCATGGTGTGCATGGGTTCACTCTCGATCCTTCTTTTGGAGAATTTCTTCTTTCTCACGAGGATATTAAAATTCCTAAGAAGGGAAAAATATACAGCATAAATGAAGGGAATTATCTTTATTGGCATCCGGGTCTAAAAAAATATATTAAATATCTTCAGGAATATGATAAACCGACAGAGAGACCGTATTCAACAAGATACATCGGCTCAATGGTCGCAGATATTCACAGAACCCTATTGTACGGTGGAATATTTATGTATCCGGCTGATTCACGGCACCCGAATGGAAAACTTCGTTTACTTTATGAATGTAATCCTGTTTCTTTTATAATTGAAGCAGCAGGCGGAAGTGCTTCTAACGGGAAACAAAGGATTCTCGATCTTCAACCTGAAAAACTTCATCAAAGGACGCCGATTTTTGCCGGAAGTGAACAGGACGTTCAGAAGGTAGTAGAATTCATGGCAGCAGAGGAAAAAGAAGAGAAAGTAAAAGAGGAGCTTTCTACTCAGAAAAATTAAACTTATTATTTCTTTATTTTTTCTAATTCACTACTGATTTTTGAAGCTAACTCTTCGGGAGTAATTCCATCGAGAACCAGCTTATTGGTTTTCACTATTACTTCCGGCGAGTCTCCTTCCCCCATCATATGTTTATAAAGACAGAAGCCAAGCCTGTTCCTGTCATTTATAATCGGAAGGTATTGCTTCAATCCATCAACAATATTATATACCTGTTTTTCAACAGAATCATCAGGAAATTGATTTGTTCCTGGAGATTGCAAAGTTGTCATTAAAATTCCCTTCATTTGACTGCTAAAAATAAACAGAAGTACGAAAAACGACAAATGAATTTATCATTTATTGTTTCAGTCGTTGCGGTTTTTAATTAAATTTAATGCCTGAATGAATAAAGAAAACGAGATACTGAACCTTTCAGTTAAAAAGATTCTGATTATAAGACTTAGTTCTCTGGGAGATATACTTCTAACTACTCCTTTTATAAGAAGTCTGAAAAACAAGCATCAATCTGTGCAACTGGATTTTATTTTAAAAAAGCATTACCAGGACGCACTAAAATTCAATCCCCACATAACAAATCTTTTTTTATACGATACTCCAAAAGAAAATATTTCAATCCTGATCTCAGAATTGAAAAAAGAAAAATATGATCTTATCATCGACTTACAGAATAATTTCCGTTCGGCAGAGATAGTTAAATCTCTAAAAATCAAAACATTAAAATTCAATAAAAGATCGTTTGATAAATTTCTTCTGGTAAACTTTAAAATAAACCGGTTACAGGATGCACCTTCGATTCCTGAAAGGTATTCGTTAACTATTCCGGATTTTAAATTAGACGATGAAGGTCTGGAACTTTATACAAAAAATAATTCTTCTGATTTATTAAACGGAAAAGAAAAAATAATAGGTTTCGTTCCGGGTTCAAGACACTTTACAAAAAAGTGGCCGAAAGAGTATTATGAAAAACTTGGGACTTTCCTTACAAAATCCGGCTATACAATTGCTCTTTTGGGGGGCAAAGATGATCTTGCAATCTGTCATGAAATCTCAGAAAAAATTGTCGGTTCAATTAATCTTTGTAATCAGGATGATCTTTTGCAAACGTGCGCTGATATGAAGGAGTGTAAAGTTATAGTTTGTAATGATTCAGGTTTGATGCATGCTGCCTGCGCAATGAATATTCCGGTACTGGCTTTTTTCGGTTCAACTGTTAAAGAATTCGGGTTCTTTCCCTATAAAAACAGCAATTTAATTTTAGAAAACAATTCTCTATCTTGCAGACCTTGTTCACACATAGGAAGAGAAACTTGTCCAAAAGGACATTTCAGGTGTATGCTGGATATCTTGCCTGAGAAAGCATTTAAAGCAATTAATACTCTAATTGAAAACAGATGAAATCTATCTGGAAATTATTTTATAATTATTTAATTATTCCGCCACTTTATATTTTTCTTCAATTAGGATCTTTATTTAATTCAAAGATTAAAAGAGGGATCAGGGGAAGAAAAAGGATATTCGAAGAATTAATACTTAATGCAGCTTCTCTTGATAAATCCAGGAAATTAATATGGTTTCATTCCTCCTCACTTGGTGAATTTGAGCAGGCGAAACCAATAATACAGGAATTGAAAAAGGATAATAAAATAAATATACTTATTACTTTTTTTTCACCCTCAGGATATGAAAACTCACGTAAGTATCCCTATGCTGATCTTGTTTCTTATCTTCCGTTCGATAGCAAAGCGTATGCAGATAGATTTATTTCTATTATCCGCCCTGATCTGGCCATTCTTATGAGGTATGATATCTGGCCGAATCACATATGGGCTTTAAAAAGGAGAAACATTCCATGCTTTATAGTTGATGCAACTATGAAAACAAATTCTCCCAGAAAGATTCCGGTTATTAAAAATTTTCATAAGGTTTTATTTAAGGATATTACAAGAATATTGACCGTATCGGATTCTGACGTTGACGGCTTTAAAGGTTTTAAAATAGAATCTGACAAGCTGACTGCAGTAGGAGACACAAGATTTGACCGGGTGTATGAGAAAAGTATAGCGGCAAAAGGTAAAAACATCATTCGTGAAAACCTTTTGCAGGATAAAAAAATATTTGTAGCCGGAAGTACCTGGGATATGGATGAGAATGTAATTCTTCCTGCGTTTGTTAAGCTTAGTAAATATGATAAGGATGTTATCCTGATACTTGTACCGCATGAGCCGACAATTGAAAATCTGGAAAGAATTGAGAACGAACTTTCCGGAACAATGAAAACTATTCGTTTTTCTCATCTTAATTCATATAAAGATGAAAGAATTATTATTGTTGATTCGATCGGGATACTTCTAACACTGTATGCTTACGGTGATCTTGCATTTGTTGGTGGCAGCTTCAAACAAAATATTCACAATGTGCTGGAAGCGGCTGTTTATGGTATACCTGTGTTTTTTGGTCCAAGAATTGAAAATTCCCAGGAATCAAAAGAATTACTGAAAAGGGGAGGAGCTGTTTTAATAAAAAATAAAAGAGAAGCTTACAGGCAGTTACGCACGTACTTCTTAAATGATGAATTGAGAAATGAAAGGGGCAGAATCGCGTCTGATTATGTGAAAGAAAACCTCGGTGCAACCAAAAAAATCCTTAAAGAAATTTATAAAGAGATTTAAATAGATAATAACTTTCCGAAGTTTACACTTATTATTTTTACCCTGGGATATTATTTTCAATCAAAACTGAAAATCATAAATTAAAGATTCTTCACTGCCTGAACGTATAGCGAGAGAAACAAACAAAAATTACTAACTTCCAAGATATCTCTCCTTCAATATTTTTATATGATGCAATTCATGTCCGGCAATGATAAACATAAATGCACGGACTGTATTAGTATAGTTATTCGCTATACCTTTTTTCATCATAGTTTCATCATCAAAGGATTTAAATAAAGTTATATCCGCATTTCTTAAACTTAGCAGTTCCTCTGAAAGGCTAGAAAGTGAACGTTTATTAAAATCAGCAGCATTTACATAATCATCCTGCTCAAATGCCGGGAGCGATTTTTGTTCTCCTCTGGCGATGCACATAGCCCGGTAAGCCATTACACGTTCAACATCAGCCATATGCCCAAGCACTTCTTTAATGCTCCATTTTCCCTGATCATAAGCATAGTTCCCCTTTTCTTCGGAGATGGATTTTATTAGTGATTGTAAATTATCTCTGCCTTCTTCAAGAAGTTTGATGATGTTATCGTGAGGAATATTTTTCATATATCCGGAATAAAATTCTGCATACTCATCAGGTTTTGGTAGATTCATATTAATCCTTTAATTGCTTTTTGTTATTGCCAGACCTTAACTTCAAACAGTCCCTTTGAATTGGCAACGCCTCTCAGCATTCCATTTGTATTAAAAGGCATCGCAAAGTTTCCATCTTTATCAACAGATATAAGACCGCCGGTGTTTTCTCCAAGTGTTTTATAAATTAATTCATCTGCTGCATCTTTTAAGGACATGTTTTTATAATCCATCAAAGCAGAAACATTAAAGGCTATATTATTTTTTATAAATAATTCACCTTCACCAGTGCAGGAGACTGCGCAGGTTTTATTATTAGCATAGGTCCCTGCTCCAATAATAGGAGAGTCGCCAACTCTTCCCGGCATTTTGTAACCTGTGCCGCCAGTAGAAGTGCCAGCTGCAAGATTTCCGAATTTATCAAGAGCAACACATCCAACTGTACCGTGTTTTGAGTTTTTTATCTTTTCAAATTGTTCGAGTCTTCCTGGAGTATCAAAATATTTATTTTCAACATAATCTACATTCATTTGTTTTCCAAAATCATCAGCACCTTCTCCGCAAAGCAGAACGTGTTTTGTCTTTTCCATAACAAGTCTTGCCAGTGAAACAGGATTTTTAATATGTTTTACGCCGGCTACCGCACCGCAGGATAAATCTTTTCCGTTCATTATAGAAGCATCCAGTTCGTGCTTTCCTTCCGAAGTAAAAACTGCACCTTTGCCCGCGTTAAATTTGGGATCATCTTCCAGGTAGTTTATAACTTTTTCTACTGCATCAATACTTCTGCCCCCGTTTTCAAGGATTTTCTGCCCGATAGACAAAGCTTCTTTCAGAGAATTCATATACTCATTTTTTAATGAATCATTAAATGATTTATCAAAAGTTCCGGCGCCGCCGTGAATTACAATTGTATAATTTTTTTTAGTTTGTCCATTTATCGTACTAATTGAAAATGCTAAGATTAAACAAGTTAAAATTGTAGTTAAGTATTTCATAATTATACCCTGAAAAATTATTTATCAGAATGATTGAGATGTTCCAAAAGTCTTTCAATAAAAACATGTTGAGCCGAATACATGTTTATTCTGGCCTCATTCACCGTAAAAAATTTCCCGGTATCCACCTCGGGAAACTTCTGCTTTTTACCTGAATGCGGCGGCCATTCCATTTCAAAAGTATTACAAACTATATCAATATGATCTGAACTATCAGTTTCAAAGGCCCACGCATGAACAATTTTATTATTGTTCTGTGTTGCAGTTCCCAGTGAAATATAATTCCCTCTTGATTCAATGCCGGTTTCTTCTTCAAATTCTCTTATTGCAGTCTGAAGCAGTTCTTCATTCTCTTCTACCAGACCTTTGGGAATTCCCCAGTAGCCTTCATCTTTGTTTTCGAAAAAAGGACCTCCGGGATGAACAAGAAAAATCTTAATTCCGTCCCCCGATTTGTGAAACATCATTAACCCTGCGCTGTGAACCGGCATAATTCTCCATAAGTTTTCAAATTTGGTCTCAATTTATTTTATTTAAAAGGAAGTTTAAAGGAATAGAAGAGAAATATTTTCATAATCAATAATTAAAAAGGATCATCTGAAATTAGTATTTTTTCAAAACCACTTCCGCAAGTAAAAATGATTTCCCATTTACTAATTTTCTTTGTTCGCTCCATTTGATACAAAAGCCCGATTCATTAAGTTCTTTTTCAAATTCATCAACCGTAATAAGGCTGATGTAAGGACCGAGTTTCTCCAAAGATTTATATTTTGATTTAGAAACTTTACTTTGATTCTCATCCGGCAGCTGGATTATTGAGAATAGAATCGAAGATTCTTTCATCATATTCTTTATTTTAGTTAATGCTGAACTCAGATTAACATATTCAAAAAGCAAAGCGACAAAAATCAAATCAAACTTGTTTTTATTGGAGTTATAGTTCAGGAAATCAGTATTAACAATTTCTAATTTTCTCTCACCTGGAAATCTGTTACCAAGGATATTTAAAAATTCAGGGTTAATATCCAGAGCAGTGATTTTTTCTATTTTATTCCAATCAATATGTTCAAATCCATTTCCAATCGTACATCCCGGAACAAATATAAATTCACTATTATGCTTTTGTATTAAATGCCTGAAGCATTCATTAATCAGTGCATACTGCCCGACTTCGCTACTGCTCATATGATTAACATAATCTGAAATGTCTATATCAAGCCAGGGGTTTGATTCCATTTCCCTTATCTTTCAAATTTAAAATGTGTATCCAATCCTAATTCCCCGATATTAAAACCAACATAATACGGTTGGTCAAAGTAAGGTTTATAGCCAGAAACAGAAGTATACCAATGTTTTGCTTTTTCAATATCATCAACAAGAAATATTATTTTGCGAATACTCTTAAACCTGTTATTCCAATAATAATCAGGAAAATAAAAATAAGTCTCACAAATTCTTTGGATTCTCCAAACAGAATTATACCAAGTATTGCAGTTCCAACTGCGCCTATGCCTGTCCAAACAGCATAAGCAGTTCCCACAGGTAATTCTTTAAGTGAATAAGCAAGTAAACCCATACTTATTAAAATGCTTGCAAAGGTAAAAACGCTGGGCCAGAATTTTGTGAAACCCTGAGAATATTTCATTCCAATTGCCCAGGCCGTTTCAAAAAGACCGGCAACAAAGAGAATTAACCACGCCATATTTCTCCATAGATTTTAATTGTAAATCAATCAAACTTCGGGGGATTATTCCAGTCGACAGGTCCCACTTCAAACCTGTACTGCAGTCTGGGCAGCACAACTTTTTTCCATGCGTACTCAAAATACTTGAACGCTTTATCCCATTCTTCTCCATTACCCCAGCCGTCGTGATGAAATAACAACTTAGTTTTTCCCCCAGGCACAGGAATAAATTTTAAAAAAACATGTGTACGTTCACCACGAACTTTTTTTAATTCGGGTGGAGCATTCCAGGTAAATGACAACATTCTATTTTTCTGAAATGAAAGTACAACATTTCCTTCTCCACCCCTGGAACCTTCATCATTCTTCGGAAGAAAAAATATTTCGTAAGGTCCCATTACTTCCATTTTAATATTACAGTCCGGAGCAAAAAATGATTGTATACCTTCCTTTGTTGTCCATGCTCTGTAAACTTCT
This sequence comes from uncultured Ignavibacteria bacterium, assembly GCA_963745945.1. GTDB lineage: Bacteria > Bacteroidota > Ignavibacteria > Ignavibacteriales > Ignavibacteriaceae > DATFVA01. Next base: position 69,719 of record CAVUZG010000005.1, read on the forward strand.
TCAATGTGAGCCTTGACAGTCAATTCGGCAGTAATCGCTTTATGGAATTTCATTGAATTCATTTGTTAGTCTTTTTTACTTTAATGTTAACCTCAACTTCTTTGTCTTCGTCCGGGGAGAGTTTCAGTTTCTTAGGAATAATTAACTCAGCTTTAAGTATTGCTGATTCTGTTATCTTGCTTAAATCTACAGGTTCAGTGGTGATTAATTTTGGCAAATTATTTCCTTCCTTAGGTGCGATTAAGTGAACATTATCCGGAACAGTTGAAATAGAAATAAGCTTAAGTTTCGCTTCAAGTTTACCTTTAGTCTGCACTTTGACCGGCAAAGAAATTATTTTAGTAGCAACAGCATTAACATTTATTTTGTTCGGCTCTATATCATAAAGTGATAGTCCTGAAGGCAGCTCTGATTTCATCTTCTGTCAGATCGTATTCATTTTTTCCTTTGTGAATATCTCCCATATCAATTGAAACTACGAGTTCTGACGGGTCTAATAGACGGAATGCCTGCTCTGATCCTTCCAGGGTTAGAACAGCTTTTGAAGGAACCTGTTGTGAGAGGGAATAATCCGAAGTAATATTCCTGAATTCTATCGGGACTGTATAATTTCTGAAAATCCTGTCGGAATGGTATGCAAGGAAGAACCATAAAAAAATTGCAATTACAAAGGAGGATGAAGCAGTAATTATATTTCTTCTGCTCCACCATTTAGCCTCGTCCTCTTTTACCTGCGGATAGTTTTTACGATAAAATTCTTCAAGGTTATTTTTTAATTCAACGGTTGTTTTCAGCATTTTTAACCGGCCGTTTTCTGCAATACTGATTGTACCCCTTTCTTCCGAGACAATCACAATAAAAGCATCACATTGCTCCGAGAGACCCAGCCCGGCAGCATGTCTTGTGCTTCCTTCTCCAATTGCTTCAATATTCAATGATAGCGGCAAATGGGCGCCGAAGCGTGAAATTCTGTTGGCTTCAATAATTACAGCACCGTCGTGTCCAGGTGAACTTGTATTAAAAATACTGTAGAGAAGCGGAGCGCTGATTTTACCTTCAAGTGGAATTCCTCCTGTCAAATGCCGTTCACATAACTCCTTTCCCCTGATAACTATCAGAGCCCCAGTTCTTTTTTCAGCCATTTTCCCTATTGATTCTGTAAGAACATCCACAGCAGAAGTGAAAGTTGACAGACGGTTTCTTCTTCTGAAATTTGTCCAGAACCACGCCAGGTCAATCATCCGTCTTATATCAGATTGAAAAACAATTATTGCTGCAATAAGTATTACAACAATTAAAGTTTTAATCAGCATTTCTGTAAGGTACAATTCAAAAAACCTTGCAAGAAGGTAAATGACTGCAAATACTGAAATTGCAACAACAAGTCTTCGTGAGGCACTTCTTCTTAACCAGTTTAGAAAGATGAAAAGAAAACCCGAGACGATGATAACATCGAGCACATCAACAATTCTTATATTACTGAATAACTCCTGGAAAAAATTCATTTAAAACATAATTAGTGAAAATTTATTTTTTTTATTATTTGCATTAATATTGATACGGATTCTTTTAGCTGATCATCTGAGAGATAGGGAGCCGGACCTAATCTTAAGTTGTTCCCCCGGTAATCAGTCCATACACCTTCCTTTTTTAGCTGCAATGAAATATCTCCTGCGAAAGATGAATACAAAACTAAAAAACCTCCTATATTTTTAATATGAGTTTTTTTATTCCTGTAAATTATTTTCGGGTCAGCATCAATTTTATCAAACTCATTTGCAAGAAGTGAGACCTGGTGCCGGCTGATTTCTCTCAGATAATCAGGAGTAAGATTTTGCTCTTTAAAAAAATCAAACACTTCAACGGCACGGTAATTACTGGTGGGATCATAAGTTGAACCGGCAAATAAATCATCTCCGGTTCCGTATAAAACTTCTCCCTTTTTCTTTGCTTTTGCTAAAGTACCAAACTCGCTGTACCAACCTGTAATAACCGGACGAAGTTCAGATCCTTTTGGGAATCGAAGAAAACAATTTCCTTCGCCGAGCTGGCAATATTTGTATCCACCTCCTACCACAAAAGCATTTTCAAGTTTTTCTTCTTTTAAAGAAAACGGTACAACATTCATTGCGTGGTAGGCATCAACCAACAATTTTGTCCCGCTGTTTTCACATATCTGCTGCAGGGAGGCTAAATCATTTACGATTTCACCTGTTTGAAAAAAAACCTTGGAAACAAGAACCGCAATAGTTTTATTGTTTACTTTTTCAATTAGTCTTTCAACAACAGTTTCGGAAGGTGATGAAGCAACCTTTACTATTTGTATTCCTTCCTCAGCTAAACGATCGAGCTGTCTTCTGATTGTATGGAATTCTCCATCAGTTGTTACAATATTTATTTGCTTATTGATCGGTAGTGAAGATAAAAACCGGATTACTAAATCGTGGGTATTTGAAGCAAGAGCTATGTTTGCATCATCACCTAATAAATTTAAAACTCTTTCTTTACTTTATTAGCTTTTTCAAATGCCTTTCCCCATTTATCATCAACATTTTCTGCCGCATCAAGCCAGGCTTGCTGCTGTCCCTTAAACCCGCAATCAGGCCATGCCTGGTGCGAGTGGCCGGTTAATAACAATCTTTCCGAAACTTTAAAATGAGAATAATATTTTGCAAGAGCATTCGGAGATTTATACAACTCTTCCGGTTTTATCATCATTTTTTAAGCTCCGTTCTGATTTCCCAGAGATCAGGGAAAAATGGTTGATTGAGAGTAGACATCAGGTATTGAACTCCATCTGATCCGCCGGTTCCTTTTTTTGTTCCTATAGTCCGCTGAACCATTTTTACATGCCTGTATCTCCACTCCTGGAATCCTTCATCCAGGTCAACCATAAACTCACAAAATTGTGCAGTTATAGGATCAGATGCATAAATATTTATCAGGGCAGACTGTATCTGTTGTGAAGCAATTATAGGTTTTGTAACATCTCTATTTAATTCATCTTCCGGAATTTCATAACCGGTTTTGGAAAGATAATGAATGAATGCATCCCAGACTGTAGGTTCGTTATAGCGCTGCTCAATTTTTTTTCTTTCATTTTCTCCAAAATGAGTCCTGTTTAACATCCCTGCACTTCTTTTACCAAGGCAAATTTCAAGTTCACGGAATTGGGCAGATTGAAATCCGCTTGCCGATTCGAGTCTGTTTCTAAAGGAAAGGAACTCAATTGGTGTCATCGTTTCAAGAATATCAATCTGGGCGACCAGTATTTTTAAAATAGTCAATATCCTTTTCATCGTATGAATTGAACGGGAGATATCCTTATTTTCAAGTAATGTTTTCAGATAATCCATTTCATGCAGTATCTCTTTGAACCATAGCTCATAAGCCTGATGAATAATAATGAAAAGCATTTCGTCGTGTTCCGGTCCTTCGGACAATTGTTTCTGAGAATTTAATATAGAATCGAGTTGAAGATATGTGGAATAAGTAAGTGCCATTTTATTCCCGAAAAATATTTAATAAAAAATTGAATAACAGAATTTAAGAACTTTCTGTCAGAATTCATTTAGTGATATGAAAATCAATTATTAAACTTATCACAAATTACTTGAATAGTACCGGAATATTAATCATATTAAAACATTACAGGAATATATTTTATAACTCATTCTTTTCGTTAATGAAAATATCCAGGCTTAATATTCCTGCTGTCGGTTTATTCATTCTGTTAATCAGTTTTACCAGTATTTATTCACAATCTACGGGCTCATTAAGAGGACTGGTAATTGATTCTACAAGCGGTGAACCACTTCCTTATTGTAATATAATCTTAAAAGAAACTAAAACCGGAACAACTACGGATCAGCGGGGATATTTCTTCTTTCCTTCTCTGAAACCCGGACTTTACACTATTGTTATTTCTTATATAGGTTACACAACCGAAGCAATTGAAGTTAAAATAATCCGGAATGCTATGGCCCAGATGGATATAAAACTTCTGCCTTCTGCAGTAACACTTCCGACACTGGAAAAGGTGGGGGAGAAATATAACTTCGAGGAGAAGCCGGATGTAAGTGTAAACAGAATTTATACAAGAGAACTTGAAACAATACCAAAAGGTGTTGAAACTGATTTATTAAGATCGTTAAAATTTCTTCCCGGCGTTAGTTCTACGGGTGATGTTACTGCAAGATACAATGTCAGGGGCGGAGCTTCAAACCAAAACCTGGTTTTGCTGAATGATATTCCGGTTTATAGTCCGTTTCACGCGTTGGGTTTATTCAGTGTAATTGATCCGGATGTAATAAGTGTAGCAGAATTTTATAAAAGCGGTTTCCCTGTTGAATACAGAGGTCGGCTTTCCTCCCTCCTAAAAATTATTACAAAGGACGGAAATAAAAATGAATTCGGGGGAATAGCTAGTGGAAGTTTTCTCTCCGGTAAAGCACTTGTTGAAGGCCCGATTCCCGACGGATCATTTATCTTAACCGGGAGAAAAAGCTATTCAAATAAAATTTTAAAGAACTTTTAAATGATAAGAATGTTCCGGTGGATTTTTATGATTTTTCATTCAATATGAATTATTCAAATCCGGAATTTTTACAGGATGCTAAATTTACTTTCAACGGGTTTGTCAGCTCAGATAACCTGGATAATCCCGATCCGCTTCAGGAAGACTTTAAATGGAAGAACCAGCTTTTCGGATTAACCTATTTTCAATGGGTTACCGGCAGTCCTCTTTTTTACCAGGTAACATTGTTCTCAAGTTATTTCAGCGGGGAGGTTATTCCTAATTTTAGTGACACCCGGGCAAAAAAAAATGAAATAAATGATGCTACAGTCAAAGCAGGTTTTACTTATATATTTAAAAATGATAATGAACTGACCGGGGGAACAGAATTTGCCACTGTTAAATCAAACCTTAGACTGGAAAATGTAAGAAAAGCATTCTCTGAAATAAGTGAAGAGGGAACAAATGTTAGTCTTTATGGAAAATATAAATTAAGCAGTGTTAACAACTTGATTCTGGAAGGAGGCACAAGGTTTAATTTTGCACGGCTTGCTAATGGAACTGCCGGCGACTTTTCTTTTGAACCGAGAATTAATTTAACCTATAGAATTTTCCCATGGATTTCATTCAAAAGTGCATGGGGGATTTATCAACAGGAATTAACAACAATCTCAGATGAGAATGAAATTATCACAGTATTTGAACCATGGATAATTACCCCTTCTTATCTTCAACCCGCTACGGCCATACATTATGTTGCCGGATTTACTGTCAGTCCAGTCCCCGGTTTTACTTTTGATATTGAAGGATATTATAAACTCATTCATAATCTTACTTCCGTAAATGAACGAAAATATTTCCCCGATGATCCTGATCTGGTTGCGGGAAGAGGTGAATCGTACGGACTTGAGTTCCTTAATTCATTTAATCAACAACCTGTTTCAGTTAGTATAGCATATTCATTAAGCTGGGCTTTTAAAGAAGTTTATGGAATAAAATATCATCCAAGGTATGACTCCAGGCATAACCTGAGTGTTCTGCTGGAGTATAACTTTGGAAGTGGATGGAGTGCAAGTGCGGCATGGACTTACAATTCAGGACTGCCATTCACCCAGATAATTGGTTTTTACAATAAACTATATTTTAATGATTTAGGAACACGAAATTTTTTCTTTACTCCCTATACAATCCTTGCCTCAAAAAATATCGGTCTGCTTCCTGATTACCACCGGCTTGATTTAAGTTTATCAAAAAAATTTTCAATCGGAACATTTAAATTCCGCGCAGATGTAAGCGTAATTAATGTTTATGACAGAAAAAATCTGTTTTATTTTGATAGAACCACTGGTGAAAGAGTTAATATGTTACCGTTCCTTCCCACAGCAACATTGAGGGTGGAAATATGAAAAGGTTTTTATTTCCTGCATTCATCATTAATCTGGTTATGATAAGTTTTTCCTGTGAGGAAAGTTTTAATCCTAAAACTGATTTTGTTCAGCAATATGCAATGTTCAGTATCGTAAGCGGGGATACATCATATCAATATGCTTTTATAGAACAAAGCTACAATGTTGAGGGATATGATCCGGCTTCATATACAGGAAACCCTTTTGTTAAAGGTGCTGATGTGAAAATTAAATATCAGGATAAAGAATATATATTGTCAGATTCATTATCCACAATAGATAACAGCGAATTTGATTTTTATTATACGGATAGTCTCCAGCCTGAACCGAATAAATTACTTGAAATTACTGCAACCTTACAAAATGGGAAAATCTTAAGCGGTTCAACAATAACGCCCAAATCAAATACCCTTTCATTCCATGTTCAGGATGTGGTAAGCGACTCATACATAGAACAAAAATCCGGAGGATTGTTTTTTATCTGGCAGATTTCAGGAGAGGATACAACAGGTATCCTGTATCTTCCAAAACTAAAAATAAACTATTTTAAAAAGGTGAACGGAATTAATGAAAAGTATTCCATTGAAGTTCCGATCAGTTATTTTCAAAATGGTGATAAGTATTTACCAAATTATCCGATCGTTTCAGGTGAAACTACCTTAACCTATGAAATGGATGCAATAAACCGTGCAATGAATAAAATTTCAGAAGGTGATCCTAATAAATCAGATTATACAATAATCGATGCAAATTTTGATCTTCTTTTGCTTGATAATAATCTTGCTCCTTATTATTTAACAATTCAAACTTTTCTCGATGGATTCACGGTAATTCTTGATCAGCAGGATTACTCGAATATCAGCGGTGGTTTTGGTGTTTTTGGCTCATTTTTCAGGCGTGTGCACCACCTCTCATTCAGCAGGGATTATGTGATAAGTTTTGGTTATAGGCTTGCAACTAACTAGGATTTAAAGGAACTTTAATGCAATTGACGGGTTGAATTCTTATAAATATCATATAAGGAGAATATTATGAAGATGTTAATGAATTTGATAATTGTACTATTTGCTGCACTTACGCTTGCAGCCTGTGAAAAAACAGTTGATCCGGTTTCTCCCGTTTCTTTAAATAAATCAAATTTTAACGGTACATTCGATGTAACTTTTCAGAATTATAAAAACTCCAGCCAAAATGTTACTTTGACCGGAACAATCGACTTTAGCTTTGATAATTCTACATACTCCTATAATGCAGTAATTTTACATTCATCAAATAATGAGGTATCCGGTACTTTAAGCGATTCAGGAACTTACTTGATTAATGGTGATAAGATCTCATTATTGGATAATGCAACCAGGAGAATGAATCCCGGATGGCTTCCAAGTCTGTATCTTTCCGGTGATTTTAATTATTCTACTAGTGCAAATCAAACAATTATTGAAGGCACTTACCCGTACGGATCAGTAAGAATTGTATTGAGTTCTCAATAATTATTATAAATATCATTCAGAATAAGCCTGCTCAAAATGCAGGCTTTTTTTGTGAGATAAATCTTATATCCAGGCTAAAAGATGTGCAGAAAATCTCATCACGGTATAGAATGTGACGGTGTATTGCGACAATAAGTAATTGATGCTGCAAATTTAGTTCGCAATTATTGATATATATAAACTAATAAAAGGTGATACGATGAAACAATTAGTGAAATTTGTTCTGCTGTTGCTTGTGGCAATTTCATTTGCGGCTTGTGAAAAGGCTTCCAACCCTGTTTCTCCTAATTCTCTTAACAAGCAAAATTTACAAGCTTTGGATGGAGTCTATTCAGGTACTTTTGCATTAAGCACCCGGAATGGGGAAGTGGTCGATCACCCTGAATCTGCGACCGGTTCAATTGTTTTTACCTTTAATTATAGTAATTCCACATATAAATATAGCGGTACATTTGATAGCGCTTCACAAATTGACTATATAAAAACGATTAAGGATTCAGGAAAGTTTTTAAGAAAAGGGGATACTATTATTATGAGAGATAATCCTCTTGCTATTACAGACTTACGTGCGCACACCAGTCTTAATCTTGAGGGTGATTATAAAATTTCCACTCAAGGAAATAAAACCCTTATTGAAGGACTGACAAAGGATGGAAACATCAAAATTGTGTTAGATTAATAATTTGATTTGTTTATTAGAAAATCAATTAGAGCCTGCTTAATGCAGGCTTTTTAATGATAATATGCCTGTAATTACTTCATTTTAACCGCATCTTACGTAAAGATTTAGTATTTTTAATAACTGTTTTTTAAAGTACTTGGTACTAAAAACCGTTTATCTAAATGTTCTAAGAAAAAATGGAGAATCTTTTTATGTCACGTAAAAATGTACTTATTATGGGCGCTGCCGGGCGCGATTTCCACAATTTTAATGTATACTTCCGTGGTAACAAGGACTATAATGTTGTTGCATTTACCGCTACTCAAATTCCAAATATTGAGGGAAGAACCTATCCTAAAGAATTAGCCGGCGATCTTTATCCAAAGGGAATTCCGATTTATGAAGAGGCAAAGTTACTCGATCTTATCAGGGATCTGAAAGTTGAAGAAGTTGTTTTCGCTTACTCCGATATACCATTCAATTATGTAATGACCAAAGCTTCTATGGTTAATGCTGCCGGTGTTTCTTTCCGCCTTATGGGCGCAGCAGAAACTGAAGTGAAAAGCACAAAGCCGCTAATAGCTGTTCTTGCAGTAAGAACAGGCAGCGGTAAATCACAAACCTCAAGAAGAATTGCAGAACTCCTGAGGAAAGCAGGGAAGAAGGTTGTTTCAATTCGTCATCCTATGCCCTATGGTGATCTTGTAAAACAGAAAGTGCAGAGGTTTGGTACTATCGAAGATCTGAAGAAACATGAATGTACAATTGAAGAGATTGAAGAATACGAACCGCATATTGCTAATGGCGGGGTTATTTATTCAGGTGTGGATTATGAAGCAATTCTCCGTGAAGCAGAAAAAGAAGCAGATATTATTTTATGGGATGGCGGAAACAATGACATGTCATTCTACAAAGCCGATCTGACATTTACAGTGGTTGATCCTCATCGTCCTGGACATGAGTTAACTTATTACCCCGGTAATACAAGCCTGAGAATGGCTGATGTAGCAATAATAAATAAAGTTGATACTGCTGATCCGAGCAATGTTGAAATAGTTCGGGAAAATATTAAAAAAGTTAATCCGAAAGCAAAAATAATTGAAGCAGCTTCCCCGGTTACTGCAAGTAATCCTGATTTGATTAAAGGGAAAAGAGTTCTTGTTGTTGAAGATGGTCCGACTTTAACTCATGGAGAGATGAAATATGGTGCGGGGACAATTGCAGCACGACAAAATGGTGCAGCCGAACTTGTTGATCCAAGACCTTACACCGTAAAATCAATTTCAGATACGTTTAAGAAATATCCTAACATCGGAGTTTTACTCCCCGCTATGGGCTATGGTGATGCACAGGTAAAGGATCTTGAAGAGACAATAAACAAAACCGATTGTGACTCTGTTATAATCGGAACACCTATTGATCTTGGAAGATTGCTGAAAATTAACAAGCCTTCCACAAGAGTTATGTACGAACTCGGTGATAAAGCTTCAGATGAAGTAAAGAAGGTACTTAAAGAAAAAGGTATGTTGTAATAAGAATTAATTTTTCTGTTAAGATGAACCCGTGCAATTAGTTTTGTACGGGTTTTTTATTATCATATTTTAAATAATCTCATAAAAATAAAAATCAGCAATCCGGCTGTTGCCCCCAGGTAAATCCATCGAATATATTTTCTTCCTTCTTCGTTTTTGGATTTCAATAATCGGAATGAGGAATAAGCGATAGAAATATCCATTACTGTTATTGGTACCAGGTAAACGATTGGAAACCAGTTTAATAAGAAGGGAAGAGTAGTAAGCAGAATAACAAGAACGAAAATGTAACTGCTTATCTTCAGAGCAGAATTCTTTCCGTATTTTATTGCAAGAGATTTTGAATTAATAAGAAGATCGCCCTGCATATCCATTGAATCCGCTGCGATTTCTTCACCCAGATCGATTAATGCGGCGATGACACCAAAAAACCAGGCCATTTTATTAAAGGGTAATCCGACAGAAATTCCGCCATAAATAAAAGTCATCCCGACAGAAAAACTTACCATAAGGTTTCCCGGCAATCCGCTCTTTTTATATTTCCGGTTATAAAGAAATCCGACAACTAACAAAATGATAGAGCATAGCAATGCTGTCAGGTTAATAAAATAACTCAGAACAACACCTACGGTTAAAAGTACTATTGAAAGTAATAATGCTTCCGGCGCGGTTACGAGGTTTGAAGGAATAGGACGACCGGGAGAATTTATTTTATCGGTCTCAACATCGAAGTAATCATTCAAAACTAATATTGAAGCGGATATTGAAAATACTGATAGGAAACCAAACACTGTTTCACCAAGCGATGCAAATTTTCCTAAAGCCAGCAGCTGCCCCATTACAACGCACACCCCAGCTGAGAAAGGAAGCTCAAATCTTATTAATCTGAAAAGTCCTTTAACTTTTTTCATCAATACCGGTGTATTATTTATTAAATAACCGGGGATATTCCGGTTTATTGATAAAACTTCTGTTAAGATTTAGTTCCAGTCGAATCATCTTTTTTCATTTGACGTCGCTTGTTTATTGCAATACCAATACCGCCGATGATAATCCCTACGACAATTCCAAGTGCGATATTGTAACGCATTGCCGCACCTATAGCAATGCCCAGGGCTATTCCGAATCCCATATTATAGCCGGTCCGGTTGTTTTTAGAGTGCTTATCAATTGAATTATTAAGTATAATGTTTCTTCCCGTATAAAATTTATTATTAAAGTATCGGACAGAAATCTAAAAATACCATGATATACTTTGCCATTACCTCCTTTTCGCACTTTACTTGCCCGACAGCTTCTAAAGGTTTTACGTTTTTATTCATTTATTTTAGTTCCCTGGTGAAATATCATCTGATATTCATCTTTTACTTTTATCCAGATTGAACATCTTAGTGAATAATGTTTTTGTCCGCCATCTTCTTTTACAGCTTTATAAGTAACCAGGTAATGATTTTCACCTAATTCTCTTAATTTGAAATCAGTGAGTTTTAATTTTTGAACAGTCTCACTTTGTAATTCATTTATTATTTCTTTTTTTGAAAATATTTTTCCGGAACTTCCATATTCTACAAAATCGTCCGCTAAAATTTTTGAAAGCACTGTTACTGATTTTCTAACACCTGGTTCTAAAAGTAACTTTTCCAGATCTTTTAATTTTTGTTCTGTTATTTTGTCATTCTTCATTTTTTCTCAAAACTCCAAATGCTGTTCTTCATTTGTTCAGCTCTGTTGCCATTTTATAGGCAATTGCAGCATCGGGAAACGGTGTTAAGGTATCTAATAAAATATTGTAAGTTCCTTTTTCAGACAGTTCATCAGCAACTTTTTTTATTAAAGCTAAAGTAGCTTTCATCAAACCTGAACCAAGACTTACGCGGGCAACGCCCAAATCCTGCAGCTCGCTTATGGATGGGGTTACTCCTGCCCCAATCGTTGGGTTTGACAGAATATTTATTGGAGCATTAATTTCCTTAACCAGCGTTGAAATCGTTTCTTTTTCCCATACAGGTTGAACGAATATGCAGTCGGCACCAGCTTCCCGGTATTTATTGCCGCGCTTAATTGATTCTGATAATTTTTCCTGTGGTGAACCTGACGCAGTATAAAACGAATCCGTTCTTGCATTAATTACTAAATGAAAGCCCAGTGAATCTGATAATGCACGAATTGCTGATATCCGTTCACAAAATTCCATCTCGTCAATTAATTCCGGACTTAAATCAATACTGTCTTCAATGTTTATTCCAACAATTCCTGTTGCAATTATCTTTTTAACAGAATCAATTATTTCATTTAAATTATTTCCATATCCGGCTTCTATATCCACGCTTACCGGAGCTTGTACTGCTTTTACGATACCCGTTATAGCTTCAATCATTTCTGATAATGTTATTACCTGGCAGTCAGGATACCCTAAAGAGGCAGCAATTCCCATACTTGTTGTTGCAATTGCTTTATAGCCACAAGCTTCTATTAATTTAGAACTTCCGATGTCCCACGAGTTTAATAGAACCAGGATTTCTTTGTCGTGATGAAATTTCAGGAACAGTTCGGCTTTTTCCTTTTGAATACTTGAAACCATAATATGGTCCTTTTTTAATGTTTAATGTAAATACATTTGACTTCTCATTGAATAACAACAACTTTAGAAATCTTTAAATTAACTATAATAAATCTATTGTTTTTTAATTGTACTTCCTTGTAACGGCGTCCGGTTGATTTGCTGGATTATATTGCGATTAACTTTTCTATTGTATTTATCATAATTATGATATAATTATGACATAAAAATAGGAGAAAAAATGCCAATAATAAAACCAATATCTGATTTAAGGAACAAATCAAATGAAATTTCTGAATTAGCACATAATTCTAATGAGCCTATATTCATTACAAAAAATGGCGAAGGCGATTTAGTTGTAATGTCAATGTCTCATTATTCAAAGATGCAATTAAAACTTGATTTACTCGGGAAATTATCTGTTGCACAAAACCAAAAAGCCGATGGCGATAAAGGGCGAACGTTAAAACAAATTATGACCAATATTAGGGCCACAATAAATGCGAGCAGATAAATTTCAAATTCGACTTCTCAGAATTGCGGAAGAAGATTTTACTGAAATCATAAAGTTTATTACAGATGATAATCCGATTGCGGCCGAAGCAATCGCAACCAAAATAGAAAAGAACTTAGAACTACTTTCTGACAATTCTCATCTGGGAAGAATGCCTAGAGATGAGGAAACAAAAAATCTTGGATATAGGTACATAATCGTTCAAAATTATATCATCTTTTATACAATTGAAGAAAAAACAGTTCTGATTCATAGAATCTTACAAGGTGCTAGGAATTATAAATCACTACTTTAGCACTTCAAGCAGTATAACGGGCTTGCGCCTTACCTGCCGCGCATAACAAGGATGCCACATAAAACCTGCCTGCCGGTAGGCAGGAACAACTGCCGATAATTATTAAAAATTTATGTAACAGAACTTTTTTTTACAAATTATTTTTGTAAGGGTGTTTTACCTGTCCGTCCTTTGGCGTATTCTCTATTGCCTGCCCGCCGAATGAGGGACTTTTTACTTACCTGTCAGCTTATGGCTGATTAAAGAGGTTATGTGGCGTTCTTAATAATTAATATTTTTATCAAATTCTAAAAATTCTACTGGAGCCCCATTTTCTATTATCATAGCAACTTTAACACCTTTCGAAGGTGAACTAACTTCCCCAATTAGCTGCTTACCTTGGATCGCTAATTCTAGGTTATCAACTTCAAAAGCTAAATGTGGAACTTTCTGAATTATTTCTGAAATCGGACTGCCTTCCTCAAATCGCATCCACTCAATTCCAAATTCACTTGTATCAAAACCAGAAACATAAAACTTATACTGTTCTAAATATTTTTCGTTAGGTTTTACTTCATTCGTTGGAATACCAAGATGATGGAATCGCATTCCCTTTTTGGAAATTGCAAATGGCGCTTCATTGTCTTTTCTTTTTTCTATAATATCTTCTTTCATACATCTCCCTTATATATTGGACATATAATTTACCGCGCCTAAGCCGCCGCCCAATATTGCAATGCAGCTTAACTAACCAACGCTAATAATTATTAAAAACCTTTCTTACTTAAACTATTTTTAACAAAACCTTAGTTTCGTTTACCAACTTAATAATACTAAACCAATCGCATCGAAGAGATGATCGGCTTGAAGAACTTGTTATATGAGTTATTCATTTGCTATTTGATTTATATTAATGTTTGTTATTTTCTTTTGTTCAACTAATACTTTAATACGATTTAAATGTAAAGATTCATAACCTATTATTGATAATATTTCATCATTGCTTAAACCTAGATTTTTTAGATTACTAATTTTCATTTGAAGTATTTTTTGCTCCTTTTCTTCAATTTCCTTTTGTTTAATCAAAATATCTATTTTATCATCTTTGTTAGGAATGTAGTGAATGACTAAATCCTTTAACATTTCGAATACTTTTCCCAATCCAATTACATCAATATTACCTATTGATCCAAATTTTATTCTTTTAACTTGTAGCGGTAGTAATTGAATGTTGGTATACTTAAAATCAAAAACAAAATTTTCTGTAGGCTCATAATTTTGAAATATTCGATAAGCTAAATTTTAAATGAATATGTTATGTTCAAATAGTCCGGTAATTTTTTAAATTTTTCATCCCAGTTATATTCTTTTCCAACTCTTTCAAATGTTTCAAGAGAGAAAATTAAGGCATAATAATAGGCGCAAAGTCTGTTTAATGAGTCAAAAACATCAACGAAATCATTTAGCATCCAGAGATGATTAATTTCTATGTTTAGAATTGAGTTAGTCTCTATAAAAGTAGTTTTTTCTTTTGGCTTTTTCGACCTTAGTTTTTATTTAATAATTTATTCATACTTTATTATTAGCTAATGAGCATATAACTGGTTATTTTGATTTTTTCTTAATTCCTTATATTAAAGAACGTTATCCGGATATAGTTTTCATTCTTCGCGGGTTCCCTGTAGTTGCAAATCCTAAACATCACCCCGTGAAAGTTTAGTTCGTTTTGTCTTTGTCTAAATTAATTGATTTCGGTTAAACAGGCAATAAAAATCTGTCATTAAGCCCAACTAAATTATATCCTTGAAAGGTTACAGTTCTGCTATGCTTATCCTGGCAACATCTTCAAAAACAATTGTACTTAAATCTTCAGTGTCAGGATTGTAAAGTGTAAGTATACGTTCTTCCTGGTTGCTTATTGCTTTGTAAAGAATGTTTTTAACCATCCTTGCGTTGCCGAAATTTTTGTCTCTCCTGCTGTATAGTTCTGTGCAGATATCAAGCAAAAGCTGCCATGCTCCTTCATCAAGGTTATAACTGTTCTTTTCAGTAATAACCAGTGCAATCTCAAGCAGCTGGCGCGGAGTATAATCATTAAAACCGTAAGTATTGGAAAATCTCGATTTCAACCCCGGGTTCGATTCAATAAATTCCTTCATTTCATTCGTATAGCCGGCAACTATAACCACAAATTTTCCCTGGTAATCTTCCATCCGTTTAATTAATGTATCAATTGCCTCCTGCCCAAAATCGTGGTTTCCCCGTGCAAGTGAATAAGCTTCATCAATAAAAAGTGTTCCGCCCATTGCCCTTTGAATAACAGCATCTGTTTTTATAGCTGTTTGTCCCTGGTACCCGGCAACAAGTCCCGAACGGTCAACTTCAACAAGATGACCTTTTTCCAGCACTCCCATTTCTTTATATATTTTACTCAGCAGTCTTGCAATAGTTGTTTTACCGGTACCGGGGTTTCCCATAAATACAGAATGCAGATTTTTGGGAATTATTTTCAAACCTTTTTCTTCTCTCAGCTTTGCAACTTTAAGACTGCTTACAAGCTTATGCACTTCACTCTTTACTGATTCCAGCCCGGCTAATTCAGAAAGTTCATTCAGATACTCATCGAGTAATTCACGGTCTCCTTTTATTTTAAATGAAGTTTTGGTTTTTACCTGTGATGTAAATTCGATGATATCTTCGTTTGATATTTCTTTAATGTTTATGCCGTCTCTTTCTTCAACAGGAATATCGGCAACCCGCAGAAGGTGATATTTTAATATTCTTTCAACCAGTGTTCTTGCAATTCTTGCATTGCCAAAATTCTTATCGCGCTCCCTGAAAATACTATTATAATATTTTGATAATTGTTCAAGCGCTGCACTGCTTATACTGTGTCCTTTTTCATTAAGAATATCTTCGGTAATCTTTAACAGTTCATCGGGTGAGAAGTCTTCAAATAAAATTTTTCTTGTAAATCTTGATTGGAGACCGGGATTACTTTCCAGGAATGAATTCATTTCATCAGTATAACCGGCGGCTATAACAACAAATTTTCCCCTGTCGTCTTCCATTCTTTTCAGAAGTGTTTCTATGGATTCACTGCCGAAATCATTTGAGTCTATTGCTCCTTTTCTGCTGAGTGTATAGGCTTCATCAATAAAAAGAGTTCCGCCCAAAGCTTTATCAATTATCTCTTTGGTTTTCTGTGCGGTTTGTCCAACGTAAACCCCGACTAATCCCTGCCTGTCAGTTTCAACCAGGTGACCTTTCGGGAGAATACCGAGTGCACAATAAATCTGGCTGAATATTCTTGCCACGGTCGTTTTACCAGTGCCGGGATTACCGAGAAAAACAAAATGTGAATTAAATTTATCTTCAGGCTTTTCTCCCTGCTCGTTAAAAAATCTTGCCAGTTTTACAATTTCATTAATTTCTTTTTTAATAGATTCAAGTCCGGTAAGTTTATTCAATTCATCAAGCGATCTCCCGAGCAATTCTTCATCTATCTTCGGGTGATAAGGTGAAGCAGAATTATTATCCAGAATTGCTGTTACATCATCCGGATAAATAGTGCACATTGCTTCACGTGTTCTTTTATGCGGTGGAATTTTTAAATATCTTTTTCCCAGCTGAATTTTTATTTCATTAAAATAATTTTTAACTAATCTCGCGTTTCCAAAAGTCTCATCTCTTTTCCTGTATAATTCTATGAACTCCTTAGTAATTAATTCTTCAGCTTCTTTTGTAAGTATGTATTCTTCGGCAGATGCAATTTTTTTGAATACTTCCAGCAATTCGTTCGGATTCAGGTCTTCAAAATTAAAAAAGTGAGTGAACCTTGATTTTAACCCGGGATTGGAATTAATGAAATGATTCATCTCCTTCGGATAGCCGGCAGCTATCACTGAAAATTCAAACGGGAGTTCATCCATACGCTTTAACAAAGTCTCAAGAGCTTCCTTGCCGAAATCTTCTTTTTCCTGTCTTACCAGCGTAAATGCCTCATCAATAAAAAGAACTCCGCCTTTTGCTTCCTCGATAATCTTAAGAGTTTTCTGAGGAGTTTCGCCCACATATTGTCCAACCAGGTCGGCACGATCTACTTCTATAACATGACCGTTTGAGAGAATTCCCATAGCCTTAAATATTTTCCCGAGCTGCCTTGCAACACTGGTTTTTCCTGTTCCCGGGTTACCTAAAAAAACACAATTTATTGAAATATTCTCCTGGCTTTTTAAACCTGATTTTTTTCTTTCATTCAAAAACCTCAAGTAATCAACAAAATCCTGCATTGAGGATTTAACCTCTGCCAGTCCTGTTAAATTATTTAGCTCACCGAGAAGGCTTTCAATAGATTCATGTTTCACAGTTTCTGAAATATAGTTCTTTACATCTTCAGGCTGGGAAGTTGATTTTTCCTCTAATTGTTTCCCTCGTGACTGATCTGTACTATCTTTTTCAAAGTTTATTACCTGGTTATTTCCCACTAAAAAATACCGTGTGCATATTTTTTTATCTTCAAGATAAATATCAACCTGTCCCTGCCCGGAAGTCCAGAAGCCAATAGAATTAGTTCCCCAGTTTTGAACAAATTCAACAGCCTTCCACTCCTTTTCCAATCCAAGTATAAACCTGTTTCTTCCTACTTCAATATTATTAAGATACCAGACCGCCATTCCATCAATGTCTATTGTGCGCTGGTCATAAAAAGGATTATTAATAACTATTTCAACACCTATATACTTTATTATATCTTCATTGAACTGATGCAGATAAATTCTTTTGCCGCTATCCAGGTTATCTATAAAATTATATGTTTTTGCGGAAAGTACTTTGTAAATCTGGTTGGCAAAGAATTGAAATTCAGTTCTGCCTTTTAATTCTTTTTTATATTCTTCATCAACAATGTTTTCCTGTGAGCTGCTTTTTAAAATCTTATTGAAAATAAATTCGAAGTCAGAATCATCAGCATAATTTTCTTTTAAATTTTCCGCTTTTAATAAAGCTTCATTTATCCTGAACAAATGAAAGAGGGAATCAAGCTCCAGTAGATAAGCTTTCTTGTGCATTCTTTTTAATGATGGAGAGTTTATAATTTCTTTTGCCGCCCAAAGTGAAAACCAGTATTCCTTGTATCGAAAAGCTTCTTCAGCAGTTTCAAAAAGCGACTTGTTGTTCTTCTTATTTAAAATAACTTCCAGTAAAGAGATGAGGTATTGAAAAGAATCTTTAAGTGAGGGGTTTTCTTCAATAAATTTTTCCAATACACCTTTTGCCTCATCAAATTTTAACAAGCCTGCCAATGCACGCGCTTTACTTTTGGCAGCAAGTTCAGGAAGAGGTGTTTTATTATTAATAGCAAAATCAAGATCAGATAATGCCCCGTCGTAGATGCTCATCCTGGTCAACAAATATCCCCTGTAAGTATTTGCTATAACATTATTAGATGAAAGCTTAACAGCGAGGTTTGCAAGTTCCAGTGCTTCAATAGAATTCCCGTTTTCCATTAAAGCCCATGCAAGACATATTGATGACTTGTAGTCCTCGGGAAATTCTTCATAAACCCGTTTGGCAGAAGTGAGAGCCATACGGTAACGCCCCTGGTCAAGATGTTCAAATGTTTCTTCTATCTGTTCTTCAAGTTCTTCGGTGGTCAATCGGTCACTCCGTCATTATTCTCAATTTCCCGTAAAGAAATATAATAAAATATGGAGTATCAGGTAGGAAGACCCGGTGAAGATTCTACTGTTATCTGAAGAACACTTTAATTAGTATTTACCTGCCCGGATGCAAGACTAATAAATGATATAAATTATTGATTTTGAAACTTAAATATTAATTATTGAATTAATCCTTTCTCAATTTATCCAGCTGACCGGAGTATTCTTTAAAAACTTCTTTCGCTCCCTGGGTTAATATAGCGTCAGCAGTCTGAACCTGCGAAGCGAGATTTGAAAGTGCACCATTAATATTACTGAGCTTATTTTTTATACTTTTTAATGAATCAATTTCCGAAACCGAACGATTATTTTTTTCTTTTTTCAGGTTCGCATCAATATCATTTATCATTTCAGTGGTTTTATTTAATACTGAATCTATTTTCAGGGCGAATTCTAGTTGTTCATTTAAATCTTCTTCTGATATATCCACTCTTGGATCAGGCTTAACTGTAAATTCCTGAGCGTATTCAATGCCGCCTGTTTTCAAGACCACATTATATTTACCGGGAACCGCCAAAGGACCCGCTGGACGGACAGGAGTTCCCTTGTCCCACACAGCTGCAATGGAATATCCATAATGTAATGCCCTTGGTCTGGGATATCTTAAATTCCATATAAATCTGTTTGTTCCTTCTCCTGCAGATAATTTTTCATTTGATGATAGCCATCTCTCATCAAAGTATTTATAAGTAGCAAGGCTTTCAGGTTTATCAGTGTTACTAAAACTTATAACAAGCTTATTTTCCGAATCATAAATTGATATCCTCACTGAATCCATTTTATTTTTCAGCCAGTAATCTATTACTGCACCTATGGGTGGATTTTCTCCCAAAGGAGTTGAAGGCGGCCACGGTGTATCGTGACTTTCACTTTCCCTCAACCTGTAAGCTTCAGAAGGTTTGAACAAAAATGCATTTTTATCAACCACCTCATTCGATAATTGTCTCAATGAACCAATATCATCGAGAATCCATATTGCTCTCCCTTGCGTTGAAGCAATAAGATCGTTCTGGTGAACAAGCAGATCAGTTATTAAAGCTGTTGGAAAATTAAGTGAAATGGATTGCCAGTTTATTCCATCATTAAAAGAGACATAAATGCCGCGGCTTGTTCCTGCAAATAGAAGTCCTGGTTTTTGTGTATCCGTTTTTACTACTGTCGTATATTCATCAGAAGGTAAACCATTATTAATCTTATTCCACGTTTTACCATCATCGGTTGTTTTTAAAATCATTGGTGAAAACTTATCAAGCCTGTGGAGGTTAACCGCTACGTATGCTGAATGTACAGAAAAAGGGGAGGGTGAGATTACATCAATTTTGCCCCAGACAGGAATTTCGGGAGCGGTAACATTGTTCCAGTTTTTACCGCCGTCAGTAGTTAATTGAATAAGTCCGTCATCAGTACCAACCCAGATTACATCTTCCGCAATCGGGGAGGGTGCAATACTCCATATTACCCCGAATCCGCATTTAGCCGCTTCTTCCAGATCAGGGTTTTTACAGTTTGATGAATCATCACTCTTCCGGCTTAAATCAGGACTAATTATATCCCAGTTATTTCCATCATCGGTTGATTTAAATAAAAACTGTGCACCAAAGTATAAAGCATTATTTCCAACAGGAGAAAACGCTATCGGGGTAATCCATGAATACCGGTATTTTACAGTATTGGGTTTTGCTGCATAACTTCCGTGAGGCCAGGGCGAAACATTAATAGATTGCCGGGTAATCTCATCAAAACGATGAAGACTTCCTCCAAGACCACTGCCGAAAACTATATTGGGGTTTCCCGGTTTTGGAATATCCATATCTCTTTCATCGGCACCCACAGGATGCCAGTCTCTTAATTCGATAACACCGTATGGACCACGGCTTAAAATAGAAACAGTTCCGTTATCCTGCTGTCCGCTGTAAACTCTATAAGGAAACTGGTTATCCGCACCAAGGTGATAAAATTGTCCCGTCGGTTGATTATACCAGCTTGACCATGATTCACCACTATTAACAGTTACAACAGTTCCCTGGTCAGAAGCAGTAATCATATACGAAGGATATTTTGGATTGATCCATAAAAAATGATAATCATCTCCGCCCGGAGAACCTTTAAACACTTTAAATGATTTCCCACCATCATCAGAAAATTTAATAGACTGACTCACAACATAGATTTTATCGGGATCATTGGGGTCGAGTGTAATCCTGCTGAAATATGAATTGGCAAGTGTACCATCCTTATTTACCAGCTGCCAGTTTTCACCTCCATCATCAGATTTGTATAATCCTTTCTTTCCGGATGGTGCATCAATTGATGCATAAACAATTTTGCCTTTGCTTCCTCTTCCTACAGCCAGCCCGATTCTGCCGAGCGGAACATCTTTTAATGAATCAATTATTATTTTCTCCCAATGAATACCGGCATCGGTGCTTTTATAAATTGCCGAGTTTAATCCTGTTTGAGGCAGGTAATAATCCAGCCACGGATGCATTCTCATCTCCCAGAAAGCCGCGTAAATTATACCAGGATTTAATTCATCACAGGCAAGATCAACAGCCCCGGTTGAATCATTTACAAACAGAGTCTTTTTCCAGTTTTTCCCACCGTCAGTTGATTTAAAAATTCCACGCTGGTTACTAGAACCAAACACATGACCAAGAGCAGCAACCAAAAGGTTATCCGGGTTTTCCGTATCCACAATAATTTTTCCGATATATCCTGTTTCTTTCAGTCCAACATTTTGCCAGTTCTCTCCGCCGTCATCGCTGCGGTAAACCCCATCGCCTTCAAGAATATCATAACGCCAGGCTACCTGACCTGTTCCTGCATAAATTATTTTTGGGTTTGAAGGCGCGATTGCCAAAGCTCCAATTGCAGAAGAACCTTCATGCTGCATAAGAGCTTTCCATGTTCTGCCGGCATCCGAGGTTTTCCATACTCCTCCACCGGCTCCTCCGAAATAAAATGTATTTAACTGATCAGGGATTCCGTCGCAAACTGTTCCCCAGCCCGCCCTGAAAGGGCCGATAAGACGCCATTTCATTTCTGAGTATGCGTTCTCAGGCATTGATTGTGAGTTAATAAATGAAGGGATCAGCGAGATTGAAATTAAGAAAAAAGCAAAAATATTTTTTAACATCAGCTAAGAAATTTTGTGATAGGAATTGTTGATTTTCAATATACAATTAATTGTATTTATGTTGAAGCTCGTTAATAAAGTAAAAAATATGTCATATTTAAAATAAAAAACCCGATGACGGGGGTGTCATCGGGCAGGGTTCTTTCGTCCATCACGAGGCAGGGGTAAACCTCTGTGAACGAACCCGTTCTAAATTATCTGTTTTAAAATTAAAATCAAAAAATAAAATGAGTTTAAAAGCACTAAATCAAAAATATATATGAACTATATTAAATTTTACAAAAAAAACAACAAAGCGGAGTATAATTACTCCGCCTTATTTGTATATTTTTAATACATTCCGCCCATATCACCCATGCCACCGCCGGGCATTTGAGGCATTGGCTGTTCTTTTTCTTTCTTTTCAAATACAACTGCTTCTGTTGTAATAAGAAGTGAAGCTACAGATGCAGCATTTTCAAGAGCAGTTCTTGTAACTTTTGTCGGATCGATGACACCTGCCTTAATCAGGTTCTCGTAGGTTTCTGTTGCGGCGTTAAAGCCATAATCATCTTTTCCTTCTTTAACCTTCTGCAGTACAACAGAACCTTCAATACCGGCATTGTTAACGATTTGTCTGAGCGGTTCTTCCAGAGCTTTCTGGATTATTTTTATTCCGGTAGCCTGATCAAGATTTTCACCTTTGGCTTTATCCAGAATATTTATCGCTCTCACAAAAGCAACTCCGCCGCCTGCAACTATTCCTTCTTCAACAGCTGCACGGGTAGCATGTAATGCATCTTCAACACGGGCTTTCTTTTCTTTCATTTCAACTTCTGTTGAAGCACCAATTTTCAGCACTGCAACACCGCCTGAAAGTTTAGCTAATCTTTCCTGAAGCTTTTCTTTATCATAATCAGATGTAGTTTTTTCAATCTGGGCTTTAATTTCATTTATTCTTTTCTTTATATCATCTGTTTTCCCGGCACCTTCAACTAAAGTAGTATTGTCTTTATCGATATTAACTTTTTTAGCCTGGCCAAGATAAGAAATAGTAGCATTCTCTAATTTGAATCCTCTTTCTTCAGAGATTACAGTACCGCCTGTAAGAACGGCAATATCTTCAAGCATTGCTTTTCTTCTATCTCCGAATCCCGGTGCTTTAACAGCAGCAACTTTCAGAGTTCCGCGAATTTTATTAACTACAAGTGTTGCAAGGGCTTCACCTTCCAGATCTTCTGCAATAATAAGAAGTGATTTTCCCTGCTGAGCTATTTTTTCGAGAATAGGAAGAAGATCTTTCATTGCTGAGATTTTTTTATCGTGTATAAGTATATAAGGATCTTCAAGCGCAGCTTCCATTGATTCGGTGTCGGTCACGAAATATGGTGAAAGGTAACCACGATCAAACTGCATACCTTCAACAACATCCAGTGAAGTTTCAGTTCCTTTTGCTTCTTCAACTGTAATTACACCATCTTTACCGACTTTTTCCATAGCATCAGCAATCAGGTTACCGATTGATTTATCATTATTAGCAGAAATTGCTCCAACCTGTGCAATCTCATTTCTTCCTTCAACATCTTTGCTTATTGATTTGAGGTAATCAATTACTTTTGTAACTGCGATATCGATTCCTCTTTTAAGATCCATAGGGTTAGCACCGGCAGTAACGTTTTTCAATCCTTCTCTGTATATAGCCTGGGCTAAAACAGTAGCCGTAGTTGTTCCATCGCCGGCAACATCACTTGTTTTGGAAGCAACTTCACGAACCATTTGTGCACCCATATTCTCAACAGCATCCTCAAGTTCAATTTCTTTTGCAACTGAAACACCATCTTTTGTAACAGTTGGCGCACCAAATTTTTTCTCAAGAACTACATTGCGTCCTTTAGGACCTAATGTTACTTTAACTGCATTAGCGAGTTTATCCACGCCTTTTTTAAGCTTGGAACGTGCCTCACTATCATATTCAATTAATTTTGAAGACATAATTATTTCCTCCGTTTATTTTTTTAAAAATCTATTTTCCAATAATCGCGAAGATATCACTCTCGCGCATAATTAAATATTCCTCACCTTCAACACTGACTTCAGTTCCGCTATATTTTCCATAAAGAACTTTATCACCGACTTTAACTTCCATTTTTACAACTGTCCCATCATCAGATGTCTTACCCGGACCTGCAGCTACAATAGTTCCTTCAATTGGTTTTTCTTTTGCAGTGTCAGGTAGAATAATTCCTCCCTTTGTTTTTTCTTCAGCTTCCATAGGTTTTACAATGACTCGATCGCCAAGAGGCTTTAAGTTCATTTTAGCCATAATTATCTCCTGTTATTTTTTGTTTTGTTGTTAGCACTCATTAAAAGCGAGTGCTAATATACTACTGTTACCAAATTTTGTCAAGGTTGTTTTATTAACTGTTTTTACGAAAACTTTAACTTTTACTGAGGAAAGAATTTGTTAATTTGATGATTTTTATGAAATCAGGGTTACTTTTTCTATTTTTCCCTGTAACTTTAAGGATAAAGAGTGAGTAAGATATCCCTTAAAAATGACTTTACAAATCTGATCGGGATCACCAAATCCCTGGACGCTAAAGTTGTTGTAGTCTTTTTAAGTGTCGCGGTTCTCCAGACATTTTCCTGGTATTTTACTTCAAGATCTTTCTTCAGAATTAATTTTTTTCAATCATTCCAATTTGACCCAAACGTTTATTTATATGAATATCTATACTGGTTTTTGGGTGACTTCTTTACATTTTTCGTCCTGCCCGTTTTAATAATCAAAGTAATTCTTAATGAACGCGGTAAAGATTTTGGATTATCAGTGGGTGATTATAGAACCGGTTTTAAAATTACTTTTATTTTTCTTGCTGTAATGCTGCCACTGGTTTGGATCTTTTCTTCTTTCCAGGATTTTGTAAGAACATATCCGCAGTTGGTCCAGGTAAGGGATAATTGGAATGTGTTTTTTATTTTTGAAACAGGACTTTTTATCTATATGATAGCATGGGAATTTATCTGGCGTGGTTTTATGCTTTTCGGTTTGAAGGATAAATTCGGGTATTACGCTATATTTATACAGATGATACCTTTTTTAATTTTGCACAATGGAAAACCAGCTGCGGAAACTTTTGGAGCTATTGCTGCCGGACTTGCCCTCGGTGTTCTTGCCTGGCGGACAGGTTCTATCTATTATTGTGTAATTACACATGCAGGTGTCATGTTCAGCATCGATATGGTATCAACGCTTCGCTACAGGGCGGGAGATTATGGTATCGGAATTAATTCATTTTTAAATATTTTAAAGCAATTATTTTAAAGGAATTAAAATGCGGTTTGCACTAAACATAGATCATATTGCTACATTAAGGAATGCAAGGGGAGAAACTCAACCTGACCCGGTAACATTCGCACTACTTGCTGAACAGGCGGGCATTGATGGTATTGTCGTCCACCTGAGAGAAGACAGGCGGCATATTAACGAGAGGGATGTAAGATTGTTAAGAGAAATGATTACAACTAAACTTGATCTTGAGATGGCCGCAACAGATGAAATAATAAAAATTGCATGTGATGTTGGTCCCGAACTTGCGACAATAGTTCCGGAAAAAAGGCAGGAACTTACAACAGAGGGGGGAATAAATGTAATTGATGATATATCAAAATTAAAAAATGCCATCAAAGAGCTTCATAAATTTGAAATAGAAGTGTCATTGTTTATTGAACCGGATATTAACCAGATAGACGCGGCCGCGGAAATAGAAGCCGATTATATCGAAATTCATACTGGTGTTTTTGCTAATTCTTTTACTGAGGAAGATCAGTTTGATGAGCTTGAAAGAATTCGATTAGCTTCAAAGCATGCAAAGAAACTCGGGCTGGGAGTAAATGCCGGCCATGGTTTGAATTACCAGAATATAAAAATATTTAAAGAGATAGAAGATATTGATGAGGTTAGCATCGGACATTCAATTATTGCAAGATCAGTATTTATAGGGATTAGAGAAGCAATAAGAGAAATGCGAGATTTGATTAGATAAATCAGATAATAAAAACCTCCTGTTAATTTACAGGAGGTTAAATTTAAAGGAAAACTAATTCTATTTAAGTAATAAAAGTTTTTTTGTCTGAATAAAATTACCTGACTTCAGAATATATATATACATTCCACTTGCCAGATTGCCTGCGTTAAAATCAACAGAATAATTTCCAGCAGATTTATTTTCATTAACCAGTGATGCGACCTCTCTACCGGTAATATCATAAATTCTGAGCGAAACTAATCCACTCTGTTCAAGGCTATAATTAATAGTTGTTCTCGGATTAAAGGGATTCGGATAATTCTGTTGCAGTGAATTTACTGTTGGGATAATTCCATCCGAATTTTTTGTTAACCCTGTATCATCTGAAGTGGAAGATACATCTGTTGAAGGAGGTCCGAACTGATTATTATACTTCAATAAAGTCCCGTTCGCACCACCGGCCCATCCTAAATTTTGGTTCACAAAAAACAATGTGTTTATGCATCTATCTGTATTACTATTTTGAAGATTCCAAACAGAACCGCCATTCGAGGTAGTTAGGATAACTCCATTTGATCCACCAGCCCAACCACGAAGATTGTCTACAAATCTTACTGATCTTAAATTTTCTTCTGTGCCGCTTGTTTGTGTAAGCCATGAGTTTCCTCCATCGGTAGTTTTCCGGATAGTTCCATGATTGCCAACAGCCCAGCCCTCAAGATCATTAACAAAATAGATGGAGTTTCCACCAATACCGTCCTGTTCAATCCATGTTTCCCCGCTATCAGTGGTTTTAATTATATTAATTCCTATACCCCAGCCTGTGTTAGAATCAATAAAGAATAATGAGTTAATACTTCCGGTATATTTAAGATTCCAGGAGTTTCCACTATCAGTAGTTTTATAGATCTTTTCACCGGATGCAAAACCGGTTAAACTATTCGTAAAGAACAATGAGTTAACTGAAAAACTGCAACCTAAGGTTTGATTTTCCCAAGAGGTTCCGCCATCAGTTGTATGTCTTATCAGAGAGCTGTATTCTGCAGCCCAGCCATTATCAGCGTCTGTAAAAAATAATGCTTTATAGGGTTCGCCTGAGTTTTGATCTAGATAAGATGTTAACCAAGTTGCGCCGCCGTTAGTTGATTTAAGTACCAGTCCGTTGCCTTCGATAAAGTCATTTCTGAATCCCGAAGCAAAAGCTGTATTGGTATCTATAAACTGAATATTAAAAATATCATCAGCATTATAATTACTATAACCGCTGAATTGTTGTACCCAGTCATAACCGTTTTCAGAATAAAAAATAGTTCCACCCCCGCCGACAGCCCAGGAATTGCCGGAAGGTGTAACGGAAACAGAAAATAGATCATATTCTTCAGAACCAAAATACTGGTTTATCCAGTTCACTCCACCATTAGTCGTTGTATAAATTGTTCTATCGTATTCATTTTCTCCACCAACAGCCCAGCCATTGTTTTTGTCTTTAAAGTATACTGATCTGAGTCCGCCAGGCCCATCAATTAAACTGCTCCTGATTTTTCCGAGGTTACTTTTATTAATATTTTGAATTATCCAGTTATCTCCACCATCCGATGTGTGCAGTATTTTTTTCTCTAATCCTACAGCCCATCCATCTGTTTCACTGACGAAAGAAACTGAGTATAATACACCTTCTCCACCGCTTGGTTTTGCAACCCATATATTTCCACCATCTGTGGTTTTTATAATTAACTCACTTCCAAATCCGTCACCGCCCACAGCATAACCTGTTTTTGAATTGATAAAGTATACATCATAAATTGGTAAATTTGTTCCGCTATTCTGTATCCTCCAGTGATTTCCTCCATCGAAAGTACGTAGTATTGTTCCGTTATTTCCCACAGCCCAACCGGAAAGTCTATTAGCAAAGAAAACTGAGTTCAGTGTTTCAGATGTCCCACTATTCTGAGGTGTCCAGCTTTCACCTCCATCATTTGAATGCATTATTAAGCCATTCTCACCAACAATCCAACCCACCGAAATTTCAGTAACAATCCCACCCACCGAAATATCTGTAAAAAATATTTTCTTCAAAGTATTTGTGGTTGCTATTGATTTCTGATTCCAGGTTACTCCGGCATTTAGTGTTTTGGAAATAAAGCCATCTGATCCTACAATCCATCCGATATTATTATTAATGAAGAAAACAGATCTAAGAGAATTTCCATCAGGAATCGGGTTTTGAGAAGTCCATTGTGCGGTCAGAGTAATTTGTAAGAAAGAAACAAAAACTATCAATATAAATTTTTTCATACGTTCCACTTAAGAATTTATAAAATCACTTTTTTAATTTTGGTTAAAGTGCCTGTTGACCAATTCTACCATGTCTTTTTTTGATAAAAATTTTTGAAACAGATACACTTAAAATGAGACTTTTGTATATGAAATTTGACAAAGGTTAAAAAATGACTCAGTTTTTTGCACTTTTAGAGCTAAAAAATAATCTTTGTTAATCAGCCCATATTCATTATCCAACTACCAGGCCAGAATTCACATGATCCAAACTCATGATTGATCCAATTAATTTTGGTTGAACTTTATACATTGTTTTGACACTCAGATGATCTTTGGGTTGGATTATTATTAAGCCAAAATTAAAAGTAATTCCTGTAAAAAAAAATTGTTAATCACATTTTTATTTTCTTTGATAATGAATATGCCATCTCGTTTTCCAGATTTTACCATTATTACTTGATATCTCCCAATTCCAGTCAAATTCATTTTTAGCTATATTGTAATAAACCATTCTTTGCAATATAACCTCACCTTGTTCTTTAATAGTTTCTCGCGATAAGATCATTTTACCATTTTCAAATTTACCTTTAAAATCCAGGTATGAACCGGAATTATCTACCCAGGTTTGTTTCCATATTTTTTCTTTAGGAACATATACAGAAAAACTTTTTCCGATTAAATCTGTTCCCGGTTCTCCATCAAAATTTTCTTCTATTGCACAACCGTTAAATAATGAAACCACATGGTTCGAGCCGGTAGCATGATTTCCATCTTTATTAACCCAATCTGCTTTCCAATCTCCTAGCCAAAAATCAAACTGTCTTCCTTCAGCCGTTGAACAAGGTTTTTCTTCCTTTGTCTGAGCGAAAGAAAGACCGGATAATATTAAAACAGCGAATATTATTCTGAACATATTTTATCTCCTGAAGTTTATTACTACCCGGCTGTCAGTAATGTGCTGTCGGTTGCATTACTTTGTATCATGATTACATCTCCATCAACCAATAATACCCAGCCGGGCATTAAAATTATTCTATTCTATGTTATGCACTATTTTAGCAAGATCATTTTTCTTACCTGTGAATATCCTGATGTTGTCAGTTTATAAAAATATATTCCGCTGGGTAATTCAGAGGCATCAAATGTAACTTCATAAGAACCCGGTGACTGGACTTGATTTACCAGAACTGAAACTTCATTACCCAGGATTCCATAGACTTTCAGCGAAACCAATCCGGCAGCCTTCGGTATAGTATACCTGATTTTTGTTGATGGATTAAATGGATTAGGGTAGTTTTGATAAAGTTTAAACTTTTTCGGTAAATCATTATTTGCCAGGTTTACCCCGGTTGAATTATTTACAACAATATAATCTTCCCTTGTTTTATTCATCGTTGTTGTCCCGTTGGAAACTATCAATTTAACTGTATAGGTTCCGGGAGCAGCATACTCCCATACCGGATTCTGATCTGTTGCATCAATTGTCCCGTCGTTATTGAAATCCCACTCCCACGACGTTGCAGGCATGTTCGGATCTGCTAACGTTAAATCTGTAAATTGAACTGCAAGAGAATCGTTTCCTGTAATTTTATCGGCTTTAAAATTGGGTCTTAAAAAACCAGGAGGAATTTCTTCATTGTATGTATAAAGTTGATCAGTACTTAAACTGGTATAAACATTTTGCTCACCTGAAGGCCATAATATAATGAGGGAATCAATTAATGAAGCATTACCCAAACCGAAATGAACACGTAAACTGTTCTGGCTATCAAAACTATTTTGTCCGGAAATATCTCTTAGTTGCCATACCGGGTTACCATTAATTGATGCTTTTAATTTAACCCTGGTTCCAATAGCAGATTTGTTTGATACATTTCCGTTACAGATAATTTCAATCCAATGATTTCCGTTCGAATTATCATTGCGGAATAATCCTTCTGCACTGCCTGTTCCTGATACAAAAAGATCAAGATCACCGTCGTTGTCGTAATCGCCAAAAACTGCACCCCTGGGCGCACCGGATAAAGTGAATCCCGTTGTATCAGAGACAAAAGTTCCGCTGTCATTTCTGAAGAACAAGGTTCCGGATTCTCCGGTAACAACTACATCAAGATCTCCATCATTATCCACATCAGCCCAGGAGTTTGCAAGGTGAGCTCCAATTATAGTCAAAGGATTTGTTATACTAACATAAGTGCCATTATCATTCCTGTAGAAATGATCAGTAGTTGCCGTGTAATTTGTAATAAAAGCATCATAATCTCCATCGTTATCATAATCAATAAAATTCCAGACCTGACCATCCTGTAAATCCGTTCCAATTATCAGATCATCTATCCTAACAAAATCCGCTGAACCTGTTTCTACAAACATATTTCTGTATAAGTAATCCCGCTTGGCAAATCCCGCAGCGGGTCCGCTGGCAATAAACAAATCCATATCTCCGTCCTGATCAAAATCATACCAGGTTGCAACGGTATAGGGAGCCAGGATATCAGTAAATTCAAAACCTGTTATTTTAGTAAATCTGCCATCTCCGTTGTTTTTAAATAACAGGCAGGGTAAGCTTGGTGATCCCAAAAATCCTTTCGGATGAGTTATAATAACATCCACAAATCCGTCGTTATCATAATCACCCCATGCGCATGCCCATCCCCGGTTATCATCATCAATGGCAAGAGGTGACTCATCAACAGTCGTAAATGAATCAACTCCATCATTCCTGTAAATGAGTGAAGATTTCCCCGAAATAATAACATCAGGATCACCGTCATTATCGTAATCGGCCCAGCTTGGTCCGTTTGCCAGTTGGGGTGACATGTTTGTACCTAACTGGGTGGAAAGTAATGTAAAATTTCCGTTCCCGTCATTTCTGAAAAGAAATGTTTTTGTTGTGAATAAGTCAAGATCACCATCATTATCATAGTCTATCCACGCAGCTCCAGAATAATTAACATCAAGAGAAGTAGTTACGATAGGATTATTAGGATCGGTAATCTTTGTGAATGTTTGTCCGAAAATAAGAAGCGGACCCAGAAACCAGAATAGTATCAAAAAACCGGTTGATTTATATAAAAAATCAGTCATTCGATTTTTCATAAGAATTTCCCTTTCCTTATTTATAAAAAGATTTATTAATTCTTATTTTATAATAACAGTTGAAAGGGAGATGCGGTATCCTGCAAGTTGGGGGATTTTTTACAAGGCTGGTTAAATTAATTTATCTTTTGACGCTCTCTCAATTGCCGCGGCTTTTGAATTGACATTTAATTTCTGGTAGATATTTTTAATATGTGTTCGAACCGTTTCTTTATTTATAAATAGTTCACCTGCTATCATTGTGTAGCTTTTCCCTTTTGAAAGAAGCTGAAGTACTTCTGTTTCGCGCGGAGATAACGGAGAATGCATATTATGATGAAATGATTGAATTACCTTTCTTGCAATATCTGTGCTCATCGGGGCACCGCCGCGACAGACTTCCTCTAATGAATCAATAATTTTTTGCTGTGAAATATTTTTTACAAGATAACCGCTTGCACCGGCACAAAGTGCTTCAAATACTTTTTCATCCTCCGAATGTACAGTCACCACAAGAATGTCAGTTTCAGGTTTAATCTTTTTTATTTTTTTTATTCCTTCAATCCCTGATATACCTGGTAATTCAATATCCATAAGCACTATATCCGGGTTGTCCTCTTCAAAATGCTTCAATGCATCTTCACAATATTCGTATCCCGCAAGACAAAAATATTTTGCAGAATCATTAATCAACGAAATGAAGCTTTCCCGGATAATTTCATCATCTTCAACAATGATAATTTTAACTTTTTGTTCACCGGAATATTCTGAAGATTTATTCCGGAGGGAGATGTTTTTTGTTAACATTATTATTTACTAATTATAGTTAATAAGCTTTCCCGGTATCTTTCCTTTAAATAATATTTTAGTTCCGTTTCCCGGTGATGATATTACCTCGAGGCTGGCTGAAATATTTTCCGCTCTTTTTCTCATATTTCTTAACCCGTTGCCTTTTTTCAGGCTTCCCGGAATAAAACCTTCACCATCATCAGATAAACTGATCTCAATGTTTTCGGCAATCACTTTTGAATCGATAGATATTCTTTTACTTTTACCGTACTTCAAAGAGTTATTCATTCCTTCTTTGAAAATAAGAGCAAGATGTCTTTTCCAATCCATCGATAATGACTTATTTTTCAGCGACTCATCCAAACCGTTAACTTCGAATAAAATATCGGAATCTTCAAATAAATCGTCTCCAAAATCTTTTAATCTTATAAGAAGCTCGTAAAGCGAATCCTTGTTCGGATCGATAGCCCAGATAAAGTCTTTTGTGCCCTCAAAGAGTTCTTTGGAATTAACAGATATCTTATTTAATAATTCAGTCAGCTCGCCTGAAGTATTGCCAATTTTCCTTTTTATTATTTCTGAAAGCAATGATATTCGGGTTAACCTATGGCCAAGTTCATCGTGAAAATCTGCAGCTGTTTTTTTTCTGAGTTTTTCACTTTCCTCTTCTTTTATTTTTTCAATCTCCAAAGCACGATTTACTTTTTGTCTAAGTTTCATTTTATAAAATAAATAAGCGATTACCAAAAGAAGTATTACAATACCAAGATTAAACCAGGCTGTCTTCCAGAAGGGAGGCAGGATGGTAAATTTTATCATAGCTTCATTCGGATTAAAAACCCCGTTACTGTTACTGCCTTTAACCCGAAATATATATTCACCCGGCTGAAGTTTTGTGTAACTTGCTGAAGTTTTATTCCCTGCATTGATCCAGCTTTCATCCACACCATCCAGTTTATACTTATAGATTATCTTGGACGGGTTGTTGTAATCCAGTGAAATAAAGTTAATATCAACAAAATTTTCATCATAATGCAATTGAATTTCATTATCGGTATTTATCTCCAACCAGCCGCCTCTATTGTTATTCTTTTTAACAGAAGTGATATAAACACCGGGTACAAAATTATCAACCGGAATTGATGAAGGCCGGGCAATATTAAATCCGTTAATTCCCCCGAAATAAAGCGAACCGTTTGCATCTTTGAGGAAAGAATGATTCAGAAATAAATTACTTTGTAATCCATCCTCCATATCAAAATTTCTAAATTCAACTTTTTCAGGATTAAATTCTGAAATTCCATAATTAGTGCTTAGCCATAAGTTGCCGGATCGATCTTCCAATATTGAACTGATAACACTGTTAGGTAATCCATCTTTTTCAAAATAATGAACAAAGGTATTGGAGTTGTCATCAAATTTATTCAGTCCGTTTGCTGTACCGATCCAAAGAATATTTTTTGAATCTCTGTATATTGAAAATACATAATCATTACTAAGACTTTTACTATCATATAAATTGTGATTGTAAATTTTATACTTTTTATCTCGAATATTCATTTTAATCAGACCTCCGTAGGTTCCGATCCAAATGACTTCAGGATATTTATTATCCCGGTACAAAGTCAGAATATAATTTGATCGTTTATTTGCTCCGCCAAAATCGACTGAAGTTAAATGGCTTAACGAATCATTTTCAGGATGATAAATGAATAAACCGTTGCCGTAAGTTCCTATAAAAATATTTTTGCTGCTGTCTTTAAGCAATGATAAAATTCTATATCCACCAATATATTTATTCTTACTTAAGCGAGGAGGAAGAGGGGAATATTTGTTGGTCTCAGTATTAAATAGTTTTAAACCTTTTGCGGTAGCGATCCACAGTAATTTATTATCCAAAGTAAATGATGCAATCCGGTTTCCAAGCATATCAGAAGAAAGAAATCTTTCAAAGGTTTCCGATTGTGGATCAAATTTATTTAATCCATTTAAAGTGCCGATCCAGATATTATTTTTTTTATCCTGGCAAAAAGCAGTAACCTTATTATTGCTGAGACTTTTATCATCTCCCGGAAGATTGGAATAAGAAGTAAACCGCGACGCATTGCTGTTTAATTTATTAATCCCTGTATTGTAAGCATTTATCCAGAGAATTCCCGATTTATCTGTCATCAGGTTTAGAATATTATTCCCGCTGAGTGAGGCAATATTGCCTGTCTGATTTTTATAGCTACTGATTTTATTTGTGTTCAGGTTTAAATTGAATAGTCCGCTGCTGCTGCCGAACCAAAGGTTACCATCTTTGCCTTCACAAATTGAATAAACAACCTGATCAGATAATTCCGGGTTTCCAAAATGAATAAAATCTCCTGACTTCCGATCGAAATTATACAGACCTGCCGGGGTTCCAATCCAGAAATTATTTTGTGAATCTTCGAGGATTGAGATTACACTTAAAGGATTATCTTTGTTAAGAAAATAATTTATAAAATCATTTGAATTCTCATTGTATTTTGAAAGTCCTTTTTGATTACCGATCCACAAAATTCCGTTTCTGTCTTTGTACATAGTCCGAATTGAATTCGAAGAAATACTTTTAGTATTATCTTCAGAATAGGAATAGTGAGAAAAAGTATTTGTACCCGGATTATATTTGTTCAACCCGCCCGTTTCAGTTCCGAACCACATATTCCCATCATTGCCTTCGCAAATAGTCCATATAATATTATCAGAAATTTGATTTTCGTTTGACCCTTCATTAATAAATCTTGTAAAGTTTCCGGTTGAAGGATTAAACTTATTTAAGCCGCCTCCCCAGGTTCCGATCCAGATATTATTTTGTGAATCTTCATAAAGAGAAATGATATCATCGAAAGAAACAGAATTAGGATCATCCGGATTATTTTTATAAACCCGGAAATCTTTGCCATCGTATTTAACAAGCCCGTACATAGTTCCGAACCAGATAAAACCTTTATGATCCTGAAGCATACAGTAAGTGAGATTTAATGCTGCTCCTTTTTCAAGAGAAAGTCTTTCAAATTTTAACTCATCCTTTTGTTCGGCTGCTGTATAGTTGTTACTTAAGAATAGAAGAGAAATTAAAAACAGCATGTAAATAATTTTTGATTTACTCATTTTAATTGTCTTTTAATAAGTGAAACGACTCATTTGAAAATATAAATTTCAGGATAAATATACTTCACAATATTTTCACAATAATCACGCAATTTGGGGGAGATTGCCAAGATCATCTTAGGTTAAAACTTCCATTTATTGTAATTTTGCAAAAATTATTTTATGAATGTTAGGGGATTCTATGGAATCAAATATAAATAAGTTTTTCTATCCTGAATCGTTGTGTATAGTCGGTGCTTCAGGGAAAAAGGGAAACCTTGGATACGAATTGACAAGCTGTGTTAAAACATATGGCTACACAGGTAAATTATTTCTCGTAAATCCCAAGACCGATGAAATTCTCGGGACAAAATGCCACCAATCGGTGCAAGCCATAAATGATAATATTGATCTTGCGATAGTTATGGTTCCGAAGCAGTTTGTGGAAGAAACACTTCAACAGCTTCTGGATAAAAAGGTTACCTCAATTATTCTGATTACAGCCGGGTTTAAAGAGACAGGAAAAGAAGGTGCCGCTAAAGAATTGCAAATTGCAGAAATGGTTAAATCCGGGGGCGGAAGATTAGTTGGTCCTAATTGTATGGGAATCATTAATACTTTCAGCGGGATAAAGTTAAATGCTACATTTGTTGCTGAAAGACCGGAAACAGGAACAATGGCATTTCTTTCGCAAAGCGGTGCAATCGGGGCGGCAGTTTTAAATTCATTAAGAGAAACTGATATTCGCTTCGGGCACTTTATAAGTGTCGGCAATAAAGCTGATATGAGTGAAAACGATTTCCTCGATTACTGGCAGGATGATAAAAATATTAATGTCATTACTTTTTATCTGGAAAGTTTTGCCGATGGGAAAAAGTTTATTCAGAAGTTCATTGAAGACAAAATAACAAAACCTGTAATTGTTTTAAAAGGGGGAAGAACCAAAGCCGGAATGAAGGCTGCTTCTTCGCATACCGGGGCGCTTGGGAGTAGTGATAAAGTAGTTGATTCAATTTTAAAACAGTTTAATCTTATAAGAACTAATGATTTAAACCAGTTGTTTAATACTGCAAAAGGATTCGAAAATTTTCCTTTGCCAAAAGGAAACCGGATAGCAGTAATTACCAATGCAGGCGGACCGGCAATACTTGCTGTGGATTCAATAGAGAAACACGGACTGAAATTAGCTGAACTTTCAGGCGGAACTAAAAAGAAGCTGAGAGAAATTGTTCATCCCGAAGGAAGTGTCAATAATCCAGTTGATTTGCTGCCCGGGGGCACCTCCGATGGTTACCACAATTCAATTAAACTTCTTTTAAATGATGAAAATGTTGATGCGGTAATTTCGGTTTTTGTTGAACCGATTATGGTAAAAGCGCTGCCTGTAATTGAATTAATTAATAGTATAAAATCCGATAAACCCTTGCTCCAGACAGTAATGCCGTTACCTGAATTCTGGGAAGAGTACAGGAAAAATTCAAAATATAAAATTCCCTTGTTCAGAAATCCGGAAGATCCGGCTGTTGTTCTTTCAAATATGTTTAATTATAGTTCAAAAAAAATTGAGCAAAAGAGGTTAAACCCTGCAAAAGAGAACCAGGTGAAATTCGAAACTAAAGCCGGCTTTTTAACCGGTGAAAAAATTTCTGAAATTGCCGCTATTTACAAATTGCCGGTAGTACAATCACTTTATTTGAGATTTGAAGAGCTAAGAAACTGTGAAATTGCTTTCCCGGTAGTATTAAAAGCCTCCGGAGAAGGTATAGTGCATAAGACGGAATTAAACGCCGTCCGGCTGGATATTAAATCCAGGGATGAACTTATTCGGGAAGCCGAAAAAATGATTAATGATTTTAAAAGCAAAAATATTAATATTGAATTGTTCCTGATTCAGCCATTTATTAATATGAAGCACGAGATTTTAATCGGAGGTTTTCGCGATAGTGATTTTGGTCCAATGATCATGTTTGGAACCGGCGGGAAATATGTTGAAGTTTTTGAGGATACTGCAATGCGTTCCGCTTACCTGGCGGACAAAGATATAGATGAAATGATTTCAGAAACTAAGATGGGAAAAATTTTGAACGGTGTTCGGGGCGAATCCCCGGCTGATATTAAAAAGATTAAAATGGTAATAAAATCAGTTGCTCAAATGATGCTTGATAATGAACAAATAACAGAATGCGACCTGAATCCATTAATTGTAGATGAAAATAATAACTTATTTGCAGTTGACATAAGGATAAAAACAGAACAATGAAAAGAAAAGATTTTATTAAAACAGCAGGGGCTGTTTCTTTAAGTACACTTGTCCCATTTAACAAATCTTTCCCTCTGAATTTTCCGGTTGATAAAATTAAACCGCCCCGGTTAAAATCGGGTGATACAATCGGGTTGATAACTCCCGGCAGCAGTATTAGCGGAAAAGAATTAAATGATTCTGTTAAGAGTCTGAATGATCTCGGGTTTAATGTTGTTTACACTAATAATATCCTTTCAAAAAACGGGTACTTTGCCGGAACAGACAAGCAAAGAGCATCAGATGTAGACCAGATGTTTTACCGTAAAGATGTTGCCGGAATAATCTGCGCACGCGGAGGTTACGGATGTACAAGGATTTTACCTCTTATAAATTATAACGTTATACAGGCTAACCCGAAAGTTTTTATGGGCTACAGTGATATTACCTCTTTACTATATGGCATTTATAAAAAGACCGGCTTGATTTGCTTTCATGGTCCGGTAGGGATTTCAACTTATAATGATTTTACAATTGAATATTTTAAGAAAACCTTGATGGATCCGGAAGGAAATTTTGTGTTAAAGAATTCTGTACCGGAAGCCGGAGATGAAGAATATCAGCCGTTAACAATTCAGGATGGCGTAGCAAGAGGAGAATTAATCGGAGGAAATTTATCTGTTGTTGTTTCCTTAATTGGAACTCCTTATGACATAGAAACCAGGAATAAAATAATTTTTCTTGAGGAGATGGAGGAAGACCCATACAGAATTGACAGGATGCTGACACAGATGAGAATGGCAAAAAAATTTGAGGGAGCGTCGGGAGTTGCATTGGGAGTTTTTAAGGATTGTAAACCCACAGAAAATTCTTCATTTGATTCTTCATTCAACTTAATTGAAGTATTAAAGAACAGATTGGGAGATTTAAATATTCCAGTGGTATACGGGATGTCTTTCGGGCATATTAAAAATAAATTTATTGTTCCGTTCGGAATTAAAGCAGAACTGGATGCATCAAAGCAAACATTAACTTTGCTTGAAACTGCCGTGTTCTAATCACGACTTTCAGTTAGGCACATTTTATTTAGTTTCTGCAGACTTGTGTTTTCGCCAATTGCAATCAGTTTGTCTCCGGCTTCAATTTTTGCCGAGGACAAAGGATTGTAAATAAACTTCCCGTTTTGCTTATATATAGAAACAATAATAATATTCATTTCTTTTCTGATGGGGAGTTCGGTAAGTGTTTTGTTTACAAGTGTAGAATCAGGATGAACGATAACTTCTTCAATATTCAGATCGACATTTTTTTCACGCGCAATACTATCAATAAATTCTATTACACCTGGTCTTATTAACAATTCAGCCATTCTTGTTCCCCCGATTTCATAAGGTTTTACAACTCTGCTCGCACCGGCTTTCACCAGTTTAGATTCTGTTTCCTCCTCAACAGCACGTGCTACAATATAGATTTCCGGGTTCAGAACTTTAGATGAAAGAGTGGCAAATACATTCTCCGCATCGGAAGATAAAACTGCAACAAGACCTTTTGCTTTTTTAATTCCGGCAGAAGTTAAAACCTCATCACTGGTTGCATCCCCTTTAATAAACATAAAACCACGGTTTATCAGCTTGTCTATTTTATCGTTATCATTTTCAATTACAACAAAATCTACTTTTGCTTCTGCAAGCTCATCACAAATAAATCTTCCCATTCTGCCATAGCCGCAAACAATATAATGATTATTAAGATGTTCAATTTTTTTATTCATCTTTCTCCTCCTGTATATTTGAGTTTCAAATAGTAACTGTGCGGCTCTTCCCCCTGTATAGGCAATAGACCCTATTCCCATTACTATTAATATTAGAGTAAAAAACTTTCCTGTCTGGGATAAAGGATGAGTTTCTTCAAATCCGGTAGTTGAAATAGTAATAATCGTCATATAAACAGCATCAAGAATATGCCATCTTTCGATAATCATATAACCGGCTGTTCCCACAATAATTGTAAATAACAGGATTGCGAGTCCGAATTGCAGCTGCCTTAAAGTTTTATCAACCATTCATTCTTTTTTTTCTTAAAGATTAATGTTAAAATAACAAAGATGAAACAAAGTAGCTTGCAAAGGATATAACTGAGGCAGTATATTAAAATCAAAAGTTTGGAAAAATTAGAGGAGCCTGTTATGAAATTCAGTTTTTTAACTATAACCGGGATATTCCTGGTTTTAAGTTTATCAGGCTGCATAGATTTTTATAAAGTATCCTACGAAATAAATCTTGATAATCCTGATAAAGGAACTGCGATTGTTCATCTTTACGATTTGAGGTCTGATGCTTCAAATGATAAGGATTTTGAAACGGATAAACAGAACATTTTCCAGTTTGCATTGAAGAGCGATGACTTTTTGAAATCTATGAAACAGGAAGGGAAGAATATTCAAAGCAGGAATCTTTTATTAAAAGGCGATACACTTGACGCAAAAGTTGTTTATTCTTTTAATTCTATAACCAGTGTTGAAAATATGCAGCACGATGCAGGTTTTTTCTATCTTACTCTTGAACCGGGCGACAGTGTAATAACTACGAATGGAGAAATAATAACTTCAAAAGACCGGAAGAGGATTTTATGGGATAAATCCATGAAAACTCTCAAATTTGAAATCCTGAGCAATACATTCAAAAATAATTCGTATAAAATGTTAGGCCCATTTTACAAACAATAGTCAGAGGAGAGCTGTAATTATAAAACTTCTTGTTTTAATATATGTATGTTGAATTAGTTTTTCCCCTTCCTTTCAGAAATACTTTTACTTATTCCGTTCCCGGTGAATTTGAACCGTTTGCAAAACCGGGGTCAAGAGCAGTAGCTCCTTTCGGTAAAAGAACTCTTACGGGGGTTATTGTAAAAGTATCCGAAACAACTTCGGTTAAAGAAAAAATTAAACCGGTTTCTGATATAGTTGATGAAAAACCGGTCTTCACTAAAAAATCTTTAAATTTTTATCAGTGGCTCTCAGAGTATTATCTTTCTTCACTCGGCGAAGCATTAAAACTGGGAATTCCCTCCGGAGTTGATGTTGAATCAAAAAGAAAAATAATTATTGATCAGAGTTTTTGTGAAAAACTACTTTTAAAAGAGAAGAAGAATACAATTAAATATAAAATACTGGAAGCCGTTTGTGACAGGGAGGAAATCAGTTTTAGTTATTTGCAGAAAGTTGTTGGCAGGAAAAATATTTATTCCGCCGTCCGCACTCTTGAAAATGAAGGCGCTGTAACTGTGCTCGATGAAATCAGTGAAGGTCGTGTAAAAATAAAAAAAGAAAAATTTGTAAAGCTTGCTAAAACTGTTGGGGAAATTTACGCAGGGTTCCCGGAAATAGAAAAACGTTCACCAAAGCAGGTAAAAATACTACTGGAATTAATTAACAGGAAGAACAAGGTTGTTCCGTTAAACTATCTTTTAAAAAAATCGGAAGCTTCGGCAGGTTCTGCAGAATCACTTGCTAAAAAAGGATTTATTGAAATTTATGAAAAGGAAATCAGCAGGGATTATATTGAAAATTACAAGGAGAGATTCCAGGAAATTACTCCCACGATACAGCAGCAAAAAATAATTGAAACTATAATTGAAGACATAAATTCTTCTTCCTTTAAAACCTATTTATTACACGGTGTAACGGGTAGCGGTAAAACACAGGTATATATTGAACTTGTAAAACAGGTGCTTGCTCTTAAAAAATCTGCGTTAATTCTGGTTCCCGAAATTTCTCTTACTCCGCAGATGACCTCCCGGATGTATAATAATTTCGGCGACATTGTCTCTGTACAGCATAGCAGGATGTCGGATGGAGAAAGATATGATTCATGGAGAAAAATTCTGAAAGGAAAAACCAGGGTTATAATCGGGGCACGCTCGGCATTGTTCTCCCCGTTTCAGAATTTAGGATTAATTGTTGTGGATGAAGAACACGACTCAAGCTACAAACAGATTGATTCAGCTCCCAAATATCACGCGCGTGATGCCGCAATTGTACTCGGGCAAATTCAACATTGCCCCGTCTTACTTGGTTCGGCGACACCTTCAATTGAAAGTATGTACAATGCAAAGTCAGGAAAATATAATCTGCTGGAATTACCCGAAAGAATTGATAATGCAAAAATGCCGGTTATCCGGCTCGTAAATATTTCTGTTGAGAGAAAAAAGAAAAAGATGGAAAATGTTTTCTCACAGGTTTTAATTGATCACATTTCGGATCGTTTAAAGAAAAAGGAAGGTGTGATTATTCTGCAGAACCGTAGAGGATTTTCAACACAGATTTATTGTGAAGACTGCGGTGAGATAGAAACCTGTGATAACTGCTCTGTGCCTATGGTTTATCATATTAATAAAAACATGCTGCAGTGCCATTACTGCGGGGTAATAAAAAAAGTACCTAATGCCTGTACACATTGCGGTTCAATGAATATAAAATATTTTGGAACCGGGACTGAAAGAGTAGAAGATGAGATTGAATTTTATTTTCCAAATGCAAAAGTTAAAAGAATCGATTCTGATTCAATAAATAAAAAAAATGCTTTAAGCAATATTTTGCAGA
The DNA here is from genome assembly GCA_963745945.1 of uncultured Ignavibacteria bacterium. Classification (GTDB taxonomy): domain Bacteria; phylum Bacteroidota; class Ignavibacteria; order Ignavibacteriales; family Ignavibacteriaceae; genus DATFVA01. Next base: position 111,635 of record CAVUZG010000005.1, read on the forward strand.
GCTTTGGAAACGGTGAGATAGATATTCTTGTCGGGACGCAAATGGTTTCAAAAGGATTGGATTTTCCAAGAGTAACACTTGTCGGTGTTATTTCTGCGGAAACAACATTATGGCTTCCTGATTTTCGTGCTGATGAAAGAACTTTCCAGCTACTAACACAGGTATCAGGCAGGGCGGGGAGGAGTAAAGTTGCGGGAGAAGTAATTATACAAACACAGAATGAAAAGAATTTTACTCTGCAGAAAGTTTTACAGAATGATTACAACGGGTTTTATCAGAATGAAATTTTCGGAAGGGAAAAAATGGGTTATCCGCCGTTCACACGTCTTTGTTTAATTGAAACAAAAGATAAGGTTGAAGAAAAAGCCAGAGGCGCAGCCGAAGATTTTTACAGGGAACTTAACAGGTACAAAAAGTTTTTAAATATATCCCCTGCTTCTCCTGCTGTAATCGCAAGACTTAAAGGGAATTACCGTTTTCATATACTTATTAAAAGCTCAAAAGAAAAAGACCCGGGGAGTAAGATATTAAGTCAGGCAGTGCTTAATTCGTTTGCCGTGTTCAACCGTAAATCACGTTACCGTGATGTGAAATTAATATATGATGTAGATCCGCAAAGTATTTTATGATAAAAAATCCTTTCTGAAAATTACTTTTTCACCTTCCATAAAAACTAATCGATTCTTATTTCTGCAGTAAACTCCTACAAAATACCAATTGTAAAAACAATTGCTTTATCGTTATAGTCATTGAATGTCATTATATACTCAAGGTTCAGCATTATCTGGAAATTGTAAGTATGAAAAACTCTTAGTCCGGTGTTCAGCGTAAGTTCAAACCCGTCTCCTTTTTTCTTTTCGGAATAGGAATTTGTGTATGGGTTGTAAGAACTTACCATTGAATGTGTTACCCAGTGGAATCCAAATGCTCCGCCCGCATAGGGACAAATATCTGTCTGTGTGAAAAGATACTCTCCATAAACATTCATAGCAAAACCATCCCTGATTCCGAGAAGCATTCCTGCAGCCATCTCCTGTAATTCATAATCCAGGTGAAGATTTATTGTGAATGATCTGTCATCGTTATCGTATCCATCCTGCGGAAAAAGATAACCGAACGATAACCCGATATTTTTTCTCGATGATCTTCTTAAAGATTCCTTTGTTTCCTCCTGTACAATATTCCCGACCTGGACATTATCTTTTGCCGGTTTATCTTCAGCAATATTGGAAGCTACTCTTTTCATAACCGGATCAAGATCTTCAGCTGTTAAAGCTGTCATCTGATCAATTAAAATAGTTTTACCCGATTCTGTATTTACGAGGAAATACTGCACAATAATTTTGTCTCCCAATGCCGCCAGTTTGCAACCGGCAACCTGTAAAGCCCCGGCTTCTTTCCCGATTTCAATCGCACATTCGGTACTGAAACAATCAGTGCCATTTAGAACTTCTCCGGTTTTATTTTCAGATATGATATCAAACTTGCCGATCTTTCCTATTTCAACTCTAAGAATAGATTGAGCCGTCTCAACATAAACAGGATCTATTCCATTAGAATCGAAAGGAAGAATAAGCAGAGTGGTATTTTTATCCTGAGCACTTAATGTAATTGTTAAAAATATTAAAGAGATCAGAAGTGCTTTAATTCTGAAGGTTACCATTTTCCCCGTCCTTTTTTAAGTAATATTAAAATTACCTGCTAAATATAATTAATCTTCAGTTCAAGTAAATATCATAAAATGGTAACCCTTACTAAGGAATCGATCCGCCAAATTGCTTTTATGGTGTTTTTTTTATTCTAAATTGTTAACAAATTCAATCTATACCCTTCAAAACACGGGTTTTTGCTTTTAAGGATATCGGACAAACTTTCCATTCCGAAGTTGGAATTGTATAAGAATCACGATAACCAAATCAATTTGTTTTACAGTTTATTCAGAATCGCTGCTCATCGAATAAGGAAGTTTCATATTTTTAGCCCATTCTTTATTTGGTTTTGAGCTCATATTAAATACGAGTTTTGCGCCGTTAATAATATCTTTGTGAAGAATAAAACTATTGTGATAATCTTCTCCATTTAAGGTTATAGACTGAATATAAATATTTTTATCGGAGAGATTTTTGGCTTCAATAAAAAACTGTTTCCCGTTTTCAAGATTGATAACCGCACTCTGCACACACGGACTTCCGAAAACATACTGGTTACTTCCCGGTGCTACAGGATAAAAACCCATGGAACTGAAAATATACCAGGCAGACATCTGTCCGCAGTCATCGTTACCACAGAGTCCGTCCGGTTTACTTCTGTACATTGTATCAACTATCTGATGAATACGTTCCTGTGTACGCCATGGTTCGCCCGCATAAACGTACATATACGGAACGTGATGGCTCGGTTCATTACCGTGTACATAATTACCAATCATACCAGCTTTTGTTACATCTTCGGTTTCGGCAATACTTTCATCAGAAACCTGCATTGTAAAAAGTGAATCAAGCCAGGTAATAAGTTTATTTTTTCCGCCTAATAACTTTATAAAGCCTTCTATATCCTGCGGAACATAAAGTGAATAATTCCACGAGTTGCCTTCAATAAAACCCTGGCCGTCAGTACTCAAAGGATTAAATTCGGCTTTCCAGCTTCCATCAGAATTCTTTGCCCGCATAAACCCGGTTTTTTTATCGAATATATTTTTATATGATTCTGCACGCTTCAGAAATTCATTGTATAACTTCTTTTTGCCTAGCGCTTTTGCAAATCTTGAAATAGTCCAGTCGTCAAAAGCATATTCAAGTGTTTTTGAAGCAGAATAAGGATTCAAATCCTCCGGTACATATCCATACTTTTTATAATAACTTATCCCGTCGTACGGATCGTAAGATGCACTTGCAACAACTGCATCAAGAGCCTCATCAACGTTATATCCAATTATTCCTTTCATATAAGCATCAACAATTACCGGTACAGCGTGATAACCAATCATACACCAGTTTTCGTTACTATAGTGAGACCATATTGGTAGAATTTTATGTACACTCTGTTCATAGTGTAAGAGCATAGAATTAATAATATCATTTGTTTTCTGCTGCTGTAAAATTGTAAAAAGGGGATGAAGAGCGCGGTAAGTATCCCACAAAGAAAAAATTGTATAATCTTTAAAACCGTCTGCGGTGTATATATTCTGATCAAGTCCGCGGTATTGCCCGTTAACATCTGAGTAAACAATAGGTGCAAGAAAACTATGATACATTGCTGTATAAAAATTTATTTTACGATCTTCACTCGCTTCAATTTGTATTTTCGATAATTCCTTATTCCATTCTGCTTTTGCTTCATCTTTTATTTTATCAAAATCCCATCCCGGATTTTCAGCTTCAAGGTTTTCAAGAGCATTGTTTGTACTTACAGCAGATAAACCAAACTTGATCAGTATATTTTCACCTTCCCGGGTGGTGAAATCAAAATGCGCTTTTACATTTTGTCCCGCTCTTTCCGGAAAATTCTCATCCTGGTTCCACTTTCTCCAGAATCCTTTATAAATAAGTTTCTCATCATCATGTAATCCGTAAGATTTTATTGGTTTGGAGAACACCATTGCAAAGTAGAGCAATCTGGTTCTTGCCCATCCGTTTGTCTGCCTGTAACCGGTAACCAGTGTATCATTCTCTACTCTCACCGACGACCAGACTACCTTACCATCGTAATTATAAATCCCGCTGTTCATATCGAGAATGATATGTGCACTATCAGATTTTGGAAAAGTATATTTATGAAATCCCGAATGTGTAGTTGCTGTCAATTCCGCATTGATATTATAGTCATCCAGCTTAACAGCATAATATCCCGGATGTGCTTCTTCTGTTGTATGAGAGAATCCTGATCTATAACCGCTTTCAGGATTGTCCGCTGTTCCGGGATTCAATTGTAGTTTACCTACAGTCGGCATAATTAAAAAATCTCCAAGATCCGAGTGACCCGTTCCGCTGAAATGAGTATGGCTGAATCCGACTATTGTTTTATCATCATACTGGTAACCCGCGCAGTAACGGTAAACATCGGGATTGTATCCGTTGCCGTAGCTGTAGTAAACTGTGTCTGTTTCAGGACTAAGCTGTACCATGCCGAAAGGAACCACAGCTCCGGGAAAAGTATGTCCCATTTCCTCAGTACCTATAAATGGATTCACATAATCGGCAGGAGATTTACTTTGCGGGGAACTATTTGTTTCAGGTTCAGCGTGGAAACCTGAAAATGTTATAAATAAGGAAATACAAAAAAGGGTGGCTAAAATCTTCATCGACCTATTCTCTCCGGATTTATAAAGGATGTGCTCAAATATTAAGAATGTTTTCTTAGTACCAGAATAATTCTTCAAATAAAATATAAAATAATATTTTTTAAGACATATATAGTATCTTAATTTTTTACTTACTTATACAATTATGAAAAATAAAATATCTTACACTTTTAAGAGGTAACTTCAAGTTATAAAGCAAGATCAGGGAAAGCCTGCCAGGGTCTTTCGCATTTGTCTTTGCTGAGGAGAATATTAAGCTTTTATCATTCAGACTCTTAGTGAACCGCGGAAACCCCTTGCGGCATAATAGGATTCCGCCCCGTTGTGATAAACAAATACAGTATCATAGCGGCGATCACAAAAAATAGCCCCGCCAAGTTTTCTTATCTCAGCAGGTGTTTTAACCCAGCTTGAAGTTTTCAAATCAAATTCTCCAAGTTTCTGCAGTTCCCGGTATTGTTCTTCTGTTAAAAGTTCAATGCCCATGGCAGCAGCCATATCAACAGCGTTATTTTTTGGTTTATGTTCTTTCCTTGACTCCAGGGCTTCCCGGTCGTAACAAAGACTTCTTCTGTCCTTAGGACTTTCTGCTGAACAATCATAAAAGATATATTCGTCTTTCTTTTTGTCATAACCAACAACATCCGGTTCACCGCCTGTTCTTTCCATCTCATTGAGCGACCAAAGTTTTTCAGTATTTTTCTCAAGCTTAGTCCGCACTTTAGACCATTCAATGCCCTTATGGCGATTCATATTTTTCTCAAAACGGGCTTCCAATATTTTAAGCACTTCTTCACGATGATTTAGTGACAACTCTTTTTTAGTGTTCTTTATTTTGGTCATATTTTTATATTACCTCTGTTGAAACGTTGTGTAAAAATATATTTCCCTGAATATTTTTCAAAAACTAATTATCCAAAGCATCAAGAATATCTGACAACTTTTCTATTATCGCAAGGGAATTTATTCTGTTCAATTATTAATATTGAAATAAAATTATATCGGCGTGGCTTCTAAACACATTCCCTAATAGCAATGTTAAATGCTGATTATTTAATCCCAATTTGTCGGGATGCATAACTTTCATTGATAGAAAAGTTGACAAGTTGATTTGTAAGAATAACCGCTGAAAACAAAGCAGAACACCTGTAAGAATTATCTGAATGGGAATTGTAATTTTTTTGTAGCTCAGGACTCCAGTTCTGAGTTTTTTCATCTAAATCCCACAGGATTTATTTTCATAAACTACTTAGGATAAAATACCAAAAGAAAATGGGAACTTAAAAAATTGTACAATCCTAAACCGTTTCGGCGGTCAGCTTGATGGGCTTGATATGTGCTACTTCCTCTAGTCTTGCCTGAAAGGTTTGTTTTTCCCAATATCAATTGGGGCGTGTGGATAAAACACTTCACGATTCTGAAATGATATAATATCCGGTTTTTGAATAACACCGGCATCAATATTCACCGCTTGCCGAATGGTTTCATTTTGTTGCCAGCTTTTATGCCCTTCTAACACGGTTGGCAAATGAACAATGAGAGCAGCCGAGATAAACCGTGAGGCACTTTCCCATAGATAACTCGGTGTATGATCCACTGCGTAATAATCTACATTTTCAATTTTTAACATAGGATTTTTAAATGTAGTTGGTTTGGCAAAAAAGAAACCGATACCCTCATCGCAACTGACGTTAACAATAAGGCAGCCTGGCTTCAGATAAGACATTTCATCTTCAGTAACGAAAAGGAGAGGATGATCCGGTTCCTGCTGGGTTCCGTTAACAATGATTTCTGATTGGTTGATCAGATCAGACAATGGTTGTTCAGTTCCATCGTGCTCTAACAACAACATGCGCGCTTCTCCTTCATTGCCTTCCCGAATGCGTACATAGTTACAATCAAGCACTTCCTCATGTACCTCATGGTCGGGACGTTGAATGCAAATTGTAATATCCCTGAAGCCGTGTGCTTTTAGTGCGTATATTGCGCCACGGCTGACCGCACCAAAACTAAAAATGATAACTTTGCGTTGGTTACCGTAATGTCCGTCGATTCCTTTCAGTTGCAGAGCATGTAATACAGCGCAATAGCCTGGCATTTCGTTGTTTTTATAAAAAGTGTGGCGGCCAATCTGTCCGTTAGGTCCTCAGACAAACATATCCTCAAATGCGATAAGTGTCTGCTTGCGATCGATCGCGACCTGGGTGTGCGACCTCTGCTGCACACAATGCGGATAACCCCAAAGAATTCCACTTTCACATAGTTCTTCAAAATCTGCTAACGTTGGTTTGGCAAGAATTACATTCCCGATATTGGCCAGTAGTTCGTGGCGTGCAGCAACTCCACCCGACTGATCAGACATTTCTGAATCGGAAATACCAAATGGTGCTCCATAACCTTCCTCAAATATCAGTTGACGACGAATTTTCTCGGGAAGGCGTATCAGATGTTCCGGATGGATTGGAATGCGTCGCTCATCCTCTTTTCTTGAAGTACCAATGACTCCAAATTTTAATTTGTTCATATATTTCCCTTCTTTTTACGAAAACTTACTTTTGTGATTATATCGGGTTTTTTTCAAAAGCCTAATGTAATAGTTCTATAAGATTACGTAATCTTTTTCAAAACGATGTCTCCAATCGCCATATTAAACAATGATTAAAAACTCTCTCGTTTGATATTAAAAAGAAAAAAAATATCTGCACATCTAAATGCTGATCTTGACACGGGTTTATCGTTGTTAGTTCAGGGTATGATCCACATCCTGGGAAGCGCACAGAAATTTAAGAAGTACAAACAAGTACATAGCGGCATGTTACATTAAAACACAACTGCCACAATTGAGATCTCAGTGTTAATTAATATTTACTTAACTGTCAGTTCCTGGCTGATTAAAGGGGTTATACGCTAATAATTTTTGACTAACAATACTATCTTCTTTATATCAATCGAGGTCCATGCCCGGCATAACGGGTGCAATGATTTGTTATGCTTTACATCTTTTTCTTTTCTTCAGTTATTTCAATTTCTACTTTACCTTTATCGACTTTAAGATATATTTCATTCAACTTACTTGTATTTAAAACAATTGTTTTTCTATCATTTCTTATTTTTACAGATTCGTCTGTAATTTGAGGATCTAATTTATAAGTTCTAATACTTTTAGGGCCTATCTCATTCTCAGATCTTTCTTTGCCTTTGTAATAAGCACTTCTATAAACTATAGATTCTTTGTCGAGAATATTATTCAGGGAAATTACAACTCTTTTGATTTTATTAATATCAATACCCAATTTTAGCTCATTCCCTTCACTAACAATCTGCTTAAAAGGGAGTTTAATGTTTTGATCCTGCGAAAAGCTATTCATGGTAGAAACTAGAATTATGACCATTGCTAACGTCATTTTTATCATCATTTTCTCCTCCTTAATATTAACTAAATGAAAATAAAACAGTTATTCTACTTTTGTATACTTCAATATAGCAAAGTAATATTTGCGAAAATCATTTATTCAATCTTGATAAATTGCTAAATATTAAAGACTTAAAATATTGCGCTCTCATAAAAAAAGTATAACTACGTTGCCGATAAGCGACTCCCGGCTTGCCAGTCTCTTGCTGTGAGCGACTAACATTAAAATTTATAAACTGCCAAATGTGGAAATGCTGTGGGTTTGAGCAGCTTGATGGACAATTACTATTTCTTGTTTATATACTAAAAATATTAATTAATAAGTTCTCCAAGTATTTTGGTTTAAAAAGTAACAGAAGGTGTTCTCCAAGTTTCCTTATTATTTACTATACCTTGCTTATAATCCAATAACTCAAGTCTTTTCGGTACCACTTGAATTAGTAGATAATCTTCCTTGCGATTTTTATAAAAGCGGCTCCATCCATCCTTCCACAAACTATCTTTTTTACTTTGATCATTAACAATTCTAGCGGTACCGATAATTGATACATAGCCTACACCTTTATTTCCTGTATAGTAAAGGGTTACTTTTTGATTGTTTCTGATTTCATTTACTTTTCTGCTTTTAGGGTTTGTCGCTAACCAAACAATCCACTTCTCGTCTGGTTGAAAAGGGTCCATAGTTCTTGCGTGAGGGTAGCCTGTACTATCAATCGTGATCAGTGCGCAATATTTTACGTTTTCTATATACTGGCGTGCAACAGACAATAGAGTATCACGCTCCGAATTTGATAATTCAGATTCCTGAGCATATATATTTCTCCCGGGCAGATAAAGAAAGAAAATAAATACGAATATAAGAGAACAAAAATATTTGAATCCGGAATTCATAATCACCTCCTGTTTCTAAGTTAATTGCTTGAGTTGGAATATTCAATTATCGTTATATATAATATAAACATTTCTGTTATTTGCCTAATGGCAGGCAGGCAAACTGCCAATTGTTATAATAAATTGTGATTGTTCAATCAGAATCCTCTTTGCTAAAGAGGATTTATTCTAAATCTTCATTTGGATCGCTTTTATCCGGATTGCCAAACAACTGAACAATCTTCTTACCGAAAACCAAAGATATAGTTACTCCTATTGCGATGCCTATGGAAATTCCAAGACCCATATCGATACTCTCAAATATAGCTCCTAAGGCGGCTCCAAAAGCACCACCGAAACCGGCACCAAATACTAAGATCGTTTCACTTTTTTTGGTTGATTTATTATTTCCCAATTATAACGTTCTCCTTTATAAATTAAAATTGTACAAGTTTGCAGTACGAAGTTGCAAATGGATCTTTACTATCTTTTCTTTTTTCCATAATCCTTTTTCTATTTTTTAGCATATAACAGTGTTGTTGCAAAGGCGCAGGCCAGAATAGTAAAGCCAGGTTAGTCAAATAATTTTTTATTAAACCCTTTGTCGAGGGATTATTTTATCCCAATGATTTTTTATTTACTTATGTGCCTCTGGCTGATTAAACAGGTTATGTGCATTTTTATTCTTCTTTTCTTTCACCAAAAGGTTCAACTTGTTCAATCGTATTTTTATGTGCTTCAATATCACCTATTATATCTTGACTTTTTATTAATAGACATTCTGATCGAAGCAATTTGTCCCGTTTTGCAGGAAGAATCTCAAGATTAGTATATACAATTTTTTAGATATTCACTTCGTTAAAGATGACAAAACGCAAATTATAACTTTAGTTAAAAAATAATATTTATGATAATTATAAACATCTGATTAATAAAATTGACTGATCATCTTTTTGTTTACCGTATGAAGCCAACTTGTTATTTATTTTTTCATAAATATGGGACAATTCATGATTTCTGTTATTAAGAATAATCTGTTTTACTTTTTCCATTCCAAAGTTTTCATCCTTTTTATTTGACGTCTCTGTAATTCCATCAGTCAGTAATATGAATAAATCATTCTTGTTGTAAACTGTGCTGTTTGTAGTATAATTAAAATCTTTTGTTGCCGCAATTGGAAGCTGCTTTATTATCAATTCATCAAAATTGTTTGAATCATTTGCAAGTTTTAAAACCGGAAGATGACCTGCTGTTGAATATTCCACAGTATAATTTGAATTAAATTTTAAAAATGCACACGTAAGAAACATGTTTTTCTTTTTTAAATTATAAATTGTCTTGCTGGTTTCAGTTAAAATTGAACAAAGCGGTTCATCTTTGTTTAATAGAACCCGAATCGTGCTCTTAAACATCCCCATCATCGAACCTGCCGCAACTCCATGACCCGATACATCTGCAATATAACAAGTATGTGCAGCCTCATTTTCGAAAAAGTCAATTAAATCACCGCCGACTTCATCTGTAGGATTAGAAATACCAAATATTTCAAAACGGTTATTAACAATTTCAATTTTGGGAACAAGGTTCGAGTGAAGCTCCTGCGCAAGGTCCATTTCAGTCTGAAGCCGTAAATTTTTTATTCCCTCCTTATTTATAAATATAACAAGCAGTATATATCCCAGGACAAGTGTTACTAAAATTCCAAGAGCATCAAAAGACGCTCTTTGAAGAAATCCGGAAAGCGGTAATTGTTTAGCCCCGCTCCAGATGTTAATTCCAACTACAACCTGAAATAGGATAGTAAAAGGAAGAAATTTAAGATTTCTAGTAAAAGAATAAACGTAGAATACTGCAACAATCCCTGAATAAAATACATTAATATAGAGCAGCAGTTCTGAAAATGAACCTTCTGAAAGCAGATCGATGATAAATCCGATTCCTGAAAATAAGAAGAATATCGCCGACACAAATATTAGATATCTTCCAAACGGTATATATTTCCAGAACTTTCTTTTTGGTAAAAAATAATTTTTTATCAATTTAGTCTTCTAAATAAATTCTGAGATTCGTTATTTATAATTAAAATGCAAGGTTAGATTGATTGTTAATATATTGTATTTTTTTGATTCTTCGATAAGAAGATAAATAGATACAGTTGCAAAAGAAACTTTTCTTTAATAAAAAACTTCGGATATTGAATTTTTATTTGTATTTGTAAGAACCTCTTTAAATTTACTTGTGGACTTAACGAAGTTGCGCCTAATCCGCCGCCCATAACTGACGGGCAGGTTAGAACCGAAACACCAATTGTTATGTCCCGACTAATCGGGATGCTTAAATTTCTTTGCAAGCAGGGTTTGCAAGTTAATTAATTTTGTCGAACACTTTGAATAAGTTAGCCGAAACAGACTGTCCCGATGGCTATCGGGAGAACGACTAACCCAAAAATTAATAAAATGCTAAATGCGCCCGCCTTGACTCGACGTCAAGTCGAGGCAGGAAATACGGCGTCCGCTTGATTGACTGGTTATATTGCGATTCACTTTTCTATTGCATTTATCATAATTATGATATAATTTTGACATAAACAAAGGAGTTAAAATGCCAATAATAAAGCCAATATCTGATCTAAGAAACAAATCAAATGAGATTTCTGAATTAGCACATAATTCTAACGAGCCAATATTCATCACAAAAAATGGCGAAGGAGATTTAGTAGTTATGTCAATATCTCATTATTCAATGATGCAATTAAAACTTGATTTACTCGGAAAATTATCTGTTGCACAAAACCAAAAAGCCGATGGCGATAAAGGGCGAACATTAAAACAAGTTATGACCAATATTAGGGCCACAATAAATGCCAGCAGATAAATTTCAAATTCGACTTCTCAGAATTGCGGAAGAAGATTTTACAGAAATCATAAAGTTTGTTGCAGGTGATAATCCGATTGCCGCTGAAACAATCGCAACCAAAATAGAAAAGAACTTAGAGCTTCTTTCTAATAATCCTCAACTGGGCAGAATACCCAGAGATGAAGAAATCAAAAATCTTGGATATAGGTACCTAATTGTTCAAAATTACATCATTTTTTACACAATTGAAGAAAGAACAATTCTGATTCATAGAATCTTACACGGTGCCAGGAATTTCAAATCACTACTTTAGCACTTCGAGCAATATAACGGAGTTGCGGCTAAAGCGCCGCCCAACAAATCCACGCCACCTTAGCCACAAACGCCAATAATTTTACAAATTGTATTTAACTTTCATCGTAAATACAATTTGTGATAATGTTATTTAGAACTAATCCCTTAAATAAAAATTTGAACGAAAATCATAAACTTACAATATTAAAAACACTGCATCGATTATGCGGTCGCTTTGAGTTGCAGGTTAGGCAATTTATTTTAGTAAAATAGATGAAACAAATCCTTGAACACCGGTACCAATATTTTGAATGCTCGTTCCATCCCATTTAAAAATACCGTTCACAGTTTTTCCATTAACAGTGGTAAATAAGCCTCCGACATACAAAAAGTCGCCAGATGTATATAAGCTATTTGGCCAATTATCAAATGAGAACTTATTAAAATCCCAATCACTTCCGGTCCAAATTGCACAATATGGCAAATCATTTGAACCATTTGATTGACCCGCTAAATGGAGTTCATTTTTATACACTGTCGCCACATATATTCTGTTTGAAATGGCAGTACTATCGACCGATTGCCAAATACTGTTATTCCATTTTGTAATATTAGTAACCGTCACATTGCCACATTTACTAAAATTGCCAGTAGCGTATAACTCATTATTGAAAACCGTAAGTGTCATTATATAAGAACCGGAATTAACCCCGCTTCCTACCGTATCCCAATTTACCCCATTCCATTTAGCGATATTATTTGCATTAAAATTTCCCGAATAGTTTATAGTAAACCAGCCGCCTGCATAAAGTTCATCATTATAAACACAAAGTGTATATACTTCATCTGAAAGTCCTTCACCAACTGAGGACCAATTTGTTCCATTCCATTTTGCAATATTATCAGCTTTAATGCCACCAGAGCTTGAAAACCAACCGCCAGCATAAAGTTCATCTTTATAAACTTTAAGACTAGTTACTCTACCATTAATTCCACCACCAACTGATGACCATTCTTTCCCATCCCACTTTGCAATATTTTTAGCTTCCTTCCCTCCAGCTGAATCAATGAATCCACCAACATACAATTCATTATTATAGAAGGCCATACATTCCACATCTACATTTTGCCCCGATATTCCGGTACTAAGTGCACTCCACTTACTTTCATTCCAAACAGCAATATTTTTTATAGATTGATTGCCTGGTATGGTAAATCTACCACCAATGAAAAGTGAATCTGAAGGGGATGTGGTGTTCCCATCAATTATTTCAGTTGGAGCTTCTGATTTGCATCCGTAGAATATTATTGAAACTAAAAAAAGTAAATTTAATATTTTCATAAATTACTCCCCATATTAGTTGCCTAACGGCGTTGCCGATAAGCGGCGCCCCAGAACAGGAATGCCGAAAAATACCAACAAAAACTTTTTATTTATTAAAAATTTATTTAACAGAACAACTTTGAACAAGAAACTTTACACGGAAAAACAAAACCATTAATTATGAAAATGCCAAATGCGAAAACGGCGTCCGCCTTGATTGGCTGGTTATATGCGACATTATATTGTTAAACAACTTCTTTCCCAATTTACGGTAATAGCTTTTTCAAGTATTATTTTTATACTTGGTGGAACAAATACAGGAGTTTGTTTAGTTAATTTTCGAGCAATAAACCGTGCAATTAATGGTTTGCCTACGTCTCTTCCTAAATCATTTCGAGCATCTGATAATAAGTTGGCGTAATTAGGAATTTCGGATTCAAGATCTGTCTCCCATTTTGACGGGAAACAAGCTATTTTATTATTTGCCGTAATCGTTATTGGCACTGCTGTATTTTCATTAACCATTGCTAATAGTTCTCTGGATTTGGCAATGATTGATGCCTCTTGATTATCCTTGTCGTAGTCGATTAACATATAGCAAGGTATACCCAACTCATTGAAAACTCTGAATAATCTATCCATTGAACATTTACCACCAGAATCAACAATGCTGATATTCAACAGATCAAGATTAATTCCCAACGCTTCAGCATAAATTGGAAGACTATACTGCTCAGTAGCCCCCTCTACAAGAATTATTTTATTAGCAAAAAATCCTTCACTACGAGTTGGGTGATAAGCATTTGAATATAATTCTCGAATACCATTAGCTGTTATGTTACCGCGTAAGTTAGTATGTCTGTTCTCAAGATCACTAATTAAACTTGTGACTGGAAGTTGCCATTTTTTCGTTTCAACATATTTCTTATTGCCAACTGTAGTTTTTTTTGCTTCAAGACGAATAATCTCATCAAAATTAGCCACATCCAAAAGTAATGATGAATGTGTTGCAAAAAAGACTTGGTCAATTCCACTTGAAATATCTTGGAATACTTTCCTAATATTTCTTTGTGCTTGGGGATGCATATAAATTTCTGGTTCTTCAATAGCAAAGATTGTGCTTTTAATTCTCTGATTATCCCGTGCAGTGAATAATTCGGAATAGAGGCGAAGGATAGAAAAAATGACGGCTCTTTGTAAACCGTGACCTTTGTTCTGAGCAATGTTTCTAAAACCATCGTCAATGAATATTTTTGGTGTAGACAATAATACATCCATTTTAGGGGTTTCAAATTCTATCTCTAAATCAGCTTCCATATAATTGTTAAGAATCGTATTAAGTTTTTCCTCCGTTTCAACAATTGAATTTAATCTTTCAGCTCCACCATCCTTATTCAATTTCTTTTTGATATTTTCCAAATAAGTATTTATTGATTCCTTCTGCTCTAAAGAAATGTTTTCCATTATGCGGTATAAAAGTTTGCCAAAGGGATTTGACTTTGTAACTTTTGTTTCATCAGATAAATCTTTTACCGCTGGGATATAAATAAAATTTGGGAGAGTGCCTTTTAAAACTCCAGCATAACCTTTTGGGTTATCATTCCAAACTTCGACGAAATCTGCTGTTGTCAAATGTGACGCAATAAATTCTGAAATTTTTTCTTTCCATTCGCCAACTTTTGGTTTTGTGCCACCAACAAAATCGAAAAAACTGATTCCGTTTACTATCAAGTTCTCTTGTTGTGTCCACCATTCATCAATATTACTTTTGCTTACTTCATTTTCTCTTAACCATATTTGGGTGGGCATTGGGATACAATAGTGTTGAGAAATCTTGCATTTATTATCTTCTTCGGTTTCCTTCACTGAATCATCTGGGTCAGATGATATTTTGACTGAGCGTGCAATATGGAATGTATTATCAGCTTTTAAATAACCAGCTAGGCTTGTAATTTCATTATCTGTCAAACTATCAAAGATTGCTTCAATCCAGATAGTTAACTCAGTGTTTTTATCCCAAAAACATTCATCATCGATTTTTGAAATTGTAGGATTGAATAAAAAATCTAAGCTCTTTAATATGGATGTCTTTCCAGAATTATTAGCACCAACTAAAGCGTGCATCGAAAGAAAATCAATTTCCAACTCTTTGCAAGAGCGGTAATTTTTGACTTTGACCCATTTTAATTTCATAATATTCCTTAAGCATATAACGGCGTTGCCGATAAGCGGCGCCCCAGAACAAGAATGCCACTTAAAAAACAACTGCCGATGATTTAGCAAACTGTGCTTAACTTTCCTCGTAAGCGCAGTTTGCAAGTTTATTAATTAGAACGACTACTTTGAACAAGTTAGCCGAAACGGAACAACTAACTTTAAAATTTCTAAAATGCCAAATGCGAAAACGGCGTCCGCTTGATTGGCTGGTTATGTTTCTATTTTCGAAAATCGTCCATCTGAAAACATCGCAACACCACTTTGATAACTTGTTTTCTTTATATATTCAAAAAAATCTGATTGATCAATTTCTAATCCATTTTTGAATATTGATTTAAAACTTCTGTTGTTTTTCTTTAAATAGATGGTGATTAAGTACAAATCTGTTGTTTTCGTATTCGTAAAAGCCAATAATGAAATGAGGGAACAATCCCCCTTTAATTGATATTTCATATTCGTCCGGGTATACTTCAGATTAATAACAGGCAAGTTTTTGTTTGTTAATAGATTTTTTGCATCTATTGATTGTTTCAAAACTAGTAGCAAATCTATGAATTGGTTTAGGGATAAAGTACAAAATTGCAACTGGTCCATTTTCATTTGAATAATTGTAGCATGTTTCTGGATCTGTTGTTGTTGATACATAATAGGAATAAGAGTGAAATCTTTGATTTGCAGCAGTATGTAGTAACCAACAATAATAATCCCTAGTTAATAATTGATCTGACGAATTTAACTTATTAGTAAGCAATATGAAGTTTGAATTATTATTATTGTTTACAAAGTATTCAATGAACATGGAATTCAATTCGTTATTCCAATTAAAGTTATCTCCTCTTACAAAATAACTCATTTCATAAAAAGTTAATTCAAAATCCGCTGGATTGACTTTGCCAATATCGATTGACCAAGGTATTGGATTATCATTGCGATAAGTACACAAATAATTGGTCTTTGATTTATCTCCTAATAGAAAACATCGCCGATAAAATTCGGAGCTAAACCTATTTGATAATCTTTCATTAAAAGGAACAGTTTTTGTGAAAGATTAAAATAATTTTCCCCACGTAAGCATAAGGTTATATTACCATTCCCTTGATCCATTATTAATCTATCAAGGAAATGAATTGCTCCTTTATTTTGTAATTCGGTTAATGGCACGACACCTACTTTAACATCATTTATTTTATAAAAAGATGCACTAATAATATTTGCAATAAATTCATTCATATTTTATTTTGAACATAACGAAGTTGCGGCTAACGCGTCCGCCCATAACTGACGGGAGGTTAGAACACAACGCCAATTGTTAAGCAAACTGTGCTTAACTTTCTCGTAAGCGCAGTTTGCAAAAATGTTATTTAGAACTACTACCTTGAACAAAATGCTGAACGAAAAAACAAATACCAAAAACCTTAAAAACCCCGAACCGATTAGGCGGTCGCTGTTGAGCCGCTGGTTATGCCACGATTAAATTAAAAGATTTTATGACCTATAACTATTTTATTAACTTATCTTTTATATTTCTTCTGAATTTAGCAGCCCAAAGGCCCCATAGATTACTATATAGGATAAAAACATAAACTAATTTGTTAGATTCGAAATCTAATCGAATACCAATAAATAATAAACGCGATAGCTATACAGACATTTATTACCCACCAAATATTAAACCATTTAGGTAAACTATTATTCACTTTTCAAATCACCGCCTTTTTATTTTAATAATATTTAGACTCTACTAATAATTCAATTATTTAAGTAGTGGTATAACGACGTTGCCGCTAAGCCGCCGCCCAGAACAGCAATGCTTAACTAACAACGAATGTTTATAATTTGTAGCCGCCATTAAATTTCACCGAACTGGCGGCGACCTAACTTACATTTACAAACTACTTAGAACAAAATGCCGAACGAAAAACGTAAACTTAAAAATTGCACTTAACTCAAACCGTTTCGGCGGTCGGTCTTGAGCGGCTGGTTAGGTGGAATAGTATTCGTCAATCATCCACAATAATTGTTCTCTATGGTTTTCGTTAAATGCATTAAAAAGAAGTTTAAATATTGATCTCATATCATCCCATTTATCATCTAAGCAATCATCCTTATCAGACTTACTTGCTTCAATTTTTTTGTTAAATCTTCTCTGTAATGTTATTTTATCAATAACTTCACCTTGATATTTCTTTATGTTTGGATCATAACCAGTCCATTGAACCGGAGATAAATTTTCACCTTCGATTTTTAATACATCTGAGCCAAAAAATAATTCGATACTTGCTGCTATCCCATTCATATCTAAGTTTACATTTCCAGAGGGACCAATAGTAGGATAATCTCGGAGTACCTCTATATCAGGTAATTTTAATATTTTTATATTATTAGGAATAACTGTTTTACTAAGACTTTTAATTGCAGAAGCAGCTGCAGTATCATTATCGAATAATGCAATTATATTGTTCACGATGCCGGATCCAGCAAATGCCTTTACAATATTAGTTAGATTGCCAACACCACCACCCAATTTTGAGTTCTCAAATTCTAAAAATGAATAGTAGTCAACTAAATGTGGATATAATAATTTCATTGACTCTTTTAGGAAGTAAGTGTCAGTTTTACCTTCAGTAAGTATTATTGTCCGTGCCATAGAATTATATTCTACAACAGTACTATGCAATCCATATTCAATGAAATCATCACTGTATTCAAAATATCCAGACCAAACTAAGTCTGTCACATCATATAAAATTTTATCAGAACAATTTGTGACTCTAATATTATACGTAATGGAATATTATTATCGTAACCAGGGAAACCATACCAT
>CAVUZG010000006.1:0-87306 GCA_963745945.1 uncultured Ignavibacteria bacterium
TGCTGCTAGCTGTAAGGGAAGAAATTTCAGAGCAACAAAACGTTCGAGTTTTGTATCCTGAGCTTTGAAGACTTCACCCATTCCGCCCTGACCGACTTGTTCAATTATTTTATAATGTAAAATAGTCTGTCCTACTAAATCACTCATAATTTAATCTTCCTTTTAATTGAACGAGAAGAGCTTCGCCAAGCCTGCCTGTTGGCAGGTTTCTCAAGTATTTTATAATGAAGAATCGTTTCATTGATCAAAATATTAATCCTTATTAAATCTAATTAAAGCTAGTCTTCCTTTTTATTAATCAATCCCTGCCAGTTTTGCAGATAAGTTAATGGAGATGATATAATCTGATCAGAAGAAAATTCTACCAGAAAATATTTATCATCTTTTGAGATATCAAAAACTCTGTTTACACCTTTATCATTCAAATTAAAAAGAATCCGCGGTAAGCCGGGATTTAATGATTCACCGGAACCATTAATACTGACCAAACTCAAATCATTAGTTGAAGAAACAAAATAAATATTTTTATCATCGTTGAACCAGCCTGCCTTAGATGTTAAAGTATTTACACTATTTGTGTTAATCTGCCATCTTCCTTTTTTACCTGAAAATGGGCGTACATATATCTGACCGGTTCCTGATTCATCACCCCGATACAAAACCCACTTTATATTGTGCGAAAATTTAAAGCTTCCTTCATTAAAATTTGTAGCCAGGTAGCTGATATCTTTTTTAGCATCCAATTGAAAAATGCCAATGTCATATCCGTTTCCACTTTTTATAGTTGTATATAGTATATAATTACCATCGGCGGACCAATCAGTAGAATATTTATTATTTTCAGATTTGTACAATAATGTATCATCTCCGGTCCCGTCAGCACTTTTTATATATATATCATAGAATTTATTTGTGTTAGAAACAAAAGCAATTTTTTTATTACCGGGTGACCAGATTGGAAATTCTTTATAATCAGGTCCAAATGTTATACGTGTGATTACTTTCCGTTTTATATCATAGACCCATATGTTTGAATTCTTGCCTTCATTATCCAACCCATCAAAAGCTATTTTTGTATTGTCAGGAGAAAAACTTGCAGTGTTTAAAACAGATTTTTCAAAAAGTACTTCTTTTTTATTCCCGTTCATATCTACCATTCCAACTTTATTTTCAAGCTGGTTATTACTCTGATAAACAAGATTCCCGGCTAAGGAGACAGAAAAAGCTCCTTTAATTCGTGCATCAAAATAGAGTATGTTTCCTGCAATAGTTTGAAAATCATCTTTCACTTTGAAATTATCGGGATCAAACCCCTGACAGATTAAGGCTTTATGTCTTAAATAAAAAATATTACCATCTGCATACTCTGTATTCGAAGAAGCATGAAAATAAGGTAACATCTGTATCAGAATTAATTGAACCAACTTTAACTACATCACCAGGGCTTGAACCGGAGAAGAGATTTTGAACGCTGTAAATAAAATGTTCACCATCCGGAAGAAAGTGAGGGAAGCGCAGGCTTTGATCTTTGATTGAGGTGTCCTGTTTTATTATTTCAACCGGGTTGCCTCCATTTGCTGAAACCATATATAAACCGCCTGTTGCATTAGGTGCAAAAACGATTTTATTATTATTGCTCCAGCTTCCTCCCCTTCCTGCAGGTGCATCACATACTTTATTGGGCGGTCCTGCGTTTATATCAATTTTCATTAAACTGTTACCAGAAAAATATGCAATGTATTTTCCGTCAGGTGACCAAAAAGGATAAAACGCATTTTCAGTGCCCTGGAAATCTTTTGCTACTAAAGTTTTAAGCGGTCTGACCCACAATCTATTAATGTTTAATGAATCTTTCCCTATAAAAGCAATCATTCTACCATCCGGAGATAGTTCAAAATTACCCCCGATAAGATTTTCATATGTTACATTTTGTGGCGGAAGGATGGAAGCATTTACAACAAGTGAATTTTCATTAAGCGAGTTCCTGGTTAATAACAGATATAAAACCACAGCTGATAAAATGATCACTAAGGATCCGAGAAGGTAGGAGGATCGGAATATATTGCCTGGATAAAATTTCCTGTTAAATGCTTCAATGGTAATTGAACCTGAACTTTTAGATGACGTTTGGCTTTCTGTCTGCTTTTGAAATGCTTTTGAATTTACGTTATAAACCCTGCTCTTTCTGTGTCCAGTAGACTTTTTAACTTTTCTCAAATCTTTCCCCAATTCTTTGGCTGACTGACAGCGTTCATCTTTTTCTTTCTCCAGACACTCAAGAATTATTTCATCCAGTTCGGGATTTATTCCTTCTTTAAAAGTTGAAAGAGGCGGTGCATCTACATTTACAATTTCATACATTACTGCTGTCTCGTGCATTCCTTTAAAAGGAGATTCACCTGCGAGCAGCTCATACAGCACAACGCCGAAAGAAAAAATATCTGTTCGATGATCTACATCCAATCCCTGTACCTGTTCCGGTGACATATAACCCATTGTTCCAACCGTTGATCCTGCTTTTGTCAACCTAGATAGATTACCTCCCTTGTAAAGTTTGGCTAACCCGAAATCCATTATCAGTACTATTCCGTCTTTCCGAACCATTATATTTTCGGGTTTTATATCGCGATGGACAATTCCTTTCTCGTGAGCAGCAGCTAAACCTTCAGCAACCTGTATTCCTATTTCAAGAATCTGTTTTTCGGTTAGTGAATCTTTTTTATCTTTTAATGTTTTCCCCTCTACAAATTCCATCACTATAAAAAGCTGGTCTTTATATTCTTCAATTGAATGAATTGTACAAACATTCGGATGGTTCATTGATGAAGCGGCTTTTGCTTCCTGGATAAATCTTGCTTTGTCATCTTCCGATGCTGTTAGCTGAGAAGGAAGAAACTTCAGTGCAACAAAGCGGTCCAGTTTTGTATCCTGCGCTTTGAAGACTTCTCCCATTCCACCTTCGCCCAGTTTCTCTATTATTTTGTAATGAAGTATAGTTTCACCGATCATAAGTATCTCCGACAATAGCCCTGACCTTTAGGTCAGGGAGATAAATTTAAAAATAGGGAATGGCTTTAGCTTCATTTTTTGTATTGGGCTAAAGCCCGTATTTTTTTTCTGCTTTTCACATCTCCGACCTAAAGGTCGGGGCTATTAAAATTTATTTTACATCTCCCAGAGCACCATCTAAAATGTACAAACTTCCGTTTGCAAATTGCGCAGTAACAATCAATCCTTTCCCGTCTCTTGAAATACTTCCGGTACTGCTTTGTGAGTAATACTGTCCAAAATTAACCTCGGACCCGTATTCGGCAATCTTTCGCCACTTTCCTGTCTCCGTGTCTATCACATCCAGCCGGCTGACTTTTCCTACTGATGAACCGATATATATTTTTTTGCTGTCACGGGACCACGCCATACAGTATCCCCAGGCGGATGGATCGACCGGTGGAATGAGTGTTCTCATTTTTTCCCCGTCAGGAGAAATTAAGCGAATCTTTTTATTTTGTTTCAGTGCTATCCATTTACCATCAGGTGACCAGGCTGGAAGTCCACTGGTGAATGCTGAATCCGGCAAATGAACAGTTTTACCATTACCAATTGGTAAAATTATCGAATAAGAAGTATCGCCGGTCCTAATGTTGCAATACAAGCTTTGACCATCAGGCGACCAACAAGGGTTTACTACAACAAGACTATCCGGCAATAATAGAACGGGTTTCCCCCCTTCGGAATTAGAGACCCATAGTTCTGCATATGATTTTTTACCCACACGATTATAAGCCACACGTTTGCCGTCAGGTGAAATAATAGCCATATGGAATTCGTTTGAATCGGATGAAAAATCAGCATCTGTTACTATTGGACGTCCCGATCCGTTTTCTTCTTCCAGCCAGATTTCCTGTTTCCCGGATCTTTCAGTGATATAAGTCATTAATTTTCCGTCAGCAGACACAGTTGCAGAATTTTCATTTACAGAGGTTGCAATGAGAGGTTTTAACGGTGAACCGTCAAACGGTAGAATTACTATATCATAATTTGTGTTGCTTGTTCCAAACAGGATCCGTTTACCATCGGGTGAAACAGAACTTAGATACTCACCTTGCTGTGAAGAGGTAATACGAAAAAGGGATTCATCCTCTGTATCTCCAATCCAAATCCCTCCTGCGTCATTAAGAGCTATACGTCGAGAATCAGGAAGCCAGTCGAAAGACGGTGGCAATGAAAAATTCCTATCATCAAATATTTTGTGTGGTTTAGCGCCAGGTCCGTCAGGCCAGGGAAGAATCCAAAATTCCACACCGTGAGTGGTGTACATTGTCAGCGCAATCTTAGAACCATCGGGTGAGAATTTCATATACACCGGGGCGTAGCTTTCTGCTATTTTAAAAGGATCCGGTAAGTACCGTCTGATGCGCGTCCCATTTATGTTTGAAATAAATACTGAAGCGGAGTCTCCAAAAGTAGAATCCACCCTGCTGGCACGGTTCCAGAAGAGCAAGTTCTTGTTATCGCGAGAAATAGTAGCTGACCATAACCCATTCTGTAATATTATTTTAGGTTTGCCACCGGCTAGCCCAATAGTTTGCAGTTTTCCGTCCCGGATGAAATAAAGACTATTTCCATCCGGGGCCCAGAATACATCCATCGCATCATCCAATGTAGTCAATAAAGTCGACCTGGGATTATCAATGGACCGAACCCTGAGTTGAATAACACCATCTATAAATTTCCCATAGGCAATAGATTTTCCATCCGGCGACCATTTGCCCCAATAAACAATACCTTCAGTTTCAAAAGGTGTGTAATGATAGTTCGAGATACTTATATCCGGTTTTGTGGAACTCTGGATAAAAAAGAAATAAACAATTACCGCAACAAATAAAACAGCGAGGGAAATAATTCCAATTTTTAGTTTTTTATTTTCAAGAAGAATTTTTTGTTTGTTGTCTTTGCCGACAGGAACCGCCTGCTGAATTCTCGATGCAGTTCGTGAGCCTGTTGATACTCTTTTTATTCGCCTTAAATTACGTGCAAGCTCTGCAGCTGACTGACATCTTTCGGCAGGATCTTTCTCCAAACATTCAAGAATAATCCTATCTAGTTCAGGATCTATTTCAGGTTTAACCGATGTTAACAATGGGGGATCAACATTAACTATCTCATACATTATTGCAGTCTCGTGTAATCCTTTAAATGGGGACTCACCGGCAAACAGTTCATATAGAACCACACCCAGGGAAAAAATATCTGTCCTGTGATCAACATCCAGTCCCTGAACCTGTTCCGGGGACATATAACCCATCGTCCCAACTGTTGAACCTGCTTTTGTTAACCTTGATACATTACTTTCCTTATAAAGTTTTGCTAGTCCGAAATCCATTAACTGTACGATGCCGTCTTTGCGGATCATAATATTTTCAGGTTTTATATCTCTGTGTACTATCCCCTTTTCATGTGCGGCAGCCAATCCTTCAGCAGACTGAATTCCGATTTCAAGTTTTTGTTTATCCGATAGTGCATCCTTTTTATCAGCTAATGTTTTACCATCTACAAATTCCATCACTATAAAAAGCTGATTGCCCACCGTAGTCTTGCTTTGTGAGACGGAGGCAGGATCATTATATTCTTCAATCGAATAAATAGTACAAACATTCGGATGATTTATAGCTGATGCGGTTTTCGCTTCCTGTATAAAACGGGCTTTTACATCTTCAGATGTGATCAAATGGGATGGAAGAAATTTTAATGCAACAAAGCGGTCGAGTTTTGTGTCCTGCGCTTTGAAGACTTCGCCCATTCCGCCTTCGCCGATCTTCTCAACCATTTTATAATGAAGAATAGTTTCACCAATCATTTAAGACCTCTAATATTATTAAAATGCTTCGGTGGGTAGGTCCGCCCCTGCCTAAGGAAGGCAAGTTCGCCGAGTTTTTTTAATATTTTATAGTGATGTATAGTTGAGCAGATCATAACTATCCTTATATATTGCCACGACTTTTAAGTCGTGGTATTAGTATAAAAAAATAAACCGGGCTTTAGCCTAATAAAAACAGATGCGGCTAAAGCCAAAAATCTTTTTGTTAATTCTTTACTCTGACCTGAAGGTCGGGGCAATAGAACAATCTAAAGTCTCATCTGTCTTAGGCTGATCCGACTTTGGCGGATAATAAAGAATTGTAATACCAATCATTAATATTTCTCTAAAACTTTTTGAAAACGTGGATTGTTAAGTAATGATTTCCAGATCGGATCAATTTTTATATAAGGAACTGATAGTTCTCCGGGAATTGATAAAAGATAATCAAGCCTATCAATAGCAAGATCATATTCTCCAACCATTGTATAAATTTTTGCAAGATCCATTTCCCTGTAATAACCGTTCCATGCTTCTTTGTTAATTGGAAGAAGCTCAACACCCAGCTTACCTTCTTTTATCGCTTTCTCTTTTTCACCCAGACCGGCGTAAGTAATTCCAAGTGAGCTGCGCAATCTGGCATCATCAGGAAATTTCTTTATTCTTTTTTCCAACGTTACTCTGGCATTGTCGTAATATGCAAGTTTTGTTTTTTTATTTTTCATTAGCCCATATATTTCTGCTAAAAACAGGCTCTGTGGTATATAAAAGAACTGGTAGTCACAAACATTTGTTTTCATATTTCGAACTAACTCCAATGCCCTTTCGTAGTTTGAAGCTCCAATTTCTGTAATAATAGGTACAAAAATATCATACCCGGTTTCAACCTGTATATTTTGTTCATCTGCATTATTGAGTATCATCCTTGCTTTCTTAAAATCTCCTGATTTGAGTATATACATCCAGGCTTTTGTAGTGTATAATTCCCTCCAATCTGGAGCGAGCGTTAGCGCCATTTGTATGTATTGCTCACCCTGGTTGTAGTCCCTGAGAAGTATCAGTGTTGATGAAATGTTAGCAATCGTCGTCAAATCTCGGGGACTGATATCTAGTGCTTTCCTTAAATTATCAAATGCCTCCTGCATTTTTCCTTGTCTGCGATATATTAGTCCAATCCCTGATAAGGCGTCTTCATTATTCGGTTGAAACTTTAAAGCATAATTGAATTCAGCAAGTGCATTACTATAATCCAGCCAGCAAAGGTAATAGTACCATGCAAACGCTATATGTCCTTCAATCAAATCGGGTTCAAGTTCCAGGGATTTTTCAGCAGTTTGTTTTGCTTTCAGCACACAGCTCTCAGTATGATCAAAGTACTCCCAGTAGATAGACGAATAGACATCGCTCAAAGCTGCATAAGCACGGCTAAAATTAGGATCCAGTTCTATCGCTTTTAAAAGCATTTCTTCAGCTATTCTATAATCACTTTCGTTAAATGATTTTCTATAGGATGTAATACCACGTAAATAGTAATTATATGCTTCTGCGTTGGTTGTTATGTCTGTGGTAAGAGTTTGCTTTTCAGAAAGTGCAAGATTTAAGTCCAGAGCTTGTACAACACTTTCGGCAATTTCAGATTGGAGTTTAAATGAACTGGAAAGAATCTCCTCCGATGCCTGCGACCATATTTGTGTTCCTTCTTTTACATCAATCAGTTGGGGTGTTACTCTAACGTGTTCGTCTCCTGCGACATTTTCCCATCTTACTGTTCCTTGCAAAATGTAAGAAACCCCTAGTTCTTCACCAATTTGCTGTACCGATTTAGTTGTCTTCTTATACTGTATAACGCTTTGACGGGCAATAACACCTAACCCGGAAAGACCGGAAAGTTTGCTCGTTATTTCTTCTGTAAGACCATCTGCAAAATATTCATTTTCAGAAGGACCAAGGTTTTCGAAAGGAAGAACAACAATTATTTTTCTTTCGCTTGTGATAGTCCCTTCGGGTTTATTAATAAACAAGAAATATGCTGCAGCAAGTATTACTATTAATAATACAATAGCTGCCGGAACTATCCACTTTTTCTTTATAGAGGTTGGACTGCTCGTTGAAACTTTTGAATAAGTTTTAGAGAAGGATTCATTTTTCAGTGCAATGAGGTCCGCTAAAATTTCAGAAGCTGATTGGTATCTATCATTTTTATTCTTAGCAAGTGATTTCTCAATTACATACTTCAAACCATCAGAAATATTTTCTTTTAATTCCGGTTTTTCATTTAAAATTGAATAAATCACAGCCTGTTCGTAATCGCCTTTAAATGGCTGCTTCCCCGTTATCATTTCATAAAGTACAATACCGAATGACCATATATCAGTTCGATGATCTACTTCTTCTCCTCTTGATTGTTCGGGAGACATATAGGCGGCAGTGCCAACTGTTGATCCGATTTTTGTTAGTTGTGTCCCCTTACCAACCTTAGCCAATCCAAAATCCATTACTTTAATTTTGCCGTCATTCGTAATCATTATATTCTGAGATTTAATATCTCTATGGACAATTCCTTTCTTGTGCGCTGCTTCCAATCCATCTGCTATTTGAATTGCTGTATTGATGGCTTCATTAACTGGAAATGAAGCTGATTTAATTTTATCCTTTAATTCAACCCCATCAATAAATTCCATTACTATAAATGTATCATCACCGGATTCTTCTATTGCATATATAGTGGCAATATTCGGATGGTTTAATGATGCAGCAGCTTTTGCTTCAATTTTAAATCTTTCTCTTTCTTCGAAGTTACCTGCGATGTGTCTCGGTAAAAACTTAATGGCGACCTTACGTTCCAACTTTAAATCTTGTGCAAGATAGACTACACCCATCCCTCCTTCGCCTAACTTCTCAAGTATTTTGTAATGTAAAATTGTTTCGCCAATCATATATTTACGCCTTATAAAATTTCTTTTGTCTTGTCATTTCGAAGGAGTCTTCGACTGAGAAATCTTTTTAATAATATCCATAAGATATCTCCTCATCCGGCAGTTGCCGATCTCGTCGATATGACATATCCTATTTCAAATATCCTATCCAGATATCAGATTCTTTTTCCTGCTTGATAAAATATATTGATTTATTATCAGGAGATATTGAAAAATAGTCTGAATAAGGCATTGGTTGTTTGGTATCAGATATCATTTTGCTTATGCCCGTTTTTGAATCCAAAACAAAAAAATTATTTTTATATGAATATAAAATTCTTTTGCTATCATTAAACCAGGTGGGTCCATCGCCTGTATCCGAAAGTTTCTTATAACTCTTTGCTATAATAGAGTATATAATTATTCCATTATAATCTCCGTTGGCGTTATCGATTAGATCTCCTGCAATAAAATTTCCATCCGGCGATACAGAACTTTCTGCAAATGATTTCCCTTTTTCGTAATATTCAGGTAGAGATATCAGTTTCTGGTCAATAGTTGAATCTAAATTATGTAAGTAAGTATTTACATTATTATCACTACTATAAAAAGTTATGTTTTTCCCATTCGGGAACCAATTGGGATTACTAACAGTTTCAGGGGTATTCGTTAATAATTTTGAGTTGCTTCCATCTGCATTAATTTGCCATATTTCATATTTACCTGACCTGGTTGAATAAAAAATAAGACTTTTGCCATCAGGGGACCATTTGGGACCCCGGTCTTTATAAATATCATTTGTTAATTTTAATAATCCGGATCCATCAGTATTCATAGTATATAAGTCTTCCTGCTGCCCGAAGCTTGCTGCGGCAATTTTTTTGTTATCCGGGGATATATCCAAAAAAAGAAATTGCTTTGAACCTTCTGTTACAGGTTCGGGATTGCCAATAGCTCTTTCAGTTTTGGGATCAAAGTTTATTTTATAAATGTTTGCTCTCTTATCTTCCGAGACATAAATCAATTTATTGCCGTCGTGAGAAATCTTAGTCATAGAACTGGATATCGATGGGGTAGTTATTGGTTCAAAATCTCCTTCAGTTTCTCCTGAACTTTCATTTATCTTTACTTTCCATAAATTCATACTTCCACCGCGGTTGCTTGAGAAATAAAGATATTTACCGTCTGCAGACCACGTCGGGCTCCAATTTATGTAATCGTCATTTGTGATCTTATTTGGTTTCCCACCTGTTGCAGAAATTATCCATATTGCCCTTTGACCAGTTCCCATTGGAAGTCCCCAAAATGCAATCCATTTACCGCCAGGTGACCAGCTTGGTTGTACCGCATCACCATCATAAATTTTTTGCTTTTTGCCTGTCTTCAGATCGGTTACCCATAAAGCACTTGTTGAAACTCTTGAATATGGAGTTTCGATTAATTCTGTTGCATAAATTATCTTTTCACCATCCGGAACCCAGGCAGGATTGTAACCGAAGTCTGTGAGTCTTCGTACAGATTCGCCGGTTGATCCCATTAAGAATAAGCCGCCACCATCTCTATCCGAGTGAAAAACGATTAACTGTCCATCAGGAGAAAATGCAGATTGATAATTGTCAACATTCGAATCCTTTGTTAAATCTATTGTATTTCCTCCGCCGATTCTTTGCAGAAAAATATGCTGAATTCTATTAACTGATTTTGTGTAAGTAATATAATTTCCATCGGGGGAGATATCAGGATATAATTCTTCACCTGATTGTTCGGTTAACTGTTCAAACTTTATAAAATTATTTACGGGTGTTGAGTTATTGTTAAATAAGAAATAAAAAACTATTGCCAATAATATTAATGATAAAAACCAGGGGAGATAACTAAGTCTAAATAATTTGGTTAAATCAAATCGGCGATTCATTACATCTACTGAAAACGAAGAAGATGGACCTGAAATTTTAGTCTCAACATTTTGTTTTTTGAAAGCAGCAGTATTTACATTGTAAACTCTGCTTTTTCTGTGTCCTGTAGATTTCTTAACTTTCCTTAAATCTTTTGCCAGTTCTTTTGCAGACTGACAGCGTTCATCTTTATCCTTTTCTAAACATTCCAAAATTAATTCATCAAGTTCAGCATCAATTCCTTCTTTTACAGTGGAAAGTGGAGGGGCGTCAACATTTACAATCTCATACATAATCGCAGTCTCGTGCATTCCTTTAAAAGGAGATTCTCCTGCGAACATTTCGTAAAGGACAACGCCTAGAGAAAAAATATCTGTTCTGTGATCAACATCTAATCCCTGCACCTGTTCCGGTGACATATACCCGAGTGTTCCCATAGTTGTACCAACCTTGGTTAGCCTGGAAACATTTTTATCAGAGTATAATTTTGCAAGACCGAAATCCATTATCTGTGCAATACCATCTTTGCGTATCATAATGTTTTCAGGTTTTATGTCGCGGTGCACAATTCCTTTTTCGTGAGCCGCGGCTAAACCTTCAGCAACCTGTATACCAATCTCTAATTTTTGTTTTTCAGATAGAGAATCCTTTTTATCTTTTAAAGTTTTTCCTTCAACAAACTCCATCGCAATAAAGAGTTGACCTTCAAACTCTTCGATGGAATAAATTGTACATATATTCGGATGATTCATAGCAGAAGCTGCTTTTGCTTCCTGTATAAACCTGGCTTTATCATCTTCAGATGCTGTTAATTGAGAGGGAAGAAACTTCAGCGCAACAAAGCGGTCCAGTTTTGTGTCCTGCGCTTTGAAGACTTCGCCCATTCCACCCTCGCCGAGTTTTTCTAAGATTTTGTAGTGGAGTATTATTTCTCCGATCATAAGTTTATGCCCATATTATATTTTTGATGTCATTTCGAATCCGGCAATTGCCGGATGAGAAATCTTTTTGTTTATTTCTAAAAGATATCTCAGTCGCCCCGCTAAAGCAGGACTACTTCTCCCAAAGGGATGCCTTTGGCAGATATGACAATTGGAATAAATAACTATTCATATTTATCAATTATTGCTTTATAACCGGGAAGATTTCTTAATGAATCATACAACGGATCCAGCTTAAGCTCGTTAACAGAAAAAGCACCGGGAATTGAAAGTATAAAATCTATCTGCTTTAAAGCATTATCATTATCTCCCAGGAGAGTATAAATAACTGCCATATCCCATTGCCGGTAATAGCCTCTGTACGCTTCTTTTTCAAGCGGAAGTAGTGCAATACCTCTTTTGCCTTCTGCAATTGCTTTATCTTTAAGTCCTAATCCTGCATAAGTAATTCCAAGTGAACTGTGTAACCTTTCATCATTTGGAGAATCTTTTAGCATTTTTTCCAATTCGTATTTTGAAGATTCAAAATATTTCTTTGATAAATCCGGTTTATTCATATATCTATAAATAAATGCAAGCTCAAGATCATTTGGGACATATCGAAATTGTTCTGTCCAATAAGTAATTCCTGATGTTTTTAAACTTTGAATTGCCTGATCATAATCCCTGTCCAGTACATTTATAAATGTCCTTACGTCAAAAGTTGAATTTAGATAATTGCCTCTTTTAATATTGTTAATTATGTCAGACGCTTTTTTTGTATCACCTTTCCAATTAATATAATTTAGAGCTAATTCAATTTTGGTTGGAAGATAATCAGGGTTAAAATCTTTGCTCAGTTTATAATATTTATCCGCGTTTTGATAATCTCTTACTAAAGAATAAGTTTCGGCTGTGTTAAATGCGTATTCAGAAGAAAGTGGATCAAGAGTTGTTCCCTTTACCATATTTTGGGTTGCTAATTTGAAATTTCCCATTCTTCGGTAAACATATCCTGTGGCAGCATAGGCTTCCGCATTGTTTGGTTGAATTTTTAGTGCCTTCGAAAATTCTTCAATGGCTTTGCTGTAATTTAGTTTGCCCCAGTAATAGTAATAACCAAGAGCAATATAAGCTTCAGCAAGATCAGGGTTCAACTGAAAAGATTTTTGGGCATTATCAAACGCTTCCTGTAAATTTTCATCACTTCTGTCAAAATAAAACCAGTACATTGATATTTGTTCTTTCGCCAGCAGTGCATATGCCAGGGCAAATTTTGGATCCAGGTCTATTGCCTTTTTACTCAAGCTAATACTGTTTAGAATATCTGGTTTAATTGTGTTTCCGCGTTTAGAATAGCTAAGTGCCTGGAGATAATAATCGTAAGCTGCTAAATTTTCAGTTGGAGGTGTTTCTTTCTGAATCTGATTATTTGCCAGGGTTCCGCCTAATTGATCGACAACTTTTTGTGCAATTTCATTCTGCACAGCAAAAATGTCGTTAAGAACTCTGTCGTATGAATCTGACCAGGTTATTGTATTATCGGAGACACGAATAAGCTGGGGAGTAATTCTGACCCGGCTTTCGTTTTTCCCGCTCTTTGCCCATCTTATTGATCCGTTAAGTATGTAATCAACTCCAAGTTCTTTACCGATTTCCTGTGTGCTTTTATTTGCTTTAGCAAGTTTTTCGGCGCTGCTTGTAGAGATAACTCCTATGTTACCAATAGAGGCAAGTTTGCTGGTAATTTCATCTGTCACACCGTCGGCAAAATATTTATCATCTTGTGCACCAAGGTTTTCAAACGGCATAACAACAATCATCTCTTTACCCGGAGTCTGTGAAACCTGATCTTCATTTTTATTTATCACAAAATAGAGTATTGAGGCGGCGGCAATAATTATTATTGCTGCAATTCCAATCCACAATTTCATTTTAGAATTTTTAGCCGCCCTGGTTATCGGGATTTCTTTTGAACTGGTACCCGATTGAGAATCACTCCTTAATGATTTGAGATCTTTTAACATTTCATTTGTATTCTGATATCGTTCGGAAGGGGATTTAGCAATTGCTTTTTTAAGTATATAAGAAAGAGGTTCCGGAACATTGTTAAATTCAGGTTGCTCATTTAATATTGAGTAAATAATTGCCTGGTCATACGCGCCTTTGAAAGGCTGGCCCCCGGTAAACATCTCATAAAGTACGATACCAAATGACCAGATGTCGGTTCTTTGATCCAATTTTTCACCGCGTGCCTGTTCCGGTGACATATAAGCAATGGTTCCTATAGTTGACCCGAGTTTTGTAACCTGGCTCCCTCCTCCTATTTTAGCAAGCCCGAAATCCATTATTTTAACATTACCATCTTTTGTGATCATAATGTTCGCGGATTTAATGTCCCTGTGAACAATTCCTTTTTTATGCGCGGCACTTAAGCCCTCGGCAATTTGTATTGCAAAATTGATTGTCTCTTCTAAAGGGATTGCTCCGGTTTTAATTCTATCTTTTAATTCATCTCCATCAATAAATTCCATCACTATAAAAATCTTATCTTCAGATTCTTCAATAGCATGAATGGTGGTAATATTAGGATGATTAAGTGATGCGGCCGCCTGAGCCTCAATTTCAAACCGCTGGCGTTCTTCCGTATCGGCGGCTATATACGTGGGGAGAAATTTAATTGCTACCCGGCGCTTTAGCTTTGTATCCTCGGCAAGGTAGACAATTCCCATTCCTCCTTCACCTAACTTTTCGAGGATTTTATAGTGTAAAATAGTTTCACCAATCATAATTTTAATCCGTTATTTATTTTCAGAACTATCATTGCGGTCCTTTAGCCAGTGGACGATGCAATCTTTTTTAGCAGATTACTTTATCAGACAATAGCGGATTCGCAATGCTAATTATTTTAAAACCTGGTAATATCCCAACGCGCAAATTAAATTTACAAAGCTCCAAATCATTCCTTTTCACTATTTATTAATCCCTGCCAGTTTTGTATATACGTTAGGGGAGGATTGACTGCATTCCCGTTGGGAACACCTACAAGAAATGTTTTACCGTCTTTAGTTACATCGTATACGTTTAAAATATTTTTGTCAGTTGTATTGAATAATAATTCCGGTTTACCTGAAACAAAGTTATTCCCCGATGCATCAACATTTACTTTAAAGACTTCGTTTTGCCAGATGTAAATTATTGCTTTATCATTACTGAGCCAGCTTAAAGGGTATCCGCCATTATTAGAAACCTGCCATCTGCCGCCATTGCCGGTTAAAGATTGTACATATGTTTGAAATTTTCCCGATTCATTACTCGCATACATTATCCATTTCCCGTTATTTGAAAATAATGGAGCGATTTCGTTAAAATTACTTTTTAAGAAATAACGGATTTCATTATTATTACCTAAATCTATTACTCCAATGTCTGTCTGTGTATGTGGATTTGTTTCTATAAATGCAATATACCTTCCGTCACCGGACCAGTCATACGGACCAGCAAATTGGACAGATTGGTATACAAGACTATCACTCCCTGTCCCATCCGTTTTTTTTATATAGATGTTCCAGTTCTTACCCCTGTTTGATACGTACGCAATATTTTTCCCATCATTTGACCAGACTGGCCATTGATCTATATCTGATGTAAAAGTAAGTCTGGTGGTTATTTCTCTTTTCATATCATATGCCCAGATATCAAAATTTTTGTAATCTGTGTCAAACCCATCGTATAAAATCTTATTACCGTCCGGTGAAAAACGCGCTACATTTCGAACATCTTTTGTAAAAATATCTTCTTTTTTATACCCTTTCTCATTTACCAAAGAGAGTTTTATGCTATTTCCACTTAATGTCTGGTAAATAAGATTGCCAGCATTGGATACGGAGAAGGATGCCAGAATATATGCGTTTTTAAAATCAATGTTGCCTGATATTGTAAAAATGTCGCCGCTGAGTTTAAACTTCTCCGGATCAAATGCCTGGCACATCAACGTTGACTGCTTTACAAAAAATAAATAGCCGTCAGAGTAAGCCGAATTAGATGAAGCCTGCATTACAGTATCTTTGGAATCAGAATTTAATGATCCGACCATAATTTGGTCCATTGAAGAAGCTCCTGAAAATTTCGCCTGGATTGTATACAGAAAATGAATTCCATCAGGTAAAAAATAAGGAAAGCGAAGGCTTTCTTCGGAATTAGCAGAATCTGATTTAATTATTTCCCTTGGAGTTCCGCCATTGGCAGAAACCAGAAAAAGACCACCTGTTGAATTTGGAGCATATATTACATCTCCTTCTGAATTTACCGTTCCACCCCGTCCTAATAAAACGTCGCAGATATCCATTTCAGTACCGGTGATTACATTCAGCTTCTTCAGTTTTCCATTATAGAAATAGAAAATAAATTTATCGTCTTTTGACCAGAAAGGGAGAAGACCTGCCCCAATCCCGCCGGGATTAAATGTTTTTAACAACCTTGTATTCGTTGAGCTTAACGGACGCAACATCATTGCCAGGTTTCCCGTAGAATCGGTACCGGCAAAGACTACGAATTTCCCATTGTGAGATAAGCATGAATTTTCTCCCAGGATATTTATGTTGTCATTTGCAACTATTGATGTAGCGGAAATGATTGGTGTATTATTAACCGGCTTATTAAAGAATGCAAAATATAAAACTGCGACCAATAAAATGCCTATCAAACTCCAACTAAAATATCTTGAAGACAAAAGATTGCCAAGTTCAAATCTTTTGTTGAATGCTTCTATAGTAATTGATCCGGAAGATTTTGAAACAGGCAGTTCACCAGAATGTGTTTTGAAAGCCTGAGTATTTACATTGTAAACTCTGCTCTTTCTGTGTCCTGTCGATTTTTTTACTTTTCTTAAATCTTTTGCAAGTTCTTTAGCTGACTGGCACCTCTCGTCTTTGTCTTTCTCGAGACACTCCAGTATTATTTCATCTATTTCCGGATCAATTCCTTCTTTTACTGTTGATATAGGTGGAGGATCAACATTTACTATCTCATACATTATTGCGGTCTCGTGCATTCCTTTAAAAGGAGATCCTCCAGCAAACAATTCGTATAGTACAACACCAAGCGAGAATATGTCCGTCCTGTGGTCTACATCCAGTCCCTGCACCTGTTCGGGCGACATATATCCCATTGTTCCCATTGTAGTTCCCGCTTTGGTTAGGCGGGAGACATTTCCTTCTTTGTAAAGTTTTGCTAACCCAAAGTCCATTATCTGTACTATCCCGTCTTTCCTGACCATTATATTCTCAGGCTTTATATCCCTGTGAACTATTCCCTTCTCGTGTGCTACTGCCAGTCCCTCTGCCGCTTGAATTCCTATCTCAAGTATTTGTTTCTCCGATAGACTCTCCTTCTTATCCTTCAGCGTTTTGCCGTCGATATATTCCATTACTATGAAAAGCTGTTCGTCAAACTCCTGTATATCATAGATGGTACAGACATTCGGATGATTCATCGCAGAGGCAGCTTTCGCTTCCTGTATAAACCTGGCTTTATCATCTTCAGATGCTGTTAATTGAGATGGCAGGAATTTCAAAGCAACAAAGCGGTCGAGTTTTGTGTCCAGCGCCTTGAAGACTTCGCCCATTCCGCCTTCACCGAGTTTCTCCAATATCTTATAATGTAAAATAGTTTCGCCTATCATAATTTATTCCCAAATAAAGCGTTGCCCCATCCCGCCCCTGCCTGCCGGCAGGCAGGTTCGCCAAGCTTCTCTAAAATTTTATAATGTAATATTGTTTCGCCAATCATAAATTGCCTTATATCCTATAAGAATAACTTTTACGTTCAGGTTAGCCTTAGCTGGGTTTCTCAATTACTTTGTAGTGCAGAATGGTTTCATCGATCATTACTTTGCATTATTATTTTCTATTAGTTCCAGGTACCGCTTATTATTGCGCAATGAATCCCACGTTGGATCAAGTTTAAGTACCGCTACTGAAATAGCATCTGTCGGCATGTTAAGCAGCTCTTCAATTTTATCGAAAGCCAAATCATATTCACCAACCAAAGTATATATCTGCGCGAGATCGTACAAACGGAAAGTTCCCCGCCAGGCTTCTTTTGTAACCGGGAGCAGTTCGTATCCTTGTTTACCTTCTTTGATTGCATTTTGTTTATCACCTAGTCCGGCATAGCAGATTCCAAGTGAACTATACAATCTTGAATCTTCCGGATGTTGTTTTATTTTTTCCTGTATCACTTTTATTGCTGCCTTGTAATGCTGATCAGCCTCCGTTTTGTTTTTCAGAAAACCATATGCTTGTGCGATATACAAGTCCTCAGGTTTGTAATAATACTGACCATCTGTTTCTCCAAATCCTTTCATTTCCTTAATTGCATCGGGGTAATTGCGTTCTAAAATGTCACAAAGAAACAAAGTATTTCTGAATAAATCTGAATCCAGCCCGATCTTTTTTCCCTGTGCGGTTTTAATTATTTCCCTGGCTTTTTTAGTATTCCCAGTTTCTCTTATAATGGTATTTGCTTTTAAATCATAAGCAGCAACAGCTTCCGGCGCAAGGTAAATTGCTTTATCGATATAGGGATACGCATCTTTATATTTTCTTAACAAGTCGTAAGTCTCCCCCATAGAAAAAATTATCATATAATCCTGAGGATTTATCTCGTAGGTTTTTTTCAGGTATTCAATTGTCTCCTCCATTTTTCCCTGTCTTCTTAAAACATAAGCAGTTCCGTTTAATGCATTTAAATTATTGGGGTTCAGGCGCAGAGCCTCATTGTACTGCTCAAGTGCAGAATCGTAATCCAGTACTCCGTGATAAAAATAATCTCCCATGGCGGCATGAGCATCGGGCAAATCAGGATTTAACTGCAGAGCTTTTTCCGCGCTTAACTTTGCTCTATCTAAATTTTCTTTTGTTCGTTCAAAATAAGACCAGAACATGTTGGATCGTACAACCGATAATTGAGCATAAGCCTCTGCAAAATTTTCATCCATCTCTATAGCCTGCTGAAGTAATTCCAATGC
This sequence comes from uncultured Ignavibacteria bacterium, assembly GCA_963745945.1. GTDB lineage: Bacteria > Bacteroidota > Ignavibacteria > Ignavibacteriales > Ignavibacteriaceae > DATFVA01. The sequence continues at coordinate 18,618 of CAVUZG010000006.1, forward strand.
AATTCGGGAATTCTTTTCATTTGTAATATCTTCGGCAAAGTACCTCGCTTTCAGATAAAGATCGTAAGCTTCGGAATCGCTCGTTATATTGCTTTCTAGAGATTTCTGTTCGGACTTAACGAGCTTCAGGTTCATAGCTTCGGCAACTGTTGATGCTATTTCCGACTGAAGCGTAAAGGCGCTTGAAAAATCTGCTTCATAAGGTTTTGACCAGATCTGCGTGGCATTATCGAGACTTATTAATTCCGGATTAACTCTTATTCGTTTTTTACCATTTAATTTTTCCCACTGAACTGTTCCTTCAAGTACGTATTGTACTCCCAGTTCTTTTCCTATTTCCTGCAGTGATTTTTTAGTGTTCTTATATTGCATCGCACTTGCACGTGCAATAACTCCGAGTCCCGAAAGTCCTGAAAGTTTACTTGTTATTTCACCGGTTATTCCATCTGCAAAATATTCATCATCAGAAGAACCTAAATTTTGAAATGGAAGAACAACTATCATCTTTTTTGAATTACTGATTTCATTTTCTTCGGTTGCAGTTCTGTAAAAATAAAACCAGCCGCTAACAAGAAGCAGAAGCAACAATACTGCAGCAGGCCATATCCATTTTTTATTTTTACCTGCATGGCTTTTATTTGCGACAATTCGTGATTGAGTTGAATGCGAACCTGAATCACCTTTTAACTTTAAAAGATCTGAATACATTTCGCTAATATTACTGTAACGGTGATCGGGATTTTTCGCAGTAGATTTCTTTATAATCTGATTAAGTTCTTCAGGTATTCCATTTATTTCAGGCAGTTCATCATTAAGAATCGAATAAATTATTGCCTGTTCATATTCACCCTTAAACGGACCTGATCCTGTAAGCATTTCATGAATAATAATTCCGAGCGCCCAGATATCAGTTCTCTGATCAACATTTTCTCCGCGCGTCTGTTCGGGCGACATATAAGCAGCAGTTCCAATTGTTGAACGAAACTTTGTTATTCCTCCGGAAGCTTTCGATTTTGCAAGACCAAAATCGACAATCTTTGCTTCACCGAATTTTGTTATCATAATATTTGCAGGCTTCACATCCCGGTGAATTATTCCGCTTTTATGTGCCCGCTCCAATCCTCCGGAAATCTGCAAAGCAATACTAATCGCTTCATCAAACTCTAATGCACCTCTATTGATTTTTCTCTTTAATGTTTCCCCTTCATAAAACGCCATTGCAATAAAAAGCTGTCCGTCTTCAGTTTTATTTATATCGTAAATTGTACAAATATTAGGATGATCCAGCGAGGAAGCTGATTTAGCTTCACTCATAAATCTTTTTTCTGCTTCTTCATCAGCAAGTAAGTGTGGCGGTAAAAACTTTAACGCAACTATGCGGTCTAGTTTTTCATCTTTGGCTTTATAAACTACTCCCATTCCCCCACCGCCGGTTTTTTCAATTATGTTATACTGGTTTATTTTCTTTCCGGTCAGATCACTCATTTAAATTGGCTTTCAATTTCTGTCTGATCAATTAATTGATTTATAAGAGAAGTAGAACACTTTATGAATTTTGCTTGTTATAAGATTATTCCCAAATTCAATACATAGACCAGGAGCAGCAATAATGTCTGTTTTTATTGCGCTTCCTCCCCAGGTACATCCGCGAATATTTATTTTATGAGGAGATAGATTCTGTTTATCAAACCATCCACCGGATACCAGATATTCTCCCGAACCGGCTACTTTTATTACATACATAGAGTTTAATGTTTTTAAATAAACATGGTCACCCTTTTCAAGGCTTTGCTTAAATATAGATAATTGTTTATCACAGCTTTCTGTTATGCTCTTAAGATCAAAACCAATCTGCATAATATTTTCAGAGATTATTTGTAATTAATTAATAATAGTTTCAATGAATTCTAATTAAATCCTTTTCCCGTAACCAGGTTATATTTTTCTACTTTCATATCCTCCGACGTTTTAATATTTGCATCGTATTCTTTTTCGAGAGACATCTTCCACCTGTAAAATTGTGAGAAAGTATGGGATACTTTATCAACCATTTCATTAAATTTTCCGCTGCTTTCATACTGATCGGCATCTTGTTTGCTATCCCAGATTGTCACTGAAATAAATCCATATTGATCCTGAATATTTTGGGTTAAATACGCATACTTGCATCCCGGAGTTGAAAGCAATGTGGGAATTATTTGATCGGCATATATTTTTTTAAATTCTTCCTCTTTTCCTTCCTGGATTGATAAGGAGACAATCCTCACATACAAACGGGAAGTATCAGTGCTGACTGCTTCTTTATCAGTCTGAACCTGTACATTGTATTTTTTAATCACTGGTTCTTCTGTTACCTGTTTATATTCAAGCTCAAGATTTTCAGATAACTGAATTTTCCATTCAGAAGAATTTTGAAGATACGGCATTATTTTGCCGAGTAACTCAGAATATATTCCCCCCTTTTCATAGCTTTCAGCTTGTTCCTGGGTGTCCCATAAAGTCAATGAAATAAATTCAGATTCTTCAGTCCCGTTTTCAATGAGACCCACAAACTTGCACCCGGGCATTTTTTGTAATCTTTCAATTACTTCTGTTTTATAAGCATCACGAAAATCATCAATGTACTGGAGTTCTACATTTAATTGAACCAATCGCATAAACATATAACATCACTCCTTTCGGGAAATAATTAATGTTCTAAAAGCTATTTATCGCTTCTTCTACCGTGCTGTAGTTTTCAAATACCTGGTTAAGCTTCGTACTTGATAATTGTCCTTCAAACTTGGTAGAGATGTTTGCCAATTTAAGAATTCCCCCATTTTCTCTGACTTTTGTGTAGCTGCTTATTAAAATTCCAATTCCTGAACTATTAAAGGATTTAATGTTCCCGAGATCGAGAACAATATTTTTTTTACCCTGGTCTATCAGATTCTGAAGTGTACGTTCCATATGCGGGAATAATGGACCGCCAACCGGGTTAGCCTTTCAATTCGAGTACAATAACCCCGTTTTTTTCTTTTATATTCATTTATTCCTCAAATGTTCAAAACTCTATTTTGCACGTTTAATTATTAACATTGTAATATCATCTGATTGCAGAGCACCCCTGGTAAATACTTCAACTTCTTTAAATATTGCTTTAATTATATCTTCAGCTTTTAAGTGTAAACTTTTTCTGATGATTTCTTCCAGTCTTTCTTCTCCAAATTCATCTTCGTTAGAATTCATTGCTTCAGTTACTCCATCTGAAAAAAGGATAAAAACATCATCCGGAAAAAGTTCCACAGAATCTTCATTAAAGTTATAATCGGGCATCATTCCCACTACAATTCCGCCTTCACTCAGGCGAACCACTTTTTTTCCGGGAGAAAAAATATAGGGGTTATTGTGTCCGGCATTGCAGTATGTAATTTTATGCTCTTTGGTATTAAGTAGAGAATAGAACAACGTTGCATATCTTGTAGGATCAGTGTTGTGATAAAGAATGTTGTTTGCAAATGAAACTGAATTCTTACATTCATTACCAATAAATGCCTGTCCTCTTAAAGTGGCCTGCAGGTTAGCCATGAGCAAAGCAGCCGGGATTCCCTTACCTGATATATCTCCCAGACAGAAAGCAAGTCTCCCGTCATTCAACGGAATGAAATCATAATAATCTCCGCCAACTTCCTTAGCGGGAATACTTTTTCCGGCAAATTCATAACCTTCAAAAACAGGAACTTCTCTTGGCAGAAGGTTTTGCTGGATATTCTGTGCAACCCGCATTTCTTCCTGAATGTGCATTAATGCCTGCTCCTCCTGATTGAGTCTGGCATTTTCAACAATTTGTGCAGATTGTGCAGCAATAATTGATAACAATCTCTGATCATTGGATGTAAAACCGGATTCATCACGCTTATTAAATACGGTAATTATTCCCGTCATTTTTCCTTTAAGAGTTAAAGGAACTCCAAGCAAAGACTTAATCGTAATTTGTTCATCTGCTGAAAGTTTGAAACGATCATCGGTCTTTAGATCTGTAACAAGCAAAGGAGATTTATTTTTAAGCATCCATCCGGTTAGCTGTGCATCAAGCCTGAAAGGTAGCGAGCTTATAACGGAATCCTGTTTCCTGATCATTGTATGAAAAGGTTTGTTCATGTCCTTTTCATTTAGAAGCATTACTGCTCCCTGTTCAACTCTCAGATGTTTTACACATTTATGAACTATCAGTTCAACAACCTTTTCAAGTGATTGGGTTGAACTGATGGCGGTGGCTATATCGTTTAGAATAGAAAGTTCTTCAACTGCAGCGCGAAGACGATTGTTTTCTTCCAGCAGCTGATCTATATTTTTTACTTGATCCAACAGTATTTCCTTTAGAGTTATTTTAATAATAGGACAAAGGACAGACACACACAACGAGAAGAAAGATTGTGGATTTTCTTCTTAAAAAGAGTCTTTATTTAGGAATAAAGGAAGATAGTCAGAATTTTACTTTAGATCAAAATTAATATTTCCAGCATTCGGTTATATGGTCATTAACCATTCCGGTAGCCTGCATAAAAGCATAACAGATGGTTGAACCAACAAATTTGAAACCTCTCTTTTTGAGATCCCTGCTCATATTATCTGAGATTTGAGTTTTAGGCGGTATGTCTTTTAAGGATTTGAATTTATTTTTGATGGGTTTGTTATTTACAAACTGCCATATGTATTTGTTAAAACTTCCGAATTCTTTTTGTATCCTGAGAAAGGCTTTTGCATTAGTTCGGGCGGATTCAATTTTTAATCTGTTTCTTACTATCCCTTCATCCCTTAAAAGTGAGTTGATTTTTCTTTTACTGTATACTGCAATCTTGACTGGATCAAAACCATCGAATGCTTGCCTGAAGTTCTCACGCTTTCGCAAAATTGTAATCCAGCTTAAACCTGCCTGGAATCCTTCGAGAATTAGCATCTCAAATAATTTTCTATCATCATGCAATGGAGTTCCCCATTCTTCATCATGATATTTAATATATAAAGGATCACCAGTGCTCCAGCCGCACCTGTTTTTTTCTTTCAATTAAATTTCTCGTAAATTTTGTTTTTTATTAACTCGTAGAATTTAATAAATATAATTAAACCTGTATCATATATATGAACAAAATATTTACTATCCTGCTTGTTCTTTTCACAGCAACTCACATACTTCCACAGGATTCTTCAGGAATAATAGATAAAGCAGTACTTGCAGCAACAGTTAAACAGGAATTTCTCCACTCATGGAATGCTTATAAAAAATATGCCTGGGGTTATGATGAATTAAAACCATTGAGCAAAACAGGAACCAACTGGTACGGTGAATCATTTTTAATGACTCCCGTTGATGCATTCGATACTATGATTTTAATGGGATTGAAAGATGAAGCAAACGAAACCAAAGAACTGATACTCAGCAAACTTAATTTCAACAAAGATATCTTTGTTCAGAACTTTGAAATAACCATTAGATTATTTGGTGGTTTGCTAACAGCATATGAATTTGACGGCGATAAAAGATTTCTTTCTCTCGCGGAAGACCTCGGAAAGAGATTACTGCCTGCATTTAATTCAAAAACCGGAATGCCGTATGTTTATGTGAATCTGAAAACGGGGGAAACAAAAGATTCAATAAATAATCCTGCAGAAATCGGAACGTTGATGCTTGAATTCGGAACATTGAGTAAACTAACCGGCAATCCGGAATATTATAACAAAGCAAAAAATGCAATTGTACAGGTTTACAACAGAAGATCGAAAATTGGTCTGGTCGGAACAACAATAAATGTTGAAACAGGTGAATGGCAGAACACTGAAAGCCACATCAGCGGAATGATAGATTCCTATTATGAATATCTGCTTAAAAGCTGGTTGTTGTTTGGTGATAAAGATTTTAAAGTAATGTATGATTCAAGTATTGCAGCCGTAAATAAATTTTTACCTGATACATCTGATGGAAGATTATGGTATGGCAAAGTTGATATGAACACAGGCAAGTTTACAAACACAACTTACGGTGCGCTTGATGCATTTCTTCCGGCAGTTCTTAGTCTTGGCGGACATTTAAAGCAAGCCGAAAAATTACAGGAATCTAATTTTTATATGTGGAAATATTTCGGAATAGAACCGGAGGAGTTCAATTATAAAACGATGGAAATAACCTTTCCTAATTATGTGTTGAGACCAGAGAATATTGAGTCTGCTTACTACTTATTTCATTTCACAAAAGATAAAAAATACCTTGAGATGGGGAAATATATGTTTCAAAGTATAATTGATAATTGCAGACTTGATGAAGGTTATACTGCGTTAAAGAGTGTTGTTACAAAAGAAAAAGCAGATAAAATGTATAGTTTCTTTCTTGCTGAAACTCTAAAATATCTTTACCTGCTTTTTACGGATAATCAGGCACTGGATTTCAATAGCGTAATTTTTAACACTGAAGCCCATCCATTAAAAATGAATTTTAATTAATTATACTGCCTGTTGAAGCTGAAAAAAATAATGACCCAAATAATACGGCCAGAGTATTATTCCCAATACGGCATTCCAGAATCCCAGGTTTAAGAACCCAATTGAAAAAAGCCAGCCTATTATCCAGAAGATTCCGCCGGAATCAGAATGTACATTGATTTTTTTATCGCTCATCTTTATCTCTCCGCAAAAATAATTGTAAATAACACCAAAAAATTAACCAATCATTTCCGCAGAGACAAGGAAAATTATGGGATTCGCCGATATTTGAACTGAACAAAATTCCATATATGTTTCATTACAATTTTAATAATAATCCGGGGAGCTTAAATGAAAACGTTCATTACAATTACCGCTTTTCTTTTTATTTCCATTAATATTTTTCCGCAGTTTGAAATTCTTAAAAAAGTTAAAGAAAAAGTAAAAGAAAAAACAGAACAGAAAGTTAACGAAGGAATCGATAAAGGTGTTGATAAAGCTATGGATCCTGATACTTATAAACAGGATTCAACTGCGCAGCAAAACGGGGATACAACTGTAGTAAATGTAAATCAAACAGAGAATACACAAGTAACAGAATTGAAATCATATTCTAAATTCGATTTTGTTCCCGGTGAACAGGTTCTCTTCTTTGAAGATTTTTCACAGGATAACATTGGTGATTTTCCTGCACTGTGGAACACAAATGGTTCTGCAGAAGTAGTTAACACCAATTTATTCCCGGGCAACTGGATGCAGTTCTTAACACGGGATGCAATCTGGACCGATAACCTTTTAGAACTACCGGATAATTATACAATCGAGTTTGATGTTGTCCCGATAAAAGGTAATGAAGGCGGAATGGGTGGCTACGGATTCAGACTGATGCAGAGCATAAATGCTAAATCTTTTGATCACGGTTCAGTGCCCGGGAAAGCCGGACTTGAGTTTTACGTTGAGTATTTTGGAAGACCTGGTTATAGAACGTACATAAACAGTGATGAAGGACAGGCACTCGGATTAACTGGTTCTATAGATAATTCCGGATTATATCAAAAAGAGAATCAAAAATATCATATCTCAATTTGGATTCAGAAATCAAGAGTACGTGTATATCAGAATGAATCGAAATTGTTTGACTTACCAAAAGCTTTCTCTGTACAGAGTGTAAAAATGGATCGGATAAGATTTGAAGATGGTGCTGCATTGGTTTCAAATATAAGAATAGCAGTTGGTGCACCTGATATGAGAAGCAAACTTTTAACTGAAGGAAAACTCGTAACCAGAGGAATTCTGTTCGATGTTAATTCAGATAAAATTAAACCTGAATCTTACGGAACATTAAAAGAGATCGCGAAAGTATTACAGGATAATGTCGATCTAAAAGTTAAAATAGTTGGACATACAGACAGTGATGGTTCTGATGAATCGAATCTCGATCTTTCTAAACGCAGAGCTATATCTGTTAAAAGTTCATTAAATACTGAATTCGGAATTGATGGGGCAAGAATGGAAACAGACGGCAAAGGTGAATCAGAACCAGCAACAGATAATACTACACCTGAAGGAAAAGCCAATAACAGAAGAGTCGAATTTATAAAGCTCTGAACTGACAGTCGATTTGTATTTATTTAAAAAATGCCGGATTATCTTCCGGCATTTTTCTTAAACAAACATTAGGAAAGTGTACTTAAAAATCCAGGAAGTATGTTGTATTATGGATAGTGTGATAAGTGTAATAAAGGTTTTTGCTGATAGTTCTGACTTTGCTACTCCTATCAAACTTTGCTGAACCTCTAAGTCCATAGATTCCTATACCACTGTCAATACTATATAGTGCAACAGCTGCAGCAATTCTTTCTTTTTCTGTGGTTCCGGAATCCAGCATTTTCAATAGCGGCACCAAGGAACCGGAAAAATCCTCCGGTTTAACAAGCGCATTATCTATAACCTGCTTAATTACAACAGCTGAACTTGTTCTTACACCGATATTATCAGAGTTAACTCCGTGTACAAGATTCTCTATTACAGCATTTTTATTAGTTTCAGTTTTTGAATCAGCCCCGGCAGCCAGTATTGGGGCAATCAGCAAGGAGGAGAGCAAAAGTATTAGCATTAATGATTTCATTTCAGCCTCCATAGTTTGGTTTTAAATAATTACTGAGAGGAAACTAAAAAGTAATAACAGTTTTGTCCATTCATTTTGTATGAAAGGATTAATGAGTAATTGAGTTGTAGATATTAAGGTTTATTATTCTGATGAAATGATATTATTAAAAGGATCTTCCCTGTTCTCTTCAAAAAAAGGACGATATGATTCTTTACTTTCCATTTCCTGCACCCAGCCGTTTTCAAGTCCGAATTTATCAAGCAGTTCAATCGCTCTTGAATACTCTGAGTAAGAAATGTTTCTGCTTATCAGCGGATATTTTTCTGCTTTATTGGTGGGATAATACTGTGCCATAAGTGAAATATGAACTTTTGGATCAAGTTCATCAGCAATAAACCTGAATACATTTTCTGTTTCCGCAAGACTATTCGGCATTACAAGATGCCTGATAATCATTCCGCGGACAACAACATCATTCTCATAAACAAGTTCACTGCCAACCTGCCTGTACATTTCTTTTATTGCAGGTTTTACAGCCTCAAAATAATCACTCACTCTTGAATAAGTTTTTCCGACAGAGTTTTCTCCCCACTTAAAATCAGGGAGGTAAATATCAATTACTCCATCATAGAGTTTTAACATTTCAACGCTGTCGTATCCGTTTGTATTATAAACGATTGGAAGCTTCAATCCTTTTTCAGCAGCAAGATAAATTGATTTAAGTATCGGAACAGTAAAATGAGTTGGTGAAACAAGTCCTATGTTGTGGCAGTTTTTATTCTGGAGTTCGATCATAATTTCCGCAAGTCGCTCGTGTGAAACTTCATTCTTTCTTTCAATTTTATAATTCTGGCTTATAACATAATTCTGGCAGAACACACATCTAAGATTGCAGTTCCCAAAGAATATATTTCCGGCACCATTTGTTCCGCTTAAAACAGGTTCCTCCCCAAAGTGCGGAGTGTAAGACGAAACTATTGGAAGATCTCCGCTCCGGCAGATTCCCAACTCACCATTGGTTCTGTCTACATTACAATTCCTCGGACAACTTGTGCAGGATTGTAAAATTTTATCTGCAGCAGGTAATCTTTTCTTAAACTCACCGGAGTTGAATAATTGAATATATGATGGAATGAAAGTCAAGGGATCAAAATCCTTCGGCATAAAATATGCTTTAAAATCAGCAGTAAATTTAATCAATAAGAATGTTTAAAAAAATTCAATAGTTATCAAGGGCATTAATATGAAAAGGGCTTCATTTTGCTATCCCTCAAAAATCATTTTTGTCACCCTCTTTTTATTCACTAATATTTCTCTTGCACAATACAATTGGGAATGGCAAAACCCAAAGCCACAGGGGAATAATCTATCCGCAATATACTTTACGGATTCTAACACCGGATACTTTACAGGAATGGGTGGAGCAATTTTAAAAACAACCGATGGAGGGATTTCCTGGATTTCACAAGATAGCAATATTAATGAGATACTGTTTTCTACAAAATTTGTAAACAGAGATACCGGATTTATAGTTGGGGGATATGGAACAATTCTTAAAACTACGAATGGTGGTAATGAATGGATCAATAAATCTGTTTCACCGGATAACCATTTTGAAAATTTATTTTTCACAGATGAAACAACCGGATATATTGTTGGCTGGTTCGGGCAGATATGGAAAACAACTAATGCGGGTGATGACTGGACAATTCTGCCGACTGGTACCACCCAGGTTCTTCTTTCCATTTTTTTTACAAATGCAGACACTGGATATGCAGTTGGCAGTGGAGGAATATTATTAAAAACTACGGATACAGGAAATTCATGGACTCAACAAATATTAGGGACAAATAATTTTTTTGGATCTATCTGTTTTATAAATGAAAATACAGGATTTATTGCCGGCTCGTCAGGTTTGCTGAAAACTACTGATGCTGGTGACACCTGGACAGCTATTAATAATGGATCAGGTTCTCTCTCTTCAGTGTATTTTATAGATTCATTAATTGGTTATGCTTCAGGAGGTCACTATTCTAAAATCTTTAAAACAACTGACGGTGGGAATACTTGGAATCTACAGAAATCTCTTAATTATGAGCTGAGCGAAATTTTTTTTACAGATACAAGTACTGGCTATACATCGGGTGAATTTGGAAATATTCTCAAAACAACCGATGGCGGTAATTCATGGCTCTCCTTAGTATCAGGAACTTATTATCCTTTAAAATCTATTTATTTTATTCCAGAGTCAGGTTCACAAATAGGTTACGTGGCTGGAAATAATGACTTACTTAAAACAACAAATAGAGGTGAAAACTGGGTTGAGATGGCTTCACCCGGGACATCCTTAAAATCGATCATTTTTATTTCTGAAGATGTTGGAATTGTTGTCGGTGCTTTTAATAAAATATACAAAACTACAGACGGTGGAGTTTCCTGGGTTCCTGAAACAAGTGGGTACTCGCCAGATTATTATTCAGTATGTTTTCCTTCGGATTCAACTGGTTACATTTCAGGATCAGGAGGAACAATTCTCAAATCGACAGATCAGGGAGAAACATGGTTTAATCAATCCAGCGGTACCTCATCAAATTTATTAGCAATCAGTTTTATCAATGAAAATATAGGAATGGCTGCAGGCGAAAACGGGACTATTTTTAAAACGACTAATGGGGGAACCGATTGGAACTCATTAACAAGCGGTATATTATCCAAACTGAACTCAATAAAATTTATAGATGCAAATACCTGCATTATTGTTGGCGACAACGGAATAATCCTTAAAACAATAAACGGTGGAGTTTCCTGGAACACTGTACCAAGCGGAACACAGCTTCCTCTCAATTCTGTAAGCTTCAACTCTTCTAATGGTTTAACAACAGGTTATGCTGTTGGCGGTGATCAGTCGTTCAGAACAGTTGTCCTTAGAACGACTGATAACGGCGATACATGGGTACAACAACCTATTCCTGTCACCAATATTTTATACTCCGTTTATGCAGCTGATTCAAACAACACTTACATTGTTGGCTTAGGAGGAACAATAATCAAAATTTCCGATGATGTAACTCCAGTAGAATTAACTTCTTTCACTGCTACCCCCGATAATCATTCAGTAATTCTTAAATGGACCACTTCTTCTGAAACTAATAATAACAAATTTGAAATTGAGAGAAATGAAGGTGAATGGAAAACAATTGGATTTGTATACGGAAATGGAACAACAACAAAACAACATTTTTACTCTTACATTGATAAAAATCTGCTATCAAGCAGACATCAATTTAGATTAAAACAAATCGATTTTGATGGAAGCTATAAATATTCAGAAGTAATAGATGTTAAAATTGAATTTGTTAATAGTTTTGATTTGTTGCAAAACTACCCCAACCCCTTTAACCCAACTACTACAATTAAATACTCAATCCCTTCAGTCATTTCGAGCGGAGCGAGAAATCTTGTTACTCTTAAAGTTTACGATGTTCTAGGAAATGAAATTGCAACATTAGTTAATGAAGAAAAACCGGCAGGAGAATATGAAGTTAATTTTGATGCTTCTAAGCTTGCAAGTGGAATTTATTTCTATCAACTAAGAACCAGTTCTTTTGTTCAAACTAAAAAAATGATTTTGCTGAAGTAACCTCCCAATAAAAAACCCCGGCTGAATGACCGGGGTTTTTAAAAAACAATTCTAGCCTGAGCTAATTATCCTTTAAAGTCGGTATTCTTCCCGGTGTCCACGGAGCATTGTATTTTTCCATATCATCCTGTAATGTCTTCAAATCATAGTTATATAAATTCTTTAACTGCTCAAGCACAGGCGGGAATTTATCCATCAGAATTTTATATGCATTCTTTTCGTTCTGAGTAATGTTGGAAGATGAACGGTAATGTGTATATGCCAGTACTCCCAGTCTTTCATTAAATGTTACAGGTGAAGGCGGATTTTCTTCAGTACTTGGGAAGTTTGATTCGCGGTTAAACATAAGTGATATATCTTTCAACTTACTCCATAAATTATCTGCTCTTACCATTAAATCATTCGGTGCTTCAGGAGTATTTATGAGTGCCTGTTTTATATCTGTAACTCTTTTCATCATATCATTAAGAAATTCTTCTGTACCGCTTATCGTTCTTGCAAGCTGGTTCGCTTTTTTCTGGAAATTTACCAGTTCGCTACGGTCGGCAATCGGGAGGGTTGAATTATTTAAAGCAACTACATTAAAATCAACAGGACCATAAAGTTGTTTCTCACCGTCCCTGTTAATCATTGCCATTGAAACTGTATATTTACCGGGCAATGCGAGTGTACTTCCGCGGTCTTCAGCGGTGGGATTAAATTTATCTTTCACTTCAACCGGTGAAGTGCTTTCAAACCGGAGATCCCAGTTAACCCTGTTAATTCCTTTCGAAGCAGCTTTTGTAATCTTCCTGATTATATTTCCTGCATCGTCTTTAATTGTGAAAACTAGATAAGGTTCAATCTCTTCCTTTTCTGCGCGAAGCTGTGCCGCGTCGGGTTGAGGAATTGGCTTTCCATCTTTAAATAATTCTTTTTCTTTTTCCCGTCTTATATCCTGAAGAGTTTTAGGAACATCTTTAATATAATAAGTAAATACTGCTCCGAATTCAGGATTGGGAGCCTTAAAGTAAGTTGCACCCTGTCCGTATCTTCCGCCTGTTTTGTGAAACATCAACGCATCTTTAACAGGGAAAATATATGAATCTTTATCGAGTGTAGTTTTATTTACTTCACGTAAAGGAGTGAAATTATCGAGTATATAAAATCCTCTTCCGAATGTTGCAATTACCAGGTCATTTTCTCTTTTCTGAAAAGCTATATCTCTTACGGCAATAGTCGGTATTCCTGATTTCAATTGTGCCCACACTTTTCCGCCATCTGTTGAAAAGAAAAATCCGAATTCCGTTCCGGCAAAAAGTAGATCGGGATTAACATAATCCTGAGCGATTGTATGCACACTTCCGTTATCAGGTAAGTTGCCTGAAATTGAGTTCCAGGATTTTCCTTTATCAGTACTCTTTAAAAGGTAAGGTTTAAAATCATCTCTCTTTAAATTATTAAATGAAGCAAAAACTACATTCTCATCAAAATTAGAGGGAAAGATATCACTTACATAAGTGTACTTTGGAACTCCCGGAAATTCATCAATCTTTTTCCATGTTTGTGCATCTTCTGAAACCTGTATTACGCCGTCATCTGTGCCTGCATATAATAAATTTTCTTTGACAGGTGATTCGCACAAAGAAACTATCGTTCCAAATAATGAAGTAGACTGATCTTTTGCTACAGCATCAACACTCCAGTATTTTCCCATCACAGGCCACTGGTTTCTGTCGAGTTGTGCAGTAAGATCAGGACTGATTTCCTTCCAGGTATTTCCCCTGTCATCACTTCTGAATACTTTGTTTGCCGCGCAATAAATTCTGGTGTGACTATGCGGACTGACAAACAATGGTGTGTCCCAGTTCCATTTGTACGTTAATTCACCTTCAGTTGGTTCGGGACGAATATCGATTGCTTCCCCGCTCGCTTTATCATACCGAACCATATTTCCGTACTGTGCCTCAGCATAAACAATATTCGGATCTTCAGGATCAGTCGAACTCCAGAAACCATCCCCGCCGTTTGTTACAAACCAGTCACTGTTAACAATTCCATCATTACTCAGTGTAGCTGAAGGACCTCCCATGCTGTTGTTATCCTGCGTTCCGCCATAAACATAGTAGAATGGTTCTGCGTTATCTACCGCAACTCTGTAAAATTGAGTAATAGGTAAATTCTCTTTAAAGTCGAAAGTCTTTCCGTCGTCATAAGTTTCGTAAACTCCGCCGTCACCGCCAATTAAAAAGTGATCTGTATAATCCGGATCAATCCACATTGCATGATCATCAACGTGGCGATCTTTGTTGCCTACGTTTTTCCAGGTTTTTCCCCCATCAAGAGTTACTTTTGAAAATGTTTCTGTCGAAAATACTTTATCAGGATTTTTAGGATCAACATAAATCTCGTTAAAATACTGTCCTGAAGAAGCGTAATCACTCATTTTATCCCAGCTTGCACCGCGGTTGGTTGATCTGAAGAACCCGCTCTTCCCTTCCGCAGCTTCAACAATTAAATAAATAATATCGGGATTTGAAGGTGCGTACGCTATTCCCATTCCGCCGAGATCAACTTTAGGTAGACCTTTCATTATTTTTTCCCACGTGGCACCGGCATCAGTTGATTTATAAACTGCTGATTCGGGTCCTCCGCCAATTTTTGTAAAAACGTGTCTTCTTCTTTGTTCCGATGTTGCATACATTACATCAGGATTACGCGGATCATAAATAATATTATTAACTCCCGTGTTCTCACTTATCTCAAGAACTTTCTTCCATGTTTTTCCGCCGTCTTCTGTTCTGTATAATCCTCTGTCTCCGCCGGGTCCCCAGGCAGATCCCTCAGCAGCAACAAAAACTATATTTGAGTTTCGTGGATCAATTGCAATTTCACCAATCTGTCGTGAATCCTTTAATCCCATATTTTTCCAGGATTTTCCACCGTCTGTGGTTTTGTAAATTCCGTCGCCATAACCCAGAGCACGCTGATGATTATTTTCACCTGTTCCTGCCCATACTACATAAGGGTTGTTCGGATCAATAGCGAGGCACCCTATTGAGTAAGCGCCATAATGATCGAACACCGGTTCGAAAGTTATACCATCATTAACTGTTTTCCAGATATGTCCGCTTGCCGCAGCTACATAATATTCAGCATGATTTTGGGGATTAATAGCAAAGTCTGCAATTCTCCCTGATGTGAATGCGGGACCAATGCTTCTCCATTTTAGTCCTGAAACTACTTCTGTAAGAGTTGAATCTTTCTTGTCTTCATCCTGTGCATAAATTACAACAGACAAAAGAATTGAAAGTACCAGAGAAATGTTTATAAA
Organism: uncultured Ignavibacteria bacterium; assembly: GCA_963745945.1. Lineage (GTDB taxonomy): Bacteria > Bacteroidota > Ignavibacteria > Ignavibacteriales > Ignavibacteriaceae > DATFVA01. The sequence goes on from CAVUZG010000006.1 coordinate 34,137, forward strand.
TCTTTTCATAATAAATTAGAAAATTGTGATTGAATAATTTGATTTGATATTTGAATGTATTTGTTGAGCAATTTTAATAAAATTTAAATATAACTTCCCCGAATTTCAGGCATAAATTAGTAAACCGTAATTTATTATTCTACTTTAAAATGATAAATGGCAAATATTTTTTCTGAAAAGCGGCGGAAGTTCAGGATCGAGAGGAAGTTCAAGAGTAAGAGTAAATTCAAGAGGAAAATTAAGATTAAGAATTATTAAAAATGCCGGCAGCTTTTATACCGCCGGCACAGGGGAATTTGGGGATTAGGGGAAAACCATCTTTATTTCAATAACAGCATCTTTCTGATTGCAACAAAATTCCCTGCTTTTATTTTACAGATATAAAAACCTGAAGCAACTGATGCATTATCATTATTTCTTCCATTCCATATTACAGTATATTTTCCCGGCTCTTTAACTTCATTCACAAGAGATTTAACCAGCCTTCCAAGTCCATCATAAATATTTAGCGTTACTTCTGACTGATCGGGAATATCATATCTGATTGTGGTACTTGGATTAAAAGGATTGGGATAATTCTGAGACAAAGCAAACTCTGTCGGGATGTTGCTTACTTCAATTGTTATTTTGTCAGAGTAATGAACGAAACCGTCAAAATCAATCTGCTTCAGTCTGTATTGTATGTTTCCATTTTCAGGATTTTCATCTTTAAATGAATACAACTTCGGTTCAGTAGTTGTACCGTTCCCATTAACAAATCCAATCTCTTTCCATTCCGATATCTGATTTCTGGCCACTGATTTCTGAACCTCAAATCCCTTGTTATTTTTTTCAGTTGCAGTATTCCATCGCAATACAACAGCATCAGAATTACTCTCGGCAGTAAATGAAGTTAATTCAACAGGAACTTCATTCAACTGCATACTAACCGGAATCGTTATCTGCTGATTATTCGGATCATTGCTTGTAATAACCACGTCCATCGAATAATTACCGAGTTCAAGACCTTCAGTTAAGAAATCAAGAACAACTGCAAAAGAATTTCCGTTATACACGGTACCTGAAAAACTATCAGTTGTAAGCCATTCAGGTTCGGCAGAAATTTTTACTGCAAGATTGTTCTCAACATAGGCTGCATTGTGTGCAATCTGTAGTCCGTCGGACCCATTGGCGTTTTCAATTCCAACGGTACAGGAATTTAACATGGCTGCCATATTATTATAATAAAAACATACCTGGTTGTTTGATTGGAGTACGATCTGGTATGTTAGTGAACCAGTTCCTGAATATAACTGCCAGTTGGTAAACTGAATTACAAATGTGTTATTAACCTGCTGAATATAAACTGTTCCCTGAGTTCTTCCATCCAGATCATCCCAGAAAGGTGATATAAAATTATCAGGCATTCCGGCTGTTGGAATTCCATCATTTGTGTAGGTATCCTGAGTAATATTATCAAATGAAATAAATCCGTTTGAGCTTATGTAGAGTTCGGTTTGTACCTCACCATAAAATTTGAAGTTGAAACCAATCGGTATTGGTCCTGCAACACCTTCATCCAGGGGATCGAAAGTGCCGGTTGATACCCAGTTTGTAACGGGTGTTCCAGTAGTGGAAATATCATTCCATTCATAAACCGGTCCCTGCGGATCGTTACTGTCTATCCATTCATATCCAAAATTATCCGGTCCCCCTGAACCTCTGATACTCATTCCCTTTTTAATATCAGGATTATCTTTTGTGTATAACGACGAGGTTTCGTTTCTGACGGGTAAAATTCTTGCGACCACATCACCCGGGAAATTATTGTTTGTTAATTCAATATTGTAATCAAGAGTTGAGTTTCCTGAACTGATATTGGAAATCATTATTGAATCACTATATGTTGAGTCGGGAATAAGAATGCAGTTTATGAAACCGGGAGTAATTGCAATTTGCGGAGCTTCCCAGGTTGTCTCAGTTGAAACATTTGACATTTGGGATCTGTTTCCCCAAATGTCCAGTGCTTTCATCGCAAAATAATACTGAGTAGTAAAATCGAGATTTTCAAGAGTATAAGATTTTACCGTTCCAACAGAATCAGGACCTCCTGATATTAATATTGATGTTGCATTATTAAAATCATTTTCATTTACAATCGGATCGGTTGAATATCTTAAATCGTAGCTTACAATTCCTCCGAATGAAGAATCGAATGGTGCTGTCCAGTTAAGAGTTACTGAATTAGAAGTCGGATCTACTACTGAAAGATCTGTTATCTGTTCAGGAGCGGTTGAGTCGGGTTCCATTCCAAGTGTGAGCATCATCGAACAATCACCCATAATATTATATTGCTCCATCAGCTTTAAACCTTCGCCGCTGCTTCCTCCCCAAAGATCCATCGCGTACATAATTCCGTTGAAGCAGACTCCCCCCACACTCTGTTTATCGCGGGTTGTTAAGAGAAACATAGAATGATTCTGCGCATCACAAGGCGGTACCCAGCTGGCCAGTGTAGAAGCCCCGAACGAGCCTATCGCACCTTTCGGATCTGCCATACTACCTGCTCTTACCCATGCTTCCTCCATACATTCGCTCATTGTGAAATCACCATTTTCGCAAGCCACATCCCACACGAAAGGATTTTTATATCCGTTAGAAAGACCGTAAATGTTTGAATTACTATATCCCGTAGTTCCCCAGGATGTACCAGAACCATGACCAATATAATTTACTATACTTCTACCGTCATTAAGTGCGTTTGTTACCTGGGAAGCAGAAGCACCGGGATCATAAATCTGATCAACTGTTGTGAAAAATAAATTATCGATTAGCATATCACGGACAAGATTCATTCTTTGCCAATCATATGTTCCCGTTCCTCCGTCCTCGTTGCTTGCAACACCGGTTCCTTTAAGATACCAGCCTGCTTCCGGACCTGTATCGGGAAATTTTTCATATTTAATTAATTTGTATAAAATGTAATCGAGGTTTGCAGATGAAGTTGGGGAGATTCTCGAAATATATGCATCGGGATAAGCATCACTTCCAGCCAATTTAACATAGCACGGATCTGATGGCGCTCCTTCAGAAGTTCCGTTCAATGTTGGAATCTGGTTTGATTCACCAACTAAAACTATAAATGTTAATCCTTCAGTGGAATTATACAAATTCTGAATGTAGTTCTTTATTGCAGTTGAACCTGTTCCGGTTTCAGTTGGATATTCTGCGGTAAGAGTTGTAATTCCCTTTTCAACTTTCCAATCATAAAACGGAGTAATGTTAGATGCAAAAGTGGTTGGGTAAATAATTAATAATCTTCCTGTCTCACCAAGCGGTACATAATCATAATTCGGAGTCCCGTAATTAATAAACAGGGATTTATATATTTCAACAAATTCCTTTGAAACCCCGGTAAACGGTTTTAATCTCACAAATGGGTTAACAACCGGAACTGATTGGTCTGCAAAAACTTCAACAACAATTCTCGTGCAAATTTTTAATTTTCCTTCAGCGGGATTGTACTGCATCGGGTTAAACTGAATTGTTTGTCCTCTAAGTTCCCTTACAACATAAGGTGCGTCCAGTGATACATTATTTTCCGGGTACCAGACATCCCGGTTATATATTTCATTAAAAGTAAACGATACAGTCGAAGGATCTATATTTCTTGTTAAATGTCCCTTCGAAGGAGTAACCGGCAAAGTTTCAATAGTATTGAAATCCTGCGCAATTATTCTATAGTTCATTCCAACAAGATCTGGAATTATTATACTTGCCCTGTGAATCGGCAGTTGAGGATTACCTTTTTCCATAAGACAATTGCTGCCGGAAATACTATAGAGCACGGTTGTTGTACCATTAATGTCTATCGTTCTTTCTTGATAATTGTTCAGAATAAATTCAACTGTGGTGCTTGTCGGAGTTGTATTTATAATATTGGTTTGTATTCCGTTTTGGCTATTCGTCTGACTGAATGATGTAAAAGAAAAAATTGAAAATAAAAGAAATGAAACTAAGTAGAATTTTTTCATAATCTCCCCAGATATTTTAATGAGATAAATTCGTTACAGCAAGTTCATAAAATAGCCCAACAGAAGCAAGGATTTTGTTTGTCAAATCCCCTTTCGAGGAATTTTATAAATTATTGATACAATAAATTTATTGATTCATGTCACCACACAAAATGTATTTAAGTTTTAAATATCATATTAAACAATATGATAAGGAGAGTGTGAAAAAATGTCGAATAAAATTGAAGAATTAATAAAAGAGTTAGCTAATCCAAATGGAATTATCAGGCAGAAAGCGAGGTATGAACTCGTTAAGTTAGGAAGTCCGGCTTTGGATTATTTGCTCGAATTGCAGAGTTCTGAAAAACATCTTGCCAGATGGGAATCAGTTAAAGCAATAAGTGAAATTGGAGGAAAAGATTCTATTCCTATACTTATAAATGCACTTGAAGATGAGGAGTTTGATGTTAGATGGCTTGCGGCTGAAGGGCTTATTGATATCGGACATGATTCTGTTTTTCCCCTTCTTAAATCTTTTATCGCTAATAAAGATTCTGTGCATTTGAAAGAAGGTTTGCATCATATTCTTAAAGGTTTGGAAATAAGAGGGCTTTATGAAGATAAACATGAAATTATTAAAGCGCTTGAAACTTTTGACGCTCCGGTCAAAATTCAATTAAAGATTTTAGATTTGATTAAAGATGAGGTTGTGAATATTAAGTAATGCTGCAAGGTTTTTATTATTCAATTAATAAATAATTTAGATTATTTATTATTTAAAACTTTTTTAATAAGAAGGATTCTGTTTTGGAAAAAAGAAAATTAGGAAAAGAGGGGCCGGTAGTTTCGGCTATCGGACTTGGCTGTATGGGAATGTCGGAATTTTACGGAGCTGCTGATGAAGTTGAATCAGTAAATACGATACATAAAGCTTTTGATCTGGGAATTAACTTTTTTGATACTGCCGATATGTACGGTCCGTTTAAAAATGAAAAACTTGTGGGAAAAGCCCTCAAAGGAATACGAGAGAATGTAATTCTGGCAACAAAATTTGGAATTGTACGGAGTGAAGATCCCAGGAAGCGTTCTGTAAATGGAAAACCTGAATATGTTAAATCAGCTTGTGATGCTTCGCTGAAACGGCTCGGTGTTGATCATATTGATTTGTATTACCAGCATAGAGTGGATAAAAACACTCCAATTGAAGATACAATAGGGGCAATGTCAGATCTTGTTAAGGCGGGCAAAGTAAGATTTATCGGAATGTCTGAAGCTTCTGCAGATACTATCCGTCGTGCAAATAAAATTCACCAGGTTACAGCACTTCAATCAGAATATTCTTTATGGACGCGCGATCCTGAATCTGAAATATTTTCAACGGTGAGAGAACTTGGAATCGGGTTCGTTTCATATAGCCCTTTAGGCAGAGGATTTCTGACCGGAAGATTTAAGAGCCCGGGTGATTTCGACAAAAATGATTTCAGAAAATATTCACCGCGCTTCAAGGGAGAAAATTTTCAGAAGAACCTGGAACTTGTGAACAAAGTAAATCAACTTGTAAAAAACAAAGGTATTACCTCCGCACAGCTTGCATTAGCCTGGGTATTGAACCGTGGGAATGATATTGTCCCGATTCCAGGTACAACAAAGATAAAACACATTGAAGAAAATGTTAAAGCGGCAGACATTAAACTGACAGAAGATGAACTTCAGGAAATTGATGAAATATTTCCAATGGATGCAGCAAGCGGATTGCGATATCCGGAAGAATCAATGAAGTCAGTTAATAATTAAATCGAATAATAAAAATTATTTTATGTCCGGTTCCCCCGGGCTATTTTTTATCATCAAAACAATCAGAAAAAACATTATTACTGCCAGAAATGCACCTCCAAAATAAACACCGGAAACTCCCCATAATTCAAAAATTAATCCCATAACCAGGGGACCGAGTGTCTGACCCAGTCTAAGCACCATTCCGTTTATGGACATGAAAGCGGCCCTGTTTTCTGATGGAGCTAAATCAGCAAGAAGTGTTTGGAGACTGGGAATATTCAATCCCTGGGCAATTCCGAAAAGAACTAAAGGAAATAAAAGCCACCACAGAGATAAAACAAAAGGAATTAATATCATTGAAAAAGCATATAAAATAAACGCTGCTTTAAGTAGTGTTCTCCCCGAATATTTCTGAGTAAGTTTTCCTATTTGAAAAGAGGTGATAGCAGTACTAACTGACATAGCAGACATCAGTATTCCAATAATAAATGCACTTGCCTGAAAAGTATGATCGAGAAGAAATGGAAAATAAGTTAGATAAGCACCGTACAAAATTATAAAGGTGCAGATACTTGTAATGAAAATTCCAATAATCCTTATATCATTAACATATTTCCATGCAGTTAAAAGATAATCTTTTAATTTCTTTTGGTTTGTAATTTCTAAATTATCTAACGAAAAAATTACGATTAGAGCAATGGGCAATGCCAAAACAGGAAGTACAAACGGGAAATACCATGCAATTGTTGCTAACATACCCCCGATCGCCGGGTACGCTGCAGTCCCTATGCTCAATACACTTGCATTATAACCCATTGCGGTTGCTCTTTGTCTACCCTCATAAAAGTCACCTACCAATGTTACGTTTAAAGAACCAAGTGAAGCCGCACCGGTTCCCTGCAACAGTCTTAAAATAATCAGACTCTGAAAATCCCGAGCAAACGTGCAACTAAAACCTGCAATACCAAATAAAATCAATGAAGGGACAAGCACTTTTTTTCTTCCAAGCCTATCAGCCATAACTCCCAGGACCGGAGTTAACAATACACCGGGAAGAGTAAAGACTGTGATTAATAATCCGACTTGCTGCGATGACAAACCAAATTGTCGTGCAATTTTAGGAAAAGCAGGAGTTATACTTGAAACTCCAAGCACAGCCATTAATGTTACGCTAAAAATTATTAGCAGGTTTTTATTGAATAAGAGCCCGGAATTTTTCATAAAAACAAATCGGATGCCTCTTAAAATTTTAACAAAATTACGTTTTTATTCTATTGAAAAAAAAACAGTTGTTAAATAAAAACTTATAGTGTTCAGCAGAAGCATAGAGATTGAATGAGGGTAATTTTATTCAAATATGAAAGATGATAATGTTTAAGTAAGAATTAATTTTATGGAGGAAATGGAACTGTATTCACTACTATCTCCTCTTTTATTTTTACATCTAATATTCGACTCTTTAGTCGTACAAATAATACATTTGGTCGAGCCATAATAATCACCGTTCAAAAAACTTCTTATTCCCGTAACAATTCAATTTTTATTAAAGGCACATACTTTGTTAACAGAAGAGGGTGTTAAACAATAATAAATAAAGAAGGGAAACAGTGTATGAAAAACATTTTAAAATACTCGGTTATTCTCCTGGCGGCAATGATACTTTCATCATGCAGCGATCAGGTAACAGGATCTTTAAATTCACCGGAGAATAGTGAATTGAACAAAGCAGAATTATTAGTCCCGGGCGAATTATCACAGGAAGAGGCAGATGGGATAATTTTTATGCGGCAGGAAGAAAAAGTTGCAAGGGATGTATATACTATACTCGGACAAACATGGAATCTGAAGATTTTTGAGAATATCAAAATGGCTGAGCAAAAACATATGGATGCCGTACAAAGATTAATAATTAAATACAATCTCACTGACCCGGTAATCAGCGATGAGGTTGGAGTTTTTGCGGATCCGGCTTTTCAACAAATGTTTGATGAGTTTGTCCTTCAGGGTCAACAATCAATAACTGAGGCAATGCTCGTTGGACAAACAATTGAGGAAGATGACATTGCCGCACTTGAAATTCCAGTTATCATTTGTTGATAATCAGGATTTAATAAAAGTTTATTCAAATCTAAAAACTGCTTCTGAAAGTCATCTCTTTGCTTTCACAAATTATGCATTATCCGCATATTAATTTCTTTAAAGGGCACTTTGTATGTGCCCTTTATTTTGCCTTTCATATTTACCAATTGTTCAATTTTTTTACTACATAACAAAAATAGTTATGAGGGTTATTTATTAATTCTTTATATTAATATCCATCATAACGGCAGTATGAGTATTAAATATTCCATTTAACAAGGTTGTAATTTCAAATAAATAATTATTATTTAACAGAGAGAGGATATTATGAAAAGAGCTACAGTTTCGATTTTCTTTGTTTTGTTTTTAGTTGTATCAAGTGGGTACAAAACCAATACTTATTCTCAAACACTAAAGAATCCTGTAATAGAATTTTGTACAGGAACCTGGTGTCAATGGTGTCCTTGCGGTGATGTATACAATTGAGAATCTAATGGTCACCTACCCTAATTTAATTCCGATTGCGTATCACGGTCCTGCTGGTTCGGATCCATATGCAGATTTTCCGGGAAACAATATAATAGGGTTAATGGGATACACAGGTTACCCTACTGCAACTGTTAACAGATCAAGTTCATTAGGTGATTATACAACCTGGACATCCAAAGTTGCTGCACAAGCTACTGCACTTGCCACTGTATCAATTGATATTCAAAGAACTTTTGATCAGACAACAGGACAGCTGGACGCAACAGTTGATATGACCCCATTGGAAGATTTGTCCGGGCAATATTATTACAACATTATTCTTACTGAAGACAGTCTTATTTATACGCAGGTAAATAATGGTACTTGTGTCAGCGGCGGAGCAAACTGGGTACACTACTGGGTTGTGCGTTCGATGATAAATGGTGCTTCCGGTGAAAGTGTTAATACCGGTTCAACCTGGAATACCGGTGATATGATTTCTAAGACAGTTTCATATTCTGTTCCGCTAACTTACAATGCTGATAAATGCAGACTAACAGTTTTCGTTTACAAACAAAATTCTCCGATGTATCTGGCTGAAGTTCAGCAGACTGAACAATGGCCTCTGATTCCTACTGCTTATCTTGCTACGGCATCTCAGAACAGTCCGGATGTTATTGCAAGTAATACACTGTTGCAGATTTCGATGTGGTAGTTCATAATATAGGGGCTGAAAATGATAAATATGATCTTGATCTGGCATTCGATGGACCTTCCGGCTGGACTCTTGAATATACAGATGTTAACGGAACATTTCCGATGGGAGAAACCGATTCGGTTGAAGTTGCCTCGGGTGATTCAACAATGGTAACTGTTCACGTTAATCCTAATGGAATTAATGGTTATGGATTAACAAGTTTTAATTTTGCCTCCAGAATAAATCCTGCTAATCACGGTACGGTTCAATTAAGAAATGTTACCTCAACCGGTGTTAATGTTTTGGTAGTGGATGCTAACAACAGTGAATATGAGTCTTATATAGATAGTTCAATCCAAAGAACTTATTCCGGTTCATACGGTAAAGTTTCAAGAAGTGCCGTAATGGCTCCGAATGCTGATCTTTCACATTTTTATACACTAGTGTGGTCAGCTGGTACAACCGCCCCGGTATTTTATCCTGAAGAAGTAAATCAACTTCAATCTTATCTTGATGGTGGTGGAAATCTCTTAATAAATGGACAGGATATAGGTAGTGATATTTTCAAACCGGGTGGACAAAGTCAGTTTGCCCAGGATTTTTATCATAACTATCTGCATGCAGAATTCATCGCAGATACTGCAGCCGGATCTTTTTATGTATATGGAATTCCCGGTGATCCTATCAGCGACGGAGTTTTCTTTCAATTGCAAAACAGTATTCATTTCAGATCTCCTGACCAAATTAATCCTTATGATGCGGATGCCTCTTCTATTCTACAGAAGGGGAATACACTACTTTATTTTGTAGGCTTAAAAGCTGATGCTTCCAACTACAGGGTTGTTTATTCGGGAATTGGTCTTGAACAAATGCCAGCTGAAGTTCGTGATACTGTTACTGCTAGAAGTATGAGATGGTTGATGGAGAATGTTGTAGTAGGAACTGATCAGCACAATCCTAATTATCCGCTTTCTTTTTCACTTGATCAGAATTATCCGAACCCGTTTAATCCAACTACTAAAATAAAATACACAATCCCATCTTCATCTTATACAACATTAAGAAGTTTATGATGTATCTGGGAATGAAATATCCACCCTGGTCAATGGGCAGAAACAAGCTGGTAATTACGAAGTTGATTTTAATGCTTCCAAATTATCTTCAGGAGTTTATTTCTATAAACTTCAGTCAGATGGATTAACTCAAACAAGAAAAATGATAGTACTAAAATAAAATTGTAATTACCGCCTCAGTAGTTTTAATTGCTGAGGCTTTTAATTTTTAAATGGTAGTGCCGTTTATATAAATTTAGTTAGATTTAAATAATCTACTTATCCGGAGGTTGATATGAAAAAATTGTCACGTTATCTTTTCTCAGTTCTTCTAATTGCATTATTTGTTGGTGCTTTTTATAACTCTTCAGCACAAACACTAAAAAATCCTGTAATAGAATTTTGTACAGGGACATGGTGTCAGTGGTGTCCTTGCGGTGATTATACAATAGAGAATCTAATGGTCACCTACCCTAATTTAATTCCCATTGCTTATCACGGTCCTGCCGGTTCTGATCCATATGCAGATTTTCCGGGAAATCAATATTATCGGTTTAATGGGTTTCTCTGGTTACCCTACTGCAACTGTTAACCGTACAAGTTCATTAGGTGATTACACAACCTGGGCTTCCAAAGTTGCTTCACAAGCCAGTGCTAATGCCACTGTATCAATTGATATTCAAAGAACTTTTGATCAGACAACAGGACAGCTGGACGCAACAATTGATATGACTCCGTTGGCAGATTTGTCCGGGCAATATTATTACAACATTATTCTTACTGAAGACAGTCTTATTTACACACAGGTTAATAACGGAGCTTGTGTCAGTGGCGGAGCTAACTGGGTGCACTACTGGGTTGTACGTGCAATGATAAACGGTGCTTCCGGTGAAAGTGTAAATACCGGTTCAACCTGGAACACAGGTGATATGATTTCAAAAACTGTTTCATACTCTGTTCCGCTTACTTATAATCCTGAAAAATGTAATCTTACTGTTTTTGTATACAAACAAAGTTCTCCAATGTATCTTGCTGAGGTTCAACAAACGGAACAATGGCCTCTGATTGCGCCGGATTACGTTGCATATGCATCTTCCTTATCTCCAGATGTTATAGCAGATAATAATACTACTGCAACTTTTGATGTGGTTTTACGAAACAGAGGATTGCTGAATGATACTTATAACCTTGGTGTTGATCTCTCGGCACCTGCTGGCTGGAGCGGACAATTTACAACTATACACGGGACATTTAATTTTGGTGAAACGGATTCCGTTGAAGTTAATGTGGATGATTCTACAATGGTAACGGTTTCAGTTAACCCTAACGGAATAGATGGCGTGGGTAATTCACTTTTTCAATTCACTTCGAAAAATAACCCGGGAACTCACGGAACTGCAATGTTAAGAAACATAACTTCAACAGGAGTCTATGCTCTTGTGGTGGATGCTACAAATAATAAATATGCTTCTTATATTGATAGCTCACTACAGGATGTATTTTCAGAATCTTATGGAATAATTTCACGTAATGCTTTATTGCAGCCAGGAGTAGATTTATCACATTTTCACTTAATAACATGGTCCCAGGGAACTTCATTCCCTGCATTTTATCCTGAAGAAGTCAATGCACTTCAGTCTTACCTTGACGGAGGTGGAAACCTGTTTATAAATGGTCAGGATATCGGAAGTGATATTTTTGAACCAAATGGTCAAAGTCAGTTCGCACAGGATTTTTATCACAACTATCTGCATGCACAATATGTTGCCAATTCATCAAACTTCTATATTATGAACGGAGTTGTAGGTGACGTAATCGGCGATGGTTTACAACTTAGCCCGGGAACAATTTATAATAAATCTTTGGAAAAAATTTCCAGGTATGATTCATACGCAGATTCAATCCTGATTTATTTCAACGGACCTACGGTATCTGCAATCAGAGCTGATAACGGTATATCCAGAATAGTTTATCTTGGATTTGGAATCGAACAGATTGATAACAAAGCGAAACGAGATACTTTGTTATTAAGAAGTCTGCAATGGTTGACTCAAAATGTAGTGGTTGGTAATCAGAATACACAAAATATTCCCCATTCTTTCAACCTCGAACAGAATTATCCGAATCCTTTTAACCCAACAACATCTATATCTTATACTATTCCTAAATCTGCACAAACTACTTTAAAAGTATATGATGTTCTTGGAAATGAAGTGGCTACTTTGGTTAATGGTGAAAATACAGCCGGCGTTCATAATGTAGAATTTAATGCTGCCAAATTATCTTCGGGTATTTATTTCTATAAACTAAAATCAGGTGGCCTTTTCCAAACCAAAAAGATGATGCTGTTGAAATAAACAATAGCAGGAATCTAATTTAAAAGGGAGTTTCGGCTCCCTTTTTTTATTCATTAAGAATTTATTCAAATATTTAAATAAAATATTTTTTTACTTGCACTAATAATTTTTTTTACATATACTTTATCCGGTCGTCTCAAACCATATATTCTTATTCAGTAATAGACTTCATTATTAATTATAATTAAACAGTAAATAAAAATTATTTCGCTCTATATTTGCTAATTAATTCATTCAATAACCGGGAGGTATGTATTATGGGTAAGAGAACAGTTACTATTTTCTTTTCAATTCTTTTCCTCTTTATTTGTGCTAATATTTACGGTCAGGGAGCTGCACCTATTGTAGATAAAAATACACCATTTATTGTAAATCCAAATCCAACAGTGTATGTTCCTGACTCACCTTTAGAGGAAGTTTTTGGATCAAATGCAAATGTATTCGGTCCGGCAGGTCTCAGAGGTCGTGGAAACGTTTACCATTGTTTAACAGCCAAGAAACTGATAGAACAAAGGTCGTATTTAAATCCGACTGCTGCTGCCAGTATGCAATTTCTTGTATATGAAGGGGCAACATTTTCAGGTCTTTACAATCTTGTAGCTTCCACGGATATCACTTCAGGAACCGGCGAAGGCTGGTATAGTTCAGGAGCAATGGATTATGATCTGCAGGTTGGTATGTATTACTTAATTTATCCTCAGTGGGATGTAAATGCAAACTATTATAACCAGCAAACTATAACCCCTTATCCAATTCCCTGTTCATTTGGCGAACTGGTTGGTGGAGTTGGCTGGGACTGGGCTCCTGTTTATTCTGTTCCTGCGGCTGCTACCCAGACTTCTACCGGTCTTGAAAATACCGGGGTTGCTTATTATCAAACAATCGTAACTGATGATGTGGTTCCGGTTGAAATGACATCCTTTACTTTTAATGTTTCCGGTAATAATGTTAATCTAAATTGGAACACCGCTACCGAAACAAACAATAGAGGATTTGAAGTTCAGAGAAGAACATTATCTGAAACATTTAAAACTATAGGTTACGTAAATGGTTCAGGTACAACAACACAACCTCAAAGTTATTCATTTACTGATAGTAAACTTGAAGCAGGAACTTATATTTACAGGCTGAACCAGGTTGATTTTGATGGTTCATCATATGCTTCAGATGAACTTAGCATAGTTAGTTAACAAATCATTTAGTTATGCTCTTGAACAAAATTATCCTAATCCTTTCAACCCGACAACTCTTATCAGTTACTCTGTACCTGAAAGAGGAAATGTAAGCCTGGTTGTTTATGATTTACTCGGCAGACAAGTTGCAAGCCTTGTAAATGAAGTAAAAGAACCCGGATCCTACAAAGTAAATTTCAACGCTTCTAATCTTCCCAGTGGAATTTATACTTACAGTATCAAATCGGGAAACTTTGTTCAGACTAAAAAGATGATGCTGCTTAAATAATACCTTCTTCATTTATATATTAAAAAGGGAGCTTCGGCTCCCTTTTTTTTACCCATTATTCGTGCTTCTTTTGCCACACCGTTAATTAATATTTAATTTTATTTTTATTCTTTCCGAAACTGAGAGAAGCATATGAAAGTATTTTTCTTAATCACATTAGCTGTTGTTTGGAATAATTTCAGTTTCGGCGCAGTATAAATCATTACATTCCGGACTCAAAAAAAATAATCCTACTTCTTATCTTTCTTATCATAATAAAAGTATGTTTTCGGAAAATAGTTCTGATTTGATAAATGAAAATTTACAAAACTCAAACTCTTCGGAGAGATTACAGCAATCCCCCGATCTTGAATTATTCGGAAATATCGGAAATAATATTCTCAACAGCTTTAAAGGAGATAATCTCTATTTTCACCTTGCCGGAATAGCCTCTACTATTTTAATAGTTACAACAAATACGGACTACAAAGTGCAGCATTTTTTTAATGAGCATGAACAATTCGGAAAAGCAGCTTTACCGATTATCCGGGCGGGAATGTATATCCCTTTCGTAACAGGAGGTTCATTATATGCTTACGGAAAATTAAAAAAAGACGACCGAGCAGTTGCTGCTTCTTTTGCTGTACTGCAATCCAGTCTCGTTGCTTTTGTTTATAACTCATTGTTAAAAGCAGTTACGGGTAGACCCAATCCTGACTGGCAAAATAATAAGAATATGGAAAAATTAAGTAAAACTTTCAGATTCGGTTTTATGAGAGGAGGAATTTTCTGGGGATGGCCTTCAGGACATACGTCATCAGCAATGGCAGTTGTTTCCGCTTTAACAAGTTTTTACTCAGAAAAAACATGGTTGAAAATTGCAGGCTATTCCCTGGTTGCTTATATGATGTACGGAGTCTCATCATTACACAGGGGAGGAATGCACTGGTTTTCTGACGCAGTCGCAGCGGCTTTTATGTCTTATGCAATAGGTTCAACAATCGGGAAATATTATAGAAGCAAGTTTGAACCAAAAGTAGGCGGTAACCCCTTACCGGCAAATGGTATTGAAATTCCGTTGTTGAATATTCAATTTTCGTTTTGAAGAAGGTTTCATGCTTGAAGGTAAATTGAATATAAAAGAAAAACCAGTCCTGATAAAGTCAAACCTATACCGATTAATCTTTTTAAAATATGCTCATCTATTTTTGTTGAAATAGAGTTACCTGCAAATGCACCAATCACGAAACCAATGATCACAGGGGTTGCATACCCGAAATGAACATTTCCAAGAAAGTAATGACTGATACTTCCGGTTAAACTTGTAACTGTAATCATAAATAGGCCGGTTGCCGAGGCGATCTGTGAAGGAATTGAAAAAACACCTACCATAATCGGGACTTTCAAAAACCCTCCACCTATTCCGAATAATCCCGCCATCGTTCCGGCCATTACGCCAAAAACTAGAGCCATCATAAAACTTACCCGGTATGCTCCATAATCTGTTTTACGGATTACTGACGGACCTATTTTATTTAATTTATAAAAGATAGAGTTTTTCAGATTTTTTTTCGGTACATCATAGGAATTTATGATGAAGTTAATTCCCAGGTAAACAACAAAAATTCCAAATACCCATTCAAGAATGTAGACTGGAATTATAACAGAAAGAAATGATCCGAAAACGGTTCCAAATACCGTTGGGACTTCTAAAAGGAGACCTGTTTTATAATCAATTAATTTTTTCCTGGCGTTGAAGATTGTTGATACAAGCGCACTGGGAAATAACGCAACAAGTACTGAACCAACTGCAATATTTAAGGGAACATGAAAACCGATTACAAGAAGCGGAATCATAAACACCCCGCCGCCGAAACCAATTACAGTACCGAATCCGCTGATTAATATTGCAAAAAGGATAATTAATAATTCCATCATTTTAAATCAGATGAAAGACTGTTTTTTGAAAGTCCAAAATTAAACAAGTTAAAAGATAATTGAGTTATTTTATCCTGATTTTGATGCAAAATTGATTGTTTAGATTCCGGTTTAATTTAACATATTTTTGAATAGATTCAGGCTTCCTCTAAAATTTATTAAGATATAGAGAAAAAATTACCCACAGTTATATATAATATGTACAATTCTGAATTATATTCAATTACACTTTAGTCGGTATATTTAATTATACTGCAGGAACAATTATTAACCATTATAAATTGACACTTTTCACGGTTTTAATTTTTTCAATTTAAAATACTCTTCCATTGGTTTGAAATAAAAATCTTTCCAGCCTTTTTTATAACCAGCACTTTGTCCGGCAGGAATGTTTTTATGAATCATTATAAGCTTAGTCCCTTTTTGTGTTGCTAAAAGTTTTATTTCAAGGATTGAGTCCGGTGCATCAACGGGGAACTCAGTTGTACGCCAATACTGCACAATTCGTTTATTTTCTTTTAATTCAATTGTTTTTCCAGTAATATATTCATCCCAGGCTGAGAATTTTCCGTTCAATCTCGAATTCACTTTTGCAATTCCACCAGTCATACCGGTGTGAGCTTTACTGCTAAGCCAGGCTGAATAAATAACAGCCGGTTTTACCTTAAAAGTTTTTGTGAGTTTTATTGTTTCCATACTCTCTCCTACTACTCAGATTGAAACAACATACAATGCTGATAGTTATTTTAATGAATCCATTCAAACCAGGAAAATCATAATTATTTATCCCTTCACATTTATTGAACCTTTATCAGGTTATAATGTAATTCAATATTTTTTACAAGTAATAAAGTTAAAAATATTGTTGGATGAAATTAATTATTGTTACTGAACTTCGCTCAGGGAAATGAACTTATGATTAGGATATTTTTTTGTTTTTGAAACCTTTGCCTAGTAACTAGGGTTTTCAAAGAATCAGAGTCTATTTGAACAACTAAAGAATAAAAATCTAAATTGTTTACTGCGAAAATTAACAAATATTTTATGTTTTACTTAAAATTTACTATTATATTCCAATCGTATATTCAAGAAGGCAAGAAAAACGAACAAATTTTTGTCCATTAAGTATTTTATCAATTTTTAAGAAAATCATAAAGGTCGTTATATGAAAGTTTCAACACAAACCAAGGATAAATTTGCCATAATAAAGTTTGAAGCAGATAAGATACTGGGAATTGAAGCTGGTGAATTTCAGGAGAATTTAATTTCTCTCCTTGAGAAGAATATTAAATTTATTATTATTGATCTTACCGGGGTAAAATTTGTTTCAAGCTGGGGAATAGGAATGCTGATGCATGGGTTAGCAACTACAAAAAACCGCGGTGGTGAATTTAGAGTTGCCGGTATGAATGACAAGGTAGCAAAGACTTTTAAAAACGTGAGAATTTTTTCTGTGCTGGATATATTCGATTCTGTAGATTCGGCAATGAAATAATATTTTTAAGCCGGTAAATATTTACCTGGTTTTAAATAAAAATAATTTATCTTATTTATCAAGAAATTGTTAACCACTTTTTATCTTTTAATAATTAAAAGGATAAAATATGTTTATCGGACATTATGGTGTTGGCCTTGCCGGGAAAAAGGTTGATAGTAAAATTTCTTTAGGAACTCTTTTTCTGGCAGCTCAGTGGCTTGACCTGGTCTGGCCAGTATTTATTTTGCTCGGCCTGGAAAAAGTTGAAATTGCTCCTGGTATGACTGCTTCAAATCCCCTGGATTTCATTTATTATCCTTTCTCACACAGTTTATTTTTCGTAATCATCTGGGCTTTAATATTTGGTTTAGTGTATTACTTTTTCAAAAAGAATGTTAAATCTGCTTTACTGCTTGGAAGCCTGGTTTTAAGTCACTGGATTCTTGATTGGATTGTTCATGTACCCGATCTGCCAATTTTACCATGGGGTAATATTAAAGTTGGTTTAGGATTGTGGGACTACCCGGTGATTGCTGTTATAATTGAATTGGCAATCTTTTTTAGCGGAGTATATTTATACGTATCAGTAACAAAATCAAAAAATAAAAAGGGAACATTTGGCTTTTGGGGATTGATAACATTTTTTGTGGTTGTTTATGTGATGAACCTTTTCGGTCCTCCCCCTCCCTCGGTTGAAGCAATAGGATATGCAGGATTATTACAATGGCTTTTTATTCCGTTGGCGTACTGGATAGACAGAAACCGGATGTTTACCTGAAGTGAACTTTCAACTGCAACGGAATTGAAATCTTAAGTAATATAAAAGGATGAGCTGCTTAACTCATAATTTTTAGTGCACCTAATCAATACTTCTATGGCTTTCTGCATACAATCTTAAAGAGCATTTAATTTCATACCGTTAATGGAAATAAATAGAAGCAAAAATAATTGCTGTTAGCATTTTTAGCATATATTATTTTATAAACAGAATAAAATACTTAAAAAGGACACAGTTGCACACTTTAACTTAGTTTAATGAGGGAATGTGTTGAACTTTAATCTTCTTCTTTACAAAAAACAATAGTTTTTATTTGTGAAGTATATTATTAATTATTGTGTGCGATTTATAATTTATTTTTATATTAAATAGTATATTATTAAGATTCCGGTGTATCAAAAGTACACGAACTACAATGATACTTTTTAATTTTGTTTAACTTTTCAAGGGTCTTTTATGAAAGTTTCAACCACGATAAAAGATAATTTCGGAATAATAAAATTTGACGTCGATAAAATACTCGGAATTGAGGCGGGAGAATTTCAAAAATCATTAGAAAGTCTTCTTGATAAAAACATTAAAAATATAATTGTTGATCTTTCAAAGACCAAATTTGTTTCCAGCTGGGGTATCGGAATGCTTATGCATGGACTGGCTACGACAAAAAACCGCAGCGCTGAATTCAGGTTTGCAGGAATGAATGAAGTAACGGCCGGAACATTGAAAATTATGAAACTCTATCCTATACTTAACATTTATGATTCAGTAGAAGAGGCTATGAAATAGAAAAGTAAAAAAAAGCTTTCATCATTCTTTAAAATCTGCATAAATGCTTTAAATAATCTTCACTGTTTTTAATCTACGTATGAGGGGTTATAAGTTTCATAATCCATATTTTTTACGTTTTATATTTTAGCATAAGTTGATTGTAGACCAGTGTAATGTCGGATAACTATTTCTTAATATCTTTGTCAGTCGAATATAAATTTTATTATACTTTTAAGGGCATAATACATATTTAGTCAACTGCTTTACGATCTAAAATATTTAAAATAAAAAAACCCGGCTTTTGCCGGGTTTTTATTTTATGCTCCGCAGGCAGGACTTGAACCTGCGACACCCTGATTAACAGTCAGGTGCTCTAACCAACTGAGCTACTGCGGAATATTTTCCTTTTTAAAAATGGAATTCAAAAATAGAAGGTATTATTCTTTTTGTCAAGACTTTTAACTTTTCTTTTTCAGTCAATTAAAGTAATAATTCCTTTTATTTCAGTTATTACTAAATCCGTAAATTGGATGAATCATGAACTCTGATTTTTGTGACTAGCCTTATCTATATCCTTTTGAAGTTAAAAAAATGCCCGAACAATTCGGGCATTTTAATTTGAAATTTCAAATTATCATCAACTGCTTTTAATAAGAGATTCTCTTAACCTTCTCGAAACAGCAATAAAGAATCCAGCAACCATAATAAGAACTCCCCCCCAGACAAGACTGATAAAAGGTTTAACACTTGCAGCTACAGTAAGAACTTCTTTTGGAGCCTGGGTTTTAATTGTATCTCCTTTTAATTTTCCAACTATATATTCTGCTGTCTGAGTTGTAGGGTCGATTTTTTTAAGTTGAATTTTCAGGTTGGCTTCCTGAATCTCAACAGGGACATAAATAAAATCACGACCCGTTTTTTTAAGCACAGGTTCAACGGTATATGTTTTGCCATTCTTTGTAACAACAAGGTTTGTTCCCATCTTGAAATCACCGCCGCTCATCATTACACTCATATCAGGTTGAACGAATTCAGTATATTCAATTTGAGCACCTTCAACATTGGTTTTTTGACCAACATTAAGTGTAACTGATATGCCTTCAGTGGATTGATCATGAGACTGATCATCATATCCAAGCGGTGAAACATAAATATCTTTGGTAAGCATATTTAAAATTGCCGGCTCTCTCATCAATCCATTATTAAATTCACTGATATACATTACTGGGGAAACCCTGTATTTTTTCTCACCCTTTTCAACATTTATGTTGAAAGCATATTTTGTATTATTTTCTATGGGGTGATAGCCGGTGAAAGTCAGTTTGTATCCAAAAGCTTCCTGCGGCTGGTTTTTTATAAGGTCGATATCAGTTTCCTGGCTGTATGCTGTAGAACCAATAACACCAAGTAAGAATAGTGCTATTCCTATATGCGCTACATATGCTCCAAGCATTTTCATATTACCACGAATAATTTTAATTGCTATTTCAACGTTAACAGCAACTGTAAAGGAAGCAGAAAAAGCCAAAAGTATAAGCATAATTTCATGCATTCCGCCAAAGAATACAAGCAATGCTGTAAAAATAACCGCAATGGTTACTGCAGGTATAGATTTTCTTACAAGATCTTTTCCTTTTGTCTGTTTCCACTTTAACAATAAACTAAAACCGTTTAGCAATCCTATGATAATCGCGAGAGGTAAATTCATCTCATTATAGAAAAATGTATCAACCGACTGCCCAAAGAGAGGTGCAGAAGTACCGACAAAAACTATTATTGCAGAAGCTGTCAATACAATTGCAGCTGTAAACAACGCCAGATCCCGCGATAACAAATCTTCTTCAGATACTGTTGCCTCAGTAAGGAACTTCCATCTGTAAATAAGCATTCCGAAACCAAGAACGATAAAAGTACCGATGAAAATTATAAGAAATAAATAGACCAGCATTCCGGGATCAACAAATGAGTGAACAGAAGCATCTCCGAGTACACCGCTCCTCGTTAAAAATGTACTGTATAAAACGAGTACATAAGTCATAATACACAGGATTAGATTTGTCTTTGCGTATTTTCCTATACCACCTTTAGACTGGCTTTTCCTTTGAACAAGAAGAGTATGTATGGAAGCAACACCAACCAGCCAGGGGATAAGACTTGAGTTTTCAACGGGATCCCAAGCCCAGTAACCTCCCCATCCGAGCATTTCATAAGCCCAGTAACCGCCAAGCATAATACCAAGACCTAAAATTCCGGCTCCTGCAAGCACCCATGGAAATGATTGACGAACCCAATCTTTATAATCATTTTTCATCATTGCTGCAACCGCAAAAGAAAAAGGCACTGTAGACATTGAGAATCCTGTGAATAGAATCGGCGGGTGAATCTGCATCCAGAAATTAAGAAGTTGAGGATTTAAACCTTTTCCATCTGCGATAAACTGGTTAACAGAAATTCCTGCAGAAGTAAGAGAAGCATAAAGATCGCTGCTCATCTTAACAAAACTTTGTCCGCTGGAACCATCATTAAAAATAAATGATTGTAACCAGGGAAGATTAAGATATCCGGCTGTTATACTTTTAATCGGAAGAAAAATTGGTTCGGTCCAGATATAAGCAAAAGGATTTTTGAAAAGCGGTGAAACCATTATCAGCAGGAACGTTGTAGCAAGTGTAAAAACGGTCATTACACGAACTTCGAGGTCGCCTCGTTTTGATGTATATGACTGCAGGAATATACCAACTATAGAAGTCAAAAGAAGCCAGAGCATAAAGCTTCCTTCCTGTCCTCCCCAGAATGAGGCAATCAGAAAACCGGTTTTTAAACTGTTCTGACTATAGCTGTATACATAATGATATTGATATTGATGTGTTAATAATAAATACCATAAAATCGTTGAGGCAACAATTACCAATACTGCCATAGAATGATAAGCTATTCTTCCATAATTGAGAGCATTTTTGTAACCTTTATATGAAAGATAGTACATTATCATTGCAAGCAAGCTGAATGCTAATGCTACCGAGAGTACAATACTTCCTGCCATTTCTTCCTCAGGGTTATCTTAATTAAAATTGCTAATTAATATCTCTTATCCTTGAGAAATCCGGGATTCGAATAAGATATTTTTTAAAATTAATTTCTAATTTGCGATGGACTTATAAACTTGAGGTTTTAGCCTTATCGTTTTCATATTTGCTTGGGCATTTAGTCAATATATCCCGTGCATGAAAATATCCATCTTTATACTGTCCTGTTACAACTACGCTTTTGGCTGTTTCGAAGTTATTAGGAATTGTTCCGTCATACACAACCTTCATCTGGTTGCCGTTTTCGTCTGCCATGAAAAAGCTGAATGTTCTGTTTACTTTATCAACCTGATAGTTTTTATCTTTAACCCAGCTGCCTGTTGCCTTCACAGTTTTATCAGTATTCATAACATTAGTAAAATTACTTTCATACTTAATGTTACTCTGAGTAAACAGGTAACCCATTAAACCAAGGAACAGAACTATTATAGCACCACCGAATATATATTTATTTTTCATGTTTATCTCCGTTTATTTCTTTCTCAATACCTTTAATTCTTTTATCTAAATTATTCAGGTAGAAAAATATACCTGCCCACACTATAAGAACAATAATCATTACAATATAAATTGCATTATTATGTAAAAAATCATAAAGTCCGCTCAAGTTATCCTCTGATTTGTTGTTTGTTTAATCTTTCTTTAAACATAAGTGATTTATAACCAAGTCTCCACATCCAGAAATACAATATAGTAAATCCAATCAATGAAAGGTAAAATATCAACATCATATTTGCGTTCATCTTAAAATCTACAACAGGACCTGAATTTGTATCATCAGCAGAGCCGGGATGCAGACCCGCCATTATCCTTGGCATAATAAAAATAAAGAACGGGACAGTAACAAATGCAATTATTGCGTACACAGCTGAAAGAGTTGCTCTTTTTTCTTCATTTTCAATTGAAGAACGAAGTGCAAACCATGCGCCATAAATAAGAAGAAGCGCAAATATACTTGACTGACGCGGGTCCCAATTCCAGAATGAACCCCAGGCAAATTTAGCCCAGACTGAACCGGTAACTGTTGCGAGAATACAAAAAATTATTCCCAGTTGTGCTGCCGCATAAGATTTAATGTCATCATTCATATCTTTTTTTCTAAGATATTTAAAACTATAAATAGTTGACATTAAGAAAGCAATTACTGTAATCCAGGATGTCGGAACATGGAAGAAAATTATTTTTGCATTTTCTTCAAGTCCCGGTATAAATGGAAACTGGTACCAGTGTGTTGGATTCTCAACAATGGGAAAAGCTATTCCCGCCACGGACACGAATGCGAGAAGCAAAAAGAGGAATATTTTCCAGGAAATAGATTTCATATTATATAATTGATAAAAATTACTAATCTTTCCAAATAAAATCGAATAACATATAAGATGCAGTTAACATAATTACGTCGTAACAAATTACAACTGCTAGTTCAAATTTAGATTTTTCAAAACCTGTGCCATCTATAGAGAATAAAGTTAGTTGCACAGAAGTTAAAATTAAAGGTAATAATATAGGAAAAGAAAGAACCGGGTAAAGTGTTCCTTTGGCGCCGGCTTTAGCAATTATTGCCGCAATTATTGTCGATGAAACTGCCAGCCCGATATTTCCCAGGATAAATGCAGAAAGAAAAAGAGGAAAATTCCTGATAACAAAAGCCTCAAATACGGCAGAATAGAGAATAGCAATTACAATATTCATTGCAAAAACAAGTATCAGGTTAAAAATTAATTTGCCGGTAAAAACTGTTGAAGGAGAAGCAATTAATTGAAGAGTGAGTGAAGTGCCTCTTTCCTCCTCAGATACAAAAGCTCTTGCCAGTCCTGACATAGCAGTAAAAAATATTACAACCCAGAACAACCCCGCAGTCAAATTTTCATTAATTCTCTCGTTACCAATCGAGAACATAATTACACTGATGGCAACGATAATAAACATTGCAAGAGAATTAATTGCATAACGTGTTCTTAATTCAGATTTGAAATCTTTCAGGAATAAACTGTAAGCTTTTGAGCTCATAAATTAATCGGAATTTATACTGGCTAAAGCCAATCTTAATTATTTAGATTATATTCCACGACCTGAAGGTCGTGGCTATTTATATTGTAAAATTTCTGTATTTATTTGCCACGAGCTTTAGCTCGTGGGACTATAGATCAAAAGAATTGGCTTTAGCCAAACTTATATTTTTTTATAAACAAATTATATTCTTCTTCAAACGATTTGGTTTTATGATGTTCTGCCTGATTGTTAATATACTCGCGCACTTTGCTAACAATAGATTCACTAACTGAAATAGCAATATATTCATCTTGCCATTCAAATTTACCGTAAATTATTTTCTGTTTATTAACCCAGTTTGATGACTCTCCTTTAATTAACATTATAACTTTGCTTATTGTCTGCTCTCTACCTAGTGAAATTAACAGATGGATATGGTCACTAACACAATTCATTGAATCAATAAAAATTTCTTTTTTCTTAGAATTTTCTTTGATGTGTTCAAGTAATAAAGGCTTTAATTCTCTTGTGATAATTTTATTTCTGTTTTTAGTTAACCAGATTACATGTATCCATACTTTTGTAAATGGCATGGTATTATTTTTGGCTAAAGCTAATCTTACTTATTTAGATTTTATTCCACGATCTGAAGGTCGTGGCTATTTAAATTAAATTTATTTATACTTTTCCAAATAAACTATATCACTACATGGTTGTAAATCAGTTTTTTCGTTTGAAGCAATTAATACTATGCATTCATTTCCCTGCTCTTTAACAATCCTGTAGACTGATTCCTTACCTTCCTCATCAAGATTAGAAGTTGGTTCATCCAAAATTAAAAGATTTGGTGAATGCATCATCGCGAAAATAAATTTCATCCTCTGTTTCATCCCGGATGAATAAGTTTTAATCAGATCATTCTTTCTATCATAAAGTAAAAATACTTTAAGCAGGTATTCAACCTTTTCTGTATTGAGTTGAATTCCACGGATGTCCGAGAATAATGAGAGATTTTCCCATGCCGTAAATTCCTCATAAAGAACAAGGTAAGGAGAAACAAAGCCGATGTAATTATGAAGTTTTTCCGGTATAATTTCTTTTCCTTCAAGTATATGTTTTATTGAGCCTTCCGATGCTGAAATAATACCGGCTATAATTTTTACAAGAGTTGATTTGCCTGAACCATTCGGTCCGGAAATTCCAAAAATCCCGGTTTGTTTAAATTCAAAATCAATTCCCGAAAAAATTAATCTCCTTCCGAAAGTTTTGCTGAGCGATTCTGCTTTAATTGAAAAATTATTCATTAAAAATAACCAGCTTTCCAGTCGTTTTACCCGTTCCGGATTTTGTTACATAAATATAAATGCCAGATGGTAATTTTTTTCCAATTTCGTCAAGGTTCCAGAAGACTACAGATGAACTGTTTTTTCCAAAACCCGCTTGAAGATTTTTATAAAATACTAAATCCATTGATGGTGAATAAATGTATAGATCTACATTTCCATAAATTGGTGAAATAACCGGGATCCTGATAATATTGGCTGAATAACTATCATATCGGAAAGGATTCGGATATGCATAGTTTAGAGCATTAATGTTTGGCGTATAAATAGTACTGTCCTGTTTTATTAAAATACCATTTAATACTACTGAAGTAAGCCATAAGGATTTATTACTAACGTTTAACAATTCGTAATAAGATGTATCCAGCCTGGTGCTGCCCGCAATATTATAGTTATATAATGAATATGATGCGTTGTAATTTCTATTAAGGCTGTCTATCCCGCTGGAATAATCCGTATTTGTTAATACAGTGTATAAAGAATCCTGTGAACCGGGTTCAACCGTATAGAGAAAATTATTCGATAAAGGTTTTACCGAGGGTAGATTTATAGTATTATTAATTTCAAACGGATTTGAATACACTAACGGGTAGTTAGAAGCTTCTGAAAAATATTCTCCCGGCTTCGAACGATAATTAGTATAATAAGTCCAGACACCAAACTTATTCAATTCAGTTCCAAAACTGCTGCTG
The DNA here is from genome assembly GCA_963745945.1 of uncultured Ignavibacteria bacterium. Taxonomy (GTDB): domain Bacteria; phylum Bacteroidota; class Ignavibacteria; order Ignavibacteriales; family Ignavibacteriaceae; genus DATFVA01. The sequence goes on from CAVUZG010000006.1 coordinate 60,072, forward strand.
TCTTCAAGTAGGCTTGAATTTATTGCATCAATCGCCCTTTCGCTGCGCATCAATTCCCACTGTATTTTTATTATTCCAAATCCAAACTGGTCTTTTAAAAAAATATTCCATATCGCAAGATTATAACCATTATTGGACGCAAATGTCCTGTCCGTATGGAGAAAATAATCCCTCATATAACCGTAATAATCATTTACAGTATTGAATACAAACTCCTCCATTGAAGTAGAGGTCAGTTCATAAAAGAATATATCATTATCTCGCAGAATATAATTTCCAACCTGTATTGAATGATGAAATTCGTGTGCAGCAGTAACTCTTGCCGCATCAATTCCATGCGTATAAAATCCGCTACCGAAACTATAATGAACCTGCATAAAGGAAGTATATTTATTCGAACCAATGGAGGTTTCAAAATCTGTTTCTCCGTAACTGCCCATTGAAACTATATAAACATCATATTTTCCATCACCTCCGGCAAGAGCCGGCGAAATTCCTCCGATTGTATCCGAAGGCGGAGGAGGATAACCAAGATAATTAACCTCAAAATTATATGATGAATCCAGAGCCAAAGCAAATTCATTTACATTATATTGCGGCACATCAAAACCGGAAGTATTAAAATGAATCCGGAAAAAACCCGATGGAGAGACTATACTGGTGTCAGATGTGGGGCGACTTATCAGTAATTTTAATACACTTTTTTGCGATTCACTAAATTCATTTAAATGAGTAAAAATCTGTGCGGCAATACCAAAACTGCATTTTATATGTGAAGTATCTTCCCGGGGATTTTGGGCAGTAAACTGATAGTTATAGTTTCTAATCTTAACATAAAGATTAAATAATGAATCCAGTTCAGATCTGTTTAGTTCCTGTGAATATATAGAAGAACAAAAAACGATTGTTAAGAAAAAGAGAATCTTTCTAATCATTGAAGCTCTTTAATGGTAATACAGTTTTCAATATCATCGATGTAAACAATATGGTAACTACGTGAATTCATATTCTTTATAAAAAAAGATCTTGCATTTATGTTATTTGATAAAATATTCCGTGATATTTTCCTTCCTCCGTTAACCAGGTCAATAGATTTTATTGTCTGCTGATCAGGATTATAGAAACAAATATTTATCGGTCCGTTAAATCTTAGCTCACCAAAAAATAATTGATTTTTATCTTTTATCCTAAACCCCGGATTTCCATCATTCTTCCCGGTAACTGTAAATGCATCAGGACTGAGTGCAAATATTAAATTTTTATCCGAATCAGAATTCATGAAACCGAGTAAAACTGAATTATTACTATGCAGGTAATTTCCGGCAAACAGGTAAATTCCAAACTCGTTTTTAAAACCGATTTTTGTCTCTGATCTTTTCCGACTCTCAAGAAGTTTTTCGCCTATCACAATAGAATCATTTTCAGAAGACGCATAAAAAACTTCAGGTTTTTCATAAACTGATAGTGCAGCATCAATTACATTTTTTTTAATGTCGTCGATTCCTGAATTATTATACCTGCCTTCGCTATTAGAAATAATTATTGTACTGAGTGTTCCATCTTTAATAAAAGCGACATAAAGTTTATCATTATCCCGCTTAAACTTTACGTCTTTTATTTTCCCTGTTGCATAAAATGTATTTCTTATAAACTTATTATTTTTTAAATCAATTTTTAGTGCCTCTATTAATTTTTTATCCCTTGTGAAGCAATAAAAAGATTTTAGATAAGGATTTTTATCATCAACAATAATAGAAGATTCAGTTGCAAATAAAGGAATAGCAAACCAGGTTTCAGGTATCCCGGCATTGCTCCGAATAAGCATATTAAACGTCTGGTTGTCACCATCTATAAAACAGATATCATTAATACTGTTATTCTCTTTATCAAAATAGGAAACTGCTGTAGGGTAGGCTCCGGAGACAATACTTACTTCATCTGAAATTGAAGAGAGATTTGAAATTAAAAAAAGTTTTTTGTCAGCAAGTAATGCAATTCCGTTTACAAATTTACTGTAGAAAGGGATTACATCTGATAAGGAATCTTTTTTAACATATATTAATTCAGGGTAAAAAGTTTTTTCGTCTTTTGCGAAAATTAATGAAAGGTTACCAGTATCTTTATTTATATATGCAATATCAATTTTTCCATCCCTGTTAAAATCCCCGGTAATTAATTTATCAACCTTGTATTTCGTATTTATAATTAATGTATCATTATACGAAGATGAAAAATCTCCATAGTAAATAGTTATAGATTTATTATAAGTAAAGATGAGATCGCTGTATGAATCAAGATTTATATCAGCTGCCTGAAGTGAACTTATTGGTTTATTGAAAGAAATTTCCCGCACCCTATTAAAATTCCCCTGGCTATTATTATAATAGAACTGAAGTCTGTTTGAAAACATTTCGAATGCGGCAATATCAGGATAACCATCATTATTTAAATCCGTTAAAACCGCTTCTGAGTAGCTTGTCTTTTCAACTATTTTTTTTTCACGCAGTTTTTGTTCCTGGTAGACAACAGATAAACCATCAAAAGCACTTCCAGAAACCAGTAGTTCCGGAATACCATCGCCGTTTATATCTGCAGTACTTAAATTTTCAGGATATGTATTAAATTTAATTTGTTGCTGTATTTCAGGTTGACCGGTATTAGAGATTTTGAGAATGCCGGCTGTGCTTTGTTTCCTGGATATGTAAGCATATGCATAAATATTTTGATTTTTATTCCATAAATACTGAATCCCCGAAATTTCCTGTGCGAATCTACCCGAATGATTTTCTCCGAAAGTTCCGTTCCGGTTTCCATCAAGTGAAAACATTTTTTTATCTGAAGGATTAAAAAAAAGCAGGTCAGTGTAAGAATCGTCATTGTAATTCAGCGAGATAAAATTGTTGCAGCCGGGTTCAATATTGAAAGATTGGTATTTACAAAAACCATTTATTGGTATCTGCGGAAAAATGTCGCAGGTAAGAAGGAATAAAAAGATTAGCGTTTTAATTTTTCCAGTTTCGGGTTTGAAGTCTGTGTTCTCTTCTTTTAAGAGCTTCTTCAAATCTTCTTTTTTCATCTTCAGTTTCAGGAATAATCTCATTTGCCTTAACGGGTTTTCCATTCTGATCAACACTAACAAAAGTCAAGTAAGCCGAATTGGTATGTGTTCGTTTTCCTTCCCTGAAAGACTCGGCAAAAACCTTTACTCCTACTTCCATTGAAGTATTAAAAACTCTGTTTACAGATGCATAAAGAGTAGCAGCCTCTCCAAGATCTATCGGATGACGAAAATCTATTTTATCTACAGAGGCAGTTACGCAAACAAACTGCGAATGTTTTGCTGCACATAACGCCGCGCAAATATCTATCCAGTGCATAAGCTGTCCGCCAAGTAACTTTCCAAGCTGGTTGGTATGATGAGGTAATACCAGCTCAGTCATAATCATTTTGCTATCATTTACTTTTTTTGCGTTAATCATTACTTAGAAGCGGATAACTGTTTTTCCAATTTAGTCCGGAGACTTTTTAATTCAACTACATTCTTGTCATCAGGATACTTTTGAACAAAATTATCAATCTCGGTAATTGCTTCATCATTCTGATCTCTCTCAATGAGAACCTTTATTTTGTTGTACTGTGCCTGAGATGCATAAGGAGTATCATGGTAAGTTTCAATAACGTCATTATAATAAATAACAGCCGCTTTCAGATAATCCATTTTTTCATAAATACTGGCAATTAAATAAGTCTTTTCGGCAAGTTTGTTATTTAATTCATCAATCTTTTTTTCGGCGTCGGGAACCCTCTCATTTGTCGGGAAAAAATCTATAAATGCCTGGAATTCCTGTATAGCTTTTTTTGTGTATTTCTGATCCAGGTTAAAATTCGGAGAAAGCTCATAATAGCAATCTGCTAACAAATATTGGGATTCAGGTACAAAATCACTTGCAGGCATGTTTTTGATCAGTTTACTGAATTCAAATGCGGCCATAATATATTCTTCCCTGGCAAATCTCGTTTTAGCCAGATAAAATTCTGCATCATCCGATATTGCACTTCCCGGGTATTGCAGAAGTAAAGCCTGTAACTCGTTTATTGCTTCCAGATAATCTTCATCAGTATATAATTTAATTGCGTATGAGAGACGATCCTCCGGAGTCATATTAGTTGTGTCAATACTTGAAGAACATCCGGCGAAAATGAGTAAAAACAAAAAAGAAATTAAAAGTGAATATTTCATAAAAAAGTGTGGTCTGTAATAAAATTTAATTGGGAAAAATAACCAAATTACTAAAGTAGTCAAAGGTATTTATTCCTACTTACTCCTAATTGTAAAGAAAAGTATTACTGCAAGTGCTGCCGTTCCTACAGCTACTATTGGCTCGAGGATACCTGAGAAAAATGGTTCTGCTGGTAATTTTCCCTGTGTAAACGGGTAACCGGAATTTTCCAGCTCATTAACTCCGTTAACTTTTACAGTATCCTGATAGGAATAATTAAAACTATATGTATTAATGGTATTAACTGTAAAAATAAAATTACCGGAAAGATTTAACGAACGCGGAACAAGATATTCGCCTAAAAATCCGTCTCTGAAAACATCTCCATAATTAACCGAAGCACTATTAACTATGTATTGTAATTTGGGAAATTTATTATCTGAAATTAAAGTATAACCGTTTTTTGATAAATCTGATATGACCTCCGGATTAAAGATTTCATACGCCCCGCTATTTAGATCAAGATTGAGACTCTTAATGCTATCTGGTATAGCAGAGATAATCCTTGTTACGGATGAATCAACTAACTGGTTAAAAATTTCGAGGTTAGTTTTATCCTGTGCATTAACAAAAAAGACAGGCAGAATAATTATCCCGACTAACAATTTCAGAAAATCCGATGTTGACTTTTCTTTAATCAATACTAATAAAATATTTTCAATTGAAAAAACAGATGCGTTAATTTAGGGAATTATTTCATCTATCTTCAAGCAAATTAATTATTATTCTGAATCCCTTCAGATGCCAGTTTTTCTAGTCTCTTGATTCTCTCTTCTATTGGCGGGTGAGTAGAAAATAATTTCATTACTCCGCCGCCATGCAGAGGATTAATAATAAACATGTGAGCAGTTGCAGGACCAGAATTGTTTAATGGTTTAACTTCATTCCCGGCAGAAATTTTTCTTAGGGCTGAAGCCAGACCTAAAGGATCACCGGATATTTCTGATCCACCTGCATCGGCAGCAAACTCCCGCGATCTTGATATTGCTAATTGAAGAATTGTTGCGGCAATTGGTGCAAGAATCAGCAGGAGTAGTCCTGATATACCGCTGTCATCATCGCTTCTGCCTCTGCCGAACATTAGAGCCCAACCTGCCATTTGAGCAACAAAAGTGATAGTACCCACCAAAGTTGCTGCAATAGTTCCGGTAAGCATATCCCTGTGTTTAACATGAGCAAGTTCGTGGGAAATTACCCCGGCAAGTTCTTCATTATTTAATCCATTCAGAATACCCGTTGTTGCAGCAACAGCTGCATGTTCAGGATTCCTCCCGGTTGCAAAAGCATTTGGTGTAGGATCATTAATAATATAAACCTTCGGCATTGGAAGGTTTGCATTTGTTGAAAGCTGTTTAACAAGTGCATAAAATTTAGGAGCTGTTTCCCTGGTTACTTCTTTTGCTTTGTACATCTTTAGAACTACTCTATCTGAAAACCAGTAAGAGCCGAAATTCATCATCAGAGCAAAAATAAATGCAATGGTCATTCCTGTAGAACCGCCTAAATAGTAGCCTACAAGAAGGAATAAAATCATCATAACTGTCATTAGAAAGACAGTTTTTAGCGTGTTCATTTTTTTCTCCGTAAAAGATTCAGACAAAACTAAATAATGAGTTAAGCTTAAGCAAGGAAATGAATTTGCCCGTCATAAACAGGCAGATTCATTTTTAATTAAACAAAAAGAAATGATTAAATGTTTCCTTCGGAAGTAAATGAATGTCCACATTTTGAACAAAATATGCTTCCCGACGGGTTTGATGTTCCGCACTTTGGACAAAGAACAGCATCAGAAATCTGAATGTTTTCTAAGTCAGCAGGAATTGAAGTTGAAACATTGTTCTCTGAAAACATCCAGTAAATGTTAAGCCCCGCCGCGCCAATAAAAAACAGCAATGCGAAGTAATAACCCCACTCATAGGAAACTTCAATGATATTAAAATCAAAGTCACCGGTAAGTTCCCCTCCTATGCTTGATCTTAAAAACAAAAGCATAAGAGTACCCAATACTCCGGCAATTATGGAGAGGACTTTAGAATATTTGGGAATTAACGAAATAACAATTCCCGAAAGCGCAAAAATAAATGCAAAAATTGCTAATGGTTCTGAGCTTACATCACGCTCTTTATCAATATCAGGATTAGTCTTCTGGTTATTATAATTCTCCATCTGGAATTTTTCAATTTTAGTACCTGTAATTAATTCCATTCCTGAGATGGTAGCAATTTTATGGCCCTGGCATGTAAAACTTACAAAGGGAAGAAAGAAACACAAAGCAACAAGGAGAAACAAAGCAGGCGAGACGAATTTGTTAGACTCTTTCATTCAGAATCCTTTCTTTTATTTAAATAAAAGATAAATATTCATTGATCCCCCGAGTCATCAATTCACTTCCTGTTCATACCTGGTCTTTTATTACAAATGAAAATAAATATAATTTGCTGTAATGGAAAGAAAAATATAGTTTACGACCATTGTAATACAAGTTTTGCACTTGCCTTTATTTGCGAATATGGTTAAATATTGGCGGAAAATTTTTGGGAGTTTATGAAAAAATCAGCGGCTTTCCTTTTACTAATTTTATTTTTATCAGCAGCCTCAGTTTCAGCACAAAGTACTTATGATTTCCTGAGGCTTGATATGAGTGCCCGTGCCGGGGCACTTGCAGGAAGTTTCGTCTCCAATAATGATGATCCCGATGTTATTTTCTATAATCCTGCCGGGCTGGATTTGTTGGAAGGAAGACCAATATCATTCTCCTTTGTAAAGCATTTATTAGATATAAATCTTGCAAGCCTAAGTTATTCGGAAGATATTGAGGGTATCGGCAGGTTTGGTGCTGCAATAAAATATATTAATTACGGAACATTCACAGGCGCAGATGAATTTGGAGCTAAAACTGCAGATTTTGGAGCGGGTGAAATGGCATTCCTTGTTGGTTATGCTAATGCACTTGATGAGAATTTCTATTACGGCGCCAACATCGAATTTATTTATTCAAGTATAGAAAAACGTTCTTCCAGCGCGGTTGCTGCTGATGTTGGTTTACACTATGCTATTCCATCTCAACAAATTGACATTGGATTTGCTGCTCTTAATATGGGTTCTCAGCTTACAACTTATTACGATACCAGGGAATCTCTACCGCTTGATATCGTAATTGGTATATCAAAAAGACTTGAAAATCTGCCGGTTCGAATCTCACTTGATTTCCATAAACTTAATGAACAGCGTGATGATTTCTCCCAGAAATTTAAAGCGTTTACAGTTGGTGCTGAATTCAGTTTAAGTAAAGTATTAAGTCTCCGCTTCGGGTATGATAATGAAAAAAGATCAGAACTGAAGATTGGTACTTCTGCCGGTATTGCAGGATTTAATGCGGGATTTGGTGCTGTTATTTCAGATTATAAATTTGATTATGGTTTCAGCTCACTCGGAACAATAGGAGCTTTGCACAGAATCAGTATTTCAACATCACTTTAAAAAATCGGGCGGTAAAGTTCTTAAGAAATGTTTTAGTGATAAGGATGCTCAATATACTTTTTTGCCAGTGAATGTGAGCTTCCATATTCTTTCATCTCAAGCAACTCATTGTAATAATCCAATGCCTTTCCCCTGTTTCCGGATTTATCATTTATCATTCCCAGGTAAAGAACCGAGTTAATCCAGAATCCTGATTCTTCATCTTTATCAATTTCTTTAGAATATTCTATACACTTATTGAAATAATATTCTGAGGAATCCGGTTCATTTGTATTGTTATATTGAAGAGCAACATAGTAAGTCGCTTCTCTTATTGCCGGAATTGCTGTGTATCCTGTATACCCGGAATCAGCTTTTAATAATACATCTTTAAATATTTCAGATGCGCTGGCATAATCTCCTTTTCTTGCAGATATTCTTCCCTTCCATCTTTCGAAGGTCGGATTATCCGGGAATTCATCACTTAACATTTTTGCATATTCATATGCTTTGTAAGGATTATTCTCATAACTATAATAAAGTGTCATAAGGAAATAGCGTGCTTCATATTTTGCGTACTTTCCATTCTCAGCAGTGTTCTTTAATTCCTTCAGTCCTTTTTCTTTATCTCCCGATGGAAAAAAGATCATAAGCGGTTTTAATAATGGGTATTCATCAGGAATTACCGCCGAGTAATAATCATATATTCCGAAACCCAGTTGTACATCAACATTCCCCGGATCAAGGTTGCTTGCCCTTTCCACAATCGGTAACGCTTCACGCCCATCGTCAGCAGCCTTTAGCCAGCTTTCTCTCAAAGATCTTAATCTTCCTCTGAATCCTATTGCTCCGCCTTTAAAAAATAAGGCATCAACATTATCGGGATTTTTATCAAGAAGCTGATCACATTGGTAAATTACATCTTCAAGCTTCTGGAAAAATATATCATCGTGTGATTCATCATCAGGATTAAGAAGTATTTTCCACCAGTCAATCATTGCAAGAAAAAATCTTCCCGCGGGATGGTCAGGAAAATCGGCAATTAATTTTCTGAATGTAGTTTCAGCCTGATCAAATTTAATGCTGTATATCTGTTTGATTCCTTTGGTTACAAGCGAATCATATTTTTCATTTTGTGCATTTATTAAAGACGCAAATGAGATAAATATTAAAATTGAAAGAAATAAATTTTTCAATCCGGCTCCATAATTTTTAGAAACTCTTCTGTATATACGAAAAAGCGGAAATAACATTCAATCTATTACCTCCGCTCAAATATAAAAGTTTCATTTACTACTAAACATTTTAATTCACACCTTACCCATCAATGGAATTACTCAGCTTCAGCCCGTGATCTTATCGACGAGATATTGTTTTAATGAAGATGCAGCTACACGAACCTGTTCCATCGAATCTCTTTCACGCACCGTTACTGTTTTATCTTCCAATGTCTGTGTATCAACTGTTATACAGTAAGGTGTACCGGCCTCATCCTGCCTCCTGTATCTTCTGCCTACCGCTCCTTTATCATCATAAAATACTTTAAAGTTTTTTCTTAAATCCGATTCAATCTCCCTGGATATTTCCGGCATTCCGTCTTTATTTACAAGGGGAAATATTGCTGCTTTAATGGGTGCAAGCCTGGGATGAAGCCGTAATACGGATCTTGTTTCACCTTTCACTTCTTCTTCATAGTAAGCATCAGTAAGGAAAGCCATAAATGATCTGCTGGCGCCGGAAGAAGTTTCAATAATAAAGGGAATAAATTTTTCTTTTGATTCTTCATCAAAATACTTCATCGATTTACCGGAATATTCTTCGTGACGACTTAAATCAAAATTTGTCCTGTTGTGAATTCCTTCAATCTCTCCCCAGCCGAAAGGAAACTGATATTCAATGTCTGTCGCTTCCTTCGCATAATGTGCAAGTTTATCTTTCGGGTGATCGTGAAAACGAAGTTTTGATTCCGTCATTCCCAAAGATTTGTACCAATTAATTCTTTGTTCTTTCCAGTAGTCGTACCATTTCTTATCGTCAACCGGATTAACAAAGAACTGCATTTCCATCTGCTCAAATTCTCTGGTTCTGAAAAGAAAGTTTTTCGTATTTATTTCATTCCTGAAAGCTTTACCAATCTGTGCAATTCCAAAAGGAAGCTTCTGCCTCGAAGCATTCTGCACGTTTAAAAAATTTACAAAAATTCCCTGCGCAGTTTCAGGCCGAAGGTAAACTACCGCACCGCTGTCTTCAACAGGACCAATAAAAGTTTTAAACATAAGATTAAATTGTCTTGCCGAAGTAAAAGTTCCTTTATTACCGCACTGCGGGCAATTTAATTCGCTTAATAAGACAGAACTTAAGTCCGGGTTTTCAAGAATTGCATTAAATTCTGTTTCAAGTGAACCGCCATTTTCAGGGGCAAAAGAATTTACAATATTTTCAAACTGACTAATCAGCTGAGTGTTTCCGGAAATCTGCTTTTTAACTTCTTCAATAGCTTTGGTTTTCTTTTTTTCATTTATCATATCGCCGAGAATATCAACCCTGAACCTGGCTTTACATTGCTTGCAGTCAACCATTGGATCTGTGAAGTTTTCAACGTGGCCTGAAGCTTCCCAAACACGCGGATGCATTAAAATTGAAGCATCGAGTCCTTCAACATCCTCGCGGTAAGTCATAAACTTCCACCACTCTTCTTTTACATTTTTAAGAAGCTCAACCCCGAGAGGTCCGTAATCCCAGCAGCCATTTAAACCGCCGTAAATTTCACTCGATTGAAAAACAAATCCTCTTCTTTTAGAAAGCGAAACTATCTTTTCTATTAAATCATTCTGATTTTGTTTAGCCATTAATATACCTGTGTTCCTTGAAAATTTTGAGTGGCAATATACAAAAATGAAAATTGGTTGTAAAAAGAGGATAATATCTAATAAGTATTCCATCTCTTAATTTTTACTAAAATATTAAGAACTTATTTCGCAAATAGAATTTTATTCCTTATTTTTCCCCGTCGAAAGAGAGGAAAATATGTTCAAAAAACTCCTGCCGAAGGAAGAAAAGTACTTCGAAAATTTTAAAGAAATGATTACCCACATCGGGGAAATGGCTAATCTTACTCACCAGTTATTTTCTTCAGATGAAATTGATAAGAACCTGCTTCTTAAAATAAAACCCCTTGAGCTAAGGTGTGATGAGATTACTTCAAAAGTGGTGAAGAGAATAAATAAAACTTACATTACTCCGTTCGACAGAGAAGATATTTTCGGTCTTATTAAAAGACTTGATGATATAAGCGATATGCTTCTCGGCGCTTGTATAAGAGTGGAAACTTATGATATAAAACATAAGGTCAAATATGCTGATTCTCTTTCCTCCATCGTTGTTCACCAGGTCGAAGAATTAGGAATTGCAATTCAGGATTTAAAAGTAAAACGCGTAAATGAAATGAAAGCTGTAAAAGTACTTGAAACTGAAGCAGACAATATTTACAGGCAGGCGGTTAAAGAGCTTTTTGAAAATGAAAAAAATGCCATTGAAATTATAAAAAGAAAAGAGGTACTTGATATTCTTGAAAACACCTCAGACAGATGCCAGTCAACTGCAAACCTTATCATCAGTATTTTTATAAAGAACGCATAAAATATGGAATTTGCTCTCATCATCATTTTTCTTGCACTCGTTTTCGATTTTTACAATGGAATGAACGATGCTGCTAATTCTATTGCCACAGTTGTTTCCACAAGAGTTTTAACTCCGGGTCAGGCAGTTGCATGGGCTGCTTTTTTTAATTTTGCTGCCGCTTTTATTTTTGGAGTAAGTGTAGCAACCACAATTGGAAAAGGAATTGTTGATGTAAGCATTGTAGATAACCAGGTAATATTTTCAGGATTAATCGGAGCAATAATTTTAAGTGCCACAGCTACGCATTTTGGAATGCCGATCTCAGTTTCGCATTCTATTATCGGGGGCTACGGAGGTGCAGGCGTTGCAAAAGCAGGATTTGATGCTATAATTTTATCGGGTTATACAAAGGTTGTAATTTTCATTTTTTTAGCCCCTATTATGGGATATATAATCGCACTTATTTTCTCCGTAATAACTATATGGATTGTCAGGAATAAATCACCTTATAAAGTAGATAAATATTTCAGGAAACTTCAGCTTGTCTCGGCCGCATTGTATTCATTAAGTCATGGTTCCAACGATGCACAAAAAACCATAGGTATAATTGCGATTGTTCTCTTTACTAACGGAATTCTTGGTAACACTTTCTATATTCCCCTCTGGGTAATAATGATGAGTTATACCGTAATTGCCCTTGGCACTTTAATCGGTGGATGGAAAGTAATTAAAACCCTCGGTATGCGGGTAACAAAACTTACACCATTCGGTGGTTTCAGTGCAGAAACAGCCGCAGGAATTACTATTTCTCTCGCATCTATCTGGGGTATCCCGGTTAGTACAACACATACAATAACGGGTTCAATAATCGGTGTGGGCTCCATTAAAGGATTTTCAGCTGTACGCTGGGGAGTTGCAAGAAATATTCTCTGGGCGTGGGTTCTTACTATTCCCCTTTCTGCTGCGTTTGCAATGCTGACTTATTATCTCTGCCAATTAGCTATTGATATTTTTTAATTCCTCACCTAATACTTTTTTTAATTTTTTATGATTTGAAGATAACTGGCCGTCTCTTTGTTTAATCACTTCAAGCAGAATTAAGGATTGAGAAATATAACTCTGAATTAATAATATCCTCTTTTTACCCTTCAACTTTTTTATTGCACTTAAATGTTTTTTTACAGTCAGGAAATCTCCTCTTTCTACAGGACCCGAAAGTGAATTACCCACACCATTATTTTTAATGTTCGCAATGGTCTGATGAACAATCGGTTCAAATAAATTGAAATAATCTTTTTTATTTAAACCTGTTTTTTCCAGCAATTCTTCGGATGAATAAAGATTCGCATTGAGGAAATTTGAAGCAAACACTCCGGCAAGATGATAATAAACTTTTGATTCTTCATTCATTCTGAATGCGTTCAATTTCAGATTCTCTGCAAGAGCAAAAAGGAATTTTTCAGCGGATTTATTTTTGGTTTCTATTGCGGTAAAGGAATTTTTTATCTCCGCTTTTTTAAGTGAAGGAAACGTCTGCATTATATGAAATGAAGCTGTCATTCCCCCTTTTCTTTCAAGCGAATTTAACGCAAAAGTATTTTCTGAACCTGAAGTATGAATAAAAAGGGAATTTCTAAAATCAAGCTTAAGTGAAGATATTTTTTTTGCAACAACGGATATCCGGTTATCGGGAACTGTAAGAAAAATTATTTGTGTTTCCTTTGGAACCTCAGAAATACTGGTTGAAGTGAAACTGATTTTATATCTTTTTGCAAGTAAAGCAAGCGTTTTTTTATTGCTGCTTATAACTGCCTTTAACAGCATATTTTTTTTCAATGAGAAGAGGAATGAGAGTGTGTGCAACTTTTCCGGCACCAATAAAAACTATTTCTGATTTTCGTGTTAACAATCAATCTCCGTAAATGGCTGCTGAAAGGTATCCCACAACTTCATTTTTATCACCCGTAGTATCACCCGAATCACTTCTATGAAGAACTTTTGATCTTTTAAAATTCAGTTTATCTGCAGCTTTCATCATTGAAATTATTGTTCCGGCTCCGCAGGCTTCGCATCTCCGGTCTTCAATATTTTCAAGCAGCCCAGCATAATCAAAATTAGATATATCTTTCTCAACTATAGAATCCATCATACCGGCAACACTATGCGAATAGTAATGTGAAAGATCGGAACTTGAAACAATTACTGTTTCATCATCTGTTATTTCTGTAATTTTTTCTGCAAGTTCATCAATGTACAATTTCCCCTGGTCTCCCATAACCACAGGTACAATTTCAAAGTCATCAAGAATTATCTGAAGGAAAGGCAGCTGGACTTCAATGGCGTGTTCCTCCATGTGCCCATGTTCCCCGCGGAAAATTGTCTTACTATTTTTTGTGAGTTTATCTGAGGCTTTCTTATTTATGTTTATCGTGCCGAGAGGGGTCTGGTAAGCATCGCCGCTGAAGACTGAAATCCCGGGAAAGTACTCACGGTGACTGGGAGAAAGAATGATGACGGTTTTTATTTTCTTTTTATCAAGTTGGTTAAAACCGAATGCCGCTGTTTTACCAGAGTAAATATATCCTGCGTGCGGACTGATTATTCCAAAAATATTGCCGTTTATTTTTTCGGTTTTTGTAACAGATAAAAGGATTTCTACCTCATCTTTTAACTTTGAGGCATCGGCAGGATAAAAATATCCGGCAACAGCAGGCTTTCTAATCAGGGACATAGGATTTCTTCCTTTCACTTTCCTCAGAAAAGACCTCGGCAGTAAAAACTTCAATGTTTAATTTTTCCTTCTGCCACAGGAATGATTCAAACCCGGCTTTTTCACAGATTGCACAAAGGAAATCCTCAAGGTTAAAATTATTTTCTGCAGCAACCTGTGGAAGAAGCAATCCCCTTCTTCCGAGATGATTCAATATTAATCCATGCTTTCCAATTTCTATTTCATTATAACTGTTAATTTGGGTCGGCGGGAAGAGCACCGATATTTCAATTTCAATAAGACTTAGCTCAGAATCTGAAAGAGGAAGAAACCTCGGATCGCGGAATGCCGCCTGTACAGCGGCTTCACAAACAGTTTCAAATATGCTCATCTCCGAAACCACATAACCAATACAGCCCCTGAGCTCGTGCTTTATTGTTAAAGTAACAAAAGCACCAGAGAGGGTTTTAAGTTCAGGGAATTTTTTATAATCAATTGCCGGTTTTTTGTTTATGCCGAATACCGCTCCTATAGAATCCCGTGCAGCTTTTAAAAGAATCCCTTTATCTTCATCAGTTAATTTCATCAAGTGAGCTCCCTCAATCATAAACCAGAGAATAAACATTCAGTATCATTTTATCCTTCAGTAAAAACAGGAGATTATCTTTTACAAAGAAAGAATCCGGTATGTAAGAAGTAATCCCTGCATTCAGCACTTCTTCAAAAATAACCTTTTCAGTACCAATTTCAATAATAGTAAAGTTGTTATCCAGCTGCCCATCATCTTTTACTGTATGATAGGCAAGCATTAAACATTCTTTGTATTGAACATAATCAATCGGACCTGATATTACGCTGGTCGTTCTCCAGTTCTCAACCAACTTTTCTGATTCGGGAGAAAGAATGCCCGGAGAGTATGTTTCGGGAAAATGATAATTTTGAAATTTTTCATACTGTGCATCCAGCACTTTTTCTCTAAGTTCATTTACTTCCTGAACATCTTCACCGTATTCTTTAATAAGGTTTCCCGTTTCTGCATCAAATGAATATATCTCACGTGATTCAAACTTCTGGTTAAATGCGAAGACCATCCCATTATAAAGAAAAAGAAAAACGGGATTTTCTTTACTCCATATTATTTTTTTGCTCTTTAAATCAAATGCATAAATACCGCTATGTCCCGGCATATCCGGTTGGATAAATCTATGGAAAAAAATTTTATCTTGTTCAAAGGCTTCAATTCCAACCCAGAATTTTTCATCAAGCTGATAATTTTTTAAAAGCTCTTTTCCAGTCTGAATATCCAGGCAATTAAAATAAACCTGTTTATCATTCCCGTCTCTTTCCTCAATCACGAGTTTATCTTCCGAAGGAATCAGCCGCCAGATTGATCTGTTATTTGTAAAGGAATAATTCTTTTTAATCTTCATTATTCAATTATTTAGTTTCGTGGCTTACTTCTTCAAACTGTGCAGTGAAATGCCTTAGCATCGGAGCCTGGTATGTAATCTTATAACCTTTAAGCGCACCTCGTTTTTTGTAAACATCAAGAATTACTTCGAGTACATAATCAATGTGGCTTTGTGTGTAAACTCTTCTCGGTATCGCAAGTCTTACAAGCTCCATAGGGGGCGGAATCAGTTTACCATTTTTATCATATTTCCCGAACATCACACTTCCAATTTCAACTGCCCGGATTCCTCCCTCAACATAAAGAGAGCAGACAATTGACTGCCCCGGGAATTGTTCCTGAGGAATATTCGGTAAAAATCGTTTAGCATCAATATAAATTGCATGACCGCCCGGAGGTTCTATAATAGGAACACCGGCAGATACAAGTCTTTCCCCGAGATATTCCACGCTTCTAATTCTGTACTGAAGATAATGTTCGTCGAGCACCTCTTCCAGTCCCTGCGCTACAGCTTCAAGATCTCTTCCGGCCAGTCCGCCGTAAGTGGGAAAACCTTCCGTTACAATTAAAAGGTTTCTGCAGTTCATCGCTAATTCATCATCGTTCATTGCAAGGAACCCGCCTATGTTTGCAAGTCCGTCTTTCTTTGCACTCATTGTAGCACCATCAACGTATGAAAACATTTCCCGGGCTATTTCCAGTAATGATTTATCCTCATAACCTTTTTCCCGTTTTTTAATAAAGTAAGCATTCTCTGCGAACCTGCAGGCATCCATAAAAAACGGAATTCCATATTTACTGCAAACCTGTTTCACTTCCCTGATATTCTGCATTGATACAGGCTGACCGCCGCCGGAATTGTTGGTAACTGTAATCATACACACAGGAATATTTTCTTTTCCTTTTTCTTTAATAAAATTTTCAAGTTTCTCAATGTCCATATTTCCTTTGAAAGGAGCGCGTACTTCAGGATGTTTTCCTTCTTCATTTAAAAGATCAACAGCTTCAGCATTTGTAAATTCAACGTTTGCACGTGTCGTATCAAAGTGCGTATTATTTGGAATAAATTTTCCGCCGCCGCCGATAATTGTAAAAAGTATTTTTTCTGAAGCTCTGCCCTGGTGAGTCGGAATTATATATTTCAGTCCCGTTATTTTCTTCACAGCATCCTCAAAACGGTAAAAGCTCTTTGAGCCGGCATAGGATTCATCTCCCTGCATTATTCCCGCCCACTGCGCTGAACTCATTGCAGAAGTTCCACTGTCTGTAAGAAGATCTATAAGTACATCATCCGCGTGAAGCATAAAAGTATTATAACCGGCTTTTCTCAGCAGTTCAATTCGTTCTTCCCTTGTTGTAAATCTTATCGGTTCAACTGATTTTATCTTAAAAGGTTCAATTATTGTTTTCATTAGACTTCCCTGAATTCAGAAATTGATGATTATTTAAATTTTATCATTCAAATTTAATTAAACTTGAACTAACAATTAATAATGAACAATTATTAATTAGCAATTAAAAATTAAATGGAATATCATTTTCTATTTGCCTTTGTTCTTAAGTATAAATAGCTTTTTAAAGTTCATCTTTTAACAATTTGTGTGAGGGATAAATTATGGATAATACAGATACTCCAAATCTTAATGAAGATCTGCCATCAGGTGAATTACCGGGTGAAGAAGAATTAAGCCATACCGATAAAATGGTTGGAGTTTTTGCTGAACCTGCAACAATGTATGAAAAGACATCTCATTTTCCTCCTAAAACCATCGATTGGATTATTCCACGTAGTAATGATTGTTATTGTCAATCATCTGACAAGAATACATAATGTTTAACAAAGCTGAAATAGCATATCAAACAATAAGAGACAACGAGACAGCAGAGGAATTGAAAGGATCGTCCAGGAACATGGTGATAAAGGAAAGATGACAAGGAACAGGCTGAGCAGGCAAACGGATAACATTAAGTGAGAATGGCCGGCGGTACAAGTTGGCCAGTGCAGACAATCGTTTCCACAATTGATCTCGGATTCTTGTTTTTTTTATTGTTTCGGGAGTTTACTTTTATAGTGGCAAAATTTATTATTAAAGGAGAAGGACATATTCTTCGCAATGGTTGCGAATGGATTAATAGCATACATTGACGATATTCAGATGATTATAGCAACAATATTAATTATTGAACCGGAAGACTGTTGATGAGATACAAGTCTTGCCGCTTTAATGCATACAGAAAATCCACATTAATTGGATTCATTCTCGGCAAGATTGATGTGATTACAATATGGAGTCTTGCAAGTATCAAGTATAGGAATGGCAAAATGTTCAAATCCGAAAAAACAGGTAAATATTATATTATCGTTTTCGGCTTGTGGATAGTATCGGAGGACTGATATTATTTGGATTAGGCCAGGCAGTTGCCGTTCCTCAGGTTTCTGAGGTGGTTGAATATTAAATTCACTTCCTCACATTTTAAGGCGTTATACTTTCATAACGCCTTTTTTTATTTCCAGTAATTTCAAAATTCCCGGCAAAATACGGGTGAATTTCCGCTCTTAAAAAATCATATTGCTTTTAAAAAAATATCTATTTAATTTCGTTCACCCCTTTTGTGGGGGTGCAACCCCTTAAAGGGGGGTGCTGTATACAAATTACACGGATTATACAATAAGATGAATGGTTTTATAGAGAAACTGCAGAAATTAGGACTTTCAAAAAGAGAGTCTGAAGTTTATATAGCTCTCTTAACCAAAAAAGAATTTACCGCACCCGAAATAGGAAAAATCACTTCGGTATCCAGGAATAAATCCTATGAAGTTCTTCAAAGCCTTGTAAAGAAGAATCTCTGCACGGAGAAATTTAAGAACGGAACAAAAGTATTCAGCGGAATAAAACCCGATATCGCACTTCAGAATATTATCTCAATCCAGGAAAATGAATTAAAAGAAAAGAAAGAACTTACGGCGCGGTTCAGCAAAGAATTAATGAAGCTTCATGCTGCTAATAAAAACAGCTCCGGTCCCCTGGATTATATTGAAGTGTTTACTGATATAGGACAGGTAAAGGACAGGTGGGAAAGCATAGAAAGAAATACAAAGAAAGAACTGCTTGTTTTTACCAAGCCGCCATATTCTGTTTCACTGGAAGATACACTTGAAGTAGCAGAAGAAGTTAAAAAAAATAAAATAGTTGTTAAAAGTATTTACGAGTACAAAACTCTTCAATCAATTGAAGAAGCAACAAATTTGTTAAAAATGATTGACACCTATAAAAAGATGGGAGAAGAGGCAAGAATAATTGAAGAACTTCCGATGAAGCTTGCAATCAGCGATCTTACTACAACAGTTTTTGTACTGGATGATAAAGTTTCAATGCAGTCAGGTATGACAACTATGATTGTTGAACATCCCGGTTTTGCAACAGCTTTAAAAAAAGTATTTGATGGTTACTGGAAAGAAGCTATGCAGATCAACACATTCAAAAAGAATTTAAAAAAATACTTTACAAAGTAATTAACAAAATAAAACAACCCGGAGAGAAAATATGAACAATTCATTAAAACTTTTTTCACTGATTGTGCTTATGCTTTTCAGCTTCAGCTTTAAGCTTAGTGCACAATGGTCTTCAGATCCTGCAACAAATTTGCAGGTTTGCGATGTTACAGGCGAGCAGGCGTTACCTAAAATTGCCTCAACATCCGACGGCGGATGTTATATATCATGGTTTGATAACAGGAATGGAAGCTATGCTGTTTATTTACAGAGGCTTGATGTAATGGGAAATAAATTATGGGCCACAGACGGATTACTGATAAGTAATAACGCACAAAATACATCCCTGGTAGACTGGGCAATTGCATCAGATAACCACAACAATGCAATTCTTACTTTTACAGATACAAGAGACAACGACAGTCTGCATGCCTTCGCTTACCTCATAGATACAACAGGAAGTTTTCTCTGGGGAGCCAACGGAATAAGATTATCCGGAAACGGAGACTTTCAACCAAACCCCGTTACCTGCCAGACATCTGATGGTAATTACGTTTTCGCCTGGATCGTCACATCCAGTCCTAATGTTATCGCGATGCAAAAGATTTCTCTTGCAGGACAGAAAATGTGGGGAACTGATCCCATCATTTACTCAAGCGGCACAACTGAAAATTATACTTACCCGGCCATTGTTCCATCTGATAACGGAAGTGCAATCCTTTTACATTCCGGGTATACAGGTACTTTTACGGCACCCTATAAAATATATGCTCAAAAATTTGATACAAACGGAAACCCGGTTTGGGGCACCGGCGGAGTATCCGTACAGAATATTGGTATTCCTTTCTATGAACATCCTTATGTAACAAGTGATAACAATGACGGACTTTTTGTTAGCTGGTATGATGACCGGGACAACAATAGTCTTTTCAGTTCTTTCGCGCAGCATGTAACTTCATCGGGCACAGTTTCATTCCCGGTTAACGGTGCTGAAGTTTCAACATCGGCTACGATGCATCATATATATCCTACTCTTGCTTATAATTCCGGAACTAATGAATTGTACTGCTTCTGGCTTGAAGAAACTTCACTGCAGGATCAGTTTGCTGTATACGGACAAAAGTTTGATGCCGCCGGTACAAGGCAATGGGGCGCAACAGGAATATCATTTACCAGTATGACTTCAAATACTATGTTTGGTCCTTATGCATTACCTACAGATACTTCAGTTTATGTAATTTACCTGCAGGGAAATGCATCCGGTTTGAATGACGCAGTAAAAGCTTTCATGGTAAACTCAAGCGGAAATTTTTCCTGGAATCCTAACATTGTAACTATGTCTAACGCCACAAACCAAAAACTGCATTCTGTTACTACAATATGGACCGACCACATTGCAAAGATTGCGTGGGAAGATACAAGAAGCGGAAGTGCGGGAATTTATGCCCAGAATATTAATCCGAACGGAGCGCTGGGAAATCTTGTTGTCCCGGTTGAATTAACATCGTTTACAGGTGTGCTGAACGGAAGCAATGTTGAATTAAGCTGGCAGACAGCATCTGAACTTAACAACAGGGGCTTTGAGGTTCAGAGATCAGTAGTCAATAGTAAGAGATCAGGTTGGGAGAATATCGGTTTTATCCAGGGTAACGGAACAAGTACAAACGCACATTCTTATACATACTCAGATAATAACCTTAACGCGGGAACATACAATTACAGGCTAAAGCAGATTGATAACAACGGATCTTATAAATATATCAACCTTGAAGAGAGCTTTAACGTACAACCTGCTAATTATAATCTTTCACAGAATTATCCGAATCCTTTTAATCCGACTACAGTTATAAAATACTCTATTCCTCAGAATAACCTTGTTACAATAAAGGTATATAACGTACTCGGAAGTGAAGTTGCAACATTAGTTAATGAAGAAAAGCCAGCGGGAACCTACGAAGTAAACTTTAGCGCCCAACAGTTCTCAAGCGGAGTTTATTATTACACCATTTCCGCTGGTAATTTTAATGCAACAAAGAAAATGATCCTGATGAAATAATTTTCCTTACTCACATCTTACCCCAAAAGACCCCGTAATATTGCGGGGTTTTTTTAATTTTTGATTTTCGAATTGGCGAATTACGAACTGACCGGCAATTAAAATTAACGAATTGAATTCAACTAATATCTTAATTCGACAATCCGCTTAATCCGGTAATGCGAAATTTATTTTTTTTGTTGCCTCTTTAAAGTGAATATGCTAATTTTGATGAAAGAAATATGCATTGATTCACGGGGTGATGTTAAGGATTAGCTTCTGTAAGGGACCCGCGAAAGGACTGACTATTAAAGTGGTGTAAAATGGCTTCAGAGAAAAACCCAAAATTACTTGATAGAGTAAAAGCAGATATGCGTGTAAAGCATTACAGCCGCAGGACAGAAGCAGCATACACCGGCTGGATAAAAAGATATATCCTCTTTCATAATAAACGCCATCCCAAAGATATGGGTGCAGAAGAAATTAAAGCATTCATTAATAACCTGGCTACGAACAATCATGTTTCTTCATCCACGCAGAATCAAGCCCTTCAATCAATTTTATATTTATACAAAAATATAATCAAAAAGGATATTGAATTTATTGATACCATAAACAGAGCAAAGCTGAAAAAACGTCTTCCCACAGTATTTTCGAGAAATGAAGCAGCATCAGTATTAAACAACACCACAGGAATTCATAAATTAATCATTAGTCTGCTTTATGGCACAGGTATGCGGCTATCCGAAGGATTAAGGTTGAGAGTAAAAGATATTGATTTTGAGATGAACCAGATAATAGTAAGAAATGGCAAAGGGGAGAAAGACAGAATTACAGTTTTGCCACAAAAGCTTGTAAATGAATTAAGAGATCAAATTCGAAAAGTAAATAATTTGCATAAGATTGATTTGAAAGAAGGGCTGGGAGAAGCAATGCTTCCATATGCGTTAAATAAGAAATACCCGAATGCAGCGAAAGAATTCGGATGGCAATTCTTATTCCCTTCCAATAGCTATTTTTATGATGAAAAGATAAAAAAGAAATTCAGATATCATATTCACGAAAGTGTTATTCAAAAAGAAGTAAAAAAAGCTATTAAGCTGGCGGGGATAAATAAGCCCGGATCAACACATACATTCAGACATAGTTTTGCAACACACCTTTTAGATTCCGGACACGATATCAGAACTGTTCAGGAATTATTAGGACATAAAAGTGTTAAGACAACCATGATTTACACGCACGTTTTGAAGACAGTAATGGGTGTTAAAAGTCCGCTGGATAACATTCTTTAATATACGGAACGATATGCCGCAAAAAAGTTTGAAAATAAGTTATAAATGCAATTTTAAGTGGAATATAACATTCTTACTGCGGGAATAGTTATACGGATATTTGGCGGCATAATTAATAGTTAGCGAGACATCTTTAAATATGAAACTTACTATTTTAATCGATACTGAAATTATGCCTTCCGCATTTTACTGGCTCGGAAGAATTGAAAAAGATAAATTCAACGGTTGGCTTAATAAACAAAACTTCATTTTGCCTGATGATCTTAAAGAATTTTTAGAGATTACGGGAGGCGGAACAGCATTTGAGTCTGAAGAATTTCTTTGTCCAATCAATGTTCCAATTTATGAATCAGATTTTTCAGAAATAAATAAATCATATAAGCTGAAAGGTTTACCGAAAGATTATATAATTTTTCAATTAGGTATTTTCTTAACGGCAATAAGATTGTCTGACAAAAAATACGTCATTTTAGATAAGAATAATTTTAATGTTATCGATGAGTTTATTTCATTTAATGAATGGTATACCAAAACTATTAGAGAAGAATTTGCAGATAGATATGGTTTATCTTAATAGCTGGCTAACCAGCGCCTCAACGCCGACCGCTCCGCCAGAGGCGGACAGGCTATTTTAGTTGGGCGAAGTTAAGATTTTTGAAATTGTGTTTTAGTTAAAGATTTTGTTCAAGGTGTTCTTACTTAATTAATTAACTTACAAACTGCGCTTACGAGAAAGTTAAGCACAGTTTGTTTTATCATCGGCATTTGTGTTTTACTTGTCACTGTTGTTCTTGGCGGCGGGTTAGGCGCAAGGCCGTTAGCCATCAATAATTAATTAAATAAAAAATGAAAAAAATATCAGTTAAGTGGTTAGAAAATCCCTGGCTCAAAAATCAAGTTGAAACCCATTTAATCTTTCAATTATTTGCTAAATATATTCCGTTTGGTTTTATGTTGTTGGCCATTGTTTTTGCAAATATTTGGGAATCAAATGTTAATTCTTCATCCATATTTACAATCTTTTATAATAATATCTTTTTCCTTATTGTAATTTTCATTTTTTTCTTATTACCAAGATTACAGCAAGCTACTTTTGGATGGATTATTACAAAATTTGTTATAGGTGTTTTAGCGTTTCTAATCATAGTTGTTGGAGCATTGTCAAGTTGGAGTGCTGGTAAAAAAGATGCTGTCCCTAATTTATTGCTTGGAATAATATGGTTACCATTATTAGAATTTTTCCCTAAAATTACTGCAAAACAAAAATATTTAACTGCTGCAAGAATTATCTTAAGCATTCCAGTAATTTATTTAGGCATACATAGTGGAGAATGGCATTGGGGATAAATATTTTAAAAGGTTGTTAATTAACTAATGGCTAACCAGCCAATCAAGCGGACGCCGTTTTCGCATTTGGCATTTTAGAAATTATAAAGTTAGTCGTTCCGTTTCGGCTAACTTGTTAAAGGTAGTTCTATTAAATAACATTGTTGCAAACTGCGCTTACAATGAAAGTTAAGCACAGTTTGCTAAATTATTGGCAGTTGTTTTCAAAGTGGCATCGCTTGTTATGGGGCGCCGCTTATCGGCAACGCCGTTATGTGCTACATCATTCTATAAAAATATGCCAAATAAAAGACACACAGTTGAAAGGAAATTGGGGCGAACAGTTTATCGCTTCTGTTCTTTCATCTCAAGGTTGTTTGGTCCGTCACGTTCCGCAAGACGCAAAAATTTGGAATCGATTTATATTGCGAGAAAGTTGAAGACGAAAAACCATATTTACATTTTTGGTGTCAGATAAAGAAAGTCTTAAATGGAAAGGTAAAAGCAAATCTGTTAAATACTCTCCTAAAAAAAGAGCACGTAGAATATTGGTTAAGGTGACTTTTTACTGTTTTAGTTTTTTTATTTCCAGATGGTAGAAACGATAACGGAAGGTTTCTATTTTATATTTGCAGTGCATTTTCAGATATGTATAAAAAATCAATCTTTAAAATTAGTTCTTCTTTAGAATTAGATGATTTTCTTAATTCATATTTACTTTATGAATCATTCTTTTGGGATTTTAAAAAATGGTAAAGTTAGTTATTTAAACATTCCACATTCCAGTATAAAAAAACAATACCTAAAGGCGTTGCATTACCATTTGAGAAAAATTTACAATTAAGTCTTTTATGGACGCTACATAGATTAGCTGACGACTTTTTATTTGAGGTGAAAAGATGCGAAATCGACTTTGTTAACAAAGCTAATTTAACTCAAAAACTAAATACAGAGAATTAAAGCATCCGAAAAATATATTAGAGCTTTAGAAGAATTTGTTAATTTGATAAATGATAAGCATTATCACAATTATGAAACGATTGGAAAGTATTATGAACTCGAGAAAAAACTGTTGAAAGCTAAAAAATACTATAAACATTCTTTGTATTTGTTAGAACTTGATACACATAAAGTTTGGGAAAGGAGATATAAAAAGAGTTAAAGAACATTTACAAAGGTTAAGTTCAAAAAAAATTAAACGCACATAACCCGCGGCTCAAGGCGACATCGTGAGGCGGAAGGCTATTTTCGCTCTTGGCAATTTTAGGATTTTAGGGTTTGTCGTTTCCGTGTTTAGTTTCTTGTTCAACGTTGTTCTGCTATGAAAGGTTATCTTAATTATAAAATTTAATAATTAAATCGGCATTGTTGTTATGGGCTGCGCCTTAGCCGCAAAGCCGTTATATTTACAAAAAATATGAAAAGACTAATTTTACTTTCCTTTTTATTTTTCTTCAATATCATCTATGCACAAGAAAATTATTTCTCGCCTTTCTTCGATGTAGGTAGAGCAAGCGATAATGATGCAATTGGAAATTTTGGAGGTGGTGGTGGTGGGCTTCAAGTTTGGAATCCTGGACCAATATTTAGGTTAGGGACAGATTACAAATTAAGTAAATCTTTTAATGCGCAAGGTTTTATTTCATATTCATTTTATAAATATGATGAAAGTCGGAGCTATGGTGAAAAATCAAGTGTTGGTTATAATAACATTTTAGATATTATGACTGTCATCAAATGGAAAATCGGAATATTTTATTTGAATTTAGGAGCTGGTATCTCTCATCAATTTAATGATGACATTAGATATTTGGAAGAAAACCAATATCATAAAGCAACTGTCTTTATACATTCTAAAAACAAAACTGCTTTAGCGGGACAATTTGGATTAGGATTCGATATTCATATTTATGATAGGTTTTCAGCAATAGCTGAAGGTGATTTATTTTTTAGAGAATATCTTGGTTCGGCTTGGTTATTAGGAATTAAATATTCATTAAACGATAAGTAAATATAACCCGCGGCTCAAGGCGACAGCGATTTCGCTCTTGGCAATTTTGGGGTTTTCGGGTTTGTCGTTCCGTGTTTAGTTTCTTGTTCAACGTTGTTCTGCTATGAAAGATTTTTTTAATTATAAAATTTATTAATTAAATCGGCTTTGCTGTTATGGGCTGCGCCTTAGCCGCAAAGCCGTTAGCTGGAAGTTAATTTATGGGAAATTATGCGCAATGTTGGGTTAATAATTTTTTGATTGGAACTACCAAAAATGAATTGATCCCTCATTTATAAGTTTATTTCAATCCGCTGATAAGAAAGTAATATCTGATCTCAATATGGATATTCCAGAACAATCAAAACATTATCAACAATCTCAATTAGAAGAACCAGAATTAAAAATTGTTTATTATGAGACGGATGCAGAAATAGTACGTGACAGACTTAATTTATTGGGTTATACTCTTGATAATGCAAATGAATCACTTCTAGGGTGGTTTCGCTCTCAAAGAGAATCATTACAACAAAGTATCACTGAAATGGAAACGAAAGCATCGCCGAATGAAGAATTTTTAATTGACCTTTACAAAAAGGAGCTTCATTTGATCTCAAAATATCACACCTGAAAAATGGCTTGAAGCTTTGAATGAAATACGGCGGTTAAATATTCAACCAAATTATTATGGACGCTATGAAGGTCCTTTTGGAGATATCTTTAATTGGGTATATGTTATCAAATGAATGGTATGGTTTCCCTGGTTACGATAATAATATTCCATTACGTATAATATTAGAGTCCGCAAATTCTTCTGATAAAATTTTATATGATGTGACAGACTTAGTTTGGTCTGGATATTTTGAATACAGTGATGATTTCATTGAATATGGATTGCATAGTACTGTTGTAGAATATAATTCTATGGCACGGACAATAATACTTACTGAAGGTAAAACTGACACTTACTTCCTAAAAGAGTCAATGAAATTATTATATCCACATTTAGTTGACTACTATTCATTTTTAGAATTTAGAGAACTCAAAATTGGGTGGTGGTGTTGGCAATCTAACTAATATTGTAAAGGCATTTGCTGGATCCGGCATCGTGAACAATATAATTGCATTATTCGATAATGATACTGCAGCTGCTTCTGCAATTAAAAGTCTTAGTAAAACAGTTATTCCTAATAATATAAAAATATTAAAATTACCTGATATAGAGGTACTCCGAGATTATCCTACTATTGGTCCCTCTGGAAATGTAAACTTAGATATAAATGGGATAGCAGCAAGTATCGAATTATTTTTTGGCTCAGATGTATTAAAAATCGAAGGTGAAAATTTATCTCCGGTTCAATGGACTGGTTATGACCCAAACATAAAGAAATATCAAGGTGAAGTTATCGATAAAATAACATTACAGAGAAGATTTAACAAAAAAATTGAAGCAAGTAAGTCTGATAAGGATGATTGCTTAGATGATAAATGGGATGATATGAGATAATAGTTAAACTTAACTTAATGCATTTAACGAAAACCATAGAGAACAATTATTGTGGATGATTGACGAATACTATTCCAGCTAACAAGCCGCTCAAGACCGACCGCCGAA
>CAVUZG010000007.1:0-590092 GCA_963745945.1 uncultured Ignavibacteria bacterium
CACCTTCAATGGCTCACATGCCATTGAAGGTGCCTTATGTGTTTTGGCTCCGATTCTGTGACCGGCAGACTGTAAGGGCCTAAAGAAAGGGCGGCGTTTCAAGAGTATTGAAACGCCGCCCTCATATGTTGCTAATAGCCTCCGTGAGCGTTCAAAACATCCGTCAGTTCGTGGCGGTTATCGCTTCCTGATCATCCGATTTGCAGTTCAGAATACGCTTCAGAAGCCCTCGAAGACGTTTATGCTACGATCAGGCGAGGTCGAAGCGGTCAAGGTTCATTACCTTGTTCCACACCGCTACAAAGTCGTGCAGGAACTTCTCCTGGGAGTCCTCACATCCATAGACTTCCGCCAAGGCCCGGAGTTGGGAGTTCGAACCGAAGATGAGGTCGACACGGGTGCCGGTCCACTTGAGTTCGCCCGTTGCGCGATCACGACCCTCGAACACGTCTTCGTCTTCCGAGGTTGCCTTCCACGTCGTGCTCATGTCGAGCAGATTCACGAAGAAGTCATTGGTGAGCGTCTCCGGCCGCTTGGTGAAGACACCGTGCTGGGACTGTCCGAAGTTGGCATTCAAGACGCGCATACCGCCAACGAGAACCGTCATCTCAGGAGCGGTCAGCGTCAGCAGTTGCGCCCGATCAACCAGCAGTTCCTCTGCCGATACGGCGTATTTGGTCTTGAGGTAGTTACGGAACCCGTCTGCAGCCGGTTCGAGTACGGCGAATGATACCGCGTCGGTTTGCTCCTGCGACGCATCCGTGCGTCCCGGCGTGAAGGGAACGGTCACATCGTGACCGGCATTCTTCGCTGCTTGCTCGACACCTGCGCATCCGCCCAGGACAATCAAGTCGGCGAGCGAAACCATCTTCCCGCCTGACTGCGCGCTGTTGAATTCCTTTTGGATTCCCTCAAGGGTCTCCAGCACCTTCTTCAGTTGGGCCGGCTGGTTGACTTCCCAATCCTTTTGCGGCGCAAGACGGATGCGCGCCCCGTTCGCACCGCCGCGCTTGTCGGAGCCACGGAACGTGGATGCCGAGGCCCAGGCGGTTGAGACCAGTTCCGGGATCGACAGGCCCGAGGCAAGGATCTTGCCCTTGAGGTCTGCGATGTCCTGCGCGTCGATCAGTTCATGATCGACTGCGGGCACCGGGTCTTGCCAGATCAGTTCCTCTGTCGGGACCTCCGGGCCGAGATAGCGCGAACGGGGGCCCATGTCGCGGTGGGTCAGCTTGAACCACGCCCGGGCAAAGGCGTCCTTGAATTCCTCGGGGTTCTTCAGGTAGCGTCGTGCGATGGGCTCGTAGATCGGGTCGAACTTCAGCGAGAGGTCCGCCGTGGTCATCATCGGCCGATGCTTCTTCGACGGGTCGTGGGCGTCAACGATCATGTCCCTTTCGTCTACATCTTTGGCCAGCCATTGGTGCGCACCTGCCGGGCTCTTGACCAGCTCCCATTCGTATTTGAACAGTACCCTCAGATAGCCCAAGTCCCATTTGGTCGGGTTCGGCTTCCAGGCGCCCTCGATGCCGCTGCCGATCGTATCGCCGCCTTTGCCGCTGCCGAAGCTGCTCTTCCAGCCGAGGCCCTGCTCCTCGATGCGGGCGGCCTCGGGTTCGGGACCCACATGCGCGGCATCGCCGGCGCCGTGACACTTGCCGAAGGTGTGCCCGCCGGCGACGAGCGCGACGGTCTCTTCGTCGTTCATGGCCATGCGTGCGAAGGTCTCTCGAACGTCACGGCCAGAGGCGATTGGATCAGGGTTGCCGTCCGGGCCTTCAGGGTTCACGTAAATCAGGCCCATCTGCACGGCAGCAAGGGGATTTTCGAGGTCCCGGTCGCCGGTGTAACGGCTCTTGGGCTTGTCACTAGTCGCCAGCCATTCATCTTCGGCACCCCAGTAGACATCCTCTTCCGGCTCCCATATGTCTTCGCGCCCGCCGCCGAAGCCGAAGGTCTTGAATCCCATGGACTCAAGCGCGCAGTTGCCGGCAAGGATCATGAGGTCGGCCCAGGAGATCTTGTTGCCGTATTTCTGCTTGATCGGCCAGAGAAGCCGGCGCGCCTTGTCGAGGTTCACGTTGTCCGGCCAGCTGTTGAGGGGCGCAAAGCGCTGGTTGCCGGACCCCCCGCCCCCGCGGCCGTCGCCCATTCGGTAGGTACCGGCACTGTGCCACGCCATCCGGATGAAGAGCCCCCCGTAGTGACCATAATCGGCCGGCCACCAGTCCTGGGAGTCGGTCATCAGCGCATAGAGGTCCTTTTTCAGGGCCTCAAGGTCGAGTTTCTTGAATTCCTCAGCGTAGTTGAACGCCTCGCCCATCGGATTGCTCATGTGAGAGTTCTGATGAAGAATCTTGAGGTTCAACTGGTTCGGCCACCAGTCCCGAATCGACGTGCCACCGCCGGCAATAGGTTTTTTAGCGCCCGTTACCGGGCACTTGCTATCTTCATTCATAAGGTATCCTCCTTTCGTTGTCTGAACTTATGCACCGAGCTGCTATGGATATAGTCCCTCGGTGCCCATCTATATAGTTAACTTTAATAGAAATACAATATTATATGATAATGACTATCAATAAATGGCAAAAAATATATTAAACTTTCTCTGCCATACAATTGCTGCATATACCGAAAAAGTCCAACCTATGGTTCAAAATTTTAAAATTAGTCTCTAATGCGACCTCTTTTTTCATTTCATCCAGGCTATCCAGGTCCGGGTCGACAATTTTTTTACACTTGATACAGATGACATGTGGATGGGAATAAGGCCTATTTCCATCATATCGGTTGCTCCCATCCGGGAACCCTAACTCAAGAACTTCTCCAACTGACTTTATTAATACAATATTTCTGTATACAGTGGCAAGACTCATGGTCGGAAAGTCTTCTTTTATCTGTACATGGATATTTTCAACACTGGGATGGCCTTCACTTTTGGCAAGAATTTTAACGATAGCCAGCCGCTGAGGCGTTATCTTGTTGCCATTATCCCTTAATTTTTGGATGATGCTTTCAAATCTTTTTTTATGGTTTGCCAACTGAAGCCTCTTTATCCTAAATAATAATCATTTTCATTTAACATTAATTTTCTTTTCAGTCAACTCCTATTTCAATCGTTCACATATGATAACTTCAAATGTGATAATCATAAGAGAATTGGCGCCTTTCGATGTCTAATCGTCTTCCTCCGTTATCGTGTAATATGTGGCTCATTCAATATTATTTCTTAAACCTTTTGCGTCCAAATATTCCAAGACCTACCAGGCCAGAGCCAAGCAGTATAAGTGTGGCGGGCTCGGGTACCGGGATAGGACCAGTATTCTCTGTAGATCCCGTAACATCAGAAGTGGCAACTGATGTTGAAGTTGTTGATTTAAAGCTTGAAGTGGTTGCCGGATCATCAGATGAAGGGCAACCTACAATTCCAAAAAACATAATCACAACACATAAAACCATAAAAAATTTCTTCATCTGTTTTCCCCTTTATTATAGAAAATGTAAATATAATAACTCCCAGTTCGGCTTTATCCTGGAAGCATAATTATACTTAACTATGATTATATAGATTTAATTATTTTTTCCGGTAACATATATAATGTTGTTGTTAGTCCCGAAGCAATTGGGACTTAGTTGATCATTTTGTGGATCTTCTTTCCATTGACCGTCAACCATAAACTTGTATTCGTATTTTCCGGGAGGAATTATCACGTTCCTGATCCACGTCCCGTTTTCATCGCTTTTCATAGGGTGAGTTTTCGGATTCCATTTGTTAAAATCCCCTATCAAAAAGACCTCATTGGCATCGGCGTTTTCAAGTGAAAATGTCACCTTCCGCCGTTTAATTCCCTGGCTTGTTTTGAGTCTTACCATTTTATACCTCCTTAAATAACACTGATGAATTCAAAAACATAAAATATCTGTGCTTCCTATCTATTAGATCAGCAAATCACATTATGCTCTTTCACAAATTGGAAATAATCTTTAATTAATGAAATACTTTATTTTTATCAGAAATTTTCAACCCCAAGGCCAAAAGGATTTTCGTTTTGTTTCCACTCTGCAGGGTTTACCTTGCTCTATTCTTTTAAGGGTGAGTGATGATATATTTGACTTTCTAGCGAGTTATGAAGGTATAAACTCAAACCAAACAAAAGGGCATCCCTTCAAGTATAGAAGGAATGCCCTTTTTACTAGAATATAAGGTTAAATCACAGTGACATTTGCAGCGGAAGGACCTTTTTGTCCTTGTTCAATGTCAAAGGAAACTCGGTCTCCTTCATTGAGGTATTTAAAACCGTCTGCATTGATTGCAGAACGATGAACAAAAACGTCCGCTCCGTCTTCCTGCTCAATGAATCCGAACCCTTTATGGTCATTAAACCACTTAACAGTTCCATTGGTCATAATAACATCCTCCCTTCTAAAATATTTTCAACGTAACAAACTGGAGGGTGCCACTTTGGCAAATGGATTGTTCCTTCAGAGAAAAACCGTCCCGCAGATTAAGCAGGACTTAATCAATTAAATATATAATAATCTTCATTTGGAAAGAAAGCAAGCTAAATATTTGTTTTTTTTAAAAAATATTGTTAAATATGCATTTAAACATGCAAATACGAAACGTTAAGTGAACACCGCCAGAGCTGAGTACGTCCACCCAAAACCACACCTTTTCGCGATAGAAAACAAATGCCAATCTGAATCGAAAGTTGTGATAACTGGCTACTTTTTGCCACCATTCACAACACCAATTTACATAAAAATTTAATATTAAATTATATTTGGCTAATTTCCTGCATAGCCGCTTTTTCAAATTCGATCGCCTTTTCCGATCGTGGGGTGGATCGCGGACCGGATTTTATGCTTTGGGCTGGAGATGTATCTCTTTTTATCCCGGTAACATCGATTTTAAGAGCGAGCATTGCAGCATTGCATTCCAGAGGCTCCTTAGCAATTTTTCCCCGCCCCAAAATACCGAACCCAATATCTCCTTCGTAAAGAACTTCTATTATAAGACGCCCATCCCTTTTAATATTAGCAACCGTCTGAGAGGTTTTCACCATGCCAGCGATAATAGTCTTATTATCTTTGCTGTAAAATAATGACATGGGAGCTGTATTCGGTGAGCCATCCTCATTGACAGTTCCAACAATCGATATCACCCGATTCGGGTTGTCATTAAAGAGTCTGCCTAGATCAATAACCGTCTCCTCCCCTTTGTATGAGATACTTATCACCAGATTATCGGAAACAAGTTTTGCCATGAAATTCCTCCTTGCCTTAAGGTTCATCCAGCTTAATAATTAATAACAGGTTTATTGCCTCAATCGTGAATCGTATAAAATTGAAGATCTCAAGCCGAAATTGAAAGTTGTGTTTACTTGCCATGAACACAGGTTCAAGAATTTCAATTTCCAGTACATATATCTTATTTCTTACGAAAATGCAAAAAGGCAAATCCTGTGAAATGGATTTGCCCTGTTGAAAATTGCAGATATGCAATCAGGGCCAAGATGACAGACACATCTAAGGATTTTGAGGTGGATGATATTTTCATCTTATGGCAAATATCTGCAGGTCATTGTAGATGATTTGTGCATGCTCTGCACCAACGTCCCCCATATAACCTGATTCCTTTTTTAAACAAGCGGATTTTAATTGATTACGCTTGCTTGCCTTCCGGTATTTGGTGAAAAGCATCCAGAAGGGGTTTTGAACCCACTCCGCAGCTAATAACGGATCTAAGGGCATTCTCGACCGACACCGTTACAGGATGAACATATTGTTGCTGTAAGTGAAAAATGAAACCGGTAGTCGGATTTGGGCCACATGGAACAAATACAGTATATATGTCATCCGGATGCTTATCGATGACAAACCCTGTCATTAGCGTATCATTCTCAAATGCCTGAACCAGAGCCACCGAGGAAAAAGGATACTTTTTTCTGTCGAAAATCTGCGCTACCGTCGACTTAATTATACCAAATCCGGGAACAAACTTCGAAAGACTCTTTTCAAAGTGCCCACGAAAAAATTGCCCTAACTTAGTCTTTACGATAACCCCAATGAGGAAACATGATGATAATATGATTCCTAAAACGATCGCTTCTGCAGCAAGCTCTTGGAATTGAGACCTTGCAGCCACCAATTGTGTAAGTGGTTGAATGATCTTAATTACAAAATTAAAAATCCATTTGAAAATCAAAATTGTGATTGTGACTGGCAGAATAACAGCTAATCCACCAATCAACGACGTTTTAATAAAAGTTTTTATTCTTTCCATAATTCAGTTTCCCTCTTTCGTTTTCGTACTGTTATTTATTTGATAATAGATAATACGGTAACGGATAGGGAGCAATCCCGCTCTCTCTGCCGTATCTTTCAGGAGGTTTATTTCTGGCTTCCACTTGATTTGGGGCCATGCCAACTACTTGGCATTATAAACAATCATCAATATTTTGATGCAATATTTCGTTGTAACACCCTATTTGGGGGTTAAAATGGCACGATTAAGATAAGGACAGATATGGCACGCACCAAAAGACATTTTATTCCAGGTTATGTCTTTATGTTCCAACCTGTGATCACTCGCCAGTATGTCAAGTTTCACAATTTATCAAGTATGTTGATAATAACTAAATTTAATCAGGGCCTCTTAAAACCGATGTAAATAGTTATACACAACGGGGGCTTCAGCAGCGTCCCGATGTTTGGCGCTTCCACGTGTGGCGCAAGAGCTTCATCGGCGGATCCTCCCCCTGAAACTGCCAGTCCCAGGATTTCTCAATGAAATAGCACTCAATCATGGTGCTGGTGACAAGAGGGTGACGTGACAGACAGCGAGTGATGCGCCAGACCAACTTGGGGTTGGTGTACAGGCCGCGAAGCATCCTTGCCATACGATAATCGTTAGCGATCTTATAGCCCAATGACCCGTCCATTTCCGTTAGCAGAGAGAAATAGGGTCTGGCACACTCTTCCAACTGGCCTTCGACCGGATAGTATCCGCCCATCCAGTTGTGTAGCAGGCTGAAGTGCCGACGATCCGAACCGCGTGGTTGGAGATACCACGGGGTCAGCAGATATTCCGGCTTGACCTCGCGTTTGACATGAATTGCTGTCGTCACGTAGCGAGCCTCTATCGATCGGGGGTCGAGCACTTTGTGAGCGATCGCAAAAGACTCATGGTAAAGCGGCTTCATCCTGTTGGATTGAACATCCTCAGGTTGCACCCAATGCTCCAGAGACCCGTTCGCAATCACACCGTCGAATTGCCCGTGCCACTGGGTAGCTTCCAGGAGGTCTCGATACGTGCAGCAGTATACCTCCAAGCCGTTGTCGTTGCAATACTTCACTTGCTCTGGCGAAACATTGACGCCCACCGCACGGGCGCCCCGCTGCCGCGCTAGTCTCAACAAGTGCCCATAACCGCAGCCTATCTCCAGCAAGCGAAAGCCTGGATGGCTGCAACCTACCTGATCCAGAAGTAGTTGAGCTGCCGCTCGATTCCCTCCTCGAGCGTCGTGTCGCTTGGCCGGTATTCGCCATTGGCAAGATCTCGGATGCCCACCGCTTCGGCGGCATGTACAAGCGTGTAGCAGAGTTTCACCAGCTTGGTGGGCGCAAAACGCAAGGTGGGTTGGGGAAGTGTCATGCGCGCAGGAAGTTAAGCAATACATTTTTATGTTCCTATTTTACTTGGTTCCGTTTCGTATTGCTTGGTGGGAGAGTTTATCACTTCAACGGCAGTGTATGGGAAGATCTAAGTGAAAAGTATCCGATATTTATAAATAATATCGAGTACCTATCTCTTTGGGGAACAAGCAGCAGTGATATGTATTTCGGGAATTACTGGGGTAAAATAATTTACTGGGATGGAAACAATGCCTCAGTAGTTGGTGACTTCCCAAATACCAGAATAGGAGATCTATATGGATTAAATCATAATTTCATAATTGGTGTAGGTAATACAGGAGTAGTACCAAGTACTATTGTAAAGTTCGATGGGGCTGAATGGAATATATTTGAAGGTATTGATTTTACTGGTCACATATTGGCTTCTACTTATATAGTGAACAAGGATGAATATTATATCGGAGGAGCAATTTCATATAGATATTTCTCTGGTGAGTGGAATACAATTCCTGGAAATATGTACAGGATACGGGGAAATCAGGAAACCGGTGAAATTGTCGGAGTAGGACCAGGTAATACTTTAGTTCATTTCAATGGTGTTGACTGGTATGACTTTAAGGATGAAATCAGTCAGGAATATAATGCACTTTACGGAGTTTTTTTAACAGGCAATAAAATCTTTGCAGTTGGATTTAACACAATCCCTGTTGCAAAAATATTTATTGGCACCAGGGAATAAATTTAAGAAAATTTAAGATTGATGGAGTTAAATTAGGACTCGGAGCAGAATACTCAATTACATTCGGTAATACATTTGCAAAATATTTTTCATTTCATCTGCAGGCGCAGTATTATTTTTAATTTAATATGGATATGCCAGATTCCTAAAACCTGGCATATCTAAACTATTATTTATTTAGATGAATCAGTCGCTGCAGTTGTATCCATAATTTTACCATTCTCCAGTTCATCACTTAATCTTGTAGCTTTATAAAGATGCTTAACAGCTTCCAATAGTCCTGCGGAATGAACAGCAACCATCCTGTTTTCATCCGCGGTATAAATAAAATTACCGGGGAGACTTTGTATGTTTCCATCAAAAGCTAATCCAACAATTTGTCCGTCTTTGTTTATAACAGGACTTCCTGAATTACCGCCAATGATATCATTTGTTGCAACAAAATCAAACGGGACTTCCAATTGAAAATCTGCAGGAGGATTAACCCATCTTTCAGGTAAATTCCATGGGTCTTTTTTTCCGAAAGAATAATACCTGTCATACAAACCATAAAATGTTGTAAAAGGCGGTGCAACAGTTCCATTGTAGGGAAATCCTTTTACAACACCGTCTGAAATGCGGAGTGTGAAAGTTGCGTCGGGTGGAATTGAAGTGCCGTAAACCGCAAATAATGCTTTACCTAATTCCTGTGAATACACGGCTTCTTTATCTGAAATAGCCCTGACTTCTGATCTCAATTCGTCCCTTCTGTTTTCAGTATGCATTACAAAATAAATAAAAGGATCATCCGAGTTTAGAATAGCATCGGGACCCTTATCTATTAAAACTTTTAACTTTAGTGAATCAGTAAGCACCGTATTATTCAACATAAAATCCACAGCTTCTTCGCCTGTTTTCCCGCCGGTTATCTTCTGAACAAGAGAATTATCTTTTCCCATGTATTCGTACATTACATCAATCTGATTTTTGAGTAAATCTCTCTGCATTTCCATATCCATATCCTGCGGAACAATACTCGCTATCGTTGAATCCAGTTCTTCACCAATATACTGCTCATCTCTCTGATCTTCAGGAAGCTTAAGTTCATTTGCCACATCAATTACTTCACTAGCGGTAGAGAATAACTTTGAACTTGTCAGCGGATTGAGTGACAGAGCAAATAATTCATTTGATATTCCTCTTAACTGGAAACGTGTATCTGCAATCTTATCCCAAAGATCACCATATTTATCCTTCAACGCAGGATCAGACATTACCGCAGCTTTGAACTTCTTCTCAAAATCTTTTTTCTTCTGCATTAATACAGGGTTCCTTAATCCTTCAAGCATCCCTTTGTATGCTTTCTGAGAATTGGTAAACATAAAAAGCCGGTTCTGTAATTCATCCTTCTGTTCAGGGTGTTCTTTCATCATTTGAGAATACATTTCAACAAGACTATTTATAGCTTCCAATGTTCGCGGATACGAAATATCTCTTGAATATTCGAGCTGTGCAACAGTATTTAATCTGTCAGTTGATCCCGGGTTTCCAACCACAAATACAGGTTCTCCGGGAACAGCACCATGATCACTCCATTTAAAATAATTATCTGTTTTAAGAGGTTTGCCGTTTTCGTCATAAACTCTGAAGAAAGAACAATCAAGATCATAACGCGGGTAAGTAAAATTATCGGGATCTCCTCCGAAAAATCCCATTTCGGTTTCAGGAGCAAAAACCAGTCTTACATCAGTATATCTTTTATAGCCGTATTCAGAATATCTTCCTCCGTTATACAACGGAGTAATTTGAATTCTTAACCCTGTTCTTTCCTTTTCACTGTTTTTTATTTCAGATAACATGCTGTCTTCAATTGCAGTTTTTTCTTCTTCAGTTTTACCTTTCTCCATTGCATTCTGAATTTCATCAGTTACATCTTTTATTAATACAAGCTGATCTACGTATAAACCCGGAACAGGACGTTCGTCTTCAAGATTTTTGGCGAAAAAACCATTTTTCATCAGATCTTCGCCTTCCTTAGAAACTTCAGCTATACTTTGCCTTCCGCAGTGATCATTCGTCATAACAAGTCCGTCTGCAGAAACAAAAGAGGCTGAACAATAATTTGCAAATCGTAAAGCGGATTCTCTAACATGATCGAGCCACTCCTGGGTAGGTTTAAAATTATATTCTTTTTGAAAATAATCTGTGGGCGGGTATTCAAAAGTCCACATCTTCCCCATATCATATTTATCTGCTTTTACAGTATCAAGATTAAGCCATGAATAAGCGTTTGAGGAATTATTATCCCGCTTTGAACCAGTAGTTTGCTGAGATGAGGAACATCCCGGAAGAACTAAAACACTGCTGACAATTACAATTGTTGTTAAACAATATCTAATCACTTTTAACATATCGATCCCGAATTATTAATTAGAAAAATTAAATTCTGTATTATTTATCTCCCAAAAATAAAATTATTTTCAGATATATTTAAAATAAAAATGGGAAACAGTTTGTTCCTGTTTCCCAAAATTAAATGATCTGGTAATCAAATCCGGTGACTGATTACCGCTCGAACAGAAAAGATGAACGAAGTTAAATGTAAGAATCCGGTTGATAAAGCGGTTCTATCTCCCATTCATCTTCCACAGTTCCTACACAATGTGAGCATTTAGGAACATTAAAAACAACCTTCTCTTCATTTGGGTTTGCCCTGACAAAATTCAGAATTGTTTTACAGCTTGAACACTGAACTATATGAGAAGTAGTGGTTTTCTTGCTGCAGTCCGGACAAATAAAACCTAAATCACCTGGTGTTTCATCAGGGTTTACCAAAAATATAGAATTACATTTGGAGTGGTTGCATTTAGCGAAGTGCCACTTTACAGTATCCTTTGTATCGATAATTAGCTCCCTAGTATTTTTAATTGTCATAAACATAAACAGTAATAAATAAAAAGTCCATTGAAAAAATATTCCCTTTCAAGTTTTTTTACTCACTTGAATCGTTAAAATAATTTCATAAATTGAGACACCTAAAATCGATTATATATTTATCAATTAAAACGCACTTAAAATTCTAGGATAAATTTTTCAATAGAATCAAAGTTTTAAAGGAGAATAAATGGATAGAATAAAATCATTTAAAGCCTACGATATCAGAGGAAAAGTACCTTCTGAGCTAAATGCTGAAATGGCATATAATATAGGTGTGGGGTTTGCAAAATTGCTGGATGCAGAAAAAATAGTGATCGGACACGATATAAGGAAGTCTTCTGAGGCTATTTCGGATTCGCTGAAGAAGGGATTAAATGATCATGGAGTAGATGTGGTTGATATCGGACTTTGCGGCACAGAAATGATTTATTATTCCACTCCGGTTTTTGATGCAGATGGTGGGATAATGATCACTGCAAGTCATAATCCCCCCGAATACAACGGGATGAAGTTTGTAGGTAAAGGTTCTGTTCCTATTGGATACGATTCAGGGTTAAACACAATAGAAAAAATGATTCTTAACGATGATCTTGAAATGCATAATTTCGAACCAGGCGATGTAAAACACGAACATGTGATGAGCGGATTTTTAAATCATCTTAAGAAATTTTATGACACAAAAAAAATTAATCCCTTTAAAGTAGTTGTTAATGCCGGTAATGGCTGTGCCGGGTTAGTAATTGATGAAATTGAATCCGGGCTGCCAATCCAAATGATTAAGTTATTTAATGAACCAAATGCGGATTTTCCCAACGGGGTTCCTAATCCCCTTTTACCCGAAAACAGGAAACCTACAATTGATGCTGTAATTAAAAATAAAGCAAATCTCGGTGTTGCCTGGGACGGAGATTTTGATCGCTGTTTTTTCTTTGATGAAAAGGGAAATTTTATTGAAGGTTATTATATTGTTGGATTATTAGCAAAATCTATACTGAGAAAACATCCGGGGGCAAAAATAGTGCACGATCCACGGCTTGTCTGGAACACTGTAGAAATTGTTAAACAAAGTGGAGGTGAACCCGTTGTTTCTAAAAGCGGTCATGCTTTTATTAAACAAAAAATGAGAGAAGTCAATGCCGTTTATGGCGGGGAAATGTCTGCGCATCATTACTTTAGAGAGAATGCCTATTCAGACAGCGGAATGATTCCGTTTCTTCTGGTTATGCAGCTAATGTCTGAAGAAAATAAACCACTTTCAAAATTGGTTGAAGAAATGATTACCGCCTATCCCTGTTCCGGGGAAATTAATTCCGAAATTAATAATCCAAAAGAAAAACTTGATGAGATAGAAAAAAAATATTCGGATGGTAAAATGGATTATCTGGATGGATTAAGTGTTGAATACGATAAATGGAGATTTAATTTAAGAATGTCTAATACCGAGCCAATTATAAGGCTTAATGTGGAGAGTCGGGGAGATATAAAATTGATGGAAGCAAAAACTAAAGAGTTGTTAAAGATTATAAGAAGTTAAGTTGTTTGCAACCGGAAATACCGAATTAGTGGAGAGACGGCATTAAACATCCATCTCTTCACAATTATATCAAACTTTTTTTATTTATTTAATTTTACTTCCACTTTAAATGGAACTTTAAGATTTTCCCACAACAAACTTATTGTTGCAGTATTATCGCTTGTTCTTGTAATCTCATACCGTAACCACTCAGTAAAATTACCCTTCCCCGGTTTAACGGTAAATCTAAAAGCATCTTCAGCTTCATTATATTCAAATGCACCCCATTGATCAGCAGTTTTATTAAAGATCAAAGTCCACTCAGATTTTCCGGGGATTGCAAAAAAGCTATATGAACCGGCAGGAAGCTTTTTTCCCTCTACTGTTACATCCGTACTGAAAGTAAATTTTGTAGCCTCATTTGCACCAGCGCGCCACACTTTATCATAAGGAACCAATCCTCCCCAGATTTTTCTACCTTTTACACCGGGACGGCTGTATGAAATTGTTATGTCGGTAAACCCAACTGTCTGTGTAATTGAAGCTTTAGGACTTATTCTGACTTTCTCTTCTTTCTGTTGTCCATAAATATCTGTAAACGTGCAAAGCAATAAAAATGAAACAATAAATGTGAACATGGGAAAATATTTTATTGATAACATAGAGTAACTCCCGGATTACTGTTTATAATCTTATGATAATTTTATTATAATTTATAAAATTGAAACAACTTACCCAATAGCTTGTTCAGATTAAAATTCTCAGACTATCAATTAGTTTTTCAAAATCATCCCCGGTATTATAAAAGTGAGGTGAAATGCGTACAATTCCCTCACGAACAGCTATCTTAATGTTTCTTTCCTTAAGCCCCTCCAGGATTGAATTTGCATCAGCGTGTTTAAAGGATACTATCCCTGATAAGAATTTTTTTTCAATTTCAAATAGAAGAGGATTCAGATTAATTTCTTTTAATTTATCAATAAGATATTGAGAATTTGAAATTACTTTTTCTTCGATTTCTTTCAGTCCAAATTCTTTAAACAATTTAAGTGATGCATTTAATGCATAGATTCCTGCAGAATTTAAAGATCCTGGTTGAAATCTCTCAGCAGAGTCTTTTAATGATAAATTATAATCAAGCAGATTCCAGGCATCATTAACTCCAAGCCATCCAACAAATGCAGGTATCAGTTCCTGTTGAAGTTTTTCCGAAATATAAATAAAAGAAAGCCCCTGCAGACCAAGCATCCATTTTTGTGTTCCGCAGGAGACAAAATCTATATTACATTTTTTAGTATCAAGACTTAAAGCACCCAATCCCTGGATAGCATCAACACTTAAGAATATATTTCCTTCACGGCAGACTTTCCCGAGTTTCTCCAGATCAATTCTATAACCGGATAAAAACTGCACCATACTTACTGAAATTAATTTCGTTTTTGAAGATATCTTTTCAATAATATCTTCTGCAGTCACAATTCCATTTCTGGATTTTACAAATACAATTTTAACTCCCTTTCTTTCAAGGTTAAGAAACGGATAGACATTTGCAGGAAACTCTATATCATTTAAAATTATTTCATCTTTTTCTTTCCAGTCAAATCCTTGCGCAAGCATGTTTAACCCGTTCGTTGTATTATCTGCAAAAGCCAATCTCTGTGGATCGCAATTAAAATAATCAGTCAATAAATCTTTGGTTTCTTCAATTGTTTTAATAAATGCGGGGTAATCATCAATATTATCTTCACTTCTTGCACGAAAATATTCGCCCATAACATCAAGTACCGGTTTTGAAAAAGGTCCTGTTGCAGCGTGATTGAGATAAGTTATACCTTTTTTAATGTGTGGAAAATATTCTCTGGCTTTAATTATATCCATAAAAATTAAATTCTTTTTTATTGTTAATAATAACAATTATTATTGTTTAATAATAAATACGGAACTCACTAAATGATATTTTTTTGAAATTAAAAACAATAATATTTAGATTTTTATTCAAGTTTTAAAGAAATTATAATTCTCATCGAAAGCAGGTAAAAAATGGCACCCCTAAAACCAACAAAACACCAGGAACTTAAACCGGAAGATTTACGATGGAATTGTGACCCGGATATATTTGAATTCGATTCAACCAATGATCTTGAGCCGATGGAAGGAATAATGGGACAGGAGAGAGCTCTGAAAGCAATTCGCCTCGGAGTTGATTTGCGAAGCCCGGGATATAATATTTTTATTGCGGGTTTATCAGGTTCAGGAAAGGCATCAACAGTAAAAAAAATGCTTGAGAAGATAAGCAGTAATTGTCCCCCATTATATGATTATGCTTACGTTAATAACTTCAAAGATCCGGATATGCCGATCTTACTTACCTTTCCTATTGGCAGAGCGAAACAATTTAAACAGGAGCTTAACTCCGCTATCCAGATACTTAAGAACAGAATTCCACAAACACTTGAGAATGAGTTATTTACAAAAAGACGAAAAAAACTTGTACAGGATTATAATGAAAAAGAACAAAACCTTATGACCAAGTTTGATAAAAAACTCAGGGAAGATAATTTCACTCTTGTTCAGATAAAGGAGGGTGACGGTGCAAGACCGGATATTTTTCCTCTGATAGAAGAAAAACCCGTTCCAATCTATCAGCTAGATGAGAAAATAAAAGAGGGAAAACTTACAAAAGATCAGGCAAAAGAAATCATTAATAAATATAATGTGCTTCAACAGGATCTGAAGTTAGTATTTAAAGAGGGATTGAAAATAAGCCAGGACTTTGAAACGAAAATGTTTGAAGTGGAAAAGACTGCTGTTGAAATAGTTGTTAAAAGTGTAATGGATAATATCCGGGAAAGACACCAAAATGAAAAAGTTATTGATTTTGTCAATCAGGTGGAAGATAACATAATGGATAATATCCAGGTCTTTAAAGGAACAAAACCACAGGGAACTGCAACCCCGGAAGGTTTTGAAATAGATTACTTTAAAGAATACGATGTGAACATTATACTTGATAATAGTGAAACAACAAATTGCCCGGTAATTATTGAGACTTCACCTAATTTTATAAATCTTTTCGGGACAATCGAGAAAGTTAGCGACGGAAGGGGCGGATGGTACAGTGATTTTACCAAAATAAAAGCGGGTTCAATTCTAAGGGCAAACGGCGGGTATCTTGTTCTAAATGTTTTACATCTTTTCGAAGAACCGGGAGTGTGGCGCACTTTAAAAAGGGTACTTACGTATAACAAACTCGAAATTCAGGAATCGCCCGGTGTTTTTCAATTTACTTCTTCCATTCTTAAACCTGAGTCAATCGAAATTGATACTAAAGTAATTTTACTTGGAAGCGATTGGATATATTCTCTTCTTGCAGAACGGGAATATGATTTTAAAAAAATGTTCAAAATTAAAGCCGATTTTGATTATGAAATAAAAAGATCCGATAAAGTTATTGTTGATTATGCACAGGTATTAAAAAAAATCATAAAGGAAGAAGGATTAAACGACTTTGATAGAACAGCTATTGCTAAATTAATAGAAATAAGCGCAAGGTTTGCCGGTCAAAAATACAAATTAACCACTAGGTTTTCGAAAATTGCAGATGTTGCCAGGGAAGCGAATTTCTGGGCAATTGATGACGGGTTTAAAGTTGTTACAGGAGCTCACGTTAAAAAATCGTTCGATCTGGCAAAGGAACGACACGGGTTACTCGAATCTAAAATAGATGATATGCTGCACGATGAAATGATTTTACTTGATACAGACGGAGCAAGAATTGGTCAGATAAACGGTCTTGCTGTATACAGTGCCGATTATTATTCTTTCGGGAGACCAACAAGAATTACTGCAACAATTTCACTCGGCAGTGGAAACATAATTAATGTTGAACGTGAAGCCGGAATGAGCGGCAGGCATTATAACAAAGGAGTATTAATAATTTCCGGCTACTTCAGGGAAACATTCGGACGTGATCATCCTCTGTCTTTCAATGCTAATCTTGTGTTTGAACAATCATATGGAACGGTTGATGGCGACAGTGCATCATGCGCAGAGATATTTGCATTGCTTTCCACACTTGCAG
Organism: uncultured Ignavibacteria bacterium; assembly: GCA_963745945.1. Lineage (GTDB taxonomy): Bacteria > Bacteroidota > Ignavibacteria > Ignavibacteriales > Ignavibacteriaceae > DATFVA01. Next base: position 16,888 of record CAVUZG010000007.1, read on the forward strand.
ATCTCCCCATTAAGCAAAATCTTGCTGTTACCGGTTCGCTCAACCAGAAGGGAGATGTACAGCCCATAGGCGGTGTAAACGAAAAGATTGAAGGATTTTTCGATGTATGCAAAGAGAGGGGGTTAACTAAAAAACAGGGCGTAATTATCCCTGATACAAAACGTTAAAGAACTTATGTTAAAGGAAGAAGTTATTGATGCTGTTAAAAATGGAGAATTTCATATTTACCCTATTTCAAAAGTTGAAGAGGGAATTGAATTATTAACTAATGTACGTGCTGGCAAAAAGACAGCAAAGGGATACCCGGAAGGAACTGTTTTTAATCTTGTTGAAAAGAAAATCAGATATCTCTATGCAAGATCAAGAGCAATACGTTTTGATGAAAGTAAAAAGATGAGCAGCAGGAAAAAGAAAAAATGAAATCAAGCCTCAACGAAATATTTGCGAAAACCAAAATTCTCTGTACACTTGGTCCGGCTACAAATTCTGTAGAAATGATTCGAAAATTAATCCTTTCCGGTGTGGATGGAGTAAGATTGAATTTTTCGCACGGAACTTATGAATTTTTTGAATCCTTGTTAAAAAACATTTATGAAGCACGCAGAATAGAGGCAATTCCACTTTCCATTTTAATTGATTTACAGGGACCGAAAATAAGGATTGGCGAGCTTACCGAATCTGAGATTGAATTGGAAACCGGTGATACAATTGAAATTACTACCTTACAAATGCAGGGAACAAAACATATTGTTTCAACTTCCTATTCAGCACTTACAAAAGATGCTAAAGTCGGAGATCCGGTTTTGATTGACGATGGATTGATCAGGTTGAAAATAATAGATAAGAAAGAAAATTCTGTTGTTTGTAAAATAGAAAATGGCGGAACTTTACGACCTAAAAAAGGTATGAACTTACCCGGAATGAAATTATCCACTCCCAGTATAACAGAGAAAGATTATGAAAATCTTGAATTTGCACTCAAACATAAAATAGACTACATAGCTTTATCTTTTGTACGAAGTGCTGAGGATATTTTAACTCTTAAACGATGGTTGAGTGAAAGAAATTCAGATATACCGGTTATTGCTAAAATTGAAAAACGCGAGGGTGTAGACAGATTTGATTCAATACTGGAAGTTTCAGATGGAATAATGGTAGCCCGCGGAGATCTTGGAGTAGAGATTCCCACGCAGGAAGTACCCGTAATTCAGAAAGAAATAATCAGAAAATGTAATGCTGTTGGAAAGCTTGTCATTACTGCTACTCAAATGCTTGATTCAATGATACATAATCCCGTTCCTACCCGTGCTGAAGCCTCAGATGTCGCTAATGCCGTCTGGGATGGAACTGATGTTGTTATGCTTAGCGGTGAAACTTCAATAGGAAAATTTCCGGTTATTACAGTAAAAACTATGAATGATATTGTCCGGAATGCTGAAAAACATTTATTCAGTCATATAATCAATTTTAAAATTCCGGAAATTATTGAAGAAAATTTGTTTGATTCTATGGGAAAAGCTATCTCATCAATTAGTAGACAAATAAATGCAAGTGCCATTGTAGCATTTACATTTAAAGGCAGAACTGCAGCTAATATTTCGAAATTCCGTCCTGAAGCAAAAATAATCGGAATATCAAATAGTTTCGAAACAATGAACAAACTTTGCTTAAGGTGGGGAGTTATTCCTGTTCATATTGATGAGATAGATAAAGAACATATTGCCATTGATAAAGCAAAAAAGATAATTGTTGAGGAGGGATTTGTTAAAGAAGGAGATGTGGTGATTTTTGCAGCAGGTGCTCCCTATTCAGAAAAAAGCAGAGCAAACTGGCTCAGGCTTGAAATCATTTGAATCGAGTTAACTTAAGTTGAAATAAAATTTATTATAGAAACGATATGCTATCTGATGGATTGAAATTAGCAAAATGGTGGGAACCCGCTGAAAAGAATAAATTGTTATGTACCTTATGTCCGCGTTACTGTAAAATTGGAGAAGGTCAGCCCGGGTTTTGCTACATAAGACAGAACATCAATGGGAAATTATATTCTACAGGTTATGGAAGACCGACGGGTTTTGCAATAGACCCCATTGAAAAGAAACCGTTGAATCATTTTTATCCGGGCACTTCCGTGCTGAGTTTTGGAACTGCAGGATGTAATCTCGGCTGTAAGTTCTGCCAAAACTGGTCCATGAGTAAAGCAAAACTGGATGATCTAAATGCACTGACTGTATCACCTGAAGAGGTCATCGGGTTAGCAAAACAATATAAGGTTCCTTCGATTGCCTATACTTATAATGACCCTACAATTTTCGGTGAATACGTAATCGATATTTCAAAAATCGGAAGAGAAGAAGGAATAAAATCAGTTATGGTTACTGCTGGTTATATTGATAAACAAGCACGAAAAGATGTATACAAATATATCGATGCGGCAAATGTGGATCTAAAAGGATTTACTGAGCGCTTTTACAACAAACTTACATTTTCAAGTTTAAAGGATGTACTTGATACATTAGTCTGGCTTAAAAATGAAACTGAAATCTGGTTTGAAATAACAACACTCCTTATTCCCGATGAAAATGATTCCTCTGAAGAAATAAGTAAGGAGTGTGAGTGGATATTAAAAAACCTTGGTGATTCAGTTCCCTTACATTTCACAGCGTTCCACCCTGATTTCAGGTTAAGAGACAAAGTTAAAACTACCGAATACACTTTGAAGATGGCAAGAGATATTGGAATTCGTTCCGGGATAAAATTTTGTTATACAGGTAACATTCATGATACCGAAGGGCAGACAACTTTTTGTCCGAATTGTAATCATACTTTAATTAAAAGAAATTGGCACGATGTTACTAAATATAATTTGGTGTATGATGCCTGTCCAAAGTGTGGTACAAAAATTCCTGGTAGATTCAGCAAATTGAAATAACCTCATAGAAACTTTTAACACCACAAATTTTTTTTTGATTCTGTGCTGCATTCATTAAATTTATTTTTTATAAAAAATATTATTTGGTTTAAAATGGAAAGATTGAAGAATAAAACTGTTTTTATAACAGGAGCAAGTTCAGGAATTGGTAAAGCCTGTGCTGAAGTATTCGCAAGTGAAAAAGCCAATTTAATTTTGGCGGCACGAAGAATTGAAAAGTTAAATGATCTTGCAGCATCATTTGAAAAAAAATACAGCATAAAAACAAAAGCCTTACAACTTGATATCAGAAATTTAGGCGAAGTCAGGCAATCAGTTGAAGCTTTAGGTGAAGAATGGAAAAATATTGATATCCTTATAAACAATGCAGGACTTGCCCGGGGTTTTGACAAAATATATGAGGGTGATGTAAATAATTGGGAAGAAATGATAGATACTAATTTCAAGGGTCTTTTATACATAACAAGAAGTTTATTACCGGGAATGATTGAAAGAAAAAAAGGACATGTAATTAATATTGGTTCAACTGCTGGTCATGAAGTCTATCCGAATGGGAATGTTTATTGTGCCACTAAATTTGCTGTGCAGGCATTAACCAAAGCCATCAGAATGGATTGTCTGGAACACGAGATCAAGGTAAGTTCAGTGGATCCGGGTATGGTTGAAACTGAATTTAGCATAGTCAGATTTTCAGGGAATAAAGAAAGAGCTGACAAAGTTTATGATGGGCTTTCACCACTGGAAGCTATGGATATTGCTGATGCTGTTCTTTACTGTGCCACAAGACCACAACACGTAAATATTAACGAAATTATCCTAACGCCTTTAGCACAGGCATCATCAACACAGGTTGTCAGGAAATAAAAAGGCTTACCTAAAAGGTAAGCCCATTAACTAAGTGTTTTTTATTTTATTAATATACAAACAAACTAACATCCCCCGCTCCCTCTCTAATAATCTCGGGTTCTTCTTCACTCAAATCAACAACCGTAGAAGGTTCGCCCATTAATGGTCCCATTGATAACATTAGATCCACGTTTGCATTAAAAATATTTTTAATTTCAAAAGGATCATAAATCACTTCGCCCTTGCGGTTTGTGGTGCTTGTACTGATTATAGGATTACCAAGTTCTTCAACAATCTTCAATGTTATATGATTATTGGGCATGCGTATTCCAACAGTTTTTCTCTTACTCCACAACTTTTTGGGCACAAGTTTGGCAGCCGGAAGAATAAATGTGTATGGTCCGGGTAAAAGATGTTTCATCGTTCTATATGCATAATCTGAAACTTTAGCATATTTAGAAATATCCTTTAAATCAGGACAAATAAAACTAAAGAGCTTTGAGTTACCATCATTCTTTATAGCAAAAATTCTCTCCAGCGCATCTTTATTAAAGATATCGCAACCAATACCATAAACAGTATCAGTTGGATAAATAATTACACCCCCATCTTTTAATACTGATACAGCTTTATTAATAAACCGAGACTGGGGATTGTCCGGGTGCAATTCATAATATTCCATTTTAATCTCCTTTACTCATTAAAATTAAAGTAAACAATCAGGTGTGCAGTAAGGGTATATCTATATTATGTTGATAAATTTATAATTGGGTTCATCTGCTAAAATAACAGGTAATTTCACTTTGTCAAATGAACTTGATGAAATTTACATCGTTTTGGTTAAACAGAAAATTTAAAATTTGTATATACCTTTTAATTAAGAATTTATTATATTTGTTGTTCTAAATTTTAAATAATTGAAGTTTCCAGGAGAGATATTATGTCAAGAAGATGTCAGGTTACAGGCATTGGGCCAATTTCAGGAAATAATGTATCCCATGCTCATAACAGATCGAGAAGAAGATTTCTACCTAACCTCCAGAAAAAGAGAGTTTGGGTACAGGAAATAAACAGATTTGTAACCTTAAAATTAAGCGCAAAAGCAATAAAAGGTATCTCTAAAAACGGCACATCTCATATTGCAAAAATGATCCGCGAAAAACAGATAAAAGTTCACTAAAAAATTCTATAATAGTTTATAATAAAAAAAGGAAAGCAAATGCTTTCCTTTTTTTATTATAATAAGAGCCTGGTATTATTCTCTTACAACCCACACCTTAATTTTTGCGTTTACACTTGAATGCAATTTTATAGTTATACTATAAATTCCAAGTGATTTTATGGTCTCATCTATTTCGATTTTGCGTTTATCTATATCATATCCTTTTTCTTTAAGAGCATCACTTATCATTTGGGATGTAACAGATCCGAATATTTTATCTTCTTCTCCAACCTGGACAGGAATTGTAACAGATACTTTTTCCAATTCACCGCCTAATGTTTCCGCAGCACGGATTTCCTGTTCCTTCTTTTTGGCAAGGTTTCTCTTGTCTTCTTCGAGTGAACGGATATTACCTTTAATAGCAGTGTATGCGATTTTTCTGGGAAGCAAGTAATTTCTTGCAAATCCATCTTTTACATCTATAAGATCACCTATCTGACCAAGTGATTCAACATTTTCTCTTAGAATTACTTTCATTTCTTCTCCTAAATCTGATTCTATTTTACGGTGTCAGCTACATAAGGCAGTAAAGCCATATGTCTTGCTCTTTTTATTGCAATGGCTAATTCTCTTTGATATTTAGAACATGTTCCGGTAATTCTTTTAGGTATAATTTTACCTTGCTCAGTAGTATATCTCTGCAGAAGTTTTACATCTTTGTAATCGATATACTTAACATTATTCTGTGTAAATCTACAAACTTTTTTTGTTCTTATTTCTTTTTTCATTCTCTACCTAGTTTTACTTTATTAAATCTGATTCTTCACTTGATAAAAATTTATCGAAAGAGTCTTCAGTATAATCAACTGTGTCATCTTCAGATGATATTTCTGTGTCATCAGATGAACCGTTGTGGTTTTCATTAAATTTACCTCTTTTATTCAAAAACTGAATTCTCCTGGCTTTTATTTCAACGATACTTCTGTTGTGACCATCTTCAGATTTCCATGTTCTGCTCTGTAATTCCCCATCCACCAGCACTGCAGATCCTTTTTTCAATCTGTCCCTGCAGCTTTCTGCCAGTTTATTCCATGCGACGATGCCCACATAACAAACATCCTCCTGCCATTGATTTGAGCTGTCCTTGTATTTTCTATTTGAAGCGATAGAAAAATTTACGACAGGGGTGTTATTAGTTGTCTGCCGAAAGATTGGATCCTTTGTAAGATTTCCGGCAACAATAACATAGTTAATTTCGGGCATTTTCAATTCAGCCATGGTTTTCCTCCATACTTTATCATTAGTTATTGTGATTCCTTACTCTTTAGAAACAACTTCATTTTCAGTAACGTTCTTCTTGTCTTCTTCTTTCGCCTTTGGAGGTTCATTTTCAGACTGAGAATCGCTTCTGTTTTTCTCAAGATGTTCAATTGCATCTTTATCCAACGAAATAGTCAGATATCTCAAGATGTGTTCATCAAGAGCATAATTTCTTTCCAGCTTGGAAATGATATTGGTAGGGGCATTAAATCTGAAAATAGCATAATAACCAATCTTACTTTTATTGATCATGTATGCCAGTCTTTTTCTTCCCCAGTTCTCAATCTCCCTGATTTCTCCACCATTATTTGTTAAGAATTCTTTGATGCGGGAAATTATAGCTTCAATTTGTTCATCATCTAAAGCTGCATTAATAATAACAGCACTTTCATACGTATTCGTCTTCATTTACGGTTTCTACCTCCCTTTGGTCTTTAGGCCCTCATTCCAGATGAGAGCAGGGTTGATACAATATTATTATTTATAACGGTGCATAATTTATTTAATTAAAGGCGCAATTACAAGAGCAACTACAGCCATTAATTTTAATAAGATATTTAGTGAAGGTCCGGAAGTATCCTTAAAAGGGTCTCCGACTGTATCGCCTACAACAGCGGCTTTATGAGGATCAGAGCCTTTATAATATTTCTGTCCATTTACTTCAATCCCTTCCTCGAACATTTTCTTTGCATTATCCCACGCTCCTCCGGCATTAGACTGAAATACGGCCATTAAAACTCCGGTTACTGTAACTCCGGCTAATAATCCACCGAGCATTTCAGCACCACCAGCAAAACCAATAAATACCGGTGCAGCTACTGCAAGAATACCGGGAATTACCATTTCTTTTATGGCTGCTTTGGTAGATATCTCAACACATTTACCATATTCTGCTGCCCCATCAGCTTTCTCAAATGTTATCTTGTCTTCTTTATTCCAATCGGTAAATTCTTTACCCTCATTTTTCTGCAGAACTCTGAGTGCATTAGTTAAAGCAGGAATCGATCTGAATTGTCTTCTTACTTCTTCAATCATAGACATCGCTGCACGCCCAACTGCTTTCATCGCCAAAGCAGAGAAAAGAAAGGGAAGCATACCGCCAAGGAATAAACCGGCCATTACGCTGGCTTTTGAAATATCAATTGTTCTAATGTGTGCGGCAGTCATAAAAGCACCAAAAAGGGCAAGTGCAGTTAGCGCAGCAGAACCTATCGCAAATCCTTTCCCAATCGCAGCAGTCGTATTACCTACGGCATCAAGTTTATCTGTTCTTTGTCTAACTTCTTTTGGTAATTCTGACATTTCTGCAATACCTCCGGCATTATCTGATATCGGACCGTAAGCATCTACCGCAAGTTGAATTCCCGTATTCGAAAGCATACCAACAGCCGCAATTGCAATACCGTATAATCCTCCAAAATAAAAAGCTCCCATTATAGAAACTGCAATAATGATGATTGGAATAGCGGTTGAGATCATACCATTACCCAGTCCTGCAATAATATTTGTGGCGGTACCGGTTAATGATTGTCTAACGATCCCAAGTACAGGTCCTTTTCCAGTTCCCGTATAATATTCAGTAATAATTCCTATAAGCACACCGGCTACCAAACCGATCACTGTTGCGAAGAATATTCCCAGGGAAGTAATAGTATATGTAACTCCATAAAGTGGATCTTCGTGAGTCCAGGTTTCTGGCAGCATCCACTTAATAATAAAGAAAAGCGCCACAATCATAATTATTGATGACCCAAATTCTCCTCTGTTTAATGCAGCCTGTGGATTTCCGCCTTCTTTTACTTTTACGAAGAAGGTCCCAAGAATTGACATAAGGATTCCTACACCTGCAATTACAAGTGGTAGTAGTACAGCTCCCAAACCATTAAATTTACTGCTGAATTCAGGATAAATTAAAAATTCTGCACCAAGCACCATTGTACTTACAATTGAGCCGACGTAGGATTCAAATAGATCAGCACCCATACCAGCAACATCACCAACATTATCTCCAACATTATCTGCAATGGTAGCCGGATTAAGTGGATGATCCTCAGGAATGCCGGCTTCAACTTTTCCGACAAGATCTGCACCAACATCTGCAGCTTTTGTATAAATACCGCCACCAACACGTGCGAATAGAGCAATTGATGAAGCACCGAATGAAAATCCTGTAATAACTGTTATTACTCTTGGTAATCCTTCCGGACCGACTCCGAACATATTTCCATAAATAATAAATAGTGAACTCAAACCAAGAACTCCGAGACCGACAACACCAAGTCCCATTACAGACCCACCTGCAAAAGCTATTTCCAAAGCTCTGCCTAAACTTGTCCTTGCAGCATTTGTAGTACGGACATTTGCTTTAGTTGCTACCCGCATACCAATAAAACCTGCCAGAGCAGAACAGAAAGCGCCAACAAGAAATGATACTGCAATAAGCGGTGATGACTCAACCGGATCAGCAGAAACACCTAATAATATTGCAACACAGATTACAAATATTATAAGTACTTTATATTCCGATTTAAGAAACGCCATTGCCCCTTCGGCAATATGACCGGCTATTTTCTTCATTTTATCAGTACCGGGGTCCTGTTTTCTTATCCAGCTGGATTTATAGTAAGTATAAATCAGACCAAGAATGCCGAAAAAAGGAATAATGAGAATGGTATTATCCATAAACTCTCCTAAATGCTCTTATGATTATTATCAGAATTATTTTTATTTGATATTTTGGAAATTCTACTATTGGCATTCAGTAACCCGCTTACTCCGCCAACAATAAACTCTTTAATCAAAGTCTCTGAGGTTTTAAATGATTCATCAAGAAAATTCAACTCATCGGAAGTAAAATCAGAAAGCACATAGTCAGCCATTTCTCCCTTTTCAAACTTACTATCAACACCAATTCGTAAACGTGCAAATTCATCTGAATTCAAATGATAAATAATTGAACCAATTCCATTATGTCCCCCATTACTTCCTTTAGCTTTTACTTTTAATTCAGCATGCGGGAGGTTCACATCATCATAAATGATAAAAAGATCGTTTAAATGAGTTTTTGTTTTTTCCAAAGCCTGACTTACTGCAACACCGCTATTATTTACATAAGTAGTTGGTTTAATTAACTGATATTGATGCCCCTCAAGAATACCATCCGCAAAATAATAGTCCTCCCTGGATGGGTTAAAGGAAAGTGAATTTATTGTAGCAAAGTAATCCAAAACCATAAACCCGATATTGTGCCTGTTATTTTTATAACGTTCTCCAGGATTACCTATTCCTACAATTAGTCTCAATTTTTGTTAACTGATTATTCTTCTTCGTCTTCCTCGCCTTTACCTTTTCCAATAACTTCCGGTTCAGTCAGTTCACCTTCTTCTGGTTCTTCACCTTCAACTGGTTCTTTTTCTACCTTAGGATGTGAAACAGATACAATAACAGAATCCTCCGAAGTAAGAAAAGTTATATTTTCAAGTTTCAGATCTTTTACATGAACCGAATCACCTATTTTAAGATCAGTGATATCAATTTCAACCCGTTGCGGAATATCTTTTGGTAAACATTCAATTTCCAGTTTATGAATCAGGTGTTGTACTATCCCACCCTCTTTTACTCCAATAGGAGCACCGTGCAATTGAACAGGAACTTCGAGCTGAAATGTTTCACCGGATGTCAGCCCAATAAGATCAAAGTGAACTACTTTGTCTGTAATAGGATCAAATTGAATATCTTTAAGCACGCAGTCAAGTTCTTTTCCATCTATTTTTAATGAAACCAGGTGAGTTTCAGATGTATATACCAGCGGATTTATAGATTTTTCAATTACTGCAAGATGGATAGGACTATCGTGTTTAGAGTAATAAACTCCAGGCACTCTTCCATTATTTCTCACAGAATTTCTTGCTCTTTTACTTCCGGTTTCTCTAACCTCTGCTTCTAAAATCGTTTTTTCCATTTATAATCTCCAGGACTAATTTTAACTTTTATCTACATCAAAAAGTGAACTAATTGATTCATTATTAAATGTTCTTCTGATTGCCTCAGAAAAAATTTCTGATGCAGTGAGAACTTCTATCTTTTCAGAATTTCCCTTAAACGGGATGGTATCTGATACAAATAATTTTTTCAATTCAGATGCTTCAATTCGCTCAAGTGCCTTGCCCGAAAGCATAGGATGAGTGATTGCTCCGTATATTTCTTTTGCCCCTTTTTTCTTTTAAAGCATCTATAGCACCAACAAAAGTACCGGCGGTGTCAATTAAATCATCAACAATAAGAACATCTTTATCTTCAACTGATCCGATAATATTTACTACTTCTGCCAGATTCTGAACAGGTCTCCTTTTATCTATAACTACCAGGTTAGCATGGAGCCGCTTTGCATATGATCTGGCCATTTTTATCCCTCCTACATCAGGCGACACAACAACCAGATTTGATTTCAATTCTTCAAACTTGTTAATAAAAATAGTCGACCCATATAAATGATCAAAAGGGATATCAAAAAATCCCTGTATCTGTGGAGCATGCAGATCCATTGTCATTACCCTGTCAGCTCCTGCAACCGTAATCAGGTTTGCAATTAACTTTGCAGTAATTGAAACCCTCGGCTGATCTTTTCTGTCCTGCCTTGCATAACCAAAATAAGGTATTACAGCGGTTATTCTTTTTGCCGATGCTCTTTTGGCGCCATCAATCATTATAAGGAGTTCAAGAAGATTTTCTGCCGGTGGAATTGTGGACTGAATTAAAAAAATATCGCTTCCACGAATATTTTCTCCGTATTTAGCCCAAATTTCTCCATCACTAAACCTTTTTAATTCCAAAAAACCCAACGGCTTACCAAGCTTCTGAGCAATTTCCTCAGCTAATTGTCTATTAGAACTACCTGAAAAAATTTTATAATCGGTTGCGGCCATAAGCTGGATTTCTATTTTAAAAACAGACGATAAATATAAGTAAAACCCTAAGGCATGTCAATAAAATATACTTCAATAAAAATGCCTAATTGTGTTGAATTACCTTCAGATTAATCTTTTTTTTTCTTGAAAAGAAATATTATTACAATAAAAAGAACCACGCCGGATAAAAGATAAATCCAATAAGGTGTTTCCTTTAATTTATAAGGTTTAAAAGTAACTGAAATGGTTTTCCCATTTCCGATCTCCGATAGATTGTATTCCCAGATTAATACTCTACCATCTTTATCGGTGGCATTGTGTGTAATTATATCTCCACCAAAAGTATACTTGTATGTTACGTTAAAATCTTTGCCATCAAAACCGAATCCGGTTGCAATTGGAGCAATAAACTGTGTAAAAACTTTTTGACCGGCGGCGCCATCTTCAAGAGAGAAATGAGCGTCTGAGAAAGCTTTTGTATTATTAAGTGAATCTATGTGATTAAATGTCATTTCAATCTTAGCATGTGTTGTGCTGTCTGTAGTATCTGAAAATACTTCAACGTCTGTAATTTTGTTATATGGTGAGGAAAACTGATTTCTGATTGAATCTGCGTTGAACAGACCTATTTTATCAAGGATTTTAAGATTTTCGTTATCAGGAAGTTTCATCCAGTAAGTAATTCTCATTTTCCCTGAACCATCGGCAAAGAGATTTATATCCTGAATATAGTTGAGGCATCCCTGAAAGGAGAATAAGATTGGAATAAATAATATTAGAAGTTTTTTCATTACAATGTGAACAAAATTATTATTTCAAAACTCAAAATAATCAATTGAATAATTTATAGAAAAAATTCAATATTTTCATTAAGTTTTGTAATTGAATTTTTCAGGAGTTAATTAAATGCCTACGTATGATTATAAATGCACAAAGTGTGGTTATACATTTGAGCTCTTCCAAACAATGAGTGCAGATCCTGTTAAGGAATGTCCGAATTGTGGTGGGATAGTAAAAAGACTGATTGGTCCAGGTTCCGGTCCAATCTTTAAAGGTACAGGATTTTATCAGACAGATTATAAAAATAATAAACCGGTAAAAAAGGACTCACCTTCAAAAGGCGTATCACCTGATAAGAAATAATGATTATTGATAATACCAGAAATTACCAGTATAAATTAAAAATCAGCACCTAATGATATATAGAATTTTGGTTTTGCAAACCTATCAACATTATATGCCCAGGCTACATCAAATCTTAACAAAAAGTAAAGGAAATATAACCTCGCTCCTACACCTGTTCCCATTAATAAATCACGACTGACAACATTATTATCTGCATTCCGTTCAAAAAATCTCAAATCATGATTTTTATTCCAGGCTGTACCGAGATCTGCAAAGGCAACACCAAGTATATTGCTGAATAGAATTGGCAAAGGACCAGTCACAAGATATCTTATTAAAGGGAATCTGAATTCCAGATTCATTAAACCATATTTTGTTCCTATTCTTTCCGCATAATCAAATCCACGTAACGGCAACCCGGCTGTCATAAATGCAAAATCAGAAGCCGAATTTATTGGAATATCAGTTGTAGCAAAAGTTCTGTTTATCCAGTTATCAATTCCTCCGATGAAAAATCTTTGCGGATTTCTTCCGCCTGAATAACCACCTGATAAACGAAAAGCAAAAGAATAAAAATCTCCCATTTTAAAATAGGTTCTGTAATCACCAAGGAACGAATAAAAACTTTTCTTATAATCGAATATTCCCGGGTATGCGAATGCATCAAACCTGTATCTTGTTCCATCAATTGGCGATGTATATCCCCATAATACATTATCGTGAATAAAACTTACTGCCGGTATAACAAAGGAAACTTTGTCGGAAGTCTCAGCGGGATTGTCGAGATTCTCACTCGATACATTAAGATAACTCAGTCCGCCTTCAATTCTATAAAATTTATTTAGTGGATAGCTTATTGAACCAATAGCACCATAGTTTGTAAATCTGAAAAGATTAGAACCTAAACCTCTCGAAAGAAAAATAAATCTGGCTGTATGAAATCCCTCAATTCCATAATTTAACCTTTGGGCAAGGTATTGATAAGACAAACCATAGTCACTGTTCTTTAAATCAATCTGGAGACTGGTAACACCAATTAACCTGTGATTTCCCAAAACATCACTAAAGGCCAAAACTGTTGTTCCAAGTAGTCCATATAAAGAACTATAACCGGCATTAGCATAAACTATATCCGGGGAGAAAGTTATTTTATATTTATTTACTCTGTAATTTCCGTGGGAATCAAGATTGTCTGTAAGATTAAATTTTTGATTTACGGAATCAGTAGAGTCAATATTTAAAGATGAATTGCCTCCAAAGACATAATTATTAAAATCGATCTTTACTGAATCGCCATATACATTTGTTGTATCAATATATTTCCCGGTATAAAAAGAGAGATTATCATTATCATCTTTTTCCCGTGTTGCTTTTTCAAAAATTAAAGTATCATTCTTTGCTTCTTCAGTGATATTTTTTAACCCTGAAACATATTTTGTAAGCGGAAGTTCTTTCATATGAAGATCTAAATCAAATGGATTATTTAAAAGAAAAATATTGAATCCGGCTTCATATAAAGATGAAAACGCAAGCTTCTTTCCGTCTTTAGATAACGACAATTGATACAATCCATCAAGTGAATTAGTTATCGGAACAGCTCCTTCATTGTCAGTTATTTTCAACTTGTAAATATTATTAATACCATTATGATCCGAGATAAATAAAATATTTTTTTCGTCGGGACCCACTACAGGAAAAGATTCATTATCGTCAGGTGTATTTGTAATTCTTGCTATTTTTCTGCTTTCAATTTCGATTGTATAAATATCATTCTGTCCATAATTAAAGTTGTAAATTTTAAATGAATTCGGGAGCTGTTTGGAATTAAGATTATCTTCCCGATCCGAAATGAAATAAAGTTTTTTACTATCCTGAGTCCATGCAGGATCTTTGTCGGAAAAAATATCATCCGTAAGATTCTCAAGCTTATCGGAATTTATATCATAAACATATATATCAGATTGTTTTGCAGTATGTCCTACAAAAGCAAGTTTATTTCCATCGGGCGACCAGTTAACGCTTTGAATTCCGTCAAGCTTAATTGGGATTACTGTTTTATCTTCGCTCTCAATATCAATCAGATAAATTACGTCGTATCCTCCGCTTTTTACAGACAGTGCAATTTTTGATCCATCGGGGGACCAGGTTAAACTTGGTGTTATAATATTAAGTTCTTCAAAATCAGGAGTTCTGTTTCCACCAATAAGTTTTTTAATGATCTTCCCGTCAATAGCATCCATTAAGTATACATCAAAGTAATGATTTCTGTCGGTAATGAATGCGATTTTATCGCCTTGCGGAGATAGAGCGGGACTAGTATTATAAAATCCGCCGGATTTTCGGTTGTCAGTTAATCTTTTGGCAAATTCATCGGGATCTTGTCTTATTGCCACATCCGGCCAATAAGTTTTTCTTATATCTTTCTTCCATCTTTCATTTAATTCTTCAAGTGATAGACCTATAGATGCCCTTATTCCTTCCTCAACACTTCCGGTGCCTTTAATTTTATTAACTATTTCCCCTATTTTTTCTTTACCATACTTCTTTGCTATATAATAAAAAACTGCCTGTCCACCCCTGTATGCAAAGTAACCGTTCAGGTTTTGTATGTCCGGCAGATACTCACTTATAGCAGCATCACGAATAAACATATCAGTATTAATATCCCATCCAAGAGATTGATACTCAGCCATTCCTTCATTAAACCAGATTGGCAAGTTAACAGAAATATTATTTGAGATAATATTCTGTAAAGAACCTCCATAAAACATATCATTTATTACAGCGTGGGTCAGTTCGTGATGAATAAGGTGCCTGAATTCTTTGTAAGAACCCATAAACTGAATTACAACCCGGTTCTTGAAAAGTTCTGTGAAACCCTCTATCCCCTCAGTCAGGTATTGATCAGTGATGTTTGTTTCCTGAAAATCATTTTGTGAGTTGTATATTATTATTGTTATTCTGTTGTTGATCCGGTAATCAAAACTACTTTGTATTGAAGCCAGGGATGCTTCAGCTTCTTTGGAAGTAAATTCAGCAAGATTTTCACCATGCTGTGAAAAGTAAATATCAAAATGATCAGTCTGGATATAATACCAGGTAAAATCTTTATACTGTACTTTGTTCTTTCCAAACTGGGCAAATAATAAGGATGGAAGAAAAAGCAGAATAATCAGTACTGATTTGGTAAATTTTGTCATTATTTTTTACTTTCGATACTTTTATTCAGTTATAATAAAGTCCAATTCGGATTTTTCCAGATCTGCGCGAACCAGTTTTACCTGTACTTTGTCTCCAAGACGGAATTGTTTTTTGGTTCTTCTTCCAATTAATGAATATTTTTTCTCATCGTAAACGTAAAAATCTCCCTCCAAATCGCGTACCCTGATCAGACCCTCTGCCAGAATTTCAGTAATTTTAACAAAAATTCCAAAATGAGTAATGCCTGAAATAATTGCATGAAATTCTTCACCGATATGATCTTTAAGATATTCAATCTGTTTTTGCTTAACTGAAAGTCGTTCAGCATCCACCGAATTTCTTTCAGTAACTGAAATATGATCACTTATTTCTTCAAGTACCTTGTATGAATATTTCTGTTTACCTTTTTCCTCAATATAATTATACAGCATCCTGTGTACCATCAAATCGGCATATCTTCTTATAGGAGAAGTAAAATGAGTATAGTATTTAAAACCGAGTCCGTAGTGTCCAATATTATTTGCGGAGTAAACAGCTTTTGCCATCGACCTGATAGCAAGTTCATTTATTACACCTTCCTCTTCTGTTCCTTTTACCATCTGCATTAATACCTGGAACTCTTTTGACTTTGATGCTGCATTAGGATTAAAACTATAGCCAAGAGTTTTTACAAACCTGCCAAATTCCTGCAGTTTTTCATTATCAGGAAGATCATGAACACGGAAAATGAAAGGATGAATTTCACCTTTTGCCGGAACAGCGATATGCCTGGCAACAATCTGGTTTGCAAGAAGCATGTACTCTTCAACAAGCATATTGCTTGGTTTTATTTCCTTCTTTTGTATGCTCACCGGGTAGCCATTATCATCTAGTTCAAACCGGATCTCGGTGGATAGAAAATCTATACTCCCCGATCTCATCCTTTTTTTTCTCAGAATTTGTGCAAGACTATTCAGCAAAAATATTTCTTCATTATAATCCCCTTTGCTGCCATCTATTATTTCCTGAACTTCTTCATAAGTAAATCGTCTCTTACTGTTGATAACACTTTTTTTGATTTCGTAATTAACCAGTTTCCCTCTTTGAGTTAATTCAGCGATTACAGAATATGTTAACCGATCTTCATTCGGCACAAGTGAACACACATTATTTGATAACCTTTCCGGCAGCATCGGTATAACTTTCCCAACCAGGTATGTGCTGTTTCCCCTATCCAGTGCTTCTTTATCCAAAGCGGAAGCTGCCGGAACATAATGGCTTACATCGGCAATATGTATTCCTATTTTTAAATTTCCATTCTCAAGTTTTTCAACTGATAATGCATCATCAAAATCTTTCGCATCAACCGGATCAATCGTAAAAACAACCTGATCACGATAGTCTAATCTTTTTACCAAATCATCCTGTGTTAACTTCAGAGGAATCGCTTCAGCCTCATTTGATGCATCAGGCGGAAATGTATATTGAAGATTAAATGCGTTGGCAATCGAGGCAATATCTGTATCAAACGAACCGGGTTTACCAATTTGTTTAATTACTTCACCTTCGGGATTAAGCATTGAAGTATCCCAGACTATGTTTCCGACAATTACTTTAAATCCAACTTTAGCTTTATTAAGTTTATCAGGATTGATATAAATATCACGATGAATTTTGGCATCATCAGGTTTTATAAAATAGAAAGAGTGTGATTTTTTCAGGGTTCCTACAATTTCTTCTCTTTTTCTTTTTACAATTTTAATAATCTGTCCCTCAATATTTTTCTTTTTTTTATGGGCAAATAATGCCACTTCAACTGTGTCTCCATCGAAGGCGGTGCCAAGGTTTCTGGCAGCAATAAAAATATCCCCCATATTTGAATTTTTTAATACAACGAATCCGTAACCAGCCTGGTTTAACTGAAGTGTTCCGGTTATAATATTTGATGAGGGAGTTTGATTGAGATAAAACCGTTTGCCGGTTTTAGTAAGAAAATTTTCCTCTGAAAGTTTAAATACTGCAGCTTTCAACGAACTGTACTCGTGTTCTGACGTAATATCAAGTTTACTTGCTATTTCTTTATTTTTAAATCCTTTACCAGGATTCTTTTTAAAAAGTGCTATAATTTTTTTCTTCATTAGAATTCAAATTTATATTTAAGACCAAGTTCATTTATCATTTCATTTATATTTGTATTAGACTCAGTTACGGATTGTTTACGCTCCAACCTTATCAACAATTTATTTGTAATCGGATATTCAAGTTTAATATTTGCCTGTGAAATATCCTGGAAAACTTCAGTAGAACCTCCTATGGAATAATTAATATCTCCGGCTTTACCTACCAGATTAAATCTGGTGGTAGCTCCAACTTGCCTAAGTTCAACTCTTCTTACAATATCTCCGAATTGTTTGTTCAAAAAACCGCCGACAACTGATCCTGCCAAAGAAGCGGCTGTTGATGCAGCAGCATTTCTATCCTGTTGAGTGGCACCTTCTGTAAAGCGTCCGGCAAGTATAAAAAGTACTGCATCAGATGCAGATTTAGTCGGATCGGGATTATTATTTTCAATATTATTTGCACCATAATATACTTCAATATTGTTTTGCCCCTGCACAAGATTTTTGCCAAGATCTTTTAGATAACCCTTAATATTTATTTTGACTGCAACTTTAACTTCATTATTAGAAACGGAATCACCAGCGGGAGAATAGTAATCAATATAGGTTGCTGTAATATCGAGATAAGGATTATCAAGCTGGTTCTCAAATCTGATTGTGCCGTCAGCGTCAAAAGTTTTAAGGAATTCAAGCGTAGAACCATTTAAGAGATTCAATTCTCCACTTGCATCAGTTCTTCCATTAATTCTTTCATAGTGAAAATCACCCTTTAAGATGGCAGTAAGATTCTGATCCAACTCTTTTGACAAAACAAAAGTGATTTTCGCTTCCTTTTCAACATGTACATCAATCTTATAATCAAAAGCAACATTTGAAGATGAACCATTTTGCTGAGATTGATTATGCTTGTGTGAAAGATCAACAAGTCTCTGAAAATCCGCCTGGCCTTTTTGAACCTGGTTTGTATCTTCAGGGAAGACATATATAAAATCATTCGAGCTGTTCTGATAAGCACTTTCAGTCTGAGGAAAAGTCAGATCAGCTTCTTTAACAACTACTGGAACCGAAATAGTAGTTCCATTTGCATCAAGTTTAAATTCAATATTTCCCTGAGTTGCAATAACAAGATCACCGTAAACTGAAGGACTAGCGGATCTACTCTCTTCGCCTAAAACTTTTAGCTGGCCATTTAGAGATATATTGGAAGATACAACATTAAGATTTTTCAACTCAGCTTCACCCGATCCTGTTATTTGTCCTCCGTTTTTAGTACCGGGACTATTTTTTATAAGCAAACTATCAATTTTTATTTGATCAGGTGTTATGGAAAGTTTTAACCCGGCATTATATTCCAGATTATTTTTTGCAATCACAAAGTCTGTATTGTTAAGTGCTAATTTTCCTTCAGGCTGCAAATTGTTAAATGTACCGCCTATATTTAAATTTGCACTTAATTCACCATTGATTTTGTTGACCTCAGGGAGCATATTTCCTAATGCTCCAAGTTTAAAACTATCAGCAGATACGACAATATTTAAAGGTGAATCTTTAATTAGTCTTTCTTCAACTCCGGAGAAAGCCAGATTAATAGGGATGTCGCCCGTTATTTTTAACTTCGGATTTTTAAAACTCCTTACAGAATCTACAAATCTTATATCTGTATTCAGTTTTTCATTTTTATAGTTAAGGTTGGCAATAAGAGATCCGAATTTTTTATTCTTATATGTCACGCTATCTGCGCTGAGTTTAATAATCATAACCGGCGATTCAAAATCTCCCTTAATATCAGCGGTAAAGTTCAAATAACTTTGTATTGAATTCTCCGGCCTCAAACCTAATAAAGATTCGCTGATATCTTTTCCAGTCAAGCCTTTTATGGAAACAGTAAGATCCTGATTGCCTTTTCTTTTTAATAATCCCGAAATAGCGAAACTTCCGTTTTTATGAAATAATTCAAAATTTTTAAAATTAATATTATCAGGCGAATAGGCTATGTTTAACTCTTTCTTGTTTTTCAATTTAAAATTATTGTATTGCACAGAAAGAGTATCAAGTTTAATATCAACTCCCTGGCTGTTAAAATTCAGCCTCGAATCGATACTTGCAATGAGGTAATCCTCGAGATTTGCTGAGAAATGTACAACTGCAGAATCACTTTTTATAGCTAAACCCAGCTGGAAATTCTTAATATCATTTCCTGTAAAAATTCTTTCAATACTCAGATCTACATCAGCATTAAGTTCTGAAAGTGAAACTGAATTCAAATCGTTATTTAAAGCAAGATTCAGGTTCAGTTTGGATAAAAAGAAAACATCGTTCTTGCCCCAATATTTCAGATAGTCAAGGTTTCCCTTAAATTTGAAATTTAATGAATCGGATGTTTCCTCCAACGTTCCCTGGATATCTCCGTCCAGTTCAAGCTGCTTGCCTCCAAGGAAGAGAGAAAGTAATTCAAAATTTTTAAATTCAATAACATAATCCATTTTTGTTATTCTATCCTGCTTTTCTATTTCGGGAATAGTTTCAACAATGGATCCAAGGGAATCTACTTCCGGGAAGGACGGCATAAGTTTTTTTAGTTTATTTTTTACCGCATTAGTTACAATTTTCATTTCATATGTTATTAATGAAGCAGCATTAACAATGGTAAAGTTTCCAGTAAGTGTTATATCAGCAAGATCTGATATTATATTAACAATTCTTTCACCGCCTTCATTTTTTCTTAAATCAACAATGGCCCTTGTGCTGTCTATTTTTATTCCGTTTACAGATGAATTATACATTACAGTACTCAGGAAAAGGTTTATACTGTCAGGGTCAAAACTTTCACCACTTGCATCAATACTGAAATTAAGATTGGTATTCGCAGAAGTGTCTTTTAAAATTTCAGCAATGTTAAGATTTCTGATATTGCCTGTCAATTCATAAGAAGGCATACCCGTATTTGTAAAATCAAAAGAACCATCAAGCGCCGCATATGTTGTATCATGGATTGCCGTGAGCCGGTAGTCAATTTTTTTACTTTGCGCATTTGCAATTAATCTCAGACTATCCATTTTAGTACCATTGACTATAGAACCACCTGCAAAAAATTTAACCGAGGCATTCAGACTATCCGGCTTAACTCCGAAACCCTTTACAGAACCCCGTGATGTAAGATTAGTGGGAACACCTGATATAGGGGCAAGATCAAAATTTCTGGTTCTAAAGTTAATATCATATTCCATGGGTTCTTTTCCCAGATTAAGGTTGCCTCCAACTTCAAAGGAACCTTTATCCGTGGTTACAGAAACTTTTGTATTAAAATCCAGGGGCTTCCCTTCATATGAAAGAGTATCAAACTTAATAATTCCATATTCCTTAAACACCGGTACCTGTAGAGATGGCAAAAGATCATTAATATCTTCCTGATTCAAATACGTATTATAGAAATCCGCAGTGATATGCATATTCTGACCAGCATCAATGTTTTCAATTCTGCCGCCGGTTTGAAGGTGAGTATTTTCAAAATTTACGTCAAGTAGATCCAAACTTAATAATTTTAATGAGCCGGATATTTTAATGTTCGCAGAAATAATTCCGTTGAGAATGTTTGTAGCTGGAATAAAAGCTGAAAGATCCGAAAAAGCAAACCTATCTGCTGACAGCTCCAGATTTAAAACTGCTTTTGCAAAATCTGTATTAAGTGTTGTATCAAATATCGAAAAATTATTCACATGAGCATTTAACCAGAAATCTGAAAAATTCGTTTTGATCTGAAGATCATTTGTTCTTATAGAGTCGTTTGTTACATAAAACTCACCTGATAACTTTTTTAGAGTAAAGCGGTTTATATTAGGACTCAGTGAAAGAGAATGTATCGCAAGTTCAAAGTCATGATTTTTAATATCAGCGTAAGCACTGAGTGAAAGATTTAAATCCCTGACAACTAGATTGTGCATATTAAGACTATCATAAGAGACTTCAGTATTGAGACCAGAATCTTTCATGGAAAAATTTGTGTTTTTAATATTCAGTTCGGATACAATAATTTTAAATGGAAATGGAGATGAAGTTGTATCAATGGTTTTTGATGGAGGGATTAATTTTGAAATGTTAAGTTCTCCATTCTGATCTCTTACAAATTTAATATCAGTATCATCTATTTCAATTTTTCTGACATAAATCTTCTTTAATAACAATTGTAAAGGACTTGTTCTAACTTCAATTTTACCAGCATTCAGCAAAGTATCTTTACCCATTGTTACATTTGTATTCTTGAGTATGAGAGAAGTGAATATTGTTCCGTCCAGTTCACCAATGTAAACTTTACCATTAAGTGCGTCGTTAGCAACATTCATCGCAGTTTCTCTCATCCAGTTTCTAAATGTTGATGTCTGACTGACTGCAAAAGCAATTACTAGGAGAAAGAATATTCCAAGTCCGATGTATAAGAAAACATTTACTATTTTCTGAAACAGCGTTCTTTTCTTCTTATCTTTTTTCTCGTTTGATTTTTGCTTTTCTTCTGACACTTAATAAAATCGGTATAATTAAAGGGTAATACGATTAGTTAAATAAAACTTACATTCTATAATAAGATGAATGGCATCTTATTTTTTATAATTCTCCAGAATAGTTTTTATAATGTTTGAAGTGGATTGGAAATTTATAAACTCAATAGTTTTCACTTCTCCCCCGTTCTTCAGTACAACATCTTTTCCAACAATATCATTTATAGCCCAATCGGCACCTTTTATCAATATATCAGGAATGATTTTTTCAATAAGATTAGCAGGAGTGTCCTCTTCAAAAATTACAACATAGTCCACCGGCTTTATATTAGAAAGCACAAATGCCCTTTGTGTCTCTGGAACTACAGGTCGTTTTTCTCCTTTGATTCTTTTCACTGAGGCATCACTGTTCAAACCTACAATTAATACATCTCCCATCGCTTTTGCCTTAACTAAATAGTCTACGTGACCCGCATGAATTATATCAAAAACACCATTGGTGAATACTACTTTTTTCTTTTTCTTTTAAAGGATGCTCTTAAAGCAATAATTTCAGCAAGAGATTTTATATTGCTCATAGATTCTCTTCTTTAACAGTATTAAATAATTTATCAAGTTCAATTGGGACTATTCCTACTTCACCACAAACTATTCCACCCGCATAATTTGCAAGATAAGATGCTTCAACAATATCTGCTTTAGCCGCCAATGCCATAGTTAAGGTTGAAATTACTGTATCCCCGGCACCTGAAACATCGGCGACCCTTCTCGCTTTGGTCGGCATTCTTTTCTCAGGTTTTCCCTTTTCAAAAACGGCTATTCCACCTTCACCCAGTGTTAACAAAACATATTTAGGATTTAATTTCTCAAGAAGTTTATTTCCAGCAAAAGAAACATCAGTATCCGTTTTAATTTTGATCCCGAGTACGTCTTCAGCTTCTTTACGGTTTGGTTTAAATACAGTTACATTTTTAAATGAAAAAAAGTTATTGAATTTGGGATCAACAGTGGTAATTATTCCATTAGAATTTCCTAACTGAATAATTTTTTCAATTAATCCGTTAGTTAAAACGCCTTTATTATAATCTTCTAATATGATTGCATCAAGTGTCCCGCAATGCTCTTCAAGGTATTTAAAAATCTTTGTCTGCAGTTTTTTATTTATATATTCCTTGCTCTCCTTGTCAATTCTAACCACATGCTGGTTATGTGCAATCACCCTTGATTTAGATGTGGTTGGCCGTGATTCATCAACTATAATTCCTTCAGAGTCAATTTTTAATTCACTCATCAGGGATGTAAAAACAGATCCATCATTGTCATATCCAATTATTCCAATCGGCAGCGGATTTCCGCCTAATTTTAAAATATTCAAAGCTACATTTGCAGCCCCTCCAAATCGGAAAAATTCATTCCCTACTTCTACAACAGGAACAGGAGCTTCGGGAGAAATTCTTTTTACATCTCCCTGGAAGTAACAATCAAGCATCATATCGCCAACTACTGCTACATTCAATCCTTTAAATTTTTTTTTGAGTTCATTCATTCTGCGTAAAGGAATGGAGACCATAAATTATCCTTAAATTGAATTATTCAGGTAAAAATACGTATAAAATGATTCTTCAAAAAGATCAGAAGTGATAATTGTTAAAACTGTGCGGGATTATTTCTTTTTTCGAATAGTGGTTTTATCAATCTTTACGGATTTTTTCCTACCATTCCAATGAGCAAGCGGATTATCAATTCTCACCCTGAACAAACCCTTATCTGTTCCAATCCACAAATCAGTACCATCGAACAGCATCGATAGTATAGTTGAAGTTTTTATATTTGCCTTATCCAGATCCAATGCTTTCACTTCACCCGAAATGCGGTTAATAAGAGCAATGCCATGTCCATATTCTGTCCTGTCATCCTTTGAAAACTGGTAGACCGATGCCAAAACCGTGTTCCCCGTTTTGGCTAAACAATAAATTCCATTTGCTGGAAGTCCGTCCTTACTTGATATCCTGATCCATCTGCGGTTTCTATCATAAACATAAATCCCTCCGAGATTAAAATCAGGCTGTTCTTTAGTTCTAAACTCGTCCGTTCCAATCCATACATATTTATTATCAAACAACATATCACTTATAGAAACGAAGGTACCCTCTTCGAGGAACTTTCCATTTTTATTAGTTAGGAAGTCCCAGGCATAATTACTCCTGATATTTTTTTTCTTGTAATATTTGTGCACTCCGCCTTCTGTACCAAACCAGATCAGGCTATCTCCATCAAGAGTTATTGAAGTGAAGTTGTTAGTTTTAGAATCGCCTTTAATTGTTTTATCATAGTCGGTAAATCGCTGACGACGTACATCAAGTCTTGTCAAATTTTTAAATCTTCCAATCCATAAAATATCTTCATCAGGATCATAGCAAAGAGCCCGTATCCAGTTTCCCATTTCACCGCCAAGAGCAAATTTTTTATTTGTCCAGGAGTTTTTCTTTTTATTATATATAAAAAGTCCTTCAGCAGCACCAGCCCAAACATAATTTTTGCTAACTTCAATATTAAAGTAAAGATCGTTCCCAAGATTATTTTCTTTTGTTGAAAAGTTTTTCCAGCTGTCATCTTTCTTAGAATACCTGTAAATACCCTGCCCATAAGTAGCAAACCATATAAATCCCGGTTCTTTTTTTATAGCAGTTATAGTGGCACCGCTCAAATAACTTTTAATTTCGTCCTGGGAAAAGGAAGCAGGAGTAATTAAATAGAAGAATAGTATGATAAGAAACAATCGTAAAATCATAAGCTGAATTTTAACTAAAACTTAGTGAGCAAGTAAAGTCATTAATTTCTTAATAACTTTCCTCTTCGGAAGGAAAACTTTTATTTTTTATGTCTGAAATATAACTTTTAACAGCATCAGATAGTTCTTTAGCAAGTTCTCCATAGCGTCTAACAAACCGGGGATGAAAATCAACATTTAATCCAAGCATATCCGGAGTTACAAGAATCTGACCGTCACAATGCATTCCTGCGCCAATCCCAATAGTTGGGATACTCACCGATTCAGTAATTTGTTTTGCTAAACCTGCGGGAATTTTTTCCAGTACAATAGCAAATGCACCGGCTTCCTCAACCAATTTTGCATCCTCTAACAGTTCAGCTGATTCTTCATCATCTCTACCCCGCTCTCTGTAACTCCCGAATTGATGAATACTTTGCGGAGTTAAACCTATATGGCCCATAACAGGTATACCGGCACGTGTAATTTTTTTGATTGCTTTTGTTACTCTTTTACCGCCTTCAAGCTTTACTCCCCCAGCAGAAGTTTCCTTCATTATTCTTCCTGCATTTCTGAAAGCTTCATCTTTACTAAGCTGGTAAGACATAAAAGGCATATCGACGACAAGCATTGCCCGGTTAATCCCTTTGGAAACTGCCTTGGTGTGATAAATCATTTCATCCATGGTTACAGGAAGTGTTGTATCATTTCCCTGAAACACGTTGCCGAGCGAATCACCGACAAGGATTAAATCGATACCAGCTTCATCAAGTAGTTTTGCGGTTATAAAATCATATGCAGTTAAGGCAGTGATTTTTATACCCTTCTGTTTGAGCAACGATAGGGATTTAGTGGTGATTCTTTTTATGGTTTTTTCTGTACTCATTATTATAAATCGTTATGGGAAATTAATTCTTCTCTGAACATTTGAACCCGGAAAAATTTTTCAAATCCTTCAGCAATTGAAATCGCAAGTTGATCATAATCAATTTCAATATTCAGAATCGATTCAAGTTCTGTTGTTTTATTATTTAATTCTTTCTTAACTGATTCTGAATTATTCTTGTTAAGATTTAAATAGTCAGCTAAATTTACATGAAAATCACCACACATAATTGATCCGTGTTGCAAAAGTACACTTCCAAGTTTTCTCTGGGCACTTCCTACAAGCTTTTTACCTGCAAACTTTATCTCACTTTTTGCAGACACACCAAAACAGGCGGCTCCTATATTCTCTTTATAAAACGAAGGCAGGTTCGGTTGATGTCCTTCGAGTTCAAGCTGATTAAGATTAGAGTTATACAATTTCAGACCTTCAATCAATGCAAAATTAATTTGCTCATAGATATTTCTTGGAGATGAACCTGAGTCCAGGAACATAACAACAGAATAAGTCAGTTCCTCCGAATGCAAAATAGCACGCCCGCCGGTTGGTCTTTTTACAATATCAATTCCGTCAGCAGCAGCCTTTTCAATATTGATTTCTTTAATATCCTGATTTGCTCCCAGAGAAATGCAATAAGGATTCCAGCGGTATAAACGAAGTATTGCACTTTCCGGCTTAACTTCTTTTGCCAGGTTCAAATCAAATTCCATATTGTAAGAACCTGTATTAATACCTGTGTCTATCAATCTCCAGTTCATTTACCAATAATTCCTCTTTTACTATCCTTTAAAAATTCAAGAATAGTTTGTACATATTTATTATCACCTAACTCAGCGGTTATTTTTTCACGTGCCTGGGTAACATTATACGCTTTATCGTAAAGAATTGCATAAGCCTTTTTTAAAGTAGTAATATCATCATTTAAAAATCCTCTTCTTCGCAACCCTATAACATTCAATCCTGAGTATCTTAAAGGTTCGTTACCTGCCAAAATAAAAGGAGGTAAATCCTGTACAATCCTGAAACCACCCCCTGTCATTGAATGCTGACCGACCTTACAGAATTGATGTACGGGAGTTAAGCCGCCAATAGTCACATAATCTTCAAGGATACAATGACCGGCAATTTGTACTCCATTTGCAAGGATGCAATTGTCACCAACTGTTGAATCATGTGCCACATGGGAATAAGCCATCAGAAAACAATTTTTTCCAACACTTGAAAACCCGGTAGATTTAGTTCCTTTATGGAGTGTAACAAATTCGTGAATGATCGTGTTGTCCCCAACATAAAAGAAAGTTTCTTCTCCGGAAAATCCTAGATCCTGTGGTATGTGAGCAATAGAAGCTCCCTGATGGATAATAACATTATTACCAATTCTTGCACCGTTGTAAATTACTGCGTGAGAACCGACAGAACAATCATTACCAATTTCAACATCGTCTTCAATGATGGCAAAAGGTAAAACGTTTACATTATTTCCTAGTTTGGCTTTGCTGCTAACAATCGCGGTAGGGTGTATTGTAACCATATATTTTTCATTTCAGGCTAAGAGTTTAAATTAGATTCACGATCAACTATACCCGCCATAAAATCGGCTTCAGCGACCAGCACTTCATTAACGAAAGCTTTTCCCTGCATCATTACAACTTTGCTTTTTTTATTCGTCAGCACAATCTCAAGATACAGCTGATCACCGGGAAGCACAGGCTTCCTGAATTTTGCGTTATTTATCTGCATAAACAGAACCAGTTTCTTTTCAGGATCCGGAAAAGAATTAAGTAAAAGTATTCCGCCAGTTTGAGCCATTGATTCTATTATAAGCACACCGGGCATTATTGGCTGCCCCGGAAAATGCCCCTGAAAAAATGGTTCATTAACAGAAATAGATTTTACACCAACTACTCTTTTATCAATTTGAAGTTCAATAATCTTATCAACAAGCAGAAAAGGATATCTGTGCGGAAGGATTCTTTGGATTGCATTAGTGTCAAAGACAACTCCTTCCTTTTTAACAAGCTGATATTTTTTCACGAGTTTTTTCTGCTGATAAAGTTTTCTAACCTGTTTGGCAAATTCCACATTTGCTTTGTGACCTGGACGAGCAGCAAGTATCTGGGCTTTTAAGGGAGCTCCTATTAATGCAAGATCTCCAATTAAATCAAGCAGCTTATGTCGTACGGGTTCATTTCTAAACCGTAGTTCTTTATTATTAAGCATACCGTTTTCACCGATGGATATCTCATTTTTTATCCCGACTTTTTTCTGAAGCTTTTTCAATCCTTCTTTATCGAGGTCCCTGTCCACGATTACAACAGCATTATTAATGTCGCCGCCTTTAATTAATCCCTGGTTAGCAAGCTCTTCAACTTCACTTAAAAAACAAAAAGTTCTTGCAGGCGCAAATTCGCTAACAAATTCTTTTTCCAGATCGAATAAACCGGTATGCTGGCTGCCAAGAGCGGGATTTTGATAATCCACCATAACAGTAACTCTGTAACTATCCAGAGGAAGAGCTACAATATCAATTTGTTTTTCATCGTTATGGTAAATTACTGTTTCATCAATGATCAGATAATCTTTTGGTGCTTCCTGTTGTACAAACCCTGCTTTTATTAATTCCTCTACATAAGGTAATGAGCTGCCATCAATAACCGGCGGTTCAATTCCATCTATTTCAATTATTAAATTATCTATCT
Organism: uncultured Ignavibacteria bacterium; assembly: GCA_963745945.1. Classification (GTDB taxonomy): domain Bacteria; phylum Bacteroidota; class Ignavibacteria; order Ignavibacteriales; family Ignavibacteriaceae; genus DATFVA01. Next base: position 45,328 of record CAVUZG010000007.1, read on the forward strand.
GAAGTCCGTAAACAGCGGCAAGAACATGTTCAACCGTGTGAACCTTAGCTTCGCCGATTCCCAGCGTTGTTCCCCGCGAAACATCGATAACATAATCTGAGTTTGCCGGAATCTCAGGATTACCATTAAGATCTGCTCTTACAAACTTTACTCCATAATTTTCAGGTGCAGGTTTGAAAGTCATTGTACATTCGGTACCTGTATGTAAACCAATACCAGAAAGTGAGACTTCCTTGGCAATCGTTCTTTGTTGTTCTAACATTTAGAATTCCGGGATTATATTTGTAAAAATCGGTTAATAAAATAGCAAGATGAGTTTTGAAATACAATTTAAGGGAAGAGACTTAAACAGATAAATTACTGCTTTTTAGCTATAATCGATTTAAGATTTTTTATTTCTGTTTCCATTTCGGAAATCTTCTTCACATATTCCGGAAGATTCCTGATGTGCGACTCAAGTTTAAAAGCAGTTTTAATTTCTTTAGCGGGACTGCCAAAATATGTACCGGCTTTAGAAATTCCCTTTGACACACCTGACTGTGCAATAAGAATAACATTATCGGCAATTTCAATATGTCCGGTTAATCCGACCTGACCAAGTATAAAACAATTTTTACCTACTTTAGTGCTTCCAGATATCCCCGCCTGAGCTGATATTATTGTATTTTCACCTACAGTTACATTATGAGCAATCTGAACAAGATTATCTATCTTAACTCCTTTTTTAATAATTGTTGATCCGATTGAAGCCCGGTCAATACTAACATTTGAGCCAAGTTCAACATCATCTTCAATAATTACATTTCCTATCTGAGGAATTTTATGAAATTTTCCTTCATCATCCGGTTCAAACCCAAAACCATCAGAACCAATTACAGTACCCGGGTGGATTATTACCCTGTCACCAATTTTACATTTTTCCCTGATGCTTACATTTTGAAATACAATGCAGTCATCACCAATTTGCACATCCTCCAATAAAACAGTATTGTGAAAAACTTTGACATTTTTTCCCAGTACGCAACCCTCCGAGATAACGACATTTTTGCCAACTGCTACATTTTTATCCAGCCTGGCAGATGGATGGATGGATGCAGTTCTATCAATACCCTCCAGAGGAAATGAAGGAGGGAAAAATTTTCTTACGAGATTAAAAAAAGCTTTGTTGGGATCAGGAACTTCGATAAAAACAATGTCTTCCCTTGATTTTATAAATCCCGGTTTTACTAATACTGCAGAAGCTTTAGTTGATTGCAGATATTTTTCGTAGTGTGGAAGATACAGGAAAGTAAGATCACCGGGTGCTGCTTCTTCGATTTTAGCAAGTTTCTTTATTTCAGTTTCATCATCCCCGGTAACTATTCCCCCAATAAAACCGGCGATATCCTTAACACGTATTTTCATTATTGAAGTTTCAATTTATCCAGAACTTTATTCGTTATATCATACTTCTCTTTTGCGTAAAGAAGCATAACATCTCCGCTTCTGTCAAATACAAAATCGAGTTCTTCCTCATCAGCAATATCCTGAATGGCATTAAATATTTTATTCTGAACGGGTTTCATCAATTCATCCTGTTTCTGAAATAATTCTCCATTTGTGCCGAATTTTTTTTCCCTGTAATCAGAAATATCTTTTTCCATATTCATTAATTCGGTCTCCATTTCAGAGCGTGTCTGATCGGTCATAATTAGTTTTCTCTTTTCATAATCATCATACTTAGTTTTCCAATCAGCTTCTTTTTTGTTCAATTCATTTTGCCATTCCTTAACGAGCAAATCAAGTTTTTGTCTTGCATCCTGTGCATCGGGAAGATTATCCATAATTGTGTTTGAATCGACATATCCGATTTTTAATTGTGCAAATGAAGGGGATGCAAAAACTACTATAAAAAATGCTGAGAGAATCATCCCAAAGCTTTTCATATAAACTCCGAACTAAAATTTTTAATTGTAGATGAAAAAATAAGAAAACAGTTCTTCAATAATTTTAAAGAACTGCTCTTATTCAAAATTCAGAAATAAACTTAACTTCCTCTTTTTAACTTATCAAGCACTTTATAAGTAACATCGAAAGCTGAATCAGCATAAAGAAGTATTATATCACCGCTTTTATCGAAAATAAAATTCATGCCTTCTTCTTTAGCAACTTTGCCAATAGCATCGTAAATCTTACTTTTTATAGGGGCAAAGATTTCATCATTTTTCTTGTAAATCTCGCCGGTTCCCTGTGCGAATTTTTGTTTCCTGAAATCAATAATATTCTGTTCCATTTGCACAAGCTGCTGCTGGGAAGATAATTTTTTATCTTCAGGCATTGTGTTAACCTGTTTCTGGTAATCATTAGCAGCCTGCTGATATGCTTGTGTCATACTATCAAGTTGTCCGGACCATTTATTTGTAAGAGCATCAAGATCTCCCTGAGCTTTTATTGCTTCCGACCATTGAGTTAAAATAACCTGGGAGTCTACGTAACCGAGTTTCTGGCTGGTTTGTGCCTGGACAAAACCAAAGTTTAGAAATAAAATTGAAAGAATTAAAAGATACTTTTTCACTATTGTTACCTCGGAGTTATTAATTAAAATTTATTTTATTTGAAGTTTCTGCATTAACATTGTGTAATTTACAATAAAATATTTCTAAGCGTTTTAAAATCCTCTGCCAAATTGAAAATGGAACAACCAGGCCGGATCTTTCCCGTCAGTCAGTCTTCTGTCAAAGCCATAACCAAGATCAAATCCAATCAGCCCGATCGGGTTAATTAAAATTCTTGCTCCAAATCCAACAGATCTTCTTAAATCGAAAGGATCGGTTGTATTTAAATTCTCCCATACATTTCCAGCCTCTGCAAAAGCAATAAGATAGAGCGGAATAGGATCCAGAGTTACTGCAAACCTGAGTTCAGTAGTATATCTTGTCATAACTCTGCCGCCGAATACATTGCCCTGAGAATTTCTCGGACCGACTGTTCTGTCATCATAACCTCTTAAAGGCGTTGTGGCAATGACAAGACCGTTACCTCCCATATAGAAAAATTCAAACGGCTGAATCTGTGTTCCTTTTACTATTTCCTCTATATAACCAAGATCTGCCACGGTGTAAAACACCAGCCTGTTTGAGTTGAATAGTCTTTTATACCATTCGGCTTTGAAGCCAAGTTTATAATAATCAACATCACCTGGAAGCAACGGGCCACCGGAAAGCTCACCATTTAAAGAAACTGAAGATCCGGTTGAAGGAAAAATAGGGTTGTCAATATCTTTCCTTGAAATTGTTGCGCCTACAGTATATTGTCTGGATTGACCCTCAGCATAGTAATTACCGCCGTTGATTACGTTGTTATATTGGAATTTAAATAGTCCCTGTATATAAAAGAAATCATCAGGCCATTTTAACCTTCTGCCGACCTTTAATGTTCCACCAGACTGGCGCAAATCGTAAATATATGCCTGGCGTGTATCAAATACTTCAGCACCAACCAGTGTTGGAGTGTCCATAAACCAGGGTTCTGTAAATCCGAGTGTAAAGGTGCGGTACAAACTTCCAACACCAAACTGCCAGTTAAAACTTAATATCTGTCCTCCGCCCAAACGAAAAGGTTCTGCCGCGGAGAAATTGGTAAGTGTAATTCCAACTGATCCGCTAAAACCAAAACTGCCACTATAACCAACAGATGCGTTCAGGTAATCACTGGATTTTTCTTCTACATTGAAAACAACATTTACTGTACTGTCATTAGCAAGAGAATAGTCAATTGCCTGAGGTCCATATAGCTTTTCAACATTAAAGTACTGAAGATTCGCAAGCTGTTGAATACTTCTTAATAATAATCCGCGGTTAAAATAATCACCGGGAATAGTATATAACTCACGTCTGATTACTTTATCCTTGGTTTTATCATTTCCTGTAATATCAACCTTGCCAACCCTGAACTGATTTTTCTCTTCAATACGGATTGAAATATCCATAGAATCCGGTGGTACTTTTTGTTCAGTTGCCAGAACATTATAAGTCAGGTAACCGTTATCAAGATATAAAGACGAGACATCAGTTTGTTTTTCATTACCGTGAAGGTTTCTCTCAAATTTTTCATAATCATAAACATCCCCTTTAGCAAAATCGAGTCGTTGTTTCAAAACTGCATCACTAAAAACTGTATTGCCGGTAAATGTAATATTCCTGATTTTATACTGCGGACCTTCATATACATTAATTAAAATTTTAAGATCTTTATTATCATTATAATAGATAAGTGAATCAGATATAATTTCTGCATCTCTGTAACCATTCTTTTGATAAAACTTAACAATATCTTCTTTATCAATTTTATATTTGTCGGGATGAAACTGGGCACTACTCCAGAACTTCCACCATTTTGATTCTTCAGTTTTATCCATCGCACCTTTGAGATCTGAATCATCAAATGCTTTGTTACCTGTAAATTCAATTTTTCTAACAGTAACTTCTTCACCTTCTTCAACAACCAGTTTTAAAAGAATACGCTCCTTAATCCTTGAGATTAGATCAGAATAGGTTATTTCACTTTTGGGATAATTTACATTGTATTCATCTGACAAATCTTTTTCATTTCTCCAGGTTACAACTATTTCATCTTCAGTTGTATCGGCCTCAAAGAAATCAAATCTTTCAGTGTTTACTTTTGCATTTAAATATCCTTCATCTGCATAAACCTTCAGCACTCTTTGTTCAAAATTCGTAATCTCCTGTGGCTTTAATATCTGTCCCCTTATAAAATTAGATTTCTTTTCTATATCATCCGTGCTAACTTCATCATTACCTTCAACAACAAGTTTTTCAAACCGGGGATATTCCTGAACTTTAAGTAAAAGAAACACACCGTTGTCAAGCTGCTTGTCAATTATTATCTGTACATCTGAAAATATATTTAATGACCAGAGTTGCTTGATTGCATTCATTGTCTGGTCACCGGGTATCTGAATTTCATCACCCACTTTCAATCCGCTGTTAGCAATAATAGTGCTGGCATCAGCAGATTTATTACCTTCTACCGAAATTCCCAGGATCTTAAAGACCTTCGGCTGTGTAGTTTGGGCATTCAAATTAATGAAGCCCGGAAGAAACAGGAGTAAAAGGAAACTATATTTAAACAGTTTCTTTGGGGAGGTTTGAAACATTCTTTAAGCCTTTTTCATTCTTTTTGATTTGTTCACTTACCTTACCGAATCTACGTTCCCTTTGCTGAAAATTTTTAATTGCCTCGTAAAGATGAATTCTCTTAAAGTCAGGCCAGTTTACATCGGTAATGTAAAATTCAGTGTAAGCAATCTGCCAAAGAAGAAAATTGCTAACTCTGAATTCTCCGCTTGTCCGTATCAACAAATCAGGATCCGGCATGTTCTGAGTAGTAAGAAATCCCGAAAAAGTCTCTTCGTCAATTTCCCTAAGTGAAAGTTTATTATTGGATACGCTCTCTGCAATTTTTTTTATTGCTTCCAGAATTTCCCATCTGCCACTGTAGCTAAGAGCAAGGTTCAAAATCATCTTTTTATTATTACGGGTTCTTTCAATATCTTCTTTGAGTTGATTCCTGACTTCAGTGGGGAGTGAATCTATATCACCAATTGTAGTTAGTTTTATATCGTTCTCCATTAACTCATCAGTACGATCTTTCAAACTCTTCAATAAAAGTCTCATTAAAGTAGAAACTTCTTCTTTCGGCCGTTTCCAATTTTCAGTTGAGAATGTGTAAAGGGTAAGATATTTTATTCCAATCTGTGCACACGCTTCTACTATATCTCTTACTGTATCAACCCCTCTTTTATGACCGGCTGCCCTGGGCAACCCTCTTTTACGTGCCCATCTTCCGTTCCCATCCATTATTATCGCGATATGAACCGGTATTTCACCCGAATTTTTTAGTTCCTGCTGAAATTTTTCATCTTGTCCGGTATGTCTAACCAAATTCTGTCCTAAAAATTGATTAAGCGTGTAAAATTAACCCTATACCCTCTGAATGTCAAGGTAGACAAACAGACTTGACCGGGAGATTTAGTACAAATATATAGCTCTAAATAGTAATTAAAGAGGAAAAAAGATTTGCCCGTAAAGTTAACATATGATTAATAAAATCACTGTCAGGAAATTGGAGCTTTACGGGTTTTAAAGGAATGATCCAGCTGAGGTAGAGATTTATCTACAAGATTAAACAATCTTATATTTATTTTTATTTCATTTGGTAATGAGTCGAGTAAGCCTTTTGTAATCAATAGATGTTCATCCGGGACACCAATGTATAGTAAAACAGGTTTTTGAGTAAATTTTGTGTGCCTCGTTGCCAGAAAAGATATTCTATCCAAAAGCTTGGGATCTCTGAAATCCTCTTCACTCAAAGTAATACCTAAGGCATAATCCTTTCCCTGTTTTGCAATAATGTCAACATCAAATCCACCGATTTTTTCGGGTTCAGGAAGATAAGTCCCAAGTTTACGGCTTACGGTTAAATATCCATTTTTCCAGAATTGTTCTATCAGAAAATCAATATTTTTTCTTTTCAAGGTATTCATATTTTTACCTCCTTACATTGCTTTCGGCATTAAAGGAATTATTGGTGAAAATCTCATGCTTTTTAATATTCTAATATTTACAATCCTATCATATTCAAATTTTTTAATTTCATTTGAACTATTCATTTTTCCGTAAATTACTTTTTTTCCGCTTTTCTCTCGTGTAATATAGTATGGATCCAGTATTACTTCGTTTAATTGATATAAAAAACTTACACGGTTTCTGTTACTAATTGCTGAAGAAAATAATTCGGTTTTCATTTTAACGCTCCGTTTAATTTAACCACCGGACAACACCTGTAACTTTTCCAACTATCTTAAATTCTTTTGTTTTATCAATTACTATTGGTTCATAGTTTTCGTTTTGTGGAAGAAGTCTCATTTTATCATTTTTATTTTCAAATGTTTTAACAGTAACTTCATCATCCAGCATTGCCACCACAATATCACCATTTATCGCATTATTCCGTGAGGAGACGATCACAAGGTCACCTTCAAAAATTCCTGCATTTACCATACTATCTCCCTTAACTTTAAGCGCAAAACACTCCTCAGATTTTTTCATAAACCCCGGGTCGATTACAATACTTCCTTCTATATTTTCCATAGCTGTAATGGGAGAACCAGCAGCTACACGACCGACAATCGGAATTTTCCGGAAACTTTCATTTCTGTCCTCTTCAAACTTGTACAGCTCATCTCTTATAATTGAAATTCCTCGGCTTGCATTGCTTTCTATATTGAGGTAACCTTTTTTTACCAATGCATCCAGATGCCGTTTAACTCCGAAAGTAGATGAGATTTCAAATCTTTTTCCAATTTCTCTGAGAGTAGGCGGATATCCATTTTCATCCCTGAATTGATGAATGAAGCTTAATATATCCTGTTGTCTATCTGTTAATTCTTTTTTCATATAGTGCTCAATTGTTTACTACTAACATAGTGAACATTTGCCCACTTGTCAAGAGATTGTAAAAATATTTTTTATTTAAAAATACAAAGGCTGTCTTAAGTGACAGCCTTTGTTTAAACGAATTGTTTTTATGTTCTAAACTTCAACCTGGTTCTTTTCAACATGAGTTAACCAGTTATAACGGTCTGGTTTATTTCCAAATTGAATTGAGGTAATTTCATTAAATAACTTCAGGGCAAATTCATCATCTGTAAAATGCATTTCTATATCTTTGTATTTGAGTAATCCGACCATTGAAATTACAGCAGCTGTCCCTGTTCCAAATAATCCGAGGACATTTCCTTTTTTATATTCATCCACAACTTCCTCCACAGTAATCAGCCTTTCGGAAACTTTCATTTCCCAATCGTTAAGAATCTGTAGTACAGATTTTCTTGTAATTCCGGGAAGGATACTTCCTGTAAGCTTTGGGGTTGCGATTTCATTTTTGAAGCGGATAAAAATATTCATGGTTCCAACTTCTTCAATATATTTCTGCTCAACTCCATCCAGCCACAACACCTGTGTAAAACCATTTTGTCTTGCTTCCTGTGCTGCAAGAAGGCTTGCCGCATAATTAGCAGGAGTTTTGCATTCACCTAAACCTTTCCTTACTGCTCTTACATATTGATCCTGAGCCAATATTCTTACAGGTTTAAAACCTTCAGGATAATATGCACCAACGGGCGAAAGAAGAATTACCAGTTTGTAAGTTGTTGAAGGGCGGACGCCAAGAATTTCGTCTGTTCCAAAAATGAATGGACGGATATAAAGTGATTCTCCTCTTTTAGCAGGTATCCATTTTTGTTCAATTGCTATTAATTCATTAAGAGCCTGAAGCATAAAATCAACATCTACTTCCGGAATACAAATACGTTTGGAAGAACGGTTTAATCTTTTAAAATGCTCTTCCGGTCTGAAAATAACAACATCACCATTCTCTGTTTTATAAGCTTTCAATCCTTCAAACACAGCCTGTCCGTAATGAACAAACATAGTAGCAGGATGAATTGAGATATCTTCAAGAGGTTTTATAACAGGATTATGCCAGCCAGCTTCCGGATTGTAGTCCATTTCAAATATATGATCCGTAAAAATTACGCCAAATCCGAGGTTTTCAGGAAGCACAATTTTTTCTGCTCTTTCTTTAATTTGAAATTTTATTTTCTCCATAGCAGGCACCTAAATAATTTATATAACTTTTTATAATTATACATAAAATCCATGAGAAATTAAACTTAAAAGTACAGGGAACAGTTGTCGTCATTTGATAAAACTAATAGTTTTAAAAAGTTTAAAAGGTTTCAAGAGGATGTATTAATCATCTGTTGAATATATAAACAATTCAATTTTTGTTTTCTTTTAAACGATAATACAGGCCTAAAAGAAAATCATCCATAGAATATAATCCAGGATAAGGATAAGTGCAGCAGAAAGTACGAATGATCGTATAGTCGCAAGTCCAACTCCTTCTGCACCGCCTTCTGTTCTGAACCCTATATGACATCCGAGTAAGGATGTTACACCTCCGAAAACGACAGTCTTCACCAAACCCGAGACAAAATCCGGAATTTCGAAAAATCTTTTTACAGAAGAAAAAAATACAGCATATGACACACCCAGGAAATAATTAGAAACAATATATGCTCCAAGTACTGCAATAACATTTGCAAAAGTTACGAGTAATGGCATCATTAAAACAGCGGCGAGAAACCGCGGCATTGCAAGATATCGCACAGGACTGATTGCCATTGTTTCAAGCGCATCAATTTGTTCAGTCACTTTCATCGTTCCAAGTTCAGCAGCTATGGAAGCACCAACTCTACCGGCAATTACGATACCTGTCAAAACCGGACCAAGTTCTGTAACTATTGCCCTGCTGGTTGCTGCTCCAAGAAATGACATCGGGGCAACACCTTTTAACTGGTAGGCAGCTTGCCAGGCAGCAACAGCGCCTGTAAAAACTGCAATAATTAAAACAAGCGGAAGTGAATTAACTCCGATATGTTCCATCTGGTAAAAAATAATTTTTCTGCTGCGGGGGATTGCTGAAAAGCTTTTGATAATATCCCATTGTAAACGGGCCACTTGTCCCATTTCTCTGAAGAAACTGATCGTCTTAATTCCAATATATTGAAGGAAACGGGACATATTGTTCTAGTTAATATTAATAGTGCGACAAATTTAATAAATTTTTAACAACAGCATATTTCGTTCTGAATTTATAAGTATTGAAATTTTGTTACCTGAAGTTGAAATATTATCTTTATTTATTCAATAAAAGCAAATCATACAATTATCTGCTGGAATCAGTATTTCCGGTGCTGGATGTTTATTGTAATTTAATATTTGAAAGGATATTTATGACTAATAATAAGAAATTGACCGATTGGGTAAATAATATGGCAGAGATGTGCCAGCCGGAGTCAGTTTACTGGTGCAATGGTTCTGATGAAGAATATAACGAAACTGCTCAGAAACTTGTTGAAAGCGGAACATTTACAAAGTTAAACGAGGAACTTAGACCCAATAGCTATTTTTGTCGATCCGATCCTTCTGATGTAGCAAGAGTTGAAGATCGCACATTTATCTGCACAGAAAAAGAAATTGATGCAGGTCCCACGAATAATTGGGAAGAACCTGCCAAGATGAAAAAAATATTAAATGATTTATTTACAGGTTGTATGAAAGGAAGAACAATGTATGTAATTCCTTTCAGTATGGGTCCCCTCGGATCGGATATTTCTCATATAGGCATTCAATTAACAGATTCTCCTTATGTAGTCTGTAATATGAAATTAATGACACGAATTGGTGATGAGGTTTTAAAAATTCTCGGCGACGGCAGTTTTGTGCATTGTCTTCATTCTGTAGGTATGCCTCTTGAAAATAATGCAATGGATGTTCCCTGGCCGTGTAACGAAACTAAATATATTGTTCATTTCCCTGAAGAAAGAAGTATCTGGTCTTTTGGAAGCGGTTACGGTGGAAATGCTTTACTCGGAAAGAAATGCTTTGCACTGAGAATTGCTTCATTTATGGCTCGCAAAGAAGGCTGGCTTGCTGAACATATGCTTATTGTTGGAATTACAAATCCTGAAGGAGAAAAAAAATATATCGCAGGAGCTTTTCCAAGTGCCTGTGGTAAAACTAACCTTGCGATGCTTACACCAACTCTTCCAGGCTGGAAAGTTGAAACAGTGGGAGATGATATTGCATGGATGAAGTTTGGAAAAGACGGACGTCTTTATGCAATCAACCCAGAGGCCGGATTTTTTGGGGTGGCTCCCGGAACGTCTATGGATACAAATCCAAATGCAATGCATACCATGGATAAAAATTCTATATTCACAAACACTGCACTTACTCCTGATGGAGATATTTGGTGGGAGGGAATGACAAAAGAGAAACCGCCTAAACTTTTAAATTGGTTAGGTCACGAATGGAATCCGACGTCAGATGAAAATGCTGCACATCCTAATTCAAGGTTTACTACACCAACATCACAATGTCCTGTTGTTGATCCCAAATGGGAAGATCCCGGTGGAGTACCAATCTCGGCAATAATTTTTGGCGGAAGAAGATCATCAACCATTCCGCTTGTTTACCAGGCATTTAACTGGCAGCATGGAACATTTATGGGTTCTGCGGTTTCTTCCGAGATGACGGCTGCAGCAGTAGGTGTTATGGGAAAATTAAGACACGATCCTTTTGCAATGCTTCCTTTCTGCGGGTATAATATGGGAGATTATTTTAATCACTGGCTGGATATCGGTAAGGCAACTGATGAAGAAAAACTTCCTAAAATCTTTTTTGTAAACTGGTTCAGAAAAGATGAAAACGGTAAATTTCTCTGGCCGGGTTTTGGCGATAACATCCGCGTAATTAAATGGATGTTTCAAAGATGCAACGGAAATGCAGAAGCAAATAAAACTCCGGTTGGTTATCTTCCAACAAAAGAATCGCTCGATCTTTCCGGAATTGAAGTTCCCCATAAAAACCTGAACAGCATCCTTTCAATCGACAAGGATGAATGGCGTGAAGAAGCAGGTGCAATGAGGGACTACTACAAACAGTTTGGGAATAAGCTTCCGGAAGAATTAAAGCTGGAACTTGATCAACTTGAAGAAAGATTGAATAATTAAATTATTGAAAATGGCAGTATTTTGCTGCCTTTTTTAATGAAATGAATTGATCAATTAAATTCAAAATGATACATTAGAGCTGGAATTTTTCGATTAATCTTTAATTTTGAATTTAAAAAACATATCCGCTAACTTAATATAGATGAATAACTTACCGGAAATTCACCAGCTAAAGATTCTGCCCTAGTCTTAATTCTATTGATAGCATGATAATTGATAGAATTGAATTGGCTCTTTTAAAAATGAAAATCAATGCAAAATACATCCGATAACCTTGGATTTACTAATAGGGAAGATTACCTCTTAAAAATTCTTGAAAATGCACCGGTTGGAATTTTAACTTTTTCTGCTGAATGGGAGATTGATTTTGTTAATGAGAATTACTCTAAGTACGGCATTCTTTACAATATTGATTCCTTTTCACTCAAAGGATTAAACATCCTTGAACAGGATTTATTCCCCGGCTTAAGTATTAAAGAAGAATTACTTGAATTAGAGAAAGGTTATTCTTTCGAAAAGGAAATAAGGAACATTCCTTCTTCCGGCAGGGGTTTTATTTCCCTGTTCGTTAAAGTCTCGCCCGTATTTATTGAAGGACGTTTTAATGGTGGAATATTAATACTTGAAGATATAAAATCGATTAAGAGACCTGAGGAAGATGACATAAGGATTGCGGAACAGATAGATAAAATTGCAGATAAACTTTATGATATATTTTTAATAATTGATCCGGACAGAAAAATTAAATATTTGTCAGGCAGGGATTATCCAAAACTATTACCATCCAATCAATCCGTAATTGATGAGCATATATCAAAATTATTTCAGAATGATATCTTAAATAATTTACAAAAGGTTATTTCAAATGTAATTGAAACCAGGTCGTCTGCAAATTTACAAATTGATATACCCGGCCAGGGAGAAAACCTGTTATTTAAATGCAGGATTTTTCCTCACCTCAACAAACACCGACAGATAAAATTAATTTATCTTTTTTTTGAAAATATAGCTGAACTTCAGAGTGAAATAAGAAACCTTAAATCTGAGCTTTCCGAACTTGATGCTTATGCCACTGCAGCTAAAGATATCCCCGAACCTATTTTGACAACCGGGTTTGAAGGTGAAATTAAATTTTACAATGCAGCTGCGCAAAAGTGTTTTAACTTATCGCCTGATTCTATGGGAAGATTTATCGGAGAGGTAATTGGTCAATTTGATAAACCCTACTTCAATAAAATTAAAGAGGAAATTGAAAAATCAAAAACGTGGAAAACAAATTTATCTATTTTCAAAGAGAACAAGCAGAAGGAAACTTTCGAACTTAAATTCACTTTAACAGAAAATGAACGACATCCTGTTGTTATAATTTGTTCGGATATTACTGTTAGAACACTGACTGAATCCAAACTGAAATCTTCCGAAGAAACTTTCAGATCTATAATAAACCAGGCCGGAGAATTAATATGTTCTTCTGATATAAACGGAGATATTTTTTACGCAAACAATACTTTTTGTAATAAGCTTGGATATGCTCTAAATGAGGTGATTGAGCAAAGTATTAATAAATTTATTTCCCCTGATTACCTTGCCTCGAATGTTTTCGAGATCAGTTTATTTGATCAGAACAAAACTAAAATTGAAATCCCACTCAACGATAAAAAAGGGAACATAATTCCAACAACCGCATATTTTATTTCATCAGTAAATGAAAAAACAGGGAAGAAATTTTTTACAGTTTACTTTATAGATATCTCCGAAAAATATTTAGCGGAAAAAAAACTTGAGTTATATAATGCACTCTTTGAATCAGCGAGCGATGGAATAGCCCTTTCCAGCCAGGGAAAAATAGTTCTTTGTAATGATTCCTTCTGCGAAATTTTCGGATATAAAAACAGTGCGGAATTAGTCGGCCGGCAAATTCTGGATCTGACTTCAAACGATGATGTACTAAAGGTTGCTGAATATATGCAGCTGCTTGAGATGAATAAAAATGTTCCGGGCAGATTTGAATTTCTCGGAAGAAAAAAAGATAACACTCAGTTCTTTACGGAAGTGACTGCTGCTACTTTTACACAGGATAAAAAAATATATATAGTTTTTGTAACAAGAGATATAACCGAAAGAAAACGTGCCCAGCAGGCTATCCGTGAATCAGAGGAAAAATATAGGAACATAACCGAAAACATTGAAGATTTCCTTTATACATTTGAAAGAACAGGCAGAATTCTTAGACCGGTCTTCTATACTGCTTCGGTTGAAAGAATAACAGGGTATTCGCAGTCTGATTTACTTACAGATTCCAGGCTCATATTAAAAATAATCCACCCGGATGATTTTGAAGATGCAAAGAAGCAGCTTAAAAAAATTCTTCTGAGCCAGATACAAAGTTCTACCGAGTTTGAGCTGCGAATAATTAATAAACAGGGAAATATCGTCTGGATCAGGAATAAAATTAATGTTATCCGTTCACATGAAGGATTAATTTCAAAAGTTTACGGTTTGGTCAGTGATATTACATTGAGAAAGAAAGCGCAGGATGAATTAAAAAGATCTACCGATAACCTGATTAAATTAAATGAAACAAAAGACAGGTTTATTTCTATTATTTCTCACGATTTAAGAACACCATTCAGTTCAATACTCGGCTTTACCGATCTTTTATTAAATGATGAGGGTCTTAGTGAAGAGGAGAAGAGACAATACGTAGAATTTATACGTGAATCTTCACAATCAATGTTGCTGCTTGTTAATTCACTACTCGATTGGACCCGGCTTCAGACCGGCAGAATAAAATTTGAACCTGAAAAAACTGAAGCATATAAAATTATTGAAAACTCAATTACAACGCTAATCGGGACTGCTATTCAGAAAAATATAGATATAATATCACGGGTGGATGAAAACTTACAGGTTTTTGCTGATAAAGGACTGCTGTTACAGGCTTTCAATAATCTGATTTCAAATGCTATCAAATTTACTAAAGCCGGCGGAACAATAACTATCTCTGCCAAACCTTCAGAGCAGATGAGATTCTTTGAGTTTAGTATTAAGGATACAGGTACCGGGATAAAAAAAGAAAACTTAGATAAACTATTTAATGTAGATACTAAATATTCTTCAGAAGGTACAGCGGGTGAAAAAGGAACAGGTTTAGGACTTTCACTCGTAAAAGAAATTGTTGAAAAACATGGAGGTGATATTCACGTCGAAAGTGAATATGGAATTGGTTCAACCTTTTTCTTTACAATACCTGTTGCGTCATCAGTAATCCTGCTTGTAGATGACAGTAAGACCGACCGGCTGCTCTATTCAAAAATTCTGAAAAGCATAACACCGGATTACACTGTAGATATTGCTTCAAACGGGCAAGAAGCGCTAGAAAAAATTAAAGAATATCCTCCGGCAATAGTTATAACCGATCATAAAATGCCGGTCATGAACGGTTATGAATTCGTAAAAGAACTAAAGAAGCTTGAGATGAGCGGGAAACCCCCGGTAATGGTTTTAAGCGGTGACATCAACAGGCAGATAATTTCCGATTATAGCGAACTCGGAATAGAATATGTATTTTCAAAACCTGTAAACTTAAGCAACTTCAAACAGGCTGTAGAAAAAACAATAAGAAAAGGTATAACAAGTACCTGAATAAGAGAAGTTATTCTCTCCGGAATATCCTAACTTTAATCAACATTTTAAAATGTTTTATGATTAATACCATCTCAATACTCGGATGCGGCTGGCTTGGTTTGCCGCTGGCAGAATTTCTTATTTCCGAAGGATTTTCTGTTAAAGGCTCAACAACTAATCCGGATAAATTAGATCTTTTATCTTCAAAAAAAATAAATCCATTTTTAATAGAATTGGATCCTTTATTAGGGGGAGAAGATATTAATGAATTTTTTAACAGTGAAATCTTAATTATAAACATTCCTCCCGGCGGAAATAGTGATAAAATTTTATTTCATAAAGAACAGGTTGAATCAATTTTAGATGAAGTTAAAAAGTCATCGATAAAAAAAATTATTTTTATCAGCTCAACTTCAGTTTACGGAAATGAAAACCGTGAAGTTACAGAGAAAGATGAATTGCACCCGGAAACTGAATCCGGCAAAGCTTTGAAGAAAGTTGAAGAATTATTATTTCCTGATAGTTCATTTGATAAAACCATAATTCGCTTTGGCGGATTAATTGATAATGACAGAAATCCTGTTAAATACTTTATAGGAAGAAAAAATATCCCCGGCGGAAATATTCCGGTAAATCTGATCCACAGGAAAGACTGCATCAATATTATTTACAGGATAGTAAATCAAAATAAGTGGAACGAAATATTTAATGCCTGTGCTGATTTACATCCGACAAAAAAGGAGTTTTACACGACAGCGGCTGAAAATTTTAATCTACAGAAACCTGAATTTATAGATACAGACGACAGTTATAAAATTGTTAAATCTGATAAACTAAAAAATCAGCTGAGTTATAATTTTGTTTACCCCAATCCCCTTTTAATGATTTAATATGATTCCCCTTCTGCTGACAATAATCTGTTCAACATCTATTGCTCTCATATTAAAGTACAGCGATACGAAAAAAGGAAATCCTGTTTTACTTCTTTGCGGGAATTATTTCACGGCTTCATTAATAAGTTTGATTTTATTTATTACCCAGGAAAATATTGTCTATTCGACTGAAACATTTTTATTCGGAGTTATTCTCGGACTTTTTTTCTTCCTTGGGTTTTTTGCATTTGCAAAAGCAGTAAGTACCGCAGGAGCATCACTCTCAGCAGTGAGTTCAAGATTATCAGTAATTATCCCGATCCTTCTTTCAATAATAATCTTCGGAGAGATTCCTTCATACTTTCAGCTTTCAGGGATAATACTTGCTCTTGTTACTATTTTACTTTTCTATTTTTCAATCAGGAAATTTTCATCCGGAAGTTTTCATAAAGCGGATTACATTTTTCTGTTTGCTCTTCTGATCGGAATAGGTATAAATGATTTCTGTTTCAAAATATTTCAGAACTGGCGTCCTGCTGAAGAGAATAATTTTTTCATTCTGACGATATTTTCTTTCGCATTCATTTATTCTTTCTCATACATACTTTTGAAAAGAGTAAAATTTAAAATCAGAACTGTTACAACAGGAATAATATTAGGTGTCCCGAACGTATTCAGTTCTTATTTTATGCTGGATGCATTAAATCAGCTTCCCGGTATAATTGTTTATCCTTCAATCAACATCGGGATAATTGTTTTAACTACTTTAGCCGCATTTTTAATATGGAAAGAAGAACTGAATGGATACGGATGGTGGGCGATGGGATTTGGGGTTACAGCAATATTTTTAGTAAGCATATAAAAAAAGCGGCAGAACATTTCCGCCGCTTTAATTGAGAGAGTGATGTTATCTTCTGCCACCCCTTTTATTACCTTTGGGACCTGTGCCATCACAGTTGCCTGTCCCTGAACCCGGACCGAAACCTGTACCATCACGCGGACCTACTCCACTGTGTCCTGTTCCGTCACCCGGACCATATCCATTTCCGTTGCCAAAGGAAAAGTTATGCTTATAATTATTTCTGTACCTAGTAACTATTGTGATTTCCTGTTCCGTCCTGTGGTTTTACGAAATCCGGATCTGTGCAATTAGGAATACCGTCTCCATCTGAGTCTAATGCCCTGTCATTTATTCCGTCGTTATTCAGATCAATAAAACCTTTACCTGTTTTCTTAACAGTGTTTTGTGCATTTAGTTGCGAGGTGTTAAGATATAATCCAAGTATCAAAACCATACCTGAAGTCATCAAAATTTTCACTACGTTTTTCATTTCTATCTCCTTTTCAATTTAGTATTTTAGGGGACGTCCTTTTCCGTCTTCTATTCAACGTATGTGCCATAAATAATTTATTCGGTTTGGGGAGATTTTTAATGCTGAAGAATTCATTTCGACTTTATCGGCGTTTTACTGCGACCATCAGGACGAACAATTCTTTTGGAACCCTGTTTAGTTAAAAGGAATCAAATGTATCTAAAGGAATGAGATTTGCTGAGAATATATTGTGAAATGGAAAATTAAACTTCGATCTTCTGCCGTCATTGCAATTACCATTATAGTTGGAATAGTGATGATCACTTCTGCTTATTTTGAACTTCAGCAGGGGAAGAAGGAATTATATCATATCTTAAATGAACAATCACTTGCCTTGATTGAAACAATCACAGAAAGCTCTGTCAATACTATAAATTCCGGTTTTGAAATTGAAGACCTTATAACTGAAAGACTGCTGAACAACGCAAGATTAATAAGAGATCTTGATGCAAGGGGAAGGCTTACAAAACAAAACCTGATCGAAATCGGCAAAGCAAATGATCTGTACAGGATAAATATTTTTGATAAATCAGGTAACAGAGTCTTATCTAATCGCATTCCCGAACCGGGACACGCACATGGAGAAGAAAACATAAACAGATATGATGAGATAAGATCTATTTTATCCGGTGAAAAAGATGAAGTCATTATCGGATTAAAAGATGCTGAATTCAATGAAGGTCAGAGATTGGCAGTAGCAGTTGCCAGGAAAGGAAATAAAGGTGCGATAGTTGTTAATCTTGATGCGAAGGATTTACTTGAATTCAGAAAGCGGATCGGTATCGGAAAAATCATTCAGGATATTTCCAGGAATTCGGGAATTCAATATATCGCGTTACAGGATACCAGCGGTATTCTTGCCGCAAGTTTAAATATTGATTCGCTCGATGCGGTCGGAAATGATAAATTCCTACAGAATGCTTTGACCAACGATTCGGTTTATTACCGCACTGTTTCTTTCGGGAATAATAATATTTATGAAGTTGTAAAAAGATTAAAGTATGAAAACTCGGTTGTGGGAATTTTCAGAATAGGATTATCTCTTGCCGAGGTCAGAAGCGTTGAAAACCGTACTTACCGGAGAATTATTATTATTACTTTAATCCTGGCTGCTTTCTCAATTGTTACTCTCAGTATTGTATTCACTTCTCAAAATTTCAGGGCAATTTCAGAAGAGTTCAAAAAGTTTAAATCATTTACCGGTTCTATTCTTAAAAATATGGATGAAACCGTAATTGTAATTAATAAAGATTTAACTATTTCATTATTCAACCGGTCAGCCCAAAAGCTTTTTAAAATCAAAGAAGATGAGGTTATCGGGAGGAACCTTAAAGAGCTAAAAGATTTTAATTTTTTACTAGATATTATTAAATCTGAAAGAAACATTGAGAAACAAATACAAATAAATGGTGAAATCAAATTCCTTTTAGTAAGTTCAACTACAAATTATAATGAAGAAAATGTTGCTGAAAACTATACGGTTGTATTAAGTGATATCACAGAAAAAAAGTCACTTGAAGAAAATGCCAAACGAAATGAAAAGCTATCCGCAATGGGTGAACTTGCTTCAGGTGTTGCACACGAAATAAGGAATCCGATTAATGCAATTGGAATGATTGCACAACGTCTGCAAAAGGAGTTTTCTCCCGGTGAAAATAATGATGAATTTAATTCTATAACAAACCTGTTAAGGAGTGAAGTAACACGGATAAACAAAATAATAAAGCAGTTTTTAGATTACGCTAAACCCCTTGAAGTTAATAGATCGGAGATTGACGCTGATGACTACTTCAGTCAGATTTATCAGCTGTTCCAGGGTCAGGCAGACAAGATGGAACTCAGTTTCAGAATGATTTCTAAAAATCCTTGTAAAATAATATTGGACCCAGAGCTAATGAAACAGGCCTTAATGAACTTAATTCAGAATGCTTTCGATGCAGTAGGGGAGGAAGGGAAAGTTCATTTTGAATATATCTGTAAGAACAATAAACTTGAAATAATTTTAAAAGATAATGGCATCGGAATTCCTGACAGGGATAAAGAAAAAATTTTCGATTTGTATTTTACTACCCGGAAAGATGGAACGGGAATTGGCCTGGGCATTACACAAAAAATAATTGAACAACACGGCGGCACAATTTCATTTGAAAGTGCTGTTGGTAAAGGAACCACATTTAAAATAGTTTTACCCCAATGAAAGATTACAGCATTTTAATTATAGATGATGAGCAGACTCAAAGAGAAGTTTTAACCGGTTACCTTAAAAAAAAAGGTTATCATCTTCTGTCTGCTGATTCAGGTGAAGAAGGAATCAGGCTGATAAAAGAAAATATGGTTGATATAGTTCTTTCAGATTTTAAAATGCCTGATAAAACAGGAATGGAAGTTCTTGAAGAAGTAAAAAGAATAAATCCTGAAATTAGTTTCGTTATGATAACTGCATACAGCACGGTGGAAGATGCGGTAAAAGCTATGCGTCTCGGGGCTTATGATTACTTATCAAAACCGGTCGATCTTGATGAGCTTGATATTATGATTGAAAAAATAACTGAGCACCGGAATCTGAAATCTGAGATACAAAATTTAAAATCACAACTCCGGGAAAAACATAAACTAACCTCAATTATTTCCCAGTCGCCAAAGATGGAAGAAGTGTTAAGTATAGCTTCAAGGGCTGCAGAAAGCAATGCGTCAATATTAATTACAGGAGAAAACGGAACGGGAAAAGAAGTGGTTGCCAAAGCTGTGCATTATATTAGCCTGAGAAAGGACGGACCGTTTGTTGCAGTTAATATTCCTGCTTTGTCTGAAAATCTTTTAGAAAGTGAATTATTCGGACATGAAAAAGGTTCTTTTACCGGCGCAGATAAAATGCGGAAAGGAAGATTCGAAATTGCAGAAGGCGGAACGATCTTTCTTGATGAAATTGGTGATATTCCCCTGGCAATGCAGGTTAAGTTGCTGAGAGTTCTGCAGGAACGTGAGATTGAGAGAGTCGGCGGGACAGAAAAAATTCCAGTTAATGTTAGAATCATCTCTGCAACAAACAGGAACCTTGAACAGAAAATTAAAGATGGTATTTTTCGCGAAGATTTATTTTACAGACTTAATATTGTTACAATCTTTATTCCTCCTTTACGCGAAAGGAAAGAAGATATTGTACCAATGATTGAATTTTTTATTAATAAATACTCAGCACAGAATAACAAATCAGGTATGGAGATTTCGAAGGAAGCAGCCGACAGTCTTTTAAAATATAATTTTCCCGGAAATGTAAGAGAGCTTGAAAACATAATTGAAAGAGCCGTTGTCCTTTCACGCAGCAGCCTGATAACAGTAAGCGACCTGCCAATGAATGTCAGAGGTTTTAAAGAGGAAGTTGCTTCCGTTTCAATAGAAGATGAAACAATGAATGATAAAATTGAAGCGCTTGAGAAAACTATGATTTATGATGCGCTTGCAAAAATGAATGGAAACCAGACTCAGGCAGGAAAGTTGCTCGGAATAACTGAGCGTAATCTTCGGTATAAAATGAAAAAATACGATATCAAATTTCAGAAATGAATCAAAAGCCCCATTCAAGTGATATTGAAGTCAGATTATTATCATAATCGTAAAAATAATCATTCGATTTGTTTATAAGATAGTTGTAACTAAATGATAGTCCTAAGCCATCTGTTAATCCTGATAAGCTAATTTCAAGTTCTGCACCCAGAGCGTAGTAGTTATCTTTTCTTAAAATGTCCGTTTCAGTACCATCGGCAAGCGCCACAGTAAGATTATTAAATTTTCTCTGCATATAAACGAACTCTCCTTTTACAATAACATCATCGGATAGAAGTTGAGTAAGTGCTGCACCGGTTTCAATCCCATCATTTGAATACGCGTCATTAAATATTTCTTCTTCGTAATAAACGTAATCAGTGTAAGTAATATACCTGTTTCCAGTAGTAAGATTTTTCCTGTAAAGAAAATACCCGCTCAGTCCTGTTGATTCTGTTAAACCCTGGGCAATCTGCAAATAATTTTTCCACTGAGTAATATTATCTGCAATGTCCGGTGAATTAAATTTAAGTTTATAAATCTTAAAATCTATTTCTGTTCCGAGAGACAAAGTTGTTTTTGTTGAAAATGTACTGCTGTACTTTGCAAATCCCTTGTGTTCGTAATGAGTAAATGAATCAAAGTTTTTATAATCATTATAAAAGAACAGGTACCCGGTTAACAAATAGTCAGTCTCGTTTGTAAAATGTCTGTAGTTTGCATAAGCTGATAGTTGAGAGAGATCGTAGATAGAAAGTTCATCACGGTTATTTCTCAAAGCGTAATTCACTCCTGCATTTAATGGATTCGCTTCCTCAGAAAGAAAATATGTATTCACTATGCCGAACTTGTGGGAATTCGATGATTTAAAATTGTTCTTCCTGAAGTAGGTTAAGTTTCCCTTATAGTATAACTGAAAATTATTGTTGTCCGATTCAAAATCATATCCTGCACCAACAGAAGCACTATGTACAAAATCCGAAGTTTTTTCAAAATTATTATAAATGTTATCATCGTAATAATTTTCAAACGTAGTATTTAAAGACAATTGGGGGAAACTGACCGAACCAAATGCTACTATTAAAAAAATGCAGATGGAGGCAGCAGATTTGAATCTCATTGCCGCCCCCCTCCACCTTTGTGTCCGCCACCGTTTTGTCCGGCCCTGTGCCGCTTGCGTAATTTTTCAAACAGCAAACCTTTAACACGCTGATCGCAAATACCATCGCCATCTTTATCAATAAATACATCTTTATTTCGTTTCCGGCTGGTTACTGTTTCCTGCTGCTGAGCTTTTTGCTGCACTTCTGTTTTTACTGTTTCTTTTTTTTGTTTTCGTACTTTTGTCGAATCATTTGCCTGCGCAAGAACAGAAACAGAAAAAGTCATAACAAAAACTGCAGCATATATAAGTATCTTCATGTTTACCTCCACTTAGATGAAGACAAACAGAGTGCCACTAAATTGATGTTAAATTTGGAAGAAGAAAGGAATTCTTAAAAATAAATACGACGTATCAGGTTAGCTTACGACCAAATGGTCGGGAAAAACCTTAAGAGTTTTTACCTTCGGGCAAAGGCTGATAATTAATAGTCTTTAAAATTTCTTTGCCTTTTTCTTTAAGATATGGACATTCACCTGACGAAGTTCCATTTAAATACGGACATCCGGATTGTTCATCAGTGCTTCCTTCAAGATAAGGACAGCTTGTTTGTCCTTCTTCTGTTTTATTCAGATACGGGCATTGAGCTTGTGAATGGTTTTGCTGAAGCTGTCCAAGATATGGACACTTTTTTGCCTGGTCCGGTTTGTTCCCCTTTTCAACAACTAAGTCCGAAGCTGTAAATGTTAGAGTTAAAATAAAAGCTAACACAACTAATGAAAAATTTTTCATTTTGCACCGTTCGTTTTGTTGTTAAGGGAATTTTGTTTGGCTATAAGTTAAGAAATTAAAATTAGAAATCAACTTGTGGAATTTGTATATCACATTATAAAAACTTTGCGTCTTTGTGGTAAAAAGAAAACTGTCAAAAAGACTGAAGAATAAAGAGGTGTCATTTCCAAGGTGTCATCGACTGAGAAATCTTTTCAAAACGCAAGATTTCTCCTTTCGGTCGAAATGACAATAGAATTTATGAGACAACCGCTTTTCCTCATTCAATAATTCTAAATGAAGCTAACAGAAATTTGTTATTTCTTCATCAGCACATAACCAGCAGAAGGTTGAACCTCAATTTCAGACACAATAGTTCCCTGTGATTCTATGCCTGCTTTTTCCGGAGAAACAAGTACTTCCCAGTCACCCTTCGGTAAATGAAATTCTTCATCAGTATCGCGATCAGCATTAAACAGAACTATAAATTCATTTTCTTCAAATTTAATATGGTAACCAAGTGCAAACTGGTTGTCCTTGATGGCATAAAAATTTATATCTTCATACCCGGCTCTGCGGAAAGCTGGATAAGTATTTCGCAGTGAAATCAATCCCCTATAATAATCAACAAGTTCCCGGTTCATTGTTGCATAATCATAATTGATGTAATTGGTTTCATTATCCTTATTATAACTGTTATGATCTAATCTTCCTTTTTCTTCATCATTAACATTCACATCGTTAAAAATTACTTTACTTCTCGCGAATTCCTGCCCGGAATGGATCATTGTAATTCCCTGTGAAGTGAGCAGGAATAAAGCACCGAGTTTATTAAGCTTTAATTGCTCTGGACTTAGTTCTGCATTTTTATCCAAATCAGTTATTACTTCATCAGGTTTAACATTTCCTAATCCTATACGGATAAAATCACCCAGGGTATAACCATCGTGTGATTCAAGATAATTTACTGAGTGTTCTTTCTTTTGAAACAATCCAAGCGAATCTCTTACAAGTGTTCCGTTCACATAACTTTTAATTCTGCCGGGATTATTATTTCCATACCACTTTCCGAAAATCCATCCTAATCCATTAACAGGATTTTCGCCTTTAACCCCGTTTCTGATCTGGTCATTCCACGAGCCCCATTCTCTTAAAGAAAAACCTGCCGGATCATATCCCCCGCCCCAGGGTTCACAGACAAACACAACATCAGGATTGACTTTCTTTGCCTCTTTAATAATTTCTTCAATCGTTTTCCAATCTATAAGCTTTCCTAAATCAAACCTGAAACCATCGATATGATATTCTTTCATCCAGTAAAGAATACTTTCAATAATCATTCTGCGCATCATCGGGCGTTCAGTTTTAAGATCGTTGCCTGTGCCGCTTTGTGAAATATAATTACCATTATCATCCAGCCTGAAATAATAATCTTTATCAATCTCTTTTAAATTTCCTGTTTCATATTCCGAAAGATGATTGTACACAACATCCATCATTACACCTATGCCTTCTTTATGAAACGCTTTCACCATTTCCTTAAAGTCTGTAATCGGTTTTGTTGTTGTTCCGTTCCACGTATTCCATTTTATCTGGTCTGTTCTTTCACTATAATAACTTTCGGGAGCAAAGAACGCTGCAGTCATATATCCCCAATGATTTCTTTCGTAATGATTCCATGAATTATATCTTCCGTTAAGAGAATCTTTAAATGGACTTTCAATATTTGCAAATTCCTGTGAAGGAAGAAGTTCAACTGTATTAATACCAAGACTCTTTATATAACTCAATCCGCCGGGTTTGCATAATTCAGTTAAACCTTTATAAGTTCCTCTTTCCTCAACCCCGGAACTCTTATCAATTGTCATATCTCGGATATGCATTTCATAAATTATAAGATCGCGCCAGTCTCTTTTAATCCATTCATCGCCTTCCCAGCCGGCCTGACCAGTAGGCAGGTTATAATCATTTTCCTTTACAACTATCGAACGCCGGGGAGTAAAATAGGTATTATAAGAAGCTACAGCTTTTGAGTAAGGATCAATACATAGAACGGGATTTTTGCCAGGTTGTTTAACTTTATAATTATAATAGGTCCCGTATAATTCGCTATCAACAACAGTTTCCCAAACACAGTTTTCATCTTTCGTCATTTCAGATTCAGTTCCCTGTTCATCGGAAAGATCTTTAAATACAACGAGTGAAATTTTCTCAGCAGAGGTTGAAAAAATTCTAAAAACCGTATTTCCGTTCTCTATAAATGAACCAAGTTTTTTATCGGAATAATATTTATCAAGTTCCTGTAAATGTTTTTCAAATGCGATTTGCTTTTTGGTTCTTTTAATTTTAACTGAATCAGAAACGAACAATTCGGCACCTGTAATTTTGTTACTGAATAAAACAATTAATAGTAAGAAATTAATTATCGTGAATAATTTCATTCTTCTTAAGGAATAAAAATGTGATTTATTCCCCGGCAAGTATTTTACCATCAACAACCGGAGTTACACATATCAAAGGTCTCTCAGGCAATTTGAACTTAGAAAAGATTTCTTCGAAAAGCTGAAACTGCATACCTCTCCTCTCCAGCTTTGCAAAACGGTTATAGCTCATAAACTTTCCATGTTTGTCTTTCGGTGCATCAAACCTGTAAGCTGATTCAAAATCATCTTTCGCCCGCCTTTTAAGAAATTTAATTTTGTTATCATCGCCACCTTCTCTTTCATAAGCAACAGCACGAAACTCTTCAACTAAATTATTATTGATGACAAGATAGATATTTAAAATAATCTCATTCATTCTTTGTTTTATTATTTAATGCAAAAAATCCCAAAGCAACTGCATAACCGAATGCAAATTTACAGAGTATACTTTCAATGCTGTTAATTAAACCCGGCAAATTTAATAAAAGCAATATAAAAGTTGCCACAACCGGGATAATAATAAAATAATGTCCGGTCAAAAGAAGTTTTACCTGTTTCCGGTTTTTGTCTTCCGCTGTCTTACTACTTTTTAATAATAAAATAAATGAAATAAAAATCGGCAGGTAGTAAAATAATCCGTAAAGTGTTCCGAGAGGATAATTATAACTTGCATAAAGAACTGTACATTTTACAACTGCAAATTTTTCAATTATGGTAGAATAATAAATTATAAAGAAAACAGCAGGTGTCAGTATTAATATTTTCGCTTTGCTTTTAATTTTTAGAAATGATAAGACTAACAAAAAGCTTAATGGCGGAAGAAGTGAAATATCAGCAAAAGCTAGATATGCCATAAATGAAGATTTCATTTCTATCCCGCAGATGAAATATTCTATTGCCTGGTAGACAGCAAGCAACAGAATCATCAGGAAGGCCAGGATATTTTCTTTGTTTTTATCTGTAAAAATTAAAAGGTTAACCAGCAGTACAATTTCTATACAAGCTATTAAGAGAGATACAACTCCGTCAAGATTATTCAAGAGTATTTACCAGTTGTTATTAAAATGTGGTTTAAATATAAAAAATAGTTTTATGATGAGGATTTTGGAAAAAATTAAATAAAATATATGGTTCGATTTACAGGCATTTTTTGTATTTTTGCCTGTAAATAGAACCAACTATAAGTTATGAAAGAACTAGTAAATATATTTCAGAAAAATCATGGTTTCGGAAGAATGAAGGAACTAAAAAACCATGGAGTTCACACCAGGACAATTTCATCCGCAATTAAAGAGGGGATAATAATTAAAATTAAACCCGGGATTTATAAACTGGTTGATTATCCTTACGACCAGAATGAATTCTTTAGGAATATATGTGAGGCAAATTCAAAAGCTGTAATATGTCTTCATTCTGCCGCAGCATATTATGAGCTGTCTACATATGATCCTGCTGAAATTTACGTGGCAGTACCTCACCATACAAGTAGATTTAATCTTGAATATCCCCCGATAAAAGTATTCTATTTCAGTGAAAAATTTTATAAACCAGGTATTAAAGAAATTGAAACTAAAAGCGGCAGAATAAAGATATATGATATAGAGAAAACTATAATTGATCTGTTCAGATATAAAAGTAAACTGGGTGAAGATGTGGCTCTTGAATCACTGAAAAATTATATAAAAAATAAGAAGAATAAAATTAATCCTATGATAAAAGTGGCAATTGAACTAGGGGTTTATAAAAGAATGGAACCTTTTATCAAGGGCGCAATCTGATGGCAAAAAGAAAAGAACTAAAAAATATTTCTGCTTCAGTAAAAGAAAAATTATTAAATATTGCCACCTCAACCAACAGAGACTTCAATCTGATGTTAAGACAGTTTACGCAGGAAAGGTTTCTATACAGATTATCAATATCAAAATTTGCAAAGCACTTTATATTAAAAGGAGCTTTACTTTTTTTAGCATATGATATAAGCAGACTAAGACCAACAAGAGATATTGATTTCAAAGGAGATTCGATATCAAATGATACGGAAGAGATAAAAATAATTTTTGAAAAAATATTAGAAATTGAAGCTAACGATGGACTAAATTTCAGCACAGTTAATATCAAGACAGAAAATATTACAGAAGATGGAGAATATAACGGTATAAGAGTAAAGTTTGTGGCAAGTCTTGGGACTGCAAAACAAAATATGCAGGTGGATATAGGCTTTGGAGATAAAATTCATAAGGGTCCTGTTAAAATAGATTATCCTGTTCTTTTGAATTTTCCCGCTCCAAAATTATTTGCATATTCAATTGAATCTGCAATAGCAGAAAAGTTTGAAGCAATAGTTTCGCTTGGATTAATATCGAGCAGGATGAAAGATTTTTACGATATTATTTTCTTCGCAGAGAAAAGTAAATTTAATTCCTCAGATCTTCAAGAAGCTATTAATCTAACCTTTACAAACAGAGAATCTGATTTAAATGAAAGAGAGTTTATATATAGAAACTCATTTAAAGAGGACAATCAGAAACAGGAACAATGGACCGCATTTATTAATAAAAATAAACTCCAGGTGGAATCGAAATTTGAGATTGTAATTAATAAAATTCAATCTTTTATAGAACCGGTTTTTACTCTAAAGGGAAATAAGGAGTGGAATATTGATATATGGAAATGGGAATAAAAAAACTTTATCTAACAGAATTAATTTCAAAACTATTAAATTTTGAAAAACGTTGAATTTTAAATCATTTCAATTCGAAATCCGCAAATCAAAAAAGCCCCACATTTCTGCAGGGCTTGCAAACCAAACAAAATGATAACTCACTTCATCAGAATTAATTTTTTGGTTTCTGTAAACTTCCCCGCCTCGATTCTGTAGAAGTAAATTCCGCTTGATAGCTTATAAGCATTAAAGTTTACAGTGTAATTACCCGCCGGTTTTTCTTCATTGACCAATTCAGCTACTTCTCTTCCCAGTATATCAAATACTTTCAGTTCTTCATTTGAAGTTTTTGGAATTGAGTATTTAATTCTCGTACTGGGATTAAAAGGAATAGGATAATCCTGTAACAGAATCTTGATTATTAAGAAAAAGATTCATATTATTTTTGCGACAGGTGATTCATATATGAAAGAGATTACAATTATTGGGGCAGGACTATCCGGGACCCTGTTGTCTATAAAACTGCTCGGGCAGAAACCTTTGCAGCCGGTTCACGTAAGACTGGTTGACCGATTTGGGGAAAATACTCTTGGTCCCGCTTACACAACCAATGAAGAACACCTGCTCAACGTTCCCGCAGAAATAATGGGAGTTTATTCCGATCACCCCGAACACTTTCTTGAGTGGGTAAATAATAAAGGCATCACCGCATCTAAAGGAGACTACCTTCCGCGGAAGCTTTGCAGGGAATACATTCACACAATGTTCCATGATGCGCTGGAACAAAAAAGTGAAAAGATTTCATTTGATAGAATTCAGGGTGAAGCAGAAGACCTTGAAATTTCTGAAGACAGACCCGCGTTATATTTGGAAGACGGCAGGAAGTTCAGAACAGATAAAGTTGTACTTGCACTCGGTAATTCACTTCCGCTTAATCCTGAGACAAAAAACAATTCTTATAAAAGTGATAACAGGTATATCCGGGATCCGTGGGATCCGACTGTTATGAAAACCTTTTCGCCTGATGATAAGATCTTATTTATAGGAACCGGGCAGACAACCATTGATATTGCCGCAGCTCTTTACAGGAAGAAACACCGGGGACAAATGACGAGCATATCAAGGAGGGGACTATTTCCGCTGATGCAGAAAAAAACAGATCCGTATCCTTCATTTTATGATGAGCTGGAAGGACTCACAGATATTCCCTCAGTTTTAAGTATCGTAAGGAAACATATCCGGAATGCTGAAGAGAAGGGACTCGATCCGAGATCGGTGATAGATTCATTAAGACCTCATACAAAATTTATCTGGATGAACCTCCGTTCCGAAGAGAAAAGAAGATTCCTGAGACATGTATTCAGGTACTGGGAGATAATCAGAAGCAGAATTCCTCCGGCAAGCGAGGATACTATGAACATGCTTAAAAGATCCGGACAGTTTAAAGTGATAACCGGAAGGATAACTGATATTATATCTTCAGATGGCGCGATGGAAGTGAAGTATACGGAGCGCGGGACGGATGAAGAAAAATCTCTTTCAGCCGAATATGTGGTGAACTGTATTGGTTCCTGCCAGGATTATGATAAAATCGACAATAAATTTATCAGGAACCTTGTGAGAAGGGGAATAATACATGCAGATCCCGCACACCTCGGAATTAATGCGCTTCCTGAAGGCCCCGTTTTACAGCGGGACGGAAAACCCTCCGATACAATCTTCACAATAGGAGTCCCACTCAAAGGCATCGTATGGGAATCCATCGCCGCCCCTGAGATCAGGGCCGAAGCGGAGCTGCTTTCTGAATCACTACTCAGAAACTGAATAACCATTCTTGTTTTTACAATTAGGGTTTTACCATCGATTGCCCCTTGTGGTAATTTTAAATCATTGATGGATTCATAATCTCCAACTAACTCCAAATCTTTTCCCCTGATTTTACTTAGTCCCTCCGGCGCCCTTACTGTATCGCCTTTAACGACGAAAGTTTTCGCGTTAGCAAATCCAAGAGTTACCAGATTAAGTAAAAAATCTGCAGGTGTATTTTTAATTGAAACTGTAATGTTAATAAAAGCATCTACGTTCTTTTCGACCATTACATCGTTCAGTACTTCGGAAACATCCAAAGCTCCGGTATAATCAAATAGAATTAGTTTTGATCCTTCAATTTTTTGAACTTCTGTCACCTTAGTCTGCGGCCGGTTCATTACAGTCGGGACTGCAGTTGTTAAAAAATAAAGCGAGTAATTCTTTAGAAAATCAATTGCTTATCGGAATTAAATTAAAGCTTCCTTCAGTTATGTGAACCTGTTCTCCGTTTGGATCACCGGAAGTGGCATCTATTCCAATTGCGGTAAACTCAAATGTGCCAGTCACCTTTGTCTCAGAAATTTCATTGATTTTAATCGATCCGCTGCCTTCATTTTCATCAACTACAAAATACATCGATTCGTCATCGCTACTGTATTGCCCGTCTTTAATTTGGAATGTTCCCACTCCCGGATTTACCACATTTATGGAAATGGAACTCGGCGGAGTAGCATTTGAAAAAAGACCTACCATTGAGAGTTTAGGATCGCTACCATTAAAAATTAATGCCGTAGCTAATTCGGTTTGAATTGAATTCCCATCCATTTTTGCACTAATTGTATTTTCGGTTTGATTTCCTCCGCCCTGAGTCCCGCTGCCGCTAGGGCTTACAGGATCTTTGGAACCACAACCGGCAAGAACAAACAGACTTAGAAATATTAGAACTGAAAATAAAGATTGTAAAAGTTTTTTTGTAATCGATTTTTTCTCAGAGAAAAAAGGAAAGATTTTTAAAGTCATCACATCTCCATTACTTGTTATTGAATTATATATTAATTAATAGTCGGTTTAAAGGACTAATGTTATCCTATTTGTTTTAAATAAATCATTCGGCTTAATGCGGTAAAAGTAAACTCTGTTTTATAATTTTATTTTCCATAGTCTCCCCGTGCATAGGAAGTCACTATACTAATACTTGGCTTTTTTCGTTTATTGGGAAAATCAAAAAAATAAATACCCTGGGGTAGTCCGTTAGTAAAAGTAATTTTTACCCATCCTTTGCTCTTACCACCAAATCCTGAATAAAGATAATTTGCTTTTAATATTTCAGGCCTTCCCAGGTTGTCTTTAGAAAGTATTGTAACACCGGAGATACTTCCAGACAGATATCTGTTAATCATCCACGTTTTCGCTTGATCTGCAACAAGGTCGTCTATCAGACTATTAAAATCCTGTGCTCCTGTTGGACCTCCGGATTCTTTCATAGCAGTGTATTTGCTAACCCCTTTCATACGAAGGGAAGGTGTGTTCAGTGCATACCGCTTCAGGTTTTCTTCAAACCTTTTTATTCCACGGCTGCCACAGGAATTTAACTCAAAGATTTTAGACATATCATACATTAAAGCCTTGGTCTTGTGTACCATATCAACAGAACTGCCTATTGGGTTTTGGTCAGATATTAATTGAGTAATATTACCTAAAACATTGGCATCGTAAGTATTTTTGATCTCAAGATAAGCATTGTACAGATCAGGTCGGGCATATAAGCCGGACGGTACCTGTTTCCATTCAACACAATGGCTCGTCCTGCTAATCTCCATGCCGTATCCATTTGTCGTTACAGTTTCCTCTTCTCTGGCACATTCGGAATTCATAATCATTACTTTATTGGCTGGTAAGGAATTAGGACACTGACGCGCAAAGGCTCTTAAATACTGATTAAATATGTTTATGAACTCTAAGTCTTCACGGTTCATTTTAACATTCTCAAAATGTCCCCTGTAAATATTATCGAACAACTCTGCATTGTATAAACCATCAGTATTAAACTCCATGTTTTGTGCAAAGAGTGAGCAAAGCGTAAAAGAAAATAATAAGATTGCAAAAAGTTTTTTCAAGTGAATCTCCAATTTTTATTAGACGCCTGGTTACAACTTTCAATTACAACACACTGGTTATCTGCCTTTACCGTGCCAGCAGCACAATGAGTATCTCTGTGAAATCTGCTGCCGACCTGCAGTCTGGCGGCAATTCCACATTTATAATTGTTAAATAGGTTTATGATTAAGCGGCGGCTTTATGAGCTTACAGAAGCCGCCGTGTTAAAAAATACTCAATTTGTTATTTAAGCAGAATTAATTTTTTAGTTGTAGTAAACTTCCCCGCCTCAATCCTGTAGAAGTAAATTCCGCTTGGGAGTCTAGAAGCGTTAAAGTTTACAGTATAATTTCCCGCTGGTTTTTCTTCATTAACTAATTCAGCTACTTCACTTCCCAGTATATCAAATACTTTCAGTTCTACATTTGAAGTTTTAGGAATCGAGTACTTTATTGTGGTAGTCGGGTTAAATGGGTTGGGGTAGTTTTGATTCAAAGAATATTCTGAGGGAATTTTATTTTGTTCATCTGTAATACCGGTTGGACCTGGGATTGTTGTTAATACTGCTCCCCATCCACTGCCAACGTAATTATTAGCATCGGAGATAAATTTGAAGGTTAGGCTTCCATCAGATGCTGTAGAAGTTTTAGTTCCGGGGTTTGTTGTTCCGCTGTATGTTCCCAATAAAGGATCCGTAATGCTGCTGCCGTCATGAATCTCTAAATAATCATTCGAATTGTTTGTTTGAAAATAAGTAAATGACACACTTATTTTATCATTAATAATTTCAGGTTTAACAGTAGTAATAGCATTCATGTTAGATGTGTAGTCTGCACCTGGTCCTCCGGCATCATAGAAATAGCCATAACTTCCGGTGGGTAATGTAAATACTCCTGGTTGTGAAATATTTTTTGGACTTAAATTACTTTTGATAACTGCCGCCCATCCACTGGCTACGTAATTGTTACCGTCAGAAACAAATTTGAAGGTTAAGCTTCCTGTAGTATTCGAAGGTGATGCATTAATGGTTCCGTAATCGATTAATATATAATTTTGCAAGAGTAGGGGCTGTAACGTTATCGCCATCGTGAATTTCTAAATAATCATTTGAATTATTAGTATAAAATTCAGAGAAGTGACACACTTAGTTTATCACCGCTGTTTTCTGGTTTTATAGTGGTAATATCATTAATATTCTGGACATAATTTGCACCTGGTCCTCCGGCATCATAATAAAATGCAGTTTTTCCCGAAGGTAATGTATATACTCCTGGTTGTGAAATATTTTTTGGGCTTAAATTACTTTTAATAACCGCCGCCCATCCACTGGCTACGTAATTGTTACCGTCGGAAACAAATTTGAAAGTCAGACTTCCTGTAGTATTCGAAGGTGATGCACTAATAGTTCCGTAATCGATTAATATATAATTTTGCAAGCATAGGGGCTGTAACGTTATCGCCATCGTGAATTTCTAAATAATCATTTGAATTATTAGTATAAAATGCAGAGAAGTGACACACTTATTTTATCACCGCTGTTTTCTGGTTTTATAGTGGTAATAGTATTCAATATTCTGGACATAATTTGCAGCCGGTCCACCGACATCATAAAAAAAGGCAGTTTTTCCCGAAGGTAATGTATATACTCCTGGTTGTGAAATATTTTTTGGGCTTAAATTACTTTTGATAACTGCCGCCCATCCACTGGCTACGTAATTGTTACCATCGGAAACAAATTTGAAAGTCAGGCTTCCTGTAGCATTCGAAGGTGATGCGCTAATGGTTCCGTAATCGTTAATATATAATTTTGTAATAAAAGGGGCTGTAACGTTATTACCATCGTGAACTTCTAAGTAATCATTTGAATTATTAGTATATAAATAATTGAAAGATACACTTATTTTATCACCACTGTTTTCCGGATTAAAAGTTATTACACTATTTTCATTCGGAGAGTAGTTACCGTTTGGTCCGCCGCTATCATAAAAAAATGCAGGAGTTCCAGATGGTATTGTATAAGAATCGGTGGTCATGTTATATGAAGTTATTGAAGAAAATGTTGAAATTGAAGCATACCAGCCGTAATCAGTATTGGAGGAGTTAGATGCAAATTTAAAAGTCAAAGCACCATCACTGGCAGTTGAAGTAACTGTAAACTTTGTAAGATCGCCATCATAAGATCCGATTAACGGGGCACCAATATCATCACCATCATAAACAGAAAGTATATCATTTCCTGCCTGTGTACTGAAATTATGAAATGTAACACTTAGCTTATCGGAAGAGTTTACGGGTTTAATTGTAGTAATTGTATTTTGATCATTCATATAATCTGCCTGGGGTCCACCGCTGTCGTAAAATCTTCCCGGAGTTCTTACGGTAAATGTACCGTTCGCCATCATAGTTACATCTTCACTTGAAGATGTAGCAACGAAAATTGAAGCATACCAGCCCTCACTATTTGTAGAAGCATTTGAAACAAATTTAAAAGTTAAAGCACCGTTGCCAGCTGAGGATTTGACCGTTCCGTAATTTGTCCCTGTAATTGAAGCTATTAGCGGATCTGAAGTGCTGCTCCCATCGTAAGCATAAAGCACATCCCCATCTGCAATACTGCACTCCCCAAATTTTACACTTAGTTTATCGCCAGCGTTTTCCGGCAGAATAGTAACTGTTTCATTTTTACTATCGCCGTAATTAGCATTGGGTCCGCCGTTATCATAAAATCTGCCGTTTGAAATTGTATACGTGCCGGATGCAAGCATTGTAATATCTTCCGGTTTCTCGTTTACAGAAATGGAGGCATCCCAGCCAAAATCATTTGTACCGGAATTTGAAATAAAATGAAATGTAAGTGAACCGTCCGACGCTGAAGAAGTTATTGTTCCATAATTTTTTCCGCTTAATTGGGCTACCAAAGGTGCTGAAGTGCTGTTTCCATCGTAAACATAAAGGACATCTCCGTTTGTTCCTGATTGTGTTTGAAACTCGTGAAATGTAACACTCAGTTTATCTGTACTGTCTTTGGGAAATAATGTGACTGTTGCATCCTCATCATTATTATAATCACCGTTGGGCCCGCCGTTATCATAAAATCTTCCCGATGAAATATGCCAGGCTGCATCACCGATCATAGTAACATCTTCAGGAGTATTATCTGTAGTAACAGAAGCATCCCACCCGAAATCGTTTGTAACGGAATTTGATATAAAACGGAAGGTAAGTGATCCATCATCTGCAGATGATTTAAGTGTACCGTAATTCTTGCCATTAAGTTTTGCTATTAAAGGTGCAGAAGTGCTGTTTCCATCATATACATAAAGTATATCAGCATTTGTTCCGCTTTGAGTCTGGAACTCATGAAAAGTAACGCAGATTTTTGCAGCAGAATCTGCAGGATAGATGGTCATAGTTATATCCTCATTATCCTGGTAATTCGCGTATTCACCGCCGCTGTCATAAAAATTTGCAAAACTTGTAGTCTCACTTCCTGCATGCAGGTTAATGTTTAGTGTCTGAGCATTTAAAATGCTAAACCCTGATAAAAGAACGAAAATAAAAAGTAGGCTGGTTCTGTACATAGTACTCCTCATTTATGGTTTGTAAATCCTTACTGTTTGATACAAATAATTTCATTGTTCCATAAAACGAATATCGAAGTCAAATTATTGACAGCGGTTTTTTTAGTAGTATTATGCAATAACAAGGAGGAGCTGAGAATTGTCAATTATTGCTATGAGTAAACCACCTGATTAAAAATACTTTTCCAACACACTTTTAGTGAGAAATTAGGTTTTTTTTAATTTCGTGTATTGGTTATTACTGCGGAGTTTAATAAAAATATTATAAATATTCAAAAACTTATCAATAATTATTATCTGTATCCTTTACTGATTTAGTATATTAAGATGTATCATGTTGTATTTTCGAATTCTTTGAGCAGTCTTTAGATCATTGAAATTGTAAAACCTTTATCACGAATAATACTCTGATTATACGGATGCTTTTTACTGCCAAACCATGCCAATTTCATTAAAATACTTTATAGTAATTGATGAAATTTTTTCAGCCGTTTACAAAAAAAGCCCTGCATTTCTGCAGGGCTGATAATTTAAAAATATGAATTGATATTTTATTTCTTCGGCCCGATCATATTTTCAGGTCTTACAACTTCATCAAATTTTTCTGCAGTTAATAATCCTAAAGCGACAGCGGCTTCTTTCAATGTAGTATGTTCTTTATGAGCTTTCTTTGCAACCTTTGCAGCATTATCGTAACCAATATGGGGATTGAGCGCAGTTACAAGCATTAAAGAATTTTCAAGATTTTTCTGAATATTCTTTCTGTTTGCCTTAATTCCAACAACACAATTATCAGTAAAACTCTCACAAGCATCCGAAATTAATCTAGTTGAATTAAGGACATTAAAAATTATTACAGGCTTAAAAACATTCAATTCAAAATTACCGCTTGCTCCTCCGAAATTAACAGCCACATCATTTCCAAAAACCTGGGTACACACCATAGTCATTGCTTCGGATTGAGTAGGATTAACTTTACCCGGCATTATTGAGCTACCCGGTTCATTTTCAGGAAGCTGAAGTTCGCCGATTCCGCATCTTGGACCTGAACCAAGCCAGCGAACATCATTTGCAATTTTCATTAATGATGCTGCAAGTGTTTTTAGTACTCCGTGAAATTCGACTAATGCATCGTGAGCAGCAAGTGATTCAAATTTATTTCTTGCTGATTTAAATGGCCTACCTGTTAGCTCGGAAATTTTGGCTGCAGCTTTTACTGCAAATTCAGGATGAGTATTTAATCCTGTTCCAACTGCTGTTCCTCCAAGTGCAAGTTCGTACAAATGTGGAAGAGCGGCATTTATTCTTTCAAGTCCGTTTGTTAACTGCTGAACGTATCCGCTGAATTCCTGTCCCAGAGTAAGCGGGGTTGCATCCATTAAATGAGTGCGCCCGATTTTAATTATGTCTTTAAATTCTTCCGATTTTTTTGCAAGTGCATCACGAAGTTTTGTTACCATAGGAATTAAGTCTTCGGTGGATTTCTTCAACAGCAGCTATATGCATTGCAGTAGGAAAAGTATCGTTAGATGATTGCGCTTTATTAACATCATCATTCGGGTGGATAGGTTTCTTGCTTCCCATTTCACCACCGGCAATTTCAATTGCACGGTTTGAAATAACCTCGTTAGATTCATATTTGTCTGCGTGCCGCTTCCGGTTTGCCAGACTACCAACGGAAAATGTTCATCAAGTTTTCCTTCAATTACTTCATCCGCTGCTTTTACGATTAATTCGGCTTTATCGGCCGGAAGAATTCCAAGTTCCTTGTTGGTAAGTGCAGCTGCTTTTTTCAATATGCCTAAAGCCCTGATTAATTCTCTCGGGAATCTGTCGCCGCCGATTTTAAAATTCATTAGCGATCTTGCGGTCTGTGCACCGTAATATTTATCGGTAGGAACTTTAATTTCTCCCATACTGTCGGTTTCTGTTCTGTAGTTCATTTTTCTTCTCCCTTTATCTAAACAGGTTTAACTATTAAAATAATTGTATACAAATTTAATAATAAATGATTATAGAGTATAAAATTATTGCGTGATAATTTTCCTATCATCATAAATATTTATTAAATTTCACTCAGTTTTGATAATTGCAATAAACTAAGGAGTTACTCATGAAAAAATTGTTCCTTTTGTTTTTTATCTGTGGTTTATTCTTACAGGCAAATGCACACGATAAAAAAACCTTAATTGAAAGATTTACCAATTCCGGTTGTGTTCCCTGTGCACAACTTAATAATGCCTGGTACAATGCAACCACTCATGAGCTGGTCAATTCGGGTTCGATATCCCACATCGTTTATAATGTTGACTGGCCATTTGCTAATGATCCTATGCACTTATTAAACATTACTGATGATAATACACGCAGAGGATATTATGCCGTGAATGCTGTGCCATGGATTGATATAAACGGAACTGATTTCAATACCGGTTCGGGTTCAACAGCTTTTATAAATGCGGTTAACAGCGGTAATTCTGAATTTTCACCTTTCAGTATTGTACTTACCCCGGTTAAATTCTCTAACAATGTGCTAAATGTACACGTTGCAATTAATAGAGATGTAAACGATGTTACCGTTTTCGGAAGCAATGTAAAACTCCAGGTTGGCATAACCGAAACAACTGTTGCTTATTCAAGTCCGCAGCCAAATGGCGAATCTGACTTTTACAGTATTTGCCGCAAGATGCTTCCCGATGCAAAAGGAACATTGTTCAATATACCTGCACCCGGAGAAACAACAGAATTAGATCTTGATTTTATTCCTGATCAGCAATTTTTAAACCTGGTTAATATGGATAGCCTGAGAGTTGTTGCTTTTATCCAGGATGACGATTCAAAAGAGGTTTTCCAGTCTGAAATGACTAATGTAACTTTTTCAAATAATATTAACGCTTCATTTAAATCCGATGAGACACTGGGTGGATTACCTTTAACAGTTAACTTCGAGGATTTTTCAACTCCCACCGATTCAACAACAATTACATCATGGGCGTGGGATTTTGATAATGATGGGAATATAGATTCACAGGATGAAAATCCATCATGGACATATACAACAGAAGGAGCCTATACTGTTTCATTAACTGTTAGCGACGGAGTAAATCAATATACGCGCACATTAGAGAATTATATTCATGCAATCGGGACAAGTTCTGATATCCTGGTAGTGAATGGAATTGAATACGTAACTTATCCGACTGAAATGGAAAACTTCTACAGCAGCTCAGCCTGTTTTGGAGATCATCAGGTTGATGTCTGGGATCTCTTTGGTAACCAGGGTTTTGATTATATGTCGAATCCCAACATTCAGAAAGTCGATTTATTCAATCATACTATTCCGAATTCAGTATTGCAGAAATATCAAAAGGTAATCTGGATAGGAAATGATTACGGTGGAGATATTGCTTTTTATGATCCGGAGCAAGTTCTGGAATATGTCCAGATGGGAGGTAATTTCCTTTTAGCTTCAAGATATGGCTCTCATTTCTTTAACACGAATCTCAAAAATTACTGTGGAATAACTTCATTCACTGGTGATTTGCAGATAAATTCTCTTATTGCGCTGAATCATAACCTTGTTGATGTACCTTCCACAGGAACGAATACTCTTGTGCACTTTGTAAATCTGGATTCAACGTCTGAAGCCGATCCGATTTTTGATGATGATACTACTACGGCCTATATAGCCGGATTTAAAATTAACAAAGACAGCAACGGAGTTTTTATATATATAGCAGGAAGACCTTATCGATTTGATAATGCTGCTTCCTATACCAATTACAATTATATAATTGATAACTGGATGACAAGCAGTATAATTACCGGGAACCGGAATGATAACAATAAACAGCAGACAGTCGAAACCTTTCAACTATCGCAAAATTATCCTAATCCATTTAACCCATCAACCAGGATTTCTTACTCTATTCCCAAAACCGGTTATGTTTCACTTAAGGTGTACGATATTCTCGGCAGAGAGGTTGCTACACTTGTAAATGGATATCAGCAGGCAAACCAGTATTCAGTTAATTTTGATGCCAGCAAACTTGCAAGCGGAATTTATCTTTACAAGTTAAAAGCAGGCGATTTTGTTCAGACAAAGAAAATGATTCTTATGAAGTAAATATTTAAACTTTTTGTGTTCTTTAAACCCTGCAATTTTTTTGCAGGGTTTTTTATTATTAAATCTGTTAAATTTGAACAGAAGAATTTTTTGAGTTTGTATAAGTTCTTTTTTTTATTAGTTTAGTTACTGAAAAGAAACAACAGGGAATTTGATGGAAATACCAATTATTGATAAAAGCAATTACCTTAAGGGATTATTAATTACCGCCAGAAAAGATAACCAATTAGCTGAATCTGAAAAGAAAATCATACGTGAAATCTCCGTTAAATTAGGTTTTGCCAGTGATTTTTATGAAGATATAATTAAAAGTCTGCTTAACAACAAATATATAACGGATGAACCTATTTCTTTCTCAAATAAAATGATTGCTGAATCATTTGTTGATGACGGTCTTCGTCTTGCGTTTTCAGATAATAAAATATCAGATAATGAAATTAACTGGCTGAGAGCAACAGCAGAAGCAAACGGAATTGAGAAAAAATGGTTTGAAGAAAAAATGAACATTCATAAAAGTTCACCCGGACATTTAATGAATTCTGATTTTGCTCTCTATTCCATAATCTGAAAAAATATACCGGCGTTAGAATTATAATGCAGTGGAATTCTGGTTTTTTATTATTCCACTGCTTTAACTTTCCACATTCATTCTATTATTCTTGTCCTTTGTTCCGCATATATCTAATTTTCATGTCACAAAATTTGAATGCATTAAATTTTGATATCTAATTCAGTATCAACCCTGTAAATACTCGCAAAGGAATTAATTATGCCTGAAAAAATGAAAGCTCTTGTTAAAAAATATGCAAAACCGGGAATCTGGATGGAAGAAGTTCCTGTTCCTGAGATTGGCGTTAACGATGTACTGATAAAAATTCATAAAACCTCCATATGCGGAACAGATATTCATATATACAACTGGGATGAGTGGGCTCAGAAAACTATTCCCGTCCCGATGGTTGTCGGCCACGAATATGTCGGTGAAATTGTTGAAATAGGTTCAAATGTTCAGGACGTAAAGATAGGTGAACTGGTGAGTGGAGAAGGACACATAGTTTGCGGACATTGCCGTAACTGCCGTGCAGGAAGAAGACATCTTTGTCCAAACACAAAAGGAGTCGGAGTAAATCGACCCGGATGTTTTGCAGATTATCTTGCTATCCCCGTTACTAATGTCTGGCATTGCGATCCAAGAATTCCTGAAGATATTTTTTCAATTTTTGATCCATTCGGAAATGCAACTCACACTGCTCTTTCTTTCGATCTCCTTGGCGAAGATGTTCTTATAACAGGGGCAGGACCAATTGGAATAATGGCTGCGGCAATTGCTAAACATGCGGCAGCACGAAATGTAGTGATTACAGATATGAATCCGTACCGTCTAAATCTGGCAAAAAAAGTAGGTGTTACCAGAGCCGTTGATGTTTCAAAAGAAAAACTACCGGATATTGTAAAAGAACTTGGAATGAGAGAAGGTTTTGATGTCGGGTTGGAAATGTCAGGAAGTCCGCGCGCTTTAAACGATATGATTGATGTAATGTTTCATGGCGGAAAGATTGCGCTCCTTGGATTACTGCCTGATAATACTGCCGTAAACTGGGAAAAAATAATTTTTAACGGACTTAACATAAAAGGAATATACGGCAGGGAAATGTTTGAAACATGGTACAAGATGCAGGCAATGGTTCAAAGTGGTCTTGATATAACCCCGGTTATCACTCATCATTTCCCTTGCA
This sequence comes from uncultured Ignavibacteria bacterium, assembly GCA_963745945.1. Classification (GTDB taxonomy): domain Bacteria; phylum Bacteroidota; class Ignavibacteria; order Ignavibacteriales; family Ignavibacteriaceae; genus DATFVA01. The sequence goes on from CAVUZG010000007.1 coordinate 86,691, forward strand.
AAGATTTTCAGGAGGGATTCGAAATAATGAAATCAGGAAATTCAGGAAAAATAATTTTGAACTGGATGGAATAAAACTCTATCAAATAATTGAAGGGAACTTAAAATGATTGAAAAGACAAGAAACCATTACAGCAGAATTTTAAAAGGAATTGAAGACGAAGGACTATTTAAAAAAGAAAGAATAATTACAAGTCCGCAAAAGGCTAATATTGAAGTTAAAGGCGGACAGCATGTTTTGAATATGTGTGCAAATAATTATCTCGGTTTGGCAGATAACCCAACCATAATTCAGGCAGCAAAGGAAAGTTTTGATAGATGGGGTTATGGTTTATCATCAGTTCGGTTTATATGCGGAACACAGGAAATACACAAAGAACTTGAACAGAAGATCTCTCAATTTCTCGAAATGGAAGACACAATTCTGTATACTTCCTGTTTCGATGCTAACGGCGGTTTGTTTGAAACAATTTTATCGGAAGAGGATGCAGTAATAAGTGATGAACTAAACCATGCCAGTATAATTGATGGAGTAAGATTGTGTAAAGCACAGCGGTACCGATACAAAAATAACGATATGAATGACCTGGAAGCAAAGCTGAAAGAAGCACGCGAAGCAAAGATTAAGAATATACTGATTGCAACAGATGGTGTTTTTTCAATGGATGGAACCATTGCAAACTTAAAAGGAATATGTGACCTTGCTGATAAATATGAAGCAATGGTTATGGTTGATGATTCACACGCGGTGGGATTTATGGGTAAGCATGGAAAAGGAACTCACGAGTACAACGGAGTTATGGGAAGAGTTGATATCATTACTGGAACGCTTGGCAAAGCGCTCGGAGGCGCAAGCGGCGGTTACACAAGTGCAAGAAAAGAAATTGTTGATTTGCTGAGACAAAGAAGCCGGCCTTATTTATTTTCAAATACTGTGGCACCTTCAATTGTGTCAGCTTCTATTAAAGTTTTGGAAATGTTAAGTGCAAATACACATTTAAGAGACAAACTTGAAGAGAACACAAAATATTTTCGTGAAGGAATTTCCAAAGCAGGGTTAAATATAAAACCGGGAACTCATCCCATTGTTCCTATTATGCTAGGCGATGCTGTACTTGCACAGAAGATGGCTGCCAGTATGCTTGAGAAAGGTGTTTATGTAATAGGTTTCTTCTTTCCTGTAGTCCCAAAAGGCACAGCCAGAATCAGGGTACAGATTTCTGCTGCACACACAAAAGAAGATCTTGACTTTGCAATATCAAAATTTAAAGAAGCTAAGGAAGAGTTCGGGATTTAGCAGCTGATTAAAAACGTTAAGTTAAAGTATGGGAGCTTCGGCTCACATATTTATTATTTATTTCTGCACCTCTGGCTAAAATCGGTGAGTTCTGAATAATTTCAATAAATTCGGATTATACATTCTATTTTATATTATAATTTAAATGAACAATACACCAAATCATCCCACAATCAGTATTGATGAAATAATATCTCCGTCCAATTACAATATATAAATGGAGGGAAAGTAATATCGCTTTCCCTTTTTCTATTATTGTTCAGAATGCAATCAGAAACAATTAAAAATAAATCCTGATTCTGCCTCTCCAATTACTTTACCGGAATAGTTTCTAATCCAATTTTAAGAATTCACTTAGATTTATCTAAGAAAGCCGTGCTAATTTTGCTCAAAAAGAAAGGAGCATTTATGTTTGACTTTAATCATTTACACCCGATGATTGTTCATTTTCCCATAGCTTTATTATTTATCGGATTTTTAGCTGACGCAGTGGGTATATTATTTAAAAAGGAATTTTTCTCAAAAGCCGGTTTTTACCTGCTGATAATGGGAACTCTCGGTGTTGTTGCTGCCTACCTGTCCGGTAATTTTGCAGGTGAAGGAGTTACAGAAGCAGGAGCTTTAAAGCAGGCACTTGAAACTCACGAAGATGCCGCCACTATTTCTTTGTGGCTGATGACCGGTGCAGCAGTTGTAAGAATTGCACTTGTGCTGCTTAAAAAATACACCGGTGTTTATAAATGGGCTGCCTTTGTTTTGCTACTGTTTGGTGTTGCTTCAATTACGAGAACCGGATATTACGGTGGAGAACTGGTTTATAAACACGCTGCCGGGGTGACGATTGATCTGGGATTTGGTAATTTAGATTCACAAAATTCAGAAAGTTTTTCAGAAAAAGATGAAGATTAGGATAAATAATTAATGCGTATACTTGTAATTGAAGATGAAAAAGGAATAGCAAACTTTTTACATGACGGATTGACTGAAGAATACTTCGCAGTGGACGTAGCGTTCGATGGTAAACTGGGTTTGCAGCTGGCTCTCACTAATGATTATGATTTGTTGCTGGTAGACTGGATGGTGCCCGGAATAAGCGGTATTGAAATAGTTCAGCAGGTGAGAAAGACTAATCCGAAAATACCGGTAATATTTCTGACTGCCCGCGACACGGTTGATGATACAATTTTCGGTCTTGAAAGCGGAGCAAATGACTACATCAAAAAACCTTTTCATTTTTCAGAATTATTAGCGCGTATCAAAGTACAGTTAAGACCTCAGAATTCAGAAAACGGTGTTCTTGAACTCGGTCCAATAAAACTTTCAACTGAAACTCACCAGGTATTTAAAAATGAAAAGGAGATTATATTAACTCAAAAAGAATTTTCTCTTCTCGAATACCTTATGCGTAATAAAGGAAGAGTATGTACAAGAACAAGCATCATTGAGCACGTGTGGGATATTCATTTCGATGCCGATACTTCAGTAATTGATGTATTCATCAATTACATCAGGAAGAAGCTGGATCTGAATTCAAAGGAACTGATTCATACTTTGCGGGGAGTCGGTTACATAGCAAAGGAAGATAATTGAAGCGGACATTTAAAAACAGGGTTGCATCATATTATCTTTTTGCAACTGCATTGATTATTGCATTACTATTTTTAGCAATTTACTGGATTGTTTATAACACCGTATATTCTCATTTAAAAGGGGATCTCGATGCTGAGTTGAGTGAGCTGAACAACAGCATTGTTGTTACCGGAAATGACGAAATAATTTTCGCAAACCCTTTAGAATGGAATGAGGGTGAGCACAAACAAATAGAAGTCAACCCGACTTTTATCCAGGTGACTGATGTTAACGGAAAAATTATAAAGAAAACTTCAAATCTTCTGAATGACAGTTTGAAATTTAATCAGTCAGAATCCCAAAAATATTACCTGAGCACAATTCTTTCCCGATCTTCTGTTTACCAGGTGCAGACACCTATACTGAATAACAGCGGTAAAAAAATTGCTTACCTTCTTGTAGCAATTCCGCTTGAAGAATCCGAGCTGGTACTGGAGAATCTTAAAACTGCACTGTTTATATCTTTCCCGGTTATCTTGCTGGTACTCTTTTTTACTACAAGATACCTGGCGGGGAAAGCAATTGCACCGGTAAATAACGTTATTCAAACAGCAAACAGAATTACCAGGGAAAACCTGCAGGAAAGAATTGGATTGCCGGAAAATAAAGATGAAATTTATACTCTTATTTCTACAATAAATGAATTGCTAGACAGGCTGGAAGACAACCTGCTCAGGGAAAAACAATTTACTTCCGATGCTTCACATGAACTTCGTACTCCCCTTTCGGTAATAAAAGGAACACTGGAAGTGCTGGTAAGAAAGCCGCGTGAAGTAAAGCTCTATGAAGAAAAAATTAATTACTGCATTAAAGAAACCGACCGGATGACAAAGCTGATCGATCAGCTTCTTTTTCTTGCAAAATATGATTCCGGTAATATGCTCCCGGCTAAAATAAATGCTGACATAAGAAAAATACTTGAAGATACTTTCAACCGGCTGGAGCCGATTCTTACAGAAAAGGAAATAAAGATAAGCATAGACTCAAACGGAGATACTTCTGCTGTTGCCGATGAATCTATGATGGAAATAATTTTCGAAAATGTAATTACCAACTCAATTAAATACTCGGGAAATCGGTCTGAGATAGACGTTAAGTTTAACAATACAGATACTTATCTTGAATGCGTAATCAAAGACACGGGAACCGGGATGACGGATGATCAGATTAAAAAGATATTCGACAGGTTTTACAGGACAGACGAATCCCGTAATTCTGAAGCAGGCGGATTCGGACTGGGTTTATCAATTGTTATAAAATTCTGCGAACTGCAGGAAATAAATTTATCCGTAGAAAGCAAACTTTCCAGGGGCACTTCCTTCAATTTCAAGATAAAAAAATAAATCCTTTCTAAAATATTCTAAGCATATTCTAAGAATCGTTTAAGATTTGTTTTAGGTTCACTTTATAACTTTAGATTAATCATTCAAAGAAATAAAAGGAAGGAACCAAAATGAAGAGAACTATATTTGCAATACCGGCAGTGCTTGTATTTGCGCTGTTAAGCTACAACTTTGCTTTTATAGGCAATACATCGACAGCTACTATTGATAATCTCAAAGCAGCAATTGTCGGGGAAACTACTGCGAGTGCCAAGTATCTTGCTTATTCAAAAAAAGCTAAAGAAGAAGGGTATAATAAAGTTGCCCTGCTTTTTGAAGCCGCTTCAAAGTCAGAAAACATTCACGCAAATAATCACAGGGGTGTGTTGGAGCAGCTTGGAACTAAAATGGAAGATTTTAAACCTGAGTATAAAGTGAACTCAACTAAAGAAAATCTTCAGGATGCTATAAACGGAGAATCGTATGAGGTAGCAACAATGTATCCTGATTTTATAAAAGCAGCCCAGGAAGGAAAAGTAAACTTAGCAATGATCTCTTTTAATTATGCTTATAAAACCGAGATGAAGCATAAAGATTTATATAAGGAAGCACTGAAAAAGCTGAATGCAAAACAGGAATCCACTATGCCGTCTATGTATTATGTTTGTTCTACCTGTGGAAACACCTATGCTGATTATGCTCCGAACAGGTGTGGCATTTCTATGACTCCAAAAGACAGGTTTATTGAAATAAATTAAATACACTTTTCACACAATTAAGATAAACCGCAGCGGTTTGCTACTGTTGCGGTTTTTCTAATAAAAATCCCTTAGCGTCAGTCTCTCCTCTAATTATTTTTTATTATTATTCGGATACATTTTCCGAGTTACAATATTATTTACTTATGCTAATGGGGAGTATCAGGCCGGTACTAACACTAAAACCCTTACATAACCCTTATTTATCCTCATTCATGATTTTAATTTTTATTACGTCACCTTCGGCTTAAATTGGTGAGTTCTATATAATTTCAATAAATTCAGATTATAAATTCTATTCCATAATATAATTGAAATGAACAACGCACCAAATCATCCCACAATCAGTATTGATGAAATAATCCGCCCAACACGTGTTGAAGTAAATTTAAAACTTCTCAGAGAAAATTTTCAAAAAATAAAAAAACACATTGGATCTGTAAAAGTTATGCCTATACTAAAGGCTAATGCTTATGGTCACGGTCTAGTCAGAATTGCACAGTTTTATCAGGAATTGAATGTTGATTATCTCGGAGTTGCAGTAGTTGAGGAAGGAATTTTATTGAGACAGTATGGCATTACTGTTCCTATTCTTGTGTTAGGCGGCGTTTGGGGAAACCAGATTCCTCTTTTTCTTAAAAATGATTTGACTATTACAGCTTCATCAATTGATAAACTTAAACAAATTGATGAGACTGCAAAAGAGCTAAAGATTAAAGCCAGAGTTCATTTAAAAATAGATACAGGAATGGAAAGACTCGGAGTTCATTATTATAATGCTAATAGTTTTTTAGAAGAAGCATATAAATGTAAGAATATTTCTGTTGAAGGAATTTATTCACACTTTGCAAACTCTGATTCTTCTGATCTAACTCATACTAATCTTCAATTCGAAAGATTTAATGAGGTACTTTCTTTTTTTGAAAAGCATTCTATAAAACCTCCTGTCAGACACTTTTCAAATTCCGGCGCAGTATTACAATTTCCCGAAGCAAATTTTGATATGATTCGTCCCGGCATTTTACTTTTTGGGGTTTATCCCTCAACCGAAATAAAAAGGACAGTAGAGGTAAAACCAATTTTAACCTGGAAATCACTAGTGGTTTACTTTAAGGTGATAACGCCAAACCATCCTGTCGGATATGGGTTAACCTGGCAGACGGATCACAATGTAAGGTCTGTCACGGTTCCGGTGGGATACGGTGATGGTTACTTCCGCGGTATGAGTGGAAAAGCAAAAGTAATAGTTGATGGAAATAAATATCCCGTTATCGGAAGAATTTCAATGGATCAAATAATTGTTAATCTGGAAAATGGAAGTGCTTACAACGGAGATGAAGTTATTCTGCTTGGCAGTGATGGCAAAAATACAATTACATGTGAAGAGATGGCTGAATGGGCAGGAACTATACCTTACGAAATTTTGACAAATATAAACACCAGGGTTCCACGTATCTATATTGAATAATTAATTTGTTTATTAAAAGATTCACTTCAGAATTTATTTATTAATACTACTGCTTCATATTTTAAATTATATAATATTTTTCTCCGGCTAATTGTCTAACAGTTGTTTCATCTTTATGTTTGTAATAAAGTTCATTCATATAAAAGGATTCCCGATGTTACGGATTATTGTAAAACTTAAAGGATTATTTATGCGAAAATTCACTCTGCCTGTAATTTTTGTTTTTGCTTTTCTGTTTTTAGGATGGGGTTACATCGGGCATCATATAATTAATTATAATACTGTTCTTTCTGCTTTGCCTGAAATGGAATTTTTTAACACTTACATGTGGGCTGATTCTCTGTCTGCACATGCTTCAGATGCAGATGATAGAAAATCATGGGATCCTAATGAGGCACCAAAGCATTATATAGATATTGATAATTATCCTGAATTTATTGCCACCGGCAGTATACCACAAGACTTTGATTCATTAGTCATATTACATGGTTTAAATTTCGTTATGGATCAGGGTATTCTCCCCTGGGCAATTATAAATACTGCTGATTCACTTGAGACTGCTTTTGAAATTAGTGATATGCATAAAGCTATGCTTATAGCTGCTGATCTTGGTCATTACATCGCAGATTCTCATATGCCTTTACATATTACAAGAAATTATAACGGGCAGTATACGGGACAAACGGGAGTGCATTCACGCTATGAATCAAGCTTAATCGGAGATTTTCAGAATGAGATAATTTATGATGGAGATAGCCTTCAGTATATAGATAGTTTATCGAATTTTGTTTTTAATATGATTTATGAAAATTATCAATATGTTGATTCAGTTTTGTATGCAGATTCAGTTGCACAAGCCTTTGCCGGTAATCATAACAGTACTACATATTACAACAAGTTCTGGGAGATTGCCAAAAACTTTACAATAGGATTATTCCAAAAAGCATCTTACAGAATTGCCTGTGTTATTTATACGGAATGGATAAATGCCGGAGGTGGGCCGACAGGAATTACTGAAAGTAAAAAAATACCATTAACGAATTTTAAATTATTCCAAAACTATCCGAATCCATTTAATCCTTCCACCATTATCAAATATTCTTTACCTGCCGACACTTTTGTAAGATTACAAATATATAATTCATTAGGACAGGAAGTGGAAACACTTGTAAGTAATAATCAAAAAGCAGGAATACACGAGGTGAATTTTAAATCGAAAGAACTCAGTTCAGGAATATATATTTATCAGCTCGAAACATCTGATTTTATCTCTTCAAGAAAGATGATCCTTATGAAATAAAAACCAAATTCGGTATTTACAGAATTCTACCCGATTTTAAATAACGGATATTGGATTTAATTTTTTAATAAAATAACATTTTGTGAGATGATCATGAAATTCATAAAAATCCAACCATTCTATTTTACTCTCTTGATAGTTTTTACAGTTTTCGGGAATAACTTTTCCCAAACACAGAGCGGTAGTTTTAAATGTTTTGAAAGCAGGATGAAAAATTCTCCGGTTTTGGAAAAAACAATGATAACTCCGCACAATCCGTTCAACGTTTTAAATTATAAACTTGAAATGGATTTGTATAGCAACTTCATTAGTCCTTACCCAAAAACATATTACGCAGTTGAAACAGTTACTTTTCAGGTTGACACAGCATTAAATTCAATTCATCTTGATGCTGTGAATGCCTCTCTTTCAATAGATTCTGTTTCTTTAGCCGAAGTATCATTTACTCACAATGCTGATATATTACAAATACAATTAGATAACACCTACAATCCCGGAGATACTGTTGATGTAAAAATTTATTATCATCATCTCGAATTAAATGATCTGGCAATTTATATTTTATACGGTTTTGTTTTTACATCCACACCACCGGAAGGAGCCCGCAAATGGTTCCCCTGCGTTGATCATCCTTCAGATAAAGCTACGTTCGATCTTACTGCAAAAGTACCTTCATCAGTAAAACTGGGATCAAACGGAAGACTGGAAGACTCTGTTATGGTAGCCGACACTATTTATTATCATTGGGTTAGCAGAGATCCGATTGCTACATACCTAATGGTAATTTCAGGAAAAGTTGATTATAATCTTGACATGGTAAACTGGTACAATCCTTCCCTGCTCAATGATACAATTCCAGTAAGATTTTACTGGAACGAAGGAGAAAACACTTCAAAGTTAGCAAATATAAAAACTAAGATAATCCCGATGATGACTTACTATTCGGAGCTGTTCGGTGTTTATCCTTTTGAGAAGAACGGGTTTGCTACATTGAATAATTATTTTCCATGGGGTGGAATGGAAAATCAAACTTTGATAAGTCTTTGCGCAGACTGCTGGGATGAAAATCTTGTTTCCCATGAATTTGCTCATCAATGGTTTGGGGATCTGATTTCCCCTGCTACCTGGTCTGATGTATGGCTCAATGAAGGCTTTGCCACTTTTTGTGAAGCTTTATGGTATGAATACACAAACGGGTATGCGCGATACAAACAGGAGATCAACAGTCAGGCGAGTGGTTATTTATCAGGTAATCCCGGCTGGCCTGTTTATGATCCTTCGTGGGCAATAGTTACACCTCCCACCAGTGTTCTTTACAATTATGCAATCATATATTTAAAGGGTTCCTGTGTACTTCATATGCTAAGATATACTCTCGGAGATTCTCTCTTTTTTAATGTACTTCATTCTTATGCAAGTGATACAAACCTGAAGTATAAAAATGCCGCTACAACGGATCTGGTGAACAAAGTAAATGAAGTTACGGGAGAAGATTACTCATGGTTTTTCGATCAATGGATTTACGGGCCAAACCATCCCAAATATGAAAACACTTTTTTGATAACAGATAACGATACGACCTGGAATGTACATTTTTCTATTAATCAGACTCAAACAAATGCAGGCTTTTTTAAAATGCCCGTAGAAATTTCAATCAATTTTCTAGACGGGACAGATACGCTGATAACTGTAATGAATGACATTAACAACCAGGGATATAATTTTGAATTTTCAAAGCAGCCAACTGATGTTGTATTTGACCCGAGCAATAATATTGTCCTGAAAACTTCTGTTACTACATCCGTATCAGAACAAAATTATGATTACCATCCAACAGAATTTAATTTGGAACAGAACTATCCGAATCCATTTAACCCAAGCACGACAATCAGCTGGCAGTCCCCTGTTGATGGATGGCAGACTTTGAGAATATATGATGTTCTTGGAGAAGAAATTGCAACGCTTGTAAATGAATTCAGAAATGCTGGTAAATATGAATTAAAGTTTAATGGTTCAGGTTTGGCGAGTGGTATTTATATCTACAAATTATCAGCAGGAAATTTTTCTGCCTCGAAAAAGTTAATATTAATGAAGTAATTCAAAATAGATCAGGCTTAGTAAAGAATTTTCTTTGATCAGTAAATGACGCAAGAAGGTGGCAAATTGTGAATAATTTTCGCATCCCAATCTTAGTAGAAGATCCATAATATAATCTCAGCTTCCATATATAACTTTTTAGCTTTGGTATAACATTTGCATGCAATCTGGGAATAAACCAGTTTTAAAGAAGTATATCAGAATTAAATAGTGACAATTAAAACTCTTTTTATCAATCTATTTAATAAAGAGGTTAATACTAAAAATTTATAAGATTCCACATTATTTCTAAAAAGTTGTTATCAACTCCGTGTTCTATCCAATTGTTATATAATTAAATGTGCTTAGTATCTTCAATGGTTTATTCATTTTTAATTAAATTGAATCAGTACTAACTGAAGCCACTAATAAATACTTTAAGGAAATATTGAACAACTAGATCCCGAGTAAAAATATATAAGGAAAGTCTAAATGACAAAACCTACAAACTTATCGATTTTATTTTTTGTATTATTATTACCATCAGTAATTCTTGCCCAGTTACCACAGCCCGATCATATCGTTATCGTAATCGAAGAAAATCATGGTTATAATGATATAATTGGCAGCAGTCAGGCTCCGTACATAAATAGTCTGGTAGATGATACTCTTTCAGCATTATTTACAGATTCACACGGAGTTACTCATCCAAGTCAGCCAAACTACTTATGGTTGTTTTCTGGAGACAATCAGGGAGTTACGGATGATAATCCACCAATTGATACTCCATTTACAACTTTGAATCTTGGGGCTGAGCTTTTAAGTAATGGAAAAACTTTTGCAGGTTATTCAGAAGATTTACCGTTTGCTGGTTTCCACGGAGGTTCATCCGGTGCATATGTAAGGAAACATAATCCCTGGGTAAACTGGCAGGATGCAAGCCCAAATGGTATTCCTTGGAACCTTAACAAACCATTTTCTGAATTCCCAACGAACTATAATTCGTTGCCCACAGTTTCTTTCGTAATTCCAAATATGAACAATGATATGCATGATGGAAGTATTTCACAGGGAGATACATGGCTACAGGATAATTTGGATGGATATGTTCAGTGGTCAAAAACCCACAACAGCATTTTGATCTTCACTTTTGATGAAGATGATTTTACAAGTATTAACTGGATTCCTACAATTTTTATAGGGCAGATTATAAAGGATGGTGAGTATAATCAAAGTATAAATCATTTAAATGTTCTCAGGACTATTGAGGATATGTATGGTTTAGGTTACGCCGGCAGCAGTGGGGATTCTTCTGCTTTATCTGATTGTTGGAGAAACGTCACTCCGGTTGAACTAAGTTCGTTCTCAGCAATTAAAAATGGAAACAATGTTTCATTAAATTGGACTACTGCAACTGAGACAAACAATAAAGGTTTTGAAGTACAGCGAAAAACAGGAGCTTCGGAATGGACAGTAATCGGGTTTAAAGAAGGAAATGGAACATCTACAAAAAAACATAATTATTCCTTTAATGATGAAAATCTCAGTCCGGCAAAATATTTGTATAAGCTGAAACAAATTGATTTCGATGGGGATTTTAGTTATAGCAAAACAGTGAATCTGGAAATAACTCTCCCGCAAAAATTTGAGCTTAGTCAAAACTACCCTAATCCATTTAATCCATCAACAAAAATTGAATATTCGGTTCCAACGGATTCAAAAGTTGTGCTAAAAGTTTATGATGTAATCGGCAGAGAAATAAAAACATTAATAAATGAAGAAAAAGCAGCTGGCAATTACAAAATTCAATTTGATGCTACAGATTTAACCAGCGGAATTTACTTCTATAAAATTCAGGCAGGAAGCTTTTCTCAAGTAAAGAAGATGATTCTACTTAAATAAATATTATCAATATTCAGAAGTCATACAAAGGACAGAATCACTTCTGTCCTTTTTTATTTTTAGCTTTTTTCACACAGAATTCTTAATATCATTAAATAAAATAATTTCATTTGATAAATTCTCTGATGAAGCGAATAATTATCTGTTGCGACGGGACCTGGAACACACCTGATAAAACCGAAAACGGACTTCCCAGTTATACTAATGTTGTCAAAGTAGCGCAGGCAATCAAATCGGTTGATGAAAACGGAATAAAACAGTTAACTTATTATAATCCGGGAGTCGGGACATCAGGATTTATTATCAAGAGAATATTTGATGGAGCTACTGGTTCAGGTATTTCTGAAAATATTCTTCAGGCTTATAAATTTATAATCCGCAACTTTGAAATAAATGATGAATTGTACTTGTTTGGTTTCAGCCGCGGTGCTTTTACGGTGCGAAGTCTTGCCGGACTTATCCGGAATTCAGGTATTCTGAAACTTGATGATCCTGAATTAATTGATCGTGCATACAAACTTTATAAATCCAGATCTCCGTTAACTCACCCAAGAGCAAGAGAATCAACTCTTTTCAGAAAAACTTTTGCAATTGCAGATATTATTCCGATTAAATTTATCGGCGTTTGGGATACAGTCGGTTCACTTGGTAATCCTCTTTTCATAAATAATTTTTTTAGTAAAATAAGTTTGTCTGTTCTCGGCAACCAATTTCATGATACTGATTTAAGTTCAACTGTAAGTTTTGCCTACCAGGCCCTGGCTATTGATGAAAAACGAAGAAACTTTGAACCGACTTTATGGCATCAACAGGATACTTCCGGGAAACAGAAAATGGAACAGGTTTGGTTTGCAGGTGTTCACTCCAACATAGGCGGCGGTTATCCGGAAAACGGATTATCGGATATTGCATTAAACTGGTTAATTTCCAAAGCAAAAAATTGCGATCTTGAGCTCGAAGAAATACCAGGTAATGAAAATTATATGGAAGTTCCGAAAGAATCCTGGAAAGGATTTTATGAATTGATTCCTCCATATTACAGAGAAATCGGAGTTAAAGAAAACGGCAGTGAATCTGTTCATCAAACAGCAATTGAAAAATATAACGATGATGAAAATTATCATCCAAAAAATTTAAAGGAATATTTAAATAAAATTAATTCTCTTGCAGGATTTTCAAACCATCTATCACAGGATCAGAATAATGAAAATTAAAACATTAAAATTGTTTCTACTATTTCTCTTTGCTATTCAGCTAACAACCTTATCTCAAACAAAAAATGATTCTGATAATTATGCGAATATCAATGGAGCAAATATCTGGTACAAAGTTATTGGTCAGGGAGACCCGATCGTGCTGATTCCCGGGGGTCCCGGTAATTCTCATTTATATTTTACTCCCTGGTTTGATGAACTCGCTAAAAATTATAAAGTAATTTATTTCGATGCCTTCGGAAGAGGAAAATCTTCAAGAGCAAAAGACAAAACTGAATATTCATTCCAAAGAGATGTTGATGACCTGGAAAGATTGAGAAAAGTACTTGGCTTTGATAAATGGAGCGTGCTTGGTCATTCTTACGGCGGTATGGTTGCACAAGCTTACGCAATTCAACATCCTGATAAAGTCGACAAGCTGATTCTATCAGATACATTTTATGATGGTGAAATGTGGCAGGAAAATGACGACAACTCAAATTATGAATTCAGAAATCAGGAACCGGAGCAATGGGAAAAAGTTATGGCAGTTCGTGAAGAAGGGTATCTTTCAAGTTCCCCGGAACATATTAAAGAATATAAAATACCATCCGGACTGCTTTATTATTATAATCCCGAGAATGCAAAAAAGATGCGTAGCGATTCTCTAAGCTGGAATACTGATGTTTATTACCAGATTGTTGGTGTTGATGGTGATTTTATTATTGGCGGCGATATTGGCAAACTGGATTTCAGAAGAGATTTAGAAAAACTAAAAATGCCTGTACTTATTTTAGCAGGAAGGTACGATAGAATTTCTGATCCGAGATTTGCTATAAAGTATAAAGATTACGCACCCAATGCCGAGTTTATTATGTTTGAAAAGAGCGGACATAATCCTTATGTGGAAGAAAATGAGAAGTACTTTAAAGTGTTGAATGATTTTTTGAAAAAATAATTTCTACCACTAAGGCACTAAGGACACAAAGAAGCACTTAGAAAATTAGCTTAGTGAGACTAAGTGTTCTAAGTGTCTTAGTGGTCATTCTTAAAACCCTGTATGTTCAGTTCGCTTAATAATTTCCTCCTGCAAATCCAAACCCAGGTTAACAAAGTAATCACTGTATCCGGCTACCCGCACAATTAAATCTCTATAGTTCTCCGGTTCCTGCTGAGCCTTCCTTAAAGTTTCAGCATCTACAACATTAAACTGAATATGATGTCCATCCATTTTAAAGTAGGCTCGTATTAAATGAAGAACTTTTTCCGAACCCGATTCATCAGCAAGAATCTGGGGAGTAAATTTCTGGTTCAGCAGTGTTCCTCCTGTTCTTAAATGATCTATTTTAGCGGCAGATTTTAATACAGCTGTCGGCCCTTTTCTGTCAGCTCCCTGTACAGGCGAAATTCCCTCTGAAACTGGTTTCTTCGCTAGTCTGCCATCAGGAGTTGCTCCAAGCACACTTCCGAAATAAACATGGCATGTTGTAGGCAGTAGGTTAATCCTGAAATGTCCGCCTTTAGTATTTGGTCTTCCATCAATTGAATTGAAATAACTTTCGAAGACTTCTTTTAATATCTCATCAGCATAATCATCATCGTTGCCGTACTTAGGAGTTTCATCCATTACAAGTTTTCTTATTTCTCCATAACCATCATAATTTTTTTCAAGAGCGGAAATCATCTCATTCATACTAATTCTTTTTTTATCAAAAACATTATATTTTATCGAAGTCAGGCAATCAGTTATTGTTCCCATTCCAACACCCTGGATATAAGAAGTATTATATCTGGCCCCGCCGGCATTATAATCTCTCCCGTTTTTAATACAGTCATCAACTAAAATTGATAGAAAAGGTGCAGGAAGATATTCAGCCCACAACTTTTCTATAATTAAATTGCCCTTAATTTTGATATCAATAAAATTATCCAGCTGTTTTTTAAATGCTTCAAATAATTTTTCAAAAGTTGTAAAACTGGCTGGCTCACCGGTTTCCAAACCTATCAATTTTCCTGTGCGGGGATCAGTTCCGTTGTGTAAAGTGATTTCCAATATTTTAGGAATGTTGAAATACCCTGTAAGAATATAACTTTCTTTTCCAAACGCACCTGTTTCTACGCAACCGCTTGCACCTCCGTTTCGTGCATCTGCTATTGATTTCCCTTGCCTCAACAATTCCTGAATAATAGAATCTGTATTAAAAACTGATGGCTGACCGAATCCTGTTTTTATTATTCTTAATGCTTGTCTTAAAAACTGATCCGGATTTTTTTTACTCACCTGAACCATAGAACTCGGCTGAAGTAATCTCATTTCTTCAATTACATCAAGAATAAGATATGTAAGTTCGTTTACAGCATCATCTCCATCTTCGGTTACCCCACCTAAATTAATCAAACAGAAATCAGTATAAGTATTACTCTCTTGTGCAGTAACCCCAACTTTAGGCGGAGCAGGTTGATTATGAAATTTCACCCAAAATGATTGAAGAAGTTCTTTCGCTTTTTCTTTTGTAAGAGTTCCGTTAGCTATATCTTTTTTATAAAAAGGAAAAAGATGCTGATCGAGTCTGCCTGGATTAAATGAATCCCAGGTATTCAATTCTGTTATAACACCTATGTGAACAAACCAGTAATACTGCAATGCCTCATGAAAAGTTCTGGGAGCATTTGCCGGAACTCTTTTGCAAATACCAGCAAGATTAATCAGTTCAAATTTTCTCTCTGCATCATTTTCTTTCTCAGAAAGTTCTAACAGATAGCGACAATAACGTTGTGCAAAGTTTATCAATGCTTCTGCTGAAATCTTCATTGCTTTTAATTCTTCACTTTTATCGAAAGCTTCGGCATCATTATAAAAATCGAGATTATGAATACTTTGTCCAATATCATTTATAAAATCTTTAAATCCTTTTTTATAGATTTTATTATCAAGAACTGTATGTCCCGGTGCCCTCTGTTCCATAAACTCGGTGAAAATCCCGGCTTCATAACTATCAATCCATTCCTGATCAACCTCTTTAAATATTTTATCACGAATTGATCTTCCTTTCCAGAATGGAATGATTTCTTTCACCTGGATTTTTTTCGTTTTATCATTTACTTTAAAAGAAATTTTATCACGCGAATTCAATATTTCAAAATCTGCTAAAGTATGTGTGCAGATTTCCGGATATGTAGGGGTTAGGTGAGGGGCAGATCCTCTTTCACCGACAATAAGTTCTCCCTTATTTACACATAGAGATTTATTTTCCAATAGATATTTAAATGACAATGCTCTTGCGACCGGAGTTGAAACTCTATCGGCAATACCACTTTTATAAAAATCAGTAAGAAGTTTTGCTCTCTCAATAGAAATTGATGGATGTGTTTTCAATGTTTTGGTACGAAGTTGTTTAATTCTTTTATTCATATTAACCTCTTAAAGAAACTTCTTTATTGAGATTGCTAAAATAGCATTTCATCCTGTTTAAACTTTCTTCATCCTGAGTTTTAAGATTTCTGAGTCTGGCAGGTTTATTGAATCTTTTATATTTTGATTCTGCAATCTCATTGTAAGGAAGAAGATTAATCTCATGTATATTTTTTAATTTCATAAGGAAAGAAGAAATATCAGAAAGATTCTTTTCTGTATCCGTAACCCCGGGAATCAGTGGAATTCTGATAATAAGTTTATTGCCTTGTTCAGTTAGCATTTTAAGATTGTCCAAAATTATGCTGTTTGAAACTCCTGTAAATTTTTTATGAAGTACATCATCTGCTAACTTTAAATCAAACAAAAACAGATCAGTAAATTCATAAACTTTATTGAAATAGTTTGCACTTACAAAACCGGAAGTATCAATCGCAGTATTAATTCCCGATTCCTTACAGCTCTTTAAAACTTCTGTAAGAAAATTTACCTGCAGCAGAGGTTCTCCTCCTGAAAAAGTAACTCCGCCTCCTGACTCATCGTAAAATATCTTATCCTTCACAATTTCTGTCATTAATTCTGATACTGTATATTTTTTACCTATAATTTCTTTATCCTGTTTGCAGGATTGTTGAAATGTTCCAATTGGGTTTACTTTAATCTTTTCAGGAAGGGTTCTGATACTTTCGGGGTTATGACACCACCAGCAGTTGAGCGGACAACCTTTAAAGAATACTGTTGTACGTATCCCAGGACCATCATGGAGTGCAAATCTTTTTATATCAAAAATAATCCCGTTCATTTTCCATATCAAAACTTAATATTGATAGAATGAAATTACACTTGCAATTATAGTATTAATAATTATTAATTGTTCATGTATCATATTTGACACGATCTTTTTATTTGATCAATTATATTAGTGTGATTAACCATTGAGGAGTTGAAATGCCGGAAAGAATTTTTGTTGAAAAAGGTGATATAACAAAACTGAAAGTTGATGCGATTGTGAACGCTGCAAATAATTCCCTGTTAGGAGGTGGTGGTGTTGATGGTGCAATTCATCGTGCCGCAGGACCTGAACTTCTGGAATATAACAGAAGGCTTGGAGGCTGCGCTACCGGTGAAGCAAAAATTTCTCCCGGGTTTAATTTACCCGCAAAATATATTATTCATACGGTCGGACCGATTTGGAAAGATGGTAATCATAATGAAGATGAACTGCTTGCTAACTGTTACAGAAATTCACTCGAGATGGCGGTTGAAAATGATGTTAAAACAATCGCATTCCCCTCAATTAGTACGGGCGCCTATAACTTCCCGCTTGAAAGGGCTGCAAAAATAGCTGTGAATGAAGTTATACAATTTCTTGAAAAAAATGATACCTTGGAGAAAATAATATTTGTGTGTTTTGATGATAAAACGGTTAATATTTATACCGGTATTTTAGCCGGCAAAAAAAACTGACAGAATTCTTTTGCTTCGTTTAGAATTTTTAATAATCAATGAATGTTTAGTACTCGTCTTTTAGATTACCTTAGAAATAAAATTATTCCGCCTGCAACAGCAATAAATGCACCTGAGATTGCCTGAATGGTCAGATTTTCTTTATAATAAAATTTTGAAATTGGCAGCATAATAATCGGAACAAGAGCCATCAGAGTTGAGGCAATTCCCACCTTGGTAAATTCTATTGCTACCAGGCTTAAAGTTACTCCAAGTACGGGGGCAAGAATTGTAGCAGCAATAGTCGCTCTTAAAGCGGGTACTTCATTTCTATAAGTCTTAACTGGATTTTTATACCTCTTTAACAATAATCCACCGATTAGAATTATAATCCCGGCACTGGATAATCTTGTAAAGCTCGCTACAAAACCGTTTATATGTCCTTCGGCAAACGCAAACTTAGCCAGAACAAGCCCGCTTGCTTGTCCAACAGCTCCTAAGAATCCGAAAAAAATACCCGGTTTACTGACACCCTCTTTTTCAATCGAAGAAGGACTTTTATCAATAACAACCAGAAGAACACCGAACATCGTAATAACCATTCCAATAATTCCAATAACAGTAATTATTTCGTTAAGGAAAAGCCAGGCGAGAATTGCACTGACTGCAGGGACAAGCGACATCATTATCATACTAAGGCGTGCACCAATAAGCTGGTAGGATTTGAAAAGAAATGAGTCCCCGACTACAAGTCCTGCAACACCGCTTATGACGAGATATAGAACCTGTTTGGCGGAAAGCGTGTAATCAAAACCAAATGAAATTATTATGAGGAAAAGAATAATTGCAGCTAGAATAATTCTGTTAATGTTAACCTGAACCGAGCCTACCTTGGCAGAAGCGAAAGCAAAAAGGAATGAAGTTACAGACCATAAACAGGCAGTAAGGAGAGCACTTAGTTCACCAATGTAAGGCATAATTCTAAGTTAAATGGAAAAATTAAAAAGTAAAAAATAAAGATAATGGAAAATAGAATTAATAAATTTACTTTTTCCTTTTGTCTTTTATTTTATCATTACCCTGCACGTAGCGCATTCACAATATTCAATCTTGCTGCACGGACTGATGGTAAAAATCCTCCGAGAATTCCCATCACAGCAGCAAAGAATAAAGTCCAGAAAACTATCTCAGGCGATAATGCAAATGAAAACGCAAGTTCAGAAAACGAATTGAAATTAAGTGTTGATATAGAAATGAACTGAAGCAAAGAAGCGAGTACAATCCCGATTAGTCCGCCGAGAAGAGCAATTGATAATGATTCTGTTAAAAATGCTATTAAAATACTTCTTCTGCTGAAGCCGAGTGCACGTAATGTGCCGACTTCAACTGTTCTGTTTGCAACGGAAGCATACATTGTAATCATTGCACCAATTGTAGCACCGAAACTGAAAATAACCGTGATGAACAAACCGAGGAATCTTATAAACCCTGCCATTTGTTCTGATTGTTCTTCAAAATATTTTTGTTCGGGCTTTGCAACAAATTGTTGAAGTCTTTGTTCTTTTTCGAACGCATTAATAAAACTATCATAATGCTCAGAATTATCCAGTTTTAATGTTACAGAAGACACTGAATTGCCACGATTAAATGCATTCAGGAGCTGATCAGCATCCCCCCAAATCTCCGAATCAAAACCGCTGCCATCAGTAGAAAATTCTCCAACAACTTTCCAGTTATCTCCTGCAAATTTTACCATACTTCCTATTTTCGCACCGTTAAATTGACTGGCAATTGATTTTCCAACAATCAACTCTCTCAATCCCCATTTAAACATTCTGCCATCAATTATTTTCATTTGCGGTCTTAACTCTTCAACAGAAGAAGACACTCCTCTTACCGTAATATTACTCATTCCGCCGCCACCGTTTTTTTCAAGATTTAATTATCACAACAGGCTCAGCAGATATGACCTGTGCACCGTCAGAAGTTTTTGCAATGTAAGGAAGAGATTTAATTACTCCCTGTGTTTCACCTCCAATAATACTTGAGATTTCACCATTAGCTGATTTACGTACAATTTTAATATTATCAGGTGAACCCGTTGATACAAGAGTTTTTTGAATTCCGTATGCCATCATAAGAACTGCAGCAAATACAAATACGACAAGCGCTATACCTGCGATTGTAATTATAGTTGTAAGTTTCCTGGTTCTGAAATTTCTGAAAGTATATTTAAATGGAATCTTCATTTCAAAATCCTTTTAAGAATTAATATAATTCTATCCCACAAACCTGAACCCGTCAACAATTTTTGTGGTTAACGCACGTTGAATCGGGAAGATTGCAGAAACAATACCTATAATTACTGCAGCACTTACTGCAAGAATTACTGTTATTGGTTCAATCTGGAATACAGGGAAAAATCCTTTGGGTATAACCTGTGAGAATCCTGCTACAAGTGGAAATGTAAGGAACAGCCCGATTCCTCCTCCAAGCAAAGCGATAAAAAGGGATTCCCCCATTATTAATCCAACAAGATGTTTTGCAGAGAAACCGAGGGTTTTAAATACTGCGTATTCTCTTGTTCTTTCTCTTGCAGACATAATCATTGTATTTGCAAGTACAAGCATAATGATTCCGATAATTACAAATGATAAAACATTCATTGAAGTAATAATTGCACCTGATGATGCTATAAAACTTTGCTGAAAAGCTCTTTCTGTTTCTGTCTTTGTCTCAGCCGGAGAATTTTTAAAGAGTGCATCTATCTTTTCTGACATTTCAGCTGAATTATTTGCATCATTAATTTTAACAACGTACCAGCCAACATCCCCTGCTCTTGCAGGAGCTTCCTCTCTCATCCTGTCATCAACATAATCCCAATGGAACATCATCTGGTTTGCATCAGTAGTTTTATATTTTGGTTTGTAAATTCCGCGAACCACAAATTCCCAATTACCGGGATAAATATCACCCTCTATCACCATTACATCACCGATTTTCAGTTTATAAGTTTTCGCAAGGTCTGTTCCGATTACGCAGGAGTTTTTTTCTTTTTTGAATGTAGAAAGTTCCTGGGGTGTTAAAGAAAACTCAGGGTAAACATCAAAATAAGTATCGGCATCCACAGCAAGTCTTGCAAAGAATTGTGATTTATCTATATATACTCCCTGGAACCAGTTTGCAAAAGTAACTTCATCTACTCCATTTAAAGAGGCAATTTTATCTCTGTATGAATATGGCAAAGGGAAAATAAATGAAACAGCCTGTCTTGTTACAAGTCTGCTGTTTGAAGATGCTTCAACACCAACATACCATGCAGTTACTACCGTTCTGAGAAGACCAAATGCTATAACCGCTATCGCAATTCCAAGAATTGTGAGTGTTGTTCTCAGTTTATGGCGAAGAGCATTTTTAAAAGTTAATTTAAATACTTTCATGCTGTCTCCGGTATTAAATCACCTTTATCAAGATTCCGGATGAGATGGGCTTTTTCTGCAGCGTGCGGATCGTGAGTAACCATTACAATTGTTTTGTTAAATTCTTTATTTAGTCTTTCCATCAAATTCAGAATTGCATCTGCTGAAGTTCTGTCAAGATCCCCGGTTGGTTCATCAGCAACAAGTATTGCCGGGTCTGTTACAATGGCTCTTGCAATTGCTACCCTTTGTTCCTGTCCGCCCGATAACTGTTTTGGATAATGATGAATGCGGTCACCAAGACCAACTATATCGAGAGAGGATTCAACATGTTTTTTTCTCTCAGCTTTTGAAAGATTTGTAAGAAGCAGCGGAAGTTCAACATTTTCATAAGCAGTTAAAACGGGAATCAGGTTATAAAACTGGAATACAAAACCAATATTTGCCGAACGCCATTTTGCAAGTTCAGATTCTCCGAGTTTTGCAATATCAACACCTGCAACGGTAATACTTCCTTCAGTTGGTCTGTCTATTCCGGAAAGCAGGTTAAGCAAAGTAGTTTTTCCGGAACCTGACGGGCCCATTAACGCTATAAATTCACCCTCCTTAACATTTAAGGTAATGTTATGAAGTACCGGTATTTCAAGCTTGTCTCTCCAGTAAGATTTATTCACGTTAAGAACACTTATTATATCTGCCATTAATACTCCGCTTTATTTCCTGTTAAAACTTTCCAATTAAATATATATTTATTTATAAAACTTTAACTTTTGTACCATCTTTAATTTCATCACTGACATTTTCAATTACCTTCTCTCCTTCCACAATACCTGATTTTATTTCAATATAAGAATCCATATCTCTGCCTTTAACAACCGGAACTTCAACTGCTTTATCATCCTTAACCATAAAAACAACATACTTGCCATCACGATTAACTACAGAAGTTGAAGGGACAGCAAGTACAGGATTTTCATTTCTTTGTGCTTCAGTCAATTTCTGCGAAAGGAATAAAACCTTTGCACTCATTTCAGGAAGAACTTTGCTGTCATAATTTTTGAAACCTACTTTTACAAGAACAGTGGCTTTAGACCTGTCAGCTGTAGGAACAATTTTATCAACATAACCTTCATAAGATGCCTGAGGGTAAGCATCAAGAATTATTTCACAATTCTGCCCTGTTTTAATTCTTTCTATGTAAGATTCTGAAACATCAGCTTCAACCTGCAGTGATTTCATATCAGCAATTGTTACAATTGCACCACGCGATGTTGTGCTGGCACCAAGCGGGGCAACAATTTCACCAACTTCTGCATTTTTTGTTAAGACCGTTCCATCAAACGGTGCACGGATAAGTGTATTTTCCATTGCAACTTCTGCTGAGTTTACGTTTGCTTTTGCAACTTCTATTGATGCAAGAACTTTTTTGTATTGCGCCTCGGCAGCATCTACTTCCATTTGCGTAGTTGCACCTGTTTTTAATAATGCCTTCTGCCTGTTGTAATTATTCTGCGAATCATTTAAATCTGCTTCAGCATATTTCAGATTTGCTTCGGCTTCTTCAAGTTGTGCTTTAATATCATTGTCTTCAAGTCTTCCAAGTA
Organism: uncultured Ignavibacteria bacterium; assembly: GCA_963745945.1. Taxonomy (GTDB): domain Bacteria; phylum Bacteroidota; class Ignavibacteria; order Ignavibacteriales; family Ignavibacteriaceae; genus DATFVA01. The sequence continues at coordinate 109,516 of CAVUZG010000007.1, forward strand.
CCTGGTTCTTTTTAACTTTATCTCCTTCTACAACTCCAAGATAAACCAGCCTTCCGGTTCCTTTAGAAGCTACAGCAGCTTTTCTTTGTGCAACAACGTAACCACTTGCTGTTAAACTTGCATTTGTCTGTGCAGGAGATTGAATTACTGCTGTTGTTAATTTCACTTCAATTGCAGGATTAAAAATTGAGCTGATAAATGTATATCCTAAAAACAAAATTATTGCTGCAGCTATAATTATTATAACAGTTACAATTGTTTTTCTTGAGGAGTTTGGATTTTTATTAATAGACCTATCAATCCTAAGCGATGATAAATCAGCTTTACCAGTTTCCATCTTTCTTTCCGGGAATTTTGAGCCCTAAAATTAATCAAGTGAAGCAACAAAGCAAATCATTTTATCATAAAGTTTCTATTAAATTCTGAAAACCGATTTTGTTTAAAATTATATAGATTGAAATTTTTATCAACATTTTAAGTAAAAAATCCTTTAAATTTTGCTTTCTTTTATCAATTATCTCGCCTATCTTTATGTGACTTCATATGTCACAGTGTGACTTTACAGAGTACACATACATATTAAATGAATCTCAATCTGTTGTTTTTGTCCAATTATCTAAATCAATTATTATTTCGGATTGGGAATAATGAAATTCTGAAATGAAAAAGAAATCAAGAAAATACTATATAACTGTCATAATTATTCTGCTGGTCCTTGTTTTCCTGTTTCTGGTAAACAGGATTTACTTAAGCACTCTTGAAGATGCCAAAAGAAATCATCAGCTTCAACAACTGGAAATGGTGAAATCGGTTGCGCAGGGAATAGATTTTTTTATTGAGCACCTCGTCCGTGATATGAAATTATTAACCCGAAATCCTGAGGTTATTAATTCTCGCAGCAAAAATATTTATTCCTCTCTAAAGTTTTTCAAAGAGAATTACGATAGTACAATTATACGCACTATATTTTTGGCGGATTCCCTTGGAAATATATATTTCAGTACAGGCAAACAACTTCCTGGCTGGTCAAAGGTTAAAACACTTCAACTAACTACCTCAATAAATAGCTCCGATGCAGAATATCTTTTCTCCGATGTAATGCCTGATTTAAGAGGAGTGAAAAACAGTCCGAAATCATTTTTAATGGTAACTTCACTCTCAACTAAGAAAGGTTTCCGGACAAATATCTTTATCGGTTACCTTGTAGATTTTGATATACTGATTAACCGTTTTATCAAACCCCTGAAATTAAGTAGTGAAGATTTTGCATGGGTACTTGATGGAGAAGGACGGCTGATTTACCATCCACGACACCAGGAGATGTTATTTAATTCAATACTTAAAACAACTGATGAATGCCAAAACTGTCATGTTAATTTTAGTACACAGAAGAAAATGCTCAAATCAAAATCAGCCTCGGTTGATGAATATTTTGTCCAGGGAAATGAGCCCAGCAAGATAATGGCTTATGTTCCTGTTAAACTGCAGAATCAAACCTGGATAATAGCTATCAGCACTTTTCTACCAAAAGTAACAACGGGACTAAAAGGAAGATTCCAATTATTTTTTATACTCGGACTAATTATTCTGACTGTGATTCTCATTCTCGGTTTATCAATTTATTTTCTTAACCTGAGAACAATCCGTGCAGAGGAGGCAAGCCGAAACCTGGAAGAAATTCATCAATACAGGGAACAATTAAGCCATGCTTCAAAGCTGGCTTCAATAGGAGAATTGGTCGACAGCGTAGCACACGAAATAAATACTCCAGCGGGAATAATCGCAGCTCATACAGATGCCCTGTTGCTTGAGAAGGGAAATGAAAATAGTATCAGTGAAGAATTGAACATTATACGTAACCAGACAAGGAGAATAAGTGAATACACCCGGACACTTTTAACTTATTCACGACTGATGCCTTTCAATCCGGAAGCCTTAAGAATAGAGGATTTGATAAATGAGTGTGTTTACCTGCTTTCACCTAGACTGAAATCTAAAAAAATAGACTTAACTAAATCGTTCGATACAACCCTACCGCTGATTGTTGCAGACAGGAGACAAATGGAACAGGTATTTATGAATATTTTAAATAATGCGATAGATGCATTGTCGGAAGCCGGCAGTATAATTATTAACACAGGGAAAAATGATATCGATAATTCTCCTGCAGGTTCAAAACAGATTAACGGAATCTTTGTATCAATTGAAGATAGTGGTGAGGGAATTAAAGCTGAAAATCTTTCCAAAATTTTTAATCCTTTTTATTCCACAAAACTCGATAAGCAGGGAACCGGTTTGGGATTATCCATTTCGCGATCGATTGTTCAAAGGCACAGAGGCAAATTAGATGTTATAAGTGAATCAGGCAAATACACAAAATTTATTGTAACACTTCCTTATTCTACCAAAGGAATAAAAATATGACGACAAAACCCAAAATTCTTATAATTGATGATGAACCTGATATGCTCCGGGGATGTTCAAAAATTCTTTCAGCGCTTGGTAATAATCCTTTTTCAGTACCTGATGGGAAAAAGGCTATTGAAATACTTAAGGATGAGGAATTTGATTTGGTATTCTGCGATCTTCTTATGCCAGATTTTGATGGAATGCAGGTTCTTGATGCTGTCCAGAAACTGGCACCCGATACACCTGTAATTATTTTTTCTGCGTATGGTACAATTGACAGGGCTGTTGCTGCAATGAAAGCCGGTGCGTTTGATTTTATTGAAAAACCTTTTGAAACTGAAAATCTGAAAATACTTGTTGAAAAAGGATTAAGGCAGCGAAACCTTTACAAAGAAAGAGTGAGCCTTATTAAACAGCTTGAGGATAAGTACAGATTTGATAACATAATTGGTAAAAGTGACCCAATTAGAAAAGTGTTTGAGATGATTGAAAGTGTGGCTGAATCTGATGCTAATGTTCTTGTTACAGGTGAAAGCGGTACCGGAAAAGAATTAATAGCAAGGAGTATACACGCACGCAGCAACAGAAAATTAAAACCATTTGTACCTGTAAATTGCGGCGCTTTCCCGGAAAATCTTTTTGAAGCCGAACTATTCGGTTATGAAAAAGGAGCATTCACCGGAGCCACGCATAGAAAAATAGGACTTCTTGAATATGCAAACGGCGGTTCTTTTTTTCTGGATGAAGTATGTGAACTTCCTGTAAATCTTCAGATTAAATTACTAAGAACGCTGCAGGATCAACAGCTCAGACGTATCGGGGGAAACGAACTATTACAGGCTGATCTCCGGCTGATATCTGCTACAAACCAGGATATTAATAAAGCACTCGAGAAAGAAACTATCAGAAAAGATTTTTATTACAGACTTAATGTTATCAATATTCAGGTTCCTCCTTTAAGAGAACGTGAAGGTGATATACGATTGCTTGCTGAACATTTTCTGATTAAAACACTTAAATCATCTCCTAAAAACATAAAGGGTTTTGAAAACCCGGTTCTCGAGATATTTGAAGCATATGACTGGCCCGGAAATGTAAGAGAACTGGAAAATATAGTTGAACGTGCCGTTACTCTTTCTAAGGGAGAAAGAATAACAGTAAATGAATTACCTCCTCAATTTATATCCTCCAAAGAAGTTTCTGTTTCTTTCAGTAAACCGCTTTCACAGGTTAGAAATAAAGCCATAGAAGAAGTTGAAAAAAAATATTTTATGTTTCTTCTTAGTAAGCATAAGGGAAACATAACCCATGTATCAGAGGAAGCAGGAATGACCAGAAGACATATTCACAGGATATTAAATAAATATCATCTTGATCCTCAGCAATACCGCCGCTAAATCATCTAATTGAAGAGTGGGACATTCAGGATACACTTATTAAATTTTTCCTTTGCTGATAATCTTTAGTAAAAACTGTAAACACCTTAAATCCTGCGAATTTAACTCACAATTACACTTCCCTCTGGTTACTTCATTTGTGGTATAATATGTGTCTTACCCCATTCAGAAAGTTAAAGGTATCTCGTATGAAGTTCAGAGGTATAATACTTAGCAGCGATGAAAATACAATATCACAGTGTTTCGAGATTTGTTCAGAGATTGGTATCGCTCTCATTAAGAAAAAAGAATTTGCGGGATTCATTGTGGATTTACAGGAGAACGATTACGATATGGTAATCTGTGATTGTACTGAAAGTTTTTCAGTATGTCATAACTGGGTGAAAATAATAAAGAGGATTAACCCGAAAATACCCCTGATTATTTTAAACGAGAGAACGAATCCTCAGGAAGGTGGAATTCTTTACCAGGAGGGAATATTTAATTTGACAGAAAAGCCAATCGATAATAATATTATAAAAGAGATTATTACAGCCACTATTCCATTTTATAAATCACAGTAACAAACAAATATTCTTATTATGGAAAAACCTGAATTATTAGACAAAAAAACCGACAGAAGAAACTTCTTTAAAATTCTGGGATGGACAGGAGTAACTGCTTTCTCCGCTTCCATTTTATATCCCATTTTTGCGTTTCTCAAACCCCCTAAACAAAGGGAAGTAGAAGTTTCTGTTGTTGACGCTGGTAAAACTGCAGATCTTAAAGAAAACGATTACAAAATTATCCGGTTCGGGAACGAGCCTGTAATTGTTATACATTCTCCTCAGGATAAATTTCTTGCTTTTTCTGCCAGGTGTACTCACCTCGATTGCACGGTTCAGTATAAAAAAGACCAGCATATAATCTGGTGTGCCTGCCACAACGGAAAGTATGATTTAACCGGACGAAATATTTCAGGTCCTCCCCCAAGACCATTAACTAAATTTAAAACCATAATTAAAGGGGATGAATTAATGATTGCAAAAACCGCGTAGAAGTAAAATGAAAAAACAATTATTAAAATTATATTCATGGATTGATGAGCGGGTTCAATTTGAAGATTTAATAAAATTCTTCAGCAAAAAATATGTCCCCGTCCATAGACATTCTATATGGTACTACTTTGGAGGCGTATCCGTTTTCCTCTTTATCATACAGGTTGTCACAGGTATACTACTCCTTTTCTATTATAAAGGAAGTGCAGATCTTGCGTACGAAAGCATTCAGTTTATAATGTCCAAAGTGCAGTTCGGCTGGCTTGTAAGATCAATCCACGCCTGGTCTGCAAATCTTTTTATTTTCTCATTGTTCATTCATATGTTCAGTGTTTATTTTGAAAAATCTTACCGTAAACCGAGGGAAATGACTTGGCTTACAGGAATGCTGATGTTGTTTCTTGCGTTCTTTTTCGGATTCAGCGGATATCTTCTTCCATGGAACCAGCTCGCATTTTTTGCAACAAAAGTTGGTAGTGATATTGCCGGGGCTGTTCCTGTAATTGGAGAACCATTAAAAATCTTTCTTAGAGGAGGAGATGATGTTACCGGCGCTACACTGTCCAGATTTTTTGGTTTTCACGTAGCACTATTACCAGGAATTTTTACTCTGCTGCTTGGCGTTCATCTTATCCTGGTGCAAAGACAGGGAATGAGCGAACCCCTTGAAGTAAAAGAATCCAAAAAAGTTCCGCTTAAAAAGATGCCGTTCTTTCCAAACTTTTTTCTACGCGATCTTCTTCTTTGGTTATTAGTACTTAACCTTCTTGCCGTTCTTGCTGTATTTTTTCCTGCCGAACTTGGTCTTAAAGCCGACCTCTTCGGTGTTGCTCCTGCCGGAATTAAACCCGAATGGTATTTCCTTTTTATGTTCCAGACATTGAAGTATTTCCCGGCTCACATATTCATCTTCGAAGGCGAGGTCGTGGGAATTCTTCTTTTCGGTTTAGCAGGAATTCTCTGGCTCCTTGTTCCCTTTTGGGATCGTAAGAGTTCAAGAGGTCAGTTGAATCGTAAAATCAATTATCTGGGAATATTTGCTGTTATTTTTATCATCGTTTTAACAACTCTCGGGTGGCTGTCGTGAAAACTATTTTTAAAATCTGCATAATATTTTTATTCCTTTTCATTTCTTCCGCTGTAAAAGGATATGCCGCCGAGGATAAATGTTTCTCATGTCATTCTGATCTGGGAAGTTCACCTGCCGAATTATTTAAGGATGATATTCATCACCTGGCCGGATTAAGCTGTTCTGATTGTCACGGCGGAAATAATAAGAGTGAAGATATGGATGAAGCCATGGATAAGACAAAAGGCTTTATCGGAGTTCCAAAAGGAAATCAGATATCGGATATCTGTTCGAGATGTCATTCCGATTCTACTTTTATTTCCCATTACTCAAAAGATTTATCTACAAATCAAATGGAATCACTGAAAAACAGTGTTCATGGAAAACTAAGTTTAAATGGAACGGATAGAATTGTTCAATGCATAACTTGTCATAATGCTCATGGAATTGTTTCTGTAAAGAATCCACGTTCACCTGTATACCCGACAAATATCCCGGAAACATGCAATAAGTGCCATGGCAACGCAAAATTTATGCGGTCCTACAATCCTGAGATCGCTGTTGATCAATTCCAGAAGTATCGCTCCAGTGAACATGGTATACTTAATGCAAAGGGTGATCCTAAGCCGGCACAATGTGTTAGCTGCCATGGAAGCCATAACATTCTTTCAACCAAGGATGTCCGTTCTGCTGTTTATCCAACGAACATTCCTAAAACCTGCTCAACTTGTCACAGCAATAAGGAGTACATGGCAAACTACGGAATTCCTACTGATCAATACGATAAATACATTAAAAGTGCTCATGGAATTGCTCTGCTGGAAAAAGATGATTTAAGTGCACCGGCCTGCAATAGCTGCCATGGTAATCATGCTGCAATGCCTCCAGGAATAACATCTATTTCCAAAGTTTGCGGAACCTGTCATGCTCTTAATGCTGATTTATTCTCTAACAGTCCTCATAAAAAAGCATTTGATGAAAAAAATTATCCTGAATGCGAAACCTGTCACGGCAATCACGGGATTCTTCCGGTAACTGATAAACTGCTGGGTGTAAACTCCGGAGCAATCTGCATAAAGTGTCACTCTCCCTCAGAAAATGTAAAGGGATATAAAGTTGCAGCACAGATGAAACAATGGCTGGATAGTCTTACAGCGCAGGACAGCCTTGCCATTGCACTTGTCCATGAAGCTGAACAAAAAGGGATGGAAGTAGAGGAAGAAAAATTCGAGTTGAGGAATATTCATCAGGCAAGAATTGAAACCAGAACAATTGTTCACTCTTTCAGTAAGGATAAATTTAAAGAAGTTGTTAACAAAGGATTTACATCTTCAAAGAATGTAATTGCAGAGGCGAATAGTGCAATAGATGAATATTATTTCAGAAGAATTGGTTTGGGAGTATCAGTATTAATAATCAGTTTTCTTGCCCTCGTGCTGTTTTTGTATATCAGGCGAATTGAAAAACAAAATCCCCTAAAGGAATGAATAAAAGGAACCGGGAGGAAAATATGAACAGTGAAATATCCAATTCTGCTCTTGATGATCTGGTAAAAACTATGAACCGGATCGAAAAGAGACTAACAGAAGTTGAAACTGTGCTTAACATGAAAAAGGAAATTTCCGAAGAGGAAGTGAAAGAGGAAATCCGCCCAAAGACAGACGATGAGGACGATGCACTTGAGCTTGCCATTGGGGAATTCTGGTTTGCAAAAATAGGAATACTGGCATTTCTTCTTGGTATGTTTTTTTTGATTACACAGCCACTGGATAACTATCCCCCGATGCTGCCAATTTCAATAGGATTTTTCTTAAGTCTTGCATTAATCATTGTCCCGGAAATCTGGCTTAAATCTTATAAATACATTTCCGGTTTTCTTGTTGGCGGCGGCGCAGCACTTTTATACCTTACAACACTAAGGCTTCATTTCTTTGGGATGGAACCAATTGTTACCAGCAGAGTTTTCCTTGTTATTTTATTGTTAGTTGTTTGTTCCTTTGCCTCCTGGATCGCACTCAGACGCTCATCCGTTTATTTAATTGCGCTTGCTGAATTACTTTTTATGATGACTGCGCTTGTTACCGAGATTCCATTGTTAACATTTATAATGTTGACTCTTATCAGCGTTTCAGTTGTAAGGGCATCATTAAAATTTAACTCAGCAAACCTTATGGTTTTTGGAATTATCTTCACCTGTCTCGCTCATTGTTTCTGGTTTGTAAACAATCCGCTACTGGGACATAATCTGCAGATTACTACGGGCTTTCAATATAATCTGATTTTCTTATTAGCCTATCTTTCAATTTACGGCGTAGGGAGTTTAAACCTTATAAAGGATAAGAAAAAGGAACTGGATGAACTGTTTATGACAATTATGAACGCATCGCTTGGCTACGGGTTGTTCCTTTTGATTTCTATTTTAAGCGGAATAAAAAATCTGGGAATAGTGCATTTAGGAGCTTTCGTTGTTTTGATGACGCTTGCTATATTATTCTGGACAAAAGAGAAAAGTAAATTTGGTTCTTTTATCTATGCAATGTTTGCTTATGCTGCATTAAGTGCCGCTATAATAGCTTCATATAGTGATCCAACCTACTTTATACTTCTTTGCTGGCAGAGTATTGTCGTAATCTCTACAGCTCTATGGTTCAGATCAAAATTTATTATTGTAGCTAACACATTTATATTTGGCGGAATTCTGATCTCATATCTTATTAATGTTAATGTGGTTGGCTTCGAAGGTATAAGTTTTGGAATTGCGGCTTTGGTAAGTGCAAGAATTCTTAACTGGCAGAAAACAAGATTAGAATTGACAACAAACAGTATCAGGCTTGCTTACCTGGTTATGGCTTTCCTGGTTTTGCCTTATGTACTTTACAACGTCCTTCCTTCAAGTTTTGTGGGATTATCCTGGGCAGGACTTGCTTTGCTTTATTATTTAATGAGTAAGCTTTTAAGAAATAAAAAATACCGTATGATGGCTGTCTCCACCCTTATACTAACTAGTCTTTATTTAGCTGCTTTTGGAATAACCTCATCCGATATTACTTATAAAATAATTTCATTCCTCGCTGTAAGTATTATTCTTCTTATTATTTCAATTATGTATACAAAGATGAGGACGAACTCAAAAACAAAAGAAATTGTTTAACTGGTTCACATTCCCCTTACGGCCTGGTAGTTCTCCCATGCTATCAGGCTGTTTCTTTTCAACACTCCCCTGAACTAAACCTGATTTAATTTTCCACCGGATATTTATTTCATATAAGTTTAAATTGATATTAATTTATTAAATGCTCCGAGAAGAAAAATTAACCAGAATTATTTTATGAAATTAAATCTGATTGTTTTAGCAGTAAGTCTTTTAATTAACCCATCAGTATTTCCTCAAAACGATTTCATCTATTGTAAGAGCAATAAATTTTATAGTGGAACTACGGAATTCTGCTTTTTGGGATTTAACGCCTATTACTTACAATGGATTTCCGCAGATACTTCAAAAAAATATATAGTTGATAACACATTCAGATTAGCAAAAGAAAAAAGCATTAAAGTAATCAGAACCTGGGGATTTAATTCAGGTTCAGATTCTACAACTCAATCTATAATCAGGTACGATCCTTATAAAATTAAAGAGGATGGGATGAAGTCCCTCGATTATGTTGTTTACAAAGCAAAGCAATATGGGGTTCATCTTATTTTAACACTGGAAAATAATTTTAGTGATTATGGCGGAGTGAATCAATATATATTATGGGCAAATAAATTATTAAAACCTGAAACCGGAAGAAATTATACCCGTGCTGATTTTTTTACCAATGATTCCATAATAAGGTGGTATAAGTATTACGTTCAATTAATTCTGAACAGGACAAACACTTATACAGGAATAAAATATAAAGATGACCCAATAATTTTTAGTTTCGAATTAATTAATGAGGCATCAAACCAGGGCAGTTCAGTTAATATTATAAATGAGTGGTACAAGGAAGCTGCTGAATTTTTTAAATCAATTGATAAAAATCATTTGCTTACAACGGGTGAGATAGGTTATGATATTCACAAGGAGTTTTACTCGGACCCGGATTTTTTCTACAACAGTTCTTATTTCCTGTTTAACGGAATTAAAGGAACCAGTTTCGTGGAAAATACTTCTATTGAGAATATTGATTATTCTTCTTTTCATCTATACCCGGATAGTTGGGGATTTGAACCTCCGGCTGGTAATACATGGATAAACGATCATACTTCTATTTCCAGTAATTACAATAAGCCGGCTCTTTTGGGAGAATTCGGAGTGATAAATGAAAAAGTTAAGAGTTATAAAACCTATTTCGAAACTATCAGGAATACACCGTCGAGATCGACAATTATCTGGGACTATATGCCCCCTGAATTAATGTACATTGCTGATGACTATGCCTTTAACGAGATTCAAAATCCTGATCTTTTTGAATTGTTCAAAAATCATATTCAATTTTTAGAAAAAGATACTGTGATATTAAATGATAAAGATTTTATTCTTTATCAAAATTATCCAAACCCTTTTAATCCTTCGACAACAATTCAATACGTGTTAAAAAAACCAGAATATGTTAAAGTCGAACTTTATAATTCTCTTGGCGAACTAATAAAAACTATTTATAAAGGAATTAAAGAAGCGGGCACTTACAAATTGTTTTTATCCTTCGATAACAGCCTTCTTTCAAGTGGAGTTTACTTCTACAGGCTGCACGCGGGTGACTTTCTTGAAACAAAAAAAATGGTTTTGCTGAAATAAACTTATTTTTTAACTAATTTATTAAAGTATTCTTCATTAAAAGTTAACGGGGATTTTAATTGCCATTATCAAATATTAATTACCAAATTTTGTAATTACGATTAAGTTGACAAACAGAATTGACGTTTATAGAATGACAATTTTCAATTCCATGTAAAAACATTTCCTATCGGGGTTAATTCTCACATTATCTTTTCAGGTACATTAATTGTTAAGTATAGAGTCGGATCGTAACAGGGTTTATGAGAAAGCTCTGTTTTCTAATAGATATTGAGTTAACCTGTTACATCCCGTTGAAAATTTGACTACAGAAATAAATTGTGAAGGGAACGGTTATTATGGCACAATTTAAATTTTATCTTCATGTAATTTTTATTATCATTCTGACAGGTTTGGTTCAAGCACAACCTATTGGTTATAAAGTAAAGATAAACTTTAACGAATGGATGGATACAACTGGATTTAAAAATCCGGCAAATTTTATCTGGTCAGACGGATTGATAACTACAGCTGTAAATTTAATTGATACCTCTACTGCCTTGCTCCAGGTGAGTACACCCCAAATTAATACCTGGTATACAATAACAGTTTCAAACGTGTATGACAGGTGTGGTAATCCTATTAATCCTGCAAAAAACAAAGCACGCTGTATTTGGACCACTCCACTTCCTGTTGAGCTTAGTTCTTTTTCTGCAGAAATTATTCATGAAAATGTTAAACTAAAGTGGATTACTAAAACTGAAGTAAATAATTATGGATTTGAAATTGAAAAAAAGTCCGGAACTTATGATGATTGGCTTAAGATAGGATTCGTAGAAGGTTCCGGGAACAGCAACTCTCCAAAAAATTATCAATTTATTGATAAAAAATTAATTGGAGGCAGTAAGTTTGAGTACAGGCTAAAACAGGTAGACACAGATGGAAAATATGAATACTCGAATGTGGTAAAAGTTGATATTATTCCTAGTTCGTTTGCTTTATATCAAAATTATCCAAATCCTTTTAATCCTACCACAAAAATAAGATACCAGGTACCAAAAGAGAGTAAAGTTGAAATAAAAATATATGATGCAGTTGGATCTGAAGTGCTGACGCTGCTGAATGATAGAAAAGCAGCCGGGGTTTATGATGCAGAACTTAATGCAAAGGATCTTGCGAGTGGTATATACTTTTACAGGATAATAGCAGGTTCATTTGTTGCAACGAAAAAGATGGTATTGCTAAAGTGATTAGTGCAAGTAGTATTATTGCTTAATAAAATTTAAGCAGATAATGTTGACCATTGTAAATTTTGAGAATGCTTTTTTATGGGAACAACAATGAATATGTGATGGAATTGAATTCATGTAATGAAAAAACTTCATTGCACTTTAAAAGCTTATCTATCAAAACTGTTTTATAATTACAAATTAAAGTACAATTTGTATTCAAACGGGTGAGGCATTGTTCCGATTGAACTATTTATTACCTTTAAACTTATCTAGTTGGTGAATTTCACTTTTTATTCTTTCAGACCATTTAACAACAGCCGGCGCAAATTGTCCCATATCGCATTGTTTTCTGAAATTATCCACTTCTTTACTTAGCTCACTATTATTTTTCTCACTCATTGAATGGAATTTTTCTGTGAAATCGTTTATGCCAAAATCGGTTTCAGAAAACTTCTGTCTGAGTTTTCTTGTGTATAATTCGTAAATATTAAAAATGACCTGGTTGTAAAGTAAAAGAGTATCATTAACAGAACTTCTGTTAACCCATGAATGTTTTTTATCGAAGACACAGATAGTAGTCAGCTTTGCAGGACTAAAAAGATTTGACTTTTCAATAGTTGCTGGATTATAAATATGAATTTCACTACCATATTTTTCCGGAGAACCAATTGGTTCTCCCTGGAAATCATCCCAGGTTAAAGGTGTATCTTCAGACCAGTATAAATAATCCTTTGGGTTGTAAACCTTGTAAAGCTCTGTTACCTTACTGGTTGCACACTGAAGAAAGAAAAGACTTAAAACTAATAGAAATAATTTTTTCATTCAGATATAAAAATATTGATGCACTTCAAAATAAAGTGCACCATAATTAAAATGGAAATATTTATCACAAATTAAAGTACATTTTATATTCGAAAGGGTGAGGCATTGTACCGATTGAATTTATTTCTTCCTGTTTAATTCTTGTCCACTGATCAAGAAGCTCGTCTGTAAATATTCCACCGCGTCTCAAGAAATCATTATCAGCAGCCAATGCATCCAATGCTTCAGCAAGATTCCTGGGAAGAAACTGAAACCTGCTGCTTTCGGGATCATTAAGAAAATTCTTATCGTATGGTCCAAACCCTTCATTAACAGGATCAATTTTATTTGCAACCCCATCCATTCCTGCCAGCAGCATTGCAATCAAACATAAATATGGATTTGCAGTTGCATCAGGCGGGCGGTATTCAAAACGTGTTTCTTCCGGATTTGAAACATACTTTGGAATCCTAATTGCTGATGCCCTGTTTCCCTGTCCGTAAGTTAATGCTACCGGGGCTTCAAAGCCGGGAACTAATCTTTTATACGAATTTGTGCTTGGGTTTGTAAATGCTGAAAGAGCGGAACCATGTTTTAACATACCACCGATAAAATATCTCCCAAGCTGATTCATATTTCCATATTCACCTTTTTTATAAAATGCATTTTTTCCGTTCTTGGTTAAATAAAAATGAAGGTGCATTCCGTTTCCCGCCTGGTGGTACATCGGTTTGGGCATAAAAGTTATGAAAAGATTTCTCTGGCGGGCAAAGTTGAATAAAATATATTTCGCAGTAATTACATTATCTGCAGTTGTGAGTAAATCGGAAAAATAGGTTTCAATTTCCTGCTGTCCCCTTTCACCTACTTCATGATGATGATATTTAACTTTAATTCCAAATTTCTGCAGAAGTTTACTTGCCTCGTCCCTGAAATCATCATATTCATCAAAAGGATTTGCAGCGTGATAAGCTTTCTTAAAAAATTCTTCCGCGTGTTCAACCTTATAATATGATGAAGAAGTTCTTGTATCATATTCAACATTCGAAAAAATATAGAATTCAAACTCTGTACTCCACCAGGATGAATCAGCACCGGTGATTTTTTTCAGAAGATTCTTCGCTTGTTTTGCCAGATACCTTCCGTCCTGGTTAAAAGGAGATCTTTTATCATCAGTTAAAGAGATATGAGCATAAAAGCTTAATGTAGGTGCGTCCCTGAAAGGATCTATTACCGCAGTTTTTAAATCCGGGATCAGAACCATATCACTATTTTCCACTTTCCTGAAACCATAGCTGGAGCCGTCAAAACCAACTCCCTCTTTAATCATTTTATCAAGAATATTATCATATACCGGAAGCGAAATGTGATGAAGCCTTCCTGTAAGATCAATGGCTTTGAGATCAATTACCTCTATTTTATTTTGTTTTATAAGGGCTTTACATTTTTGTAAATCGTTAACAGGCATATTATCCCCATCTGATTTTAATGAGCCGGATTTACTCCGGCCCTTGTGAAAAAATTATTCTGTATAGTTTATTGCGGATAATCCGGGAAACAATGCAATTCGTATCAAGTTCCTCTTCTATCCTTAAGAGCTGATTGTATTTTGCTATCCTATCAGTACGTGAAAGTGAACCGGTTTTAATTTGTCCTGCATTTGTTGCTACAGCTATATCTGCAATTGTCGTATCTTCGGTTTCACCTGAACGATGGCTGATAACATTTGTATAACCGGCTTTCTTAGCCATTTCAATTGCCTCAAGAGTTTCTGTAAGTGTACCGATCTGATTTACTTTTATTAGGATTGAGTTTGCGACACCAAGTTCAATTCCTTTAGCAAGTCTTTCGGTATTAGTTACAAAAATATCATCGCCAACAAGCTGAATTTTATCTCCGAGCTTCTCAGTGAGAAGCTGCCAGCCATCCCAATCATCTTCAGCCAATCCATCTTCCAAAGAAACTATTGGATATTTCTTTACCCAGTCGGCCCAGTAGTCTACCATTTTCTCAATTGGAATTTCTTTATTCGGAGCAGATTTAAATAAATGGTACGCATTTTTTTCTTTTAAATAAAATTCACTTGCAGCCGGATCAAGTGCAATACCTATATCGGTTCCAACTTTGTAGCCGGCTTTTTCAATCGCTTCAAGAATTACCTCAATAGCTTCTTCATTTGATTTTAAATTTGGTGCAAATCCGCCTTCATCACCTACAGCAGTATTGTAACCTTTTTTTGCTAAAACTGATTTAAGTGAATGGAAGGTTTCAGCACCCATTCTTAACGCTTCAGAAAAACTCGGTGCACCAAAAGGCATGATCATAAATTCCTGGAAATCAACATTATTATCAGCGTGTTTTCCGCCATTAAGAATATTCATCATCGGAACGGGAAGAGTGCGTGCATTTGTTCCGCCTATATAACGATACAAAGGTAAACCAAGTGTTTCAGCTGCAGCTTTTGCACAGGCAAGTGAAACTCCTAGAATTGCATTGGCACCAAGTGATGATTTATTTTCTGTTCCATCAAGTGTAATTAAAAGATTATCTATTTCAGCCTGATCAACCGCATCGAAATCGATCAACTCATCTGCAATTTTCTCGTTTACATTTTCAACTGCCTTTAAAACTCCCTTACCATTATAGCGTGTTTTATCGCCATCTCTCAATTCAACTGCTTCGTGTTCCCCGGTTGATGCACCGCTTGGCACTGCAGCGCGGCCAATTATTCCTGATTCAAGCAATACTTCAACTTCAACTGTTGGATTTCCTCTCGAGTCAAGTATCTCTCTTCCAAGTATATCTACTATTGTCGTCATTTCTTCTCCTGATTTTCTATAATAATTCGTTAAGTCTATTTGAATTAACCATGTAAAGTTAGATAAGTGAGCACGAAAAAAAAAGGAAATGAATCAAAATCGGGCAGGATGTACCTCAAATAAATTTATCTCTTGAATGAAGGAAAAATGGAGTATTGAAACAATGAAATGGTGATTACAACCATACGATTTAAATATTCCATTCCTTCAAAATACTTAGCTTAAAGACCTTAATACTTCTGTATTTGTCTTGAAATTTTTAATCATCTAAAAATCTACAAACCAAAGCATTCCAGGAATTGAATTTCGAATAAATACACATATTCCCGGTGTGCATGTAAAATAAAAATGCTTATTTTTATTCCCAGTAATTAATTTTATATCATTATTATGTGTTTGTTTAAAAAAGAATTAAAAAACCCTCCGGAAAATTCATTTTACATTTTTCAATTAAATTATCGGTTAATGCGAAATTCCCTTTTACAAAACACAATATTTAATAAATGTATTTATTAATCATCAAATAAATGGTAACAGATTATGGCTGATCAAAACGATAGTTCTCAACAACCGGTTGTAGATAAAGCATTCGGGGACGTTGTAAAAGATGCTTTCAAAGAATTGAAGGAAACATTTGTTGCTTTCGCCAAAGCTCCGAAGGCTTTGTGGGGAATAAATGTTCCTTATATACTCGAAGGACTGATCTACTTTGGTATTCTAACAATTCTCGGTAAATACTGTTCTGAAAATGTAGGACTTGAAGATAATCAAGCTGGTCTGGTTTACAGTTTTGTTACGGGAGGAATAACCTTTGCGATGTTACTGTTTGGAGGATTTTCTGATAAGATCGGTGTAAGAAAATCACTTGCACTTGCTTTTATAGGAATGCTCGGCGGACGTGTTCTTGTAGCTCTTTCAGGCACACTTGGACTGGCAGCCGGTTTGTGGTCGCCTATGTTCTTTACACTTACAGGCGGTTTATTTGTGATGGTAATGTTTTATGGATTATATCAACCGGCAGCATACGCCGGAGTAAAACGCTACACTACTCCTCAAACTGCCGCAATGGGTTATGCGGTTATTTACGGACTAATGAATCTCGGCGCTTTTTTCTCAGGGTTTATTTCATCCTTTACACGCCAGAGTTTTGAAAAGACTTTCCCGCCTAATGGACTTGCAGCCGTGTTCTGGGTTTATGTAGGCATAACTGTTATTGCATTACTGCTCACAGTTACCCTGCTCAGTAAAAAGAGAGACAGAGAAGCTGTTAATAAAATAAAGTCTCAAACCGGTCGAGAAAATGAACCTGAAGAGGAGGAAGGAGATTCTTCAGTAAAACCAAAAGTAAACAATATTCCGTTAATTATATATTCTGCAATTGCTGTTCTGCTTTTTGTATTCTCGGATTTTGTACATGAAAATTCCATAGACTTTGTAATAAATACGCATGTTCTCGGGTTGGAAATTACTTTTGATTTCTTCTTCATTTTATCAATTATTCTGCTGGCAATCGCGATCTATGAATTTCTCCGGCTGCGTCCTCAACATCCGTTTCGTGATAAAAGATTTGCATTTTTTATTTTCATTCTCATTCCTGTGCAGACTCTTTTTGCCCATAACTGGCTGACAATCCCATATTATCTTGATCGTGCTTTTGCGGGAACAGTGGTCAGTAACTACTTTGAAGTATTTTCAAACCTGAATCCGATTCTCATTTTTGTTCTTGCCCCGGTTGTAGCGGGATTGACAGCTAAAGCTGATGTATATAAAATGATGATTTATGGAACTATAGTGATGTCGGTGCCAACATTCCTGCTTACAATTGGTCCAAATATGTATCTCTTTTTACTGTATGTTTTAATCATGACAATTGGTGAGGCAATGTGGCAGCCTAGATTCCTGCAATGGATTGCTGAAGTAGCACCTAAAAATATGACGGGTTTATATATGGGTGTAGGACAATTTCCATGGTTCCTTACAAAAGTTTTAACTGGATTTTATTCCGGATGGTTTTTGATGAAATACATCCCGCTGAATACTCCACCTTCAGAAATGAGTTCCGGAACAATGTGGTTCATTTATGGATTAATAGCCATTGTTAGCCCTATCGGGTTAATTCTATCTAAAAACTGGATGATGAAGGATTTTAGAACAAAAGCTGAAATTTAATTTTTTATCTAATTCTCTTCACACTGCTGGTTGAATTAATTTCAACCGGCAGTTTTTCTTTTCTTTAACCAACCTTAAAATCAATAAATTTGTTTGTTTTGATATCTAAAACTTAATATGAATTTAAAATGGCAGCATAGGTTGTTATACAATGAAGAGAAATTCCAGATTCTCAGGATAATTCTATACCTGAAGTTAAAGTTATACTTGAATTGTGTTCATACCCCTTTAATATAAAAGTAGTATTTTTAATCTCGGTTTTTAAAGGATCAGTCACTTAATAATTCATTTCTCAAATTATGGATAAAAATAATTTCAGGGCTTACGCTGCATGGATTGCTGTTTGTATAATCTGGGGAACTACTTACCTGGCAATAAGAATCGGAGTTGAACATCTGCCCCCAATGCTTTTTGCAGGCGTAAGGTGGATTGTCGCCGGAATTATTTTCGTATTCTTCCTTAGATGGAGAGGAAAAGCTCTGCCAAAGAAAAAAGATTTGATCCATATAGCTGTAGTTGGATTGGCTTTAATCGGCATTGGAAACGGACTGGTTGTAACCGGCGAACAATTTATCGGGAGCGGTTTGGCTGCATTATTAATCACCACTGTGCCGTTCTGGGTTGTTGGAATGGAATCTGTTATTCCTTCCGGTCCAAAAATTAATTTAAAGATAATCTTTGGTTTATTTTTAGGTTTAGCCGGTGTGGCTCTTATTTTTAACGGCGAATGGTCTTCACTATTAAATCCCTCTTATCTTCTTGGAATGCTTTGTATTCTCGGAGCTGTAATTGCATGGTCATTCGGCACTGTTTATTCCAAGTACAAAAAAGTTAATGTACATCCGCTGATGAATGCCGCTATCCAGATGTTAATTGCAGGAACAGCTCAGACAATATTGGGGCTTTTACTCGGTGAAGCATCTGCTGTGTCTTTTCATATGAATGGAATACTTTCATTTTTCTACCTTGTTCTTATCGGTTCAATGTTCGGGTATGGATCATATATTTATGCTATCGAACACCTGCCGCTTTCACTTGTGGCTACTTATGCATATATAAACCCGATTATTGCACTTTTCCTCGGCTGGCTAGTTCTGGACGAAAAAATGAATCTTACAATTATTATTGCCGCAGTTATAATAATACTTGGAGTTATTATCGTAAAACAAGGGGCAAAAAAGCAAAAGTCTCTTTCAATTACCTGAATCCTGCAACCCAAATCATACCGGAATTAATTCATATTGCTTAAATTTAATTTTGCATAGTTTAGAAAATCCCTGCAGCGATGAATAATTTGATCGAAGAAATTTCAGTTTATATTAATGATTTATTTGAAACAAAGTTGAACCCCGACCTTGTATATCATAATCTTCAACATACTAAAGATGTTGTTGATGCAGCATTGGAAATATCAGCGGGTAGCGGGGTTACTAAGGAAGATATAGAACTTACATTGATTGCAGCCTGGTTTCATGATTCAGGATATTCAAAATCAATAAAAGATCATGAGGAAATAAGTGCAAAGATTGCAGAAAACTTTCTTAAAGAAAGAAATTATCCTGAAGATAAAATTAATATTATTAAACAAATGATAATCTCTACAAAAATTCCTCAGAATCCCAAAACTGAATTTGAAAAAGTGTTATGCGATGCAGACCTGGCCTATATTGGAAGTGAAAAGCTTATGCAAAGAAATGAATTGTTAAGAAAAGAATGGCAGAAAACTTTGAATAAAACTTACAGTGATTTAGAGTGGATAAAACAAAATATTGATTTTATAAATTCAAACCGTTTTCATACTGAGTATGCAAAGAAAACACTTGGTGAGTCCCGCGGAAAAAATCTCTCCGAGTTGAATAAAATTCTGCATGATCTTGAAAAGAGAAACCCTTAATAATGTTAAAATGAAAAAACTCTATCTCGTAAGACATGCAAAATCCAGCTGGAATAATGCTCAGCTTCGGGACTTTGATAGACCTCTTAATAACAGGGGCAAACGTGATGCTCCCTTTATGGGAAAGTTAATGAAAGAAAAAGGTATTAAACCGGATTTAATATTTTCAAGCCCGGCTAAAAGAGCATATAACACGGCAGAATATTTTGCAGATGAATTAATTTGCTCGAAAGAGAAAATAATTAAAGACAATAATTTATATGAAGCCTCCGTAACAGATATCTTGAAAGTTTTATTAAATGTTGAAGACGCTATTGAAACATTAATGTTATTCGGACACAACCCCGGATTAACAGACGTTTCAAATTTTATTTCAGATAAACAAATCGAAAATATTCCAACCTCGGCTGTAGTTTCTTTAATCCTTAAGGTTAAACGATGGGATGAACTTGATGAGAATGCCTGTACATTTGATTTTTTTGAATACCCCAAAAAATATTTTAAATAGAATTATAAAAAAAAGCCCGGCATAAACCGGGCTTAATATTAAGTTGAATAGATTATTATTTTATCAGCATCATTTTTTTTATTGAAGTAAAATTTTGTGTTTCTATTCTGTAATAGTAAACACCGCTTGCAAATCTTGAAGCATCAAACATAACTTCATATCTGCCCGATTTCTGCAAACTGTTTACTAATGTAATTAACTCTTGACCAAGCAGATTATAAATTTTAAGTTTTACAAAACCATTTTCAGGGATTGAGTATTTAATAGTAGTACTCGGATTAAAAGGATTAGGATAATTTTGCTCTAATGAAAATTTAACTGGTGAAGTAATGCTTACATTTACTTCGCGTGAATATGAAAAGCTGCCGTTGAAATCAACCTGTTTCAGCCTGTATATATAATTTCCGGAGCTTAATTCATTATCTTTGTATGAATAAGCTTTTGATTCAGTAGATGTACCAAATCCCGGGACAAATGCAATCTTCTGCCAAACTGATTTTTGATTTCCGGCATCTGTCATTTTCCGTTGTATCTCAAAGCCCTGGTTATTCGTTTCTGTTGCGGTAGACCAACTTAGCACTACATTTCCGTCATTTGAAGCAGCACTAAAAGATGAAAGTTCCACAGGGGTTATATACTCATAATTCACAATCAGGTACGGTGGATTTGCCTGGCTCCATCCATCAAAATTAATGTAATATGTTGTGGAAGCATCACGATCATAAATGCCGACTGCAAACCAACCCTGGGAGAGGGCGCTTTGCAAATCCGGTCCTGCATTGCTTTCCATTGTGTATGAATGCCAGCCCGTTGTAAATGTCGATGATTCATCGGAATAAATATATGCAACTCCCTCATCAGCATTATTTATAATCTGGTTATATACTGCCGATGCAACATCTGTTACCGGATTTACATTTCCCATCGGTGTAGCACTCCAGTAAGGCCAGTTAGCTGCATTTACATAAGCATTAAACGAAAGAGATAATATTGTTGCATCAACGGGAATCGTACTGATGTCAAACATCATCCATCCCAATTCCGGATCAACCGTTATTACTTCACTTACATCCGTTTTGGTTGATGAATTACAAGTTCCTGTCCAATAATTTACACTCTGCGGGCGAAGGGTATCTGTTACACTTACCAGATTAGGATCCTGTTCAGTTTTAAAACTGAAGGTAACCGCTGAACCGCAGGTGTCTCCTATTTCCACAATCTTCCAGTAATATTTTGTAAAGTAATCAAGTGGAAGATAAGAAGGGTCAATAGTCCATGAAGTTGCCAGTGTGCCTGACTGAACCAGTGTAAGTGAAGAAGGGTTTGTTCCGAAGTAGGTTTCATTTGTTACAGCGTCTGAACCGTTTGTCCATGTTAGTTCACTAAGATTAATCGAAATGTCTGCAGCGCCGTCAACCGGATCGGGATTAACTGCTGTTTCAACGGGACAAGGCGGAGCGGTTTCAACAACCGGCAAAGAAGGATCGCCCATAAGGTTGTACATTTCCATGTATCTCAATGTTGTGCTATTAATTCCGCCGTAATAATTAACCAGGTAAATCATTCCCTGCACAAACATTGGTGTAACACGCGTCAGTTCATCTTCAAACATTGATTTAATAATATTTCTTTCAAGTATATCATCTTGATCCCAGTATGAATTAACTGATGATCCATAAAATGAAGCTGCACCATGCGCTGTTCGAAGCCATGTCTCACCGAAGCATTCACCGGTACCAAATGAACCGGTTAAGCAAGCAAAAGAATAGACATAGGGATACCAGGTATTTGTTAGTGAGTTTACCTGCGACTGATTTAGAGGAGGTCCATCAGCCCAGGAGGTTTCAGAACCATGTCCGGAATAAATTGCAAAAATCTGGTTGTCATTTAATGCATCAATAAGCTGCTGGGTAGTAGCACTATAAGTATGTGAGTAAAGTTTAAGATCTGTATAACCATCCGGATCAAAATAGGTGTTAATTACATAATTATGAGTTCCCTCCGAAATTGCATAATTATCGTTTGAAGCCATAAAAACATTTTTCTTATCCAGGGTTCCCACATAAGATTCCATGAAAGTTGATTTATTTATTGCATTTCCCAGTTGTGTTGAATTTGCTACTGAAAATCTTCCGATAAATGCATCTGCAAAATAGTCACCGCCTTCAAGCTGAACATAATTTAAATCAGTAGTAGGATTGTCTGAACCCGAACCTGTCCATGCAGGAATATTACCAACATCACCAACAAGCAGAATATAATCGGGTCTCGTTGCCAGGTTATCATATCTCTGTTGAATAAAAGCCTTGATTGCAGTATTTGTAGTTCCGGTTGTGCCGGTATTGAAAACATCAACTGTAAATCCTGCAGCGCTTTTATAAGAAGCAAAAGGCGCAATATCTGTCTCGTAAGCCGGAGCAGTAATTATTAAATAATTTCCGCCGGCTCTTTCAGTTGTGAATTCGTAATTGGCAAAAATATTATTAAAGAAATTATTAAATGTTTTAGATTTACCGGAAACCGGGGCAATATTATTATTCAGATTTAAATTAAATTCAGCAGAATTTATTACGGTTAGTTTATTTTCCACAGGGTTGTAATTAAACGGATGAATTGTAACGATTATTCCTTTTACTCCGTTTATTATAAATGGTTCAGAAATTTCAATTGATGAATAATTCTTTCCGGTAGAATTGTAATAGCTGCGATCAATTGTAAAGGGTCTGTCTGAAAGATCATTGTTCTTTTCCCATGGCTGCTGGAAAGGATAGATTTTCTGCTTAAGCTCCTTTACTTCAGAATTAACCCGCACTACACTTACGGATGGATTTACCTCCTGGTAAGGAATGAACATATCAAATGAAATCTGAGGTAAAGCCGGAAGTCCTATTTCATTTATAAGACCGTAACCGGGAATATCAATTGAATAAAATTTTTCTCCGTTCACATCTACAGTATTTAACTGGTATGAAGGAAGGTGAAAATTAA
This sequence comes from uncultured Ignavibacteria bacterium, assembly GCA_963745945.1. Taxonomy (GTDB): domain Bacteria; phylum Bacteroidota; class Ignavibacteria; order Ignavibacteriales; family Ignavibacteriaceae; genus DATFVA01. The sequence continues at coordinate 132,598 of CAVUZG010000007.1, forward strand.
TTGAATATCCACCGGAGTTTTTTTGCAGGGAGATTCCATTGGGTGTTGAAGCGAAGGTTAAATTGATAAAAACAATCGAAAAGAGTACGACGAAAAGAAGATAGAACTTTTTCATAATTTCCCCAGAAATTAATGAATGAATAGTTTAATAAAATCGTGGCGGGTTCTGAATTACAAAATCGTTATTTAATAAGTAATCGTAATATTTGCTTGTATCAAATATAGGAAATAACAATTAAAAAAGGGGCGTGCAATACGCCCCGTTCTTTAAACTTCTACACTTTTTACAGAATCTGCATGCTTAACTTTTTCAAGTGCCTGCTTTAAATCTGCAATAAGATCATCCACATTTTCAATTCCTACGGATAACCTGACTAATCCATCAGTAATTTCTGCAGCTTCCCTGGCTTCCTTTCCCATTGAGAAATGAGTCATACTTGCAGGATGCTGAATCAGTGATTCAACTCCTCCCAGGCTTACAGCCAATTGACAAAGCTTCACAGAGTTCATCATTATTCTTCCGGCTTCAATTCCTCCCTTAAGCTCAAAAGTTATCATTCCGCCCGGACCTTTGTGCTGTTTCTGTCCGACTTCATATTGCGGATGATTTTTTAATCCGGGAAATTTTATCCACTTAATCGTTGGTTGTTCTTCCAGCCATTCAGCAATTTTCTGCGCACTGCTGCAGTGTCTTTCCATTCTTAACGAAAGTGTTTTTAATCCCCTGTGAACAAGAAAAGAATTAAAAGGATCGATAACACCGCCAAGCTGGTTTAATGTTTTGCGGAAATGGATATAAGTTTCTTCATCTTTAACTACTATAATTCCGCCTACAACATCAGCATGACCGTTTAAGAATTTAGTGAGACTGTGCATTACAACATCGGCGTCAAGAGCAAGAGGATTCTGCAAAGCGGGACTCATAAACGTATTATCTACTACAACTTTAGCATTGTTTTTATGAGCTATTTCAGAAATTGCCTTGATATCAGAAATACAAAGTGTGGGATTTCCCGGAGTTTCGATATAAACCACCTTCGTATTTTTCTTCATTGCATTAAGTACATTTACCGGATCGGATGTATCAACAAATGTTGTTTCAACTCCGAACTTTTTCATGATTGTATTAAGCAGAGTTGTTGTTGGTCCGTACACAGATGAAGAACAAACAACGTGATCGCCTGATTGAGTAAGGCTTGCAAATATTGTGTGAACTGCAGCCATACCGCTTCCGCAACCGAGCGCTTTGTGTCCTCCTTCAAGTTCAGCAATTGAATTTTCCATTGCCTGTACAGTAGGATTAAGCATTCTTGTATAAATGTATCCTTTTTGTTCTCCGGCAAATAAAGAAGCGCCGTGTTCTGCAGATTCAAATTTAAATGTGGATGTCTGGTAAATTGGCGGAACAACCGAACCAAATTCATATTCATCAATACCTGCGTGAACGCATTTGGTCTGGAAATCCTGTTTTGAATGGTCTTTCATTTTTATCTCTCCCTGAAATACTCCGAACGGAGGGTTATTCATTAAATCAGTAATTAGAAGTTCAAAATTACGGCTATTCGGTGAGAAAGTAAAACTAAAAATAATGCTATTCTATTGTTAAAACTGCTTACAAACAAGTAATTGTACAATTTTAATAATGCCTTGTCTTTATAAGATCAACTCATTCAGTTAATTTGATAGAAGGTAGCTTCTCAGAAGAGAATATCCTTATTGATATGCAGTGAGAATTATTTTCATGTTAAACTGATGATTGTTATTAAATAGAAAATAAACAAAAAAACTACTTTAGCGCCCAAACATTTATCAACCATTGGTAATTAAATTTATTAAATTATAATAGTTTTAATTTTCTTAGTGGGGCAGTTATGAAAAAATATTTTACTATAGCTGTTTTCTTTCACTTATTCTTTTTTTCAATTCAGATTTTGGCACAGGGTCCTGGTCAGCCTTTTCATCCAGTTGTTGCAAACGGTGCTAAAAATATTTATAAAACTGATCAACAATTAAGATGGGAAAATCCTGTCGGAACTACTTATAATGAAGTCTACGTAAGTACAAATCTTAACCTTGTTATAAATCTGGACCCATCAGTAACACTTTTAGACGGATCTCCCGGAACGATTTTTACCTCCGCTGCTCTTGATCCAATAGAACCACTTCAATATGAGGTGAAATATTATTGGAGAGTGGTTGAGCATAATAATACAAATTATACTGCAGGCCCTGTATGGTATTTCCAGACATTAAGAAATTTATCAGAGGCAACAATTTTCGAGGATAATTTTGATGATTATACTCCGGGATTGCAACTATCCTGTCAAAATCCATATGATTGGATAACATGGAATAATTTACCTTGTGATCCGATTGAAGATCCTCTGGTTTCAAATTTATATTCTTACAGTGATTCAAATTCATTTCACATAATTGAAAGTAATGATGTATTAAAAAATATAGGTCCATTTACAATAGGGTATTATAAAATTTCTTTTATGATGTATATCCCCGATGGATACAGTGGTTATTGGAATGTTTTACAACAATTTAATCCTGCTTACTGGGGATTTGAGGTTTATTGGAATGTTAATGGTACCGGGACTATTAATGCTGGTGGTAATGATGCAGTGCAATTTAGTTTTGTACATGATTCTTGGTTTGAGACCAGCCTAACGATTGACTTAGATAATGACTTAGCTGAATTTAACATCAATGGCTTTTCAATCTATTCCTGGCAATGGAGCCTTGGCGCTTCCGGAACAGGCGGACTTAATCAGTTGAATGGAGTGGATTTTTATGGTCACGAACCGGCTTGCAACTATTACGTAGACAATTTTAAAATATATGCTGGGATAATACTTTCTCCTCCGATACCACCAAGAGATATTCAGGCATATGTAGCAAATGAAACAGCACCGAAAGTGATACTGCAATGGCTGCCGGGGAACTGGTATCCCGATACTGGCTATGCAGTTTATAGAAAACCGGGTTTGCCTCTTGAGCCTGGTAATTACGAATTAATAACTGATGAATTAAATTCAAATACATTTACATATACGGATACAACTGTATCAGCTCTTCAGGTTTATACATATATGATTCAGCTATTATCTGCGGGACCAGAACCATTTAGTGCCGAAGCCACAGCATATGTTCCTGATATCATTCCAGTTGAACTTACTTCATTTCTTGCCGATTTTCAGAATGAAAATGTTTTATTAAACTGGTCAACTTCAACAGAAACAAATAATAAAGGTTTTGAGCTTCAGAGGTCAGAGAACGGAAGTCAGTCGGCAGGCGCTGGATCAGATTGGAATAAAATTGGCTATGTTGAAGGTAATGGGACAACTACTCTTCCTCATCAATATTCTTATGCTGATGATAATGTTGTTACGGGAAAACCTGCCTGCCGGTCAGGCAGGTATAAATACAGGTTAAAACAAATTGATTTTGATGGTAGCTTCAAATACAGCAATGAGATAGAAGTGACTGTAAATGTCCCATTAAAATTTTCACTCGAACAGAATTATCCTAATCCGTTTAATCCTGTTACAACTATACGGTACTCAATTCCAAATGTCATTTCGATCCCGACTGGTCGGGAGAGAAATCTTGTTACACTTAAAATTTATAATGTACTTGGAGAAGAAGTAGCGAACTTAGTAAATGAACAAAAACCTGCTGGTAAGATATGAAGTAAAGTTGGATGGAAGCAATCTTCCAAGCGGAGTATACATATACCGGTTAACAGCCGTGCCGATCGGCAGGCAGGCAGGAAGTTATTCTGCATCTAAAAAATTAATTTTGTTGAAGTGATTATTTTTTCCCGGTTAATTTCTTGACAGATTTAGTTACTAATTCTTTAAATACTTTCTGATCAATATCTTCAAAAGAATTAATATATAAGCAGCCTTTTGATGCTTTATATTTACCGAGTTTTTTTAGCAGATCATCAAACAGGCGAAAGCCGCCCATCAGGTAAACAGATATATTTTGTTTTCTTGGTGAGATACCGGCAAGGAACCAGTCTCCTTCCCTGCCGCTTTCATATTTGTAATGGTAACTTCCGAATCCAATAATACTGTCTCCCCACATTTTAGGTTCTTCCTTCGTTACTTTTTGCATCACTTCAAGAATTGCGTAACAATCATTTCGTTTCTTTTCATCGTTAACAGAACCAAGAAATTTAGTTACACTTTTATTGTTCAGTTTTGTTTTTAATTCAGCCATATTTTTTATTTAAATAATTACAGCTTCACAATATCAACTTTGTTTTCCTGAAGCTGAGGAATTAACAATAAATTTTTTTCTTTATCAATTGTTATATCCGCGGGGGATTTTATCCCTTCCATAATTTTTTCAACTTTATTATTCTTACCGAGTTTATAAATAATTCCACCGCCATTCCAGTCGCTGATATACAAAGTTCCGCTGGCATCGTAAGCGAGACCATCACCATTTTTCGTTTCGCTGTTAATCACTTTAATTTTTTTACTCTTTGTATTTATCTCTAAAAGTTTTCCTGTCCCGTAATCTATTACAAGCAGATTATTATTTTTATCAATAATTAACCCGTTCGGTGAATGAATTTCGGGAGACATTATATAATCAATCAAAGTTTTTACTTTTCCTTCAGGATCGATTACGTATATAGCGCCGTCATCTTTATCGAACTGACCTGTATCGGAGACATAAAGATTCCCTGCTTTATCCATCACAAGATCATTAAGAAAAACAGGAACAACAGGAAAACTTGTTGAATCAGCGAAGAGATGTACATTTCCTTTTTCATCTATCTTCCAGACCTGGTTAATATCCGCAGCATATAAATTACCATCACGGTAAGCTAAACCCTTGGGATCATTTAAATGGGTAACAAAATCCGTAACTGAATCATTTTCAATTTTACTTATTTTGCCGTCACCCTTTACATTGAACTGCCCGATGTTAGAAACAAAGTAAACTCCCGAAGACCCTGATACAACGCTTTCCGGGGTTACAAATGATTCATAGACTTTAATTATTTGCGGGTCCTGACCGGGGAAAGTAAAACCGAAAAACAATACCAGCATGGCAAAGAGTATATAATTCCTCTTCATCCAATTTCTCCTTTTTTATTTATAATATTGTTTGAAAATAATTTAAGAAAGTATTGAATCAGCTTAAAGTATGAGATGACATTACGCACATAATGTCATCTCAATAGTTTTGCAATTAATTTTCTTCCGGCTGAAGTACGTGCGGTACTATCGCTTCATCTTTTTTTCTTCTGAAAACTTTTTTAAAGAAAGAAGCTATACTGAGTTTCCACATTTCTGCTCTCATATAAATTACCGGGACAAGGACTAATGTAAGAAACATCGAACTTATCAATCCGCCGATTATAGCCCAGGCTAATCCAGATTTCCACTCGGAACCGGAATCCTGTGCAATTGCAAGAGGAAGCATACCGATCACCATTGCAGTAGTCGTCATAAGAATTGGTCTTATCCTGCTTTTACCGGCTTCAATTAAAGCATCATATGCGCTCAAACCATCTTCTCTTCTCTTCTGGTTTGCACGGTCTACAAGAAGAATAGCATTTTTACCAACAAGACCAATCAACATAATTATTCCGAGTATCGAAAATATACTGAGTGATTTCATTGTTAAAGCAAGAGCGAGCAATGCACCAACCATTGCAACCGGAATAGAAAACAGAACCACAAACGGGTAGAGATAAGAATCATATAAAGCTATCATAACCATATAAACAAACAGTATCGCTGCAAGCATTGCAAGTCCGAGATCACCAAATGATTCCGCCTGATTTTTAAGATCACCATCGTAAGCCACGTCTAATCCTGCTGGAAGAATTCCGGCATCGATTTCTTTTTTAATATCCTGCCCGATGCTTCCGCTGGGTCTACCGTTAACCTGTGAATAAACAATGATCGAATTAATACGATTTCTTCTCTGGAGTTTTGTAGGTCCCGTAGTCTGGTATACATCGGCAAACTGCTGAAGTTCAATCAATGCACCCTTATTATTCATGAAAGTCAAATTCTTTACATCAGAAATCTTTGAACGATCGAATTTGTCGAGTGCAATCCGAAGGTCATAATCATCATTCCCATCCCTGAATTTCGAATCATCATCGCCGCTGAGTGCTACTCTTAAAGCTGATCCTACTTCCGCAACATTTAAACCAAGTTCAGCCATCTTCGCACGATCAACATCAATTCTAGTTTCAGGTTTACCCTCTTCGGAAGATAACCGGACATCCGCGGTTCCGGGTATTTTCTTCAAAGTTGAAACCAGTATATCAGCGCCTTTTTTTACAAGAGCTCTGTTAGGACCGGAAACAATTATCTGGATAGGAGTCTGATTTGCAGTCCCAAAAATACCTATGGGATTAACTCTTGCTTTAACGCCGGGGATTTTCATTGCTTCCTTTTTAATCATATCGCCTATATCGTCTGTGCTTATATCTCTCTGATCTTTCGGTATCAAAGCAACATCTATCTCAGAAGCATTATTTGAAGACTGTCCAAGCAATCCTTCATTTGAAGCTCCAACAGTTACAAATGTATTTTTAACTTCGGGCAGACTATTTACATATCGTTCAACTTTCTGAGTTACATAGTTTGTATTTTCTATAGAAGAACCTGATGGCAATTCAAGAATCACGGCAAATTCACCACGATCAGATTGAGTTATAAATTCACTTCCGATAAATCCGGCAGGAATAAGTGTAAACGATGCAAAGAATAGCACGATTGAAATTGTTATAACCTTCCACCTGTTATTCAAAGCCCACTTTAACACCCTCAAATAATGCTCAACAACGTTATGGAACATTTTTTCAAACCAGATAGCAAATCTTCCAATAATTGTATCTTTTGTAAGTCTCTCAAGTTTTCCAATCCTTGAAGCAAGAAGAGGAGTAACAGTAAAAGAAACAAACAAACTAAGCAGTGTTGCAATCACAACCACAACAGCAAACTGGCGGATGATATTTCCAACCAATCCCCCGGTTAATGCAAGTGGAACGAAAACAACAACATCAACCATAGTAATTGCAAGTGCCGCAAAACCTATTTCATTTCTGCCTTTAAGAGCAGCTACTTTTTTGGTTTCGCCGTTTTCAAGATGATGATGGATATTTTCAAGCACAACTATGGAATCGTCAACAAGTATTCCCACAATAAGTGAGAGTCCAAGTAAAGTCATCAGGTTAAGTGTAAAACCGAACGCATACATTACTATAAATGTTGAAATCATCGAAGCGGGAATTGCAAGCATAACTATAAATGAATCACGCAGACTGTGTAGGAACAGAAGCATTACAATAGCAACAAGCACAACTGCAAGTGCAAGATCAAACTTTACGCCATTTGCTGCATCAATTGTAAACTGCGATCCATCCTGAGCTATATTAAATACCACATTTTCAGCTTTGTAATCAACCTCCATTTTCCCAACTTCGGCACGAACAAGCTTACTTACTTCAACGGCGTTTGCATCCGTCTGTTTCTGAACAAGTACACCGACCGAAGGAATATTATTTATCCTGTTAAGCATGCTCATATCTTTTGTACCGTCATTAACATCGGCTACATCATCAAGATGAATATCACTGCCATCCCTTGTACGCGCAATAACCAGGTTTTTCAACGCGTCAATTGAACTGAACTTCCCGGCAATTCTTACAATCAATTGCTCTTTGCTGTCATCAACCTTTCCGGTTGGAAAATCAAGATTAGATGATTTGATTGCCTGTGTTACCTGGAGAATTGAGAGACCATATCCCTTAAGTTTATCGGCATTCAGGTTTACTCTTATTTCTCTTTCATCACCGCCGACAAGTGTAATTTGTCCAACACCGGGAATTTTTGCCAGTCTCGGCTGAATCCTGTCTTTAATAAATTGATAGAATGCCGTTGAAGGCATATTACTTGTTACACCCATCCTTAGCACAGGAATTTCATCAAGAGCAAACTTGGAGATTGTAGGCGGTTTTGCATCGTCAGGTAATTTTGTAAGTATTTCATTCACTTTTCTTTGGGCATTCTGCAATGCAAAATCTACATCCGCCGATTGTTTGAACTGGATCATTACAAAGGAAATACCTTCTGATGAAGTTGAATTAACATTATCGATTTCATCGAGAGTTGAAATTGCATCTTCTATTGGTTTGGTTACAGATGTTTCAACTTCATTGGGTGAAGCACCCGGATAGACCGTTGCAATTGTAATTACCGGTGGAGTTATTTTCGGAAGAAGCTCATAATCAAGCTGAGTATAACTATAAATGCCAAGTACGGTAAGTGCCGCAAATATTACTACAATGAGCGTTGGTCTTTTTATTGCAAGTTCTGTTATTGTCATTTTTAAATCTCCTAATCCTGGTTTACTGTATAAACAGCAGTATTTTCTTCAAGGTTATTTTGTCCGTTTACAACAACTTTGTCCCCGGCTTTCAGTCCTTTAATAACTTCAAGGTTATTATTGTAAGCACTTCCTACTGTTACATCTTTTAAGTGTACAACTCCATTTTCAACAACAAAAACCTGTGGATTTTTTATGCTGCCTATTAAAGCATCACGGGAAACAATAAGTTTTTGTTCACCGGTTTTTGAAATGAAATTAACTTTGCCGAACATTCCGGATTTTAACGGGTGTTCTTTACTATTGCTGAGTGATACTTCTACAGGATAGTTATGGGCTTCATCGCCTTTATCACTGATAGTTGTGATTGTTCCCTGGAATTTAACTCCGGGATACACATCTGTTGTTACAATTACTTTATCTCCCTTCTTAAGAGAAAAAACATCTTTTTCTGCAACACCTATTTTAACCTTAAGTCTTGAGATATCAACAATATTTGCAACGGGCATGTTTTTATTTACATAAGTTCCCATATCAATATTTCGTGCGGTAACAATTCCTGATATCGGCGCAGTGATTTTTGTATTATCGAAATCCTTTTTTGCAGCAACATACTGGGATTGTGCATTATAGAAAGCAAGCTTTGCCTGTTCGTATTGAACATCGGAAACAGACTTATTTTTGTACAAGTGCTTCATATCTTTCGAAATCTTTTTTGGATTTCTCGAAATTTACCTGTGCAGTTTCATAAGCACTTTTCTTTAATTCGTCATCAAGCTGTGCAATAACAGAACCAGCCGATTTATAATCACCCACATTGGCAAATATCCCGGTGACTTTTCCCTGTGCTTCCGAAATAATCTGTACATCATTTTCCCCGACAATTGTTCCAACCAGTTCAAGATTTTTTGATACTTCCTTTTTTTCTATTGTAGAAACAGTAACAGGGTAAGCACTGATTTTATCATTCTTTGCTTTTGCTTCAAGCTGAGAACGATTGTTCAATAACACTAAGATCAATATTGCGAAAAGAACAAATGAGATAACGTAATATTTTATTTTTTTCATTTTAAGTGTCCTTCGATTTATTTTCCAATTGATTTTTCTAAACCAGCTTTTGCCAGTTCATAATCTGCCAATGACTGAATATAATTTGTCTTTGCCTGCATCAGGGCAAAATCTGCATCAAGCAGATCTGAAGTCAGCGTTAAACCATTTTTAAATGTTTCATTTGTAACACGATAATTTTCTTCAGCCTGGTGAACACTCTGGCTGGCAGCCATAGTTCTTTCTTTAGCTTTCAGAAGATTGAGATAATTCTGGGTGACTTCGAGCATAATCCCGTCCTTTAGAGTTTTAACTCCGTCTTTTACCTGTTCATACTGAGCTTCAGCCTGCTTTGTCTGATCACTTGTAGCAAGCCAGTTCCAGATATCCCACGAAAGCCCGACACTTACATCCCATGTCCCGTTAAACCTATCTTCGGCGGGAAATATTCTTTGATTTGGTCTTGAGTAATAATAATTTCCTGCAAGGTATATCTGCGGGTACCAGTTTGATTCAGCAAGAGTAACTCCGCTTTCACCGGCTTTTAACCTGAAATCTATTGCTTTTAATTCAGGTCTGTTATCCATCGCCTCTTCCTTTAACTGATCAAGTTCCGGAGTGTTCTCATCATTTATAGAAACATCGGATTGTACTTCTATCTCTGTTAACAACGGCAAACCTATAATATTATTAAGGCTGCTTTTTGCAAGCTCCACTCCATTCTTTGCATCAATCTGTCGAAGCTGCGCATCTGCCAGCTGAACCTGAACTTTAAGAACATCATTCTTGGTTGCTATACCGTTCTCAAAGAAATTTTTAACATCGTTAAGATGTGCTTTTACCAGTTCAATATTTTCATCAATAACACTTTTTACTTTAACTGCTTTGAACAAATTCCAATATGCATCCTTTATATTCAGTACAAGCTGTTGCTGATCCTTTGTGTATTCCTGTTTCTGAGCTTCATAAGTATATTCAGCAATATTTGAACTGCTTAATAATTTAAAGCCTGTAAAAATCGGCTGCTGAAGTGAAAGCTTAACATTGTAGTTATTTACTATTGATGGAGATATATTAAAATTTCCAAAAGGTGTATTAAGTATAAAAGGATCAATTTCGCTCAACCTTGTGTAGGAAGCATTTAATTTTAATGAAGGAAGTCTGTATGTATTAACTTCACTCCATTTTGCTTCAGCATAATTAACTTTCATTTGAGATGAATGAATAAGCTCACTGTTTTCCAGTCCGATTTGTATACTTTCTTCCAGCGAAAGTTTACGGGTTTCCTGTGCGAATGATGGATTAATTAAAACTCCTGCTAAGAGAAATATAAAAATCCCTGTTAACCTGGATTTCATTTTCAGTTTTCTCCTTTGATTATTTCTTCATTGTTATATGATAAATATTCCTGTCGTCCCTCTTCGGTTAAAATTCCCTCAAACACTATCCTGATGATTGCATCAAAAACCTGGTTTGCTGTAAAAGGAAGCTGGCTTAATGCTTCAGGATTTATCATCCCCTGGATCGCGTGTAAATAAAAAAGCACTATCAACTGTTTATCAATATCTTCTCTGAAAACACCTCTTTCAACTCCTTCATTTATAAAAGTTGTAAATCGTTTAACTGCATTTGCCTTCCGGAAATCATGAATTTCCTTCCAGACTTCAGGAATATTTTTATGCAGGTCTTCCAGTAAAGGTCCATGTAATTTGGTTGTTTGTTTCCCTATAAAATTCATCACCGATTTCAGTTTATCCATAAAGTCCATATCTTCATTTGTCCACACAGATTCTATGTGATCATCAATTGAACATTTCATTGAAGTAATCATTTCTTTAACTAAAGCCTCTTTGCCGGGGAAGAATTTGTACAAAGTTTTTTTACTCATCCCTACACCTGCAGCAATTTCATCCATCGTAACCTTTGAGTAGCCGAATTGAAGAAATAATTGTTCGGCATAACTCAGAATTCTTTCTTTAACTTCTTTCTCTTCGTGCATTTTCTAATTCTCCTATATATCCTTCAGAACACTGATTTAGTTTAATTAGTTTCCTTCTAGCCTTAAAAAAAGGAGAAATCGTCTATTTTTCTCCCGGTGGAAACTTATATTGTTTTTTGAGTGTCCAAATGTAGATTAATTTCTATTTCCAAGCAAATTAATTCTTATGAATGGTTAAAATTGTGTGATATTACTCATACTGGAATGATGAGCGTTTTTTGGCAGGAGCTATAATTATTCGTTTTTTAGAGTCGATTCATAAAATTTTTTATAGCTTTTAATAGCGTTAAAAATTGCTTCAGCTATCCTTTTCTGTCCTTTAGAACTGGATATATATTTTTCATCGTGCCGGTTAGAAATGAAACCGGTTTCAACCAGTACACTAGGCATAGATGCTCCAACTAAAACATAAAATCCAGCCTGTTTTACTCCACGTGATGGAATATCAGTTTGATAAGAATAACTTTTATCCACAAGTTCAGAAAATTTTTCAGAGTAACGCATGTACGCCGAGTGAGCCATACTGACAAGAATGAAATTTTCATCAGTAAGTTTTTCATATCGTTTAGGATTATCTTCATAATTAATTACACTGTTTTCCCTCTCTGCAATTGCAATTGCTTCTTTCGTTCTCCCCGGTCTTAAAAGGTAAACTTCAAAACCGGTTGCATCGGTTGGTTTTTTCGGGGTTGAGTTACAATGGATTGAAATAAACAATTTTCCGTCATTTTCATTAGCAATTTTTCCACGACGATACAGCTCAACAAAATTATCGGTTTTTCTTGTATAAACTACTTTGACATCTTTCATTTCTTTTTCAATAAGTTTACCGAGTGCGAGTGTAACCCCGAGGTTAATATCTTTTTCTTTTACACCGTTAATCCCAATGGCTCCGGCATCTTTACCACCATGACCGGCATCAAGTACAATAACATCGAACTTCCATTTATCTTTGTTCTTTGTATTATCCACTGTCCCCGAAAAAACTTTATTGTGAATAGTTACCAGTATATCTTTGCTGCCGTCAATGTTCAGCACTTCACTGGTAGAATAATCCTTTCCTACTTTGAATTCGAATTGAGCATCAGCCCCAACATTTTTCACCTTGATATCCTGAACCAGTCCTTTCCCCGGAACAGATAAAATTTTACTTACATCTGCGTTTACCTTACGAAAAATAATTGTTAACAATCCGTTTTTATAGCTGCTGTAATAAGATGGAATTCTTTTATTGGTTTGTAATCGTATTAATGTTCCGTTTGCTTTTTGTTCAATGTTTAAACCTGTAATATTAATTTTGGAAGAGGGTTCAACAGGAATTTCATTTTCAGGTTTTCCTTTAATAATCAGAGTATGATCATTTTCAATAACTATATCCTGCCCGGATGCTTTTTTAAGAATTTCAATTGTATAGCGAAGAGGAATATAAATATTATTGTTAATAATATATGTTGAAGTTGGAACCTGGTAAATGTTCTCAGTAACGTTATCTTTTGAGGTGAGAATTATAAAAGGGTTTTGCCCGGTTATTTTCAAATTATACCTGGAATATTTCAATTCTATTTTCTTCGTTTCGTCATTTATATAATACGAGGTTGATGTGGCATCAGCAAAATGATTAATCGAGAAATAAATTATTCCCTGTCTTTCATACACAGGCAGGGAGCTTGTTCCCTGGGATGTGACCAAAGTGAGTGTGTTGTTTGTCTGGGCAATAACAAATATTGGCAGGAATATAAATAGTCTAAGTATTAAAAATATTTTCTTCAACATAGTTCATAACTTTATCTAGCCGATAAAAGGAATAAAAAAACCGCTTTTCTTTTTATAAGTTTTAAAATCATCCTTAAAATATTTTGCAAGCATTTTTTCTTCAAGTGAGGCACGCATTATTAAAAAGGGGATTTCAATAATAGCCAAAGGGAAAACCACGTAACTTAGCAAAGCAACAGCTGCACCTAAATCCATTAAAACCTGTGATAAATACTGCGGATGCCTGATTATTCTGAAAATTCCATTTGTAACAAGCTTATGATTTTTAAGAATCATAATTTCCTGTGAATAATTTTCACCCAAAGTCTTAATTGATAAAACCTGGATCCAGGAGAAAACAATAAAAACTATTAAACCGATAATTCTTATCATCTCATAATTCGGAAGATATTCCAATGTACCGATTTTAAAAACCCCAAGTATTATAGCAACAAGGGATAAAGTTGATAAATATACCGGTACCGTTTGCAAAAAACTTTTAGGTTTTTCCTTTGCAGCTCCAACTGCTGAACGAAATCCTTTTTTAGCTCCTGAATAATGAGCACCAAAAGTAGCGATTACGTTCAAGCCTGCCAAAATATTAATTGGGTCCATATTAGCGGGTTATTTGAATTGAAAAAATGAGATTTTCACAGGAGTTAAGTTAATCAATTTTTTTACCATGTTTCTTCATTATCGTCATCCATTCATCCATAGATAATTGCTCAGATTCATCAATTAACATGATCGGAATATCATCTTCTATTCTATATCTGCGGCGCGTATTTTTATCAGTTGAGACAAGCGTATCACCATCCAGAACAAGCTCGGCTTTTGTCTCCGGGCAGCATAAAATGTCCAAAAGTTCTTTACTTATCATAATTGTCTCCTGTTTACTTCTAAATTAAAATTAAAAATGATTTTCTACAAATGACATTTTAAGATCCTGGATTAAAATTTATTTCTCCAGGGTCTTGATTTAATAAATTATGGAAATTATTTTCTCACTCATACTCCTTATTTTTTCTTTAAACTGATTATAGCTCGTCATCAATCCGATAATTAAGAATTTGATTGGTGCTATTTAGATTTATTTCCATCCGGCTTTTTTTCAGAATTTTCACTAAGGTTAAAGAGCCGAAAAATCATTTCCCGTTAATTATTTCAGAAAAAGAGACCATTAAATAATAAATAAAAGGTACTGGAATGAAAAAACTATTCAAGTTCGTTGGTTATTTTCTTGGAGTTATCGTTCTACTCCTGCTCGCCGGATTTATCTACTTCAATTCAAAATATCCCGATGTTGATAAACCTAAAAATGTTAAAGTGGAAATTACTCCTGAAAGAATAAAACGTGGAGAATACCTTGCTAACCATGTTACAGGATGCATGGATTGCCATGCAATAAGAGACTGGTCCAAATTCTCGGGACCTCCCAAACCGGGAACCATGGGAAAAGGAGGAGATAAATTCGGAAAAGAACTGGGCTTTCCGGGCACTATCTATGCAAAAAATATAACTCCTGCAGGTATAGGCAGTTGGACAGACGGAGAACTTATCCGGGCTATTACCCAGGGAGTAAATAAAGATAACAAAGCACTATTTCCTTTAATGCCTTATCTGGGTTTAAATCATTTAACTCAAAATGATCTGTATTCTATTGTTGCTTATATCAGGTCTTTGCAGCCGCTTGAAAATAAAGTTCCGGAAACCGAACTTGATTTCCCGTTAAATCTGATTGTAAAAACCATTCCACCAAAAACTTATACTCCTTCCCCTGAGCCCGACAGGAATGACCCGGTAAGTTATGGAAAGTATTTGGTTACTATTGCAGATTGTGCCGGCTGCCATACGCCATCCGAAAAAGGAGAACCGAAACCGGGAATGGATTTTGCCGGAGGACAGGAGTTCATATTCCCACAGGGAACTCTGCGTCCCGCTAATATTACACCCGATAACGAAACGGGAATAGGGAAATGGACCAAAGAAGATTTCATATTACGGTTCAAATCTTTCGATTCTGATTCAGCAAGAAATATGATGGTTGATCCGAACGGGTTTAATACAATTATGCCCTGGACATTAATGGCAGGAATGACTGAAGAAGATCTTGGTGACATTTACAGCTACCTTAGAACGGTAAAACCGGTAAATAATTTAGTTGTGCATTTTACACCTGCAAAAAACTAATCTTTACCTCAATACTATTTCAGGCTGTCTTTTTATAAGGCAGCCTTTTTAGTTTTAAATAAATTCTATCAAAAAATTCTTTATACAGATTTATTTTTTCCTTAGGTTTATGATTAGTTTTTAATCAAATATATACTTTCCGGAAAACAAATGAGTAAACGAAGGAGCAGGAAAAAATTCTTCAGGTTTCTTAAATACATGTTCCTTTTTCTGATTGTCCTGCTTATTGGCGGATATATTTATTTCAATTTAGCTTATCCAATAACCGCTGCAGCTCCTCAGGTAGAAATCTATCCTACGCAAGACAGAATTGAGAGGGGAAATTACCTGGTAAATCACGTAACCATTTGTCTTACTTGCCACTCTCAAAGAGACTGGACAAAATTTTCCGGTCCGGTTATTCCGGGAACAGAAGGTATGGGAGGCGAAAAATTTGAAGAAGGATTACCCGGTACTCTCTACGCCGACAATATTACTCCTTCAGGAATTGGTGAATGGACAAACGGAGAAGTTCTTCGGGCAATCACCACCGGGGTTACAAAAGATAATAGAGTCCTTTTCCCCCTAATGCCATATCCCGAATATCACAGTCTTACAATGGAAGATCTTTATTCAATAATATCATATATAAGAACACTTAAACCGATCGTACACGAAGTACCGTTAAGTTCAATTGATTTCCCGATGAATTTAATAGTCAAGACAATTCCTCCAAAGTCTTACATTCCAATAGCATTTAATGATAAACATAATTCTGTTGATTACGGAAAGTACCTTGTAACTATAGCTGCCTGTAAGAATTGTCATACTCCAATGGAGAGAGGTAAGTTTATTGAAGACCTCAACTTCGCCGGTGGAGTTCAATTTAAAATCGAGGACGGTATAGTTAGTTCATCCAACATAACCCCTGATATTGAAACCGGCATTGGAAGATGGACCAAGGAGGATTTTCTGAATAGATTTAAAGAGTATACAAATAAAATTAGTACGGTAAAACCGGGCGAGCTTAATACCCCGATGCCATGGGGACAGTTTGCAGGAATGAAGGATGAAGATATAAGTGCCATTTATGATTATCTTAAAACAATTCCTCCTGTTCACCACAAAGTAGATAGATTTGTTCAACTAAATCAAAAGTAAACACTTTGAAAAGAAAAGATTTTTTAGTTAAACCTGAAACCGTAGTAAACCTTGACAAATTCAGTGCTTCAACAACAGGTTCATTCAAATCAAGTAAAGATGCTAAGGATATTCTGAAAAAAAATGTAAACAAAATGTCAGGACTTCAGAATATGCTTTATGCCTACGATAAATATTCTCTCCTGATAATTTTCCAGGCAATGGATGCGGCCGGAAAAGACGGAACGATTAAACATGTAATGAGCGGACTTAATCCACAGGGCACACAGGTTTTCAGCTTTAAACAGCCTTCGGTTGAAGAACTTGATCACGATTATCTCTGGAGAATTCACAAGCATGTTCCTGAAAGGGGAAGAATAGGAATCTTTAACCGATCACATTATGAAGAAGTTCTCGTAGTTCGTGTTCATGAATTAATTAAAAACCAGAAAGTTCCGCCCGAATTAATAAAAAAGGATATCTGGAGTACCCGGTACAGGGAAATAAATGATTTCGAAAAGCACTTATACGAAAACGGTACAATTATTATTAAATTTTTTCTTCACGTTTCCAAGGAAGAACAGAAGAAAAGATTTCTTGAAAGGATAGATACGCCTGAAAAAAACTGGAAATTTTCAGCTTCAGATATTGAAGAACGTAAATACTGGAGTAAATACCAGGAAGTGTATGCTGAAGCAATATCAGCTACAAGTAAAAAACATGCACCATGGTTTATAATACCTGCCGATCACAAATGGTTTATGCGTTATGCGGTTTCACAGGTTATTGTTGAAACATTAGAGGATATTAATATGTCATATCCGGTTCTCTCTGATGAGCAGCTTAATAATCTGGAAACATGCAGGAAAGCTCTATTAAAAGAAGAATAACCCAATCTTATTGTAAAATATCATGTTTCTCTTTCCAGTTATTGTACCATTGTAATGATGGTAAGGAAAGAGGCACGGCAGGAATCTTCCCTCCAAAGCCAAGCATCTGGTATACCATACTATTTAAACTCGTAACCTTAAGTGCCGACAAAGCATCTTCATTAATTGAGAACCCGTATTTCATTGCAAGTGATGTTGTAAAATTGACCAGTTTTTCCTGGTATTTTTTTTCTTCAAGTATCTTTTTGATATTTCCTTTTTCAGATTCAAATGAAGCCTGTTCTTTTTTTCTCCTTCTGTCCAGTAATTTAAATATCGCGTACCTATCTCCTGTTTTAACCGGACCATAAATCTCTCCAACTTTCATATTTTTAGAAAGATTTCCTATCTCACCAAAAGATGCTTCCGGAGCAAATTCCGGACTTTCATTTTCCGGATTAAATCTTTGTGCAATTACTTCGAAGTTTTTTCCTTCATCAATTTCATTCAGGATGTTTTCAACAGTGCTAAGACTATCGGTTTTTATCTCTGATATTTTAATTTCATCTCCAAGGTCATCCTTCGCTTTTTCAGCAGCATAATATTGAAGAACTTCCTGATCGCTTACAGAAGTCGAATCATTAAACATATTACGGAGAAGATAATAGTAATAATTATCTCTCCACATTTTATAAGAGTCTTTTACGGATGCCAATTCGTTCAACCCCTGTTTATAACCTTCCCGTGCAAGTAATTCCTGTTCAATAAAATGCCGGGTTTTTATATTCAGTAAATCAAGAATGGTTTTGTAATCTACTTTGTCAGTCCCGAATATTTCAAACCTGAAATAAGAAATAAAATCTTTTAAAGTAACAGGTTTATTATTCAGTTTGATATAGGTTGAATTAAGATCCTTACTGTCAAGTTCACTTTCTATTTTCAGAATATCGATATTGTTAAGAAAAACTTTTTCACTATCTGATTTTCTGACCAGTGCTTTCTTTTCTAAAATTTCATCGACTTTTGCTGCAAATTTTTGCAAAAGATTTCCATTTGCTTTTATTTTTTTATCCTTGAAAAAATTAAGCATGTAGTTTTTATAATAAATCTGTTCTGCCCTGTCATCAGCTGTTTTTTTAAGTCTTTTATACTCCTCTTCCCATCCATTTATATGTGTAAGCACAGGATTTATTCTCTTAACAATTTTAAGGATGTACCAATTCCCATCCATAAAAACAGGCTTTGTGTACGATTGCTCCTGCACATTAAATATTTCTTCTTCTATTGCGGTATCGTGATCTCCAATTCTAGTTTTTAAAGTATCATAAGTGGGATTGAACATTGTGTAAACAGAATCAAACGGAACTCCCCTCTTTAATATTGCGTAAATATTATTTATCTCTTTTGCATCTGCCGCAGTTATATAAGTAAACCAAACCTGTGATGCTTTACCTACATAAAGTGTTAAAAGACTGTCCGCAGTATGAGCAGCTTTTTCCCTGATTTCTTTTTTGTACAGAGCGTCTCTAACAAATAATTTTTCATATCCTTCAAGTGTGCGCTTGACTATCTCACTTGTATCAATATTCATTTCCTGTGCTTTAAGAGAAAATAGTTTTTCAGCAATAAGCGCATGCAGAACCTCTTCCTTTAGAGCCTCAGCATCCGATTTTATTTCTTTGCCTAAAACAGGGGTCAGTTCATAGCGCTCAAGAAACTCCTGTTCAGAGATTTCAATATTTCCTATCTTTGCAATTATTTTATTGTTTTGCTGCGGAAATAAACTGAATGGCAGAAATAATAAAAATGAAACTGTAACCTTTAACATTAGAAATATTTTCTCCAAATAAAGAAATAAAAATACTTCTGCCAGCCGGCAAATTCAAAGTAAAAAGATTAGGATTATCAGGAATACAATTGAAAAAGATAAAGCAAAATAAAAAAACAGTTCATAAAGCGAATAAAGAAAAATTAAAAACCCCAATCTGGTTTTACCTGGTTCTTTTTGCTATCCCAATTATTTCGTTGATACTGCTGGAACTCGGGCTCCGGGTGTTTGATTATGGTTACGATCTTTCTCAGTGGATAAAAGCCTCAGAAACAAAGTATGTTTTGAATCCGGATTATACACGAAGATACTTTTTTACTACAAATGAAGTTCCTTATTCAAATGGAAACGTGTTCGATATTGATAAGAAAGAAAATACTTTCAGAATATTTATTTTGGGCGGAAGCAGCGCGGCTGGTTATCCTTTTACACCAAACGGTGATTTTGGTAGATATCTGAAAAAATATCTTGAATCTATTTCTCCTCAAAATAAAATTGAAGTTGTAAACCTCGCTATTACAGCAGTAAACAGTTACACTCTTTTAGATCTGACCCCGGGAATCCTGGAACAGAAGCCGGACCTGATCATCATTTATGCGGGTCACAACGAGTACTACGGTGCACTTGGTGTTGGTTCAATGGAATCATTGGGCACTAACAGATCTATTGTTAAACTGATCCTCAAACTAAATGATTTCAGAACAACACAGTTGGTAAGAAATTTTCTGAAATGGGCCGGCGGTTTGTTTTCATCCAAAGAAAAGAAGGTATCCGGAACTTTGATGTCACGTATGGCAAAGGATCAGCTCATTGAACTTAATTCGGATATTTATGAAAAAGGTATTAATCAGTTTCAGAATAATCTCGGCGATATTCTGAAAATGACAAAAGCTTCCGGTGTACCCGTAATTCTAAGTACGTTAACCTGTAATCTTAAAGATCAACCGCCATTCATTTCAGTAAAAGATAAAAAATTCCCTGAGGCAGAAACAGTTTATAAGAAAGCCGAAGATGCGTTGGAAAAGGAAGAATTAAAAAAGGCTGATTCACTTTTTCGTTTTGCTAAAGATCTTGATGCTTTAAGATTCAGAGCACCGGAAAAATTATCTCAGATAATCTATTCTTTCGGAAAAGAATATCATTATCCGGTTGTAAATATTGATTCTGTTTTTGAAGCTAATAGTCCCGATGGTATAACCGGTAGTAACCTAATGACTGATCATCTTCATCCTACCTTATCCGGTTATAAGTTAATGGCTAAATCATTTTTTGAAACTATGGCAAAGGAAAAACTTCTTCCAAAAGGTCCAAAGGTATTTGTTATAAATTTAGATGCCAAAGTAGATTCCAAATTCTATTTTACTTCACTTGATTCGACAATCGGAAAATATCGCATAATTATACTGAAGAATGACTGGCCTTTTACAACAACAAAATCCAGGGATCATATCCTCAGTCAGCTAAATATGAAAAACGGGCTTGATACTCTTGCAATGGAGGTAATTGAAGGAATAACACCCTGGGAAAAGGCTCATAGAGAGATGGCTGAATTATATCTCAAAAAAGGAGAAACAGATTTATATGCCGAAGAAATGCTGACATTGATTGATCAGTTTCCGGTTATAGAAAGCTATTATAAACCAACCGCAGAAGAACTGCTTAAAAGGAAAAATTATGCTAAAACTTACGAAGTGTTAAAAAAGAAATATGAATATTCCCCGGATGCGTTTTCAACAAAATGGCTTGGAATAATTGATTTATCGAATAAAAATACAAATGAAGCAATAAAATTTTTGAACGAAAGTATTTACTTCGACGGAAAAGATGTCCAGGTTTTATTCAATCTGGCAGGAGCTTATTCTTTGCAAAATAAATTTGATGAAGCTCTTGAATCAATTAATAAATGTCTTACGATTGATTCAGAATTCCCGGGTGCAAAGAACTTAAAACAAGAATTATCGGCAGTTACAAATCGTAAATAAAAAAGCCGGATTTATTCAATCCGGCTTTATCAAAGTGGAAAATTATTTCCTTCTTACTTCATCAGAATCATCTTCTTAGTAGCTGTAAAATTACCGGCTTTAATTGTATAGAAATAGATGCCGCTTGATAAATGAGAAGCATCAAAATTATACTCATAAGTTCCGGCTGATTTTTGCTCATTAACGAGTGTGTTTACAAGCTGACCAAGAACATTATAAACCTTCAATGAAACAATACCGGTTTCTTTAATACTGAAACGGATCATTGTTGAAGGGTTAAATGGATTAGGATAGTTCTGTGAAATACTATAGTTGTCTGGAACATTTGAAGAAATGTCTTTAATTCCAAGAACTACATCCTGCAGTTCATGTGTTCCCATTACTCCAAAACTATCAATTACTGTAGCACTTACCATGTGAGGATCTAACATAATGTGATGATTTGTACCTACAGAATTTTCATTATCATTTCCTCCGGTAGTAACGGTCTCACCCCAGTTAGCACCATGTTTATATTCAATATCAAGTGCAGAATATATCGGGAATATAATATCTCGCGTCCAGTACATATCACCTGCTGTTTCATCACCATGGGTTCCGTCATCATACATAAAGTAGACAAGATTACTGTCTGAATCCGGCCATCCGGCGCCAGGCCAGTGTAATGGAGGATTTGCACCTGCGAGAACAACATTATCAATAGAGGCAAAAGGTTGACCCGTATTGGCATTTACGGCACCTTCCATATAAGTAACAAATTTAATGGTGCATGGTGCATTTGTAATAGTTGATGTTGTAAGATCATTAAAAGTTCTTAAAACACTTGCAAAACCATTATCATAATCTTCCTGGGTTATGGTAAGAATCTTATCATCACCTGATTCCCAGTTTGTAACTCCGCCATCTACATATACATATTTATAATGTATTTCCTCCCCGACAGAAACAGTATCATCCACAGAGGTAAATTCATAGATATTAGGATCAAGACCGGGTTCCATAATATCATTTGAACCCCAACCATTAAAACCGCCTCTAACAGTTACAGTATCATTTGCCGGATCAAATCTTCCGGAAACCTTTTCAAATTCCATATTACACTGGAATGTTATAGAAATTGGTTTCGGTACGCTGTAAATGCTATCATTGTCAAAGTAGGCAGAATAAACACTCGAACCTGATGGAACGGTGTACTCTCTGTTTGAAACGTTTTCATAAGTACTGTTTATTAGAAATTTGAAAGATAACATATCACCAACAGCGAATGTATCAATTGTAGTTGTATAGATAGAATCACTATTAGCATCATCCAGTATATTTGAATCACCGGTCCAGCCATTAAAATTACCGGCTAGTTTAACGGTGTCAGTTCCCGGAATAAAAGTTCCCTTTTTCGCCTTTACACTCATGTTTACCTGAAATTCAACAGTTTGAGCATAAGCAAAATTTGCAATAAAAAATGCAAATAGAACATAGAATAATTTTCTCATTTACGATCTCCTTTTTTTAATGAACGAATCAATAATACTTAAATTTACTATAATATACACATTAAAAATTTACACCAAATGAAAATTGCTGGGTATATTTAAGCTTTCCGAAATCCTGGTAAGCATAGTCTATAAAAACACCCAGAGCAGGACCGAAGCTGTATTTCAATCCAAAACCAAGAGTTAATCCTTCTTCAGAATTATCAAGCAATAAATTCTTATACCCGCCTCTTAATGATATAAGGTTCATGAAAGTATATTCCCCACCTATGTTTATGGATTCCGCATTGTCATTTGGGTGTGTTGCATCAACACCAATAGTAAAGCGATGATCTTCAGTGACGATAGGATCAATTGCAACTCCAACCCTGAAAACCAGTGGTAAAGGAAAAGCATCTGTTTCCAGCTTAGCGAGTATCTGATCATTGTTGCCGAAGATTTGTCCGTTTATATCATGTTGAACATATAAATCTTTACCATCCATTGTCATATCTGTACCAAAATTAGCAATGGTTGCACCAATCCTCAATCCATAAATATCAGAAAGAAAAAGCACACCGAGATCCGCTGCAACCGCGCTTGCCGAGCTGTTCCATATTTTCTGGTTTATATATTTTACGTTCCCGCCGATTGAGAATTGCTCGGTAAGATTGTATGCGTATGTTAAAGCAATAGCCATATCCTTAGGGTTAAATGTTTCACCCGTTCCATCAGGTTCCCTTAGTGTTGTAACTTCAAGACTTCCGTAATCAAGATATGTTACACTCAATCCAACCGTACCAGCACCACCCATTGAAATCATTACACCAGCCCAATTGTAGCTGATATCAGCAAACCATTGAGCGTAAGAAAATAAAGCGCTGTTATTTTCAACTCTGGATGCACCGGCAGGGTTCCAATAAAGTGAAGTAACATCATTTGCAGTTGCAACAAAAGCTCCTCCCATAGAAACCGCCCGTGGACCAATTCCTATATTCAGAAACGGGGCTGCCGTTGAACCTGTTTTTGTCTGACCCATTAAAAATCCGGCTGCAACAAATAATATTATAATAAACTTTTTCATATTGTGTCTCCGTTATTTAATAAGGGCAAACTTGCCCATTTTAGTTCCGATGCCGGGAGCTTCAACAACGAATACATAAACTCCAAAAGCAACATCCAGATTTTCCTCTGTACGCAGATTCCAGTAAACATCTCCAACATATAAATCATCATGTGTTAATGTTTTAATCTTTTCACCGCGAACAGTATAAATGGAAATAGTTGCACCGGGCGGGATGTAAGTAAAACGAATTTCCCTCTCACCTCTTCCACTAACCTGGGAACTCAGCAGCCTTGCTTCGCCTTCATGAGTTACAACATAAGGATTCGGGACTACTTTTATTTTGTTCAATTGATCTTTAGCCTGGCTATCATTTATATTTGCAGCCTTCATTGTGAATGTTACTTCATCTGAACCGCCGAAAGGTTTTAAAGTATAAAGTGAAAGAACTCCGCTTGTTTCCAATGGAACGCCTGTTCCGCCGCTATAATCAATATCAACACGCCACGTATGTCTTATCTGTCCGCCGCCAACACTTTCTTTAAAAATAATAGAATGTGTCGTTGAAATAGTTCCGGTTACTAAATAAGCAAAATTTATATACTCATTTTTCGTAAGATTTTTAACCTTAAAATTCACCGGTTTAGCTGTAATTATATTGCTTGAAATCGGGGGGTATAGAGTATCAGCAACTGAATTCCCAACTATATCCGGAAAGAATTCGATCTGGTAGTCGTTGGGAAGTTTTACCCCATTGATATAAGCAGGCTGATTCGGAATATTAAATACCTTAAATGAAATGCTCTGAGGGTTAGAAGTTCCTCCCACAAGACCCGATTTTGCAGTATCAATTTTTACTACGGCATCATTATGAAGCTGAACCCGGAACCCTTCATTAATAGGAGTGTTTCCCAGAAATACTGAAGATTTATTAACTAACGTATCATTTGCAGTAAGATTTATTAAAGACCAGTAAGCCGTTGCTTCAGCAGCTCCTGTATCAACAAAGGCTATTTTATACGAATTACCGCCTTTTACTTCTTTATCATCTACGATTTCAACATTTATACTACCGGTACCTCTGAATCCTTCAGACTTAACAAAGTCCTGAATTGCAGCAGGATCGTATCCGGCTGGTCTTCTCCCAGGAGTAATATATCCTGTATTTTTATCGAGGATTATTTCACCGGTTGAAGTTCTCCGGATAAATTTTGAGTTTTCAGTAGGAAAAATATCTTTTGTTTCGTCTCCTCTATCGTATGCGCATACAGCATAATAATATGTTTGTCCGAGAATCACTGTTGAATCAACAAACCTGTTTACCACACCGGTATTATCACCAAGGTAATAAGTTACTCCGCCAACCTCCTGTAATAATTTAGGAGACGGATAAAAATACCCGCTGATTGAATCGACAAGATCATACTGTGCAACAGGCAGATCGAAGGTTAGAATGCCGCGCCCATTTGTTATTACACGTGAATCGGTAAAGTTAGCATCAGTTGATCTGTAAATTTTGTATCCTTCAAAGTCTCTCTTCTTGGTTATAAAGTCTATATCATTTTCTGTTGCTTTTCCATTCCAGTATATAACAACTTTTCCATCCTCCTGTGTAAGGGTAATTGTAGGTTTCTGCGGAGGCTGAGGAAATTTGTAACCGGCATCGTAAATCTGCTGAACAACCAGTTTGTTGCTAACAACATCAGCATAATCCTGGCCAAATAATATAGCTACTGAAAACCTCTCTTTTACATCCGGGTCTCCGCCGCTGGGAATTAAAGGAAAATATCCGGATGAATAAATAAAGTCACCATCCTGAGGTGTTGGAGGAATTACATCAAATCGTCCGGGAGTCATCCTTTCCCACAGCAAGGCATCATTCGTCATATCCGGTGAAGCAGTCTGGTTAAAGAAATTAAATCCTGTAAGTCCGATCTGATCTGATTCATCAGTATCAGTTCTTCCGAAATCAGGTTCTCCCTGATCCGGGACTCCATTTCCTTCACCCTGATCGGGACCGGGATAACCATTATCATTTGGTCCTAAACCATCAATACCAACATCATCTGTCTGTGGATTCCAGTCACCATCTTCATCAATATTATTGTCTCTTCTTTCATCTATTAAAAGATCGTTAACTCCGTCACCTGTTCTGTAATTAATATACCTTAACCCGAGCAGCCCGGCATTAATTCTTGTCAGATAATGAATAGCCTCATTTTCATCAATTAAGCCATCTAGATCATTGTCTATACCATCGAAAGCAGAAGTATCAGGTTGAGAAACTCCGTTAATAACACTTGCAATATTTCCTTCATGAAAATATTTACCTGAACTGATAATAAATTTAACCCCAAGAGAGTAGACAGTATCCGGCAATGAATTTATAGTGTGAGGTGATCTTTGATATGTAGCCGGGTTTATTAATACAACTTTATCACCGACTGCATAAGAAACTGAGTCAAAATCAGAAGCTACAAATCTGGGAGCTGTTGGTGTATAATTCTTAACGCTATCATTATCATCGTTATCATTATCAATTCCATCAAACGGATTTCCGGGAGATTCCAGGAATGCATATCCAACATAACCAACTTTTTGTCCTTTATTGCCTATCCCATCGCTGTCCCAGGAATATGTAATCCAGTTATTTACATCGAAATATCCAAGGTCATCCTGGCTGTCGCCGTCGCCTCCGGCAAGGGTTCCAACCACTGTACCGAAATCAGCTTTTCTGTATATTGTCGTTCCCTCATTAATAATATCATATAACCAGAATATTACATCTTCCGCAAGAAAGTTAGACCACTGGAACCCTCTCACCCTCATTCTAAGACCCATGCCATGTCTTATAGAATTTGTACTGTCAGGTAAGAAGATCGGAGTCGCTCCGGGAGTGTAATCATTATAGTTAAATTCATCATCCTTCTGATCATCCGCATCAAATAAAGATTCCTGATCGGCATTTTTAATATCTCTTCCAAAATATCCAAACCACTGTGTATGCCCAAGCGAATCAAACCAGTTATGCGCAACCGGATCATTCCAACCTTCAATAGGCCAGGAATCCGGAAGATGACTCATAGCAACTGATTCATAATTTGGATTTCTAAACCCGGGAATTGGATTCCATCCCCAGAAATGTCCATCGTATGGGCTTCTTTCTTCTGACTGCCTGTTACGCGGACCTCTGGATATAATTACTGAATGCAGTGTATCTCCAAGGAAATTAATAAATTCCACTCCTATTAAAGGAATGAGATCGCCAATGTAATTTTCACCGGAGCCCAGGGGCCATTCTCCTCTTATATCAACACCGGGAAGAATCCCCGCAATCTGTCCGTCATTATGAAATGATATACCAACGCGGTTTCCTGTATGTGTACCAACTGCAAGTAAACTCGGATCTCCATATTGGGCAAAGAGATTTGAACTTACTGCCAGTAATAATGTTAATAAAAATAATTTTGTTCGCATTTGAATAACTTTCCTCATATTAAAAATTATAAGTAATGCCGAATTCTACACGTCTTGGTTCCGCAAAAAATCCCGGGTTAGTATATAGCTCATCAAGTGTGTTGTAGTATAATCTTGGGCTTATTTTTTCCGCGTCTAATTCATCAAAAGTAAATAAAGGATCACCGGAATTGGCATAAACATTATTCGGATTATCAAGATCTAACAGGTTAAAGACCTTAAGAAATACTGATAGAGTGGTTGGCCCGAAAGGAAAATCTTTATACAATCTCAAATCAACATTGAAAATCGAAGGTTTGTTTTCACTGTTCCTGGGGAATGCATTTTGTGTTACAAGTGTATTTTTATTTACTTGTGGTGTATAAGGCTGCCCGGTATAAAAATTTCCAATCAAAGAGAAGCCCCAATCTCTTTCCTGGCTATATGCAACGGAAACATTTAAAGTGTGAGTTTGATTCCAGTTGAGAGGAGCGATAAATGTTTCTGGCAGAGCACCACCGGCAATAGCATCTCTGGCGTCCGATGGATTGGATGCATTACCTTTTGTAATTGAATAAGTATAATCCAAACTTGTAGCAAGTCCGCCGGAAAATCTTTTTTGAAATTTTATAATAAATCCTTTAGAGAAACCAAAATCCGAGTTAGCATACTTGCTGTAACTGGCGCCTCTTCCAAAAACCAGGATTTCGTCTGATTGTGTACCGGTCAGATCTCTGAAATCCTCAAAGAAAACTGTGAAATCAACCGCTATATCGTCGCCAATCTGCTGTTGTAAACCGAGCTCACCCTTTACAGTTTTTTGAGGTTTAAGATCCGCATTTCCTATTAACCCCTGGTTTCCCGATCCTACTCCCAATTCGAATTCCGGATTAGCATACATATATTCATATGGAGGTAATTGCAAAAAGTGTCCGTATGAAAAATGTATTACGCCTTTATCAGTAATTGGAAATGCCAATCCGATTCGTGGACTAAATTGATATTTAATTGAAGCTTTTTTGTACCAATATGCTTCTCTGTCAGCAACCGTTTTAGTAGCCTCACCCGGATCCTGAACACCGTTGCCATTTAAATCAAAAAATTTATTGTCGGGCTTTAATGGACTGTTAATATTAGGGTCTGACGGATCGTTAAGTACTACACCATCAGGGTTAAATACATCCAGCCTAACTCCAAGGTTAAATATTAAATTGAATGCTTCGAGTTTGGATTGAACATATCCTGACATCTCCTGTGGTTTATGCAGATATTGGTTATTAAGGTTGGTAGTAGTTTGAGGAATAATAACCGTCTGTACGCCGTTATCATAAATAGGGTTTAGTGTAATTTCATGCATAAAAATCTGGTGCTGCTTAAAATCACCACCGAATTGAATATTAAGTTCCTGCGTCCACTGAGTAGTCCAGTCAAGTTTTGCATCATAGGTTCCTGTACTTCTGTAAAATCTGCTGTAATCTGTACCGCCAACATTAAAGCTATATGGTGGGGTCTGGTGTATAGCATTATCAACATAATCTGTTGGATGTGCGGGATCACCTGTAAAAATATCTTTGTACAGATAATGCTGATAGTCTTTAAAGAAATAAGAAAGATTAAGGTTGTAAAAACTTGAGGCTGATATAGCGTGATTAATAGTAAAAATATTTGTAATGCCATTTCTGAAACGATGAAGATTATTATCAGGAGTTAAACGATTACTATGGTTATAATCCTGGTATTTTTCTTTATCAATTATATAATTGAAGCTTAGTTTCATTCCCTGGATAAAACGGTAGGTTAATTTTCCCTGACCATAAATTTTTTCATCCGGATTCATGGAAACAAATTCATTATCGCCATGAGGTGCAATTACAAAATCCTTACCTCCTGAGCCGGGAAGTTCTATTGCCCTGTCGGTTGTCAGGAAAGTTCTTCTACCATACAAATAACCAGTATTGTAATTATACCTTCCGTTAACGTAGAAAAATAAATTATCTCTTATAACAGGTCCGCTGAAACTACCTTCAAAATCTCTTATTGAAATCGGGTTGATGGCATTTATATCCCAGAATTTACTTGTTTTGTTTGAAATATAATCCCCGCTATACGTTGTAACATTGCCCTTAAAATCATTGTTCCCGTCCTTAGTAACAATGTTAACCACACCGGACATTGCCTGTCCGTACTCCGCATTGAACGCACCGGATATCACCTGTAATTCCTGCACAGCATCCGCGTTAACATTGACAACTGAACTTCCGTCGTAGGAATCAGTCATCGGAACACCATCAATCTGGAAAGCTATCTGCCCGGCTCTTCCTCCTCTTATATGGAGATCACCTCCGGAAGAAACAATACCTGCCTGTAACTGAAGTACATCGCTTACCTCAGTAACAGGAAGCTGTGATATCATATCATCTCCTATAACAGAAGTAGAAGCCGTATTATCTTTCCTGATTAAAGGTCTTTCAGCAATAACAACAACCTCCTGGTTCAGTTCAACTGAAGCCGGATTCAAATTAAAGTCGACATTTGAGGTAAAACCTGAAGCAACCTTAATTTCCTTCACTTCTACCGAGTTATACCCTATAGCAGAAGCCTTAACTGAATACGTTCCGGGAGCAAGATTTATAATAAAATAATTGCCATCTATATCTGTTGCCGCACCGGTTGAAGTACCAACAACTATAACGTTCACAAAAGGCAAAGCCTCACCGGATGAAGCATCAGTTATCTTTCCAGCGATTTTACCGCCGGATTGGGGAAACAACGAGCTGGCAATTAAAATGAACATTAGGATAGTAAAAGCAGATTGTAGAGATAATCTCATCTAATCCTCCACGCAAAGTAAAAATTGGGCAAAATAATTTGTGCAGTTTTATAGAACTTGGAATGAAGAGTAAAAACTTTTTATATTAATTTCCTTGTTATGTACATAAAACTCATAAATTTTAAGAACTAAAATACCTAATCCCAAGTTAAAATCAACTGATAAAAGGTATGCTTTAAGGGAAAATTTCAAGGATTGAAATTTTTTAAGCTTTGTATTATTGTGTGGTTGGACATAGTATTTGTAGTAAAATTTTAATAACTATTACTTGAAATTTTAATCATTGGAGGATAATGTATGGCAAAAGCAATATGGAACGGTGAAATTATTGCCGAAAGCAAAAAAGCTAAAGAAGTTAACGGTTACACTTACTTCCCCCCGAACTCAGTAAGGAAAGAGTACCTGAAAAAAAGTTACACAAAGCATATTGATGCACAACTTGGTACAGCCAACTTTTACAATATAAATGTTGGAGACGCTATAAACTGGAATGGAGCCTGGTACTATCCAGATGTAAAAGATAACGAATTCAAAATAGCGGGATTCATTGCATTTTCACCCGGAATTGATATCCAATAATATATTAGCGACTTTATAAATTCAAAAAGTGTCTGCAACAGACATTATTATTTTGATTTTAAAAAATGAAAAATATTTTAATCAGAAATTAAATTATTAATCAGTGCCGGAGGTTTGTATGGATTCCAGGGAAAGAGATGAAAGAGCTAAAAATGGAAGAAGTGAAAGAGGCGAAAAAATTAGTGGTCGTAAAAATATGAAAAAAAAGAAAAAAACACACGGAAAGAAAAACGATCCAGATAATCTGAATCCTGTACAAAAATATGATTCATCTGATGATAGCGAATATGATTCTGACATTTCTAATAATCAGGCATGGGATGCAGAAGGAAGTGAAGATGATGATGAATTTGAGGATGATAAATTCTAAATAATTATTATATCTGTTATTCATTAAAGCGGGCTTTTAGTCCGCTTTTTTATTGAGTTGTAACTTCTTGACAATAAAAGTTTATATTTCAATTTTTATTTTAAATGAACCGGTTAATTAACATTTAATGGTATTTATTAAGTGTGCCTTTTACTTATATCATATAATACTCATCCTGAATACCCTTTAATTATAGCTGCCAATCGCGATGAATTTTATAAAAGACCTACTGAGAATGCTCATTTCTGGAATGAACAGCCCGATCTGCTTGCAGGTAAAGATCTGGAAGGCGGTGGTACGTGGCTGGGAATTACCAATAAGGGAAGATTTTCCGCAATCACTAATTACAGGGACATGAAATCAATTAAAAGTGATGCTCCCACCAGGGGAAAATTAGTTACTGATTTTCTATTATCAGAACTTTCAACTTTAAAATATGGTCACACTTTATTTGATAAATCTGAAACATATAACGGGTACAATCTTTTATTTTCCGATATTGAAACTTTTTATTATTTCTCAAACCAGACAAAAGAACTGAAGCAATTATCTGCAGGGATTTATGGTTTAAGTAATCATCTTCTCGATACACCCTGGCCTAAAGTAATTAGAAGTAAAAAAGCTTTTTCAAATTCAACTTCAAAGGATAAAATATCAACTGATGATTTGTTTGAAATATTATCAGACGATCGGGTAGCACCAGATAATCAACTGCCGGAAACAGGATTAGACATAGAACTGGAAAGAGCTGTTTCACCGATTTTCATTAAAAGTGACCGATACGGAACAAGATCTTCAACTGTTTTATTAGTAAATAATTTAAATGAGGTTTTATTTATAGAAAGGTCGCTTGACACAAAAAATGATTTTTGGAATGAATCCCGATTCGAATTTAAGCTTGAGAAATAAAATCAATTCTACTGATTAATTCTTCTATTCAAAAGACTGCACTTTCCAGCGATCAGGAATGAACTGATAAATAAACTGTACAATTATACTTTGTAAAACACCGAGCAGAGCATAATTCAGTATGTTCGCCCAGTTTAAAGAAAAATGCGAGAGAATGAGAAAGTAAAACAGGCTCCCCCCTATCAAACCTCCACTAATTGCCAATGAGAATACACCATACTTATCAAGAATTATATTGAACATTCTGAAAGTAATTAACATTAACTGAAATGGAATGAGAAATAAAGAAAGAGAAACAAGTAGAATAAGAGCTATCGCCAACGGATGTACTCCGGCAGTTTCTCCCGCAAAAAAATTTGTCAGCGACAAAATCAGGAACATCGGAATCGAATTAATAATAATTCCGCCTATATCTGAAATGATTAGGCCCATTAAAATTCTGGTTTTTCTCATTTTTCATCCTTCTATACAAACTAAGTAATAAAATAATCAGCATAATTTATTCCAATTGAAAACTTAATTATAGTATTCGAATTGGTAATTCCCTTTCCGTCATATCTGACAATAGCGCCAACTTTTGAGGCAGTAGTTTTGCATTTATGTAGTAATCTATAAACATTTCATTCTGGCACTTCAATTGCGTTCAAGGAAATAAATTTATAGTGAGTGGCATATGTATTTTGATCAGGAAGACAAAGATATAATTCAGAAAATTTCTGATAAAAAGATAACTGATATCGAATCATTTATAGGCGAATCCTGTTCTTATATTCGCGTAAGATATAAGATTAATCACTTCTGGTATTTTAACGTGGTTTTCAATACAGATGAAATTATAGTTCCGGTAGATGAAAACAGATTTTTTGAGAAGATAAAGAAGTTTACCAACTTACTTGATTACCTGGAGACCAAGAATTTTATCCAGGTTCAAAAAGAAATAGTTCCATTAAACAGCATCCTTCCGGTATTTAAAGATAACGGGTCCCCCTTCGATGAGGTACTTGTCCTAGTTTATAAATATCAGGGTAAAAAAATTATAGCCGCCGGCGATCTTTCACTTTTACTCAGAATGAAGCCTAGGAATATTGCGGTATAACCGATTTAAATCCTGATATCTCTTCATCAAGCGTATTACTTTATCAGTCCAATTTTTATACCTCCCTTTTGTGATTTAAATATTACTATTTAAGTTAAAATATTCTGTAAGTTGTTAAATCTTTAGCTTATACTAATCGAGATTTAAATTAATCCCTGGAATCATTTTAAAAACTTAAGGATCTAACTATGAAATCGTTTAACCTTCCGGCTTTACTATTATTTAGTTGCGTCCTATTTTGTTCAAGCTATGGAAAGGAAACTAATACAGGAAATCAAAAATTGAAAGGAGATAGTACAGCAATAATGGAATCAGTAAAAACATCAACCGTAAAATATATTAGTGGAAACGATTCTGTATCTGCGTACCTGGCAGTACCTGAAGGTAAAGGACCATTCCCGGCAGTTATCCTAATTCACGAATGGTGGGGATTGAATGACTGGGTAAAAAACAACGCCAGGGAATTTGCAGACAGCGGATATATCGCCTTAGCTATTGATTTATATCGTGGCAAATCAACCGGCTCACCCGATGAAGCCCGCAAGCTTTCCTCCGGAGTAGATGAGGTGCGTTCGTCTACAGATTTACAGGCGGCTTTCAATTATCTAAGTAATCTGCCTGAAGTTAGCAAAAATAAAATTGGTTCGATAGGATGGTGCATGGGCGGAGGTTATTCACTTAGAACCGCATTATTAATCCCTTCACTCTCTGCTTGCGTCATTTGTTATGGTGGGTTGGTTTCAGATGAAGATGCCCTGAAAAAAATAGGTTGTCCTGTACTGGGGATATTTGGTGAAAACGATAAAAATATTATACCTGAAAATGTTCGAGAATTTGAAAGTGCATTGAAGAAAGCAGGCATAAAAAATAAAATTCTTATTTACCCCGGGGTCGGTCACGCTTTTATGAATCCCAAAAACAAAGAACTCTATAATGAAACTGTGACTGTAAAAGCCTGGAACGAAATTTATACATACCTGGATAATAATTTAAAACGGAATAAGTAATAGATATAAGAATTTATATCCAAACAAAATAAATATCGGAATGAATAATGAAGAGACACTTAATATTCGGTATAATCTATTTTTTATTTACCGTTATAGCCATTTCAGGTCCCTTTGAAGAGCGGCTTAAAAAAGGTGATGATTACTATAATGAATTTGATAATAAATCTGCAATACAGAATTATCTGAACGCTTATAAAATTGATTCAACAAACTATAATGTTTTGTTCAGACTTGCACGCACTTACAATGATCTTGGTGAAGAATATCATAACTACGGGGAAAAAGATAGTTCAGAAATAATGATTAACAGAGCTATTGAATTTTCCACAAGGATGATGAACTATTTTCCGGATAGTGCGGCTACGTATGCTTATCTTGCAATGTCATACGGGAACCTTGCCCTATTTAAAGGTGGAAATGAAAAAATTAAACTTGCATATAAGATAGAAGAGAATGCAAAAAAATCTCTGCAAATTAATCCCGATCAATACCTGCCATATGTAATCCTCGGCATTTACAACAGGCAGATTGCTAAGTTAAGCTGGTTCGAAAGAATCTTTGCAAATACTTTTTACGGAAATGTTCCAGAAGGTTCATTTGAAGAATCAGTAAGAATGTTGAAAAAAGCTCTCGAAGTTAACCCGAATACTATTGTAGCAACTTTTCAGCTGGCACTAACTTATAAAGCAATGAAGGACAAGACAAAATGAAACGGAACTTTTAAATAAATTATTAAATTATCCGCAAAAAAATTTCAGGGATAAATTCGCAATAAAAAAAGCTAAACGATTGTTAAAAAATATGGAATAGAAAGATCATCATCCGGGCCCGGCTAAGTTGAGCCCGGATTTAATAAGTTTAAATAAAAATTATTTCTCCCTGTAAGCAGTCATACCGCCCTCAACATTTTCAACTTTTTTAAACCCGTTTTTTAGAAGAATTTTTGTTCCGATGCTTGAACGGTGACCAGTTCTGCAGATAACAGCAATTTCTTTATCTTTATATTTATCAAGTTCAGCAATCCTGTTCCCCAAATCCTGAACGGGTATATTGATCACACCATCAATTTTTCCTAATGGGCCTTTTAATTCATCCGGATTGCGAACATCCAGAATTATAAGGTTCGGATTTTCTTTAATCTGATTCTTAAGTTCCTTAACGGTAATATTGTTTTCAGGCGGAACCGTCTGAGCACAAGCCACAAAATTGGATAATATCAGTACAAGAACAAAAAATCCAATTAGTCTGTTCATATTAACTCCTGTTTTTTATTTTAATCTAATTTATAACGTATTGGTTTTCAAGTCGTATTTATTTCAATTAAAAACCGAAATTATCGGATTTAGAATAATCCGGGTTTTTACTGAATTAGAAATAAGACACATTTTTTCTGATTTCTCGATTAACCTGCCGGCTTTCTCTCTATATTTTTCTTCGGGAATAATTATTTCAGGTTTCAGTTCTATTTCAGAAATCATAAACATTCCGTCAACTTTTTCCAGCTTACCATTTGCTTCGCATTTAAATGAATTAAAAGGTAAAGAAGAATTTTCAGCTATGGCAAGAAAAGTAGTCATTAAACAAACATTTACTGATGAAACAAATAAATGTTCGGGAGACCATATACCGGCAACGCCTTTTGGAAATTCAGGTGGTGTTGCAACTTTCATGTCAGGTAAAGATTCGGAAGCTATAGTTCCTATTCTGCCTTCATCCCATTTTAAATTTACTTTATAATAATGTATATCTTCCATTTTGTGTTCTTGTTTTATTGATTATTAAATTCTTTAAGGCTCTCCTGTTTGCTTACACTACTCATCTTTATCAAGATCCAGAAATGATATTAATCTGTTGTGTGCATCAGGCGGCAGATTTACATTATATTTTTTATAATAATCGATAGTCATCTGCACTGATTTAAAATAGTTTGTACAATCAGGACATTGTTCCAGGTGTGATTTTATATCCCGGCATCTTTCTGAATCAAGATCCTCACCGAGACTATCACAAATATGACTCATAACTTCAAGACAAGTAACTTTTATTTCTTTGCTCATTTTTTGAACGCCTCGTCTATTTCTTTTCTTAAAAATGCTCTTGCCCGATGAAGTCGTGATTTTACTGCCGGAATTGAAATATTGGCAACTTCAGCGGTTTCTTCGGTGGATAATCCCTCTACATCACGAAGCAGAAAAACTATTCTGTAATCCGGAGAAAGCTTTTGTATAGCCTCATCAAGTATCATCCTCAGCTCATTATTTTCTGTGTTTTTATAGGGTAGAGTTTCCCAGTCTGCAATATGTTTTTCCGTGTAAAGATCTTCATCATTTTCCAGAGAGATGTAGTGCTTTCCTTTTTGTTTTCTTGCCTGCATTAAACAGTGGTTAGCAACAATTCTGTAAAGCCAGGTTGAAAGTTTCGAATTTCCATCAAACTGGTTAAGTGATTTAACCATGCTGTAAAATGTTTCCTGCATTATGTTTTCAGCTCTTTCAGGATCACGGCAAATCTTAAACGAGAAATTATAAATAGTTTGTTCATACTTTTTAACAATTTCCGTAAGAGCTTTTCTGTCTCCGGTTTTTGCTTCTTCTATTAATTTTTTTTCGTCCATAATGTGAGATGCAAGTCCATATTTAAAGGTTCATAATAATTAATATTGATTATAGTTCCAGTGCCATCCACAAGTACCAGCTGGCTATACTATTATAGGGTGCCCATTTATTTTTTTTTGATAATTGAATAAGTTTTTTACTATCCGGGATTTTTCTTAACCTGTAAGTAATCATTGCGCCACGTTTTATTCCCTGGTCTTTAACAGGAAGTACATTTAACCTGCAAAGATTAAAAATTAAAAACATTTGCACCGTCCATTCCCCTATTCCTTTGACCTTCGTAAATTCTTCAATTATTTCAGCGTCAGATTTTTTACTCAATCCCCTGAAGTGAATTTCACCGCTGATAATTTTTTCTGAAAAATCTTTAACATAACTTACTTTTGCGTTCGATAATCCAACTTCTCTTAAATTAATAGCAGGTGTATTTTTTATTTTTTCCGGTAAAGGCTTATTATTGTAATAAGTCAAAAATCTTTGATAGATTGCAGCGGCAGATTTGGTAGAAAGCTGCTGGTTTATAATTGATCGTAAAAATGTAAGGTAATGATTTCTTTTCGGGCTAAGGTTGCATATTGAAGAAAGATCAATAATTTTTGCAAGTGAAGGATCATTCTTGTAAATATGTGTTATGCCGTTTTCTATTTCCGTGAAATTCATTATAATTACAGTTATTTTAATAAGGGAAGAACAAAAGTAATTTTTTATGTCTGATAATAATTATCAAGAAGCCATTAAAAATAATAAATTGTTCGATGGAATCCCTCCTGAAAATCTGGAAATTCCATTCAATGGTGAACAAATAATAAAAAAGAAAGAAGGGGAAATTATTTTTCAGAAGGGGGATGCGAGTAAATCAACTTTCCTCATTCTCTCCGGTAAAGTAAAAGTTAAAGTCTATATTGAAAACAAATCGGTTAAGCTTAATAAAATATCCAAAGATTTCTTCGGTGATATAGAAGTTTTGGAAGATACGTATCGTCGTTCAGCTGCTGTTGCAAATACAGATTGTGTGCTTTATTCTCTCTCTAAAACTGATTTACGTACTTTTCTTGCAAATAATCCCGAAGTTAATGATAATATTATTGCATATAATAAAGTAGATATTCCTGAACTGCTTATTACTATTCACCCAAGTCTTTTTAGCAAAGATACTGATAAACTCTATGTCTCTGCTGTGCCCGAAGCCATTCCTGAAACAGAGGACACTGAAAATGAAGAAAAGTTAGTTGATGACGACAATTTAGCTGAGGATGAGATATCTGCTATACCGGAAGAAAACAGCGAGTATGCTGATGACGTATTAGATGAACCGGAATTTGAAAGTTCTATTGAAGATTTAACAGAAGAACCAAATGAAACTATCCCAAATGATGCATCCGAATTTCAAGAAACCTTAAGCGAGTCACCGGAAGAAGTAAATGTAGAATCAGAAAACAATGATGAACTGCTAAGCGAAGAAAATGAAGAGGTGAACCAGGAGGAAAGTATTCTGACAGAAGAAGATATTGATTTACCGGATGAACTTTCGATAGAAAACGAATCTGAAATAAAAGAAACTGCTGAAGATGAAATCATATCAATAGACGAAATTAATACAGATGCTATTAACGAGGAGATCGATATTACCAATTCTGAACAATTTGTTAGTACTGAATCCGATCATTTAATTAGTGATGAAATGAAAAATGAACCGGCAGAAAAGAAAATTGAAGAGAAACCTGAAACTGAATTTTCAGCTGATCCTTTACTGGACAGTGATGAAGAAGAACGTTCTCCCTGGCATAATTTGACAACGGAAGAACGTGAGAAGGATATTCTTTCAGGAATGACAGAAGAGGAACAAATAAGGTACGAAGCCGAACAGGAAAAATTAAAATATGATGATACTGAACTTAACTCAGCCAGGATTCTTAATGCGGTTTTAAAATTTAATTCAAGCCTTGATGAGCAGGTGCTTCATGCAAATATTGTCCGGGAGGCAGTTAAACTTACTGAAGCACAGGCAGGCACTTTATATATTCTTGATAATCTTAAAAATCTGCTTGTAACTGAAATGCAG
Organism: uncultured Ignavibacteria bacterium; assembly: GCA_963745945.1. GTDB lineage: Bacteria > Bacteroidota > Ignavibacteria > Ignavibacteriales > Ignavibacteriaceae > DATFVA01. The sequence continues at coordinate 171,216 of CAVUZG010000007.1, forward strand.
ACGGAAGATGGATATGTTGAAGTAAGGTTTCCTGCAGGAAGCGGTTTAACAGGACTTGCAGCTGAAACAGGAGAAATAATTAATGTAAGAGAACCCATTAAGGACTTCCGGTTTTCAGAGGATATTGATAGTATACAAGGAATAGTAAGTTCAAGTCTCATTTGTATACCAATCCCGAATGATGAGAAAGAAACCATTGCTGTTCTTTGTCTTGCAAACAGCAGTTCGGGTAAATTTCTTTTATCAGACGAAGAAACTATACTTTCACTGGTTCCACACATTTCACAAACTCTTCTTCGGCTTGCAAATTTTCACGATATACTTGATAAGAGTAAAAATACATATCTGTCCACCTTCACTAAGTTTGTTACTGAAAATATTCAGACTCCCGTTTTAACAATGAAATATTATGCTGCACAGATAAAAAAGAAAAATATACCTTCTGAAATCAAAACGATTTTAAACGTACTTATGGATCAGGCTGATTCCGTAGTTAATTTTCTGCATTCTTCATTAGCCTATACTGAAAATACTAATCCCCTTGAAATAGAAGAATATGAACTTCAGGAAGTTATAGATAGTACTTTAGGTCTTCTCGCCGAATATGTTGAATCGCGGAATGTGGCATTGTATAAAAAGGTGGAAAGCAATATTAGGGTTAAAGTTGATAAAAAGGCCTTCTATCAGGCTTGTCTTCAAATAGCTAAAAATGCATGTGATTCTATGGGAGAAAGTGGAAATATTTATATAACAGCAAAACGTTCAGGGGATATTATAAATATAGAATTTCGCGATACAGGGCCGGGGATAGCTGATGAGATAAAATCACAGATTTTTCAGCCATTTAAATCATTTCTTAAAGAAAACGGAACTGGTTTAGGTTTAACCATAGCTCAAAAAATTATTCGGGATCACGGCGGAGAATTAACCGTTGAAAGCAGCCCCGGACAAGGTGCAATTTTTACTATTTCTCTTCCGTCTTTCGATCAAATTTAATCCTGATGTCTTATAACCTTATTACAATACTGGGGCCTACGGCCTCCGGTAAAACCAGGCTTTCTGCTGAACTTGCCTGTGAATTTAACGGAGAAATTATTTCTGCTGATTCACGCCAGGTTTATAAACAAATGAACATTGGTACCGGAAAAGATATTCAGGATTATATTGTAAATGAAGTTCAGATAAAATATCATATGATTGATATTGTTGAACCAGAAGATGAATTTAATCTGTACAAATTTCACAAAAAATTTTATGAAATTTTTGAAGAGATATCATATAAAAATAAACTTCCTTTTCTCGTTGGCGGTACGGGTTTATATTTAAATGCTGTTCTACGGAATTATAGCCTGAAGGAAGTAGATTTTTCTTCAAGCCGTGCAGAAGAATTAAGTAAACTTGATCCGAATGAACTAAGACAAATTCTTCTTTCCAAAGCTGCTAAACATCATAATACAACTGATCTTCTTGAGAAAGACAGGATAATAAAAGCAATACTTATTTCAGAAACTGATTCGGATTTGGGTAAACAATTACCGGAGATTAAATCATTAGTAATAGGAATAAAACCCCAAAGAGAAGAGGTAAAAAGAAGAATTACGGAAAGATTGAATCTAAGATTAAAAAATGGAATGATTGAAGAAGTTGAAGAACTTGTTAAATCAGGATTATCTTTCGAGAAACTGAATTTTTTTGGACTTGAATACAGGTATGTTGGTCTTTACCTGAAAGGTGAATTGAACTACAATGATATGTCTCAGAAACTAAGAAGTGCAATTCACGATTTTGCTAAAAGACAAATGACCTGGTTCAGAAAAATGGAACGTGAGGGTGTAAATATTTATTGGCTTGAGTCCCCGGATTTTGAAAAAGCAAAGAAAATTATCCAGGAAAAAATAGATGTATAGTTTTCCCCCTGCAGTTGAAAATTATATTGAAAAATATGGATTAAGTTACTGGAATCTTGAAACATTATTGACTTCCGGCATTACCGCAGCAGTGGTTGTGCCGGCTATTGCAGAATTTGAAAATATTAAAATTTTTCTCAGTTCATTCAGGGAACTGGACAACAGGTATTTCAATTCCACTCAACTTATATTTGTAATTAATAATACAGATAGTTCAAATGATGCAGTTAAACTTGATAACCAGCAAACACTAATTTATCTGCGCAACCTGATCAGCGGTAACCCGGAAGATTCGTTAAGCAGAGAAATACTGGATAAAGAAATTAACATCGGAATAGTAGATGCAGCATCACCCCGCAAAACAATGCCCAACAAAGATGGTGGGGTTGGTCTTGCAAGAAAAATAGGGATGGACATAGCACTTAACATTTTAGATTTTAGCGTCTACGGTAAAAAAATAATTTTAACAACAGACGCAGATTGCACCCTGGCTCCAAATTACCTGACTGAAATAATTAATCAATTTGGTAAACGCAATCTTTCAGCAGCAGTAGTTAGCTTTCAGCATGATGTTTCCGGGAAAGATATTCTGAGCGAAGCTGTTTTGTGTTATGAAATATTTCTGAGATACTATGTGCTTGGATTAAAGTTTGCTGAATCACCTTACGCATTTCATACAATTGGTTCAACAATGGTTTGTGATTATGAAAGCTATATTAAAGTTGAAGGTATGAATAAAAGAAAAGCCGCTGAAGATTTTTATTTTCTCGAAAAACTGGCAAAGAATGTTAAGATAGAAACTATCAATACTACAACGGTTTACCCATCGGGTAGAGGCTCCTGGCGTGTGCCGTTCGGAACCGGACAGAGAGTAACAAGGTTTTTATCCGGCTTACAAAATGAATATTCTCTTTACAATCCGGATTCATTTAAGATACTTAAAGATTGGCTGCAGGTTTTGAATACCGTTGGGAAAACTGAGATAGATTTTTACCTGCACGGAGCAAAAAAAATTCATCCCGAGCTGATAAAATTTTTATATTATCACAATTTTGAAAATGATATGAATAATATTATTAAAAATTCAAAAACTGAAGAGCAGTTAAAGCAACAAAAGTCAAAATGGTTTGATGGATTTATGACGTTGAAGCTGATTCATCACCTGAGAGATAATGGATTACCTGAAAATAATATGTTTGACGTGCTTGATGAAATATTTTCCTGGATAAATATTCCCTGGATTCCTGAAAGAGATAAAACTGAACTTCCTGATTTAAATATCAGGAGAGATTACCTTGATATTCTCAGACAATATGCATGAAAAATAAATGATAATAAAAACTTTACCTGATGAAATAGAAAACTATTTAAGCGATGCATCAAATTTTAAAGGAAAATGCGATGCGGTTTATATACCTGAATCAGTTGATGAAATTTCCGCTTTGTTAAAAAAAGCGAATGCAGAAGGAACACCGGTTACAATTTCGGGAAACGGAACAGGTTTAACCGGTGCCCGTGTGCCTTCAGGCGGAATATTAATTTCCACTGAAAAACTTAATAAAATAATTGAGATAAATAAGAAGGACAAATATATAGTTGTTGAACCCGGAGTAATACTTGATAACCTGCAGAAAGAAGTAAATCGACAAGAATTACTTTACCCTCCGGATCCTACTGAATGGAATTGTTTTATAGGCGGCACAATTGCCACTAATGCCTCGGGTGAGAAGACGTTTAAATACGGACCAACAAGAAATTTTGTTGAAGAGCTGCAGGTAGTTCTAGCTGATGGTGAAATTCTCGATATAAAAAGAGGATTATTTAATGCTAAAGGTTTTCATCTTGAGATGGAGACTGTTTCCGGAAAAAAAATTGAACTGAAAATTCCTTCTATTAATATGCCCGGTGTTAAAAATGCTTCCGGCTATTATTTAAAAGAAAATATGGATGCAATTGATTTGTTTATTGGTTCAGAGGGAACCCTTGGGATAATTACAAAAATTAAATTGCAGCTTGTTAAGCTTCCTGTGGATATTCTTTCTTCAGTTATATTTTTTGATTCTGAAGATAATGCAATATCTTTTATTGAAGAGGCAAGAAAAACTTCACTTGAGACAAGGAAACATAAATCAGATACTCTGGAGGCACTAGCTCTCGAGTTTATGGATGAAAATTGCTTGAATTTCCTCAAAGAAGATTACTCACAAATTCCGGTTGATGCCAAATCTTCTGTTTGGTTTGAACAGGAAACCACAACCGAGAATGACGAAACACTCTTTAATCAATGGGCAGAATTAATAGCAATACATAATGGAAATACTGAAACTGCCTGGTTTGCTTTCTCGGAAAATGATAAAAGAAAGCTCGAGGAATACCGTCATTCAGTTTCTGCAAAGGCAAATGAATTTATTGCAAAGAGGAATGTTAAAAAATTAGGGACAGATGTAGCTGTTCCGAACAATGTATTCAAGGGATTTTATAAGGAGTGTAAAAACCTTGTTCAAAATTCAGGTATCAAATTTATTGCGTACGGACATTTCGGTAATTCTCATCTTCACCTCAATATGCTGCCGGAGAATGATGACGAATATGAAAAAGGGAAAGAACTTTACAAACAGATATGCAAAAGAGCGGTTGAACTGAATGGGACGGTCTCGGCAGAACACGGAATTGGTAAATTAAAAACCGAGTACCTTGAAATGATGTTCGGGAAGGAAAATATTAAAAAGATGGCAGAGATTAAAAAAGTATTTGACCCGAATTTAATTTTGGGAAGAGGAACTTTGTTCAGCGAAGAATTATTTAAATAGAATTTGCTCTCAGCTCTTTTTTTAATTTTTTGTAATCAGGAACAATTTCTTCAACGAGTTTCCAGAATCTATTAGAGTGATTCATTTCTTTCAGATGACATAATTCGTGGATTATTACGTAATCAATTATTTCTTTTCTGTATTTCATCAACTTATAATTAAGTGAAATATTCCCGCCGGCAGAGCAGCTTCCCCATCTCGTTTTCTGGTTTCTGATTCTTACCTGTTTAAAAGAAAAATTATTTTGTTGAGCAAGTTCATTAGTCCTTTCCGGTAAATAATCCTTTGCTTTAAGCTTTAGCCAGGTATTGTAAATTCGCCTTATACCGTCATCAGAGCCGGAAGGACTTTCAATTTTAATAGTGTTTTGATGAAATATTATTTTGTGCTTTAGCAGAAACAGGTTGTACTTCTGTTCTATTTCAATATTATCACCCAGGTAAGTAAATTCTTTTTTAGGAGAAACATTTTTGAGATGTTTTAAAATCCATTCTCTTTTTTTATAGATGAATCTTTCTGCTTCTTCCATTTTACATTTCGGAGGAAGAATAACCTCCAGTCCGGTTGAGGGATTTATTTGCAGTCGAAGATATCTTGCCCTTGTACTGTACTTTATCCTGAAAGTGATTTCGGAATCATTAGTGCGGAGTCTCGAGTAACTTATCTTCTTTTTATTCATATAACTTTTAGCACTTCATAATAGGAAATAATAAAAGAAGAATCTCAAGACTTAACTTTTTTAAAGGTAGTTTTTTCTTTACTGTCCTGGAGTTCGATTCCGATATTTTTTAATTCATCACGTATTTTATCTGCAAGTTTAAAATTTTTATCAGCCTTTGCTTCCTGGCGAAATTTTATGAACATCTCAATTAATTCATTTTCAAGTTCACCGGAGGTTTCTGCACTTAAAGTATTAAAATCTAAAATTCCAAGAATGTCTCCTGCTGTTTTATCTAAAAAGTCTTTTACATTAAGATAAAATGCCTTGCTGATATTATCATTCTCAGAAATAACACGATTAACTTCTTTAATAAAATCAAAAATTACGGCAACGGCCTGCGGTGTGTTGAAATCATCGTCCATTGCAGTTTCAAAGGCTTTCTGAAATTTTTGGAAATTAAATTCAGGATTGCTGTTTCCTTCAGATGTTTTTATTTCCTTTTCAACTTTTTCTGCAAGATTACTAATCTTTTCCAATCCTTTCTGAGCAGCTGCAAGGAGATCTTCGGTAAAATTTAAAGGGCCCCCGTAATGAGCCTGGGCATATAATAATCTTAATGCTTCTGCGGAATATTTTTTTAGTACTTCCCTTGTAGTAAAAAAATTACCAAGTGACTTGGACATTTTTTCTTCGTTAATATTCAGAAATCCAAAATGAACCCAGTAGTTAACAAATTTTTTCCCGTTTGCTCCTTCACTCTGTGCTATTTCGTTTTCATGATGCGGGAAAACTAAATCATTTCCACCGGCGTGAATATCAAAATTATCACCAAGATGTTTGCAGCTCATTGCGGAACATTCAATATGCCATCCGGGTCTGCCCTTTCCCCAAGGACTTTCCCAGTAAGGTTCTCCTTCTTTTGCTTTTTTCCACAGAGAAAAATCCAGGGGATTCTTTTTCTCCTCATTTATTTCAATTCTTGCACCTGATTCAAGTTCATCCGTTTTTTTTCCACTTAGTTTACCATAACTCTTGAATTTTGAAACATCATAAAAAACATTACCATTTACATTATATGCTATTCCTTTTTCTTCCAATGATTTAATCATTTTTATAATATCAGCCATATGTGCAGTTGCTTTAGGATAAATATCAGCCTTCTTAATTTTCAGTTTCTCAATATCTTCGAAAAAAGCACTAATGTAATATTCGGCAATCTCAACGGGACTTTTTTTCTGCTCATTTGATTTTTTTATAATCTTATCATCAACATCGGTCAGGTTCATTGCATAAGTAACAATATAGCCTTTGGAGATCAGGTACTTCCTCAGTATATCTGCCATAATAAATGAACGCGCATTACCTATATGGAAATAATCGTAAACAGTAGGTCCGCACACATACATTTTTACGTTCGGCGGATCTATTGGCTTGAACTCTTCTTTTTTTCTTGTTAGGGTATTATAAATAAGCATATCAGTTTCTTTTAAATCTGAATGTTTAAGATAACCAATTTTAAAAAAATAATTCGGGACATTTAACAAACTTCCCATAAATTAATTACTGTTTTTTAATTTGAGCAGCTACTACCAGTAGCCCCAGCATTCCAAGATCACTATATAACAACGGTGCAAAAACGGGGGCGAATACGAGCATTCTTTCGAGACTCAACTCACCAGTTCCTGCTAAATCTGCTGAGAGATGAAAACCGAATCCCATAACACCTACAACTATCGCTGCCATCATTGTCCAGAAATAAATAAATTCATCCTGCTTCGTCCACTTCTTTGATAATGCAATGGTTATTACAACAGAAGTAGCAAATATTCCAAATACAATAGCAATCAATTTGTAAATAGAATACCCATACTGTGCATGATCGATAATTGAGGTTAAAGCACTCGCTCCAAAACCTAATCCTACCAGCCACAGAAAATGTTTAGCCCTGGAAATAGGAGCCTGAAAGCTCCCAAGTCCGGGAATATTAAGAATTCCCTCCTGCCCTTCTACTTCTTCAGTTATCGCATATAAACCAAGTAATGAAATTCCTGCAAACGCAAGCGGAGCGAGGATTGGCGATCCGAAAACGACCCACGACCATGTTAAACTTCCAAACGGATTAAGAATTGCATTAAGATGAAAGGCTGTTCCGATTACTCCAACCATTATGCCGGATGACATCAAAATAATATGAACAAGCGCAGCCCACTTTCGGGGAACCGGCTGAAATGAAATTATAAAACAGGAAATGGCTCCAACAGGAAAAAAGAAAATGGGTATCCATTCATAAACAGGTATAAAATGATTAATTGAATGAGCTAGTGCAACATCGATTCCGGTAAAGAATAAATTAATCCCTACGAAGATTAATAATAACCGGTTCTTTTCCATTGGCAGTTTAATATTTGCAAGATAAAAGATTTCAACCTTCTCCATATTATCTTCTTCCTCCGTGCTCTCTTCTTAATTTAGCAGCTTCCTCTTTCACTTTGTTTAACTGCTTAAGAAGCGGATAAATTCCATGCCATTGCACAAAATCAGGTCCCTGCATATATGCACCGAACTTTGCTGTTCTTCCATAGTAATGCCACAAATCGAAAGCGTCATAACTAATCTGAGTTGCAAAAGGTTCGGAGGTGATAATACCATCTTTTACTAAACCGGTAATTATATCAGACGCTTCTTTTACCCTGATATTTACAAACGCTGCAACACTATCAGCTTTAGTATAAAGATCATCCACAAATTTAGGTGAATGACAATTGGCGCAGATGGATTTCATGGCATCTCTTCCCTGAACATAATTTGGCCTGTTACTTGTAACAGCTGCAAATAAGAATTTAGAAAGTCTTTCACCAACATCGTGAGTTGTTCCCTGCGTTCCGAAACCGCTGATATGGCAAGTTGCGCAAGTCGGTGCAGGCATATCTGCTGTAGTTAATCTACCTGGTTTCTGTTTCCAGTTCCATTTCTCCCCTTGTGTTTTATACATAACACCGTGAGCGGACTCTTCATATATTTCCATTTGAGGATGATCGGGACCAAGATGACATTGACCGCAAATTTCAGGTTTTCTAACCTGTTCAAGAGAAAATTCATGCCTGAGATGACACTTGTTACAATTGCCTATACTTCCATCTGCATTTGGTTTTCCAATTGCATGGCAGCTTTGACATGCAAGCGGAGTTACCATTGGCCCTTCAATATCAAACAAAGAATTTCTTGTTGCCGTTATAATTCCGTTCGGTCCGCGGTTCGCTTCAGGAATATTTTCATTAACAAACTTTTGCTGTTCTTCAGAAAAATCCGCGAAACCATTCAAAGCCATCCAGGCAGGGGCTCCATGACGACTGTGATCGAATTGCTTTGTTTCTGCCGGGTGACACTTTGCACATTGTTTAGGAGTTGGCGAGGCTGTGATAAAAAATCCTTCGTGATCTTTACCCATTGGATTTGATTTGTCAACAACATGGCAATCAACACACTTTACCCCTGATCTTGCCATTGTGCTGGCAGCAAACTGGTTAACAATATCTGGAGAAACTCTTTTATGACAGGTTGAGCATTTATCTGCGAGATTGACACTAACCTGCTGTGTTTGTCCTTCACCGCCTGACGGGAGTTGTGTAAATATATATATGATTAAAAGGACAAATATAGTGGTGATTACACCAACTGCTAAAGTTTTTGGCATTCGGGCAGGCATAATTCTCTCCTAAAAATAGATAATAGTTTTAAATAGTCGAATAAGTAAAGGCAAGTTTAATTTATTGAGAAGCAAATTTCAATTTTTTTATGACTTCCTGCATATCAAGAGGTAGTTCTGAATCAAAGCGCATAAAATTTTTAGTGTGCGGATGTTCGAAGCCGAGAGTTTTTGCATGCAAAGCTTGCCTCGGAATTAATGAGAGAAGATTGTTTATCCTTGTTTTCATTTTAGGAAGTGATGAGCCATAAACTATTTTTGTACCTCCATAAGTTGCATCTCCAAAAATAGGATGGTTAATTGCAGAAAGATGAACCCTGATTTGATGGGTCCTGCCAGTTTTAAGATTAAGCTTTAAAAGAGTAATAAACTCAAATTCTTCCAGTACCTCAAAATAGGTAAGTGCGGTCTTCCCCCCCTCATTAGAAGCAGCAAATTTTTTCCGATCGGATTTACTACGGGAAATGTTAAATTTTATCTCCCCGTTCTTTTCTTTAAAAACCCCCCAAACAAGAGCCCAATATTCACGTTCAATTGTATGCTTTGAGAACTGGTAAGCGAGTTTTGCGTGTGTCCAGTCATCTTTGGCAACTACAAGAAGACCGCTTGTGTTTTTATCAATACGATGAACAATCCCCGGTCGTCCGGCTTCATTAACAGCACTTAGTTTTGCCGAGTGGTGAAGCAGAGCATTAACCAGAGTTCCTGTATAATTTGCATAAGCAGGATGAGCTACCATTCCGGCAGGTTTGTTTACTATCAATAAATATTCATCCTCAAAAATAATATTAAGAGGAATATCCTCCGGTTCAGCATTTTCAGGATGTGGTGAAACAGGGTGAACTGCTTCAATTATATCTCCGGGTTGAATGAGATGACTTGCTTTAACAAACTTTCCGTTAACCTTAACAAGATTTGCTTCAATTAACTTCTGTACTTTAGACCGGGTGGCATTTTCAACAGAATTAGTTAAGAAGAGATCTATGCGTTCTTTCTTTTTTCCAGGTGGAATTTCAAAGCGGTATTTCTTTTCCCTGATCAGTTTCGCCATTTTCTTTCGGGTCTTCCTTTGAAGTGTTTTCTGCTCTATCAGAGAGCTCTGTATCATTTACAGTTTCTATCATTTCAGTTTCGTTTGAAACTTCATTTGCTACGGTCCCGGAATAATTAATTTCAACATCATCCTGCGAATTCTTTTTATAAAAAATAATTAAAATCAGAACTCCGATTGTAACTGCGGCATCCGCAATATTAAATATTGGCCACCTGTCATAACTTCTGCCAAAGATTGAGAAATCAAAGAAGTCTACATCGAGAAAATCCACAACCCTTCCGTAAAAAACGGGGGCGTATCCGTAAAAAATTCCGTAAAACATACGATCAATCAGATTACCAACAGCACCGCCTAATATAAATGCAAGGGCCAGCCTTAATGTAAATCTCTGGTTTCTTACAACGTATAAATAAATGATCAGTCCAACACTTGCAACAAGGGAAAAAACAGAAATTAATAATTTAAAATTAATTCCCGGATCAAATCCGAAAGCCATACCGGGATTTTCTATAAAAGTTATTCTGAAGAAATTTCCAATTACAGGAATTTTTTCTCCCTCGTACATTCCGGAGTAATTAAAATGAAGGAAAGGAATTGAGAACCCTTTTACCAGCAGTTTTGTAATCTGATCAGCAATAACTATAAAAAAAGATAGAAATAAAATTCGCAAACTATTCCTTGCCCTTTACTAATAAATTTTCAATAACGGAAGGTTCAATAGTTTCTTTCTCTTTACTTTGTTTTTTTAAAGCAAACATTAAGGTGATCATTCCTGCTGTAACTGCCAAATCTGCAACATTGAAAATATAATTGCCTAATGTGTTATTAAATAAATAAATATTAAATAATCTGAGGTGAAAAAAGTCTACAACTTTTCCATAAAATAATGGGGCATAACCGTAAAAAACTCCATAAAACAAACGATCAATAAGATTACCAACAGCGCCACCCAGTATTAACGCTACGGAAAATTTTAACCCGGAACTCTTATGCCTTATCCTCCAGAAAAATATTATCAGTCCAACGCTTGCAAAGAGAGTAAAAATGGAAATTATAAGTTTAAATTGAGATCCAAAATTAATACCAAACGCTATTCCCGGATTCTCTACCATAGTTATATTAAAGATATTTCCAACCAAAGAAATATTCTCCCCCGGAAGTAATCCTTTTAAATTTATTGCCGGTATACCCTTTACCATCAGTTTAGACACTTGATCGGTGATAACAATTAAAGCAGAAACAAATAGCATCCTCACTTTAGCACCTCATCCAATTCCTGTTCAATTCAAAATATAATTATCTTTTTTCCTGTTTTTGTTTAATGGCTACACACAACTGGCTGTGCGGTACTGCTTCTAACCTTGCTCTTGGAATTAGCGGACAGGTTTCGCACAGGTGCTGAGGTTCTTCAATACATTCAATACAAATTCCATAAGTTCCGGCTTCAATTCTCTTTAAAGCATCTTCAAGATAACCGAGAAATTTATTTTCTCTTTGGGCGTATAGAAAAGTTTTTTCTCTTTCCATTGCATCAGTTCCCTGCTCAGCCATATGCAATGAGTAAGGAGAATTTTCGTTAATATATTCACCTGTTGTCGGATCGAGCATCTGCTCTTTAAGATTTTGAAGCTGTTCTATAATCTCATCACGTTTGCCAAGAATTATTTGTTTAAAATGTTCCAAATCTTTTTTACTATAACCTTTAATCCTCTGCATTGCCTTAGCGCGTTCCTCGGCCTGCCTGTCTGCCAGCTCATTAGCAGATAGTTTTTTCTCCTGTACTTTTTTTACATCCTTCTTTCTCGGCATAGTGGTCTTCTTTTCCTTTGTTTTTACAGTGCTTTTCGGTTTAGTAACTTTTATTGCCTTCTTTACAGTCTTCACACTTCCTATTGTTTTCTTAGAAAGTGTTTTTTTAGCGACAAGCTTACGTGCAGATTTTTTAACGGGGACTGCTGCTTTTTTAACAGTAGTTTTCTTCTTTACTGCTGCTGATTTACCTTTAACAGGTCTAGTTGATTTTTTAGAGGACGATTTTTTTGTAGTGGTTTTTTTAGCCATAACACACTCCTTGATTATTTAAACTTTTGTGATCTGAATGGAGCATGAATACTCCCCGATCTCCCAATCCTGACTGGACTCTCCATTTACAGAATCCTTCCTGCTTAAATCTTTTGCAAGAGTTTCATTCGAAACATAATCTTTAAAAGCATTTATTGCATTAAAAAATTTATCGCTTCCTACAAAGTTAATTTTGATTTTATCAGTCACTTCAAATCCCGAATCTTTCCTCATGTTTTGAACACGGTTGACAAATTCACGGGCTAAACCTTCTTCAATTAAGCTATTATCAAGTTCAGTATCCATTGCAACAGTAATGCCTTCCTCACTTTCCACAAGCCAGCCTTTAATTTCAGTACTTATAATCTCAACATCTTCCCGCTTTATAGAAATAATTTCTCCATCGATATCTGTTTTCACTTCTTCACCCTGTTCTAAACCTAATATCTGGTCACTATTCAGCTCTTTTATTTTACCGGCAACTTTATTAGCATTCTTACCAAATTTTGGACCAATAGATTTAAAATTTGGTTTGGCAGCCTTGTTAACTATATCCGAATCATCTTTTAAAGCTACTAGCTCTTTTATGTTTACTTCTTCAAGAATTACATCTTTCATTTCTTCAAGTGCCTGGCGTCTGGAATTTTCAACCACTACCATAATTTTTCTTAAAGGCTGCCTGACTTTAAGATTATTTTTGGCTCTCATTGCCCGAGTAAGATATACAACCCTTTGAGCAATATCCATCTTATTTTCAAGTTCTTTGTTATTATACATAGGTTCAGGGAAATTTGCCAGATGTACAGATTCGAATTTTTCCTTATTAGTATTTGAATTTAAAGCCGAATAAATTTCTTCTGAAATAAAAGGTGCAAAGGGTGAAGTTAATTTAGAAATTGTAACCAGGCATTCATACAAGGTCTGGTAAGCAGAAAGTTTATTCCTGTTCATTTCCGATTTCCAGAACCGTCTTCTGCATCTTCTAACATACCAATTAGAAAGCTGATCGATCGTAAATGATGAAACTGCCCTGGCTGCTTTTGTAACATCATATTCATCCATATATAATTTATATTCTGAAACGAGTGAGCTGAGCCTGGACATTATCCACTTATCAATTTCCAGTCTTTCATCATACGGAACAATTTCTTCGTGAAAATTAAATTTATCGATGTTGGAATAGAGAGCAAAGAATGCATATGTGTTCATCAATGTTCCGAAGAATTTTCTCTGCACTTCAACAAGCCCGTCCTCATCAAAAAGCGTGGGTCTCCACGGAGGACTGTTGGTTATAAGATACCATCGTGTTGAATCAGCCCCGTATTTATCAAAAAGGGAAAAAGGATCAACCGTGTTCCCTTTTGTTTTGGACATTTTCATCCCATTCTTATCAAGAATAAGTTCATTCACTATAACATTTTTATAAGCAACATTATCAAAAAGCATCGTTGCAATAGCATGCAGCGTGTAGAACCATCCTCTCGTCTGATCAATTCCTTCACAGATAAAATCGGCAGGAAAATAATTTTTTTCAAAAAGTTCTTTGTTTTCAAAAGGATAATGATATTGAGCGAACGGCATTGAACCGGAATCAAACCAGACATCAATTAATTCAGGAGTGCGTTTAAAAATCTTCCCGTCTTTCTCAAAGAATATTTTATCAACAAAAGGTTTATGCAGATCTATTTCATTTATATCACTTACTGAAATTCTTTTCCCTGCCTCTTCCACAAATCCCTTTTTAAGTTCCTCGATGCTTCCAACAGCTATCATATCACCATCTTCGCTTACCCAGATAGGAAGAGGTGTTGCCCAGAAACGATCACGAGACAGAGCCCAGTCTTTATTTTCTTCAAGCCAGTTGCCGAATCTTCCCGAACCAACTTCGGGCGGTTGCCAGTTAATGGTTTTATTTAGTTCAACCATTCGATCTGCAATTGAGGTTGTCCTGATAAACCAGGATTCTCTAGCATAATAAATAACAGGAACATCTTCATGACGCCAGCTGAAAGGATAAGAGTGAACAATGGTTTCTTTTCTGTAAAGCTTGCCTTGTTCTCTTAACTTCCTGATAATTCCGGGGTCGGCATCTTTTACAAATTCACCCTTGAAATCAGTTACCTCATCTGTAAATAAGCCTCCGCGTGTAACCGGCTGAAGCATCGGTAAATCATATTTTTTTGATACCTCATAATCGTCGGCACCAAATGCAGGTGCTATGTGCACGATTCCTGAACCATCTTCAGTACTTACAAATTCTCCGGTAACAACATAGAAAGCTTTTTTGTTTACGCTTACATATGTAAGAAGCTGTTCATACTCAGTTTTTTCAAGAGCACTTCCTTTAAATTCCTCAAGTATTTCATACTCGCCATCTATTACACTCAATCTTTCTTTAGCAAGAATTATTTGTTTATTGTTATGTTTTATCTTCACGTAGTCAATATCAGAGCCGACCGCCAGGGCAACATTTGAAATCAGTGTCCAGGGAGTGGTTGTCCAGACAAGAAAGTAAGCATCGTCATTTTTTATTTTGAACAGAACATAAACCGAGGGATCTTTCGTTTCTCTATAACCTAACGCAAGTTCGTGTGATGAAAGAACTGTTTCTGATTTCGGATCCTGCGGAACAATTTTATAATCTTTATAAATCAGTCCTTTATCGAACAGGGTTTTTAACGCCCACCAGACTGATTCGATATAATCATTTTTCAAAGTTATATATGCAGAATCGAGATCAACCCAGTATCCCATTCTTGTGGTCATCTTTTCCCACAGATCGAGATAAGTGAACACCGATTCCCTGCAGGCCTGATTATACTTTTCTACTCCATAATCAATTACTTCACTTTTGTGTTTTATACCAAGTCTCTTTTCAACTTCAATTTCTACGGGAAGACCATGTGTATCCCACCCGCCTTTTCTTTCAACACGATAACCCTGCAATGTTTTATAGCGGCAAACTAGATCTTTTAAAGTACGGGCCATTACATGATGAATTCCGGGTTTGCCATTCGCTGTGGGTGGTCCTTCATAAAATGTATATGATTTAGACTGGTCTCTTGAAGAAATGCTCTTTTCAAAAATTTTATTCTTTTCCCAGAACTCAAGAATCTTTTTTTCTATTTCGGGATAATTTATTTTATCGGAATATTGTTTAAACATTATCTATCAGGATTCCTCGTATCGTTTAATCAATTCTCTCTCAACCTGTATAAATTCTTTAAGTTCTCTTTCTATTCTTTCCTTTTTAAGAACAGTATTTTTTGCCACGGCTTCTGCATCATTCACTATTTTCTCTGCATTAACTTTTGCTTCACGCAGTTCTATTTCAGCTTCTTTCCTTGCATCCTGCAGCTGGCTTTCATAAAATTTTAATTTCTCTGCTAATACATCTGCTTCTTTTTCACGGTGAAGCACTTCATCTATTGCCATACCGAAAAGTGCCATAGATCCAAGAGTTATATTCCTAAGACTGTAAAGAATAATGTTTTCAGTTAAAAGTTCATTGGCAGAAAAATATTCTCTGAAAAAAGCTATAACCAGTATGCTCAATCCTGTAGCGGCAATTATAATAGAAAAGACCAGTTTACCCCCGGCATGCCATCCGAAATTTTTATTTAAATAGTAACCGCAGGCAAAACACAGTAATGAAATAACAAACCATACAGCAAAATTATTTTCGCCAAAGATGAAAATGTTTGTATTAATAAAATTTGAGGCAAACATTAAAATGCCAATTAGAACCGGCACTACGTATTGATGGACAGGTCTTTTTTCCATTATAGTTTTTTTATAACCTCTTTCATTATTAAAGTCATCTTCGGTTCGGCTTTCATTGCAGCAGCAATAATTTCCTCAACGTTAACCGGCTTAAGAGAATCCGGAAAACATTCATCTGTAACTATACTTATGCCTAAAACCTTCATTCCCATATGGTTGGCTACTATATTTTCAGGAATTGTAGACATTCCTACAACATCAGCACCTGTAGCTCTTAAAAATCTGTACTCCGCTTTTGTTTCAAGATTAGGACCGGGAACCGCAACATAAACACCTTTCTGAACTTTGATTTTATTCTCAATTGCAATCGCTTCTGCTAAAGATATTAATTCAATATTATAAGCTTCACTCATATCAGGAAAACGCGGACCAAGTTCGTCTTCATTTTTTCCTATAAGTGGATTATCGCCAAGAAGATTTATATGATCTGTCATAATCATTATATCACCACGCCGATAATGAGGATTCATCCCTCCACACGCATTTGAAACTAGCAGAGTTTCAACACCAAGAAATTTCATAACACGAACAGGATAAGTAATCAGCTGCATCGTATAGCCTTCGTAATAATGGAAACGACCCTGCATTGCAACAACATTTTTCCCGTTAATTGTTCCGAAAATTAATTTTCCTTCGTGCGATTCAACAGTAGACAAAGGAAAATGAGGCAGATCGGAATAATTTATTTCGTGAGAAATTTTTATTTCTTTGACTAGACCTCCCAGTCCTGTACCCAGAATTATTCCAACAGGAAAATTCTCTTTGGTAATCTTCCTGATAACTCCTAGCGTTTGATTTACTTTGTCTATTAATTCACTCATTATAAAATCTTATTCACAATATCGTCAACATCAATGTCGACTTTCTTTGATTGTTCAGGTTTCTTCATAACCGGATTCTCTGCTCCTGCATCCTTTACTTTTACCTCAAACAGGTGTGCCTGTGAATCAATCATTGCTTTTAATTTTGAAAGCAGGAGATCACGTTCCTCCCTTAATTTGATTACCGAATCTCTAATTTCATTTGCGTTTTCGCGGGCTTTCTCAAGAATCTGGTTAGCCTTTATTTCAGCTTCCTTAACCATAAGGCCGGTTTGTTTTTTTGTTGAATCAATCGCTTTTGAAGAAGACTCCTGCGCTTTGAGTAAAGTATCCTGCAGGTTTTTTTCTATTCTTCTGAACTCTACAAGGTGAATATTGGCATTTTCGAGTTCTTCTTTAATAGAATCATTTTCTTGCTGAAGCTCATCGAATTCATCAGCAAGTTTTTCTAAAAATGCCTGCACTTCTTCAGTATCATATCCGCGAAGCGATTTGTTGAATTCCTGCTTTTTAATACTGATCGGGGAAACTTTCATGATTCCTTCCAATCTTTTGAATAATCTCTTACACCAAAAATTGCCGAGCCGATTCTCAGCATTGTTGCTCCCTCTTCAATAGCTATTTCAAAATCGGATGTCATTCCCATTGAGAGTTCTTTCAGGTTAAATCCTTTTGAATTTAATTCATCTTTTAATTTACGTAATTGTCTGAAACTTTGCCGTATAACATTCTCATTTTCAGTATAAGGAGCGATGGTCATAAGTCCCAGGGTTTCTAAATTTTTTAATTCTTTACAATAGCCGGCAAGATCAAAAAGTTCACTTTTATTTTCAATGCCGAATTTGGATTCTTCATCTGAGGTTTTAGCCTGGAGAAGTATCTTCTGAATTTTATTATTCTTTACAGCGTACTTGTTTATTTCCGTAGCAAGCTGAAGAGAATCTACTGAATGAATATAACCGGCAGCCGGAACTACGTATCTTACTTTATTTCGCTGCAGGTGTCCTATAAAATGCCATGTTATTTTATCACCCAGTTGTTCAAATTTTGCGGATAGTTCCTGAGCTTTATTTTCACCGAATTCTCTTAGCCCATCATCAAACACTTTTTCAATTTCATCGATTCCGAAGGTCTTGGAAACAGCAATCAGTTTTATTTCGCTACTGTCCCTGTTTACATCTATACATTTTTTCTCTATCCGTTCCCGCAGTTTTTTTATATTTTCTGAAATCATGGCAAAATTAAGAGTGTGAATCTATCCTTTTTTTAAAGAAAAATCAACGATATTCAGGCTGTATGAAGCTATCTGAACTATTATTTAATATCAATCTGGTATTATAAAAATAATAGTTAAGAAGTCAAAGAATGAAACAGGACATATTCGTTTAATATTCTGCAACATATGTCTGTCGCATTTTTCGTAATTTTGAAAGTTGTTTTTTCAGAAAACGGGAGAAAAAAATGAGCAACAAATTAATGGAAGATATAATTAATAAAGCTTCCTCAAGTAAAAGAACTATTGTATTACCTGAATCGCACGATGACAGGGTAATTAAAGCTGCAGAAATTCTTACTAAAAGAAAAATAGCTTCGGTTATAACCATAGGAAATGAAGATAAAGTCTGGTCCAAAGCAAAAGAACTCGGATGTGATCTTTCAGGTATCAGAATAATTGATCCTGAAAAATCAGAGAAGTTCAGCGACTTCTCGCATATTTATTTTAATCTTCGGAAGAAAAAAGGAATCACAATAGAGCAGGCACAGGAAACAATGAAAAAAGATCTGTTCTTCGGTGCAATGATGGTTAAAGAAGGAATGGCTGATGGGAGTGTTGCCGGTTCAACCGCTTCTACAGGTGATGTTCTGAGAGCCGGATTGCAATGCATCGGAATGCCGAAAGGAATTTCAACTGTATCAAGTTTCTTCTTAATGGTAACGCCTGATAAAACTTACAGTTTTGCCGATTGCGCTGTTGTGCCTGCTCCTGATGCTGAACAGCTTGCAGACATTGCAATTTCAACTGCTATAAATCATCAGAAGCTTACTGGAGAAGAACCATATATTGCAATGCTTTCTTTCTCAACCAAAGGAAGTGCAGAACACGAAACAATTGATAAAGTCATACAGGCAAAAGAACTTGTTAAACAGAAACATCCCGAATTAAATATTGACGGCGAACTTCAGTTTGATGCTGCAATTATTGATTCAATCGGAAGAAGAAAAGCTCCGGGCAGTAACGTTGCAGGAAGAGCAAATGTTTTAATCTTCCCTGATCTTAACTCAGGAAATATCGGTTACAAAATTGCTCAGCGTCTTGGAAAAGCTGAAGCTATCGGTCCTGTTGTGCAGGGATTAAACAGACCATTCTTTGATTTAAGCCGCGGTTGCAGTGTGGATGATATAGTCAACACTTCTGCCATTGCAGCATTGATGAGTTAGTTTTATTTTTATTTTCGTTATGAACTTATTCATTGTAGCTGTTTCAGTTTTTATTTTCAATTTGCCCTTCGGCTACTGGAGGGCAAATGTTAAAAAGTTTTCACTCCAGTGGGTGCTTGCTATTCATCTGCCTGTTCCGTTTGTAATTACATTAAGATTACTTTCAGGAATCGGTTTCCAGTTTATAACTTACCCTATACTTATTGCTGCATTCTTCGGAGGGCAGGTGGCGGGCAAATATTTTTTCAATTACAGAAAGAATAAGCTTATTTATCCGCTCACCTCCTGTTTGATTTGGGATATTATAAAATCATTATCCTAAACTTATTCTTTTGTATGCATGTTTGTAAACAAAAAAGGATTGTACTATGAAACGTGCCGTTGCATTAACTGTGCTTATAATTTTAACTTTTACAATTTCTATTTTCAGTTTTGGCGGAGATAAAATGAATAATAACATAAGCGATATTACTGTTAAGGATATGAACGGGAAAGATGTTCATCTTTCAGATTATAAAGGAAAAGTTTTATTAATCGTTAACGTTGCAAGCGAATGCGGTTTTACTCCGCAGTACGAAGGACTTGAAAAGATTTATAAAAAATACAAAGACAAGGGTTTTGAAATTCTGGCTTTTCCCTGCAACCAGTTCGGAGGCCAGGAACCAGGTACAAATGAAGAAATTAAAAATTTCTGCTCTTCAAAATTTGGAGTAACATTTAAACTTTTTAATAAAATTGAAGTGAATGGGAAAAACCGCTCCCCTCTTTATGAAAGACTTACGGGCAATAGTAATACAGAACAGGGTGATGTTAAATGGAATTTCGAAAAGTTTTTAATTTCCAAAGATGGTGAAATTGTTGCGAGATTCAGAAGTAAAGTAACTCCTGAAAGTGATGAAATTACCGGTGCGATTGAAAAGGAACTGGCGAAGTAGATTTCTCATTAACCAATGGATTTATCCTTTGGATTTTCAGAATAATTAATAATGTAAAAACGGTTTAAACCGTTTCTTATAATCCAATTGCTAAAGCAATCGTTTAATGCAAAATTTCATCATTCCAAAACAACTCTGTTCGAAATCTCGTTCGTGTCATCTGATTTTATAGGAAAGTGCTCGCTAAGGATTTTGCCTACTCTTTCCACACCGTGAATAATTCCCTGAGAAAAATTTCCTTCCATAAAATGCGACTGCATTTCATCTTTAATTTTATCCCAGGTTTTTTCAGGGACTTTTTTGTTTATTCCTTCATCTGCGAGAATGTAAAATTCTCTTGCTTCAAGCAGAAAGAAAATTATAATTCCGGTTTTATCTCTCGTTTTATCTATTCCGAGTTTAAAGAATTCCTCTTCAGCAAGTTTTCTTACCGGTTTATTCTTTTGTATAAGTGAACGACACTCTTTTATACTTACACAGATTTCGCCGGCTGTAATTTTTTCTTCAGCTTTAATTTTATTGGAAATTCTTAGGAGTTCGTCGTCATTAAGGAATTTATAAATTAGAGATGTTTTCATTTTTCAATTTACGTTTTTGCTAAAACTATAAAAGAGAAGAAACTATTTCAAATAAAAAAGCAGCTGCATCGGGGAAAATACAGCTGCAACTGTGAGATGAACAGGGTTAGAGCACACTCATTGTTTTTTAATGGTTATATCACCGCCGGATGTTTTGGCAACCAATTCTGCGCCGCCGTTATTTAGATCAGCTTCAAATCTTGTAGAGGAAATTCTTTTAGCATTATTTGCCGTTAGATTGCACTCAATGTCACCGCCGGAAGTATGCAGGTTTGCACTTGCATTAAAATCTGACGGGAGTTTCATTTGTATATCTCCGCCCGAAGTTTCGAGATCAATTCCTTTATTCTCACCGTTATACTCAAGAACAATATCACCCCCGGATGTTTCTGCAAATATTTTTGAGTCACTTCCCGTTAAGTAAATATCTCCGCCGGAAGTTGAAGCTGAAAAATCGCCCTTAAAGTTTCTTGCTTTAATATTACCACCGGAAGTGGATACATTCATATCTCCGCTGTTCGAGTCAAGATTTATTTCACCGCCTGAAGTGGTTACCTTTAAAACTCCATCAGTATTTTTTACCCACACATCTCCGCCGGAAGTTTTAAGCCGGTTATTCCCCCTGATTTCTCCAATCATTATGTCTCCACCTGCCGTACTAATATTAGTATTAAATTCAGCAGGCACTTTAATTTCAAACCTGATCCTTATTCCGCTCGAAAACCAGTTAAAAAATGAGCCTTCTTTCTTTGCGATTACTGAAATTTCATCATCGTTATTGTTAAACAAAAAGTCTACTTTTTCTTTTGCTTTATCATTACCTAACACTTTAATATAAACTTCCGGTTTATCCCAGCTCGTAATTGTTACGTCTCCGCTTGATGATTCAACTCTTAAATTTTTTCCCGGCTGAATCTGAAAGGTTTTTTCGTGAAGGGTTTGTAAATCGCCTCCGTTGTAATCAGAGCCGATATCAACACGACAGGCAGTTAAGTTACCCGTTAAAAACAGTAAACAAAAAAACACTAATATTTTGGTAGAATTTTTCATCTTAATTTCCTCAGATGTTTTTCTTATTAGACTTTCAAAGTTGTCAAAAGGTTACCGGATTTTTAATTTATCAAATCCCGCTTTATTAAAATATGTTCTTTTCCGGAATTCCGATCTTTTTTAATGATGAACTCAACGTTTAAGTGATATCCGGTTAATTTTGTTCTTGAATAAAATAATTGATTTCAAGAATCCATCAGGTCAATTATCCTGTTAAAGCAGGGAGGCAATATTCTATCATAATAGGTAAATTTATAATTGATCCTAATCGAATTATTTCAAAGGAGAAAAATGAAAAAAATTACAGTGCTCGGCGGCGGAATGGTTGGAAGCGCCATTGCTGCAGATCTTGCAAAAAAATACGAAGTAACACTTTGTGATATAAATGAAGATAGACTTAAAGAATTATCTTCACGGTTATCAATTAAAACAATTAAGAAAAATCTTGCTGACAAATCACAAATAAAAGAAGCCATAAAAGAAGCTGATTTAGTCGTTGGAGCTGTTCCCGGGTTTATGGGATTTGAAACTCTGAAAACAATTATTGAAGCGGGAAAAAATGCTGTTGATATTTCTTTCTTTGATGAAGATCCATTTAAGCTTGATGAACTGGCAAAGAAAAATAATGTAACTGCAATTGTTGATTGCGGAGTTGCTCCCGGATTAAGCAATATAATTCTTGGTTACTACAACGAAAGAATGAAAATTGATTTGTTCGAATGTTATGTCGGCGGACTTCCATTTGAAAGAAAATGGCCTTATGAATACAAAGCTCCGTTTTCTCCTGTTGACGTAATTGAAGAGTACACAAGACCGGCAAGAATTATGGCAGACGGGAATATTGTTACAAGAGAAGCACTCTCTGAACCGGAGTTGATTGAAACAGAAGCAGGAACTCTTGAAGCGTTTAATACTGATGGATTACGATCATTGTTAGTTACAATGAAAATACCGAATATGAAAGAAAAAACCCTCCGTTATCCCGGGCATATTGAACTGATGAAAATTTTAAGAGCGACAGGTTTCTTTAATAAAGAAAAAATTGAAGTCGGCGGAAAGTTTGTAAGTCCGCTTGAGCTTTCTTCAAAATTACTTTTCCCAATTTGGAAACTTGAAAAAAATGAACGGGAATTTACAATCTTAAAATTCAAAATTGCAGGCGAAGGAAAAGAAATTATTTATTCTCTGTTCGATAAATTTGATGAAGAAACTAAAACATCTTCTATGGCACGTACAACCGGTTATACTTGTACTGCTGCCGTTAATCTTGTTTTAGACGGGGATTACAAACAAAAAGGAATCTCTCCACCTGAGTTTATCAGTAAGGATCAGAATTGTTTTGATAAAATATTAGCTCATCTTAAGGAAAGAAATGTTCAGATTAATAAAAAATAATTATTTACCGGCAGGAAAATAGTATGGTGGAAAATCAAAACCAGTTTGAACTTAGAAACAATGTTAAAATTGTAATTCTTTCCGTTTCAGTTTTTACATTACTTATCCACCTGTATACGAATCTTTTTGCAAGTTATGGAATTTTTCGGGACGAGTTTTATTATATAGCATGTTCGAACAGGATTGCTGCGGGTTATGTTGATCAGCCGCCGTTATCAATTTATCTGCTTGCTTTCTGGAAAATGATTTTCGGTGAATCACTTTTTGCCATCAGGTTATTTCCTGCAATCAGTGCCGCCTTAACAGTTTATTTTACAGGATTGTTAACTGCAAGAATAGGTGGAAAAACCATGGTTGTTTTGATTGCTTGTGTTACGCTTGCTTTCTCCCCTATTTTTCTCGGTATAAACACCATATTTTCGATGAATACATTCGATCATCTTTTCTGGGTTCTTTCCGCTTATTTTGTTGTAAGAATAATACAAGATAACAAACCCCTGTTCTGGGTTCTGCTTGGAGTAACTCTTGGATTTGGAATGCTCAACAAAATAAGTATGGCCTGGTTCGGTGCTGGTTTGTTTGCAGGACTGGTTTTCACACCATTAAGAATTCATTTAAAAACAAGATGGCCGTATATAACTGCAGCAATTGTGTTTGTTATTTTCTTACCATTTATAGTCTGGAATATAACTCACAACTATGCGCATCTTGAATTTATAAGAAATGCAAGCACTTATAAATATTCAGGTCTTACACCCGCTGATTTTATTAGCGGACAGTTACTTCTACCCGGGCTTATAGCAATTCTGGTTTGGCTGCCGGGTCTTTTATTCTTCTTTATGAATAAAGAAGCAAAAAAATACAGAATTCTTGGAATTATTTTCCTGACGACTTTTTTAATATTGATTATAAACTGGCATAGCAAAGCAGAATACCTCTCCCCGGCATATCCTTTAATTTATGCAGGCGGAGGATTATTTATTGAAAAAATATTCAGCGGAAGATCTTTCGCTTGGGTTAAATATGCACTGATAATTCTTATAGTAATAACAGGAATAATTTCTATGCCGATGGCAATTCCTATTCTCCCCGTAAATAATTTTATTTCTTACTCTTCATTTTTAGGAATCGGTCATCAAAACTCTGAACACAAACAACTTGCAGATCTCCCTCAGTTTTATGCTGATATGTTCGGCTGGGAAGAATTAGCTAAAACTGTTTCATCAGTTTATAAAACAATTCCTGATTCCGAAAAATCGACAACTATAGTTTTTGCTGATAATTACGGAGAGGCCGGCGCACTGGAGTATTATTCATCAAAATATAAGTTGCCGCCTGTAGTTTGTCCGCATAACTCATACTGGTACTGGGCAAATCCAGATGAACAAAAAATCAAAACCATAATTGTAATCGGAGGTGATACTGAAAATTTAAAAAAGATTTTTCAGGAAGTAGTCCCGGCAGCAGTCCACAGAAACAACATACAGTATGCCGTATGAAAATAATCTGCAGGTTTTTATTTGCAGGGGAATTTTAAAATCATTAAAAGAAATCTGGCAACATACTAAAAATTTCAGCTGATAATTAAAACATTTAATCCAGATATTATTTCCCTATTTTTACAACATCAAATTTAAAGGCAGAATCAGGAGGCAAGATGATTCGTGTAATTCTCCTATTTTTAATTTTAAGCACCACACTTTTCCCACAGGAAAAGGCAGAAGATGTTAAGACTTTCCCACTAAAAAACGGAATGAAAGTTATTGTACTTGAAGACCATTCAATTCCAAATGCAAATATGTATTTCTTCTGGAAAGTCGGCTCAAGGAATGAATATCCCGGCATAACCGGTATTTCACATTTCTTTGAACATATGATGTTTAACGGCGCAAAAGAATATGGTCCGAAAATGTTCGACAGAACAATGGAAGCCGCCGGAGGTGCTAATAACGCGTACACGACAAAAAATATGACGGTTTATACTGACTGGTTTCCTGCAAGCTCAATAGAAACAATGTTCAGGCTGGAAGCCGACAGAATATGCTGTCTCGATTTCAATGAAAAAATGATTGAAAGCGAAAGAGGAGTTATTCTTTCAGAAAGAAGTACAGGATTGGAGAACAGTAATTACAGGCTGCTTTCGGAACAGGTAATTGCAGCTGCAATGATTGCACACCCTTACCGCTGGCCTGTAATAGGCTGGGAATCTGATATTAAAAACTGGACAAAAGAAGATTTGGTTAAGTATTTTAAAACCTACTACGCACCAAACAATGGGGTGCTTGTTATTTCAGGTGATGTTAATCTTCAGCAGGTAAAAGAATTATGCAATGAATATCTTGCACCAATTCCTGCAAATACTCCGCCGAGGGAAATTCACACAGTTGAACCACCGCAGACTGGAGAGAAACGAATTATTGTTCACAAAGATGTTTCATCACCTAATATTATGGTCGTCTATCATACTCCCGAATCAAAATCAGAAGATTATTATGCACTTGATCTTTTAAGTTCAATTCTTTCGTCAGGAAACACTTCAAGACTTTACAGTTCTCTTGTCGATAAAGATCAGCTCGCACTTTCTGTCTGGTCTTACCAGGAGATGTCACTCGATCCTTATCTGTTTACAATTTACGGAATTTGCGCTGAGAGCGTTTCTCCTGATTCACTCGCAAATGAAATTTATTATCAATTGGACAGCATAAAAGTTTACGGGGTTACAGAACACGAACTGCAGAAAGTTAAAAACCAGAAAGTAATGGAGTTCTATCATAATATGGAAACAATTGATGGTAAGTCCAATACAATCGGAACTTATGAAATTTTCTTTGGTGATTATAAAAAACTTTTTGATGCTCCGGACGAATACAAAAAAGTAACCGTAGAGGATATAAAAAGAGTTGCGCAAAAATATTTCACTGATTCAAACCGTACTATAGGAATACTTGAACCGGAGGAGGAAAAATGAAAAATATAATTCATTGTTTTTTAATCACACTAATATTTTTCTCTGTTTCAGTTTCGGGACAGAATGAATCTAACTTCAAACTTCCGCATTATGAAAAATTCACTTTGAAAAATGGTTTGACAATATATCTGATGGAACAGCATGAAGTTCCGCTTATTTATATCTCATCAATTTTTCCTGGGGGTGCAGTTAAGGATGAAGATAAAAACGGTCTTGCTTATTTAACCTCCGAATCACTTTTATTCGGGACGGAAAATTATAGTAAGGATTCCATCGAACAGATATTCGATTTCCTGGGAGCGGATATTTCTACCAATGCTAACCTTGAAGGTTCAAAAATTAGTCTGTCATTTAAGAATTCTGATACAGAAAAGCTTCTTCCAATCTTTAAAGAAATTGTAACCTCTCCTGTTTTTCCCAAAGATGAGGTTGATAAAAGAAAAGACAGGCTAATGCAGGAACTCGATCAGGAAAAAGAAAGCCCGAGAAATGTTATTGATAAATATTTCAGAAAATTTATTTATGTGAAAAATGCTTATGGAAATCCTGTAGAAGGAACGAAAACCTCACTTAAAAAAATTAATGTAAATGATGTTAAAGATTTTTATTCCCGAAATTATATTCCGTATCAGTCGGCAATTGCGGTAGTTGGCGATTTTTCAACTGATTTAATGAAGAGTAAAATTTCCGGTTTATTCGGTAAATGGAATCCCGGTTTTAATAAATCAGAAAAAATTGAATTAGCAGATGTTCCTCCTTTTAATGAAAGTAATGTGCTTCTTGTAAATAAAGATGATTCTAACGAAACCACTTTTTACATTGGCGGTCACGGGGTTACAAGGAACAATCCCGATGTGGTTGGAATTGATGTTGTAAATACAATTCTAGGAGGCAGATTTACTTCGTGGCTCAATGATGAATTACGCGTAAATGCCGGATTGACTTACGGTGCCAGAAGTTTCTTTAGTAAATATAAGGATGCTGGTTTGTTTATTGTCTACAGTTTCACAAAAACCGCAACCACAACTGATGCGATTGATCTTGCGTTGCAGGTATTAGACAGGCTGCACACAAAAGGAATTGATGAAGCAACTTTAACTTCTGCAAAGAATTATGTTAAAGGTCAGTTTCCTCCGGATTATGAAACTTCGGGTTCTTTGGCAAACCTTTTATCAACTATGTTTTTCTACAATCTCGATGATTCATATATAAACGATTTTGAGAAAAATGTTGATGACTTAACTGTTGACAAGGCAAATGATATAATCAGTAAATATTTTCCGGGAAATAATCTTCAGTTTGTGTTGATAGGAAAAGCAAGTGAAATAAAAGATAAAGTTTCCAAATACGGGAAAGTAACTGAAAAAGAAATAACTGATGATGGGTATTAATTTTACAGTTTGAATTTGGATTTTGTCAACCTGAACTTGCCTGCCTGCCGACAACACAGGTTTCAGGTTCTGATTTTTATTTAAGAATGGCACACCAAGTAAAGTGTGTTTTAGCCAATACAAAAAAAAGTTACCCCGTTGCCAGGGTAACTTTCATTATTTTTCAGACAGTAATTAGGAAAATTATTTTTTAGATAGAATCTTTTCCATCTGGTCCATTACACTATTCATTTTTTCCATTGTTAACTCGAATGGCTCTGCAGAGAGCGGATCAATTCCGGCTTTCTTAATAAGCTCGATCGGGTAATCAGAACTTCCGCCCTTAAGTATATTGTAATATTTATCAACTGCAGGTTTTCCTTCTTTAATAACTTTCTCAGCAAAGGCAGTTGCATAAATAAGAGATGTTGCATATTGGTAAACATAATAATTATAGTTTACGAAATGGGGTATATATTCCCATTCATATGCAACATAGGGATCAACAATGCAGATTCCTTTATCGTTGCCGTAATATTCTTTAACAAGGCTATAATAAAGGTCACACATCTTCTCACCGGTAATTGGTTTCTGATTTTCAGCCATTTCATGAACCTTCAGCTCAAATTCAGCAAACAGTGTTTGACGGAAAATTGTTAACCTCAGTAAATCAAGATAGCTGCCAAGCAGATATAATTTTTCTTCATCATTTTTTGAATGATCAACCATATAATGGTTAAGCAGACTTTCGTTGAATGTAGAAGCAATCTCTGCAACAAAAATAGGATAATCAGAAGTTGCAAAAGGCTGATTTTTATTTGAGAAATAACTATGCATCGAATGTCCAAGTTCGTGTGCAAGAGTTGAAACACTTTCGTAATCATCATTCCAGTTCATTAAATATGTATGGATGAACATCGTAGGCATTTCCTGAGGAATAGGCACCGCTTCGTTTCCCAACATTAGGCATAAAATCAACCCAGCCGTTTCCGAAAACCTTGTTTACTGTTGAGAGATATTCATCTCCCATTGGATTTAATGCATTCTTAATGATAGCCTCACCTTGCTCAACTGTAAATTTCATATCAACTTTTTTTACAAGAGGAGTGTAGAGATCATAATAATGTAAAGTATCCACCCCGAGCATCTTCTTTTTCAATTCAAGAAAACGCTGAAGTGTCGGAAGGCTTTTATGAATCTGTTCAATTAAATTTGTGTAAACACTAACTGGTACATTTGGACCGTCCAATGAAGATGCCAGGGACGATTCGTAATTTCTGTCTTTTGCATAAACATAATCTGTTTTTACTTTACCGGCATAATTTGTTCCAATAGTGTTTTTAAAGTCACCGTATTTATTAAAAAAAGCATCAAATATTTTAATGCGGTCTTCACGAACTCCGGTTGATCTGTATTTGGTATAAGCTGATGGAGATAAAGTTACTGTTTCGCCGGTAGAAAGAGTTACTTTTGCGTAGGGCATCTCAACATTATTGAAAACACCATAAACATCCGCAGGTGTATCAGTTATTAATCCGAATGATGCAAGTATTTTTTCCTGGTCTGCTGAAAGGGTATGAGCTCTCATTCTCTGTATATCTTCAATATACATTTTATATTCGTCAAGCCCGGGTTCTTTTGCAATAAAATCTTTAACTTTTGCGGGATCAATTGCAAGAATTTCAGGTCTTATCCAGGATGTAGCTTCTGAGAATTTTGTTCCGAGTGTGGAGGCTTCCTGCCTCAACTCCTGATTAGGAGATACTGAAAGATCTTCATCTGCGAGTAAGCCGGAGTAAGTTGAAAACCTGAAGTATTCTTTTAAAGCGCCAAAATAAGTTGTCATTGCATCGAGTAAAGTTCCGGCATCTCTATCCAGTTTCCCTTTAAATGATTCAATTTTATCAATCTTTGTGCTGATATCCTCTTTTGCAGTTTTCCAATCGCCAACTGAAGAATAAAGATCGGTGAGATTCCATTTATAGTTTTGGGGAATATCTTTTCTTTCTTTGGTTTGTGCAAAAGAAGTTATTATAAATATTAGTGTTAATAAAACGGTCAGGTAAGACTTGAGCTGTCTCATATAAGCTCCCTAAATAAATATGAAAAAAATAGCCTTCTAAATTAAGCAAAATTCACTTAATGAATGAAAATGATTGGGATGAACGGCTGCAAGATTTTATAAGGAAAGTACAAATTTCTAGGTGACAGAAGCTTCGGTAAAATATTTCTTCTTAAAGAACAAAGCTACATTAACAAGTAAAATTAATACCGGCACCTCAACCAGGGGACCGATTACAGCAGCAAATGATTCACCCGAATTTATTCCGAATACGGCAACAGAAACAGCAATAGCTAATTCAAAGTTATTGCTTGCTGCAGTAAATGAAAGTGTAGTAGTTTTTGAGTAATCTGCACCAACTTTTCTTCCCATATAGAAAGAAATGAAGAACATTATTACAAAGTAGAAAATGAGCGGTATTGCAATTCTTAGCACATCAAGGGGAATCTTAACGATGTACTCACCTTTTAATGAAAACATCACAAAAATTGTAAACAGCAATGCTATAAGAGTAACTGGACTTATCTTTGGAATGAATTTCTGATTGTACCAGTTTATATCTTTAAGTTTTATAAATACATAGCGGGTAAGCATACCACCCAAAAAAGGAATTCCTAAATATATAAGTACACTTTCGGCAATCTGTCCGATTGAAATATCTACATTGAAACTGCTCAAACCAAGCCATCGCGGGAATAATGTTATAAACAGGTAAGCATATAATGAAAAGAAAAGAACCTGGAATATTGAATTGAAAGCAACAAGTCCTGCTGCATATTCAGTATCACCTTCAGCAAGTTCATTCCAGACTATCACCATTGCAATACAGCGGGCAAGTCCGATCATGATCAAGCCGGCCATATATTCAGGATAATCGTGAAGGAATATAATTGCAAGAAAAAACATGAGAAGCGGACCAATTATCCAGTTTTGTACAAGGGAAAGAGAAAGTATTTTCAGATTTTTAAATATCTGTGGTAGTTCTTCATATTTTACTTTTGCAAGAGGTGGATACATCATTAAAATCAGGCCGACAGCAATTGGAATATTTGTGGTTCCCGATTGAAAAGTATTCCAGAAATCTGTAATTCCATGAAACAAGTATCCGCTCATGATTCCCGCGAACATCGCAGTAAAAATCCAGAGGGTCAAATACCTGTCGATAAATTTTAATCTTTTATTCATTTATTCGGTTTAATATTTGTGTTACAAAAATTACGGAATGCTACTTCAATCTGATCTCTGATCTTCCTGTAGAATTCAATTATTTGTTCTTCTGTTCCTGTTGCTTCAGCTGGATCTTCAAATCCGATATGCAATCTTTCTTTTACCTTTCCCCAAAAAACGGGACAAGTTTCTTTCGCATTATCACAGACAGTAATAACATAATCGAAAGAATCATTTAAATACTTTTCAACATTTTCCGGATGGTTTCCACTTATATCAATCCCATTTTCTTTCATTACCAAAATGGATTTAGGATTAACAACTTCAGCCGGTTTTGTCCCGGCTGAGTAAACTTCAAGTGAACTATCAAATGATTTAAGAAAACCTTCTGCCATCTGGCTGCGGCAGGAGTTACCTGTACAAAGAATTAATATTTTCATAGAACTTTTTTTAATTTTTATATGCAACAACTGTGATACTGAAAATCCCCTCAATTTTTTGTTTGTAACTTTCTATTCCTTCGGGAGAAAGATACTGCATTAATAATTCATCGGGTAAATCAATAGTTTTTGTTTTTTTAATCTCAATATTTGTAAATCCGGTATTTTTTATAATATCAAGATATTCATCCTGCTGAAGCGCACCGGCAACACAACCTGCATACATTGCGGCAGATTTTTTTAAATCAGGATGAAGTTCACCTTTTACAACTATATCGGAGATACAAAAATGGGCACCCGTTTTTAATATTCTAAAAATTTCAGAAAAAGCTTTATGCTTACTCGGAACAAGATTTAAAACACAATTGGAGATCACTACATCAGCTATTTCATTTTCAAGAGGCATCTTCTCTATCTCGCCCAAATGAAATTCAACATTCTGAAATCCGAGTTTCTCTTTATTTGAATTTGCTTTATTAATCATTTCCTCGGTGAAATCAAGACCCACAACTTTTCCCTCATCCCCAACAATAGCTCTTGCAACAAAAACATCATTTCCTGCCCCGGAACCTAAATCAACAACTGTATTACCTTTTTTTATTCCGGCAAATTCAGTTGGTAAGCCGCAGCCCAATCCAAGGTCAGCATCTTTAACATAACCCTCGAGATTATCGTATTCATCTTTCATAATTGTGTAACCAACTATTTTATTATTGGAACCGCAGCAGCATTTTTGTTCATTCAAAACTGCAATTTCTGTATATTTTTCTTTAACTACGTTTTTAATTTCATTTTCGGTTGAATTCATTGTATTCTCCATAATTTATTATTAACAGGAACAGACTGCTTTAAAAAGATTATCTAATTCCTTTTTCGCTTTTGATAAAACTTGTTCATTAACACAATAACAGACTTTTGGGCCTTCAATTTCACCCTTAACCAATCCCACCCTCTTAAGTTCCTTTAAATGCTGCGACACAGTGGACTGTGAGAGCGGAAGCAAATCAACAATATCTCCGCACATACAAATATTCATTTCAGATAAAATCTTCAGTATTTTAATACGCGCCGGATGTGATAATGCTTTGCCTATATCTGCAAGCCAGGCATCATCCTTTGTAAATTCTTGTTTTTTTGAGAAGGCCATTTTTTAATATTCCAATCGTTAATCGTAAATATACGATAGGGGGTTATTAAATGTCAAGTATCCATTAAATAATTTTTAGATTATTATTTTAGTAAACTTATTCCGGGAAAGGTCAATCTTTTGAACGAATTCTATGAAATACAAAAAACTATACATGCTTCGCAGGCGGATTTTACTAATCGTTTGAGAATTGATTCTCTTTTTATTTTGCTTCAGGATACAGCAGCGCTGCATGCAGACAAATTAAACCTGGGATTTAAAGCACTTATTGAGCACAATTTAGCATGGGTGCTCTCGTGGGTTAAAGTTGAAGTTGAAGCTTTTCCGAAATTCGGGGATGAAATAAAAATAAGAACATGGCCTAAAAAGAAATTCAAACTTTATTCTTTAAGAGACTTCTTTATATTCAATAAAGATGGTCAAATTATTTGTAAAGCAACTACTGCCTGGCTCCCTATCAATATAAAATCCAAAAGAATAATTGATACATCAGGTCTGCCTGCCCCGATCAACTACCAGGAAAATGAATCGGCAATAGATGAACTTCCACAGAAAATTTCTGAACCGGACAATAAAATTTTCATTTTAAAAAAGAAGATGCGTTACACAGACCTGGATCTGAATCAGCATGTAAATAATATAATATATATTGAACTTGTTATGGATAGTTTTTCAAAAGACCAGTTTGAAAAATTCCAGCTGAAAACAATTGAAATAAATTTTATCGCGGAGAGTAAATACGATGATGAGATAGAAATTTACAAATCCGGGACCGGTCTTCAGAATATATTTTCCGGAATAAACCCTCACAGTAAAAAAATTGTATTCCAATCTAATTTAGAATGGGATGAAATTAGTTTTATCTAAATCCTTCATTTTTCTTTATTTTTAACCCTTTTTAATATTATCTGTGATCACACTCATTTAATCTTTGATTAGTGTTGCAACTTTTAATGTTGTTACATATATTTACATTATTAATTACTAACAAATAATAGGAGCACTAAAATGGAAACAGGACATATAGATAACCCGGTTAAGTCTAGCTGGAAAGTAGACACAACACATTCAAAAATTGGATTCTCTGCTCGCCATATGGTTATAGCCGAAGTAGAAGGTCAGTTCAGGGATTTTGATTTAAATGTGGTTGCCGGAGATGATTTTTCCGACAGCGAAATCAATTTAACAATTCAGACTGCAAGCATAGATACCGGAAACACTGACAGGGATAATCACTTAAAAAGCCCTGATTTTTTTGATGCAGTAAATAATCCTGAGATAAAATTTACAAGTACTTCATTTGAAAAAATTAATGATGATGAATTCAAACTTAAAGGTGAACTCACCATCCGCGGAATAACAAAACCTGTTGATCTTGATGTTGTTTACGGCGGTAGAGTAAAGGATCCATGGGGAAATGACAGAGTTGGATTTCATATTGAAGGAAAAGTTA
Organism: uncultured Ignavibacteria bacterium; assembly: GCA_963745945.1. Taxonomy (GTDB): domain Bacteria; phylum Bacteroidota; class Ignavibacteria; order Ignavibacteriales; family Ignavibacteriaceae; genus DATFVA01. Next base: position 205,023 of record CAVUZG010000007.1, read on the forward strand.
ATCGTTTCGACTACGACTTGAAATGGAATAGTTTTATGGAAACCGGCGGAGCTGTTGTAGGAAAAATGATCAAATTAATTTGTCACGTTGAATTAATAAGATCATAATAAGTTTTCAGGGAGTCCGGATTTTCCGGCTCCCTTTCCTTTCAATAAAAGAGAAATATTATTTTGCACGAACTAATAAAAAATCGTTACAGCACCCGGGCATTTGCTCCCGACAAAATTGATACTGAAATACTCCAGAGTTTATTTGAAGCGGCACGCTGGGCACCTTCTTCAATGAACGAACAACCCTGGAGATTTATACTTGCCTTAAAAGATGATCCGGAATCATTTAATAAAATGCTCTCTCTTTTAAATGATACTAATCGAATCTGGGCAATTAAAGCCCCGTTAATTATATTAACAACAACAAAACTCCGTTTCACTAAAAACAACCAGATGAATAACTTTGCACTTTACGATGCAGGACAGGCAATGGCTTATCTAACAATGCAGGCATATCATATGGGATTATTTGCAAGACAAATGGGCGGATTCAATTCTGAAAAGGCTAAAGAAGTTTTTGCTATTCCAGATGACTTTGTCCCTGTTACAATAACAGCAATAGGCAAGAAGGGAGATGTAAATAATCTCCCCGAATTGGTTCGTGAAAAAGAATATACTATACGCAGCAGAAAACAGCTTGATGAAATACTTTTTGCTAAAAGATTTAATTCACCGGTTGAATTTCCTGAAACAACAATTGAAAAAAGATAAAGGCACAATTATGAAAAAAATTATTCATCGCTCAGTCGAAAGAGGTATTGCTGAATTTGGCTGGCTTCATAGCAGACACAGTTTCAGTTTTGGTAATTATCATAACCCGGATAAAATTAATTATGGATTATTAAGAGTATTAAATGATGATATTGTTGAACCCGGAGAAGGCTTCGGAACTCATCCGCATGATAATATGGAAATAATTTCTATTGTTCTTAAAGGTGAACTTGAGCATCGTGATAGTATGGGTAACGGTTCTGTGATCAGAGAAGATGAAATCCAGGTTATGTCAGCCGGATCAGGAATTACACATTCAGAATTTAATCCTTCTGATATTGAAAAAGTAAACTTTCTCCAGCTCTGGATTTTTCCAAAAGAAAGAGGAATCAAACCAAGGTACGATCAGAAAAAATTTACCATTTCAGAAAACGAAATTAAAAAAGTAGTTTCCGGTGAAAAGTCGGAAGATCAGCTTTTCATAAACCAGAATGCCTCAATCTTTCGAGGTAAACTTGAAAAAGATCAGGATTATACATTTAAGTTTAATAAAAAGGGAAACGGAGCCTACTTGTTTGTTTTGGAAGGTTCAATTATTTTGGACAGTGAAACTGTAAGCAAAAGAGATGCGGCAGGAATTTCCGAAACAGATCAGTTCCAGATTAAATCAACCGGTAAAAGTGAATTTATAATTGTAGAAATACCAATGAATTAGAATGAAATTGGAAGACGAAATAGTACAGCAAATATTTGAAAGTGATTATCATAAGCTGTCAATTAATATCTTATACACTTCAAACTGGCTTTTAAACCTTCACACTGAAAAGTTGAAACCATATAATTTAACTGTTCAGCAGTTTAATATTTTACGGATATTAAGAGGACAACATCCTAATATTGTTAACTTAAAATTAATTAAAGAACGTATGCTCGATAAAATGTCGGACGTATCAAGACTTGTTGAAAGGTTAAGAGAAAAAGGATTCGTTGATAGAAAAACCTGCCCTTCTGATCGCAGGCACATAGATGTATGTATAACTAATGCAGGGCTCCAACTTCTGAAAAAACTGGATTCCGATTTGAAAGATATAAACAGTATTTTTTCATCATTATCAAATGATGAGATTAAAACACTTAACGATCTCCTCGATAAACTAAGAGGCTAAAAGAAATTTTGAGCCAATAAAAACAAGAACAAAAGGGGAATCAGCATAAATACTATCCGGATCGTCCACACTTTAAATTTGTTTTCGTTTACAATTGTATCAAGAAGATCATTGTAATGTTCATCTTTTGAAAAAATCTTTTGAAATAACTTATTCATTTTCAAATTCGTATTTTTTTTACAAAGGTATGTTAATCACTTGCCTGTCAATTGTGAAAGCAAATTGTCACCGTAAACAAAAATGTGTTTTTGAACATACAGTGTTCACTGTTTAAGAAAATTTAACATTTTAATGATATAACCGATTTTCTTATCTTTGCAACAATCTTGTATGGTAGTTTATGCCCACGTAGCTCAGCTGGATAGAGCAACGGTTTCCTAAACCGTAGGTCACGTGTTCGAATCACGTCGTGGGTACAAGGTTTTACATTTCAATTTTTTTAGTTCAGAGAATAGAAGAGCCGTTGTAAAACGCAGATCGTAGGTTATTCCAATGGGATTTCATTGGAGGAATTCTCTCCAGGGTACAAATTCTAGTTCCCCCGCTCTTAAAATTAACATTTTCCTCGAATAGAATAAGATTAAATTGAGTGTTCTTTACTTAATTAGAGTATCTCAATAGCCCTTTAAAAAAATTACCACCCCAGCTTTGAAATGAAAGTCTTAGTTTTTTATATGATCTCCTTGTTCATTTTATCTCTTTCAACTTGTTAATATTAATTATGAAACCCGCATCTTTTAAATGGATGCGGGTTTTAATTATCAACTGAACTTTAAAGATCCTAGTCTACTCTTGGATTAAATGGCTGAAACATCCCATCCGGATTATGATACCAAACCCAGGCATGCAAAGTCCAGAGATCGTCGTCTGTAGTAGTTGGGTCTCCTTCGAAATGACTCCATACATCATCATCACCTGTAAATCCTGCAGGTGGAACAGAACCCTCAGTCCAGGGAGTTGCATATTCAACAGCGACAAGCTTATACTGACCATTTTGTTTGGGTGCATAAACAAGTAATTCTGGATTCGTCATTTCAAAAGTACCATCAAGATTTTCAAACTTTAAAAAATGCCAACCCATATGATGAACAAAATATTGAATATCCACATATCCACGCGCTATTGCTGTATCAAGGTTGTGATATTCAGCAGTAGCAGCTCGCACTTGTGCAAGTTCAGCCAATGTTTGATGTCCAAGTTTGGATAAAGTGTTCGCGTCAAATTCAGAGAAATCGTTTAACTTATCCTGTGATGAAACAGGAATATTAATCGAATTATCTGATTCACAACCGGCAATAAAAAGCAAGGTTGAGCAAACGATTAGTAAAAGTAAAGACAAGTTTTTCATTTAAGACTCCTTAAATTTTAATTATTGAAACAAAGATTAAAAAAGAAACCACCGTTTTTTTATTTACAGGAAATATATTCTTTGCAGTTCCTTTTCGTATAGCTCCAGTTAGGAATTTCATAAACATAAAAGAATTTACTTTTATCTTTAAAACATCAGAGTGAATCTATACGCATTGTTCTTCAGTATTTTTAATACTTTCCCCTGAACAAATACTCTCCTGATTGGCAGGTTACAAAGGAATTATTTACCGGAAGAAATCAATTCATTCCAACGTAATTCCTATCTATTCTTCCGTTAGTCTCCAGGCAATAGTCCAAATAAAGATATCGGAGTATACAACCCATCTCGGAATTACATTCATCCAAATCAACTGCTCTCTTAACAAGATTTACTCCGCGTGCATCTCCTATCTTCAGTAAAGACCAGGCTGCTATCAGTTTAGCACTTTCATTTTTTGAATCGTGAAAAATAGCCATTAAAGGAATCAGCGCCCTTTCTGATTTCATTTGTCCAAGGAAATAAGCACAGCTTATCCTCAGACTGGCATTATCCGACTTTAAGCCCTTAAGATAATTGCTTTCAATTTTTTGATATGCAATAGGGCTTACTGGTTCCGGGGGCGCCTGGGCAAACAATGATGAAGAAGTTACCGCAAACACAACCAGCAGGATCAAAAATGAATTTTTCATTTTAGCCTCCAAAAAAAGTTATTAAATAAAGTTTGATTATATCTGTCTGTCGGATACAATTATAGGTTTTAAATAGTGGGATGTCTGCCACAAATAAATCAAATGATGAAACATTTATTTCATTTTTGGCAGTTAATAAGTTTGTTGAATATTGGAGAGTTGGATAGTAGTTATCACATTATGCTGCTGGCATAATCTGAAGGTAGAATTCCGAATTTCTTAAAAAAACATTTTGAAAAATATGAAGGGTTGTTAAATCCGGATTCAAACGCAATTTCAGAAATATTGCCTTTATGTGCTTCAATCAATTTTAGTGCGTTTCTTAATCTGATTTCTCTTATAAAATTATTAGGTGAATATCCGGTCAAATCTGTTATTTTCCTATACAATTGTGCCTTGCTCATACCGAACATATTAACCAGACTATCTATGTTAAATTTTTCTTCGTTCCAACTTTTTTCAAAAGCTTCAAAAAGCTTAAATAAGAAATCTTCATATCGCGAACTTAAAACTTTTATGAAACTATTTTTGAGTTCAGTTTTAAATTTAAGTTCGTTGTATGTCTTTCCTAACGATGAAGATATAATTATTTGATTTTCTCCGGCGACATATTTTAATTGTTTTGCCAGATGGATTGCATCTCCAAATAGATCATCACTATTTGCAACCGGGGCCCCAAGGTTCAATCCTATTGAAACACCAAATTTTATGTTTTCTATTTTTGAAAGCTTAATAAATTTACTTTGTATGTCTGCAGCACAAACTATTGCGTTTTCTTCAGACACAAAAGAAGTTAAAATGCTGTTGTGTTCCCATGAAACTACGTAGCCTTCAAATTTTAAAAAGGAATCTTTAATAAACTTTTTTTGCAGCTTTAATAAGTCGGTAAATTTATTTTTATTAATCGGTAGTTTTAATATTAAAGGATTTTCAATTTCCAGATACATAATTGTCCGGTGAGCCGTTTCAGTAATTATACCATTAAAGTCCGGTCTTTTTTCTAACCATGCTAAATCGGCTAGTTTACCTAAGAAAAATTCTACTTCGCTAAGCTCAACTTTTATTATTTGTGCGGGTGAGCCTACATGGGCAGTATTATGCAAATTAATTATTGATTCTTTATCCGGAGCTTCAAACAAACAGAAACCTGCACCTTTCGAAACATCATGCCAAAAAAATATAGATTTGCATTTAAAATCAGCCTGTAAATCTAAATCACGCTGATGTGCAGCTTCAACTTCTTCTACAGTTACACCATTTAAATCATGTCTATCCATATAAATCGGCATAGTATACTCCTTATTGTTTTATACTTTGATATGTGCTTCTGTGACATTCAGATTAAAAACAAATTACCGGAGAAGAGGCACCGTTTCTTTTTGTTTTAGGAGGACTGTTAGAATTTTAAATAAAGTATAGAATAAAATTATTTTTGTCAAGATTTAGTTTAAATAAAATGCCTAGAGATTTCATTTAATCAACGCATAAAAACTCCAGCAAGAATTACTATTAAATCATAATTAAATCCATTAATCAGAATTTATTTTTACAGAATACAGGCGGGAAAGTTTATTTGCTCACAAATATTTACTCTGCTTAAGTAAACATTAATATTGCAAATTCGAATCAACCGGACATCATTTATTATGAGGAATTTGTTTTTTCTTTTCCCTTTTGAAGAACCGGTACAGATGGGGCAGGTCTTTGTAATGCAAATTCAACAATCCGGGCTAATGTTTCTCCAAAGCTTAGCCCATAGTGCTCGGCTGATTCCATAAACGACACACTTTCGGTTAAATCAGGATTAGGGTTTACCTCCAGCACAAAAACTTTATTGTCCTTTGTTAAACGCAGATCGAGACGCGCATAATCTGTACAGCCTGTTATTTTATAAGCGCTAAGTACAACAGCTTTAACTTTCTTTTCCAGTTTTCGGGATAATTTTGCCGGGCAAATAGAATGCACCCTGTGAAATGATTCTTCAAGCGGATTCCATTTTGCATCATAGCTGATTATGTCAGGATGGTCAGATGGTAATCCGGAAAAATCAAATTCAATAATAGGCAGAACTTCCGGTGGATCGTTACCTAGCACAGAAACGTGCAGCTCACGACCCTCTATAAATTCTTCAACCAGAATGGGAGGAGAATATTCTTCGAATGCTTTTTTAATCCTCTCATTCAATTCTTCAAAGTTGTATACAACTGATCCTTTCTCCACCCCGGAGCTTGCATCTTCACGAGCCGGTTTTACAATTATAGGATAATGCAATCCGTGTCGTCCGGGAAGACGGGGTTCTGAAAGAAGTTTATAGCGCGGCGTAGGGACATTATTTGCCAGTAAAAGCTGTTTCGTCATTCCTTTTCTTTGACATAAGGCTAGCGTAAATGGTTTTGATCCTGTGTACCGAATGCCGTACAGAGCAAATAGTCCCACAATTAAATGTTCAAGAGTTGAATCATCCCTATAGTACTCAATCAGATTAAAAACAACATCGGGTGGGTTGTTGCTAAGTAAATCAATCAGGTTTTGAATATCTTCATTAATATTTAATAAGCTGACATTAAAATCCTCTCCTCTTAGTGCGTTGACAATCGCTTCATACTCTTCCCTCACCGTTGCAACGTTAATGTCGTACTCCGGTTCAAAATCCAAAGTGTCTGGATCTACATCACGAATTTTTTCGTAAATATCATCACCCGAGTGATTATAGATTACTGCGACTGTGATTTTCCTTTTTCTACTCATAGAGATTATAATTTTCTGATATTCATAAGTAAAATTAGACTACAATTTTAATTTTGACAAATAATAATATTAATATTAATTATATCAGCTCATACCTTGATCACCAGGTTATTTCAGGATTTCTTTATCGCCGGTTTTCTTATTCCTAAATTTTTACAGATTTAAAGGTATATTATTTTATCTCTTTTAAGATATAATATGAAAATTTTACTTGTAGAAGACGAAAAAGAATTAGTTTCTGATATTAAAAACTTCATTGATGATGAAGGAAACATTTGTGAAACTGCTTTTTCTTTTGAAGAAGGTCTGCGCAAAATAAACCTGCACGATTATGACTGCGCAATTATAGATATTACTTTGCCTGGAGGAAGCGGATTAAAAATAATTGAAGAACTTAAACAATTAGCTGCTCATACAGGAATAATAATAATCTCGGCTAAAGATTCTTTAACCGATAAATTAACGGGACTGAAGCTTGGCGCTGATGATTACATTACAAAGCCTTTTCACCTGGCAGAGCTGAACGCACGTATTAAATCTGTCTTAAGAAGGAGACAATTCCGGGGAGAAAATGAAATCAGGCTTAAAGAATTAACCTTTATTCCTGATAAGAGAGAAGTTTTAATTAATAATAATTCCATCGAACTTACCCGTAAAGAATATGACCTACTGCTTTATCTTGTTAATAATAAGGAAAGAGTAGTAACTAAAGAATCAATTGCTGAACATATCTGGGGAGACCAGGCAGATACATTCGGCAGTCTCGATTTTGTATACTCCCAGATAAAAAACCTCCGGAAGAAAATGATTGAAGCAGGTTCGGGAGATTATATAAAAACTATTTACGGTATAGGATATAAATTTTCCGTCAAATGAAACTGCTGAGAATAATAAATAAAAGGTATGCCTACTTTTCGGTAATAATTTTATTATCCGGAATAGTTATTATCTATTTTTTTCTACAGTACTTCATTAACCAGGAAACACTGGAGAAACTTCAGAATACCAAACAGGATGTTGTTAAAAGTCTTGACAGGGGAATTACGGTGGAGTTTTATCCAATGGTTGATATTAAAGAATTACCGCAAGACTACAACGGAAATGTAAATGAATCTATAACTGACACAACGATTTTTAACTCTGAGGAGGATGAGCCTGACTCATATAAACAAATAAGTTTTATCCACACTAGTGGTAGCAGAAAATTCCTTGTTTACGTAAGGACAGATAACCTTGAAACTTCAGATATAATTCTTCCGTTGGGACTTCCGGCTTTTTTCTTAATACTTTCTATTCTCCTGGTTTCAAATATTATAATTAACAGGATAAATTTTAAGATTTGGAATCCATTCTATAAAAATCTGGACCGACTTAAAAATTTTTCCGCTTCCGATAAAGATGAGTTACAATTAACAAAATCTGAAATTGATGAATTCAGCGATTTAAATAATTCTCTTGCCGAGTTAACAAACCGTATCAGGAATGATTACAGGCACTTGAAAGAATTTTCAGAAAATGCTTCCCACGAATTACAAACTCCGTTGAGCATAATTAAAGTTAAAATCGAATCCATGATGCAGGATGAAAATTTGGATAGAAACCATCTTGATAAGATTCAGTCTATTTACAGAATGATAAACCGTTTGTCCAGGCTAAATAAATCTCTTACTTTACTGTCAAAACTTGAAAGTATTGAATATGAAAAGAAGAGTGAAATTTCACTTGAGGAATTCATAACGAAAAAGATAAATGATTTTTCAGAAATAGCAGAGGCAAATCAATTAACAATTAAAACGAACTTTTATTCTGATAAAATAATTACAGTAAATTCAGATCTACTTGAGATATTATTCTCCAATCTTCTTTCGAATGCAATAAGGTATAATATTGAAAATGGAATAATTGAAATTAGTTTATCCGGGGATGAACTTGCTATAAAAAATTCCGGTAACCCTCCTAAAAAGGATACTCAGAAAATGTTTGAGCGTTTTGAAAAAGGGGAACAGTCAGAGGAATCTTCCGGGCTGGGATTAACAATTGTCAAACAGATCTGTTCGGCAAACAAATTTGATATTCAATACACATTTGAAAATCAATTTCATATTATCCGAATCACTTTATCACAATAGATAATTTCAGATTTTCTACAGAATTAAAAGATATAATAACACGTCATAATTATACTTATTAACAGTAATAAAATTTATAATGTTAAAGTCATCCAAATTGAATTTATCTTAATGAAAACATATAAACTATTCTTTCAAAAATGATAAAAAAAATATTTATACTGATCTTCTTTATCTGCAACCTTGTTTTAGCTCAACACAACCTTGATTATTTTATTAACAACGCACTGGAAAACTCACCCCATTTAAAGGCTTATCATAATCTAAACCTGATCAACAATTTGCAGTCAAATTTAGATGAAGCAGAAAATTCAGCTCTGAAAGTTGATTTAACGGGTAATTATTTATTTGCGCCTTATTTTAATAATAATGGGAAAATAATTTCCACTAATCCTGATCCGCAGGCAATAGGATACGATGCTGGAATTACAAATGGTGGACTTTATTCGGCACAAATTAATTTCCAAAAAAATATATTTAACGGGGGAGTGCTTGATGCACTAAAACAGCAGAGATTAACACTAACCAAAAGTTATGAAAACAGCTCTGATGAAGAAAAACATGCATTAAAAAAAGAGGTAACAGATACATATCTTAATACACTCCAGGAACAGTATTTTTTTAATCAGTCACAGGAAATCGTAAATAATCTTGTCGACCAACTGTCTATAACTGGAAAGCTTGTTCAAAATGGTTTTGCAAAAGCACAGGACTACCTGATTCTAAAAGTAGAATTAAAATCACAGCAGATAGACCTTAATGAGATCCGTCAAAATTATAAAAGCGGTCTGATGCAGCTTTATTCATTATGCGGGATAAAAGATACCCAGGTTGTTAAACTTGATTCGGTCGATCTTGCACAAAACGGAACAAAATCCGGGCGGTCAAATTTTCTTACAAAATTTTATCTTGACAGTTTAAGTACTGCAAACCAGCAGCAAATTTACGAAACAAAATATCTGCCACAGGTGGACTTATTTTTTAATACTGGTCTGAATGCAGTAGAAGTGAATAATATTCAAAGAAAATTTGGAATAAGTGCGGGGATCAATTTTTCTCTGCCAATACTTGATGGTGGACAAAAAGATATTACCCGGCAACAATCTATTATTGAAGAAAAGACCCTTGGTGATTATAAAAACTTTATGGCCCGGGATGTTTTATTACAACGTAAAAATACTTTAGAACGGATAAGCTCTTTAAAAAATAATCTTAATGATTTGGAAGAACAGCTGAAAGATTATAATAACTTATTGGATATCTCTAAAAAACAACTGCGGGAAGGTAATCTTTCAATGGTTGATTATCTGACACTATTAAGAAATTATATTGATCTGCAGAGGAAACGTATTACTACTATGATCAGTTATCAGCTGGAAATAAACAATTATAATTATTGGAACTGGTAGAATGAATTACACTAAAAAGAAAATGATAAAATTTATCGCCTTAATAGTCATATTTTTTATTCCTCTGACATTGATCTCCTGCTCAGGCGATCAAAATAATGCCGAATCAGTTAGCAGCGGAACGCCTGTACAAATTACGAATCCCGTTGTGATGAATTTAAAAGATTACCTTAAACTTAATGCCAGTACAATATTTTTGAATAAAGAAATAATCAGGGCGCCGTTATCAGGATTTATTGAAAAAATTTATAAAAACATAGGTGATGAAGTAAATCCGGGGGACGATTTATTTCAAGTAAAAACAAAAGAATCTGCTGCATCTGACAGCCTTAGTATTAAAATTGGTGACAGTATTTTCAACGGCTCCGTTTTAATTAAAGCTAAATCAAAAGGAGTTTTGACCGAGTTAAATTATCACGCCGGCGACTTAATTACCGAAGGGGAACAGCTTGCAATTGTATCTAATCCTAATTCATTGAACATTAAATTAAATGTCCCTTTTGAAGATGCTCAGAAAATTAATATCGGACAAAATTGTGAAATTACTCTCCCGGGCGGCGAAAAGCTCAATGGTATAATTTACAGAAGTGTTCCATCTGTCGATCCGGCAAGTCAAACTCAAGCTTATTTAATAAAATTGTTGAAACAGGTTGAACTTCCGGAAAATCTAAATGTATTTGTAAAAATCCCATTCCGGACATTTAGTAATGCAATAGTTCTGCCTAAAAGTTCTGTTATGACCAATGTAACTGAAGACACATTCTGGATAATGAAACTGGTAAATGATACTACGGCATTGCGGATTGGTATAAAAAGAGGGATTGAGACTGACAGCCTGACTCAGATTCTTTCACCCAAATTAAGTTTATCAGATCGGGTCATTTCTTCCGGTGCTTATGGATTGCCGGATACGGCAAGCGTTGAGGTTCTTAGATGAATAATTTCTATGTAAAGTATAAAAGCCCTATTGCTGTTATACTATTAATTATATTATTAGCAGGAGTTTATGCATTCACAAATATTCGATCCGGATTATTTCCTGATATAACTTTTCCAAAGATTAAAATAATTGCGGATAACGGAGAACAGCCTGTAGATAAAATGACTGTCAGCGTAACTGTTCCACTGGAAAATGCCATTAAAAAAGTTCAGGACTTAAACCTTTTAAGAAGCGCAACAAGCAGGGGCAGTTGTGAAATATCAGCATTCTTTGACTGGAACTCGGATATAAATCTTGATCAGCAAAGAATTGAATCCCGGATAAATGAAATAAAACAGGATCTTCCGCCGGGTATCAATATATCCGTGGAAAGGATGAATCCTTCTATTTTTCCTATAATGGGATTTTCATTAGAATCAAAAGGCTTTAGTGATATTGAATTAAGGAATATTGCTGAATATACAATTAAACCTTTTTTATCGAGGATAGCTGGAATTTCGGAAGTAGCCGTAGCGGGCGGAAAGGTAGAAGAATACCAGGTTATACTTGATCCTATAAAACTAAGTAACTTAAAAATTACTCAGCAACTGGTTGCCAGTAAAATTTCCGAATCAAATTTTATCTCTTCCACCGGGTTTTTAAGTGATCACAACAGGTTATATTTAACTCTTACGGAAGCCACTCAGAATAGTAAAGCAGACCTTGAAAACCTTGTTGTGTTAAATTATCAAAACAGACTGATAAGATTAAAGGATATTTCTGAAATTGAAATAAGTGCTGAGAAAAGTTATATAATGATAAAAGCTAACGGAAGAGTAGTTCCGTTAATTCATATTTTAAAACAGCCGAATGCAAACCTGATTGATGTTGTCAGCTCCATTGAAAAACAGCTTCCTGAACTTCAAAAAGTATTACCGAAAGGAGTATCACTACGACCTTTTTATAACCAGGCAAATTTCGTTTCAGATGCAGTGAACAGTATAAGAGATGTTGTCTGGATAGGTTTACTACTCGCTATCTTATTAACTATTATTTTCTTAAGATCAATAAAAGCCAGCTCTGTAATATTAATAACAATTCCGATAACGCTTTGCCTCACAATAATTGTTCTGTATTCAATTGGCTATACGATAAATATTATGACCATTGGAGCTATAGCAGCAGCAATAGGTTTGATAATTGATGATGCAATCGTAGTAGTTGAACAGATACACAGAATCCATGAAGAAAATCCAAAGGAAAGCAGCAATGCACTAGTAATTGAAGCTATAAAATATTTGTTTCCCGCAATGGTTGGCTCGTCGCTAAGCACAATTGTAATTTTTCTTCCCTTCTTTTTAATGAGTGGAGTTGCAGGAGCATATTTTAATGTTTTGACTAATACAATGATCATAACATTGGTGTGCTCATTTTTTGTGACATGGATTGGTCTACCGGTAATTTATTTACTCTTCTCGGGAAAAGAGTCGTCATCTGTAAAACATAAAATTGCCAAGAAGCAGGAATGGGTTTATTTCTTTATTCATAAACCGATCATCTCAATTGTATTTGTAATCATTTTAATTGCATCCGCATACTATATAATTCCCAAGCTGCCTTCAGGATTTCTGCCTCAAATGGATGAAGGTTCACTGGTGTTGGATTTTGCAAGCCCGCCGGGCACTTCTCTGGAAAACACGGATAAAATGCTTGATGTTGTCGATGATATTTTAAAAAATACTCCTGAGGTTAAATCGTATGCAAGACAGATCGGAACACAAAACGGATTTTTTATTACAGAACCAAATACCGGTGACTATACCATACAGCTTAATAAAAACAGGAAAAAATCCACAGATGAAGTTGCAGATGATATTCGTAAACATATAGAATCAAAGTTGCCGGCATTAAGAGTTGATTTCGGACAAATTATTGAAGATATGCTTGGCGATTTAATGTCTACCAAACAACCAATATCTGTCCTGGTCTTTGGAGATGATCAAAATAAGATTGAAGAAATTGCCAATAGAGTTGCCGATATTATTAATAATGTAGATGGTACAGCCGATGTATTTAACGGGATTACGATAGCTGGTCCCCAGATAATATTTAAACCCAAAAACACTGAGTTAGCTAAATATGGACTGACACCTAGTGACCTCCAATTTCAGTTAGATTCAAAAATCAAAGGTACAGTTGTTGGCAATGTTCTGGGCAAAAATCAATTAATTAATGTAAGAATGTTTGATGGGAAAAAATATAATACTATGGATGATTTAAAACATAGTTTTATTTTTCTTGATGATGGTACCGTCAAACCTATAAATGAATTCACGGATATTCAGTTTGCTAAAGGCGTTGCTGAATTTGACAGAGAAAACCTGAAGCAAATGTTTGATGTTGTTGGGAGATTAAATAACAGGGACCTTGGCAGCACTCTGACTGAAATTCAAAATAAAATTAGTCAGCAAATAAAATTACCGCCCGGTTATGAGATTGTTTATGGAGGAGCGTACCAGGAACAACAAAAAGCCTTTAGTGAATTAATGTTAATCCTGTTTCTTGCAATTTTGCTGGTCTTTACAGTCATTCTGTTTTTATTCAGGAGTATTAAAGTTTCTCTGGCGATTATTTTTGTTTCTATACTTGGAATAACCGGAAGTTTCCTTGCACTTTTTATAACAGGTACTCCTCTAAATGTCGGAAGTTATATAGGAATAATTATGATTGTCGGAATTATAGGTGAGAATTCTATTTTTATTTTTCTGCAGCATGCAGAAGCTAAAAAAGATAACACACATATAGATGCTATAGTTCATGCCGTTTCAAAAAGATTGCGCCCAACACTTATGACAGCATTCGGGGCAATCATCGCTTTACTTCCTTTAGCTTTTGGAATCGGTACCGGTGCGCAAATGCATCAGCCATTGGCAATTGCTATTATCGGCGGATTTATAATGGCGTTACCCCTTTTACTGATTGTATTACCAACAATCTTAAGAAAAATTGAAAAATAAAATTAAACTGTACTATTTTTTAAATTATCAGGGACTTTTTGAAAAGACTGAATTTGAATCTACTGCAGATTTATTACAGATTTGATTTGTATAATTAGATTAACAAAAAAGAAAGGATATCAAAATGATAAAGACTTTGATGATCGCATTAGTTATAATGTTTGCCATGATAGTATCTGCTCAGCAAAACGACAACACCAAAGCACCATTAAAAATAATTCAAGCTTTTAATACTGCTCACCCGAAAGCTCAAAATGTAACCTGGGATAGAGAAGGAAAAAATTACGAAGCTAATTATGAGGAAAATAGTAATAAATATTCTGTCGTAATAGATAATGATGCGCAAATTCTCGAAACAGAAAGTGAAATTACAATCGCGGGATTACCTGCAGGGGTTGTAAAGTATATTAGCGACAACTATAATGGATATACACTTTCAAGTGCTGCCAAAATTGTTAATAATAAAGGAATTATTACATATGAAGCAGAAATAAAAAACGGGAAGTCTTCAAAAGATGTAATGTTTAATAAAGACGGCAAGCCACTAACCCATGAAAAAGAAAATGCTGAGAATGAAGAAAAAGAAGATAACGATAAAGATTAATTGTTGATCTCCAACATTTATTCTGCAAATTTGAAGCCCGTCTTTTAGCGGGCTTCATTTAAATTCTTCTTCTGAAACCTTCCCCTCTTACTTCGTGTACGTTATTAATAATCATAAATGCATCCGGATCTATTTCTTTTACCAGGTCTGTCACTGTCCCGAGTTCCTTCAATGTAACAATAGAAACAATTATATCCCGTTCCACATCTTTATAAAGTCCCCTCGATCTTATAGCTGTGGCTCCACGACTAGTTTTCTCCATTAACTCCTTAGCTATCTCTTTATACTTATCCGAAATAATATAAACTGCCCTTGCATAATCAAATCCGTCTATAATTGCATCAATAATTCTTGCAGAGATAAAAAGCAGGAAGAAAGCATACAATGTAAGAGCAAAAGCAGGACGATCAGGGGAAAGATTTTTAAATTCAATTATAAATCCGGCAATTGTAATAACAACAAAATCAATAATCATAATTGCCATTCCGGGTTTAACTCCGAATTTCTTTTGCATTATTGCAGCAACAATATCAGAACCGGCAGTTGTGCCTTTGAATTTGAAAATAATACCAAGACCCAAACCAAGCAGAACGGCACCGATTAAAACAAGAAACAGAAAGTCATTGTGAAGAAGATCTTTAATTGTTTGTGTGTCCTGAAGTTTTATAAAACCCAAACCCGGAATATCACCGCGGAAAAAATCTATAAAAAAAGAGCTGAGAGTAAATCCCACAAAAGTTCTTATGCCAAATCTCTTTCCAAGTGAAATGAATCCCCATATAAATAAGGGAATATTGAAAACCCAAACCATTAAACCTACGGGAATAGAATTGTTTGTAAGATAATGAATAGCCATTGCCAATCCAGTTACACCTCCTGGAACTACACGTGCATCTACGAGAAACACGCCTATACCAATAGACATTAATGCCGCACCGATTGTTATTGCGGTATAATCGATGATTGCTGTTTTAACTGAGTGTTTTTCTTTCATATTCTTCACACTTTGAAACTATTAAATTTAAAGTGTAAATATACGCAGTATAATCCTGTTCGGAAATAAAAGTGATGGGAGCTTTTTATGGAAATAAAAAATATCGCTAAAGATTTTCTACAGCTAACGTCTTCAGGTAAAGCCAAAGAAGCATTTGATAAATATGCATCAAAAGATTTTATTCATCACAATCCCTGGTTTGAAGGAAGTGCAGACTCAATAATGAAAGGAATGATCGATAATGCAGAAAAGATGCCGACAAAAGTTTTTGAAATTCAAAGAGTAATTCAGGAAGCTAATTTGGTTGCAGTTCATTCAAAGATAAAACTATCCGGAGATATTCCAGTTATTTCTGTTGTACACATCCTGCGTTTTAAAGGAAATAAAATTGTTGAAATGTGGGATATCGGACAGCAACAGCCCGATAATAGTCCGAATCAGTATGGAATGTTTTAAGGGTGTAAAAAAAAAAAAAATGTAAAACCCCAAATGAGGTTTTATTATACTATTTTTACAATTATCTATTTGTCAATCAAATAAATATTTATCCTCATACTTGACATTAAACTTATCCATCAATTCGCGATATTCTTCCCGGAATGTTTTTACCTTATGATGTTTCTCCTGATTCATTATATATTTGATTACAGAATCAATTTGTGAATGAGAATATGAAAATGCCGCATATCCCTCCTGCCAGCTAAATTTAACTTTGGATAAACTTTTATCATTCACAAATTTTGTAGAAAAGTGTTTGATATCTCTTACAAGATCTGAAATTGATTTTTCAGGTTTTAGTCCGACAAAAATATGTATATGATCGGAGGTACCATTTATTGCAAGAGGAGCTTGCGCTTTTCTTTTAATTATTCCCGAAATGTATTTAAATAGTTCTTCACGGAAGGATGAGTGAATTATTTTAGTTCTTCCTTTCGTTGAAAAAATTACGTGAATGTAGATTTGAGAATATGTGTCAGCCATTTATTTTTCCCATTTTTGATTTATTAACAAATAAGTTAAATATTATTTATTAATAATTGAACCCCGCCGGGGTTCATTCATGTTTTACCTGTTTATTGCTATAATAATAAATCCCCTTCGGGGATATTATGAAAACATATTTTTCTTATTTCAGTCAAATTCAGTAATGCTTACGCATGAATTAAATCCCGGAGGGATTTAATTATTGTAGAATGTTAATAAAGCGGTAAATGAAAACCCCGGATGGGGTTTTATAATTTTTCACATATTCAACCAATAAGTCATCTTAATCAAAAAGATATTATCCGGGTGGAGATCGGTTAAGTTTGTTAATACTTTTCCGAATTGAAATTCGGGATCATTGTATGATTCGCTTCTTGTCTGTGTCCACACAAAATAAACTACAGAACCCGGCAGGTATTCCCATCTTAAAACAGCATTTCCTCTTAGCGAAACAAATTTAAAATCATTATCACCAAGGTCTACCGGTTCAGCAGGTCCGTTACCATCGGGATCAGCTAAATGGGTTTCGTTATTATACGTGGAGCCGTATTCACCATAAACGTTAAAATTATAAGTCCCGGGTTCTGCAAGTTCTTTATATCTTGCGTACTTTCCCGTTGAGATGAGCGGCTGTGCATAAAACTGCAGACTCAGGTTAGGAGTAAACGTCCAGTTGAGTCTTATACCTGCAGATAAAGTAGTCTGATCAAGTTCTCCGAAAACATATCTCTTTCCGTAAGTTTCATTTGCAAACGGATCTGTAAAAGTATCGATGTACTGAGAGTTATCAATATTCTTACTGTAATTAGGACTAATGCTTATAAGGATATTTGCAACAGGGCGGTAATCAACTCCAAAGCTTACTCCCCAGTTTTTAGAATTGTTCTCCTGTATATATGAATTATAACCTGCACTAAAAACAAAATTATTCCTTGTATCTGTATTTGCATAAATATCAAACTGGTAGCCGGGCAGATTAAGCATAACCGGTCCGCCGCGTGTTCCCCTGTCATTTATTGTACTGGGATTATAAGCACCGTCCATACTTATATCAAAATAATTCAGGGTTGTCATATTCATAAAGGAAAAAAATCCCTGCCAGTTTATCTGTCCGTCAAAATTGTAACTTCTGAATACAGCACCGCCAAGCTGAAGTGAACGATACCAATCTGTTGGTTCTCTCCAGTTATAACCTGAAACGAAATGATAGTTAATAATATTCGTTCTCCACAAAAATCCAAGATCATTTACATCAAAGCCGGGAGAAAGAACTCCAAGCGCAGTATTAAGAAACACATTTCCTTTCTGCTTATTTATTGTAAGTCTTCCGGCATAACCCGAAAGTGAAGTTGCTGTGCTGTCGAGTTTAAGAATTTTAGAATCAGGTCTCTGGAAATAATGCTGAGAATTCTGCTGAAGATCGAGAATACGCTGCTGCGTTCCGTTAACATAACTCATTCCTCCCCAACCTGTTAAAACCCACTCTTTATCGCCATCAAGAAATGTCCATCCATCAATTCCGCCCGTGTAAGCTCCGCTATTAATTTCATCTTTCAGCCGGTTATCTTTAAAAAATCTTTTTGTTATTGTTGAAATAAAACCGAGTCCCTGGGCACCTTCATTTATATCTTTCTGCGCACGGAATATTCCGTAATAGCTGAGCGGTTCAACTTCTGCACTTGACCTGTTTTTATTTATTGATAAGTCCGCATATTCCCTTTGAGTAACTGCCTGTATTACACCGAGATTTATATTATCATCAATTTTACCTGTCAGCTTTGCCGCTCCGAGAATGTGAGTTCCGTCGGGATAATTTGTGTAATCCGCATCAGGAGTGCTGCCCTGCGGGGTTCTGCCTATCCTCCTGCTGTAAAAGAAATCAGGACTTCCCCAGTTAAAGCCCCAGTTGCTTCTTGAACCGCCGTAACCAAAATTGAATATACTTGAACCTTCTACAAAGAAAGGTCTTTTCTCATCATAAAAAGTTTCAACATCACTTAAATTAATTACAGCAGGATCAATTTCTACCTGGCCAAAATCAGGATTGATTGAAGCATTGAGAGTTAGATTAGAACCTATACCATATTTGAGATCTGCACCGAAACCTGCTGTGTATTTCGATCCATTGTTAAAAGGATCGTTCAAATCGTGTGCAGTATAAGAAGCTTTTGAAGTAACATAAGGAAGTATCTCAAGCTGGTCGGCAGGTTTGATATTTTTTATTCCGTTTAGGTTTGCAAATCGGGAGACGAAACCGCTTTCATTTTTCGGAATATATACTAAATAGTCTCTCTCGTGATTTCGTGCTATGTCGCGTTTAAAATCTATTCCCCATGTTTGAATGTTATCCGATTTAAATTTTAATTGTGAGAAAGGAATTTTTATCTCTGCCGTCCAGCCTTCTTTGTCAATATTAGCTTTGCCTTCCCAGACACCATCCCAGGTAATATCATCCCACTCATCGTTGTACAAAACACCGTCTGCTAAAGTGCCTGCCGCGGTAATTCCAAAATAGTTTCCTGATCTCTTATCATTGTAGGAATCAATATAAACCGTAAATCGGTCGGAGTTGCTGTCTCCATCTCTCCTTACAAGATTTGCATAAATTGAATCTGGAGAAGAATCATACATTCTCGCCGCGATATATAATGCCTGGTCATCGTACGCAATCCAGACAATTGTTTTTTCACTTGGAGCTTTCCCTTCGTTAGGATCAAGCTGTGTAAATCCTGAAACATAATCTGAAGTTTTCCATACATTCTCATTAAGCAAACCATCTATCTTAACAAGCTGATCAGTTCTGACAGCAAAAATATTTTTTTCAGGTTTGTTTTCAGAGTATCCAAACTTTATAAGAACAAGAGACAAAAGGATAATTACGTATAACTTTCTTTTCATAATTTCTCCGGTTCGCATGGTAAATTATATTATTTCATTTTTTTGATTTTTATATTTCCGGAAATCGTTTCTATCTCAATATCACTTCCACCGCCATTTATCACATAAACTGTTCTAAGTGAATGCGAACTTTTATCTTCTGTAGTTACTTTGAAGTCGGAGGTTATAGGATGCCGGTCATTATCATCACCCCACTGCTCATAGTTGCGCACTTTAGCAGTGATTGTAGCTTTAGCATCACCCGGAACATATAATGTAATGCTGCCGTTTCCGGATTTTATTTTGCTTCCGGATTTTCCATCAGGTTTTAATTCTACATAGACGTCGCCGCTTCCGGTAACACACCTGACTCCACCGGATATTCCTTTTAATGATAAATTCCCACCGCCCGTGGTTACATTTGTTTTCCCTACAGATTCGCTAATGGAAATATTACCGCCGCCCGTGGTTACTGTTGTAGTGCTCGAAACATTTTTAACCTCTACATTACCGCCGCCTGTAGTTACTGTAAATACTCCTCCCACGTTTCCTGCCTTTACATTACCGCCGCCGGTACGAATTTTAAGACCTTTCCTGACATCATAAACCATAATGTTTCCGCCGCCCGTATTAAGATTTGCTTCACCGGAGATTGTTCCAATCTGCAAGTCTCCCCCGCCACTGCTGATTGATGCATTACCGTTTATATTTCCTGTTGCAACTTCACCGCCAGCAGTATTAAGTTCAGCATTTCCTTGTATGTCTTTCGTTTCAATATCACCGCCATCCGTTGAGAGTTCAACTTTCCCACTTATATTTCCTGTTATCTTTACATTACCGCCGTCAGTGTCAAGATCAAGATTTATTGATGAAGGTACGGAAACGGTAATATCTTCATTTTCATAATCTCCACCGGAAGTAATAGTTAGGGTATTCCCGTTTTGTACAAACCTGAACGATGCATATTCTCCATCTTCATCATATTTTACAATAACCTCGTCACTGCTGGTTGGATTTATGGTTATGTCGCCGTAGTCAAGACTGACAACCAGCTGCCCGCTTTTCCCGAGATTGAAAGTTTTTTCTTTCTGGTTTTGTGCATGAGAAATTGTAATACCCAGAAGTATGAACAATGCAATTACTAATAATTTTATTTTGTAGTTTTTCATTTTAGTTATTCTCCTTAAGAACTGTTTTTGCCTGGTAACGAATGTAATTATTATTATCCTGTTTCATCTTTTCCCTGAATACGGAAAGATCTGCAGGACTGAATTCGCTGCCGGTTTTATTTGCGTCAACCAGTCTGTTCATCGCCTCGATTCTCATTCCGGACGAAGAATCATTTTGAAGAACGTATATCATGGTTTTTTTAATCTGATCATCATAATTGAATTTTTTAAGAAGTTTCATAGCTTCAAGTCTGACTCCCTGATTGTTATCAAACTTAACAACTGAAAGCAGAGCATTTTTAATTTCACTGTCAGGCTGTTCCTGTTTACTTGAATTAATAAGATTGATCGTGTTAAGTCTGGTTCCGGGGTTATCTTCATTTAACATTGAGTATAAAAGGACATTCTGAACCTGGGGATCATTTATTTTACCTTTTATGTGCATCGGTTTTACAGCATCAAATGTAAAATCTACAGTTCCATCCGCTGCATTTTTATCAATAAAACGAATGTTGCTTATTTTAGTCTCACCGGAAAGTACTGCCTGCTGATTTGTTTTCTGAGGTTGAGGATTTTCAAGTGAGTAATGCATTGTGCCGGTGGAATTAAAAAGAAAATACCCGATGAACACACCTATTATTAAAACTGAAAGTACTGTAGCAGCTAACTGAGGAGTAAAAAAGAATGATGAGGAAAACATTCCATTCAATTTCTGAAAAAAACCTGGATGCGTTATTTCTTTTCTAAGATTTGATTGAAGTTGATTTCTTGCTTGTTTTAAAAGATTTTCATCCGGTTCGGGGAGTTTATCCTGCATCAAAGAATCTTTTAACACTTTTGCCGAATTAAATTCTGAACGGCACAAGTCACAATTTTTCAAATGTTCTTCGAGCTCAATCTTTTCCCTGCTGTTTATTTCGCCAAAGAAATATTCATCTATCAGGGTTATATATTTTTTGTGATTCATTTTTTACTCTCTTTACTTTTTAAGCATAATAAATATCTGCCAGCTGAGTCCGCATTTTTCTGACTGCATCGAATAAATATTTTTTAATAGTTCCTTCACCGCATTGAAGCATCTCTGCAATTTCCTTCAGTTTATAGCCTTCATAATGTTTTAACATAAAAATCATTTTCTGTCTTGGAGATAAAGACTCAAGTGCTTCGGTTATATGTTCTGAAATTTCCACACTGTTGATCACCCTGTCAGGATCAGGTTCTTCATCAATTAATTCTATCGCCGTGTTCATCTTTTCATTTTCCTCAGAGGGATTAATTGAAACAAATTCTCTTCTGTTTGATTTTATTTTATAGGTTAGGCAAACATTAGTTACAATCCTGTATAGCCAGGTGGAAAATTCACTTTTAAATTGAAATTTTTTTAATCCACGGAAAACCCTGATGAAAACATCCTGATAAATATCTTTTGCATCGTCTTCATTTTTAACGTATTTCATTGCAAGTGCCAGTACTTTTTTGTCATAATTATAAATAAGCTCTTCAAAAGCTGAAATGTTTCCATTCTGCGCTCGTATTATTAATTCAGTTTCCTGTTGAGTCATTAATCTTTCCGTTACTGTTTGTTTAGACTAAGTGCAACAATAAAAGGTTGGTATCAACCGAGGAAAAAATACTTATTAATCGCATGAAAGGATTAGATGATTTGATGAACGAGGAAATTTAAGGATAGATGGAATGCCGAATTTTAAATTGAGCAATACAATATGAAATTTTCAACACTAACTATGCTTGCCGCAGGTCAGCGATAAATTTTATAGATCAGGCATTTACCGGGAGGAATTGAAATATGAATTTTCCCCGGGTCTGTTGAACTGCCGGAGGAACTCCCTTCTTCGCCCGAAAGTAATTCTGTGAAAAGAATTTTTTGTGAATCAACAGGAACATCAAACTCATCTTTTTCATTTCCTGTATTAAAAGCAGCTATAACTTTTTCATATTTGTAAGTTCGTTCAAATGCAAAAGTTGCCTTATCATCATTTTTATAGATGAAGCGGATATCCCCAACCTGCAAGGCTTTGTTATTATTATGAATTGAAATAACTTTTTTATAAAAGTCCAGAAGATCTTTATTCTGTTCAACTTTATATCTGCCAAAACCTTTCTTAAATCCTGAAGCCCGAGTAATTACTTCATCATCATATTTTAATTCATTCCAAATCATTGGTTTTCTATCGTGCGGATCATCTGCACCCCACATTCCGACCTCATCGCCGTAATAAATCATCGGTGCACCACGGTATGTCATTTGAAAAGCAGCAATCAATTTTTGTTTTTCATAATCTGCTTTAGATGGTTTGCCGGGATTATAGTTCAGATTTCCTGCATTTCCCTCACTGTCATATTTACGATCGGGATTTTCAATCATTGAGGAAATCCGTTCTGTATCATGACTATCAACAAGATTCTGAAGAACAAATAAATTCTTCTCGGGATATTCTTTATCTATTTCTTTAAGTTCTTTTATAAATTCAGAAACTGTAATTTTTGTTTTCTCATCAACAAAAAAACTATTAACAGCAAAAGCAAAATTGTAATTCATCAATCCATCAAAAACTCCATGGTTAGAAATAAAATCAGGAGAGAGTTCCCATAGTTCTCCTATAATTAATGCTTCAGGATTTTCTGATTTAACTAATTTACTCCAGTCACGCCAGAATCCTAAAGGAACGTCCCTTGCAACATCCAGTCTCCAGCCGTCAATTCCATAGGGAGGATTACCATCATTATCAGGATCCATCCATCTCTTTGTTGCGTGAAAAATATACTGTTTTGGTCCCGGCATTAAATCATTTTCAGTTCTGTTAAACTGGGGAAGTGATTTAGAATTCCACCACCCCTGGAAATTAAATTCATTCTCCGGAGTTGAAGGATCATCAAACGATTTAATCTGGTACCAGTCTCTGTATTTTGAGTCTGCGCCATTTTTAACAATATCCTGAAAAGCCCAGAACTGAACCCCGGTATGGTTAAAAACTCCGTCAATAATAATTCGCATTCCCCTCTTATGCACTTCATCAATTAATTTTAAAAACAATTTATCTGCAGAAGTCCATTGCCAGGTTTTAGGATCGTCAGGAACTTCAGAATTAATTATATCTTTATCACCAGCAGGATCGGGACCAAAGTTAATATCAATATGGTGATAAGTTGAACCATCATATTTATGAAGTGAAACAGCATCGAATATTGGATTAAGATAAATACCGCCGACTCCGAGATCTTTAAGATAATCAAGATGATCAATTATGCCCTGGAGATCGCCTCCATATCTTCTATTATAAATGCTGTTACCAGAATTTCTTTGAGAATTGTTATTTAAATCAGACTGCTCAAACCAGTTGCTTGTCCATCTCGTAATTTTCCAGTTTCCGGGTATTCTTTTAGAATTAATAAATACTTTATCGGCTGTTGGATCATTTAAAGTATCCCCGTTTGCAAATCGCTCCGGGAAAATCTGGTACCATATAGTACCTTCAGCCCAATCAGGAAAGTCGTTTTGAGAAAAGTTTATCTTTGTGAAAAGAATAAAAATTAACAGCGTAAATGAATACTGACATTTTCATTTTAAAGGGAGAGTTCTTTTTTCATTTTTGCAAGCGACTCAATAATTGAATGCGGTTTATACCCTAATTCAGTTTCTGCTTTCAAAATAATTAACCCGGATTTAAGAGGTCTTGGTGCCGGCTGATGTAATTCAGCCGTGGTGATTGGAAAAATTTTACTTTTATCAAGATTGAAATATTCAGCAATTTTCATCGTAAAATCATAACGATTCAAAAATTCTTTCCCGCCGATATTATAAATCCCGAATTTTTTAAATTCAATCACTTTGCTTATTGCCTGTACAAGATCATCAATAAATGTAGGGTTATTAACCTGGTCGGTTACGATTCTTATTTCATTTCCGGCTCTAACAGAATTAACAACCCATCTCACAAAATCGGGGCGACTATCATGGGCAACTCCATATAAAACATTAGTTCTTAAAATAGTATTATAAGTTCCGCTTATACGCAAAACATTTTCACTTGCCAGTTTTGTTCTTGCATAATAACCAAGCGGATTAGGGTTATCTTTTTCAGAGTATGGTCCCCGTTTACCATCAAAAATATAATCAGTTGAAATATGAACAATGTGTGAATCAATTACACGTGAAACTTCCGCAATATATTCAACACCTTTAACATTAGTTTTCCAGGCTTGTTCACGTTCCGTTTCACTCTTATCAACATTTGTATATGCAGCGGCATTTATAATAACATCCGGATAAAAATCATATACAAGATCTTTAACTTCCTCCCTGCGGGTTAAATCAATCTTCCTGTAATCGGTTCCTTCAAAAACCGGCTCTTTTTCAATAGAACATGCAAGTAATTGAATGCCGGACTGATCACTGTAAAATTCTACCAGTCTTTGTCCGAGCATTCCGTTTGCTCCGAAAACCAGAATTCTTTCTTTAATTATATCGTGTGAGAACATCTTTTTTCAAATTCTTAAAATCTTCAAAATTTTTATATCCGGCAGCACAGCCGCCAGCAGTAATAGCTTCCTTCAAAGCTTGATCGTGAGCTCCGTTTTTAATATAACTATAAAAAAATATTGCCCCAAAAACATCTCCAAGCCCAACCTGGTTCTTAACATCAAGAGAAATTGAAGGCAGCACTTCAAATTTTATTTTTGAATTTTCTTTATAATAAACAGCTGCTCCGTTGATGCCTTTTGTTTCAAGAAGAAGTTTTACTCCCCTGTTTAAAACAAATTTTATTATTTCAGTTTTGTTCTCGGAATCAACAAGTGTAAAAAGTTCCCGGCTGTTCACCTGAAGTATATCAATATAATCTATCCATTTTTCAAACTCAGGGATAATCCTGAATTCACGTTTCATATCTTTATTTAATCCGCGTGAAAAAGTATGAACATCAAAATAAATTATACCTTTATAACTCTTTCTTATCTCCTTCATCTTTGCTAATGATAAATCAAAACCTGTTACCATATTTACAAGTATTCCATCAAGCTCATTTAGATCTGAAGTTTCGATTGCTAAACCGCCTGTGATATTTTCATAAATTTCTTCGCGTTCTTTATCATCGAAAACGTTAAGTCTTACTTTTGGGATAACATCTGTATAGTTAAGATAGTCAGGTTTCACTTTGCTGTACAAACCTTTAAAGAGTCCATTGTTTTTTTCAAATGAAGTACACAGATAAATTTCATCTTCATCCTCTTTATAATTCTGAAGTGCAGAAACCGAATAATATATTCCACCCGGTTTTACAATGTGATCGTTTTTATAATAAATATGATCTTCAACGGACTGACCGATTAACAGTAATTTCATTGCATAAACAAAAGATTAAAAATAACTTAATAAACTTACTTTATTATTTGATTTTCGGAAAAAGCAATTTCAATAAAATTGAGGCCTGGAATACATACGATTTTATTGAATTCAATATTCTTAAATTTTATTTTATATTTGTTGGATAAACCGGGATATAGATAAAATAATTCAAATTACAGAATAGGAAAGCATGAAAATAGGAATTACCTGTTATCCTACTTACGGGGGAAGCGGGGTGATCGCAACAGAGTTAGGTAAAGAACTGGCATTAAGAGGACATAAAGTACATTTTATAAGTTACGCCTTACCATTCAGATTAAGCCATTTTGTGGAAAATGTAGTTTTTCACGAAGTTGAAATGAGCAGTTACCCGCTGTTCGAATTTCCACTTTACAGTCTTGCACTTGCAAGTAAAATGGTGGAAGTTGCGCAATATGAGCAGCTTGATTTACTTCACGTACATTATGCTATTCCGCATGCCAGCAGCGCGTATCTTGCAAAACAAATGTTAAAAGATAAGATAGATCTTAAAGTTGTAACTACGCTTCATGGAACTGATATTACCCTGGTGGGATTAGAACCTTCATTTCTTCCTCTTGTTAAGTTCAGTATTGAAGAGAGTGACGGGGTTACAGCAGTCTCTAGGTTTTTAAAGGAAAAAACCATAACTAATTATGATATTATAAAAAATATAGATGTTATTCCTAATTTTGTTGATACAGAATTATTCAAACCTGATAACGGCTGCTCTTACAGAAAACACATTGCTCCGAATAACGAAAAAGTTCTGGTTCACACTTCAAATTTCAGGCAGGTTAAAAGAGTAACTGACACTATAAAGATTTTTGCCAAAGTACACGAAGAAATCCCTTCAAAACTTGTTTTGGTGGGTGATGGACCGGATAGATCTGAATGTGAACGATTATGCAGGCAGCTTCAGCTTTGTGATCATGTAAAGTTTTTGGGAAAACAGGATGGACTTGTGGAAATATTAAATGCGTCTGACATTTTTCTTATTCCATCACAATCAGAAAGTTTCGGACTCGCAGCTCTCGAAGCTATGGCTTGCGGAATTCCGGTTATCAGTTCAAGCGTGGGAGGATTACCTGAACTTGTAAGACATAATGAAACCGGTTTTATTGCCGAGATTGGTGATGTAGACAGGATGGCAAAATATACAATTGATTTGTTAACAAACGATAGAAAACATAAAATGTTTTCCAGCGCTTCCAGGGAACGTGCTGTTACTCTGTTTGATAAATCAAAAGTAATACCTCAATATGAAGATTATTATAATAAAGTTTTAAATATATGATAGTATATTGTGCTGGCGCCATAAAAGGAGACTCTTCTTTCAAAGCTAATTATAAAGAGCTGATTGAAATAGTTAATAAACTTGGGCACTCTGCTCTTTCAGAATTAAACCCGGAATTTCAGTCTGCATTTCCCCTGAGTGAAAGACAAATTTTTCAGCGGGATATGAAGTGGATAGTTCGAAGTGATCTGATGATTGCTGAAATTTCAGGACCGAGTCTTGGTGTCGGTTTTGAAATTGCTTATGCTTTATATGTAAGAGAAATTCCTGTGCTTGCCGTTCACAGTGCAGAGGCAGAAAATGTTTCTGCAATGATAACGGGATGTGATTCAAAACTCCTTTTTATTAAAAAGTATGAAAATGCAGAAGAGCTGAATGAGTTCATAAAAAGTTTTTTGAATCACCAAGTCTGAATTTGAACTCAAAAGAATTTATATCTTTTAAATCAAAAGAAATTTCAGCAGCAGGATTAAAAATTTTCCCCGAGGATTTTTTAACTTCCGTTGAAACTACCACACTTACCCTACCCTCCGAAGCTCTGATAATGGGCAATAATTTTTTTGGTCTACATGAAGTTCTGACGATTAATGGTAATTCATTCTGCCAGACTGAGACTTTAAACAAAGCTAAATACATTGTGTATTCAGGAAAACAGAAAAAGAGGGAAATCAAAATACCAGTGAATGAAAAAGATATTGAAATAGCTGTTAAAAGCTATGAAAAATATCTTGATGATTTATTAAGAGAGATTGATAGAAGTTATAAATCCCGGTTCCCCGAAAATAAGGATGCGAATATTGTAGTGAATGAAATTTTCAGAACTCTTAACCTCAGCAGGTTATAGATGCTGTTGAGTGAAAATATTTACAATTATCTGAGCTCTGTGCTTGGCAAAGATATAGCCGATAAATATGATGAATTTATAGGAACCCAGCCTCAAAAGTTCATCAGGGTGAATTCACTTAAAACTTCTGTAAATAAATTAAAAAAGTCACTCGAAATAAATTACGGTATCACATCTGAAGTAATTAGTGAAGTTCCGCATGCTTTAAAAATTATTGATGACAAAGGAATTCTCGGCATAACCATAGAACACATCACCGGATATTATTACATTCAAAGTCTTTCTTCAATGCTTCCTCCGCTGGTTTTAAATCCTACAGAAAATGATGTTGTGCTTGATCTTTGTGCTGCGCCGGGTTCTAAAACTACCGGACTCGGCGAAATGATGAAGAATAGCGGAACACTTGTTGCCAACGAAATTCAGAATGACCGTGTGCGGATGCTTGTTTATAATATTGATAGAATGAACCTTATAAATACAGGCGTGATTCATTCCAAAGGAGAATTGCTTAGTAAAATATATGTGGACTATTTTGATAAAATACTTGTTGATGCCCCCTGCAGCGGTCTGGGAATAATTCAGAAAAAAGGTGAAGTAGGTAACTGGTGGTCTCAGGAAAGAGCCGTAAGACTCGGTGAGCTTCAATTAAAACTTTTAATTGCTGCAATAAAAATGGCAAAACCCGGAGGTGAAATAGTTTACTCAACCTGCACACTTACAGTTGAAGAAAATGAGTTAGTTCTGAACACAGTTTTAAAAAAGTATCCAGTTGAAGTAATTGAAATTGATTTTCAATTTAAGACCAATGATGGAATAATTTTTTACAATAATGAAAACTTAAACCCCGAATTACAAAAAGCAAGACGGATATTACCATGGGAAATAGGTTCGGAGGGTTTTTTTATAATTAAGCTTAAGAAAATTGGTGAGACAACTTCCCCTGAACAAAGTATTCCGCACAGAAGAGAAATAAATTTTCTTCAATCCGGTTCTAAAGAAATTGTAAAACGATTAAATAAACTGTCTTCAATTTTCGGAATTGAACCGGGTGTATTTGAAAATTATAAATTCTTCTTTAAGAAAAATGATATCTTTTTTGTTAAAAAAGAGTGGAGTGATCAAAACCCGGGTTTGTTTGAAAGAATCGGAACGAAGTTCGGAACACTTGATAGAAATGATGAAATAGTTCTGCATACAAACGCCGCTGAAATTCTGGGAAAAGAGATTAACAGAAGTATTTATTATTTAAAAGATCAGAATGAGTTAAAAATTTATCTTGAGGGCGGAACGATAAAAAAAGATACAGGGGAATACGGACAGCATATAGTTAAGTATAATGATTTGTTATTAGGCACTGCTATTATTTCTAAAGCCGGAATTAAAAGCAGGTTCCCCCGCTCAAAAAGAACACAGGAAATACAAACCGAGTTTTGAAATAGGAATAATGGAATTCCGGAGAAATGGGGGAATGTAAGCGGAACTTTTATTTGAAATTCTCAGTTCTTTTATATTTATTTGAATTGTGTTTTGCTTCTTCAGGGTTCTTTAAATGTGTGTGATCAAGTTACTTCAAATCCGGAAACCAGACATCAAAAAAAAGTAAAGGGTGTAATGAAAATATTTGCATTAATCTCAGCCTTATTATTTTCATCTCTGATATTGTCCTCCTGTAATAAAGATAACCCCATTCCACCGGATGAACAGCCGCAAATAAATTTAACATTAGAAGACACAAGCTGCACAGAAGCCTGGCTGAAGCTGACAACCACGAATATTAGTCTTCCTGCAGAATTAACCTTAAAGCAAGATGACAGCAAAGTACAGACTTTTAACTTGAGCAGTGTAGATACAATACTTTATGTCGATTCACTCCTCCCTAATCATTCTTATAGCTTTCAATCAACCATTCAATCAATCAGCCAATCCAGTAACCAGCTTAACGTTAGCACTATGGACACCACTTCTCACAACTTTACCTGGCAGACATTCACTTTTGGCGGAACAGCCGGCACCAGTACTCTTTATGATGTCGCGATAATCGATGAGAACAATATCTGGGCTGTTGGTGCGATTTACGTTGCCGATACAAGCCAGAATGGCTACACGCTGTACAATGCTGTCCATTGGGACGGTGTTGAGTGGAAATTAAATAGAATAAAAACCAATGCTTGCGGTGGCGTGGTTTATCCTCCTATACAGGCAATTTTTGCTTTTTCTGCAGATGATATACTTTTCGCTCATATAGATGGCAGCATTACTCACTATGATGGAATAGCATTCAGAAATGATTGTTCTTTAATTACACAGTTAAATGGTTCTGCAAACAAAATTTGGGGTACTTCCAGGTATGACTACTACGCTGTAAGCGGCAATGGATTCATCGCCCACTACCAGAACGGGCAGTGGAGCAAAATAGAAAGCGGAACGGATTTGAATATTGGAGACATTTGGGGAATACAGGATGACACTGGGATTTACATAAAATATGTTGCAGCAGATAACTCTATGTTAAAAATTGATAACAATGATGTTCTTACCACAATAAATGGATTATCCGGCGAAATTATAATTTCAATATGGGGAAAATCGGATAGACTGATATATACAGCGGGTGATGGAGTTGTTTTGTATAAAAACAATGCGTGGGAAAAGATAGATAAACCGGAAGTAAATTCTATTTACAGGATAAAAGGAGAGGAATTCAATGAGATATATGGGATATCCTCTCCAGGAAATATAATAAAGTATTTTAATGGGTATAGCTGGTATACAATAAATACAGAAACTGAAAACAGATACTGGAGGATTGATTCTAAAGCTAATAGAGTAGTAGCTTCGGGATACAATGGAGAGGCTGCAATAGTAACAATAATTACAAAAAATTAGTGCGGTAAAAACCAAAATTAAAAACACTATCCCGATGCAGCAACACCGGGATAGTTAGGATACAAACAATATGAAAAAGTATTAGATAATAAAGAACAATAAAATGAAAAAAACACTTTTTCTTGCAGCAACAATTTTTTTGATAAGTCTAATAAGCTGCAACACAACAGAACCGCCACAGCAGAACAAAAGCAGCTTAGAGTTAACCCTTGCAGACACAAGCTGCACGGAAGCCTGGCTGAAGCTGACAACCACAAATATTAGTTTACCTACAGAAATAACTTTAAAGCAAGATAACAGTGAAGCCCAGACTATTATCTGAGCAGTGCAGATACGTTGCTTTATGTAGATTCACTTATTCCAAACACAAACTACAAGTATCAGGCATCCAGTATCCAGTCAATCAAGTATCCAGCAACCTGCTTAACGTTAGCAACGATGGACACCACCTCCCACAACTTCACCTGGCAGACATTTACTTTTGGCGGGCAGGCAGGAAGCTGCACTCTTTATGATGTTGCAATAATTTCAGAAAATAATATCTGGGCTGTAGGTGAGATTTATTTGCTGGATTCAACGGGTGTACCCGACCCAAATGCATATAACGCTGTTCATTGGGATGGAAGCCAGTGGGAATTGAAAAGGATAAAAACGAATGCTTGTGGTGGTGTGGTTTATCCTCCAATAAAAGCCATCTTTGCATTTTCAGCAGATGATGTACTATTCGCTCATATTGATGGCAGTATTTCTCACTACAATGGAACTGATTTTACTAATGATTGTTCATTGATTACACAATTAAATGGTTCTGCAAATAAAATATGGGGCGTGTCAAGAAATGACTTTTATGTTGTAAGTGGTAATGGATTTATAGCTCACTATCAAAACGGGCAGTGGAGCAGAATAGAAAGCGGAACGGATTTGAATATAAATGATATTTTCGGAGCATATAATTATGAAACGAAAGAATGGGAAATCCTCGCTCCTGCTTCAAATATTTTGCAAAGTTTAGATAGAGAATTACTATCAATAAAGAATAATTCAGTTGAACATTTAAATACAGCTCCAATAACTGGGACGTTAAGAACTGTCTGGTTTATACCAGATAAAACATACCTGCTTGGTGGCGGCGGCATTTTCAGAAAAGTGTATTTAACTGATTCAGTGTGGGAGAGTAAACATATCGGTATTACTATTTACTCTACAAATAAGATCCGGGGTAATGCAATTAATGATATTGTATTAACAGGGGGTTCTGGAGAAGTATTACATTATAACGGCTATAGCTTTAAGAGTTATTTTAATCAGACACAGGTAAATGGAAACTATTACTCTGTTGATATAAAAAATGATATAATTGTTACGGTTGGAGAAAATAACTCTACAGCTGTTGTAGTAATTGGTATGAGGAGTAATTAAAAGAAGGGAGTTAAGAAAATGAGTCAAAGAGAACTTGTAATGAGAATTAAATTTGTAGTCTATATGTTACTGCTACTAACCTCATTGGGTTATTCACAAAACGATATCTTGGTTAACTATCTTAAAACACTACAACAATATCAAGGAAAATCATTATCATATTATCTTGAAATGGATAGCACCCGGTTTAAGGAGGTTGTCAAAACAGCATATAAAGCAATTGAGATTGCTTCTTCTGAATTGCTTAGTATTACTAAATCAGATACCGGTTATCGTAACGCCCAGGGTGATTTACTAAGGGCAGTTAAAAAAAGATATTCAGATATATATAAAATACTTGTTCAAATACCAGTATTTGTAAAAGCAAAAATAGTATCAGTCAAAGAACTCAATAATGGTGGATTCCGTCAAATAAATCTAAGCTTAGAACCTGAATATATACTCAAAGGGAAAGAACCCTTTCTTTCTCAGCCAGAATTTGACGTATTCTATCGCGAATATGAATACGTTCCCGATTCTTTAGATTATAAAGTTGGAAAAAGTTATTTCTTTCCTTTGTGGGATCGCGGTGAGAAAAAAAATCAAATGTTTGCTATTGCAACTTGGATAAGTGGAGATTATTCAAGATTTCTAATAGAAGATGATGTGTTTCACGATAAGAACAATTTCTTCAAAATGGGTCCAAAGATTAAATGGAATGAATTTATTTTACATTTAGAAAATATGATTTCGAAGATTGTTGATCATCCTTAAATGCTTATTTATAAAACCAGGAAATAGTAGTTAGCGGGAGTAATAAAAATTATGAGATTTCCTCGGATGTCACGTCTTCCTCTTTGAGGGTGGCACCGTTACAGAAAAAAAATTTGAAATTTGTTTTAATTGAATTAGAAAGAAGAATGGCGGAGGGAATACATTATTCCAAAACTCCACCATTCCAATTAAATTTTATACATCATAGTAAAGAGCAAACTCAAACGGGTGCGGCTGAAGAGCCATCGGTTTTATTTCTTTTTCAATTTTGTACTTTATCCAGGTTTCAATTACATCTTCAGTAAAAACATCTCCCTTTAATAAATACTCATGATCTTTTGCCAATGCTTTTAAAGCTTCACCTAAACTTCCCGGAGTTGAAGGAACATTAGCAAGTTCTTCCGGCGGCATATCATAAATATCTTTATCCAATGGTTCACCCGGATCGATACGATTTATAATTCCATCAAGTCCTGCCATAAGCATTGCAGAAAATGCCAGGTAAGGATTACAAGATGGATCGGGACAACGGAATTCAACTCTTTTAGCTTTGGGAGAAGTTGAGTACATCGGAATCCTGATAGAAGCACTTCTGTTTCTTTGTGAATACGCAAGGTTAACCGGGGCTTCAAAACCGGGAACCAAACGTTTATATGAATTTGTTGTGGGATTAGTAAAAGCAAGAAGCGAAGCAGCGTGTTTTAATATTCCGCCTATAAAATACAAACCCATTTCACTTAAGCCTGCGTAACCCGTTCCGGCAAATAATGGTTTTCCTTTTTTCCACAAACTTGTATGGACGTGCATTCCGCTGCCGTTATCACCAAAGATTGGTTTGGGCATATAAGTAACGGTTTTGTTATTCAATCTTGCTGTATTCTTTACAATATATTTAAACATTAAAAGCTGATCGGCAGCTCTGACCAAAGGCTGAAACCTGAGATCAATTTCACACTGTCCGCCGCTTGCAACTTCGTGATGCTGTGCTTCTACATCAACTCCGCACTGAATAAGATTTAAAACCATTTCATTTCTCAAATCCATTAAGGAATCTGTCGGTGGTACCGGAAAGTATCCTTCCTTATATCTTGGTTTATAACCAAGATTCGGGTTTTCTTCTCTTCCACTGTTCCATCTACCCTCAACAGAATCAACCATATAAAAACTTCCGTTCGGCTGTGAATCAAATTTCACATCATCAAAAACAAAGAACTCCGCTTCAGGTCCGAAATAAACCGTATCCGCAATCCCTGTTGAATTAAGATAAGCTGTTGCTTTCTGGGCAATATTACGTGGACATCTTGAGTATTTTTCTTTTGTTGCCGGTTCGTACACATCGCAAATAAGACTGATTGTCGGTGCTTCAATAAACGGATCGAGAAACAGTGTATTAGGATCGGGAATTATAAGCATATCAGATTCATTTATTGCTTTCCAGCCCCTGATGGATGAACCATCAAATCCAAATCCATCATCAAAAGAGCTGCTTTCAAGCTGCGATGAAGGAACTGTAAAATGCTGCCACTGACCGGGAAAATCCATGAACTTAAGATCGACAAAAGCGATCTTATCATCTTTTATGAATTTCAATACGTTGTCCGACGGGGAATTTGTTTTTGCCATAATGTTCCTTTTAATTTTATTATAAATTTATAACTGTAGTTTCTTTTATAGTTGATAAAACAAAAGTTGTTTTTGTGCCTGTTACCCCGGACCACGATTGTATTTCCCCCAAAAGTTTTTCAAGCGATTCTGTATTTTTTGTTATTGCTTTCAGCAGATGCGATCCCTCTCCGAGCACAGAGTGACATTCAAGAATTTCAGGAATTTGATTTACTTTATCTAAAAGTGTTTTATAATGTTTGGAAGTATCCATCATTACTAAAATGTAAGCCATCAAATCATAACCAAAAGCTTTTTTGTTTAATCTTGCATAATAACCTTCAATAATTCTGTTCTCTTCGAGTTTCTTCATTCTTTCACTTACAGAAGGAATTGACAGCCCGACTTCATCTGCAATCTGGTTCCTCTTGGTTCTGCCGTTATTTTGGAGGATGTTCAAAATCTTATTATCTAATGCGTCTGTCACTTTTCACCTTAATTATTTAGTTATTTATGAAAATATGGCGAGCAATATAAGGTGACCAATTCATTATTGCAAATATTATTTAAACAAATTTGAGATTATTCCTTAATTTTTAAGAAAAATTTCAATCAGGGGATAAAATTTTAAGGAAGGTATTACTGCTTAATTCCAAACGGTGTAAAAGATAATTCGGATTTTTTTACAGCATTAAAGAGATCAAGATTTTTCTGCGGTCTTTCCTGCAGTTTATGATAGAGATGATACTGCACAGCGATATTATTAAGAGATTTAATCTTTGTTCCTGTTAGTTCCAGCCTGTATTGTATATCCGAATCCTCCCCGATCGATGGCGCTTCATATCTTTCATCGAAACCATTAATCTTCATTATATCATCTTTGTAAACAGAAAAGTTACAGCCTAACAATCCACGGATCTTTTTATTCAGAATATTTCTTAACAAATTACTTTTAAAATAGAATCCTTTTTCAACATAATTTGATTCCCCGAAAAATCCATCCATTGCGAGACTAAAAGTACTTTTTTCAAGATAACCTTTTTTAATTAATCCGGGAGTAAGTTGGTTTGTGAATTTCTCTGAAAGATTTACTCTTCTCCCTGTGAGGCAGGTATTTTTTTGCTTATAATTTAAATGCTCCTTAACAAATTCAGAGTGCGGAACACAATCTCCATCTATAAAAATTAAATAGTCGGATTCTGCTGCAACGATTGCTTTGTTCAGAATTTTATTCTTTCTAAATCCTTTGTCTTCCTGGGATATATGTTTTAAGTGAAATGGGAATTTGGAAGAAACGGCTTTGAGATTATCTACAAATTCATTCCCTGAGCCGTCATCAGCAATGATAATTTCAAACTCTTTAAAACTTTGTCTTTCAAATCCGGCAAGAACCAACTGCAGATAAGTAAACTTGTTGTAAACAGAGATGATAACCGATACATCGGGCATTAAATTTATTTATCCCTGTTTTTATTCTTGCGCAATTTATCCTTCTCTTTTTTCCTGTCATATGCACTTTTATCTTTCTCTACCTTTGGAGGTTTTTTAGGGACAGGAATTCTCTTCTTCTTCTTTTTAATTTTTATTTTATCTGTCATTTTAAATTCAAATTAAGTTGATAAAATAATTTCAGAAGATTGCATAGATAAATGGTGCAAGCGCTGATCCTTGTGTAAGAATTATCAGTCCGCCGAGTAATAAAAGAAAAATTAAAATTGGTGCAAGCCACCATTTTTTTCTTACACGAAGAAACTGCCAGAGTTCTGATAGTATGGATAATTTGCTCATCTAAAATTGTCTTTCATAAGTTGAGGGATCAAAGTTATTTTTTTCTCTCTTCTGCCAGTAAGTTTCAGCAGCCGGATCAGCTTTAACATCTAGAAATCTTTTTCTGAAAATTAAAGCAATAAACCTTAGCGGAAATAATGCAAGATAAAACAATATTGATAAAATAACCCTTGTCATTACCCAGCCTAGCACAATAGCCAGGCTCATCCATATTTTGTTGAGTGGTTTTAAGATTACGGGGAAAGTTAACGCGGTTAAAATTAAAACCAACCCGATAATTCCCCAGACAGGGTAAGACGATTTTCCATTCCAGAATAAAAAAGCTGCAAGTATCAGCAGAACAATTCCGATTGTTAATCCGAACTTTTTGAGTTCTTTACGGCTCTCTTTTATATTTTTTATTTCTGAAAATATTTCTTTCATATTAATCCAGCTCGAATTCTTTTTTCCAATCAGTGTCTCCTACAAGTTTTTCCTGGTCACCTTTATCCAGCAAATAATTTCCTATAACCAGATAATCCATATCGGTCCGCATAAAACATTTATATGCATCTGCAGGAGTACAGACAATTGGCTCTCCTCTTACATTAAATGATGTATTTATTAATACTGCACTACCGTAATTCTCTTCAAATTTTGAAATTAATTTGTGAAATAACGGATTTGTTTCTTTGTGCACTGTTTGTATTCGCGCAGAATAATCAACGTGAGTAACAGCGGGAATATCTGATCTGACAATGTTTAATTTCTGTATTCCGAACAGTTTGTTTTCATCTTCAGACATCTCTTTTCTTCTTTCCTTTTTAACATCAGCTACAAGAAGCATGTAAGGAGATTCTCTGTCAATTTCAAAATAATCTGAAACTTTTTCGCCTAAAACAGCAGGAGCAAAAGGTCTGAAACTTTCCCGGAATTTTATTTTCAGATTCATTACCGATTGCATTTTAGAAGATCTTGCATCACCCAGGATTGACCTTGCACCTAAAGCTCTCGGACCAAATTCCATTCTTCCCTCGAACCAGCCGACTACTTTTTCATCAGCAAGAAGTGATGCAACTTTTTCCGGCAGTTTTTCGTTATTAATTTCAGTGTACTTTATTTTATTTTCCTTAAAAAATTCCAGGAGATTTTCATCGGAATATTCGGGACCGAGATATGAACCTTTTTGTGAATCTTTTTTCGGATCAATATTTCTTTCATTCCCAAGATATTGATACCAACCGATCAATGCAGCACCGAGTGCTCCTCCTGCATCTCCTGCTGCCGGCTGTATCCATATTTCATCAAAAGGACCTTCGCGGTGTAATTTGCCATTTGCAACACAATTAAGTGCAACACCGCCAGCGAGACAAATATTTTTCATTCCTGTTTCTTTATAAACATGGTTTCCCATTTTTAGCACTATCTCTTCAGTTACATCCTGAACGGATCTTGCAAGGTCCATTTCCTTTTGTGTAAGCTTTGATTCGGGTTGTCTTGGCAATCCGCCGAAGAGTTTATGAAACTTATCGTTTGTCATAGTCAGCCCGGCACAGTAATTAAAATATTCCATATTCATACGGAAAGAACCATCTTCTTTTACATCAATTAATTCTTTAAGAATAACATCATTATATTTTGGTTCGCCATAAGGAGCAAGACCCATTACCTTATATTCACCCGAATTAACTTTAAATCCTGTATAATAAGTAAATGCAGAATAGAGCAAACCAAGCGAATGAGGAAATTTAATATCGGCAAGGAGCTCAATTTTATTATTTTTTCCAACACCAAAACTTGAGGTAGTCCATTCTCCTACTCCATCCATAGTAAGAATTGCCGCCTCATTGAAAGGTGAAGGATAAAAGGCAGAAGCAGCATGCGATTCATGATGTTCAGGAAAAATAATTTTCCCTTCATAGCCAAGTTTATCCTTTATCATTTCTTTCATCCAGAGTTTTTCCTTTATCCACAAAGGCATCGCTTTAATGAAGGATTTTATTCCAACCGGGGCATAAGCAAGATATGTTTCCAGCAATCTCTCAAACTTCAGGAAGGGTTTATCATAAAAGGCAACAATTTCCAAATCTGAACTTTTAATTCCTGCGTGCTGCAGACAAAAGTTTACAGCATTGCCGGGAAAGTTATGGTCGTGTTTTTTACGCGTAAATCTTTCTTCCTGTGCGGCAGCAATAATTTCTCCATCTTTTAATAATGCAGCAGCACTATCGTGGTAAAAAGCAGATATTCCAAGTATATACATATATGGTTTCAGTTATTAACAATCTAAAAATAGATTTTTAGTAATGATTTTACAAAGTAAAAGCAAAATCCTTTTGTAAATATGAATTCCGGCTGAAGGAAATAAAAAAAGATTTTAGGGCATTTTAAGGGAACTATTTTTGAAAAAATTTCATTACATTAGTAGTGTAGAATTACTTTTGTACAGTTAAAAACAGCAAATTACTAACAATTAAAGGAATCATAATGAAACAAGTATACTTGTTTGCACTTCTAATATTCTTTGCATTTAGTATAACGACTAATGCACAATTTAAAGAATGGGGCTCTAAGTTTGGAGCGAGGTATAATCTTCTTTTGCCTCAGAATGAATTTCCTAATGTGGGATTCGGGGGAAATGATAAGTTCTCATTTGATAACTATACTATGTCCTATCTATTAGAGGGCTTCGTTGGTTTTGAACTGACAAAGGTACTGGAACTTGATATCAATGCAGGTTATGGTTCTTATGCCGGGTATCAATTTAACTATGAAGGTTATTATAAATCGGAAATAATTCCGGTCGGTCTCAGGTTTAGAATTGCTCCCTTCGATCTTAAAGGATGGAATCCTTATTTATACCTTGGCGGCGGCATAATGCATTATAGTAATAAATACTCCGAGGAAAACAGATCACCCTCGCCTAATGAAGTAAAAACTGAGGGATGGGCAGGTCTATTCCCGTTAGGTATTGGATCAGAGTTTGCTTTAAGTGATATGGTCCTATTGGATTTTTCTATCGGCGGTGCTTATTCTACTTCATTTGATTTAAATAATTATGATGGCGGCAATAATATTGTAGATGCTTACTATAATGCAGCTCTTGGCGTAACCATTACCGGCGAAAGCTGCAGCTCTGATAAAGATATGGATGGATTAGGAAAATGTGAAGAAGAAAAACTCGGAACAAACCCGCATAACCCTGACACAGATAGTGACGGGTTAACAGACGGTGAAGAAGTTAAGGTTTATAAAACAAATCCTTTACTTGCTGATACTGATCTTGACGGGCTGAGTGATTTTGATGAAGTTAAGAAATATAAGACTGATCCACTAAAGGCTGATACTGATGGTGATGGATTAAATGACGGCGAAGAAGTTAATAAATACAAAACAGATCCGTTAAAAGCTGACACAGATAATGATGGATTGAGTGATGGCGATGAAGTAATTAAATACAAAACTGATCCGACAAAAGCTGATACTGACGGCGACGGATTAAATGACGGAGAAGAAGTTAATACATTCTCAACAAATCCTTTGGTAAAAGATACTGATGGTGATGGTTTATCAGATTATGATGAAGTTATGACATACAAAACTAATCCATTAGTGAAAGATACAGACGGCGGAACAATAGATGACGGTGTAGAAGTTAACCGTGGAACAAATCCGCTGGATGCTGAAGATGATGTTGTTAAGGTTGGTGTTCCTGTTATTCTTGATGGTATCACATTTGCAACAGGTAAAGCAGATATTACACCTGAATCAGAAAATACTCTGAGAAAAGCTCTGAAAACATTGCAGACATATTCTGATATTTCAGTTGAAATAGCAGGTTATACTGATAATGTAGGTAGTGATGCTTCAAATCAGAAGCTTTCTGAGAAAAGAGCTAACAGTGTAAGAGACTGGCTGGTTCGTCAGGGTGTTGATCCTACAAGAATTGTAGCGGTTGGTTATGGTGAATCTAATCCTATAGCCTCGAATGATACACCTGAAGGAAGACAGAAGAACAGAAGAATTGAATTCAAACGAATTAAGTAGTTTGAACTGAGTTCATTCATAAGGACACCTGATACCAGGTGTCCTTTTTTATTTCCGGCTATTCTTTAAGATATCTGTCAAACCATATCTTTCTCAAGCGATCTACTTCTTTTCTGTGAGTCTTTAAGAAATGATCTCCCCTCTCGAAAATAACTAACCGGTATTTCTTTCCTTCACCCGAAAATTTCCTAGCCAGTTCAATAGATTGTTCAGCCTTTACAGTATCATCACTTCCTCCATGCATAATCAGATATGGAATATCCGGAAGTTTGTCAGTAAAATAAATTGCTGATCTTTTCTCCAATTCTTTTTCAATTTGTTGAGAGCCAATGATTCCTTCATAGTATTCTTTCAATTTATTATTTGAATCTGCGAGTTCTTTTAAATCAGAGATAGCACCGCTTACTACTGCACACTTAAATTCGTTTCTTTCCTTTAAAACCAGGAACGTCATCATACCACCCCGGCTCCAGCCTTCAAGACCAACTTTTGATGTGTCAATAAATCCCAGTTCATCAGCTACTGGTAAAAGATTTATAATGTCGTACACATCTTCACCGCCTAACTGTTCTGTGCCTTCTCCCCCATCATTACCTCTGTATTGAGAAGCAAGAACAGCATAACCCCAGCTTGCTATTTGTCCAAACATTCCCCTCGCGGTAAAACTGTCTATTGCTCCTTTATCCTTATATCCTCCGCGGTTCCATATAACTAGCGGTATTTTTTTATCACCGCTTTTTTCTTTTGGATAGGCAAGATAACCTTTAATCTTGAGGTTATCAGAAAGGTAGATTATCTTTTCAACTACTGAATTCTGCATCACTTCTTCACCCCATCCACTCAGAACCATCTTTGTTTGCGCCTGGTTAAGTTCTATTTTCTTCCGATTAATTATATTTGCTCTCATAATAAATGTTATTCGTTTTAAAAGATTAATATTAAAATGTTAATTTTGAATAACAAATCTCTCATTTATTTTTAAAAGATTAAATCTGTATTATGGCTAAGGGAAAAACTGAACCAATTACTTCAAAAAAAAATCTTCCTAATATATATAAAATTGCTGCGCTCCTCATTATAGCAGCCGTAGCGCTTTATTTTATTTTTACCAATTTCGGGGGAAGCGAAAAAAAAACAGATGAGGAGTATATGTTTAAGAAGCAGGGCGAGCTAACTTTTCAGGACACAAACGGAAACTCTCTGACTAAAATTGATATTCAAATCGCTCAAACAGATTTTGACCGGGAGCTGGGATTAATGTTTAGAAAAGATATGAACGAAAATCGAGGTATGCTTTTTATTTTTCCGGATATACAAATAAGAAACTTCTGGATGAGGAACACTCTGATTCCACTTGATATAATATTTGTTGATTCATCTAAAACTATAATTAACATTGCAAAAAATACCACACCGTATTCCGATAATTCTTACGCTTCAACCCGACCTGCGAAATTTGTTGTTGAAGTGAACGCCGGATTCTCTGATAAGTATAAAATCAGCGCAGGTGATAAAATAAGCTGGGATTCTTTAAAATAACACTTATGACGGGTACAATTCCCTCTCAATAAGCTCACAAATTATATGAGCAGCTGTAATGTGCCCTTCCTGTATGCGCTGTGTATTTACTGACGGAATAGTTACTGATTGATCTGCTTCAGATATAAGCTTTCCGCCGTTCCCCCCAATAAAGGCTACCGTTTTCATTCCCTTATCTTTTGCAGTCTGAACTGCTTTTAAAACGTTCGGGGAGTTACCGCTTGTAGAGATTGCAAGAAGTACATCACCATTATTTCCGAGACCTTCTACCGAACGCGCAAACACGTTTTCAAATCCTATATCATTTCCGCCTGCAGTAAGGTTTGATGTATCAGTGGTAAGCGCTATCGCTGGTAATGCCGGTCTATTAACATCATGACTTAACCTTATTACAAGCTCTGTGGCTATATGCTGACAATCGGCAGCACTGCCGCCATTTCCGCAAAGCAGTAGTTTTTTCCCATTCTTAAATGACATAGTAATAATTTCAGCAACTTTTAATATATCCTCAAGACACTCATCTTCCATTTTCTTTTTAGTGTCTGCACTTTCATTTAAGGAATCAATTACAAATTTCTTTTTGTCCAATTTTTTCTTTCAAAAGTGTTATTTAATTTTTAAACAGTTACAGGATAATTCACATGAATTGCCTGAGCAAAATCTTTAATTAAGTTCCAGTTATTTTCATCTTCAAAAAAGTTTCCGGTTACTATAATTTTAGCTCCGCTCTTTACTTTTTTTAAAGCTGTTTCAGGAGTTCTTATTCCGCCGCCGACAATTACAGGTACGGAACAACTTTCAGTGACTGCCTTTATCATTTCATCCGGAACAGAATTCTGAGCACCGGATCCGGCTTCAAGATAAATTAGTTTCATACCGAGATATTCTGCTGCAAGCGCCGTGGCTGCCGCAATCTCGGGTTTATTCCTCGGCAGAGGCATACTTCCATTCATATACTGGGCAGTGGTTGTTACACCGGATTCAATTAAGATATATCCCGCGGAAAGCGGCTCAATTCCTGCTTGTTTAATTAATGGTGCTGCAATAACGTGTTTCCCGATCAAATGTTCAGGATTCCTTCCACTTACTACCGAAAGAAACAATATAGCATCGGCATTATTCTGAACCTGGTTAACATCACCGGGAAAAATTATTACCGGAAGATCCGTATTATTTTTAATCACTTTAATACAATTCCTAATATCTCCGTTTACCAATAAACTTCCGCCAACCAGGAAACCATCAACTCCGCAGTTAACGCAGTGCTTAACAAATCGTTCGAGTTTTTCATCATCAATATTATCCGGATCAATCAGGATAAGATATGCTGCTCCTTTAAGCTTTATAGTATTTAAGAGATTAAAGTAAGTATTCATTAAGATTGTAATTGAAATGGCTGAGTAAAATATAGGAATTTTGGGTAAGAGAATAAAGATTAGAAAACATTCAATCCTTCATACTCAACGAAATTCTTCCTCTTTCTTTATCCGTTGAAATAATTTTAACATTAATAATATCTCCAACACTTAATTCATCAAGAGGATTTTTCACATACCTGTCAGCAATCTCAGATATATGAAGTAATCCATCCTGCTTCACACCAATATCC
Organism: uncultured Ignavibacteria bacterium; assembly: GCA_963745945.1. Taxonomy (GTDB): domain Bacteria; phylum Bacteroidota; class Ignavibacteria; order Ignavibacteriales; family Ignavibacteriaceae; genus DATFVA01. The sequence continues at coordinate 248,986 of CAVUZG010000007.1, forward strand.
ACAAACGCTCCGAAATCAACTATGTTTCTTACTGTACCCTTTAATTTCATCCCAACCTGAAGATCTTCCATTTTAAGTACATCGCTCCTGAGAATCGGTTTGGGTAATTCTTCACGTGGATCTCGACCGGGCTTTTTAAGATTTTCAATAATATCTTTAAGCGTTGGTTCCCCTATACCTATTTCTTCAGAAAGCTGTTTTAATCCTTTCTGTTTTACAAATAAGTCAATCAGCGATCCCGATTCTGAAATCCTGACCAATGAAATATTAAAAATCTTCAACAGCTTATTGGTAACAGAATACGATTCGGGATGAATAAATGTATTATCTAAAAGATTTGCACTTTCAGGGATTTTTAGAAAACCAGCAGACTGCTCAAATATTTTTTCTCCGAGACCTGAAACTTCTTTTAATTCTTCACGGCTTTTGAATTTCCCTTTCTTCTCTCTGAATTTAATAATGTTATCAGCCAGTCTTTTGTTCAGTCCCGAAACATAATTCAACAATGAAGCTGAGGCGGTGTTAAGATCAACACCAACAAAATTTACACAGCTCTCAATTACGTTGTCTAGTTTGCGGGAAAGTAATTTCTGATCAACATCATGCTGATATAATCCAACACCGATTGATTTTGGATCAATCTTAACAAGTTCGGATAAAGGATCAAGGATTCTCCTTGCAATTGAAATATTCCCTCTCTGACTTGCCTCAAGCTCCGGGAACTCTTTTTTAGCTACAGCGGATGCAGAGTAAACTGATGCACCTGCTTCATTGGCAATTATATAATGACAATTAAGGTTTTTCTCTTTTATTAATTCTGCTATCAGAAACTCCGTTTCCCTGCTTGCGGTTCCGTTTCCAATAGCTATTATTTCAACTTTGTATTTATCAATTAACTGCAATAGTATTTTTTTTGCTTCAGTACTTTTATTCTGCGGAGGATGAGGATAAATAGTTGTACCATCCAAGTATTTTCCTGTTTCATCAATAACTGCAGCCTTTGAACCTGAAACAAATCCGGGATCGATACCCATAATTATTTTACCGGAAAGCGGAGGCTGAAGAAGAAGCTGCCGAAGATTTGAAGCAAAGATTTCAATAGCATGCAAATCGGCTTTTTCTGTAAGAGTATTTCTAATCTCCCTTTCAATTGAAGGAAAGATTAACCTTGTAAATGAATCTTGAACAACTTCCTGCAACATTTCGATAAAAACAGACTTTTTAAATTCAAATGCATTTTTCTGTATGATATCTAAAACCTGCGGCTGTTCAAAACTTAATGAGATTTTGAGAACCTTTTCATTTTCACCCCGGTTTAAAGCCAATATCTGGTAAGGTTTAATTTTTTTAACATCGATAGAAAATTCATAATATATCTGGTAAATTTCCTTCCGTTCCCTTTCCTTTAATTTTTCATTTGTCTTGTTCTCTTTCTTCTCCTTTGTTTTCTCCGATTTAACAATTGAATTTTCAAGTAGATATTCTCTTACAGCTTTCCTAACCCCGGCAGTGTCACTTATAATTTCGGCAATTATATCTTTTGCCCCCTGGAGTGCTTCTTCCGCATCATTTACTTCAAGATCAGGATTTATAAATTCAGTAAGTTTCTCATCAAAATTTCCATTGAACAAAGGGTTTTGCAAAATGAATAACGCTAACGGTTCCAGACCTTTTGCCTTTGCAATTGTTCCCCTTGTTTTTCTTTTAGGCTTATAGGGGAGATAAATATCTTCAAGCTCCTGAAGCTTAGTAGCTGAAACTAATTTTGATTTTATTTCATCGGTTAATTTTCCCTGCTCATCAATACTCTTTAAAATTGTCTCTCTTCTTTCTTGAAGTAGAGTCAAATAATTAAGCCGGTCCTCTATTTCACGTAGAACTTCCTCATCAAGTCCTTCAGTATATTCCTTTCTGTATCTTGCTATAAAGGGAATTGTTGCCCCTTCACTGAAAAGTTTAATTACAGATTCGACCTGTGAATTTTTAATGTTTAATTCGCTTGCAACTACAGAGGGTATTTTCATTTAAATTTTAATTTTATTTGAGAAGCAAAGTAGGAATAAAGTCAGATATGATTCAACGAGATGAGTAGATTTAAAACAAAAAATCCCCGGATTTACCGGGGATTTATACAATTAATTTAGAAATAAATTTATAATTCTGTTTCTGCTTCAATAACCATATCAATTGCTCCTTTAATCGAATAAGGAGGGTTTCCTGTAAGGTTATCAACTGTTATGGTTGCAGTAAAACAAGCTCCCGAATTCAGAACATTACTTAAATAGGTGTTTATAAAATCTATCTGTGCTTGTGTAAGCTGCAGAATATAAGGGGAATTCGGTTTCATATAATCGGAAGGATTAACACCCGGAATTGCGTATGAAAACAATGTGGTTCCGTTTCCATCCTGCAATGAAACTGTTATGTTCCCTGTAATATCAGAAGGCGATACAGAAAGTGTTCTGAACGCTGCTTCTATAAAATGCAGGCTTTTAATTTTATCCTTATAATCATCATATGTTTGAGAATCAGTACTAAGGCAAAAATTTGTGCTGTTGGATAGTGTTTGCTCTGAACCATCAACAGCTACTTTCATAGTAAAAGGAATGTTCAAAGGTAAAGTATTGAATTGATCGCACCCGTTCCATGTGAGCATCAAGAATAACAGGAATGCGGATGAACCAATTGTTTTTATATATCTCGCCATTTTATCTCCTTATTAAAATTCAAAAGTTAATCCACCTGTAGCAACAGGTTGTGTACTAAGACTGAAATCTGCATTAAGTACTATAACCGCCAGCTTTAAAGCAGCTCCTACTGTTGCTCTAAAATGATTACTGCCAGTAATTGAAATAGAGATATCCTGATCAGTCCTCAAACCTGGATCCCCGCTCTGGGGATCACCTTTAATTGAATAGTTTAAATCAAGCGAAGTGTTTTCATACTGTAACCCGAAATAAGGTGTGATCAGTCCAAAGGTTTTACTGACGTGTGCATTAAAGGCAACATTGTTCAGTTTCATAATATTGGATATTTCAAAATTATTGTAAAGAATCTGTACGGCAAGATCTAACGGAAACAATGGTATATACTGGCTTATACTATGTGCAACTCCAATTCCGAACATATGAAGATCATTATTGTTGCCTAATGGGATTTTAGGTAAATATCTCAGGATAACCTGCGTTCCCAAAAAGCTTGCACCTATTTGCGGATAAGCAACGGGTATGCCTGACTGGTTTATTCCCGGAGGCATAACGATATAGCCGTCCGGTCCTGCATATGCAGCACCTCTATCACCATAAATAGTTGCAGTTTCTTTAGTTGCGTTGTATCCCAAATCATTAAAGGTAGGAGTAAAACTTTTTTGGGATTCAGGAATCAGGATATACATTCCTCTAAAACTGACTGAGAAGGAAAACATATTAGGAATATCGGCTGTATAATAACCGCTTGAGTTCATTGCAGTTCCCAGGGTTGTTGCAAAAGGTTTTGCATACTCAACTGCATTATTCTGAGCTAATTGTGCAAAACGATCTTCAATTTGCGAAAATTGAGTTCTCGCAAAAATTACAAATAAAGCAAAAACGAGTAGAATTTTCTTCATCTACTTCTCCTTAGTGTTTTAATTTAATTATTATCAAAAATAAAGTGTTAAAATATAGGATAATAATCTCCTTGTTCCACCACAGCATCAAAAATAATACCCCCAAAAAAGAATAAATTAGCAGAGATTTTAAGGGGAATTTAAAATTAATAAATTAAAATTAGTAAAATATTACCGCTAATTTAAGCCCATAAGTTCTTTTGCTCCCTTAATGCTTGCATCTGTTATTTCTTCTCCACTAATAAGTTTTGCAACTTCCTTAATTTTTTCATCTTCACTTAATTTCCTGATTGAGCTTGAAACTCTCGATCCGCTCAACGTTTTTTCAACAGAATAGTTAAAATCTGCAAGGCCGGCAATTTGCGGAAGATGAGTTATTACAATAAGCTGATGTGAAGAAGCAAGTAATTTTAAAGCCGAACCAACTTTTTGTGCAATCCGGCCGCTAACTCCTGTGTCTATTTCATCAAAAATTAAAAGAGGAAGTTTGTCATTTTTTGCAAGAATAGTTTTCAGTGAAAGCATAATCCGTGATATTTCTCCACCGGAAGCAACTTTAATTAATGGCATTGTATCTTCACCGGGATTTGTCGAGATGTAAAATTCCACCAGGTCTATGCCTTTCGAATCAGCTTTTATTTCTTTCCCTTTTATTAAAACAAAATCATCGGAGTTTGTTTCAGGTGAAACATTATTGATTTTGACTTCGAGTTTTGCATCGGGAATCCCAAGAGATGCTAAAACTTTCACCACTTCTTTTTCAACTTTTTTAGCCGCTTCAATTCTTTTGGCAGATATTTTTTCTGCATAAAATCCGCTTTGTTCCCTGCAGGCTTTTAACTGTTTTTCAAGATTTTGAATATAGTCTTTGTAATTTTCAGCGGCGTCAACTTCTTCACCTATTTTTTGCCTGTAATCTATAATCGATTTAATAGTACCGCCGTATTTTTTCTTAAGCAATGAAATTGATCCTAGTCTTTCACGCATCTGTTCCAGGTTTTCCGGATCAAGATCAATTTTTGAATTATATGTTCTTATAAATTCAGCAGCATCTTTAATCTGTGCAATGGCAGAAGCGAATTCCTTTTCAATTTCTGAAAATCCCTCATCAATATTTAATAATTCATCTATCCTGTTTTTAATCTGCATTAATTGATCGTGAACTGAGTTTTCTGAATCAAAAAGATTTTCATAGACTGATCCTGTGAGTTCAAGTAATTTTTCTGAATTCTCAAGAATATTTAAATCGCTATTTATTTGTTCGTCCTCGCCATTAGCTGGGGAAACCGCATCAATTTCTTTTATCTGAAACGAGTAGAAATCTTTTTTTTCTTTTAAATTAGATTCCTTCTCTTTCAACTCATTCAGCTTTGTTACTAATTCTTTAACCTTTTTAAATTCTTTATGGTATTCATTTAACAGGTTGGTTGATTCCAGATATTCATCCAGGAAATCAATATGTGTTTCAGTTCTTAATAATGATTGATGTTCGTGTTGACCATGCAGATCCACTAGAATATCACCAAGTTCTTTTACAACAGAAAGTGAAACCGGAGTGTCATTTACAAAACAGCGGTTAGCGCCTTTCAGTGAAATTTCTCTTCTTACAATTAATTCCGGGAAAAACTCGATATTATTATCTTCGACTACCCTTTTAACTTTCCTGTTAGATTCAACATTAAATATGCCTTCAACCACGGATTTCACTGCACCTTTACGAACCACTTCCGTAGAGGCTCTTTCACCGAGTAACAAACCCATTGCATCAATTAAAATAGATTTACCTGCACCGGTTTCACCGGTAATAATATTAAGTCCTTTCCCGAACTCAACATCAACCTGTTCGATGAGTGCATAATCTTTAACGTGAAGGGATTTAAGCATGCTTTTACTTTTTATTGAAATGAAAATTAATTTATTTTGAAGGGAAATTCAAAAGAATCAGTTGCGAGAAGAGATTATTTTATTTTGCTAAAAATTTAGATGCCAAATAAAATCCGCATATCGATTTCGAATCGATTATTTTTCCCTGCAAAATCATTTTCTCAATTTCCTCAATTGAAAATTCTTTTACTTCCATTCCGTATTCGCCTTCTTCCCTGTTATGTTTCCCGGGAGTTAAATTCTTTGCAAGGAAAATATGCAGAATTTCCGTACAGAAACCCGGGGTTGTTGATATTGTCCCAAGTTTTTCAATTGTCCCGGCTGAATATCCTGTTTCTTCCTGTAGTTCTCTCAGTGCACAGACCTCCGGATCCTCGTTAATATCAAGTTTCCCTGCAGGAAACTCAATTAAAAATTTTTCAAATGGATAACGGAATTGTGAGATCATAATCAGTTTTCCATCTTCCTGAACAGGAACGATTACTGCACCTCCCGGGTGAACGGCAATTTCTCTAATGCCTTCATTACCGCTGTCATACTTTATCTTATCTACACGTAAATCAAAAACTTTTCCTCTGAATAAAATATTTGATTCTAAGATCTTATAATTCATAAAGTCTCCTTAATAAAATAAATTCCCGCCGTATAGCAGGAATTTATTTTTGTTTGAGGTCGTAATTCAAATTAACTTCTATAACCCGAATCATAATATGGAATGAGTTCGTGTCCCAGAAATTTAAGAACTGCAGTAATCACTCCGAGATCATCAAGATAGCCAATAAGAGGAGTTATATCAGGAATTGCATCAATAGGGCTGATAAAATAAATAAGTGCTGCAACAACTATGGCTTTCCTATGCCATGAAACAATAGGGTCTCTCATATATCTTACAAGTGCCAGGATATCTTTTGCAAAGGAAATTTTCTTCCCTACTCTCTCCAGTTTTTCCCAGAGGTTTTCTTCTACATAGTTCATCTTTTTTTCTGTTTCTTCTTCACGCTCTCCGCCAAAATCAAGGGCGTCGAATTCTTCAAGTTCAGTCATATCGTTTCCATTCTGATAATCTTCTTCTTTCATTGCTACTCCTTTTTATGTTTATCAAACCATTCAAAAATAGTATTCCACCAGAGTTCAGCATCCTGTGGTTTTGTTACAAAATGAAATTCTTCGGGAAAATACAACAGTTCACTTTCAACTCCCTGTCTCTGCAGAGAAGTAAAGAGTTCAAACGCCTGACCTTCGGGAACACGGAAATCGTTTGCTCCCTCAACAATCAGCATCGGTGTTTTAGCATTCTGTATATATTTGCTCGGGGACCATTTTTCATATAAAGCAGGATTTTTCCACGGCGTTCCTTTAAATTCCCACTCTGGAAACCATAATTCTTCAGTTGTTCCATACATACTTGTAAGATCAAAAACTCCGTCATGTGATACAAGGGCATTAAACCTGTCGGTATGTCCTTCAATCCAGTCTATCATATAGCCACCGTATGATGCACCGGCTGCAAAAGAATTATTCTTGTCTACAAAATTAAAATGTTTTATGGCATAATCTGTGGCATTCATTATATCTTTGTAAGAATTTCCACCCCAGTCACCGGAAATATCATTTGTCAGTTTCTGTCCGTATCCGGTACTTCCTGTAGGATTCGGTGCAATAACAACATATCCTTTTGAGGCAAATAATTGTGTGTTCCACCTGTAATGAAAATCATCACTCCAGTGTCCCTGCGGTCCCCCGTGTATTAATAGAATTAAGGGATATTTTTTTGTTGAATCAAAGAAAGGAGGTTTTACCAAAATTGATTCAAGTTTATCACCGCTAGCTCCTTTAAACCAGAAAGTTTGAATAGGAATCATTTCAATATTTGCCAAACGATCCTTATTTAAACTGGTTAACCTTTTTACATCGCTCCCATCTGTATTCATAGAAAATATTTCCGTAGGAAGATTGTTTCTCTGCTGTTCAAAGAAAAGTTTTTTTCCATCGGGAGAAACTTGAACACTTGCATTGTCGTGCTCTTTTAGTAACAAATCTATTTTCCCGGAAATGATATCAATTTTATAAACCGAGCTGTATATCTCATTTTCTGCAAGGAAATAAATCGATTTTGAATCAGGAGACCATGTAAATTGACCAACTGATCTGTCGAATCCTTCTGTAATAATTTTATGATCACCCGTAGCACGATTATATAAAACAAGGTTCTGCTGATCAGATTCGTGACCAGCCTGTTTCATAGAAACATACGCAATATATTTTCCATCTGGTGAATAAACCGGCTGGTTATCATTTCCTTTACTTACAGAGATTTTCTTTAATGGCGCCGCAGAATTTTCGTTTACATTTTTTAATTCAATAATATAAATTTCATTGTTTGTGCTTGCTGCAACCATACTGTCAGGATTCATAGTAATCGCAATCTCTTTTCCATCGGGAGAAAAACTATAATCGTGGCTGCTGCCTAATGCAATCGGGGGAACATCTTTTTCTTCGTGAAGGAATAGATCATTATATTTTTTTGTCTGTGTATCCAAAACAAATAAATGGCTCCATTTTCCGTCGCGCCATGCATTCCAGTGCCTGAATAAGAGATGCTTGAATATGCTTGCTTTAACTTTGCTTATTTCTTTTTCTTCTTCTTTCCGTTTATTGCAGTCGTCTGTCGCACAATCCGGATAAACTGAGGATGAAAATAAAATCTTCTTCCCATCTGCAGACCAGACAATGCCCGAAGCACCGGTAGAAATATCAGCTATCAGTTCATCATCAGAACCATCATAATTGCATGTCCATATTTTTCCATCCCTTATAAATGCTATTTTCTTTCCATCAGGAGAAAATTTCGGGTCTGATTCATTTTTTTCTGAGTTTTTTAATGAATGCAGATCACTGCCGTCTGAATTAACAGTATAAATATCTGTGTTTCCCTTATTTTCATCCATATCATATTCAGTAACAGCAAAAGCGATTGTTTTCCCGTCCGGTGAAAGATCAAATGAACCAACTCTCTTCATTGCCCATAAATCTTCAACTGTTAAAGGGTGCTTAACCTGTGACTGAATTACAAATGGAATAAGTATAAGAATTAAGAATATTTTTTTCATTTTAACCTCAAAGTGATTTCTGCCTGCCGGGAATCTGCATTAGGAATTATTGTTCCCCGACTCTTTTCAAAAATAGTCTAAGTTGTTTATAAAGGCAACGTTATCACATCACAATCCTTTCGGGTTTTATAAAAGTTTAATTAACTTTGTTTTTCAAAACATTAACTACATTTATTTCCCCGGAAATTTTACAAAATGATATTACTTCCAGGTTCAGATCAGCAGTTAAAATTTCTTTTAAACTCTGTTGATACAAAGGATAAAGAAATATTAATCATCGGCAGCGGCACAATTGATATTGCAAAAAAATTGTTAGCTGCAGAACCGGCTGGAATACTAATTATTGTAGATGATTACGATACACTTATATCAATGCGGTATCAACTTGAAAAGGCGGAAGTGGATAATGTAGAAATAAGATTAATGGAATTTGAGAATACAGATTTTAAGCCGGATTTCTTTGATATTGTTTTTGCCCAGGCGTCTGTGTCGGTTACCCGTAGAAATAAAATAATTAAGGAAATAAGAAAAATTCTTAAACCCGGTGAAATATTTTGTGCGGGGGAAATTGTGAATCTCAAAGAAAATCCTCCTGCGTTTATTAGAGATATATGGAATTCATCCGATCTTCTTCCGTTATTAAATAGTGATTTGACTAAATATTACAAGGAAAAGGGATTTGAAGTTATCGAACAAAAGGATTTATCCTATACTCTGAGAGAATTTTACCAGCAAAGTGAAAAGATGCTTCATACAAAAAGTGAAGACTTAAGTGAAGAGGAAAAGAGTTACCACAAAAAATTATTAAAAAAAATCAGCCACGAATCAAATGTGTATTTAAAGTTGGGCGGAAATACGTATATGGGTTTTACAGCTTTAATAATGAGGAAGAATTAGAATTGAAACGAGGCAATATATTAGAACTTCAAATTGAAAAATATGCTTTCGAAGGAAAGGGGATTTCAAAGGTTCAAAAGGACGATGGGGAAAATAGAAAAATGGGTTTCGTTATTTTTGTACACGGATCTTATCCGGGTGATAAGGTTGAAGCGAGGATCACTAAAACAAAAAAATCGTATGCTGAAGCTGTAGTTAATAAAATAATCTCCCCGTCTCCATTCAGAATTGATGCTAAATGCAGATACTTTGGTACTTGCGGAGGCTGCAAACAGCAGGATTTAAATTATTCCGCTCAGATCCGCTACAAACAGGAACAGGTTAAGGAGATTTTTGAGAAACTTGGCGGATTAAATGACTTTGAAACTGAAGATATCATTCCTTCTGAAAAAATATTTTACTACAGGAATAAAATGGAATTTTCTTTTTCAGAAAAGCGATGGCTGACAAAGGATGAGATTATTTCAGGTGAACAATTTGATAAAGATTTCGGGTTAGGCTTACATGTTCCGGGTGTGTATGATAAAGTTCTCGATATTACTGAATGTTTTCTTCAATCAGAGTTGAGTAATGATATATTAAATTTTACAAGAAAATTCTTTTAAAGAAAAAAACGTCCCTGTCTACTCAACACACACTCACAAAGGATTCCTGCGAAACCTTGTTATAAAACAATCGCACAAGACTGATGATTTGATGGTGAATCTTGTTACTGCATCAGAAGACCATGAGTTAATGAAAGAATATTCGAATCAATTAAAAAAAGAAGTCCCACAAATAACAACTATCATTAATAATATAAATCTTAAAAAAGCTGCTGTAGCCACCGGCGACTATGAAAAAGTTATTTACGGTGATGGATTTATTTACGATTACATTGGTAAATATAAATTCAGGATTAGTGCAAATTCATTCTTCCAGACCAATACCCTGCAGGCGGAAAATCTTTATAATACAGCCTTAGGATTTGCGGAATTAAAAGGAGATGAAATTGTCTACGATCTTTATTCAGGAGCTGGCACTATATCTATATATCTTTCTGATAAATCTAAAGAAGTTTACGCATTTGAATCGGTTGAATCTGCAGTGAATGATGCAAAAGAGAATGCAGTCATTAATAATATTGCAAATGTCCGTTTTATTACAGCGGACCTATATAAATCCTTTCTGCCGCTGGTTGAAGAAAAGAAACTCGCGAAACCGGATAAAATTATTATCGATCCGCCACGAAGCGGAATGCATAAAAACACTGTTGATGATGTAATAAAATTAAATCCGGAACGAATAGTTTATGTGAGCTGTAACCCAACCACCCAGGTTAGAGATATTAAAATATTAATTGAAGCAGGTTATAATTTAGTTAAGATTAGACCCGTTGATATGTTTCCCCATACCTACCATATTGAAAATGTTGCACTCCTAATTAAATAGAAAAATTGTTATTCCTATTCATAATGTGTCCACATTCGAATAACTTTTACAATCTTTATTTTTGTATAAACTTGGTAAACGATTCTATGTTGTATATTTATTCTACGTGAAAATGCTCCGCTCAAATCACCTAAAAGTTTTTCAAAATTAGGCGGATTTTTAAAAGGATCTTCCTCTAATATTTTTAAAATAGATTCTGCTTTTTGTTTCAACCCTGCTGGTTTTAATTTCTTAGCATCCTTCAGCGCCTGTTTTGTAAAAACTATTTTCCACTTTACCATACAACTTTTGATGACAAATTTTCGACAGGTTCTTTCATTCCTTTAACTATTGATTCCCTCATTCCGGGAATTGACATCAAGTATAATGTCTCCTGTATGGATCTCCAATCTTCTTCCGAAATCAGTACAGCATTTGATCTTTTACCAGTAATCTGAATCGGTTCACTATCGTCGGTGGTCTTATCAATCAATTTATAAATGTTCTTTCTTGCTTCTGTTGCTGTTATTGTCCTCATTTTACAACCTTTTTTAATAAACGTACGTAATAATGTACGTAAATGCAACTGAAAAATATTATCCCTTATTATTAACCAACAAAACAAATTCTCCTTTTAAATTTTTCTGCTCGGTAAGTTTCAGAATTTCCTCGGCCGTGCCGCGGTAAAACCTCTCATCTTTTTTTGTTAATTCAAATGCCAGTACAACTGGTATATTTTTACCAAGAATTTTTACAACATCCGCCAATAATGATTTAAGACGGTAGGGAGTATCCAGAAAAATTATTACATTTTTCATATACTTTAATTTAAATAGTTCCTGTCTCCTGATATCCTTTTTGGGAGAAAGCCAGCCGTAATAGAAGAACTTTTCAAAATCTAATCCGGAACCGACTAACGCAGGCAGCAGAGAACTTGCGCCGGGAACAGGCACTACATTTATCTTTTGAGAAATGCATAAATCAACAAGCAGATGTCCGGGATCGGAGAAAAGAGGAGTTCCACAATCTGAAATAAGAGCAGCATTACTTCCATTCAGAATTTTCAAAAGAATATCATTAACAATTTCTTTTTCATTGTGTTCGTTTAATGCAATAAGTTCTTTCTCAATTTTGTATTGAGCAAGAAGTCTTCTTCCCTCTTTATATTCTTCGCAAATAATAAAATCAACGTCCCGAAGAATCTTTAATGCACGGAGCGTTATATCATCATAATTTCCTATCGGCACTGAAACTAAAAACAAATTATTGTTCATATACTAAATTATTTCCGTAAAAAAGTAATATTTATTTTCCATATGTATACAAATGTACGTAATTTTACATCGCCACTTAAAACGTAATTTTAGATTAATGGCTAAATTCATCATATCGTCATCCAAAAAGCATCTTCCTGATGTAGAATATTCAAATTATATAATTCAATTTATTTCAATATCAATTAAAGCGTACGGGGATCTTTATGTCTCATAAAAAAATTATAATAGTATTGTGTGTTTTTATTTCTGCCTTTTTATATGCGCAGGATTCAACACAAACATTTCTCGATCTGAATCCTACCGGTGTATCTGAATTCCTTAGTTTGCATCCCGAATATGACGGAAGAGGAACAATTATTTTTGTGCTTGATACCGGGGTGGATATGGGGATCGAAGGATTACAGAAGACTTCAACAGGTGAATCAAAAGTAATCGATGTTCGGGACTTTACCGGTGAGGGTGATATTCCTATTTATGAAGCCGAAGAGGATGACGGGAATTTTGTAAATGAAGATTTGGATTATTCAGTTAAAGGAGCTGATAAACTTAAATCCGCAGATGGAAATTATTTTATCGGGGTACTTACCGAAAAACAACTTATAAATTCCGCTTCCCATTCTGCTGATCTTAATGGCAACGGGAATACAAATGATAAATATTATATGGTTGCCTTTCAGGATAATTCAGGTGACTGGGTTGTTTATATCGATACAAACGACAACGGCGATCTGTCTGATGAAAAACCAATAAAGGATTATTATAAAGATCATCAGTATTTTCATATTACTCGGTCAAATTCTCCCGCGCCTATAACCTTTGCACTTAACATCTTTCCGGATGAACAAAAAATTTCTCTTTTCTTTGATGATGGTTCTCATGGAACCCACGTTGCCGGTATTGCCGCCGGTTATATGATTGACGGCTCAACGGTAAACGGTGTTGCCCCCGGCGCACAAGTGATCGCTTTAAAACTTGGTAATAATTTGTTTCCCGGCGGGGCAACCGTTACTGAAAGTATGAAAAAAGCTTACTTGTACGCGGACAAAATATCAAAAGAAAGAAAAGAACCATGCATTGTTAATATGAGTTTTGGTATTGGTTCTGAAATTGAGGGACATGCAGAAATGGAATCGTTCCTGAATAAGCTTATGAAAGATAATCCTTACCTGTACATCTGTGTTGCAAATGGTAATGAAGGTCCGGGAATTTCTTCAACGGGACTTCCATCAGCAGCAGATTATCTGTTTTCATCCGGTGCTGTTTTAACTAAAAGTGTGGGCAGGGATCTTTATGGAGCAAAATTAAATCACGATATAATTCTTTACTTCTCTTCAAGAGGAGGTGAGGTAGATAAACCCGATGTGGTTTCCCCGGGTGCGGCTTTTTCAACAGTTCCGAATTTCTCTCACTATGACAGATTCTGGGGAACAAGTATGGCTTCACCTTATTCTACGGGAGTAATGTCACTACTTTTAAGTGCTGCTGTTAAAGAATATCCCGATACAAAAATTCCATCTGAACTGCTTTACAAAGCAGTAAGACAGAGCGCAACATATATGGAAAATTATTCCTGGCTTGATCAGGGACATGGTTATATAAATGCTGCAAAAGCCTGGGAACTTCTGAAAAAATACATTGATGCAGGTGAAGTTAAAAACTACGAACATTATACAATTACTTCCTTAGCGCCGAATATGCCGGATAATAAAGCTCCAAATCTTTATATCCGTGATGGTTCCTTTATCACAGGTAAAGAAAATTTCAACTTCACAATAAGAAGAGATAATTTTCAGGGTAAAGATAAATTCTACCGCGGATATAATATTAAAAGTGATAAAGACTGGTTGATTCCCGTTCAGAAAAAAACCTATATCCGTGATAACCAGTCTGCTTCTGTAAATGTACAATTTGATAAATCTAAAATGGAAAAACCGGGATTATACTGTGGAAGAATTTCCGCAACCCGTGATGATAATACAAAAATGCCTGAATTTGATATGCTCGCAACCGTTGTTATTCCATATGAATTTAATGCATCAAATAATTATAAGATGGAATGGAATAATGAAAAGGTTAATGTTGGAATGATTAACCGGTATTTTGTTGAGATGCCCGCAGGACAAACAACAATGCATATAAAGCTGACTAAAGCGGGCAAAGAATATACCTTTGTTCGTTACAGAATAGCTGATCCTGACGGAGTACCGATTGAACTTTCATCGCCGTTATACTCTTTGAATGATAATGAATCGATCGAAAAGAATTATTACAATTTCCAGCCCGGTGTTTACGAGGTTATGGTCGAAGGGATTTTTCTTGCTGACACTACTTCAAGCTATAACTTGACAATTGAATTTAACAGTATAAAAAGAACCGATAACAACGAACTTACGGGAACAAATAAAACAATTAATGTAATTGATTATTTTAATAATCATAAATCTTATTCTGTTTCGGGAGAAATTGACGGATATGTCAGGAATCATGAAGTTAATTTGAACGGAAAAGGACTTTATAAATACCCGTTTAGTTTCCAACCGGGTGAAACATCAAAAAGTTTTGAAGTAATTTTAAGCAAGGAAAATTTCAATAAAGTTACTGATTTTACTTTTCAGGTTTTGGACGATAGCGGAGTTGCAATTGCACAGGACGGATTGAGCTACCGTACGGGGACTATTAAGGTTACTCCCGGTGATGTTACAGAAGGTTCTAATCTCACACTTGAGATTATTCCGGCTTTTACAAATGCAAGTGACAGTATGACAATTGCCGTAAAAGAAGAAACTGAGATGGATTCGAAAACAGATTTTTCAATTTCAGGAAGTTCTAATGGAAGTGCCTCGCTTTATCCTTCAATTGAACAGAAATTGTATCTCAACTATTCAAAGCCATCGTTTGATGTGCCCGAAGGTTCAAAAGCTTACGGAACAATTACATTTACATCTTCAGCTTCAAAAGAAACTGAATATGAATTACCAATTACTATCAACTTCAAATAGGGTAATATATTATGAGTGAACATACAGAAAAAGTTAAAGGTCTGCCGGAGAATGCCTACACAGAATTAAAACCGGGAGAAGAGTATGTCCCGATAATGAAAGCTGATCAAAACCCTGCCGAGGTTACTCCTTACTCGGTTATTATTGGTCTGCTGATGGCGGTTTTATTTTCTGCGGCGGCTGCTTACCTTGGATTAAAAATCGGTCAGGTTTTTGAAGCAGCTATTCCCATTGCAATTATTGCAGTTGGTCTTTCTGCCGCACTGAAAAAGAAAGGTGCTCTCGGACAGAATGTAATTATTCAATCAATCGGGCAAAACTCAGGATTGATTGTAGCCGGTGCGATATTTACAATACCCGCACTTTATATTCTACACCTTGATGCGCAATTCTTCCAGATATTTTTTGCATCTGTATTCGGTGGAATACTTGGAATTCTTTTCCTGATTCCTTTCAGGAAATATTTCGTTGCGGAAATGCATGGCAAGTTCCCTTTCCCTGAAGCAACTGCAACCACAGAAATACTTGTTGCGGGTGAGAAAGGCGGAAAACAGGCACTGGTACTTGTTGTTAGCGGATTGATAGGCGGTCTTTATGATTTTATAGTTGCAACATTCGGCTGGTGGAGTGAAACTTTCACAACACGTGTTTTCGGATTCGGTGAAGTTATGGCTGATAAATTTAAACTCGTCTTCCGTCTAAATATCGGCGCTGCAGTTATGGGACTCGGATACATTGTTGGCCTGAAATACGCAGCTATTATTTGTGCCGGTTCGTTTGTCTCGTGGTATCTGCTTGTTCCATTGGTGGCATATATAGGTGCTGATCTCGCAGTCCCGCTTGGTACAAATGTTACAAAACTCATCAGCCAGATGAGCGCAGAAGAAATATTCCGTAATTATATCAGGCAGGTTGGTATCGGCGGAATTGCAATGGCAGGAATAATCGGGATTATTCGTTCATCTAAAATTATTAAAGACGCCGTTTCAATGGGAGTTAAAGAATTATTCCACAAGAAAACCGCAGATGATGAACACATAAGAACTCATCGTGATATGTCGATGAAGACAATCATTTTCGGACTTATTTTTACCACAATTCTTCTTCTTGTTTTCTTCCATTTCGGAGTTGTACACGATATTGGCTGGGCATTAACCGGTCTGTTCATAGTAATGTTAATTGCATTCCTTTTTACAACTGTTGCGGCAAATGCAATTGCAATTGTCGGTACGAACCCCGTAAGCGGAATGACTTTGATGACACTTATTCTTTCATCAATCATCTTAACTTCGGTTGGTTTAAAAGGTGATTCAGGAATGGTTGCCGCATTAATAATCGGCGGTGTTGTTTGTACTGCTCTTTCAATGGCAGGCGGTTTTATAACAGATTTGAAAATCGGTTACTGGCTGGGAACTTCCCCGTACAAACAGGAAAGATGGAAATTCCTTGGTGTGCTGGTATCAGCATTAACAGTTGGTTACGTTATAATGATACTAAACGATACTTACGGATTTACCGGTGAAGGTGCTTTGGTTGCACCACAGGCAAATGCAATGGCAGCGGTAATACAGCCGCTTATGGCACAGCAGCCTGCACCTTGGATGTTATATATAATCGGTGCAATTCTCGCTCTCGTTTTACAAATGATCGGTGTGCCGGCACTTGCTTTTGCTCTTGGCATGTACATTCCTCTTGATCTGAATACCCCGCTTCTTGTCGGCGGATTGATTGCATATTTTGTTTCAACAAGAAGTAAAGACGAAAAAGTAAATACTGCACGAAGAGAACGCGGAACTTTAATTGCATCAGGATTTATTGCCGGTGGTGCTTTAATGGGAGTTATAAGTGCATTCTTAAGATATCTCGGTTACAACTGGGTTAACCTCGAATGGGCTGAATCTCACTCGGCAGAATTACTTGCATTAATTATGTTTGCTGTTCTTTGTGTTTATATGATCTGGGATTCTTTAAGAGGAAAACCGGAAGCAGAATAAAAACAAATTATATTTCAATTAATAAAAGGGCTCGCATCTGCGGGCCTTTTTTTATTATCAGTTTAAATGATTTAATTACTTATTCAAATAATCATTATTTTAAACCAGCAATAATAAATCTACCGGCATATGAGTATTCATCCGACAGCAATAATAGAAAAAGAAGTTATTCTTGGTAATAATATTGAGATTGGCGCTTTTTCTGTAATAAGAGGAAAAGTAGAGCTTGGTGAAGGCTGTATAATTAAGGATCATGCTGTGCTTTACGGACCATTGAAAATGGGGACCGGAAATGTTGTTCATCCCGGCGCAGTGGTGGGCAATATAAACCAGGATTTGAAATACAAGGGAGAACCATCCCAGGTAATTATCGGCGATAATAATTCAATAAGGGAATGTGTAACCATTCAGCAGGGCACAATTGCAAATGAAGGTAAAACTATAATCGGAAACAATAATCTTATTATGGCTTACTCTCATATTGCACATGATTGTATGCTCGGGAACAATATTATAATCGCAAACGGAACACAGTTTGCCGGACATATAATAATAAAAGATTTTGCTTACATAGGCGGACTTGTGGGTGTTCACCAGTTTGTAACAATCGGACAAAATTGCTTTATAGGTTTTATGAGCCGCATAAACAGGGATGTTCCGCCGTTTGTAATTATGGAGGGTAACCCGGCGCGGGAAAGAAGCATAAACACGGAAGGATTGAAAAGAAAGAATTTTAGTCCGGAAGATATTGCAATTTTAAGAAAAGCATTTATAATTCTTTTTGTAAGCGGAAAAACTTATGCTGAAAAAATAGAGCTGCTTAAAGAAAAAGAATTTGCTGAAAACAATTATGTTCAGCAATTAATTGCCTCGGTTAAAGCAAGCTCACAAGGTAAAAACGGCAGATCACTTGAAGCTTTAAGGTAAAAGAGTAAATATTAGAAATGTAACTGTCATGCTGAACTAGTTTCAGCATCTACCATATTGTTTAATAAAGACCCCGAACCAAGTTCGGGGTGAGAAATACAATTTCTGATTAACAGATGCATTTATACTCTAATGTGCTAAATTCTTTATTTCAAAGTCACTTCAACAGAAAAATCCATTGGTTCGAATGACGGTCTTTCACCGCCGCCCTGCATACCCCCCCTGTTTCCTCCGGGAAAACCTCCCATGCCTCCTCCGGATCCCATTCCGCCCGGTCTCATACCTTCTCCTTCACCGCGTCCATTAAATTCAGGACGTTCCGGTTTTTCAGTCTCAAATTTTACAACAAGCTTGTCTCCCGGCGAAGCATCAACTCCGTATTTATTTTGTTCATTAATTTTAAGAGGAACACGAAGTTCATAAACAAAACGATCATTTGTGTAACCCAGCTTAGCCATCAGCCCGCTGCTGTCCGAAGTTGAAATTACTGTAACAGGAAAATTATCTTTGTTAAGTATTCTTATTTCATCCTGATCTTTAATCATTTTTTCCAGCATCATCCCCCTTCCCTTTTCCCTGAATGATTCCGGATTTATCATTACCCGGGATTCATTCACAATATTATGCAGAGGATATTTTATCCCGATGGAATTATCGTTATTATTTTCATTCTCCAGCCAGATAGTAAATCCGCCTCTGAACATCGGTAAAATTTTACCTACATCATTTGTGGTTAAACATAGATAAAAATAATTATTGTCATTACTAACACCTACGGCAACCTTCTCATCTTTCATATATTTCAGGTTACTTCCCCAGTCAGATGAATTGCCGTCAACCACTATCGGGTTTTGAATTGCAGAGCTTGTTAACTCTGTTGTACTGCTGCAGCCAAAAAACAAAATTGTATTTAAAAAAAGAATTGCAAAAGAGAAGAATTGATATTTCATTTTAACTTCAACTTAATTGTTATTTATAACTTTAACATAAAAATTGGACAAAAAGCATCAGTGAAGAGTTTAACCTTTACGGTGTTAAAATAATTGAACTGCTTAAATAAATGTTGTGATTTCTGAAATATCTTTCTTTTTAATGTCAGGAACTTTAACACCTTCAGCAGGATAACCTGCTACCAAAATTAAAAACGGTTTTTCATTTGCCGGGCGTTTTAATATTTCATTTAAAAACCCCATCGGGCTTGGGGTGTGCGTTAAGGTAACCAGTCCGGAATGGTGCAAAGCTGTAATTAAAATTCCTGTAGCAATTCCTGTGGATTCCAGGGAATAATATTGCTTTACTTTTTTCCCGTCAGGTCTTATATCAAAACTTTTTGAGAAAATAACTATTAGATATGGCGCATCTTCCAGAAAAGGTTTTTCTTTATTTGTTCCGAGCGGAGCGAGTGCTTCAAGCCATTCTTTAGGTGCACGTTTTGAATAGAATTCTTTTTCTTCTTCTTCTGCAGCAATTCTTATTTTATGTTTTATCTGTTTATCACTAACAACAACAAAATGCCAGGGTTGAAGATTTGCACCGTTTGGTGCTGTGCCTGCTGATTTAATACAATTGTTTATTATTTCCACGGAGACAGGCATATCAGAAAATTCTCTTACGGTTCTTCTCTTTTTTATTTCCTCATAAAAATTCTCAGACCGTTTAATCATTTCCGGCTCGGGGAGAATTTTATAATCACTTAATAGTATAAATTCATTTTTCATTTGCAATATTTTTTTTTATGAATCATGTTTTTCCTATCCAGTTATCGTCATTTTCAGAAAATGCTTTTCTAATTTCAGAATAAACATCTTCCGGCAGTTTCCCTTTATTTACAGCTTCAATGCTTTTTTTAAGATGATTGAGATCAGACGTTCCGATAATTGCAGAATCAACTCCCGGAGAAAAAGCTGAAAACCTGATAAATAATTCTGAGGGTTCAATATCAAAAGCCAAATTCATTTTCTGCCAGCGAACCCAATATTCTTCTGCGTAATTTCCCGATGGTCTTTCGTTGTATTTCCAAAAAGCATTTGCAATGGGACGTTTTGCAATAACTCCCATTCCGCTTTCATTTGCTTTTGGAATGAGATCGTTCAGGTCTCTCTGGTCCGCAACACTAACTGAGGTCTGAATACTTCCGAATCTTCCACAGTATACTGCATAATTAAGATCTTCATTTTCTCCTGAATAAGCCGCAACTTTTATTTTGCCTTCAGCTTTTGCTTTATCAAGAGCATCAATCACCTCTCCTTTTAGCAAAGTATCTTTTGGACAGGAATGAAGATGAACAATATCAATATAATCAGTTCTTAATTTTTGCAGAGCTGCATCAACTCCGGCTAAAATGATTTCGTAAGTCCAGTCGTGAAAACCTGGAATTCCGTATCCTACTTTCGTTGAAAGGATAATTTCACTTCTCCTGTAAGAAAGAAATTTACCGATTCGTTCTTCTGATAATCCATAACTTCTCGCAGTATCGAAAAGATTAATTCCGTTATCAACAGCAAAGTTTAATAATTTCCCTGCCTCGTGGTCTGACAATTCGTTTCCTCCGATATGTCCTGCCCCAAATCCAAGTGCGGAAACATCGAAATCATTTTTTCCAAAAGTACTTTTAAGCATTTATTAATCGGAATTGTTATTTGAAAAATGTAAGAATTATTTGAGGAATATAGTGACTGCAAACTCACTTTATTATTTTTTCCCGGAACTTTTTTTACCCGGCTTTCCACCGCTGATAATAACTTTCAATTCATCAAGGCTTTTGGGATCACCAATAAAAGTAAGATGGTCCCCATCCAGAAATTTAGTGTTTCCATTAGGAATCATTGTTTCACCTTCTCTCCTGATAAAAGCGATAAGACAACCCCGCGGAATTTCTATATCTCTTAATGCCTTACCCATGAAAACTGAGGCGGCAGAATGCTTATCAACTATAACCATCAGTAACCGCTCATCGTGCAGAAGCGCTTCTTTCAGTTCCTGATCGTTCTTAGCATTCTCCCAGTCTTTGGAAAAATTATCATCTTCAACTCTCCCGGCAATCTGTGCAAGAATACGCAAGTGTTGAGTTGGATCCTTTTCCGGACTTACCAGAAAAAAAATAGCTTTTACGATTGCTTCATCATCCTGTATTCCCGGTTAACGGATTATTGAAATTAATATGAACACCATTTATGGCTCTTACAAGAACCATTTCTGCCTGGTTAATTCTCTCCAGCCTGAAATGCGGTAATGCAATGCCATGAGTAACCGGAGTTAAACCGATTTTCGTTCCCTCATTAAATTTATTTTTAAGTGTATCAGCATCAATATATACCGCTTGTTCAAGTAAGACAGCAGCCTGCCCGGCAACTTCACTAAACTCTGTTCTTTGCGGAATATCCAGCACAAAACTTCTTGTAACAATTTCATCAAACGGATCTGTTTCTCTTAAACCTTTTTCTTTCAGAATTCCCCGCAGTTCACTGTCAAGTCCGCTGTACCTTGATTTTCCCAGCCTTTCAAAAATATGATAAACCGCACCCTGTCTTTGTACTTTTCCAAATGCAAAGTATCTGTACCATAAAATTGCAATTACAATTAATCCCGCTGAAAAAGAAATTGCAAGGAATCCCATTTTCAGAATAAGGAAGATTGCTGCAAATATTCCTATAATCTGCATCCATGGATAAAACGGTGATTTAAATCCCGGATCATACGACTCAATTCTACTTTCACGCATAACTATAACACCGAGACAAACAAATGCAAACATCAGAAGCTGAAAAGCGCTTGCAAGTTTCGCAATCTTTGTCGGGTCGAATGTAAAAATAATGGAAACAATAATACCTAACGTAAATAAAATTGAAACGTATGGAATTCCGTGCAGAGTAAGTTTTTGAAAAACATGAGGCATAATATGATCACGACTCATTGCAAACGGATAACGCGAAGCACTGAGTGTTCCTGCATTTGCAACCGAGATGAAAGCAATAACAGCACCAATAGAAATTATTATCATTCCGGTTTTGCCAAAGAATTTTTCTGCCGCGGTTGCAGCAGGCGTAAGATCGCCCATTAGTTCCTTCATAGGAATTACACCAACCATAATAGCTGTGCCTAATCCGTAAATTATAAATGCAGTTCCAACAGAAAGAAAAATTCCAAGCGGAAGATTTCTTTCAGGATTTTTAACCTCTTCAGATAAACTTGCTACTTTGGTTATTCCCACGTAGCTGATGTATACTAATCCCGTTGCAGAAAAAATTGCATCAAACCCCGAATCAAAAAATCCTTTGAAGTTCGTAAAATTTATCTGCGGAGTTCCTGCCGTTACAAAAAAAGCGAGAGTTGATAAAAGAATTATCACCAGAATTACCTGGAGTTTTCCACTGCCTTTTAAACTAAAGAGATTAAGAATACCAATTAGAATTGCCAGCGTTACTGCAACAGGAATAACCGAAATGGAAGGAATGAATAAAGCTATATATGCACCCATTCCGATTAGAGCGAAACACACTTTTAATATCAGTGCAAGCCAGGTTCCGAGTCCACCTATTGTACCAAACATTGGTCCCAGTGTTCTGTCGAGAAAGAAATAAACTCCCCCGGCTTTCGGCATTGCCGTAGCAAGTTCTACTGTGCTGAACATTGCAGGAATTAAAGGGATAAGCGCAAGAAGGTAAGCTAATACAATTGCTGGGCCGGCAACAGTCGCTGCCAGTCCGGGCAAAAGAAAAAAACCACCGCTTAAAGTAGTACCGGTTGCAATTGCGTAAACATCAAGCAGGTTAAGTTCTTTTTTTAATTTCCGGCTTTTCTTTGCTTCGAACATAAGTGAATTTAGTTAAAAAGGATAAGATGTTCCATTTAATAAAAAAGTAAACCGGGAGCTATTTCCAGTCATTCAGCATTTTTCTTATAAGCACAATCTGAGCAATATGATAGGAGTTATGCTGCGCAGCAATTAGCAATTCTCTTAAGTAAGTGTGTGATTCGGTATGAGGTATCACTTTGGATAGTTCATTCCCCTTTTCCTTAATAATTTTGATTAATTCATTTCTATCATTTATACAGGCATCAACTGATTTTTTCCATTCTGCATCGGTTACTTTATTTGTTGCGGATGGCCAGTATTCATCAGGCCATTTGGGTGATTTCCATTCGGGATCAAGCATGTAATTCAGAATATCCTCCTGTGAAATTCTGATATGTTCAAGTTCATCCCAGACTGAATGGAGATTGACATTCGGTTTCTTCGCCCGGTTTTCTGTTTTCAATCCCTTCAATGAATTTTCAAGGGAAGCATGTGCCTGCTCTTTACTTAACAGGTTAATAAGCTGTTCTGCCAGGACATTATTATCCATCTTAAATTCCTTTCAAAATTCAGGAATAAAATAATTATTTTTTTTCTGATACCTTGTGAGAATTACAACTGTATATTTAAGGAACTATCTGTTTTCCTTTTTCATCGGTAACAATTAAGGCATTAACCGGACAAACAGAACAGGCTTCAATTAACATTCTGCGGTCGGGTTCTTTTATCTCTTCCTTAAATATTACTATCTTTTTATTATCCAGTTCAAACACTTCATCTGCAACCCTGATACAGTTGGCAGAACCGATACACATATCTCTATCTATTGTAATTTTTAATCCGTTAATTGTTTTTTCCATTTAGATCTTTCGCTTTAAACTTATTTATAAAGTTTTTGTATGAATTAATGAAAATATACAGTTTGAAATTCAAAAATAAAATTATATGAGATTATATTCCTTCAGGATAAATAGCCCTAAGGTAATAGTTATAAGTGATGCAAGAGTTGTAAGAAGTAAAATATTTGCTGCAAGTTTACTATTTGAACCCATTGCTTCAGCCATTATGAAACTTGCAATAGCGGTGGGACATGCAAAAAGAATAAATAAAATTCCAAGATCATAACCGCGGAAGCCGAAAAGATATGCAGCATAAATAATTGCAGAGGGAAAAAGTATTAGTTTCAGGAAAGTAGAATAAAGCGAAAGTGTGAAACCTTTTTTTAATTCTGCAAAATCCATAAAACCGCCTATTCCAAGAAGCGCAAGAGGAAGTGCAAGAGCCGCAAGATAATTTATCGTTTTGCTTACAATAAAAGGTAGTTCTATTCTGAAATAAGAAAATGGTATGGCAAATATCACTGCAAGTACCAGCGGATTCCGGATAATCTCTATAATTAAATAACCCATATTCATCTGTCTTTCATTGCGAAGAGGAACAGTAAGTGCTATTACAGCTAAGGTATTGTATATAGGTATTGTAAATGCAAGCAAGAGTGATGCTTTCCCAAGATTATCAATTCCATAAACATTGGCAATTAATGCAAGTCCTATAACAGCAAAATTTCCCCTGAAACTTCCCTGGATAAAAACGGTTCTGTCTGTTGCGGTTTTAACAGAGGGAATGGAAATAAACCAAGCAAAGAAAAACGTTACTAAAGTTCCTGCATAGGCAAAACCGATCAATTCAAAATTTAAGATTTGTGTGAGATCAGTTTTGGCAATTTCACTAAATATAAGGGCAGGAAGAGAAACAGTAAAAACAATCTTAGAAGAAAGTTTTACGAAATTATCATTTATCATTCCTAGTTTTTTTAATAAATAACCAAGAGCGACAATAATGAAAACCGGTGCGACAAGTCCGGCAACTACAATTAAGTTCTGCACTGGGTATTAAAGATTCTTATTATAAACATGAATTATTTTACACAACCACGAAAATTATTTGTACTTAAAAATGAGATATCAATAAGTATTAATAAGCGTCATTTTTGACAGAAGAATTCCCTTCTAAGATTTAAACGTTATTTACCTTTATTTAGAAAATGTCTCAATTTTTCATCGAAAAATATAGTTTGTGTTTTAATAATAAATTGTCTTCATCAATAGAACCAATTTGATTGCAAATGCCAATATGCAATCAAATGGTATAATTTCTGCTTACTCCTATGAATTTTTCTAATGTATATTTATTTATTAATTATAATTGAAAAATAGTGATTAATAACAATAATATTAAAAGAGATTCTTAATAAAATAAGTCTTGTTCGTAAACAAATAACAAAGAATGAATGGTGTGATAATGAAAAAACTAATATACTTAATTCCTGTAGTTCTTCTTTTATTCTATACAGGATGTAAAGATAATTCAACTAATCCTACTAATAATACACAGGGACAGTTGAAAATTTCCATGGTTGATTCACCTGCAAATTATGACCAGGTGAATGTTGTTGTTAAACGTGTGGAAGTTCATATGGCCGATAGTTCTGAAAGCGGATGGATGATAATTAATCCGGTTCCCCATACATATGATTTGCTGCAGCTGAGAAATGGGGCAAGTGTTGTTCTTGGTGATACTTTTCTGACAGCCGGTCATTATACACAAATCCGGCTTATTCTAGGTGAAGGCAGTAATGTTGTTGTAAATGGAATTACTTTCCCGCTCATTATTCCGAGTGGTTTTCAGACCGGGATAAAGTTAAACCATGAATTTGATATAGAACCGGGTACACTTTATGAATTGATGCTTGATTTCAATGCTGATCAATCAATACATTTAACCGGCAACGGACAGTATATGATGTCTCCTGTCATAAGAGTAATGCCGATGATTACTTCAGGAACAATTTCCGGGCAGGTACTACCACTGGATGCTGATGCAAATGTATGGACTTTGGTTGGGCCCGATACTGTTTCAACTTATCCAAACAGCGGCGGTTATTTTAGCCTGATGGCGTTGCCGGAAGGAACTTATGATGTTCATATAATGCCCAATAACATTGTATACAGGGATACTCTCCTATCAAACATAAATGTTACTGCAGGTAACAATACAAATATTGGTACTGTAAATCTATCTTTTCGATAAAATTAAAATCAACCCCCGGTATAAACTGCATTCACCACCGGGGGTTTTTTACGGAGAGCAAATCAATTAATTAGTTTACTCTACCTCCAAAAACTTTCACTTTTAAATGCAGAATTAATAAAATTATCAACAGCTGAATTGGTTTATTCTATGTAGGAAAAGTGTTCCGCATAATATTTGCAAAGCGGTAACTGAAATCGAAGGTTTCTGAAATGTATTTAAGATGCACTGTATAAACACGATCATTGGTTTTAACAATTTTTTCTATACAGTTAATATTTATAATGGTAGAGCGGTGTATTTGAAGAAAAGATTTTGAGGGAAGTAAAGATATCCACGTCTTTAATGATTTTCTTACCACTATTTTACAGTTATCGGTCGTAATAATCCTGCTGTACTCTTTCATTGCTGTAATACAAACTATTTCATCAAATTTTACAAGCTTCAGTTTATTACCGATTTTTACCAGTATATGATCTTCCCTTTTAGGTTTTCCGTTTTCTTCTTCAAAAGAATTTAATTTATTATTTATACCTATCCTGATTTTTTCAAGCTTTTGTAATCTCTTGTTAATTGATTTTAATAATGATGTGTTAATAAACTCCAGCGGCAGATAATCATCAGCACCTGCATCCATTACTTCACGAAGTTCATCGGGAGAATTTTTATCCGAAATTACTATCAGCGGTATAGACAATGTTTTTTCTTCTTCAACAATTTTTGAAAATACATTCAGGCTGCTTTCAATATTATTCAGATAGAATAAAATTAAATCCGGTGAATAACGGGTAGAAATTTCCAGTCCGTCTTTTATATTGTGGGAATAAAATATCTCAAACTCATCCTTTGACAGAACAGCCTCGATTTCCCCTGAAATCGCTTCATTACTTTGAATAACTAAAACTTTCTTCAACCAACTGCTTAGATTATTTTAAAAATCTTCTGAAAACCGAACCAAAATTATCCATTTCCACAGTAAAAAGCTTAACGGCTATCATTACATAAACGTTTAAGACAAAATTGCTGCGCTGGTTGCAAAATACTGTTAATTATTAATACTATTTACAAATTTTGAAATGCTAGTTAATAAATCCTTAAAAAATTCCGGGGAAATAATGAATATAAAACAAATCCTTTCTTTAGCTGCTGTATTTCTACTTGCAGAAATCCCAATTAATAAAAGCTTTGCGCAGGATTTTTCAATAGATGCCGGCGGTGATTTTGTAAGCCGTTATATATGGCGTGGTAGCAACGTAAATGATCAGCCAAACATACAGCCTTACATTTCGTTAGATTATGCCGGATTACAAATTGGATTCTGGGGTTCTTACGGATTGTCTCATCTAAATTCTACAGATGAGTATTATGCATTCCAATCTGAAATTGATACGTGGCTAAGTTATTCTCTCACTTTAGGAAGTGAAGTAAATTTAACTGCTTTATTAACTGATTATTATTTTCCCAACAGCGGAATAAAAATCAGCAATTTTAATAACTACGATAATGTAAACGGTCCCGGTGCGCACACGGTTGAGGCAGGTTTAACTATTGCGGGTGCAAAATCATTTCCCCTAAATCTAAGCGGTTATATAAATATCTATAATGATGAAGGCAATAACACTTATTTCCAGGCGGACTACTCAACAACTTTACAGACTTTTGATCTTGATGTTTTTGCCGGGGCTGCAGGCGGCAGCAATAAAACTCCCGGTTATTACGGCACTGACAAATTCAATTTTGTTCACCTAGGAGTTAAAGTCTCTAAATCTGTAGTGATTACTGAAAGCTTTTCTTTACCGGTTTATTGCAGTTACATTCTAAATCCAAAAAGTGAAACATCGTTTTTGGTTTTAGGAATTTCTATATAAAATAATTGGAGGTTAAAATGTTTGATACCGGCAGTACCGGCTTTATGCTGATTGCAACAAGCCTTGTTATGCTCATGACACCCGGACTTGCTTTCTTTTACGGAGGTCTTGTCGGAAGAAAAAATGTACTGGGAATTATGATTCAAAGTTTTGTCTCGCTCGGCTGGACAACTGTTCTATGGTTCACCTTCGGATATTCACTTTGCTTCAGCGGAGGGCAGGGCGGATTAATAGGAAATTTAGATATGGTTTTTTTATCAGGGACAACTCTTAACTCAGTATTTTTCGGAAATAACCAGATACCGCTGTATGTGTTTATTGCATATCAAATGATGTTTGCAATTATTACCCCGGCATTAATTACCGGTGCTTTTGCAAACAGGGTACGCTTCCCTGCATACTTAATATTTTTAACCCTCTGGCTTGTCTTCGTTTACTTCCCGCTGGTTCATATGGTCTGGGGCGGCGGATTGTTAGCGGAGTGGGGGGTTCTGGACTTTGCCGGAGGAATTGTTGTTCACGCAAGTGCCGGAATGGCTGCTCTTGCCTCAGTACTATATGTGGGTAAACGAAATGTAAAAGAAAGAGGGCCTCACAGTATTCCACTGGTTGCATTGGGAACAGGATTGCTTTGGTTCGGATGGTACGGGTTTAATGCTGGCAGCGAACTAAGAGTAGATACAATAACCGTAACAGCGTTTTTAAATACAGATGTTGCAGCTTCTTTTGCTGCAATAACATGGCTTCTACTGGCATGGGTGCTGGAAAAGAAACCTAAGTTTGTAGGATTACTAACAGGATCTGTTGCAGGACTTGCTACTATTACCCCTGCGGCAGGATATATTTCCACAGGTTATGCAGCTTTAATCGGAATAATTTCCGGGTTTGTCTGTTACTATGCAGTTGCATTAAAAAACAAACTTAAATGGGATGATGCTCTTGATGTCTGGGGAGTCCACGGCGTAGGAGGTACACTTGGTATAATCCTTCTGGGACTTTTTGCTTCCAAAGCAGTTAATCCTATGGTAACGGTTGAAGGATTATTTGTTGGCGGATCCTGGGAATTTTTTAGTAAACAGGTTGTTGCAGTTGCCGTAGTAGGCGCATACTGTTTTGCTTTTACATATTTTGTTCTTAAGATAATTAATCTTATTACACCTGTAAAAGTTACTCGTGCAGAAGAAGAAGCAGGAATGGATGCTTCTCTCCACGGTGAAATAGCTTACGAAGAATCTTAAATTCTACCAGCTGACATACTATGAATTAAAAGCCATCTCAAATTTATTTTGGGATGGCCTTTATACTTTTATAATCATTTCCTCATCATCACTGTCTTCTCTATCAATTTAAATTCTTCCTTTTTTTCTTCCATCTCTTCTCAGCTTTCCTTAAATTTGCTTTGTCCGCCACTGATTCTTTTCGATCAGTCTTTCCTTAGGGCGTCTGGCTTAACAAGATAAGCCGGCTGTTTTATCAACTAAACTAAATTAATAATATGAAGAAGCAATTCTGTGTGCTCTTGCTGCTCTTGTCAGGTGTGTTGCTGCCCCAAACCCAGCGCACAATAATGAATTACAACCTGCTCAATTATCCCGGGAATGATACTACCGTACGCAATCCATATTTCAGAACAACTATAGCCT
The DNA here is from genome assembly GCA_963745945.1 of uncultured Ignavibacteria bacterium. Classification (GTDB taxonomy): domain Bacteria; phylum Bacteroidota; class Ignavibacteria; order Ignavibacteriales; family Ignavibacteriaceae; genus DATFVA01. The sequence goes on from CAVUZG010000007.1 coordinate 278,487, forward strand.
CCGTTCTTCCTGATATATTAGTCTGTGAGGAAATGACATCACAGGCAGGCGTAAATGGATTTTTAAATAACGTGTTACTGCCTAACTACGCAGGTTACGCTGCAGGAACTTTCATAGATGGACCTGATACTGACTGCGAAATATTTTTCAAATCAGAATTTTTCACATTCATAAGCAATACAGCCATTCCCACGGAATTACGGAATATTTATGAATTTAAAATGGTTGAAAATTCATCTGGGGATACTCTCCGCATCTATGCAGTGCACCTGAAAGCTAGTTCGGGTACAACCAATGAACAGAAGAGGTTGGCAGAAGTTAATATATTAAGAAATGTAACGAATGCACTTCCTGCAGGAACATTTTATTTAGTTTTGGGTGATTTCAATATTTATGGTTCAGCGGAACCGGCATATACAGAATTGTTAAATCAATCAAACCCTGGTTATTTTGTAGATTTATTTAGTATGCCCGGCACTTGGAATAATGCTTCTTACGCACCTTATCATACTCAATCCACAAGAACAAGACAATTCGGCGGCGGTGCAAACGGCGGACTTGATGATCGCTTTGATATGATTCTTATGTCTCAGTCAATTATAGATGCTGGTGGAATTGATTATGTTGCAGATTCATATATCCCCTATGGTAACGATGGACAGCATTATAACGATTCAATTAACCAGCCACCCAACTTAGCTGTCGGGCAAGTAATTGCTAATGCACTACATTATTCTTCGGATCATTTACCTGTAATTGTAACATTAAGTTTTTCACCTGGAAACACAACACAGTTTGTTTATAATTTAAATAATGGATGGAATCTGCTTTCAGTTCCCCTGGCAGCACCGGATATGGGGACAGTAAATTTATTCCCTACAGCAACTACATCCTTCTTCGGATACAATTCCGGTTATACACAGATAACAACATTGCAGAATGGTTCCGGTTACTGGGCAAAATTCAGCGGCAGCCAGAACAATTCAATTACAGGCAGTTACGTTGCTGCCAATGAGATAACAGTAAGTGCAGGCTGGAATTTAATAGGTCCTTTTGATAATGCTATTCCGGTAAACGGGATTACAACCGTTCCGCCAAACATCATGATCTCATCTTTCTATGATTATAATATTGGTTACGGTGTGGCGGATACACTCAATCCAGGGAGGGGTTATTGGGTAAAGATCAGTGGTTCAGGAGTAATAGTACTGAATCAGAATAGCAGGGAAGAAAAAACCAGCAATTATAATATTAATGCAAGCTGGGCGAAAATAACTATTAAAGATAAGAGTGCTAAAGAGGCTGAGTTATATTTTGCTGAAGATGTAAATAAATCATATTATGAATTACCGCCATTACCACCGGCAGGCGCATTTGATGCAAGATTTACGAATGATTATTTTGTCGAAAATTTGTATAACCGGAAAAATTTAATCAATATTACCGGTGCGGATTACCCTATTGAAATTAAGGTTGAAGGTGTTGATCTGAATATTCAGGATGCAATTAACGGAAATTTCTTAAATGCTGATTTAAAGAGTGGGGAGACAATTACTTTATATGATAATAAAATTAATACTATAGTTGTAAGTGGTGATTATCGCAATATAACAAATGATCAATTTGTATTAGAACAAAATTATCCGAATCCGTTTAATCCTGCTACCATGATAAATTATTCTTTACCAATGAATAAGAACGTGAAATTAGAGATATATAATGTATTAGGACAGAAAGTAGCTGAATTAGTTAACAGTTACCAAAATGCCGGGAACCATAGTGTAGAGTTTGATGCCAGTAAATTGTCAGGCGGGGTGTATTTTTATAAGCTGGAATCAGGTAGCAATATACTTGTTAAAAAGATGGTGTTGTTAAAATAGATTCGGTTTTGACCGTGTAATTAAATTTAAAAATGCAAAACCTGCCGGCAGGCAGATGTGAAAACAGCTTACTATCCGCTGTCAGGTTCCGTGGGGATTGGCTGATTTATCTTGCATTCCTATTAAAATGTCAATCCATTAGTGGATTAACTCTCACTTTTCGAATTGTTGTTTTTGTCAGTAATGAAAAAGCCAATGGATACTAAGGTAAAGATAACTACCCACAGCCAAAGGGAATTGTCGTGACCCGGTATAGTGCTAAATTGACCTAGGTTGCCAATTATGTCCAATACAGCCCACAGAGCAAAAAGTGATGCATAACCATATGAGAGAGAGTTACGCGTTTTCGATGCTGGCGCTTTCCGAACTGACCAGGCAACAACACCAAATACCAGCTGAGCTGCACCAAGTATCAGGAAGGCAAAAGATGTTGATATGTCAGTAATGCCGTATGAGGCTTTAAGTGCTGGAAAGGCAAAAGACAACAATGGTACAATACCCATAATAATCAGCAATACAGCTGCGACGGTGAACATAACATTAAGTTTCATCTCTTTTTTCCTTTTTGTATATACTCATTTATGTTGTTTCAATTAACCAAAAGTGCTTCAACAGCAAAGAAGATCATCATTACAACGTAAAGCAAAGTGGCAATAACACTACGCCATAGCCTCGCCGGATTTTTTTCTTTATCTGTAAAATACCTATACGTATGCAGCGTTGCCGCCTGCAGCAGATAAAATGAATATCCTAACAGGACAAGAACTTGTGCGAGTGTTCCCCAATTTGCAAATACAGCAATGAAACCCATAAAGCCGAATGCAAGGTTGGCAAATCCAACTTCGAACATCCAGTCAGGCCTTTCCGTTTCCCATCCGAGTCTCTTAGCATCCGATTTATGAAAAACAACATGTCGGATAAATGCAAGCACACCCACAATTCCCACGGTTGAAACTGTTACTATTTTCAGGGAAGTCTGCGGTAGATTGTTCAAGTAATAGAACCCGAAAAAAATGCCTGCAGCGCCAATAATCATGCTAATGATACTTATATATTTTGCCATTATTACACTCTTAAGATTTCTATCGAAAAGCGACAAAAGATAAATTAAATTTAGCTGAATCTCCGGGACAAATTATATTTACGCTTTAAGACTATTTAAAAATAATCATTTCACAAAACTTAAAACTTCACAATTAGCGGACATGTTGCGGCATCCCGTTGTCCGGACGGACACCTTCGAAGACTCGCTGGTTCCGTACTTACAACTTATTTACATTATTTATTATTTTTTTGTGACAAAATTAAAACTGCTTGTCTTTCATATTCCACATCACCAAATATCAAATAAATTATTCTTCCGGCTTTGCAATTCTGGTAGAGTGTAACAAAGCTATCTTCCAGCCTTCACCCGATTTGCGAAGAATAGCACTCTCAAGCCATTCCTTAATTCGAAATCCATTCGCCTTGTCCGTTATCTCAGCCTTTAGAAAATACACCGCATAGGCCATATCTCCCTCAATTTCTTTACTAAACGGAAGCCGAATGAATCAGTACGTTTATATCCGCTATCCGGATCAGGCATAGCAGCGATGTCGCTTTCGGTGTCAATAATTTCACCGTTCTCGAGAAGCAAATAATCCTCAGTTAAAAGTGCCCTATATGCAATCTTGTCCATTTTAACAAAGTATAAATCGTAGTAATTTTTTATTTCTTGTTTTACAGCTTCCTCATTGTCTCCCGCCAATACCTTTATCGTGAAAATAGAAATGATCAATAGCAAAAGTATAATTTTTTCTCTTTTCATTTATCATCCTTATATTTTCCATCCAACATAATTATTTCTTCAGTTAATACGTAGTCTTTACTAATAGGTATAACGTACTTGCGGCTAACCGCCTGCCTGCCGGTAGGTAGGAACAACTGCCGATAATTATTAAAAATTTATGTAACAGAACTTTTTTTTTACAAATTATTTTTGTCAGGGTATTTTACCGGTCCATCCTTTGGCGGATTAAAGATATTAACTGCCTATTGTAGATATGCTTTATATTTATTATAAACTGCAACACTATCTGTATCTTTAAACCTTATAAGATGAATCTTTGCATCGTTGTACTTAATTAAATTATCTGCAATTGAATTAAAATAATTATCAGGTAATTCTATTTTAAATACTTTGAATAGCGTATTGCTAATCCAATCTACAATTTGCAATTGAAAACTATTTTCTGAACTTTTAAATGATAATCTGATCTTTAAACATTTGATTTAAATTTAATCTATCATTTTTGCCGTCTCTAAAATTCTTTAGCAGTGGATGATTTCGCTCAAACCATTCTGGATTTAATTCAATCGGATTTTTTAGGTTATAAACAGTTATTAGATTCATAAATTCTCTATTTACCCAATCTTCCATTCTTGTAATAACATTTTTATCTTGACGATCATAACAAACAAAGAAACTTTCCCAATAATCATCATATACATCTTCAGTAAAATATTTTAAAGAGCCAATTAGTAAAGAAAAAAGAGTGTGCATTAATAACAATCCTTTAACAATTAAAACATCATTCAAGCCGCCCGTAATATTCATATCATTGATTAATTTGCTTTGAAGATTTTTTAATTCTTCGGATTGACTTTGGAAATTAGGGTCAAGTAATTGTTTTTTGTAAATATCAACTTGTTCAATCCTATATTGTTGAACTTGATATTCTGAATTGAATTCAGAGTCCGTTAGACAAATACTAATTCTTAGCCAAGAATTATCATTCAAGTATTTAAATAATTTTTTTCTTGATTTATGTGAAAGCAGTTGTCCTTTCGGTTCACCCTTTTCATATTCCTCTGGAGTTAAGGAACTTATAAAATCGTCATAAAATGCCTTCAACCTTTTCTCAAAAATGTCGGGATATACCAATCCTATCATTATATGAGGTCAAGGATTTTTTACTGCAAAACTTCCACTTTCATCAAAGAAATACTTCATATTTAACTTTGGCTGCGAACTATTACTTCTATTGAATTAATTATTGATACCGACGTAAATTATTATGTAATATCTGCATATATATCGTACAAATTCTCATTTACTGATCTTCTAAAAGGTTTTAATATATATTTACAACCTCCCTGATATACAACCTCTGTGTTATTCCTTCAGAAAATGCATAAATAACATTTATTGTTTAGACTTTATTTTTGCAGCAATAACAAAAAGTACAAAATGGTAAATTCTTCGCGGATCCCTTATAGTTGCAAATCCTTAACATCACCCCGTGAATCAATGCATATTACTTTCTTCAAAATTAGCACAATCAAATAAAACAGGCAATAAGAAAAATAAATTTCGAATAGCCGGATTAAGTGGATTGTCGAATTAACATATTAGTTGAATTCAATCCGCCAATTTGAAAATCAAAAAGCAAAAAAAGCCCCACTGAATAGCAGGGCTTCAGGAACAAAATGTAAGAACTGAAAATTATTTAATAAGAACCATTTTTTTGGTTTCATTAAATGAACCTGCCTGAAGCATGCATAGATAAAAACCACTTGGAAGATTGGCAGCGCTCCAGTTTAATTCATAAGTTCCTGCTGGTTTTTCTTCGTTGATTAGGGTTTCTACTTCACTTCCGAGAATATCGTATATCTTTAAAATTACATTAGATTTTTCTGGAATTGAATATTTAATAGTTGTACTTGGGTTAAATGGATTAGGATAATTTTGTTCTAAACTATAATCGGTTGGAATCTCATTCGAAAATGATTCAACACTGACAAGGCTAAGATTCTCATACCAATTTAATTCACTATCAAGTGCGGAAGCTGAAAGCACATCTGTATCGCCATCACCATCCACATCTCCGGCAAGGACACATACGGCTATTACTGCTTGAGTTGATATGATATGAGTTGTGAAGTTTTCATTACCATCATTTTCATACCATGCTATAGTATTATCGTCTCTGGAAGCAGATAGCACATCAATATCTGAATCTCCATCTATATCAGCCGCATAAACTGAAGTAGGGTAATCCGCATCCATTGTTATAATATGAGTTGTGAAATTTTCATCGCCATCATTTTCGTACCAGGTTATTTTATCCTGAAGACCTGTGTGTGAGGCAGAAAGTACATCAATATCACCATCACTATCCATATCTATAGCATAAACTTTCACTCCACCGTCTGTATCTGTTGCAATGGCATGTTCCGTAAAAGTTTGATTCCCGTCATTTTCATACCATGCAATTGGTAGATTGTCTGCTGAAGCTGATAAAACATCAATATCGGAGTCACCGTCAACATCTATAGCAAAAAGCGATCGGGGAAGGTTAACACCATTCATAACTGTGTGATGGGTAAAGTTTTCATTTCCATCATTTTCATACCAATATATTCTATCATTTATTCCGGAGGCGGCAAGTACATCAGCATCTCCATCGCCGTCAAAATCTATAGCCAACACAGAATTGCTAGCATTTGTAGCAATTATATGGCGAGTAAAATTTTCATTACCGTCGTTTTCATACCAGCTTACTTCATCTTCCCCTCTCGAAGAGGCTGTTAGAACGTCCATATCGCCATCAGTATCAACATCAAATGCATATACTGATGTTGGTCCATCTGGTTCAGCAGAGATTAATAACTCCGTAAAATTCCCATTACCATCATTCTCGTACCAATAAATTTCATTAGCTATATAGAGTACAGACAGTACATCTAAGTCGCCATCTCCATCAATATCAGCAGCATAAATATTGTATACATTAGGTGCATTAAAGGTAATATTATGTGAAGTAAATTGAACCTGGGAGAATAAATGTGTTGTATAGCTACAAACGGTTATTAATAATAAGATTATAAAGATTTTCATAATGTGTTGACTCTTAATTTATTTGATTAAATTTCTACGAATTCAACTCTTCTATTGTTAGCCCTTCCTTCCTGTGTTGAGTTATTATCGACCGGCATACTTTCACCATATCCTTTCGAATCCAAACGTGTGGCCTCAATTCCGTTTTTAATTAATAAGTTTTTTACAGCCGCTGCGCGTTCTTCTGAAAATTTTTGGTTGTAAGATTCATCTCCATCGCCGTCAGTGTGTCCTTCCACTCTAAATTTTAAATCAGGATGTGCATTCATCATTTGAACAATTTCATTAATTGTTCCCATAGATTCACCCTTTATTGTAGACTTGTTAACATCAAATAGTATTCCTCGCGTAACAAACTTTCCCTCCGCTATAATTCTATCATACAATTTTTTGCCGCCCTCATTTAACCTGATATTTCTCAAAGCACTCATTCTCACAAAGCGATTGTCAAAATCAGCCCCGATGGTCATCATTTCCGGTTTAAAACCAAGATTGGGAACGTTGAGCATTCGTTCTTCATTCAAATATAATTTCAGAGATCTCTTGTTGAATGAAATTGCAATATGTTTCCATTTTGGTTGCCAATTCTTTTTTTCTTTAACATATGATTCTGTTTTCCCTCCAAATTCTCCCATTTTAACTTCATTCCATTTAACATTGATTGGATAAACATTCATTCCGTTTATCTTAGCAGAATTACCTTTTCCCTCATAAAATCTGATTTTGTAAATATCTGTCCGGGTTGCCCCATCTTTTTCGAAAAAAACATCAAATTCAATTGTAAAAACTTCCGGAAGAAAATCTTTCTTATCCATTAAAGGAATTATAATTGAATTGTTGTGTGTAAAGTGAATAACAGTTTCTCCATCCAGCGAGGCAATTTCCGCACTCCCGTTTCTCAAATCCCAGCGTGAAGGAAATTCACCGTTTTCTTCCCCTATAAGATTGTCTTCAAAAATTATTTTTTCTCCCGGAACAAAATCATAATTGGAATATAATTTTACTTCTTCTTCCGGGTTTTCAAGTGACGTGGTTTCATTCGGGCTATTTTCCACCTTAGTATTTTTTTCAGTTACGGTTTGTTCTTTCTCATTTTTCCTGTCTCCCTCTTTGTTACTATCACCCTCTAATCCCTTATCAATTGTCTTATCAATTGTCTTATCAACTTTTCTTTCAACTTTCTTTTTTAATTTTTTCCCTAAGTCACCAAATTGCCCGAAAACATTGATAGTAATAGAGAAACTGATGATAATCGTTAAAATCAAATTGATTCGTTTCATATTATTTTCTCCAATACATATTTATTAAAAAATAATTTACATATACGAACGAATATTGCTTCATCAGTAAGATTATTTGAGATCAGAACAGAAACTGACCACTCGTAGCTTAAAAGTTACCAGAATAATTTTATGCTGAATCTTTTTTTCAGAGCTTATAGTCCTATTTTCCCACCGGCACGTAATTGAATATTGTTAAAATTACTAATCAAATTAAAAGTACCGCTGAAATCCAAAAAGACATTCGAACTAATCGGTAGTTCATAGCCAGCACCTAATACAAAAGTGAATTCGCTTGAACTTTCGCTTACTGATCCCCCTCCGTAACCAAATACCTGTGGGATTTCAACTGTTGTTGAAAAGAAGTTCAATCCAATTTGTCCTATTCCATAGAAACCCAAAGCAGGGGCAAAGAAATATTTTACTCCAACCAATAATGGTACCGTGCTAAAATCTACCGCATCTGATTCAGTCGCATATACTATGTAACCTATATGACCGACACCAACAACTTGTGGTGTAAAACCCAACTCAAAAGAAGCCGTACCGCCGAACCCAGTATTGGCTGCATCACCAAAATCACCCATTGGAAGCGATACAACGAACCCTGCACCAACCGCCATTTTATTTTGTGCATTAATGACCGCAAACGTGCAAAAGATGAATAAGAAAGTAATTACAAGTTTTTTCATAAGATGTTTCTCCTTTGTGTATAATTATTTTTAGTTGTATAATTTTTTATCAATAATTAATATCGAAACAGAATATTTCAGAAGGTCTGTCTATTTATTTACCTAATAAGTTTTCAAGACCACCCAGGTTCATAAGATCAAGTTTCTTATAGGAAGCAGGCACTTTAAATAAATCATCACTCAGTTTCATCGGGGTAACTTCTATTACATCATAAACACTTGTGACATTTCTTCTTGTATCGAGTTGAGTTACATGCAATGGGAAATAGCCGGCATCCAGTACTTCACTCTGCCAATCCGGCATTTCCTTCTGTGATTCCATAAAGAACATAAAAGCTCCCAGCTCCTTTGTCATCCATGCTTCCCCTTTCATATCTTTTTGTGTGAACAGGAATTTTTCACATTCGTAACCAAGAATGTTTTTGGTTTCACCGGTTTTGCTGATGCTACCACCGCCGGTACCGGTACTCATAGGCATCATATCAGTTTCCATATACATTTTTTGCTCATCCACAATCACATACATTTTAAATTTTTGACTATCGAATATTACCGAACCTCCTTTTTCAGGTATTTCCATTTTGAATATTTTATCTTTTGCGTAATAATCAATAACGTGTTGTTTACCTTTCTCCGTTACATCAAATACTACTTTCCCTTCGAACGATGACTGTGCAAAAGTTATTCCCATTAGAAGTAACAGGATTAGTGTATATATTAATTTCATTATTTTCATTTTCAGCTCCGCTTTAATTTATTATTTAAGTAGAACCATCTTCTTAATCTCAACATAATTTCCTGCTTTCAATCTGTAGAAATAAGTTCCACTCGTTAGACGAGTGCCACTAAAATCAATACTATAAACACCAGCATTATGTTCTTCATTCACAAGTGTTGAAACTTCATTACCGAGAACGTCATAAACTTTTAACTGAACAAATGAAGCTTCAGGAATACTGAACACAATTTTTGTTGAAGGATTGAAAGGATTAGGATAATTCTGCAATAGCTCATATTGTTCAGGGACTACTTCTACTTCAACTATATCTGTATATCCAAATGAACCATCATAGTCTATCTGTTTCAGCCTGTATTGAAATTTAGTATCTCCAGCAAGAAGATCATTATCAACATAGCCGTATACTTTGGGTGAGGTAGAGTTACCGTTTCCCTGAATGAAGGCAATATTTTTCCAATCACATTGATCTATACTTCTCTCTACTTTGAAACCTTTATTATTAAGCTCGGTTGCTGTTTCCCATTGTAAAGTAATATCAGTTTTATTATAGATGGCACTAAATGATGTTAGTTCAACCGGAATTGTTGGAGAGGATAAATAGAGATAAGCTTTCCCGGCATCCACACCTCCAAAATCATTATAAGGTGCCCCGATAATGACATCAGCAATTCCATCACCATTTACATCACCAGCCGCGCCTACTGCTAAGCCGAATAAATCTTCTTCAGCTTCACCTGTGAATGTCCAATCTGCAATGCTATCCATATTCGCAGCACCAAAATAAACGTAAGCTCTTCCCGCATCCATTCCGCCTGCGTCATTTTGATATGCACCTACAATTATATCTCCAAATCCATCTCCATTAACATCTCCTACAGATGCAACTGAAGAACCAAATTGATCTTCACTAGCTTCGCCCGTAGATATCCAATCTGCTATGTTATCCATATTCGCAGCACCAAAATAAACGTAAGCTCTCCCCGCATCCATTCCGCCTGCATCATTATTTATGGATCCTATGATTACATCACTAAATCCATCTCCGTTAACATCACCAGCGGATGATACGGAATAACCGAAGCGATCAGATATCATTTCGCCGTTCATCACAACGTCTGCGGTACTATCCATAGATACACCTCCCAAATATAAATACGCTTTACCTGCAAATGTTGAGGAAGAATTGTATGCCCCTCCTATTAATACATCGGCGAAGCTATCGCCGTTTACATCTCCAGCAGAAGCTATTGAACTGCCAAAATATTGCACCAGATTTTCACCAATCATTACGACATCCGGGATCGTATCCATCAATGAACCTCCGTAGAAAATATAAGTGATACCAGTTGAGTTATTATAATAAGGTGCTGATGCTAAAACATCGTCATAGCCATCCCCGTTAACGTCCCCGGCACCAGCAACACACTTACCAAAAAAGTTGTTTGAAGTTGTTCCTGTCATAATTATATCTGCTATATCATCCATTAATTCGCCGCCAAAATAAATATATACTCTTCCTGCAGCTGTACCGCCGGCACTATTTTCCTGAGCTCCAACAATCACATCATCATAACTATCGCCATTAACATCACCAGCAGAGGATACAGAAATTCCAAAAATATCCCCTGCAGCTTCTCCTGTCAAAATCACATCAGCTATACTATCCATTACTGTTCCACCGAAATAAATGTAAGCTCTACCAGCGTTTACTCCTCCCGCATCATTAAAAGGTGCACCAATAATTATATCTTCATAACCATCTCCGTTTACATCACCAGCCGATGAAACCGTTACACCAAAAAGATCAACACCAACTTCTCCAATGAAGCTTATCTCTGTTAATTCGCCCGAAATTTGGTTGTCATTAGCATTAACATCTTGTGGAAAAAGAACTGAGGTTATTGTTAAAATCGAAATCACAAATGTTTTAATTAGTCTCATTATACTTCCCAATTTATCATATGAATTTTATTAATTATCTTATGTGTCATCATTAATTCTGACCTTTTTTTGAAATATCTGTACCTGCTATGAGCTGTTGTTTTATTAATTATAATTTATTTCAGAAGTAACATTTTTTTCGTTTGGTTAAATTCACCGGCAGTCAACCTTGCGATATAAATACCACTCGGTAAATTATCTCCTCTAAAATTTGTTTGATAGTTGCCGGCTGTATAATAGTTATTGGCCAGAATGGCTACTTCATTTCCCAGGGCGTCAAAAACCTTTAGCTCAACAAATGATTCCTGTTGAATTGAAAACTTTATTACTGTTGTAGGATTGAATGGGTTGGGATAATTTTGCTCCAATCTCGGTTCAACTGGTAAAAATTCATTATTATCAATTGAAGTCACGGACCCGAATGTAAGGTCATCAACAATAGCATATCCACCTACAGATGAGGTGGATCCTTCTGTTTCGACAATAGATACTGTCAGGTAAGCTACATCAGGAATATCAGTATTTAAATAATTTATCGGAATTGAAAATTGATGATAAGAACCTGAGGGGTTTATAGTTGCCAACGTGCCTGTCCCGACAGGGATATTGCCATTAAACAAATCAACATATATAATAAGTTCAGTTGTATTTACATTAGGCATAAATTTATAATTTCCATTCAGAGCCGGATATCTTTGTGAAACGGGAAAACCTAATCCATTTGCGGCACTAATACTGCCTCCAAATGGAAAACCATTCAAAAGTTTAACTTCAAGTTTTACAGCTGATGCGCCCGAATTTGAATCATTTGTTTGGGTCACATAAGGATCTGTGCTAAGAATATTATTCGTCAACCATTCATCCGGTTCACCGGTTGTCCAGTTTTCAAAACCGGAATTGGGTATTTGGGCTTTAATTGAAATTATTGAAAGAAGAATTATTATTGTAAATGCTAAAAATTTCATAACATTTCCTTAATTGTTCAATTATTAAAAATTACTTCAAAAACAACATTTTCTTCGTCTGGACAAAACCATCCGCACGCAAAGTGTAAAAATAAATTCCACTAGCAAGAGCAGCAGCATTAAAAGAAACCGTGTAAACTCCCCGATCTTTTTCTTCATTTACTAATGCCGCTACTTCATTTCCAAGAATGTCATAAACTTTTAATGTTACATTGCTTCTTTTCGGAATCGAGTATCTAATTGATGTTCTCGGGTTAAACGGATTTGGAAAATTTTGGGTAAGTTTATAACTGTCTGGTGAAAGTAACAAACCCTCATTATCAATATTTGTAGCTTGATTATTTACAAAGATCGTATCATCAATTGTCCCATCATTTCCCAGGTCAATCAGAATCATAACTGGTTCATTTTGAAGATCATTCCACTCAGGAATAATTTGATGCGTCGAGTTTTCACCCATTGGAACTAAACTATGTTCAAAAACAAATTGTCCATTTGCCGATAGATCTATAATGCGAAGCTCATAACTTTTTGCAGAACCGAAATTGTTAAAAACTAATTCACTTCTATCTTTTTCCTTGATGTTGATTGAGTCACCTGATTGCATCTCAATGTTATTAGTGAAGAAAACTTTTTCAGATATTGTGTCTTCGGGGATGATAGTTATTAGATCAATGCTTTTTGTTTCAGCATCAGGGTTTATAATCCTTACTCCATTTTCTGAATATCGGAATAAATCTGTTTCGTTGTGGTTAACATTGTATCTGGAATAATCGTACATAGTAAATTCATCATCGAACAAGACCTTTGATGAGGAATCAGTAAAATTATTTATTTCAAGAGTGTAACTGTTTTCAGGTAAGTCATAGCCAATTGGCGGTTGAAAATATCCTGTTTCTGGAATAATTGGGACAGCATCCGTCATATTATCAAATGCAATACTGTCCTGGTAACCAATTTGCTCTCCGGTTGAAGATGTAATAGTTATTTCAGCATTTATTGTGTTATAAACTACTAACCTTGAAGGACCGTTTGAATTATCACGAATATTATTTCCTCTGGATGGTTTTAAATTAGGCGGATAGAGATAACTCTCACTTATTCTTGTCAGAAAACAATTAGTTGAACCAGTCCCGTACCCTAAGCTTGTGCTATCGCTCCAGGTATTTGCTACTGAATCAACATAAATAAACTGATTTGTGCTATCTGGTTCGTTAGGATTATAGACTCTAACTTTAAATTTTCCGATACCTGAAGCTCTCACAAGTTTGTATGGTACTACGGCGTGTCCACCAGAGCCGTTGTTGTTCCGGTAACTGAGTGTTCTTCCATCACCATTTTCTTTAATCAGCATTTCTTTAAGTTCATCCAGCAAATCACGTGGTGTTTTATTACTAATCTCTCTTCTTTCATTTCTATATTCCTTATCGTACTGATAAATCTGAAAAGAATTGACAGCATACCTTGTCTCTGTGCTTAGTGAAACAGAGTTTAAATCCCCGAAATTCCCTATTAGCTGAGTAAGATACTGTTTGTGATAAAATCCAAGTAAACTTGAGACTGCAAATCCAAAACACGACCCCCCCCAAGGACTTACATTTGCTACCCAGAAAACCAATGGTCTAAATCTATACGTTTTACCCATTGGTGTTTGCATATAACACGCCGATTCGGTAAAAACATCTGCATAAAGAGGCCAGTCAGGAAAAGCTATACTAGAAGTTGTATAAAAATAGGGTGGGTAAGGAAATCCAGTATAAGGATCAGTCCCAGACTGATAGTTAAACTGCTGCCACCAGGATTGGGGCCACATATTAGCTGTACAATTACAGAAGTTCCAGCCATCCTGATCTGGTTCATACAATTCAAAATCATCATCAGTGATTCTTGTTAATTGCCATGGTTTAATTTTGTAAATTCCGCTCTCAGTAGAATCTGGCGAAGAGTCAACTACCTTTATTACTGCTTTTGTAGTCAGTAGAGAGTCAGGGACTTCCCAATAGTAAACTCCTGGTAGTTCATTATAGTTGCTATCAATCAGAACAAAATTTTGCCCTTCATCAAGACTATAGTATAGGTCAACATCTCCATCGTAGAACATGTATTTAATTGAATCCAATTCACCGGCTATTACAATGTCATTTGAACCCGGATGAGTGATAGCTAGATCTAGACTTCCACCACCACCGGAAAATTCAGAATTCCAGGAATATTCATCAACGCCTATTACTCCACTATTTGGTGGGTTTGAACTGGATGCGGATAAAGCTACCTGTGCACCATTAATAGCTAGAAAAGAATAGGTAACACTTGTTACGTTGGCTATAGTGAGTGTTTCTCTTATCCGAAGAGCATCATAACTGCCGCCACCCGGTAACGTCATTGTTCCATAAGCATCAACAATTACACTTAATGAAACATTTTCTGTACTTATAGGTGTTCCGTTTAAAAGAGTAGTTTGTAAATAATTTTGCGCCCACTGGGAGTTGTAAGTCATAGGATTTTTATACGTTTGCCTCGGAGGTTCATTTTTAATAGTCAAGACATTCCCTGGAAACGCACTAATAGTTGTTGCGCTTCCCAGGTTATTAAAATAATCAGTCAATGTTGAGTAAGTCCAGATTTCTGCTTGGTAACCCTGGGAGAAGCCTTCAGTATAAGCACAAAAACTTGCCTCCTGAAAATCGGCGAAGTATGGAGTTGTGGATGGATCCACACTTGTGAATTCAACAGTCAGATTGCTTTGAAGCGTTGAAAAATTCCAATTGTTGCCTCCTCCTGGTGTTCCGATATCAACATTAGATTGTAAGGTATCTTGGTGGATCGTTGTGGCGTTACCCACGACAAATATTGTTTCAACATCTTCTCCAGTTATTGTGATTTGTGCAAACGTAGAGATGGATGTTACAAAGAGAACTAAAAATATGTTTTTCATTTAACAACTCCTTTTTAATTCAGACCAAGCACTTTTCAGTAGAAAATATCCAGCAGCCCGGTAATAACTAAGGTTATAAGAATTCCTATCATGATTGAAATTCCCACAATGATTTTTGTAACCAGTTTTTCTTTTTTCTGCATTTGTTCCGTTGTATTTTCTATGCCGGACTTCTTTTTCAATTGGTTACTTCAATAATTATTATAAAGATTGAATGATTAGGGCAAAGGTAGAATAATGATGTTGGGTGTGCTATCTGAATTGTTTCAACATTTTGTTGTTTTGTAACAAAACAGAAAAAGATATGTTTTTAGCCTTTTTTTAAGCTTTATTTTTTGAGGAATATTCTGACGGGACACAATTGAATTGTTTTGTAAATGCTCTTGTAAATTGTGCGGGACTGGAAAAACCAATTTCATACGCAACTTGTGTTACTGAAAGTTTTCCTTCAAGAATTAATTGAGCTGCTCGTTTTAATTTTAATATTCTTATGAATTCACCCGGGGCTTGCCCGGTTATTGCCAATATTTTACGATGAAGTTGAGTCCGGCTTACAAATAATTCTTTTGCTAACTGTTCGGTGCCGAAATTAGTTTTATCAAGATTATTTTCTACTAACCCAAGAAACTTATTAATAAAATCATGGTCTGCTTTATTTAATTTTTCCTTTTCAGTTATTGCATCCGTTTCTTTATTGTATTTATCTCTTAATCTTTTTCTCTGTTCAAGCAGATTATTAATACGGGTAAAAAGTTCTCTGGAATCAAAAGGCTTGGTAAGATAATCATCTGCTCCAATTTCCAACCCTTCAATTTTACTTTCAAGCGATGCTTTGGCAGTCAGAAGTATAACAGGAATGTCGCTTGTCTGCCATTCAGATTTAATCCTGCTGCAAAACTCTAAACCATCCATTGAAGGCATCATAACGTCACTGATAATTATATCAGGCATATTTTCTTTGGCTACCTTAATTCCTTCATTTCCATTTTCTGCTTCTGAAATTTCAAAATCATTTTCAAGCAGGTTTGATAAATATTTTCTTACATCTTCTGAATCATCAACAACCAAAATTGTAGCTTTGTTATCAGACTCAATAACTGCTTCGGTTGTTTTATTTTTCTCGGTTTGGACTAAGAATATTCTCGTCTGTTGCTTTTTTAATGTCCGCATCAATATTATTTTTAACTGGCTGAACTTTTTCAGCTTCAGTTAAATAATCATCCGACATAGGAATTTGAATTACGAATTCAGTCCCTTCCCCCGGTTCACTAACTACTGAAATTTTCCATTTATGCAAATCTACAAACTCTTTTACTAAAGCTAATCCTATTCCTGAGCCTCCATGAGAACGTTTAGTGGAATCATCCACCTGGAAAAACCGATCAAAGATTTTATCAATCTTATCTTTTGGAATACCGGCACCACTATCTGAAATATTTATTTCCGCGAAAGGTTTTCCGTCAATTGATTTTTCATTAAAATCAATACTCACACTGCCGCCATCAGGTGTGAATTTAACAGCATTTGAAAGCAGGTTGTTTATAATTTTTTCTAATTTGTCTCTATCAACCCAGCAGATCATATTTTCTGATTCGCTTTGAAACTTCAAAGAAATATTTTTTTGTTTTGTAAATGATTCAAACGAAGAAATCAATCCTTTTAATATTGTGATCACATTTTCCTGCTTCGCCATTAGAGGGATAGCCGCTTTTTCTAACTGTGATACTTCAAGCAACTGATCTATTAGTTCCTTGAGTCTGTCACTGTTTCTCTCAATCAGGTTAATATTTTCTGAAAAATTCTTGTCTCTTTCTCCGGCTTTTAATTGCTGGATCGGCCCTTTGATTAGCATAAGAGGGGTTCTGAACTCATGTGAAAGATTAGCAAAAAATCTTGATTTAAGTTCTTCCAGCTCAGATTTTTTTCTCACTTCAAATTCTCTTAGTTTCAATTCGTTGCGAAGTTTTGCACGATTCAATTCAAAACTTCTGATACCTACAAGACCGAGGAAAATTAAAATAATATATAAACTGTATGCCCATAAAGTTTTCCACCATGGTGGTCTCATTTCAATTTTAATTGATGTGATATTGTTGTTCCACACTCCATCAGCATTAGTAGATTTTACTTTAAATTCATATTTGCCGGGATCAAGATTGGTATATGTGACAAATCTTCTTTTACCACTATTTATCCATTCATCATCAAATCCTTCCATCTTATAAGCGTATTGAATTGATTCAGATGAATTATAATCCAGTGCAGCAAATTCAAAGGAAAAAACATCCTGATCGTATGAAAGAACAATTTTATTTGTAGTATGAATGTTTTCGGTGAGAGGGGAATTTTCACCAATATTTACCGATTTATTAAATATCTGGAAATCTGTAATAACCAGATTAGGTTTATAAGATGACAACTGAATTTTTTGCGGATCGAATATGTTAAGCCCTTTGGTACTTCCAATTAATATAAAATTATTATTAAGCTTCAAAGCGGATTCCGGATTCATCATCGTACCATTTATCCCATCTGCAGAAGAAAAATTAGTGAATGTTTCTTCATTAACATCAAAGAACGAGATGCCGGAACCTGTACCAAGCCAAAGATTTCCTTTTTCATCTTCAACAATACTATTAACTGAATTGTCCGGCAGTCCATCATTTACTGTATAAAATCGATTTTTAATTTCGATATCATATACATCCGAACTATTTTTAATTTCAAATCTATTTAATCCATCGCTTGTGCCTATCCACAGGATAGTTTTAGTACCTGTTAAGGAGTCTAAATTTTGTGCTTCACAGATTGAATAGATGTTGTTACTGCTCAAACTATTTGCATCATCTTTTTTATACAGCCAATGATGAAATATTCCTCCATTTCTATCCTCAAATAAATTCAATCCGCCGCCGACGGTCCCCAGCCAGATCCTCCCCAAAATGTCTTCCTTTATTACCCAGACATCATTATGACTTATACTTTGGGGATTTCCCGGTTCGTTAAGCCACACTTTTGATTTTCCCGTTATTGGATTAATTCTCGCAGCACCGACACCCCAGTATCCGACCCAAATATTTTTTTTACTGTCCGTTAAAATAGTTCTGTTATAATAAACTGATTGAGTCCGTATGTGAGGATTATCCAGATCCCAACCGGTCAATTTATCATCATCATATTTGAATTGCTTTAACCCTTTGCCATAAGTTCCAATCCACACCTCATTTTCATTTACGGATTCGAGCGACCAGATATGATATCCTTCGAAACGCTGGAGTTTTTTAAGCTCCGGATTAGTTTTTAAGTTATCTAACAAATACAATCCATTAACAGTACCGATCCAGATTCTGTTATCATTGGATTTTGAGAATGCAGTTATGCTTTTCTTTTTCAATGTAGAAGCAACATTAAAATCCGCATTCCCGGATACAACTGAGTTAAATAAAGTTGATTTAGGCGTGCTATAGTTTATACCATTTTCAGTAATCAGCCAAAGAACTCCGGTTCGGTCTTTGATAATTTTATTTATTTGATTGCTGCTCAGGCTTTGTGAATTATTTTCATCCTGGACATACCTGTACGCATTATTCGTAGTAAGATTTATTCTTATTAATCCGGAATAAGAAGCTGTCCAGAGAATTTCTTCACCATCCATTATTTCTTCTACTACAGAATTAACACTTGTACCATATTGCAAATCATCAGGGTTATAAACTTTTACTCTTTCAAAGCTTGAAGTTTTAGAATTATATTTTGTAAGATTATTAAATGTACACACCCAAATAATGTTGTTATAAATTTCCGATTTTGATAATGACCAGATTAAGTTATTACTTAAACTATTTGGATTTTCTTTGTTAAAATAAAAGTGTTCAAATCCACTATCAGGTAAATCAGGATTGAATTTATTCAGCCCAATGTATGTACCAATAATTAAATTGCCTTCATCATCTTCTATAATATCCTGGATATAATTATGACTTAAGCTTTTTTCATCTTCCGGGTTTGCAATCCAATGTTCAATTTTGTTTGTTCCCGTGTTTAGCTTATACAATCCTTCTTTGTATGTCCCGATCCACATATTTCTTTTACTGTCTTCATAAATTGCATTTATACTGTTTTCCTCGGTCAGCTTTGATTCGATTTTCCAGTGAGAAAATATTTCATGTACCGGGTCATATTTATCTAACATTCCTGCTTTTGTGCCAATCCAGATGTTGCCATTTTCATCTTCAGTTAAAGCCCAAATGCTGTTATCCGAAAGACTGTTTGAATCATTTGGATTGTGACGGAAAATTTTAAATCCGTACCCATCATAACGGTTTAATCCATCTTCCGTACCGAACCACATAAATCCAGCCTGATCCTGAATAACTGTATTTACAATATTATTTGAAAGTCCATCCCCAACAGTGAGATGATTAAATCTTATTTGCTGCGGTAAAATTACATTTATTGCAGTCAGCAATAAGAGCAGGCCGAGTTTCAAAGAATATTTTTTACCGATCAATAATTTCATAAGTAGAATTGTTGTGACCGAATCCTATTTAAAATAAAAACCCGTAATCACAGCAGATTTACGAGCTAAAGATAACGGGGTATATCGGGAAGATAGTTTTTTATTCTGCGTCAGTCAATAACAAGTTTAGGAAAGATAGTAAAAAGATATTCACAAAGGACTAAAGGGAAACAACAAAAGCTGTTTCCCTTGCAGGATAATTATTTTAGAAGTACTAATTTCTTTACGGCGGTAAAATCACCCGCTTTTATCCGGTAAAAGTAAACTCCGCTTGAATAATTTTCTGCATTCCACTCAAATGAATAATTACCCGGGTTCATTTCCTTTGAAACAAGAGTAGAAATTTTTTCTCCAATTGAATTAAAGACTTCAAGCTTCACAAAAGATTCTTCGGGTAATGAAAAAGAGATTGTTGTTGACGGATTGAAAGGGTTGGGGTAGTTTTGTTGTAAAATATACTTTGTTGGCACCTGATTATCTTCTCTTTCTACTGAAACAACAAGTTCTCTTTTATAAACTTTTGCTCCCCCGTTTTGGTTTTTAAAAAATCCTGCATACAGTATATCTTGTGCCCTGCTTCTTTTTAAATCCAGATCAGATACTGGAGCTGTAGATGGAAATCCTTCGTTGATCCATTCGGCTGAATTGTCATGTGCATAAATTGTCCCTCCGCCAGACCCTTGCGACAAACCATAGACACCAAGAAGCCAGGAAGCAAATGGCCCCCCAATAATGCCTGCAGTTAATATTGCAGAAATTTCTTCAAAGAATAAAATTGGACCTAAAAAAAATTGATAAAATGCTTTATCAACTGAATTCCCTGTGTAGAGTTTTCCATTATTAGTACCTGCGCCCACTTCCTGTCCGGCACCAAAGGATGCATTAGCTGTTAAGTTTTCACCTAAGCCAATAGTTATAACAGTATCCTCTGTTGCTATACCACTTACCTGTAGCCAACTATCTCCATTATTTTCCGAATAATATAGTCCGTTGCTTGTTGCCGCAAACAATACGCTATCGTTTGTTATAGCCATGTCGTATATCCAGGAATTGGGGGGGATTCCAACATTATTAAGAGTTGTCCAGGAATTTCCGTAATCTGTTGATCTTTGTATCCAGTTTCTTGTTCCAATGAAGAAGGAATATGGATTTCCTGTCGCCGTTACAAGTATTGAAAATATGTTGTTGCCGGTTGCCACTGCGTTTAATGCCTGCCAGGTATCGCCATTATCGGTTGAACGATAAAAGCCTTCTGCGGTTGGGTATGGCCACACACTTGCATAAAGATACCCGTCTGCCCCTTCAATTATCTTGCGGGCGATATATGCGTCTCTAACATTTTCCCAGGTATCGCCATCATCTGTCGAACGTCTTATTCCACCGGGGTCACCGTTTGGATAATTATACCAGCCCGTGGTTGCAAAAAGTGAGTTTGTTGATTCGACATAAAGCAAATCAGTAATTCCACTTCCTTGTGGAGTTCCGCCTGTCTGCACCCACATTCCTTGTTGTGAATATACTTCACTTAAAAATAAAATTGAAAATATTGTTATTGTTACAAGCTTTTTCATTGTTAAGCCTTTTCTCTTAATAATTATTTTTCAAGTTGAGTTATTTTAACAAAATCATTTTGCGTGTTTGAACAAAGTTGTCCGCAGTCATTTTATAGAAATAGATCCCGCTTGGTAAACTTTTAGCATTCCACTCATATTTATAATTACCGGCAGTTAATTCTTTCGAAACGAGTGTTGACACTTTTTTTCCAAGCGAATTATAAATCTCAAGTTTCACCAAAGATTCTTCAGGAATGGAAAATGAAATTGTTGTGGATGGATTAAATGGGTTCGGATAATTTGGTTCTAAAATATAATTGGTCAGGAATTTGATGTAAATTCATTATCAACATCTGAAATTCACAAATTCTCTTTTATACACTTTTGCACCACCATTTGGATTTTCATATAGATCCGACAAAAAGAGTTTGATTATTCGTCAGCCCAATTTTACAATTGAACCGGGGCATAAGAATGGAATAATCAGCGTTGATAAACGTTTTGGGATCACCAATTCATAAACAATCCTCCTCTTCCTGACTGGGTTGCGAATAAACCCCAATTATTCGGGGATGAACTCCCGCTGCCCCCGGATATGCCGTTTAGATATCGAGTCAGATATCGATGTTACAATCTATAAGTGAATGTAAATCATCACTTGTTTTAATAATACCAGTATTCTGTCCCATAAAAAATGTACCAAACCTACTGCCCAGTTTGATGAACGTGTCGTCATTGTTACATATAATTTGCCATCTGTTGTACCCGCACTAAGGCAAACCGTGATACTATTCTTTGCTGCTATTTCGGCTTCCTAATCACAATGTTGTGCAATGGTACTCCCTGCTTGATATTCCTGTTACCTGCTGCCAACTATCGCCATTATTAGTTGAATAAAATACCTCCGTTGCTTGTAGCCGCAATTAAACCGTTATCAATCGTTTCCATCATGTCGTATATCCAAGAATTTGAAGGAATGCCATTGTTTGCTGTATTAAATGTAACTCCATTATCCAGAGACCTCAAGACACCGTTACGTGTTCCGGCAAAAATTGTTTGGTTTGAATTGTTTCGTTTAAAGCAATTGAAAAAATATTGTCTCCAGACGGAACTGTTACCAGCGGATTTCCCCAGGTATTTCCATCATCTGTTGATCTATATAAACCTTCGCTTTGTGGATACGGCCAGATACTGGCATATAAATTATCATCAAGTCCTTCAATAATAGTTCTCGCAGTATAAACATCCCATAAGTTTTCCCACGATGTTGCCTTCGTCTGTTGATCCTTCTAACCCCCCCATATCTCCATTGGGCCAGTTACATGTTGAAGCCTGTTGTAACAAAAATGTGTTGATTGCTTGTCTGATAACCATATCGGTAACCCCGCCACCTTCGGGTGTACTTGCCGTTTGTACCCAGGTGTCTTCCTGAGAATAGTTTGCGCTTACAAAACAAAATTGATAATATCGTTAAAGTTGTAAATAGTTTTTTCATTGTCTTATCCTTATGATTTACTTTAAAAAAATTATTCAGAATTGAAAAACCTTTATCGTAAGAGAATCATCTTTCCTGATTTGTACTGAATATTCTTCCGATTTCAGTTCATAGAAGTAAATTCCAGAAGAGAGATAATTAGCATCAAATGTAAACTCATAAGTGCCGGCGGATAAATTTTCGTTTACAATTTCTGCAGCTTCTTTTCCAAGCATATCATAAATTTTCAGCGAAATATGTCCTGATTCGGCTAAGTTAAATTTTATTTTTGTTGAAGGATTAAATGGATTCGGATAATTCTGATAAAGCCGGAATTCAGCAGGGTTATTATTTAATACTCTTACATTTGTTGTCTGATCCTTTTCCAGACTTATAATCCCGTTTGCCGTTCCACCACCCCCGGTAAAATAAACCAGATAGTACAACACAATATTATTAATTGTATATGTTCCATTCATGGTTGTACTATCAATCGCAGGATTTGGGACATTTGGCAATCTTCCATTAATAAAACCTGCTGCATCACCGGTAAAATACATATCCCCATATGTAGGTGAATTGCCTGTAATACTAAACCCGTTTTCATCATAATTACCCGTCATAGTTACAGGATCGGGATCAGAACCTCCAAATACATTTCCATCCAGATCAAGTGTCATCGATAAAGTATTATTGACTTCATCTACATTGATATCTAAAAATGCGGAATCTGTTGATGAAAAGGTAATATTATACCACGTTCCTCTCCAGAATCCTTCCAATGGTGTTGGGTCGAAAGTTTGTGAATAAGTTGAACTGAATGAGAAGACTATTAATAGTAATATGCCCGCAGTAGATGTTTTTAACATCGCTGACTCCTTTGTAATTTTGGTTTTGTTTTGCTCTGTTCTGAATAGTTAGAATTTCCGGGAAAAACTTTCACTCAATAGAAAATTTTTAGGAGAATGGGAGCTTACGATTTGAAAAAGAAAAGTCCTGCAATTTACAGGACTTATCTTTTGTGGAGAGCTATATGTTATTGTTACTTTGCAAGCGTCATTTTCTTTACTTCACTAAAATTACCTGCCTGAAGTTTATAGAAATAAACTCCGGATGAGAAATTCCGTGCATCAAATGAATATGAATAATTTCCTTTATTCAGAACTTCATTCACTACAGATGCTACTTCCTGACCAATTACGTTATACACTTTTAATTTTACAAATTGCTGCTCCGGAATTGTAAAATTTATTTTTGTCGTCGGGTTAAATGGATTCGGGTAATTTTGCAATAAACCATATTGTAATGGTGATGAAATATTTTCTTCACCAACTGATGTAACCTGGCCGAAATTTACTACAGTGCCATCACTCAAAGCAGCAAATATTCCGAATGGATCTCCGTTCTGATTCACGGATGGATCAAGGAATCCTGATGCAAATACAACCGCACTTCCGCCGCCTAAACCGGATAAATCAGCATTGAATGAAGCTACTACCGTGTTGTTATCATTTGCGGGTGTTACATCAAGTATGTAGTCAGCAGCCGGTACTGTTATGTAATCCGTTATATCACCATACGCGGCATTATCTACAAGAGTTGCAACATTCCTTGCAATTATATCCACTGCGGGGGCATCAGTTGCACCGTGAAGTGCAAAGAAATCAACTCCGCTGCCTGTTCCTGTTTCTCTTGCCATTGATTTTACAAATAAAGTAAATGCCGTGCTTCTTCCGTCAGGATTTGCTGCATATGAATTCGGATCCAGCACACCATTTGCAATTGCAACATATGTTCCACCATGTATCAAGTGTAACTGTGAAATTTTTTAATGTGTCATGCTGCTGAACTGCTGTTTCCGGGAGCTACTCCTATATTCAATGCAACTCCGGCCGGTGCGTCTATAAATGGTGTTGCTTCCCTGAAACCGAAATTATCCAGCAAAAGACTTCCGTTTAAGTATATATCCACCGGATTTGCTGCTACATCTGCTGCATTGTGAATTACCTGAACTCTGGCTGTTGTAATCGGACTAAACTCTACTACTGTACCATCACCGAGTGCTGCAAACAATCCGAATGGTTCTCCGTTCTGATTCTCTGATGGATTCAGAAATCCCGATGCAAAGACAACAGCACTTCCACCGCCTAAGCCTGAAAGATCAGCATCAAATGAAGCTACAATAGTGTTGTTATCATCACCGGGTGTTACATCTAAAATGTAATTTGCTGCCGGAACAGTTATATAATCTGTTATATCTCCATAGGAAGCATTGTCTACCAAAGTTGCGACTCCGCGTGCAATCACATCTACTGAAGGTGCATCAGTTGCTCCATGAATTGCAAAGAAATCAACTCCGCTGCCCGTTCCAACTTCTCTTGCCATTGATTTTATAAATAAAGTAAATGCTGTGCTTCTTCCATCCGGGTTTGCTGAGTAAGAATTCGGATCCAGCACTCCGCTAGCTATTGCCACATATTTTTCACCACTTGTCAGAGTTACCGAAAAATTCTTTAAGGTGTCATTCACTGAAACACTGTTCCCGGGTGCAACTCCAACATTTAATGAGACCCCGGCAGGTGCATCTATAAATGGTGTTGCCATTCTGAACCCGAAATCATTAAGTAACAATGTTCCGTTCAGGTAAATGTCCACCGGGTCTGCTGCAACATCCGATGAATTGTGGATTACTTGTAACCTTGCAGTTTGCGCTGAAGTATTTGCGTTCAAAAACAGGGAAATTGTAATCATAAAAAGAGAAATTAATTTAAGTTTCATACCAACTCCTTATGTATTTAGTTAATCTGAGTATAGTTCACCTCAGGGAATAAAAATTCCCAACCGTATTAGAGAATTATTTTTTAATTTATCGGGTGACTTAACCTGACCAACATATAAATTTCTAATAGAGTTCCCGGTAAATAATTTTATTGTGGATTTTCAATTAATTTTCTCAAATATGCTTATTTCGGGCGAATTTTAGTGGTGTTTTTTTATTGAAAGTAACAGAAAGAAAATTTAGATTAAGTCAGGCGGATGTTGAGATCAGACGAATTGGATATAATTTCAGGAAACAAGACATTAGAGTATGAAAAATTTTAAACAAGTGTTCATTCTAATTTCCGTAATTACTTTAATTAGCAGCAGTAATATTTTTTCAATAACAAATCCCCCTGATTCACTTGCAGAACAATTATACCAAAAAGGTGATGAATTCTGGAGAGATGTTAAGTACGACAGCTCAAATTATTTTTACGAAAGGGCTTCCGCTCTTTTTGAAAAATCAGAGGACTGGTTAAAATATATTGACTGCCAGAAAAATATGGGAATCAATTACCGATATCTTGGGGATTACACACAAGCTTTCAAACATCTTAACAATGCATTGGAAGTAATTAATAAAGTTACACAAAACCAGGATTCCCTCAGGGCGGAAATCTTTAACAGTATTGGGACTGTTTATTATGATAAGGGAAATTATGATAAGGCTTATAAGTACTACAGAGAGACGCTTCAAATAAATGAAAAGATTTTTGGAACTGAAAACACTAATACTGGGAAAGGATATCATAACGTTGGCCTGATATATTACAGAACTGGTGATTATGAGAAAGCTCTTCAATACTTTGAAAAAGCCGAAGAAATCTGGGTCGAAACACTCGGAAGAAATAACGCTTATCTTGCTAATTGTTACACAAATATGTCGAATGTGTATTTTCTAAAAGAAGATTACGACAAATCGATTGAATATGATTTAAAGGCATTAAACATTTGGGAAGATAAGCTTGGATCTAATCATCCGTTTGTTGCTATGAGCTACAATAATCTTGCAACAACCTATGCCTATACTGGCAATTATGATAAAGCCCTTGAATACAACTATAAAGCAATGCAGATAAGGAGAGATTTTGCGGGTGAAGAATCACGGGATGTGGCTTACAGTTATGCTAATATCGGTGATGTCTTTACAAAAATGGGGAACCTGAATAACGGGAAATATTTTTTGAATAAGGCAATCAACATTTACCTTAAAATTGATCCTGTCAATCCAAATCTTGCAGAAGCCTATATATTTTCTGGAAACCTTTACAGAAAAGAAACTGATTTTGTAAAAGCCGAGGCTTATTACGACTCAGCACTTTCCATTGTCTGGCCGGATCATTCTCCGGACAGTGATGACGTTAATACACTACAAAAAATGCCTTCAGAAGATCATCTTGTAACCGCTTTAATAGAAAAAGGAAATGCTTTTGAAGAAGATGCTGAACATTCAGGGGAACCTATAAAATTAATAAAGGCGCTTAATGTGTATAAAATTGCTTCGGATGTTATAGATAGGTTGAAAATGGGATTCGGGAGAGAAGAATCAAAATTGATGCTTACCAAAAGATCTTATGAAGTAAATAAGAAAGCCATCGGTGTAGCGTTAAATCTTTATAAAAAGACGGATGATAAAAAATATCTTGAATCAGCTTTTTTATTTACAGAAAGAAATAAAGCCGGAATTCTCGCTGAATCAATTGCTGAATCTGATGCGAGAAAATTTGCGGGATTACCGGATAGTTTACTTGAGGAAGAAAAAGATTTAAGGGCAGATCTTTCACTTTATCAAACACGGCTCGAAGAAGCTGAAGAGTCTCAGGATTCTATATCAACAGTTAAAAACAGGAATGTACTTTTCGATTTTCAGAGAAAGTACGACGATCTGCTTAGCTATTTTGAGCTGAATTTTCCTGCTTACCATAAATTAAAATATCCCGATGAGATAAAATCGACGGAGGGTATAAAAAAGCTTTTACCTGATGATGCAGTTTTGCTTGAATATTCCATCGGTGATTCTTCTATTACAATTTTTTCTCTTACACGTAATTCAGAAAATGTAGTTAGCGTTAAGAGCGATTCTTCTTTTTTTTATGAGGTAAGAAAATTCAGGAGTTCGTTACAGAAACTCGACTACATTAGTTATTTAACATCTTCAGTATTTCTTTACAATAAATTAATTGAGCCGGTTAAAGATTTTATTAAAGGAAAAGAAAAGCTTTACATCATTCCTGATGACATAATGGCTTATCTTCCTTTTGAAGCTCTGTTAACGAATATTTCTGCTGAAACATTTAACGGAGATTTTACAGGCTTGCATTACCTGATAAACGATTACGAAATAAGCTATCATTATTCATCGGAGTTATTAAGAGAAACTATACTGCACAAAAATGATAATGCACAGATTTCCTTTGCCGGATTTGCCCCCGTTTTCTCAGAAGATAAAAATGATTTAAAAAAGATCGCTTCTGTTATGGATTCAAATCTTGTTAATGATAATGCTCTCAGATCTATAATTGTTTCCGGGAAGAAATATTCCTCCCTTCCTGAAACTGAAACTGAAGTAAAATCCATAGGAGAATTATTTAAGGAGGCGGGTTATTCTTCAGATTTATTTTTGAACAAATCAGCAACTGAAAGCACGTTAAAATCGGATAATATGTACAGGTATAAATTTATTCACCTGGCTACCCACGGCTTTATAAATGAAGAGCATCCCAATCTATCAGGATTAATATTTTATAATTCTGATGATTCGCTTGATGATGGAATCCTTTACGCCGGTGAAATATACAACCTGAATCTAAATGCAGATTTAATTGTTTTAAGTGCGTGTGAAAGCGGGCTTGGAAGAGTAGTTAAAGGTGAAGGAATCTTCGGGTTGACAAGGGGATTCTTTTACGCGGGTGCCGATAATATTGTTGTTTCACTCTGGCAGGTTGCAGATAAATCCACCTCTATTTTAATGATTAACTTTTACAAAAATATTTTAGATGGGATGGATTATTCCTCTGCACTACGAAAAGCAAAACTTGATTTAATAGAGACTGAAAGATATTCTTATCCGCTTGAGTGGAGTCCATTCATTTTAGTAGGACGTTAATTTACCGGATAAAAAACTTTCCCATTGATTCAATCTTATCGGAAGATTCGAGTTTCCAATAATACAATCCGGGAACAAGTTTGGTATCAATCGTTAGCTCCTTGCCGTTTATCAGCTTTTCATAAACCGGAAGATTCTGATTTGAGAGGATGACAAATTTAAGAGTGATATTCTTATTAACTGTTAACCACTCAAACCTGACCGGCATTCTAACCTCTGCTCCAATTGATGGAGAAACTATTTCAACACGTGAATCACTTCTGTTGTTCCGGTTGACAAAATTTTCGAGTGTGACATTGGCAGCGAAAAGATCCTGTTTGATTTTTGTGTTCTCATTCTCAGGAGTTTTTTTGTCGGCTTCAGGTATTTTAACGGACGCTGTGTCTGATTCCCTGATTGGTTTCTGACCCGGTGTGAGATCTGTAATTACCTGCGTTGGCTCATTCTGGTTCTGCAACCCGGTACCTGTTCTTGAAGAATAATAGATAAAAATAACTGATGCAAAAACCACTATTGCAGCTGCTGCATACCAATAAAATTTTCGGCTTCGTTGCGGTTCTTCTTTCTTTGGAATAACAGGGATTACAGGTGGAGCAGTTAATGATATCAGTTCGAATGAATCCAGATTCATAATATCATTTTCACTGTGGATGATATACACTGTCCCCAAATCCATCGACAATACATTAAGTATATATTCAGAATTAACTTTTAGAGCCGCTCTTTCCTTTTTCAATCTTGACGGGAGCGAAAGAAATCTCAGGTTAAAATCTGTTTGGCTCAGTCTTGTGATTTCAATTTCTACAAGACTATCCCCGCTTCTGAATAAAACAGTTTCCTCATCAGCTGTTTTCCAGCTGACGGAAAAGACTAATTACATTTCTCTTGCCGTCAAGATCAAGGTCTTCGTCAAAAATCTTATTAAATGATTCACTACACTCTTTGCATTCTGTAAGATGATTTGAAATAAATTGCTTTTCCTTATCACTCAGCTGGTCCTGTAAATTTATGTATGTGGCCAGGGTCTGTTGTGAAAGATGATTTGTTGTCTCATCAAGAAACTTTGAATATTCCTCAAACATATTTTCCATTTTTAGATGCCTATATTAATGTTCCGGTTATTAAGTTTAAAAACCGGGTGATTACTTTCAGAAATTTTATTCAGATTTTTCATATTTCTTAAACATTTTATACTCATACCCGTTTTCTTTAAGAAAAGTGAAGAATTTTATCCTTAATCTTCTAATATGTGTGTCAAGAGTGTTCATATTAAGATTATTTGCTTCGGCAATTTCATTCCGTGTTTTTTCTTCAAGCATATTATTAAGAAGCTCCTTTTCAGCACTATTCAACTGAAGTTTAAAAGTATTTAAACTGTTAAACACTTCTTCACCTTCAAGCATTTCATGCGGATTCGGGAGAAAATCCGCGAGGTTTTCCGTTATAGAAATACCGTCTTCTTCTACAAGGGAATTATTAAATTGGCTTTCAGGTCTTTCTTTTTTTCTTCTTAAGGCTTTATCAAGTTGAACGCGACACTGAATTTTGATGGATCCTATTATATATGCTTCTTCATTTTTAATTTCTTCCGAAAGCTTAATTCCTGAAATATTCAAAAAAATCTGATTCCGGAAATCTTCAAATTCAGTAAATATTGTTTTAATAAAAAGATCACGGTACTTAAGATAAAAACGATTGATTATTTTGTAGCCGCGGGTATTGTTAGAAAAGTATTTTTCATTAAGATCCATCGTCCGCTCTCCGTTTGAGATGGTTATATGAAATTTAAGCACTCCCTGTTACAAAAGAAATATTTATAATTAAAGAAATCAGGAAATCCTTAAAGGAAGAAAAGAATATCCGCCCCGTTATACGAAGCGGATTAAAAAAATATATTTATAAATTCCCGTTGAGATAAAAACCGCGGAAAACAACCGAACTTATTATAGCTCCGATTACAAAATAGAGAACAAGTGACACTATGATTGTTACAATGAAATAACCAATAAGTTTATCATCCGGAACTGATTTGACTTTTTTTAATCCCATATATAAAAGGAATAAACTGTAGATACCTGCAAGAGCAGCAAGAAATGATAACGAAGGAATAATATTAAAAATACCGGCAACCCATGCGGCAGTATAAGAATAGACAGCTACTTTAAGAGAAGCAATGAAATCTTTTGTGGAGCCGAATGACGGGGCAAGGGCATCGATAATTAAACCCATAACATAAACACTAACCAAAGAAAGAATATATGTAAGAATAGCCCAGAAGAAAGACATTCCTATACCAAGGTGTATCATTCCAAATCCAAATGAAACTCCCACCAGAAAATAACCGATAAAACCGGCAACTGCAGGAATTGCAGCTAATATTACAGCATATTGGGAAAAAAGATCTGCGGTTGTAGATGATTCGCCCTTGATAACTTCCCATTCAGTATTAGGGCTTAGAAGAATGTTCTTTGCGCGGTCAACAAGGCTCATATTAAAACTCCCAATTACTTTATAAAATAAATTAATTAATCAGAGTCATCGTTATCAGAACCTTCATCCGATATAAACGGATTAACTGACCTTAACATAGCTTAAATATAGCAGAATCTCAAAGAGAATTGGGAAGACATATCTTTGACTTAATAAACAGTTGTCATCTTCCATATTTAAATTAAATTGCTGCTAAATCAGATTCAATTTTCATAGTAATATTTAAATCAATTATCGTTTTTTATTTTAACTTAAGAATTTTTCTGTATATTTTCCGGTTTAATGGAAACCTCAATAAACATCTTACCTTTACTACTTAACAATCTGGAAAAATAAAATGATTCACAAACAGAAATTATCTGCATCAATTATACTTTTACTTACACTGATTTTAATTAGTTGTATTCAACTTCCTGCACAGAAAATAAATATGGAAAAGCTTAAAGGATTAAAACCCCGGAGCATCGGCCCCGCTGGTATGAGTGGAAGAGTAACTGCGTTTGATGTTGTAATGGCAAATACAGATATAATCTATGCAGGAACAGCCTCAGGAGGCTTGTGGAGATCAACTAGTGCGGGAGTAAACTGGGAACCAATTTTTGATGATCAGCCGGTATTATCAATCGGTGCAGTTGCTGTTGATCAAAGAGTTCCCGATATAATTTGGGTTGGAACCGGCGAAGCAAATCCGAGGAACAGTCAATCAAGCGGAAACGGCATATATAAAAGTATTGATGGCGGAAAAACCTGGAAACATCTGGGCCTGGACAATACAAGAAACATAAGCCGTGTAATAATCAATCCTTATAATTCCGATGTTGTTTATGTTGCAGCTCTGGGTACGGCGTGGGATTCTACGGAAGAACGCGGGGTTTATAAAACCACTGATGGCGGGAATTCCTGGGATAAAATATTGTATGTAGATAAAAAAACAGGTGCCGCAAATATGATTATGGACCCTGTAAATCCGAATAAACTTTTTGTTGCAATGTGGGAATACAGAAGATGGCCATGGTTTTTCAAATCAGGCGGACCAGGTTCAGGATTGTACGTTACTTTTGATGGCGGAAAAAACTGGACAAAAAGAACTGACAAAGATGGACTCCCAAAAGGGAACCTGGGAAGAATTGGGTTAGCACTATGCAATAAATATCCGAATGTTGTTTATGCTATGATTGAATCAAA
Source organism: uncultured Ignavibacteria bacterium (assembly GCA_963745945.1). GTDB lineage: Bacteria > Bacteroidota > Ignavibacteria > Ignavibacteriales > Ignavibacteriaceae > DATFVA01. The sequence goes on from CAVUZG010000007.1 coordinate 310,945, forward strand.
AAAGAATGCTTTGTACAGATCAGATGACGGAGGGTTTAAATGGAAAATGGTAAATGATAAAAATGTTGGAGACCGCCCGTTTTATTATGCCCAGCTTGCGGTTGATCCTGAAAATGAAAACCGTGTTTATGACATTCATTCTATTGTTACCGTCAGCGAAGACGGAGGTAAATCATTTGAAACGCTTATAGCCTGGAATAAAATTCATCCGGATCATCATGCTTTCTGGATTAGTCCGGAAAACCCTGCATTTCTGATCGATGGAAATGACGGCGGTATGGCAATTTCTCACGATAAAGGAAAAACGTGGCGCTTTGTTGAAAACCTTCCTCTCGCACAATTTTATCATATCAGTTATGATATGGAAACACCTTACAATGTTTACGGCGGGATGCAGGATAACGGCTCCTGGATGGGTCCGAGCCGTGTTCTCAGTTCCGATGGAATTACAAATGCTTACTGGCAGTTTTTAAGTTTTGGTGATGGTTTTGACGTTGTTCCGGATCCATCAAATTCCCGGTATGGTTATTCAATGTCGCAGGGTGGAAATCTTGTTCGTTACGATATTGAAACCGGTCACACAAAATTCATTCGTCCTCCGGATCCTGAGAATGTAAAATTAAGATTTAACTGGAATGCGGGAATAGCACAGGATCCTTTTGATAAGACAACAATTTATTACGGAAGCCAGTTTCTTCATAAAAGTACTGATAAAGGTGACAGCTGGGAAATTATTTCTCCTGATCTTACAACTGATGATACATCAAAACAAAAACAATTAGAAAGCGGCGGCTTAACTTATGATGTAACAGATGCTGAAAATTTCACAACAATAATTGCAATCGATCCGAGTCCGGTAAAGAAAGGTGTAATATGGATTGGTACAGATGACGGTAACCTGCAGGTAACAAAAGATGGTGGGAAGTTGTGGGAAAATGTTTCTGGTAATATAAAAGGAGTTCCTAAAGGAACATGGATTCCGCAGGTCAGAGCTTCAACCTACAATGAAGCTGAAGCCTGGGTAGTGCTTGATAATCACAGAAGGAATGACTGGAATACTTACGCATATTACACAAAAGACTTTGGTAAAAGCTGGACAAGAATTGCAGATGATGATTCAATCTTTGGATATGCGCTTTCAATTATTCAGGATCCGGTTCAACCAAACCTTGTTTTCCTGGGAACTGAATTTGGTTTATATGTAAGCTTTGATAAAGCAAAAACATGGAACAAATGGAAGGAAGGCTATCCGAATGTTTCAACAATGGATATGCAGATTCAACCACGTGAGAATGATTTAATCCTCGGTACATTTGGTCGTGCAGCATACATTCTTGATAATATTGAACCGCTACGGGAGATTGCTGCAAACAGTGAAATTTTGAATAATCATTTTCAACTATTCCCTGTTCCGGAAGCAACAGATGATATTTACCGCTGGAAAGGTCCGGGTACAATGTTCCCAGGCGAAGGTACATTCAAAGGCGACAACCGACCCGCGGGTGCAATGATTACTTTTATCGTGAATCCTGATACTACCAATAAAAAGGAAAAAGAAGATGAACCCGATTCAATAAAATCAGAAAGCACTAAAAATGATAGTGCTACTGTGGAAATAGTGAACGAGGCTGGAAAAATAATAAGAACTTTAAAGGAAAAAGTTGAACCGGGACTAAACAGAATTTATTGGAACTACGACAGGAAAGGAGTCCGGTGGCCTAATACTCCTAAACCGGAAAAGGAACATGAATATGGAGGACCAACTGTACTGCCGGGTAAATATAAAGTGAAAGTATCTTTTGCTGATTATACTGATTCAACAAATATTGTAGTTAAAACAGATCCGCGGATTAACTTTTCAATTGATAATCTGAAAGCTAAAAGTGATTATCTCGACAAAATCCTTGACAGAGTAAAAACTGCAACAAAAGCTGCTGACCAAATCCGTGAAGCAGAAAAAACGGTGGCTCTTATAACCGGCAGAATAAAAGATAAAAGTGGTGCAGAAATAGATAGTCTTAATAAAAAAAGCAAAGCAATAAAAGATTCACTCAAAGCATTAATGGAGTTAATTAATCAGCCTGATGTTCAGGGAATAAGAGATAATCCAAACACGTTAAGCGCAAAATTATCCGCCGTAAATGAATATGTCACCTCTTCGTATGCAGCGCCGGGCAGCACAGCAGATGCAGCTTTACTGCTCGCTGATGAAAAACTTAAAAGTACAATCAGGAGGGTTAATAATTTCTTCGAAACAAACTGGAAAGATTATAAAAATAATGTTAAAGATGCCGGTGTTTCTTTCTTTGATGAGTACGAATTATTAGAATACTAAAAAGCAACGGGATTAGGCGATGTTCAATAAGTTCGATCAAAATATCAGCGAAGGAATTCTTTTCACAGACCAGTATGAACTGGTGATGGCACAGCTATACTTCAAGATGGGTCTGCACGAAAGAAAAGTTAGGTTCGATCATTTCTTCAGAAATTATCCGGATTATGGAATGCACAAAGCAGGTTATTGCATAAACGCCGGACTTGAATGGTTAATCGACTGGATGCAGAATACTCACGCAACCGATAAAGATATTGAGATGTTGTCTCAGCAAAAAGACAGTGACGGCAAACCTGTTTTCGAGAAAGATTTTCTCGAATGGTTTCGTGAGAACGGAAATTTTAATCAAATAATTTTAAAAGCGATACCGGAAGGCAGAGTCATTCATCCGAATGTTCCTTTAACTGTTGTTGAGGGACCGGCAGCAATGGCACAAATACTTGAAACTGCTCTGCTGAATCAGCTTAATTACCAGATACTGATTGCGACAAAAGCCTGTAGAATAAATGAAGCCGGAAGGCATCAGATGCTGCTAGAGTTTGGAATGAGGCGTGGACATGATCGTGGAGCAAATGCCGGAGCTCGCGCTGCATTAATCGGCGGAGCTGATTTTTCATCGAATGTAGGTATTTCACATCTGCTTGGTTATCCGCCAAAAGGCACCCACGCACATAGTATGGTGCAGATGTTTATGGCGCTTGGTATGAGTGAAGAAGATGCGTTCACCCGTTTTGCAGAACTTTATCCGGCTGATACTATTTTACTCGTTGATACGGTTGATACTCTGAAAAGTGGTGTTCCGAATGCTATTAAAGCATTTGAGAAAATGAAAAAGAAAGGACAAAAACCTTTAGGAGTAAGACTGGATTCAGGTGATCTTGCATATCTCAGTATTCAAACCGCAAAGCAATTAAATGAAGCTGGATTTGAAGATGTGAAAATTGTTTTATCAAATGAACTTGATGAAATGAATATCTGGCAGATAATAACCCAGATATCGGAAGAAGCACCAAAGTATCAGCTTAATCCCGAATCTATAATTAAAAGACTGGTTTACGGTGTAGGGACTAGATTAATTACATCCTATGGGGATTCTTCAATCGGCGGCGTTTATAAGCTTGTAGCTGTAACAAATGAAAAAGACGAATGGATTCCTGCAATAAAGATTTCTGAATCTGTAGAGAAGATTCCGAATCCGGGAAATAAAAAAGTATGGAGAATTTATAACTCAAAAAATATAGCTAATGCAGACTTAATTACGCTTGAGGATGAAAAACTTTCAACAGAAAAAGATATAGTTCTTCATCATGCAACCAGCCTGAGTAAAAAAAGAATTCTAACAAAAGATCATATAACTAAAATTGAACCTTTACTTGAAACTGTTCTGGATAAAGGAAAGCTTGTTTATAATTTTCCATCAATAGATGGAATAAGAGAAGTTAGAAAAAAAGATATTGAAGCACTTGATCCCGGGGTTAAAAGATTAATAAATCCGCATTACTACCATATATCAATCTCTGAAAAATTGTTCGATATGAAAATTAATCTGCTGAAAAAACTTGAATAAATCATACCACTGCAGATGGGCTAATTTATTCTTAAATGCTCGTGTTTATTATTCCAGTTTGATTCTAACAGTCTGAACACCATTTTCTACTTTTATGTCGAGAACTTTGGGTTCACTGTTTTCTTTTATAAAGCTGATCTGCCCGTCTTTTTCAAGAAAAGCCTCCCTCACATTTTCAAAAGTTTTCTGATTCATACCTAATCTCAATTGCTCTTTAACATCTTCTTCGGATACGTGCCCCTGTTTCATTTTCTTTTTATCCAATTGAAAATTATTTACAATTTGAGATGTTTTACCTTTTACAAGATAGCCGAACCCTTTGTGGTTAAGGGATAAAACAGCAAACAGCCAATGCAAACCAACAAGAGTAATCCCTGCAGAAAGAGTTAGAAACAGTGGCCCGTTTCCATTTATTGCACGGCTGAAGACAGAGCCAATAACAATTCCGATAACAACATCGAATGCAGTGCTTTTACCAAGAAATCTTTTATTACCGAATCTGATAATTATGAGCGATGTAATGTAAATGAATGCAGAGCGGATAGCCATCTGCCAGAAATTTATGTTTTTAGGATTAACACCAAATAGATTTGTTATTATGTGATTTAATTCATTCATCCGTATTCTCCTGACGTTTTTACTTTATCTTAACTAAAGATAAATGCAAGATTTATGATTTAGCTTCAATTGTGACTCATCTCAATTCCTGAATAAAAAATATTGTTCCGCTTTTTTCCTGAACTTATTCTTCACAAGTTCAATTAGGCTTTCCGCTCTTATCATTTCAACCCGTCTTTTGCTAAATGAATGTTTTGTTTCAATATTCAGGTTTTTAGTTTTACTAGAAACAATAATATTGTTAAATTAGAGTGTTCACACCTTAAACCATTCTGATATTTCAACGGCTTAAGATGTATGGTGGTAATAATTTATTTATCCATACTCAGCGGGAGGAAGCCATGAAAACTTTCATATTACTCACAAAATTAGCTCCGGAAATTTCCAGGCAAATGAAAGATCGTGCAAGATTGGGTAGAACGTGGCTCGATCAGGTTAAAAAAAAATGCCCCGAGGTAAAATTTATTGAACATTACGCTTTACTAGGACCATTTGATTTCCTGGATATTTATGAAGCGCCCGATGAAGAAACTGCTGCAAAAGTTTCAATGATCAGTTTATCAAACGGTGCATTCGAAGCGCAAAGTCATATTGCAATCCCTTACAAAAAATTTCTTGAACTAGTTGAAAAAATCTAGCTGGCATTTGCAAAAATTTTATTACTTAAAAAACAGGAGATGAAATTATGCCGGTAAAAAAATTAAAAGAATTTCTCGATGAACATAATATAAAGTATGTCACAATTTCACATTCACCTGCATATACTGCTCAGGAAATAGCGGCCAGAGCACACGTTCCGGGAAAGGAAATAGCAAAGACCGTATTGGTAAAGATGGACGGAAAACTTGTTATGGCAGTCCTTCCGGGATCGTTCAAGATTAATTTTGAAAGTCTTAAAAATGTACTCGGTTCACAAAATGTACGACTTGCTGACGAGCATGAGTTTAAAGATAAATTTCCGGATTGTGAAGTAGGAGCTATGCCCCCTTTCGGCAACCTGTACGGGGTTGAAGTGTTCGTCGCAAACAGTCTTGCCGAAGATGAAGAAATAGCATTTAACGCCTGCTCTCATTCACAATTAATCAAAATGGCTTATTCGGATTATGAAAGGCTTGTAAATCCTGTCAGACTCCAGTTTGCCTTTCAATCAAAATTGTAAAGAATGATTGAATGCAGTATTATATCTAACTGACCTCAGGGTGAGGGATTTGGGTTTTTCTATCCTCTGAAAATCTCTTTATATTTCTTTATCAGATTTCCACAAACGATAAAAGGTTATTTATGGCCGCATATAAAAAATCAGGCAAAGGAAAAGTTTTAAAATATTCAATAATAATCATCGTAATAGTTTTTATTGCGATTCAATTTATTCCCGTTAAAAGAACAAATCCTCCGATCGTAAATGAGCCTAATTGGGATTCACCGAAAACAAGAGCCTTTGCTGTAAGAGCCTGTTTCGATTGTCACAGCAATGAAACAAAATGGCCGGCTTACGCTTATGTTGCTCCAATAAGTTGGTTTATTCTAAGTGATGTAAATGGCGGAAGAAAACATTTTAACATGACTGACTGGAAACCTGGCAAAGGTGATGAAGCAGCAAAGGAAGTTCGTGAAGGCGATATGCCTATGTGGCAGTATACGCTTATGCATCCTCAGGCAAGGTTAACAGATACAGAGAAGAAAGAATTTATTGCCGGTTTAATTGCAACTTTTGGAGAGAAAAAAGGAGAAAGATTTAAACGGAAAGAGAGATAAATCAATTCGCTTTTCAGACGAAGATGAATAGTAAAAAGGAATGATGAAAACTTGTATTTATGGAATAATGACCGGAATATTTTTATGAAATTTAAAATGATTTTTTTAGTACTTATTGCTTTTACAATGGTATGCTGTCAGAACAAAGATGAAATAAAAAACGGAAAACAGATAAATATGAATAAACAAAATGTAAAACCGAAGAATCCTTACTATTCAAGAACTGATACAACTAAACTTAATATTCCTGATTCTGAATGGAAAAAAGTTCTGCCCGAAGATGTTTATGAAGTTGCCCGCCACAAAGCAACAGAAAGAGCTTTTACCGGGAAGTACTGGGACTTTGAGGGAAAAGGCACTTACTATTGCGCAGCCTGCGGAAATGCTCTTTTCAAATCAGATGCAAAATTTGCGAGCACATGCGGCTGGCCGAGTTTCTTCGAACCGATAAGAAAAAACAGCGTGCTTTATCAAGAAGATGACAGCTTTGGAATGAAGAGAACGGAAGTACTATGCGGAAGATGCGGTGCACATTTGGGACATATTTTTGATGATGGTCCGCCGCCTACAGGAAAACGTTATTGTATGAATTCTATAGTGCTGGATTTTGAACCTGACAGTTCAGGAATTAAATAATGAAGCCTCAGTTCTTTAGTGATCAATTGAAACTTAGAAAGTGGTTCGAAAAAAATCACAATAAGGAAGATGAACTTCTTTTAGGTTATTACAAGAAGAGCTCAGGAAAACCGAGCATAACCTGGGAAGAATCTGTTGATGAAGCACTTTGCTTCGGCTGGATAGACGGAATAAGAAAATCACTCGATGAAGTAAGTTATACCATCCGTTTTACTCCACGGAAAAATAATAGTAAATGGAGTACAAAAAATATCAATCGTGTTGAAGAGCTTATAAAATTAAAACTTATGCAGCCTTCAGGATTATCTGTCTATAAAAAACGAAAAGAAGAAAAGAGTCATACTTATTCATTTGAGCAAAGAATAGTTGAACTTGATAAAGAATTTGAATTAACTTTAAAAAAGAATGAAAGAGCATATAAGTTTTTCCAGGCTCAGATCCCTTCTTACAGAAAACCGGCTATTCATTGGGTGATGAGTGCCAAGCAGGAAAAAACCAGATTGCAAAGATTAGGTACTCTGATAAAATGCAGCGAGGCAGGAGAATTAATTCCGCCGTTGCGTTGGGGTAAAATTAAAATAAACAAACCCGGAAAGGATTAATATGCAGGTAATACTTGGAGCCGGAGGAATAATAGGCAGAGGTCTTGCAAAAGAATTAAAGCAGTATACTGATAAAGTAAGACTCGTGGCCAGGAATCCTTCTGCAGTAAATGAAGATGATGAACTGATAAAAGCGGATTTAACAAATCCTGAACAGACAAACAAAGCCGTTGAAAATGCTGATGTCGCATATCTTACTTTGGGAATGCAGTATAAAACTGCTGTGTGGCAGAGAGACTGGCCAATAGTAATGACTAATGCAATTAATGCTTGCAAAAAAAATAATACCCGGCTGGTATTTTTTGATAACCTTTATCTCTACGGAAAAGTTAATGGCTGGATGACAGAGAAAACTCCTATTAATCCGTCGAGTAAAAAAGGAGAAGTCCGTGCTAAGATTGCTGAACAATTAATAAATGAATATAAAAGCGGTAATATAAATGCTTTAATTGCACGAGCTGCGGATTTTAACGGACCCACACAAAATACTTTTCTTTATTCTCTTGTTTATGATAAAGTTAGAAAAGGGAAAAAAGCTCAATGGTTCTTAAATGCAAAAGTTAAACATTCATTAACCGATACTAGTGATGCAGCAAAAGCCACTGCATTATTGGGGAACACTCCAGACGCATTCAACAGGACATGGCATTTGCCTACAGATAAAAATGCATTGACCGGGGAAGAATTCATTCACGCTGTTGAAGAAATTTATGGTAAGAAAACAGGCTATTCGGTTCTCAGCAAATGGATGCTTTCACTGGTTGGATTATTTGTCCCTGTAATAAAAGAAATGAATGAAATGATTTACCAGTATGAGTCTGATTATCTTTTCGACAGCAGTGATTTTGAAAATCACTTCTTTAAAGCTACCCCTATTGGAAAAAGTATTGAAGAAACTATAACAGCTCTAAAGTAAATATCTCCATAATATCAAGACAAAAGCTACCAGATTATTTCAACAAAAATACTTGTTAAGTTTTCGGTTGAGATAGTTACAGGCCGTTAATATGTTGGATTCAAAAAAAGGAAGGAAAATGACTGAGTTACATATATCTAATTCAACGGCTTACAAAGCACTTGCAAATAAAGACCCGCAGTATGAAGGATTGTTTTTTGCAGCTGTAAAAACCACAGGAATTTTCTGCAGACCAACCTGCCGTGCCCGCAAACCAAAAAAAGAAAATGTTGAATTTTTCCCATCTGCAAAAGAGGCAATGGCAAATGGTTATCGACCTTGCAAAATATGCAGACCATTGGAATATCCGGATGAAACGACTAAGGAAATAAAATCTATTTTAAGAGAAATAGAAATGAATCCTTCAACTAAGATAACAGATTACTCTTTAACAAAAAGAGGAATAGAACCAAGCAAGGTAAGAAGATGGTTTTTGAAAAATCATGGAATGACTTTTCATGCCTATCAGAGAATGTTCAGAATTAATAGAGCTCTGGGGAATATTAAAAATGGTGATAAGATTATTGAAGCTGCTTTTGATTCCGGTTATAATTCATTAAGCGGATTCCAGCACACATTTAAGAAAACAGTTTCTAAAAATCCTTCCGAAAGTAAAAATAGAATGGTTCTATCTTTTGAAAGATTTTCTACCCCACTCGGACCAATGATAGTTATCGGAAGTAATGAGGGAATTTATCTGCTGGAATTTACTGACAGAAGAATGCTTGAGACTGAGTTAAAACAGCTTGAAAAGCACTTTAAGGCTTCAATTCTTCCCGGATCCAATAAAAATATAAAACAATTGAAAAGAGAACTGAATGAATATTTTGAAGGAAAAAGAAAAAATTTTGATGTGCCTTTAAAAATTTTCGGAACAGAATTTCAGAAAAAAGCGTGGAATGCATTATTGAAGATTCCTTACGGACAAACAAGATCATACAAAACCCAGGCGGAAATTATAGGCCACCCTAAAGCTGTGCGCGCAGTAGGAACAGCAAACGGCTGCAACCGGATTGCAATAGTTTATCCCTGTCACCGTGTAATTGGTGAAAACGGTAAACTTACGGGCTATGGAGGCGGATTATGGAGAAAACAATGGCTGCTTAATCATGAAATGAATAATCTGAACAATTAATTCTGATATGCTTTTTTTTGTTGCATGATAAAATATTTCCTTCTAACTTACCCGCCCTAACCAGTATAAAGTTTAATTTACTAAAATGAGGTGTATTATGAGAAAATTCATAACTCTATCCGCATTGCTGTTTCTAGTGGGTTTTAGTGTTTCATCTTTTGCACAGGACGAAAATAACCAGGAAGAAATGATGAAAGCCTGGCAGGAATATATGACTCCCGGTCCGATGCATGAATTACTAGCAAAAGGAACAGGTGAATGGTCTGCAGACATTAAATCGTGGATGGATCCAAATCAGCCTGCTACAGAAACTACAGGAACAGCGGAAATAAAATCCATTCTTGGAGGAAGATATTTTGAAGGGCATTATACCGGTGAATTCGGTGGAATGCCAATGGATGGAATGGACATTACCGGTTATGATAATGCAAAACAAAAATTCCTTAATACATGGATAGATAACTTTGGAACAGGAATAATGTATATGGAAGGCACATACGATGAGCCAGCAAAAACGTTTACTTATACCGGTACTTCTATTGACCCATTGTCAAAGAAGGATGTTTCTGTACGTCAGACAATTCAGTTGATTGATAACGATCATCATCATATGGAAATGTTTATGACTGACAAAGGACAGGAATTTAAAACAATGGAAATCGATTTTACCCGCAAAAAATAATTATACTTTGTAATTAAAAGGCTGTCTATACTAATCTTCTAAGAATGGTTTAGACAGCCTTTGCTTTAATCTTCCAGTATTTAAATTATATAAATCCCCTACTATTTGGGTTAAAAAGATTAAATTCTTACATTTAATTTAGTTGAAACAAAAATCTGCTTAACCGGTCTCATTCAACTATTTATTATAAACCGGGTTTAAAATAATATGGGAAAGCGGGGAGCTTATGAAAACTTTGTTACTCTCAGAAGTGTTATTTTTTCTATCAATTAATGCATTCTCCCAAGATATTATATGGAATAACTACACCACTCAAAATTCTCAACTACCCGGTGATTTCATTCATTCGATAGTAGTTGATACTAATAATATCAAATGGATCGGGACCGGAAACGGTTTAGTTAAATATAATGACGAAGAATGGATTGTTTACGATACCTCAAATTCTGATTTACCTTCGAACCTTATAAATTGTCTTTCATTAGACAATTACGGCAAATTATGGGTGGGTACTTCACAGGGTTTGGCATCCTTTGATGGCAATAATTGGGAAGTCTTCACACCCGACAACTCCGGAATTCCTGCAGAAATTGTTACGGCAGTAAAACCGGATAGTGCAGGAATATGGGTTGGGGCTATGGATCAATCACCTTATGTAAATGGCGGCCTGGGATATTATAATGGAAACAGCTGGACTGTTTATAAAAAAGGATAAATTCCCCTCTTCCCGATAATAGGATTATGTCGCTAAATGGATCTGATTCTGTTTTATGGATCGGGACAATAAACGGATTAGCAAGATTGCAAGACGGAAACTGGAAAGTATATCAACAGGATAGTACGGTTTTAAATGCAAATGATGATATCCGGCAATATCATTTGATTCAACTGGAAATATCTGGCTTGCCTGCAGGGCAATGCCTCAGATTTAGTCCGGTAATAGAAGTGCGCTGGGCAGATTTAATGAGTCAGAATGGACCATTTTTACATACAATAATTCACCTTTACCCCAGAATGCAAATTCTATTAACTATGTCTATGTAGATAAATTTAACAATATATGGGCAGCTTTGTGGTATCAGGATGAGTCTATTTACTCAACCTGGGAATTGATTACAAAGTTTGATGGTACTAATGAATGGCAAATTTATTCAAATAATTATACCACCTATATATATTGTATTACAATGGATAACTCAAACATTTATGGATCGGCACATTATATGATTGAAAATGATTGATCCTATAACCGAAATCCAAATCCAAAAAAATTATAATAACCCATACATAATACTCGCTTTTCCAAAACTACCCCAACCCATTCAATCCAACAACGAATATTCAGTTTTCAATTCCTCATTCCGGAATTGTAATAGTTAAAAGTATATGATATACTTGGAAATGAAGTAGCAACAATAGTTAATGGAGAAAAATCTGTCGGAAGTTATAACTTCAATTTTGATGGAAATATTCTTGCAAGCGGAATTTATTTATATGTTTTAATGTCAGGAGATATTAGTTCAATCGAGAAAGATGTTACTATTAAAATAATTCTTTCAGTTTTTCCTGAATTTGATCCAGATCTACATCGAACCGTTCACCGGATTTACGAATTTTAATTTCTACTTTAGATTCCTTTAGTTTTTTATCACCGACAATAATCTGCACAGGCATCCCTAAAAGATCTGCATCTTTAAATTTAAATCCCGCTTGTGCATCTATTCTGTCATCAAATAAAACTTCATATCCTGCAGAAGTGAGATCAGTATAAAGTTTATCACAGGTTTCAATTACTTCCTGCTTCTTCATATTTAATCCCATTAAGTGAAGATGAAATGGCGCAAGAGTTTTATCCCAGATAATTCCGTAATCATCGTGATGCTGTTCAAGATAACAAGCCATAACACGTTCAACTCCGATTCCGTAGCTTCCCATAATTATTGGATTTTCTTTCCCGTTTTCATCCAGAAAATTTGCACCCATTGCTGAAGAATATTTTGTTCCGAGCTTGAAAATATGTCCAAGCTCAATCGCTGTAAAAACTGCAAGTTTATGATCACACCTCGGGCAAAGTTCACCGGAATTAATTGAACGAAGATCAAAATATTCTATTTCTTTTGCGCCTGCCTGTCCGGTAGGCAGGTCGCGTTTCAGATCGATTCCGCCCAAATGGTAATCGGTTTCATTCGCTCCGCTGAAAAGATTATTAGCATCTTTTAATCTAAGATCAGCAATTATTTTTCCTTTAAATCCAACAGGACCAATTGAACCTGCTTCCGCTCCTGTTATTTCAACCAGTTCTTCAGTATGTGCAGGACGAACAACACCGCCAAGTGCTTTAACAAGTTTTGATTCATTCACATCTTCATTTCCAAGCATAAGAACAAGTACAGCTTTATCGTCGTGAATGTATACTCTGGATTTTGCGCACTGTGTTTCATCAATTTTAAGAAATTCACAGAGTTCATCTATAGACCGAACGTTTGGTGTGTGAATCTTTTTTATCTCTTCGGATTTGTCATCTCTTTTTTTGCTTTCAATTTTTGAAGTTGCAACTTCAAGGTTTGCAGAGTAACCGCAGTTTTCACAATGAGCAACTGTGTCTTCACCTGCATCGGATTTTACCATAAACTCTTCCGATCCTGAACCGCCCATTGCACCGCTTGATGCACCAACTATAAAGTAAGACAAATTACAGCGGTTAAAAATATTTCTGTAAGCTTTATCGTGTAAGCTATATGAATGATCCAGTCCTTCAGAAGAAATATCAAATGAGTATGCATCCTTCATTAAAAACTGGCGTCCGCGGATAACTCCGCTTCTTGGTCTTGATTCATTTCTGAATTTGGTTTGAATCTGGTACCAGATCTGAGGCATATCTTTATAAGATTTCAATACATTTCTTGCGTGAAAAGTCATTATCTCTTCGTGTGTAGGAGCTAATACATATTCCCTGTTAACAACATGAAAAAGAATATCCCCAAACGCTTCAACTCTTCCTGTTTCCTCCCAGATTTCTTTCGGATTCAATGCAGGTAAATGAAATTCCTGTCCACCGATTGCATTCATTTCTTCGCGAATTATTTCAGAAATTTTCCGGATAACTCTGTAACCAAGAGGAAGAAAAGAATAAATTCCGGCAGCTACCATACGAACCATTCCTGCACGCAGCATTAGTATATGGCTGGTTACAACTGCATCACTCGGGACTTCTTTCAAAGTCGGAACAAAAGATTTACTGAGTCTCATAATTTTTATGTAAAAAGTTAACTGAAAACATTAAATAGTTGACAAAAATAAAGATTTGATGATGCTTATCAAAATAAGACCAATTGAATTTTAATTGCTCCGTTTAATCCATAATTTAATATTAAAGCTTAAAATAAATTAGGAACATATGAAGTTTGTAAGTAATCCATGGCATTCAGTAAGTCCGGGTAACGAAATACCGGAATTTGTTAACAGCATTATCGAAATTCCCAAAGGTTCAAAAGGTAAATATGAACTTGATAAAGTCAGCGGACTTTTAAGACTTGACCGCGTTCTGTTTTCATCGGTTCATTACCCGGCGAATTATGGTTTTATTCCACAGACTTATTGCCCGGATAGAGATCCTCTCGATATTCTGGTTATCTGTTCAATTGATGTTGACCCATTGTGCATAATTGAAAGTAAAGTTATTGGTGTTATGCATATGACTGACCAGGAAGAAGCGGATGATAAGATTATCGCTGTTGCAAAAAATGATATGTCGGTTAATTACATAAATGATATTAATGAACTGCCGCCTCACACGGTTGTGGAACTGAGAAGATTCTTTGAAGATTATAAGAAGCTGGAACAGAAAGAGGTTCTAGTTAAAGATTTTCTGGGGAAAGAAAAAGCTTATAAAATTATAAATGACAGTATTAATCTTTATAAAGAAAATGCAGAAGAACTTAAAGCTAAGTTGTAGTTAGTTTTGAGGTTTTAACGGGTACATTTTTAATAAGGTAAACTGCATCTTTTGGTCTTACAATTTCACCGCACTTAAATGTAACCTTGTCCCCTTTTGTTGCCGAATAAACTTTTTTATCTTCATTTAAAATATTTTCCACTTTAAGCTGAACTACTCCAGTTGTTTCTCCTAGTATATAAATTTCATCACCCTCTTTCACTGTTCCTGTTTCAATTGATATGTGAACCACTCCGGCTTGCTTATAATAATTAATTACCTTTCCAAGGAATTCTTTTCTTGTACTTGCTTTACTTCCGTATATATTAGCATATTCTTCAGCGCCAGGAGTATTAAAATAAAATCCTGATGAAAATCCCCGATTAAAAACCTTTTTAAGATCTTTAACCAGTTCGGTTTTAACTTCCGGTGTGAGTTCATCTTCAAAATAAAGATCAATTGCTTTTCGATAGGCAGAGGTAACTGCGGCAGCGTATTCGGGACTTCTTTTTCTTCCTTCAATTTTAAATGAATCAACTCCGGTTTCAATTATCTGATCAATAAATTCTATTGTGCATAAATCTTCAGGGGATAAAATATAATCCTCACCAACAATCATGCTTTTACCGATTGTCGAATCAAAAACTTCATACTCTCTTCTGCACGGTTGAATGCATTCGCCGCGGTTTGCGCTTTTATCAAAAAGATGGTGACTCATAAAACATCTTCCGCTTACAGCAATACACATTGCACCATGAATGAACACCTCGATTTCCAGATCAGTCATTGCTCTTACTTTTTTTATATCTTCCAGAGTGCATTCCCTGGCAAGAACAATTCTTTCAGCCCCCAGATCCTTGAAAAATTTAGCAGAAAGAGAATTTGAAATTGAACTCTGTGTGGAAATACAAAATGGAATTCCAATTTCCTTACAAAGCTGAATAACTGAAAAATCCCAGCAGATTATTCTGTCAACTTCTGCTTCTTTTGCTTTTACAATTATTTCACGAAGCTGTTCTAATTCATCTTCATAAACAATTGTGTTTAAAGTAAGATAAGTTCTAACATTTCTTTCCTTACAATAAGACGTAAGTTCGCTCAGGTTATTAATCTTAAAGTTTGATGCTTTCGCACGCATATTCAGTTTCTCAACACCAAAATACACTGCATCTGCACCGGCATTAATAACTGCTGTAAGCATAGTTTTATTTCCGGCAGGAGACATTAGTTCTGGTTTGTGCGATTTCATTTTTTTAAGGTAAGAATTATTCTGAAAGTATAAAGAAGACTGCCCTCAAAAATTAAGGGCAGTCCAAAAACAAAGTTAAGATTTATCTTCCCAGACTTTAGCTATTTCAATGATTACTTTAACAGCCACTTCCATATCCTGAATTGCAACCCATTCCAGTTTTGAATGGAAACTATGTTCACCGGCAAATATATTGGGACAGGGTAAGCCCATAAAAGAAAGACGTGAACCATCCGTTCCTCCGCGAATCGGATTCATAATTGGCTCAATGTTAAGGTTTTTCATTGCCTGAATTGCATAATCGGCAACCTGTGGATGTTTATCCAGAATTTCTTTCATATTTCTGTATTGTTCAGTTACCTCAAAATCCAGTTTTGCCGCCGGATATTTTTTAACAGTTTTTTCAGCAAGATCTTTTAGAATTGTTTCGTACTCTTTCAGTTTAGGAGTTTCAAAATCTCTGATTATAAATTTTAAGGTTGCAAGTTCTTCGTTTCCTTTAAATTCGACACAATGAACATAACCTTCTCGTTTATCTGTTGTTTCAGGAGAAAGTCTATCTTTTGGTAAACTTTCCATAAATTCAGAAGCAACCCTGATTGCATTAACCATTATTCCTTTGGCATAACCGGGATGAATATTTTTTCCATGAATTTTTATCGTGACAGCATCGGCACTGAAAGTTTCTGATTCAACTTCACCTCTGCTTTGTCCATCTATTGTATAGGCATATTTTGCGCCATATTTACCAACATCAAATTTCTCAGTTCCTCTGCCAACTTCCTCATCGGGAGTGAAGCATATTTTAATTGGTCCGTGTTTTACTTCAGGATGAGTCAGCCAGTAATTTACTGCATCCATAATTTCAGCGACACCGGATTTATTATCCGCACCAAGTAATGTGGTTCCGTCTGTAGTAATAATATCATACCCGATCATATTTTTAAGATCAGGATTTTCACTTGCAAGAATAACCTGGTTAGGATCTTTTGGAAGTTTAATATCACCGCCCTTATAATTTTTATGAATTACAGGATTAACACCTGCTCCGGTAACTGCCGGAGAAGTATCAACGTGTGCAATAAAACCTATTGCCGGTACATCCTTATTTGTATTTGAAGGCAGAGTAGCCATTACATAACCGAATTCATCCATATGAGCATCTTTTAATCCCATTTTTTTTAATTCAGCCGCGAGATCTTTTGAAAGGATTTTTTGTTTTTCTGTAGAAGGGAAAGAAGTGGAATCGTCATCAGATTGAGTATCATATTTTACATAGTTCAGAAAGCGGTCAACACAAGTAAATTTATATTTGTCATCAAACATGAGAACCTCTGTTTTTATTTTGATCAATAAAATTATCGAAAATCGCTATGAGTATCAACCTGAAAAATCAGTGTCTTAACCAAATGTACCATTTATTAACGAATCTTATTGACAAAGAACACCGGGTAACAAGCGATAATTTTAATGAATTAATCTTATTTTTGAATTAATTAAACATCGGAAGGAAAAATACTACTTCAGAAGCATAATTTTGCGGACGAATAAGGTATTCCCGGCAGAAAGGGAAACAAAGTAAATTCCGGAACTCAGTTTTGAACCATCAAACTGCATTTTGTAATGTCCGGAGCTGAGATAACCACTATGCAGGATTGAAACTGTCTGTCCAAGAATATTGGTTATACTTAAACTGACATCTCCCGATGAAGGAATTAAAAATTCTATTGTTGTGGTTGGATTAAAAGGATTGGGATAATTCTGATAAAGTTGAATCTGGTCAGGTATTATCGGAGAGTACTTTACAGAATTAGGAGATGAAAAAAGAAGAACAACATCTCCAACACTCGTGGTTAAACTATCAATTATTATTTTATCACTAACTGCATCTTCAAAGCCTATTCTCTGTCCAACCAGATAATAACTTCCATATGGAAGAAAATTTTCTTTGAAGTTTCCATCGAATTGAGAAAAAGCATATGTTATTAGATTATTCTCAACTGATTGGGCATAAACTACTACATCGGTAAGAGCACTGTCACTCTTCCCAGATACCCGAACAACACCAGAAATTATTCCTCCTCCAAGTGATGAATCACGAGGCATGTAAATATCAAAATTATTGAGTGCAGAATTTATAAAAATCGAATCTGCATTTTGCCAGAAACTGGGATAATTCCCGAGCGAATCATAATAAGATGGCACAAAATAATCTGAAAATGCCTGAACATAATAATAATCAGGATCGATAATATCATTTACACTATAATTACCATTTGCGTCCGTAAATGCAGTATAGGCATCCATCACAGCCGGCGAATTTGTTTTAATATGCTTCATCTTACTAGGAGTATGTGTTCCGCTTCTAACTACTATAATACCTTTTTTTAACGGGTAGATTGAAGTCGAATCGAAAATTGTTCCGGATACGGAATTCTGCGTAGGAGTTTTTTTAACAAGATTAAGATTTACGTTTGTTACTGCATTTGTATCTATAAATACCTGCGTTGCACTAAGGGGATCAAACTGCTGATCATAGAAAGAAATATAAAATGAATCATTCCCCGCTGCTACCGAATAATTTCCGACAGGTAATTCTGCAGAATAATTCCCATTTATATCAGAAGTAGTTTGGGCAATTACAAAATTTCCACCGTATAAAAAATATACTTTTGTTTCGGCAATAGGCAACCCATCCGAGGTTATATTTCCCTGCAGAGTTCCTGAATAATAATTGGCTTCATAATAATCAATCTTAACTTTTAGAATTTCAATCGGGTTCAGTCCATCATTATAAACAAACAACGTATCCGTGGTTTGTTCATAAATATAATTTATGTATCCGGCAAGAATACAATCCATCCTCATAGTATCGCCTGGTTGAATTGTAAAAGGATATCTCCAGTTACGATCGAATCTCACAAAATAAATGTCATTATTATATGAAATACTGTCAATAGTAAGAGGTGCATCGCCAACATTTATGAAATAGGCATTTTCTAATCTGTGGAAAATATCTGTAAATTCTAATTCTTCAGGATAAAGCTGCAGTATGGGTTGGGCATTGGCAGATAGATAAACAAGGAAAAATAAAATTCCGGTAATGAATAGTTTCATTCTTATTGTTTAAGTTGATTAGAATAATTATAATAATAGTAATATAATTTAAATAATAGTGACATATAACAGAAACATCTCTTGAACGATCCCAAATTAAATTACATCAATTTTACAACCAATGAATTAGAAAGCCTTTTTATTGGGGCAAAAAACGGGGTTTCGGAGTCGTTCAGCAAGTTATCCGCAATAATCAGGGATATCGCTTACAGTTATTTTATGTCTAAGATGAAATACGGAAAAATAAAAAATAGAGAAGATGTGGATGATTTAACTAATAATGTATATTTGTCTTTTGCCGAACAGTACCATAAAATTGAAAATCTCGAAAACTGGCTAAGAAGAGTTCTCTTTTTGACATTTGTTAATTGGTATAAAAAATCCAGAAAAAGAAAGACTTTTGAACTTGATGAAGCATATTATATGGAGCAGAACACTGAAAACCCGGGGATTAAGTTAGACGCCGAAAAAATTATTTCCGTGCTTAACACACTTAGTGAGGAAAAACAACACATATTCAGATTAAGATTCTGGGAAGATTTGAAGTTTGCTGAAATTGCTGAAGATATGGGTAAATCTGAGGACGCCGTAAAAAAGATGTTTTACAGGACAATTGAAGAATTAAAAATAAGATTCTGATTTTGTCCCTTTATTTATACGGCTTTTACTAATTGGTTATAAACTTGAACAAATATCAAAGAAATGAATCCTAAAACAAAAATATTAGAGCTGCTTGAAAAAGGACACCTGTCGGACAAGGAACTAAATGAGCTTGAAGCTATAGTTGGAAACGACCCTGATCTTGGGGAATTTGTTTCTAATTATAAAAAATTATCAAAAGTCGTTATCAGTTCTTCACATTTAAATGACGATGAAATTTCAGATTATGTTCTATTTAAAAACGGAGTTACTCCTGAAAATAATTCGATAACTAAAAGAATCCCTTTCATTGAAGCACACTTAAGAAAATGTGAAAAATGTTCTGAATTATTTAAAGACTTCAACAGCGAATTTTCTGAAGTAGATAATTTCCTGGCAGAAAAAATTTCGAAGGAAAAGGAAAATAACTTTGTTAACTCCATTCCGAATTCTGGAGTAGACAAGCAATTGTATAAAGCACCTCGTTACGCTTTTGCATCAATAATTGCAATCGGACTTGTTTATTTATCTCTCTATATTATTTCTTCTTTTACTACGCCGCAGTTTTATAAAGATGCCGCAATTAATAGTGAATCTGAATTTTCAGTAAACAGAGGAAGAGCAACCGAAGATTTTCAGAATAGCCTCAGGGCCCTTGATAATAATAATTTTGATGAGGCTATAAGTTATCTTCAGAAAGATATTAAGAACAACCCTGATGATGAGACAATATTCTATTCTTATTATATATTAGGATTATCTTACCTGGAAACTTCTGAACATAATGTTCTTGGATTGTTTCCGGGATATAACATTAGTAAAACTGAAAAGGGCGTAGAATATTTAAAGGAGAGTGTCAGAAAAAATGAATCGGGAAAATTTATCAATATAAAACTGAATTCCTATTTTTATCTCGCAAAGGCCAGCCTTATGCTTAATGATAAAATATCTGCCGAAAATTATCTTAAACTGGTTATAAGTGGAAGAGGAAGTAAAATGGAAGAAGCACAAAAGCTTTTGAATGAATTGGAGTAAGTTGTGTTAAATGATTATTCAAAAAGTAACAATATTATTTATCGCTCTTTTTATTTCATTCCTGAAGCCAGCAGAAGTTGATTTATCCTCCGCCGTAACTTCCAGCAAATCATATTTCTATTCTCCTGATTCTTTAAAATCAGAAATCCGCAAAAATGGATGGACCCCGCAGGTACTCTCTTTATTTCAATATTATTTAATAAATTCCAATCTCTCACCTGAGAAAGATTTAGAAAATATTAAAGATATAAACAATAATTATAGAAAAACTTTCCTCAAGTCTCTTCTGCTTAAAAAGCAGAATAATTTTATAGCTATGTACGATTCTCTCTATTCATGCTTGAACAATATTCCACATTATATTCCTTACTATAACGAACTGGTATTTGCAGCAAATTCAACAGGTCAACTTTCAGCACTTGAAGCTAAAATAGAAACAGCTAATAATTTCCCTGATCGCGAAAAATATTATCTGCTTGGACTAATACATAATAACAATGCAGATTACGAAAATGCCAGGGTTCTTTTTGAAAAAAGTCTGAAACAGGATTCCACAAATAAATTTATATTGTATCAGTTATCTTATGCTTACCGCGGACTGGGTAATTACAGAAAGGCTATGAACCTGGCACATCAATCAAAAAGTTATGCAAACGGAGACATTAATTTTCTGGTAAAGGTTTCACTTGCTGAGGGTGCACTTTACTTCCTTTCAGGGGAATATGATTCAGCAGATAAAATTTACAAAGACACTTATCAATTAAGCCTGAAAAATAATCTTAGGGAAGGAGAAGGATTATCTCTTGTCGCCCTTGGTATAATGGATGATATTCAAGGTTTTACAGAACAAGCCAGGGATAAGTACAATGATGCGTTGGAGATTTCCAATACGATTCTGAATATTGAACTTCAGGCATATGCACTTTCAGAACTGGGTGTCTCTTTTAGTTATACCAATGAATTGATTGAAGCAAAAGCAAACTATTTAAGAAGCTATGACCTATATAAAAAAACCGGAAATAAACTTCGTCTTTCTCTGCTCTCCGATAATATCGGAAAAATTTATATGTCAATTTTCAATTACGAAAGTGCAATAAAATACTATCAGGAAGGTATAGACTTTGCGGGTGACAACAAGCGGGCAATAATTTTAAATTTAACAGGCTTAGGTGACGCTTACTCAAATCTAGCTAATTATTCGGAAGCTCTTAAATATTATTCCCAGGCCCGGAAACTTTCCCGTGAAATGAATGAAATAGAATTGAATATTAATGTTAACACCGGACTTGGAGCTTTAAACTTCAACCTTGATAAACCTAATAATGCTTTAAATTATTACAGACAGGCTGAGTTTGAATGCAGTAAAATTAATAATCCATTTTTAACTGCTGATATTTATGAAAAATTAGGAGTAATTTATTCTTCATTGGACAGCTTAAATACTTCCGAAAATTATTTCACAAAGGCACAGGACATTGCCGTTAAAAACAATGCGGCTTATACAGAAGTCTTAGCCGGAATCGATCTGGCCGAAAACCTGGTTAAGAAAAAGAATTATGTTAAAGCATTTATTGTTCTTAATGAGGCATCAAAAAAATCCTTATCCCACGGATTTACCTATCTTCAAGCCAGAGCTGAAATTCTTAAGGGGAATATTTTAGAAAAGAAGAATGATTTCGATATGGCAAAATCTGCATATAATAATGCTTTGAATATTACTAAAAATCTTAACGAAAAAAATCTCCTGGAAGAGACCTATTACGATTTAGCAAAATTATTTGATTCAAAAAATTTAAATGAAGCAGCAGAATCTTATTATTTATCTGCAATCAAAATCATTGAAGATGTATCACGACCTTTATTCAGTCAGAATGACGTACAAATTTCTTATTTCTCAGAGAACAAAAATATTTACGATTCTTTTGCCGAACACTATTTGAAACAAAAAAAATATGAACAGGCTTTTGAGCTTATAAATAAATCACATTCGCGAAATATGATTCAGAATCTTAACAACCTTAAACTGCAATCGATGATTGAAGACAGTACTGTTTTAAGTACTTTATATGACTATGACTGGATCATTCACTCAGGTATTTATGATAGCACTAAAACAGAAATAGCAATAAATAAAATGTCCCGGCTTAAGGCTTCTTTAATTGATAAAAATCCACGGTTGGCTCCTTATCTAAATATTGATAAGTGGCCTTCATTAAATGAAATCCAAAACTCACTAACAGATGACGAAAATTTAATATCTTATTATTCAACAACTAATAAAACATATGCATTTTTAATTACACGGACTTCTTTCAAACCATTCGATTTTGATCTTTCTAAAAATCAATTGAATGATTTTGTTAATAGTATTTCACCTTACTTTGAAAGAAGTAATGTTAATACTGATGCATTCTATAATCAGGACCTGTTTTCATTTAATGCAGAAGCATCATATAAATTATATAAAATGATAGTGGAACCTGTTGTAAAAAATATTCCGGAAGATAAAAGGATAATAATTTCTCCTTCAATTGAACTGGTTTCTTTTCCATTTGAATTCCTGGTTACTGATTACAAAAATACTGAAAGCCCTTATGATTACAGGAGCAAAAACTATCTCATTTCCAAATATGATATTTCTTATACACCTTCTGTTACGGCATTTCTTAAACAGCAAAACAGCGATTTGAAAAATGATGGTAAAGTATTATTAGTTGGTGATCCGGCAATAAACACAGGCACGCAAGAATTCGCAGAAAGAAGAGGAATGCTTGATGACACTCCCGGCATTCCAAGGAATCTTGCTTTCCTTCCTTTAAAATATTCAGGAGAAGAAGTTAACAGTATTGGAGAAATTATTAATGCAAATACAATACTTCTCAATAATAATGCAACTGAAACCAATTTTAAACAAAATGCTGAATTAAGTAGAATTATTCACCTTTCAACACATTCATTTTTATATAACAAACAGCCATTAATATTTTTTTCAAATTCTTATGATACAGAGAATGACGGTTTTCTTGAAGCAAGTGAAATTGTTCAGTTAAAATTAAATAGTGATCTAGTGGTACTAAGTTCTTGTAATTCAGGTTTGGGAAACATTGATGAATCAGAAGGTATTCTTGGATTTACAAAAGCATTTTTTGAAGCGGGTGCAAAAAGTATTATTGTTTCTCTATGGGATGTTAACGATAAATACACAGCAAAATTAATGACACTTTTTTATAATAACCTAAGCAGAGGTTATGATAAGTCAAAGGCATTAAGACTTGCTAAAATGGAATTTATAAAGAAATATTCACCAAATCCGTATTATTGGAGTGCTTTTGTTTTATTAGGAAATATAAGTCCTGTAGAGCTTAAACAGAATAGAGATATGTCGCTTTCAATAATAATTTTGATTTTAATTATTTCAGCAGCGTTGTTAGTGGTATTTATAATAAAAAGGAATAAACTTACTTCTTCTAATAACCTCTAGCCATAACTTTTTCGAGATCCGCTTTTATCATCAGTGTAACAAGATTATTAAACGTGGTTTTTGCTTCCCAACCCAAAATCTTTTTTGCTTTATTCGGATTCCCTATCAAGAGATCTACTTCGGTTGGCCGGTAATAATCCGGATCAATAAACACAATAGGAGTTCCTTTTTTTAATTTATCAGAAAAAGAAAATTTAAAAGTTGATTTTCCTAACAATTTTTTTCCTCTACTCCAATCAATTTCTTTGACGATACCTTTTTCATCGACTCCTTTACCTTCCCACTTCAAATCAATACCAACTTCCTTAAAAGCGAGTTCTGTAAATTCTTTTACCGTGTGAGTCTCTCCGGTGGCAAGTACAAAATCATCAGCATTCTTGTGATTCAAGATTCTCCACATCCCTTCACAATATTCAGGGGCAAAACCCCAATCGCGTTTTGCATTTAAATTTCCTAGAAAAAGACTGCTTTGTAAACCTGTCGAAATTCTAGAAGCTGCTCTGGTAATTTTTCTTGTAACAAAAGTCTCACCTCTTCGTGGAGATTCATGATTAAATAATATTCCGTTAGATGCGAAAATATTATAAGCTTCACGATAATTTACAATTATCCAGTAACCATATAACTTTGCAACTCCATAAGGAGAACGAGGGTAAAAAGGAGTTTCTTCTGATTGAGGAACTTCCTTAACCTTTCCAAAAAGTTCACTTGTTGAAGCCTGGTAGAATTTAACTTTTCTCAACCCAACCTCTCGTATCGTATCCAGAAATCTGAGAGTTCCAAGTCCATCAACCTGTGCTGTGTAATCTGGAATTTCAAATGATACTTTTACATGACTTTGAGCTGCCAGATTATAAATTTCATCAGGCTCAACTTTCTCAAGCAGCCTGTTTAATGCACTTGTATCAACCAAATCACCATAATGAAGAAATAGTTTTTTATCAAGAATATCCTTGTTACTATATAAATGATCTATCCTACCCGTATTAAATGAACTACTTTTTCTTATAATTCCGTGGACCTCATAACCTTTCTCAAGTAATATTTCAGTAAGGTAGCTTCCATCCTGTCCGGTAATTCCAGTTATTAATGCTTTCTTCATTTGATATTCTGTGATTCTAAATTATTCTTAAACCAAAAATATGCTTTTTCTATACCATCACGTAATGCTGTTTTATATTTCCACCCCATATTATTTATTCTTGTAACATCCATTAACTTACGAGGAGTACCATCAGGTTTAGTTTGATCATAAATTATTTTTCCATTATAACCTACAACTTCGGAAATAATTTCTGCCAGTCGATTAATAGTGAGGTCTTCTCCTGTCCCAATATTTATATGTGTAATCCCTTGTGCATACAATTCTTTTGCATCAATATTTTCCATCAGGAAAACAATAGCCTCGGCAAGATCATCTACATAAAGAAATTCTCTCCTGGGCTTTCCACTTCCCCACAACGTTACCGATGGTAAATTATTTTGTTTTGCCTCATGAAATCTTCTGATTACCGCAGGCAAAACATGTGAGGTTTCCAAATTAAAATTATCATTTGGACCAAATAAATTAGTCGGCATAACAGAATAAAAATTTGAACCGTACTGCCGGTAATAGTTTTCACAAAGTTTTATTCCGGCTATTTTTGCTATTGCATATGGTTCATTTGTAAACTCAAGGTAATCTGAAAGTAAGTATTCCTCTTTCATCGGCTGCGGCGAAAGCTTTGGATAGATACACGAACTTCCTAAAAAAATTAATTTCTCTACTTTATTTAGATAAGCTGCGTTAATAACATTTGATTCAATCATCAGATTATCATAAATAAATTCCGCACGATATGTATTATTGGCAAGAATTCCGCCGACCCTGGCAGCAGAAACAATTACAATTTCAGGTTGTTGTTCAGCAAAGAATTTTTCTACTTTGATTTGACGAATAAGATTAAGCTCAGAAAGATTTCGTGTAATAATGTTTTTATAGCCCTTGGTTTCAAGTTCTCTTTTTATTGCTGATCCAACCATACCGGAATGTCCGGCAATATATATTTTCTTATTCTTATAACTGTTCAAAATTGTACTTCAGATTCAAATTATTTTTTAATGTACGCAGCTATTTCACCAATCACAAATTTTTGCTGATCAGGGGTTAACTCCGGATATATGGGGAGTGCGATAGAATGATCCGCTGCATTTTCAGCAAGTGGGAAATCTCCCATTTTATAACCAAGTGAGGAGAAACATTCCTGAAAGTGGAATGGAACAGGATAATAGATTTCATTCCCAATTCCTTTTTCAGTTAAATGTTTTCTTAAACCATCTCTATCTTCAACCAATATTATATATTGGTTATAAATATGATAGTTTTTTACACCACTATTTTTATAAACCGCATTAGGTAGTAATACTCTATTCTTATCATTAAATTCCATTTTGCCGGATGCTTCTGCAAGTTCAGCTTCAGCAAACAGTTTATTATATGATTCTGCGTTATTTCTTCTTTGCGCGGACCAACTATCCAAGTGGGGAAGTTTTACATTTAACACCGCCGCCTGAATTGCATCAAGCCTGAAATTTCCGCCAATAATTTTATGATAATATTTTGGTTTTCCACCATGAACACGAAGTATTCTTAATTTTTCTCCGAGTTCATCACTATTTGTAACAACAAGCCCACCATCTCCAAAGCATCCAAGATTTTTACTTGGGAAAAATGAATAGCATCCTATATCTCCAATTGTTCCAACATGTTTTCCATCTTTATACTGAACTCCTATTGCCTGTGCCCCATCTTCGATTACTTTCAGATTATGTTTGCGGGCAATTTCCATAGATCCTGTCCATTTCACAGCTTTGTCCATACAGATGAACGGGAATAATAGCTTTGGTCTTATTAGTAATTCTTTTTTCTATGTCATTCGGATCAATATTAAAAGTTACAGGATCAATTTCTGTAAAAACAGGAACCGCATTCATTCTTGATACTACTCCCGCTGTTGCAAAGAAGGAATATGTCGGAACAATAACTTCATCACCGGGTTGAATATCAAGCGCCATAAGTGCAATTAATAAAGCGTCAGTTCCCGATGAAACTCCGATTGCATATTTACAATCAAGATATTCACAAAAAGCTTTTTCCATTTTTTCAACTTCAGGCCCAAGAATAAAATATTGTGATTCAGCAACCCTAATAAGTGCTTCGTCCAATTCATTTTTAATTGTATGATATTGTTTTTTTAGATCTAACAGCGGGACATTCATTTAATATAACTCCATTTCTATTTTTTCATTTCGGTATAAATAAAATCCTTATCTATTTCTTTGAAAAATTTTCCATTTAAATCTTTTTCAGAAATGATAGGATTATCAACCCGCCAGTCAATGTTTAACTGCGGATCGTTAAAAATAATTGTTCGTTCATGTTCCTTATCGTAAAAATCAGTGCATTTGTAAAGGAAAATTGCCGTATTGGAAAGCACAGAAAATCCATGAGCAAATCCCGGAGGTATCCATATCTGCGAATAATCATCTCCAGATAATTCAAAGGCAACTTGCATCCCGAATGTCGGAGAACCAAATCTGATATCAACAGCTATATCTAAAACTTTCCCTGCAATTACCTGGCAAAGTTTTCCTTGTACTTTTTCTCCAACCTGGTAATGCAAGCCTCTTAATGTACCCTTCACAGATTTAGAAATATTATCCTGCACAAAATCCGTTTCAAGATTTTGTTCTGAAAACCGGCGCTTGTTAAATGACTCTAAAAATAATCCTCTTGAAATCCCGAGAAACATCAGGTTTAATTATTAAAACATCCGATATGTTAGTCTCTCTAATTTCCATTTATAATTAACTATGATCTTTCAGATATTTTTCCAGATAGTCCCGGTATAATGAATCTGGCATACTGGAAATTTGTTCTTTAAATTCTTTTCTGTTTATATAATTCATTTTATAGGCTATCTCTTCAATACAAGCAACTTTTAATCCTTGTCTTTCTTCAATTACACCAAAAAAATTTGAAGCCTGAAGTAAGGCGGTTGGATTTCCGGTATCAAGCCAAGCGATTCCCCTGCCAATTATCTCAACACCCAAATTTCCTTTTTTTAGATAGACATTATTAACGTCCGTAATTTCAAGTTCACCTCTGGCTGATGGTTTTAATCCTTTTGAAATTTTAATTACATCATTGTCATAAATATAGAGACCAGGAACTGCGAAATCAGATTTTGGTTTTCTTGGCTTCTCCTCAATAGAAATTACTTTACCGTTTTTATCAAAATCCACGATACCATATCGTTGTGGATCATTAACACGATATCCAAAGATTGTTGCTCCATTTTTGTGCGTCTTTAAAGCCTTGTACCAAAAATCCAGGTAACCATAAAAAATATTATCTCCCAGAATTAAGCTTACACTGTCTTTACCTATAAATTTGTCACCAATAATAAAAGCTTCCGCAATACCTCTGGGTTCATTCTGAACAGCATAACTTATTTTTAATCCTACCTGAGATCCATCTCCAAAAAGTTGCTTGTATAGTGGAATCGTTTCCTTGTTGGAAATGATAAGTATTTCACGAATTCCACCAAGCATTAAAATGGAAAGCGGATAGTAAATCAGAGGTTTGTCATAAATCAGAGTAAGCTGTTTACTATAAACTTTTGTGATAGGATAAAGACGTGAACCTGAACCGCCAGCGAGTATAATACCTTTCATTAGTTAATTTCTTTTTTGATTGAAAAAATTTAGACTTCTTTAACTAACCCGTTTTCTAATTGATATTTTTTACCTGACTTCCCACAGAAAGCAAGGCCATCGCTATCAAAAATGAGTTTCTTTCCTGCTTCACTATACCAGCCTTTAATTTTTGCCGGGTTACCTACAACAAGTGCAAAATCCGGGACATCTTTAGTTACAACTGCACCAGCACCAACAAAAGCAAATCTTCCTATTGTTATGCCGCAAACTATTGTTGAGTTGGCTCCAAGAGAAGCGCCTTCTTTGACAAGAGTATTTATGTAAAACTCTGCTCCAACCTGGGGATATTTGGAGCGCGGGTTAAGAATATTTGTAAAAACCATTGAAGGACCACAGAACACATAATCTTCAAGTTCAACACCCTCGTAAACAGAAACGTTATTCTGTATCTTTACAAAATTACCAATTGTCACATTATTTGCTATGTTCACATTCTGACCAAGTATACAGTTTTTACCTATTTTTGAACCAGACTGAACATGCGTGAAATGCCATATCTTACTATTTTCTCCAATTTCAACATTATCATCCACTACTGCGTATTGATTTACGAAATATTTATTGTTTTCCATAACTATTCCAAGTACTTTCCAGTTTAATTAGTTTTTATTTTTTCGCTCAGACACACTTGTGCTTTTTCAAGTATTTCCAGAACTTCTAATGCATGAATTCCATCAGTAAGGGGTTTTTTATTGTTAAGTATACATTCAAAAAAATGCTTCTGTTCCTCAGCAAGTGGCTGAAGGTTTTCAAATTCAATTATTTCAAAATCATCCTCAAATTTTTGAAGTGCCCCGTTAATATTTCTGAAGCCTTTGGGATAGAACTTCAGTTTATCTTTCTTCAGACTATCTTCAAAGACAAACATTCCTTCTGCACCAATTACAACCAGTCTCTGCTCTTTAAAGGGATGAAGCCAACTAACAAAAATATGAGCGTAAATATTCCCAGGATATGATAAATACGTTATTGTAGTATCTTCAATTTCGTTTTGTAAAATATCAGCACCTTTGGCGTCAATATAAACGGGATTACTTCCCAGCAGATATTGGATAACGGAAATATCATGCGGCGCAAAACTCCAAAGTATATTTTCTTCACTTCTAATTGCACCAAGATTAAGCCTGTTGCTATATATATATTGCAACTTTCCAATTTTGTTATTCTCGATCATCTCCTTCATTTTTTTAACAGCAGGATGATATAATAAAACGTGCCCCACCATCAATTTCATTCCAGTATTTTCTGCAATATCAACCAGTTCTCTGGCTTCAGAAGAAATTAAAGTAATTGGTTTTTCCACCAGAACATTTTTGCCTTTCTCCAATGCTTCTTTAGCAATTTTAAAATGTGTTTCGGCAGGAGTAGCTATTATCAGAGCGTTAATATTAGGGTTGTCAATTAAATCTTCAAGTCTGGTTGTGAATGGAATGTCTGCAGATATTTCCGCAATTCTTTCCGAAGCTTTTGGATTAAAGTCACATACAAATTTTAATTTATCACCCAGCAATTGGTAAGATGTCCGAACATGATTTATACCCCATCTGCCCGCGCCTATAATACCTAAATTTATCCCGTCAACCATACTAAGCCTTTTCTATCTTTATATTATTTATAATCCCATGTCTTGAGAACGCATTCCTGCTATCTACTATAAGATTTGAATTTTCAGCAATCATTTTATAATCATAATCGGTATGATCAGTACTTAAAACAACAAGATCAAATTTTTGAAGATTTTCTTTTGTTAATTCTACTGATTCCATATCAAAATTATACTTACGGGTCTTTGGAAGTTTGGCGACAAATGGATCATTATAAAAAACATCGCTTCCTTTTTCACGGAAAAGTTCTATAAGTCTTAATGAAGGGGATTCCCGCATATCATCAATATCTTTCTTATAAGCAACTCCAAGAATAAGAATTTTTGAACCATTCAGAGATTTTTTGACCTTATTCAAGGCTTCACTACTTTTATCTACAACATAATACGGCATATGAGTGTTTACTTCTCCAGCGAGTTCAATGAAACGCGTATGCATTTCATATTCACGCGCTTTCCAAGTTAAATAAAACGGATCAATAGGGATGCAATGTCCTCCCAATCCCGGGCCCGGGAAAAAAGGATGGAATCCAAAAGGTTTAGTTGAGGCAGCTTCTATAACTTCCCATACATCAATACCCATTTTATCAAATACCATCTTCAGTTCATTAACCAGTGCTATGTTTACAGAACGATAAATATTTTCTGTGAGTTTTGTTGCTTCAGCAGCCCTTGTTGAAGATACCGGAACAGTTTTTACAACAACGTTATTGTATAATGAACATGCAATTTTTACACAGTTAGGTGTAATACCCCCTACAACTTTAGGTATTGTTGAAGTATTGAAACTCGGATTGTTCGGATCCTCTCTTTCCGGTGAAAATGAGAGATAAAAATCTTCTCCCACTACAAATTTTTTCCCCCCGTCACACTCTCCGACTTTTTCAAACAAGGGTAGCAAAATTTCATCTGTGGTTCCGGGATATGTCGTTGATTCAAGTGAAACTAATTGTCCTCTTCTGAGATATTTTGCAATAGTTTCCGTCGTGTTGATAATATATGTCATATCAGGTTCACGGTGTTCATTAAGGGGAGTAGGAACACAAATAATTACTGCATCAGTTTCAGGGAGTCTATCAAATTCTACTGTGGCTGAAAATTTTTTAGAGGCTATAACTTTTTTTATCCTGTCGGCAGAAATATGTTTTATGTAGGTTTTACCTTCACTAAGATTTTCAACTTTTTTCTGATCCAAATCAAATCCAATGACCCTAAAACCTTTGGAGGCAAATTCCAACCCAAGGGGAAGCCCTACATAACCTAATCCAATTATCCCAATTACCGCAGATTTATTTTCAATTTTTTTTAATAATTCCATACCGTCCTTGTAGTTACAAATTTAAGTTCTAATCCTTATTCGTGAGCAAAAAGGGATCGGGTTACACCTTACTAAAGGTATTCTTAATTACATCAATTTTTTTTTAGACAAAGTATAAATTTACTGAGGAAAGTGGAAAGGACAAAATTGTAATTAGACTAGATTATAGACCTAAAACAAGTAAAAATCCCATTTCAAAGCAATGTTCCGCTAAGAATAAAAATTGCCACCATAAAATAAATTATCAACCCAACTACATCCACAATAGTTGCTACCAGCGGGGCACTGGAAGTAGCAGGATCTGCTCCTAATTTTTTTAAAATAAATGGTAACATTGATCCAGACAAAGTCCCCCACAAAACTACCCCTACTAAAGCTATAGAAACTGTAAGTCCAATCAGAAACCAATGGGCGCCATAGACATCCGAAGTTGCCTGCCATATAGAAATTCTTAAAAAACCGATTATTGCCAGAATAACGCCAAGTATAACACCTGAAATAATCTCTCTCCTCATAACAAAAAACCAATCTTTTAGCGAGATTTCACCAAGGGAGAGAGCACGGATAACAAGTGTAGATGCCTGAGAACCGGAATTGCCACCACTCGAAATTATCAGTGGAATAAACAAACTTAGAACAACAGCTTTGCTGATTTGATTCTCAAAAAGTCCCATTGCAGTTGCTGTAAACATCTCTCCAACGAACAATAAAGCAAGCCAGCCTCCACGTTTTTTAATCATTTCAAACAATGATATTGATGAATATGCTTCCTCAAGAGCAGTGACACCTCCTAATTTATGAATGTCTTCCGTTGCTTCTTCTTCTGCAACATCAAGTACATCATCCACGGTAACTATTCCTAAGAGCACACCGAAGGAATCTACAACAGGAAGAGCAATACGGTCATATTTTTTAAATATTTCAACCGCCGTTTCCTGATCATCATAAACGTTCAAAGCAGTATAATTTTCATCCATAAGATCGAGAACTCTCAAGTTTAACTCGGCAAGAAGTATTTCACGGATTCTAACATCATCAATTAATTTCCCCTTTTCATTAATAACATAAAGATTGTTAATCGTTTCTTTATCATTTCCATTTTTTCTTATATAGTCAAGTACACCTTCAATTGTCCACTCCGGTTTTACTGCAAGGTAATCTGGTGTCATTAACCTTCCAACACTATCTTCGGGATATCCTAGCAGTGTACGTGCTATCTGCCTTTCTTCAGCAGAAAGCATCATCATTAACTGCCGGGCAGCACTACTTGGTAAATCTTCCAATAATGCTGTACGATCATCAGGAGACATTTCATTTAATATTGATGCTACTTCCTCTTTGCCCATGGCTTTAAGCAAAGTTACCTGCATATCAAATTCCATATATTCAAAGGTATCTGCTGCAAGGTCATATGGAAGAACGCGAAAAACTACTGCTTGTTCATTTTCGGTAAGTTCAGAGATTAGTTCGGCTATATCGGCTGGTGACCAGTCACTTAAAACTTCTTTGAGAGTGCTAAGCTTTCGCTCCTCTATTAAGGATTTTATTTCCGGCCGTAATAATTGACTCAGCATTTTATCTCTCCTAACTTTAAGTGAACACTTTATTTTTACATATTCTTTGTCTTTTAAATAATATTTTAAGAAAAGTTATAAAAAATATATTTTAATGTTTGAAAAAACAACGCATTGGTATTTATTATTATAGTTACATTTCAAAAAAGATCAAATATGTACAAAATATTAATAGATGAAAATATTCCTTTAGCAGAAGAAGCCTTTAAAGAATTTGGAACTCCGAAATTATTACCGGGTCGTGATATAAATAAATTTACAATAAAAGATACTGATATTTTAATAGTAAGATCGATTACCAGAGTTAATGAATCTCTCTTAAAAGGAAGCTCCGTTAAATTTGTAGGAACAACAACGATTGGAACAGATCATATCGATTTGAAATATCTCGAAGATAGGGAAATCGGTTTTGCTAATGCTCCAGGCTGTAATGCTGATTCCGTAGCTGAATATGTTTATTCAGGAATAATAAAAATTGCTGCTGAAAAAGAAATTAAATTAAAAGAGAAGACTATCGGGATAATTGGCTGCGGAAATATCGGTAGCCGTGTAGCTGCAATTGCAAAAAATTTCGGAATGAATACTTTGCTGAATGATCCCCCGTTAAAAAGACAAACAGGAGAAAAATATTTTATCCGATATGAGGAAGCTTTAACTGCAGATATAATCACTTATCATGTTCCTTTAACAATGGAAGGTGTAGATAAAACGTTTCATATGTTATCTGAAAAACAGCTAAAAAATTTTAATCATGATAAACTAATTTTTAATACTTCCAGGGGAAGTGTTGTTTCAAATGATGATCTGAAGAAGTTTCTGACTAAAAATAATCTCAATGTGGTTCTTGATGTTTGGGAGAATGAACCTGCAATTGATATTGATTTATTAGAGCATCTAAATTTTGCCACTCCACATATTGCCGGTTATTCATATGAAGGAAAAGTGAATGGAACAATAATGGTTTATGAAGCGTTGCGTAAATTTTTTAATAAAAATGGAATTGGTTGGCAGCCAATATTGCCTGATGTCGAAAATTCAATTCTGGATTTTCCTCGTTCTGAAAGCCTTGAAAAATCTCTTAATAAAATAATCACCAAAATTTATGACATAGAAAATGATGATATTAATTTAAGAGAAATCAAAAAACAGGATGAAAATGAAAGAGGAAAATATTTTGATCAGTTAAGAAAAAATTACCCGATAAGGAGAGAATTTAATAATTACACTATAAGGATTAATAAAAATCTGAAAGAGGAAATAAATATTTTGAAGGCTTTAAGATTTAATTTAATTGTGGATTAATTTTAATGATCAAGTTTAAACTCCAAAGGAATTACCAACTGAGTTTTTACTGGTTTCCCTCGTATTAAACCGGGAGAAAATTTGGTATAAAGAATTGTTATGCGGGCTACATCATCACAGCCGTAACCAATTCCGCTTTCTACCTCTGCTTTGGTTACATCTCCATTCTGATCAATAAACGTTCTTACTTTTACCGTACCTTCGATATCATGCTCTCTGGCATATGTAGGATAAACCAGTTTTTTCTGTAATTGAGCGATTCCTCCGATTGGTTCCGGCATAACTTCAGCGCTTAAATAATATGCAGGATCGTCTTCATAATTATCTTCTTTTATTGCTGGCGGGACAAGCATTTCTTCCGTTTTTTTGCCTCTACTTTTATCTACAATAGTTTTTTCAGGAGTTTTATCAATTGTAGCAATCTCAGTATTTTCTCCTGGTACTTCTTCCACAGGTTGTTCTTCAATTACCCTTTTACCTTCAGTAAAATCTTTATCAGCAACCCAAATCCCGTTATCATCAAAATATGAAGTTGGCCCCTCCCTTTTTCCATTTTCAAGAGTAAATTGTTCTTTTAATTTTCCATTTTCATCATATTGTTTTACCAACCCATCTACCTTACCGTTTGTATAGTTTACTTCCTCTTTAATCTTACCATTTTCAAAATAAAACCTGGCTTCTCCATCCCGTATATTTCTTGAAAAATTAATTTCGGATTTTAATGAATCATTAGGATAAAATGATTTAACAAGTCCTTCCTGCGCGAAAGAAGTAGAAAGAAAAATAGTTAAAAAGAAAATCGTTTTCATTTTCATCTTGTTAAATTACAAAAACAGAGTTGATAAGTTAAAAATTAATTCTTTATTATAAGAGGCAGAAATATAGTAATGAGAAAGGTAATGATGCCTAAACCAAAAATTATATAACCTATTTCAGTATCATAACTTAATAATCCGGTCTGGTTCAAAATCCAGTTCCAGTCGTGGTAAACTTTATTTCCCCCAAGCAAATGGAGTTTACGTGCGCTCGCATCCGCTGCATAAGCACTAATATTAATAAAGTTCTGACCCAGCCAGAGTAACGCGAATTGAACCCCGGTAATATAGTTGTTCCTTAAAAAATAATAAGCCATTATCGAGGGAAGAATAACCTGCATTAGAGAGCCACCCAGAGTATATATAAATTTCCCAAAGATCATAAAAAAGATATGCCCGGCTTCATGAATTACAAGATCTGCATTATCAATAAATGTGTAATGGCCTCTGTTAAGTGTGTAATATAAAGCAATTGGAAATATTATTAAGGAAGGAATCCATCTTATCAGAACTGATTTGGATATATGCTTTTGAAGCCCCAATTATGAAATTACTTGCAAATTATTTTCTTTGATAGACTTTAATGTCTTTTTTTCAGCTGATTTATTAAAAATCACTTTAAATATTGTACCTTTTTTCTTCTCGCTTTTAACAAATATTTCAGCTTTATTTAATTCAACATATTTTTTAACCAGCGCTAAACCAAGTCCATTACCTTCAAACTCACGTTTATAACCCATATCTTCCTGAGAAAATGGTGTGAATAGTTTTTTCATGTATTCATCCGACATTCCTATACCGGTATCTTTAACTTCAACGTTAATTTTTCCAGGTTTTTCTTCCGTTATTTGAACTTCTATTTTTCCTGCCTGAGTATATTTGATTGCATTTCCCAGCAGGTTCTGAAAAATCTGGTTAAGTGTATATTTATCCCCGCTAATCAGAGGATCATAAACATGATTTGTAAATGTTAAGGCAAGTTGCTTTTCCATTGCGAGTGATTTCATTTCATCAACAAGTGTTTTCAGGTCATTGCTTAAATTTATAACTTCAAATTGTGCCGAATAGTTACCACTTTGAACAGAAGAAAGATTAAGTATCATATCTATTGTTCTCTGCAATCTTCTTCCGGCTGAATGAACTGAGTCGAGCAAAATATTAATATCTTCATCTTCTGATGAAAGATCTTCTGCAAGCATTGGTGTAGCTGTTAAAATAACGTTTAAAGGAGTTCTGATTTCGTGAGACATCTGAGCAAGGAATGCACTTTTTAGTCTATCGGATTCTTCAGCTTTTTCTTTTGATATTATCAGTTCCTTTTCAACTTTTTTACGTTCAGTAATATCAATAACCTGCTGAATAATGTGGTGCGGGTGATTACTTCCATCCCTGGTTAAAACTGATTCTACTATCGCGTGTATGATTGTACCTTCTTTTTTATGCAATTCTTTTTCAAAATATACGTGCGAGAGTTTACCTCCTATTAGTGCATTGTGCAAATGTTTATCATAGTCTATATATTCTTCGACTGTAATTTCAGAAATATTTTTCCCTTCTATTTCTTCAGGAGAATATCCAAGTGTATCGCAAAACGCGTTATTACTACGGATTATTTTTCCTTCAATAGACATAATAACCATGCCTATCGGAGCTCTTTCAAACAGGAGACGGAACTGTTCTTCACTTTGTCTTAATTTGTGCTCTGCAAGTCTCCGCTGATTTACTTCAAGATTTAGTTCTCCAATTTTATCTTTTACAATTGTTTTTAATTCCTTGTTTAGGCCTGAAACCTGGGTATTGGTTTTATCAAGATTATATACAAGGAAATTTATAGAAGAAGCTATAATACCCAATTCATTATTGCTGTTATACTTAGCTCTGAATTCCATATTTCCGTTTGCAATACTTTTTGCAGCGTAAGCAATAATTTTGATTGGCCGGGTGATAAAAAATTTGCTTATAAAAAACAGTATTAAAAAACTTAATAACATTAGGCCGGAAATTACAAATCCAACCGTAACATTTTTCTGATTTAAATACTCATTAATCTCCTCGGCACCTAACCCCAGATAAACATTATATTCTTTGCCTGAATTATTTTTTACCGCTGTTTTAATCTGATAAAGAGAGTTACCTTCATCAAATGTTCCTTCACTATTTGAATGTAGATATGAATTTAACGTGGCATTAGTAAGATTAAAACCACTGTAAACCCGGCCGGAGTCATATGTAATAACGCAATAATCTATATTTTGATTTTTCGTTAATGGTAGAAAAACTTTTTTTATTATGCTGTTAGATGAATCGGCAGGAAGAAGATTTTCTTCTATAATTTTTTCTGATAATAATTCAGATTTGAACTGGAATTCTGTAAGTTTTTGATTCTTGAATTCATGCATGAAGAAAAAATATAAACCATATCCTAAGCCTATAAAAAGAAGAAACATGGTTAAATTAACCAGGAAGCTCAGTTTAAATCCTACAGAATTTGTTTTTTCCCTGTTTGCCATTTTATAGTTTATTCAAGATTTTAATTATAAGAACCCTTAACGAACAATCGTCTCAATTTCAACATTTGTGCCATCGGATTTTAACAATACAAAGACATTTTTAAAGAAATATGTTGCCTCATAATGAGAAGTTAGCATCAAATCAGAAGGGATATTTGAAGTGGTTAAAAAACTGTTACTTCAGAAATAACATTTTTTTGGTTACCTGGAAATTACCTGAACGCAACGTATAGAAATAAATCCCGGTTGAGAGATTTCCCGGCTGATAACTTACTTCATAATTGCCTGACTGCTGTAACCTATTCACCAGTGTTTTCACTTCCCTGCCAAGGGAATCATAAATTTTAAGTGTAACAAAAGATTCATTCCCGATTGAATATTTTATTAATGTATTCGGATTAAAAGGGTTTGGGTAATTTTGATATAATGTAAATGAAACCGGTATACTTTTAATATTATCTCTTACATCAAGAATAGTTCTATCAATTACGGACGACCATACCTGATAAATTCCTGAATAGTCTGCCATCCAGAATGCATTCAGATAATTATTGTTTGATATTAGCGCGATATGATCACCCTGATATCCTGATGAAGCTCCTGGGATCGGTGATGGTTTGAATGTTGTATTTTTTATCTCAAACTCTTTCCAGGTGTCTCCCCCATCATTTGATTGCGTAATAAAAACGCTGGTAGAATCTGAAGTTGTATTTCTATCATCATAAAAAAGAATATTCAGATTTCCAAAATCATCAATATCGAGATTAGGAAAATATTGTATCTTGCCATCATTTACAGGGTCCTGGTTCACACGAATTCCCTGTGACCAGGTGAGACCATTATCTGTTGACCGATGTAAAATAATATCCGGATCACTTCCTGCAGGGGGATTGTTTTTTTCTGTAGTAACAATATAAAGCCATCCGTTTCTCACACTCCCGCTTTTATCAATTCCAATCTGTGGCAGACCATTAACTTTTATATTGTCTTTTTCCGGAAGCAATCCTGTAATTCCATTCATATCAATTATATTCTGGTTAACGGTCCAGGTCGTACCGCCGTTAGAAGATTTGGCAAATCCTATATAATCTTCGTGGAAAGGAGAAGTTTCAGTAAGTCCCGCCCAGCATAGATAAATCATACCATCGCTACCAATAGCAACAGATGTTCCGGTACTGTATGAAGGCGGATTGGGATTTACCTGAACAGGTTGACTCCAACTGGCGCCATTATCAGTTGAAAATGAATTTTGAACAGTACGAGGGAGATTGACGATATCTACCCAGGTAAGATATAACCTGCCATGAAAACTGCTTTGATTTGAATGATCTATAGCAAGTGTTCCTTTATCTTCGCTCTGATTATTTGTAATTGTATAGGAAGGCGACCAGGTTTCGCCCAGATCATCAGAATAATTTGAGAACATACCTGGAAATTGAATACCAATGTGTGTGAGTATAAGTCTTCCGTTATCTGTAATTGCCACACCCGGATCACCACCGTGATTTATTATGGATGGTCCTGTACAAGTATCATTTCCGCCCCACGTATATCCTGCATCTGTGGAAATATATACTCCTTCACTTCTAAAGATGGGATTTAAGTTAATCGTAACCGCACTTGCAAAAATAATTGAACTGTTTTGGGGATTAAGCGATGCAACTGGTTCAGTTTGTGTAATTGTACTTGGATAAATCCTAAATTTCGGAACATCCAAAACTGTCTGTGCAAGTAAAGTAAAATTCAATACCACAAATAAAAATAAAAATTTAAAATTCATTAAAATTCCTGAGCTTTATAAGTTCATACGTATATTAAGTCCTGAATAAAAACTTCTCGGTTCGCCGGGTTCATAGTACCTGCCTAAATAATCATTAATATTAACGAAGCCAACATATTTTTTATCGAATATATTATAGACACCAGCATAAAATACCGCACCAAATAATTCACTCTGGTATGTTATTCCCCCCATAATGTTCCCGT
The DNA here is from genome assembly GCA_963745945.1 of uncultured Ignavibacteria bacterium. Lineage (GTDB taxonomy): Bacteria > Bacteroidota > Ignavibacteria > Ignavibacteriales > Ignavibacteriaceae > DATFVA01. The sequence goes on from CAVUZG010000007.1 coordinate 350,551, forward strand.
AAAAATATGCCGGGGAGGTTTCTGAATTTGCATCATTTACAAAAAGTTTGGTAATATAATCACAATCCCACTGGAGCAAACCGGATAAATCATCATTAATTTCAAATTCATAATTAAAAATAAAATTTACAATCTGCTGAGGGACTGATGGTTCAAAGTTACCAGAGTAATTAATTTCCTCACTGCCGGATGGTGTATAATTAACTGTTTTATAACTATCATATTTAAAATTTGTATAGGTATAATTAACTAGTAATTCTGTTTCGTCAAATGGTTTTGTTTTAACTCCTATTTCAATTCCATCTCGTTTAACTTTTGCTGCATTTTTAAAAAACACTCGTTCATTAATAATAAAAGGCACAATTGCATCTGATATTATGTAATGGAAATATGTAACATCAAAAGTTACTTTTTTCATAAAATCTGATTCTTCGTTTACAAGATTACCTTTTACACCTAATTCAAAATTTTGCGAACGCTGAGGATCAAGATCTGGGTTTAGAGTGTAAGAGGAATTAGATGTAAAAAGATTGTTATCTAATTCACTCAGAGCAGGAAAGTCATAGCTTATTCCATATGAAGTATATAAAGCTACTTCACGTAAAAGTTTATAATTAAGCCCAATTTTAGGAGTTAATCCTGTAAATACACGTGAAGAATCTTTTGAACCAAAGGGTATATACAAATCTCTTTTAAACGAACTTATGTCATACCTGCTTGATATAAAAAGTCCGAGATTATCAATCAAATCAAGATGATTAAGAAAATAAAATCCCACATTACTTACACTTGCATCATTTGAATTTTCAACAGTTATACCCCGGTTTCCTGCGAGGTTTTCAAACGAATTCACCGGCCCGCTTTGAAATGCAAAATCAAAACCTGTTGTGAATGTGTTTTTCATATTCAGTATATGACCCCTGTTGGTATATCTGGTTAAACTGCCAAGGGAGTAACGTGTAGAAAGAGTGTAGTACTCATTGTCAGCTTTAGTTAGCTCTTTAATCCCCCCGTAAGCAGCAATTTCAAGTTCATTCTCATCAATCCCTCCAAAACCGGTCAGGTATTTTACAGCCAGCCTCCCTTTTTTTGTAATCCTTCTGAAATCCTGAGAAATAGCCAGCGGACTTGCCATATAAGGATCTCTTTCATATTCTGCTTTGGTTAGCGGGCCTGGTAGCCTGTTAAATCCATCCACATAATTGCCGAGCAAAGTTATACTGGATCTTGTACCAAGATACCCTTCATAAACAGCATTAACCAGATGCTGATATTCCTGACTATGTTTCCTGTATCCATTAAGATTCCGGTAATAATAGGAAAGAAAAAATCTGTTTTCACTATTCTTTAATCCCATCTTAAATCCGTTTTGCCTGAAACCGAATTTACCAACCTGGTTATAAGTTGCCGCATAATTTTCATTGAAATAATAATCGGTTTTAAAATCAATTACTCCTCCGGGTGCATTTGCATAAAGAGAAGAGAGATTTCCCTTAACTACCTCGACACCGGCTAATGAAGTAAAATCGATTGCATCAATAACAGTTTCACCGTCAGCTTCAGATTCAGGAATTCCATCCTGCAAAATTCTGATCCCCCTGATACCGGTATTTGATCTGTTTCCAAATCCCCTTATAGAAACTCTTAAATCCTGACCACCATACCTTGACTGTAAAAACAAACCGGGTACATCTGCCAGAACATTCCGGGCAGAAACTTTTTTTCCATAAGAAAGTTCCTGTTTTTCCACACTGAAAACAGAATAAGGAATATCTATTATTCTCTCCTTAGTGCGGGTACCGACAACTGTTACTTCCTCAAGTCCGTATTCAAGTGAATCAATTTTTTCTGTTTTGTTTTTTGGCTTATCCTGAGTTTTAATCTCCTGTGAGAAGATTCGTCCCGGTAATAAGATTGATGCTAAGCAGGCAATAAGAACAGTAATATGAAGTTTCATAAGCAGGATATGATTAAATGAATAATTTCCACAGATAAAAATAAACAATATTATAGAAACTATTTAACCATAATATCTGGGTCTTTTATCGGAAGAATTGCGGCATTCGTCTGAACAACAATAATCGTATTTAACTTTGCAGTTGTGGCAGCATACAAATAGTTTATCACAAAGCTGGTTATGACAATTGATATAATAAGATGTTGGTTCACCACAGTAGTAACAACCGGCAATATGCTGTAAATCCTCTTTGGTGTTGGGGTTTATTACTCTTCTTTCATCAAATACAAACATACCGCCTTCCCAGTAGGTATCGGGATATTGTTTTATGAAATTTACTATTCCGCCTTCAAGCTGATACACATCTTTAAAACCATTCTCAACAAGATAAGCTGAAGCTTTTTCGCACCTTATTCCTCCTGTACAGTAAGTAACAATTGTTTTATCTTTTTGATTTTTTAATTCTTCAGCTACTTTTTTCCATTCTCTGAAATTTTTCATTTGTGGTGTTAAGGCATTTTTAAACCTTCCGATTTTACTTTCATACCAGTTCCGGGCATCGATAATTATAAAATCTTTTCCACCTTCATAAAATTCAAGAAGTTTATCCGGAGTTAATCTTTTTCCACCATTATTTAAAGATACTTCATCTAGTCCGCTGCTAACGATTTCGGTCTTTAATCTTACATGCATTTTGAAGAAAGCATGTTCTTCTGCTTCGTCCTCCTTAAACCAGATATCATCAAACATAGGATAACTTTTAAGATGAGCTTTATAATTTTCAATATTTTCCTTTGTGGCGGAAACCGTTCCGTTTATTCCTTCTTCTGCAATAAACACTCTTCCTTTAATATCATTCTGCAGACACCACTGAAGATGTTCATCAACAATTTTCTGTGGATTTTCAACCGGGACGTATTTATAGAATAATAAAACGCTATAGTTCATTTTTGCTTTTTTGTTTTTCCTAAAATCGATTATGAAAATAGTTATTTGATTGGTTTTTTAAAAGGATAAAAGTGGAGAGATTATTCTATTTATTAAAATTTTCTATATAAGCAGTAACATCAAACTTGCGCTTGCATCCGTTATAGTTCATATATCTTATCTTTCCAAATACAGGTCTTTCCGTCCAGGCTCTGTCATGCACCCCTCCGATTGACCATGCACAACCTGCATAACCATTTGGATCTCTGCCGTCGAGTTCATATTTATTATTTAAATATATAGCTACATTAAGCGCATATTGCGGGGTCTTCGTCCATTCAAGAATTTTTTTTGCCCAGTACATTCTCATATAACCATGCATTTTTCCTGTTTTTATTAATTCCTTTTGCGCTGCATTCCAGAGGTCATCGTGAGTTTCAGCTCTTTCAAATTCTTCTTTTGTGTAGATGAACTCTCTTTTATCATCTTTGTGTGCATTTAAAGTTTGCTGTGCCCAGTTATGAAATCCGGTGAATGAATCATAATTCTTGTTATAAAAACAAAAGTTATCTGATAGTTCTCTTCTAACGATGAGTTCCTCAAGAAATGCTTTTTCTGATTCTTCATTTCCGCCAAATTTTTTTACTTCAAGAGCAATTCTCTGAGCCGATATTTGTCCGAAATGTAAATAAGGAGATAAATTTGATTGTCCGTCTTTTGTCGGATCATTTCTTTCTTCGGAATATTTATCGAACTTATTTTCAAGGAAATTCTTTAGGGCTTCCATTGCGAAATTTTCACCGGGCTTTATCCAGTCAACTTCTTTAACATCGTGAATAATATTTAAAGAAGAATAATGTTTATCCCAATCATTCTTAATTCCCGAAAAAGATTCTGACTTTTTTATTTTACTACCATGAGGAAATTCCACAAGAAATTCAGGAAGATGCTGATGAATTTTCGGACGAATAGTATAAGCAGCAAATTCCCGTTTATCAGAAACAAATCTGCAGGGAACAATATTGTGGGCATCAACTTCGTAGAAGGGGATATTGATTTTTTCTGCAACTTCTCTTTTCCATTTTCTTTTTATCCGAAGCGGATCAAAATCTGAAACAAGAATACTAACTTTATTTTGGGAGATATATTTGGGTATTTGTTCGGATGGAGTACCGCTTAATAAAAAGAATGGAATATTGAAGTTATTTAATTCTTTTTCGACCTGTTCTAATCCTTTAAGCATGAAACCATACTGCCGGGCGGTTGCTTCCAGGAAATTTGGAACAATGTTAAAGACTATACCAAACGGTTTATTTTTTTGATTAGCAAGCTGCTGAGCAAAAATAAGTGCGTAATTATCGTGAACACGCTGATCTCTGCTCATCCAGTAAATTACAGGACCATTATTTTCATTACCTGCTTTTAATAGTTTAACACGGTGCTGAAGGGTATTCATTAAGTTTCTTATTTAAACAGATAACAAAATATTCCGGATTCTGGTTCAAACCGGGAACAAAATTTTTGTTAAGTAAATCAGATTATACACTTATCTTAATTCCGATAGGACAATGATCTGAACCCATCACATCTGAAAGTATGAAAGCCTCTTTAACATTATCCTTGAATTCTTCATTAACATAAAAATAATCAATGCGCCAGCCTACATTCCTTTCACGTGCACGGGTTATCTGGTCCCACCAGGTGTAATTATCCGGCTCCTGGTTAAACATTCTGAATGTATCAACATATCCGTAACCAAGAAATTTGTCTATCCATTCTCTTTCTTCGGGAAGAAATCCTGAAACTTTTGAATTTTCTTTAGGCCGTGCTAAATCGATTTCTTTATGTGCGGTATTAACATCACCGCAAATTATTATCTTTTTTCCCTTCTTTTTAAGTTTATTAACATATACAAGAAATGTATCATAAAACTCCATTTTATACTGTAATCTTTCAGCCCTGGCCTTGCCATTCGGGTAATAGATGTTGAACAATGTAAAATGGGGATATTCTAAAATTAAAATTCTTCCTTCATTATCAAACTTTTCTATCCCAAATCCTTTTTTAATACTTATAGGTTTTTCCTTCGTGTAAACCGCAACTCCGCTGTAGCCTTTTCTTTCCCCGGAACAGAAATATGAATGATAACCTTTAACATTTTTAAGTTCATCAGCAAGTTGTTCTTCGTGCGCTTTCGTTTCCTGTATACAAAGGATATCAGGATTTTCTTTTTTCATCCAATCAAGAAAACCCTTTTTGTAAGCAGCTCTTATTCCGTTAACATTCCATGATATTAATTTTTGTGTGTTCATAATTCCCTATAATTTATTTTTCGACAGGTATTGCCAGTACAGGTATTCTTACCCGGTGTCTTAATTCATCAACTGTTGAACCATATATAATATCTTTCACCATTTTATGCCCGTGGCTTCCAACTATGAGTAATTCAAGTTCTTCTTTTTTCGCTATCCGGGCAATTTCATTCTCTGGTTCACCGCCTCCAATTATTGTATGTGTTTTAAGATTTTCTTTTTTCAGTCCGGCAGCAAAGTTATCCAGATATTCTTTCATCTCAACAGCTCTTTTATCGGCAACCAGGTCTCCGATAAACCTGCCTGTTACTGTTTCAACACAATGAAGCAGATAGATTTCAGGACTTAATGATCTGACAAGTGGAAGTGCACCTTTAATAATTTCTGTATCTCTTTCCAGGTTTCCCTCAAGAGCAATTCCTATTTTTTTGTAAATATCAGGAATAACTTTCTTTGCCTCAAAAATTGAAAATAAAAACGATTTTTTTGCAATAACTTTTTCAAATCTTTCCTTCTTCAAATACGGTTCAATTGTTATCCATAGTAACAACAAAACCATAAGAACACTGAAGGGAATAAAAGCAAATTTAATAATAAGTGCCACTATTCCGGGTGTTGAAATATTTTCTAGTGTAAAATCATAAACTAATTTTAAATTGAGAGCAATAATAAGTGCAGCAGCAAACCAGGCAATTATTCTCAACAAATTCTGAGAGGCAAACTCTTTCATTTGTTTTTTACTCCCGGTAAAATGCAGCAGGGGAATAAGAGCAAAAGGAAGTTGTAAAGAAAGCACAACTTGTGAAAAAACTAAAAGCCCGTCGACAGATTTATCACCTGAAATTTTAATTACAATAAGTGTTGGAATAATAGCAATGAAACGGGTAATTAATCTTCTAAGCCAAGGTCTGATCTTTAATCCAATAAAACCTTCCATAACAATCTGGCCTGCAAATGTACCTGTAATTGTAGATGACTGCCCAGCAGCAAGCAGACCAATACCAAAAGCGATGGGCGCCAGTTTATTTCCAAGCAGCGGAGCAAGTAGTGAATGCGCATCAATAATTGAGGCAACCTCTGAGTGACCGCTGGTAAAAAACACAGCTGCTGCCAGAATTAAAATAGCAGCGTTAACTAAAAATGCGGCATTCAAAGCTACCACCGAATCGATAAGATTAAATTTATTTGCTTCTCTCAATCCCAAAGATGTTCTTTCAATATTACGTGACTGTACCAGCGCAGAGTGTAAATAAAGATTGTGAGGCATTACAGTAGCACCAATTATTCCAAGCGATATATAAAGTGCATCTGTGTTCATTGTTGTTGGAATGAATCCTATCGCTATTGCACCAAAATCCGGCTTAGATAAAAACATTTCAAAAGCAAAACAAACCCCGATAGTAGCTACAAGCGCAAGAATAAAAGCTTCCATCTTTCTTATTCCGAAAGACATCAGCAACATCAGGATAAGCACATCAAAACTGGTAACTACAACTCCCCACAGAATCGGAATACCGAAAAGAAGATATAGTCCGACTGCAGATCCGATTATTTCTGCTAAATCTGTTGCAGCAATTGCAACTTCAGTCAGAATCCATAAGGTATAATTTATGGTTTTCGGATAATGATCGTGGCATGCCTGTGCTAAATCTCTTCCGGTTACAATTCCCAATCTTGCAGACAATGTCTGAAAAAGAATTGCCATTAAATTTGCAAGAAGAATTACCCAGATTAATTTGTAACCGAACTGTGCACCTCCCGCAAGGTCAGTTGCCCAGTTTCCCGGATCCATGTACCCGACAGAGACCATGAAAGCTGGCCCTGTAAAAAGGAATAATCTTAACCAGAATTTTTTTTCTTTCCTGGTATCTACAGAAGAATGAACTTCAGCTAAAGATTTATCCACGAGGCACCATTCTTAATAATTCCATTCTTAGTTTTTAATAAGTTCAACAAAAATATTCTCGGCAATTTTGTGGCTTATGTTCCAATCTTTTCCTTTAACTTTTATCATCATGGATTTATCAAATTCCCTTATTGCTTCTATTTCAATTAATTCATGCAGCTTTATGCCAAGTTCAGCGATATAAATGAGGAATTCTTCATCAAAATCATTTACCCTTATTACCTTTCCTTTTTCATTTTCTTTAAGCAATGATAAAGGAATATTCTTTTTGAGTTTAGGCACTTTTCCTTCTTTTGATGGAATCGGATCACCGTGCGGGTCATATTCGGGAAATTTAAGCATTACTTCCATTCTGTCTATAAGTTCGTCCGAAGAAGAATGTTCCAACCGATGAGCTTCATCGTGAACTTTGTCCCATGGCATCCCAACTATCTGGTTCAAAAATACTTCCCAGATTCTGTGACGTCTTACCATATTCTGAGCAAAAGCCCTTCCCTTTTCAGTAAGAGTTATGCTTTTGTACTTTGCATAGTTAACATACTTTTCCTTTGAAAGCTTCCGAAGCATATCCGTAACAGCAGCATTTGATATCTGAAGTTTTTCAGCTATGATATTGGGTTTTATTTCACCATTATCATCTTTGTGCTTGTATATAACACTTAAATAATCTTCTTTGGAAATATTTTTCATTACATCTTTTATTTTAAGCAATGGCGGGAATAAATTTAAGTAAGCTTAAATTTAAAAGCAAGCTTATTTAACTTAATTTTTGATAATAAAAAAGCCGGAAGAAATTAAATCTTCCGGCGTCAAATAAATAGTAAGTAAATAATCAGCAATCAGCTCATAACCATTCCTGAAACCTGGTTAGCAACTCTCTGATTATACTCGTTAGCGAGTCTTTTATGATTAACAATGTCCACAATTGTGCCGATTAAGCAAAGACCTCCGGTAAACAGATAGAGCAAACCCATACCCATCTGGTCGATTACAAAACGCTGAACGCCTGAAATTCCCAGGAAACCGATAAGAGTGAGCAGAAGGATAGTTTGTGGATCTTTTCTTCTTGAATTATAAATATTAGCAAACTGTCGTGTCTGGTCATCATTAAAATCTTTTACCAATCCCTGGATGTAATACAGTTCTTCCTGCTCAAGATTAGGCATTAGTTGTAAAAGGTTGATCATATTGATATTCCCTATTAATTAATAAATAAAGTTTTTTATTAGTAAATGAATTCCTGGTTAACTCAAAAATCCTGCGGATTAATACGGCAAATGCAAAAATCCCCAAAGGATGTGCATTTATTGATTTATCAATCTGTAAGTGTAAAAGGTAATGAATTGATCTTCCTAATCCGCAGCCGGGACAAAAATCAATTCCCAAGTTTTTAAAAGGACAAATTGTATAGTGGGATGTGTCTGTATTAATGAATGCAAGAAGTAATAACCCTGAAGTCCAGATCAGAGCTTCAATATTTAACAAACGGATAAATTTGGCAAAATATTTTTTCATCCGAAGATAACATAAAAGAATTAGAGAGGAACTTCAATAAAAATCTGATGACCGGTCGGATTCTTTCTTCAGGTATTCATCAAGGCTGAGTATTGTACTAAAGTAATGGACATTTTCAAATTTTGTAAGGATATCTGCATTACCATTCATATCAATTCTCCCACCAACAATAATTTTTTGAGCAGGAAAACGGCTCTTAATTACTTTCAGTACATCTATTAACTTCATAATGTTTATATAAAAGCTAAATGATAGCCCGACAATCTCAGGTTTTTTTAGCTCAATGTATTTCACAATTTCTTTAGTCGGGGTTGAAGCACCAAGAAAATACGTCTCCCACCCATTTAACACAAAAATGTCGGCTGCCATTCTTGCACCCAGCTTATGATACTCCTTATTAATACATGCAACTAGAGCTTTTTTATTTAGTTTTTTCCGAGGGGTAATTTTTGATGAGCAGTAGTAAAGAAGATCCTCCGTTATTTCAGTGCCAAGATGCTCATCACCAATTGATAAATTATTCTGATCCCACATCTTGCCGATCTGATAAAGAGATTTTTGAAAAATATCCGTGTAAATTTCCAGAATACTGGTTTTTGCATTCAACAGATTATCAATAATTTTCCTGCATTTTTCCTTGTCGCCTTCAAGGAGTCCGTTAAAATAATCGAGATAAAAAACTTCTCTAATCATAATTTTAATCTATTTACTTTATTCATATTAGTTATAATAATCATAAACGAATTTCTTTCCTTTAAAGTTCAACAAAGAATAATTAAAATGAAAGTAAAAAGTGAGATCATTTCAGGATTCAATTCCTTTCCGGGACAAAATTCCTTTTAAATAATAATGCTTAACTTCTTTCATTTCTGTAACCAGATCGGCAAGTTCTTCTATCTCCCGGGGACAATACCTGCCTGTTAGTATAAGTTCCACTTCCTTCGGTTTATTTTTAATAACCGAAACTATTTCCCCTGTTGTAAGCAATTTAAAATAAACAGCAACTAATACTTCATCAAGAATTAATATTTCAAAAGCGCCACTAAGCATTATGTTTTCAGCTTTCTTAAGTGCTTCTCTAGCAACTAATATTTCCTCAGAGGAAGGAAGTTTATTTTTGTAAACAAAATCATCGTTTCCCTTTTGTTCAATAGTTATCCATTCTTCCAGAGTTTTTAATGAATTTATTTCACTGTAAGGATATTCTTTCATGAATTGAATTATATATGTTCTAAAGCCTGCACCGGCAGCCCTTACTGCCTGACCAATAGCAGCCGTGGTTTTACCTTTTCCATTCCCGGTATATACCTGAACAAATCCTTCTTTAAGATTTCCCATATTTTACTCCAGTGATTTTATCTAAAATACGATAGTAATCTGAATTTATAAATCTTAGTTTGAAACAGATTTACAATTTTAAATCATATTGAACTTAAAAAATATTTATAATATCAATATTTCAGTAGTATTTCACTTATTTAACTTCGGCATGATATTTAATGTACATAACTGGTTAGTGTTAACGAAAAATATTTTGTTAATAATAAAAGGGTTGATAAGATGGAGATAATTTCAGATTCAATGACAATCATTCTTTCAATTTCTCTATTGATTGTTTTTCTTGTTGTAGGGTTTGGCTTTACAAGAGATAAAAATAAAATAAATTAATAAGACCAATAGTTTACTCTTAAAATTTAGTACTAGATGTAAATTGGTTTTTTAATTTCTTAATCGTGTGTAATTTATAAACTTTGCATATCTATAATACATTAGTCTAACCTGAAAATTTCAGGGTACAAATATGACATTCCTCGAAATAATAATTCTATTTTTAATTGCGGGTATTGCAGACTCAATTGGCCATGTATTAGTTGGGTTTACCAACGGCAGTGGCTTTTTTTCTATTGCTTTAGGATTTATCGGAGCTTTGATAGGAATATGGATAGCCAGAAAAATGGACCTGCCGGAAATATTTATTATTAACGTTGGCAAGTTTACAATCCCATTGGTATGGGCCATTCTCGGAGCAGTTGTTTTCACAACAATACTTAATTTAATCCCACCCCGAAAAAGACAATAAATAGTTCTTGATTATTCATTTCCCAAACATTAGTTTCCCTTTAAGTTTTATTAAATAGGAAAAGATGGGAACACATCATAAAGGACCGAAAAAAGAAGTAACCGCATTGAACACATATATTAAGTTAGTGCGTGCAGTCGAATCGCTTAATCAGCGTTTATATCCATTTCTAATAAAAAATAATTTATCCGAAAGTCAGTTTTCAGTACTGGAAGCATTGTATCATCTGGGACCTATGTATCAGAGGGAATTGAGCGACAAACTGCTGAAAAGTCCGGGTAATATTACAATGGTTATCGACAACCTTGAAAAGCGAAAATATGTAAAGCGTGAGCGGGGGGAAATTGACCGGAGACATTATATTATCCACCTTACTTCTGAGGGAAAAGAGTTTATCGGGAAAATCTTTCCTGAACACGTTAGTACAATTGTTCAGGAATTAAATGTGCTGAGTGAAGAAGAACAGTGTCAACTTCAAAAGATGTGCAAAGAGATTGGATTAAAAACTGAATAAATTAATTTTGCTTTACTTTTTTTATTTCACCCAGAATTGATGGTAAAACTTTTCCTGCTTCACCGTAAAAAGATTTGTCCGCAAGAAAAGATATTTCCGTTTCCTCAATATTTACTTCCACAATAAATGCCCCACTCTCTCTTGCAGAATAAATTAAAGATGCTGCCGGAAAAACAACCGCTGAAGTGCCAACCACAAAAAAAATATCGCAATTTCTGGAAGCATTTTCTGATGCTTTAAATTGATCCTGCGGTAAATATTCACCGAACCAGACAATGTCAGGTCTTATCAATCCGCCGCATTTTAAACAAGTTGGAACCTTCCCGGCAAAAGGAAGTTCTTCATTATAAAAAGTTCTGCAATTAATACAATAATTTCTTTCGATGTTACCATGTAGTTCATAAATATTTTTACTTCCCGCGCGCCGATGCAGATTATCAATATTTTGAGTAACTACAATTACTTCCTTAAAATGATTCTGCATTTCCGCAATCGCTTTATGCCCGGGGTTAGGTAGAGATTCATGAATGATTTTTTTTCTGTGTGAATACCATTCCCAAACCATTTCAGGATTTCTGAGAAATGCATCAAAGTTTGCAAGCTCTTCGGGTTTAAGTTTATTCCAGATTCCGTCTTTACCCCTGAATGTTGGAATCCCGCTTTCTGCAGATATTCCGGCACCCGTGAAAAATACAAGGTGTTCTGCCTCAAGCAACTTATTAATAAAACTCTGAGGAATATCTGTCATCAACTAATCATTCAGATCATTCAACAACTGTTTTGCTTCAGCTAAAACCTGGTCATCATCCTCATCTTTTTTAGGTGTGTCTATGACTTTCTTCAGATAATATTTGGCTTTATCATATTCATCGTGTTCCAGATAAGACTTCCCTAGTTCAAGGTAGAACATTCTGAAATTCGGGAATATATTCACAGCTTTTTTCAATTCTACCAGAGCGGAATCTTTATCAGCCCAGCCAAGTCCAAGAATAGCTCTCGCAGGTGCCCATTTTTCACTAACTTTTGCGTGTGTTCTGCCAAGAATATAATGTGCAAGAGCCTGAGTGTAATCATCACCATTACCAAGTTTAATGGCTTTCTCACAATCTTCTTTAACTTTATTTACAATTCCACCAACTGTAAATACACCTTTAAATAAAGCAATCCGGCCGTTAACAACCGCTCTTCTTACGTAAACAACAGACTGATCTTTTGCCAGTTTAACCGATCGGTCTGAATAGCTTAGAGCTTTTTCAAATTCTGCAAGTTGAGCATCTTCCTGGTCTCCGTTTGAAGACGGCATATGAACACCGATATTTACATACGCACGGCTGATTCTCCAGAGGATCTTCCAGTTATTCGGCGAAAGTTTATCTGCTTTTAGATATGAATCGAGAGCATTCTCGTTCTGGTATTCTTCCGTATATCTATCACCATCTTCGATAAGTGATTCTGCGGTTTGTCCGTTTACTAAAACTGTTATAAACAGGAAAAATAAAAACGAAAAAACAGTAGTAATTAATTTTTTATTTTGAAGCATATGAATCCTTATAATTAGTCAAACAGAGATTTATTTATTTCTTCATCCATTTCAGAGGAGATCCCATGGTTGAAGAGATCTGTCGAGACGAGATTGATGTACTTAGTCCATTTACTGTCATTTTTTTGTTCATTCAGAATGGCATTTTTATATGCATTCACTTTTGCACTAAGCTCATCAGCCTGATAAAGTGTTATTGCTTCAAGTGTTTTGGGAACTACAGGTGAGGCATATTCGAGTTTTCCCTGGTGACTAAGGATTACATGCAGCAGACAAGTCTTAAGGTCTTCAGGGAAGTTTTCTATTTTTTTTGATTCTTCATTTACAAACATTGCTGAAATTACAATATGACCCAGTAACTTTCCTTTATCGGTATACTCAAAAACAGGATCGTAGCTAAGTTCTTCGGTTTTTCCAAAATCGTGCAGCATAGCTCCGCAAATAAGAATATCCCTATTAATCTCAGGATGAATATCACACATCAGATCGCATATATTAATAATTTCAAGAGTATGTTCAATTAAACCATGAATGTAGGAATGATGCCAGGATTTACCTGCAGGGACATTTGAAAACTTCTCAAATTTTTCACTTGAAAAAATTAATTCCATCAATTTTTTAAGATGCTGATCCTTTATAATTCCAATCCTGTTGAAAAATTCTTTTTTCATTTCATCCAAATTGCGTTTTGAACGGGATTGAAAATCAGCGGGGGAAACATCATCAGAATTTGAAGCTAAGTTTATTGAAGTGATTTTTATCTGGGCATTTCCCTGAAACTCATCCAGGCTTCCGCGTATTTTAACAATCACACCTGGTTTAATTTTAGATGAAATAAATTCAAAATTTTCCCATACATTCCCGTTCAGAGTCATTGTTTTATCCCCCAGATCGAGAGCGAGATATTGCTTATTAGATTTGGTTAATCTAATCTCATTCTTTCTAACGATCAGGAAATGATCTACCGGATCACCTCTTTTTAACAAATTTAGTTCAGTCTGGTTAAGCATGATATATTTTACGAAATTACTTGTACAATACTTTCTTTAGGCAAATGAGCAATCACTGATCTGTTGAGCAATTCTATTGAAACAGAAATTGTTTTATCATTTTCACTTTCCCGGTAAGTACCTTCAACTCCTGCAAAAGGACCTTCTTTTATTTTTACTTTTTTCCCGGGAACTAATCCGTTCATTACGTAAAAATCTCCTTCGTACGCAAGCATTTTTTTAAGATTGTCAATCTGCCACTCCGGAATAACAGCCGGTTTGCCTCTTTCACTAACGCATCTTACAACTGAATATTGTTCAAGTGCAATTATTCTTTCTCTTTCATCTGCTTTAACAAATATATACCCGCGTATTATCGGTTCTGTTATTTTCTTCTTCCGGTCACTCCAGTGTTTAACAGTAGTTACCGTCGGCAGATAGTAATTTATACAGTTAAGTTTCAGTTGCTCTGCAGCCTTGAATTCGCTTCTTGGCCTAGTATAAAGTGCGTACCAATATTTTTCATGTTCAGTTCTATTCTTTTCAATATCCATTCTATTTACTTATTATTGCTTTCCTTCCAATAGAATAATATGTAAAACCTAATTCTTCCATCTTCGAAAGATCATATAAGTTTCTTCCATCAAAAATTACCGGTTCTTTTAACGTCTTTTTAATCAGCTGATAATCAGGAGTTCTGAATTCATTCCATTCTGTAACAATGATTAATGCATCAGAATTCTCAAGAGCCGCATTAGGTGTTTTACAGTACTCAATCCTATCACCTAAAATTTTTTTTGTTGTTTCCATAGCAGCAGGATCATAAGCTTTTACTTTAACTTTCTTTTCCAGCAGTTTCTGAACAAGACTTATTGAGGGTGCCTCGCGAACATCATCCGTGTTTGGTTTGAAAGCCAGACCCCATAATGCAAAGGTTTTACCGGTTAAGTTTCCTTTGTAATATTTTTCAATTTTGTCATAAAAACGGAGTATCTGATTCTTATTGATTTCATGAACTGATTTTAAAATTTAAAATCATATTTATTTTCGTTTGCTGTATTAATTAATGCAATTACATCTTTGGGAAAGCATGAACCGCCATATCCAATGCCTGGGAATAAAAATCTCTTTCCAATTCTTGAATCGGAACCGACACCGATTCTGACTTTATCGACTTCCGCACCTGTAATTTCACACAGGTTGGCTATTTCATTCATAAAAGAAATTTTAGTAGCAAGGAATGAGTTGGCAGCATATTTTGTTACCTCAGCCGATTTTTCATCCATAAAATAAATCGGATTTCCCGACCGCACAAAAGGTTCATAAAGCTGTTCCATCAATTCTTTGGATTTTGAATTACTGGTTCCGACCACAACACGCTCGGGTTTCATAAAATCATCAACGGCCATACCTTCTCTTAAAAATTCCGGATTAGAAGCGATATCAAATTCATAATCTGGAGCATTTTTTTTAATTGCATTTTTTACTTTCTCACTTGTTCCCACAGGTACCGTACTTTTGTTTACTATTACTTTAAAACCCATCCCCGGATCTTCTTTAAACATTTTTCCCAAATCATCTGCAACTTTCAGTACATATTGAAGATCCGCACTCCCATCGCTATCCTGTGGAGTTGGAAGACATAAAAATATCAACCTGGAATTTATAACCGCTTCTTTAAGTTCGGTAGTGAATTTTAATCTTCCCACTTTAATATTTCTTTCAAGAAGAATATCAAGTCCTGGTTCATAAATAGGAACAATTCCCATTTTTAGTTTTTTAACTTTCTCCGAATCTATATCAACACAAAATACATTGTTGCCTGTTTCAGCAAAACAGGTTCCTGTTACTAATCCCACATATCCTGTCCCAACAATAGTTATGTTCAACTATACTCTCCGTTATTTTAAATTGAAATATTTTTAAATCTTCTCTAATTCTATTTTAAATTTTGAAAGTTCCAGGGGGTTATTAAAAATTTTATTAATACCAAGATTAGAATACCGCTTTACTTTTTGTTCCTGCAGATCATCAGCCAAAAGGATTACAGGTATTCCGGCAGTTTTATTTTCACTCTGAAGAATTTCCGCAAACTGCAATCCGTCCATCAGTTGCATTTTGTCATTTAAAATAATTCCTGATGGAGTTTTTACCTTAATTTGATCAATAGCATCGAATCCGTTAGCACTTTCCCTTATTAAATAAGATGGTTTTATATCATCCATCAGGTTTTTAATTTGTCCTCCGAGGATTTTATCTACTCCAACAAGTAAAAGATTCTCTTTAAAGAGAGGAAAAGTAAAATGAAATTCCGAACCGGCTTCAGGTTCAGAAAAAAACCAGATGTCACCCCCATGTTTTTCAATGATTTCGCGACAAAGGATTAAACCTAACCCGGTACCTTTTTCACCACCGGTTCCCTGTGTTGAAAATATTTTATTTATCTGAAATAGTTTGTGCTTGTTAGTTTCAGAAATTCCTTTTCCTTTATCTCTAACAATAAATTCTATCAGTTTGTCGTTAAAGGGAGATGATTTTATATCTATGCTTTTATTTTCGCTGGAATATTTAATGGAATTTTCAAGAAGATTTACTATTACTTTGCAGAACAAACTTTCATCAGCTTCAACATACTGAGATGCTGGAATGTATACTCTTATTTCCACATTCTTTCTAACTGCTTCACCGGTTAAAGCAGAAACACTGTTGTAAACAGCATTTCTCGTATCAACTTTCGATAGTTCAACATTAACTCTTCCGCTTCTCAAACGAGCCCAATCAAGTAAGTTATTTACAAGTTTCAGCTGCTTAACTGATGATGAATGAATGAGATTAAGGTATTCATTTTTTTCAGCTTCAGGCAATTTAGGTTCGGATAGTAAAATTTCGGAAAATCCAAGAATACTTGTAAAAGGTGAACGAAGATCGTGGGAAAGAATTGCAATAAAATCATCTTTAGAATGATTCATTTCTTCAAGTTTGCGAATTTCATCCTGTAAAATGGTTTCACTGCTTTTAAGATCTGAAATATTTTTAATTATGCCGAAAACATTTTTAAGTTTTCCGGAAGGTGCTCTTTCTGCTTTAACTGTTTCTCTCACCCAGATAATACTATTTGATTTACTAATAATTCTGTAGTCTGTGGTATAATGATTAATGGAATTATCACTCAGCATTTCATTAAATTTTTTTCTCACCTGTTCCAGATCATCTTCATGAACACGATTATATAGATTTCCGCGCATTCCGTTAAGCTCTGCTGCATCAAGACCGGTAACATTCAGAACATTTTCCGAATAGGTTACGTCTTCAGTATCTTCATTATAACTTAATATCCAGGTAAATTGATCCTCAAAGTCGCTGAAGTTGCCGGATAAGAATTCCACCGGCAGTTGCTGCTCAAGATTTTTGTCCAATTTTCTTTTCAACTTTTAATTATTAGTAAAATCTGATTAATTATTATTTTTATAAATAAACAGATAAAATATAAAAAATTATCCTGCCAGTATAAAAATAAAAGGTTTTATGATGGAATAGGTATGACAGAAAATGTTATTATCTGCAAATAATGAAAGTTTCAAACCTAATCAGGCTTCTGAAACTTTAGCGAATGTTCTTTTTATTCCTTTGTGATATTTAACTTTTGGATAACCAATAATGAGGAAAATGCCATTTCTGTTTTTCGGATTTATTTTATATTTCTTTTTAAGTAAAGAAGCTCCGCGTTTGAGAAATGGGTTTATGCTACCAATCATACAGGTACCAAGTCCCAGAGATTCTGCAACTAACATTGCATAAGTAGCCGGAATATATGCATCAGCGGGATCTGAATATGGTGAACCATAGAAATACATTGCAAGGGGAGCATTATAAAGAAGCCAGTCTTCGCCTTTTTTATTCCTTTCAATAAGAAATTTTACTAAAGGTTTTAAGAATGATTTCTGCATTTCATAATCTTCTTTGGATAAGAATGGTTTCCATAACGGGATTGTCCATTTTGAAAACATCCATTCAATGCTTTCCAAATACTTTATAAAATCTGTTACAAAACTTTTAACTTTTTCTTTTCCTTTGAAGATAACAACTTCAACATCAGAAGGCGGAATTCCCATAGGTGCAGTTGAGGCGGCCCTGATTATTTTCTCAATTTGCTTCTGTTCAATGTCTTTGTCTTTAAAGTCTCGTATGCTTCGCCTTTTAAACATAGATGAATAAAGTTGATCGAAGTTTGCAGCTGTTTTAAACTCGGGCAGCGGGACAAAATCATCCATAGTTATTGTTCGCCCTTCAACTTCAATACAATCTTCGGGACAAACTGCCACACACTGAGCACAGCCAACACACCCGAAGAGCGGGTTATTATCAATCGTGATTTTCCCTTTCTTCATTGTTAGGGTGAGATCTTTGCAGACAACTGAACATAGTCCGCAATCACTGCACTGGTTGAAATCGATTTTTACAGTTGCATTATCATTTGTTCGACTGGTTTTTAGAGACATTGCTTTCCCCGCAATAATTTTTCCTATTCCCGTAATTTATTAAGTGAAGATATTTTTAAATAATTGAATAAGCAACAGAAATAATAAAAATATTTCTGAAAATTTTTGATTACATATCTTTATTACACAAATACTTTTGCAACATCAACAATCAAAGAAGGATTATTGATAAGTGCGGTTGTAAAGAGTTTCTTCATTGTCCTTTTTTCATACGGTACTTTGACAAAGCTGTGAGCAATGCTGTTAAACTTTTCATCTGAGAAATTATATATGCCGTTTTTAATTCTGTCAAATGTTTCGTGACGTTTTCCCAATCTTTTTGCCCAGGCTTTATCGTAATAAAGTATATCTTCTAATTTGTTTTTCTTAACCGCATCTGCTGCAATCTCACCGGCAATTTTTCCTCCAATCATTCCACTTGCAATGCCCCCTCCGCTTAAAGGATTTACCTGCCGCGCTGCATCACCAACTAACATAATCCCCGGAGCAGATATTTTAGGCAAAGTAACACTGCAGGGAACTCCGCCGGCAATTTTAGTAAGAACAGGAGCCTGTGGATAATGGTTCTGCATAAAATCATTTAAAAAGATTGGGCTGATTTTTTTTTACCAATTAATCCGCTTACGCCCAAACCAATATTTGCTTTGTTATTTCCTTTTGGGAAAACCCAGAAATAGCCATTCGGGGCAACATCTTTTCCAAAGTAAAAATATAGAGTATCCTGGTTAACAGGTATATCTGAAGCGGTAATCTGAACAGCACTTTCCATATCACGGAAATCAATATGAGTTGTAAGTCTGGCCCATCTCCCAACTCTTGATTCAACTCCATCAGCAGCAATAACAATTTTTGCTTTTAATTCTTTCTGCTCGCCTTTGAATTCATACTTAACTCCGCTTACTTTTCCGTCTGTAAGCAACAGTCCATTTACATAAGCTCCGGTTAAAATTTCAGTACCCACATCAGCCGCAGTCTGTGAAAGTTCGTAATCAAATATTCTACGTTCAAGAACGTAACCGGCTTCCCCAAAGTCTAAAATGACTTCAGTCCCGTCCGGTGCGTTAAAAGAAAATTTACTGATTGTCGCTGCAATCCATTTTTTATCGGGAGTAATAAATTCCTCCACTCCTGCTTTACTTATTGCTTCCCCACATCTCACCGGATAACCCACCTTGCTGTCCTTTTCAAGCATCAAAACAGATAATCCCTGTTCAGAAGCAGTGCGTGCAGCTATGCTTCCGGCAGGACCGGCACCGACTACTATTATGTCGTAATTTTTTTTCATTCTATCATTTCTTTGTCAATCAACACATCATTTATTTGTTATCATTACAAAGTAGGCAAAATAAAGTAAGCAATAGGCAATTTTTAAATCTTTTCGTTTTTTCTTAAATATTTTTCAGGGAATTCAATCATATGATTTAAGAGTCTGCCGACTTCATCAGATTTATTAACCAACCTGGAATAGATCGTTTTATTGATGTAATTACATTTATAAGAAAAATCCTACCAAACCTGAGTTTCAGAATTTTCCATATCAGCGTCTGAAGTTTTTGATACAAAATAATTCTCATATTTTCTTTTTCTATAGGCTTCTGCAATAGCTGTACAAACTGATCTTGAAGATCTTCGGATTTGATCTGTCAGAGAATATTTTTCCTCTTTTGGGAATTCTTTTGTTACTTCAAAAAACTCCATTGCCAAACTGAAAGCTTTTTTATAAACAGTTAAATCCCTGAATGATATATTCATTTGTAAATCCCTTTTATCATTTTTGATTGCCTACTGTTAATTGCCTATTGCCTACTGAACAAGTACACCTTCCTTCTTAAACTCAATAACCTCAATCGGACAGCTCCAGACACATTTTGCACAATTGGTACATCTCTCATCAATAATAAAAATCTCCGCTTCTTTTAATTCAATTGCGTCCTCAGGACAAATGCCAACACAACAGCCGCAGTAATCACATTTATCCGGAAGAATGTTGATCATAAGTTTATCGTTTTTTGCCTGCCTGTATTTCATTATTGAAATTTATTTAATTTGGTCGGGAAGTAAATTTAATCAATTGATATAACTGAAATCATTTAAGAGTTAAATGGAACGTCATCGTCTTCAAGGTCTTCCTTAATTAATTGTCTTTCCCGTGAAAGTTCCCTTATTTCTTTCATAAGATCTATCTTTTCATCTTCGTCAGTAATCTGCGATAATCCTTTATTTAATTCAGATATTTTTTCTTCAACCTGTTTAAGTTTAAATTTTCTTACAGCATCAAAAGAATATTTTTTAAGGATTTTTTCATTAGATAGAGAAGGATTTATATCTTCCCAGCTTTTACTTATCTGGTATTTTTCAAAGGTCAGTTCTCTTGCGTACAATTTATGATCCTCATCTTCCAGCTTATCAATTATTGCACCTGCTGTTAAATCCTGATCCTGTAAAAAAGCAGAGTGGATAAGATCAGCTATCTCTTCGTGAACTCTGACTTTAAATTCATCTGGTTTAATATGTTGAATTATAAATTCAATTATTCCCCTGTCCCCTTCCAATAACAATTTGATTATTTCTTTCTCAAGGCTAATCATTTCAGAAGAAATATTCTCATCTGATTTTAGGATCGTTTTTTCCTTTTCAACAACTTTCTTCTGCTGTCTGTCTATCTCCAATGCGTTTTGCCGGGTTAAACCAAATTTAATTTTATCCAGTTCAGCTTCAAGTAATTTTTCCCTAAGATTAAACTTTTTAGCAATATTTTTTATTAAAAGGTTTGCCTTCAACTCATCATTGATCAAAGCAAGTGGTTTTACAAGATCACGGATTGCTTCAGTTGTCTTTGCCGGATCATCAAACATTCCCTGCGATTCATAGTACTCTGACTGATATTCAAGAAAATTCTTTGCAGATTTTATTAACTCTTCAAATTTTTCTTTACCGTAATTATTTACATATGAATCAGGATCTTCTCCTTCCGGTAAAGCAATGATTTTAATTTCAAAGTCTCTTTTAAGGAGAAGTTCTATACTTCTCATTGCAGCTTTAATACCGGCTGTGTCAGCATCAAAAAGTAAAACCACATTCTTTGTATATCTTGAGAGAAGCTGGACTTGTTCTTCAGTAAGAGCTGTTCCTGAAACAGCTACAATATTCTTAATTCCATTCTGGTATAGGGAAATTAAATCCATATATCCTTCTACCAGTATAGCTTTATCAATCCTTCTAATTTCATCTTTTGCATGAGATAAGCCGTATAGAATTCTCCCTTTGGTGTAGATTAAAGATTCGGGCGAATTGAGATACTTGGCAGCGCCTTCTTTGTTTTCGAGAATTCTTCCGGCAAAAGCAACTACTCTGCCGTTTGGAGAAAAAATCGGAAAAATAATCCTCGACGAGAATTTATCATATAATCTTCCATCGGCTGCTTTACCTATTAATCCCAGTTGAATTGATCTTTCGATATCAATTTTATTTTCCTGTATAAAATGAATGAAGTTATCCCATCCGTTAAATGCATAACCCAAACCAAATGCTCTCATCGTGCCGGGTTTAATTTTCCTGTTCTGAAAATAAGTTAAGGCAGCTTCACCTTCACTGGAATTAAGCAGGTTATTTGAAAAATACCTGGCTGCTTCAGTATTAATGTCGTAAAGAATTTCCTGTTCAGTTTGCTTTTCTTCTGATTCCTGCTGATCATAGTCCAGCGGAATTCCAAGTTCTTCAGCCAGTTCCTGAACTGCTTCCACAAAAGAAATTTTTTCATATTCCATCAGAAATTTGAAAACATTTCCCCCGGTATGACAGCCAAAGCAATGAAAGATTTGTTTTTCTTCACTAACCGTAAAAGAAGGTGTTTTTTCTGAATGAAAAGGACACAGCCCGAGAAAATTTTTTCCGCGTTTTCTCAGTTGTACATATCCGGATATAACATCTACAATGCTTGCAGCAGATCGTATTTCTTCTATTTTATTCTCAGATATTCTCATTTTTTCCTATAAAAACTGAACTTAAAAACCATATATAAACAATAGCTAAAGTTATAAATAGAATACTAAATTTTCTTTAAATATTACTATAAAAAAGAGAGAAGAATTTTATGACAAAAAGCCTGTTCAACAGCAGATTACTTATTGTTATATTTGAGACAGGATCAATGAAAATTACTTAATTGGAACTTTTATCTATAAAAAAGTATTTGAATTATTTTATATCAGAACGATAATCTTATGTATGAATCGATAAGTAAAGCAAAAACTTACTGTAACAGTTTAACAAAATACTCACGTTATAAAACTAGAGTTGTTAACATAGGAGATATTCCACTTGGCGGAGACAATCCGATCCGGATTCAATCGATGACGATTACAGATACTATGGATACTAAAGAAACGGTTGAACAAACAATAAGAATGGTTGAATCTGGATGTGATTATGTCCGGATAACGGCACCCAGTAAACTTGAAGCACAAAATTTAGAGAATATAAAAAATGAATTGAGATCCCGGGGATATAAAGTTCCTCTTATTGCTGATATCCATTTCACTCCTAACGCTGCGGAAATTGCTGCCCGGATTGTTGAGAAAGTAAGAGTTAATCCCGGAAATTATGCAGATAGAAAAAAATTTAAGATTGTTGAATACACTGATAAACAATACGAAGAAGAACTCGAAAGAATCAGACAGAAATTTACTCCGCTTGTAAAAATCTGTAAAGAATACGGAACAGCAATGAGAATCGGGACGAATCACGGCTCTCTCTCAGACAGAATTATGAGCCGTTACGGCGATACTCCCCTGGGAATGGTTGAATCGGCACTGGAATTTGTAAGGATCTGCGAAGATCTTCACTACAGGGAAATCGTTCTTTCAATGAAAGCAAGTAATCCGCAGGTGATGGTTCAGGCTTACAGGCTTCTTGTAATAAAGATGGAAGAAGAAGGAATGAATTACCCGACGCATCTCGGTGTCACTGAAGCAGGTGGTGGAGAAGATGGAAGAATAAAATCTGCACTCGGAATAGGAACTCTGCTGGAGGATGGAATAGGAGATACTGTTCGTGTTTCTTTAACTGAAGATCCCGAATTTGAAGCACCGGTAGCAATTGAACTGGTTGAAAGATATAAAGACAGAGAAAATCATAAAGAAATTGTTCCCGTATCAGGAATACCGGTAGATCCACTTATTTACAAAAGGAGAAACACTTTTGAAGTAACAAATATTGGCGGTTCGAACGTACCTGTGGTAATAGCTGATTTTTCAAATCATAAAATAGTTCGCCCGGAAGATTTGTCAGACATTGGTTATAATTATAACGTCCCCACTGATAAATGGAATATAAGTGATAGCGCTGCTGATATTATATTTACTGGTAATAATGATATTCCTTTTGAACTACCGACAAATTTAAAGCTTCTAGTTAATTATGAATCCTGGAAGAGTAATAAAAAAGGTTTCCCGGTAATTACACCAGATGATTATTTAAGGGAAACAGTAAAATCACACATACTCAATTTCGTTCAGCTTACAATAGACGATATTCATGAAAACATTTTAGAAAAATTAAATAAAGATAAAACTGCTATAATTCTATTAACCACATCTAACAAGCACGGAATGGCAGAACAAAGAAGAGTCTTTTTTGATTTAATAAATAAAGATGTCAAGAACCCTGTAATTGTGAAAAGGACTTATGAAAATATAGATATTGATCAACTGAGACTTTTTGCCTCTACAGATCTTGGTGGATTATTGATTGACGGTTTGGGAGATGGTATCTGGATACAGTTAAAAGGGAAATTAAAGGACGAAGAAAAAGAGTTTGATGATCACAACAAATTGATCAGAAAGTTTGTAAATATAAAAGAGTCTTACGAAAAAGTAATAAACAGAACTTTATTCGGAATTCTTCAGGCTGCACGTGTCAGAATATCAAAAACAGAATATATCGCCTGCCCTTCCTGCGGCAGAACCCTGTTTGATCTTCAGATTACAACAGACAAAATAAGGAAGAGAACTGAACATCTTAAAGGTGTAAAAATAGCGGTAATGGGCTGTATTGTTAACGGACCCGGTGAAATGGCAGATGCTGATTACGGATATGTTGGATCCGGTGTGGGTAAAATAACGTTATACCGCGCAAAAGATATTGTTAAAAGAAATGTGCCAGCTGAAAATGCAGTTGACGAACTTATTGAAATAATTAAAGAAGACAATATCTGGATAGAATCAAAAGATTAATTTCAGGGTACTGGCTCGATTGTTGATTATTATAGAACGATAGAGTATATTTATAAACTTGATATGGATAAACTAATTTTAGAAAAACTTAAATTTCTCGATCTTGTTAAATATTCTGCTTCCCCGAATACCTTAAGAGCAGAGAATTTATAAAATGCACTTCAAATATTAGAAGTGCATTTTTTTTTGATATGAAGTGTATTGAAATAATTAAATATTTAGAACAATGGGCACCAAAGGAAATAGCCTGGGAAAGGGATAATGTTGGTTTGCAGGTAGGATCAGTGGAAAGAGATATAAAGAATATTTTCCTTTGTCTTGATGTAAATCCGGCTGTAGTTGACGAAGCCATTAAAAATTCCTGCAACCTTATAATTTCACATCATCCGCTTCTTTTTAACCCGCTCAAAAAAATATCCATAGATAAAGATTACCGTTCAAAAGTTATAGAGAAACTAATTAAGAATGATATAACTCTTTATTCAGCACACACAAATCTGGATTATACAAAGGACGGCGTCAGTTACCAACTTGCAAAAAAATTAAAGCTTCAGAATATAAACTTTCTGAAAAAACTTAATTCCAACCAGGTTAAACTTGTCATATTTATTCCGGAAGAATCTTCAAAAATAGTTTCCGATGCCATCTTTAAAGCAGGCGCCGGAAAAATCGGGGAATATTCAGATTGCAGTTTCCAAATTCCAGGTAAAGGAACTTTCAGAGGTTCGCAAAAAACCAATCCTGTTATTGGATCAAAAGAAAATTTTGAAACAGTAAATGAAATTCGCCTTGAAGTTTTAGTTAATACATGGAAAGTGAAAAATGTTTTATCTGAAATGTTAAAAGTTCATCCTTATGAAGAACCGGCGTACGATTTATATCCAATCCAAAATGAAAATTCAGACTTTGGAATTGGGGCAATCGGTTTACTTGCCTCTGAAATGGGAAAAGATGAATTTCTGAATTATGTAAGTGAAAAATTAAAAATAAAAAATTTCAGATTCAGCAACGGTGGCAAAAAGAGAATCAGGAAAATTGCCGTCTGCGGAGGATCCGGAACTGATTATCTTAAAGATGCAATAAAATCAGGGGCAGATGCCTATGTAACTGCTGATATAAAATATCATGCTTTTCAGGGTGCCGAAGGACAGATTTTATTGATAGATGCCGGGCATTATGAAACTGAAATTTTTTCTCTTGACGAAGTAAAAGAAAAACTTGAATATTTTCTGAATAAAAACACTAAAGTTTATAAGTATAATAAATCGACAAATCCTGTAAAATTTTTTAATAATAAAAAGGAGAATGGATAAATTGGTAAACAGATTAAAAACTTTGTATGAATTACAACAAATCGATGATCAACTTGATGAGCTGGAAGAACTTCGCGGGGATTTACCAAACGCCGTTCAAGCGTTAGAAGACAAAATGAATAGTATAAAGAACCAGGTTACCGAAAAAGATTCGAAGCGGAAAGAATCCCTTGAAAAACGGGAAGAGAACGAAGAAGAAATAGAAAAATTAAAAGCTAACCAGAAAAAGTTTAAAGCCCAGCTTTACCAGGTAAGGAACAATAAAGAATACGATGCATTAACAAAAGAAATTGATCACACCGAAGAACATGTAACAAAACTTGAAACAGAAAACGATGCCCTGGCTGATCAAAGTAAAACTCTTGCAGATGATATTGAAGTTCTTAAACCCCAGCTCGATGAATTAAATGATGAACTCAAAATTAAGCAAGCTGATCTCAAGGAAATAATAAAGGCAAATGAAAAAGAAGAAGCAAAGCTCAGGGCGCAACGGAAAGAAATAGAAGCACAGACAAAAAAACCTGATTACTCTGCTTATATGAGAATACGGAAAGCAAAAAAAGGTAAAGCGGTTGTAACCATAAAACGATCAGCTTGTTCCGGTTGCCATAATATTGTCCCCTCCCAGAGACAATTGGAAATCAGAAGAAACAGCCGGCTTTTCTTTTGTGAATACTGCGGAAGAATCCTGGTTTCTCCTGAGATAGCTGAACTTACTGAAGATTAAAAAATAAGCGTTAACCGAAAACATTTAAATCATCATTTTTCAGAGAATTCTGCAAATAGGCACCTCTACAAATCTTTTCTGCTGACTTAAGGCATTTAATTTATTATATTCGCTTCAGTTAAATAATTATTACTATTTCTTTTAATTAAAAATTAAGAGATTGAAAAGAGTTTAAAGAATAAAAATACGGTTCAGAACGGGCAATTTTTTTCCCAATAAATCGGGAAAAAGGAAAGTCCGGACTTCACAGAACAGAGTGCCGGGTAATCCCCGGGAGTTGTATGGAGAAATCTTATAACGACGGAAAGTGCCGCAGAAAATATACCGTCCCGATGAAAATCGGGATAAGGGTGAAAAGGCAGGTTAAGAGCCTACCGCAGTGATGGTAACATCACTGGTCCCAAAAGGGATCCCGTTTTGCGGGACATGGCAAACCCCACTCGAAGCAAGGTCAAATATGGAGATTCATCTTTTAATAGTACGGAGTTGTTCGCTTCGTTATCCCGTTATACAAATGGGATAGTTTCTCCGGGTAGACCGCTAAAAACTTCTGTAGTAATGCAGGGTTAAGACAAATAATTGCCAATTCCTGAATAGGAATTACAGAATCCGGCTTACAGTTCTGAAAAGTATTTTGTTCTTTTATATTTCTTATCTCTTACAAAAGAGTATTATGCCAGAAAAACGCTGGAAAATAAAAGAGATCACCGACGACTATTTGATAAAGTCGATGGCAGACTCGCTCAATATCTCGGAGGTATTGACCAGACTTCTTGTACTAAGAGATATTAAAACATTTTCGCAGGCTAAAAATTTTTTCCGCCCTTCTATAGACTCGCTTCATTATCCCTTCCTTATGGATGGAATGGAACCGGCAACCTACCGGGTAATCCAGGCACTTACCGAAAACCAGCTTATAACTGTATATGGTGATTATGATGTTGACGGTACCTGCTCAACTGCTTTACTTTATCTTTTTCTGAAAGAACTTGATGCAAATGTAGAATATTACATCCCGAAAAGATTAACAGAGGGTTATGGAATTTCACCTGCCGGGGTTGAATATGTAAAGAGTCGCGGTACTGAGCTAATGATAGCCGTAGATTGCGGGATAACAGCGATTGAAGAAACTGAGCTTGTGAACAAACTCGGAATGGATTTGATTATCTGCGATCACCATCAGCCAAAAGAACAAATCCCTAATGCTTATGCAGTTCTCGATCCTTTAAAACCCGTTTGTAATTATCCCTTTAAATATTTATCAGGTGCTGGTATTGCATTTAAACTTGCACAGGGTGTAGCAGAAAGAATTGGAAAAAGAGAAATGCCGATGCAGTATCTTGATCTGGTTGCACTTGCTGCTGCTGCTGATATTGTTCCCCTGATAGATGAAAACCGTTCTCTCGTGAGCGAAGGTATAAAAATTATTAATGAAAATCCGCGCGCGGGAGTGGAAGCCCTGATATCAAAAAGTAATATACATCCGGGAAATTTAAATACAGGACAAATAGTTTTTACACTTGCACCAAGAATCAATGCTGTTGGTCGGCTTGGAGATGCAGAACGTGCTGTTCAATTAATGATTACAAAAGATAAGGAAGAAGCACTTAAGCTGGCACAGGTTCTGGAAACTGAAAACTATGAAAGAAGAAAAATTGATGTTGATACTTTTGACAATGCCCTTGAACTTGTTGAAAGCACAATAGATCTTAAAGAAGAACTTTCAATTATCCTACACCAGGAAGCCTGGCATCCCGGGGTAATCGGAATCGTAGCTTCCCGTCTTGTTGAAAAATACTATCGGCCAACTATAATGCTTACTACAGTTGATGGTGTTGCCAAAGGGTCAGCCAGAAGCATTTCTAACTTTAACATTTATGAAGCACTGAAAAAATGTGAAGACTTGTTAATTCATTTCGGCGGTCATCAGGCTGCAGCCGGACTGGCAGTTGAAGTAGATAAAATAGAAGAATTCAAAATTAAGTTTAATCAAATTGTACGGGAAACTGTTTCGGAAGCAGATCTTTTTCCGGAAGTTCATATTGACTCTAAGCTTAAATTTTCAGAAATAACACCTAAGTTTTTGAGAATTATTGATGTGTTTTCCCCTTTCGGTCCGGGAAATATGAGACCGGTATTTTTATCCGAAGACGTAACAGTTGCTGGAAATCCAAGAATTGTGGGAAATGATCATCTTCTTGTTAGTTTAAAACAAAACGGCTGTGACAGGGTTTTTGATTGTATTGGATTTAATATGGGAGACTTCTGTGAAATCATATCGAAGAATGGGCAATTATTTGATGTGGTTTATTCAATTGATAAATCAGTCAGGGATGGAAGAGTTTTTCCTCAATTTAAAATTAAAGATCTAAAAGTTTTAGAAAATAATTAGGAGAATATTTTCAATGTCAGGTCACTCAAAGTGGGCAACGATAAAAAGAAAAAAGGGAGCGCTGGACGCAAAGCGCGGTAAAATGTTCACAAAATTAATTAAAGAGTTAACCATAGCTGCAAGAGAAGGCGGCGGTGATCCCGGCGCAAATCCGAGGTTAAGGCTTGCAGTAGATAACGCCAAAGCTGCTAATATGCCCCAGGATAATATTGAGAGGGCAATAAAAAAAGCAACCGGAGAACTGGAGGGTGTAACTTATCTTGAATTGACTTATGAGGGTTACGGACCTGCTGGTGTAGCTATGCTTGTTGAAGTGGCAACTGATAATAAGAACAGAATTGTTGCGGAAGTAAGACATTTATTCAGCAAGTACGGGGGAAGTATGGGTGAGACAGGTTCTGTTGCATGGATGTTCGATAGGAAAGGAGTTATCTCACTGCCTAAACAGGGTAAATCAGAAGATGATGTAATGGAAATAATTCTGGATGCCGGGGCAGAAGATTTACAATCGGATGACGAATTTTTTGAAATCCAAACTCCGCTGGAAAGTTTTGAACCTGTTAGAAAATCACTTGCTGATAAAGAACTCTCAATTGAAAACGCGTCTCTACAATGGATAGCTAAAAATACAGTTCCTGTTTCAGGTGATGAAGCTGAGAAAGTAATGAAGTTAATTGAAGCTCTGGAAGATAATGATGATGTCCAGAATGTCTTCTCAAATGCCGATATTGATGAAAGCTCAATAAATTAATGCGAATAGAAATCGCTGGTATAATAAATGATTATTCTCGGAGTTGACCCCGGAACTAATTTTACCGGTTTTGGGATAATTAATTACAATAAAAATATTTTTAACCGGGTAACTCACGGAATAATAAAACTGCCTCCCTCAAATCCCTTACCTCTTAAATTAGAAATAATATATAACGAACTAAACGAATTGATTAAACTTTATAAACCTGATGAGTTTGCAATTGAAACGGCTTTCTATGGTAAGAATGTTCAATCCGCAATGAAGATCGGATATGCACGCGGGGTTTCAATACTTGCCGCCGTACATAATAAAATTCCTACCAGCGAGTATTCCCCAAGAGAAGTTAAAAAATCAATTGTAGGGAACGGCGCTGCATCAAAAGAACAGGTGGGATTTATGATAAAAACTTTGCTTGAAATTAAAGCAACAAAAATGAAATATGATGAGAGTGATGCTCTCGCTATAGCTCTTTGTCATGCTTTCCGTCTTAAATCGACTACAAAAAAAAGTAAAGACTGGAAATCATTTATAGAAGCTTTTCCCGAAAGAATTGTGAACGAATAAAATGTTAATTTTTAATTGATAATTGATAATTAATTATGATCGGATACCTGACAGGAAAAATAATCTCGATTAAGCCAACACACATTTTGCTTGATGTGAACGGAGTTGGTTATTCGGTTAATATCTCTATAAACACATTTGAGAATATCTCTGATAAAGAAATTGTTTCGCTATTTATTTATACAAACGTTAAGGAAGATTCAATAACCCTGTATGGATTTTTCACCGAGGCGGAAAAACAAATGTTTGAATTATTAATTTCAATAACCGGGATTGGTCCTAAGTTAGCACAAAGCATTTTATCAGGAATTCAAACAGATGATTTAAAAGATGCAATTCAACGCGGAGATATTTCCAGAATAATTGCAGTTCCGGGAATCGGTAGAAAGACGAGTGAAAGGCTCGTGCTTGAATTAAAAAACAAAGTTGATCAGATTTCAGAAGCGGGAACTAAAGAAATTCCTTTCAGCGTAAAAAATGAAGCTGTGAGTGCGTTAACTACATTAGGATATAACTTAAAAGTTGCAGATAAAATAGTTAGAGATACTCTTTCGGCTAATCCCAAATTATCCCTGGAAGAACTTATTAAAAAATCACTTTCAGACCTGAATAATTGAGTTAAATTACCTCACACTCCAGAGAAGCTATCCCCGTAATCTCTGCATAAAGTTTATCCCCCCTTTCAACCTTGCTTACTCCGGCAGGAGTACCCGTAAAAATCAAATCTCCAGCTTCAAGTGTCATCAGCGAAGAAATGTATTCAACAATCTGAACCGGGTTGAAGATCATTTTGTTCAGTTTTTCGTGCTGTCTTTCAGTGTTGTTTACATTTAAAATTATTTCTTCGTTGAGGGTCAAATTATAATTTTCTTTAGAAACAAATTCTGAAAGAACTGCAGAAGTATCAAAACCTTTAGCAATCGTCCACGGATGCCCTTTCTTCTTCAACACAGTCTGAATGTCCCGAAGCGTCATATCAAGTCCGACACCATAAGCTAAGATTGCTTCTTCTGCTTTTTTTTCGTCTGCATCTTTTATTGTGTTTCCGACTAACAAAACCAGTTCGGTTTCGTGGTGCATATCTGTTGAATACGTTGGATGAAGAATTTTATCGCCGGAAAAAATGATTGCAGATGTTGGTTTTAAAAATATTACTGGTTTTTCGGGAACATCATTCCCAAGTTCTTTTGCATGTTCTACATAGTTCCTGCCTACACAAACTATTTTACCGATTGTATATGTCTGATCGCTGTTTTTAATCTTTATTTTTTTCATAGGATAAAAATAATTAATGATTCAAAATCTTTTTGTAAAGATAGAAAAATTTAATGAGTTCTATTAAGATGATCAGATCAGGTTTTTTGTTTTTTCTTTGTAGCTGCAGGAAACAGAACATTATTAAGTATAAGTCTGTAGCCGGGAGAATTCTTATACAAAGAAAGATCAGTCGGCGGGTCGCCTACTGCATGCTGGTAATCTTCAGGATCGTGACCGCCATAAAATGTAAAGGTTCCCCTGCCATAATTTCCATGAATATATTTTACCTGGTCGGTTCCCGGACGCTCAGCAAGTACAATAACTGATTTTTTTATCAGTTCTTTCCTGAACATTGTTGTTTGCCCCATAAATCCTCTTATAACATTTGCATGATCCTGTGTAAGCATTGTCGGCACCGGATCATACTTTGCAGAAAAATCGAAAAGCGTAAAGTAATCGTTTGCAAAATTACCAACTTCCCCAGGCTGAATATCTATGTTGCTGTATTCATAAACATAAGGATTCATCTCAAGCTTAAAATTGGTGAAAGCAAGAGTATTAGAAAAATCCAGTTTGCTTTGTGCATCAGGATCAGCCGCATCTCCATCGTACATTTCAGCACAGATATCAACGTTCTGTGCAGCAAGTGCAATATCGTATGAATCTGTAGCTGAACACATTGCAAATAAAAATCCTCCCTGACCCACAAAATTTTTAATATCCATCGCAACAGTTTTCATCATTTCAGAAACTTTTTTAAAGCCGTTTTTCTTAGCATCATTTTCATACATAACCTGGTTGTCGATATACCATTGAGCATTACTAAAGCTCGCATAAAATTTTCCGTACTGTCCCGTAAAATCCTCGTGATGAAGATGAATCCAGTCATATTTGGAAAGATCACCCTTGAGGATTTCATCATTCCATATTTTATCATAAGGAATTTTAGCATATTCAAGAGCAAGAGTTACAGCATCATCCCAAGGCATAAATCCAGGTGGAACATAAACCGCAATTTTAGGAGCCTTCTCAAGCCGGACAACATCCATATTATTATTTTCACTTTGTACGGTCGAGTAAATATCTGCTGCCTGTGATGTTGAGAGCAGATCGAAAGCTACTCCTTCAAGCCTGCACTCAACTGCAATCTTATCATCATAGTCTATCATAAATGAACCGCCGCGATAGTTAAGAAGCCAGTCGGATTTAATTCCTTTCTGAAGAGCATGAAAAGTTATTCCATAAGCTTTAAGATGATCTGTCTGCTGCAGATCCATACAGATTAAAATTTTTGACTGGGCTATAACGGTAAGCGAAGTTAAAACGAGTATAAATAAAATCTTTTTAAGCATATCAAGTCTTTTCTTTTAAAAAATTAAAGGCGATTAAAATAATCGCCTTTCATAAATAAAACGTTGCAACAACCTAATCAAGCCGATTTTCTATCCGCATCCAGATATATAGGTTCGGCACCTTTTTCAATAACATCTTTTGTAATAATGCATTTATCAACATTATCTTTATTCGGAAGTTCATACATAACATCAAGCATAAATTCTTCCACAATTGATCTTAATGCACGCGCACCGGTTTTTCTTTCCATAGCTTTTTTTACAATTGCATCAATCGCAAAAGGATCAAACTCAAGTTCAACATTGTCAATCATAAATAATTTTTTGTACTGCTTAAGTATTGCATTCTTGGGTTCCGTAAGTATACTTTTCATCGCTTCTTCGCTTAATGAATGAAGAGGTGCAATCACCGGAAGTCTCCCGATAAGCTCAGGGATCAAACCAAAACGCAGAAGATCTTCAGGTTGTGCAAAAGCCAGCAGATCATCTTCAGAAATTTTTCCTTTTAAATCCTCACGCGAAAATCCCATTTTATTTTTATTTATTCTCGAAGCGATAATTTTATCTATTCCGTCAAAAGCACCACCAACAATAAATAAAATATTTTTTGTATTAACATTTATTAAACTCTGCTCAGGATGTTTTCTTCCGCCTTTTGGAGGTACACCGGCTACGGTTCCTTCCAGTATTTTTAGTAACGCCTGCTGAACACCTTCACCTGAAACATCTCTTGTAATTGAAGTGCTTTCACTCTTTCTGGCAATCTTGTCAATCTCATCAATATACACTATTCCTTTTTGAGCGCGTTCAAGATTGTAATCCGCAGCCTGAAGTAAATGGACAAGTACTGTCTCAACATCATCACCAACATAACCGGCTTCCGTAAGAGTAGTAGCATCGGCAATTGCAAAAGGAACTTCAAGAATTTTTGCAAGTGTTTGTGCAAGAAGTGTTTTTCCAACACCGGTCGGACCTATTAATAAAATATTACTCTTCTCAATTTCAACATCATCAAGCTCAAAGAATGAACCTTTAGAAGCAATTCTTTTATAATGATTGTGAACGGCAACAGATAAAACTTTTTTGGCTCTATCCTGTCCTATTACATATTGATCAAGCGTTTTTTTAATTGTTTCCGGGGTAGTAATCTGGGCGGATTTCGATTTGACATTTGAATACGCCGCAAGATTATTTCTAAGAATATCCACGCTGCTTGAGATGCATATATCACAAATATAAACATCAGGTCCGGCAATCATACTGCCGACTTCGCTTCCATCGCGTCCGCAAAATGAACATTTAACGATTTTTTGACCCTGTTTTTTTCCCATCACTTAACTCGCTTTGTTTTTTAATTTAATTATCTCGTCCCTTGCATCATCAAGATATAGGGAACTCGGAAATTTTGCCAGTAATTCCTCATATTTCTCAATGGCTTTGGACGGGTCATTTAAACCAAACTCATAAATTTTTCCCAGCAAATATAAGGCTTTATCAGCATAAATGTTTTTACTTTCCTCACCGGCAATGATTGTAAGCATTTCAATGGATTTATCATTATTTCCTGCTGCAAGCTCCATTTCCGCTTCTCTTAGTTCAGCCACACTTTTAAGCAAAAAAGCTTTCGGATTCTGTGCAACAACCTTGTATTTTTCTGCTGCCTCATTAAATTTTTTCTGATCTGCAAGAAATTCAGCTTCAGCAAATCTTACTAATTCAGACGAATCATTCATAGTAGTGTTCAATAAAAGAGATAATTCTATGGCATCATTCGCATAATCATCACCTAAATTGGTCAATATCTGTACCAATTGATTTTTTGCTTCCTTAAAATTTCCCTTATAAAAATCTATGCGGGCTAATAAATATTTACTGCTGTTTTTCTGATCTTCAGGTATTTTTGGCCTGCTGCTTACTTTTTGAAAATAATCTGCGGCTTTATCAAGATTACCATTTATTAACTCAATTTTACCTGTTTCCATTTCAGCCTGAGACCCGAAAACTGAAAATGGAGCATTGGTAAGAATCTTATCGAAATATTCTTTAGCGACGGGAAGATCGCCCTGGCTGTAAAATTTTAATTCCCCAAGCCTAAAGTATGATTCAAGTGAAACATCCGAATTGGGATACAGACTGATTATTTCATTATAAGCTTTTACTATTTTATCAATTTTATCCGGGCTTATTGAATTAAATTTATGATATGGTTTCCATCCTTCGCCTACATTTTCTTCAACCTGTGCTTCAAGAGTTTTTGCGTAACCAAGTTTTGCATTTGAAATAATCGGAGAGCCTGAAAACTGATCGATGATATTAGTGTAAAACTCTGCCGCAGTTTTATAATCACCCTCACTGTAAATAAGATCTGCAAGCTTAATAACATTTGCACCCTGCAGTTTATTTTCTTTATCCAGATCGAGATAGAGATCGAATGCTTTCTGATAATTTTTGTTTTCCACGTAAAATCTTGCAAGCAGGTATTTTATGCTTTTATTATCACCGAGGTTATCTTCAAACACTTCAATCGTTTTCTGCAGAGCGCCGGGCTTATTTATAAAATTAAAAATTTTATTCTGCACGTTAGTAACTTGTTCGGGCACTTTATTCAAAATGAAAACGTATTCTTCTGCGGCTTCTTTAAACCTCATAGTCAGTGCATAAAGTTCTGCAAGCTGGTAGGAAAAAATTACAGGGTCTTTGCTTTCAGCTTTACCTTGCTTAAGAATTTCTATTGCTTTATCAAAATCCCTTCTGTCCAGTACATAGTTTGAAATTATCCTGTAGTTCATATCATCGGGAGGAAGTTTCTTCAAAGCTTCATCCCAAACCTGGTAAGCATTTTCGGTATTACCCATTAAATAATAAGTTGAGCCAAGAAGTCCGTACATATTAGCATCTGGCGGAATTTTCTGCATTCTTTGCTGAATAATCTGTAAAGATCCCTGGTAATCTTTAAGCTGGAGATAAACATTATTAAGGGCTTCAAAATACTGGAAGTTATTGGGATCCCGATTGTATAAATCCTGGTAAATTGATTTAGCCTTTTCAAGCTGTCCCGCCTGAAGATAACCCTGCCCGAGCATATAACGTTGCTGGAATGTTCCGGCATCCTGCGCTAACAGAAAGCCGTTTATAAGGAATAAAAAAATGAATAATCTTCTATACATAGATTGAAATATTGCCAAATTAAGCTGTGTTATCAAGGGGATAATTGTGAGTGGGTGTACGATATTTATGGCGGAATGTTCCATAACTTATTTTTTCAATATTCTTAATTGCTTAAATTGAAAACAAGGACTAAATTGCAATCAATTAAAAGCATCGGGAATATCCGGGGAGATAAAATGCTAAAATCAAATAAGTTTATTCTTTCTACATTTTTACTTGCCATTCTTATTCTTACTGATTGTAATGATACTTCTGTAAATTCTATTCCTTCAACGTCATTTTTCCCGATTAAAGTCGGTAATAGCTGGACTTATAATTATGAATATTATGATTCTCTCGGCAATTTACTTGATCAACGCATTATGAAGGAAGAGATTGTAAATACGCGCGAAAAAGATGGTTCAAATGTTTATCAATTAAATTCGCCTTTTAATCCCAAAAGTCCGGCTTGCTGTGATTACAGGTATTACTACAAGTATGCACCTGATGGAATACACTGGGTGATAGCAACAGATTCAACGGGATTGTGGGTAAGTGATTATCTGCGATTTAAATATCCCTGTTTTGTAAATGATTATTTTGTCCACGGGCGGAATGCAATTGATACAACATTTGTTGTCTCAACCAATGATACTGTAGTATGTGAAGCAGGAAAGTTCAACTGTATTGTTTACAAAGATTTTTCTAAACATTATGGTGATAGCACAACAACAGTAATCGGGTATTCAAAAACATATGTTGCCGAAGGAGTTGGGAAAATAAAAGTTGAATTGTATTCCATGAACAGTCAGCAGCTATCTTACAAGGAAATAGATTTTTCTTTGATTGGATACGATATTGAATGAAAAATATTATCCCTCAAAACATTTTAGCAATAAACTCACCAATAAAATAACCTGCGGCGGCTATTCCAAAACCAACAACAAACATATCAAATCCGCTGCGGAATATTCCTCTGCCGGTAAAAAAGCTTCTTGCTGCACCAACACCAAAATGTGCAAGCATTGCAATCGTAAATGCGGTCCACATAGCAGTTGCACCTGTGAAAAAGAAAAATGGAAAGACCGGGATTAATGCACCTACAGCAGTTGCAGCTCCTGTAATCCAACCCTCGCGTAAAGGACTCATATTCGCTTCCCCTATTCCCAGTTCAACTCTTACTTTTTCTTCAAGAGCCTGTGCGGGATCTTTCATTACCTCGGTTGCAAGATTGGTAGCATCCTCCCTGCTCATTCCTTTTGCTTCATAAATGAGCGAAAGCTCTTCTGTTTCCAGTTCGGGCATTAAAAGAATTTCTTCTTTTTCCATTTTCCTTTCGTGATCGTAAACTTCCTTTTCACTTATTGCCGCAAGATATCCTGATGATCCCATTGAAAGCGCATCAGCAATCATTCCTGAAATTCCGGAAATTAAAATTATATGCGGCGCTACGGCAGCACCAATAACTCCTGCTATTAATCCGAAGTTAGCAGTAAGCCCGTCATTAAAACCGTAAACAACATTTCTAAGTAAGCCGCCCGATTCCGAACGGTGCCACGGTTCCTCGCTTGTTCCTTTAATATCCATTAATTTATTTGCGTGTTCGGCGGAATCTTTTGCAAGCTGGAGAGCAATATCTTTTGTTTCTTTATCCGAACTGGACTTATGCAGGCTGAGGTATGATTTTACTTCTTCAGCTTCTTCGTTCATTAAGGCTTTAGCTAAAATCCATGGACCGAATTTATTTGAAAGCCATACGAGTGATTTTGCTTTAAAGGATGGCTGATCTTCTTTTAGTTTTACGTTGTGCTTTAATAATAAGTCGCGCCATACTTTGATATGTTTTTCTTCCACAACAGAAAGCCTGTGATAAATATCTTTCTGTTTCTCATCGCTTTCCATTCCTGATAAAATTTTGTAAAGGAATGAAGCGTCTATTTCCTCCTGAAGATGACCTTTCCAGACAGAGACTGATTTTTTATCAGACATTTGTTCTCCGTTTTTTGAACTGTAAAAATACGAATATTGACTTTGGTTTGAAATGAAAATAGATGAAGGGTAATAGATGTGCCGGATTTTTGAAAAATGGACTCTCTTAAAATTAAATAGTCCCGACTTTTAAGTTGGGGATTAACAAAAAATTAATTTGACTATAAACAGTTTTTTATATTAGTTGTCAGTGCGCTTACAAGGGTTCTTTAAAGAACGGGTAACTGAACTATCTTTTTCCTGAAACCCAATAAATATTTATTTATAAATTACTAATAATACTATATGGGGTTATTGGTAAATAAATGGATCGAATCTATTTACTCCTTTTCACCGTGGGGGGGGGTAAATATGCTGTTTTTTATATTACCTTTTCTCATTTTCTTTTTGAACAATTTAATTCAGTATGCCGCCCACAGAAATTCCTTATTATGTGTTAAGGCAATTGATAATTATCAATTGTCAATTTTTAATTATTTCCCGACCGGTTTTACATAGTTTAAAAAAGTCAAACATTATTTCTTTCCCTATTTATATAAAGTTTTATAGGTAATAAAGATGTCAACTAAAATTTTTATTATTGTTTTCATTTATCTGTTGGAGTTTTGCGGTTTAACTTCTTCTCAGTCCCTTTTTCCTGACCGGAATGAAAAGATACAGCAGCTAAAAAGCAAGAAGGATATTAAAGTAACAGAAATAGAAAAAGGTATTTATAAACTTCAATATCCAAACGGTAAAACATTATTTAAGAACACAAATGATTACAAATTGCCTGCAAGTGCCGAGTTAAAATACTCACCAACTTACGACAGCACAATAATAGACCTGAGAACAATTGACACAACTCTTTATTACCAGAAATACAGCTTTTGGCAGGAAGTAAATGTCGGCATTTCCAATACAGGTGTTCCTGTAATAGGTGATATTAACAACAATGATAAACCTGAAATATATGGTAGAAGAAAAGGATATAATGATGCTGATTTCAGCAATTATATTGTGGTTATGGAGGAGAACAATCAATCTATATTTGATTCTGCATACGGCTATGACAGTACAGTTCTTGTAAGATCAATTTATGACATTGATAAAGATGGAATGAAAGAATTGCATCTATTAAAAATTCCGGACTCGAGTTATAAATATCTTTTTTATAAAAAAACTTCTGATACTACATTCGCAACTGAATTATCTTTTGTCTTTAATCCTTGGCAAACGCCAAATAGTCAGGAAAATAATAACTTTTTTGGTGATTGGGATGGAGATGAATTTACTGATCAGATTCTTATAAGAGACTGTTGTCCGCCCAGTGTTTACATTTATGAATATAATCCTTCCGAAAACAATTTTGATTCTATATACCAGTTTGACTTCAGCTCGATAGACCTATTTTATGCGGGTTTTGGAATTGGCGATTTTGATCAGGATGGAAAAACTGAATTTTTTGCCGGGAGTGTGCACGGAAAAGTACTATCTATAGAAAATACAGGAAATAATTCCTACTCACCAAACTGGCAGGGAACAGTAGAAACTTATAATGCTTATCTCCTGGCTGAAACTAATGATATTGATAAAAATGGAAAGCCTGAGATATGGGTAGGAGGGGATGCCTACTATAATAATTTGCCAATAACCCGAATTACTATTTTTGAGAATAATGGGAATGATAATTATGAAATAGTTGGCAGAATAGACCTGATTGGAATATTCTCATTCTATGCAAGTAATATTCAGGCTATTGATTTAAACAAAGACGGAAAAGATGAAATTATGCTTTGTATAGATGAAACAGTAATTATCCTGAAGTTTACCGGTAGTGTAAATCATCAAACATACGAAGCTTATTATATTAAGCAGAATGATATTGCATTGAGTGGAATAAGCAGCAATTATTACGGTGCCGCGATGTATGATGTAACAGGAGATAATAATGAAGATATAATTATTCATTTGGGAGAATATATTGAGGGCTTGGGGTTCAAGATAATGACATTCATTTATAAGTCTAATCTGAGTACTCAGGTCATTGAGGAAAGTGCAAAGCTCAATAATTTCCAATTATGTCAGAATTATCCGAATCCTTTTAATCCAGCAACTACAATTAACTATCAGCTTCCGCAAACAGGATACGTAACATTAAAGATTTATGATATACTTGGGAAAGAAGTGGCAACACTTGTTAATGAGCAAAAAAACTCTGGGAGATATTCAGTTAATTTTGACGCATCTAAATTGGCATCAGGTGTTTATATATACCGCATAAAGGTTAATGATTATGTAAGTTCGAAGAAGATGCTGCTGCTGAAATAATGTTTAATCGTTTAGATATGCCAGTCCGCCTAGGCGGATCTGAGGTTTGGCATATATTAAAAATAAATAGCCCCGACTTTTAAGTCGGGGATTAACGGTAGTAAAAATTATTTGGCTTTAGCCACATCAAACAAACTATTAGGCTAAAACCTTACTATAGCTCTAATCTATCCCCCGGGCTGAAGCCCGGGGCTATAGAAAATTTAAATTTTATAACGTATTTATATTAATACCACAAATGAAACTGAATTAAGAAAGTATCATTTTTAATTGAAGGGTTTTCCATCTGAAACCTGTATTGCGGACGTAATTCAACAAAACTGTACGGATGAAATTCAAATCCGACTATCAGCCTTGAAATATCATCCTTTGTTCTTGAAGTTAAAGGATCAAACCTGTCGTATCTTACAACAGCTTCCAGTCCTTTTACAATTCTGTAAGCTGCCTCAATCATCATTGCTGTTGATGATGAATCCTGTTTTACATAATTTTTTGCAATATCATATTCTCCCATTAATGTAAAATCACCTATACCAATTCCGGCATAACCGCCATACATCTGCACTTCGGGAAATTTTACACCAGATGAAGCAAATACCTGCTGCTTAAAAATTGAAACTGATCCGCCAAACATCAGGGCGGCTACATCAGAAACAGTAGGATAGAATTCAAGATTTGCTGTGTAAGAAGGATCCGTAACAAAAATATTTGGTGAGCGTGAATTCCCGACACTAGCTGTAATAAATGCAAAATCAGAAATATATTGACCTACTTCTATTCCGCTTTCAACATATCTCGGGTCGAAAATCAATCCTCTTTTAGAAGCCCCGGGAGTAATTAGTCCAAGATCACCTCCGCGGGTGTAAGCTGTATGGTCATCTGTTCTTATACCATAATTGGGTGTAAAGCTGCCTCCCTTTATATAACCATCATTTGGTAAAATATGGGCTACTCCGTAAGCTTCCCATATCTGCCAGATAAAATCGTAACGGGCAAAAACATTAATCTTTTCGGAGATATCAACATTGGTATAAACAGACCCTGTCATTTTCTGAAAATCGATCCTCTTGGTAGAATCCGTCATATAAAGCAGAGAGTTGCCTCTGAAATCAAGTCCATACTGAATATTCTCACCAATATTCTGACTCATTGGAAACTCTTTACTTGGTCTTTCCATTGGTAAAACATTTTTCCCGAAAACCCATCCGCCTGAATTCCTCATCAATCCGCCGGTAGGATTAACATGACAATCTGCGCAGGTTCCGCCCATTCTGAGTGCATATCTCGGCAGAGAATAACTGTCGGTAACCAGAATAAAAAATAATAACGAAGTAATAATAAAATTGAGCAGTTTCATAAACCTCCACGGAGAAATGAATTATTAAATTGATTTTAATGTTTAAACCTAACGAGTACTTATAATAAAATCATCACATTACTATATTAATGCAAATTTTTACGTAAGTAGTAGATACAAATGTAAAAAGGTGCCGTAAATTATATAATTACCAATTTTTATTTATCGCTTTAAAACTATGCAATTACATTGCGAAACAAGGCTGTGTTAGTTACTTTTAATATTTGTTTTTAAATGATTAAAATGAAAAGAATATTAATTCTCGGTTCAACCGGCTCTATAGGAATAAATACTTTAAATGTAATAAGGAATTTTCCTGAAAAATTCAGTATAACTGCACTCACTGTAAATACCCGAATTGATTTACTTGAGCCACAGATAAAAGAGTTTAACCCGGAATTTGTAGTTGTAAAGAATAAAGAACTTGCTGAAGAACTCAGAAAAAGAACAGGCAAATCCACAAAGGTGCTTTCAGGAATTGATGGATTAACCAAAGTAGCTTCTGAATCTGATTACGATATTTTAATCGGCGCTATGGTTGGTTTTGCAGGACTTGTTCCGACAATAGAGGCAATTAAGCGCGGAAAAAGAATTGCGCTAGCAAACAAAGAAACCCTTGTTGTTGCCGGTGAACTAGTTAATGAATTAGTGAAACAATATAAATCAGAAATAATACCGGTAGATTCAGAACATAGTGCAATCTTTCAATGCATGTCGGGAGAAAATCCTGCTGAAGTAGAAAAGCTCATTTTAACTGCTTCCGGAGGTCCGTTCAGAGAAATGAGAAAAGAGGATTTTGAAGAAGTAACTGTTGAGGATGCACTTAATCATCCAAACTGGAAGATGGGAAATAAAATTACAATTGATTCAGCAACTATGATGAATAAAGGATTAGAGGTTATCGAAGCCCATTGGCTTTTTAATCTTCCTAAAGAAAAAATTGATGTTGTTGTACATCCTCAATCCATTGTTCATTCTATGGTTCAGTTTGTCGATGGTTCTATAAAGGCTCAGATGGGTTTACCGGATATGAAATTACCGATACAGTATGCGCTGACGTACCCGGAAAGATTACCAAATTCTTTCCCCCGGACCAGCCTGTCTGAAATTTCCACATTAACATTTTCAAAACCGGATCCAGAAAAGTTTGTTTGTTTGCGTCTTGCATATGAAACCCTGGAAACCGGCGGCACAGCACCATGTATTTTAAATGCGGCAAATGAAATTGCGGTGGATAAATTCCTGAAAAAGGAGATAAAATTTTCCGATATTCCTGCTTTAATTTGCAACGCACTTGATCATTTTGATAATCATAAAAACCCGGAACTTCAAACTATTATTGAGCAGGATAAACAAACAAGAGAATATGTTAAAAACCTCGTTTAATTCCGGCGGGAACAATATTTGCTTGACTGCATCTAACTATTTTAATATAGATTTTGTAAAACAGGAGAAACTCGCTTAATGGAGTATATTATTTATTTTGCTATAACCATCGGCATACTCGTTTTTGTACATGAGTTCGGTCATTTTGCTGCAGCTAAATTAACCGGAATGCGTGCAGAGGTTTTTGCCATTGGTTTTGGAAAAAGACTGTTCGGCTGGAACAGATTATCCGGATTTTCTTTCGGTGAGTTACCTAAAGATTTTGATGGTCAGGGAAATACTGATTACCGTTTATGTCTCCTTCCTCTCGGAGGCTACGTTAAAATTGCAGGAATGGTTGATGAAAGTTTTGATACCGAATTTGCTGACAAAGAACCTCAGCCGTATGAATTCCGCGCGAAATCGACGTGGAGAAAAATTATTGTTATTACCGCCGGCGTTATAAT
The DNA here is from genome assembly GCA_963745945.1 of uncultured Ignavibacteria bacterium. Lineage (GTDB taxonomy): Bacteria > Bacteroidota > Ignavibacteria > Ignavibacteriales > Ignavibacteriaceae > DATFVA01. Next base: position 394,017 of record CAVUZG010000007.1, read on the forward strand.
GAATCTTCTTCTTTCGCTGATAATTTTCTGGGGCGTGAATTATTTCCAGGGCAAGCAGGTTATTACAACTACAAAAATCGGATACGTTCAGCCCGGCAGCACAATCGATTCACTTGGATTCCGTCCTGATGATAAGATACTGGCAATAAATGGAACAGCCGTTAATAACTGGGATGATGTGAGAGCAGCAATTTTTGTTAATACACTTGGCCAGGACGTTAATGTCAAATTCAAACGCCGTAATACAACTGAGAATATTGTTATCCCAAGAAAAGTTATACCGGAAAATGAAACCGGTGAACGATTCCTTATTCCTGAGGGATTTCAGCCGGCAATCGGCGAGGTAACAAATAATTCGCCTGCAAAAGAATCCGGTATTAAAAAAGGTGATGTCTTTCTTGAGCTGGACGGTAAGAAAATTTATAGCGTACAGCAGACAATTGATATTATTTCGAATCATAAGAATACACCAATGCCGCTGGTTGTGGAAAGAGGAAAAGATACAGTTCAATTATCTGTTACTCCTGATAAAAGCGGGTTGATTGGTGTCGGGCTGGTTACCAATCCTGATGCTCCCGTGGAATTTAAGGCGTACGGTTTCTTCGATTCATTCTACTATGGCTGGATGGATATAGTAAATATGACAAACCTTACATTTAGTATGGTTGGAAAAGTAATCGGCGGAAAAGTTGCATTCGGAAAAGCTTTTGGTGGTCCTGTTAAAATCGCTCAGCTTGCTGCAAAATCAGCCGATACAGGATTTTTAAATTTCCTCTTTTTCCTTGCCCTTCTAAGTTTAAGTTTAGCTATCATAAACATTATGCCTTTTCCTGTACTGGATGGGGGACATCTCATAATAATCCTGATTGAAGGAGTGACCAAAAGAGAAATTCCTATAAAAGTTAAAGTCGCCATTCAGAATACCGGGTTTGTAATTCTGTTACTATTGATGGCATTTATTATTTACAACGATATCGTAAATCTGTAGAAATAAATTTTATTATTAAAAATTGAAGCCCGGTTAAGCCGGGCTTTTCATTTTAGATCGTTAAATCTTCTCACCTAAATTTCCGCTTATCCTCCTATAAAACCGGTGATAACAAAGAAAGCCTCCATCACTGGCAATAAAGCTAATTTTGAGTTGCCTGTTTGAACAGATTGCAAAAACAGGTAGGTAATTTTCTTTTAGTGACATTACGATTATATTTATGACTGATCTTACACATGATATTAGATTAAAAACAGAAGCTTCTTTAATAAATTCCAATGGAAGAAAGTCTGGCGGAGAAAATATTTCAAGAATAAACAGAAATAAGGCTTACCGTATTTCTCAACTTTCAGGTTGGTCATTCTATGCGGTAATAAACCTGATTGCAATGTATTCATTTGAATCCTTTACCTGGCAAAAGGGTGTTTTATTTCTCTTTATTTGTGTAATGGGAATTGTTTCTACACATTATCTGCGTTCTGTTATTAAACATCAGGGATGGCTTAATTTTCCTTTAAAAAAAATAATTCCAAGAGTGCTTGTTTCCAGTTTTTTAATAGGAGTTGTATTATCAATATTGTTCTTCTCTATAAATCTCACCGGCAGCTTTTATGATATGTCCAAATTTAAACCTGCTACCCCGGTAATTTGGGTTTTCAATCTGAGCAGTGTAATACTGTTATGGCAGCTCATATATTTTTCTGTGCATTTTTTCCAGAATTATAAAAAAGTTGAAATTGAAGCTCTCATCTGGGAAGCCGCAGTAAAAGATTTCGAATTGAAAACACTGAAGAGCCAGCTTAATCCGCATTTTATGTTTAATGCTTTAAACAGTATAAGGGCATTAATCGAGGAGGATCCAGCATCTGCAAAAATAGCTGTTACAAAACTTTCAAACATATTGCGTTATTCTTTAAGAATAGAAAAAAGTGAAACTGTTACTCTCGAAGATGAAATGCAGACTGTTGTTGATTACCTCGATCTGGAAAAAATAAGATTTGAAGAAAGATTAAATTATTCAATTAACTTGGAAGAGAATGCAGCACGAACGGAAATACCGCCGATGATGGTACAAACGCTCGTTGAAAACGGAATTAAACATGGTATTTCGAAAATAACTGACGGCGGTAAAATTTTTGTTAATTCATTCGTTGAAGATTCAAAATTGCATATACAGATTTCAAACACCGGGCAGTTAAGTGAAGAGGATCTGAAAAATGCAACCGGATTCGGCATACAGAATACAAAGCACAGGCTGAATTTATTATACGGGGAAACAGGTTCATTTAAAATTAATAACATAAATAAAAAAGAAGTTTTTGCAGAAGTTATTATCCCAACAGGAGGAAAAATAAATGAAAGCTTTAATAGTAGATGACGAACGTCTTGCACGGACAGAACTGCGCAGACTGCTAAATCCATTTAAAGACATAAACGTAGTGGGCGAAGCTATAAATGCAGAAGACGCACTTGCAAAAATAACTGAGCTTAATCCCGACCTGATTTTTCTTGATATACAAATGCCGGGTAAAAACGGATTTGAAATGTTAGAAGAACTGGATAGCGTTCCGACGGTAGTTTTCACTACGGCTTATGATGAATATGCTTTGAAAGCTTTTGAATTCAATGCCATGGATTATCTGCTTAAACCAATTGAACCGAAAAGATTAGAAGATACTGTAAAACGACTTCTGGAAAAAAACAAGAAGGAACAAATTGATGCAGACCAGACCCCTGTTCTTACTGAAGAAGACCAGGTTTTTGTTAAAGACGGTGACCGCTGCTGGTTTGTAAAACTTTCCACTGTAAAACTGTTTGAATCGGAAGGAAATTATGTAAGACTATACTTTGATGATAACAAGCCACTTATTCTGAGAACACTTAATTATCTTGATGAAAGACTGGACAGTAAAGCATTCTTCCGCGCAAACCGTAAACATATTGTAAATCTTAAATGGATTGATAATATTGAACCCTGGCTGAACGGCGGTCTTCTTGTGAAATTAAAAGGCGGAAATAAAATTGAAGTTTCGCGAAGACAGGCAATAAAGTTTAAAGATATGCTAAGCCTTTAATTGAAAATTGATTATTGAGAATTGATAAATATAATGATTCCAAGATTGAATAATTAAAGGTGCCTGATTTTCTATTCGTGGTTTTGCGTCTTTGTGGCATTTTATTTTGCCGCAAAGACACAAAGCTGCCAAGAATTAAATCCGACTCCCAATAAATCAAATCTTTTTTCCTCACCAACCTTTATAAAATCTCTTATTATTTTTTTAAATTATTATTTCTGAATTCAGATAAATTTAAAAGGAGAAGAGATTGAGTAACAACATTCGCATAATCCCGTTAGAAGATTTTTTTAAGAACCCTGAGAAGACCGCTTACCAGTTATCGCCCGATGGTTTACTCCTTGCACTTATGATGCCCTGGGAAAACAGACTGAATATTTTCGTTCAAAAGATAGGCTCAGATGAAATAAAACGGTTAACATCAGCAAAAGAAAGAGATATTGCCGGGTATTTCTGGACAAACAATAACCGGATTGCTTACGTGCAGGATACTGGCGGTGATGAAAATTTCAGGCTTTACGCTGTAAACATAGATGGTTCAAATCAGAAAGATCTTACTCCTTTTGAAAAAGTTAAAGTTGAACTTATAGACGAGCTAAAAGATAACGATGATGAACTTCTGATAGCAATTAACAAAAGAGATCCCCGGATATTTGATGTTTACAGAATAAATGTAAACACGGGGCAAATGGAAATGATTGCTGAAAACCCCGGGAATATAACAGGCTGGATGACTGATCATGGTGGCAAATTAAGAATTGCTACAACAACCGATGGAGTGAATACCGGAATTCTTTACAGGAAAAATGAAACCGATGAATTCAGTGTAATTGTTACAACAAATTTTAAAGAGACCCTTGCTCCTGCAATGTTCACTTATGATAATAAATTTGTTTATATGCTTTCAAATTTAAACCGGGATAAGCTTTCCATAGTTAAATATGATATTGAAAACAATAAAGAACTGGAAGTTATATATGAGCATCCTGAAGTTGATGTTTCGGATCTGTTAAGTTCGGATAAAAGAAAAGTAATTACGGGAGCTTCTTTTGTAACCGATAAACGTCACTATCAATTCTTTGATGAAGAAAGGAAACAGCTTCAAGAAGAACTGGAGGAAAAACTTCCCGGTTACGAGGTTGTAATTTCAAATTCAAACAGGGATGAAGATAAAATCTTAGTAAGAACTTACAGTGATAAATCAAGAGGCGCATATTATTATTACGATTTAAAAAACAAAGAATTTCAATTGCTCACAGAAATTAGTCCGTGGCTGGATGAAAACAATATGGCTGATATGAAACCAATAGAATTTGAATCCCGCGACAGACTGAAATTACATGGATATCTTACTGTGCCCGAAGGTGCAGAACCTATAAATCTTCCTGTGGTTGTAAATCCTCACGGCGGTCCGTGGCACCGCGATGCCTGGGGATTCAACCCTGAGGTTCAGTTCCTTGCAAACAGAGGTTATGCCGTTTTGCAAATTAATTTCCGCGGTTCAACAGGATACGGAAGAAAATTCTGGGAAGCCAGCTTTAAGCAATGGGGAAAAACTATGCAGGATGATATAACCGATGGAGTAATGTGGCTTATAAAACAGGGAATCGCCGATGAAAACAGAATTGCTATATATGGTGGTTCTTACGGGGGTTACGCAACACTGGCAGGATTAACTTTTACTCCCGATCTTTATGCCTGCGGAGTAGATTACGTTGGTGTGTCTAATCTTTTCACTTTTATGAAATCAATCCCTCCATATTGGGAACCTTTTTTGCAGATGTTTTACGAGATGGTCGGAAATCCCGAAGAAGATAAAGAGCTGCTCGAATCTTCTTCTCCTGTTTTTCACGTCGATAAAATTAAAGCTCCTTTACTTATTGCACAGGGAGCCAACGATCCGCGTGTTGCCAAATCAGAATCAGATCAGATAGTTGAAGCACTTAAGAAAAAAAATATCGATGTTCCGTATATAGTAAAAGATAACGAGGGTCACGGTTTTCATAATGAAGAGAACCGGTTTGAATTTTACAGGGCGATGGAAGAATTCCTGGGTAAGCATTTGGAAAGAGGCTAAATAATCCTTCAAAAACCAATATTCATTGTTTAAATTCCGGTTATTTAACACGGCTTGATAATTAACCCTATTTACAGTATTATTAATCGTACTAATAAAAGGTTTATTAATGGCACATGTTATAACTGCAAATGAATTGAAAACAAAAGGGATTTCGATTTTGGATAAAGAAACTTCCGATGAAACGGAAGTTATTATTACAGTACGGGGAAAAAACAAATATGTAGTTGTCCCAATTGAAAAATACAATTATTTAAGAGAATGTGAGCTTGAAGCGGCTTTACTGGATACCAAAAGAGACATTAAGGAAGGAAAATTCGTAAAAGAATCTGTGGAAAAGCACATAAAGAAATTAGCTCGTGGCTGAAATAATTTATACTAAAAGTTACTTAAGGCGTGCTAAAAAATTCTTCGGGAGGCATCCTGAATTAATATCTCAATATGAAAAAACACTAAAGCTCCTGGAATTAAATCCTACGCACTCGTCATTAAGGCTTCACAAACTTCAAGGTAAACTAAATGAATTATATTCGGTATCAATCAATATCTCCTATCGTATTTCGATCTACTTTTTAATTGAAAAAGATCAAATAGTTCCTGTTGATATTGGAAGTCACGATGAATTATACTAAAACCGAAATGATATTCAGCTTAGCAAATCTCTAAAAGTCTTCCCCGTTCGCTGATGGTACAAATCATAAGCAAGCAGAAGGAAAAAAATAAGATACTCCGTAACCAGGACAGGAAAATATTCATGCCATACTTTTCCCAATGGAGAAAAATTGGAAAGGTTAATCGTAAAAAGAAGACTTAATACAGAATAAAATCCTGTAAAAGGATTTACAACCCCGATCCAGCCGAGATACCAGGGATAAAGCGTGGGAGAAAAGATCACCAGTGCCAGAAGAACACCGAAAACCCCTTTCACAAAATCTTTATAATAATTAGCAATATACCCGATGGAAATAAAAAGTAATATGCCGCATATCAGCCTTGCTGTTTCTCTGTCAGGAATAAATACAGTTAAAAGGTAGTAAACAGAAGCATTAAATTCCCACTTACTCAGATAATTTGATAGGGCATTTGTTAGAGTCAAGCTTCCGTTTATGAAAGGAAAATAAAACAGAACAGATGTGAACACAAAGATCAGGATAAAATAAATAAATCTTTGCACGCCTAATTTTTTAACCAGGAGAGGTATCAAAAAGACAGGATATAATTTGGTAAGAAAAGAAAATGTAAACGCAAAAACCGCTGCAAGCATCTTCTCTTTTTCTAAAAGGTACAAAAACATAATCAGAAACATAATACCAACAACATCAATATGTGCATTAATAAAAAATTCCATTATGGGAAGCGGAAGCCATGCATAAAGAATTACATAATTAAGATTTATCTTTTTTATAGCCAGAAGTTTTAAAAGGAATATCATCGTAACAATTTCACAAAGAAGATAAATCAATTTTAATCCAACTATGCTGTTTCCTGATATACTGTATGACAGCAGGAAAACTACTTGTGCCAGTGGCGGATATATTGTGGGAATATCTTTAAACGTAACTTTTGTGTACACGTCATCTCTCAGATTTTCCAATTGTTCTGCATCGGGGGAATACTGATACGGATTGTATCCATTGTAAATTACTTTCCCTTCCCAGACGTACCTGTAAACGTCGGGTGAAGTTGTTGGTGCTGAAGGAATTAATGTAATACGAAACAAAACTCCGAACAGAATTATAATAACGGGTACAGTATATTTTGCTGCTTCTGATTCATTCCCGGAAAATATTTTGGTTAACAAAGTCAGAGGTTTCTTTGAGACCGGATCAGAAATTTTCATAAGATAAAATGCAAAGAAAAAGAAGATAAAGACTTCGAAATAAATGAACATATAAAGTCCGGTATCACCTGCCCCGTTAGTGAGAACGAAAGATATATAAAGCACCTCTGTAAAAAGTGCAGCTGCAATAAGCAGTAAAAATGATTTTCGGTTATTTAATTTTAAGAGATGCAAAATTGAACCGGGATGATTAATTAAATAATTCCCAGGCAACACCAAACCTTATTCCCCTTCTGAACATTGGGTAATAAGGAACTATATAATAGGTTTTGTCAAGAAGATTTTCCCATGTAAAATAGGCAATAGCCACTTTCTGTATTTCCCCGGCAAGAGTAAAATCAATTGTAACAAACTGATCCGCAAGATTCTGTTCGTTTCCGGAAATAAATATTTTTTGTTTTGAATTATAGTTAACTGCAAAACCCGTTTTAAGATTCAGATTATCCTTGAAAAATAAACCGTTTAAAAATATTCCGCCGGTCGCTTTAATTTTGGGAGCAGCTATGGATACAGCGGGGGAATTTCCAAAAGAGTTATGCTTCGAAAGATCATAATACGAACTAACGTCAAGCATAATCTTCCATAGTTTAACGCTTACATTCCCTCCAATTTGAGTTGCGCTTAGATCAAGATAGTATTCTTCATCTGCTGTGAATAGTGATGGATCAACATATAAAAAACTTTGACTTCGATTTATAAAATCCAGACCAAGATTTATATTATCATATTTAAGTTTAGCAGAAATCTCTATCGTATTTACATTATCGCTGAGGTTAATGGATTTATAATTAGAATAACCGCCGTATAATTTCAGGTAATCCAGGGGATTTAATGACAGATCAAATCCCAATCCATTATAATTTTTTGAATCTCCGTTAGTGATATTCTGAAACTTATAATAGACAGAAGGAACAATTGTACTATCGATTAGATTCAAACTAAAAACAGGGGCTAAAGTAAAATAACTCTGGTTATGATCCAGATTCGAATTCGGCACATAAAAATTTGAATTGGTTTTTTCATACTGTGTAAGAATTTTCAAATCGGCAAAAGAAAGCTTAAAGTTCTGTCTTAACAATGCACCGGCTGTTTTATTTTTATTTCTTGCGGGATAAGATAAAGCTTCAGTAGGGTTACTTACTTCATCCTTGTTAAAACGATAATAAATACTCAGGTCGGTTTGTGAATTTGAAACCGGATTAGCAAATAATCGCAGACCAACATTGTGCTGAAGAATGTTAGTTCTTCTTTGGTTAAAATAAACAGGTGCCTGCTGTTCATCGTAAAGGATAGTATTTATATTGGTTGTGAATTGGCTGATGCTGTCAACATTTACTCCGCCATTTAATCCTGCATCGTAATCGTTGTAGCTATAATTTGCTGTCAGATTGATATTATCCGATAAAAGATATTTTAAGTGCGCTTCTCCCTGCCAGATGCTGAAATCACTATTTATATAACTTATGTCGGCTTTGCGGTTCGAAATACCGAACGTGAAAAGAAAATCTTTAACAATAATAAAGTTAAAGATGGCATTGATAAATGCTTCTCCGTTTGCACCCTCATAATATTTAATTCTTGTGTAAGGCTTTTTGGAAAAAATATCTCTCTTTAAAAAATTAACACTTACCGGATTACTGACGGGTCCGAATAGAAATCCTCTGGGAGACTGAACGATCTCAATGGAATCAATCATTTCCGGCTGCAAGAGATTCAGATTGAAATAACCTGAAGTTCTGCTATTAGCAAGTATCCCGTTTTCAAAATAACTTATATCATTAGTCCCATATAACATCAGTTCATTCGGATGCCCGACAAAACCATAGTTCCTGAGAAAGCTCATTCCAAAAGGTGCAAACAAATCACCGGTGTATCGGTAATCAAGAAAATCAATCTGCTTCCTGTCAATGAATTCACTTCGGGAATAGAAGGGGTTTTGATAAAGAGGAATCAATGAATCGGCTTTTGCAAGTTCTTTTTTAGTGCTGAATAAACCGGTTGTATCAGTTGCAACAGTATCAATCAATCCTGTTTTTGTTGTATCAATGTAAACAGAATCTTTAGTCTGGGGATAAATTAATCCAACTAGAATAACGATTTGAAAAACAATTAACCTTAAAATCATCTGGACCGGGTTGCACTCTTTAAATTTTACTAAGAGAAAAAATAAAGAAATAAGAACTAAGCCACAAAGCCTTATACAGGGGTTCAGGAACATCAGGTTTATTTTTAAAAACAGCCTGTTCTATTTTTGTTTAGAATTAAAAATTTATAAATTTCGCAAGAACTTATTTAATCAATTTATAGAGAGGATCCACTATGGCAAATTCTAAACCAATGACCAAAGGTCAGATACTCGACCATCTGTCAAAGAAAACCGGAACCACAAAAAAATTAGCCGGCGAATTTCTTGATGAGTTAGTTGCATTATCTTACAAAGAAGCCAAAAAGTCTTTCGTTATTCCGGGACTTGGCAAATTGTTAGTTGTTGACAGGAAGAAAAGAATGGGAAGAAATCCTGCTACAGGAGCTACAATGGTGATTCCTGCAAAGAAAGCTCTTAAATTCAGAATTGCAAAACAGGCAAAAGACGCTGTTGTTCCTCCTAAAAAGTAATCTTGATAGTAAATGCAAAAAGCCCGGTTAATCCGGGCTTTTTAGTTTAAACATTTAAATATCATTTCATATGATGCATCATTGTTTTGGTTCCCATCATCTTCGGACTAAGGTAGGGTATTCCGAGATTCATTCCTCTAAGGATAAAGATAACAGCAAGAATGAAAGCGAATACAGGGACCGCTTTACTTATTTTTCTTCTTATGTTCAGGTTGATGAGTTTACCGAAAAGTGAAACTGCAAGCATTGCCGGGAACGTTCCTAATCCAAATAATATCATAAAAAACGTCCCTGTTAATGGTGAGCCGGTTGCTGTTGCCCCTGCCAGACCAATGTAAACGAATCCGCAGGGAAGAAACCCGTTTAAAAATCCGAATTAATAAAAATGAAGGTAGACTGTCTCTTTTAAAAAGATTACCAATCATTTTCTTCAGCGGTTCAGTAATCTTTAAGATGATGTTCATTCCAAGGAATTTGTTTTTATACTTTACAGGGATGAAAAGCAGAATAAGAATAATTACACCTAATGCGATTGAAAGGCTCTGCTGGTATCCCCAGGTAACAAATCCTTTACCGAGGAAACCGAACAATAGCCCCAATAAAGCATAGGAAATTATTCTTCCTGAATTATATAAAATTCTCCCACTGAAAAAAATAAAATTTGAAGATTTTGGAACGGGTAGTGCCAGTGCTATCGGTCCGCACATTCCTATACAGTGGAAGCTGCCCAGAAAACCAATTGTCAGTGCCGTTAGTAGTTCCATTTAGTTTATCATAATTGATTTTTCTGAATAAAAATCTTTTCCTTCCATTCCCCATTCAACTTTTACTTTCCACAATCCTTTATCAAGTTTTGCTGTGCTGATAAACTGTTCGTTTTTATCAGAAACCGTAACAGGAATAGTAAAATCTTTTTTAGATGCTGAAGGACGATAAAAATAAACAGTGCCTGAAGCTTTTTAAAAAACACTGAATCGGGAAATGTCAGCTGGATAGAATTATTAATGAAAGAAATCCCCACCTGTTTAGCCAATTCAGTGGTGTTATTAATTTTATCTATTTGTCCCTGGTATTTCAATTCTTTGCCGTAATAATTTTTGGTAACCAGGTCAACATCCTGGTTCATAAAAACATAAACCAGCCCGATAAGAATCATCATAAAAATTACTATTGATAAAAATATCCCGGTTCCCCAGTTCCATTTAATCTTTTTCATGGTGATCACTTTCTTTATGTACTTTTATTACCGGACCAAGGAAAGATGTATTAAGTACATTAATTTGTTTCCCGTCTGAATAAATCCCGATGTTCAATGGTGTGTTCATCGTTTTCAGTTCATCCTGATCCAGCACAATCATAAATTTACCGTCGTAAATTTCCTGTGGTTTAAGATCAATCGGTTTGCCTATTAATTCTAACTTGCCCTGAATGTTTTCAAGTTTAAGCTGAATATGTGTTTCTTTGTAAGTCTTATTAACAATGTTAACATCATATAGATTGCTTACTTTATCATCTGCCTGCTTTTGATAAAGCATACCGGGAGTGCGTAAAATATTAAAATCATAATCAGTTCTTGCAGAAAGCAGATAACCAAGAACACCGAGCAATACAACTAAAAGAATTGAATAAAAAATCGCTCTTGGTGTAAATCTGAATTTTGATTTATTCTCTATCGAGTTTAAACTGGCGTATCTTATTAATCCTCTCGGACGTTTAACTTTATCCATTACCTCATCGCAGGCGTCAATACAGGCTGTACAGTTAACACACTCAAGCTGTATTCCATTCCTGATATCAATCCCTGTGGGACAAACATCAACACAGAGATGGCAATCGATACAATCACCAAGATTAGACTGATCTTCACTTTTCCTGATTTTTCCCCTTGGTTCTCCGCGCACATTATCGTAAGCAATAACCACAGAATCCCTGTCAAGTAAAACTCCCTGGAGTCTTCCGTAAGGACAAACAATTGTACAAGCCTGTTCGCGGAAATATGAAAATACCCAGTAAAAAACTCCCGAGAAAAAAAGAATAGATATCAATCCCTGAACGTGCTCTGCAGGAGGATCGGTTACAATTTTAATAAGATTATCCATTCCAATAAGGTAGGAAAGAAATATATTCGAAATAAAAAAAGCGATTGCAAAAAAGATAACGTACTTAGTAATTTTTTTGAGCGTCTTCTTAGAATCCCATGGTGCATTAGCAAGCTGCTTCTGCTGCAGCCAGTCACCTTCCAGCCAGTATTCAATTTTTCTGAAAACCATTTCCATAAAAATTGTCTGGGGACAAGCCCATCCGCAGAAAACTCTTCCAAACACCGCAGTAAAAAGAATAATGAATACAATAATTGCTATCATTGCGATAACAAAAAGATGAAAATCGTGGGGACCGAAAGGAATACCGAAAAGAATAAAATTCCTGTTTAAGAAATCAAACAGCATGAACTGGTGGCCGTTTACTTTTATAAACGGCATTCCCACAAGAATAACCAGCAGAATAAAGCTTACAATAGTTCTCGCATTATAAAATCTGCCGGAAGGCTTTTTAGGATAAATCCAGTTTCTTTTTCCTTCTTTATTTACAGTTGAAAGCTGATCCCTGAATGAATCTTTCGTTTCAATTAATTCTGATTTCTCTTCTGTCATCATTTCATCCATATCTGAAAATAACTATCCAATATTATTGATTCACCTGCAAACTATCTCCCTGCCAGATTGTTCCCTGTGGTTCTTTGGGGTTTGCGGGTTTTGTTCCCTGCAGGGAAAGCACATAACTTGCAACCTGCTGCATTTGCTTCGGGTTTAATTGAGTCTGCCAGCTTACCATTCCTTTAGCCGGCACCCCGTACTTAATTGTCGTAAATACATTCTTTATTCCTCCGCCATGTATCCAGTATTTATCTGTTAAATTGGGACCAACAACTCCCCCCGCATCCGGACCGTGGCATGGAACACAGTTAGATTTGAAAATATCTTTCCCTGATTCAAGATCATTTTGATCAGTTAGGCGGGATACATTTTCTTCCGTAACAAATGCACCAGTAGCTTCAAGCTGTGCTCTCTGAATCATAGCTGCCTGCATTTCTGCCTGGTATTCATCCGCCTGGGATTTACCGGCTGAGAATACTTCGTAGTTAAACAGATAATAAACAGCGAAAATAATTGTAGCGTAAAAAAGATAATTAAACCATGGCGGGACTTTATTATCGAGTTCTTTTATTCCATCATAATCATCTTCCATCAAAATTTCATCTTCTTTATCCAGGGGTGCAGCTTTGGTCATCGCCTGTTTTATTGTCTCCCATAAACTTGCTTTACCTGTCTCTTCACCGCTTATCTCTTTCTCTTTTATTTCTTCTGTTCCGAAATAAATAAAGGCTGCAATGATTGCTATAATTACTACAAAGAAAAGTATAGCCAGAGCCTTATAATATGCAGGTCCGATAACAGGTTCAGCAACGGTATCTGCCTGCTGGGCAAAAACAATACTGCTCTGAAGAATTAGTGCAGCAATTGTTAAAATTGTTTTTATTAAAAATTTTCTATTTATCTTCATTAACATCACCTGTAAAAATTTTTTGCTGATTATTTTCAGTATCGAGAGGAAGTTCGCCCATCCTCTTAATGTATTCTTTATCTGCCTTCAGTACCCAGATAATCAAAACTGCAAAGAATACAAAAAAGACAATAAGAGAGAAGAGAGGATATGCAGCAATTCCCTCGATTGATTCAAGATATTTACTAGCCATTTCCATAATTCAATTCCTATTTCTGTCCCGTTGAAGGATTACCTTTAATATCTGTTCCAAGTCTTTGAAGGTAGGCAATCAAAGCTATTATTTCTTTATTACTCTCTGCAGGAACACCATTCTTCTGAAGATCAACAGCTATTTGTTCTGCCTGGTTTTCCAGATCTTCATTAGCCACATTTTCATAACCTTCTCTGTAGGGAACTCCCACTGATCGCAGTCCTCTGATTTTTGCACGGGTATCGGAAGTATCAAGAGTTTGGGTTAGCAACCACGGATAAGAAGGCATAATTGAACCCGGAGACATTTGTCTGGGATTTTGCATATGGAGATAATGCCACATGTTAGGGTACTTTCCACCCTCCCTGTGAAGATCAGGACCCGTTCTTTTTGAGCCCCAGAGGAAAGGATGATCATAAACATATTCTCCTGCTTTGGAGTATTCACCGTATCTTTCTGTTTCAGATCTGAATGGCCGGATAAGTTGTGAATGACAGTTATTACATCCTTCTCTTATATAAATATCTCTTCCCTGCAGTTCGAGCGGAGTATAAGGTTTAACGCTGGAGATTGTAGGAATATTTGATTTAACGAGAAACGTGGGCAGGAATTCAACTATTCCGCCAATTAATATTACCACTGTCGAGGCAATGAGAAAATACATCGGTTTTCCTTCAAGCCAGCGGTGTCTTGTTCCTTTCGCGAACCTGTCATTTATTTTTAATAGTGCCGGGGCTTCAGCCTTCTCTTCAGCTTCAAACGATCCCTGTTTTGCAGTTTTGATAAGATTGTAAACCATCATAATTACACCGGAGAAATAGAGTAATCCTCCTATTGCCCTTATGATGTACATCGGAATTATCTGAAGTGTAGTTTCAAGAAAATTCGGGATACTGCAAGTAAACCCGAGCGGAGTAAACTGTTTCCACATTAATGATTGAGTAATTCCCGACCAGTACATTGAAGCCGCATAGAATACTATTCCAAGCATTCCGATCCAGAAATGTGCATTCGCAAGTTTCTTAGAGTAAAGTTCTGTTTTATATATCCTTGGAATCAGCCAGTACAGAATTCCAAATGTTAAAAATCCGTTCCAGCCAAGGGCACCGATATGAACGTGAGCAATTATCCAGTCAGTAAAATGCGCAATTGCATTTACATTCTTAAGTGATAACATCGGTCCTTCAAAAGTTGCCATACCATAAGCAGTAATTGCAACAACCATAAATTTAAGAATGGGATCTTCACGGACTTTATCCCAGGCACCTCTTAAAGTAAGAAGACCGTTTATCATTCCACCCCACGACGGGGCAATAAGCATAATTGAAAATGCTGTTCCGAGAGATTGCGCCCAGTTGGGTAAAGCCGAATAAAGCAGATGATGAGGACCGGCCCAGATGTATATAAATATTAAAGCCCAGAAGTGTACAATAGATAGCCTGTAAGAATAAATGGGACGGTTGGCTGCTTTTGGAAGATAGTAGTACATTAATCCGAGGTAAGGCGTTGTAAGGAAGAACGCAACTGCATTATGTCCGTACCACCATTGAACAAGTGCATCCTGTACTCCCGCATAAACCGGGTAGCTCTTTAGAAACGTAATGGGAACTTCAATAGAATTTACAATATGAAGCACAGCTACAGTTACCCAAGTTGCAATGTAAAACCAGATCGCAACGTATATGTGGCTTTCTCTTCGTTTAAGAATTGTTCCGAACATATTTATTCCGAAAACTATCCAGACAATAGCTATAGCGATATCAATAGGCCATTCAAGCTCAGCGTATTCTTTGCTGGTTGTAAAGCCCATAGCAAGAGTAAGCGCCGCAGCAACAATAATAATCTGCCATCCCCAGAAATGGATTTTACTTAACAGGTCGCTGTACATTCTTGCTTTGCATAAACGCTGGAGCGAATGATAAACCCCCATAAAAATCGCGTTGCCAACAAAAGCAAATATTACTGCATTAGTGTGAATAGGACGAATTCTGCCGAATGTTGTATACTGCAGATTGAAATTGAGTGATGGTATAAAAAGCTGGGATGCAATTGTAAGTCCCACCAGCATACCAATCACTCCCCAAAAAGCAGTGGCTATGGCAAAATTCTTTACGATTTTATTATCGTAACTGAATTGTTCTAACTGCATAAATGCATTCTCCTTAGAGTGAATAGGGAACTATTTTTTCTTTTTTTCAAAATCTTTTTCGGGTTTTTCTTTTTGATCTTCAAAAAGCATTCTTACTGAAGGCGTATATGTATCCTTATATTGCCCGCTTTTTACTGCCCATAAAAATGCGGCTAAAAAACCAACTGCAACAAGAAGACTGAATCCTATTAAGACAACAATTACCGAGATAACAAGCCTCTCTTCCCTGCAATGAAATTTGTTGTAAGTGTTGTAAACATAACCACCGAGATTGAACTCAAAGGCATCAACACTGCTGCAATTAAAGGCGACAACATTCCTTCAATTGCAAAAGTTAATCCCGCCGCGTTATACAAAAATGAAATTATAAAACTTGCAATTACAATTCTTACACTTGTTTTAGAAAACTTAATAAATTTTGGGAGAAGATTTAATTTTTGGGCATCAAGTATCGCATCACAAGCCGGTGAAAAGTTGCTGATGCTTTCGGTAACCGCAATTCCGACATTGCTTTTCTTTAACGCTCCGGCATCATTTAAGCCATCACCAATCATTAACACCGTATTATTTTCTTTTTGCAAATTTTCTACATAAATCAATTTATCATTTGGTGTCTGCCTGAAGCGAAGTTCGGTATCTTCATTGAATATATTTTGAAGCCTGGTTTTTTCTCCTTCATTATCTCCGGATAAAACAGAAATATTACTATGCGAAGATAAATCCTTAACTACTTCTTCAATTCCCTCGCGGTAATTATTATTTATCTCGAAATAGCCGACAGCTCTTTCATTGAAAGAAAAGTAAACCCTGGGAGTTTCCTGCTGAGGCAGCTTAAAATTTGCCAGAGAGTCATCAACAAATGAAAGAGAGCCGAGCTTAATTTTATTTCCTAAAACCTTCCCCTCAATTCCCAGGTTCGAGTATTCCCTGAATTCTGATATTTCAGGCTCATCATATTTACTAAGTGAATTGTATATTGCCGAACTCAACGGATGAGTAGAATTTTTAGCCAGGGATTTTATCATTTCCTTTTTGAAATCATCAAGTGTATCTCCGACAAAGTTAATCTCACCGTCTCCTGCTTTTGTAATGGTCCCTGTTTTATCAAAAACAATCGTATTAATTTTTGCAAGATCTTCAACAACCGAACTATTCTTTAAATAAAATTTATTTCTGCCGAATATTCTGACTGTGTTTCCAAACGTAAACGGAGTTGAAAGGGCAAGAGCACATGGACAGGCAACTATAAGTACAGCTGTAAATACGTTTATCGCAGTGTGTATGCTTGTCTGCAGCCAGAACAAAGCCGCAATAACAGCAATGATAAGAACCGCCGCTGTAAAATATTTGCTGACAACATTGCTTATTGTTGTGAAATAACTTTCATCTTTTTTGTTAAATGATTCGTGGTTCCATAATTGTGTTAAATAACTCTGTGATACTTCTTTCACAACTTCAAGTTCAATTGAACCGCCAATCTGTCTTCCGCCGGCATAAATTAATTCGCCCAAAACTTTTTCCACAGGTGCAGATTCACCGGTTACAAAACTGTAGTCAATATTTCCTGTCCCTTTAAACAAAATTGCATCCGCAGGAATAATTTCATTGTTCCTTATTAAGATTCTGTCGCCCACCTTAAGTTTAGCAACGGGAACTGACGTTTCATTATTATCTTTTTTAATTGTTACCCCTAAAGGAAAATATGACTTATAGCTTCTCTCAAAATTCAGTGTTTCATAAGTTTTTTCCTGGAATAACCTCCCGATCAGCAGAAACAATACCAGTCCGCTCATTGAATCGAAATATCCCGCCTGGTTATGAACAACAACTTCAAAAATACTTCTGTGCAAATAAAACAAATATTCCGAGTGAAATAGGAAAATCGATATTAACTATTTTCTTTTTTAATCCCTTGTAAGCCGAGCCGAAATACTCGGACGCTGAATAAAAGAAAACCGGCAGAGCAAGAATTAAATTCAGGTAGGCAAAAATGGTTCTGTAATAGCTATCGGAAATATCAATTGATAAATATTCGGGAAAACTTAACAGCATAATATTTCCGAAACAGAACGCCGCGATACCTATTTTATAATAAAGATGTTTCCTGTGAACATCATTTTTTCTCATCTGTGCTGTCAAGCTGAATAAGCGGTTCATAACCGATTAGAAGCGAAAAGTTCTACAAGTTCCCTCAGGCTTATATTCGAATGAAAATATTTAACAGAAAGTTCTTTTTTCAGAAAGTTTACATTTGACTGGCTGACTCCGGGATTAATTTTATAAAGATTTTCCAGAAGCCAGATACACGAACTGCAGTGCATTTGAGGAATATAAAATGTAATTGAACTGATTTTATCATTCCTGAAATCAATTAATTTTTGAACAGTCTCAGGGTCATCAAGGTAATCAAATTGTCTTACAGGCAGATTTTTTGGTGAGATTCCGGGAGTGTTTTCCAGGGTGTAATAATTGCATAACTGTTTCTGATTCAGAATTTCGTAAACGGTTTTGCACCCGAGACAGCAGAAATACTTATCATCGATACAAATGCTTTCGTCTTTGCAGTCATCTCCGCAATGGAAACACTTTATTTCTTTTTTTGTAATATCCTCTGATTTCATTCAGCTTAAAATGTAAATAATATAATCCGGGAGAATCCTTCTAGATTAAATAATTTTTTTCATTGGAAAGTTGGCAAATGACAGAAATTATGCCATCGAAATTTAATATATAAAAAATTAAATAGAGGATTTATCCGCAATAATTCAGACTTTTTATTCTTCTTTTAGAAAATAATAATTTTTTTCTTCTCATAGTCGGGAAGCGGATTTTATTTTGGAATTCCTTACGATTTTTTGCAAATTTGAAACAATTAAAAAGAGATTTTAAATGGCTTACCTGATATTCAAACTGATCCACGTTTTTGCTGTGATATTTTTTGTTGGCAATATAGTAATTGCTGTATTCTGGAAAAATCACGGTGACCGGAGCGGTGACTCTAAAATAATAGCACATACAATCCGGGGCATAATAAGAGCTGACAGATTCTTTACAATGCCTGCGGTTGCTTTTTTAATTCTTGCCGGATTTGGTGCAATGGGAATCGGGTATATTCCATTCGAAACAGGATGGATCCTCTGGGGATTCATATTAATCGTAATTTCTGCAGCAGCTTTTATGGCTAAGGTTGTTCCCGCACAAAAAAAATTATTAAAGATTGCAGAAGCAGATCCGTTTGACAAACAGCTTTATGATACAGTATCAAAAGAGTGGAACCTATGGGGAAGCATTGCAACACTCGCTCCGATTATTGCAGTAATTTTAATGGTACTTAAAACACCAGGTTAAGGAAAATTAATAAGGGTCATTCCCGTTTATGTTTAATTAAATATAAGGGTGAGAATAAATGTACGCCTCAGTACGAATCGTATTTCTGTTTATTGTATTATCCTGTTCTCAAATCTTTTCACAAAATTATCTACCTCTTTTTTCCGGTTATATTCCTGATTCAGTAATGAAAGATGATGATTTTAAAAACCAGGTTGATATTAACATTGGTTACTATGCCAGTGTTAATCCTGACCTTGTTTATTATTACATAATGTATGTGGATAAAAGGTTTGGAGAAAATATTTTAAGTGCTGATTCCAATTATTATAATCTTCTTCGTGAAAAAGATTATGAATTCAGGAACGGCCGAAACGAATGGGTGGAAAATGAAATGAAGCCGGTTGATAATATTGAGCCGGGTATTCTTTCATCGGCGATTAAAAGATATTTATCTGACCTCTACAAGGAGAAGATGAAAAAATATGAGAGTTTAATAGAACTTCCGGTTGATGAAAACCTGCTTAATTATTTTTCATACCTGATTGCTTCGGGAAAGAAAACCAATTATGATAATAAAACTGATTATAAATCTAAAGCAAAACAGATGCTTAAGGAAAAATCAGAATATTTTAATAAAATGTTTTCTGAAGCAAAGAACCTGGATCAATCTCAAAGATATGAACTAGTTGAATCCTCTCTTAATTTTCCCTACTTGTTTAGTAACGGTTATTTGGAAAAGTATAAGCAAAATACGGAACTGCATTTATATGAGTTTATAAATAAAATGATCATAGATGATTACGTACAGCGAAATTCTTTAAAAGCCGGCATATTCTATTTTAAAAATGATTTTAAATACAATAATTATGTCACATTCAAGGAAAATCCCTTCCCTTATTTTCATTTAGAAAACAAAGATGAAGTTAAAATTACCTCTGGAATTTTTGGCGATATTGGATTCAGACTAGCATTGCGGAATTACAAAACACCTTTTTCATTTTTAGAAATAGATGCCGGGTATGAAATTGCTTCTGATTATAATACAGATGATGATATCAAATCATTTGTGATTCAAAGAGAATCTATTCAACCTTCAACCGGGAAGCATTCATTTATTACATATACTTTACATAAAAATAATGGAAGCAGTCATTATGAAATCTACGGAAGTATTTCTACACCCGTTTATTACTTTCTGGACTACCTGTATGCTGAAGCAGGTATAAATTATTTCTATACATCCGTTACCCGGAATTATTACGATATCACGCGTCATATTGATTCATTAGTCTCAAATGATCCGGCAGATTTTGAAGAGTACACCCAAAATGTAACCGGCAAATTTGCTAAAAGTAATTTTTATCCTTCAATCGGAATTAATTATACTCTATTTAATTATTTGAATTTTAAGATTGAATATTTAATTCCTACTTTGCTAACTGCAAAAGCAGAATTCTTATATAATTTTTAATCAAACCACTTAGGAAATGTCTTTGATAATAATACAAAGACATTTCCTTTCAATTTAACCTGAGATATAATCCACATTTCCCATTTTTTATTGCACTCCTAATGATTATTTTAATCAATCCAAATGAAACTACTTTACACATACCTTAAGAGTTACTGGCAACTTATGCTGCTTGCTCTTCTGCTTGCGGCAGTAAACCAGGTTTTCTCTCTTCTCGATCCTTATATTTTCGGCAAGGTAATAGATAATTACGCAACAAAATTTGATTCCTACACAACTTCTCAATTCCTGAAGGGCGTAGGACTTCTGCTTGCTGCTGCCGTTGGTGTTGCGTTTATTTCAAGAGTGGCAAAAAATTTCCAGGATTATTACGTAAATGTAATTACACAACGTCTCGGCGCACAAATTTATACCGACGGAATAAAACATTCACTCGAACTTCCCTATTCAAAATTTGAAGACCAGCAGAGTGGAAAGACTCTTGGTGTTTTGCAAAAAGTCAGAACCGATGTGGAGAAGCTGATTTCGGCAGTTGTTAATACGGTTTTTACAACCTTAGTAGGAGTAATATTTGTAACAGTTTATGCAGTAAATGTTCACTGGATTATTGCACCTATATTTTTTGCGGCCGTTCCGATTCTTGGAGTTGTAAGTTCTGTTCTCAGCAGGAAGATTAAAAAAATACAAAAAGTTATTGTGGCAGAAACAACTTCCCTGGCAGGTACCACAACTGAATCACTGAGAAATATAGAACTTGTAAAAAGTCTTGGACTTGGCAACCAGGAAATTAACCGTCTTAATTCTACAACAGATAAAATCCTTCAGCTGGAATTAAAAAAAGTTAAATACATCCGCACACTGAGTTTTATACAGGGAACGGTTGTGAACTTCATTCGCACCACGATTTTATTCTTTATGCTATATTTAATTTTCACAAAAGAAATTCAGATCGGGCAGTTTTTCACATTAATGTTTTATTCATTTTTCATATTCGGACCACTGCAGAGCCTTGGTGATATTATAAACATTTACCGTGAAGCTGAAGTATCACTTGATAATTTCGATGATCTTTTAAAACAGCCGGTTGATGAAAAACCTGAAAATCCGGAAACAATAAAAAATGTTCAATCACTTGAATTCAGAAATGTAAGCTTCAAACATCAGAGTGCGAGGGCTAAAGCTTTAAGTGATATTTCATTCAAAGTAAGAATGGGAGAAACAATCGCATTTGCGGGACCTTCGGGTGCAGGTAAAACTACTCTTGTTAAACTTCTTGTCGGGCTGTATAATCCGCAGGAAGGAAAAATTATTTATAACGGAATTCCGGGTGATAAAATTGATCTGGATGAACTGCGTGAGAAAATTGGATTTGTTACCCAGGATACCCAGCTTTTTTCAGGAACAATAAAAGAGAACTTACTTTTTGTAAATCCCGGTGCAAGTGATGAAGAATGTCTCGATGTTCTCGAAAAGTCTGCTGCAGGAAATCTGCTGGGAAGAGCGGAAAAAGGACTCGATACTATTATCGGGGAAGGCGGGGTTAAAGTATCCGGCGGAGAAAAACAAAGACTTTCAATTGCGCGTGCACTTCTCCGTCATCCGCAGTTATTAATTTTTGATGAAGCTACCTCTTCACTCGATTCTTTAACCGAAGAAGAAATTACTTCGACAATAAAAGATATTTCTGATCGGAAAGATCTTATAACAATAATGATCGCGCACCGTTTATCTACTGTAATGCATGCTGATAAAATTTATGTCCTCGAACGCGGGCAGATAACCGAATCAGGCAGACACGAGGAACTTCTTGAACAGAAAGGATTGTACTATGCTATGTGGCGTCAGCAGATTGGAGAACGCGAGAGAAATAATAACCTGCACAATTACAAATCAGCAGTAAATTTTGAAGATGATTAGGCAAGAGATTTCGATATGAAAACAATGCGTTTCATTTTAATTTTATTTATCGCTTATCAGTATTCAATTCATTCGCAAAATATAACAGATCTCATAAAACCACTGCATTTACAAGCCGGTAAAACTGATTCAGTTCTGATCAGCGATATTTATTATTCTGAAAATTATGATGTTAGTTTTCTTCCGAATAAAAATATTAATGTCGGTTATAATGAGGATAAAGAAATTCTCACTCTTAGTCCTTCAGAAAAATTTGAAGGTCTTGGATTAATCGATTTTAAAGTCAACGATTCTGTTTATACAATTCCTTTCTACTCGGAGATTGTACAGAATCATACATTTGAATTAAAACTAAAATATCATCCCGAAAAAGTGAACCTGTTTGCAAGTTTCAACGGGTGGAACAGGGAAAATCTCCCGATGAATTATGATAAAAAAAGTGATGCCTATTCGGTTTCTGTCCCGCTTGAACCGGGGAGTTATCAGTATAAATTTTATGTTAAAGGAAATGAATTTTTAGACCCGGAAAATCAGGATAGTATTCCTAACGGACTGGGGGGATATAATTCAGTTATAAACATTCCTGATCGTCATCCCGAAAAGTGTTACCTGTTTTTAGATGGTTATAATGCTACCGATACTCAGATTGGTATAAGTTTTCGATATAGTAATAACAAGTACCGGTCTCCGGTTAAGCGTGATGAGATTATTGCTCTGCTGAATAACCAGTCTGTATCTTCCAAACAGGTTACGACAGTAGGAAATACTTTCATAGTTACTTTTGAAAAGGATAAACTGAATGGTGAAAATGTAATTCGGACTGCCGTAAACAGAAATGGTCTGCCTTCAAACATTCAGACAATAAGATTATATAACAGCAAACCGGAAGGGGATAATAAGCCACAGAACTGATTATGATGACATCATCTATTCAATTATGGTTGACCGCTTTAATGACGGCGATTCAAGCAACAGTATTCCGGTTGTTAATCCTAATCTCACTCAAAAAGCAAATTATTTCGGCGGTGATCTTCAGGGAATTAAGAATAAAATAGACGACGGTTATTTTGATTCACTCAGTATTAACACTCTGTGGCTTTCTCCCGTTGTTGATAATACGGACAGTGCTTACAGAGAATATCCCGAACCACACCGTTATTACTCAGGTTATCATGGGTATTGGCCTGTTTCTTCAACCAAAGTTGAGGAAAAATTCGGGGATATGAATTTACTGAAGAAGCTAATTGAAGATGCTCATAAACACGGTATTCATATTCTGATAGATTATGTGGCAAACCACGTTCACGAAGAACATCCATTCTTCAAAAAACACCGGGACTGGTTTGGTCAGCTTAAGCTGCCCGATGGAAAATTAAACCTGCGTCTCTGGGATGAATACAGATTAACAACATGGTTTGAACCATTCCTTCCAAAATTTGATTATGTAAATTCAACTGAAGCACTCGATACTATGACGAGCAATGCAGTGTGGTGGATTAAGGAAACCAATGCAGATGGTTTCCGGCAGGATGCAGTTAAGCACATTCCAAATATTTTCTGGCGAACTTTAACGAGAAAAATTAAAAGTGAAATCTCTGTTCCTGACCACAGAGATATTTTCCAGATTGGTGAAACTTTCGGAAGTTATCAGCTTGTAAATTCATATGTAAATAACGGGCAGCTTGATGCACAGTTTAATTTTAACTTATACGATACTGCAATTCCCGTATTTATCGATTCGACAAGATCCTTCAAATCACTTGATGACCAGATGCAGAAATCATTTTCCGTTTACGGTGTGAATAATTTGATGGGCAATATTATGGACAGCCACGATAAAGTCCGTTTTATGGCTTATGCCGATGGAGACGTCTCTTTAAACGAAGGCAATGCCGCAGATATTGGCTGGAATAATCCGCCGGAGGTTGATTATAAATCAAGCTATGATAAAATGAAACTCTACCTTTCATATATTTTAACCATACCCGGAATTCCGATAATCGATTACGGAGATGAATTCGGAATGACCGGTGCCGCTGACCCTGATAACAGGAGAATGATGAGATTCGGCAACCGGCTTTCTGATTGGGAAAAAGAAACTTTAAGTGATGTGCAGAAACTTATTAAGATCAGAAAAGAAAATTCTGCTTTGCGGTATGGTGACTTTTATACACTTGAAGCTGATCAAAACATATATGCTTTTATTCGATCAGATTTAAATGAAAGAGTATCTGGTAGTGATGAATAAAAGTAATTCTTTGTTAAGTACTATGCTTGAAATTCCATCAGCAGTCAAAGCGGCTACTATTTCTGATTTACTTTCAGGAAACACAGTTCAGGTAAATCAACGTAAAGTTGATATTCAAATGAAACCGTTCGGTTATTCGATTTTTAAGTTAAATGAAAATTCTAAATAAGGATCAATGATGAAGATAAAGTATATTTTCATATTTCTATTAACGGGTATTTTATTAATTTCCTGTGGAGAAAAAAAAGATAACCAGCCATCAAGAGAACTGGATACAAAAATGAATAATATAGCAGAACAATATGTTAAAGTAATTTTAAAAGTAGGTAAATTCGATCCGGATTATGTTGACGCCTACTATGGACCGGATAACTGGAAACCGGATAGTACTTATAACGCGGATTCAAGTGCGTTAAAGCATCTCAGTGCGGAAACGGATGCTCTACTGGATAGTATGGAATCCTTCGGCAAATATAATGCAGATGAAATGCAGACGCTGCGATACAGGTTTTTGTACAAACAAATGCTTGCCTTAAAAACAAGAATATTTATGCTTGAAGGCGGCAGCCTTACATTTGATCAGGAAACAAAGGCATTGTATGATGCCGAAGCGCCTCACTTTTCAGAAGAACATTTTCAAAAAATAATCAATCAGCTTGATAAACTACTTCCCGGTAAAGGAAATGTTACAGATCGTTTTGAAAAATTCAGATCGCAATTTATTATTCCGAAAGATAAGCTCGATAAAGTTTTCACAGCAGCAATAAATGAATGCCGTAAAAAAACTCTGGATCATATTCGACTTCCTTCTGATGAAAACTTTAAAGTTGAATATGTAACAAACAAACCCTGGGGCGGATATAACTGGTACAAAGGAAATTCATACAGCGTAATTCAGGTAAATACTGATTTACCAATTTATATCGATCGTGCAGTTGATTTAGCCGCTCACGAAGGTTATCCCGGGCATCACGTTTACAATACTCTGCTTGAAAAAAATCTTGTTCGTCAAAGAGGCTGGAACGAATTCACTGTTTATCCACTGTTCAGCCCCCAATCACTTATTGCTGAAGGCACTGCCAATTTCGGTATTGAGATGGCTTTTCCCGGCGAATCAAGAATAAAATTTGAAAAGGAAGTTTTATTCCCTATAGCAGGATTAGATTCTTCACAGGCTGATGAATATTACCATGCACTTGAGCTTGTTGATGAGCTAAGTTATGCCGGCAACGAAGCTGCCCGCAATTACCTGAACGGAGATTGGAACAAAGATAAATCAGTTGAATGGCTGCAGAAATATGAATTGATGAGTAAAGAGAGAGCCGAAAAGAGATTAAGCTTTATTGACAAATATAGAAGCTATGTTATTAACTATAACCTCGGTAAAGATATAGTTAAAAATTACATTGAGAAAAACGGCGGAACTAAAGATAACCCCCAGAAACGATGGGAAATTTTCGAAAGGATAATTTCAACTCCGCAAACTCCATCCGGTTTGCAGGAGGGATTAAAATAAACTGTTTATTCTTTTAGGCTTGATTTAAGATATTCAAACTCCTCTTTCCCTATTATAACCTCTCTGAAGATTTGGGATATTTTCTCTTTATTTAGCTTTTTAAAATCCTTTTCCAGCGGTGTAATTAATACTCCACCGATATCAATAGTTGCAGGACTTACAAGAATATTTGCTTCACCTTCCTTAAAGTACGCTTCCGGTCGATGTTTCCCGCGGAAGAATATTATTACCCTCCATCCCGTTTCTTTATCATAAGAACAAAGGACATTCATCATAGGTTCTAAATGATTAACCGAAATGTGAGAATATATTTCATATATTTCCTTAAAAATATTTTCTATATGCTGGGATGAGTCGGATTCAATTGATATGAATTTTCTTAATCCATCATTAACTGCGAATACTGAAGCTACTTTATTCTGAATTTCCTCACCATATTCATTTTTTAAACCTTCAAAATCATTTTCAACCGGCAAAGAATATTTTTTACAAGCCTGGAAGTGTTGATGGACAGGTACGGAAGCACCCGCCTCCGGACCATTATAAATCAAAGCAAAATCAGAAAAATCTTTACTGATCTGTAGCAAATACTTAAATGAATTAATAATTCGCTGAGGAATATGTTCTTTACGACTTATTGTCAGATGTTCCAGGAAAATCGGGTAGGGGTTACAGAGAACATTGTATTCATCTTTATAATTTATAGCTACCTCACCCTCCGGAAGATTTTCTACACAAAGAAGACACTTAATATTTTTTAAATTTTCTTTCGAAACAATTGCTGTTGTTGAGTTGATCCTGCGGGGATTATGCTGAACATGTATTTCGTACCCGTCAAAAAAAACTTTTTTGATTTGAATTGACTCAAGAGACAGCAACCCTTCTTTTAACAATGGCCAGTTTTCAGCCTGCTGTTTATAAAGCAGTGAAACAGCTTCATTGTATTTGTTTTCATCTATTAATTTCTGAAGCTCATTTTCTGCAGCATTTCTACTGCTAAAATTATTTTTGTTTTTTTTCATTTAATCTCTGCCGTGCCTGTATTTCAAATGTTCTAATTGTGTCTTTGTAATAATTATATTTATTCTTTTTATCAATTGACAGTCCTGCATCCGAATTACCTTCCCATCTTCTGCAGAAATAAACTGGTTCATAGATTCTGCTGATTTCATAAGTTCTTGAAACCGCAAGAGCAGCAGAATAATCTTCACCGTAGCTTACATTTGGAAATTTTATTTCTCTTATAACCGGTGTGTAAAATGCACGCGGTGCGCCGAGACCATTTATTCTGAGAGCGTTATTTCTGCCGTTTGCCGGAGTCCATTCTCTATGATCGATGATTCCCGGCGGAATTTCATTTAAATTAAAATCAGTAAGTTTATATGAGCCGATCACCATTGCACATTTTTCTTCGCGAAAAACATTAATAATTTTTTGCAGACTATGTTCATCAGCATACATATCATCACTATCGAGCTGTACAACATACTTACCGCAATGCTCGTTAAATATTGCTTCATTCCAGCAGCCGCCAATTTCCAGATTTTTACTGTGTGGTATTATGTGAATTATATTGCTATACTTTTCACAATAAGTTTTAAGTAACTCATTTGTCCCGTCATTGGAATGATTATCAACAATAATAATATTGAATGGAAAATCCGTCTGTTGCTTTAATGCTGAATTAATTGCATCAGCAATTGTTTTTTTCCTGTTCCTAACGGGAATTGTTACCGATGCCTGGTAAGCAAATTCCTCGTTTGTAACATTAACTCCGCTGAATGATGGTTCCAGGTAAGCATTTATTTCTTTAAGATGTTTTGTAGCTGCTTCCTCCATTTCTATTTGAATCTTCCTGTTAGCAGGATCCACATAATCAAAATGTTTATCACCTGTCTGTGCGGAAAACAAATTTACCGAATATAAATATTCGGGAATTTTGACTATAGAATAATGCCGTGAAATAAATAACCTCAAATCATATAATCCCGCATAAATAAAATCATTCTTGTTTTCAGTAAGGAATTCCCGGAGAACAGATTTCCTGAGAATTATCACCTCACCAAAATCAAAATCATCTGTGATACTTCCCTGCTGATAATTATTAACAGGATGCCGGGAGATTCCATTTTCTATTTTCTCATAATAATGGGAATACAACAGTGAGGCATTAGTAACATTGGCTGCATCCAGGAATCTGTCAAGTGCAAATTTTTCAAAAGTGACTTCGCCCGGTCTTAAAATAAGAAGAATAAATTCTGTGGTTGTTTCATTAAAAATAGACTGGAGGATTTTTGTGCTTGAAAAATTTTCTCCGGAAATAGTCCTAAGGGTTTTGGGAATTTCGACTAATTCATCTGCGATTAAAAATATTTCTTCAATTAAATTTGTAGCTCTAAGTGAGTTCGTTACTTCATGGATATTTTTATCACCGTTGTAAGGCATAAAAACTGTGAAAGGAAAACTCATAAACCCTCCCGCGGTATGAAACAAATTATTCGTTTAAAAGGGGGTAGAACATATCGATAAAATAAAGCCGGTACAAAACCGGCTTAAAAAATTCAGAAATGATTGCTATTCAGGAATTGTTATGCTCTCCTGATCCAGAAGTTTATGTCCGGTTTTATCAGTTATATGTAAAGAGTATGTGCCGGGAGCTAAATCTCTGAAAGCAGTTCTTGCCTTCTTAACGCAAACACAATTGTCACTTGCGGTATTGGAGTTTGAAACCATTAAGGTAATCTGATTTTCTTTTTGGTTCATATCCATATTTAAAGTTGAATTACAGTAAGTACGGACATCCATAGTTACATAAACCAATCCTTTTTGCTGGTCGATAATAACATTATCCACTGTTTCACCTGTATAAACATCACCCGAAGTTAAATCAGACTGCTGTGTACAAGCATCAAAACGAGCGGGATCCATCGAAACCATTTTGGAACTGGAACAGGCTGCAAACAAAAGAGCGCTGAAAACAAGTATTAAAATATATTTCATTTTATCTCCTCCGTGTTAAAAATAATCCTGATTTATTAAGTTATTAAAAAATAACACTTTAAGTTTATTAAATAGTTAAGTCTGTCACAAACAGCTCTTTATTTATATTTCTGAGAGTTAATTAAAAGAATGCATTACCGCACAATCAGGTTAAATCCTCGTAAAGCTTTAAAACCTGTTCAGTTACTTTTTCAAGATTAAATTTTTCAAGAATTCTTTTTCTTCCTTCTTTTCCAAAGGAATTACGTACTGCAGGATTATCAAGCATTTTACTCAATTTTATTATCAAATCATCTGTGTTTCTTCTTTCATAAAGGTATGATGTAACTCCGTCAACAGCTATATCAAGCACTCCGTCAGAAGCGGAACAGATAGTTGGCTTTTCCATTGCCATCGCTTCGGTAAGTGCCAAACCAAAGGCTTCGGCGTGCGAAGGAAAAACAAAGATATCCATTGATGCCAGCGTCTCAGGAATATCTGTACGGTAACCAGCAAATATCAGGTTTTCCAGCTTTAGTTTTTTTGCCAATAATTTAATTTCTTCAGCATAACTATCTTCACCACGACTTGCTTCACCAACTATTATAAATTTCAGATTTTTGTACTTTTTATTTAATTCAGCAGCTGATTTAATAAATTCTTCATGTCCCTTACCGGGACTGAACCGGGCCATCATTCCAATTAGTATCTCGTCTGAAGAAATATTAAACTCATTCCTTATTTTTTCACCGGATGTTTTATCGGGATTAAATTTTTCAGTATCAACCCCATTTGGAATCAATACAATTTGATCATCTCTCAGGGGGGTTGTATCCAACAGGTTCTTTTTTATAATGCTGCTAATTGCTATTGTCCTGGTTACATAACCATAAAGACGTTTATGAAGGAAATCTTTTTTAACAATAAATGAACCAATATGTTTTGTGAGAACTAATGGAATTCTTCTGCTCAATAATTGGAGAGAAGGAACGAGTAACCAGAGATCCTTTGAAGCGTGTGTGTGGATAATATCAAAATTCATTTTCCTGATAATTAAAGAGACTCGAATTGAAGAAACAGGATGGAAATAACTTCCTGCATTAACCGGGTGAATTAAAATACCGAGATTATTAGCTTCAATATGAATCCTTGATTCGGCTGCACATAAAAGTTCAACATGTATTCCACGCTTCAGCAATTCTTTTATTCCTGTGAGAGTTATCATTTCCATACCTCCCCAGCTTTTAGATAAACAAGAATATAAAACTTTCATATTATCAATAAATTTTATTCAGCCTGGCGTTGTGAAAATAGTGAAGAAGAATCTCATCGAATGAATGCCCCTTTTCTGCCATAACAGCCGCACCAATCTGGCATAAACCTACACCATGCCCCCATCCCGCGCCATAAATTACAAACTTTCCCGGGATGTTATTATCTATATTTTGTTTTTCAATAACAATGGCGGAACTATAAAGATGAGTTAACGATAGAAGTCTTCTTATCTCAAGCTCTTTACCAAATATCAGTTCTCTTTTGGAACCCACCACTTTCAATCTAATAAGTCTTGATGAATCACCTCTCTCAAGCGGAATAAGATCTACAATTTCGCCAAAGTCTGATCCGCTGTTTTTTGAAATGAGAGTTGCAATTTCATCCTGGCTATATTCAATTTTCCACCGGAAAAAATCTGTTGTCTCAAGGTCGTAATCAATTAAAACCTGTGAGAGAATCTTTTCATCCCTGGTGTTACAGTAAGCCGGAGGATTTCCTTTAATCCATTTTTCCGCATTCTTTTCAAAAGAGAAATTCAGGTTATAATTTTCAGGTTCAAACTTATAATCAACTATTGAAGAAAGATACTCATGTACAACCGGCTCCCATACATTATGAAAAGATTCAGTCAGACCTCCACAACTTTTCGAGAAACGAGCATCACAAATTTCATTATTAAATGTTAACACAAGACCGGAAGTCTCAGCAACTGCCTTTCTTGCTGACTGTGTTGATATTTTAGTAATGCCCTGGTAACGCTGGCAGTGGTCATCAGCGCAAACATCGAATAATTCATGTTCTTCACGGTCATACCATCTGATATATTCTTTTTCTGTTTGTAAAACTGATGAATAACTTTCATTTTTCTTCTTTATTAATTTTGATTTTTCAATCTGGGCAAGCAGCCAGCTGCGTGAAACAACAGCAAGTGATTTTAGCATCTGTAAGGATGATTTTGCGTTCATCTCAGAAGAAACCACACTGGTTAAGTATTTTTCAACAGGGATAATATTTATGACACAAATTTTATCATCGTCCTTAAGAAGTTTTAACGTGCCCTGGAATCTTTGCTTTTCTTTTCTCTGCCAATGAAATCTTACCCCTATGGTTACATCATTTATTAAAAACGATTCAATACTGATATCTTCCGGTTCAAAAACTATTTCTTTTTCTACTTCAAGCAGATCATCACCCCGTTTGCATTTTATTTTTCCATTCTCAATTACAGCTGAGAATCTACCGCTAAATATTTTCTTGTTTCCTTTTACTTTAAAGTTCCCGTAAAGGTCAAAGTTAATCTGCTTTTCAGTTGTAATTCCAACTCTAATAGTTGGTTCATTTTGATATGCGGGCATACAGAGATCCTGTTTTAATAGATGTAACTGAAAAAGAAGTCAAAATATACAAATTAAGTAAAAATGTTGGTAAGGTTTAATTTTGGGTGTATTAACCAAATTAACTTAAAAAGTCACATTGTTAATTAACATAATCCAGATCGATTAGTAAATGATTAATAAACTTTTTAATTTATTAAAGAACTTTTTTCTTCTCAATTAGAATTCCCTTTAAATGTTATGAAAAAAATACAGAGTAAAGTTGTTAACCTGATTGGATTTCCAATGGATCTTGGAGCTGACAGACGCGGAGTTGATATGGGTCCTTCTGCTTTGAGAATAGCCAATCTAAAACAAAAGCTTGAAAAACTGGGCTATAAAGTTATAGACAGCGGTGATATTTTCATACAAAATATGGAAAGACAGAAAATTACTAACCCTAAACTTAAGTACTTAAATGAAATTTTAAGAACATCAAAAATTTTTGCCGGAAGAATTGAAAAGGTGCTGGAAAAAGACCAGTTTCCTTTATGCCTTGGAGGTGATCATTCAATGGCTATAGGAACTATTGCCGGAATATCTTCATATTGTAAAAAAAATAAATTAAATCTTGGAGTAATCTGGATTGATGCACACACTGATATGAACACCGACGAAACATCGCCATCCGGAAATATTCATGGGATGCCCATGGCAGTAGCGGTTGGACTAGGTAATAAAAAACTGGTGGATTTCTACGGGTTTTCGCCTAAAGTAAAAGCAGATAATTGTGCATTGATAGGAGTACGAAGTATCGATCATCTTGAAAGACTGAATATTAAAAAGATGGGACTTCCTGTTTATACTATGTCTGATGTTGACAAGATTGGTATCCATAGAATAATAAGCAGAGTGTTAAAACAGTTCAAAGAAAAAGTTGATCATATTCATGTTAGCTTTGATCTGGATAGTGTTGAACCGGATATTGCACCGGGAGTAGGTACACCCGTTCCCGGTGGACTGAGTTATCGGGAAGCACATTTACTGATGGAATCAATTGCTGAATGCGGGTGTATGTCTTCCCTTGAAATCTCTGAAGTGAACCCTATTCTTGACCGGAAAAACCGGAGTGCAGAATTTGCTGTTGACCTGGTTGCCTCAAGCATGGGACAAAGAATTCTTTGATTAAAATAATTATATACTTGGAATTTGAAAAATAAACCTCCAATCCCAAAAGCAGATGCAAGAAAATTTGTTCAGGAAAGAAGCCTTGAGATAACTGAGACTGAACTAAGAAAGAAATCAGATTTCATTATTAATAGACTGATTGACTTGGATGATTTTAATTATGCCAATAAAATATTCACTTATTATTCTTCGTCGCGTACTTTGGTGAATACAAAACACTTGATAGATTTTGCGGCAGGCTGTGGGAAATCTGTTTTTCTTCCTAAACAAAATTCTGGTGGAAACAGATTGAGAAGGTTTCAATTTTCATCCTTTGATGAACTTATCAGGAGTGACAACGATTTTTTTGAACCGAAAATCGGGATAGAGGAAGATTTAAGCGATATTGATCTGATCATTGTCCCATCAATTGCTGTATCTTTGAAGGGAGAAAGAACCGGGTATGATTTGAAATATAACCCGCTTCTCAGAAATTTATTCTCCCCCAAATATTCTCTTGCATTCGAATTCCAGCTTTTTCATAGAATTGAATTCGAAAGACAGGATATCCGAATTGACAGAATTATTACCGAGCAACGTACCATTAATACACGGGAGTTTTAATCAATAATTTTTTAAATAAGCTGTGAAACATTCTCAAATAATTATTCTTACAATTCTACTTCTGCTTATTGTTGCTGCAATATTGCTGAATCTGCTAAACATCCTTATGATTGATCCCAGAGAATTATTCGGGTATGGTCTGATATTCTATGGCATTGCAACAGTTTATACAACCTTCGGCGAGGGAAATAAACTTTTGATATTTATAGGTGCGGCTCTATTTCTTACCGGAATCGTTATCTCAATGCCAGTTCATTTCGATTTTGTCAGACCATTAAATTTATTCATTCCTGCTTCAATGTTAATTGCCGGTATTAGTCTCTTTTTGGCTTATTTTGATGAGGTAAAGAACAAATCAATATTAATTGCTGCAGTTATACTTACAGCAGCCGGAATAATATTTATAATGATTTCCAGATCTATTCAATTAAGCATATTCGGAGAGTCAATTTTAAAAATAATAGAAGTCTACTGGCCGGTTCTTATTATTATTTCCGGGATCACAATTATTCTGAAGAGGTAAGAAATTTACCGTAGTGACCCTGTTAGAAAAACCTTATTACCTGGATTCGAAGCCCCGGTAGAAGATTCTTGCGTAAGTAAAAATTCTGTGAGGTTTTGCTGCCCGGATTGAGGAATTTTAAATGGGAAATATTGGACCCTTCCCGTAGGATTAAATACCCCAAGTGAAAAATATCCGCCGCTGGGCAACTGCATCCATAACTGGTAAGATGTATTTTGTCCCAACGCAGGCATATCAGATAGTTGAAGATAGCCTTTCCCCTGGGTACTGCTGATTATTATTTTTCCTTTTCCCCCCGGGTTAATTCCTGTTCCCTGAAGATTAATAATTTTAACATCCGCAGATTCAAGCAGGCTTTGTATTTCCTGGGTGTTGCTGAATTTCACAGACAGATCATTAACCTGCTGTCTTAAATTATCGTTGGTATATTTTAGGTCCTTAATATCTGAAGCAAAATTAAGATACAATGCTGCTATTACCAGAACAAGAATTACAAATAAAGAAATTACCATCCATAAATTAAGTCCTGATTTTTTACCGGGATATTCTGTAGTAGAATATCTTTTTTTGTAGGCTCTCTCAAAACTTTTTCCGCGGTCTTTTGTTGATGTCTTCCTGTAATATGGAGATTCTGTTGTCGCGGTTTTATATGGCTTTCTATCTTTAGTAACCACCCTATCATAAGTCTTAATTTTTTCCCTTGTGGGAACCTTAGGTTCGGGTTTCACTTCTTTTGGTAATTCATCCTGCTTCTCTACCGGTTCATCATTAAAGTTTCCCTCAATTACTTTTTCCCTCGTAGACTTAAATGATTCAAATGTGTTGCGCGTTGGAGTAACAGGTTCAAAATCTTCCGGTTTAATCTCATCCTTTTTTTCTTCTACTTTTTGTTCTGAAATTTCTTCTTCAATTTCAGGAATAATATTTTCATTTTCCGGTATATCAGAAACTATGTTTTCATTTTCCTGTAGTTCAGGACTCTTATCATCAACTACAAACTTTTCCGGTTCAGTGGACTCTACCAATTTTTCACCAAGGTTAGATGATTTTTTATTTTCACGGGAATTCTTATAAAAGCTATCAGCTGTACCTGAGAAATTGGTTCGGCTGTTCTTAGCTCTGATTTCATCTTTTATCCGGTAGAGTTTTCGGGCAACTTTATCTTTTAATTGAGGATCCGGTTTTTCCGCATTGAGTATTATAGGCAGCATTGCTGCGATATTTTGAAATTCTCCCATACTTGGGGGTAATGCGCCGTTAGAGTCAATAAATTCGTTCAATTTTGATTGATCAGCCCTGTCAAGACATCCCAAAACACCGGCGAAAATCAGATCTGCTGCTTCCTGTTTTGAAATCATTTCAGAATCCTTTCGCCAGGTTTTCTTTAAGATTTGTCAGTGCTATCTTAATCTTTGATTTGACTGTGGGGACCGGGATATTCAATTTTCCAGCTATTTCAGATTCCGTCAGTCCTTCGAAAAAGGCAAGATGAATTACATACTGCTGTGCGTCTGTTAAATCCTCCATTGCTTTCTGCATTTTAATGGTTTGTTCCAGGGAATCTTTTAGTTCGAGAGGCTTTCCGGCCGGATGTAATGTGGGAAGAATATATTTATCTTCATAGTCTTCCGTATAGGATTCCAGACCCATTCCGCTGCGCTCTCTTCTTACAGTATCTACAGCTTTATTCCGCGCTATTGTAATAAGCCAGGTATAAACATTTCCGGTTTCAAAATCAAAAAAATTGATTTTTCTCCAGATAATTACAAAAACATCCGATAAAACTTCTTCAGCAAGTTTCTCGTCTGCTACTATTGTTTTTATAAGAGTGTATAGGATGGTAGAATAACGATTGTATAATGCTTCCAATGCTTTCGAATCATAGGAAGCAACTTTTTTCATTATTTCTAAATCACTTATTGTTGTACCGGATGACAAATTTGCCCACTACTATTAGTTATATGTTAGTGCAAAACTATTATTAACATCACTAAAAAGCAACGAGGTGAATAATTCATATCAAGTAAATTTTTATCCCTCAATATTCATCCTGAAATCCCGTTTTAATTTAAGCTTACTATGATATTTATTATCTTTACAGTTCAGTAAAATAATCAGGATTATATGACTTCAGAAGAAATAAGACAGCAGTTTCTGGATTTTTTCAAGAATAAAAATCATCGGATAGTTCCAAGTGCACCCGTTGTTCCTTTTGATGATCCGACACTTTTATTCACGAATGCCGGAATGAACCAGTTCAAAGATGTTTTCCTTGGCAAAGGGAAACGGGATTACAGCCGTGCTGCTGATACTCAAAAATGTATCAGGGTAAGCGGCAAACACAACGATCTTGAAGAAGTAGGAAATGACACTTACCATCATACTTTTTTTGAAATGCTCGGCAACTGGTCGTTTGGAGATTACTATAAAGCAGAAGCTATTGAATGGGCATGGGAACTTCTTACTAAAGTGTGGAAACTTCCAAAAGAAAGATTGTGGGCAACGGTTTACAGAACAGATGAAGAAGCACTGGAATTCTGGAAAACAAAGACTGATATAAATCCCAATCATATTCTCAAGTTCGATGAAAAAGATAATTTCTGGGAGATGGGTGAAACCGGACCGTGCGGTCCGTGCTCGGAGATTCATATAAATCTTGGGGATGATTTTAATAACCCTCAATATGTAAATGCGGGTTCTGCTGAATGTATCGAAATCTGGAATCTTGTTTTTATTCAATATAATCGTGATGAAAAAGGGAAGCTTCACGATCTTCCATCAAAACATGTTGATACAGGGATGGGATTTGAAAGAGTAAGTGCGGTTCTCCAGAAAAAGAATTCGAATTACGACACTGATATCTTTATGCCGATGATAAATAAAATATCAGCATTGTCAGGCGTGAGCTACAATAAAGAAGAAGACAAAATACCAATGCGGGTTATTGCTGATCATATCAGGGCTTTAACCTTTGCTATTGCCGATGGTGCTGTTCCCGGTAATGAAGGAAGAGGTTATGTTTTAAGAAGAATTTTAAGAAGAGCTGCCCGGTACGGAAGAAAAATTAATCTTCGCCAGCCATTTCTTTTTGAACTTGTGGATGTTCTTGTTGAAACAATGGGAAGTGTACTTCACTGGAACTGAAAGAACAAAAAAAGGATTAAATAAAGAAAAAGGTTATAAAAGCGGAAGAAGAATAGCTTAGCAACATAACTCTTAATCGCGGAATAGAATTATTTGAAGAATTGATAAAAGGATTGGAAAAAGATAAAATTAAGATTATTCGCGGAGAAGATGTTTTTAAATTATATGATACATTCGGATTTCCTGTTGACCTTACTAATATAATGGCAAAAGAAAACGGCTTTTCAATTGATGAAGATGGCTTTAATGAATTAATGGAAGCTCCAGCAGAAAACGAGGAAGGGAATCTTCTAAAGATAAATTTGCTTCTGTAAATATTTCTACCGGTGATCTTAATTCATTTGAGATTATTGAACCGGCAAAATCCGAATTCACCGGGTATGACGAACTTGAATCTAAAGGGAAAATTGTTGGCTATAAAAAAGATAGCGGAAACGAACTTGTTATTCTGGACAAAACTCCTTTTTATGTGGAAGCTGGCGGTCAGATTGACGATCTCGGAAAATTAATCGTTAAGGGCAACACTGTTGTTGTTATTGATGTTACAAAAGTTGATAACAAGACTATCCATATAGTTGAAAGTAACAAACCGGGAATAATCTCTCCGGGAATAGAAGTAATTGCCCATGTAGATGAAAAGAGAAGATGGGATATAATGCGAAATCATTCAGCTACCCATTTTCTGCACGCTGCGTTAAGAAAAATACTCGGGACACACGTTCACCAGGCCGGGTCTTACGTTGGACCCGATCGACTTCGTTTTGATTTTACACACTTCTCAAAATTAAGCGATGAAGAAACAAAAGAAATTGAATCGCTTGTTAATGAAGAGCTGAGAAGAAATATCCCTCTGCAGCATCACAGAAATATTCCGTTTGACCAGGCAAAGAAGATGGGAGCATTGATGTTCTTCGGCGATAAGTACGGCGATAAAGTTAATGTTGTTCAGTTTGGCGAATTCAGTATGGAATTCTGCGGCGGAACTCACGTAAAGAATTCATCTGAGATAGGATTGTTTAAAATTATAAGCGAGTCATCAATTGCCAGCGGGGTAAGAAGAATAGAAGCTGTTACTGGTATGGGAGTGGAAAAATATATTGAGGATCAGCTTCTTCTCCGTAAACAGGATGAGGAAAAAGTTGAGGAGCTGCTTGATGTAAAAAAGAAACTTGAAAAAGAGATATCAGAATTAAGAGTTAAAAATAATCTTGGGCAGTTAGATCATATTCTTTCATTATCTTCTGAAGAAAAAGGAATAAAGATTTTCAAAGGGAAAGTTCATGCAGATAATATGGATGAGCTGAAATCTTACGGCGATGAAATGAGAAACAAGATACGTTCCGGCATAGGGGTGTTAGTTGCACAAATAGAAGATAAAGTCGGAATAGTTGCAGTCGTCTCTGATGATTTAATAAAAGAGAGAAAGCTAAGTGCCGGAAAAATAGTCGGTGAGTTGGCAAAACTTGTCGGAGGCGGCGGAGGCGGACGTCCTCATCTTGCAACTGCAGGAGGAAAAGATGTTTCCGGAATTGTTGCGGCTATTGGTAAAGTTGAAAAAATAGTTGGCAGTTTTCTTAATTAATTACTGAGGGATTAATAATGGATCATAATTTAGTTACAACTGCATTCACCATTGACGGTTACAGAATAAAACAAAACCTTGGAGTTGTAAGGGGTATTGTTGTCAGGTCACGTTCTGTGTTCGGAACAATCGGCGCAGCACTTCAAACAATAGTCGGTGGTAATATTACTTTGTTCACCGAGCTATGTGAGAAAACGAGAAATGATTCTTACGAACTGATGATTGCTCATGCCATGCAGCTGGGTGCAAACGCTGTAATCGGTTTCAGATATGATGCCAATGACGTTATGAACGGAGTTACCGAAGTGCTTGCTTACGGAACTGCTGTTGTAATAGAAAAAATTTAATGGCTAAAGTTAAGGTAAAATACATTTGTTCAAACTGCGGGTACGAATCACTGCGCTGGCTTGGCAAATGTCCCGAGTGTGAAGAGTGGAATTCATTTACGGAAGAAATTTTAGAAACCAGCCGCCGCAAAGCCTCACCTGTAGCACGAAAAATCCCGGTTCCGAAAATAAGTGAAATTTCAGCAAATGAAGAAGAAAGAATTAAAACCGGTATAGCTGAGTTTGACAGGGTACTTGGCGGAGGATTAATGCCCGGATCAGTTATTCTGCTGGGTGGAGATCCCGGGATTGGAAAATCAACACTCGCCATGCAGGCTGCATCCAGAATAAATGATAAAGTACTTTATGTTACCGGTGAAGAATCTTCAAAACAGATTAAGCTGCGGGCTGAGCGTCTGAAAGTTAAATCGAATGAATTTTATGTACTCGCCGAAACTGATATGAATACAATTATTGCTGCCGTTAAAAATGTGGGACCTGCAGTTGTAATTATTGATTCTATTCAGACAATGTACCGTAGTGAATTTGAGAATTCCCCCGGAACAATTACACAGATAAGAGAATCGACTTCACTATTAATGGATGAAGCAAAGAGGAATCACTTTAGTGTAATAATTATAGGGCACGTTACAAAAGAAGGAATGATTGCCGGTCCGAAAATTCTTGAACATATAGTTGATACGGTAATTCAATTCGAAGGCGAATCCGGTCATTCTTTCAGAATACTCAGAGCACAGAAAAATCGTTTCGGCAGCACAAATGAAATCGGGATATTTGAGATGAACGAAGAAGGACTGGCAGAGGTTAAGAATCCCAGTGAGCTTTTTTTAAGTGAAAGAGGAAAACAGATTTCGGGATCGGTTGTTACAGCAAGCATTGAAGGAACCCGCCCGATTTTACTTGAAGTTCAGGCACTCGTGACTCCTTCTAATTACGGAAATCCTCAAAGAGTAACCACCGGATTTGATTACAGAAGATTATCTATTCTCTTAGCTGTTCTTGAAAAACGGGGAGGTTACCGCCTGAGCGCAAATAATGTTTTCTTAAATATGGCAGGCGGAGTAAAAATTGATGAGCCGGCTGTTGACCTGGCAGTCTGCTGCAGTGTGGCTTCTAGTCTTCTTGATAAACCTGTGGATAGCTCAACTGTTGTAATTGGTGAAGTAGGACTGGGCGGCGAAATAAGAAGCGTTGGTAATATTGAAAAACGAATTGCAGAGGCAGAAAAGCTTGGATTTAATAAAATCCTGATACCCTTAAATAATAAGAAATCACTAAAATCAAAAAGCCCGGTTAAAATAATTCCAATAAGTTCACTTTCTGAGGCAATAGCCAATATTTTTAAATGAAAATCCTGTTTGGCTAAAAATCACAAAATTGCGCCCTGTAATATTCAGCCCATCTAAAAGTATACAATAAATAAAATTTTCTTTGTTTTTTTCAATATTAGTGCTATTTTTCAACGCGGATTTAACCCCGCGGTTATTTTATTAATTATTTTTCAGAGGTAAGATTAGTGAGTACTAAGCTTTTTGTTGGATCGCTTCCCTGGGGAGTTAATGATGATTCTCTTCGCGCTGCTTTTGAACCACACGGTACAGTAGTTTCTGCGAAGGTTATCACTGACCGCCAGACTGGTAGATCCAGAGGTTTCGGGTTCGTTGAAATGTCAAATGAAACCGAGGCAAATGCTGCTATCTCCGCTTTAAATGGTTCAGAACTTAGCGGTCGTAGTATAATTGTCAGTGAAGCAAAACCTAAGAGTTAATTTTCGGTTAGCTTTCTGTTTTTCCGGGCGCTCTTTTTTACAGAGCGCTTTTTTATTTTAAAGAGAAGGGGTTTGGATCCAGACTTTTTACTTACCTATCTGTCCTTTGGCGGATTAAAGAGGTTATGTTTCTATTTCTTTTTTTACCAAAATATACGCTCTTTTGCTTTCATGTTCATATCCTTTATATGGATATCTAATTATAACCTCTAAAACATTAAATCCTACATTTTCTAGTATTGTTAATATTTTATCTGCATCAAAAAAACGCCAACTTGCATTTGCTCCTTCTACTTCTAAAAAATTATTTACTTTAATTGTTTCTTTCCCAACATGAAAACTAAATAAACAATAACCACCATTTTTCAATATTCTATACCATTCAATAAATGCTATCTTAACATCTTTGTAAGTAAAATGTACAATTGAATAAAATGCTAATATACCATCAGCAGATGAAGAACTTTTTCTCGATTCAAGCATATTATCAATTTCAAATTTTATCTTTGGGAAATTCTTTTTTGCCAAAGCAATAGAATTTTCAGCAAAATCCAGACCTATTATTTTAAATTTTTTCTTCTCGTAAAGATATTTTGTTGTCTGTCCAGATCCACAACCAAAATCATATACTAAAGATTTCTTTGAAATTATTTCTGAAAATCGGTCTAAAATATTTCGATCAAATGGTTTACTGTTTAATTCATCTAAAAAATATTGAGAATATTCTTTTGCTGTTAAGTTATAGCAATTTTTAATTTCATCTAAATAATTCTTTTTCATACTTCTCTATTATTTTTCTTGCAAGATACTGGCTATGAAGATTAAAATACATCTGCTTAAAATTTAGTTCAGCAAAGGTGGTAACTTTTTACTAACCATTCAGCTTTTGGCTGATTAGCTGCTCTTTAATATTACTGTTTTTAAACCCAAATATTTTTCTAAAGGAAAGAAATCTTTATCGTTATGCAGTAATTGAAGATCATTATCTATACAAAATGTTCCAATGATTACATCAATAGTTTTTCGAACTGTAATTCCCTTTTTTCTAAGCAGCCTGTAATTATCCGCACTTTTTATTGCTATTTCTTCACCACAAATACTGAAACAAGGGAAATAGCTTAGTATATTTTTTGCAGTTTCATAATCGTTATTATTCCTAAATCCCTGTAAAACTTCAACTAATATAAAATCACCTATCACTACTATTTCTTTACCCAATATTTCATCAAGTTTTTCCACCTGCCAGTTGTCGGTTCCGTTAAAATAATCTATCAAAACTGAAGAATCGACGAGTATCATTTGTCTTTTCTCATTTCAACTAAATTACCTTCCCATTTTAATTTCCCTCTTAATTTTCTAAGCTTACTTTGATTTTTAACTTTCACCAATAATCTTAACCCTTCTTCAACAACTTCTTTTTTCGTTTTTAAGCCGGAAGTTTTAAGCGCTAATGACATAAGTTTATCATCAATTACAATATTAGTTCTCATTTCTGTCTCCGATTATGTGTGTATTAATATGGTAAATATACACATACTTAATTAATAAATCACTGTGTTGCAAATAACCGGCGCCCACTTGATTTGCGGGATATACCACAACTAAACTAATTGGTGAAAAAATTAAAATAAATATCTTCCATTGACATTTTGATAAAACTATGATTACCATTTTTATTTAATAGCAAAACTAATGGATAAGCCCCAGCACCATCGCTTGCATTCATAAGTAAAATAATTGCCTGGTAATCGTTATTGAAAAATGCATCAATGTTTTTATAGTTGGAATCATATTCTAATGAAGGATTATAAAATCTTTTGTAAAAATCCTTTGGAATTAAAATATATTTATCATCAATTTCTAAATTGATTTTACTTATTTCGTATTTAGGTAGACTCCCATCAATTCCAAAAGCAGTATCATTGTCAATGGTATTGAATTGGATTTTGCTCAAATCGTGATCTTTAGAGTTGAATAATTTTTTAGAAATTGAAAGAGAAAACGTATGACCATTATCTTCCTTGTTGATTTGAGCGTGTAATGTTTCATTTGTTTGAGCGAAAACAGCAAATGAAAAAAATAAAACGATTAATAAAACATTTTTCATAAAAAATATTTTAGTGGTATAACTATTACTTATGCTGATTGTGCGGTTATCAATTCGGCAGATATTCACCAAATAAATTCTCATATATCATCCGGGTGTGTTGTTTGTATGTTTTATCCACGGTCTGCATTCCCTGTATAACCCACAATTATTTTACCTGATACAACTTACTTTTTCTGTTTTGTAAATTCAATAATTACAGTAGAGATATGCTTATTTTCTTAAATCCGGCATATCTAAAGATTTAAAACAAAAATGAATTCAACCCAACCCTGAAATTATTCTCCCCTTTATAATTCAGTTTCCACGCAAACTCAACCCGGAATGGTATAAGTACCTGCGATAATCCGAACCCTATTTCATAAAACGGATGTGGAAAAGTTTTAACATTTACAGGCATAATTGCAGCGGTTTCTTTTCCAACTTCAGTGTAGGCTGCATTAAAAAATGTGTTAAGTTGAATTTCCCAATCCATTAGTCCCGGAATTCTTAAAGTGCGGAATACCAGATCACGAAAGTCATGTTCAAGGTTTACCGTAACTACCCGGCTGCCGAAAATTTCATTTACATTTAATGTTCTGAAAGCAAAATCCTGAAACAGGATATCAATATTACCGCGTAAAGCATATAATGACTGGTATGGCAGGCTTCCCCTGTTGTAAATTCCCATTAACCTGTACGACAAATGCTGAGATTTAAAAGTATTAACCGTTCCGTTTACTTCCAGTTCATAAGTAGTATAATCAAGTCCGCTTTTTAGATTTTTTTTATCTGATAATTCAATGCTTCCATTTAATATTATGTGAGATTTTCCGCGCGAAATCCTTCGTCTGAAGTATCCGTCTTCAATATAATCCCTGAAGTCCAATTTGAATCCGGCAGTCAGTGCATTTATTCGTTTCTCATAAACTGCCTGGTTTGCAGGGTAAACCCTATCTTTGTTAAAAAAAGAAAAATTGCTGTTAACCGCGGCGCTATTGTCAGTATGATTCTTAAAGCCTGCACTTAATGAAAGCACAGGAAAAACTTCTCCCGATAAATTAAAATCAAATCCTTTTGTGTAATAATAATTCCTGAATTCATATTTTGAAATAAGAGAGAGCAGAGAAGGGATCAGTTCACCATAATGATCAGATTCACCGAAAAGTATTTTTAATTTATTATAAACATTCACGCTAACTGAATATGTTCTGTAATTCCCGAGAAGGTATTCAAGAGAAAGATCTTCTTTAAATTTTTTATCTGAAAACCCATAAGAAAAATTCAACGAACCGTTTAACCTTTTCTTTAAAGCATCATCAAGAAAAAACCCGTAATCAATTGCATTACCTTCCACCCGATTGA
The DNA here is from genome assembly GCA_963745945.1 of uncultured Ignavibacteria bacterium. Lineage (GTDB taxonomy): Bacteria > Bacteroidota > Ignavibacteria > Ignavibacteriales > Ignavibacteriaceae > DATFVA01. Next base: position 438,171 of record CAVUZG010000007.1, read on the forward strand.
AATGATACATACCTAATGGAGTGCTTACAGCAAAGTTGTCGTGTCAAATCAATTTTAGAAGAAAGAAATGAAAAACGATCCCAGAAAGTCTTGGGAATACTTTCAACACTATCAATCCGTTCATACGCACTTTCCTCTTCGGGAGTATTTGGAATTGTTTGAATTGAACTCCAGTAAGTAGAATCTTTTTCGTCGGCATCAGGCACGACTTTGATAACAGCTTTATCAAAAAAATCATCCTGAATTACCGGATTAATTTTATAATCATATAAAATTGTGGAAAGTTCAAAACCAAACCTTACAAGATTTAAATAATTAGCTTTAACCATCAACCTGTAATCCACGGGCATCACTATTGAATCTGAAAAAGCAGAGAATTGCTGAAAGACAGAAACCGTATCGAAAATTCCGCCTGTGTTTGCAGCCCTGTTAAGCTGAAGATCAACTTTTATAAGATCGAAACAGTCTGCGGTGATATAAATGCTTCCCTTAAATCCGGGATCGTGCTGATTATCCGGAGTAAGATGAATTTTATAAACTGTCGTATTGTTGATGGCGAGAGTATTTTCAATGTAGAAATAATAATAGCTCAGCGCGTTATCCGCTAAAGGACCGGGTAAATCTTCACCGAGAAAGTTTACAGTTTCATCATAAAAATTCTGAATGAACCTTCCCCCCGTAAGAATATTTATTGAAGGAGGAAAATTTGCCGTCTGTTTCCTCGCTAATATTAATTCTTTGTACTCACCAGGTTTTTTATAAAAACCTTCGCTCTGGTTTTCTAAAATTCCCGATATTTTAAATGGCACTGTATCGCTTTCGGCAAGGTTTATCCCCACACTATGACTTCCTGAGCTGACATCTCCCTGGGTTTTAATTATTCCTTTCGTGTAAGCTTTGAATTCATAGCTGTCCAACAGGGAATTTCGTTCTTTCTTACGAAGAATAGCTTTTCTGATTATTTCCAGTGCAGGATTTTCACCGGGCAGAACAGTTATCTCAGGTAAATTTATATTAGTAAGTCTTAATCTGAAGTTTACATCATCTTTACTCTCCGAAACATTAATTTTTAATGTATCGGAAATATATCCAATGTATGAAGCTATCAACGTGTAACTTCCGCTTCTAAGTTTAAGTTCATATCTCCCGTTACTGTTTGCTGAAGTACCCGAGGTCGTTCCTGTTATTCTGATATTAGCAAAGGGCAGTGGGTTACTCACATTATCGGTTACTGTTCCTTCAATCAAAAACTTCTGGGCAAAAGTGATGCTAATCGAAAAAGTGATTATTAACAGCAGGGAAAATAATTTCATTCGAATTTGTTTAAATTAGTTAAACTATATTGGGATATAAATATCGGTAAATCATGCTTAATATTATAGGAATTTTACGGGAAGCAATTAATAAAAAAGGAGAAAAGAGAGTAGCTGTAACTCCTTTTTATGCTTCACAAATAGTAAAAAAGGGACACAAACTCCTGGTTCAACCTGCTGAAAATCCGGAAACCGGGGAGATAAAAAGAGCTTTTGATGATGAAGAATATATTCAATGCAGAGCTGAAATAAACGAAGATTTATCTGCAGCGGATGTAATCTTTGGATTGAAAGAAATCCCGGTAAAAAGAATTCTGCCTGAGAAGGCTTACTATTTTTTTTCGCATACACATAAGGGACAATTAAAAAATCGTGAAATGTTAAAAACACTTATTGATCTGAAAACAACTGTAATAGATTATGAGTTGATCAGAAATGAGAATAATCATCGTTTAATTACTGCCTTTACCTATAATGCGGGTTATGCCGGGATGGTAGATACATTGTGGACACTTGGTTTGAGACTAAAAATAAGAGGGATCAGCAGTCCTTTTGAAAATATCCCGCAGGCAATAGAAGGAGAAGATCTTCAGGCAATTAAAGATATTGTGAAAGCAACTGGCAGAATAATCTCTAAAAAGGGTACACCGGAAGAAATTCCGCCGGTTATAACCTGCTTTCTTGGTGTCGGAAAAACGAGCACCGGGGCCAGGGAAATATTTGATCTTCTTCCGGTGCAGGAAATTACTCCTGATCAGATCGAGGAAATTTTCTATCACGGTTCCAGAAAGAAGATCTATAAACTGGTACTTGATGTTCACGAAATGTACAGGTTGAAAGCAGGCAAAAGAGGTAAAGTTGAAAATTACTCAGGTATGAGCAAACGACAAAAAATGCATCATTACCTTTCACATCCGGAACTGTATGAATCAAATCTTGATAATATCCTTCCATATGTAACCGTGCTTATGAACTGTATCATTTGGGAACAAAAATATCCACGGGTTCTATCCAAAAAGCTTATGAAAGAATTATATAGCCGGAATAAAACTTTAATAGCAATCGGAGATATTACGTGCGATCCGAATGGATCAATTGAATTTTCTAAGGAAACATGGATTGACAACCCCGTTTATATTTACAATCCAATCAGCGAAACCATAAAAATGGGATTTGAAGGAGATGGTGTCGCAGTAATGGCAGTAACTAATTTGCCATGTGAGTTTTCAGCCGATGCTTCGAGACAATTCGGCAAGGATTTATCAGTTTTTCTCGATTCAATTATTTCAGCTGATTATAAAGGTGAGCTTGAACAATCAGGTTTGCCGGCGGAAATAAGAAGAGCCGTGATTATCTGGAAGGGAAATTTTACAGATGATTATTTATATATGAAAAATTATATCGTCTGAAAATTAATTCAACTCCGTTTCAGTTTCAGTAAAAGTAATACCGTATTCTTCCAGCTCTTTTAGAACCGGCGAATAAATATCTTTATAAACAGGAATGATGACGCCTCTTTCCTTAATATTTTCATTCGCAATTAATTTAACAGCAATACCTACAGGTAATCCAACTGTATAAGTCATTGCAGTATTCAATTTGTCTTTACCTTTCTGAACCATCGTTGAAATTATTTTTTTCTTTTTGTTACCCGTCTTATAAATCATCTCTGTCTGAAGTACAACCATATCCCTGTCGTTTTCTTTGAATTTCCATTTTTTCAACAATAAATCCAGAAGAATCTGTGCAGAAGTTGCAGACTTAATATTGATTTTTGTATCAGCAAATAAGTCAAGCCACTTAATTTTTTTTAAAACTTCAGTATCAGAATCATTCCCAAAAAATTCCGCCAGGTCTTCTTCACCTGGTTTGCCGTTTGGTGAAGGAAGAGATGCACGGACCCATTCTCTCGTTGTTAAATTTTCAGAATTTGGAATAGTGTAAGTATTATCGGTAAGATCAAGTTTTACCAGTGCATTCCACGCTTTACAAAATCCCGGTCTTCTCAGTGTTCCGCGGTAAAAGTCTTCAACAGCATTTAAATTATATTTTTTAATGTAAGAAACAGAGTCTCTGTTCGGATATGCTTCAAATGATCCTAAACCGGGAACTACAATATTTTCAATATTAAGGAATAATTTTCTGTACGGAACAAATTTTACGGAAGAATTTTCGAAATAGCGTGCGTCTGATTGTCCTGCAAGAATAACATTCATCGGGCTCCATGTAATTTTATAGTGCCAGGGATTATCATCACACTCAGGAGAAACCAAAGCTCCGCAAAAAGATTTTAATGACGTAATGATTCCCCCCGTTTCTTCAACCTTCTCCTTTAACTGCATTGCATCCATATGGTCAATTCCCGGGTCAACGCCCATTTCATTCAGAAATATTAACCCGTTTATTTTTGCTTCCTCATCCAGGCTCATCATCTCAGGAGAAACATAGGATGCCGTAACTAAATTGGTTTTATGTCTTAAACATTCTTTTGCAATTATTTCATGCATTGAAGGCGGAAGAAAAGAAATTGCAATATCTGCATTTGAAATTTCTCCCGTTCTTTGATTATCATCTAATGCATTAAATTTTATCGCCCTGCCAGACGGATGGTTTTGGACCTTTTGTTCAGCAAGTTCAAAATCAAAATCACCAACAGTTACTTCCCAATCCTGTTTTGAAGAATTATTAAGCAGGTAATCAATAAGAGCTGTTGCAGTTCTCCCGGCACCAATAACGAATATGCGTTTCATTTTTTTAATATGTTTTTTTTATCCATTAAAACTAAGAGTTTGGAAAATAAATTACCAAATTAAAATTGATATTAACCACACCTTTTTATGTTTAATTATGACAGGAATAATCCTATTTTTAATTTTTGGAATTACTGTTAAAGTTATGTGAGGATATTCAATGAGCTCTAAAATTCTTTTTGTACCATTATTTATTGTTCTGTACTCCCTTCTTTTATATCCACAGGTTAAAATAAATTATGATGAGTACAATCTTGATAATGGTCTGCATATTATTCTATACCAAGATAATTCAACCCCGATTGTGGCTGTTTCTGTTATGTACCATGTCGGTTCAAAAAATGAAAAGCCAGATCGCACAGGCTTTGCTCATTTTTTCGAACACCTTATGTTTGAGGGTTCACCAAACATCGGCAGAGGTGAGTATATGAAGATGGTTGAAAATGCCGGTGGTGAATTAAACGCAAACACTGATTTCGATAGAACTTATTATTACGAAGTTCTTCCTTCAAATCAATTGGCTTTGGGATTATATCTCGAATCTGAAAGAATGCTCCATTTAAAGATTGACAGTGTTGGGGTTGAAACTCAACGAAAAGTAGTAAAGGAAGAAAGGAAGCAGCGGTTAGATAATCAACCTTATGGAAAAATATGGGAAACGACCTTTAAAGATGCATTCCGAATTTCGCCATACCGATGGATGCCAATTGGTTCCGCTCAGTATATTGACAAAGCAAGTATCGATGAATTCAGAAATTTTTATAAAACATATTATGTGCCGCAAAATGCCGTTATCTCAATTGCAGGCGATATTCAGATTGATAAAGCAAAAGAATTAATTAAAAAGTATTTTTCTGAAATTCCCCGCGGAACAAAAGAAATTTACAGACCGGATGTAAAAGAAACTTCTCAGACTGCTGAGGTGATAGATACAGCCTACGATAATATTCAGCTTCCTGCTATTGTCGAAGCTTATCACATACCGGAAGTTGGTGCAGAAGATTATTACCCGATCAGGATGTTGACCACACTTCTTTCCGGTGGACGAAGTTCAAGACTATACAAAACTTTAGTTGACAGTACACAGAAAGCAGTTTATGTTGGTGCTTTTCCTGCAGCCCTTGAAGATCCCGGCTTGTTTATTTCGGTAGCCATTGCAAACCAGGGTGTGGATTCAGATGAACTTAAAAAATTAATCGATGGGGAAATTGATAAAGTTAAAAACAAATTAATCAGTAATGAAGAAATGCAGAAATTGAAAAACCAGGTTGAAACAGATTACGTCAATCAAAATGCAACAGACGCCGGAATTGCTGAAAACCTTGCTTACTATTATACAATTTATGGAAACACTGGTGCAATAAACACTGAGCTTAATAAATTAATGAGTGTTACCAAAAAAGATATAAAACGCGTGGCGGATAAATACTTAAAAGATTCCAACCGGCTTGTCCTTTATTATCTTCCTAATAAGAAGGGGGGGCAGCAACAATGAAAAAATTAATATCAATACTTTTTGCAATATTATTAGTTGTTCCGCTTAACGCACAGGTTAACAGAAGTAAACCTCCGGAACCCGGTCCACCGCCCGAAATAAAGCTTGGTAAATATGAAAAATTTGAACTCCCGAATGGATTAAAAGTTTTTATCGTAGAAAATCATAAGCTACCCAGGGTATCTTTTTCCCTGCAAATCGATAGAGATCCGATTCTTGAGGGTGATACTGCCGGTTATGTATCTGCCGCCGGACAACTTTTAAGAACGGGAACAACAAACAGAACAAAAGATCAGTTAGACGAAGCAATTGATTTTATCGGTGCATCGCTGTCAACTTCTTCAACCGGGGTTTATGGTATGTGTCTTACAGAACACATTGACACTTTACTCGATATCATGTCTGATATAATTCTTCATTCAGATTTTAAACAAAACGAACTTGATAAGATTATAACAAGAATGAAGTCCGATTTGGCAAGTCAGAAAGATGATCCTGATGCAATTGCAGGTACTGTAAAAGATGTAGTTGATTTTGGTAAGGACCACCCTTACGGCGAGCCGGAAACAGAACAGACAGTTGAAAATATAACACTTCAAAAATGTAAAGAATATTATCAGGAATTTTTTGCACCAAATATTTCCTATCTCGCTGTAGTCGGAGATATAAATGAAGCACAAGTAAAAGAGCTAATAAAAAAATATCTGGGAAAATGGCAGAGAAAAGATGTTCCGGAATTTAAATACAGCAACCCGCAACCTCCCTCTCAAACAACTGTTGCCCTGGTTGATCGCCCGAATGCAGTGCAATCTGTTATTAATATTACTTATCCTGTTCAATTAAAACCCGGGGACAAAGATTTAATTCCAGCTTCATTGATGAATACTATACTTGGGGGCAGCACTTTCAGATTATTTCAAAATTTAAGAGAAAAACATTCATTTACTTATGGAGCTAATTCAAGACTATCAAAAGATGAATTTGTAGGCAGCTTTGATGCATTTACAAATGTCAGAAACGAAGTTACAGATAGCGCAATAACTCAGATTCTTTATGAGATGAAAAGAATTAAAAATGAATCCGTCCCGGACAGTGAATTACAAATAGTTAAAAATTTCTTAACGGGTAATTTTGCTATAGCTCTTGAAAGTCCTCAAACAATAGCATCATTCGCAATAAATATTGATAAATATAATTTACCTGAAAACTACTATTCAAATTATCTAAAGAATGTTGCGGATGTAACCCCGGCAGAAATCAAACAGGCTGCCGATGAGTATATCAAGCCTGATCACTCAAACATCGTTGTAGTAGGAAATGCCGATCAAATAAAAAAAGGATTAAGCCAGTTCGGGCCAATTATTCTATATGATATTTACGGAAACAGAACTGATACATCTCTCTCGACTATTCCCGGCGATATCTCCGCTAAAGATGTAATTAATCACTACATTAAAGCAATCGGCGGTAGAGATAGTCTTGCAAATGTTCATGACAGAATAACCGTTATGCGCGGAACTGTGCAGGGCTTTAATGTCTCCACAACCATCTACCAGAAGGAGCCTGATTTACTTGACCAGCAAATTAATGCAGGCGGTATGACTCAGGAAATTATCTTTGATGGAAAAGAGGGAATAAAGAAAGCTGGCGGACAGGAAAATAAAATTGAAGGGAATGAACTTGAAAAACTAAAGTTTGAATCTTCTATTCATTTCCTGCTTAATATTGATTCTCTTGGAATACAACTGAGACTTGCGGGGATTGAGAAAATTAAAGGAAAAGATGCATACAAAATAGAAATGATCCTGCCTTCAGGTACAAAATGGATTCAATATTATGATCCTGAAACGGGATTAAAGGTTAAAGAAACAAAAAATATAACCACACCCCAGGGAACTTTTACCCAGGAGAATTTCTATAGCAATTACAAAGATGTTGATGGAGTTATGTATCCTTTTACAATTAAACAATCCATAGGAAGTCAGAATATTGAGTTTAAAGTGAGCTCGATTAAAATTAATACTGGTATTCCTGACGAAAAGTTCGAATTGAAATAAAATGAATTCTAAAAATTTCTGTTATCGTCTTTGATCTTGGAAACGTTCTGCTTTCTTTTAATTATAAACCGGCGGTAAAGAAGCTTGAAAGAATTGAAGCAGGACTGGGTGAAAAGTTTCTGAAATTTTACAATGAACATTATGAGTACCACAGGGCTTTTGAGAGAGGTGATTTGCCAAAAGATAAATTTATTGAAATAATGCTGACTTCTCTTAACAATAAAATTGATGAGAAAACTTTTTGTGAATATTATTCGGACATTTTTTCGGAAAATAAAGAAGTTGTAGATTTACTCCCGGTATTAAAAAAGAGTTATACCCTGGTGCTTTTATCGAACACAAATCTAATTCATTATGAATACGGCTGGAAACAATATGACTTTCTTAAGTACTTCGATAAGTTAGTTACATCATACGAAGCTGGTGCAGTAAAACCTGAAATAGAAATTTATATGGCTGTACAGTCATATACCCAAAAAAGTCCTGGGCAGCATTTATTTATTGATGACATATCTGAGTATGTTGATGCAGCAAGATCAATTGGATGGAATGCCTTCCAATTCACTGATTATAAAAATTTATTAACGGAACTTAACAACAGGGGAATCTTCCCGGTCACAGATTAACTTTTATGAATAAAAATATTTTATTCCTAGCAAGGGCATACCTGTATTTTTTTGCGTTGGTATTATTTTTTTCTCCGGGGTGTAACGAAGAAAAATTGGAAACTCAACCTTCCGAAATAAAAACTATTGCCAAAGATACAGTAAAACCGCCGCCGGTCTTAAAAATTCTTTTTACCAAAGAGCCAATTAAAAGTGTTAATATTTTATCCGAGTTGACAGACAAATTCGGAGACACAGGTATGAGACAAATTCTTGCAATTAATCGGCTTGACACCAGACATATTGTAATCGGTGATTCAATTTGTGTCCCCGATACCTTGCCTGATGATTTTCTCTTATTTTCTCCTTTTACAAAACAACTTACTATCCTTGATTCAGTTCCGAAAATTTTAATCTTTGCCTATCCTGTACAGGCTTTTGCTGCTTATGAGAACGGGGTACTTGTAAGGTGGGGACCAACAAGCATGGGCAAAAGAACTACTCCTACTCCAGTGGGACTTTACTTTACAAACTGGAAAGGAAAAGAAACTATCAGTACAGTTAATAAAGAGTGGATTCTACCCTGGGCTTTTAATATTGATAATTTTAACGGGATTTCTATTCATCAGTTTGAATTACCGGGCTATCCTGCAAGTCACTCCTGTGCCAGATTATTGCAAACGGATGCTGAATGGATTTATTACTGGGCAGAGCAATGGATACTTACAAAAGATGGCGAAAAAATTAAAGCTTACGGTACACCTGTAATTATTTACGGTAAATACAACTATCATTCTATACCACCCTGGAGATTATTATCAGAGAATTCTAAAGCTGATAAAGTAAATGAAGATGAATTAAACGCAGTAATTAAAAAATATCTGCCAACAATTATAAAACGAAAAGAACATAGAGATTCTTTGATAACTGCAATGAAAATTGATTCACTTGCTTCCGCCGGTGGTCGTTAGCTAACTTATCTTTTCTGCAACAGCTATAATACCAGAATATTAACCTCCCCTTTTAATTATTCTTATATTTGTATTTTGAAATTGAAATGTAAAGGAGCAAAACCATTAATGGGTTTAAGTATTGGAATTGTAGGGCTACCGAATGTTGGAAAATCGACTTTGTTTAATGCTCTGACAAAAGCACAGAATGCTGAAGCAGCTAATTATCCATTTTGTACAATTGAGCCGAACAAAGCCATTGTTCCCGTGCCGGATGATAGAATCGAAAAACTAGCAAAGCTTGTAAATCCGGCAAGACTTGTAAACAGTACGGTTGAGTTTTTTGATATTGCAGGACTCGTTAAAGGTGCGAGTAAAGGTGAAGGCCTGGGAAATCAATTTCTCAGCAACATCAGGGAAACAGATGCAATACTTCATCTGGTAAGATGTTTCGAAAATGAAGATGTGGTTCACGTAGATGGAAGTATTAATCCAATAAGAGATATCGAAGTTATAGAAACAGAATTGCTTCTTTCCGATATTCAGACTTTGGAGAAAAAGATTGATAAGCTGCAGAAACTTGCTAAGGGAGATAAACTTGCTAAACAAATGCTTGATGATGCTGATAACCTGCTTAAATACTTAAATGAAGGCAGGTCTGCGTATCTATTTCCTGACAGAAACAAAGAATCTGTTAAACAATTATTTAATGAACTAAGGTTAATGACATCTAAAGATGTTATCTATTGTGCAAATGTTGATGAATCTGAGTTAGTAGAAGATAATGAATATGTGAAGGAAGTAAGAAAATATGCTGGGGGGAAAGGAGCTGATGCAGTGAAAATTTCAGCAAAAGTAGAGGAAGAAATGGTGGGCTTATCAGATGAAGAAAGACTTGAATTCTTAGATTCATACGGGGTTAAAGAAAGCGGACTTGAAAAAATAATAAGAACAGGATTTCAAACACTTGGATTAATCAGCTATTTTACCGCAGGACCAAAGGAAGTACGAGCGTGGACCATTCATAATGGCTGGAAGGCTCCGCAAGCTGCCGGTGTAATTCACACAGATTTTGAAAAAGGTTTCATTCGTGCCGAAGTTATTGGCTACGACGATTATATTAAATGCGGATCAGAAGCTGCCTGCAAAGCCGCAGGTTTGATGAGAGTTGAAGGAAAAGATTACACTGTAATAGATGGTGATGTTATGCATTTTCTCTTTAATGTATAATGATGGATAAATCATCATAATAATTATTTTTACTTTGCAGAATTAATTAAACAATATTAGTGTGCATTATGGATTTTAAAATTATTCACGATACAAAAAATCACAAATTCACAACCACGGTGGATGAAAATGAATGCTATCTGAATTATAATCTCCCCCGCAAAAATGTTATCGATTTTTATTTCACTTTTGTTCCCGGAGAAGTAAGAGGAAAAGGAATAGCTGCCAAATTGGTGGAAGAGGGATTGAAGTACGCGGAAAAAAACAAATTTAAAGTAATCCCAAGCTGTTCTTATGTTAGTGTTTATATCCACAGAAATGAAGAATACAAAGTTCTTTTAGAATCGGAAGGGTAAGAAATAGGGGGAATAAAGAATCATAGGCGAATTGGAAAGAAAGCTGCCTTAATTCAGGCAGCTTAAAGATTTATTTCAATTTGGCTTCAAGTGTCATCTCAACACTCTTTAATGCCTTAGAAACCGGGCATGCACCTTTCGTATCAGCAGCGTGTTTTTGAAAAGTATCATTATCGATTCCATCAACATCACCAACTGTTTTAATATCAATTTTTGTTATTGTAAATCCTTCCGGCAGCTTTTCAATATGCACCGAGTCTTCAGTTTCAATAGAATTCACTTTAAACCCGGCTTTTGAAAGCGAGGCTGCCAGCGCCATTGAAAAACATCCTGCATGCGCTGCACCCAGAATTTCTTCAGGATTAGTTTCATCACCTGATTCAAACCTTGACTTTGCATTATAAGCTGTATTCTTTAAAACACCGGTTTCTGTATTAAGTACTCCTTTTCCTTGCTGTAAATTACCGCTCCACTGAGCACTCCCTTTCCTAACAGGCATAAGCCCTCCTTTTAAATAAATAATTTAATGAATGTCGTTTATTATAATAATTTTCAGCCAAACTTGTTAAAACTTAGATCACTTATATCACATAAATAACTACCAATTGAAAATGAGGAATTTTCATTAAGGATAAAACCTGATGCCTAAACCCACGTCAAAACCAGAATTAAATTCAGGGGCAAGCGCTAAAAGTACACCTATCTCAAAAAATGCTTCAATAGGAGTATCTCTCGGAACAAAATTTACTCCCACCACACCTCTCGCACCTAATCCAACATTACCTTTAGATCTATGATATTTTCCATCATACCAGAAACCGTTTCCTTCCCCCACTCCAATCACTCCACCAGGACCGGCATATAAATTAGCGATTTGGGTTTTAAATGCATTAAAATGCCATAGATAATCCACTCCAATCCTTGGACTGCCGAAATAAGATGCTCCAATATCTACAACAAATGCATTTTCAGGCTGTGTCCAGAACTTTAAAGTCGCTCCAAGCGGGTCTCCGACCATAATCCCAAAACCAAATTTTTTACCGTAAGGTGAAAATGATTGAGCATTTGAAAAACTAAAGGTTACTAATATTAACGCTGTAAGAATTATATATTTTTTCATCTTTTTAATTATCCTATGTTTTTTTTAAGAACTATTTATAAATTTTCCAATGAGTTTTATATTATGAAATCGATGCGGTCACATATTTTTATTACTTTTATATTATACATTTGTTATTCGCCTCACTTGCCTGAAAAGCAATTTAACTTAACTTGAATTCAATTAAAATATTAGTTAAGCTTACCATAACCCAAACATTTTAATTTTATAAAAATAAGAAATGCTATGAACAGTGATTCCGAAATACCTGTTATTTCGCAAAATAAAAGAGTTTTTGAAGACAGAAATATTCTAATTGATAAATATAAATCTGTCAGAGATTTTTTTAATACCCTTTGCGAGCCTTTGAAAACGGAGGATTATGTAATTCAATCTATGCCCGATGTAAGCCCGACAAGATGGCATCTTGCACATACCAGCTGGTTTTTTGAGGCATTCGTTTTAAATAAAGCAATAAAACATTATAAATCGCTTCATCCTCAATACAACTTTTTATTCAACTCTTATTACGTGCAAATAGGCGAAAGATTTACAAGAGCACTGCGCGGAATGCTTTCAAGGCCGACGGTTGAAGAGATTTATACTTACAGAAATTATGTTGATAAAAATATACTCGGTTTTCTTGAAAGCTGTACTGAAAAAGAACTGGGAGAGTTTGGTCCCATTATAGAAATTGGAATACATCACGAGCAGCAGCACCAGGAATTAATGCTAACTGATATAAAACATGTATTTTCAATTAATCCGCTATATCCCGTTTATATAGATAAGTATCCTCCTGTAGGCAGCTACACTCCGAACCTTACCTTTAAAAGTTTTAAAGAAGGAATATATGAAACCGGTCACGAAGGAAAAGATTTCGGTTACGATAATGAATTCCCGCGACACAAACAATACCTGAAGTCTTTCGGTATAGCAAAAAGATTAATTACCAACAGTGAGTATTTAGATTTTATAGATGGCGGCGGATATAAGAAACCTGAGATCTGGCTTTCTGATGGATATGCAACTGCAGAAAAGGAAAACTGGCAGGCTCCGATGTATTGGGAAAAGAAAGATGGAGATTGGTGGAACTTTAAACTAACCGGGTTTCATAAAGTTGATTTAAACGAACCTGTTTGTCATATCAGCTATTATGAAGCAGATGCCTTTGCGAGATGGGCTGGTTACAGGATGCCGACAGAAGCTGAATGGGAAACAGCCGCAGACGAGTTACCTGTTGAGGGCAATTTTGTTGAAAATGAATATTATCATCCTGTAATTGTTCCGGAAGACGATGAGATGGGGTTAAAGCAAATGTATGGCGATGTTTGGGAATGGACGATGAGCCCGTATATTCCTTACCCCGGTTATAAAACATTACCCGGTGCACTCGGTGAGTATAATGGTAAATTTATGTCAAACCAGATGGTTCTCCGCGGCGGTTCATGTGCAACATCAGTTACTCACATCAGAAAAACTTACCGGAACTTTTTTTATCCACAAACCAGATGGCAGTTTATGGGCCTGCGCTTAGCAAAGGATAATGATTAATACTTATGTATTACACGACAAAAAAAGGTAAGGAAATTTTACAAGAAGTTCTTGAGGGTTTATCCAAACCAGCGAAAGAATTACCAAGCAAATTATTTTATGACGAACTGGGATCTAAACTCTTTGATGAAATAACTAAACTTGAAGAGTACTACCCGACCAGAACTGAAATGAAAATAATGGAGGATAATATTGAAGAAATCGGTAGTCTTCTTGGTGAGGGTACTGTTTTAGTAGAGCTTGGCAGCGGCAGCAGTAAAAAAATAAGATTGCTTCTTGAAAATATTCCCGGACTTGCTGCATATATTCCAATTGATATTTCCAAAGAACATTTGTTACACTCAACAGAGATACTTTCCGGCGATTATCCTGAATTAGAAATAATACCATTTGTCGCAGACTACACAAAAGATTTTATTTTGCCTGAGATTGGTAAGCCTTATGATCATATATGTGCATATTATCCGGGATCAACAATAGGTAATTTTAAACCTGGAGAAGCAAAGGAATTCCTGGGGAGAATTTCAAAACTTATAGGTAAAAACGGCGGTTTAATTATAGGTGTAGATTTAAAGAAAGATAAGGAGATAATTGAGAAAGCATATAATGATAGTAAAGGAATAACTGCACAGTTCAATTTGAACATATTAGATCACATAAATAATGAAACCGGGGCAAAATTTGAAACTGATAATTTCGAACACCTTGCTTTTTATAATGATGAAGAGGGCAGAATAGAGATGCACCTGCTAAGTAAGGAAGCTCAAGATATAAAATTGAATGGTTCAGTAATTGAATTAAAAAAGAATGAAGACATAATCACTGAATATTCGTATAAATACACAGTGAAAGGATTCAGCGAACTCGTATCTGATCATTTCGAAGTAAGAAATGTCTGGACAGACAGCAAAGAACTTTTCAGTATTCAATACTTAAGGGTAAAATAAAATTACTTTTTAGTTATATAAATATTTCTGTATAATATTTTCATTCCATAGGCTGCATTCCCAGCGAAGACCATTCCTCAAATGCCGGTCCATATATTCCGGGAACTTTTAATCCTGCCATTCTCATTAAAACCGTTAGCTGACCGCGATGATGAATCTGGTGTTTTATAAGTGAAGTTAATACTTGTTCTTTCCTCCAGGTTTCACCGTACATTGGAACTTCATCATTTAAAGATTCATCATTCCATTCTCTTTTGACAGCTTTAATAAGAGACTCAGAAGAGTCTTTATAGGCATTAATAATTTCCTTTGATGAGTCTGGAACAGATTCATTTTCATTAATTACAGAAATGTTTAACCCTGTTTTGCTCATCATTTCACTCAATGTAATTGTTATATGCCAGGCTAATCTGCCGGGAGTGCGAACGTGGCTTCCGGATTTAAAATCCAGTGATTGATCGTTAAGGTTTTCTAATACCTTAAGAGTTGAGGTGCTTTCAAATTCCCAGTCATCCAAGAATTCTTTTATTGATTTATACATATTCTCCCCATAATTGACTATTAAGACAAGTTTTTTAAAATATCTTTTAATTTTTTAAGATTCATTTCCCAATCTGATTTTTTATTTCGTTCTTTTTCAACAACTTCAGGGAGCTGCATTGTTAACAAATTTTTCATTTGCAAGTTTTTTTTCAATTCCGATTAATGATCCTTCAAGCCTGCTGATCTCCTTCTGAAGCCTTCCTCTTTCCACATCAAGATCAATCAGCCCTTCAAGCGGAACATAAATTTCACAGTTTTTCAGAACAGTTGAAGCACTTGCTTTAGGTTTCTGCATATTTACATCTGCTTTAATTTCCTCAACTCTGGCAAGTTTTTTTATGTAATTAATCTGGTGATCTGCAACAGAAGATGACTTGATAAAAACTTTAACCTGTTTGGATGGAGCAATATTCATTTCTCCCCTGATTGTCCGGATTGAAGTAATAATATCCTGAACAAATTCCATTTCAACTTCCGCTTTTTCGTCGATCACTTTTTCATCAGCTTCGGGGTAAGAAGATATAACAATACTTTCTCCGGATTTTCTGTCTTCAATCAGATGCCAGAGTTCTTCTGTTATAAATGGCATATAAGGATGAACAATCTTAAGAATATTTTCAAACATCAATAAAGATCTTGTGAGAACTGCTGATTTAATTTCTTCATCATCAGAGTATAATCTGTTTTTTGAAAGTTCTATATACCAATCGCAGAAATCATTCCATACAAAAGCATAAACTATTTTCGAAGCATTATTAATTTCAAACTTATCCAAAGCTTCTTTTAGCTGAAGTAAGGTTTTATTGAATCGTGAAGCAATCCACTTATCTGCAAAATCAATATGTTTATTTACCAGGGTTTTATTAACCGGAATATTTTCCCGATTCATTAATAGGAATCTTCCTGCGTTCCAGATTTTATTCGCAAAGTTCCTTCCAAGTTCACATTTATCAGTGCTGAATAAAACATCCTGTCCCATAGGAGCAAGATAAATTACTGTAAAACGCAGAGCGTCTGCACCGTAATCTTTTATTACGTCCAGTGGATCAGGAGAATTACCGAGAGATTTGCTCATTTTTCTTCCCTGGACATCTCTTATAACAGATGTGAAATAAACATCACTGAACGGAACTTCCTTTTTAAAGTGAAGTCCTGCCATTATCATTCTTGCAACCCAGAAGAAGATTATATCCGGGGCGGTAACTAAAGTGTTGGTAGGATAATAATAAGCCTGTTCTTTTTCTGTTTTAAAAACTGCATGCGCCCAAAGCCAGCTTGATGCCCAGGTATCAAGAACGTCGTCATCCTGCCTTAAATTGGTTGAACCGCAATGTGGACATTTTTCAGGTTTCTCTACAGAAACAATAGGGTTTTTACATTCAAGATTGCAATGATCGTCTCCAACGCAATACCAGACAGGGATTCTATGTCCCCACCACAATTGTCTCGAGATACACCAGTCACTGATGTTTTCCATCCAGTGCATATAAGTTTTTATCCAGTGGTTAGGATAAAATTTTATCTTTCCTTCTTCAACGACTTTAAGAGCCGGTTTTGTAAGTTCATCCATTTTCATAAACCATTGCTCCGAAAGATAAGGCTCAATTGGAACCCCGCCTCTTTCAGAATAACCAATCTTCGTCTGGTAATCATCAATCTTTTCAAGCAGGTTTAACTCATCCATCTTTGCGACAACTTTTTTACGTACTTCATATCTGTCCAGGTTTCTTAAATCATCCGGAACATTATCATTTGTTGTTGCATCTTCTTTAAAAATATTAATTGAATCGAGACTATGCCTTTTGCCCATTTCATAATCATTTATATCATGAGCGGGCGTTACTTTTACAGCACCGGTCCCAAATTCCATATCAACATAATCATCTGCAAAAACAGGAATTTCTCTATCAGTAATGGGAAGTAAAACCATTTTCCCTATCAGGTTTTTGTATCTTTCATCATTCGGATTAACAGCAATACCCGTATCGCCCAACATTGTTTCGGGACGAGTTGTTGCGACAATTATAAATTTAGCACTGTCTTTTACGGGGTATTTAAAGTACCAGAGCTTGCCGCTCACATTTCTGTATATAACTTCTTCATCAGAAATAGCGGAACGTGATGCAGGATCCCAGTTAACCATTCTGTAACCGCGATATATTTTTTCTTCATTAAAAAGCTGAACGAATGCTGTGATTACTTCTTTATAATATTCATCATCCATTGTAAAACGTTCACGATCCCAATCGCAGCTAACACCAAGTTTTTTTAACTGCTGAATAATTATTCCCCCGTATTTTTTTGTCCATTCCCAGCAATGTTTTAAAAATTCTTCTCTGCCGATTTCCTTTTTAGCAATTCCCTGTTCTTTAAGGAAGTTGGTCACTTTTGTCTCTGTGGCAATAGAAGCATGGTCTGTTCCCGGAACCCAGCACGCATTGTAC
Source organism: uncultured Ignavibacteria bacterium (assembly GCA_963745945.1). Lineage (GTDB taxonomy): Bacteria > Bacteroidota > Ignavibacteria > Ignavibacteriales > Ignavibacteriaceae > DATFVA01. The sequence continues at coordinate 455,514 of CAVUZG010000007.1, forward strand.
CCCTGCATTCTTTTTGTGCGGATAAAAATATCCTGCAGAGTATTATTAAGTATGTGCCCCATAGTGAGCATTCCGGTTACATTAGGAGGTGGAATTACAATTGTGAATGGTTCTTTCTTGTCATCAATTTCTGAATGAAAGAACTTATTATCCAACCAGTATTTATACCACTTATCTTCTACCGAAGCGGGATTATATGCTTTTGGTATTTCGGTCTGGGACATCAATTTCCTTTAGTTTTAAGTGAATTTGAGTCTCAAATATAAGGAATTTTTGTTTGAGGCTGTGCGGAGAAATTGTGGGTAAGGTTATTTTCATAACTTACAAATTCTTCTTTCTTTCGTTACCATTCCGTTACATTCAAATCTTAATTTTAATCCTGAAAAAACAATAACTTTTTAAAGGAGCTAAAATGAAGTACGGAAAAATTTTATTCAATTCACTTTTATTATTTGTGTTTCTCTCTGTTATTTCTTCCGCGCAGGATAAAGATATGATGAAGAATGACAAAATGATGAAAAGCGATAAGATGATGGATAGCAATGTGTCGGTTTCAACTAACAAAATGGGTGTGGCAATTAATGGCTACGACCCGGTTGCATACTTCACAGATGGAAAGGCTGAAATGGGAAAATCAGATTATAGTTATAAATGGATGGATGCTGAGTGGTATTTTGCGAATAAAAATGATATGCAAAAGTTTATGAAAAATCCTGAGATGTACGCACCTGAATTCGGTGGATATTGTGCCTATGCAGCAGGCAGAAATATGCTGGTACAAAGTGATCCGACTGCATGGACGATAAAAGACAATAAGCTTTACCTCAATAAAAATGCGGATGTGAAACGGTTATTCAAAAAGGATATTGATAACAATATAAAAATGGCAAATAAAGAGTGGCCGGGTTTATCTATGAAAGAAGGGAAAAAAGAAGATAAAATGATGAATAATAAAATGGATAAAAAATAGAAGGATAAAAAGTTAAAACTGTCCTCTCCTTAAGGCGATATGACCTGAAAATTCAGGAATATCGCTTTTTTATTTCCCTAAAATAAATCAATCTCCCTTTAAAATATTCTCCTTACTTGATCGTCTTAAAAAGTGATGATACTTCATTTTCAGAAAGGATTTATTAATGGAAATACTTATCCTCAAAACGAATATTAATTCAAAAAACGATTTTACTTCAGTAAAAGATGATCTTAATGATTCATATAAAATTAATGAATGCACAATTGATCTCGACGATCAGGATAAAGTGGTCAGAGTTATTGGAGATGGTTTTAAAATTGATGATGTTATTAGCAAATTCAACAGTCTCGGCTACAATTGCGAAGAACTGCCGGATTAAAATTAACGCTGGTCATTAAAAAGATATTTTAATAAATATAATATTGATAATCAGGAATTTTAACCTGAATCCCATGGTACGGTCCTTCAAGATCACTCCACTGGTCTCCTACAGTTCCGACAATTAAATATCCGTTGGAAGTGAGTTCAGTTCTTTTAGCGGATTTAAAATTTAAAGCAGTACTTCCATAGTATTTTTTATCTTTTACAATAAGAGTATCAAATGTTGTATAACCGCTGTTTACCAGGTTTTTTATTGTAGCATCATACTGATAGGATTTTCTTCCTGTTATAAATATTATCTTAAAGTTTCTTTCTTTAAGGTAGGTGTACAGGTTCAGAACTTCGGTGATCGCCGGAGCCTTTGCGGAATCAATCCACATATCAAAATATTTTTCAACATACCCGAAATCCCATTTTCTATTATAAGAATAATTTGAAAGCGCAGTTTCATCCACATCAAATATTACCGCAGAATTATCGCCGGGTATTATTTTCTCAAATTTATTTTTTGCTTCATTAACTGCAGTTTCTGCTTCTTTATCAAACTGCCCACTCTCCTGGTAATTTATTAAAGCACCTTTAACAAAACTTAAGTTAACCAGGTACGTAGGTTCCGAAGCACATCCAAATAAATATAATGATGCGAAAACTATTATGAATAGAAAGAGAGATTTATATTTAGGTCCCATTGCAATTCCCTGTCCGTTAGTAAAAAGGGAATAAAATAAAAGCAAATTCCCGGTAAAACACAAATCTAATAATTATAACGTTTCACCAAAGAAAAATAACAGGGGTCTGGACAACCTATCAGCCCATGCATTTTCATTGTGCTCAGCACCGGGAGCATAAAAATAATCGATATCTGTCCCGATAATATATCCCATTTGTGTCAGCAGAGAAAACATTTTTTGACCTCTTATTAATCCATCCTCCCCATGATCAATGTAAATTTTCAATCCTTTTTTGGGCAAAGAATCATTTTTAACAGTTTCAAATATTTTATCATTATTATAATAAAATGAACTCGACATACAACCAGCCATTGAAAAAACATCCGGGTACTTCCAGGCAATTATAAATGAAATCAGCCCCCCCATAGAAGATCCAATAATTGCTGTGTTTTTTGAATCACTTAATGTTTTGTAGTTAGAGTCGATAAACGGTTTAAGTTCAGCTGTAATAAATTTTATATATTTATTTCCTTTTTCTGAATCACTGTACTCTTCAAGCCGGTCCTGCGTGTTGTTAATTCCAACAATAATAATTTCCTTCATCTTTCCGGCGTTAATTAATTTTGTAACCGTTTCATCAACCCGCCAATCCATTCCGGCAAATGATGTTTCAGGGTCAATCAGATTTTGTCCATCGTGCATGTAGAGAACCGGATACTTTTTTGAAGACAATACCATATAAGATGGTGGGAGCCACACGAATATATCCCTTCTGTTATCTAAAGAAACAGATTGGAAATTTTTGTGATACAGGACTGTTCCAATTATCTTTTTCTTTCCTCTGAAGTTCTTATTCATTTTCTTCCCGGAGGATTTCTTCACCGAAGTTTGAATTTTATTTTGATTTGTGATCATAAACTTTTGAAATTTTTCTGAGGTGTTAAAAATAGAAATACTTTACGAATCGACAAAAATATTGATTCATATCAAAAATCCCGTAGAATTCCTTCACCATAAATAGCATATTTAGATTATTTTATGGATTTTAAACAACATTCTTTTATACTTTTAAGGAGATTTGGTTAATTATGGCAGTTATCAGACCATTCAAGGCATTAAGGCCCACAAAAAGAAAAAGCAAATATAGTTGCAAGCGTACCATATGATGTTGTTAACAGGAAAGAAGCAAAAAGCCAGGCAGAAGGAAACCCGTTAAATTTTCTAAGAATAACTCGTTCAGAACTTGAGCTTGATGATAAAGTAAATGCATATTCTGATGAAGTTTATAAAAAAGCCAAGGAAAACCTTGAACGTATAAAAAAAGAAGCTCCGTTAATTACTGAAGAAAAACCACATTTCTATTTGTACAGACTTGAAATGGATGGCAAAGCACAGGTTGGAATTGCTGCTACATTTTCTGTGGATGATTACGAAAAGGATGTTATCCTTAAACACGAGAAAACAAGAAGAGAAAAAGAAGACGATCGCACAAATCATATTGTAACGACAGAAGCTCAAACGGGAATAGTGTTTTTAACTTACAGAGGAGTAGATGCAATAAACAAAATTGTAAATGAAACAATGGACAATAACAAACCCGAATACGATTTTACTTCTTCCGATGGAATAAAACATACTGTCTGGATTGTTCCTGAAAAATATAACGACAAGATCGTAAATGAATTTAAGAAAATACAACATCTGTATATTGCCGATGGACATCATAGGGCAGCGAGTGCTGCAAGAGCCAGAAATGTTAAAAAAGAACTGAATAAAAGTCATACCGGAAATGAGGAATACAATTACTTCATTTCTGTCATTTTCCCGGCGGAACAATTGAATATTCTTCCTTACAACCGCGTTGTTGTTGATTTAAATCATCTTTCAAAGGAAGAATTCCTGGATAAAGTGAGTGAAAAATTTTCGATTGATAAATCCGGGAAGAAAGAACCGGATAATCGCAGAATTTATGGAATGTATCTCGATGGGGAATGGTATATGCTCAAAGCCAGAGATTCGATTCTTGCGAGTAATTCACTTTCAAAATCAGTAGCTGAGACATTGGATGTAAGCATTCTGCAGGATTTTCTTTTAAATCCTATTCTGGATATTGATGATCCGAGAACAAATAAGCGGATTGATTTTATCGGCGGTATCCGCGGAACCAGGGAGCTTGAGAAGCTTGTAAATGAAGGTGAGGCAGCAGTTGCATTTTCACTTTATCCTGTTTCACTCAATGATCTTATGAACATTTCTGATGCAGGCGAAATTATGCCGCCGAAATCAACATGGTTTGAACCCAAGTTAAGAGATGGATTATTAGTTCATACAATTTAATTTTATATCTTTATAATAATTCGAAAATAAGAAGGGAAGTTTACAAATATGGAAAAGAGAATCTATAATTTCAGTGCTGGTCCGGCCATTTTACCGGAAAATGTTTTGAAGGAAGCACAGGAGAATTTAATGACTCTCCCCGGTGTGGGAATGTCAATATTAGAAATTAGTCATCGTTCGAAAACTTTCGATAAAATAATTGTTGATGCAAAATCAGACCTGAAAGAATTGATGGGGATAAGTGATGATTATTCGATTCTGTTTTTACAGGGCGGCGCCAGTTTACAGTTTTCAATGATTCCGCTAAATTTAATGCCCCCGGCAAATAAAGCAGATTACATTGTTACGGGAAGCTGGTCTAAAAAAGCAGTTAAAGAAGCAAAACGAGTTGGAACTGTTAATATTTCGGCATCAACTGAAGAAGGTAAATTTAAGAGGATACCTAAACAGGAAGAACTCAAACTGGATCCCGGTGCTTCCTATGTACATTTCACATCAAATAATACAATTTACGGTACGGAATTTCATTACGAACCCGAAGTAGGAAAGGTTCCTCTTGTCTGCGATGCTTCTTCAGATATTCTTTCGAGAAAAATTAATGTTAATAAGTATTCCTTAATCTATGCAGGCGCACAAAAAAATATGGGGCCTTCAGGTGTTACATTTATAATAATTAAAAAAGATATGGTTGAGAGAAGCAGTGATTCACTTCATACAATGCTAAACTATAAAACACATGTAGATGCTGATTCTCTATATAATACTCCGACGGTCTTTGGCATATATATAATAGGACTTGTTACGAAATGGCTGAAGAAAAACGGTGGTTTGGATGCAATGTATAAAACAAATAAAGAAAAGGCTGATCTTCTTTATAAATGCATTGATGATAGCGGCGGATACTATAAAGGACATGCTGAGAAAGACAGTCGTTCATTAATGAACATCACCTTTAACCTAAATTCTGAAGAATTGGAAAAGAAATTAATTGATGAAGCTTTAAAAAGTGGTTTCAGCGGATTAAAAGGACATCGTTCAGTTGGCGGACTCAGAGCATCAATATACAATGCTTTTCCTAAAAAAGGCGTTGAAGACCTTGTCAGCTTTATGAAAGATTTCCAGAAAAAGAATGGTTAATTCTAATTTCTAACATTTGCACGGGAGATATAAATGAAAGCATTATTAATTTCAGCAGTCGGACTTCTATTGTTAATCAGTGCCTGTTCTAAAGAAGAAAAGAAGCTGGAAGTATTTAACGCTGAAGCATTTGCTTACGATCTCGGGAATGACTGGGAGGTTGATGCCACTACCCGTGTTAAAGGTTTTAAACAAAATGAATCTGAAAATAAATTTACCGCAACACTAAGTTATAATATCGATCTGGTCAGGCCCTCAGGAGATACATTAAAATCTCTTATAAGCAAAACAGAAGATAAGGTAAATGACGAAGCCTTTATAGATGCTCCTGTTGAAATTCAGTTTGATCTTGATTCTACTTATACTGACGGGGAGTATAAGCTTATATTTAATATTAAAGATGCTGAAACAGGCCAGACTGCTTCAGCATCTGCTTCTTTTAAACTGCAAAAGGAAGAATAGTTAATCTTTTTCAAATTGTAAGATTGATTTCATCATTTTACCTTCATTTTCACCTTCAAGTGAAACAAGCATCGAATCATCAGAAACCTGATTGTAAATTATCGTATGCGGATAACTCTTCGCCATATTTTCAAATACAGCCGATGAATCTGTGACAGAAGTAAGCTTAAATGTTTCCGGGTTATTGTCCGGATGAATTAAATAGTAAACCTGGTTATTGCTTTGTTCTATCCTCATATTCTGAGTAAAAACACGTTTTCCATTTTCGTCTGTTGTATAGGTAATACCTTCCATTATTCTGAAATTCTTTTTATGCCAGCTTTCGTATAAGCTTGCGTCCCCCTGTTTTCCTCTCCAAACATTTTCCATCCAGCTTAACTTATTAAATCTCCCAAGGTCTTCAGTTTTTTGCTCGGTAGTTTCACAACCCATAAAGAGAATACATAATAATATTGTGGTCAGCAAAATTTTTATTTTGATAAAGTACATCATTCTTTATTAAAATTTTCTATTAATAAATTATGTGAAGAAAATAAGATAAAGTGAATTGCAAAACAGAAAAGTTTTAGCGTGAGTTTAACTTGATATTAAAATTTTAGTTATTACTAAAATATTTTTCCGGGATAGGTTTTCTGCCAGAGAATCCGGATTCAACATTATGATAAAATTTTATATTATCTTCATCACTTTTCCAGCAAAGAAAAACTTCTTCCCCGTTGATAATAGCTGGAAAATCTACCAACCCGATTGCAAAATTCCAATCTTTATAAAAACATCCTATTTCCTCAAGTTCAGCCATAAATCCGTTTAATTCACTCACCAGTTTTTTAACCTGCGGATCATATTCATTTATTCCTTCATTATCCTCGGTGAGAAGTCTGATTTCCCGGGATGTAGTCAGTATATCATCCACAATTTTTCTCACAAGAGGAAGTGTTCTGTGCGCTTCTTCCGGAGTAAAATGTCTTGTAGCAGTAACCATAAAATGTAATCCCTTCGAACTTTTTACACTGTTAAAATTACAATTTTATTTGTAGAAAAAAAGTTAAAAAAGTGTAAATATTTGTAAAATTTTTGTCCCGGACATAAAATCCTGCCTAAAATCAAAAATTTTAATTCAGTAAATTAGTACAACTTTTATTATCTGAGCTAATCCAATAACGATGTTTAGAAAAATAATTATAGCTGCTGCATTTTTCCTGGCCGCTGGTTTAATCTTTATCATTGGTTTTATTCCTAAAATAAATACGTTTTCCCCAGCATCAAACGACACACTTTCATTAGAAGAAAATCACAAATGTTCTTTTCCAATAATAGCCGTGGGTGATCTCCAGAGAACATCCGCATGGGAGTATTTGGCCGGGAGAGAAAGTAATGATAGAGAAAGGAGAGAAATAATTCATAATATCAGCCGACAAAAACCGGGTTCTGTAGTTTTACTTGGAGATATGGTATTTGAAGGTGATAATATCGATCACTGGAGATACTTCGACAGTCTAATAATCCCTATTAAAGAATTGCATATTCCGTTATTTCCCGTGATAGGAAATCATGAATATTGGGGTAAAAACCGGATTGCACTTCAGTATCTGGCAGAAAGATTTCCTGAATTAAACAGGAGTCACTGGTATACAGAAATTTGCGATAGTATTGCCTTAATCTTTCTTGATTCAAACGACCTCGAATATTCGGATGAACAATGGCAGCAACAGATTGATTGGTTTAAAAATAAACTTTTAATTTACGATAGTGATCCTTCAATTGAAGGAATTCTTGTTTTTTCGCATCATCCCCCATATACAAATAGTCTTATAACCGGGGATGAACTGCAGGTCCAGCGTGGATTTCTCCCGGCGTTTTATGAATCAGACAAAACTCTTGCTTTTATTACAGGGCATGTTCACACTTATGAAAGATTCATTGAGCGCAAAAAAACATTTATAGTTTCCGGCGGAGGAGGCGGTCCCAGGGTTAAACTTAAAACCGGATCAGATGCACATAATGACTATTATAATAGTCCATCTCCAAGACCATTCAATTATCTAATAATAAACAAACTAAATGGAGGAATAGAATTTACTGTTCGGGGAGTAAAAAAGGGGAACAGTTATTTTTTTACCCTGGACCAATTCACACTTCCTTTTTCAAAAGGTAACAAATCTGGTTAACTTGTCTTGAATCTTTTAATCCTTATCTGCTTCTAACAGATATGGAAATTTTATTGAATAACGGGAAAACTGATGAACTTACAAGAAATTGAAAAAAATATACTTGAAAAAGGAATAAGCTACCTGCAATACATTAAGAATAATACAGAGGAAATTACACGAACTGATCGCGATACACTTGATAAAAGCTCAGTTAAAAAATTAGATTATAAAATACTGAACTTAAAGAGAAGTTTAAGAATATCTAAATATTACAAATTAAATGAAGATCTTAAAAAAATTATTAATGAAATAGATGAACCGCAGTTGTGGATGGTAGTAACTGAAAACTGGTGTGGCGACTCAGCTCAAAATCTGCCTTACATTGCAGCCATAGCAGAACAAAATCCTTTAATTCAACTAATAGTACTGTTGCGGGATTCAAATCCGGAAATTATGGATCAGTTTTTAACAAATGGAACGAGAAGTATCCCCATCCTTGTGGTGTTTAATGAATCCGGTGAAGAATTATTCAAATGGGGGCCGCGTCCCAAGGCAGCAATTCAATTGATTAATCAATGGAAAGCGGAGGGACTTGGAAAAGATGGTTGGATGGAGAAATTACATTCCTGGTACGCAAAAAACAAAGGAGTTGAAATAGAGAAAGATTTGACTGAATTGATAAAGAAAGAGGAAATTACACATTAAAATGATTTATAGAGACGTACTTTAAAAGCACGCCTCTACAACAATTAAATTTATTTTTCATTCATAAAGGGATATTTCCAATCTTTAGGCGGCACAAAAGTTTCTTTGATAGATCTTACTGTCATCCACCTTAAAATATTCATTGCACTTCCCGCTTTATCATTTGTACCTGATGCACGTCCTCCTCCAAAAGGCTGCTGGCCAACTACTGCAGCGGTTGGTTTATCATTTATATAAAAATTACCTGCTGCGTTTCTTAGTTTATCTGACATTTTAACTAATACATTTCTATCCTGTGACCAAATTGCCCCAGTTAAAGCATATGGAGAAGTATTGTCACATAGTTCAAGAGTTTCATCAAACTTGTTATCATCATAAACATAAATTGTAAGTACGGGACCAAATATTTCTTCCTTCATTGATTTAAAACCCGGGTCAGTTGTAACAATTGTTGTTGGTTCAATAAAATAACCTTTTGAGCTATCACACTTACCGCCGGTAATTATTTCTGCATCTTTCGAATCATTTGCAAAATCTATATAAGATTTAATACTCTCATATGCGCCTTTATCAATTACCGCTGCCATAAAATTTGTAAAATCTTCTACATCACCCATTTTTATTTTTGATACTTCAGCAGTGTATTTCTTTTTAAATTCGTCCCAGATTGATTTAGGTATATACATCCTTGAAGCGGCAGAACATTTTTGTCCCTGGTATTCAAAAGCACCTCTTATAGCAGCAACAACCAGGGCATCAACGTCAGCAGAATTATGAGCAAAGATAAAATCTTTACCGCCGGTTTCTCCAACTATTCTCGGATAGTATTTTGAATTCTGAATATTATCACCAATAGTTTTCCACATTCCCTGGAAAACAGCAGTAGAGCCTGTGAAATGAACACCAGCCAAATCAGGACTTGCCATAACCGGATCACCAACCTGGCTGCCTGAACCGGGAATAAAATTAATTACTCCCTTCGGTAATCCCGCTTCTTCCCAGAGTTTCATCAGGTAGTACGCTGAGTAAACCGCACTTGATGCTGGTTTCCATAAAATAACATTTCCTACAATCGCTGGTGCAGTTGGCAGATTACCTGCAATAGAAGTAAAGTTAAATGGAGTTACAGCGAAGACGAATCCTTCAAGCGGGCGGTATTCTAGCCGGTTCCACATTCCTTTAGGAGAATAAGGCTGCTCTCCCATAAGCTGGGTCATATAATGCGTATTAAATCTCCAGAAATCAATCAACTCACACGCTGAATCAATCTCAGCCTGATATGCAGTTTTCGACTGGCCTAACATTGTAGCTGCATTAATTGTTGAACGCCATGGTCCGGAGAGAAGTTCGGCGGCTTTATGAAAAATGGAAGCCCTGTGTTCCCATGGCATTTCTGCCCAGGTTTTCCTTGCTTCAAGCGCTGATTTAATAGCCATATTTACTTCTTTTTCACCAGCCTTATGATATACGCCTAGCTTCTTTGAAAGATTATGCGGTACCAGTATATCAGCAGTTTTTCCCGATCTGATTTCTTCCCCGCCAATAATCAGAGGAATTTCTATTTCCTTTGATTGTAATTCGGCTAATTTATTTTTTAAATCCGATTTTTCCGGACTACCAGGGGCATAATTTAAAATTGGTTCATTTAAAGGAACCGGTAACTTGAAATAAGCATTTGACATTTATTTTCTCCCTATTCGTTGAGTATCTAAGTTTAATTTTCTTAAAAATTCTGGACTCTAAAATTAAGCCTTTACAGGTTCATCTTCAATGAAGAATAAAATGCTTTTTGCCAAAACAGCAGGAATAAATTAAGTTAATCTGGGGATTACACTGTAGGTTCGAGGAAAAAATAAAACTCAGTTTCTTTTCCGATTTCTGAATTTACAAATAACTCACCGCCGTGCAGGTTTATAATCGATTTAACAATTGAGAGACCAAGCCCGGTGCCACCCGTTTGCCTGCTTCTTGAAGTTTCAACTCTATAGAATTTGTCAAATACTTTTGGAATGTCTTCTTCGGGAATTCCCTCCCCTTTATTTATAACAGAGACCCTTATTTTATTTCTGGATTTATTCCCTGTTATTTTTATTGGTTCACCTTCATAGCCGTATTTTATAGCGTTCTCAATAAGGTTTATCATTACCTGCCTCATTAAATCCGGGTCCAGCTCAATTTCAATCTTATCATCAACTTCCATAACCATCATATTATTTTTATCTGAAGAAAGATAACTCAGTGAGTTTAAAGTCCGTTCAAGATATTCAGAAAGATTGATTTTACTTTTGCTAATTTTTATCAATTTATTATCAAAACGCGATACAAGAAATAATCGTTCAACAATATTTATTAGTCTTAAAATTTCTTCGTAATTGCTTTTAAGAATTTCCCTGTATTGTTCCGGGGTATTAGGGTGGCGCAAAGCCACTTCAACTTCACCTCTCAAAATGGTTAATGGTGTTTTTAATTCGTGTGAGGCCGCTATTGAAAAATGGTTCATATAATCCAGCGAAGTTTTTATCCTTCCGATCATTCTGTTCATTGTAAACACGAGTCTTCCATATTCATCATTAAATTCCTCGCCGGGAATTTTTTCATCAAGATTCTGAGTGGTGATTTCATCCGTCTTTCTTATTATTTTATCAATTCTTGAAAGAGCTCTGGCTGAAAGAATAGAACCGCCAATAATTGAAAGTATGAGGAAAAGCGGGGCAATAATAATATAAATATCTGACAGGTTTGTTAGAGTTTCTGATATCAGGTGAGAAGGATAAGCTACAGTTATTTCATAATTATTCTTTTTTAAATAAGCTACACGGATAGGAAACTCAGATAGATGATTGTTTTGAATATCTTCTATCATAATTTTATCTTCCCGAACGGCCGGAAAAGGAATCTTTTGATCGATCAGGTTTTGGGTCTTAAAGAGCATTTTATTATTTAATTCAACCTGTACGTAGCTGTTTCGCGGATTTAATGCAACTGCTTCAAATATGAGGTCGTATATCAATTCATCAGTAGATGAATAAAGAGAATCGGGTTTAAAGCTGGAAAGATCAACTTCACTTTCTTTCACAAAATTGTAAATCATTTCAGCTTGTTTGCTTATCGAATGATCGAGGTCTTTTTCAAGGCTCTGTTTCAGATATAGAAAAACCGTGATACCTATTATTAATTCCAGGAATAAAAACAGGCCGGAATACCAGAGAGTAGCTTTAAATCTCGTTGATTTAACGTAAAGTTTTAATTGCATTAACTTTCTCAACTAATACTCCGTATTATAAACTATTCCTGATTTCTATACAATATTCAAAAAAAAAGGAGAGCCAATTTGACTCTCCTTGCCCTCCTTTTTTCTACCGGGTAATCATTCGCTCTATTTAACCAGTCATAAATTTCCAGGAAAAGGCATACGTAAATCTCAAAGGAGGTATTATATATTTATTGCTCTAAAATTAACACTGGAGTATTAAGATTTTCTTAAAGAACTATTAAAAATTCTTAATTATTGTTCTTTTATTAAATAACCAACACCCCGAATGGTTTGAAGAAGCTGGGTATCGAATTGTTTATCTATTTTATTCCGGAGTTTATTGATATAAACATCAATAACATTTGTATCGGAATCAAAATGATAGTCGTAGACATGTTGAGAAAGTAGTGTACGTGAGATTACGCGGTTCTTGTTTCTAAGAAGATATTCAAGAATGGCGTATTCTTTTGGAGTGAGTGTAATCTCAACTCCCGATCTTGAAACTTTATGCGATTGTGTATCGAGTATTAAATCCCCGGCTTTTAATTGAAGAGTTTTACTTCCGTCATTTCGTCTTAATAAGGCTCGTATGCGGGCAAGCAATTCTTCAAATGCAAACGGTTTGGTTAAATAATCATCTGCGCCCGAATCAAGTCCTTCAACTTTATTTTCAATTGTATCTTTGGCGGTAAGCAGAAGAATCGGAGTAAATATTTTCTGACTCCTGATATCTTTCACTAATGAAAATCCATCTTTCAAAGGAAGCATTACATCCAGTATCATTAAATCGTATTGTTCAGTAGAGGCCAATTTAAGTCCTTCTTTTCCATCATATGCCAGGTCGACTGTATAGTATTCCTCTTCGAGTCCTTTTTTTATAAAAGAAGCAACTTTCTTTTCATCCTCAACTAGTAATATTTTCATATAAGAAAAATATAAAAAAAAGGAGAGTATTACACTCTCCTTAGCATTTGATTTATAATACTATGAATCTATTTTTTTTGAGGGACATTGTTTTCCTTTTTACTCGTCCTCTTTTCCATCTTTTTATGATGTCTTATCTCTTTTTTATTAACACTTTTTGTGGTTTCAGTTTTAGTACTTTTAGGGTTTTTAGTCTTCAAGGTTTTTTCAACTTTTGTTTTCTTTTTAACACTCTCCTTCTTCATTTCTGTTTTAGGAGCTGTAGTCTTATTTGTATGAGCTATTGTGGGATTAGGGACTTTTTTTAACTGTGTTGTGTTTTTCTTCTCAGTTGTATTTGTCTTACTCTGGGAATAGGTTAAAACACTGCCACTTAAAAAAATCAATGCAATGGACAAAGCGAATATTAAACGGAGTTTCATTTTATTTTCCTTTCAAAAAAAAATAATTGTCAAAAACAATTTCGTTTACGTCTAAAAACTATTTTAACCAAATGAATATCTTCTTAAAATAGGATTAATAAATGTTAATCCATTTAGATACTTTAATTTCTTAATGATGAATAAAGTTTTATCTCTTTATAATAGGAAGGTGTATTATTATGTTTATGATAGTTAATTAAAACATTTTAAGGGAAAAAAGAATATGAAATCTAAATATTTACTACTTCCAGTTATTGTAATAGTATGTTTTACATTTTCATTTTTAATATTTGATACAGAACCAGTAATTCACACTTCCGGGGCATGGCAGGCATTACAATTCTGGAGTCAACAAAGAGCTTTTCCCAATAAGGACATACCCGCAGAAACTTATTTCAATCAATATAAGCAGATAACTAAATCTTTAAAAAAATCTAATTTTGTAAACACAGAATCCTGGCAAACCATTGGACCTCATAATATTGGGGGCAGAACTCTAGCCTTAGCTTTTAATCCGCAAAACACTAATACAATTTTTGCCGGATCAGCAAGCGGCGGAATCTGGAGAAGCTATACCGGTGGTATTGGTGCACAGGCATGGCAAATTGTACCAACCGGATACCCGGTGCTTGGTGTAAGTTCGATTGCAATACCGGAGACTGATTCTAATACCATATATATAGGTACGGGCGAAGTATATAATTATCAAAACTCTTTTGGCGGTGTAACAGTAAGGGTAACAAGAGGATCCTATGGAATTGGGATTCTTAAATCTACTGATTATGGATTAACCTGGTCTAAAAGTCTTGACTGGAGCCGCGAACAAGAACGTGGAGTTGAGGTAATCCGAATAAATCCACTGAATATAAATACCCTCTGGGCAGGAACAACTGAAGGGACATATAAATCTACAGATGCAGGTGCATCATGGCAGCTAATGAATTCGACAATTATGGTAACGGATATTATCATCAATCCCTCTGATACAAATATGGTTTGGATAGCATGTGGGAACAGCGGAAGCACGGGAAAAGGTATCTACAGGACAACAAATAATGGTTCAAATTGGACACAGTTGACCAATGGCGTAACGACAGGTTTCAACGGAAAAATTTTATTAGAAATTTATAAAGCAAATCCATCAACTTTATGGGCAAGTGTGGGTCTTGGTTCTGAAACAGGTTCAGGGACAAGATTGTTAAAAACAACTGATTATGGAGATACATGGACAACTATCTCAACTCTTGATTATGCAACTTACCAGGGATGGTATTCACATTTTGTTGGAATAAACCAAAATGATCCCTCGAAAATGATTGTTGGAGGTATTGATCTTTACAAATCTACAAACGGTGGAACAAACTTTACGCAGAAATCCTATTGGTATCTCTGGTATCTTGGTCAGGCAATCCCTCCCGGACAACCGGAAGGACCACCGGACTATTCACATGCAGATCACCACTGTATTTTATACAATCCTGCAAATCCGAATATTATATATTTTGGTAATGATGGAGGAGTTTTCAGAACAACGGATGGGGGAGAGACATTTTCAGGATGTAATGGCGGATATCAAACTTCACAGTTCTATAATTATTTCGCAAGTTCGTACCAGGATTCATTAATAGCCATTGGCGGATTGCAGGATAATGCTACTGCTATTTACTGGGGCACGGATTATTGGAGAAGAGAAATCGGCGGTGACGGAACTTCAGCAGGCATTGATCCCTCAAATGATAATATAATGTATGGCACTTATCAGTACATGAGCTTACAAAAATCAACCGACCAGGGAAATAACTGGAACTATATTGCTCCCCCCGGTTCAAATGTAAGTTTTGTTGCACCTTTTGTAATTTCTCCAATAAATCCGCAAATATTATATGCCGGAACTGATCTTGTTTATAAATCTACTAACAAAGGAAGCTCCTGGAATGGTACAGGAAGCGGAACCTTTAATGGTGATCCCCTTTTAACACTTTCGATTGCAGATAATGACCAAAATTTTGTTTACGCTGCAACAGCGCCTGTTGCTCATCCGGCAAATATCTATCGTACAACTAACGGTGGAACCAGCTGGGTGAATATAACTCAAAATCTTCCCAACCGTTACCCAATGGATATCGATGTAAATCCTGATGATCCGAATACTGCATATGTAGTCTTTTCCGGATTCGGAACTTCTCATCTTTTTAAAACTACCGATGCCGGAAATTCGTGGATAGATAAAGGGGCAGGATTACCCGATGTACCAACCAGCGCAATTGTTATCGATCCTGATTATCCAGATAGAATCTACCTGGGAAATGATCTTGGAGTTTTTGTTTCCCTTGATGGAGGAGATACCTGGGAAACTTTTAGCGATGGACTTGTGGACGCAGTAATTGTTATGGATTTAAATATTTCTCCCTCGAACAGGAAATTAAGGTGTGTTACACATGGTTCAGGTGTTTTTGAAAGACCATTAATTTCCGGACCTGTCCCGGTTGAACTAGTTTCTTTCACTGCTGTCGCGAATAATAATAGTATTGCTTTAACCTGGACTACTTCAACAGAAACAAATAACAAAGGATATGAAATAGAAAAATCTGTTGATGGGAATAAATTCTACACAATAGGGTTCATTAAAGGTGCAGGCACTTCAACGGAAAGCCATTCATATAATTTTACCGACGAACTTACTTCGAATCCTAATACAACACTTTACTATAGGATAAAGCAAATTGATTTTAACGGCAATTTTACCTACAGTAAAGTTGTTAGTTTGGATGTTGATCTACCCTTACATTTTAATCTTAGCCAAAATTATCCAAATCCATTCAATCCAACAACCACAATTTCTTTTTCAATTAAAGAGACAGGTAAGACAAGCCTTAGAATATACGACACACTGGGAAATTTAGTTGATGAGATTTTTAATGAAACAAAGCAACCCGGCGAATATAAAATTAATTATAATGCATCTAAACTAAGCAGCGGTATTTACCTGTATGAACTTCAAAGCAGTAAATTCACTTCGGTCAAAAAAATGATTCTCTTAAAATAATATTTTTAATCTATTCTGCTGTCTTTAGAAACCCGGGCTAAAAATCCGGGTTTTTATTTGTCATTGTGTACAATTGTAACCAGAGAAGGCACAATTTTCAATATGAAAATCATTTTACTAAAAAAGCACGTAAATAATTAGTTGATTTACATATTTAATTATATGATCTTTGAAAGAAACCACAATTAATAATTCTTAAGCGAGGAATATGAATGAGTGCGCCTTCAATTATGTTTGCTATTAGTTTCGTGTTTGGTCTTTATATTTTATTCAATTTAGTTACAAATAAAGAAACTCCTATTGGATCAGTTATAGTTCATATATTTGCTTTTCTTTCAGGATTTATGCTTGTTAATATTCCGGGGGACCTCTATAAAGGAGGGAATCTTACTGCAGCGGCAATAGTAACCTGGATTGCGCTTTTTGTCGGGGCAGTATTTTTATTTAAAGATGTCTTATCAAAAAAGAAACCTTCTGCTTTTTTGGGTGTTATATATATTCTGCTTATTGGTGCCGGAGCATTATTTGTGCTTGGTTATGCATAAAGCAAAGGTCTTTCTCTTACCCCCTCAGATAAACTGATTGCTATGCTGATTGAAAATCATCCGTTTGATTAAAAGGATTTTGAAGGAATAATTCTTCGGGGAGAATATGGCGACGGAGAAGTTATCGTATTGGATAAAGGAACCACCAGATAAAAATGAAATAAATTATCTCAAATATCTTTCCAGGTAATCATTGTAAACTTTCAGCAGCAGCATATAACTACTCATATTATACGCAGCTCCATGCTCACCGGGAGGATAAATTCTTAAGTCTGCATCTTTACCGGCCTTAGTTAGTGCGGTAAGCATCTGCATAGTGTTTTGTACATGCACATTATCATCCATCATAGAATGAACAATCAATAATTTACCATCGAGATTCCCAGCATATTCAAGATCGGAACTTTCTTTATAGCCTTCTTCATTTTCATCTTTTAATCCCATATATCTTTCAGTATAAATATCATCATACAATAACCAGCTGGTTACAGCTGAGTTAGCAATACCAACTTTAAAAACACCAGGATGAGTAAGCATTGTGTATAAGGTTATATAACCCCCATAACTTGTGCCCATAATCGCAGACCGACTGGTATCTGCATAGGGTAAAGAAGATAAATATTTTAAGGTTTCCACATAATCATTACTCTCCCATTTACCAAGATGCCTGTAGACAATTTTCATAAATTTACTTCCATAATTTGCGTTCCCCCGATTATTTATATCCACTATGAGATAACCTTGTTGAGCCAGCCACTGATTCCAACCATTTGAAGAGAATGCATTATAAACATCTTGAGAATTTGGACCGCCATAAACAGCAAAAACAATAGGATATTTTTTGGTCGGATCAAAGTCAAACGGTTTTATTATTTCACCGTCAAGCCTGGTCCCATCACTTGCAGTAAAATTGAAAAGTCCGGAAGGTGAATATTTATGCGAACTTAGAAATTCAGTTACTGATTTATTATCCTGAAGCGTTGTTATCTTTTTCCCTTCAGTATTCCAGAGTTCAACTTGTCTTGGCAGATTTATATTAGAATAGGAATCGATATAATATTTTGTGTTTAGAGACAGATTAATACTATGAGTTCCTTCCATAGTTGATAATTCCTGTTTTCCGGTTCCATCAAATTTTATTGAATATAAATGTCTTTCTAAAGGAGAATCTTCAGTAGAAGAATAATAAATTTTTTTTGTATTGATATTAAATCCCTGAACTTTAGTGACTGTCCAGTCCCCCTTTGTTACCTGGTTAATAAACTTCCCCAAATAGTTATAACGATATATATGCTGAAAACCATCTTTGTCTGAAATCAGGAAAAATTCTTTTATATTTTCCGGGAAATAGATCATATCTGCAACACCTTCGTAAAAATTATGGATATCAATCCAGGTGTCAGATTTTTCTTCATAAATTAAATCTTTCTTTCCGCTGGAGATATCAAAGAAAAAGATCTTCATATCATTTTGTTTCCGGTTTAAAGTAATCATTGCGAGCTGATGAGGTTCACTTGTCCAGTAAATCCTTGGAATATATTCTTCAGAACTACTTAACCAGGTTTTTACACCATTGGAAACATCTACAACACCTATTTTGACTGAAGCATTAGTATCGCCCACCATCGGAACTCTGAACTTAACATAATCAGGGTGCTGGCCTTCATAATCTGTCATCTGAAATGTTGGCTCATTACTTTCATCAACCTGCCAGAAAGCAATATATTTACTGTCCGGTGACCAGTTCCACGCTTGGGTTAATCCAAATTCTTCCTCATAAACCCAATCGAAATGTCCATTGTATTTAGTTTCGGTTGCATCATCGGCAAGCTGCTTTTCTTTTGCTTCACTAATATTATAAACAAAAATATTTCCGTCCCGTTCGAAACCAACCATAGCACCATCAGGTGAAAGTTCAGCGGTACGTGCATCCTTTACCAGTAATTTTAATGAATTATCTTCCAGTGAATAAATATAGTAATCGGAAATACCTGAGTTTCTGTATATAGGTCTGAAGTCGGATTGGAATAATATATGTTTTGAATCTTTTGCCCAGATGAAAGATTTATAATTAAACTGCTTTCCGGTTGCAGGAAAAGTAAGTTCGTCGGTATCAAGAATTAATTTATCTCCCAAAGATTCGGGATCATATTCTCTTATTTCATTGTGATTTGTTGAATCATTTTTAACTGTGTACGAATAACGATCACCGTTATTTATCCACACAACATTTCTCGGTCCGGAATTTCCACGGAGTATTCTTGATGAAAATATTGCATCCTGAATACTTAGATATTCCTGTTTTTCCTGACCAGATAATTTCACCTGTGAGAATGCAAGTAAAAATATCATTGAAATAATAAATCGGAAGTCAACTCTTTTTAACATAAAATATCTTTCTATCTTAACATAAACGATATTTAAAATACTGAAAATGTCTGAATTTTATTACACTTTAAACTAAAACCAGTAGATCTTACTTAAAGTGCCCGTTTCATTAAAGAAAATATTTTTATTCTGGATTCCCCTTGCTGCAACGTGGATTATGATGTCTGTAGAGGGACCATTTCTTTCAGCATTGATTGCAAGGTTAGGCGAGCCAAAATATAATCTTGCGGCTTACGGAGTAGCATACTCCTTCGCACTAATTATTGAAGCTCCGGTAATTATGATGATGAGTGCTTCAACATCTCTAGTCAGGGACTTTCATTCCTTCAGGAAACTGAGATCATTTACATATTTTCTTATTTTAATTGTTACAGTAGGAATGCTGGTAATTATCCTGCCGGGAATTTTCTATTTCATTACATTAAATCTGATGAACCTGCCTTTGGAGGTTGCAACATTAACACATAGGGCGCTGATAATATTAATCCCTTGGCCCGGAGCTATAGGTTTTAGAAGGTTCTACCAGGGGATTTTGATAAGGAATAATCTTACAAGAAGAGTAGCATATGGCACGGTTGTGCGTATAACCGCAATGTCAATAACTGCTTTGATTATATTTTTGTTAACTGAAGTTCAAGGTGTGATTTTAGGTGCTGCAGCGCTTTCTTTGGGAGTAACCTGTGAAGCAGTTGCAAGCAGAATTATGGCAAATCCCATTTTAAAAACTTTGAATGAACAGGAACATATTTCCTCCTATACATTATCTTACAAAGACATATACAATTTCTATTATCCTCTTGCGCTTACATCTATAATAACCCTTGGAGTACAGCCGCTGGTAACTTTTTTTATGGGACAAAGCCGTATGCCGCTTGAATCCCTGGCTGTGCTGCCCGTATTAACCTCTTTTGTTTTTATATTCCGAAGTCTTGGTCTTTCTTTCCAGGAAGTTGTTATCGCACTTTCAGACAAAGAGGGTATCAATTATAAATCGCTTAAAAAATTTGCAATCATTCTTTCTTCCGTTCTGGTAGGAATACTGGCTCTGATTTCATTTAGTCCTTTGGCGGACTTATGGTTTCATAATATCTCCGGGTTATCTAATGAGTTAACAATGTTTACAAGAATCCCATTAATGATTATGGCAATTTTTCCTATGTTAACTGTACTTATTAGTTTTCAAAGAGCAATTTTAGTTGATGCAAAGAAAACCAAACCGATAACTTTGGCAACATCTATAGAATTCTGTACAATTGTTT
Source organism: uncultured Ignavibacteria bacterium (assembly GCA_963745945.1). GTDB lineage: Bacteria > Bacteroidota > Ignavibacteria > Ignavibacteriales > Ignavibacteriaceae > DATFVA01. Next base: position 476,167 of record CAVUZG010000007.1, read on the forward strand.
TAGCACTAATTGTAGGAGTTAAGTTTTTATCTTTGGTCGGGGTTATTGCAGCTACAGTAGCTTTTGTAATTGGAAGAATAGGCGCCATTACCTATCTATCAAAACCTGTAATAAAAACCATCAAAAATTATTATTAAGTCTTGTATAAAATTAAGATCAATTTAGTCGGGTTTATCAATTCTTATTTGGGGAACATGTTCTTGTTTAATAATTTTCCCATAATTTCCTTCGCTTTATCAGGTTCATTCACCCGGTTATAAGCTGCAGCCAGGTTATAATAAATATCTTCAACTTCCGCGGCACTTAATTTATCAGAACTTTGCTTGTTTCGTTCGAGACTGCTTGTAAAAAACTGAATCGCAACCGATGGCTTGCCAAGTAACAGTTCTGTTTTTCCTAACTTATATTCAATAAATTGATTTGTTGAATACTTGTTTGCCGTGAGATAATATTTCTCAGCTTTATTCAATAAATTTAATTGTAGTGCCATATCGCCGGCTAATTTTAAAATCATTGGATTATCCTGATCCGAAACGAGTATTGCTCTGAGTTCATCTAAGGTTTTCGAATAATTACCAATACCTAAATAATATTTGACAACATTCATATGTGCAGAAGCCCATGAAAGTTTTTTTGATACCACATACTGATATGCAATTTGCTCGATGGTTGAGTGGGGTTCATAATTTAAGGACTCTTCGGTTTGACTAAATGGAGGTCTGCTTTTTAATTCCAGAATTTTTATTGCACCGATCAAGCTGTCTAATTGAGTAACAGCAGATTCTTTCCAAAGTAAACTATCGTTTTCTCCGATATTGGGAGATAGACCCAAAATTTTATTCTCCTTAATTGTTTGAAACCAGGTTTTAGCTAAAAGAAAATAACCTTTGATATTAGGATGAACATGATCAATTAGTAATCCGGAACCAATCAATCCATTTTTGGAATTCTGCCTGAATTCATTTTTTACGTCAGCTATAGGGACATTAAGCTGTTTGCCTAATTTCCTAATGATTTTATTAAAATCAGAGGGAGCTCTGAATCTTAAACCATCCAGATCCCTGGCAAGAGAATATTCCTTATTAGCATCATCATAATTCTTCATTCCTTCATAACATTTACCAAGTTGATAATGAACATCGGCTGGTAGGGAGTCAATCAATATTGATTTTTTAAAAAATTCAGAAGCCAATTCATAGTTATTTCTTTGTAGTTCGTTTAGTCCAAGTGAATCAAGTTTTTTATTTTCCAGCTTCAGTGAATTACTTAATGCCTCAGAGTGAAAGGATACAAAGGGCGCAACATCGTTTTCATTAGTAACAAGTGTAGAAATGAGTATCGGAATGTTATGTCCCCGAACTAAATCTATTAGTTCTTCATAATTATCACGAAAAGTATTTACCCCGGTCTTAAAGTCATCGCTATTATACTGAATAGAAGTTTTAGCCATTTCTTCCATTAAAATTTTATTATCCTGTGTGTTGTCAGAGCCAAAATAACCGGCAACCGAATTAATTACATTTTTAAGAAGAAGAAATGTTTTGAAATGCTGAAACCATAGATAAGTTTTAATTAACCACCTGCTATTTCCCACTGATACAGTAGACCCAACCCCATAGACACCATAGAATTCATTTTGACCCATATAAACGATAAAAAGATCGGGTTTATAACTTACTAGTTCATCAGCAAATTCATCCACAGTAAAGCTATTAGTGGCTGCGATTGCTGTGTTAATTACTTCTATGTTTTTACCCGGGAAAGCAGTTTTTAATCTGTCTCTGAGGAATTCGGTTGGTATTGCATTATACTCATACGGAAAGCCTGCCATTGTAGAAGCACCAAGACAAAAGACTCTGATAGTATTTGAGGATTTATTAACTTCAAAATAATCATGAGAACCTTTTCTATAATAAAGTCTATCCTTACCAAAATATCTTTTACCTACCAATTGGTTTATTGTATAATATTCTTTGCCGTTTCTATCCACTTTCGATACAAAATTTAGCTCATCTTCATATCCGGTAATTCTTAACACTAATTCCAGAATAAAGAATATTGCAAAAGGGATTAAAAAAAGTATTATCCGGAAAATATTTTTTTTAGACAACATAATTACTTTGATTTTTCCCCAATTATAAATTGTAAAAACTAAAGTGATTTAATATAAAGAAGAATGCACATTGAAGGCTATATTAAATAAAATACCATATAATAAAAAACGGTTTCCCTACATTGGAAAACCGTTTTTTTCTAACAAAAAAGTGCAAAATATTAGAAACCAAACCTCAATGAGAATACATTATTCGCATCGAAATATTTGGCAGGTACATATGCGTAATCGACTGATAAATCTATATTACTGAATTCTTTTGTGTTCACACCAACTCCGACAGTGTAATTCTGCCATATGTTTGGTGTCGCATCAGTTGCTTGAAATGATGCCAAATATCCGCCTCTGACATAGAGGAGATCTTTGAAGTTATATTCCAATCCAAATTTATAATCATCATATGTAAAATTATTATTCTGGAAAGTTCCTGAAACCATTACTGAATTTTGATCGTCAAAATGTCTCAGGTATGAGAGACCAATACCAATTTCAGATGGTAATTCAGCTGACGCTACGTTGAAGTTATACCACGTCGGGCCTCTTGATGCATTTTGATCATTTGTAAGATCGTAGGTTCCATTTCCGCTAAATTGCATTGTTGGTCCCAGATTCTTTACAACAACTCCAACCGAAAATCCCTGTACATCAAACAGGTTATTATACTGTACACCAAAATCAAAACTAAAACCTGAAGCGCTTACTCTATCAATGCTCTCATTTATAACATTAAGGTTTGTTCCAATGGAGATTCTATCAGTTAATCTTTTGGAATAAGTTAAACCCAAAATGAAATAACTTGGACTTATAATTGAACCGGTTCCGTCAGGCTGGTCCATTGTAGTAACCGCAATGTCTCCTATATTGAGAGACCTGAAGGATATACCGATTGATCCTAAATCTCCGAGTCTTCCGCTGACAGCTGCAAAATTCATACTCATATCAGCAATATACTGGCGATATGAAAACATTGCATTCGCATCTGTCATGCTTAGATCAACTCCTGCTGGATTCCAATAAATAGCTTCCAGACCGGAAACAGTTGCAATGGCTGAACCACTCATAGCAAGATACCTTGCACCTACCGGTATTCTCAATTCCGGGGCCGCTGCAGTTCCTGCACGATTTTGTCCACCACCAAAAGTTTCCATAGCTGAGAAGCCTAATATTAGAAGGATAAATAATAGTCTTTTCAAATGAAACATAATTTCCTCCGATTAAAATTAAAATTGAGAAGGTATGCTGATTAGATCAGCATACCTTTTGAAAATCAATATACTCTTAATATTTGCTTTTCCTGTATAATTGCCAGCTTTAATATTTTGGTAGTGCCTAAATCCGGCATATCTATATACACAACATAAACGCCGCTTGCTACAGGATATCCTGAATCGTTCTGTAAATTCCATCTTTCAAATTGACTGTTTACATCACTTGATTTATGGGTTATAGTTCTAACCAAAACTCCACTTAAATCAAATACTCTAATAACAGCATTTGAAGGTAGATGACTAAATGTAACATAATGCTGATCCCTGGAATTTTCCCTGTATTGGTAACCATAGTATGGATTTGGGAAAACATTAATCATTTTAACATCATCCTTTGCCTGATTTTGCGAAGAAGTAACTTTGGGAGATGAAAAAGTAAATTTGTCATTCTCTATATTCGGATAATTAGGCACGATGGTCATCGTAAATGGTGCTTCAAGATAAGGATGAGAACCTCTTGCAGAAGGCCACAAATCATACATGTTGTCATTATCAAGGCCATTGTTAGTGGCATCATAATAAGTTGGATCATACGGTGTATTATGGATGAAGGTATATTCTCTTCCACCATTTTCAGCAAAAGCAGAACCATCCCAACCCATATCCCATTTTAAATTAGCACTTCCATTATTAGCATCCTCAACAAAACTAACATTTACCTGAACAGGATTTGCAGGATCACTAATATCAAATGCTTTAAATGGCATCCACCCAACACCATGGTAATTATAACTATCACTTCTCCAATAAACCGCACCTTGCGCCCAGCCATTTGCTTCTGAAGGGGTTGGATTGTCTGTCCAGTCCAGTTCAATAGGAACATAACCGGAAGGTGGAAAAACAGTTCCCCAGAAAGCCGGTCCTACATCCATTCCACTAAAGAATGCTCCTCCTCCCCAATTTGTACCACTTATCCATCTGGTTCCAGTGCTTATTACATCATTAATTGCTATTGGAGGCCCTATGACCTTTAATAATATGCCGTTAAGAATTTGATAGTTTTCATCACCTGATTGGTTTGTCTGATCTGCCAGAGCTACCGTGTTAGTTGTAAGATCAGTTAGGTTCCAAACATATCCTCCATTTAAAGTATCAAAAGTTACTTTATAATCGTGCCCATCTGTTTTTGATGGATCCAATACAATAGGCAGTATAACCCCGTCACTTTTTCCAGTTTCATGAGCTACAGTTAGAGTATCTCCATTAACGCTTCCATATGCTATTCCCGGTGGAGCTTCTTGAGGAGTCACGTTAATAATGGTTGGAGAAGATTCGAGTTGAAATGAAGGTAAACTAGGATCATTATTGTACGCAATTGCGGTGACAGCAAAGGTATAAGATAAACCATTTGCTAAAGGTCTATTAAATATCTGATCCTGCGTTACTGTTAAGTAACGTTGAAGACCTTTTGTATTATCAAGAAATACAATTGGTTTTGTATATATTAAACCAGTACCTTCATCAAGAACTTTATCAAATAATACCTGAACATTATTAACCACATCAAAAGTTGCAATTCTGACGCCTGCAGAAATATCAGTACCTCCCGGAGGTAACTGATAAACAGAGTATGCTTCAAAAGTATAGCTACCATGAGGATCATTTTCAATTGTATTAACTAAGCTATCGGGCTTACTCCAGTTTAAGACGATTTTATCATTTAAGCCAACTGCCTGAACATTTGGTTTGGGCATTATTGGAATATCAAATAACTGATCAAATGCATATTGAGCAAATGCATCATTATATTTCATTACACTTATACTGGAAAGATTATTTTTACCAAGACCACCAACTAGAGCTAATACAATCTGTGCGGTATCTTTATAATTCATTGTGATCGGACCATTTGTAACCATAATACGCCTATCGCCAGGTCCATCAACTGTACCATCAATTTTACCGGTACCGAAAACCGGATCACCTGCTAAAAGATAAGTACTGCCATCAGGAGTAACATCAGCTACTGCTGCTGGAAACGGATCGCCGGCAGGATATGGAGGATCAGGTTTTCTGCCTCTCATCAGGTTATAAAATTCCTGCGTTCCGGTATACGTAAAAGCAGGATCTGACCAGGTACCGCCAGCAGCAAAATATACATACGAGCTCATTGGTTTGGCATTAACATATTTGTAACCATGTCTCCACTTCAGGTTAAAAATAGCACTATCTGCCGGGTCACCTGTATATTTGGAAACGCCTTGTAAGAAATCATAACCTACAGCAGGCGGTGCCAAATTCTGTGTTTGATATGTGGCATCCGTAGCACCGGAATTATATGCATAACCTAAATTTAATGTGGTATCACAACCAGCAAAATCATCACCTGAATTTCCTACATCAGGATCAGCCCATTGAACAATATACATACTATCAATAGTAGCGCTGGACGGAGTTGTTGAAGTTCCTGCATAAACAATATCAACCTTTTTAAATATGATATTACCTAATGCACCTGCTGTTGCGTAAGCCCAGTAGGTTTCGGATACTTCCAATCCAATTGGAGGAGCGCCGTATAGTGGTATTTGATCATCATTATACTTTATAAATAAAGTTTGAGAGGCACCCTGAATACCGGGTATATCAACACTTGGATTATATTGTCCATCACCATCTACATCAGTATACGGTGCACCTGCAGCAGCAGGCCATTCATTCCAGTCCTTAGCATACTGATCTTTTAAGGATTGAATATCAGCTGAAGTAACAGAAGTGACCGGTATGTCGTTAAAATCAGCAGCGTCCAGAGTAAGATCACCAGTGGCATAATCGGGGCGAACCCTGAATAATCTGGTTATTGGTGCACAACCCGAACCATAAGTATTTCCATTAACACGGAGTGCCGGGGTTACACCATCATTTACCTTACCACCCCAAATAATTCCTTCCGTGAAGATTGGACCGAAATTAACACCGTTAGGATAAGCTCCACTCCAGGAACCTCCCACCACCCAATCATGATAACCATCACTGCCAACCCAACAGGTTATCTGGTTTAAATCAACCACACTCTGGGAAGGATCAACAAGTGTCTTTTGCAAAATTGGTCTTTTATTTTTTCCCTCATCACCCTTATTCTCTGCAAAAATACTATAAGACAGTGATAAGGATAAAATCAGGATAATTAAAAAACTTAGATAATTAATTTTTTTCATATTAAATAACCTCCACAAGTTTATATTTTTCATGAGGCAACATTATATTCTCCTTATTAATAATTAATCAATACACCAACGCGTAATTGTCTGGGCTGACCAAATAAATCGTAACCATACGTAACAAGAGCTGACTCTCTGTTGTCGTAATTTAATGCCTGATAAAGATCAGCAAATCTCTGGGTATATCTTTCCCCGGCTATTATTTGCTGTCCGTCAGTAGTCTTTAGGAATCCATCAGTATACGCATTACCTGTTTTTTCGTATACATTAATTACGTTTTTAGTATTCAGCAGATTCTGCACAATTACATAAAAGTTTATGTCAAGGTTTGATATACTAACTGTTTTATCGAGACGTAAATCAAAATTATACACCCAGGGGGTTGTTGATGAATTAGGAGCTCCAGTGGGTCTTCTGTTTCTGGTATCTGTTGCAGGAATTATACCACCTGTCCAAGCTGAAGACTGGGCAAGTCCGCTATATAGTGCATAAGTAAACGGATGTCCGCTGTTAAATGAGAACAGAAGGTTAACGCCTAATTGTTGCAGTATGGGACCACCATCATCTTTACCAAACCGGTAATCAAGGAATATTGAACCTCTGTGTGCCTGGTTATAAGCCAATGGCAATAAAACGGTGGGGGCTTCTTTATTTGATTGTTGAGAACCTAAAGCACTGGCCGGAAATGAGTTTGTTCCGGAAGCGTCGGAAAACGTATAATTAAGCTCAGCCCTGATTCTTTCTATTCTTCTCAGGTGAAGGGCTAACTCAAGACCTTTTGTCGTAGTGAAATCCTGATTAACAAAAGCCTGGTAGTTGCTTCTGGAGGCACCCGGATCAGTATAAACAATAGTATATTGAAGCTGTCCTTTAATATCCTTATAAAATGCTGTTAAATCAAAAGCAGCAAAATCAGCAATTTGTTGAGAAAATCCCACTTCATACTGTGTAGTTCTAATTGGCTGAGGATTGTATGCAATCGGATTTGGAAACAGGTTAGTTGCTGTAAGCTGCTGAGCAGCCTGGTAAACACCTCTGTACGCCACATCCAGACTCGGTGATTGAACAAATTTACCATATTGTAAATGGAAGACAGTTCTATCAGTTACAGGAAATGAGAATCCAAGACGCGGGGAAACATAACTATATTTAGTTCCCTGCTGAAATGACGAATCGGGTATTGTATTTACTGAATCAACCGTAGGCAGCTTAGGGTTTGTCCATGACCAACTGTCCATATCAATAAAATCATATCTTAAGCCTGCATTTATAATCAGGTCATTTACTTCAATTCTATCCTCAAGATACCCTGAAGCTAACACCGGATGTTTTGGTTCAAAAGGTGCGGCATCAGTTTCATTACCGAAAACATCAAATCCGAAATTATTGTAATCTCTAAACAAGGTTGTAGCAATTAGATTTTGCAATCCTGCAGTAGTCGCGGCCTGATCAGGATACTGACGTACGGTTGCCAAAAAATTGTTTGCATCTAATTCCTGGAACCGTCTAACAGTCCATCTCTGGAAAGATCCGCCGAATTTTAATGCATGTTTTTCAACCTGACCGGTAAATGATGCTGAAGCACCCATATAGCTGTTGTGATCCTTTGTGTAAGATTGCAGGTTCCCATTAGCAGTACTGTTTCCCGGGGATACCAAAGGTGTTCCGGGTCTGTTAAATGGAAATCCATAAAAATCATATTCCTGTGGTGGGGATGCATATGATGGATAAACCCAGCCATATTGTGAAGCCTTTAAGCTATCATTATAGGAAAGGAAATCATCTCCGAATATCGGATCGTATGTTTTATGGCGCGCATCGTAATAATTAACATTAGCTTCAGCAAACATATTATCAGAAATAATATATGTACCTTTCAGGTTTAACAGAATATTAGAGTAATCATTCATCGGTAATCTTGCAGTGTTATATAAGTCAATCAGTGTAGTTGCATTCTGATTATATATACCTGCTGATGCTCCTCTGGTTCTCTCCCAGGTATAAGCACCGGCTAATCTTAAAATAATAGGGTTATTGTCAAACAGAATAGTTCCGTTGCCCGTGTACCTGTTATCCATTACACCCGGTACGTTACCGCCGTTCCAAGTTAAATATTGATATTCATTTGTTTTACCGCTATAAAATCCAGTATCATATACTTTAGTGGTGTCAAGAAGTGCACCATCAGAAAATGATGTGGGATTACCATAGAAAAATTGCGGTAAATCACGGTTGAATTTATTTTCACCGGACAAAAAGACTTTCAGTTTATCGGTAACTAATGGTCCGCTAAGTGTAAGAACATAATCTGAATAACCGTAGGAATAAGTTCCTAAGAACTTATCGGTGCTGTTAGCCTTCATTTTACCATCTGCTGTCAGATCAAAATTATTACCATTATAATTACCTAAATTATCAGTCTCAGCTCTTACCGAAAAATGATATTGGCTTGAACCGGTTTTAAAATCGGATGAAACAATACCAGCATTAGCATTACCATATTCAGCAGTGTATCCCCCCGCTTGTACAAGTATTTCCTGCAAAGCATCGGGTGTTACATCAACAAGGGAACCACCGTTCCTATTCAAAACATTCTTTACGTCCGCACCTTCAACCATATAACCGGTTTCATCCGGTCTGCTTCCACGTATAAAAGTTTCACCATCTTGTTGAACAACTCCGGGTTGGAGAGCAACAATATCATTAATATTTCTGATAGGAAGTGCAGAAATATCCTCGGAACCTACAATTCTCATTGCATTTGTTGAACTTTTTTCAATCAGCGGTCGTTTTGAAACAATAACTACTTCTCCTGTAGTTATTTTAGATGAAGAAAGTTGAAAATCCTCATTTGCTGTCAAACCAGCTACGACTCTCATTCCACTTATAGTTACATCCTGGTAACCAATATATGACGCTTTTATCGAATAATTTCCTGGTGGAACCTGACGAATTAAGTAGTCACCATTAATATCCGAAGCTGCACCAAAACTAGTACCTACAATTATAACATTAGCACCGATCAGTGGTTCGCCGGTTTCTTTATCAGTTACCTTTCCGGATACCCTACCAGACTGTGCCAATGCAAAGGAGCAGGTAAACAATATCAAAAGTGAAATTGTATAAAATTTTCGAAACATGTTTATTCCTCCGTTATTTTTAAACTTTTTTCTAATCATCTGTAAAAGGTTTCAATTGCAAATTTCCCAATGTATCATATAGTACTACTGTGTATCTATGCATAGCACCCATGTTAACACCGGAAAAACTGGTGCTCAGACTATCATTATACATTACATCAACGGAATAAGTCCCTGCTTTAAAGAGCATCATCGTTGAAGTAGTACCCAGAGCCAGAGGAGAATCAAAAGTTACTGCTGTTGTATCAGTTCCGTTTAATGTAATACCATCAAAGGTTACATCAGGTGAACCATTAAAAAATGTAACCTGAGCTGTATCCTGAGGTACATTAGGTGTTTGGAATATATATCTTTGGAGATTCTTTAAAACATTATTGGAACTCGCAGTACCAACCAAGTAAACCCTCAACTTGTAATCAGTCTCTGTAGAAAAAAGATATTGTTGATTAGAAGCACTTGCATAGCTTACCGAAAGTGTTTTGCTACCGGCCTGAACCGTCATATCACTGGTCTCTTCTCCAAATCCCACTGTTCCAATGGATTGACCATTCATAGTGAGAGTTGCTGCTCCGGCTCCTGCGACAAGGTTAGTAAATTTCACCTGACTGTTGTATACAATTTGACTTGGAATCGATTGTACGCTAGTATCCACACAACCCGTCACAAAAAATAGTAATCCGGAACAAAGTACCAAAAGATATTTTACCTTATCGGGTATCCTCATATTTCCTCCTTGTAGGATATTTGAAATTAATCATCATGAAACTTGAGCAAGAAAAAAATTCCTGTTCAAAAATCTTTAGTTATAACTAATTAATTTAAAAAGAGGGAAATGATTTACCCTAATACATCTGTATAAATGCTTCATTCTCTCTCTTTTTTATTTAACAAAAAACTTAATAATATATTTTAATTAGATAACACTTTAATTAGAGTGTCTGATCTTTTAATTGATAAATTAATGCAATTGGCGGTACTATTAACTGTATTTATAGTATTCATTTTAATATGGGATGCTATATCCCGGATAACGGGACATACAGGTAAGAAATCAGTTCGAAAAAAAGAAGTAGTAACCAAGTTATCATTAACCTCACAATAATCAGAAATTTAATTTAAACCTGTAATTTTATTAAGTCAATATTGACTTAATAAAATAATTCATTTAAGCACTTTGCAAACTCTTAAAAAACCTTAATAAAGTCAATAGTAGTGAAAAATAAAAATATGGAACTTATTATATAATAAGGACTTCTTATATTTGCTTTAAGTACTGTTTTAAAAGAAAATTTAAAAACTTAATCTAATCTTTCAATACTATGCTCAATATAAACTTATTTGATTTCTCATCAATCAACTAAAATTTTCTTTAAAAAGATGTAATTATAAAAATAATTTTTTCATTCGAATGGACTGTTGAACTCTTGTTTTCAGATAAATCCATAATAAAAAACAAATAACAATCTTTAAGACTTATTAAAATCTGGTGAACATTTTAAATTCTATCCCACTAAATTCAGGTTCATATCTGCAAACACCTCCAATACAAATATTTCCTGCCTGCCTGGTCCCAAATAGTAAACTAACATCCGTATGATCTCCGATTTTATACCCGAACTGGATGAAACTCCAGAACTTTCTTAGCTTCCTTCCTGCTTCGGGTTCTTTGGTTTGTAGTTCACTTACAATACTAACACTGAAGTTCGGTGACCGCAAATATTCAAGAGTCATAGCATCATCATAATACTGTTCGTTAGTTGAGTTTACTGTAGTCTGCTGATGCTCAAGAGCAAGTTTAATTGTATTGATTTCATCAAAATAAAATCTGTTCTCCAGAATCGGGGTTACATTCTTTGTATCAGTATCTCTTTCTTCATTATATCCAAAAGCAGCAATGGTTGTCCAGTTATCATCCCAGTCTTGATGAGCCTGTGCATAAACTTCGCGTAATTGAACTCTTGAGGCTGAATTATCATACAATGTTCTTTTGTAGTATGATTCTGCTGATAATGTTTTTGTTTCCCCGTAATTGGCGCTAAAATAAGTTTCATCGCTGAGATTATAATTCACTTCTATCTGATATCCCTTCTCATCAGACTGGTTTAACGCTGATGGATGGCGATTTAGTAATACATAAGTATACTCTTTCCTTACAGAAGGAGGAGTATTATATATGACGGTGCCGTCCTCTGAGGTAAATGTGAAATTATCATAGTACTTATATTCACCAGTAATTGCGAAAGCATCATAATAAAAGTTCAGACTTCCGTAAGCTGCCTGCCCTATCTTCCAATCATTCTTTTTATATGGATAATAAACAACCTTTGAAGTATCAGGATTCAGTAATGAATTTCGCACGTCCCTGTTCTGTTTAAATCCATACTCACCGTAAAAATCAAAATTCCAGATGCTGGGCATAATTCTGAATGATGTTAGCATTGTTCTCGCGGCATTTTCAGTTTCCGGTAAATTAGAAGCATATGTTGCCCCCAGTTTTAATTGCCTAATCACTTTATACTCAAGATCGGCTGCGTGAAGAATATCTTTTCTTTCGTTATTCGCATTTGCAGCCATTCCTGTTAGGGCAGATAATGTAAACCCGGCGTACCTCGCCGACAGTTTTGCACCAATCAGATTATTATCTATCCTGATATTTCTTTCCTCATAACTTTTAAGTATCAGGCCTCTGCCAAAGAAGGCATAATAATTTCCAACAACCAGTTCACCGCCCTGCTTAGCATCGCCAATATCAACTTTTAAATATTTGTAGGCAATATCTGCATATCTAACTTTACCTCTGCTTATTGCCGGGCTCGGATCGTTGGGCTCATAAGTTTCAAATCTTATTCCGGCGCCAAAAATTCCTTTGTGATAATCCAGGTTTAACCAATCCTCAAATATTTCAAGATGTTTATTTATATCATTTGAATATTCCAGCTGGTTTGAAAAACCCAATCCATCAGGAAGGAAATTATTCTCCTGGGCTTTAGTAATTGTTGCACAAATAAAAAGTATAATGGATGTAGAGATAAAAAGTAATTTTCTATTCATTATAAATGTCCGGTAGTTGAACAAAGACAGGTTTATTTATTAAAAAGCTCATCAAGTTTATTTTTCATTTTAAGCTCATCCCCTTTCATATATCCAAGATGTGTATAAACTATTTTACCAGATTTATCAAGCAGAACTGAGTAAGGAACGTTTTGTGCATAATATTTACGGGCAACTTCCGAGTTGGTATCTAACAAAACCATAAAAGGATATCTTTTGGATTTTACAAATGGTTTAACTTTAGCAACACTTCTCTCATCGTCAATCGAAATAGCCAGCACTTTAAAACCCTTATCTTTATAATCTTCATAAAGGTCTTTGTATTTGGTCATCTCTTCAACACAAGGTTTACACCAGGTAGCCCAGAAGCTCAATAGTACAGGGCCTGAACCAATTTCATCATTTAAAGCTATATAGTCACCGTCTATATTTTCCAGTTTAAACTCAGGGGCCTTTCTTCCTGCCAGCTGCTCTTCTTTTTCCTGAGCCGATATATTCACAATGAAAAGCAATAGTAATGATAAGAATATTAACTTCATCATACAGTTCTCCAGATTCAATATTATTTAAGCAAATAAATAATCCGGAAAAATGATTTTCCGGATATCATAAAATTTTCTATTTAATTAAAATCATTTTTCTAACAGAGGTAAAATTGCCGGCACTTATTTTATAAAAATAAATACCCGAAGATAATTTCTCTGCATTAAAACTTACTCTGTAAGAGCCCGGTTCTTTTTCTCCATTCACTAACGTAGCTATCTCTTTACCGGTTATATTGTAAATCTTCAGACTAACATTTGCTCTCTTTGCAATATTATATGAAATTGTTGTGGATGGATTAAATGGATTAGGATAATTCTGCAATAATTTAAACTCTTTTAATGAATTAGTTTGGTCATCAATTGCATTTGGTTCTGTTGACGCTGTTAAATTCATAATTGTTCTATTATTAGGATTATGCGTTGTCCCAATTTGTATCTGTACCTGTCCGGTTCCTGCTACTGACTGATCTGGTAAAAAGTGAACTGATATTTCAACTGTATCACCTGGGTGAAAAGCTTCAGTAGTAACAACGCTATCAACATTCGGGGGATAGCAATTTACATCAAAACAAAGCTCGGATAACCAGTTGGCAGGAAGTGATTCTTCAGTTCTAACTAAAAATACAGTCTGATCCACTGCAGAAATGTTTACCACATGAGCGTAAATAACCAATTCAGTAACTCCGGGTGTCCCGTATATAACACTATCACCTCTTATCACTTCTATATCCTGTGCATTCACAGAAAAAACCGGTAACAGTATTCCTAAAAAAAACAAAACACTTAAAATTTTTAGATTCATACGTTTGCCTTTAGCTTTATTATAATTTTACGTTTTATAAAAAAGGGGCGCCTTAGCGCCCCAAATTATTTATTTTAATATACTCATTTTTTTAACTGAAACGAAGTCTTTGGCTGTCATTCTGTACATATAGACTCCTGAAGCAAGGTTTTTTGCATTTAACTTTATTTCATAAGAACCAATGTTCTTAACTTCATTTACCAGGGTAGAAACTTCTTTTCCGGTAATATCATACAATTTAATTGTTACCGGACCATTTTGCGGAATAGTATATTTAATTGTAGTCGTCGGGTTAAACGGATTTGGGAAATTTTGGCTTAGACTAAAGTGAACGGGCACATCAAATTTTACAGTTAAAATTTTACTATAGCTGCACTGTCCATTTAAATCAACCTGTTTCAGCCTGTAATAGAGAAGTCCATTAATATTATTATCTAATTTATCAGTAAAAGAATAACTATGTGTTTCAGTAGAAGTACCGTGACCATTTACAAATCCTACATTAGAAAAAATATTTCCATCATATGATCTTTCTACTTCGAAACCATGATTATTTATTTCACTGGCAGTATTCCATAGAAGTACAACACCATCGCCTGAGGTTGTTGATGTAAAAGAAGTCATTTCTACAGGTAGTGGATTAAGATTTGTAAGTGTAAGTTTTGTCCCCTGTAAAATTTCTTTATCATCGTTATTCTGAATGAACGCTACCAGTTCACAGTTGTCACCTACCCAGCTGGGATCCATTGTGAAATTCAGATTAATATCCTGAACATCACCTGAACTGAAATCTAACAGAGTTCCATTTTGATCAGGAGACATTGTTCTGCTGACAAAATTAACATGATCCTGACCCTGCCAGTTAACCATTATCTCAGATTCAGTAAGTGCAAGTTGGAGTACTATATTGTTAAAAGGAGGTGTTGAAGCGACTTTATGAACTCTTACTGTAAGATTGTAATCATTTCCTGAATGGTTTCCATAGATTTCTAAAGAATATGCAGAATTTACTGGAACACGACTTTCATAAATCGGCAGGTAATATTGATACATACTTAATGTATGATCGCCGCCTACAAACTGCTGCTGACCGTCAAAAACTGCGGTAGGATATCCGGTAATTCCATAATAATTATTACGTGCATCAGAGGCTGTGTATGCATAAGGGTCCCCATTATGATTTTCAATTATTGCAACTGAACAACCATTAGAGATTAAATCATCAGCTCCTAAAGCTGCGCCGGGACAATACTGGCACCATGTACCTGTTCCTATTTCAAGCAAAACCATATCTCTTTCAGTGGTATATGTGTTAAACCATTTTAACATTGTATCATTGGTTGGATCGAGATCTCCAACAAGATTTGTAGTAACAGTTATTTCAAAAAGTTCATTGGCTGCAGCAGCTGTATAATCAGGGAACGAAACTGTTGCTTCTTCGTCAGCCGCAAGAGAAACTGGTGAACAGGTTTGTTCATAAACAGTTGAACCGCCGATTTTAATGGTACATGTAGCATCGAAAGTTTCACTGTTGACAAGACCAAAATTCTTTATAATTGCCTGGGGTGTAAATGTGGTTCCCGGTACATATTGATTATCAACTAATATATCTTTTACCATTGCATCGTGTGCAGGTGGAGAGAAAAGACTTATATCATCAATATACCAGTAGTTCAGGTTATATGAATCACCGTTAAAGAACCAGCTTATCTGAAAATCAACAGCTCCAACATCACTATTATTTATTGTAACTACTTCTTGTGTAGCAGGAATACTAGCAGGAGGATTAACTTTTGACCATACTATGTTCCAGGCGCCACCACCTGATCTTGTTGCAACCCCAATAGTATAATTTCCCCCATAATGATCAAGCATATGATTAAATTTTACTTTTATAGCAGTAACACCAGTTAAATCAATTGCAGGTGAAATTAAATGTGTTTCACCAACAAATTGAGGAGACCAGTTTAAACGTGCCTCAGGAGCTGCACCCCCCGCATTATTTGAACTTGTTGCGCTCCAGTTTCCGGATTGAGCATCAATTGTCCATCCGGTAGGAGGAAAACCCCCAGAAAAATCTGTGGTTAAATAAGTTTGCGCAGATAGAATGACTGGAAAAAGCAGAAGCACAAGAAAGGTATAAATATATTTCATATTCTCACCCTGATTATAGTTTATAGAACGCCGGATCTAAATTATTAAATATAGATCCGGTTTGATTAGTATTAAAGACTTTTCTAGTAATCGGCTCCCGCCTGCAGAATTTCCTTCGTTTGAAGATTCTGAATAAAAACCACAACATGTAAATTCTCCGGATTCCAATTGGAAAAAAGATCAGTATCCCAGTTAAGAGTAATGGGTTGTGATAAATTGACAAGCCCGGCAACGGGTATACCATTATCACTAGGAAGTATTTTTCTTAAAACATTATAAAATATTTTTTCACCATTTGATCCGGGTGCCTCATCAAATTCAATATCACTTTCGGTAACTATAGTGTTTATAACAAGATCACTCAAAGAAACTCCGTTCAGATTTCCTGCCTGAACATCCAGGTTTACAAAGTAACTGCTATCGTGGTAACTTGCAGTAACTACTATATTGAATGGAGCTGTTTCGGTTAATCTCTGATCAATTTTTTCTTTTAATGTAACTGAATCCGTACCTGTAGTTTGTCTTAATATTCCATCAACCATTATGGTGGGTGCATTAGTTACATTATAAAAATTAATCCGGTCATCACATATGGTTTTGTTGGCAAGATAAAATGGATCAGCAGGTGAAGGCCAGTAAATCGGGAATTTTACTACGGCAATTTTTCCTTTATAAGTACCACTAAGAAATGACTCAATTATCTGGTTCGAGGTTACACAGGGGACGCAGCTGACGTTTGCAAAATCTTCAAGCAAAACAATTTTATTAGTAGAGGTTGCAGATTGTGAAAAATTCAAATTTGCAGTTACTAAAATTTTCCCGGTAGGATATGAAATGCTTTCCGGAGAAGTGGGCGGATTAGTTTTACAACTATAAAAGACCAACCCCATCATCAATAATAAAAATATTCTTTTCATTTCGCAGCAATTCCTGTATTGATATTAGAACTTCCCCTGTCAATTAAAATATTAATTATTTCTCTGCTTATTTCGCAATGCACAAACGAATATCTGAAAATATTCAGCTCATCTTAACATCAAGATTTTTTTCACTCATATATGATTTTTCAATTTCTGCAAAATCAACGCCGCTATTCCACATATGATCAAATAATATTCTGCATGCTGAGGCAAGTTGTTTGTGCTCAATGTAAATCATTGTTAAATCATTTGATGTTTTGATCGGCTGCTCAAGAGGAAACATGACTTTCTCATCATCAAAAATTAACATTTTGATTGGGAGACTATCTACAACTCTCGCTTTTTCACCATCCCGTACTGACATTTTTACAGAATCATAAAGCCATTCGATTTCTTCAAACTCTTTGAACTGGTATATGCCCTTCGAAGTACCTCCCCGTTTTAACAGTTTAGCCTCTTCATCCTCCTGCTCTTTCAATCTTTCAATATTGTCACTTGCATAAGGGCCCTTATTAAAAGTAAGCATTTCAATTTTAGTGCTGCTAACACTCTTAATATATCTTTTATGAATCTGAGTCTTTTCTTCCATCACATCAATAAAATCCAAAGGATTGATAATTGCTTTACTATTTTCGAAAATAGGAGTAAAAACTTCAGATAACCGATCAATAATTTCCCTCTTTTGCTTTAGCTCGTTTCTATAGTTTTCATATATTCTCTCCATTGCCAGCTTAGGTTCAATGGCCTGATACATTTTATTCTTACCAAGCTTTTTTTCAGTGACGATATTCCGGCTAACCATCTTGTTCAGAACTTCATAAATTTTTGTCCTGGGAATATCAACTGCATTCTGTAACTCTGAGGCCGTGAACATCCGCCCGCTTAAGAGTGTCATATAGATTTTAGCTTCCCTTTCGGTGAGGCCAACTTCTACAAATTCCTGTAAATATTTTGAATTATTCATAAAGTAATTTTATACTTTTACCATTGAGGGGTATAATTATTTTTAATTAACCCTTTAACGGGGTTACAACATAATAAAAAGCAAACATTGTGTCAAGAAGAATATCCAGGTTCTTTCCCGAACAACTTACCAGATGCCGAAATGTTTATTAGAGAACGTTAAAAGCATTTTAAATTCATATTGAAGAGCATTATTGAGAGGAGGCTTAGTGCAATTGGAAAGAGTTCTATCCTGTTCGACTTTTAGAGAATGTAAAAGGAAAAAAGCTGATATTTACATTAGTTATTATGATGAAGATTAATTAAATACGTTGGGGTGAACAACTGATGAATGATTTCTCCTCTGACAGGATTTGTAACTTCCCTGTATGAAAATAGTAAGTATAATTAAAAGAGTAAAGAAGTATTTAATAGAATTGGTTTCGGTCTTTCGGCAATACAGCGAATAAAGAAATCAATTAAAAATATTTTCGATAAAATTCTCACTTTTTCTTACCTTGTTCCAGTATTTTGTGAACTCAGACTGTGGTACTAATGTAATGGGGCCTTCATATATTCCTCCATCTTTAAAACCATCATATACCCTGACGGCAATTAAATTATTCTCACCATAATTTAAGGCATCTTTATTTAGAAAATATCCTCTGAACTTCTGGTAATTATCTCCCAGGTTTGTGAGTTCATCCATTTTTCCGGTTGAGCCAACCAGTTTACCATTAATATAAACCTCATCAAGGTCATCAATTTTCCCCAACATCAGCACCATCTTTTCATCTTTATACTTTTGGGGAATGAATACTGCTCTGCGGTACCATGCAAAACCATCGTAATCAGGGAAGCCCTGATTTTCCCAGAAACCGGGTACTATAAGGTTTACCCAATTACTATCATTAAAATTACTCTCTTTCCAGTCAGGACTATCGCCTGTATTAAACTTCCAGTATCCTACAAGATTGATTCCGTTTTCAAGAGAATAATCGGGTAAATATATACCTACAGCTCCCCTGAGAATTCCGCCTTCAAGTTCGTCATCGTATACACGTACTGCTATTGTATTTTTATCATTATAGTTTAAAAGCTGCATCGGGACTGGATATCTTCTGAAAACATCGTATGCAGATCTATAATCCGGAGGAAATGAACCTGAATAACCGACTTTTTTGCCATTAATAAACACCTGGTCAACATCGTCAACATATCCAAGGAAAAGGTAAACCACATCATTCTTATATTTTGCAGGGATAGTAAATGTATTCCTGTACCAGGCATAACCGTCGTAACCATGAAATCCCTGGTTTTCCCAAGAAGACGGCACCTGAATTGTTTCCCAGTCTTCATCATTAAAAACAGGAGAAGCCCATTCGGAATTATCACCAACAGAAAATTTCCATTTGCCGGAAAGATTTACCAGCTGATTCCATTCAGTTCCTACCGGCGGAGGTGGCGGCTGATTTCCTTCGGTCCAGCATCCGGTAAAGAGTACCATGATTGCAAACGGAACTATTGTTAATAATGTTTTTAATAATTTACTGTGCATACGAATTTTTAATCGATTCAAAGATATAAGAATTTTTTATTATCCACTATCTTTCGGAAATATCTTCGGCACTTCCCATATATGTTTTGTACAATGCGGTGCTCATCCTTCTTACTTTCAGATCGTTATCAGTTTCAGCAAGTCTTTTAACAGCTTCCATCCCTTTGGGATTTCCGATGTTGTAAAGCGACAATGCTATCAAAACTTTTGTCCCCGGGTCTTTTTCATTTTTCAATTCTTCAGTTAATAAATTAACTGTTTCATTTATTTTATACAGACCAGCCATATATATAGAACTTTTCCTTAGTCCTGTATTAGTGGAAGTAATTCCATTCTTCAATGTTTCAATCGAGTTAGGTGTTACATTTTTGTAGCTGGTTTCCTGTGCCTTTAATCCTGACCCCGCAGCTAAAAAAAGAACTAAAAGAACTGCTAAAGTTGTTGATGCTGTTTTCATTTTTTTATCTCCTTTAATTTTGGTGAAGAACTGTTTTTATTTAATCTCCACTGTTAAATTAAAGTAGCTATTTGCAACAGGTGTCATACACAAGTAAAGCATTGTAAAGAATTGTCATGGTTTCGGATTTAATAAAAATTCAACTGAAATAATCGAATTCAAATCCGGGTTAAATCAAACGAAAATCCATCACTCAACTGAAAATCCCAAATCCTGCCAGGCACCAAAATAATCACCCAAAGTTGATTTAACCATTCCCCTGCTTTTGTAAGCATTTTCAAATTTCGGATTTAACTTTATAGCTTCATCAAAATCAAGAATTGCTTCACCATACTCACCAAGATCCGATTTAACCTTACCCCTGTAGTAATAAGCATCAGAAGATGAAGAGTTCAAATCAATAGCTCTTGAAAACAATTCCATCGCTGCTTCATACATACAATGCCTGTATTTAATAATGCCTTCCTCTATACAATTACGGCAAGCTTTTTTATCAATCTCTACTGATTTTTCAAAATCTTTTGACGCTCCGCTAAAATCTCCCATATCAGCCTTGATTGTAGCACGGTTATAATATGCCAGTGCATCTTCAGGGTTTTGTTCAATTGCCATTGAATAATTCTCTATTGCTTTTGACAGCTTACCTTTATCCGCATTTGCAGTTCCCTCAAGATTGTAAAATGAAATGCTGCCGGGATTATAATTATTGTAATTCCTCATCAATCCTTTATTTTCCATATCCACCTCACTTATTATTAAATTTCAATGAGCAGGAGGGCTTATAAAAATAGGACAATCATTTACATTAGAGTGAATAAACAAAACGGTAGAGCGTTAAGGGAATTTAACTTAAGTCTGATTAGGGTATGTCAGCAGCAGGTAATTAATTGTAAAAAGATGTCATGGATTTCAGGAAGCGGGAGTTACATTCAGGAGAATTTTAAATTTTTATTCAATTTTATTGCGGTGCTGAAATCTTCCATAGCAGAGGAATAATCACCCAGATCAACTTTAATTCTTCCTCTTTGGTAGTAAGCTTCGGCAAATCTCCAATCCAGAGCAATTGCCCTGTTGAAAAAGGACACTGCTTCATTCAAATAGCCCTTTTTGTATTTGGATAGACCTAGCGAAAAAAATTCCCGGGCTTCCTGCATTTCTAACTCAATAGATTTTTTGAAATCCTGGCCTGCACCGGTTAAATCACCCATCTCAGCTTTTAGTGTTCCTCTTTTGTAGTACGCTAATGAATCCAGAGGATTGTTTTCAATTTCCCGTGTATATTTTTCTAATTCCATTTCGCCTCGTTTCTGCACTTGCATAGTATCACCTCAAATAAAATTCGTAAAACCTAACAATAAAATGTAAAAACAGCCGGATAAGAAAATCTTTGAATCAAAGAAAGGTAAATATGCGGGGAAATCCTATAATCTAAATCACATTATGTAAACATGTGATTTCTTCATGTGATCATCGGGTCATTCTTAGTCTATTAGTTTATATCCAATTCCGTGAACTGTTAAGATTATCTGCGGATGATTAAAGTCTTTTTCAATTTTTTGACGCAATTTTAGTATAAAATTATCTACAGTTCGTGTTGAGGGACTTTCATCATATCCCCAGATTTTTTCCAGCAAATCATCGCGGCTTACGGTTTTATTTCTGTGCTTCCATAGGAAATTTAATATTTCAAACTCTTTGTGTGACATCTGAACCGAGTTTTCACTTTCAAATGCAGTATAATTCTGAAAATTCAGATCAAGTCTTCCGATTTTTATTTTGTTTTCATCTGTACGTAAATTATCACCCCTCCTCAGAACAGCTTTAATTCGTGCTAATAACTCCCTTAAACTAAATGGTTTTGTTATGTAATCATCCGCACCAAGTTCAAGACCTAACACTTTGTCAATTTCCTGATCTTTTGCTGTAAGAAGTATGACAGGGGTTGTTATTCCTTTTTTCCGCATAGTTTTGCAGACATCAAACCCTGATAGTTTCGGCATCATTACATCAAGAACAATTAAATCGAAATCGAAATCTATAATTTTCTGTAATCCCGCTTCACCATCCGCTGCAATTTCAACTTCATAACCTTCAAACTCAAGATTATCCTTAAGCCCCAGCCTCATATTCGGTTCATCATCAACTATAAGAATTTTAGACATTATAATTTCACATTTTAAAAATTAGCTACCAGCAAATTCCTAAAATTAGTTTCATTAATCAATAATTTTTTATCCTTATAATAATTTAGAAGACTTTATAAAAATCAGATAATGGAATTCTTAGGAATACACCCCTAAAAAAATGATAAACTTATTCCCTTTTAATATAAAAAGGAAAATGTATTTAATTGATAAATGTAACACGGAGAAATTAAAAAGATGAATTAGTAGCTGATAATTAAAAAAAAATCATTGCTTCATAAAATATTTTCAAGTAACTTCATTTCCTCAACTATCGTGTCATTAATATTTCTAACGTGTGTCAGAAGAATGTAATACGATTCTTCTTTTTTTATCTTTTGTTCAAAATAAGTCCTTTCCTGTATTCCCTTTAACGGGTAAGGAAATAACTTAAGTATTGCTTAAAAAACCGTCAAAAGAAAAATCGTTTTTAAGGTTTAACAAATTGAAATGTAAAGAAATCAAATACTACTTAAATGATTATCACACCGGGAAACTAATAGATGAATTAAGAGGGGAAATTAAAATACATCTCACTACTTGCCAGGCGTGCAGAAAAAGATCTGAAGAAATAAAATCAAAATTGAAATCACGCGGTGTTATTCGTAAACAAATACACCATTCAAGAGAATTTTGGGAGGGAATTTCCGAACCGAATGATTATGATGCAAATTTGCGAATGCCCGATATACTGTTTTCTCCTCTTAAAAGTGCAGAAGATCCTAAATACAAAATAAAACTGAGAAAAAAATATTTTAATTCGGGATGGATCGCTTTAAGTGCGCCGATTTTAGCAATTCTGCTTGCGATAATTTTAGCCGTTCTGTATTTCACAAAAACATCAACAACTTTCTGGCAGGTTGAAAATTTAAAAGGAACTCCAACAGTTGGAAATGAAAAACTCGAATCTTCCGGAATCCTTCCACTGGGAGAATGGTTGACGACGAACGCCTTATCCGAGGCAAGATTAAAAATTGGTACGGTTGGCGAACTTGACGTGAGTCCGGAGAGTAAGTTACAGCTCATTAATACTAAAGATACAGACTACCGGGTTTACCTTGAGCAGGGTAAAATTCATGCTAAAACATGGGCTCCTCCAAAACTATTCAAAGTGGAAACTCCTTACTTTTCAGCAATAGATCTTGGATGTGTTTATACCCTTGAGTTGGATAAAAATGGTTCTTCAATACTTCTTGTTAATTCAGGTTCAGTTGAACTTAAATCAATAAAAGATGAAAAAATTATTCCCGCCGGGGCAGTTTGTGAAACGAGAAAAAATAAAGGTATGGGCACACCTTATTTTTTAAATGCTTCGATTGAGTTTAAAGCTGCATTAACGCGGTTTGATTTTGAAAACGGCGGAGATAAGGCTTTAAAAACTATTCTGGAAAATTCCAGAAAAAGGGATGCTCTCAGTTTGTGGTATTTATTAAAAGAATCAACACCTGGCAGGGAAAAAATAATTTACAATAAACTGGCTGAACTGGTTTCGCCCCCATCAAATGTTACTGAATCCGGAATACTAAAAAATAGCAACAGGATGTTGTATGATTGGTGGGAAAAACTCGGTTACGGAAAAAAATCTGACTGGGACCTGCTAAACTAACTCATATTACTTCTGAACTTTTTACTTTCTTCTTCATAATTAAATAATTACATTCTCTACAGGTGAATTTGAATTAATTGAAAAACAATTTTTCAGACATAATTTACGGGGAGGAAATATGTACTGGACTCAGCAAATTGAAGACTGGGCTGATCATCATCACCCAATCTGGATTGACTTCCTCAGGATACTTCTCGGCTTAATTCTTATCCTTAAGGGTATTACCCTAATAATAAACCGTGAACAGGTTATTCTGAATATGGAATTAAGTAACATTGATGTCTTTTCATTCCTGGTTACTTCCCAATATGTTCTTGTATTTTATCTTGCCGGCGGGTTGCTTTTAGCTATAGGTCTTATTACCAGGGTCATTATACTTTTTCAGATCCCGATATTAATAGCTACAATTATTTTTATTAATTATCACCAGGGATTATTCGCATTAAATTCGGATTTGATTTATTCAATCCTGATTCTCGGATTGTTAATCTTTTTTCTTATTTACGGATCGGGAAAATTTTCTGTGGATTATATTTTGAGTAAATCAAAAGAATCCTGATTTAAAAATAAGATGTGCTGCATTATACCACTCCGGGAATCTCTCCTGGTTATTTTTATTAAAAGTAAATAACCAAGGAGAAAAAATGAGTGCGATTTCAGGAATCGAGAAATGGACAGAAGAACATCATTCTATATGGATTGATTTTCTCCGGATTCTACTGGGAGTTTTTTTAATTGCAAAAGGTGCCTCCTTCATCAATCACCGCGAGCAAATTGAATGGCTGCTGGTTAACCATCACGTTGAATTTCTCATATTTATAGCTGCTATTTACGTAATTCTTTTTCATATCGGCGGGGGATTATTAATAGCATCCGGATTAATTACCCGGTGGGCAATAGGTTTTCAGATTCCGATACTGATCGGGGCTGTATTTTTTGTAAACCTTCCTAAAGGTTTCAACGGAATCAATACCGAGCTCGGATTATCAATTGTTGTTCTTGCTTTGCTTATTTTCTTTTTCTTTTACGGTTCCGGGAATTTTTCACTGGACTACTACATGACAAAGCATAAAGACAAATAGTTATAAAATAATTGCGCCATTTTAATTATTAATAACCAGATGCCCGGGTTTGTAAACACGGGTATTATCTTTCTCTAACAAATGAATCAGAAATAATTTCAATTGTTAATTGACATTTGAACTTTTATTTTCAAACTTGCCTGAACAGAAACTTCCTCTCTAATAATCAATTTAAAAGTTATAATGACAAGCGTTAAAAAAATTTCTAAACTCTGTCTCCTTCTCTCTGTAATTTATATTTTAAATCTGCAGTCCTGCACGCCAATTTCAGTTTACAGCGAATCAGCATATACACAGGCGGTACGACTAAAAGTTGAAACTCTCAGGTTGATGGACGAGGGAAGTGAAAGTTATTCAAAACACGTCGGGGAAATTGATTCATTAAAGAATGAATTGAACTTCGCTTACGAATATGCTAAAGGAAGACCAAATAACGAGATCACTGCAAAACAGTGGGAAATAATGATTAACCCCGACAGGAATTTAATCGGCGGATTTTTACGGATCTGGGAAGAAGACCTGATACTGTCCCCCGTATTTGTCAGCGAAGCACAATCCGTTATTGGTGATGCATTCGATACCATCATCGGGTTGGAGAGCGGAAAAATAAAACCATCTGATATTGCGGAGTAAATTCGATGGGCGATTTTAATACATTTATAGAAGAATTAAAAACCAACCTGCTGCAACTTGCAAACGGTTCTTTCCAGGCATACGCTAAACAGATATTGGCAGATGGAACTGTCTTTGCCTCTAAACTTGAAGAAGATCTAAAAAGGTGGGGTTCAGAATATGCAATTCACGAAATAACAAAAGAGGAATTTGAATTTCTTGTTAAATCAAAAAAAGATCTACTTGAAATGGAAGCGCTTAAACAGGAGGGTCTTGCACGGACTGAATTAAATAAACTGCGTAACTCAATTGTTAAAACAGTAATGGAGACAGCTATAAAATTTCTTTTCTGAAAATTTCATTTCTAAAATTAAGGAGGTTTAAATGCCGCGACCAACTTTAAGATTAAACGATGGCTACAAACATACATCTTCACATCTCAAAAACGATGTTAAAGAATTACAGCGGTTGTTAAACAAAAAAGGGTTCTCACTTAAAGTTGATGGATTTTTCGGGAGAGATACTGAAAAAGCTGTTTTGAAATTTCAGAAAAATAACAACCTGGTGGAAGACGGAATTGCAGGACGCAATACCTGGTCTGCTCTTCTTAAAACAGACCCGCCGGACGAAAAAACTTTCATTGAGACAACTTATTCTTCAAAAGATAAATCACTTTTAAAGCAGCTTGCTGAAGTAGAAAAATACAGAAGTTTTATTGAAGCCTCGGCTGAAAAATATAAATTTCAGCCTTCGGTAATTTGCGGAATTGGTTCCAGGGAATCTGCGTGGGGATTATCTCTTAAACCGAAAACTCCTGCAGGCACCGGGGATTTTATTAAAAGAAAATTTCCATCTAAATTCAGGCAGGGTCCGCTCCCTCCCGATGGCGGAGGTTTCGGAAGAGGTTTAATGCAGATTGATTTTGATGCTCACGATTTTGCACGTACGGGAAACTGGAAAGATCCAAAATCTAATATTGAGTATGGCTGTAAAGTGCTTTCACAGAGTTATTCATATTTAAAAAATAAAACAAGTCTCAAAGGAAAAGAATTCCTCCGTGCTGCAATTGCCGGATACAACTGCGGACCGGGTAATGTTTTAAAAGCTGTTAATGCAGGATTGGATGTTGATTATTACACATTCGGAAGAGATTATTCAAAAGATGTTCTCAACCGTGCCGGCTGGTTCCAGATGAATGGGTGGGAGTAATGAATTATGATTGACGGTAGATTAAATAATAAATTAATAATCACTCACTCATCAAAAAATGTCATTGCAATCAGATTATTAATTTAATTTATTTCTTTAGCCCCAAATGATTTTAGATCATAATTGTAAATCACCAGCGTTTGTTCTCGTACATCCTTTAGATAATAAATATCAGGATTATTTCTCTGGATAATCAATTTCAATGAGTCATACGAAATTGTATTAATAAACCTGGTATATTCGGGAAAAGGTGCTTTATGCAGCGCCATCATCACTTCTATTTTGTGCAAGTATGTTTCACAAATAATAAGGCTGGGTTTATTTAACTCTCTTGCCTTTTTAATTACTAAATTTACATACTCTTCATTTGCTGCTCTTTTTTGCATATCTATGATTACAGGTCCTGCCAACATTACATCATTTTTTTCAATGTTTAATATAAACGGCGAAGCGAGAATAAATATGCTTAGAAAGATCCCTGTTCTGCGCGACAATATTTTATAAAGTAGAAGCAGTAAAAAAGCAACAAATGGAATCAGGTAACCTGCATCAAGCGGTAACCAGAAGTAAAGTAAAAGATAAATTGCAGCACTGATTAAAATAAAAACATCAGATTTTGTTTTAAATAAACCAACAATACTTTTTTTATTATTTAAGAAGAAATAAATAAGCGAAAGTAATATACCGACACTTCCGACTGCTCCCCATGTCCTTAAGGTCATTCTCCCCGTTATCTTTATTAATGAATACTGATCGGGCGAACTATAATATGTTAAAAAAGAAATGCCGTAGTTGATTATCAATGGAAGGAAAAACATTAGTGATATTCCTGAAAGGATCATAATGTAGATTAGAATGTCCTTTGCTTTCGAATTGTGATTCTCTTTTTCTGAAATTAGGTAATAGATAACCGGTATAATTAATAATGAAGAGGTAATACGGCAACCAACTGCAAGCCCCAGAAAAAAAGCACTTAAAACATTTCGCCCTGATATCAAATAGTATAGGGAACCCAATATAAATGCAAGAGCGGGAATATAGTCCATTGTTACAGTACTGTTAATATAAATTACAGGAGTGAGTGCAAATGCAATTGTGGAAAGATAAACAATAGGCTTGCTCTTATTAATGAACCTTTCCGAGATCATAAAAAAATAATATACTGCTGCAATACTGAAGACTGCTGTAATAAAATTAAATATAAAGGGAATTGTAAAAGGCAACTTTAGCAGCCAGATTAATCCTAAAATAAATTCAGGCAGTGGATAGCCGGGAAACCTTGACGTATGATATATTCCATTGAAAGCCAAATCATAACCGGACTGTACCATATGCCAGCCATCTCCATCAAGTCCGTATCCATTGAATAAAAACGGCAGCCTTGATAAGAGCACAATAAAAAGTAGAGTAGCTATCCCGCACTTTTTATCAAAAAATCTATGAGAGTACATTACTTTAATACTTATTCAAAAAATTTGTTTTACGAGTAAACCAGACCGACTTTTTATTGTTTTTAAATAATATAACCGAATAATTTTAAAATACTAGCGGTAGAATTATATGAAATATTTATTAAAGGAAACAATACTTACCTTATTTTGACTCAAATTATTTGTGCTCAATGGTACTGGCAAAATCCTCTGCCATTTGGATATAACTCATATTACTCAGTAAAATTTGTTTCCCCAACAACCGGATGGATTGCCCGAAGTGGCTGAGTAATAATCAAATCTTTAATAAATGAAGAAAAAAACGCCGGTAATTATGAAGGAAATTCTAATGCCGGCAACTTGACTAGCAGAATCTGTTTTTACAAGATGCGGACACAATTATTCAGCAAAACAAAAGTGATGACTCTTTTAAAATAAACATTTCCAAATTTTCGGGTTCCTGTTAACTCGGTGATAGAAGCCTTTTCCCATCGCAGACTCAAATTATCTCTTTATTTCTAAAATTCTAATCAGAATGAAATAAGATTCCATTGTACAGGTTTGCAATTTTTCTTAATTTTGCCCCGCACCCTTAGCTCAGTTGGTAGAGCATCTGACTCTTAATCAGCAGGTCACCGGTTCGAGCCCGGTAGGGTGCACAAAAAGCCTTGAAAACAGCAGTTTTTGAGGCTTCCCTTTTTTAATACTGTATTCTTTTGTATACAAAATAAGAAAAAATAGCCTCGAAATTACTTGTTACTACTTCAAAAACTACTTCAGTTTCTACTTCAGTTTTAAATATAAAATCACTCAACTTTTTCTTGTTACTTATTTGTAGTATTTAAATATTTTTTTAATGGGGTAGTTTTAATAAAAGAACACCCGCCAAAAATAAAAATTGGCAGGAGTTATTTAACATTAAGATTTGGTTTAAGGTCTCTTGAACTTTTTTAATTCTTGTTTCATTCTTTTCAGGCTTACTTGATTGTAGTAACTATCAGTAGTATTTGTATGTTTATGTTGCACAAGTTCACTTACTACGGTTCATCAACATTATATCTGGTTCTGCATAGAGTAATAAATGTTTTCCTAAATGTTCTTGCGGAATAATTTCTGCCGGATAAGTTTATCTCATCCAAATATCTGTATATCGCCCGGCTTATATTTTCAATTCAGTTATACTCAACTAGTTTCTTATTTGTCCTTTGTTTGATAGCTTTCTTCAGAATTCCCGCCAAATCATTATGGAAGACAATTTCTCTAAATTTCTTATGCTTTGGTGAGTAGTATCTGAGAGTTTTATTTTTGAAATCCAAAGTTTTCTTGTTTATATTTAATATATCTGAGGAACGTAAACCCATATAGAATTAGAGATAAATTGTGAGTTTGAATTTTTCACTTTTTGAATTAAGGTTTTTAAATATTGGTCTGACATCTTCATTATGAAATATAATTTTTTCTTTTATCTCAGCTTTTGTTTTTACATCTAGATTGATTTTAATTACCGGAACATATTGATATTCAAATAAGAAGTTTAAAAAATGACTGAACTGTTTGAAATATTTATGAATTGTATTTTGCGCTAATGGTTGTTTTTTTTCATTTATCCAGTTCTCAGCGGAGATTTACTTATTACTGTACAACTCAAATTTTCATCAAAGATCTCTGAAAATTTTGTAAAGAAGTGACCTGACCCCCGAAAAGAGATCCAACTATTAAATGAGGATCAAAGGAGAAAAGAAATGAGTAAAAGGAGATTCACAGGAGAGCAGATCATCAGCAAACTTCGGGAAGCTGAGGTCTTGCTGTCAGCTGGGATAAAGGAACAGACTTACTATATATGGCGAAAAAAGAATACGGAGGTATAACGGTAGACCAAGCCAAAAGGTTAAAAGAGACAGGGCAAGAAAACAACAGATTCAAGAAACTGGTAGCAGCTCTGTCACTGGATAATGCAATAACAGAAACGTTCTTTCATACGCTAAAGACAGAACTGACAAACAGAATTAAATATAAAACCAAAGAAGAAGCTAGATATGTATTTTTGAACACATAGAAATATTTTATAACAGGAAAAGGTTACACTCAGCAATTGGATACTGTTCTCTAATTGAATACGAAAAACTAACTATAAAAAATAGTGTCTACTTTTTGCGGTAAAGATCAATTACCGGCAAACTTATAGATGAGCTATTGAATGGAGAAATATTTGATAATATTTTAGATGCGAGAGTAATTACTGAACAGTGGAGAGAACATTATAATAAAATCAGGCTACATAGTCTTTTAAATTTTCGATCTCCAGTACCGGAGGTAATAATCCCTCATCAATATGCCAATGCTTGATGATGGATACTAACTTATGCATTGGTACCATTATATGGGGTAGGTCAATATATGATGAACAGTCTATATTATTTTAGCTTAAAAATTATTAAAGTGATTACTATACTTACTATTTCTAGCCTTTTATTTTACAATATTATTTATGCCACACCCCGCTACGTTGATAATAACGCGAATGGATCAAATAATGGAAGCTCCTGGGTAGATGCCTGGGAAAGTTTTACAGATATAAACTGGAATAACATAGAGTCGGGAGATGTAATATATATAAGTGGTGGATCTTCAAGCCAAATATACACTTCAGGATTGTCTATTGGCACTTCAGGTTTTTCTGGGACGCCGGTTATTATTACTAAAGGAATTGACGCCAACCACAATGGGGAAGTTATTATTATTGGTTCAGGAATAAGTATTAGTAATAAAAGTTATATAACAGTCTCTAATTTAACAATCAATGGTGCGGGAACAGCTATTAATATTGATGGTAGTTATTCGAATGCTACTCATGACATCATTATTGATAACTGTGAAGGTGAGATGGGGGGCCGGTTTATACATGTGGAAGGTTACCCTGATCTTACTGGTTCTTACTGTCACGATATTACAATAAAAAATTGTGATTCTTTTACACCTTCATCAACGGGCAATCAAAATGATTTTGTGTATGCACAGTATATGGGGGGGTTAACAGTAGAAAACTGTAGTGTAAATATTGCAAGTAATGATGCAAGTCAGCATAATGACTGTATACAAACTTATTATGTACATGGTCCGGTTACAGTAAGGAATAACTATTTTGAGCATTCAGACACAAAACAAAGAAACTCACAAGGTCTATTCTTTGAAAATCACGAAGGAAACTATTACGTATACAATAACATAATAGTAATGCCCAACTCGTTAGATGGAAAAATTTATTGGAAATCCAGCGATCTGAATGATGCGCATACCTATATATATAGCAATACAGTTTATGGTTTATCTGGTAGTCTTATCAAGACAACTGACCCTAACGCAGTTATAAAGAACAATATCTTATATTCAACAGGCTATCAACCTACGGGTAGTTCATATATGGTTGAGTTTAATGAAGTATCTGGTAGCGGTGCAGACGTTTCTAACAATCTTTTTTATGATCCTGCTGGAAATATGAATAATATGAACTCAGGCACCAATCAAAATGGTGTTGAAGGCAATCCACTTTTTACTAATTTAAGCACAAGGGATTTTACATTACAAACAAATTCACCAGCTATAGACAAAGGAGAATACTTAGGTGCACCATATAATGTAGATAGAAATGGTAATCCAAGAAGCAATCCGCCTGATATAGGAGCATATGAGTTTATTAATAATAACGGTAATTATATTCCAATTAATACAGGCTGGAATGTCATCTCTATTCCTAAACTAAGTGAAAATATGACTTCGGATTACCTGCTGCCAACCAGAACATCGCCGGTGTTTGAGTACAATGGAAGCGGATACCAGAATGCAAACAACCTGCAAAATGGAAAAGGGTATATTGTCAAATTTAGTTACCCGCAATACATTTATATCGAAGGAGACTCTGTTTTTTTTCCAATTCAGGTGAATATAGGGTGGAACTTAATTGGACCGTTTAATCAGAATGTACCTGTATCACAGATTTATACAGTTCCATCAGGAATAATTATCTCTGATTTTTATGGCATAAGAGAGAATGGTTATTTCAGTTCCGATGTTCTGGAAATAGGGAAAGGATACTGGATAAATTCAGCATCAAACGGACAGATTATTCTGAATGGCGGTTCACTGGAAAAAAATGGAATGGGACAACAACAATCAGCAGAAATAAACCCCAATTGGGGAAAGATAAAAATAACTGATAGCGACGGTAAAAGCATCACACTTTACTCAGCAGGAATAGAAATAAAGTCGGATATATTCGTGTTACCGCCACTACCTCCTGCAGGAATATTCGATGCAAGATACTGTAGCGGAAGATTTGTTGAAAATTTGAGCACTGATAATGTCATAATGATTAATTCAGATAAATATCCATTAAAAATAAAAGTAGAAGACATAAGCATTTTCCTTAAGGATAGAATAAACGGAGAAATAATAAATACAGAACTAAATGACGGAGATGAAATTACCATAACAAACGAAAAAATCACATCATTTGTAGTAGGAAAAATAACTGAAGAACAGCCTGTTTCATATCAATTATGTCAGAATTATCCGAATCCTTTCAACCCGAGCACAAAAATAAAATATTCCGTTCCTCAAACATCACAAATTCAAATTAAAGTCTTTGATGTATTAGGTAATGAAATAGAAACACTTGTTGACGAAGAGAAACCTAGTGGAACTTACGAGTTAACGTGGAATGCAGCAACACTGCCAAGCGGTATCTACTTCTATCGTATTCAAGCAGGCTCATTCATCGATACCAAGAAAATGATTTTGTTAAAGTAAGAAAAAAAATATTTTTCAAATTAATCAAACCCCTAATAAAAAATTGTTGGGGGGTTTTTTTGATTTTGTCTCGTCCTGAAAAAAGTTGACTACAGTCAGTCATAAAATCAGGAGATAAGAGATGTTAAAATCAAAGAGCATCCCCTCACAACCCAGGTATAGCCAGGCATTCAAACTTCAAGTAGTTCGGGAATATGAAAAAGGTATTGTGACAAAAGATGCCCTGATGAGAAAATATCAGATAGGCGGCCATAGCACAGTATTGAAGTGGTGTCGTAAGTATGGTAAATTATACTATCCAAAGAAATCATTATCAGGACGACCAATGAAAGATCCACAGAAGCAGCGCATTAAAGAGCTAGAGCACGAACTAAAACAAGCTCGTGAAAAGATACTGGTTTATGAAAAGTTACTGGAAGTTACTAAGCGGGAAACGGGAATAGATGTAAGAAAAAACATCGATACCAAGTTGTCCGGGAACTGGCAACCCAAACAAAAACGATAAGCGTTGTAGGATGTTGTCGTCACCTTGGTATAAGTAAACAAGCTTATTATAAGGTTCGGGATCACCAAGCTAAACAGAAAGCAAAACAAGAGAAGATCGTCAGGAAAGTATTGAGCTTACGTCAAGAACAGCCACGGTTAGGCACAAGGAAATTACACTATTTACTGAAAAGTGAAATAAAAGTGGGACGAGACAAATTATTTGAAATATTACGAAAAGAACAAATGCTGATAACCAAACGAAAGAAGTATGTAAAAACAACGAACTCAAAACACTGGATGCGCACGTATGCCGATAGTTCAAAACAATTGCAGTTAAAACAGCCGGAAGAACTCTGGGTAGCAGACATTACATATCTTTCAACAAGAGAGCAGACAATATATTTGCATTTAGTAAGCGACGCATATTCAAAACAGATTATGGGATACACGCTTAGTAAGGACTTAAAAGCAGAATCAACTCTAAAGGCTTTACAGATGGCACTGAGCAAAAGGATTTATCAGGACAGAGATTTACTGCATCATTCTGATCGTGGACTGCAGTATTGCAGCAGAGTTTACATCGATGAACTTAGGAAAAACAAATGCCAAATCAGTATGACCCAGGATGGAAGCCCGTATGACAATGCAGTAGCTGAGAGAATAAACGGAATACTCAAAGATGAGTTTTATTGTGATGAAAAGTTTGATAATTTTGAGCAGGCAAAAAAACAAGTTGAACAATCAATAATGATCTATAACACCAAGAGACCGCACTTGAGTTGTTCAATGCTGACACCAGCTCAGATGCATCAGCAGAATTTACTTCCTGTCAAATATTGGCACAAAAAAACCTCTCCAAGTAGTGGAGAGGTTCATTAAATAACAGTCAACCTATTTTAGGACGACTCATATCTCTTGTAATTTACTACGTCAAAAACTACGTCAGTGATTCGTAAGTGCTTGATAAGCAATAGCTTACAGACTTTTGAAAGTGCCTCTTAATCAGCAGGTAGCCGGCCTAGAATTTTTCACTACTTTTGGGGGGCGGGTTAAATGGGAATATAGCTTTTCGAATTTAGAGATTTGTATTCAACATTTGGTTTTTCTTCACTTTTAGACTTACAAGACAAATTTGTTTTCTCTGCGCTAATAATCGAAATTTGATTTATATTTTGAATTATTTAGCGAATAAGTTAGCCGATAATATGATAAATGATAATCCTGAGCATTTTTTACTCCTTAAGGAATTAAGAAGAATAGTCGATTTTCCAGACAAAGATTTTTTAAAGCTTACACCCTTACTTGAGAAAATTCACGCCCGGAAAAATGAGCATTTATTTATGACAGGACAAATTTCAAGAAAGGTTTATTTTGTACAGAAAGGATGCCTGCGACAATATCTGATTAATAGCAACGGAGATGAAAGAAATATTTATTTTAAGGTTGAAAGCGGTTGGGTCAGCGAGCTGCAAAGCTTCTTGAATGATACCCCAACGGAATTAAACTTGCAGGCTATTGAGGACAGTGTGCTTTTAGAAATGAATCAAAAAAACTGGATATATGCTGTAACGCATATTGCCCCGTTTACAATGTATTTCGTTAAAGCACAGCAAGAAACAAATTACGTGTTAAAAAAACGATTAGGAGAAGCAACTATTGAAACTCCTGAAGAAAAGTATACGCGCTTTCTTAAGGAAGAAAGCCATCTCCTCCTGCGTTTGCCTTTGTTTCAAATTGCTGCTTATTTAGGAATGACCCCGGAAACGCTAAGCCGTATTAGAAATAAATTAGCCCAAAAATAATTTCTTGATTCAAATCAAGGACTTTATGGTTTTACGCGGCTAGCTTGCCCTATAACAATTAACAAAAGAATATACGGAGTAGTGTTATGAAAAACGAAACAATAAAAGTGGGGCAGGTATCGATTGATTTTCTGTTGGAAACAGCAGATACAAATGGTTCTTTAGCTATGTTTGAATTCAGTGTACCGGAAGGAGCAAAAGTTCCCCTTCCTCATTACCATGAACATTATGATGAAACAATTTATGGGATAGAGGGCGTTATTACATTTACCGTTGAAGGTAAACGAATTGACATTGCCAAAGGTGAAACTTGCTTCATCCCCCGTGGTGCAGTGCACGGATTTAATAACTTCAGGTCAGAAAATGCTAAGGCTTTAGCAGCAATAACTCCGGCTCTTCTCGGACCTAACTTCTTCAGGGAATGTGCTGTAATCGTAAATGCTGGTGGCCCTCCAGATGTTGAAAAACTAAAGAAGGTAATGACCAGTTACGGTTTGGTTCCTGTACTGCCTAAATAGCCGCAATAATTGTAAAAGGTAATGTGTTTGTAAATGAACTTATGAAAAACACATTTAACTCTGATAAACTGACAAACGAAGTCTGTCTATACAATCTAACTTCAGGAGGATTTACCGAAACTAAGAAAATGATATTAATGAAATAAGAGAAGAAAATATTTTTCAAATTAATCAAACCCCTATCAAGAAATTGTTGGGGGTTTTATTATATCTCTTGTAATTAACTTCATCACAAATTATTATTCAGAGATATTTATTCCTTAAACCTTACCCTGCCGGTTTTTATTTTCTTCATTTGCATTCGGCATAATAGGAATTCTTGGCTGCTTGGCGAATGAAAATGATAACTGCTCATACCACGATTCGTCTGAGCCAATCATACCAAGTATTTTGTTCCAGAGAACTACGGGAGGACCGAATTCATGCCAGTCGACTTCCAATACTCTTATTCCTCTTCTCCTCATTTCATTTACTAACTTGGTGTAGTTTCTGTCGAGGTGCTGAAGATAATCTAAAGGTACGCCCTCTTCCTCTGATCTTGACCTTGTGTTCATACGGCGGTGACATTCCTCGGGAGTAACATTTAAATAAACAAAGATGTCGGGCGGCATTATATCCCGGCTCATATTTCTGAAAACATCAAAGTAGAGATCGAATTCCTCCTTCGTCATAAATCCTCTTTCCATTGCAGTTGTTGCAAAAACTGTGTCTCCGTATATCGGACGATCCTGTATAACAGTAATTCCGTTTTCGCCCCACGCTAATTCAACGGCAAGCCTGTGCTGTTCATATCTCTGGCACAGCATGAACATCTGCATCTCAAAACCGCCTCCGGTATTTTTGCCGGTGATTAAATCATTATAGTAGTGTGAAAGGAAGTGTTTGAATCTATCAGTGTGTGTGGGCTCTTCGAGCACTCTTGTCTGCCTGCCCCTCGAGCTTGATGCAGAAGCAAGTGCATGACACGCATTTGTTTTACCTGCACCGATATTTGCATCTACTGTTATAAACAGTCCTTCTTTTTTTCCAAAGCTCATTTTATAATCCTGTTTCTCCGGTGTTTATAATTTTATTTTTTATAATCCCGTATTTAGAAATGTTATTAGTGATAATCTAATTAGAAATATATAATTAAATTTATCAATTCCATGATCAATAATAAATGAAAAGAATTTCTTTACGGGAGAAGAAAATCAGCCGGCAATCGCCTGATTACAGAACTCTTCCTTTGACTTTAATTAAAATTATTTGCTATTTGATTCAGTAATTTCTCTCTACTCCGAGAGGGTGAGAATTTCAGAGTCAGATTACTGTTACCTTTTGAAAAGCCACCCCAGGAACTCTCCCGAAGCAGACTAATATAATGTAAGTTTAATTTCATAATAGAGGGAGTATTATGAATGGGACTAATATTCAGTCTAAAATTATCGTTCGGATGTTTCTTTTCTTTGTATTCACTTCTTTTTCAAATTCACAGGATATTACAGGTAGCTTAACCGGACAAGTTAGCGATTCGCTTGGCGCTGCAGTTACAGGAGTAAATATTTCTGTACAGAGCGATAATCTGCAGGGAGTTAGGGGTACGCCAACAGATAAAAATGGATTCTTCAGAATCTTTAATCTGCCCCCGGGAAATTATAAAATCAGAGTTAGCAGTGTAGGTTTCCGTGAAGTCTTAATCGAGGATGCACAAATCAGGTTAGGAAAAACCACTAATCTTGGCAAAATAAAATTAAAACAAAAGGTTTATAATTTACCTGAAATAATTATCTCTGGTGAAAAACAACTTATCGATCCATCATCAACCGCTTATGGCGGGAATCTTCGTTCAAATGATTTTGAGAATATACCTTTAGACAGAAACTACAAGAATATTATAACACTATTACCGCAAGCAAATACAAGTTATTACGGTGATGAAACAAATGTTGGGGGCGCTACCGGTTTTGAGAATAAATATTTTGTTGATGGCGTAGAGGTGACTGATCCTCTTATTGGGGCAAGTGGAACGAATCTTCCCTATAATTTTATCCAGGAGATTGAATTGAAAGAAGGCGGCTATAATACAGCTTCGCTAAGCTCGCTTGGTGGTCTTATTAATGTTGTTACATATTCAGGTTCAAATGAAATTCACGGATCTGTGTTTGGATTTTATACAAGCAACAAACTCACTGAAAACCAGAAGTTAGGCTCACTGGATATAACACAAGGAAATTATTCGAATTATGATGTGGGATTTGGCCTGGGCGGTCCTATTATTTTAGATAAGTTATGGTTTTATGCTGCATACAATCCCGCATTTAAACGAAGGGATGTTGATATTCCCGGTTACGCTACTTCTGTAGATAAAACACTTATAAATTCTTTTGCAGCTAAGCTAAATTGGAGAGCAACTGAAAAATTTAAATTTTGTTTTTACAACTACCGGTGATCCCACAAAGCGTGAAGCAGTTGGAAGAGACGTAGGCATTCCTCCATCAGCATTAGCTAAACCCCGACATGTATTTCCAGAATATTTATGAAGGAGGAATTAATCTATCCTTAAAAGGAACGTATAATATTTCAAAGGATATTTTTCTTGAAGGATCTTTATCTAGAGTCAATCAGACATGATACTGGTGAGCCGGCTACACAAAGAGGCAGAAACTGAAGTTTTGTTCAAAGATTATATAAATGGTATATGGTCAGGGGGACCAGCAACAAGCTGGGATTCATTCAGACATAGCACAGTTGGAAAAATTGCAGGAACAATTTTACTTGATGAACACATATTGAATGCCGGAGTTGAATATAAAACTAACAGCGTAAATAATATTTATAACGACCATGAAGTAGATAAATTTATATACAATGATACCATTATTCTATACTATGAAAGAATTGGAAAAGGATTTGGTAGAGGTTTATAACAGGATTCCTTCTGTTTTTATTCAGGATATCTGGAAACTCTTTCCAGCCCTGACTTTGAATTTGGGAATCAGATGGGATAATCAATCAATTGTTGGATCCGATGGTAAAATTGCTCAATGGATAACTACACCTATTCAGCCGCGAATTGGATTTGTTTTTCTGCCCGTCGCAGATGGTTCACAGAGAGTCTTCGGATCATTCGGGCGCTATTCCCAGGAGTTCGGTTTGTTTCAATCTGTAAATTATCACTCAGGGAATGGGTATGACAAAGGGATTATATATGATCATGATCCACGTTTAGATAATACCGGCGGGATTATAGATTACGATAACCCGCACGTAATCAGTCCGGCAATAGATGGACTCATGGGACAATACTACGATGAATTCAATCTTGGTTATGAAGTTTTAGTTGGATGGAATATGAGATTAGGTGTTCAGGGTTTGTACAGAACACTGCGGGAAGCAATTGATGACGCCTGGTTATCCTCAGAAAACAGGTATCAATTTGGAAATCCCGGAAGAGGGATACTATCAGAATGGCCGGAACCGAAGCGGAATTATACGGCACTGATTATATCAATCGAACGTCGTTTGGATGAACATTTTAATTTTCTTGTTTCTTATGTTTTATCACGGGATTACGGAAATTATGAGGGACTTTTTGATGCTTTGGGCCATTGACAATTTCCAAACAGTAATGGTTCATTTAATGATCTTAGCACTTCACGGCTTAATGCCTCTGGACTTTTGCCAAATGACCGCACAAACGTTTTAAAGTTTTCAGGTTCATACAGTTTTTCATTCGGCTTAATAACTGGAATATCATTTATAGCTCAAAGTGGTAATCCGCTTAGCGAGTTAGCCTATACTAATCATGGTGTTAAATTTCTTTCACCGCGAGGTTCCATTGGAAGAACCCCGGCTATCTGGGATCTAAATGCACGGATAATGTACTATTTACCTATATTTTCAAACAGGCAGACCAAAGTTATACTTGATGCATTCCATATTGCCAGCCTGCGTAAAACTGTGGACATAGATCAACAAAAGTATTTTCTTATTGATGTAAACGGAAATCCGACCATAACAAATCCAACTTATGGGCAGGCATATAGGTATCAGCCGTCCTTGTCATTGCGCTTAGGAATAGAGGTGAACTTTTAACAGTATGTACACTATCTGTAAAATATTTAATCAAAAAAAAATAAGCGGAATAAAAACTTCTGTTATTTCATACCCATACTTAATTCAATTCATTTTGGTTTTTATTATCTCATCCTCTTCAGTCAACTCGCAACAAACAAAGCTTCCTTTTGAAAATATAACTATTGAGGAAGGGCTCCCGACTCTGGTCACTTCTATTCTTCAGGATAGAACGGGATATTTATGGTTCGCAACCTGGAGCGGGCTTTATAAGTATGATGGTTATACTTTGGTATCTTATAAACATGATACAAATGATACTACGAGCCTAACAGATAATACATTAACCACGCTTTATGAAGATAAAGAGGGAACTTTGTGGATAGGTACTTATCTTGGACTTGAAAGGTTTGATAGAGAAAAAAAATCTT
Organism: uncultured Ignavibacteria bacterium; assembly: GCA_963745945.1. Lineage (GTDB taxonomy): Bacteria > Bacteroidota > Ignavibacteria > Ignavibacteriales > Ignavibacteriaceae > DATFVA01. Next base: position 516,496 of record CAVUZG010000007.1, read on the forward strand.
TTATTCATTACATGCCTCATTCGCCTACGGAAACTGAAGCGGGAAATTATATCTTTTCAATCTTTGAGGATAGATATGGTATCCTTTGGATTGGAACAGGAGATGGATTAAATAAATTTGATAGAAACACAGGTAAATTTATTTGCCTAAGAAGTGATATAACTGATCCTTCCACCATAAGTAGAGATAATGTAAATGCGATACATGAAGATAAAACCGGCTCACTTTGGTTCGGAACCGGTAACGGGCTTGATAAATTTGATAGAAAAACAGGTAACTTCATTCACTATTGGTTAAATCCGTATACTAATAATGAATGGTCTGAATACTGGATAAATACAATCTTTGAAGATAAAGAAGGAATTTTATGGCTGGGTACCCGTAAGGGTATTATAGCTTTCAATCAGAATGATAGTTCTTTCACTTCATATTTAAACGAAAAGGTTACTTCGATCTCATCCATTTCTGAAGATTTATCCGGAAATATCTGGTTTGGTACGTGGGAATCCGGACTTTTTTCTTTTGATAAAAATTCAAAAAAAATAACTAATTATTTATCTGACGATAACGATAAAAATAATGATATAACAATAACGTCTGTCTGTTGTGAACGGTCTGGAACACTTTGGATTGGAACCAAAACAGGAATTAAAAAACTTAATAGGATAAAGCTGCCATTTAAAACATATCCTATGGATAAAATAGCTTCTGCAATTGTGAATTGGGGCAAAGGAATATTATGGGTGTTTGAATATAATAAATATAGTTGGCTTAAATTTGACATAAATAAAGAGCAATTTGTGCCATATTCATTTGGAGATGGGCATCGTTTAATTTATTTCTATCCAGGTGAATTAATTATCAGCAACGAGAAGGGCGGGCTCTACAAAGAGGATACTCTGGGCAATATTTCACCTTTTATTGATGACTCACTTAAAGATTATATCAAATCAATTACTTTTGGTTGTAAAACCCAAAAGGGATATTATCATGGAACACTTACAGGTGGTTTCTATTTTCAGGATCCTAAAACCAATCATATTACAAAAATTAGAGATTTAAAACTTGAAATAAATTTAATTTATGAAGATTCCTTCGGCCTTCTTTGGATAACTACATTTATGGGAACGTTATTTTCATATGATCCTGAAAGTGATAAATTAGTTGAATATAATCGTGATTCTAAAAATATTTCAGGTATTAGCGCAAAACTTATTAATCAAATTTATGAGGACAAAAAAGGTAGATTATGGTTTGCCACAAATTTCGGGTTGAATCTATTGGACCGTTCAAGAAGCGACCTATCTGAGGGGCAGGCAAACTTTATTCATTTTACCAAAAAAGATGGTTTACCAGGTGACGATATACGTGGAATACTAGAAGATGATCATGGTCACTTGTGGCTTAATACTACAAAAGGCATCTCAAAATTTGATCCTGATAAAATACAGTTCAAGAACTACGACGTTTCTTACGGTTTGAAACTTACTGCAAATCTCTTCTACGGACATGGTGCTAAAACAGAAAATGGCGAGATGTATTTTCCGAGTGTAACTGGTATTACCCGCTTTCATCCTGATAGCATAAAAGATAATGCTTTCGTTCCACCTATAGTTATTACCTCTTTTAGGAAGATGGATAAAATTTGTTCTTTCACTTCCGGGATCAGTTTACCTTACAACGAAAATTATCTTTCATTCGAATTTGCTGCACTTAGTTATATAAGTCAGGAGAGGAATCAGCATGCTTATATGATGGAAGGATTTGATAAAGATTGGATCTATTTCAGGAAGTCGTCGATATGCATCATATCCAAATATGGAATCAGGTGCATATATTTTTAAAGTTAAAGGATCAAACAACGACGGAGTATGGAATGAAGCAGGAACATCAATAAAGGTAATTATACTCCCACCCTGGTGGAAAACCTGGTGGGCTTATGTTCTCTATACTTTAGTTGTTCTGTCTATATTCATTACATCGACCAGGTTTTACCTTAACCGGCAGCGGTTAAGACAAAAATTGGTATTAGAATCAGAGCACGCTGAAAAACTTGAAGAAGTTGCGAAGATGAAATCTGATTTCTTTGCCAACATTTCCCACGAGTTCAGAACACCACTGACTTTAATTCTTGGGACCCGCGGAAAAGATTAAAAAAAATCGAATCTAAAAATCCCGTAAAAGATGCAGATATAATTACAAGGAATTCGAATAGACTACTTCAACTTGTAAATCAGCTATTGGATCTCTCCAAATTGGATTCAGGTAAACTTAAACTTGAAGCTTCACCTGGCAAACATAATCTCATTCATAAAAGGAATGGCATTGTCATTCGAATCTCTTTCTGAATCGAGAGATGTAATGCTCAAGATCAAATCAGACAAAGAATTTATTGAAGTATATCTTGATAAAGAAAAGATGTTTAAGACTTTTTCAAATTTATTATCTAATGCATTCAAGTTCACACCGGAAAGAGGAAACGTAGTTATTACCATAGTTGAAACAGCAGAATAACACCGTTGAAATTAAGAATAAAAAATACGTGGGGTTGGAATACCGAAAAAAGAACTGTCAAAATTATTTGATCGGTTTTACCAGGTCGATTCATTCACAGACAAAAGAATTTGAAGGAACAGGAATAGGCCTGGCATTAGTTAAAGAGCTGATTGAATTACACCACGGTACTATTTCGGTTGATAGTGAAGTTGGAAATTCTGGATAAGACTGGGCTGGACAGAGTTTACGATCACTTTTACCATCTGGGAAGAGCACATCTTAAAGATGATGAGATAATTTCAGAAGATAAAGAAACTTATCAGAAAGAGACATCCTGTAGAAGAATCTGAATATTCTAAACCCCCGAAATTTGGTAGAATCAGAACCGATACATGATGAAACAAAAACGATGATTCTTGTTGTCGAAGACAATTATGATATGAGAGAATATATAAAAGAATCACTGGCTGACAGTTATGTGGTGGAAGAAGCTGTTAACGGTGAACAGGGAGTAAGAATTGCAGAAGACGATTATCCCTGATCTGATAATAAGCGATCTGATGATGCCTAAAATGGACGGAAACGAACTGACAAGGATTCTGAAGAACGATGAAAGAACCAGTCATATTCCCATAATAATATTAACAGCAAAATCTGGTCAGGAAAATAAGATAGAAGGATTAGAGACAGGTGCAGATGACTATCTTACAAAACCATTTGACCTGCAGGAACTGAGGGTAAGAGTTGAGAACCTGATTAATATCAGAAAGAAGCTGCAGGAAAAGTTCAGCAAAGGAGAATTTCTGTTAAAGACCTGCAGTTAAAAAACTAAAGAGCATTGACGAGAAGTTCCTGGCAAGGGTATTAGAAGTAATAGAAAAACACCTGTCAGAAGAAGATTTCAGCATTGAGGAATGCAGCAATAAAGTAGGGATGAGCAGAACACATTTACACAAAAAGCTGAGAGGCCCTTGTTGGTAAAGTCACCCAGCCAGTATTTAAGGACAGTGAGATTACATCGTGCCAAGCAGATGATTGAGGAGGAAAAAGGAAACATATCCGAGATAGCTTACTCGGTTGGATTCTCAAGTCCTGCATATTTTTCAAAATGTTTCAAAGACGAATTCGGTTATCCCCCGCGTAATATCCTAGGCTGATATTAAGCCGCATACTTATACTTCCTGAAGACTAATACTCACCAATTTTACCTCACGAAAATCTTCCAAATCCGCAGCATAATACATAATTGTAAGTTGAGAAGACATATCCATAAGAAATAATGCCATATCAGAAAGTGTTGTTTACATATTTGATAACTACTCCCCTTCTCATTTTATTTTGTTAGTGGTGTAAAATTTTTCAAACAATTTGAAGGAATACACCATGAAAATCTTAATGAAACTTTTACTGGCAGTTTCATTTATAATTCTTCTCTCTGCACAAAACTTCTCACAGGCAGATCGGTTCATTAAGAATGAGTAATGAATTTTCTTTTCCAGAAAAAATTCAGAGTCCAGCGTGATATTCCACTATCAGCCGGCATATACACAGTCGGCTCTTCCGGTGATTTTCCAACAATCACTTCAGCTCTTAACACACTTAGTCTTGACGGTATAGCAGGGCCGGTTACTCTTAAATTGATTGATGATTTATACACAGCCCCGACAGATACATTCGGCTTCCGGTTCATTGGACCAATTCCCGGAGCAGGCCCGGAAAGCAGAGTTACAATCAAACCGGCAGAGAATAAAAATGTAACTATTCAGGGAAGCGGGCAAACTGTAATGTGCTTTAAAAACACCAGTTATATGACTTTGATGGAGTCGGCCTTACTGGCTCTACGACATCTGACAATTCACGCTTTATATGATGGGCAATACTATTGGAACGGCTGCATGGATTTCATTAATAATTCGGATCATAATGTTGTTCAGAATATTAATTTTATTTCTGAAGATTATACAAGGTTTAGCAGCGGTGTAGGCTTCTGGCGTCAGAATGGTATTACAGAAACCCCTGATAGTAACCTTATTCAAAATAACTTTATTAAAATGGCAGGAATCGGGATTTATGTTTCTGCATTTAACTCAAACAATAAAGCAACAGGAAATATTATACGTGGTAATAAAATAGGTTCTGAAACAGACAGTTTAATAACATGGGGGATTCAGGTAGAGATGAATCAGGGAGCAATTATAGAAAACAATATTGTAAAAAACATAAGACAGCAAATGAATTGTTTTATCACCCCGGGTATAAATTCCTGTGTGGGTGCGGGATGTGTCATCCGGAACAATGTTGTACATAATATAAGCTCAAATAACTTTTACGGCAGCGCAGGAATATTATTATCCGGTGATGGAAGTTCTTTCGGCAGCGGAGAACTTGTTTATAACAATATGATCTATGATATCCATAGTGTTTCAACATATTCCGACAGCAGAGTAGCAGGAATAGAGCTGTACTATCAGAATAATCCGGAAATTTATTTCAACTCAGTTTATTTATCAGGCTCGGGTTCAAACCAACGCGGTTCAGCAGCTTTATACATATATTCACTATGTACAAATGTTAAAGCAGAGAATAATATTTTTGTAAATACAAGAGACGAAGCCCCATATTGTGCTTCATCAATCTTTGATAACTCGCCTTCAAACCTTTCGACAGATTATAATGATCTTTTCTATTTTCAGAGCCAGTATAATTGCCTGGTTAAAGCAGGCGGCAACGATTACTATACTCTACCAGAATGGCAGATAACCGGAAAAGATTTAAATAGTATAACAGAAATGCCCAATTTTACAAATCAAGATCTTCACATTGACGGAACAGCCACCCTACTTAAATCACATGCAACCCCAATTGCAGAAATAGATAAAGACTTTGATGGTGATACAAGAAATAAAATCAGTCCCGATATCGGAGCTGATGAGTTCAGTGGAATTAATGGAGTTGAAGATGCAGCAGCTCTGCCGTCAGAATTTATACTCGCACAAAACTATCCAAATCCATTTAACCCGGGGACAAAAATCAGCTGGCAGTCGTCGGTCGGCAGTTGGCAAACACTGAGGGTTTACGATGTATTAGGCAATGAAGTTGCAACTCTTGTTGATGAATACAAACCGGCAGGAAAATATGAGGTTGAGTTTTCCACCAAAGGCGAATCCGCCTCCGGTGGAAATGTTAACAATATATCAAGCGGAGTTTATTTCTACAGACTACAGATAGGAAATTATGTTGATACAAAAAAGATGATTCTTCTTCGCTAAATCTATGCAGGATATAAGTGAATTAGGCTATCCCTATTTCACAATTTTTAAAAGGAGGCAGTTAGAGCGAAACAGCGTTTCGCTCTATATTTTCACCTTGAATCTTTTTACTTTCTGCTGACTGACTTCATAAAATACCTCATTGATAATAACTACCATTCGATTTTTTTCATTATCTTAGTTTACAATATAGTGGTAGTATTTAATAAACTTTTTCGGGGAGTATCTAATGGAAAAACTAACTCGTCCTTTGTCATTATTATTATTTTTCCTATTTATAATATCCGGTCTGATCTATCCGCAGCTAATGCACAAAGAGCCCTATCTGATTTATAACGGGAATCAGACGGAGATGCAGGTAGTATGGCAATTGTATTCGACAGATACGTGCCGGATTGAATGGGGAACTGATACTCTCTATGCACTTGGAAACGAGCCGACTTATGAGTACGGGACATCTCATCAGCATTCTTATACTATCACAGAATTTAACACCTGCTGAAAAATATTATTATCGTGTTTCCGTAAGTCAGGAAGTTTATACCGGAACTTTTCATTCAGCACCTGATTCTAATGCTGATGCTGTCAGTTTTTTTGCTTACGGTGATACAAGATCAAATCCCGGAATTCATAACCAGGTGGCAGCAGCAATGATTGCAGCATATAATGACGATCCTGATTTTCAGTCAATAATTATTTCAGTGGGTGATCTTGTTTCTAATGGTGATAGTGAATCCTTATGGGATAGTGAGTTTTTTAGTCCTACCTATTCCGATATCCGGGAAATGCTTGCCACTCTTCCCTACGAGTCGTGCATTGGCAATCATGAAGGTACCGGAGTATTGTTTAAGAAATATTTTCCTTATCCTTTTGTAAACGGACGTTACTGGTCGTTTGACTATGGTCCTGCTCACTTTGTAGTTGTAGATCAATATACAGGTTACGGGCCTGGATCTGCCCAACTAACCTGGGTTGAAAACGATCTTGCAGCTACAACCAAACACTGGAAATTCATTTATCTGCACGAGCCCGGCTGGTCGGCAGGCGGTCATGCAAACAACATAAACGTCCAGAATTATATTCAGCCGTTGTGCGTGGAATACGGTGTTCCAATTGTGTTCGGGGGACATAACCACTATTACGCCCGGGCGGTTGTAAACAATATACAGCATATTACGACCGGTGGCGGTGGAGCTCCTCTTTATCAGCCGGACCCCAATTACCCTAATATTGTAAGCACAGCAATGAAAAATCACTTTTGTAAAGTTGAAATAATCCATGATACACTTAAATTTAAAGCTATAACTCCTGCCGGTGAGGTTATAGATTCATTTACTATTGTAAACCCATTGGTAGGAATTAACACTGAAAAAAACAGTATTCCGCAACAGAGATATATTCTGAATGATGCTTACCCGAATCCTTTCAATCCTACAACTACTATTAGTTGGCAGTCTTCAGTGGGCAGCTGGCAATCTTTAAAAGTATATGATGTGCTGGGTAAAGAAGTAGCAACTCTGGTCAATGAATACAAACCAGCAGGAAGCTACAACGTACAATTTTCAATTAACAACGAACAATTAAGATCAGGAGTTTATTTTTATCAGTTGAAATCAGGAAGTTATATAAGCACTAAGAAGATGCTTTTACTGAAATAGGGGGAATTTAAAGAGTTCAGCTTCGCAGTATAGCAAATGTTCGAGGATAATCTGATCATTGCATGGGGCAGACCGCCTGTGGGATGGTATGGCAACGTGGAAGGTTATTTCAAATCCCATTAAATTTATTTCAATGCACTGGACTAAAATAGATAAAATGCGAATTTTCTACTATTCGCATTTTTTATTTTTAAATTAGATGCAGAGTTTTATTAAAGGAAAAAATTATGATAGCTGATGAACTAATTAAAGCCAATAAACTTATTGTAAAGCTTCGTTACGAATCTGAAGATTACAATTCGGAAGATACAAAAGAAGTGCTGGATATTCTTCAGTTCCACCTGTTTCTGGTTATCACTTACCTTAATAAACCTGAGCTTGGAGCGGCAGAGTTAAAAGAAAGATTACTGGAGAAACTTGAAGGTCCTTTAAATGATGAAACCTAAGGCAGATATTTATTACTCAACATTTAGTAAAATTAAATGTAATTTTATGTTTGTTAAATAATTCTCTTATAGTAAACCGGAGATTTATCGATGAAAAAAAACTTACTTTTATTTGCAGCTCTTCTTGCAATCCTTTTGCCCGCAGCCCTGTTCGCACAAAATCTGAATGAACTTTTTCAGAAACCACTGGAAGAAAATCCTGAACCCTGGTTACAGAAAATGCATAATGATAACAACAGTTTTGGACCGGGCAGACAGAATCCATCCTTTTTTGATAACATAAATATTTCGGATGATCCTTATCCGCAAAATGAACCGTCTGTTAAAATCAGCAGAAAGGATCCCAACCGTGTGGTTGCGGCGTGGCGCGATTTCAGAACAGGAGTTAATCCTGCTCTACGCAGAATAGGCTACAGTTACTCAACTGATGGCGGGTTAACCTGGTCCGTAAGTCAGCTTACTCCCCAGATAATTCCTACTTGCGCACTATCAAGTGATCCTGCAGTTGCAACAGATACTGCCGGCAATTTTTATATAGTTACTGTTTCCTTAAATGATAACACAGCTAATGGAGAACTCTGGCTTTTTAAATCCGTTGATGGCGGAGTGACATTCGATTCGGTTTACCAACTTGCAAACAATTCGAATGCTTTTGAAGACAAGGAATATGTTACAACCGATTTTGTTCCTACCAGTCCTTATTATAATAATATGTATGTAAGCTGGACAAGATTTACAAGCGGTACGAATATTCTGCTTGTCAGATCAACTGACCAGGGAGTAACCTGGAGCAGCCCGGTAAATGTAAGCGGTTCTAATTTAAGTGTTCAGGGCTCTGTGCCTGCCGTAGGCCCTAATGGAGAAGTTTATGTTGCGTGGTATGGATATGATTTTACTTCAGAGAATATTTACTTTGATAAATCAACAGACGGTGGTTTAACTTTTGGAAATGACATTGTTGTCAGTCCCTGCCCAAACGCGTGGTTTCCCTCAATGGCTGTTGATATAAGCGGGGGAACGTATAATGGAAATATTTATGTTACATGGAATGATGAACGAAATGGAGATGGAGATATTTTTCTGAGCAAGTCAACAGACGGCGGAACTACCTGGTCTGCCGCCCTAAGAATTAATAATGATCCGGTTAGTAACGGCAGAGAACAATACTGGCCATGGATTACCGTGGCGGAATCCGGAGAAATTGATCTGATCTTTTACGATACAAGAAATACTCCGAATAATAATACTATTGAAGCGTATCTTGCAAGATCAACAGACGGCGGAGAAACTTTTACAAACGAATTACTGAGTACACAACAATCTCCGACAAACACACCTAACAGCGATGTACGCTTCGGAGATTATATTGGTATTGATGCATACGGCGGAAATATAGTGGTACCTGTATGGACTGATGAAAGAGCGGGCGGAGTTAATATGGATATTTATTCAGCTAACATAACTCCACTTCCTGTTGAGCTGATAAGTTTTAATGGAAGTACTTCAGGCGGAAAAAATATTCTCACCTGGCAAACTTCCACTGAAAAGAATAACCATGGATTTGAAATTGAGAGAAGTACAGACAAGAAAGTTTTTACAACGCGGGGATTTGTAAACGGAAACGGAACAACTACTCAGCCACATAATTACTCATTTACGGAAGAAGGAGTAAATGGAAAAGTATATTATCGCTTAAAGCAATTTGATTTTAACGGTGATTATAATTACTCAAATGTTATAGAAATAAACTCTGTAAATTCACCGAAATATCAACTTGCTCAGAATTATCCTAATCCTTTTAATCCCACAACATTAATTTCTTTTTCACTTCCATATGATGGGAACGTTTCTCTTAAGGTCTACGATGTGCTCGGAAGAGAAGTGAAAACACTTGTAAATGGGTTCCAGCAAGCCGGGGTTCATTCTATAAATTTTGACGCAGCTGAAATGAATAGCGGAGTATATTTCTACAAAATGGAAGCAGGGAATTATTTCAGTTCAATTAAGAAAATGATAGTTATCAAATAGCATTTTCTTCATCCTCAGAATTTTAAGGGAGCGCTGAAGCTCCCTTTTTTATAATTCTTCATTCCATTTAGCCTTCCCGTTGTTGGTAAAAAGTTATCTGTTTTAATAAAACCTATTGTAATTTGAATCGATTTCCAATAAGTTATAATGCAAAATCTGATGGCATGGTAATTGGGGAGTAAGCGGTTTATTCATTTAATAAAGGAGAGAAATGAATACTATCTACAAGACTACCAAAATTATATTCACTCTTTCTATTCTGCTCTTTTTTGCGGCAGAAACAATTAATGCATACCCATCAGGTATTTCCGGGGCTACAAAAAAATCCGGTAATTCGGGATGCGGATGTCACGGTTCCAGTTATTTTAATACAACCGTGTCTGTTGTAATTGACGGACCTGATACGCTGTATGTAAATCAGACAGGAACTTATACTGTCACGGTTTCGGGAGGACCAAATACAAAAGCGGGTGTCGATATTGCCGCTTCTAATGATAACCTTGTACCGGTTTCAACTTATCTTAAAGTTTTAAATAGTGAACTTACACATACCAGTGCAGTTAACTATGTAAGCGGTCAAGTGGTTTTTGAATTCAGCTATACTGCACCTGATACTGCTTTACCACAAATTATTTATGCTACCGGCAGTTCCCGTAAATATTGGAACTGGGCCGAGAACAAACCAATAGTTGTTCTTCCGGTAACACCTGTGGAACTTATTTCATTTAATGGTTCTGTATTTAACAACTCTGTAGTATTGAACTGGAAAACGGGTACAGAGACAAACAACAAGGGTTTTATGGTTGAAAGAAAATTAAATGAGGAATGGCAGAATATTTCTTTCATTCCCGGTAAAGGGACAATCTCTAAACCAAATGAGTATAACTTTACAGATAATAATATTGCTCAGGATTTTGTAGGGAATGTAAGTTACCGGTTAAATCAGGTTGACTACAATGGCGCAAATCACTACAGTAACGTAATTGAAATAAATGTTTCTTCTCCTGATAATTTTGAACTTCTGCAGAATTATCCGAATCCGTTTAACCCTTCAACCATTATTAAATATAACCTTACGAACAATGGTAATAAAAGTATGCTTGTAACACTAAAAATTTATGATATACTCGGGAACGAACTAATGACCCTTGTCAATTCCTATCAATCAGCCGGGACATACAAAGTTGAGTTTAACGGCAACGGTCTTTCAAGCGGGGTTTATATATATCAATTAAAATCAGGAAATCTTACCCTAACTAAAAAAATGGTGTTAAATAAATAATGAAAAAACTTTTTACTCTTTTCCTTGTTTTGTTCTTCTTTCACCAGGGGATAGCCCAGACTAATCCTCTAGTTCAACAAGTAATTAATAACGTTAGTATTGATTCGTTAACACAATTCGTAAATGAATTATCAGGTGAAGTTCCGGTTACCGTTAATGGGCAGCCGGTTACAATTACCTCCCGTTTTTATAGTTCAAGTACTAATGACAAAGCTGCCGATTATATAAAGGCAAAATTTGAATACTACGGATTGCAGGCTTATAATCAGAATTTCAGCAGCGGCAGAAATGTATATGCAGTTCAACCCGGTACAACCAACCCTGACCAGGTTTATATAATCTGTGCACATTATGATGATATGCCCTCAAGCGGACTTGCCCCTGGTGCCGATGACAATGGAAGCGGAACAGCCGGTGTTATTGAAGCTGCACGTGTATTGAGGAATTATGAATTTCAGTATACCATCATCTATGCAGTATGGGATGCCGAAGAACTCGGACTACTGGGCAGTGCGTATTATGCAGCTAATACCAGTCTTAATATTCTTGGAGTTATAAATATGGATATGATAGCCTGGGATAGCAACAATGATAACGTCGCAGAAATTCATACCAAGAACATTGCGAACTCTGTTGCACTAAAAGATTCTATGTTGATGATAAATTCAGATTATTCGATTGGAATTCAACCGTCTGTTGTTAATCCCGGTCTTACTGCAAGTGATCATGCTTCTTTCTGGAATTACGGATATACAGCTATACTCCTTATCGAAAACTATTACGGTGATTTTAACCAGTATTATCATACTTCCAATGATCTAATTTCACATTACAATTTTCCTTACTTTGAAAAGTGTTCAAAACTCTGTATCGGGACTCTTGCTTTGATGGCAAAAGTTGAAGGAGCTTTACCTGTTGAGCTTACTTTATTTACAGGAAAATGGGATGGAACGAATGTTAATCTTAACTGGCAGACTGCATCAGAACTGAATAATTATGGCTTTGAAATTGAAAAGCGTACCGAACTGTCTGACAACTGGTTTACAATTGGATTCAAACACGGTAACGGAACCAGACAAACCCCCAGCTATTATTCATTCTCAGATACAAAAATCAATTCTCCAGGTGTTTATTACTATCGTTTGAAGCAAATTGATAATAACGGCAATTATGAATATTCTTCTGTAGTTGAGATGAATTTAAATCCTGCATCCGGATTTGCTCTGGAACAGAATTATCCAAATCCATTCAATCCTTCTACAACAATCAGGTTCAGTATTCCGCAAACTTCAAATGTTAAGTTATCCGTATATAATGTTGTTGGTCAGGAAATTTCAGTACTGATTAATGGAAACATTGAAGCCGGTTCTCATGAGGCAACCTTTAATACTGTAAATCTCTCGAGCGGAGTATATCTTTACAAGCTGCAGTATGAAGGATTGACACTGATGAAAAAAATGTTATTTTTAGAATAAATTAAACGATCAATAGGTTTTTCAGGGACCGTCTTCTCTTTAAGACGGTCTTTTTTATCCGGAATTACAATTTTTTTAAAATTTTTGTTGATAATTATTAAAAAAAAATCATATCTTATTTCCAGATTAAATTCTTTTACTTAGAACTTACTATAGTACACTAAAAACAAATGGGATTTTGCATTATATAATGCTAAGAAGTATTCCATTTTTTCAAAAACAAAACGTGTTAGGAGGATCTATGAAGCACTTTAACCGTTATCTATTCACCTTACTTTTTTCTTTTCTCATCTATTCAGTAGGGTACAGCCAGAATTTTGCGGTTTCGAATAACCATACTACGGGTACCAGCCCACAATCTCCAAATGACTTAGTAATAGTACACTACGATGGTGACAATGCTGGAAATTCAGTTGGTGATGGCGGAACTACATTTATTGGTGGGGCACGTTATCGCGCAAGCATTATGGGTGCATACACCGGTGGTGAATTACAATTTGTACAGTTTCATTATACCCAGGCAGCAACCGGTTTAACCATTATGATTTATGATGCCGGAACAGCTACTGCCCCGGGAGCTCTCTTACTTACTCAACCATTGGACCTGGGATCACTAACAGTTGGGGACTGGAACCAGGTTGCTTTAAGTACAAACATCCCGATTTCCGGAAATGATTTATGGGTATGTCTTCAGGTTGAAGATGCAACTGCAGCAAGTTTTCCTTTAGGTGTTGATGCAGGTCCTGCAGATCCTGATGGCGATTTTGTAAATGATTCAGGTACATGGGATCATTTAAATGACTTCGGATTAAACTATAACTGGAACATACGCGGCGTTGTTGAAACATCACCAAGCGGTGGCGGAGTTATATTCTCAGACAATTTTGATTCATACGTTGCAGGTCAACAGCTTGCTTGCCAGAATCCTACAGATTGGACTACCTGGAGCCAGGATCCCTGTAATGCAACAGAAGATGCTTATGTTTCAAGTAATTTTGCACATTCCGGAGCCAATTCATTTGTCGTTGCACCTGATAATGATGAAGTTCATTACTGGGGACCTGAAACTTCTGGAAAATGGCAGATAGATCTATACAATTATATTCCTACCGGAGCAACTGGTTATTTTAATACTTTAAGTCAGTTTATTGCTACCCAGGAATGGGGACTTGAAGTTTATTTCAACGCTGCAGGTGCTGGTTCAATTAATGCCGGCGGAAATTTAGCCGCAACTTTTAATATTGTGTACGATACCTGGGTAATGAACTCTGTAATTGTTGATCTTGATAATGATGTGGCAGAATACTGGTATAATGGTTCAATGGTTTATCAGTGGCAATGGACATTAGGTGCAAGCGGAACTCCAATTGCATTATCACTTGAAGCAAATGATTTCTTTGGTGCTGCTACAACTGATGAAATGTATGTTGATGATTATACAGTAACTGATCTTACCAATGTACCTGTTGAGTTAACTTCATTTACTGCATCTACAAATAATCTTGGCCAGGTTGTACTTAACTGGAATACAGCAACAGAAACCAATAACAGAATGTTTGAGATTGAAAGAAAAGACGCTCAAAACAATTTTGCAACTGTTGGTTTTGTTAACGGTTCAGGAACATCAACCCAGCCACATAGTTATACATTTGTTGATAAAAATGTAAATTCCGGAACTTATACTTACAGATTAAAACAAATAGATTTCGACGGACGTTCAGAATATTCTAATAATGTTGAAGTTTCTGTAAGCGGCCCGGCTACTTTCGATCTTTCACAGAATTATCCGAATCCGTTCAATCCTACAACAAGTATTACTTACAATGTTCCTCAATCAGGAAATGTAACACTTGCTGTATACAATACAATCGGTCAGCAGGTTGCAATGCTTGTTAACGGCAACGTAACAGCAGGAATACACACAGCAACATTTAATGCTAAATCATTACCTAGTGGTGCATATTTCTATAAATTGCAGCAGGGTAGTTCTGTTATGGTTAAAAAGATGTTATTGTTAAAATAATATTTTTAACATAATCCCTTTAGAAAAGACCGCTTGAATAAGGCGGTCTTTTTTTATTGTATCATTTTTATTTCTTTATAATATTATTTTAAAATAAATAATTATTTACTTCCTGATTTTTCAGAATATTAACATTACATTTTTACATACGGTAAAAAAGGAGGTCCAATGAAAATATTGAACAGCTTATTGATCACTTTTCTGTTTTTATTTATATGTTATTCAATAGGGTACAGCCAGAATTTTGCAGTTTCTAATAATAACGGTCAGTCTGTAAGTCCGCAGTCTCCAAATGATTTAGTGTTTATTCACTATGATGGTGATAATTCTGCTAATTCAGTTGGTGATGGCGGAACCACTTTTATTGGCGGTGCACGATTTCGTGATACTATAATGAGTGCGTACACCGGTGGTGAATTGCAATATGTACAATTTTATTATTCACAGGCAGCTACTGGATTAACAATTATGATCTTCGATGCCGGGACAGACACCACTGCAGGGACTTTATTACTTTCTCAACCATTGATTTTAGATTCATTAATTGTTGGAAACTGGAACAGAGTTCCATTAAATACAAACATCCCGATTTCCGGGAATGATTTGTGGGTTTGCCTCAGGGTAGAAGATTCTACGGCAGCAAGTTTTCCGTTTGGTGTTGATGCCGGACCTGCAGATCCAGATGGCGATTGGGTAAATGATTCGGGAACATGGCAGCATTTAAATGACTTCGGATTAAATTATAACTGGAATATACGTGGTGAAGTTCAAACCACACCAGCCGGGATTAAAGTTAACATAGGCGATGCTTTAACTTTTAACCTTGCACAAAATTATCCGAATCCATTTAACCCTACGACAAGTATTGCTTATACTGTTCCTCAATCCGGAAATGTTAAACTTGCTGTTTACAACCTTATTGGGGAGCAGGTTACTCTGTTGGTAAACGGCTTCGTAACTTCTGGTTCTCACAAAGCTACTTTCAACGCTAAATCTTTACCAAGTGGCGTGTACTTCTATAAGCTGCAGACAGGTAATTCAATTATGATTAAGAAAATGTTATTGTTAAAGTAATATTTTTAACATCGTTCTTTTATTAAAGACCGCTCGAATAAGGCGGTCTTTTTTTTAAGGTATGGAATATAATTACAACACTTTTCGGGGAAATCTTAAATAACGGGGGATGAATTCAATTCCTGGCAGATTATAAATTTTTCAGTTTTTCAATTCATTTTTTTACGCGGTCGTAAGAAACATTAATCACATCCGTTTTATTTTATTTTTCATTATGTTTAGGAAACGAATGAATTACCCCATTTCTAAGTTATATGAAGTAATCCATAGGTTAATTAACTGTAACTCACTCATTATTATTGGAGGTTCTATGATGAAGACTTATTCAATTTTTGTTGCTGCCTTGTTTTCCTTTTTAATCCTGGCAACATTTCAAACTCAGGCTCAATGGACTGAACAAACTTCTCCAGTTACAACTCAACTCTCATCTATATCTATTGTGGATAATTCCGTCGCCTGGATTGCTGGTTATGGCGGTATTGTTTTAAGAACTACAGATGGCGGTACAACCTGGACTAACGTCGGAGGCGGTGCCATTGGTACTGAAGATATTTATAATATATTTGCTCTTGATGACCAGACTGCATTATGTACAAGTTCTCCTTCCGCAACAAATATTTACAGAACTACAGACGGCGGTACAACCTGGACACAGGTTTTATCAGTCGCAGGTGGATTTATGGATGCTATCTGGATGTTTGATGCAAATAATGGACTCGCTTACGGAGATCCTGTTGGCGGCAACTGGGAACTTTACAAAACAACTGATGGAGGAGCAACCTGGACTCCGGCACCGGCATTAGCACAAGCTGGTTCTGAAGCAGGCTGGAACAATGCAATGTATGTCTCCGGTTCCAGGATTTACTTTGGAACAAATAACACCCGTCTTTATTATTCATCAGATTCCGGAAATTCGTGGGTACCACAAACTACCACAGGACAGGCAAACTCTTATTCTGTTTGGTTTAATAGTGCAACTATGGGATTAATGGGAGGCACTGATTTAGACGCAACTACAGATGGTGGAACAACATGGGCACCCATAACTGTTCCCGGTACAGGTACTTCACTTGCAGGAATTACGGGAATTAACAATCAATGGTTTGTTGCAAGACAATCTTTCCCCGGAATTATCTATTATTCTACAGATGACGGTGCAACCTGGTCAACTCAGTATACCGCTCCGACTTCCGGTGCATACTACCACATTGCAAAAGCCAGAAGTGGCACCTGGGCATTAGCGGTAAGAAGCGACGGTGGCATTTCAAGCTATACAATTGTTGTCCCTGTCGAATTAACTTCATTCACCGCTTCTTCAAATAATTTGGGACAGGTTGTACTTAACTGGCAGACTGCGACAGAAACAAACAACAGAATGTTTGAAATTCAGAGAAAAGATGCCAGCAATGCATATACAACTGTAGGATTTCTTAACGGAGCTGGAACAACAACTGAACCGCAGAGTTATTCATACGTAGATAAAAATGTAAATGCCGGAACCTATACCTACAGATTGAAACAAGTGGACTTTGACGGACACTTTGAATATTCAGGTGAAGTTGAAGTTTCTGTAACTGATCCAATGACATTCAATCTTGCTCAGAATTATCCTAATCCATTCAACCCGACAACAAACATTAGCTTTAACATTCCTGAATCCGGAAATGTTAAACTTGCTGTTTACAATACAATTGGACAGGAAGTTGCTGTGCTGGTTAACGGAGTTGTAACTGCGGGTCAGCATGAAGCTGTTTTTAATGCTTCATCTTTGCCCAGCGGTGCATATTTTTACAAATTACAGACAGGCAGTTCTGTAATGGTTAAGAAAATGTTATTGTTAAAGTAATTTTCTTAACATAGTTCTTTTATTAAAGACCGCTTGAATAAAGCGGTCTTTTTTTAAAGTACTTCTGAATAATTATTGTAATCGGAATTTTTTCTTACTTATTCTACTTTTTTCTACAACGGCAGATTCCTTACTTGTGTTTTACATTTTCTTTAACTACAATTAATTACGTTCTTAAGATAATTCTTTTAAAAACGCTAAACGGGTTTTACAGCAGGCGGTGTTCTTAATTTAATCTGCGGGTAGAAATGGGATAACTTCTATTAAATATTCTGGCACGGTATTTAACTCTCTCTCTCTGGGGTGGAAAGATGAGTTGGGAATTTCTGTGCCTGCCCTGGATTTTTCAAAATGTTCTCTCCCTTGTTTATAATTCATCAATTGCAGATCCTTCTATTTCGGCAATTGTTAACCTGTTCGCCGTGGCGAATTTATCATTTATCATTTTTAATTATTTTCCTACCGGTTTTACATAGCTTAAAAAAATTAAGTGTCATTCTGAATTTATTTCAGAATCTGACATTATTTCTTTCCCTAAGATTTTTAATATTTATAGGCCTTTGGCTTAAAGGATAAAAGATGTTGAGTAAAGCGAAATTCCGCCTTGCAGGAAGATTAATGTTTGTTTGTTGTCTGTGGTCTGTTGTTTGTGGTTTTGCTTTCGCACAACAGTATAAACCTTACAACACCTTTAATAAAGAAGCAGAGTTACAAAAATTTGCTGAACAGAACGGCAAGTATAAAAAACTCTATACCGATATTTACAAACTAACTTACCCTTCCGGGGAAACAAGAGTTTTTAACTTTAACCGTAATACAAACTTTAGAAATATTACGGAACCTTCTAATACAACAATTATAAATATATGGGAAATAGATACTACCAAATACAGCGACAAGTTTAAGTTTTGGCAAAGAGTAAATATAATTAATTCTATTGAGGGGATAGTATTTGCTAAGGATTTAAATCATAATGGATTACTTGAATTGTATGGCTATAGTGAGCAGAATTATCCTCTTGTTGGACCGGTTGTGATTTTTGAACAAAATAGTTCTGGGATTTTTCATAAAATTTTTACTTATGACAGCAATACCGCATTCGTTCAGGGCATAGGAGATATAAATTCTGACGGAGAAAAAGAAATTCATCTTCGGACGAATGATACAATAAATGGTAAATTTTATAAGTCAGATAGTATTACTGCACTACCAACTACTTTTGACTTTATCTTTTACTATCATCCACTTGGACAAATAAATGACCTGACATTTGGCGATTTCGATAACAATGAAATTACAGATTGTGTTTTTATTGATTGGCCCAATACAATTATAGCGAATTACGATATTTTGCTAAACAATTTTACAACTGAATTTAAATATTCAATCTCTCCTAATGATGCACAAGGTGGATTTGCAACCGGTGATTTTGACGAAGACGGTAAAACAGAAATAGTTTTTAGTACAGCATTAAAGCAAGTATATGTTATCGAGGCGGAAGGCACCAACCAATATTCAGTAACCTGGCAGGGAATTGCTCCTGCGTATAATGCATATATGATAACTTCAACAAACGATATAGATGGAAACGGCAAACCTGAATTCTGGGTCGGTGGTCAAGACTTTGATACAGGTATATCAACTTTCTGGTGCTATGAATCTGATGCTAATAATAGTTATATACCTGTTGCGTCAATAGAATTGAAGTATTTAATCACTCTTAATACTAATTACCTTCAATCAGGGGATATAGATAATGACGGCAGAGATGAATTAATAATTTCTCTTGGGAACTATCTCCTGATTCTTAAATTTACTGGAAAACCAAATCAGCATAATTATGAAATCCTTTATGCCAAAATAAATGAATTAACACAACCCGGAGCACAATTTCTTCCGGTCACTATAGAAAATTTTAACAATGACAGTAAAAAGGATATCCTTTTGCCGATGGAAAGATATACAAGACCCACTACCGATTTATTTTCCTATTTATTAGTTCAAGATACAGGGACACCTGTAAGCGTTGATAAAATAATTCAGCCAGCTAAGTTTGACATATTACAAAATTATCCCAATCCATTTAATCCATCTACTCAAGTTAAAATTATTTTAAGTGCGCCAAGCAAAGTAGAAGTTACCGTATATAATATTCTTGGGAAAGAAATAAAAACATTGTTAAGTGATAACCTTTCCTCAGGTGAGCACGATATAGAATGGAACGGAAAGGATAGTGAAGGAAAATACCTTGCAGTAGGAATTTACTTCATTCAAATGAGAGCTAATAGTTTTAATAAAACAATTAAAACAATCTTATTAAGATAAACTGTTTTAATTTAAATCAATTTTTATAGAAAGGGTTTAAAATGAAGAGGTTCATATTTTTAATAGTAATGCTTACAACTGTAGGACATACTCAAAGTCCGAATTGGACATCGGTTAAAGAAACCAATATTAATGTTGGGTCTGCTAATTCAGTAGATATTTTCACAAACAGGGACGGTAATCATATTATAGTTCAGGAAAGTAATAATCTCAAGTATTATAAAATGAATATAAATGGGGTTTCCGGTTCAGCTGTTAATTTAGAATATACTTCTGTTGTTACACCTAGTATTACAGGGGATGAAACAACTATTTATGTAGTTTACAGAAAAAATAGTGAAAATTATATCAGAACTAAATATAGCAGTGATGGTGGTACCAACTGGTCTTATTTATCAACACTTAATTATAATGCTAACTCAATTGAATCTGTATTTTCAAATAATAAGCTACATGTTACTTATCAAGTATCCAATGTTATTTATTATTCAAATTATAATGGTTCCAGCTGGAGTTCCCCAGTGATTGTGTCTACAAATGAAACTGGAAATACACCAAGAATAATTGCAAAATATGGAGGTTCAAATGATTATGTTTATTTTTTATATGAAAAATCAAGTACGGATATAGGGAAATGGAGAAGCTACAATGTTTCGTCTAATAGCTGGGGTACGCTTTACACAGGTTATCAGTTAAATAATGTTTTATCATCAAATCCGGCTGGGTTTAGAGTAACCGATTCCAGAATTATAATATACTACTCCTATCGTGCTAATGATCCATTTGGAACTTCACAATATTACTTCGATTGGATTGTAAGAGATTTAAGTAATAACTACATATCTGAAGGTACTCCAAATGTTACTAATCTTACTGACAAAATCTTTGCAGCTGAAACTTATGATAATACAATGCATACTGCATTTTTCTACAGCCAAATAGCGCACGGCGAAGAATCAGGAGAAGTAGCTATTAGAAGGTCGACATCAAATAGTGGCTATCCTGATGATATAATTTATGAATATACACAACCATCTTCAGAACCGGTTTTTGTCAATATATCTTCAGCAGGAAATGAAGTGCACGTAATATGGAAAGATGATTATGGCAATAATGATGGGAATAACCTGCGTTATAAATATGACAACCAGAATCCTGTAGCACCTTCCAATCTTGCTCTGTCTTCTTATAACGGTCACCCCAAACTTACTTGGGATGAAAACCCTGAAGCCGATATTGATTATTACCGGATTTATAGAAAAATAGGGTCGGGTTCATACTCACTTTATGCAACCTCGGGAACAAATGAATATATTGATTATGAAGAAACCGTATGTTCAGCTCCTCCCGGTTCCCGTTGTGCTAATGAAGAAATTGCACACTATGAAATAACTGCAAAGGATTTAACTTCCAAAGAATCGGATTATTCAAATGAGGTTGAAGCAGTAATAATCGGAACACCCCCTCAAAAAATTAAAAATAATAACTCAGTAATGGTTTATGATTATAAATTGGATCAAAATTATCCCAACCCATTTAATCCTACAACAAGCATAAATTACCAGGTAAAAGACAAGGGCTTTGTTTCAGTTAAAAGTTTACGATATGCTTGGAAGAGAAGTTGCAAACCTGGTTAATGAGAATCAGAAAGCAGGACAGCATTCAGTTATATTTAATGCGGCTAATCTGCCTTCCGGAGTCTATATCTATTCAATAAGGGTAAATGATTTTTTTCAGAATAATAAGATGACACTTCTGAAGTAATCTTAATTATCTTTCAAAAGACCGTCTGAATAAGGCGGTCTTTTTTTAATTAATTATTCTTATCTAATAACTACTATCCCACTTTCTCTCTCTTCGATGCATCAATTACTTTTGATCTTGATGTTAAATAGTAAAATGCAGGAATTACAAATAATGTAAGAATTGTAGATGCAATTAATCCGCCGATCGCAACAATACCCATCGGAATTCTCATTTCTTTTCCCGCTGCGCCAATACCGAGAGCTAAAGGAAGCATACCAAGAATGATTGCTACAGTTGCCATTATCTGCGGCTTAAGCTTGGTCGGACAAGCTTCCAGTAACGCATCTTTCGGAAGCATTCCCTGTTCTCTTCTAAGCTGGTTTGTGTAATCAAGAATAAGAATAGCGTTGTTAACAACAATTCCAATAAGCATAATTATTGCCATAAGCGAAACCACATTAAATGCTGTATTGGTGATATACAAAGCAAGAACAACACCAATCATTGCAAGGAGTACTGTTAACATTATTGAAACAGGCTGCCAGAAACTTTCAAGTATTGCAGCAAGAAGCATGTACGTTAAAAACACTGCAAGGAAAAAAGCAAAAATCATATCCTGAATCATATCGTTCATCATTTTAACATTACCACCCCAGCGTATGTAATACCCCGGCGGAAGATTTAAATCGGAAAGCCTGCTGTCTATTTCACTTGTTATATTTCCAAGCGGAACACCCGATGCAGGAGCACCTGTAAACATTATGGAAACAAATTTATCCCGGTGAAGAATCTTTGTATAACCATGAGTGAATTTTACATCTGCAAGCTGTGTAAGCCTGAAAGGACCCATAGGTGAAGCCACTGTAATATTGGAAATTTTTTCAGGGGAATTAACAGATTGATCATCCATTGTTACGGTTATATCGTATTCATTTCCGAGTTCCCGGTATTTTGAAGATTGAATACCTTCAACAGAAGAACGTAGAGTTAAAGCAAGATCTGTTATGCTCAACCCTGCTTCAACCAGTTTTTCTCTTTTAGGAAAAACAGTTATTTCAGGTTTGCCTGCACGGGAACTCTGATCGAAGTTAATTAAACCGGGAATGTCTTTTATTCTTTTTACAATTTCATTCTTGTATTCTTCAAGCTTGTCGAGATCCTGTCCCATTAAAAAGAACTCTACAGGAGCTCCCGGTCCACCGGAGGAAGAGCCGAGATCAACTTTTATTCTTGCATTGGGAATATCGGCAAGCTCTTTCACGAAAACAGAAATCATATCAGGCAGGGAAATATTCCTGTCTTTTGCATCAACAAGCTGAACATCCATTAAAGCCATGTTTGTACCAATATCAAGTTCACTCATTCTGCCAAGGTTAGTGATCATATGTGTAACTTCCGGATGTTTTTTTATCCGGTTTTCAATTTCACTTAATAAATTTCCTGTTGCCTGCAAATTGTAGCCTTCGGGCATTTCCACAGAGACTTTTATTTTGCCGTCATCAAATGATGGAAGAAATTCAAAACCTATTTTAGAACCGAATGTCATCATTACCAGGACAAGAATTACAAAAGAGGAAGCAACTACAATAAAACTGGTGAGTTTATTCTTTAAAAATTTAGCAAGTATGTTTTTATAGAATTGTGTCTGCTTCTCTTCAAACTCATTCAATTTCCGACTTAATCTTCCCGGCTTATGTTCTTTTGTCAGAATTAAAGAAGCAAGCATCGGGGTTAATGTAAAAGACATAATAAGCGAAAAAATTGTTGCAAAAACCGCAGCGAGTGCAAGTTCTTTTAACCACATTCCAACCATCGATGACATGTTAGCTACAGGCAAAAACACTACTAGGTTTGTAAGAGTCGATGCAAGTACTGCAACCATAACCTCAGAAGTTCCCTGGTAAGCAGCCTGTTTTATGGTTTTTCCCATTTTCTTGTATCGGAAAATATTTTCAATTACAACAATTGAATTTGCAACGAGTACTCCCACCGAAACAGATAAACCCATTAACGTCATCATATTCAATGTTAATCCGAAAAGCTGGAGTAGAAGAAAGGTAGAAATGATTGACGTCGGCATTGAAAGAGCAACAATTATTGTAGAGCGTAAATCGTGAAGGAAAAGAAAAAGTACAAGTGCGGTAAAAATAACACCAAGATATATATTGCTCATTGTATCATCAACGCTGCTCTGCACAAATCCCGATTCATCATTTACAATTTCAAGACTTGCACCCTGAGGAAGCGCAGCTTTTATATCCGGTAATGAAGCTTTAATAGCTTCTGCAACTTTTACAATATTTCCTTCTGTGCTTTTTACAATGCCAAGCCTAACAACATTTTCGTTCCGGAAGTTTTGTTTAACATTGTAGTACACTGCTCGCTGTCTGATATCTTTTCCAACGTCTTCAACATCTGCAAACTGTCTTACTTTTTTGGGACCGAATGGAGTAGGAACTTCAAGCTCATTTATTGCTTCCGGACTTGCAAACTGTCCGTTCAGTCTAACAGTATACTCCTGGTCGCCTATCTGGAAATATCCGCCGGGAATATCCATGTTGTGCATTTTTAAAATCTGGCTTAGCTGCGGAAGTGAAATCGAATTTTCATAAACTTCTTTGTTATTAAGAATTACGCGGACTTCTCTTTCCTGTCCACCTGTAATCTGGACATTAGCCACACCTTCAATCTGGGCGAATCTATCTTTTAACGATTTATCTGCAATTTCATAAAGCTGTCTTGGGTCAAGATTACCGCTTAACACCAAATCAACAACAGGAAACTGTTTTAAATCAACTTTCTGAACAATCGGTTTCTTGGAGTCTTCGGGCAAATCATTTATAATTTCATCAACTTTATTTTTTACTTCCTGGTTTGCAACATCAACATTTTTTCCCATCTGGAATTCAATTATTATAATCGATAATCCATCGAGAGAATATGATTCAACTCTTTCAATCCTGCTTATAGTGGAGATTGATTCTTCAATTCTTTTGCTTATAAGAGTTTCAATTTCTTTTGGACCCGCACCGGGATAAATTGTTGAAATAGTTACATAAGGAATTTCAACATCGGGCTGCAGGTTGAGGTTCAATCTGAAAAAAGAAATTATTCCGAAGATTACAAAAACAAGAAGACCAACACTGGTTAATACCGGACGGTTTATTGAAACTTTTGCTAAATACATTTTTAATTCCTTCTATTGAATCACTTTTACAGTTGTTCCATCTGCAAGCTGGTCTGCGCCTTTAACAATAAGCCTGTCGCCCGGTTTTAATCCTTTGCTCAGCTCATAATAAATTCCGCTTTCGTGCCCGTTTTCCGTGTAAACTTTTACCGCTTTACCGTTATTCTCTGTAAAGAGGTAATACCCTTTTTCATCGGTCATCAGCAAATTACGGGGAATGATAATCGCATTCGGGTTTTCGTAAACCAGGACTTTTATTTCAACAGTAACGCCATTCATCAATTCATTATTAGGATTATTAAATTCCGATTCCACATAAAATGATTGTCTCATCGGATCTACTCCGAGAGAGACATCAGTTATTCTTCCCGGGTATTCTTTGCCATTGTATAAAGCGGAGGCTTTCATTCCTTTTTTAATCAAGCCGATTTCTTTTTCGGAAACCCAAATTTTTGCACGCATTACATTTGTCTGCGCAACTGTAAACAAGTGAATGTCTTTATTAACATTATCACCTTCATTCACTTTTAAGTCAACTATTCTTCCGTCAAAAGGTGAATCGATAAATAACATTTGTTTCAATGATTCATAATTTCGTTTGCTTACAAGATACTGTGTTTCTGCACCATCAAAATTTGCCTGCGAAGTTTCACCGGCTTCAAGCAATGTTTTAATCCTGTCATAACTTTTCTTTGCGTTTTCATAAGATGTTTTTGCCTGCTCGTATTGCAGAGCAGGATTATCGGTATCAAACTGAACAATTACCTGTTTCTCTTTAACATAATCTCCAACTCTTGCATTAATCTTTTCAATCTTACCTCCAATCATTGCTCCTTTCGTCGCTTCTTTTATTCCTGTAAGTTTTGAATAAAAACTGAGATGCTTTTGAAAGGGTTTATATTTAACCTGTTCAACTTTTACAGGAATTCCTTCTTCACCCTGGATTTGCTCCATACTTTTAGTTTCTTCATTGCTTTTGTTTCCGCATCCGAAAGCCAAAAATCCAAGCAATACAGTTACCAGGTAAATATTTATTGTTTTAATTAAAGGTCTCATTTCAATCCTCTTCTCCTCTATTGGATTTATTTGAAAATCATTTTAGTCATTTAATAATTCGAACATTGAATAATACTCCGGTGAAACTTTTCCTATCATTTGTTCAAGTTCGTATCGTGTAATTAAATAACTATAAACTGTCTGAAGCCTGTTTAATCTTGCCTGTCTCAATGCTATATCCGCATTCTGTACTTCAAGCTGACTGCTGGAGCCCTCTTTATATCTGACAGTTGCAATCCGGTAAGCTCTCTCAGCCAGCGACACATTTCTATCCTGAGCTTCAACAACAGTCTGCACTCTTTTTAATTCATTTATTTTTGATTTAACCTGTGCGGTTAAATAATCTTTTAACTGGGAAACCTGTTCCTCTGTCTGCTTATACGTCAAAGTTGATTGTTCAACACGTTGAGAAGTCCGCTGTCCTTTCCAGATATTAATAGAAAAATTTACCCCTACAGTTAAAGAGGAATAATTCTGGAAATCCCATTTATCAGAGGAACCGGCATAAGAATAATTTCCGAAAGCCGCAATGTTAGGCCAGTATTCTGCACGATCCAAATCTATAAAAGCATCATCAACCTGTGCTTTCAGACTTAGTGTCTGAATACTTAAATTCGATTTCAGAACTTCATCGACCATATCCTGTGTTTCCGGAACCGTCATCGGCTGATATGTTATACTTCCGTCAACATCTATTTCGTTTTCAGGATTTAATCCAAGCAGAATTTTTAAGCCGTCTTTTGCATCCTTTAATTTATTTTCCATATCAAGTAACGTTGGTCTGATATTCTCCACCTGGACCTGTGCCTGCAAATCATCAAATTCAGAAACCAATCCCTGTCCGTATAGTGCGTTTACGTTTTTGTAATTATCCTGAGCGTTTTCAAAGCTTGCTTTTGTTATCTGGTAAACTTCCTTTGTAAGAAGTACGCCGTAAAATGCTTTTTCTACATTTAATACGGTAGATGAAATTGTGTTTTTCAATTGAGCTTTGGAAAGATCGAGATAAATCTGTGAGGCGCCGATTCCCCGGAACACAGCAGAACTGAAAAGTACCTGGGTAAGCTGCAGATTTGTTTGGTAATTATTTGCAAGCGTGAATGATTGCAAACTGTATCCAACTGGTTTGAACTTATTATTATCACGCGGGATAACATTTTCATCAAACAGGATTGAATAAGTTGCATTCCCAAGCAGCGCTCCAAAATCTGGAAAGGGTGTTTTAGGTTTTTCTATAAAGTGACTTAAACCCGCAGAGAAATCAAGGCTTGGCAATGCATAGCCGAATGCCTCGTGAACAGCAGCGTTGGCTTTCTGAACATTCATCTCAGCTATTTTAACATCACTGTTATTTTTAAGTGCTGTTTTTATTGCTTCATCTATTGTGAGAGTTTGTGTCTGCGAAAAACTGAAGCCGGCAAATAATAAGAAAAATATTATTAACATATAATTTGATTTTGGTTTCATTTAACTTCCGCTCTGGTTTTGATTTTTACAACCGGGAAGGAGATAGAATTGTGTGAACGAAAAGCTAAAACTGTTCGCTCCCAACTTGAGAAAACTGGTAAGCACCTGAGATTCATTAATCTCCCCCGGATACAAAAAATTTTATTTATCTCCCCTTTCTATCCGATTTCTGTTTTGGTTCCGGAAAAAGGATAAAAAGTTCTTTTCAAAATTATAGAATTAATTAGGAATTTGTAAATAAAATGATGTTAAATTTTGAGGAATTATGTGAACGGAAGATTTTTATGGTGAGTGGAAGATATGCCAGATTTCTGAAATCCGGCATATCAAAAGATTAAATTGAATTTTACTTCAATCGTATCGGTCCGGCTTTCTTTACTTCGTCTGAAGTTCCTTCTGCAAAGAGCTTAAAGTTTTCAATAAACCTGGCAGCAAGTGCATCATACTTTTTCCAGTATTCATCTTTACTTCCCCAGCTTGATGAAGGATCAAGTACATCTTCAGGAACCTCCGGACAACTCAATGGAACTTCGAATCCGAACAACTTATCTTTTCTGTACTTTACTTTATCAAGTTTTCCGTCAAGAGCAGCATTTAAAAGATTACGGGTATGGCGTATGCTTATTCTTTTTCCTACACCAAATCTTCCGCCTACCCAGCCGGTGTTTACGAGCCAGACATTTGCATTATGTTTCAGCATTCTCTGCTTCAGCATTTCGGAATATTCATAAGGATGACGAACCATAAACGGTGCACCAAAGCATGCGCTGAAAGTAATTTGCGGTTCAATTCCAAGTCCAATTTCTGTTCCGGCAATTTTAGATGTATAGCCGCTAATGAAATGATATTGTGCCTGCTCAGGATTTAGTTTTGCAATCGGGGGAAGAACTCCAGAAGCATCGCAGGTTAGAAATATTATATTTTTAGGGTGACTTCTTACATATGCATCTTCAACTACATTCGGAATAAATTCAAGAGGATAAGAGGCACGTGTATTTTCAGTAATATGATCATCATCCAGATCGATATTTCTTGATACCGGATCAAAAACAACATTCTCAAGTATAGTTCCAAATCTTCTTGTAGTTGCATAAATTTCAGGTTCATGTTCTGCTGAAAGTCTTATCACTTTTGCGTAACATCCGCCTTCAAAATTAAATACGCCTTCACTGCTCCAGCCGTGCTCATCATCTCCGATTAAACCTCTTGTAGGATCAGCAGATAATGTTGTTTTTCCGGTTCCGCTTAATCCGAAGAACAATGCAACATCTTTCTTTGAACCGACGTTTGCAGAACAGTGCATCGGAAGAACATCTTCAAAAGTTAGGAGAAAATTAAGTACAGTAAATATTGATTTCTTAATTTCACCGCCGTAAAGTGAGTTGGCAATAATTGCGGTTCTTTCTGCAAAATTTAAAACGATTGCGGTTTCAGTTCTTGTTCCGTCTATTGAGGGATCAACATTGAAACCGGGCAAAGCAATTACTGTAAAATCGGGAATAAACTTTTTGAGTTCGTCTCTGTCATTTGTTGTTATAAACATATTTCTTGCAAACAGACTGTGCCATGCTTTTTCAGTAATTATTCTGATAGGCATTCTATAATCAGGGTCAGCGCCTGCATAACAATCCTGTACAAATAATTCTTCACCCTGGCAAAATGCCTGAACTCTTCCCATAAGCTGGTTAAATTTTTCAGAGCTGAAGGGACGATTATGAACTCCCCACCAGATTTTATCATTAGTAGTTTGTTCCTGCACAACAAATTTATCAGCAGCAGCACGAGCAGTATGTTTGCCTGTATTAACCACAAGAGCTCCGTGCCTGGTAAGCTTTCCTTCATTACGGAAAACAATTTCTTCATAAAGTGCTTCTTCGGGAAGATTCCAGAAGACTCTGTCGAGTCCGGTTAATCCCTGGTTTTTCAATCTGAAATCTGAAGCAAGCTCCATTGCCTGCTTGGTCGCGGGGGTATCGAATTCGAGATATTTCATGACCAATCCCTCACTAATTTTCTGTCGCCAATGTAAAGTTCATTCGGTGAATTAGGATCGAGCGCCCATTTCATTCTTTCTATTCCTTCGGTGATATCTTTAATTGCACCGCAGTAACTTAATCTTAAGTAACCTTCCATTCCGAATTCAGCACCGGGAACAGTTAAAACCTGTACTTTATCAATTAAAAATTCCGATAGTTTATTTGAACTTTTCTCGTAAGCAGAAAAATCTGCAAAGCAATAAAATGTTCCATCAGGTTTGGTTACTTTTACGCCTTCAAATGATTTAAGAAGATCAATCATTACGTTCCGGTTATTTTCAAGAGTAGCACGGAGACTCTCAACTCCTGACTGAATTCCGTTTATCGCACCAACTGCAGCTTTCTGCAAAAGCACTGAAGGTCCTGACGTCTGATGTCCCTGGATATTAGACATTGCTTCAATCAGTTTTTTATTTCCAACAGCCCAGCCTATACGGAAGCCCGTCATCGCATATTGTTTTGAAACTCCGTTTATAACAATCAGTTTTGAGTTTTCATCGAGTTTCTTTGCATATTTATAACAGTTAATTGGTTTCTTTCCATCAAATATTAAACGATGATATATGTCGTCCATTATCAGGTAAAGATCTTTTCTCTCGCAGAAATCTACTATGTCTGAAATAAAATCCTCTGAGTACATCGCCCCGGAAGGATTATTAGGACTATTAATTATCACTGCTTTGGTATAAGTGCCGACACGGTCTTCAATATCTTTTAAACGAGGATAAAAAGTTCCGTCTTCTGTTTTTGCAGCAACTCCTATTGCGCCGACAAGTTTTGCCATATCTGGATAACTTACCCAGTAAGGTGCCGGATAAATAACTTCTTCCTGCGGATTTAGAATTGCCTGCAGAGCAACCATAATTGCCTGTTTGGCTCCGCTTGAAGCGATAACATTTTCAGGATTTACTTTTCTTCCGTAAAATTCTTCAGTATACCTTATAATTGCCTGTTTTAAGGCGGGAATTCCGTCTGCCGGTGCGTATCTTACTTCCCCGGTATTAACATGTGCAACTGTTGCAAGTATAGCATCCATCGGCACCCTGCTTTTCGGTTCACCTCCGCCAAGGTGAATTACCGGATCACCTTTTTCTTTTAAGATGGCAAATTTCTCATTCAACTTTAAAGTCGGCGAGGCTTTAATTGATTTGGCTATTAAACTTAAACTCATATTAAATCCCCATAGATTAACTATAGATTTACAAAAAATATTTACACATCAAAATTATTGGTAGTTGACCTGATAAGCAAGATAATATTATGTAATTTTGATAAAATCGAAATAAATCAATGAAGATAAAAAACATTTTTAATGATATTCCTTCAAATCTTTCCAAAGAAATTCTTGATGAAATAATTTCAACGGATAAAATCAGGATAGAAAGAATAATATCAAAAGGTCAGACTTCTCCCGAAAATTTTTGGTATGATCAGGAAGAAAATGAGTGGGTGATTGTAATAAAAGGAAAAGCTAAACTGAAAATTATCGATGAAGATAAACTGATTGAATTAAACGAAGGAGATTATATAAATATTCCTTCTCACAAAAAACACAGAGTTGAATGGACAGATCCGGAAAGTGAAACAATCTGGCTTGCGGTGTTTTATTGAAGTGAAGATTTGACATTGATGAGTTATATTTAATAAAAAAGAAATATTGAATTTTTTATCGGAATGTTTTAATAAATAGTTTTTGAATTTTATTACGCACTTATCTTGAAAGGATCCAC
Organism: uncultured Ignavibacteria bacterium; assembly: GCA_963745945.1. Lineage (GTDB taxonomy): Bacteria > Bacteroidota > Ignavibacteria > Ignavibacteriales > Ignavibacteriaceae > DATFVA01. The sequence continues at coordinate 547,640 of CAVUZG010000007.1, forward strand.
AATGTTTGATAAAAAGATTTATACCGACAGACGAAACAAACTGAAGAAACAATTAAAATCAGGACTAATACTTTTTCCCGGCAATGAAGAACCCGCAATGAATTACACCGGCAATACTTATGCTTTCAGGCAGGATAGTTCTTTTCTTTATTTCTTCGGAGTTGACCAGGCTGATTTGTTTGGCGTAATTGATATCGATAACGATGAAGATATTATTTACGGAAATGAATTTGATATTTACGATATAATCTGGATGGGACAGCAGACAACTATCCGCACTAAGGCTGCCAAAGCAGGAATAAATAAAACAGAACCACTGAAAAATCTATCTGTGAAAATTAATGATGCTGTCAGACGAGGAGTTAAAATTCATTATCTGCCGCAGTATCGTTACAAGCTAATAAACCAGATGAGCAACCTTCTGGGAATAAAGCCGGATGCTGTAAACAATTATACTTCCTCCGCATTAATTGAAGCAGTTATCTCACAGCGTTCTAAGAAAATAAAAGAAGAGATAAGTGAAATGGAATACGCCCTTGATATCGCTTATGATATGCATACAACAGCAATGAAGATGGCGGAGCCGGGAATGATTGAGCAGGAGGTTGCCGGGGCAATCGAAGGTATTGCTTTATCAATGGGACCGGGAGTTTCTTTTCCGCCTATAGTTTCTATTCGTGGCGAGATACTGCATAATCATAGTCACGCTAATAAAATGAAAAAGGGCGACTTAATGGTGAATGATTCAGGTGCGGAATCTTATATGCATTATGCGAGTGATATTACCAGAACTTTTCCTGTTGATGGAAAATTTACATCTAAGCAAAAAGAAATCTATGAGATTGTTCTCAAAGCTCAGATGGATTCCATTAAAGCAATTAAACCCGGTAAGAAATTCAGAGATGTTCATCTGCTTGCCGCAAAAGTAATTACATCCGGATTAAAAGAGCTTGGTTTAATGAAGAGGCAATGTTGATGAAGCAGTAAAAGCCGGTGCACACGCAATGTTTTTCCCCCACGGTTTGGGACATATGCTCGGGCTTGATGTTCATGATATGGAAGGACTTGGAGAAGATTATGTTGGCTATAATGAAAAGGTAAAAAGAAGCGAACAATTCGGACTGGCATATGTACGTCTTGCAAAAGAACTTGAACCCGGTTACGTGTTAACCGTTGAACCTGGAATTTATTTTATGCCTGAACTTATTGATATGTGGAAGAGTGAGAACAAATTCAAAGAATTTATTAATTATGATAAAGTTAAGGCTTATATAGGATTCGGTGGAATAAGAATAGAAGATAATATACTTGTAACAAAAGACGGTTACAGAGTTTTAGGTAAAAATCCTATTCCTAAAACTGTAGCAGATGTTGAAAAAATGTGTGCTGTATAAGCAAATGGAGTAATGGAATGTTGATTATGTTATTACTCCACAATTCCATTACTCTAATTTTCCGTTAAGGCAAATTAATAGTTGCCTTTAAATTAATATTTGATTACAGTTTTTAGCAGTTTAAATAAAAACTTGTTGGGGAGGTTAAAATGGAAAAATGTTATAATCATCCTGATAAAGATTCTTACTCAATCTGCCATAACTGCGGTAAACATTTTTGTGAAGACTGTCTTATTGCCGGACCTGAATTTTACTATTGTAAATTCCCGGAATGCCAGCAAGAATTTAAGGAAGATATTGAAAAAACATCATACCGAAAGGAAATTACCTGTCCCGATTGTCAAAGTGTAATAAAGGTAAGTGCAGAAGAATTACAATCAGGTGGTTTCCGCTGTCCCGAATGTGAAACCTATATTGCAATAGTTAACGGTAAACCGGAAACAGAAGAAGACAAAAATTATATAAAGCTTCTTTCTTCTTTAAACCAGGGAGATATTGCACTTATAAAATCTATGCTGGATGATGCCGAGATTGATTACTATGCAGCGGGAGAAAATTTTCTTAGTGTACGCCCTCTGCTTGAGCCTGTAATTTTTTATGTGAATGAAAAGGACCTGGAACTGGCAAAAGAAATCTTAAAAGATTTTAATCTTCACCTGTTTGGTTTTTCTGTGAATAATGAAGAGGAACAAGAGTAGCTATCAGTCTTGCATCAACTCCCACTGCATATCGTATCTTCCATCTCTTTTACCATTCTCAAGTTTTAAAACTCCCCTGGGACAAACAGCTGCACATATTCCGCAACCCACGCACGATGCACGTACAATATTTTGTCCGCGCTGTGCATACCATTTAACATCAATTCCCATTTCACAATAAGTAGAGCAATTGCCGCAGGAAATGCACTGCCCGCCGTTTGTTGTAATTCTGAATCTTGAAAAGAATCTTCTGCTGCAATCCCAAAACAGCAGCCATCGGACAGCCGAACCTGCACCAGACCCTGCTTCCCATAATCGGATAGAAGCCAATTCCTATTACTCCTGAAAAAACTGCGCCGATAATAAATCCGTAAACAGAAGCAAAAGTTTGCGAAACAGATCCAAGCACTGCTCCTTTGAACAGTAGATTAAGGTAAAGCAAGACTGTAGTAACAACAATAAAAACCAGCACAGAATAAATCATCCATCTTTCAACTTTCCATGCTTTTAAAGATTTATTTGAAAGATGCCTGTATGGATCGCCAGCAGTTTCAGCCAATCCGCCACAGCCGCAAACCCACGAGCAGTACCACCTCTTACCGAAAAAATAAGTCAGAACAGGAGTGGCTATAAATGTCATTACTGCTCCCCAAAAAACCATAAACGTTCCGAGTGCAGCAAAGTTGGAAGTCAGATAACTTATTTTGGATGGAAAGAGATATTCATATTTCAAAGGCCAGAAATATGAAAAGTAAAATTCAGGTTTATTAAGGTAAACAAGTAAGGCGGGAATAAGGAATGAAAAGCCTAACTGGAAAAACATAACAGAGCTGGTTCTTATAATATGGTATTTGCTGTGCCTGTACTTTACTATCATTCTTGTTCCCATTACAAGAACAGCCACTGTATAAAATGTTCCATATAAAAACCATTGATTAGCAGGTTTGCTGCGAAGAGTATAACTAATCGGATCGACAAGTCTCGTCCAGTTCTCAATTAACGATGGATACCAGTACAGAATTGAATAAAAACCTGAAATTAAAATTCCAATAATCCATGCAGGCACTCCGCGGTTTGTCATCGAATAGAAGAATTTGCCATCATTTTTTATTCCGGCAGGAGATTCTTTTATCTGAACGAGATAGAAAGTTAAAGTACCCACTATTATTAATCCTAAACTCAACAGTAAAAATATTATCGGTTGATGATTTGAAACGCCTGTCAGAGAAATCAAAAGAAATAAAAATCCAATTGAAAGAACAGCAAGACTTATTTTTTTTATTAGTTCAATGTTATTGTTATGTGAGAAGTAATTGTATGGTTGAGTAATCTCTGTCATATTTTTCTCTTTCGTTTCATTTTATCTAAATAAAGTCTGTCATTCCGAATTTATTTCGGAATCTCCGTACAGAACCTGAAACAAGTTCAGGTTGACAGAAAAATACTTTCTCGTACTTATCAAAATTATTTAAGCAACTTTCGGTTTTATTTTTAGTTTGTTAAAATTCTTCACAATTGAAATTTCATATTTCTCAAAAAATTCCGGATCAAAATTCGCTTCCATTAAATGATCCATTACATAATCAACTGTTTTCTTGTTTCGAATCCAGTTTTCACAGACAAGCTGACGGAGCCTCATTCCAAGCACATTAAATCCTGTCACTGCTTTGTCTGATTTATTATAAACAATCCTGAAAAATATTTTCCCGTTTGGATGTTCCCACGAAAAAGTATCTTCCCATTCCCTTAAATTGTTATGAACGTATCCGTACGTCTGGTATTCGATATCAAAAAACTTTGCCGAGTTATACCATATTCCGCGGTCGTATTTTTTCCTGTTTCCGCAGATGGTATCGGCGAGTACTCTTCCCTGCATTTTACCTGTGTACCAGAGTTGCTCTATATTATTTTTTTCATTTTCATTTATGTTTTTTATTTCAGCACAATCCCCGGCTGAATAAACATCGGGAATGTTTGTTTCAAGATATTCATTAACCAATACACCACGATTAGTTTCAATCTTTGATTCTTTTACAACATCAATATTCGGATGAACACCCGGAGTTAAACCGACAAATTCGCAGGGAATTTCCTCACCTTTACTTGTAAGTACTGCACGCACCCTTCCGCTTTCTCCCGCAAGTATTTCCTTCAGCTCGGTATTATATTTTACATTTATTCCGTATTCAGCAAGATGTTTTCCGATGATTACACATTCTGCTTCAGGAAGTTTTGATCTCCAATAATGAGATTCGCGGCAAAGAAATGTAACCGCAATATTTCTAGTGTGAAGCATTTCCGAAAGTTCTACTCCAATTAATCCTGCACCGGTAATTACGGCATGCTTTATATGTTTAGTGTTTTCTTCAAGCAGATCGAGATCCTGTTTACCGTACAAACCCTGCACACCCGGAAGATCCTGTCCCGGCCAGTTAAACTTATTTACTTTTGATCCTGTTGCGATCAGAAGTTTATCATAGTTTACTTCGGAGTTATTATCAAGAAGAAGTCTTTTATTATCTGTATCAATTTTATTTACGTGAGCATAAATCAAATCAATTTTATTTTTTTCCCAGAACCAATCTTCGTAGGGCTGAATATCCTTCCATCTCATATGCCCCATATAAACATACATAAGTGCAGTGCGTGAATAATGATATTTAGTTTCACTGCTGATAATTGTAATCTTCATATCACTCTGCTTACGTACAAAACGTGCGCAGGTTATTCCCGTTACTCCATTACCGATTATTACAAGGTGAGGCATATATTATCATTTGTTTTTTTCAGTTCACGAAAGCGAACTGTAATTTTTGAAATAGTATTATAAAATCATTACCATTGGATTTATCCAACGGACCTAGAAAAAACTAAAAAGACTTTAGTCGCATTTGAATGATTATTTCCTTTACATATTTAGAATAATCTTACCTAAAGATTATCACAGAAAAGAAACAAAATCAAGAAGAATTTAAACACTTAACCGAATCTACAAATCTGTCATATCTGAAAGTTTATTTATATTTTTACAGTTCATTACTATGCAACATTTTAACGGTGAGAATTTATGAAAAACCTTATAATAATTTGTACTTCAATATTTATTCTGTTCTTTGCGGGATGTTTAAAAGAAAATAATCAGCCATCAAAAGCAGGAAAAGCAATGGATTCACTTCAGACAATGATTTCACAGTTTGCCCCAACCGAAATTAAATATGATTCAACTTTACTTGATGCAAGACAGAAAGTAGTTATTGAAAAACTTTACCAGGCTTCACGTTTAATCGACAGTATTTTCCTGAAACAGGTATTTTCAAAAAATGTTGAAATTAAAAATCAATTGGAAGATGGAACTTCAGAGGAAGATAGTCTCAAGCTTGTTTATTTCAATATTAACGCCGGTCCATTCGATAGATTGAACCATGATGCACCTTTTATTGATAGCTATAAAAAACCGATGGGGGCAAATTTTTATCCTGCTAAAATGACAAAAGATGATTTTGCGAACTGGATAAAAAATCATCCTGATGACGAAAAAAGCTTTACTTCCGAATTTACGGTAATAAGAAGAGATGGTGATTCTCTTAAAGCTATTCCTTACAACGAATTTTACCAGCCCGAACTTGGTAAAGCGGCAAAACTTTTAAGAGAGGCTGCAGAATATGCTGATAATCCTTCACTTGAAAAAATATCTTCAGTTAAGGGCAAAAGCATTTGAGACAAATGATTATTTTGAAAGCGATATGGCGTGGATGGATTTAAATAATAATGCTATCGAAGTTGTTATTGGACCTTATGAAGTTTATGAGGATGGACTCTACAACTACAAAGCATCTTTTGAAAGTTTTGTAACAATTAAAGATCCGAAAGAAAGCGCAAAACTTGAGAAGTTTGGAAGTTATCTGAAAGATATTGAAAATCATCTCCCGATTGATGATAAGTATAAAAATACCGAACGCGGTTCCGAGTCTCCCATTGTTGTTGCAAATGAGGTTTACTGCGCAGGCGATGCAAAGGCAGGCGTTCAGACTCTGGCTTTTAATCTACCGAACGATGAAAGAGTGAGAGAAGCAAAAGGATCAAAGAAAGTTATGCTTAAAAATGTTCACGAGGCAAAGTTTGAAAAACTTTTAAAACCTATTGCAGAAATTGTGCTTGATAAAGATCAGCTTAAGTATGTTACATTCGACGGATTCTTTAATCACACTTTAATGCATGAAATGTCTCACGGTGTTGGTCCAGGAATTATAACCATCAACGGAAGAAAAACAGCTGTTAACAAAGAACTTAAGGAAACTTATTCAACGCTTGAAGAATGCAAGGCTGATATTCTGGGAATGTACAACAATATTTTTATGATTGATAAAGGTGTCTACCCGAAAGAATTTGCTGAAGAAACTTATGTAACGTTTCTTGCAGGAATTTTCAGATCGGTTAGATTCGGAATAAATGAAGCACATGGCGGCGGTAATGCAATTATTTATAATTATCTGCTTGAAAACGGCGGATATGAATACAATGCCGATACGAAAAGAGTTAAAGTAAATTTTGATAAAATATATCCTGCATTAAAGGACCTGGCAAACAAAGTCCTTACAATTCAGGCAACAGGTGATTACGATGGGGCTAAACAATTTATTGCAAAATACGCAGTAAGTTCTCCTTCAATGGAAACATTAAGATCTGAACTAATAAAACTTCCTGTAGATATAAGGCCCGTATTTCAGATAGAAGAAAAACACACGAAATAAAATTATAAAATCATTCAGAACAAAAAGTCATTCATTACGTGAATGACTTTTTTTTATTTCTCTCTTTCATCAATTACTTCTATGCTCCCTTTCACAGGAAGTTCAACTGTATAAGTTTTTCCCGCCTTGTTACGTTAATACAATATCACGAAGCCAGGGATTGTACATTTTTAATATCTTATAATTTATACCTTTTTCAATTGCAAAATCAGCAAGATCATTTATAGGACTGCTGATAGTGACTTCATAAGTCGGGAGCGGAAAATATAATTCATCTTCTTTTATATCAAAGCCGTATTTTTCCGGATGCTGAAGTATTGTTTTCATTGCAATTATTCTTGCAATGTATCGCGAGGTTTCATCACTTAATACAAGGTTGTAATAACGGTTGGTCTTCTGTCTTGCCATCTGTTTTTCGACTCCGTTAGTTCCCATATTAAAAGATGCAGCTGCCATTGTCCAGCTTCCGAATTCAGTATAAGAATCTTTAATATACTGGCAGGCCGCCTCAGTTGATTTTTTTAAATCATAGCGCTGATCCACCTCATCATTTATTTCAAGCCCGTACTTTTTTCCTGCTGCTTCCATAAATTGCCAGAAACCAACCGCACCTGCAGGAGAGATGACGTTAGATAATCCGCTTTCAATTACCGATACATATTTGAAGTCATTGGGAATTCCGTTTTTCTTTAAGATAGGTTCAATAACAGGAAAGTACCGGTTAGCTTTTTTCATTGCCAGAATTGTAAATGAATGATAATAAGTATTGACTATAAACTCACGGTCTATTCTTTCTTTCACTTCAAAATTCTGCAATGGAACTTTCTCTCCCGCAAAATCAAGCTGGTCCGGAATGGGAGGAGAAACTATCCTGTATCCCTGCGGGAATTTGTCATCATCTGCTGATAATGTTGAAGCAGAGCCTGAATTTTTTCCACCCGGAAGGATATTGTTATAAAAAAGGAAAAGTGGAAGTGCAGCGACAAAACCAAGTAAAAATGTATATAGCTTCGGTGGTGTAATCTTTTTCATGGATATCATTTCTTTAATAAATAAAAATTGCCTGAAGAAAATATAACTAAATAACTTACTTTGTAAATACCAATTGAAGCACAGGTGTGTGAATAGTTTAAAAACAAAAAACCCCTCAATCCTTTCGGACGAGGGGTTAAAAATTAAATTCAGATATTTTATTGACCTAAGTACGCTTTCAAAGAGCTGCTTCTTGATGCATATCTTAAACTTCTTAAGGCTTTTTCTTTAATCTGTCTAACTCTCTCACGGGTCAGATTAAATCTTTCGCCAATCTCCTCAAGGGTAGCTGCATGCTCGCTGTTTATTCCGAAGTATAATTTTATTACCTCTGCTTCTCTCTCATTGAGAGTTGAGAGCACGTTTTCAACTTCCTGCTTCAGAGATTCTTTCATCAGTATTCCGTCTGGTGAAGGCTGCTGATCATTTACAAGAATATCCCCGAGACTGTTCTTGTTATCATCGCCTTCTTTTAACGGCGCATCCATAGAAACATGGCGGCCATAAAGCTGCATAGTATCTGCAACTTCTTCAACATTCATATCAAGAACCTGGGCAAGTTCTTCCGTAGTAGGTTTTCTTTCGAATTCCTGTTCGAGATCTCTGTAAGCTTTACTTAACTTACCAAGGGATCCAACACGGTTAAGAGGAAGTCTCACAATTCTTGATTGCTCGGCAATTGCCTGCATGATTGACTGCCTGATCCACCATACTGCATAGGAGATAAATTTAAAACCTCTGGTTTCATCGAATCTTTGCGCGGCTTTTATCAATCCCAAATTTCCTTCATTTATAAGATCACCAAGGGATAATCCCTGATTCTGGAATTGCTTTGCAACGCTAACGACGAACCTAAGGTTTGCTTTTGTTAATGATTCGAGTGCAAGCTTATCACCTTTCTTAATTCTTATCGCTAATTCAATTTCCTGATCGGGTGTAAGTAAATTTACCTTTCCAATTTCCTGCAGATACTGGTCGAGTGATTTACTTTCCCTGTTAGTGAATTGCTTGGTTATCTTCAATTTTATCAACTCCTAATAATTTGATTTATGGATTTTTACATTAGATATAAGAACAATGAATTCGGTTCAAAAATTCCGCCGAATAAAGCTGCTAAATATAAGTAATTTTATCTTAATTGTTAAGTTAAAAAATCATCCTAATAAGACTTTCTGCATAATAGACGATTTAATCAGCAGAAATGTTTCATTAAAGTGACTCCCGTCAAGAGAAAAATGATTTTTTGCCCTTTTTCCTCTACCCTCCGGATTTGTTTCTGGATATTAAGCATTTAATCGAAAAAACTCAACTGACCCATTTTTACAATTGAATCAAATGATTCACCCATTAAACTTAAAACCGAATCGGCTATTGGTTTGATTTGCTTATCAATATAATGCTGATAATCTATATCGTCATGCTTGAGTTCAATCGGGACGGGACCACGCTTTGTAATTACATAATATATTGTCCCGCTTTTCTGATCAATTAACTTTGCCGCCTTTACATGCTGAGGAATATTTTTAACATATTCTTGAACATCTTTTCTCAATCTTTTTCTGTAAACCAGTCTATCATCATATTCACCAGCGTTAACTTTTTTCACCATCTCCTTTAGCCAATCTTTCACTTCATTCCCATAAAAAATCCTCTTATAAAGTTCAACCTGGAATTCCTTTGCAAGCCTAGTCCAGTCACTACGGACAAATTCAAGACCAACGAATTCTATTTTCTCTTCTGTACCACTTTTTAGTAGTCCTGCGTATCTTTTTTTAGCTCCTGATTCTCCACCGCGGGCAGGGGTTATAATAAATTTCCTGTAATATTTTTCAAACTCTATTTCCAGAAACGATTCAACATTAAACTCTTCCTTTAATCTTTTTTTCCAGTATAGGTTTAAATCCCGTACCAGGCCTTCACCATCACTTGGTAAAAAATTATTAATTGAATCCGGAAGCTTAACGAAAAGAGAATCCGTGTCTCCGTATACAACTTTATATCCTTTTTGTTCGAGGTACTCTTTACTCCTGAGCAGCAGCCATTGTCCTGTTCCGGTAATTGCAGAGGGAAGATCCGGATGGTAAAAACGACAGCCGTAAGAACCCATCACTCCGTAAAAGCTGTTCATTAGAATTTTTATTGCCTGGGAAAGCTGTTTATCTTTTTTCTTTTTGGCTAGGCTTCTCTGCTCAATAAGCCGGGAAATAAATTCAGGTAGAAAATGCTGGGTGGATGAAAATGTGTATCCGCCAGGAGTTCTGAGCGTATTCTCTGATGAGAGAAGTCTTGATAAAGGATCAATTTTAAATGTTTGAATAATTGAAGGATACAGACTTCTGAAATCCAGTACAATTACATTATCATATAATCCCGGTTTGGGATCAAAAACATAACCCCCGGCGGCATGATCTGAAACTTTGAGATCTTTAACATTGGGAGCAACAAATCCTTTTCTGTGAAAGTTAGGAAGGAAAAAATGATCGAAGGCTGCAGTCATCATTCCAAGCTGATCCATTAGTAACCCAGAAAGCTGTGATCGCCTGATTGAGAGTTCGATAAGTCCCGATTTCTTAAAAATTTCAGTAACAAGAATTGCATCCTGCAGATTATATTCTGCAAGTTTCTTTTTATCTTCGACAAATAATCTTTCTATTTCCGCAACTTTGTTCTCGTCCGGTGATATTGTTTTACCTGTTTGAAGCAATTCCTGTGCAACGGTTTCAAGCTTATAATCTTCAAAACTGAAAAACGAAGAACGCAGAGATTGCGGTCCGTCAATTACAACTCTTCCATATACCGATGCAAAATATCCACCTCCTTTCCGGCTGCGAAGTGAAACCCTTCCGTTCCCGCGTGCTATTTCGAACGGTATATATAGTTCATTACACTTTGATTCCAGAAACATCAGGTCAAAACCTATTACATGCCATCCGATTATTACATCAGGATCTTTTTCCCTAAACCATGATAAAAAAGATTCCAGCAATTCCTTCTCGTCCGGGAAGAAGCTTATCAATTCATCATCTTTACCGTCCCCGACAATAAATACTTTTTTCTCTTCAGCATTGCTATTAGTTAAATGAATTGCAATTGAATACAGAAGCCGGTTACCGGAACCGGTTTCAATATCTATTGATGCTATTTTAAGATGAGGAGAAATTTCACAGGCTTCAATTTTGGGATTTGTAAACCGTTTTAATTTATCTTCTGTAACTGATTTGCCTGTTACTTTAATCTGGGCATTAAGAAAACGTTCCATTAAATATCGTCTTACAGGATTAACATCCGATTCATAACTTTTAATTCCTTTATTTTCAAGTTCTTCGGCGGCTACCCTCAGATCTCTTTCTGTATTAAAATAAAGAGCATCTACATTATCTCCCGCAAAGTTTTTAAGTTTAACCTGTTTCCGTTTACAAGCTTGTTTAAGTCCCGTTTCAGTTACAGTTCTTTCAATAAAAAAAACAGGTTTTACATTAGTAATAATAACTTCAACAGGGGAAGAATCCTCCGACACGCCTATAAATTTCAGAACATTTCTTCCTTTAACGTCCTGCCATTCGCCTGTTAATATGAAAGCTTTAATTGTTTCCAACAAATTTTTCTAATTTGAAATTAAGGTGTCTACAAAATTTTCAGTATTTTTCTTTGTGTTCAATTCAATTAATTTTATGCTCTTTTGAATAAAAGCAAATTAAGGATAAAAATGAAATTATATCTCATATTTGTGATAACCGGATTAGTTTCGGTCCTGGTAACCGCACAACAAAGCGATACTGTTAAAACAGAAACGGGACTTCAATATATAGCTCTGGAAAAAGGCTCCGGGGAGAAGGCAGAAACGGGAAAAGAAGCAACTGTTCATTATACTGGTTATTTAACTGACGGGAAAATATTTGATACTTCTCTTAAACGGAATCAGCCGCTTTCTTTTACAATTGGTGATGGTAAAGTTATTAAGGGATGGGAGGAAGGTGTTGCACTGATGAGAGTCGGAGATAAATTCAGGTTTATAATTCCTCCGCAGCTCGGCTGGGGCGAAAGAGGTGCAGGAGAGGTAATTCCGCCGAATGCAACAGTTATTTTTGATATTCAGCTGCTGGCTGTTTCTGAGCCGAAACTTGCTCTGGGAGATACTTTACTTGTTACTATTTTTGAAGCAGGCATCGATTCCGCAATCAGCCAGTATAATTATTTAAAAAATACCCGGGCTGATCAATACGATTTCCGTGAAGCACAGCTAAATATGTTGGGGTACATTTTATTAAGAAACAAGATGATAAAGGAAGGTATTGAAATTTTTAAACTCAATACTGAAGCATATCCTGAATCAGCTAATGTTTACGACAGCCTTGCCGAGGGATATATTGCAAACGGGAATGTACAACTAGCAATCCAGAATTTTCAAAAATCCCTCGAGTTGAATCCTGATAATGATAATGCAAAAGAAATGCTCAAAAAGCTCCAGGGTAAATAGTAAATGAAAAGTTCACTTTTCAAAACAGTAACTATTCTGATAACAGTAATACTGGTTCCAATGTTATTCTTTACTGTTTATGAAATAAGTTCACTTAATGATAGTGAAAAAGTAATTGACCGGATTTATTCAAACCAGCTTGATGCAATTTTATTTTCAATTAACCAATATTCTGAAGACCTTGTCAGCAGCTGGAGAAACAGAATTAATAATTCTTTGTCCGGAAATGATGAAGAATCAATAAAAGAATTTTTAAATGTCTATAGTTCGTTAAATTTTGTGTTTGTCACAGATAGTTCAGCCGGAAGTAACATAAAGGTTTACTCAAAACAAGAAACGGCAGGAAATCAAATTTTGATCACCTCTGAACTATTAAAATCAAAAGAAAGTACTATAAAACGACTTTATACTTATAAGAAGAACAATTATTTAAAATTAGAGCCTGTGGAAATTTCCCCCACTAATTCCCTGGTACTTTTTTTACTTGAGGATAATTTGTTATGTGGAGTCGTTTTTAATCCAGATAAATTTATTTATCAACTTCTTGATTCCAAAATGAAAAGTATTGCCGGTAATGAATTTGTTCTTGCGGTATATAAACCCTCTGGGGATAGCATTGAGTTTTCTACGGATCGGATAAGTATTTCAGACATTAAACAAACAAAACCATTGTGGCTGTTGCCTCAATACAATCTGGGTATTACTCTGAAGGGAAAAACTATTGATGAACTTGTAAAAGCGAGGACGACACAGAATTTAATTTTAATTGCGGGAATAACTTTACTGATAATAATAGGTATATGGCTTGTTTTCAGAAACATTAAAAAAGAAATACAGCTCGCGCAGATCAAATCGGATTTTGTTTCAAATGTTTCTCATGAACTCAGAACTCCGCTTTCATTAATAAGTATGTTTGCTGAAACGCTGGAAATGGGAAGAGTAAAGTCTGAAGAAAAGAAGAACGAATACTATTCGATAATCCATTCTGAAACCAGCAGGTTAAGCAGTATAGTTAATAAAGTTCTTAATTTTTCTAAAATGGAAGCAGGAAAAAGGACATTTCATTTCGAAAAGACTGATCTGAATGAACTAATCCAAAGTGTTTTCAACACATACGGTTTTCATCTGCAGAGCAATGGATTTAAATTTGATTTCAGGCCGGCTAAAAATATTTCACCGATTAATATTGATCCGGAGGCAATATCAGAGGCTGTAATAAACCTGATTGATAATGCGGTTAAATACTGCGAAGAAAATAAGACGGTGATTTTGAAAACAGGAACAGAAAATGGTTTTGTTTTTGTTGAAGTGGAGGATAAAGGAATCGGGATTCCCGAATCAGATCAAAAAAAGATATTTGAAAAATTCTTTCGTGTTTCAACGGGACATATACACAACACTAAAGGAACAGGACTTGGGCTTTCACTTGTTAAGCAAATTGTGGATGCACACAAAGGAAAGATTACGCTTACCAGCTCTCCCGGAAAAGGAAGCCGGTTCAGAATTTTATTCCCGGTTTGATTGTTACTTTAAGAGGTGTTCTTTTCCCACAAAGATTTTCTCAGACAATTTACTCTGTTTCCCGTTAAAGTAAGCTCCTTCATTTTCAGTAGATGAAATAATCGTACCTGATTTATCTCCGTAAGCTGTAATCACTATTCCTCCCAATGAACTTGATTCAATGGTTAAAGTGTATTTTGCTTTTCCAAATTCGGAATCAGAAGGATTATCTACAAAAGATGTGCTGCTTATGTGTGAAAGAGTTCTGAGATAATTGGCGGTTTTTGCAGAATCAGTATTGTTCCCGTTTATTGTCCAATGATTATCTTTTTTTACAAGTTCAAATGAACTATCAGGATAAGTAAAGGTAAGTTTTTTCCAGTTGGCGGGATCATCATTTACCAGTGCGTTGTTCCGGAAATAATCCGGCTTCTGGTTAAAGGCCATATCCAGAAATCCCTGTGTTTCGTAAACTTCATCTTCACCATTCAGTCTTACAAATGTATTCATCTGTCTTGGCTGCTGAAAAGAAAATTTTCCAACTATCAGATCAAGTGTATTATCATTTCCCTCAAAAACTTTAACATTTGTACCCGCAGTATCAACTTTAAATTCTGCCCATTTTGATTTATCCTGTGCAGCAACTCTTGTTGGTTTAACTTCCACAAGCATTTTCAATAAAGATTGAATTTTATTTTCGGGAACATTTGCAGTAAGGTTATTCCCAAGGTTTACTTTCCAGTTTTTACCTTCTTTATAAAGCCTAACTTCTTTATGATTTGTTGCTCTTGGGTAAATTGAAATGGCAGTAACTTTTGCTGTATCAATATTTACGATATCAGTTTTAAATGATCTCTCACCGTGACTCGATTCAATAATCATATAAATCGCAGCAATAACAACAAGAGCACCGAAGACAATAATCAGTGTTTTATTAGAAACTTTATTAAACATAATTTTCACTCATCCATTTGTTACGCTTATTTTTCCTGATTCTGTATCTTATAACTCCATAAATAATTATCAGGAAAATTGGCAGCAGGAAGTTTAAATATTTAACAAGTGTTTTTGTGCTATCTTCAATATCCGGATTAAGCGGATGGGAAGTTACACCTTTTGTACGAAGTGCAATTAAACCGGTATCGTCAGACAACCAATCGATCGCATTTGTCATCAGGCTTACATTATCCTCCTGAAGTTTCTGCTGATTCTGTCCTTCCCCGTTAACTGCAAAATCACCATCGCCAAAAACAACCATTTTTGTTTTTGCTCCATCAATTGTTCCGCTTAATGCAACTGCAACCGGCAGCGAGGATTTTGGAAAATCATTCCTTGTCCAGTTCTTCATTACATCAAAATATACAGGTGGTTTCTCTAAACCGGTTTTATCGGAAGTATACGCTAGATTTACATAATGCAGGGAAGTATCAGACGGATTTACTATTACCGGACTTACAAAAGGCATCATAACCTGTTCTATTCCAGTCGTGATTGGGTGTTTTTCGAACTTGGCTATTATTGGAAGGTAAGGGAATTTAACAGGCGTATTCATCATAAACATTCCCTGGTTTTGTCTTACCATTACGTTGCCGCTGTTCACATCAACTATAAAATCGTCGTCAACTTTAATTCCTTTTTTGTTAAGCCAGTCCGATAGTCCGGTATTTAAACTTTTACCCGATGCGGTGGATAGATCACCTTCGACCCTGTTTATTGCAACCAGGATTCTGCCGCCGGTAGAGAGAAACGCATCAAGTTTGCTCAGGGTTGATGGCGGAATTGTATCTTTGGGAGCAATGATAACGAGCGTTTTCAAATTAGCAGGAATATTAGTTGTATCATTCAATGTAACCGGTTTAACATCATATATAACTGAAAGTTGTTGTTGAAGTTGCGGTACTGCCTGTAGAGTCGGTTCTCCGTTTCCCTGTAAAAATCCAACTTGTGTTTTTTCTTTAACAGTCATCTTTTTAATGTTTGAAGAAAGATCATATTCCATTGCAGAACCCGGTTGTACAAGCGGAATAGTTTCCTTTTTCTCGCCATACTGAAGAACAGCTCCGAGGTATGCTTTCTGCTGCTTCATCTGGTCTTTTTCACGAACATTAATTACAACAGGTCTTATTCCATTCTGCTGAGCTTCCATTTCTGACTTCTGATCTTCATTCGGGTTTATAAACTGATAGGCAATCTTTCCGCCTGAAACACTGTTATATTCAATAAGAAGATCTTTAAAATCATTTTTAACTTTTGCAACATCTGGCGGAAGATTATCTGAGAAATAAGCGGTTACTGTTACCGGTTCATCAAGTGATTTAAGAATAGTTTTAGTGGCATCACTCAGTGTATACTGCCCGCCCTCTGTAAAATCAAGGCGCAGAAAAAATTTGCTTGCAAGAAAGTTTAATACAATTAAAATACCTACCAGCAGTAAAAGCGATGTAATTATTTTTTGTTTGGTTACCATAATTAATCAACAATATTTCTTTTTGATAATGCTGTTTCAGCAAGTACTAATCCTAAAAATGAAATGCTCAGGAAATAAATAATATCTCTTGAATCAATAACACCTCTCGAAATTGATTCGAAATGATTGTTGATTGTGAGATAATCAAAAATTTCTCCGATTATTCCTGTAAAATCGCCTGCCAGAACCTGGAAGATGATGAGGAAAAATACCCCGATAAAAAGTGCGAGCAGAAATGCTACTATCTGATTATTCGAAATGCTGCTTGCGAACAACCCTATACTTATGAAAGCCATGCTCATTAAAATCAAACCGAGATAACCACACCAAACTGCACCATGATCAACAGGTCCCATTGACCAGATACTTATATAGTAAGGAAGCGTTAATGCAAGTGCTATTATTATCAGCAAAAGACATGCAATAAATTTTCCAACAATTACTTCCCAGTCACTCACGGATTTTGTCAGCAGCAGTTCAATTGTTCCTGTTTTGTTTTCCTCTGCTATCATTCTCATTGTTAAAGCTGGTGTGAAAAAGAAGAGTGTCCAGTATGCAACCGAGAAAAACGGCTGCAAAGTTGCCTGTCCGATAAAAAATATATCAGAACCGGAAAGCCAGGTGAAAAATCCGCTTAACCCAAGAAATACTACAATAAGAATGTATGCAGTGAGCGAATCAAAAAATGTTCTCAGCTCTTTTGTTGCTATTGTCCAGATTTTATTCATTTTATTCTATTGTTAAATCTCTGAAAATATCTTCTAGTTTAGTTTCTATTGGCGTCATTTCAGTTAGTATCCAGTTCTTTTGAACACATAACTGAAAGATTGGTCTTCGTGATGATTTGCCCTCTTTACTTTGCACAATATAGCTCCCGGCCTGATCTGCTACGGGATCAACCATTCCAACTGATTCAAGATTCTGTATTGAGGATATTAATTCGTCCCTGTTTTGTGCTTCAGCAATCTGTACTTTTAAAATCTCTTCTCCCTGGGCCTGCTTTCGCAAAGTATCCGGAGTACCGTCCGCTACTATCTTTCCTTTATTTATTATTAGTATCCTGTCGCAGGTTGCTTCCACTTCGGGAAGTATGTGTGTACTGAGAACCACCGTTTTTTCTCTTCCCAGTTCGCGGATAAGTTTTCTAATTTCAATTATCTGATTCGGATCGAGTCCCGTTGTAGGCTCATCAAGAATTAAAACTTCAGGATCGTGAATCATTGCCTGCGCAAGTCCTACCCTTTGCCTGTAACCTTTGGAGAGTTCCCCGATTTTTTTATGTTTTTCTTCATTTAACCCAGTGAGATGAACCATCTCAACAATACGATTTTTTATTTTGCTTTTTTCAACTCCCTGCAATTCGGCGACGAAATCAAGGTATTCAAGAACCGGCATTTCATAATAAAGGGGGTTATTCTCAGGAAGGTAGCCTATTTGTTTCTTAATTTGTTCCTGATTATCGTGAATGGAAAATTCCCCGACTTTAACGTCACCATCCGATGGCGCCATAAAGCAGGTAATAATTTTCATTGTAGTAGTTTTGCCAGCCCCGTTGGGCCCGAGGAAACCCAGGATTTCTCCCGGCTTTACATCGAAGGAAATTGAATCTATTGCTTTCTGAGAACCGTATTGTTTGGTTAAATTCTCAACCGTAATGTTCATACTAATCCAGAATTAGTGGATGAAAATTTATACCTGGTAAATTGCTTTTGACGGGGTCAAAGTTAAAAAGTTCCGCAATAAAAAAAAATTCATAAATAAATTTTGTTATAATTACAATGCTTGCCTAAATTTCACTTCATTTTTGAGGAGGGAAAAATTTGGAACAATCTGCCGGACTGCAAAAATTAAAAACGGGATTTCAAATGTCTTTCTGGGTTGCCAACGGAATGGAACTTTTTGAAAGGCTCGCATATTACGGACAGGCAACAATCTTGAGTGTTTTCCTCAGGAATCATTTAAAGTTTAGCGAAGTTCAGGCAGGACAATTATCCTCCATTTTCGGCGGATTGATTTATTTCCTACCAATTTTTGCAGGTGCTCTTGCAGATAAATTCGGATTTAAGAAAGCATTTTCCTTCGCTTTCTTTGTACTTGCAATCGGGTATTTCCTGATTGGATCAACTGGAATTTCAGCATTCTCAGGTTGGTATTCTGAATCAACTCTTTTTCCCGTTCTCTCTTTAATATTAATCTTTACTGCAATCGGCGGCTCTTTTATTAAACCAAGCGTTCTCGGAACAGTTGCACTTACAACAACACCGGAATCAAAATCGTTTGGTTATGCAATCTATTACTGGCTTGTTAATATTGGCGCTGCGATAGGTCCGCTTCTTGCCTTCCTTGTAAGAGATTCCATTGGTATTGAGTTTGTTTACCTAGTTTCCGCTGTGAGCTGCGGGTTAATGTTCCTCGTCACAATTTTTATTTTTAAGGAACCCGAGTTAAAACTGGCAGAAGAACGCGAAAGTTTAATAACAGTTACTAAAAATTTATGGACTGTTGTAAAAAATATTAAGTTCATGATTTTTCTTTTGATCTTTGCCCTTTACTGGATCGTCTTCTGGGAATTTTTTATAGTCGTACCATTTTATATTTCAGATTATATATCACCCGAAGCACCAATTGAAATTGTTCTTTCTGTCGGGGCATGGACAATCATACTTCTTCAAATTCCGATAAACAGGCTGACTAAAAAAGTTCCTACTCCTACTGCTATAATGATAGGATTTGTTTTCGCCGCTTTATGCTGGCTGATGTTATATTTTGCTTCTGTTGCGGGTATTAAAATAGGGTTAGGATTAATCATTGCAATGGTACTAACTTTTTCAATCGGCGAACAAACCCAGGCACCGAGGTTTTATGAATACCTTGCAGATCTTGCACCGAAAGGGCAGGCAGCTTTGTTCCAGGGATTTGCATTTCTGCCCGTAGCAATAGCATGGCTGGTTGGGGGAACATTCGGCGGCTGGGTTTACCAGACTTTTGCAACAAACCAAAATCGCCCTGAACTTGTATTTCTGATTATCGGATCCGTAGGTGTTTTTGCTGCATTATGTATGCTGGCTTATAATATTTACATGAAAAGAAATAATTAACAATGTTCAATGAACAATTGAAAATTGATAATTGGGTTGTTGAGCATTGAGAATTTAGTCACTTAAGAAATGTTCAATATCCAATTCTCAATGAACAATGCTCATTTTTTTTAAAAAAAATTTGATAATTATTGTGGGGTAAATATGAATCCGAATAAATTCGACCTTGAAGACCGTTTTGTAGATTTTACATGCAGAATGATTGATGTGGTTGAAGCTCTCCCAAAATCAAGAGCCGGGAATTATATCGCTAGTCAGTTGATTAAGTCCTGTCATTCTCCCACTTTCAATTATGGCGAAGTACAAGCTACGGAATCCAGGAATGATTTTGTTCATAAAATGGGTGTCGTTTTAAAGGAACTTAAAGAATGTAGAACTGCATTAAAAATTATCCGCAAGAAGGAGATGATTAAACCAGCAAACAAGCTTTCCAATATTTTTAACGAAACCGAAGAATTAATAGCAATTATTGCAAAGGGTATCTCAACTGCAAAAAAAAGAAAATGAGAATTGAGGTGTTGGGCATTGAGAATTTAGTCACTTAAAAAATGTTCAATATTCAATTCTCAATGAACAATATTCATTTGAAAGATAATTATTAATTGAACATTTTTAACCTGCCAGGCGGCAGGCTGGTTGTTAATTACTTCAGAAGTTTTCTCATAATAGGTTTTGTTTCAGATCTTCTTGCAACTTCTGTAAATCCTGCATTTCTGAATACGGAAGCTAATCCTGTAGATCCAAAAACAGGTGCATAGTTTTCAGTCTTTGGCTCAATCGGATATCCTTCTAATATTTTGCCTACGTTTTTCTTTACAATTTTTTCTGCTTCTTTAAGAAGTTGAACGGAATATTTGCTTGAAATTAAAGAAGCTGTTCAGGAAATAATAAGGCTTACTAAAAGTTAAATTTATTATAAGCCTTTAAATAAATTTTATTTACGATTCCTCAAAATGGATATAATGCGGTTTACCTAAAGGATAAACTTCAAATCCAATCTCAAATAATTTTTTATGATCGAGTAAATTCCTTCCGTCAAAAATAAAAGCGGGTTTTTCCATTGAATCAAAAAGTTTTTTGTAATCAAGTTCTTTGTACAAATCCCATTCGGTTAAGATTGCAATTGCGTGAGCATTTTTTGCCGCTTTATACGGATCAGGCTCATATTCAATATCGTCTCCATAATCTGCTAAATCTTTTTGTGCATTTTTTAAAGCTTTAGGATCCGAAATAACAACATGAGCTTTCTCAGCCATAAGTTTTCTTGTAATATAAATTGCAGCCGATTCCCTCGTATCACTTGTGTCAGCTTTAAAAGCAAAACCAAATAAAGCAATTCTTTTATTTGTTGTGGTATTGAACATTGCTTTATTAATTGTCTGTACAAAACGAGTATGCTGGTAATCATTTATCTTTACAACATTCTCCCAGTAATCAGCAACTTCATTCAGACCAAAAGTTTGACACAAATAGACAAGGTTAAGAATGTCTTTTTTAAAACAGGAGCCGCCGAAGCCAACACTGGGCTTTAAAAATTTATTTCCGATTCTCGTATCCATTCCTATGGCTTTAGAAACCTCCAGAACATCAGCATCAACTTTTTCGCACAAAGCTGAAATACTGTTGATAGACGAAATCCTTTGAGCGAGAAATGAATTTGCAACAAGCTTTGAAAGTTCAGCACTCATAAGGTTGCTTGTAATTAATCTTTCTCTTGAAATCCAGTTTGCATATATATTAACAACTTC
Source organism: uncultured Ignavibacteria bacterium (assembly GCA_963745945.1). Classification (GTDB taxonomy): domain Bacteria; phylum Bacteroidota; class Ignavibacteria; order Ignavibacteriales; family Ignavibacteriaceae; genus DATFVA01. The sequence continues at coordinate 568,805 of CAVUZG010000007.1, forward strand.
ATTACGGGCTTTTCTCCCGCTTTCAGTCTCTCTTGAGCCGATTAAAACCCGATCCGGTTTTTCAAGATCGCGCATAGCAGTTCCCTCAGCGAGAAATTCGGGATTTGAAACAACTTCAAAGTTCAACCCTTTCTCATTCATACTGAGAATCCTTTCCATTGCTATTGCTGTTTTTACAGGAAGAGTACTTCTTTCAACAACGATTTTATCGGAATCTGAAACCCGGAGAATGTCCCGCGCGGTTTTTTCCCAGTATTGAAGATCAGCACTTTTACCTGCTCCTTCACCGAAGGTTTTAGTCGGGAGTATTTACAGAAATAAAAATAATTTCAGATTCTTTTATTCCTTTTTCAACATCAGTAGAGAAAAATAAATTTTTACCGCGGGATTTTTTCACAATATCCAGCAAACCAGGTTCATAAATTGGAAGATCGTCTGTTTGCCATGCTTTTATTTTTTCTTCCATCACATCAACAACTGTGATTTTATATTGGGGACATTTAGCAGCAATCATTGCCATTGTTGGCCCGCCCACATAACCGGCACCAATACATAAAATGTTTTTCTCAAATTTTATATCTGACATTAATATTCTCCATATATTCAATAATAATTATTTCAAAATCAATCTCATAACCGGTCTTGTTTCAGATCGCCTTGCAACTTCTGTAAATCCGGCATTTCTGAATGCGGAAGCTAATCCTGTATATGCAAAAGCCGGTGCATAGTTTTCAGTTTTTGGTTCAATTGGATAACCCTCTAAAAATTTTTCCGCCGTTTCTTTTTGCATGCTTTCCTGCTTCTTTAAGTAATTCAACCGTTAAACCTTTTCTTCTATAGTTCTTATGAATAAAAAAACACACAACGGACCAGACCGGTTTTTCATCAACAGGTTTTAATATTCTTGAAGTTTCCAGTTTCGTATATTGCTCTCTCGGTGCAAATGCTATCCAGCCGACTGGTCTTTTTTCATCGTAAGCAATTATACCTGTTTGTGTTTTTCCCTTTACTAATCTTTTTAATGCTGTCTTGTTGCCCTCACCTTTTTTCTGTTCAAATTCTTTTTTTGATTCTCTCCAGAACATACACCAGCATCCTCCACATGCGCCTCTTTCGCCGAAAAGATTTTCGAAATCTTTCCAGACATCAATTGTTAATGGTTTAAATCTGAAATTGATTTTTGAAGAAACCATAATCTTATTTTTCTATTTAAATGATTCGGACTTATTGGAACAAACCAGATCCAATTCAGAAAATACCGGTTCAGATTCACACATTGGATTCAGCCTCTCAACAAATTCCCTAACATAAGCTGTTTGCCTGTGGTGTTCTTCGGCTTTCTCACTTTCAAAAGTCATTGTGTGAATAAACGAAGTTTTATCATTTTTTTCCTGGAAACAATTGTAAAGAATTGTTCCCGGTTCTTTTTGGGTAATTTCCTGAACAAATTTCCGGATTGCAGATTTTGCCCCTTCAATTTTATCTTTTTTCACTTTAAATGAAACAAATAAGTGTTCCATAATTCTTCCCGGTTTTTAATAATAAGTTAAAATTGATACCGAAATAAAATCTTTATTAGAAAAAAATCAAATTCCGCAAACAAAAACACACGTAATATTCCGATAAAGCCGTAATATTCATAATTAATTCCGCGAATCTTTTTGCATCGGTAAGAATCCAATAGTTTCTTAACTTTAATATTAAAAAGAATCCTGATAAACATTATGGAGTTAAATTGAGCGCTGGACAAATAATATTATATGTAATTATTGCATTGGTCTTACTTTCTTATGTGAGAAAGTTTTTAAATAACAGGAAAATAAATCATTACGACGCTGGTGAAATTAACAAAAGAATAAAAAGTCTGAATAATATTCTTCTTCTTGATGTGAGGACAGAACCGGAAAGAAAAGGCGGACATATTAAAGGGTCTGTTCATATCCCGTTAAATCAATTAAGGAAAAGACAACAGGAATTAGACAAATATAAAAACAAAGAAATTGTATGCTATTGCAGAAGCGGCAACAGAAGTCTGAACGCAGCAGTGTTTTTACAGAAACACGGGTTTAATGCATCAAATCTTAAGGGAGGAATGAATTCGTGGAACTATCAAAACAACAAGTAGTCTGGAAATGGAGCAGGAGAATTCTGCCTGTTGCAATAGGAGCTTTCGGTGGTTTTCTTTATTATCATTATATCGGGTGTGTAACAGGAAAATGTGCGATTACCAGCAATCCCTGGCTAAGTACAGCTTACGGAGCATTAATTGGCGCAGTATTTACCTCCTGGAAACCAAAAGAGAAAAAGTGAATCTAATGTATTGTAATTAAAAAAAGGATTTGAAAAATGAAAAAGAACTTAAATAGTGTTGATCGTATAGTGAGGATTCTTCTTGGTTTAGTATTTGCCGTTTTAATTTTTACCGGGACATTCTCTGGTACAGCCGCAATTATATTTGGAATATTAGCAGTTGTTTTGCTTGGAACCAGCATGGTTAGTTTTTGTCCATTGTACGCTGCACTAGGCTTAAGCACATTAAAGAAAGACAAAAATGCCGCCTGATGATTTTGTGAGATAAATTATCCGGTTTGTTATGCATAATATTATATTGATTAAAGGAGACTAGTTGGAATACGGTTTTTCAAAAAAGATTAATTTACCCTATGAAAAGGTTTTAGAAAAAGTTACAGACGAATTAAAGAAAGAAGGATTCGGAGTACTTACATCAATTGACGTAAAAGAAACGCTTAAGAAAAAAATTGATGTCGATTTCAAAAAATATATGATTCTTGGTGCCTGCAATCCTCCGCTTGCCCATAAAGCGCTTCAGAGTGAAGAAGAATTAGGGCTTCTTCTTCCCTGCAATGTAATTGTATATGAGAACAATGGCGGAACAACAGTTTCTTTTTTCGATCCGATGGTTATGACTAAATTAATAGAAAATGATAAACTAAAAACTGTTGCTGAAGAAGTTCAAAAGAAAATGAAAAAAGTTTTTGAAGTTATTTAATTTAAATTAAGAAAAAGGAGAAAGACAAATGTCTGAGCATCTGAATAAAGAAACATTTAAAACAAAAGTATTCGATTTTGATAAAAGCCAGGAATGGAAATTTGAAGGTGATGTTCCTTGTATAATTGATTTCTGGGCTCCCTGGTGCGGTCCCTGCAGAATGGTTGGTCCCGTCCTTGATGAAATTTCCGAGGAGTATAAAGGAAAGCTGAATATTTACAAAGTTAACACTGATGAGGAACAGGAATTAGGGGCGCTGTTTGGAATAAGAAGCATCCCTTCAATCCTTTTTGTTCCTGTTGAAGGACAGCCTAAAATGGCAGTTGGTGCTTTACCGAAAAACAATATTGTTGAAATTATTGAAAAAGAATTGTTAACTGCCGCTGCGTAATTAATATTGAAATGTTTTGAAGCCGGAGTAATCCGGCTTTTTATTTTTTCCTGATTAACGTTGAAATCAGAACACTGTTAATGATTACCGTACTTCTTTTCGCCTGCCTCAATTTTTAAATGAAGAGAATTTTGTTTTGGCGGAAGCGGACATGTAGCAAATCTTGTAAAAGCACACGGGGGATTATAAGCTTTATTAAAATCTATTTCCACCATTCCGAGTGAGTCAGGTTTTTCGGTGTATAAAAACCTGCCTGCCCCGTAAGTTTCTTCTCCATTTGTTTCATCTGCAAAAATGATAAAGAACTCATTTCCTTCCGAAACCGGATCAAAAGTATATTTTTTTCCTTCCAGATTGAATTCCAGTCTGCCTTTTACTGTATCTTTTTCCACAGAGCCGATTATGTTCGGTATCTCAATTACCTTAGGCGAAGGATATGGAATGAATCTCGCATCCACTTTCCATTTTTCATCAACCGGGTAAGTATCTATTCCTTTAAACTCTTTTACAAGTGGTGCATTTAAATCTCTAAGCCTGATTCCGTATTTTCCGTTCCTGTTTATAATATACCATCTCAAACTCCCTTTTTTCAGCACAGTAGGATTTCCTGAAAGATCATCTTTCAATTCTATATCTTTTACTGCTTGAGAATCAGTAATTACTTCAACATCAGAATTTATTTTTGCACTTACTTTTCCATTATCTAATATTAAAGTTCCTATATGTGCCGGTGCATTCTCAGGAAAAACAATATTATTATCGGGCGCGCTGCCAAATGTGTTTTCTCCTTCTTTCAGCCAGTAAAGCCCAACCAGGTTGAGCCAGCCGGTTTCGGTTTTTAATCTCTCTATTCTTTTCTTATGCCATTGCTCAATTGATTTAATATATTCAGCATTACTTTTTTCTTTTGCGCATCCTGAAACCAGGAACAACGAGATTAGAAACAGGGGAATAATTTTTTGCATATTCAGCTCAGTATCAGTTAAAATATTAATTGAATTTAAGCAAAAATATTATTCGTTCTAAATTAGTCTGTCACTAATTTATTTTTCCGCTATTTCTTTTAGTTTTTGGACAAACCTTTCATCCCAGCCATCGCTGTGAGATTTTTTGGTTTGTTCCTGGTTTGCAGCCATTTTTTCCCATCCCGAATGAATTAGTGTAAGATCCGTCTTGCTTCCATTTTCTTTTAATTCAATAGTAACAAGAGTATCTGCATTTATGAATCCTGTATTCCAGGTAAATACAAGTTTTTTGTTCGGTATAATTTCCAGAACCTTGCAATGAAAAACTCCGTCCCAGCCCTCGGTGGGGTCTGCTGTAAAAGTAAATTGTTTTCCCTTCTCCGCTTTAAAAGTGGTTGTCATCATCATCCATTTCTCCAATTCCGTTGCATCGGAGATAGTCCTCCAGACTTTATTAACAGGTGCATTTATGGTTACTTTTTTTTCAATAGGATCCATTACTCCTCCAAATAGTTTTTTAATTGATGTAATTTTTTATCCCAGAATTTATCATAAAATGTCAGCCACTCTTTAACTTCATTCAAAGGATCAACATTTAGTTGATAATATCTTTCCCTTCCTTTTTGCTTTGGTACAACGAGCCGTGTTTTTAACAGCACTTTAAGATGCTTTGATATTGCCGGACGACTGATTTTAAATTTGTCCGAAATTGCATTTACCGTCATTTTGTTTTCTGAAAGCAGAAGAAGAATTTCTCTCCTGTTCTGATCTGCCAGGGCAGAAAAAACATCATCAATTCTGTAAGCCATTATTTTATATTCCCATATATGTTACTTTCTGGTTACCAATATACGTAACCATCTGGTTACAAGTCAAGAGAAAAATGTTGATATAATAAAGTCATCTTTTTACATTTTGATCTACTGATTGATAGAAACTAACTGTAATCGGTTTATGTTTGAAAGAAATCATTGTGAAAGGAAATTCTATGCCTGTAAAACCTATTCCGGATGATTACCCGAGAGTTATTCCTTACTTAATTGTAAGAGATGTTGCAAAGCTGATGGATTTTCTCACAGAGGTGTTCGGTGCGAAGCAGAATGAAAAAATGACTCTCCCGGACGGAAGTGTAAATCACGGAGAGGTAAGAATTGGCAATTCTGTTATTATGATGGGAAAATCTTCAGACGATTATCCGCCGATTCCTACTATGATTTACATTTATGTTGAGAATACTGATGAGGCTTATAACAAAGCACTTCAGGCGGGAGCCGAATCTTTAATGGAACCTGCTAACCAGTTTTATGGTGACAGGAATGCAGCAGTTAAGGACCCTTCAGGTAACAGCTGGTGGATTGCCTCTCACGTTGAAGATATTTCCCCCGAAGAAATGCAGAAAAGAAATGAAGAAAGAGCAAAGCAATAATCCCCGGCTTATTAAAAGATTCTGAAAACTATTGAGCAAATTTTTACACATTTTTTTAATTGGTAATCCTGCCAAAATCACCATCCAGCAGGCAGATTAAAAATAGTATTTATTAAAGTAAGGAGTAATAATGAAAGATAGAATTACCATCCTGTTCATGATGATATTTATTTTTTCATCATTAGAATACTCACAAAATATTGAGTGGTTTACATTCGGAAATGGTTTAAGCAGCAATGCCTCGGCAGTAGCTGTTAAAGACAGTGAGATTTATGTGGGTGGGTCATTCGCTTTAGCTGGTGGCATACAGGTAAACGGCATTGCAAAGTGGGATGGCAGTTCATGGTCAGCTCTTGGTTCAGGAGTGGATCTTTATGTAAATGCGATAGCTGTGATAGGTAATGATATTTATGCTGCGGGCTTTTTTAACCTTGCGGGCGGGGTACCTGTAAATAATATCGCAAAGTGGGATGGTAATTCATGGTCTCCGCTGGGACAGGGAGTTAATTCCGATGTTCAATGTTTAGCTGTAAATGGAACGGATCTTTATGCAGGTGGTTTCTTTACCATGGCGGGAACTGATTCTGCATACAGGATTGCTAAATGGGATGGTACTTCATGGGCTCCGTTGGGCGGCGGTATTAATAACGAAGTTGATGCTATCGCAGTTCTCGGTAATGATGTATACGCCGGGGGTATTTTCTCCTCTGCCGGAGGTATTTCTGCGAACAGTATTGCAAAATGGGATGGTTCTTCGTGGTCTGCTCTGGGCAATGGAGTCAGCGGGATTGTGAGGGGTATCGCAATAGATGGTAATGTTGTTTATGCTGGCGGTGTTATTGATGGAGAGGTTTTAAAATGGGATGGCTCTACTTGGTCCTCTCTAGGCTCCGGTGTTAACGGATCTGTCTTTTCTTTACAGCTCAGTGAAAATGATCTTTATGTCGGTGGACTTTTTACAGCTGCCGGCGGTTTGCTTGCAAACAAAATTGCAAAATTTAATATAGTTAATGATACCTGGTCACCGATAGATGGGGGAGTAACAGCTGAGGTAGATGCAATGGCAATACAGGGGACAACAAATTCCCTGGTTATTACCGGTGCATTCAGTCACGTGGGAAATAATATTGAAGCAAATTATATCGCAAGGTTTACAGACAGTGAAAACCCTCTTCCAATTGAATTATCTTCATTCACAGCGTTACCTGAAGGTAATAAAGTGAACTTAAACTGGTCCACTTCAACAGAAATAAACAACAAAGGATTTGAAGTTCAGAGGTCAGTAGCCGGAGATCAGAATTCGCAGTGGAATGATATTGGATTTGTTGAAGGAAATGGAACAACATCAGAAACCAGGCATTATTCATTCGCAGACGAAGACCTTGTAAACGGGATCTATTCCTACAGGCTAAAACAGATTGATTTTGATGGAACGTTCAGCTACTCAAAAATAATTGAAGTTAATTTTACAATACCGGCGGAATTCACACTAGAACAGAACTATCCAAACCCATTTAACCCTTCAACTACTATAAGGTATTCTGTTCCTTCGGAAAGTAAAATAAAATTATCCGTGTTTGATGTTTCCGGAAGTGAAATAGAAACATTGGTTAACCAGCAGCAGCCGGCAGGTAATTATTCGGTTGAGTTTAATGCCTCACATTTAAGCTCGGGAATTTACTATTACAGGATGAGTGCGGGCAGTTTCAGCCAGACAAGGAAGTTAATTTTATTAAAGTAAAGAAATTAACAACCCAGCACTAAGTATATTTATAGATTTCAGGGGAAGTAAAATTTCCCCTGAAATATCATCATTCAAAGGCTGTAATGATCAAGTGGCGAAATTAGATTACTTACAGTACAAAACAAAAAAATAATTTTCTCCCCGTTATCACTTTCACTTCTTTTTCCTGCGTTTAATTATAGAAGCACAAATAATTATTAACCAAATAAAGGAACTAAAGAATGAAAAGCTTAACAAAACTTACTTTTGCAATTATATTTGCATCAATATTGTTTGCCGGGTGCAGTAATCAGGATAATCCAATTGCGCCCGTCGATCCCGGAAATGGAGGAGATCCTGACCCGGTCGTCATAAACACTCCCATAACTATGAAAATTGACCTTATATCAGTTAAAGGTTTCTCTAAAAACAAAACAAATGGAGATCCCTGGGACTGGAATCCACTTTTACCAACAGAACAAAAGCCTGATATTTATGTAATTTTACAACAAACGGGAAATCACTCACCTAGCTTCTGGTCAGATCGAAGAAATAATGCAACTTACACAAGCACCTATGTTTTTACTGTACCGAAGTCAGGTTATACCAAACTACCGCGAAACATATCTTATGGAGATACTTACAAAATATATCTTAAAGATTCTGACTTTCCGGATAGTGACGACTTTATGGGCAGTGTATCAGTAAAGCCTTCAGCTATTTATGGAAAGGATAATGCAACCAAATTTGACAAAACACTTCTGGATGGTGCTGTGAAAATCAGAGTAAAAGGTACGTGGATATATGAATAAGTAATAACAAAACTTTTAAATGCACTTCGCTTTTACAGGAAGTGCATTTGTTATTTTCGGGCTGTCACGCCCGCACTGCGTCAGTATATTTGGGTTCCTGATGCCTCGCAATTAAAAATAATTTTCTCCTCGTTATCACTTTCACTCCTTTTTCCTGCGTTTAATTATAGAGACACAAATTTTAATTAAACAAACAAAGGAAATGTAAAATGAGAAACTTAATCAAAATTCTGTTTGCAGTAATTTTCACATCAGTTTTATTTGTAGGATGTACCAAGGATAACAACCCTGTTTCACCGCAGCTGGAAAGCATTTCCGGGAAATGGGAAGGCCCGATTACCCATCCGGCTTACGACGGCGGGACTGTGAAACTTAGTATTCTTGATGACAATGGTAGTATATCAGGTACCTTCACAATGAGACTTTCAAAGAATAATTTTGTGCAGAACTACAGTGGTTCGGTTTCAGGTGCAAAAGTAAGTAGCAATAACTACAGTCTGCAACTTGAAGGCTCGAATTTTACCTGGATCTGCGACCTTAACCTTAATTCAAAATCTCTTACACTAAGCGGCGACTGGGAATCAAATCAAAACTCCGGCATACAGGGTACTGTATCAGTCGATAAGCAATAAGTTAACAAACACTGACAGTGATCTTTTAAAGAGCATTTCCTGAAAAAGGGGAGTGCTTTTTATTTTTAAACTTCTGTTTAATCAGATGCTAAAAAAATACAAGCATAGCGGCAACCGAATTAGTAGTGACAGAACAGAAAAAATCATTCATTAGATATTCTATGAACTTTCTTAAATTTGATACGACTAAATAAGAGTTATTTAAAACCGGGAACTATGTAATGAAAAAATTTATATTCTTTGTTTTTCTGCTTTCTATATCTGCACCATTTAATTTTACACAAACCACATCACAGGAATTAACAGGAAAAATGGATTCTTCACTTGCTGTACTGGTGGATTTACAGAATAAAGTTAAAGATGTTTATCCCTGCTTAAATGAATTTCAGCCTGTTGCTGTTCCCTATAAAGACAGCCTGCTTATTTTTGATTACAATCCTGAAGAAAGCAAATATAATTTTATTAAAGAAACATCTCAGCCGTTTCCGCTGCCGGAAGGAATACAGGCATCATTTCCGCTTTCAGTTTATGATAACAAACCAACGTGTATTGTAAATCTTAATACTTTCAGTTCCACCGCCGGCTATACAACTATGATGCATGAATTTATTCATTGCTGCCAGTTCAACAGTGTTGAACCTGAGCTCAAAAATACTCTTGAGATTTATAAATCAGCAATGCAGAATAAAGATTACTCGTGGGAAATTGCACATCCTTTCCCATATGATGACTCTGTCTTTAACACTTTTTATGACAGTTATAAGCAGGCTTTAGAGGAAAACAATATAGTAAAAGCAAAACAATTCAGAGCCAGGTTAAAAGAACATCTCGGTAAAATAGATTTTGAATACATGTTATGGGAGGAATGGAAAGAAGGACTTGCACGCTACGTTGAAAATAAAATTCACGACAGGTTATTAATTCCCCGGAATAATTATGGAAAAGATAAACCTTACAACAGGGTTTCTTTTTATTACAGCGGAGAACTGCTGATAACCAGGCTTGCAGAAGCTGATCCCGGTTTACCGGATAATATGAAATTGTTGTTCGAGAAGATGAAAGATTTTTGATTTAAACAACCCAAAACCTGAATTCATCAATCTGGTTTTACCGAAGTAGAATCATCTTTTTAACAGAAGTAAATCTACCCGTTTCGATTTTGTAATAATAAACTCCGCTTGGAAGTGCAGAAGCATCAAAATTAATCTTGTAACTCCCCGCGGTTTTATATTCATTAACCAGGGTTTTTACTTCTTCACCGAGCGTATTAAAGATTTTTAACTTAGCATTTCCATCTACCGCAATTGAATATTCGATTGTTGTTGCCGGGTTAAATGGATTCGGATAGTTCTGCATCAGTGCATACTCTTTTGGCTGATAATTTATTTCAACGTTAATAACTTCTGATTCTGTTCTTGTTCCATCAAAATCAATCTGTACGAGCTTATAAGAATATCTTCCCGATTTTAAATTTTTATCTATATATGAATAATGGTTTTCATTCGTTGAAGTTCCGTTGCCTTTTATGAATCCTATTTTCTTCCAATCGATTATTTCTGATTCCTGATCTCTGACATCTGACTTCTGAATTTCAAATCCTGAATTATTTGTTTCCGTTGCTGTCTTCCAAGATAAGGTTACATCACTTTGAGAAACTGATGCACTAAAGGAATTTAATTCAACAGGTACGGTATTATCAGTATGTATAATTGTTCCATCAAACCCAACTGCCCATCCTTTATTTTCATCAACAAAACATACATCACTTAATAAATTGGTAGTATTTGGTGTCTGAGGTATCCAGTTATCTCCCCCGTCTGAAGTGTGTAGAATAATAGCTGCGTCATTATTTCCACCAATAACCCAACCCATACTTTCATTTACAAATTGGACTGCTGAAAACGAATCATCAGACCCAAAGGTCTGAATATCCCAGGTTGCACCACCATCAATGGTATTAAATATTACAGCATAATGTTGTACAGACAAGTCCTGACCTACAACCCAACCAGTATCAGGATTAACAAATTGAACATCCGAAAATTGATATCCATTACCAGACATTTGCGTAATCCAGGTATTTCCACCATTTGTTGTCTTCATAATGGTACTCATAGAGCCAACAGCCCAACCAAAGTTTTCATCTAAAAAATAAACTGACGCAAGAGGATCTTCGTCATTCCCTGTATATTGAATTGTCCAATTAGTTCCACCATCTGTTGTATGTAGAATATCTCTAATAGGATCCGTGAAAGTTCTCGGTTTACCTCCAATTCCCCACCCAGTATTTTCATTTATGAAATACAGATTTGAAAGACCTCGCCCGGTCGGAATACTTTGTTCAGTCCATGTCAGTCCGCCATCTGTAGAATGTCGAGTAATGCCAGCATATCCTACAACCCAACCTTCATTTTGGTTCACGAAATCAATAGCACTATAAAAATTGCTGGGTGGTGGATTTAAATCATTCCAGTTGTCGCCGCCATCAGACGTATAAAGAATTGTCCCTAAATGTCCGCAAACCCATCCTGTATTCTGATCAACGAAGCAGACATCATACAAAAAGCTATTGGTGCCCGAATTCTGGACGAACCATCCTGTTTGTGTGTGTGCAATTTGAGAGAAAAGAAACAAAGAGAAAAGAACAGGAAGTAGTATTTTACTATTCATTGTAATTACTCCTTTTATACTGTTTATAAATACGATCCCATATCTTGATTATACAATAATTATTGGATAAAGTCGTCCCGATGTATGAATCCGAACCAAATTAATTTTAAAAGGTTATTTGGAAGTAATAAAACACAAAAATATTACTTGTTATTTAACGACCCAAGACCTAGTATCTGACATATCTCTTATACTTTGAATTGTGTAATGTTAAAAGTGGCCACATAACAAGTTTGTTTTTTTAATCTGGTGTTGAATAAATTGAATAGTTTTTTTGTTTTTGCTAAACATCAAGCTGGATATTTCAGAAGAGGAAATAATGTTATCTCAAAGTTCATTTTTTAGCGAATTGAAAATTGTATTGATGCTTAACAACACTCTTGTTATTTTAAAGAGATAAACTCGGTGCAGTCTGTTCATTTTGATTAATACAATTACAGACATAATTGGTATAGTAACAGTAGTCCAGCTAATACTGTTTGCATTATTTCTTCTTGGTACAAAAAAGGGCCGTGGTTCCGATAAAATAGCACTTGCCTTTTTTTTACTGGCTAACAGTTTCTATATTTTTAATTTCCTTGCACTCCGATATAGAACGGAAATCATTCCGTACACAGTTAATATCTTTTTTATAGGAAATACGTTCGGTTTCCTTTTTGGTCCGCTTCTTTATCTATACACAAGAGCAGTAACTTCAAAAAATTTCCGGTTCTCTGCTAAAGATATTTTACACATGCTTCCTTTTGCTATTGTATTTTGCATGACACTAGTGTTATATCAGTTCCAACCTCATAAAGTCAAACTTGCATTACTAAAAACAGGTATTTACGACACAACCAGTTTCACAATTTATTTTATCATTTTACAAGTAATAACATTAACCTATCTTGTAAAGGCATTCCAGCTTGCAAGAAGAAAGAATAAAAAACTCAAATCATATTTTTCTTCAATTGAGAAAATAAATTTCGAATGGCTTAAGCTGGTTGTAACAGCCTTTTTAGTAATGTGGATTGTTGATATTGTAAACCTGGTTATGTATTTCCTGGAAATCAGTACTGCAACATCAATGAAACTCCTTTATTTAATATCGCTACTAATCAATTTTATTTTTGTCAATCTACTGATCTTGAAAAATCTAAAACTTCCATCGATTGAAGACGATACAGAAAATGAAAGTCAGAAGCATAAGTACGAAAACTCACCTTTAACAGAGCAGGAAAAAACTGATATCCTTTGTCGTTTAGAAGACTTAATGAAGGGTGAAAAGCTATATCTTAATTCATCCTTGAACTTAGGGGAAACAGCCCGGCATCTGAACATAGCACCACGATATCTGTCGCAGGTTATTAATGAGTTAAAAAAGCAAAATTTTTACGATTATGTAAACAGTTATAGAATAGATGAAGCAAAGAGGCTTCTAATTGATTCCAATCATGAAAATGATAAAATTCTTGCAGTTCAGGGAGAATGTGGATTCAACAGTAAATCGGCATTTAATAGTATGTTCAAAAAGCTTACGGGTATTACACCTTCAGAATATCGAAAGAAAGAAAGCAATTAAAAACATGAACAAATTCTATAGCTCTACTTCCACTATTTCAATAAGATCATCTTTTTTATTGATGAAAAGTTGTTAATGTTTAATTTGTAAAAATAAATTCCGCTACTCAGTTTTGACGCATCAAAATTAATTTTATAACTGCCTACCTCTTCAAAATCATTTTTTAATACTGCAACTTCTTCACCAAGTGAATTGTAAACTACCAACTTTACATTTCCACTTTCAGGAATTGAATACGCTAATGTTGTTGAAGGGTTAAATGGATTCGGAAAGTTCTGTGACAATGAATATTCAGTCGGCAAAGAATTAATTTCAACATTAACAATTTTGAGTTTCTGATTCTTGTTCCATCAAAATCAATCTGAATTAATTTATAGGAGTAACTTCCCGTCCCGAGATTTTTATCAGTGAATGAATAGCTGTTCTCCTCTGTTGTTGTTCCGTTTCCTTCAACAAAACCAATTCTTTCCCAACCTCTCCCGGCCTCGCCACCCTCTCCTTGGTAAGGAGAGGGAAGGAGTGAGGTACTTTGAATTTCAAACCCTGAATTATTCGTTTCAGTTGCTGTTTGCCAGTTAAGAGTGACAGAGTTATTATTCACTTCTGCGGTGAATGAGGTTAATTCAACCGGTACTATCAGAATATTATTTAGTATCTGCAATCCTGCTTCTCCATCGGATACAAAAACAAGACTGTTCTGGGGATAAGTATCATAAGCAAAACCAGGCATACGGTATTCTTCAAGATAGACCAATGAGGATGGATTTGTAACATCAATTAAACGTATATCGTTGCCATCCGTTATATATGCATAATTCCCTTCAACCTTAACAGTAAAGCAGGCAAATCCAAAGGCAGTATACATATCAAGTTCAAGCGGATTTTGCGGGTCAGTAATATCGACTGTGTAAAAACCACCATCCGGCTGGGCTATACCGGGCGCACAGACATAGAGTATGTTCCCTTTAATATCAACATCGAATGCATCTGGATAATTCAGAAAGGCAACTTCAACAGGGTTTGCAGGATTACTTACATTAAGTATTCTTACGCCATTATCTTCATTAGCAACATAAAGATAACCCTCATCATAAAGCACTTCATACACAGTCGTTGGAAATTGTGTGCTGCTTACTTCAACGGGATTTGATGGATTTGAAATGTCATAGATGTGGACATAACTTTCAGCATTTGCTATAGCTTCGACAACATAAGCATAGTTTCCCTCGACATCAATTTTCCAAACATTATAAGTTGTATCAACAGCCAGTTCAACCGGACTTGAAGGATTGGATACATCTATTATTCTAAATCCGCTAGTCCAGCAAACTGTATATGCGATATTGTTTTGAACTTGAACCTGGTAGCAGATGCCATCGGGTGTAGGGTACTGGCTAACAATTTCAGGATAATCAAGATTTGAATTATCAATTATTAACAATCCATCGTCTGCCTCAGCAAGATACGTAAGATCACCATCTATGAATAAACTAAGCCCAGCACCGAATGTATTATACGCTCCTAACGGAGCAGGATTTACAGGATTACTTATATCAAATATTTGCAAACCGTTAGGTCCAATGCTTAAGTATGCATAGTTGCCGGCGATATATAAATCAGAAGAACTGAATGTAGCGGGATATGAAAATTGTAAAGACGGGCTTTGAACATTTGAAACATCCCAAACATAAAATCCATTATCGTTAATTATAAAAGCATAACCATTTCTTACCTCAATGTGCCCAATGCTTCCAACATCCGTTATACTCCATGCCGGAAATCCGGGTGCTGTAAGATCAAGGATATACATATAGGGGTTGTATGCAACAAATGCGATATCTTCCATGCCAAAAACTGCTCCTGCTCCATATATAAATTCTTTTATTCCGGTATTACTAATAGATCCATCAGGATTAATATTTAATCTTACATAAAATTGTGCACCTGTAGAATGAATTCGCCCGTCTGTACCAAGATGAATATTATGTGCCGGATTACCCATTTCAGCATTAAATGTAACCTGAATCGGATTATAAGGATCGGAAATATCTACAGTATGCACACCCCCAAAATCGCATTCAAGAACAGCATAATTATCCTTTACCTGAACATGTCCGACCGGAGTTTCAACACCAAAGTAAAGTATTTCCATTCTGCTCATATTTACGGGTTGCATTGGAATTTGAACATCCCAGATTTCAAATCCACCTTCGCCGCAGGCAAGGTATAATCTCTGCAGCTGATCATCATAGAAAATATCCTGAACTAATCCGTAAGTTCTTAAATCATCAGTAATAAGGGTTGGATTGTTTTTATTGCTACCATCAAGTATTAAAACTGCTCCTCCGCTGCCAAGAAAAATTATATCGCGTAAACTATCAACGGCTATTGCGAAGGAAGCGCCATAAGGCCAGGCACCTCTTCTTTCGAGGTAGTCACTGCTCTGTGATGTAGATGTTTGTGGTTGGTTGCTTAAATCATCGAAGATATTTCCATCTGGTTGTAACTGAGCATTAATTAATCCTGAAAATGCAAAGAACAACACAATAGTAATCAAATGATATTTATTCATTTTAATTCTCCCTGTATGTTAGTTAATATTTTAAAATAATGTTATCATCTAAAAAGGTAGAATTCATCACCAGACAATAATATTTATTTTTCAGTCAGATAAAGTTGATGTTTGTAAAGTATTTTTGATTGCATACTATTTTAATAAAATCATTTTCTTTATTTGATCATAGTTGTTTGTTTTTAATCTATAAAAATATATTCCACTTGATAATCCATTTGCTGAAAATTCAATATCATAACTTCCGGAATCTTTATATTCATCTACCAAAGTAGCCACTTCCTCTCCTAAAGAATCATAAACTTTCAATTTCACATTTCCAGATTCAGGAATTGTATATTTGATTGTTGTTGATGGGTTAAACGGATTCGGATAATTTTGTTCAAGTGAAAAATGTGTTGGTCCTGAAATTTTTATGTCAACTATATCTGAGTACTCAAAACTACCATCGTAATCAATTTGCTTTAGCTTGTACCGATAATCTCCGGGTAAAACATTTTTATCAGTAAAAGAATAATTGTGTTCTTTAGTTGTTGACCCGTGTCCTTCTATAAATCCTGTATTTTCCCAATCCTTATTGAATTGCTTTCGCTGTATTTCAAAACCCGAGTTATTTGTTTCTGTTTCTGTTGTCCATTTTAAGTGAACATCATTATTTAATACAACTGCATTAAATGAAACCAACTCAACGGGAGTGCTTGATTGATTAATAATTCTGATATTGTCCAGAAATAAATCATTTCCGCCTGCACTCATCGCTTTAAATTTAAATTTAGTCACTCCTTGAGGAAGAGTAAGTTTCATAGTCTCCCATTGGTTTGGGTCAGGAACAAATTCGCTTGTTGAATGAGGTGCTGTTACAAGTTCTCCGTTTGGTCCGCCGTGAAGCATTACGAGACTTTCCCAATTTTGACCGGAATCTGTTGAATAAAGGATTTCAAGACTATCTATAAAATACATAGATGTTGCTGCGTAAGCATAATCGAAGGCTAAAGTATCGTCTTCATTTAATGGATAAAATGTGTATGTAATCATAGAACTGACTGAATCCGATATAAGAGATAAAAAGAATTTTGCTCTTGCAGAATTGACTCCTTCTCCGTATGCGCTAATGCCATAATACTTGATCCATAAATTTTCATCAGAATTCTCAAAAGACCATCCACCTGGCGGAAAACTATTATCATCAAAATTTTCATTCAGAACAATTGTGGGATCTTGCATTGTAGTAAAGTGCCATGTTTTACCGGTTGCAACGCCATCACCATCATTGATATCTACACGCCAGTAATATTCAGTGTTATAATCCATTTGTCCCTGCTCAAAAGATGTGATAGGTGATCCCGAATAAATTGAAGTTAAGTTATTAGGATCAGTGCCCCAAAAAACTTCGACTGAAACAGCATCTGCAGGGTTACTCCAGGAAATATCTTTATCCAATTCAACTGCTAATTCACCATCGGCTGGATCAGGATTTGATGCAGGGATTCCATTAATTCCAAATAGAGCGAATGAAAAATCAGTTTCTGTTGTCCCTTGCCAAACTGTAGTGATTGGTGTCCAGGTTGTGTATCCTGTTCCAAAACCATCACCCGGGTTTTCCCATACTGCTTCATAATTGTAAGGGCCCGATGAAGGTTCCCAACCCCATTGAGCATTCCCAAGTTCTGTATTGGCGTAAACAGAAATCCAGTAATGACCTGCAGGCAAAACAACTTCGTCTTCAATTGGAATTGTGAACCCATTAGTTCCCATCGTATCAACCGTATGATAATAATTATAAAGTTCAGTTCCCGGGAAGTTGCCATTAGGATTATCGTCTCCATAAATCACAACATGAAAAGTTTGCGGATTTACTGAACCATTATAGAATCCACCAAGAGCAAATACATTTGTAATTGTCCATTGATCGTCACAAATAAAATCATCGGCAGCTTCACAACTATAAGTGGTTTCATATCCTATTTCAAAAAAGTGTGTCGAAACTTTTAAATCACCTGAAGGTGTTAAAGTTTGGTTGTATAAAGTATCATGTGGGACTGGTACTATTTGTCCGTAAAGAACAAGGTTAAATGTTAAAAATAATGTTATCGATAGTAAAATCTTCGCAAGGTTTTTCATAACATTCTCCTTTCATAATTGAGTAATTTATCAAAACATGATTTAGAATTATTTATTTTTTGCCAGATTATTTCGTGCTAATCTTTATCCGGCAAAATTTATTTCAATAAGATTTTTTTTAGTATCTGTAAAACTTCCTGATTCTAATTTCTATAAGAGAATTTCGTTTAATTTTAAAAAGTTATTCTGTTCTACTCTTACTGCAAACATTGAATAATAACTGGATTTTAATAATGTTAATAATATTACCTTTGGTTTTCAAATAATTGTAAATTTTAGACATCGAAAAATTATAGTGAAGTCAAAACTGACGGTTAATAACAAGTTGATTTGAATGAGACATAAGAGATTGGTTAGGAAAATACTGTTTGGGCAACAATCCCGAGAACTGTTTGAAACTCTTTATGAAATGAGCTTGATCGTAATAACCTGACTCATAAGCTATTTGTGTTAGCGAGATTTGGGGATTTTCATACTTAATTTTAGTTGAATAATTAAACTGAATTATTTTTATAACAGATTTGGGAGAAGCCCGATATATTTAGTAAACCTGCGCTCAAGCTGTTTATAGTTTGAGTCTCCATTCTTTATACTTTCAACCCTTGTAAATAAAGGATTTCTGTATATGGAATTAACCTTGTTAATTGTTTCCAAAGCCTGAATATTTATCTTGAGTTTTTTAAGTAAGAAGGATTCTATTTTTGTTCTATTTTTTTTCTCTTCGTTAACCTCACAAATTTCATTTTCCAACACCTTAATTTCCTTGCCAAAGATTAATTGCGCATCAATAACCTCGTTACAAAATTCATGAGAACTACATCCCGTAAATAAGGAAATTGCCCCAGGCTTAAATCGAACACTCACTCTTTTCATTTTCGGGACAGGTTTAACCAGGCAGTAATTACTTTTTATGCCTATAAAATGACTTCCCTTAACATTAATAACTTCATTTTCCTCTCCTTTGGTTCTCTGATATGAATTATCAAAATTTATAACCAGCTCAGTCATACAATCCGGCATTACCCGGATAAAATTATTATTGTCGGGAATAAATTCATTAAAAGAAATATGATGAATATATTTTTTTAGCTTTGGATTTAAAACAACGTTTTGAAATTTCATTTTTTATAATATTGTAAAAAGTAGTGAAAGACTAGTAACAAGAAATTTTTATTTCAACAAGATCATTTTCTTAACATCATTATACTTACCTGATTCAATCTTATAAAGGTAAACCCCGCTGGGTACGTTCTTAGCTTCAAAGTTTATTTTATAATGACCAGCTTTTTTATATTCATTAACCAGCTCAGTTAATTCTTCTCCCAAGGCATTATAGACTTGTAGGTTTACATTTCCAGCCTCAGGGATTGAATATTCAATTGTTGTCGATGGATTAAACGGGTTAGGGTAATTCTGTCCCAATAAAAATTCTGTTGGACCAGAAACTGTAACCTCAGCTATTTCTGAATATTCAAACGTGCCATCAAAGTTAATTTGTTTCAGGCGATATAAATAACTACCTGTCGGAACATTCTTATCAGTGAAGGAGTAACTATTTTCTCGTGTGGTTGTACCATGTCCCTCAATAAAATCCACCTCATTCCATTCTGATTGCCAACTTCTTTCTCCCGTCATCTTTTGCTGTATTTCAAATCCGGAGTTGTTTGTTTCGGATGCGGTTACCCATTTAAGTGAGACATCATCACCAAACGTCTCTACAGTAAATGAAGTAAGCTCGACAGGCACGAATTGGGGGAGCAGTCTTCTCCACACACCATTATAATCTGTTCCGGCGAAAATAAATGAGTCACTAACAGTAATGAATTCTGTAATGGCATTCGGACCTAATCCTTCACTATAAGGTGAAAAGTTTATCCCATCGTCAAATGACGCATATATATAAGGAATGGCCGGATAATCTGCCGCAATAACCATCCCGTTTCCAATATTTTCAATAGCTATAACTGATTCACCGGATGGAAAACCATTACAAAAATCCCAGCTTGAAGCGTAATCAAGTGAATACAGAGCCTGGTTAAAAAATGTTCCAACGTAAGCAAAATTCTCTTTAGCAGATAGGCCGGTCAGGGTAGCACCTATCTGTAAATTTGGAGACCAGCTAATTCCGTTGTTTGCTGATCTGTAAATACCGAAACCTTGTGCAACAGCATAAGCATAATTGCCTCCGACTGCAACCCCGGGAACATCAGTAACAGGAATGTTCGAAACGTGCCAGCTGCTTCCTTCGTCAGAGGAGTAGTATAAACCTTCATCTGAACCGGCGATTAAATTATTCCCGGTCGTCGCTAAACCATAGACGAATGAAAGATCTCCTGGCAGTCCGGATCCACTGAAGCTCCAGGTTTCACCATTATCGGTTGATTTATAAACAGTTGAATAAAATTTAATAAATGCACTTGCATAAAGTGCTCCATTTAATTCAGTTATCCCACGTATTTGACCATAATTAATAGTATCATTTGATCCGGTAAGCTTATCCCAGGTTAAACCATTGTTTGACGTTCTGTAAATACCGTCACGTGTGCCTGCATACAAAATTGTATCTATTGTGTAAAATGTTAATATAGATGCACCTGCAGGAAATCCTTCCATAGATTTATTCCACATTTCACCTGAATCTGTTGATCTGTATAGACCTGAATAATTTGATCCTGCAATTAAATGTTGAAGAACCTGTAGTTGTAATAGCTCGCACATCCTTAGGTCCCATTCCTGTATTGGCTGCAATCCAGGTAAAGCCGTTATCAGTTCAGGGATCAAACACGATCATAAGAAGTTGTAATGAAATAAGTTTTATGAATATTTGTTATACCATCTACATTAACAATCCTAAACTGATTCCCAGGGGTATTGTAGTAAATGTGCTGCCTTGATTTGTTGAAACGTATATTTCATTTACACCTCCGGCAAGCACAAAGTCTCCTGTGCTGTAAAATGATCGGCATACTGGTCCAGTCGTGAAGATATACTAAACTTCATTCCAGTTTTCTCCATCATCGACAGAAAAGAATGTAGCAACATATTGAGAAGCGAAAATTTTGTTCCCGCTGACTCCCATTGTACGTATATAACCAACCGGGTAGGAAAGCAAAGTCCAGTTGTTACCGTAATCCATGATCGCAGAACTCCGGCAAGTTTTTGTGTACCGGCAAATACATAATTGTTTTCCACAACAATCTATGTAGTTACCACGCCTCCGTAATTTGAGGGAGGAAGCCATGTTTGTCCGTTGTCGGAGGAACGGTAAACACCATCACCAAATGTTCCCGCCAAAATATAATCCTGAATAGTATTGATTGCGGAAACTTCGTATGATTCAATTCCTGAGTTTTCTGATGTCCATGTTACACCATCATCAGTAGATATATACATTCCATCTGTAAG
>CAVUZG010000008.1:0-10967 GCA_963745945.1 uncultured Ignavibacteria bacterium
GCGCCGATAGAATCCGTTTGAACCTATCGGTACAAAATGTTTCTTACTAGAACGCTGCAGATCGGCAAGCCATTTTAATGACTCAAGGCCTGCATCAATCATAACCTTTTCATGAATTATTTTACCGGAAGTTAATAAAGCATGCGGCAGAGCTGCGTTACAATATGAAAGTTCTTTTTCAAACCAGTTCCATTCTTCCGAACGGTTATTCTGATATAATGTTAAAAGTCGTGCTGCTAATTCGTCCCTTACCTGGCTTGCTCTGCTGTCACCGGCAAATTTTTGTGAGTATTCATCTATTCCGATAAGTGCAAATGCCCATGCCCGGGGACTAGTAGTTGATAGAATAGCTGGTAGAGTTTGTTCAAACAACCATGCTGCCGTTAAATTTTGGGCAGGTTTGCTACATCTGTTTAATACACAACCCAACGACCACAACGCTCTTCCATGACTATCATCTGATCCCTTCTCTTCTAACCAATTCCTCTGGTAATCCATGAAATTCCGGAACCGTCGGGTCTCTGGATTAAAGGCATACCCGAGAAAGGCAAGATATCGGGAAGACAATCTTAACCCTTCATTATTCCCTAGCTCATCAAGTAGGGCACTTACTAATAAAGCACGGGCATTGTCATCAGTGGTGTAACCGTGAGAATAATTTGGAACAGTAAATAAAGCGTGTTGAAACATTCCGGTATAATCTGTCATACGTACTAAGTGATCAAGCTTTAACGGGGGTAATTCACCGGGGTTTTTGTCAAGCGCCTTCGAAGTAAAATCAGGGGAAAGATAATGACGGCGTTCTACACGTGCACGGTCAAAACTTTCCATGTAACGTTGTGCAACCTCTGACCAAATCATAGCGCGCCCAAACTTATAAGCACGTTTGCGCATTGCATGCCGTTCCGCTTCATTGTTCAATAAATTAATAACCTGTTCTGCCAAAGCTTCAGGATTGCGAAATGGAAACAGCACACCCCGGCCTTCAGAAAGCATTTCCTGGGCGTACCAGTATGGGGTTGAAATAACTGCTTTACCTGCACCAACTGTATAAGCCAGGGTTCCGGATGTAATTTGTGCCTCATTAAGATAAGGGGTAATATAAATGTCAGCTGCACCAATGAACTCAACAAGCTCTTCAGAGCTAACAAAACGATTATAAAAAATAACATTACTTTCTACACCCTTTTGCTGAGCAAGCCATTGCAAAGAAAGTCGGTAAGTTTCTCCCTCCTGTTGAATTACATGCGGATGCGTTGCACCAACAACAATATAAACCACATTGGGATAGCGTGCTACGATTTCAGGCAATGCTGAAATAACAGTTTCAATTCCCTTGTTTGACGACAGTAACCCAAAACTTAGTAAAACTATCTTGCCTTCCACTCCAAATAAATCTTTATTAAAACTTGGATCAACAAATGGTACATCGGGAATGCCGTGTGGAATCATATCAACTTTTTCCAGAGGCACATTATATATTTCATGGAGAAATTCTGATCCACGTTCACTCATTACAACCAAACGGTCTGATAACGCCGCTACTTCTTCTAGTACCCGCCGCTGATCAGGATTAGGATTTTTTAGAATCGTATGCAAAGTTGTAACAATTGGCATTCGTAATCCGCGCAAGAGAGCAAGGATATGACTGCCTGATTTTCCTCCGAATATTCCATACTCAAATTGCAGTGACACCATGTCAACATTATTAATATTTAAAAAATCAGAGGCTCTTAAGTATGAATCAATATCTTTCTCAGCAAGTTCAAACCGAACCCTGTCGGGATAAGCATAACCATTTGGAATGTCGTTAACCGGCATTGCAATACAGGTTGTATCAGGGTATTGCAAAGCAATTGCCTCACATAAATCAGTTGTAAATGTGGCAATTCCACATTGCCTTGGTAGATAATTTCCAATGAATGCCATCCGTTTCAGGGTTGAATTTGAAATATTTTGTTTCAAGCATTAATATCCGTTTCTTTTGAAGAAAGTATTGCTATTTATGCGCTACTACATCTTTTCTGTTTCTTGCTTGTTCTTTTGTGGTAAAATTCCTGCCAAATCTCCAATAACATTTACAAGCTGTTGATTGGCGGGGACTATTATCTTGGCGTTATTCTCAAGAGCCGCCTGTGCTGTTTCAAGTCTTTTTAAAAGTTGTGAATTACCTACGAAATATTTGTCTGCCGCTTCATTCACTAATTTTATCGCTGCCGCGTCTCCTTCTGCCTGTAATATTTTCGATTGCTTGTAGCCTTCAGCTTCTTTAATCTTGGCGCGTTTTTCTCCGTCTGCAACTGTTTCTCTTGCTGAAGCAAAATCAATTGCAGCGACTTTTTCATTCTCGGCTTTTACAACCTTGTTCATTGTTTCCTGCACATCCGGTGGGGGGTCAATCTCTTTTAATTCTGTGCGGACTATTTCGATTCCCCAGCTTTGTGTTTCATCAAGAAGGGTTCTATGAAGCTCCGAATTGATTTTACCTCTTTCGCTGTTGGCAGATTTTAAAGTAAGTGTCCCGATAATATTTCTTAAGGTCGTCCTGGCTAGATTGACGATCTGGTACATGTAATTATTCACGTTGTAAATCGAATTTTTTACACTCTCTTCATCGGCTTTTACTTTGAAATAAACCTGAGCATCAACTCTTGCATTTAAATTATCATTAGTTATAATTTCCTGAGGTTCAGCATTTATCATCGATTCTGTGATGTTAATTCTGTACATCCTTTCCACAAAAGGGAAAATCCAGTGAAATCCCGGATTTGCAAAACGATTGTATTTACCCAGCCGCTCAGTCAGACCTCGTTGAGTCGGTCTGACAATTCTGCTTCCTAAAAGAAACAAAAGGATGATTGGGATAAAAACATATAAAAGAACTTCCATTCTCAACTCCTGTTTTCAAAACATTATTAGAACTAAACTATTATTTTCTCAAAGCCACGATTTTTGCGGACTTCGGAAGTTTTATTCAAGATCATTTCTGAATTTTTTATTATTAACTCAGCTGTGTGGTATATTATTTTTTCATTGCCAGCTTACTAATGAAAATACATAGAAGGCGTAATTATGTAAATCAGCCAAAGGGATGAAAAAGGAACTACATCCTTTACAGGAAGAATTGCAGAATTTAAAATGCATTGTGAGAATATTCAGACAATGATCTGGGCACTAAAATTGCGCTGACAGACTCACTCTTAGTAAATGAAGAGCAAAAGTTTATTCGAAGAAATATCTTATTCCCAGTCCAGCATCAAATCCCAACCCGGTTAGCGGGGTTAGTTGAAAAACCGGGACCAACTCAGCAAACACATCTATAGGAGTTGAATGAGGGAACCATGCAATACCAATTACTCCTCTAACACCAATAGAAGCGTCATAACCTCCGCCTGTATTGAACCTTCCACCTACACCATAGTACACGGGAAATCTTTCTGTAGAATTTATTGCATTAAAGGCATGCCAGAGATAATCCATATGAAAATGGACACGACCTGAATTATTATAATAACCCTTGTATTTAATACGATCACCACCCAATCCTACGCCAAGGCCAAAATCAAAAGCATTGACTTTTGATGTCCAGAGTTTTGCACTCAACCCGGTTGGTTCTCCTATAATTATTCCAAGTCCAAATCCGTGATCCTGAGCCGTAACTGGTTTTGCTAAGATTATCATTAAACCCAAAAATAAACCAAACAGTAAATACTTTTTCATTGCAATAAAACCTTTTATAATTTCAAATTGTTTTGAACTTAAAGAGATTCTCAGAATATCACTTCCGGAATCCCAGTTAAACCTACTCGAAGAGTCATATCGGATCAATCGGCCAAAAGGATGAAAAAGACTTAGTTCTTTTGTCTCAGGAAAACTACTTTGGCTTTAAAAACAAATAGGGTGTCCGAAGACACCCTGAATTTGGTTAAGATCAAATTACTTTATTCGTTTGAACTCGATCCGTCTGTTTTTCTGTCTTCCCTCGGGCGTATCATTTGTTGCAGTTGGTTGCGATTCCCCATAACCCACTGCCGTAATTCTGTCAGGATTTATCCCTTCGCGAACTAGCCAGTCTTTCACGGCATTTGCTCTTCTTTCAGAAAGTTTCTGATTTGAAGCATCGCTTCCAACATTATCTGTATGACCGGATATCTCTACCGTGATATCGGAATAAGTCTGTAATGTCTTTAATGCTTTTCTTAAAGTATTTTCAGATTGAGGTGTAATTTCTGATTTACCCGTAGCGAATGTAATACCATCAAGAATAACAGGAACTCCTATTTTAACAACATCATCTGAAGGATCAAGCGGATCGGTTCCGCGCTTTACCTCAACTCCGTCGTCTATTGTACCGCCATCTGTATCTTTAACCAACGGATTTGTTTTGTATGTCATTACTTCATCATAATCTGATAAATCATCACCATCTGTATCTTTATTAAGAGGATTAGTTGAGTAAGTTAAAACCTCTGCACCATCATTTAATCCGTCACCGTCCGTATCGGCTTTAGTAGGATCGGTATTGTACTTAATTACTTCCTCGCCATCTTTCAATCCGTCATTATCGGTGTCTGCATTAAGAGGGTTGGTTTTGTATTTAAGAACTTCTTCACCATCATTTAAACCGTCTCCATCAGTATCTGCTTTGAGAGGATCAGTTTTATATTTTTTAACTTCATCAAAATCACTTAATCCATCCAGGTCAGTATCTGCAAGTAATGGATTTGTTTTATAAACTCTGACTTCTTCACCATCAGTTAAACCGTCGCCATCAGTATCCGGATTTCTCGGGTTTGTTCCCAGTTTTTCTTCTTCACACTTTCCCAATCCATCATTATCTCTGTCCGAACTGCAGCTTTCTCCTGTATAAGTTAAACCTACGCCCAAATTATAATAAGCATCCATTATGTTATTACCATTGTCGTAGTTGTTAAGTGCAGTTGTTGAAGAAAAAGCACCACCGAGAGAAATATCTACAAGTACATTATCTGATAGCGCAATCTCGGTACCAATACCTAATGGAAATATTCCGGCCCAGCCGTCACTCTTTACATCCACAGGTGAGGCTGCTCTGTTTTCTTCAGGATATTTGTTGCTGTAATGCATAATACCTCCACCGAGATAGAAGTAGGGATTCCAGCCTTTCAGATCAAAAGGAGCAACTCTGAGACGGAGGTTTACAGGAATGATTTCTGATTTGTAATAACCTTCATAATTAAATTGAAAACCTGCATAAGATCCGTAACCCGCGTTGATATCTAATTCAAGTACAGGCATTAATTCAAAACCCACAAAGCCTTCAAGCAGCCAGGACATGGTATAGTTATCAAATGAAAATTTATCATTCTCCCCGAAACCAACATTCGGAAATTCATTCTGGGGCAGGAGCATATTATACCTTGCACCAAATTTGGTCCCCCAATCTTTAAACTGAGCCTGGTTAGGTTGGCTCATGGCAATCAATCCAAGCAATATTAGAAAGTAAACTAATTTATTCATTTTTTCCTCACTTTATTAAAAAAATTAAATGGTTGTTATTCATCGAAATAGATTTTACAGAACACATCGTAAACTACCCGAAGAAGCAAGGGGAATCAATCGCCCAAAGGGATGAAAAAGGGATTAGATCGATTGGTAATATTTGAAAGCAAACGAATGGTTTAATCACGAAAAGTGATTAAGTTATAAAATTGATTTTAGCAAAGTGAAAATAAATTTAGTGCCCTTCCCTATTTCACTTTCTACCCAAATCTTGCCGCCGTTTCTTTCGATAAACTCCTTGCAGAGCAATAATCCTAAACCTGTGCTGGATTCGCCCTCTGTTCCCCTGGTGCCAACTTTTTCTTCTATCTTAAAAAGTTTTTCAATATCATTTTCAGGAATACCTATGCCTGTATCCTCAACTGTAATTATTATATCATTATCCAATAGCACAGATTTTATAAAAATTCTTCCACCTCTTCCTGTAAATTTAACTGCGTTAGATAAAAGATTTCTGAATATTGTATCAACCATTTTTTCATCTGCATAAATTCTCTCGGGGGCCGGAACCTCATTAATTATGGTAATTCCTTTTTGTAAAGCTCTTTGATTAATAATTTCAATATTTTCCAAAATTGTATCAGACACATTGAATTCTTTTGGAATAAAAGTAATTGAGTCTCGCTGCATTTGCGCCCACGTCAGCAAATTTTCTAAAAGTTTGTAAAGATTGCGGGCTGATTCGTTAAGTAATTTACTGTTTTCTGCAAATTCAGCCAGAGAAAAATCGTCACTTCTTTCTGCCATCAGTTCTGTCAGATTTAAAAATCCGTTGAAAGGACTTTTCAGATCGTGCGCAATAATTGAAAAAAATTTATCTTTTTCTGCATTAAGTTTTGAAAGTTGTTTGTTTCGAGTATTTACTTCTTCTTCTGCATGTTTCTGGTTGGTAACATCGCGGAAAGACCAGACACGCCCTAAAGATTTATCCGGCATTACAAGCGGAGCAGAGTATCTTTCAAAAATACGCCCGTCCTTAAAATAAATTTGGTCCAAATCTTCATCAGAAGAATTGTAAAGCATTTTCACTTTAGAAATAAATTTATCAGGGTCAATCAATTGCCCTAAAATAGAATCCAATAAGGTATTGTCATCGCCTGAATCAATTATACTTTGTGGAATACGCCAGAGTTGTGCAAACCGCTCATTTGTTTTTATCACTTTCCCGTTTGCATCAATTGCCAGGATACCATCTGCCGTCGATTGAAGGATAACATTTAACTTTATTTCACTTTCCTTCAGAGACTGCTCTGCTCTTTTGCGTTCAGTAATATCGCGGCCTACGAAAAACAATATCTCCCTACCACCGAGTTCAATCTTATTTGCAGTTACTTCAACCTGAACAGATGAGCCATCTTTTCTGCGCCAAATACGTTCTCCCAATGGCATTCCACCGGTGGATGATAATTTTTGCATGAAAGTGTCAATGCTGAATTTGTCATTGGCAACGATATCATATAATGTTAAGGTTTTTACCTCTTCGGCACTATAACCTAACAGATCACAAAATGCTGGATTAGCTTCGAGTACTGTTTGGGTTTTTAAGTCATAAAGATAGATGGCTTCTATAGATTGCTCAAGAACCGTGCGGTATCGTTTTTCACTTTCACTAAGTGCTTCTTCATTACGTCTGCGTTCTGTGATGTTGCGGCCTATACCCACGATACCAATTATTTCACCTTTTTCATCCTTCATTGGCAGCTTTGATGTAAGCAGCCATTGTTTTTGTCCATTTTCATCAAGCAATAATTCTTCTGTATTGAGTATAGATTTACCGGAATTTATAACTGTTTGATCAACAGCAAAGGACTTTTCAGCGTGTTCTTTGGAATATAAATCAAAATCGGTTTTCCCTAATATTTCGCTTTCCGAATTCACGCCCATATAACGTAAGTCACTCTTGTTGGAAAGTGTCTTTCTAAGAGAAGTGTCTTTGCAATAAATTGAATCCGGGATGTTATCAATTACTGTTCTCAGTAATAACCGTTCTTTTCGTAACTCTTCTTCTGTTTGTTTACGGTTAGTGATATCCTGTACCTGTAATAGATAACCATTTAGGGTTTTACTTTTTTTGTCTGACAAAGGCGTTATTATATAATCAAAATAGGCTTTCCCAACCTTGTTGGTCTTATACTGTTTAAGTTGTTTTACTTTTTCAAAGTCAAAAACCACCTGGTAAGCAACCGATTCTCCCCTGTGCAGCTTTTCTGTTTTTTCAACATCAAGGCTGGTACCATCAAACAAATTAAATCCCAGTATTTCAGATTGATCTAATATTCCAAACATTTTTAGTGATGCCCTGTTTGCTGCCACCTGCATACCGTCTGTTTTGTAAAGTTCGATACCAATTGGGGATTCATTAAAAATAGTTCTGAACTTTTCTTCGCTTTCACGAAGTGTCTCTTCAGCAATCTTCCGCTCCATAACAATAGCAATCTGGTTTGCCACACTCACAAGAAAATCAACATCGGGTTCAGAATATACATTTTCCTTCTCGTAGTGTTGAAGAACCAAAACTCCTATAGTGCCGGATTGAGTTATAAGCGGTGCACCAATCCAGGATGGTGAGTTTGAGCCTACTAATTCAACTTCATCCTGTGCTACAAGCTGATCAAATAACTCTTGTGTAAGCAGTAATGGTTTGCCAGTACGGAAGACGTAAGCGGTACAACTTTTCTTCATTGCCACGGGATGAGGGGTAGGATCAAATTTATCTGCAAAATAGGGAAAGTTATAAAGCCCGGAATCCTTATCATGAAGAGCAACGAAGAAATTCTCTGCATAAATTGCTTTCTGTAACGCACTATGTATCAATTTAATCAAGTCATCCTGGTTTGAATTGGTTGTCAGTGCATTAGTAATTTCAAACATTATCTGGCGTTCCAGCTCAGTCCGCTTACGGTGTGTGATGTCATTTACCATTACATGTCTGGCATTTCGGTTATGAAATGTAATAGATGTAGAAATCAATTCGACATTAATAATTTCACCGTTCTTTTTCAGATGACGTGATTCAACAACGGAATTGTGAGATTTTTGTGTCAGTTCAATATTCTGTTTTAAGGTATCAGGATCCTCTGCTGAATAAATATCTTTTAAAGTCATTGATAGAAATTCTTCCCTGGTATAACCGTAGTGCGAGATAGCAGAGTTATTGATCTCAAGAAATGCCAGAGTTTCCAGATCATAAATGAACATTGGCTGGGGATTATTGGCAAACATATACCGATATCTAAATTCATTGGCTTTTATATCTTCAAAAACCCTGCTGTTCACTTCCTGATCGATAAGAATCTTGCCAATTAGAATTGTTGCCAGTGGATAAATAATAATAACAGGAATTCCTATTTGCTGTATTACAGAAATTGCGGTTGAAAAGGGGAGGGAGAACATCATAAGAAGCATTGCAATATGAACAGTCAGCCCAAAATAAAGTAGACGGCTAACTGTTAATTCTTTATTTGTCTTCTTTCTTTGTAAGTAGAAAATCGTTCCTATGATTACCGAGGAGATAATAACCAATGTTCCGGGAACTGTTCCGGAACCGCCCTGGTATAAACGAAATATTAATGCCATGGTTCCGGCAATTGCTCCGGAAACCGGACCGAAGAATAAAGCAGATACACTTAATACAACAGAACGACCGTCAAAAATTAATCCCTCACTAAAAACCAGCGGTCTCAACATGCCAATAATTGCAACAATTCCAAAGAGAAGTCCCTGACTAATACTACCCTTAATGGAAAACGCTGGGTATCGCTTGTATAAAAAACCCGAGATGACACTCAGGGCAACAAGTAGCGATAAATTATATAATAGTTCCAACAAGATCATTCAATTGTCTCTATGCAATTCTTCTTCATCTCCCCAATTCAAAGAGTATAACTCTTAATTCAAACTAATTTCGCTTTAAGTAAGAGTTTATCTTTAGACATTTCATTAAATAAACAAAACATGGAGGTTGTTTACTTTCTGAGTAAAAGGAGGCATGAAAATGTGATGTCAAGTGAATTTATGTTTCGCAGATTAAACTGCACAAAATATTTTTTCAGCAGTATAAATTAGTACAGGCCTTCTTCTTCTGCAAATATTTATTTTTAATAATTTCCCATAGGTTTGTGTTTTCCTTTGTTTAATTATTATAAACTTCATCCTTCATCAGTTGAAATGAAGTGTCTGGACAGGTTTTGTAAATCTTTTCCAACTGAAATATATGATCTAAAAGAGTGCCATTGTAAAATAATGCGTGGAGATAGGAATAAAACAATATTTATAGGATGAAACAACAGAAAGCCGGTAAATTATTCAACAATTCTCTATTCTGTCTTTATTTATTCTTTCAGAATTTTCAAAATGAGCCGACATAGCAATCTGCAAGCGAATATTCAGTGCTAATTTTTAGAGGATATTTTGCATAAGGCTTTTTAAAGTGTAAGAAATATTTTGAAGTTTTTGAGCATTCACACTATTCGTAAAAAATTTGGGAAATAATTTGTTCATGTACTTTTCAGGGGGGACTTTATGTAGTTATTTAAACTCCCTCATTAATATATGTTGAGATGAACCGGATTGTATTTATCACACTATTACTTAACTGCATTTTGTAAAGTGAATATAAACTTCGAACCATTTCCCGGTTCGCTTTCTACCCGGATTTTGCCTCCGTTTCTTTCGACAAATTCTTTACAGAGTGGTAAACCAATCCCTGTTCCTTTTTCCCCGGATGTTCCGTGAGTTGTAAATATAGTACTAAAATCGAATAATATTGAAGATATTTCCGGATCGATTCCTATTCCCGTATCACAAATAGATATTTCTACAAATTTATCTTTGATTTTCGCTGATATAATAATCTGTCCACCTTCAGGTGTAAATTTGAGTGCATTTATTATAAGATTTTGAATAATTAATTGGAGCATATTTGCGTCTGCAAATACAAATATTTCCTTTTCGGTTTGGTTGGATATGGAAATGTTTTTTCTTAAAGCGTTATGATTTGAAACTCTGATTATTTTCTCTACAGCATTGTTGATATTAATGCTTTCCGGGTCAAAACTTATTAAGTTCCGCTGAAGCATTGACCAGTGAAGCAAATTCTCCAGCAGCCCATAAAGATTATTCAGGATTTCATTCAGCGCACCACTAAACTGTAATATCTCTTCATGCGATAATTTTTCGGTTTCGGTTGCCAGTAATTCCGAATACTTTAATAATGCTTCGAATGGACTCCTTAAATCGTGTGCAATTATTGAAAAGAATTTATCCTTAGTGCCATTTAGTGCTTTAAGTTCCTCGTTGGTTTTATTTAATCTATCTTCAACCTTTTTAAATTCGGTTAAATCGATTAATGCTACCTGGCATTTTTTCCCCGGTTCCAATGTGTCTTCAAGTATAAAACCTTCAAGCCGTACCAGGAATATGTCTTT
>CAVUZG010000009.1:0-155186 GCA_963745945.1 uncultured Ignavibacteria bacterium
TCTGAAGATGATAAAGCAAGATTTATCCTGGAGGCAAAAGCCGCTTCTGCAATGAACCACCCGAATGTATGCACCATTTATTCCATCGAAGAAAATGAAAAGCAATTATTCATTGTAATGGAGTATGTGGATGGAGTTACTCTCAGGGATAATAAACAGGTTCTTTCAGAAAAGAAGATATTGGAAATAGCCGCACAGGTCGCAGATGGGCTCGGTGCTGCGCACGAAAAAGGAATAGTACATAGGGATATAAAACCTGAAAATATTATGGTACGAAAAGATGGTATTGTACAGATAATGGATTTCGGGCTGGCAAAATTATATTCAAAAGGTAATGTCTCCAGGCTAACTAAAGCCGGCACAACGATGGGAACGATGGGATATATGTCACCTGAGCAGGTGCAGGGGCAAGATGTCGATCATCGCACAGATATTTTTTCTCTTGGTGTTGTGCTTTATGAGTTGCTTGCAGGAGAATCCCCTTTCAAAGGGATGCACGAAACAGCAATTATGTATGAAATCGTAAATGTTGACCCACCGCCTATTGCAACAGTAAAAGAAGGAATTGATCCGGATCTGGATAGATTAATTCTCGAGTGTTTGGAAAAAGATAAAGATGAACGATTTCAATCTGCAAAGGAACTTGCAAGAAGTCTGAGAAAACTAAAACGAGGTTCAACCGGAAGTAGGTCGAGCAGGTTTTATAATGTTAACACTCAGACTGTTAGTACGATGGAAGCCACGACAATTAATAAATCAGGTGCAACGACATTAAAAGATATTCCGATAAAGAATTTCTTCAGCAGTATTTTTTATAACCCGGCCATTTCCTGGTCACTGGCAGGAATTTTAACAATTGGAATAATATTATTGTTGTTTTTCTTGGTATTAAACAATTCAGTAACGGAAGTTCAGGAAATTAAAGCAACAATTCTTCCGCCGCATGGAGTTAACTATGATAATAGTATCGGCAGCAATCTTACAATTTCACCCGACGGAAAATATATTTCCTATATAGGTACAGATTCTGCGGGTACAAGGAAGTTGTGGATCCGCCCCATAAATTCCCTGAACGCCAGAGCCTTAACAAACGCCTCGCCGGAAGCATATCCTTTCTGGTCGCCTGACAGCAAGACTATAGCGTATTTCGACAGGGGCAAATTGATGAAAGTTTCACTCGATGCGGGCACTTCACTTCCGGTTTGCGATGTTTCAGCAGGAAGAGGTGGCAGCTGGAGCAAAAACGGAACTATTGTGTTTTCACCCGATGCCCAGGGAGGACTTTTTAAGGTGCCAGCATCCGGCGGGAAACCCGAAGAAATAATGGCTGCTGACTCCAGTGATAAAATATTAAGCCTGAGATGGGCCAGCTTCCTGCCGGACGGCGATCATTTTCTTTATTCAACACAGGGCGGGGCAAGCGGTTCAACGCCGGACGATGCAATTTATCTTTCTTCGTTAAGTGATACAACATCCGAAAAATTAATAAATGCATCATCAAATTGTCAGTACGCCGGCGGGTATTTATTCTTTGTGCGGCAGTCAATTCTCCTTGCACAAAAATTTGACCCTGATAAACTGAAGATTGAGGGTGAGGCCATACCCATTTCAGATAACATTCAATTCTATGATGTAAGGATAAGCGGGTCATTCGCGGTTTCAGGAAACGGCAAACTTGTCTACCTCGAACAAAACCAGAGTAGTGAAAGAATTGTAATAATGAACAAGAGGGGAGAGATACTTAATAAAGTTGCCGATCAAAAGGTACAGTGGTCAGTTACTTTCTCCCCCGACGGTACTAAACTTGCTTATGATCTGTATGACGCCGGCCAGAAAAATATTGATATCTGGACATATGATCTCAACAGGAATGTTTCAACAAGGCTGACATTTAAACAGGATGCCGATGTGCTGCCGCACTGGACACCGGACGGTAAAAAAATTGCGTATAGTTCAAATAACGGCGGAGGAGTTTTCGATTCATTTATCAAAAATGCAGATGGTTCCGGTGAAGCTTCTCCTATGTATAAATCCGGATCTAACAAATTTGTTACTGATTTCTCTCCCGATAGAAATATAGTCCTTTATAGTGTCGTAAATTTCAAAAATACTTCCAGCGGCTGGGATATTGTTGCACAGCGCGCGGGAGATGATCAAAATCCAATAGATGTATTATCAACAAAATTCAATGAAAGATTGGGCGGATTTTCCCCTAATATGAAATGGATTGCGTATCAATCCAATGAATCAGGGAAAAACCAGATTTACATTATTCCTTTTGACGCGAATAATCCATCCGGCAAAACCAGCGGCAAATGGCAGATTTCGGTAGATGGGGGCGAAAGTCCCAAATGGATGGATAACGGGAAGAAAATTTATTTCATTACTTCGAGCAATAAAATTATGGCCGTAGACGTTAATGAAAAGGGCAATTCCCTTTCCCCCGGCTCCCCTTACATTGTTTTTAATCCCGGCAATAATCCAATTTCGAGAATCTATGATATTGATCATACGGGGACAAAAATAGTGGCCTCGGTTCCTAACGGACAGTCTATTCAACCGCCGATAACCCTGGTTGCCAACTGGAAGAAGGAAGTTAAAGGAAAGAAATAAAATAAGGTAAACTTATGATCGGCGAAACAATTTTACACTATAAAATCCTCGAAAAGTTAGGCGAAGGCGGAATGGGGGTGGTCTATAAAGCCGAGGACACTAAACTAAAACGTGAAGTAGCCATAAAATTTCTTCCACACCATATTGCAGCTAATGAAGAGGAACGCGAACGATTTAAAATTGAAGCACAATCGGCTGCAGCTCTGAACCATCCTAATATTGCAACTATATATGCAATTGAAGAGTCGAACGAAGAAATGTTTATAGTGATGGAATATATTGAAGGGAAGGAATTAAGGGAAATAATAAAATCTGAAATACCCGATCTGAAAACTCCCTTATCATATGCAACTCAGATTGCGGAAGGACTAAATGCTGCTCACAGAAAAGGGATTGTTCATCGAGATATTAAATCTGCAAACATCATGGTTACAGAGCAGGGACAGATTAAAATTATGGACTTCGGGCTGGCAAAACTAAGCGGTAGTGCTCAGTTAACTAAAATTGGAACTACAATTGGAACCGCAGCCTATATGTCACCTGAACAGGCCAAAGGAGAAGAAGTTGATCAACGTACAGACATCTGGTCTTTTGGTGTGGTGTTGTATGAGATGCTCACAAAAAAACTGCCATTTCCAGGAGATTATGAACAAGCCGTTATTTATTCGATCATTAATGAGGAAAGTAAAGTAGTTCCTACAATGGATCCGAGAATACGGTTCATTATCCAGAAAGCTTTAACCAAAGATCCAAACAAACGATACCAGTCTGCTGATGAAATAATTAAAGAATTAAAAAATATAAGTGATGATCCTTCCGGCAGGATAAAAATAATTCCCAAACAAATTAAAATTCGCTGGGTTATGGCTGCGTTAATCCTGATAGTTGCTGTAATTTCCGTTTATCTATTTACATTACTAAAACCTTTCAGGGAGACAATTAAAACAATTGCTGTTCTTCCTTTTACTGATATGAGTCCGATGAAAGATCAACAATATTTTTCAGATGGTTTAACAGAAGAATTAATGAATGTCCTGGCACAGAACCCGAAGCTCAGGGTTACAGCCCGCACCTCTGCATTTTCTTTCAGAGGTACAAATACACCTATCAGGACAATTGCTGAAAAACTAAATGTGAATTATATACTGGAAGGAAGCGTTAGAAAGTTCGGAAATCAGATTCGTGTATCAGCAGAATTGGTGGATGTTGCAACAGACGCCTACCAATGGTCTAATACTTATGATGAGAAACTGAAGGATATATTTGCATTACAGGATACAATTTCGCACTCAGTTGCCCGGGCGCTCAATGTCACTCTTCTGGGTTCCACAAGTGTTTCTCAACCTCAGGCAGAAAGAAATCCTGATGCTTATAATGCCTTACTACAGGGAAGATATTTTAGTCGACAATTGACTAAAAATAGTTTGGAAACAGCTATTGGATTTTATAAACAGGCATTAGCAATTGATTCATTGTATGCACGTGCCTGGGCTGGTCTTTCGGTTACGCGTAGTAATCAGGCCGGTTTTGGCTACATTCCTATGGAGGAAGGTTATCATGAGGCTTTGCTTGAAGCGAGAAAAGCCCTGAGTTTAGATCCAAATCTTGCCAGTGGATATTCAGCCATAGGCTGGATAAAACAATACTATAACTGGGACTGGAATGGAGCTGATTCTGCATATCAGCGGGCCATCAGCCTTGAACCGGAAAACTCAGGGATAATTGGAAACGCTGCACAGTTGTCAGCAACTTTAGGTCGTTTTAATGACGCAATTGATCTTGATCGCCGTGCAATTGAACTTGATCCGGTAAGTACCTCTGCAAGGTTTAACCTGGGCTTTCACTATTATTATGCCGGCCGGTTGCAGGAGGCTATAGCTTCTTTCAATAAAGAATTGGAGTTGAATCCTCATGTTCCTCAGGTTCGTACTACTTTAGGTCTTGTTTATCTTTTTAAAGATAATCCCGATTCCGCCCTGACATTAATAAACAATGAGCCGGATTCCTTCTGGCGTACATACGGTTTAGCGCTGGTAAATTATGCTCTCGATAAGAAGAAAGAGGCTGATGATGATCTTGCGAAAATAATTAAAGAAGATCAATTTGATTCTGCTTTCCAGATTGCTGAAATATATGCTTACCGGGGAGAAATAGACACTGCATTCGAGTGGCTGGAGAGAGCTTATAAACAGAGAGATAGCGGGCTTGCTGAGATGAAAGGAGATCCTCTTTTAACCAGTATAGAAAAGGATCCCAGGCATATAGATATTCTGAAAAAAATGAAACTACCTTTGTGAGAAAGCAAAAATGATTGGTGATAAAATTCTTCATTATAATATATTAGAAAAACTCGGCGCCGGCGGAATGGGAGTGGTATATAAAGCTGAGGATAAAAAATTAAAACGTAAAGTTGCCATAAAATTTTTACCAAAATATATATCTGATAATGAAGAAATAAGAAAGCGATTTGAAATTGAAGCTCAGGCTGCAGCTTCATTAAGTCATCCCAACATTGCTACAATATATTCTATAGAGGAAGCCAATGGGGAACTGTTTATTGTAATGGAATTAATTGATGGTATAGAATTAAAAGATAAAATCGATACCGGTCCTCTTCCACCCGCAGAAGTTATGAATATAGCGACCCAAATTGCTGAAGGTTTGGGAGCTGCTCATAAAAAGGGAATTGTTCACCGCGATATAAAACCCGCAAATATTTTCATTACAAACGAAGGTGTTGTTAAAATATTGGATTTTGGTTTGGCTAAAACTCTGAACGATCCGGGAGTTACTAAAGTAGGATCCACAGTTGGAACAGTGGCATATATGTCTCCCGAACAGGCAAGGGGAACGGACGTGAATAATCAGAGTGATATCTGGTCTTTAGGAGTAGTTATGTACCAGATGTTAACTAGTAAACGTCCCTTTGAGGGAGACTACGAACAATCTGTTATTTATTCGCTTCTCAATGAAGAACCAGAACCTATTTCAAAATTTGCAATTGACTGTTCTAATAACATTATCCGAATAGTGGAAAAATGTTTAAGAAAAGATCAGGCACACCGTTATAAAACAATTGACGAATTGTTACAAGATATTGAGCTATACAAAGCTGATCCCGTTCATGGATTTAATATCCGGCGCGGAAAAATAAAACGATTCAGTTCTAAAAAAATCGGAATCAAAGGAATATTGTTAATCACAGGCATTGTTCTATTACTTTCAGCCTCTTTTTTATTTTTTACCGGAAATTGGCAAAAATTTAAAGAACTCGTTGGTGGAAGTTCAGTAGCAGAAGAACAGCATTTACTTATTCTTCCTCTCACAAATATTGGCGGTGATAAAACCGGCCAGGCTTTTTGTGATGGATTGATGGAAACACTTACGAGCAAGCTCACACAGATTGAGCAATATAAAAAAGGATCTTTGTGGGTTGTGCCATCCAGTGAAGTGATTAAAAATAACATTACAAGTCCTGATGAAGCACATCAGATGTATGGCGTTAACCTTGCAGTTACGGGCAGTCTGCAGTTCTTAGGTGATATTTTTCGGTTAACATTGAATTTAGTTGACGCAAAAAATCTGCGTCAGCTTAACTCATCAGTTATTGACGTTAAAGAAAAAAATTTAATTGTTCTGCAAAACAAATCAGTTATTTCACTTCTTGAGATGTTAAACTTTCAGCTTAATCCAAAATCGAGCATGATATTAGAGGCGGATAATACAGATATTCCGGAAGCGTATGAATATTATATACAGGGACGAGGATACCTGAAAGACAATCGAAATCTGAATGAGGTAGAATCTGCAATAAGCGCATTTTTGATTGCGGTTCAAAAGGATTCTCTTTATGCAGTAGCACGATCTGGTTTGGCACAGGCTTACTGGGCAAAATATAAGCTGGTTAAAAAAAATGAATGGGCAAATAAAGCCGTGGAAGAATCTGAACATGCTTTCAGATTAAATAGTAAACTTGCTTATGTGAATATTACACTTGGGACTATTCATGAAGGCACCGGGAAATACAAAGAAGCTGTACAGGATTTTAACAAAGCATTGGAGATTGATCCTATCAACTATGAAGCATCGCGGGGTTTAGCAAAAGCTTATGAAGATCAGAATTTGCTGGACGATGCAGAAAAAACATTTAAGCGTGCTATTTACATAAAACCGGATAATTGGATTGGTTATAATTCGCTTGCAATTTTCTATTTTAATCATGCCCGCTATGATGATGCTATTGCTCAATTTAAAAAAGTAACTGAGCTTAGTCCGCAAAACTATCTCGGATTTAACGGATTGGGCGCTGCGTATTATTCTAAAAATGAGCTAAAAAATGCAAGCGATATGTTTGAAAAGGCATTTAAAATAAAACAGTCCTATCTGGTTGCATCAAATCTTGGAACTCTATACTACATCCAGGGCGAGTATACGAAAGCTGCACGGAAATATGAAAAAGCACTTGAAATAAACGATAATGATTATGTAATATGGGGAAACCTGGGCGCAGCATATTACTGGGCAACAGGTGAACGTTCTAAGGCAAATGATGCATTTTTGCATGCAATTAAATTAGGTGAAGAAGCCAGAAAAGTAAATCCTAATGATCCGCAATTAATTTCATCATTGGCGGGATTTTATGCTATGGTGGGTAAAAAAGATAAAGCGTCTGGAAGATATAGACAAATCGTTAAAATTATCTCCGGACGACGCTGAAATTATGTACCGTACCGGAACAACTTACGAGCAGTTAGGTGATCGTAAAAAAGCTATTGATTGGATAATCAAATCAATAAAAAATGGTTACTCGAGATCTGAAATAGAAAATCAGCCGGAACTTAAAAAACTATTATCCGATGAGCGGT
The DNA here is from genome assembly GCA_963745945.1 of uncultured Ignavibacteria bacterium. Lineage (GTDB taxonomy): Bacteria > Bacteroidota > Ignavibacteria > Ignavibacteriales > Ignavibacteriaceae > DATFVA01. Next base: position 7,479 of record CAVUZG010000009.1, read on the forward strand.
ATAAAAATTTAGTCTCACAGATTAATAAAAAAAGCAACTAACTATTCGCATAAAAAAAGTTTAATATTGGAAAAATATTTAAAACTAAATCATCAAGAAAACGTAAAGGTAGAAATGAAAACTAAAATAACCTTTCTGATTTCAGGAATAATAATGCTTACAGTATTCCTGGGAATGTATGTGCTTCCTTCCAACCCACCACCTTCAAAAGATGTTGATTTGAATGTGGTAAAAGTAGATGGGATCTGGAAAGTTGTTCTGGCTTCAGATTATACTAAAACTGAAGTGAAAGCGAAAAAGAAGGATGTAATAATATGGACCGCTGATGGTACAGATGTGTCTTTTCAATTTCCTGATTTTTTGTTTGATCCTGTTGGCGCTGATGACAGCCTGCACAACGGTTACACAAAGTTTTTAAAGGATGGTAAAACCCTAAAACTTAAAATAAAAGATAGTGTAGCTCCGGGTACATATGAATACGCCGTCTTCTGCACTTCGGACGGCACTTTTGCAATTGGAGGCTCGCCACCAAAAATTATAGTTGAATAGATTGATCTTTTAGAAATTGGAACTTATGATTGGCGAAACAATTCTCCATTATCCGCCGGAGGCATATCTCTACCAAAGACGGATGAGCATCTGGCTCAGGCCCCAGGCTGACAAAATATTAAAGAAACCCGGTGAAGTCCGTCTTATCCCGATGAAATCGGGATGGACAAGACATCATCCCAATTCAATTACAAATTTAATTGTCGGATCTAAAATATGATCGGCTCAACTATACTACATTACAAAATATTAGAAAAGCTCGGCGAAGGCGGAATGGGTGTAGTCTATAAAGCCGAGGATACCAAACTAAAACGTGAAGTTGCGATTAAGTTTCTGCCTCATCATATTTCTGCAAATGAAGAAGATAAACAACGGTTTGAAATAGAAGCACAAGCGGCAGCTTCATTAAATCATCCTAACATAATGACGATCCATGCAATTGAAGAATATAATAGTGAAGTATTTATTGTAATGGAATTCATAGATGGTGTTGAATTAAAAGATAAAATTAAAAACAAACCTCTCTCTGTAGAAGAAGCAACTAATATCTCTTTACGAATTGCAGAAGGATTAGAAGCTGCACACAGGAAAGGAATTGTTCATCGCGATATTAAATCGCAGAATATAATGATTACTGGTGATGGCTGGGTAAAGATTATGGATTTCGGCCTGGCAAAAGTTGGTAAAGGAAGTCAGGTTACTCAGGTTGGTACTACAATAGGAACAATAGCATATATGTCACCTGAACAGGCGAAGGGTGAAGAGATAAATCATCAAACTGATATTTGGTCATTGGGAGTAGTTCTGTATGAAATGTTAACCGGTGAGTTACCATTTAAGGGTGATTACGATCAGGCGATTATATATTCTATCCTGAATGAAAATCCTCATGATCTGAACAGATTTGAAAATCTACCTGTAATCTATAAAGTTTTGGACAAAGCCTTAGAAAAAGATTGTAAAAAAAGATATAGCAATATCAGTGAAATGATCACTGATCTGAAATCTACTGTTGTATCAATCGGGTCTCCTTCACCTGAGAAATTAAAAAAAGATATAAAGAAATTAGCAGTACTCCCGTTCTCTAACCTGGTGAATGATCCGGCAACAAACTTTTTAGGTTTTGCTCTTGCAGATCAGGTTATCGGATCACTTGCGTATTCCAGGTATGTTCTGGTAAGACCCTCAAGCAGCATACGGAAATACCAGGATGAAATGGTTGATATATATAAAGCCGGTACAGAACTTAATGTAAATTTTGTCCTCGCAGGAAATTATTTAAAAGAAGCCGATGTAGTAAGGCTTAACATCGAGTTGGTTGAACTTGAATCTGAGAAAATGATTTGGAGAGAATCAATCCAGGTTAAATATAAAAATGTTTTTGAACTTCAGGATATTGTTTCTCAAAAAGTAGTTGAAGGACTTAAGGTTCAGTTTTCCGATGAGGAAAGAAAACGAATGAAACCTGATACACCGCAGAGTCCGGCTGCATATGAGTTTTATCTTCAGGCTGTTTCATATCCTCAGACAATGGAGGGTACACAAATGGCTATCGAAATGCTGAATAATTCGGTAAAGCCTGGATCCAGCTTATGCCCCGGCATACCTGGAATTAGGAATCCGGAATAATCAACTAGCACAGGTGGGTAAAAGTACCGCACAGGCATTTAATGAAGCCGAAAAAGCATTATTGAAAGCTTTATCATTAAAAAATGATCTTCTTCCTGCACTGGCCTATTTAGCTTTGCTTTATACTGATGCCGGAAGACATGAAGAAGCACATTCACTATTAATAAGGGCACTTAGAATTAATCCCAATGACGCATGGCTTCATTTCTCACTGAGCTATCATTATCGTTATATTGGATTTCTTGAGGAATCGAAAAAAGAAGTTGAAAAAGCACTCGCTTTAGATCCCGAAAATCCCCGGTTCAGATCAGGTATAATAACATATATGTTTTTAGGAGAATATAAGGAAGCGCTTGATATATTTAATTTAGATTCTGAAAGTCCGTTCACATTGAATCTTTTAGGGCGAGGTTTACTTTAGAATGGGTAACAGGGAAAAAGCACTTGAATACTTTCAAAAATCATTACTAATAAAAGAAGAAATAGGAGAATATTATTTTGCTTCTTCCTTTGTTGAATATATGAAAGGTAACATTAAAGAAGCTGCTGATTTCAATTTGAAAAGAGAGTTAACTAATCCTGCTGATGGTGAAATCTGGTATGAGATTGCAAGGATCTACGGATTATTCAAATGGAAGATAAATGCAGCAGAGCTCTTAGGAAGTCAGTTGATATGGGGTATATCAGTTATGCTTCTATGAAAAACGATTTTTTTCTTGATACTGTAAGAGAAAATTCCGGAGTAAAGGAATTAATTGAGAAAGCCGGTGTTCAACATAACAAATTAAAAATGAAGTTATCAACTACTTATTAGCTGGTATCTCTATCAGTAAAAATTAAATCCTGCCGGTAAAGTTTTCTCATTTTCATTTTGTTTCATTTAATTTTCCCTCTTTATTATTATTACATTTTACGATTTGCTAATTAAAATGATAAGGCAGGATTTTTGTTCTGCAGAAAACTCTATTTGATAATAGAAATACAATAATAATTTGCGGAGGTAAAATTGAATAAATTATTTACAAATTCATTTTTGAGTTTGATTTTTATATTTACTATTTCAGGAAATATATTCCCGCAGCATCATCAACATGATGACAGGAAAACACCGGTATTGGTTTCAGACAGGACAGAAGAACTGCTTGACAAAATAAAAGAAAGACTTGATGATCTCGATGCTGAATATCTTACCCAGTTGAGAAGCAGAGATTACAACAGAGCCAAAAGAGAGCTTCATAAAATTTATGGATTGATTGAAGCTATAGAGAACCAACAGGTAGTTGTTGAAGTTAATCCGCCGGTAGTTGCAATGGCTGATCAGGATTACAGGCAGCTTGTAAACAGCATAAGCAATGAGTCTTTTGAAGATAACAAGGTAGCCGTTTTACAATCATCGGCAAAATATAATTATTTCAGTGTTCAACAGATTATTGGTTTAATGGATTTATCTTCATTCTCAAGCTGGAAACTGAAGGCACTTGAATTAACCTATCCTTTTGTTGTTGATAAGAATAACTCTTTTAAGATAATTAACGCGCTGACATTTTCAGAGGATAAACAGAAAGCTCAGGAAATATTAGATAAGAATTAATATCAATTCCAGACTTATTTTAAGTTAAAAACTCCCGCCATCAGGGAGTTTTTTTATAATCAGAAATATTTTTTCATTTCATTTTTATTTTTACCGTATTATTAAGTAAAATTTGTCAGTGATTTTTAAGATTAAAAAGTGCGGGGAAAAATAAAACCGGTATCGGATTCATTTTTAATCCGCCTTCCAGATAAAATTAGGACGTATAAATGCAACTTCAAATCCCATTTTCTGAATATTCTGAAGTGACTGTGATCTTTTTTGCTCGTTATCTTCCGCTGTTTCAACTGTAAGAACCTTACAGCCGAGGTCTGCGGCATCCTGTATTCTTTTTGCGATAAGTGCCGATTGCGCACCTTTGCCACGGTAATCAGGAAGCGTACTGGCAAAAGATAGCCAGCCGCAATCATCTTTTACATAAAGTGAAGCTGTTGCTACCGGGTTATCTCCGTGAAATGCGAGATAAGTTTTCCAGCACTTTCTTTCGGTAAGGTTTGCAAACCAGTATTTCATTTCATTGGGCCACTCAAAACTTTTTGTGATTATTTCTCCGAATATTTCCGCTTCATTCCTATTTTTAACTTCCCTGATTTCCAGCTCGGTTTCGATAACAGGCGGGTTCTCCACTCCGCGGTAATGCTTTACCCAATTATTATAATAATGAATATTTCTTTTTTCAAACCAGTCTTTCAGCTGCGGAGGAGATGCCTCAGGATGTATCTGAATGAAAAATCTTTTTACATCAGCTTCTTTGTATTTAGAAATTATCAGATCTATCATTTCTTCTGCTGCAGTTTGAAGTAGTCCGAGTCCTATTACACGATTAAAACCAAGAATATCTATTTTTTTTGCAATTGAAACACACGCCGAACCTATGGAAAAGACTTTTATCCCGAATTTTGGGGATATATCATTTCCTGCGGCATTGTACATATCCTGCCAGGCATTTATTTCGCAGGAAGCTATTGAGCGAAAAAGTGTAGTTGTAAGCATTATTAAAATCCCAACTGTTATTTATATTTTATTTTTAATCCCTGTGTACCGTATTCAGGTGAAAAAGCAGGAATACAGACTGCAATATACTCTGCCCCATCGGATTCAGGAGTGCTGTATTGAATCCATTCACCTTTATGCGTAATAATTGATTCACCTTCTTTAACATCGAAAGTTTCAGATTTGGTTTTAACTCTTAACATTCCTTTTAATACTACCGTATATTCATCAAACTCCGGAGTTTGACCCGGTTCTACCCAGCCTCCGGGACTTTTCATTTTTGCTATACTAACATTTGCCGATTTCGAATTTATTCTACCGATAAATTCATTAATTATTTTTGGTTTATTTCCCGCCGAATTTATAACTGACGATGATTTAATATGGTCCGGCAATTTATTCCTCCAGTTTTAAAATAAATTATTATTCAAAAATATTTGAACTCCAAACAACAAACGATTCAATTAAAAAAATAAATAACAATGAAAATTACAAGAAACAGTTTATAAGTTCAGTTAGTTGAAGTTATAAATTCACAAACAGAAAAAGATTAATATTTATTAATCTTTATTTAAGGTAATATTAATTATCAATTAGCAAATTTGAACAAGTAACAAGAGATAATTCACACATAAGAATTTATACCTGGTAGAGGCGTACCCTTATAGACAGATACTATTGGGTGCGTCTCTTCAGGTTTTAAAGCCTTCCTTAGTATAATCATTTTTTTCTAAATCAAATAAATATTAAGGTAATTTTATTTTTTTTCAATAATATGTTATTATTGTTATAACATTATAATTAAAAAGAGGAAGATAATGGCTATTGGTGCAAATAAAGTTGTCACTTTAAATTACGATTTATCAGATGATAAAGGAAATATGATCCAATCTACAAAGGAACAAGCTCCGTTTGTTTATTTAAGCGGTAATAACCAGATTTTACCCAAACTTGAGCAAGCTGTTGATACAATGATTATAGGCAGTAAGAAAAATATCTCGTTGAATTCTTCGGACGCTTATGGTGATTATGATGAAAAAGCAGTACAACAGGTTAAAAAAGAAGAATTCCCAGCGGATGCAGATCTAAAGGCAGGAATGGAATTTATGGCCCAATCTCCGGACGGAAACCCAATTCCGTTTGTAATCAAAGAAGTAAAAGATGAGGAAATTACAATTGATTTTAATCATCCTCTGGCAGGAAAAAATTTAAATTTTGATGTGCAGTTAGTTGATGTTAGGGATGCAACAGCAGAAGAACTTCAACATGGTCACGTTCATGGAGCAGACGGACATCATCATTAATTTTTTGGAAAAATGGAGTATTGGAATTTTGAAATCCGATGCTCCACTATTCCAATATTTATCACTTTTTATACTTTGAAATAAATTCTTCCACTTCCGGCAATCCACCCTGGTAAATTAAATAACCATTGCTTGGTTCACGTTCAGTAATTTCTCCCGCAATCGGAGTAAGCATAATTTCTTTCACTTTTTCCGGATCATTTGTTTGTCCAAGCGCCCACCCGAGTTTTACATAAGCAACTTCGGGAAGCATATTTGCTGCAGGAATAACACCCAGTTCCATAATTTCTCTGCCGGTTTCATAAACATACATTTGTACATAACCCCACAAAGTCTGTACTGTCATATAAACTGCAACACCTTTCTCAGCTGCACGTTTTAAAGCCGGATACATAGGACGATTAACATGTCCGAGTCCGGTTCCTGCAATTACAATTCCTTTGTACCCGTTATCAACAAGAGAATCAATTATATCGGGAAACATGTTCGGATAATAATAAACAATGCAAACTTTCTCTTCAAAAACAGGATTAATAATTACTTCTTTATCATCTCTTCTTCTCTTATAATCTTCGCGTAAAGGTGTAATTTCTGTTCTGCTTACTTTGGCAATAGGTATATCCCCGATAGTTCTAAATGTTGAACGGTAACTTGAATGCATTTTTCTTACTCGTGTGCCCCTGTGCAACAGACCGTAAACATCTGAAGTCGGGCCGAACATACATATCATAGTTTCCGCAATATCACTCTCTGCTGCTGTTTTCACACTATGGATCAGGTTGAGCGCTGCATCTGATGAAGGACGGTCACTAGAACGCTGTGAGCCAACCATAACTATCGGTACAGGAGAATTCTGAACCATAAAAGAAAGTACTGCTGATGTGTGATGCATAGTATCAGTTCCATGACCTATTACAATTCCCTGTACTCCTTTTTCAATTTCTTTACCGATTGCTTCTGCAAGACCTTTCCATTGATCAGGACCCATATTCTCTGAAAAAACGCCGTATAGTTTTTCAGTTTCAAGATTGCAGTAATCTGCAAGTTCGGGAACAGAGCCGTAAAGTTCTCCGGGTGAGAAGGCGGGAATAACAGCACCTGTTCTGTAATCAAGCCGGCTTGCAATTGTTCCACCGGTACCTAATAGTTTTACTCTTGGTTTATTTGGTTCGTACGGAAATTCTTTTTCAGGAATTTTATAGTGAGCTTCTTTTCTGCTGTGAACAATAATTTCTGTTACTTTTTTAGCGGCAATTCCAAGGTTATAACCAACAGGTATTTTTAAAACTATATGTAAATCATCAGCAGTTTCAGAGCGGGGAAGAATCGTTCCGCTGTAAATACCATCGCTGGTTTTTATATCAACGTTACTCCATACAAGTGCATTAAACTTTTTTAGAGTTTGAAGTGCCTTACCACGGTAACCTTTATAATCATTATTATTGTCAGTCAATTTATTTATTCTCCTTTGCAGCATTATTAGTAAGAGAATTTTCTTTATTTTTTATAAAGCTGTAAACATCCTTTCCCGGAATTCTTCCTCTTAATTTGTTCATTGCTAAACCCATTAAAACATCAGGTGCATTATCTTTTTTAAAGAGTTTAATATTTAGTAATTGATTTTTTGATTCCTGAAATACTTTATCTAGTTCTTTGTCAGAACAGGGAAGAGGCAGGAGATCATCAAAAAAAACACCCAGAGAAATTACATTTTCAAGCAGAGGCAATATTCCGTCGCGGGTTATTTTATTTTCTTTATACGCCGAAAGAATTTTTGAAAAAATTTCTTCATTAAGAACATCAATATCGTAACCTTTCTTTTTCAACCTCTTGGGAAACTGAATAAGAGCCACGGCCACAAAAACAGGATTGATTTTCCATTCTTTTATAACTTTCTTAAACAAATCCGCGTAAGGTGAAATTGATAATTCTCCAATTGTATCGACCGGAATTTTTAACTCTTTATACCACTTTTCTCTATCCCAGAAATGTTCAGGGATCCAGTTCTTTAATTTTTCAATTTGCTCAGCGGGTATTTGTTTTGGCGGAAGATCAGTATCCGGATACATTCTATCTGCGCCCGGAAGAATTCTTTCAAATCCGTTTGTTCCATCACTTAAAGCCTGTCTCGTTTCAGAAGGAATTCCGATCGTTGCTTCCTTAACCCGAATGATTATTTCATTCATTGCGGTATTTGTATCTTCATTACTTCCCCAAACTATAACTATAGTGTCGTCGTCTTTCGCAGAAGTATACTTTTTAACTTTCTGCCATTCTGATGAAGTGATTGTATCACCTTTGCTGTCCGAATGAATTAAATTCGGAATAGTTGTTAAACATGCGATCACTCTTACTCTGTCTGAAATTTCTTTTGAGAAATAAGTGTTTGTTTGTGTCTGCCAGTGAAGAAGTTCAGAGAATCCTTTAAGTAATACACATTTTAATTTTGCACCATTTTCAAGTGAGTTTTTAATTGGCAGGTAATGAGGATTTTTCAAAACATTTGTAATATCAAAAGTTTCAGCCTTGAAAGTTTCGGGTGTTATCCCTCTTTTTCTCAATTCTTCCCGCAGTCTGAGTAAATTCCATTGACGCATTGCTTCATTGTAAGTTAGAAGGGGAATATCTTTAATTTGAGGAACGCCTTTGATTTCTATTCTTGTTCCCCCTGTAACACTCACATTTACATCTTCTCTGGCAGCACCCATTCCTCTGCGGACTTTATTTGTACTTCTAACAAGCTTGCTGCATAGTCTTGCCACATCGGCAACCTCTTTCGGAGTTCGCATATCCGGACCAGTAACTGTTTCGATCAGCGGCATTCCGAGCCGGTCTGTTAAATAAATTCTGTCGTGTCCAAAATCAGAAACTTCACGACAGGAATCCTCTTCTATTGACATCTGTACAATTTTAACTTCACGATCTTTGAAGGGGATTTTTCCATTCAAAGCATAAATTGCAGTTCGCTGAAATCCTGTAGGAATGCTTCCATCAAGATATTGTTTCCTGGCAATGTGAAGTTCATCAACTAAACTGCAGTTATAAAGCATCCCGATTCCGAGTGCAATATCAAGAGCATCTTCATTAATAAGAAAGGGTGGGGTATCATCCATTTCATAAGTGCATACGGTTTCGCGATTAATCCTGTAAGTAATCTCTTTTTTAGTCTTGAATTCCATTAAAGCTGTTCCGTCATATACTCCGAGTTCACTTAAAGTAGGACGCATATGTCTCAGAATTTCTGCATCGTAATGTTTGCTGTATTTTCCGGCAGGGCATCTGCAAAAAAGTTTTTTTTCTGTTAATAACTGCTGATGAATTTCTAATCCTGATTTGAAACCAATCCTGCCGTAATCTTCATCAGTCATTTGAGAAAAGGGTTTGAATATAAAGTCATCCATAAGAAGAATAGAATATGTTTACAAAAATGAATATGAAATATAAAGAGATTAGATGAATTTAGGGAAGAAAAATTTAGAGAGAAAGATTTTTAGATATGCCGGATTTTAGATATCCGGCATATTTTATTGTTAATTAAAATTTTATAGTTATTCCCGCTCTTGAAAGATCAAAATTCGCATTCCAACCCTTACTTTTCGCTGAGGAAAAAGAACGATATTGATCAGTACCATCAGTGATTGATGAATTATTAGAAGATGATGATGACCAGGTTCTTGCACCTGACAATTGTGATTCAACAAATACAGAAAAATTTTCTGTGATCTTACCTTCTACACCGAATGTGCCGATTAATCCAGCAGAGTATCCTGTGGTTACGGAATATTGATAATCTTTGTGAGTAAAATCTCCCAGGCTGGTAGAAGTTGATTTGTTCTCATCTCGATTAAATCCAATCAGAACTCCACAGCCTGAATATACTTCAACATATTTATTCTGATAAAATTTAAAGAAGTACTGAGGTACTAGGGATATGCTGAAATTACTAGAATTATTAGTATCCTCATAAGAACTGCTATCACCTGAGTTTATCGTAAAAGTTGTACCGTCTGAGTTATGTGTTCTGTTGGTATAATTAGAATATAAATCGAGATTAATTCTCAAGAATGAATTACCGCATTCATTAAATCTGTAGCCTGCGGCGTAACCGTTAAACAGGTAAACACTAACTCCCTGAGTGAGATCTTTTTCTTCTTCCTGTGCAGAAGTTAAATTAAAAGAAAAGATAATGAACAAAACAGCAGAACTGATTAAAGTAAGTTTCATATGAACCCTCTATTTTTTTATTCCCCGAACTATTTAATTATTTGAATGAGGCCGCCTAAAAAACTTTATGCTATCCTGAACTTGCCTGCCTGCCGGTAAGGCAGGCAGGCGACAGGTAGATTAGGAATGACAAAGTAAGACAGCCTCATTCTACTGAACTTCAATTTTTATTTCTGATTTAGTGTAACCTCGAATTTAGATAACAAATTTTTAACTGCATCCTTGTGAACCATAAAGTCCATCATTTTGAGTTTTACGTAATCTTCCCTGTAAAAATAATAACCTGCCGGACCTGTGTTCCGGGAACCTGAAGCAGAATCTTTTATCAGGTACCACATTACGCCATCTTTATTTGTATAACCAACAAGATGAATCCCATGATCATCGGTGGTTGTTTTGTTGTAAAAACGAAACTCTCTTGCATTCTCATCAATATATTGTGACGGAATATCGAATGATGGTACAATTGCAATTTTATGCCATGCATCATAACCGGGTTCTGACACATCTCCGCCTATTGCCATTGTGTACCCGTTTTTAATTGATGAATTTAATGATTCCATAAAATCATCAAGAGGCACATTATAATAATCAGCATTATGCCACCAGTTATCAGGTACTTCATATTCAACCTGCTGCCAGTATGGTTTCTGCATATATGAAAGTACATCAACGTAATCATCCATATTTAATTTGAGATAATCTTTAAGGTATTCTTTTGGAGTATAAGTTTTACCATCAACAATAACCTGCGCAGGCGGTTCACCTATATAATGTTTTAAAATTGATTTGATAACTTTTACAACCTCGTCTTCATCCCACGCATTTGTGGCTTTTACGTTATTCAGATAATCCTGCATTTCTTTTATCATTATACTATGATCCGGAAATTTTTGTCCTGATAACTTACAGGCAAAATTTTCTTCAGGAACGATACCATAATCTTTGTAAATTCTTTTTACTGCATTTGCTTCAGAACCTTCTTCAAAAAGTGAATTACCTCTTTCTTCAACAAATCTTTTTGCCTTCTCAACATATTCCCAGTAGACAGTAAATATCTCTGAAAGTTTTACTTTAATATGCTGCTGGCGATACACTTCAGATTCGAAGAATGAAGTAGTTGAAAACGACCAGCAGGTTCCGGTATTTCCCTGAGAGATAGGATCATCATACCAGAATTTTGTGAATTCATCTACTGATTTCGGTGCGTTGACCTGCGATAAGTCAACCCTGAATTCTTTCTTCTTTTCTTTCGGCGGATTATTATATTCCTTAGTTGCTTCCTTTATTTCATCGTAGAAACCTTTTTTGGGTTCTACAAAAATTCCTTTATTCTTTTCTACCTGAGCCTGAATAGCAGGAACAAATATAAAAGACAGCAGACAAACGATCACTAAAACTAAATATTTCATTTTACCATCCTTAAACAATATAAAACTGAAAAGTTAACTTTTTAAATTATGGAATTTTAGAACGAAAGTTAAGACTGATGATTGGGAAAATTAATGATGGAATTTGGTTCGATAACACATATAGAAAGAAATTCCCGGCTAATAATTTTTTAGGAGAGCAGAAATTAACCGGGAATTATAGAAAACATTTAGTAAGAAATATCACTTACCTCAATCAGTTCAGCTTCAATATCTTTTTCTTTAAGGAACTGAATGAACTCCGGGTTAAAATATTTCTGACGATTACTCTCAAACTCTTTAAGAAGATCTTCAAGTTCTTTATGTGGAAGCGAAGATTTCATATAGTTGAGACGTTCTTTATCATCAAAAATTTTGTAATAGAAGATTTGTTTATCTGTCATTTTTATTCACCTGTTTAATGAATTTGATTAAGCTAATATTTTTTCAGCGTGAAGAATATCCATGAATAGTCCGTCTTTAATTGACTCTGCGTTTTTCCTGGCGTTGGCAAGAGAATAAAGTATATACCTGTTAACTGTAAACACTTTTCTGGGTTCCAGTTCCGCCTGGTCTAATAAAAGGTATCCAACAACAAGGTAACTGTATAGTTCCAGTAAATCTTTTGCAGCAACGTCCTGAAATGCAGGATCTTTTCTCTCAATTACATATTTAAGGCAGTCTTTAAATATTTCTCTTATTTCTATAAGATGACTTACAAGAGGCGCAACACCCCCTTTATATTCTTTCTTCTCTTTTTCATCAAAACGATACCCGAGAACATCGTTTATTACTGACCCAATTGATGCAACAACCTGCAGTTGGGAAGTTCCTTCGTATATGTTAGTTATTCTTGCGTCCCTGGCGAGCCTTTCAATTTTAAATTCTTTCATATAACCTGTTCCGCCATGAATCTGTAATGCATCATAAGTAATCTTGTTTGCAGATTCAGTCAGAATATATTTACACATTGGTGTAAGAAGGTTGGATTCTTTTATTAATTGTTTCAATCGGAAATTTTCTTCTGAAACACCTTTACCTTCTTCCTTCAACTTCTCAATTTGTTTTTCAAGTGTTTCTTTTTTATCTACACTTCTTGCGGCTTCGTACAATAGTGCACGGTTCGATTCAAGTAGGGTTCTCATATCAATAAGCATATTGGAGACAACCGGAATATTTATGATTGGTTTTCCGAACTGTTCTCTTTCACGTGCATATTTGACTGCCATTTCATAAGCTGCCTGCGAAATTCCCATAGCCTGAGCTGATACTCCCATTCTTGCACGGAACATCAGATCGAATACATATTTAATTAATCCGAATCTTCTGCTGCCTATCAATTGAGCAGGTGTATCGTTAAACTGTAATTCGCAGGTAGGTGAGCCATGAATTCCAAGTTTGTGTTCGATTCTCCTTACTCTAACCGTTTCATCTCCGTAACAAACAAACATACTTAAACCACGACCGTCTTTTGTTCCGGGTTCAGTTCTTGCTAGTACAAGAAGAACGTTGCCGTTTCCATTTGTTATAAATCGCTTAACACCTTTAAGAAACCATTGACCTTTTTCATCCTGATAAGCGTGAAGTTTTACAGCCTGCAGATCCGATCCGGCATCGGGTTCTGTAAGTGCCATTGCTCCTGTATATTCACCTGAACAGAAACCGGGAAGAAATTCCTGTCTTTGTTCTTCACTACCAAACTTTTTAATTGTATCAGCAATATCCTGTAGTCCGAATAAATTCATTAAGGAAGCGTCGGCACGTGAAACAAGCTCAATGGACATTATATAAATCATAAAGGGAGCATTAAGTCCGCCGTATTTTCTTGGGAAGATTAAACCTGTCAGATCAGCCTGAGCAAGCCTTTTAAGATTTTCCTGTGTGCCTTTAGCATAACTAACTTTTCCATCTTTCAGCTCTGCGCCCTGTTCATCAACATCCGCAGCTCTTTCGGCTATAAAGTTACCGGCAATATCCCCGACTATTTCTAAAAGCTTTCTGTAATTTTCAATGGCATCATCATAATCAACAGGTGCATAGCGGTATTCTTTGGACTGCTTATAATCATCTTCAAAAATAGAAACAATGTCCTGGATTTCCAGATGATTAAAATAGAATTGTATGTCACTGTTATCTGTGAAAAAATTTGGCATAATAAACCTTATTTCAATTTATTTTTATAAGCTTCTATAAAAGCAGGAATAACTTGAGTAGCATCTCCAACTATTCCATAATGGCTGATATCAAAAATAGGAGCCTCAGGATCAGAATTAATTGCAATTATTTTTTGAGATTCCTGCATACCTGCACGGTGTTGAATAGCTCCTGAAATTCCCACAGCGATGTAAAGTTTTGGTCTAACAGTTACTCCTGTCTGACCAACCTGTCTGTCGGGGGTTACAAATCCCGCATCAACTGCTGCACGGCTTCCGGCAATTTCGGCACCGATAGTGTGAGCAAGTTCTTCAACAAGTTTAAAATTTTCTTTTGTTCCAAGTCCGTAACCACCTGCGACAATTATTGACGAAGCCTTCAGGTTGACTTTGTTTTCTTCACGGTGTTGCTCAATGATTCTTACCAGTTCGTCCGTAGGCTCCGGGACAAAATCTATTTTGGTAATTTTTTCAGGATGTGGTTTAGGAAGAGGTGTTAATTCCATAACCCCCTCTCTGACAGTAGCCATTTGAACAGGTACATCCGGAGTAATGATGGTTGCAATAATATTGCCGCCGAATGCCGGACGAATCTGAAGAAGAAGTTTAGGGTAGTTTTCCTTCAAATAAGTAACATCTGATATCTGGAGATCAGTACAATCAGCAGTTAAACCGCTCTTGGTATGCGAAGCTACACGCGGTGCAAGATCACGACCAATTACAGTTGCTCCAAACAGTACTATTCTCGGTGTAAATTTTTCTATAAGTTTTGTTAAAATTCTGCTGTAAGGAATTGTTCTGAAATATTTAAGAGATGGGTGATCAATTAATAAAACCTCATCAGCACCGTAACGAAATGTTTCCCTGGCAATTGGCTCAGCATTTTCTCCTATTACCACAGCCCTAACTATTCCGTTCATGGTTTGTGCAAGTTTATGGCCTTTACATAATAACTCAAAACTTACATCGGCAGGTTTGCCTTCTCTTTGTTCAATAAATACCCAGACTTCATTGGAAAATTTCATTTGATAATTCCTTTAACCGAATATGTGATCAGTCATTAATTCATCAATTAAACCTGAAAGCGCTGTTTTTGTAGGTTCAACTTTTGTATGATTTCCACCTGCAAGAACGACCGATTCAACTTTATAAACTTTTGTCGGAGAACCCTTTATTCCGCATCTTTCCGGATCTACATTAAGATCATCCGTCGTCAGGGTTTTAATCAATAATTCTTTTTCTTCATATTCATGAACAAGCTTATCTATATATAACAGAGAATTTTCCTCAGTCATCTTTTCAAGGTCTAATAATGATTTAGCTCCCTTAAATGCCATTACCCTTTTGGTACTGAACGGACGTGGTTCAACTGCATCTTTTAATACTGTGAGAAGAACCGGAATGCTACTTTCAACAATTTCATATCCGCCATCGATTTTTCTTCTAACTGTTATCCTATCTCTTTTAACACTAATTAATTCTTCGGTGTAGGTAATCTGCGGAATTCCAAGTTTCTCAGCAGTTTGTGGTCCAACCTGTGCAGTGTCCCCATCAATTGCCTGCCTGCCCGCAAAAATGAAGTGGAAATTTCCGATTTTATTAATTGCTTCAGAAAGAACATATGATGTTGCGAGCGTATCAGCCCCGGCAAATTTTCTATCGGTTATTAAGTATGCTTCATCAGCTCCCATAAACAAACATTCACGTAATGTATCTGATGCGCGCGGCGGACCCATTGTAACTGCAGTAACTTTACCACCGTATTTTTCTTTTATCTGAAGAGCAAATTCTAATGCAACTTTATCTTCATAATTAAATATTGCGGGAAGTTTGGACCGGTTGACGGTACCGTCATCCTTCATCACTTTACCCGAAATATTTGCTGTATCGGGAACCTGTTTAACCAGTACTATAGAATTAAACATAAAACCCTTCTAAATTTTATTTAGCAATTATTACTTTGTGATTGCCTGAGTTGATTATTCAGGACAAATAACATTCCACTATTATTTTTCTATCTATATTATCAGTTTTTACGATTATTTCTGTTCTCTTTCCAATAATTAGAAACCCTGAATTTTCTATTTCTAATTATTGAGAAGATTTTGGCGAAATATCAGCTAAAAAAACTCATAAACTCAAATAAATTACTTATTTTTATTCCTTAAAAATTTAGGGCTTTTATGAACCCGGTTGAACTGGAAAACCGCCGAAATAGAAAATATAAAAGATATGTTGCTGTCTCAATCATACTTTTAGGTTTGTATATATTTTATTTATGTGCAGATGGTTTTGTTGCGGATCTCACTAAGGGTTATGAAAATTTGTTGCTTGATTGGTTGGGTAAAACGAATAAATGGAGTGGTTCATATGGGCCTGATTCATTTGTTAAACTTATGGATTATCTATCCTCATTTGCAAGCAGTCTCTTTGTGGCAATTTTTACAATTGTATTCTTTGGGTATTCTATTATCAGGAAAAAGTATGCCGTATTTGTTACCTATTTTATTGTGGTTTTTGGAGCGGGAATTTTCCATTTATTTCTGAAAAATATTTTTGGAGGAGAACCCTGGTACAATTGGTTTAATATGATAACTGCTGATGATAAGGAATTTCCAAGCGGGCATGCACTTATGTCTGTAGTTTTTTATTTCACACTTGCCAGATTAATTTATCGTGCACATCCTTCCCGAACTCTAAATAAATATCTCACAACAGTTGCGTTCATTTTAAGTTTTTCAATTGGAATTAGTCAAATAATAAGGGGTGCACATTCTCCAAATGATGTAATTGGCGGGTGGGCTATGGGTTTTGTCTGGATATCAGCAGCGTGGTTGATAGATCATAAATTGAGGAAAAAGCGCTATCAACGGGATCATATAAAATCATCCAATTTATCTGAGACTTAAGCTACACTTATCGTTGATTTAGTCAATAAATTAATTCTAGCCTAGTTATAAATATATAATTAAGGGAAAAATCCCGGTTTATTTTTTTCTTTCAAGTCCATATTTATTTATTTTATTGTACAAAGTCACCCTGTCAATCTTAAGGGCTTCAGCACTTCGTGAAATATTCCAGTTTAATTCATTTAGTACCAGGGTAATGTGTCTTTTTTCCATGGCTGCTATACTTTTATCATTTTTATCATAATTATTATTAGAACTTACCTGGAATGGAAGATCATTTACCGAAATACTGTTTGACTTACTCACTACCACTGCGCGTTCAATTGCATTTTCAAGTTCACGTACGTTACCCGGCCATTTATACTTCACAAGAAAATCCATAGCTTCAGGTGAAATCAGATCTTTCTTTTTATTCATAGAGACTGAGAACTTTTTAAGGAAATAGTATGCGAGCAAGGGAATATCCTCAATTCTTTCCCGGAGAGGAGGAATAAGAATTGTGAAAACATCAAGTCTGTAATATAAATCCTCGCGGAATTTTCCCTGTTTGACCAGGTCTTCAAGAGGTTCATTAGTTGCTGCAATTACCCTGAAATCACTTTTGATTACATCATTACCTCCCACTCGTGTAAACTGTTTCGTCTCGATAACACGTAAAAGTTCAACCTGCATTTTAGGTGAAACACCTCCGATTTCATCTAAAAATATGGTACCCCCATTTGCCATTTCAAATTTGCCTTTGCGTTTGAATTGAGCCCCTGTGAATGCGCCTTTTTCATGTCCGAATAATTCGCTCTCCAGCAGGGATTCAGCCAGAGCACCACAATTAACAGTGATAATGGGGAAATATTTCCTTTTACTGTTTATGTGAATCGCTTTAGCCACAAGTTCCTTTCCTGTACCGCTTTCACCTCTAATCATAACGGTGGTATCTGTTTGAGATACTGTATTGATCAGGGAATATATTTTTTTTATTTCACCGCTTTCACCGATAAGATTATCAGGTTTTATTATTTCATCCAGGTTTTCTTTTAGTGCTTCATTTTCAGTTTTTAAATATTTCTGATTGAGGGCATTTTCAATCAGATTTGTCAATTCGTCAGGATCAACCGGCTTGGTGATATAATCGTATGCTCCACTCTTCAACGCTTTAATTGCTGATGGTACTGATGCAAATGCGGTAATTAAAATTACTATTACCGATTGATCAAATTCTTTTACCTTGTTTAAAAGATCAAGTCCGCTCATTCCCGGCATTTTCATATCAACCAGCAGGATATCATATTTTCCTATTTCAAAATGCTTTAATGCTATTTCGCCGCTGTCTGCTGTTTCAACAAGGTATCCATCCTCCTCAAACCAATGTTTTAAAGATTGTCTTACGATTAATTCATCATCAACTACTAGTATTTTTGCTTTAGATTTCATTTTTCACTTCTTGGGATATGTGTTTTAATGGTAAAGAGATTTGGAATGTGGTTCCTTCAGCAGATGTTTGTTCGACTGATATTTTTCCGTAATGCTGTTTAATTATGCCATAGGCAACAGCCAGTCCAAGGCCGGTTCCTTTATTTTCACTTTTTGTTGTATAAAAAGGCTCAAAAATATGGGGCATATCCTTTTCTAAAATTCCTTTTCCCTGATCTGATACTCTTATTACAGCATCATTATTGTTTTTTTCGAGACTTACCTTCATAGTTTGTCCTTTATTCATAGCCTCGATGGCATTAATCAGGATCGCAATAAGTGCCTGCTCAATTTTCTGAGAATCACATTCTACTTCAAGTTTATTTATTTTATATTCTTTTATCAGCTTTATTCTGTTAATTTCAAAATGATGATTAATAAGAATCAGACTTTTATCAATAATTTCTGTCAATTCATTTTTACTAAATATTCCCTCATCTTTATGGGAGAAAAGAAGCAAATCTGTAACAATTTTTCCGCAGCGTGATGATTCATCAGAGATGAGATTTAAATATCCAATCAGATCTTTAAACTCACCGTTTTTACTCGTTCGGGATAATTTTTTAGAGATGAGTTTGCTATATGTTAAAATACCTTCAAGGGGGTTATTAAGTTCGTGAGCTACAGTTGCAGATAATTTTCCCAGAGATGCAAGTTTTTCAATCTGAGTTATCTGCTCATATATTTTCTTAAGTTCCTGATTTTTTTCTTCGACTTTGTGATTCAGTGTCTCTGACCAATCCTTGATTTCGTTATATGCTTTATTAAGTTTGAACGACATATGGTTGAACTCATCAGCAACCTGTCCGAGTTCATCTTTTGAGTTGATTTGAATTTTGTAATCGAGATTTCCCCTGGTAAGTTCTTCAATTCCTGTTAAGATTTTTTTAAGAGGCTTATTTACCAATACAATTATAAATATTCCTGTGAAAGCAGAAATAAAAATAGTTAGAACAATAGCATTTGTAATAATGGTTTTTGTGTTTGCTTCTATTATTTGGTCCATCTTTTCGGTTGATACAACAACATCCAGAATTCCCAGTATTTTAGTATCAGGGGAATGTTCATGACAAGTACCATTGGAACAATCTGCATTATTTTGTATCGGGTTAACTAATCCAAGTACCTTCTTGTCTTTTTTAAAATCGTATTCCCTAATCATTTCATTTTGTGTGATATTTAAAGGCAGGATCGTATGGGAATGACATATATAACAGGCTTCATTCTTTTTATTAATAAATTTGTTAATCTCGGTTGAATCAGTCGAATAACTGATCTTTCCCTGTTTATTATAAATTCTTATTTTTTCAACTCCGGTTTCGGTTCCTAACATATTTATTATTTCATAAATATCCTGTCTTCTGTTTAGGAGCATACTGTAGCGGGTAGATTTTTTAATAAGATCGCTAATATTATATGCATTTTGAATTGAGGCTTCTTTGAGATCTTTTTTCAGAACGGATAGGGTATAATAAGTGTAGATTGCTAAGTTAATTAGCAGGATACCTGAAATGATAAGGGTAAGCTTTATGCTTAACCTGTTTAAAAATTTGGGACGCATATTCTCCCCGAATCTCCCCGGAAATTATATTTAAACGTAATTAACCAAGCAATTATATACAAGTTGTATAGTTGAAATTATTTACAGTTTTAAGTCGGGATTTTCCAATCTGAATGATATTACGCGAAATTGTTGTATTTATTAATAGCTTCTGCATAATTAATAAAAATTAACGTTCAAAAATCATACTATTTTATTCCGGATAAGATTAAGACTAAATCTTTATTATTATAATGAATTTAATTGAGCGATATCTCAGTGATTTAATCAGTTAATCCCAACCTATCCAAAAATGGGGAGTTTCAAATAGCAATTTATAAGGATTAAAAATTGGCAGGTATTAAGATTTTTCTTTTTAATTAAAAAGGAATTGAAAACAATTTTAGATTTTGTTTCACAGATGAAATATGTTCTGACAATTTGAGAGGAACCAGCAAAAGCATCTTAAAAATATATCAATTCAGGAATAGTTGAAATTTTAAGAAAATATTAGCCTTTACAAAAACTATCTACCAGAAAATACATTTAATTAAGGTAATCCATTAACCTGATAATACATACGATATTTTTTGCTAAAAGAAGCAGGAAAAATAAAAATGTAATTGTTTGTCATCATTCTCAACGGATTTTCAGACTTTGTTTTTCCTCTTCCATTTATATACCAAGTAGAACCAAATAAAATTTTATTCTCTATCCTAAAAAAAAATATTTTCCAACTTACCATGATTGAGAATTATACAGTTCCGAAGATCAGGAAATTATACTTTGCTACATGCAACTCTTTCTATATTCAATAATTTCGCATATTTGCTATTTCTTCAATTTCAAGCAAAATTGGTACGATATTGTATTATAAATTGAATTAGTTAATTATATGATTATCAAAGTTCGTAACATCTTTTGAAAGGAGGGGAAAATGTCTGGGAAAAGCCGTCGTGACTTCCTCAAAACTACTGCTTTGATTGGAGCTGGAATTACTGGACTCTCCACAACAACTGCAAAAGCAGGTCCTAAAAATATTTTATCTGAAGACCGGATGGGCGTTTTAGTAGATACTACTGTTTGTGTTGGATGTCGTAATTGTGAATGGGCATGTAAGAAAGCCCACGATTTACCAGCAGGGGATTTAGATTCCTATGAAAACCGTAAAATTTTTGAAACTAAAAGGAGACCGGGAGAAACTGCTCTTACTGTAGTTAATGAATATTCTCCAGGCAAAAACTCTATTCTTCCCGTGGATGTTAAAGTTCAATGTATGCATTGTGATCATCCCGCTTGTGTATCTGCCTGTATAGTTGGTGCTTTCTCAAAAAACGAAAATGGTTCTGTTATCTGGGATACAGATATGTGTATTGGTTGTCGGTATTGTATGGCTGCTTGTCCATTTCAGGTTCCTGCATTTCAATATGACAAAGCACTCAATCCGAAAATAATGAAATGTGATTTTTGTTTTGAAAGAACAAAAACGGGCAAACTGCCTGCTTGTGTAGAAATATGTCCTGTTGAAGCTCTGACATATGGATCAAGAAATGAACTTGTTAAAATTGCACGGGACAGGATAAAAAGAGATCCCGAACGATATGTAGATCATATTCTGGGTGAGTACGAAGTGGGCGGAACTTCATGGATGTATTTATCAGGTAAAAATTTTGCAGAACTCGATTTTCCAACGCTTGGAGTTAACCCGGCCCCCGGTGTATCAGAATCCATTCAACATGGAATCTTTGCTTACTTTGTTCCACCAGCTTCATTGTATGCTTTGCTTGGTGGTATTATGTGGATTACAAAGCATCGTAAAGAAGCAGAGGAGGAAGAAAAACAATGAGTCATGAATTTATTAATCCTGCTCCCGTTAAACATAAATATTTTACTCCGGGAGTAATTGTTTTAATTATAATTGCAATAAATGGATTAGTGTTTTTAATGGGAAGATTCTTTTTTGGATTAGGGGCTGTGACTAATCTGAACAATCAATATCCCTGGGGATTATGGATTGGTGTTGATGTTGCAGCTGGTGTTGCACTTGCAGCCGGCGGATTCACTACTGCAGCACTTGGTCATGTAATGCACAGGGATGAATATGCAGCAATAGTGCGACCGGCATTATTAACTGCAATGCTTGGATATACATTTGTTGCATTGGGAGTTTTTGTAGATATCGGTAGATGGTACTTTATATGGCATCCATTGATTATGTGGAATGGCAGTTCTGCATTATTTGAGGTTGGTATTTGCGTTATGATCTATATGTCGGTTCTCTACATCGAATTTTTACCAATCGTAACTGAAAGATTTATTGGTAAAGTTAACCTGCCCGGTTTTTTCTCCGCATTAAATAAAATAGTAGATAAATTGCTAAGATTACTCGACCGGGGTCTTTCAAAAACAATGTTCATTTTTATTATTGCGGGAGTAGTACTCTCAACCCTCCATCAATCTTCTTTAGGGACATTAATGGTTATTGCCGGACCGAAGATGCACCCTTTGTGGCAAACTCCTGTACTACCACTTTTATTTCTGCTGTCTGCAATCTCAGTTGGTTTTCCAATGGTAATATTTGAATCCCTGCTTGTGTCACGGTCTTTGGGGTTGAAACCGGAAATGCATGTTCTTTCACGCCTAGGGTCATTGATTGCCCCGATATTAGGTATTTATCTTGCGTTTAAGATTGGGGATATGTTCATTCGTGAAACTTTTGTCTATTTAACTGTTATTAACACAGCTAGTGTAATGTTCACAATCGAACTTCTTTTCGGAGTAATAATTCCACTAAGAATGTTTCTTTCACCAAAGGTTTTAAAATCTCCATCATTACTTTTTACTGCATCGGCATTAGTTGTTTTAGGAGTATTGTTAAACAGAATAAATAATTTTATTGTGGCTTATACTCCCCCTTATTCAATTAGTTCTTATTTTCCTTCATTTGGAGAAATTTCTGTCACTGTTGGTTTAGCAGCAATCCTAATCCTTATTTACAGATTTATAGTATTAAATTTCCCTGTAATAAGTGTTCCGGGGAAACAAGCTGCTCCCCAGTCTAAATATACAATTAGGGCGGTGAAGTAATGGAAAAGATTTTAACATTTATTTTATCTCTGATATTATTTTCCGGATTAAATGCACAGCAAAATCCGGTAAAAGATCATTCAAAATTGAACATCAACTGCAAAACCTGTCATTCCTGTGACGTTCCGACTAAAACTGATCCCTGTCTTGTAGCTTGCCCCAGGAATAAAATGGTGACTGTTTATCAAAGTCCTGATAAAACACCTGAATTAATTGTACTTGATCAAATATCGGATAGATACGGACCGGTTTATTTTTTACATAAGATACACGCACAGATGTCTGTTATGTCGGGCGGCTGTGAAAATTGTCATCATCATAACACATCAGGACCGATTCTAAAATGCAATACTTGTCACGAGACTTCCAGAAAACGTGAAGATGTAAGTGTACCTGATTTGAAGGCTGCCTTTCACAGGCAATGTATAGATTGCCATAGGGAATGGAGCCACGAAACCGGATGTAATTTCTGCCATACTTTAAAAGCTGATTTAAAGACCGGAAAAAAAGAAAGCGTGCAAAAACAATATGCAGGTAAGGATCACCCTACAGTTCTTGAGCCGGGTAAGCTTGTTTACAAAACAACGTCTGTTAAGGGAAATTTTGTAACATTCTTTCACAGCGATCATACAAAGAAATTTGGTCTGAGTTGCATCAACTGTCATCAGCAGGAAAATTGTACGAAGTGTCATGATTTAACGAAAAACAAAGAGACAAATCCAAAGCCGGTGGTGACAAAAAAATCTTTTGAAGAACAACATAAAAATTGTATCAGCTGCCACAAGGATAATGATTGCAATGAGTGTCACAGCAATTCAGAACAAGAACCTTTTGATCACGCAAGAAAGACGGGTTGGGAGCTTAATAAATATCATATAAATTTAGCCTGCAGTAAATGTCACGGTGAAACAATCCCCATTAAAAAACCGGATAGGAATTGTGTAAGCTGTCATCAGGGATGGAACAACGAAACATTTAAACATGCAGTAACCGGATTACAGCTTAATGAAACACATTTGGAACTTGGTTGCGAGGACTG
This sequence comes from uncultured Ignavibacteria bacterium, assembly GCA_963745945.1. Lineage (GTDB taxonomy): Bacteria > Bacteroidota > Ignavibacteria > Ignavibacteriales > Ignavibacteriaceae > DATFVA01. The sequence goes on from CAVUZG010000009.1 coordinate 31,373, forward strand.
TCATATTGATAGAAACTTTGCTGTTAAACCAAATTGCGACAATTGTCATGAAAATTATTCTTTCCCTAAACAAAAACCAGGTAAACTTGTTGGGAAATAAAGTATCATCATGATAATAATGACTTTGTCGGGAATTAGTATTAATTGATGATTATAACGATGAAATATTTTAATATTTATGTTTAAGAAACTTGGCTTCAGATTAATATTTGTAGTAGCACTAACATCATTAGTGATAATTGGTGTTTTTGCATACTTTAATATAAAATCTCAAAGCAAGAGTTTAATATCTGAAGTTGAGAGACATGCAAATCAACTTGCTGAAACGGTAATTTCAAGTACACGTTACGATATGCTTCTCAATCAGAGGGAGCGTATTCAGCAGACTATTAATTCTATTGGAACTCAGCCCCAGATAAGAGATGTAAGGATTATTAATAAAATCGGTGAAATTATTTATTCATCCGATTCGACTAATATTAATAAAATGGTAGACAAGCGCGCAGAAAGCTGTTACGCTTGTCATGCTGAAGATAAACCGCTCGAACAAATCTCCATCACTGAAAGAACCAGGATATTCAGGGTTCATCCTGATTCAAACCGGGTTATCGGAATAATATCCCCAATATATAATGGAAAATCCTGCTGGCATTCAGACTGCCATGCACATCCCGAAAATCAGAAAGTACTTGGAGTTTTAGATGTAACGATCTCGCTTGCTGAAGTTGACAATACAATTCTTAAAAGCGAATGGGAAATTGTATTATTTGCTCTCATTGCTATTCTGGCTACGGGACTTCTAATTGGATTTTTTGTACGAAGATGGATTTCAACTCCTGTAAATGATTTGTTAGGCGGAACTGAGCAGGTGAGTGCAGGAAATTTAAATTACGCAATCAAAGATCTTGGAAATGATGAGATCGGTAAACTGGGGCAATCGTTTAATAACATGACAAGGAAACTATCTGAAGCAAGGATGCAGTTATTTCAATCCGATAAAATGGCATCACTCGGAAGATTAGCTGCAGGTGTTGCGCACGAAATAAATAATCCATTAACCGGGGTTCTGACATATAGCAGTTTTTTACTAAAGCGAACCAAAGACAACCCGGAATTTCAGGAAGACCTTAAAGTTATAGTGAGAGAAACCTTACGCAGCAGAGAAATAGTTAAAAGCCTCCTGGATTTTGCAAGGCAATCAGTGCCGAAAAAAAGCAGTGCGGATTTAAATGAGATAATAGAAAAAGCAATTAATGTTATTGATAACCAGCTTGCTTTAAATAAAGTAAAAATTATTAATAAATCTGAACCTAATCTTCCGGATATTATTGTTGATGCAAACCAGATCCAACAGGTGTTTATTAATTTGTTTGTAAATGCATCGGATGCAATTGGAAAAAGTGGTGGAACTATAACAATAAATTCCCATAAAATCTCGCTTTCTCCGTATGGAAGTACACAGATAAAAAAAGCTATGTGCCCAAAGCGTCACAGCCTTATGGATAATGAGTTCAGGATTGATGGGTTACCATCAATAAAAGTAAAAGTTTTGTCTGATAATAAAGAAGGCATCCTGCATCTTGACCCTGTTTATGGTAAACACAGTAATTCCTACAGCCCGGGTGTTAAAGTTGATAAAGATCTGAAATTTGTTTGTCCCGATTGTAACAGTTCTCTTTTACAGCCTGACAAAATATGTCCCAAATGCGGTTCACCTGTTCTGGTTTTTGAAATTGAAGGACAGGGAACATATGAAGTTTGTTCGTCAGAAAATTCTGATTGGGAAAAATGGGAATTTGTTGATGCAGCAGGTTTAAAAGAATATATTGAAATAAAAATTACAGATACAGGCTGCGGAATAAGTAACGAGGATTTATCTAAAATTTTTGATCCTTTCTTTTCAACGAAAGGGCAAAAAGGCAATGGTCTCGGTTTGGCAGTTATCTGGGGAATAATTGATAATCATAATGGGACAATTAATGTTGAAAGCCAGGTTGGTAAAGGAACATCATTTATTATCAGACTCCCTTTAACTCAGCAAAGACAATAACATGAACAGTACACCCCGAATATTGGTAATTGATGATGAACAGGTAATTCTGGATGCTGTTATTAAAATTTGCTCACTGGAAAATTACAATGTTGAAACTGCAACAAACATTAAAACTGCCATTGAAAAAATTTCCGGAAATTATTATTCGATTATAGTTTGTGATATTATGATGCCTGATGGCAACGGGTTTCAAATACTGGATGAACTGAATGAAAGAAATATTGATAGTGCAGTAATTATGATGACTGGATATTCCACTGTAGAAAATGCGGTTAATTCACTTTACAAAGGTGCAGTGGATTTTATTCCTAAACCTTTTACAGTCGATGAGCTGCTGAATTCAATTTTCAGAACCATCAGATATCTGGAGATTATCAAACGGATAAAAGAGTTGCCCATTGCGAAACGACATTCTGAATTAGTATATGTTAATTGTCCGGCAAAATACATGAGGCTAGGTTATTCCAGCTGGCTATTCTGTGAAAGAGAAGGATCTGTTTTAGTTGGTGTATGCGATCTTTTTCTGAAAACAATTGATTCCATTAAAGAGATTGAATTTATGAGTGCGGAAGATGAACTGATACAGGGAATAAGTTGCACTACAATGAAATCTACTGATGAAAGAGCTCATAAAATATTGTCACCTGTATCAGGTCGCATTGTAGAAGTAAATGAAGCACTCAGAAAAAACGTGAATCTTATTGAAAAAGATCCTTTTTTTGAAGGCTGGCTTTACCGGGTTATTCCTACTGATTTTGATTATGAAAGTAAGCATTTGGTTCCCTGTAGTTCGGACAGATTATAGATTATTTAATAAGATAAAAAAATAAATCCCTAGGAGAAAAATTATGGCATTATTTATACTCGCAGTAATCATTTTCATCATTGCGGATGTTCTAATCCGCATGATAGGAAAAAGATTAACCGAACAAAAACTAAAGAAAGAGCGAAAACAAGTATTAGATGATAGCCTGAAACTTGATTTTACTAATGAAGCAAAAACTCTGAAGCGTGCAGAAGTTCCAAATCCAAAAGCAAAAATTCTTTGTGTTGATGATGAAGAAGTTATTCTCGGAAGCTTTAGAAAAATACTTGTACTCGATGGTTATTCGGTTGATACAGTGGAAACCGGGCAGGAAGCACTTGGTTTGATTCAAAAGCATCATTACGATTTTCTCTTTACCGATCTTAAAATGCCATTAATGGATGGTGTTGAAGTTACAAAATCTGTTAAGCATATAAGACCTGATATAGATGTAATAATAATAACCGGGTATGCTTCTGTAGAAACAGCGGTTGAAACCATGAAATACGGGGCAATGGACTATGTACAAAAACCGTTTACGGAAGATGAACTCATTGAATTTGTTAAGAAGGCTTATATTAAAAGACAGGATAAAATTCAGAAACAGCTTAAACCTAAAGTTCACATTACTGATATGCCGGCTTCATATGATTTTACAAAAGGAGAATTTTCAATTCCGGGCGGAGTATTTATTTATAAAAACCATTCCTGGGTTAGCTTAAACCAGGATGGAATAGCGAAAGTTGGAATAGATGACTTTGCTAAAAAAATGATTGGAAAAATCGGTGCAATTGAACTCCCGAATCTTGGAATGAGTATTAAAACGGGACAACCCCTGTTCACTATTAGACAGGGAAACAGAACTATTACATTTAATTCACCTATTAGCGGAAAGGTTGCACAAATAAATACTCTGCTTGAAGATAATGTAAACGCCCTCGAACGAACTCCTTATGAGAGAAACTGGATTTGTGCACTAGACACAGAAAATATAGATAGTGAACTAAAAGAAATGCATATTGGAAAATCCGCAGTCTCATTTTTCCAGGAAGATATTGAAAAATTTAAAATTGTTTTTTCTGAAATTCTGAAATCAGAAAAGCAAGGGGACGAATATCTTGAAGACGGATTATCCATCGGGCAGTTAGAAAAACTCAATGATGTAAACTGGAACAAGATTGTAGCAGAATTTTTTGTAAGATAATTTTATCTATATATGTTGAAAACCTTCAGGTAGTTTATTCACCTGAAGGTTTTTTATTTGATAAAATATTTAAACTAATGTTTTGCTTTTGCTTCAACTTCTATTTCCCCGGCCGTACTGAAATCAAAAGTGAGTTTTTCAGAGTTATTTATGACTACATTCTCTTTCAAATTCATCACCATTATGTGGTAACCTCCCGGTTTAAAAACCAGCGAATCGTGTGGAGCAACTACAAGATTTTTAACCTCTCTCATTCCCATCATATCATCTTTTTTATAGGTTTCATGAATCTGAATATCATCCGATATATCTGAAGTTACTTTATATAATGTATCGGGTTTATTGCCCGAGTTAACTATTGTACAATAGACCGCCGTGTTAAAGCTTTCGGGTGCTGGGCGCATCCAGGTATTTTTAACAGTTATATTATTTCCGCTTTGGAAAAGAAATAAGACAGATAATAAAATTAGTTTCATTTATTTTTCCTTTATTCAAGATTTCTGATATCATTAGTTAATTCTTCAGGTTTGGCAGTACTTCCTTTATAAATTTTTCTCAGATTCCCATCTTTATCTACTAAAGAAATTCTATCTGTGTGAATAATAAAGTACGAAGCTTTACCCATTTTATTGTAGGTTGTATCATCATGGAAAGCTTTTATATTAAATATTTTCAGCAGTGAATCTATATTATTTTTGTCTCCGGTTAAGAGTTCCCAGTGCTTCATATTCATCTCCCGTACAAATGCATATTTCTTTAGCACGTTTGGAGAATCCCGTTCGGGATCAAAAGTAAATAGAATAAATTTAACATTCTTCAGTTCATCTTCTGATAACTGTTCCTCAGCAAGCTGCATATTGTGTGTTGTCATTGGACAGATATCCGGACAATGAGTATAAATGAAACCGATTACTGCAATTTTGTTTTTAATAATGTCAGGATAATTAATTTCCAAACTATCCTGGTTTACAAAAGATAAATCTTTCGCTGTTACGTTTTCTTTCAATTCAAACTTGTTACCGCAGCCATTTATTAAAATTGCTATAGAAAGAAGAAATAAAAACTTTTTCATTTATTTTAGTTCTAATAATTTATTTAAAATATGATGAAACTTATAGAAAATAGTCGCAAGTTGTAAGTGATCTGTAATATCCGGCGATACGTAAAAATTGAGTTATATTTAAAAAATAATTGAACATTTCCGGTTTGAAACCAGTACTAAAAAAGAACAAAGTAAATACTTCATTACGGAAACCTGATAAATCTGTTGAGGGCCCTATCCCTTCTGCATTTTGCAGACATGAAAAAAAGGAATTGGATTATCTGCAGATTCATTTGTATAAAAACATTAAGTGGCTTACTCACGTCAAAATTCCATATGAAATGGATTTTGAATCAGTTGTCTCCGAATTAATTATTAAACATGCAAAAAATTATTTTATCGTGGGATGTAACTCTGCAAATTTCAAATATTTGAACGAAAGAGGATACAAAGGAATCAGGATGGGGAGGGAGGCTATACTGGATCTTGATTTCAATCATTTTAAGAAAAGTTCTTTGAAAGAACTTGTAAGGAGAGGAAGGAAAAACGGGAAAGTTGAAGAAATTGCTTACTCTGAAGAATCCGCCAGGCAACTTCAGGAATTCCGGAAAGTCAGCAGACACGGTAAAGAACCTCAGCTTAAATATCTGTTTAATACAGAATTTGAAAATAGTAACCGGTTATTCGTTTTTAAGAACCCTGGAACAATTTGGTTAGGAGCAATTCTTATTTCATATAAGAGTGAACAGTTTGTACAAACAGAATCAATACTCCGCAGGATAAACGCCCCGATTGGAGTTATGGAAGCTTTAATAAATGAAATCTTTTTCCAATTAAAAAGAGAAGGATATAAATACTGGACACTGGGTGCCGTCCCTTTTACAATTCATGGTTCGATAATTTTTTCAAAAGAATTTATGATAAATATAGGTGGAAGGCTTTTAAGATTTGCATATAATTACAAAGGATTGTTCAGCTTTAAAAATAAATTTAATCCTATATGGAGTGATTATTACATAAGCATACGACCATCTTTCAGTCCCGGAGCGATGTTTGGAATTTTAAAGAAAAGTAATTTACTGCAACTTGCTATACACAAACTTGTTCATCCCGGAAGAAAATAGATAATACTGATTATCACTTTTATTTTATATTGGCAGTGAATATCATATAATAAATTTTCAGAACTGCGGAATTTAACTCGTTTTTTGGGTAATACGAATCGAAATTACAGTTATTATTTGCACCATTAAGAATTGCGAAAGGTCTATCTTTTTTGATCGTTCCCGTTAAACCTGAATAGGTTGATAAAGGAATATTTTCTTTAGTATCCAAAAACTTTCGAACTAACACTCATCTCTGTTTGCTCTGGAAGATTGATTCCCTTTTTGTTAAAAACTATAATAATTGAACCAATGATTTATTAATTTGTAGGTGGTTTTAAAGCAAAAAAGGTTAGGTAAAATGGATGAGACAAAGAAAAACAAAGATATGCTTCCAGAAGATTTTCGTACTTATGGTTATAAATTAATTGACTGGGTTGCAAATTACTTTAAAAAAATTGAAGAAAATTCCGTTCTGCCTTCAATAAAACCGGGAGACATTCAAAACCAGCTTCCCGCATATCCGCCCGAAAATTCTCAATCAATGGATGAAATTATTTCAGACTTAGATAAAATAATAATGCCCGGAATGACTCACTGGAACCACCCTGATTTTATGGCTTATTTTAATTCTACCTCAAGTTCACCGGGAGTTTTGGCAGAACTCGTTAGTGCAGCTTTTAATGTTAACGGAATGCTCTGGAGGACAGCTCCGTCTTCGGTTGAACTTGAAAGAGTAACATTAAACTGGCTCAAGCAAATGATCGGAATTCCTAATGACTTTTGGGGAATTATTTACGATACCGCATCAGTAAGTTCACTTCATGCTATTGCAGCAGCGAGAGAACAAATCCCTGATCTTCAGATAAGGGAAAAAGGAATGAGCGGAAGAAAAGATATTCCCAAGCTGCGATTGTATTGTTCGGAACAGGCTCATTCATCAATTGATAAAGCTGCTATTACTCTTGGTATCGGGCTTGAAGGTATTAGGAAGATTCCCGTTAATAAAGATTACAGAATGATTACTTCTGAATTGCAAAATGCAGTAGAAGAAGATAGACAAAATGGCTGGCTGCCTTTTTGTGTCGTTGCAACTGTTGGTACTACATCAACAACAAGTATTGATAGTGTTAAAGAAATTGGGGAGGTTTGTACTAAGGAAAATATCTGGCTGCATGTTGATGCAGCCTATGGTGGTACAGCAGCTATAGTTCCTGAAATGAAATATATTCTTGACGGAATAAACCAGGCTGACTCAATAGTTGTAAATCCGCATAAATGGATGTTTACCCCTATTGATTTAAGTGCTTTTTATACAAAGAAACCTGAAGTACTTAAGCGGGCATTCAGTCTTGTACCTGAATATTTAAAAACGAATGAAGATAGTGAAGTAGAAAATCTGATGGATTACGGAGTTCAGCTTGGAAGAAGATTCCGTTCATTAAAACTATGGTTTGTTATCCGTTATTTCGGAGTAAACGGAATAATAGATATTCTCCGCGAACATCTTCGTCTCGCAAAACTATTTGCAGAATGGATTGATGCATATCCAAAGTTTGAACGAATGGCTCCTGTTAATTTTGGAGTAGTCTGTTTTAGATTTCATCCTTCCGGTATTACTGAGGATGAGGAATTAAATAATTTGAATGAAGAATTGTTAAACATAATAAATGGGACGGGAAAACTCTTTATTTCTCATACCAAACTTAATAATAAATATGTAATCAGAATTTCAATATCTGGTTTAAGGACTGAAGAAAGACATGTGAAAAATGCCTGGATATTAATCAGAAAAGAAGCAGAAAAACTTTTAGCTAAAGAGAGCTAAAACAAAGTTATGTTTTAAATCTTATACCCCGAATGTAATGAAATTGAAACACACCAAAGTGGATAAACTGCATCAATAAAAAATCTATTGAATTGATCTCCCGGATTGTCGCAAACCCAGCACATATGATTTGACCGTATTTTGTTATCTTTGAGAATGAATTCATTATACTTGTGTTCCTTCAAGATTAATTCATCTTCGTTTAGTTTCAACATTATCAGAACCTTTAAAAAAATTGCAATTATAATTTAATGGATAAAATTTTCGAATTCGGACTACTCTCTTTTACTTCGATATTTACCATGATTAACCCGCTTGGTGTAATGCCTGTGTTCACTTCGCTTACTGTAGGTATGGATACTAAAGAAGCGAGACAGGTTGCAGTTAAGGCAGTACTTACTGCATTATTCACAATGATTTTATTCGCAGTTTCAGGCAGATTTATTTTTGATTTCTTTCATATATCCGTGAACAGCCTGAGAGTTGTCGGTGGAATAATATTCTTTATGGCTGGTTTCGATATGCTGCAGGCAAGGCTAATTCGTACCAAGGAAAATTCCAAACCAGATACTGACTATGGTAATGATATTGCAATAACACCTCTTGGCATTCCAATGATTTGCGGTCCCGGAGCTATCACAGCTTCAATAGTGTTAATGAATGATGCTGATTTAATTGCCGAGAAATTAATATTACTTTTTGCCATTCTTCTTGTTTTAGTTATAACGTTGTTGTTCCTTGTTGGTGCAAGAAAAATTATGAAATTACTTGGAGATAGTGGTAATAAAGTTTTGATGAGAATTATGGGTCTGATTGTTATGGTAATTGCGGTAGAATTTCTTTTCAGCGGGGTAAAACCCATTATCCGCGATATTTTTAATATTAGCTAAGAAAATTTTCCCATAACTCCTCATTTTTCAGAAAAATAACCAATTTCATAATGGTCTGGTAATTGATAATTTATTCTTAATTCTTATATAGTGTATGAAAGAGCCGAAAAACAAGAAAAAAACAGTGTTAGTTGAAGCAGCAGACCAAATTCTTCCCGAAAATGGTAAAAATGATCTTCCCGGCGATTATATAGATTATAAAGCAATCTTTGACCATTCGATAGATGCCTTCATCCTTATATCTTTTCTTGACGGGAAAATAATTGAAGTTAATGATGCTGCTTTGAAACTGTTGGGTTATACCAGAAATGAATTCCTGAAATTGAAGGCGAAAAACCTTATTTCTGAGGATGAATTTTCGGGTGTACAAAAAATTTATAATAATAATAAAAAGAGTTTCGATGAGACTTTAATAAATCTTGATTTTTACACAAAAAAACGAAAAAAGATACCCGTTAGTGTCAGCATAAAAAAATTGAAAAACAAGGATCATCATCTCCTGATTGCAAGGGATATCACGGGAATTAAACAAACTGAGGAAGCACTAAAACGGGAATCATTCATTTTTGAAAACCTTCATGATGCAGTAGTGATTACTGACCTCAAAGGCTACATTCAAAGTTGGAATAATTCTGCCAGCAAAATATTCGGATATGAACGGGAAGAAATACTAAATAGTTTTATAGAAGTTCTGTTCAAACACCAGCAATTTGAAAAGCTGTTTAAACAGATAAAAAAAATTATCAGGGAAAAATCATTATGGAATAGTGAGATAAACATTATAAGGAATGATGGAGCTGAAGGTATAGCAGAAATTTCCATGTTTCCTTTCAGGGATTCTTCAGCAGAACACATTGCTTATGTTCTTATAATAAAAGATGTAACCGTAAGGAAGCTCGCTGAACAGGAAATGAGGGAAAGAGATCTTATGTATCGCTCTCTCATAGAGTCTTCTTCCGATGCCATATACGTTTTGAAACATAAAAAACTTTTGCTTGTAAATTCTGCCTGGTGTAATTTATTTGGTTATACGAAAGAAGAGGCCACATCCGAAAATTTTGATATAATGGATATTGTTGCTCCTGAAAGCAAACGTGATATTAAGAAACGGTTTGCTATAAAACTTTCAAAAAGACCTGAACATTCGGCGTATGAAATGAAGGGGAAAACTCAAGATAACCGTGTGATTGATCTTGACGTGAAAGTAAATAAGATTTTATGGAAAGGTGAAGCGGTATACCAGGGAATTTACAGGGATATTACCTTTAAGAAAAAATCTGAAATTGAATTAAAAGAATCGGAAGATAAATTCAGAAGACTTTCAGAAAAATCTCTGGTAGGGGTTTACCTGATCCAGGGAGGTGTATTTAAATATGTTAACCCAAAACTTGCCGAGATTTTCGGTTATGAAACTGAAGAGATAATTAATAAACTGGGACCCACAAATTTAACAGCACCTGAAGATAGAAGTATCGTAGAAGGAAATATTAAATCAAGGCTTAGAGGTGAGAAGGACTCAATTGCTTATTCTTTCAGGGGCTTTAAAAAAGATCATTCACTTATCTATATTGATGTCTTCGGTTCCAGGACTACATTCAGCGGCGAACCTGCTATAATTGGAACTCTGCTTGACGTGACTGACAGAAAAAAAACTGAAGAAGCAATTAAAATATCTGAGAAGAAATACAGAACAATAATTGAAGCTGCTAATGACGCTATTGTCATAGTTGATACCGAAACAAGAAAAATTGTTGATGCAAATAAACAGGCTGAAACACTAACTGGCCGTACCAGGAATGAATTAATTGGACAGCCTCATGTATATTTTACACCCCGAAGAATACAAAGAGGAATATTCATTCATATTTAGCGAAGTTGTTTCCCAACCGCAACGGGAGATTACACCGGCTGAGGTTATTGTACAACACAAAGACGGAACGTTCATACCCGTGGAAATAAATAGTAGCAAATATACTTTGGGCGGAAGATCTGTACTCCAGGGTATTTTCAGAGACTTGAGAGAAAGAAGGAAAAGTGAAGAGGAAATCAGGAAATTATCCAGAGCGGTTGAACAAAGTCCTTTAGCCATCATCATAACCGATACCAACGGAGTTATTGAATACGTTAATCCTCATTTTTATAAAGTTACAGGTTATACAGCCGATGAAATGATGGGAGAGAATCCAAGAATATTAAAATCAGGCGAAACCCCCGATGATGGTTATCGGAAACTATGGGAAACGATTTCTTCAGGTAAAGAATGGCACGGTGAATTTCATAATAAGAAAAAGAACGGTGAACTTTACTGGGAACATGCTTCTATCTCTCCGATTCGGGATGACAAAGGAACTATTACACATTATATTGCAATTAAAGAGGACATAACCAACAGAAAAAAAATGCAGCAGGAACTTGTAGTTGCAAAGGAAAAGGCAGAGGAATCAGATAAAATGAAATCCGAGTTCCTTTCTCAGATGTCACACGAAATAAGAACACCGTTGAATGTTATTTTAAGTTACAATTCATTCTTAAAAGATGAACTTTCTTCCTCTTTAAATGAAGATATAAAGCTTTCCTTCAATTCCATTGACTCCGCCGGCAAAAGACTGCTAAGAACCATTGACATGATTTTAAACCTTGCTGCAATTCAGAAAGGTAAAATTGACATTAATTTTGATCCTGTGGATATTATAAGAATTCTAAATACTCTTGCAACCGAATTTAATTTTCAGGCGAAAGAGAAAAATTTATATCTAAATTATATTACTCCCTCAGAGAAAATTATTGTCATCGGGGATGAATACCTTATCACCGGTGTTTTCCAAAATCTCCTGAGTAATGCTTTAAAGTATACCAACGAGGGAGGAGTTGAGATTGAAGTCGCTGTTTTAAGTGAAAACAAAGTTCGTGTGAATATTAAAGATACGGGTATAGGAATCTCGGAAAATTACCTGCCAAAATTATTTTTACCTTTTACACAGGAAGAAACCGGTTATACCCGCAAATTTGAAGGAAACGGGCTTGGACTTGCACTTGTAAAGAATTATCTGGATTTGCTGCAAGCTGAAATAAAAGTTGAAAGTGAAAAAGGAAGAGGCACTACGTTTTCAATCTTTTTTAATCTTGCAAACAATGCCTCTTAAATTTTCACGCTAGATTAAGATTATTAATATAATCTTCCATTGTAAAGCCGATTTTTATTGTTACCTGCCAGTGTTGTACATGCCCATTATCAATATGTCCCCTTGTATCCATTACCTGGAACCATCTCATATTTCTTACTGATTGTGATGCCTTTGAAACCGCTGTTTGTATTGCATCTTCTATACTTTTTTCTGAAGAACCAGTTAACTCGATCATTTTATATACGTGATTACTCATAAAGATTTAATCCTTATTATTATTTGAAAGTGTTTTGGTGAAAGATAAATATATTTTCGTGTTAATGCATTTAATTCTATCTCAAAAGAATCGGTTTGATTTTAATTACATCAAACTGATAGTTAATTTTTCATTATTAATTGGAATACTAATATGGCTAAAAGATCAGCATACATAAAACAATTAGAGGGAATAACCTTTGCAGGCAAAACAGATTCAAACCATTGGGTAGTAATGGATGGGCCGCAGGATTTCGGCGGAAGTAATGCAGGAATAAGGCCGAAAGAATTAATTCTTTTAGGACTTGGAGGCTGCACTGGTAGTGATGTTGTAAGCATTCTTACCAAGAAAAGGGTAATACTTGATGGATTTGAAATAAATATAAATTCTGATGTTGCAGATGAACATCCGCAGGTATTTACTAAGATGCATATTGAATATGTTTTTTACGGAGATGATATTCAGGAAAAAGATGTTGAAAGGGCAATTGAGTTATCCCAGACGAAATACTGTGGTGTAACGAAAATGCTCGAGAAAGCTGCGGACATTACTCATTCATTTAAAATAGTTAAAACCGAACAAGTAGCAGTTTAAACTTTTAAGGATTGTCTTATATAAAAAAATGTCACTCTTCTACAATTTTAGAGTGACATTTTAATTAAAATATAATTAGTGTTTCTGATAAAGCCCTATGATATTTCCCTGGGGATCCTTAAACAACGCATACCATCCCATTGCGGGAATTATAGATTTTTCTTTAAATGTACTTCCGCCATTAGATTTAATTGTATTTAATGTTGAATCAATATCAGTAACATTAATATGAAATACAGTTGTATCGCCGCTGTTAACTTTCTGAACCTGTCTTATCCCAACCATTATTCCTTTATGGTTATTAAAGAGCATGTAACCGTTACCAAAAGGTTTAAACTCCCAGCCAAAAACCTTGTTAAAAAAATCCTTTGTCTGTACGAGATCTGAAGAAGGGATTTCAATGTGTGATATTAATTGATCCGCCATTTTTTAATCCTATATTAAGTTTTCTAATCATCAAAGTTAAAAGTTCCTTGCAGAAGTTTCAACATTTACTTAGTCCTTAAAAATTTGTATAAAACTGAAAAATCCATTTCTCCCACACCATTTTGATTTGCCTGTCTAAAAATATCTTTAGCAGCATTTGTTGTTTGCAGAGTCAGACCAGATTCGTCAGCAGTTTTGTTTACCAGTTCAAGGTCTTTCAGCATCCATTGGAGAGGAAAGTCTGCTTCATACTTGCCTGATATAAATTTCTCTTTCTTTGCAGATAAATAGGGAGCAGCAACCGGCCCGCCTAATAATACATTTAAGATAATTTCTTTATCAAACCCTAGGGATTCACCTAAAACCGCTGCTTCTGAAAATGAAGCCATTGCAGCTCCAAGCATGAGATTTACAACCATTTTCATCGAGGTCCCTTTGCCGCAATCACCAAGATGAAGAATTTTTTTACCCATAGCTTCAAGAATGGGTACAATTTCTTCAAAATCTTTTTTGTTACCACCGACAAAGAAAATAAGCTCTCCATTTTCTGCGGGCTGTTTTGTACCTGCGACAGGTGCATCCAAAAACCTTATTCCAAATCCCTTTGCTTTTTCTGCCATTCTCTTAGAGAAAGAAGGATTTACAGTACTAAAATCAACCCAGATAGAATTTTTCTTCATAATAGTCAGGAAACCTTTTTCTCCAAATGCAGAATGTTCAACAGCCCCAGGATTGCTTAGCATAGTAAAAACTATATCTGCTTCAGTTCCAACCCCAAGTGGTGAATCTGCCCATTCTGCACCTGCTTTTATCAGTGAATCAGCTTTTTGTTTTGTTCTGTTATGTACAACTAAGTTGTAATTATTTTTCAAAAGATTATGAGCCATTCTGCTGCCCATAATTCCAGTTCCTATAAAACCAACCTTCATCTTTTACTCCGGGAATAATTTAAGTTGGATAAAATTAAAAAGATTAAAAAGAAAAAAAATGATTTGAGACAAAAATTTAAGTTGACATCAAAGAAAAATTTATTTATGTTTGAACAAACGTTCAGTCAAAAATAACCACTAATGTCACCAAGAACAAAAAAGCAATTTGAAGAAATAAGAAAATCAAGCAGAACTGAGATATTAAAAGCAGCGCTTGAACTTTTTGCTACCAACGGGTTTCATGGAACTTCAATTTCTCAGATTGCAGAGAAGGCAGAAATTTCCAAAGGGTTAATGTATAATTATTTTAAAAGCAAAGATGATCTTCTGAAACAAATTATTGAACAGGGATTTAACCTTTTAAACGAATTAATGCTTTCAGTTAGTACTGAAACAGATCCGAGAACAGCACTTGAAAAGATTATTCATCTCTCTTTCGAACACATCAAAAACAATATTACTTACTGGAAACTATACATGTCTGTTCTTCTGCAATCAACAGCACAGAAAGGCATTGAAAAACTTATGACTAAATTCAGGGATGAATCCATAGCCGAACTTTCCCGGCTTTTCAGTGCTATGGGAGATGATGAAGCATACATAAAAGCCTTTGCTCTCGGAACCCAGCTTGATGGAATCGGGTTGAATTATGTAAGTGCACCGGATTCATTCCCGATGGATGAATTGGAGGATTTTTTAATTAAGACATACTGTTCAACCGGAAACAAAAGGAAGAAAAAATGAAATTTAAAATTTTATTTCTTTTCGTTTTAATCTGCAGCCAGATTTTTCCCCAGACTGCAAAAGAAGTGGTTCAAAAAGCGGATCAGTTGATGAAAGCCAACAGCAGTTATTCGGAAGTGAAAATGACAATAGTTAAACCCGACTGGTCCCGCACAATGGGATTAAAAATCTGGGCTGTGGAACCCGATTATTCACTTATTTATGTAACTGAACCCGCAAGAGATAAAGGTACTGTTACGCTTAAAAGGAAAACTGAAGTATGGAACTGGATTCCCTCTGCCCAAAAAATAATTAAAATTCCACCTTCGATGATGATGCAATCCTGGATGGGATCTGATTTTACAAATGATGACCTCGTGAAACAGTCTTCTATTGTAAATGACTATGAACATAATTTTATTGGTGAAGAAAATATACGGGGATATGACTGCTGGAAAATTCAATTAACTCCAAAACCTGATGCAGGAGTCGTGTGGGGAAAGATAGTTGCGTGGATTTCCAAAAAAGAATTTTTTGAATTGAAGGTGGATTATTACGATGAGGATGATAATATAGTTAAAACTTTTAAAGGCAGTGATCCTCAAAAAATGGATGACAGGACAGTGCTTACTCACTGGGAAATGGTTCCTATTGATGAACCGGGCAATAAAACCATACTGGACTATAATAAAATAAAATTTAATATAAATATTGATCAGTCATTCTTTTCCCAACAAAATATGAAGAGAGTTAGATAATGGGAACCTATTTAAAGCTGGCATGGAGAAATCTCTGGAGAAATAAAAAAAGAACCATTATTGCTGCATCGTCTGTCTTCTTTGCTGTTCTCCTGGCATTAATTATGCGTTCAATGCAAAAAGGCTCTTACAATTTTATGATTGATTCTTCTGTTAGATTTTCAACCGGGTATGTGCAGGTGCATGGCCAAGGATATTGGGATAAACGCTCACTCGATAAAAGTATGGAACTCGACAAAAAAATTGTTTATGAAATTAATAGTATCCCTGAAGTTACTTTGGTTGTTCCGAGACTTGAAACTTATACTCTTGTCTCACACGGTAATGCTACTAAAGTTTCTCCTATTATAGGAATTAAGCCGGGAAAAGAAATTAGTATGATGAAGCTTAAGGAGAAACTTGTAGCAGGAAAATATCTCACAGATTCGAGCAGGGGAATTATGATTGGACAGGGATTGGCTGAACTCTTGAAAGTAGGAATAGGTGACAGTGTAGTTCTTTACGGACAGGGATTCCATGGAATAACTGCAGCTGCCCAGGTTCCTGTTGAAGGAATAATAAAACTTCCCATTCCTGAACTTAATAAAACATTAATTTATACAAGTTTATCTTATGCACAATGGCTGTATTCGGCACCAGACAGAATAACATCTCTTTCGATAATGATAGATAGACCGAAAGATCTGAGTGAAGTTAAAACAAAAGTGAAGCAACTATTTAATGATAAATTTGAAGTGATGACGTGGGAAGAAATGACTCCTGAACTGGTTCAATCCATTGAGGTTGATAATGCCGGTGGAATAATAATGCTGGCGATTCTTTATATAGTTATAGGGTTTGGAATTTTCGGAACAATAATGATGATGACGGCTGAAAGGACTAAGGAATTTGGAATACTGATTGCGGTGGGAATGAAAAAATCGAAAGTAATATTCGTTACAACAATCGAAACAATTTTTATTTCGTTGATAGGTGTATTTGCGGGAATAATTGCGAGCTATCCGTTGCTGCTTTACTTCTACTATAATCCTATCAGGTTAACAGGAGCTGCTGCCGAGGCAATGCTTGCATTCGGACTGGAGCCGATTATGCCTTTTAGTATCGCACCGGGGATATTCATTGCCCAGTTCTGGACGGTACTCTTAATTGCAGTTCTTTCTGCATGGTATCCATTCAGGTATGTACAAAAACTAAAAGCTGTTGAAGCGATAAGAAATTAACAAGGAGTTTAATAATGCTTTTCTTACTTGCGTGGAAAAATGTCTGGCGAAATAAAAAAAGAAGCCTGATAATTTTAATTGCAATTGCTCTCGGTTTGGGATGCGGACTTTTTGCAAGCGGTGTTATGTACGGAATGTGGGATTCAACTGTAAATGCAGCAATAGATCGCGATCTTAGTCACATACAAATTCATTCAGAAGCTTTTAAGAAGGAAAAATTAATTGAAAACTATATCCCAAACGGAACAGAATTAAAATCAGAAATAAAAAAAATAAATGGAGTTAAGGCAGTTTCGGAAAGAACGATTATTGATGGAATGGGAGCTTCCCCAACTTCTTCAACAGGGATTGTTATTAAAGGAATAATTCCGGATGAAGAAAAGAAGGTAACAAGTGTTTCTTCACATATTAAAGAAGGAAAATATTTCGAAGGAGTCAGCCGTAATCCTATTGTGATAGGGAAGGAACTCGCAAAGAAACTTGATCTTAAGCTTCACTCAAAAATCGTTTTAAGTTTCCAGGGACTTGATGGTAATATAGTTTATGCTGCTTTCCGGGTTGCCGGAATATTTGAAACTGAATCTTCAATGTTTGATAAAAGCAATGTCTTTGTTAAACAATCTGATCTTTTCAAATTATTAAATAGTCAGCCTGTAATACATGAAATTGCGGTTAGATTAACCTCAGTGCAGTTTATGGATCAGGTTTCAAACAAGCTTAAACATGAATATAAAAATCTGGCAGTAGAAACCTGGCAGCAACTGGCTCCGGAACTAAACCTGAGTTACCAGACAATTACACTTGAGCTGGATATCTTCCTCGGTATAATACTCTTCGCACTTCTTTTCGGAATTACAAACACAATGCTTATGTCAGTCATGGAAAGAATACGGGAGTTGGGAGTTTTAATGGCTGTGGGTATGAAAAGAATCCGGGTATTCTTTCTCATTATTATTGAAACTATCTTTCTTTCCATTACCGGCGGATTAGTAGGAATGCTTCTTGGAGCAGCCGCAATCTGGTACTTTGCTCAAACAGGAATCAGCCTTGCATTATTTTCCCAGGGATTATCAAGCTATGGAATAAGCTCGCAATTAATTCCCGGTTTACCAGTTGAGTTTTATCCTATTCTTTTTGTGATGATAATAATTACCGCATTACTAAGTGCAATTTACCCGGCAATAAAAGCCATAAGGCTTAAGCCGGCTTCAGCAATAAGAACTTATTAAGAAAAAAACTTCGGAGAAATTATGGCTCTGATCGAATTATATAATGTTCATAAAACATATAATGAAACCAAAATTCCTGTTCATGCAGTTAAAGGTGTAGATCTTAAAATTGAAAAAGAAGAATTTACCGCAATCGTTGGCCCATCAGGTTCCGGGAAAACAACCTTGCTTAATATGATCGGCGGACTTGATCAGCCATCTGAAGGTAAGATAGTTGTTGATGGGACGGATATTTCAACTTATAAACCTGATGAACTGATAAACTTCAGGCTACATCATATTGGATTTGTTTTCCAGGCTTATAATCTTATTCCGGTGCTTACTGCAAAAGAGAATGTGGAGTTTATAATGCTTCTTCAAAATATATCAAAAGAAGAGAGAGAAAAAAGAGCAAAGGACCTACTAGAGGCAGTCGGTCTTGGAGACAGAATAAAAAGCCGTCCTTCAGAACTTTCAGGTGGTCAGCAGCAGAGAGTTGCCGTTGCAAGATCACTTGCTTCTCATCCGTCATTTGTTCTGGCAGATGAACCAACAGCAAACCTTGATTCAGTTACTGCCGAATCTCTTCTTGATTTAATGGAAAATCTGAACAGTGAGTATGAAATGACTTTTGTTTTTTCAACTCACGATTCCAAAGTAATTAAGAGGGCTCACCGTGTTGTAACTCTTGAAGACGGTAAAATAAAATCTGATGAAGTAAGGAAAGTACTGCAAAAGAATGAGAGCTAAATTACTTTTAATCTTTTCATTATTATCGTTAAGTAATAGTTTTGCGCAGCTTCCAACAACAGAAGTTTACGGCTATACCAAGTATCTTTTTGGTTCAACAAAATATCCTTTCTATAATGAAAGATTTAGTGATCATCTTCTTCACGCCAGGCTCAATACAAGATGGTATCCGCTTCAATCGCTTACAGCCGCACTGGAGCTTCGTTTCAGGGCATATTATGGACAGAGCGTAGAAAAAATTCCCAATTTCATAGATCAAATTAAAACCCATTACGAGTTTGCCGATTTAAGTGCTGTTTTGTGGAATAAGGGTAAATCTCTGGGTTACCTTGAAACTGACAGACTGTGGCTGGATTGGGTAAAGGATAATTTTGAAGTTACTCTTGGAAGACAGCGAATTGCCTGGGGTACAAGCTGGGTCTGGAATCCGACTGATCTTTTTAATCCTCAATCGCCTTTGGATTTTGATTACGAAGAATTGCCCGGAACAGATGCAATCAGAATTCAGTATTATACCGGACCCGTAACAAAAGTTGAAGCCGTAGTACGCCCTGCAAAAACATTAGACAGAGTTATTGCGGCAGGATTGGTTTCTTTTAATAAATGGGATTATGATTTTAATCTTATAGGCGGAATAAAAAATAACCGATGGGTTGCCGGCGGTGGCTGGTCTGGTGATATTCTTAATGCAGGTTTCCGCGGTGAATTTACTGTAACCCAAAAACCGAAACTGCTTTCCAAATACAATGGCATTTCTGCCTTCCTCCGGGATTATAAACCATTGTCTTCCTTTAACGATCCCGTTTTTTCTTTTGTTCTTTCCGGAGATTATACCTTTACAAATTCTTTTTACATCCATACTGAAATAATGTATTATAATAATGGAAAACAAAAAAATACCGGGCTGTATCAACAGGAAGCCTTAGAACTTGGAATGCTTACTCCGGCAAGATGGTCTGTTTACCAGGAATTTTCTTATGATATTACTCCTTTGTTAAGAGGTAGTCTGTTCGGAATTTTTAATCCTGATGATAAATCCTTTGTCATCGTTCCTTCTATAAGTTATTCTGTAATTACAAATCTTGATCTTTATCTTATATCACTTCTCTTTAATGGCGACACCTTTACCCAATATGGCGATTACGGAAGTGCACTCTATGTAAGAGTGAAGTATTCTTTTTAATCCATATTAAATGGTGATTTGAGAAATTTGTTTTTGTGGCAAATTTTAGTATCTATAGACTATTCATACCTATATTAACTTATCAAAACATCAACCTTGGCAAAACTTATGAAAATGTACATTTAATTTGGAGTGTAACCCTATGAACAAAATTGATTTGAAAAAATTTGCGAAAAAGATAAATATACGGCAGTTAAAAACAGAAGATTATGAAGAACTTGTAGAATTGCAGAAATTGTCCTTTCCAAATATGCCTACGTGGAGTAGGGAACAACTTGAAAGTCAGTTGGAAATGTTCGCCGAAGGACAGATATGTATTAAGTATGATGGTAAGATTATTGCCTCATCAAGCAGTCTGATAGTTGATTTCGATTTGCACGAAGATTACGACAGTTGGCAGAAAATAAGTGACGATGGGTATATTACAAATCATAATCCGGAAGGGCATACACTTTACGGAATTGAAATTATGGTTCACCCTGATTTTAGGGGAATGAGATTATCGCGCAGGCTTTATGATGCTAGAAAGCAGATTGCCCGGAAATATAATCTTAGAAGTATTATAATCGGTGGAAGGATTCCCGGATATTCTAAACGTAAAAGTAAAATGACTGCGCGTACCTATGTTGATAGAGTTATAAGTAAAGAATTGTACGATCCTGTACTGACGGCACAGCTTTCAAATGGTTTTGTGCTTAAGCGAATTATGCCAACCTACCTTAAATCAGATATTGAATCAGATGGTCATGCTACTCTTCTTGAATGGCCGAACCTAGATTATGTTCCAATGCAGATAAAAAGGTATATCACTTCAAAGAAGGTAAGAATTTGTGTAGTTCAGTATCAGATGAGAAGCATAAAAAGTTTTAGGGAATTTGAAACACAGTGCGAATACTTTGTTGATGTCGCATCCGGGTACAAAAGTGATTTTGTGCTTTTTCCCGAAATATTTACTCTTCAATTGTTATCCTTTCTTCCAAACGAAAGACCGGGAATAGCAGTAAGGAAACTTGCTGAGTACACGCCAAGGTATCTCAAGTTATTTACTAATCTTTCTATTAAACATAATATAAATATTATCGGCGGTTCACATTATACAAAAGAAGGCGATGATATATATAATATTGCTTATTTATTCAGAAGAGATGGTTCAATTGAAAAGCAATATAAAATTCATATAACTCCGAATGAAAGGAAATGGTGGGGAGTAAAACCGGGTGATAAAATAGAAGTGTTTGAGACCGATAGGGGAAAGATTAATATACAGATTTGTTATGATGTTGAATTTCCTGAACTATCGAGAATTGCAACTCAAAAGGGTGCCGAAATAATATTTGTTCCATTTTGTACCGATGAAAGATATGGTTACTTGCGTGTCCGATATTGTGCTCAGGCAAGATGTATTGAGAATGGCGTGTATGCGGTGATTGCAGGGAATGTGGGTAATCTTCCGTTTGTAGAGAATATGGATATTCAATATGCACAATCGGGCATTTATACTCCATCCGATTTTCAATTTACCCGAGATGCTGTGGCAGCTGAGTGTACACCAAATATTGAAACTGTAATAATACATGATATTGATCTTGAACTGGTAAAACGACACCGTTTTAGTGGAAGTACCTTAAATTGGAAAGATCGGCGAAATGATCTATATGAAGTTGTTCTGAAGAAATAATCTTAAGTTGTTTTCCTGTTTAATACAAAAGAAGTAAAATTAAATTTCAATATATTGCTGTGTCTTTATTAATAAATATATGAAAAATGAGTTTTTAGAAATAAAAGAAAAATTTGATAGCAATATCAACTCTTTTCTTATACCCGTTCTTTCAGGCATCATTGATGAACAAATTAATTTTGCGGTTCAACTTAAAGATACAGTTATAACCCACCATTCGGATCTCCGTGAATTCATAAACAACGATGAATTATTTTATAACGAAATATCAGAATATCATAAACGGATTATAAAATTAACTGATTCAAAGTATGCTGATAAGCAGGAGATAGATTTCAATAAAAAGTTTCCTGAATTTTTCAACTGGTATGAATCATTACTGGATTCCATTGAAACTTCTATAGTTGAAAATCAGGATGCTGACAGATTCAAGACTGATGTGGGGGATTCATTTTATGTCAAATCATTTAAAAGTATTAAGAGTACGCTATTCCGAATAAGTTCGGTTCCTCAGGAAATTAATAATTTATTCAGAAAGTTATTTAAAAAATCTGTTTTACCTATAAGACCATGGAAAAGGAAAGTACTGTTAAGAGATTTAGTTGAGTTTTCAATCGGTAATGAAATTTGTGATGAAATTAATGTTCAGCTCAGAGAAATCTTCGCATTAATCTCGGAGATCTCTTTAAAACTCTGGCATGCTGAAGAAAAATTGCAGATTCACTTTACTTCTGATCTGAAGAATATCAGCACTGAAAAACTTATCCAACCTTCTGATTTTCTTATAGAATTTGAAAAAGAATATTCTTCTGTTGTGAATATGCTGAATGAAAAGAAACAGAATTTGAAAAAAATATTCTCGGATTCTTTAAGCATTGCATATCAAAACTTTGAAACACAATATTATAAAGCTGGTACTATTGAATTCCCTTCCAGAAAATATTCAGGTAAAATTTTAGAAAAGCACAGTAAAGATTTTAAGGTAAGATTCGTTTCCATCTTTTCGGGATGGAGAAATACCCTGTTTGCACTGTTTGAAGACTGGAAACTTAATAAAGACATTTATTTTATCGAAGTTGAACAGGTTAAAGAATACCTCTATATAAAGAAAGAAGATGATAAAAAGATACGTGGAAATATTTTACCGTGGTTGAACAATATCAATGATATTTTAGAAAAAAGTAAAAATAACATTCTTAATTCAAAAGGGATTGAACACTTAAAAAATTTGCTACTGGAAGAAAAAGATAAGATCAATAGTCTCCTTACATTAAAACATATACCTGAGGCAATAGAATTAATTCTTGATCAAAATTATCCCGAATTGGTAAATCATATCGAAATTAAATTAAAGGAATTTGAAGACGATAAAGTTAAAAGAGCAATAGTAAAAACAGATCTATACGAGAAAGAAATAAAGACATCTCAATTAGAATACATTCGTCCCTCCGAATTAATAAAGTTTGAAATTATTCCGACTTTTTTAAACGAAACCAGGATATTAAAAACGTTTACAATTGAAAAGATTGATTCAATACAAAAAAACCTTGTTGATATAGATCAGATTTCTGATTTCAATCTTGAGTCAGCTCTTGCTGCTCTGGCTAATCCAACAAATAAAGATTACGATCCCCGATCTGTTGCAGTTGAAGGTCTGGAAAGAGCTATTGCGAAGACAAATGATATAAAGACAGAGCTATTAGAGATAAGTGAAAAAAATGTTACCAATATTGCCGTACTTATAGAAAAATTTAACAAGCAGTTGCTCGAGCTTACGGATACGAATAATATTACAGAAGTAAGATTAAGAATAACAAAAGCTAAAGCAGTTGCCAGAACAAAGCAGCTAAAGAACCAGGTTTTTAATTCTACAAAAAATATGATACCTGGTCTCCTGACCTATATTAAATCCGGTTTTAATGTATCCAGCACGGCTTATAAGGAATTCAGGATAAAATTCGGATTAGACCGTACTAAAACATCAATTGCCTCTGAGATATCTGACTTTCTTACTGAAACTGAAACTGCAATAAACAAACTCCCATTTGTCTATCAAAGACTTTTCCGTATTGAACCACTTGAGGAAATTAAATTTTATGAAAAAAGGATTGAAGAACATAAGAAATTGTTGTTTGCTTACGAAAGCTGGAAAATGGAGAAATTTGCTTCGGTGGTAATGGTGGGGGAAAAAGGAAGCGGCGCAACTTCAACTTTAAATTTTTTCTTTAAAAGAAATTGATTCGGGGTACTCATTTTTAAGGACCTCGCTTACCGAAACAATTTATGATGAAAAAGATTTAGTTCTGTTTTTTAGTTTCTTATTCAAAAAGAATTATTCAAACTATAAAGATATTATTCTTGACTTAAACTCAGCTGGAAATAAGAAAATCGTTGTTTTAGAAAATATTCAACACTTATTTATCAGGAAAATTGGTGGTTTACATGGTTTAGAAGTATTGTTTGAAATAATTTCGGCCACGAGTAAGAATATTTTCTGGGTAACTACCGCAAGTTTATATGCCTGGAAATATCTGGATAAGACTCTGAATATAAGTGATTATTTTGGATACGTTATCAAATTATCTTCTTTTACAGATAATCAGATAGTTGACGTTATCTTAAAAAGACATCGTGTAAGCGGGTATAATATCCTGTTTGATCCTTCTGATGAGGATGTAAAAAACAAAAAATATTTACGGCTGTCGGAAGATGAAAAGCAGAATTATTTAAAGGAAAAATACTTTTCTGATTTAAATGAGTTTGCAAATAGTAATCTTTCTTTGTCACTGCTGTACTGGTTAAGATCAACTAAAGAAGTTCAAAAAGAAACCATAGTAATAAAATCAATTGATAAAATTGATTTTTCATTTCTTAATGTTCTTTCTTCGGAAAAACTATTTACTTTGCATGCTATATTAATTCACGATGGGTTAACAGAGCAGCAACATGCTACAATATTTAATAATGATATTTTAAAAAGCCGGCTTGTGCTTTTACTTATGCACGATGACGGTATAATTATTAAAAGAGATAATATTTTTACAATAAACCCTCTGCTTTACAGGCAAACAGTTAGTTTATTGCAGGCAAAAAACATAATTCATTAATAATGCTGATATAATGAAAATATTATTATTTATAATATTAGTTATCCAATTCAATGTTCTTTCACAAACATCAAATAATATATTATCTACATCGATTGATTCAACTGTAACAAAAACAAATATTAATGATTCATCAGGGGTTCTCTCTACTAAGAACCTGACCAAAGGACTTGAACCACCATCTGTATTAGATGTAATCTCGATTGGGAAAATTATTTGGGCAGTAATATTCTTTATTATCGGGATTTACCTAATAAAACTTTTTACAAAAATTCTTGATGTTTTTGCTGAAAAGAGCACTAGTTACAGGATAACGATAAAGGGTATAGTCCCGATTGTAAGAATTTTCGGATGGATAATAATTATTTACATAATAATTGCCGGCATATTTAAGCCCCCGATTGAAACAATTATTGCAGTTACTGCTTCAGTTGGAATTGCAATTGGATTTGCTGCACAGGATGTTATTAAAAATATTTTCGGGGGAATTATGATTTTATTTGACAGACCTTTCCTGGTAGGCGATAAAATTCAAGTGGGAGATTTTTATGGGGAAGTTATAAAAATAGGTCTCATATCAACAAGAGTCGTTACACCCGATGATTCCATGGTAACAATCCCCAATAGCGAGGTAATGAATAAATCAGTCTCAAATTCAAACTCAGGTGAACCCAATTGCCAGGTTGTTGCCGAGATCTATCTGCCCGTTGATATAAATACTGATGTTGTAAGACAATTGGCAATTGAAGCAGCACAGGTTTCAAGGTATGTTTATTTGAATAAACCGATTACCGTATTGTTCTTCAATGAAATTAAGGACCGTAAAGCCTATCTGAAAATGAGATTAAAAGCTTATGTAATGGACATCAGGTTCGAATTTCAATTTAAAAGTGATATGACAGAAATTGTAATGCAGGAATTACTTACCCGTAAAATTATCAGCACGGAAGATTACAATTAAGAAGCGGAGAGAATCTCCGCTTTAAAATTTATCTTGTTGCCATGCCTGTTGGAAAAGAACCTACATTTGAACTTAACTGATAATTTGTATGATCCGTTGCACCGGATGGAATACTTCCTGTTAACGGTTTAAGAAAAAACGGGTTCGCACTGTTATCAGGATCGGGTTCGATTGTGATCACAGCAATTCCACCTGATAAATCAGTTGGAAAAGTTAAACCGGAAGGAGCATTATTAAGAAAATCTTCTCCAGGGAAAGGCGGTGCCGGCATTGTTCCACTATATGGTGCAGCTTCATCAGATCCGCTTGGCATTGTAAATTTTCCAGTGGTAACGGGAGTTCCATTCGTTACGGCCCAGCCTTCATATTTCCATCCGGAAGGGAGTACCGGTAAATTTAATCCTACTGCCGGACTACCGGAACTAATATCAAGAAACCAAATTCCGCTATTCTCATTTGATGCACTACCATTGGTTGGAGTAGCAAGTATAAAGTTTCCTGAAGCTCCGCTGAAATCATTATTTAATGCTGCTGCATCATTAACAGAAAGTGAAGCTGTATTATTGCTAAAATTTCCGGCAATTAAATGTACACTGCTGGGTGCGGCATCCGGATCAGGTTCAGGTTCTATTGTCAGAATAAATTTTGTTGCACTGTTGAGATCACTTTGATCTACTGTAAACTTAGTGCTGCTTAATTGTCCGCTGGCATCTACTGTAAACTTCCCTGTGGATTTGGGAGTTCCGCCTACCAATAACCATCCTTCATACTTCGCAGTTGAACCAAGATCCTTTAATCCGGAAATGTTTAGTGTTAACTCACCAGTAGTTGATGGATTTGATGGATTATCATTTTTACTACATCCGGCTATTCCTATTAAAACAGCCATCATGATAAAAAGTGTGTATTTCATTATCTCTCCAAATTTTATTTATGGTTATTAAAAAGATAAACCATAAATATTACCGCGTAATAACAGAATTGTAAAAATACTGTGACAATTTAGAAAGATGAGTTCTACTTAATGGAGATCACAAAAAAGAATTGATCTACCTTTGGAAGTAATCAGCTAACGTGGATTTCCTTTTCCTTTTTAGATTTACCTTTGTATACATCTATTTCGAAAGAAAATGTAGTCCCTTCACCCTCTTTACTTTCGACATTAATTTCTATATTGTGTATTTCAAGGATCTTTTTGACTATTGCCAGGCCCAATCCAAGGCCCTCATTTGAGGAGGATTTATTATCTGCTTTATGATACCTGTCGAATATATATTTTAGATCATCTTTTCTTATTCCGGAACCGCTGTCCTTTACATAAGTGATAATCTTATCTCCGAAGTTTTGAAGTCGTATTGTTACAGAGCCGCTTGCGGGAGTAAATTTAATTGCATTATCAATGAGGTTTTGCAGCACTTTTTCCATCATCCCGATGTCTGCATAAACTAATGGAAGATCATAAGGGAAGTTTAATTTTAAATCAATCTTTTTAGATTCCGCGATAATCTGGTTCTTTTGTTGTACATCCTGTACTAATTCTGCAATTGAAAATGCTTCCGGTTTAGGTTTTGTTTCGCGTGCTTCAAGTTTTGATAATTCAAATAACTCTTCAACAAGTTTTTTTAATCTTTCAGTACTGCTGAGTATAGTATGCATATATTTTTTTCTATCCTCTTCAGACAAACTTTCGGATTTCAGTAATATTGTCTCAATGTATCCCTGTACTGCAGCAAGTGGGGTTCTAAGATCATGAGAAACATTTGCAACGAGTTCACGTCTAAGGTTATCCATTGTTTTCATATCTTCAATATTTCGCACTATAGTATCTGCCATTTCATTAAATGAATCTGCAAATTCACTAAGCTCACCTTTGCCCTTTAATTTAATTCTCTGGTCTAGATTACCATTCTTAAAATTCCGGATTACAAAAATTATTTTCCGCATATTTCTGGTTATAAAACCAAGAGCAATAAGACTTATGATTGCAACACCAATTAGTGTTATCATCATTGATTTTAATCCGAGACTTAATATATAACTGCCAAATACAAGCTGAGTAGCATTATCATATTCTTCTCCACCCAGTATAACGTAAATATATCCGCGGAAAACACTGTCCTCATAAACTTTAGCAGCTGAAAATGCTTTTTTTCTGTCTGCATTCCTGGGATCAGGACCAAGCACAAATGGCTTATCTTTACTGGAAATAAATTTTTGAATCGGTTCGAGCGAAACATATTTTAGCTTTACAACCTTATTTGGGGCGAAGTAGGTTAATATCTTGCCTTGTTTATCAAGAAGATAAACTTCCAGGCTTGGATTAATAATCATAATGCTGTGGAAGACATTCTTCAATGCCGCATCATTTGCTTTCCCATTTATAAAACATTGATTTTCTGCAGCTATGTGTGGAGCAATTTCTGAGTCTAGTTTTTGATTTGTTTCCTGGAAATACAATTCAGCGGTATGAACGGATATATACATATATATTCCGGACAGAATTAAGAGCAGTATCAAAAATATTGCAGAAATTTTCCAGAATAGACTGTTAAAAAATTTTGTTTTCAAAACATAATCCTCAGACTTTTATTATTTCTTCCAGATCATTAAATCTGTAGCCAACACCCCAGGTGGTAAGTATGTATTTAGGATTGGAAAGATCGGATTCTATCTTTCCCCGCAATCTGTTTATGTGTGAATTTACGGTGTGCTCATAACCATTATAAGAATAACCCCATAAAATGCTCAGCAACTGTTCGCGTGTATATGTTTTACCAGGATGTGATGCGAGAAGATGAAGCAATTCAAACTCTTTTGGTGTTAATTCAATTCTTTCACCTTTTAATGATATTCTTCTTTTTGCAACATCAATTACCAGATCTCCGACTGTTATATCGTTTTTTTCCTCCTGATCTTTTTGAAGTGCTTCAACCCTTCTGAAAATCGCTTTAACCCGTGCTGTAAATTCTCTTATGGCAAATGGTTTTGTTAAGTAGTCATCAGCGCCAAGCTCAAGTCCAAGTACCTTGTCAAATTCTTCAGATTTTGCTGTAAGCATAAGTACAGGTGTATAATTTTCCTGTTTCCTTAATTCCTTACAAATTTCTAATCCATCCAGGTTTGGAAGCATTATATCAAGCACTATAAGATCGAAATTATTTTCAACAGCTTCTTTTAATCCATTCCTGCCATCATAAATCCTTGTAACGTTGCAACTCATATCTTTTAAGTGAATATCAATAAGATCAGAAATTGCTTTATCATCTTCTATTAAAAGAACGTTTTTCATAACTGAAATTCTCCTTTTCTTCATTGCAAGATAAAGGCATTCTATAACAAAATTATCACTTTTATAATAAAATATTAAAACATCACAGGAAATGATATTAGTGTGAAGTTACTAAATTATAGTATAATTATACAGAGTTAAGTATTAATTGGTAAGAAACTGTTCAATATTTTCTATTTCATGAACAGCATTTATCCTTTTGAAGTATTTAAGGGATTCTTTGAAACAAATTTTTGCTTCGTCTGGTTTTTCCCAGTTTTTATAAAGAATACCAAGCTGAAGGTTAGTTTCTGCTTCATTTAGATCATTTTGATATTCTTTATTTATTCTCAAGCTTGTTTTCAGAAAACTTTCTGCCTGAATGTAATTTTTCTGAGCACGTTTTATCATACCTTCAATTTTATAGATTTCAGCAACTGAAAGTTTGTCATTTGTTTTATAACATATTTCCATTGCTTTATTCGCAAAAGCTCTCGATAGATCCAGGTCTTCCATTTCAGCATATATAAATGCTTTAGTCACATAAGAAATACCGAGTATTGAAAAAATACTGTCATTCAAGGAAATGGCAATACTTTTATCAAGTTCCTTTATAGCGTTTAAATATTCTTTTTTCTTTGTATACGTAATACCAATATTATGTCTTACCTGTGCAAGCTTATGATGATCATTTAATCTCTGGAAATTTATCAATGCCCGGTTATAACGGGATATTGCTTCATCATAATTGCTATAGATGTTGTTTATTATTCCGAGGTTATTTTCAATGTTTCCTATTAGAACAATATCCTTTTTTTCATCAAGATAGTGCAGACTTTCTTCAAAATGATTTGCAGCTTCTTTCAGATTCCCCCGTTCGCCGTAAACAGTTCCTAAAAGATTTTCACATCTTGCACAGCCTTTGAAATCGTTCTGCTGCTTAAATAGGCTGAAAGCCTTTTTTGTATACTCAAAACATTCTATCCATTTTGCCTCGCGGCTATAAATTTCTCCGATAGAGAAACACGCATTTGCTGCAATATTCTTAAGATTAGTCTCTAATTTTGTTTCATTAAGTATTTTTAGATGAATATCAATTGCAAGAGAAAGTTCTCCAGTAGAGATTGAATAATCTCCAAGATTCAGCAGAAATTCTACATACTTTATTTTATCTAATTTTTGTTGAGCAAAGGTGATTACAATATCAAATTGAATTTGTTTTAAGTAGGAGTCAGTTAGGTCAACTTCGACTTGTTTTTTCTGGGTGGGACTGAATTTGACTTTTTCATTTGAAAAAGAGTCATTTTTTAAATAATTTTTTTTTAATTCCGAAATTTCTTTTTCGGAAAAGAAACCATATACAATCTCTTCAAAATAAATATTTTGTTTCACACTTTTAGACACCTGCTTAACCACTCCGACTTCATTAAAAGAATTAATATGTGAAAGGACAATATTTGCATATTATCCTTTCTAAATAGTATCTCTATTTTGCTAAAGAACAATTATCTTGCGTAAGCCCAGCGAGAGAAATGGGGGAGCTGTGCGTTAACAACATTTAATGTTCCGGAATTTAAATCCACAGTAACTCCATCATTTACTGTTGGAGCTAAATTTCCGTTAGTATCTACGTAATAAAAATTTACATCATCAGGATTTACACCACTAAGATCGACACCTGTAATTGTATAATTAAGTATTACGGGCTGACTGAAAGTCATTGAAGGGAAAAAGTCAACACCGGCTTCTGATCCAACCTGCATTGTAATATTCCGGTCATTAGAAAATGCATAATTATTTGCCGGTACAGTTAATTTGCAGTCAACAGTAACTAAGTTTCCATTTGTGCCTAAGTAACTTCTGGTAAGATGTAATTGTCCACCTGCAGTCCCGCTGACATTCTGTGATGTTGTAAAAACATCTTCAACGTTTATATCGGCTTTAGCCGGGAGCATAATAATGGTTTTTGACTGAGTTTTTTCAATATTGTTAATTGGTTCTGTGATATTACTTTCCTGCATACACCCCACAAATGAAAGTAATAATAATGCAGTTACATATGATAACTTCCGCATTTTAACTCGCCCTTCTATTGTTTATAATTTGAATATTTGGTTTCAATTTATTGGTTTTCTCCATTGAGAAATTTGTATTAAAAAGCCAAGGATTATGCCAGATTTGCATTTGTAAATGTTACTTACTGAATTTTTTGTGATAGAAACTTCGGTAAGAGTTACTGTGGGTTTTAGAAATTATTACTGCTACTTTTTGAGATGAGAATAGAGATTTGTTGCCAAATGAAACAAAAAATTATCTGTTTAGAGAAAGATGAAATTCAAAGTTTTACTAATAATATTAACAAGAAATAAACCTTAAAATACTTATTTGACAATTTTTGAGATCTGTTTGAATTCATCTGTACCGCATACATTGAGCAATTCAAACAATATTGCCTCGGTTGTCGTTATCTCTGCCCCATGATGTCTCATTCTGTCAAGAGCAGTTCTGTAATCAAATTCATTTCTGGATGAAATTGCATCAGCAGCAACATTAACCTGAAAATCATTGGCAAGAAGATCCAGAATTGTCTGCTGAACACAAACGTGAGCTTCAATGCCCGCAACAACTACCTGCACTGCGTTATTATCCTTTAAACGGGGAAAAAGATTTCCTGCACCTGAACAACTGAATGTCATTTTTTGGATTGCACTTAATCCTTCCAGTTCTTTTAAAAGTGTACCTGACGTATTGCCAAGTCCTTTCGGATACTGTTCAGTATAGAAAATCGGGATATTAAGGATTTTAAATCCCTTAATTAATTTTAAACTATTATTTATAACCTGTGCTGGCTTGTCCATTACCGAAAGTATTTTTTCCTGTATATCAATGAGGAGTAATGCTGAAGTATCCCGTTTCAGAATTTTCTCGTTGTATTTAATAGTTGATTCCATAATACACCTTTAAATTTTAGTAAATCGGATCCATCCCATATTTACCGCAAGCATACATCATTAGTAATGCAGAAAGATCAACAAGTGTTTTTTTCTGATCTTCAGCATGGATAACGAGGTTATACACTTCAGAAACAAACCTCATGTTTTTTAAAATCTTTTTAAGTTCTTCATAGGTAGGCTGCCCGTGCCAGTTTGCCACTTCCTCTACAAGCATCTTCTCATGTCTTCTTAAAAATTCAGCAAAAGAAATTGACCGAATTGTATGAGAGGTCCTTGGTCTGCACATAGTTATCAGATCATTAAAATAAGTATCCCATTTTTCAGCAAGTACACGGTTACTATCTCTCATTACATACCTTGCTTTTTCAAGTGAGAATTTCGCTTTTGTACGGGGTTTAAATTTTGAAGAAAGGGCATAACCATCATAACTGGTAAAACCTGTTTCATCATCAATGTATTTCCATCGCTTTAAAAGCTGTCTCGCTGAGTATATAATAATTACTTTATCAAATCCGCTATCAACCACTATAAATTTTCCCTGCTGTGCATTAATAACAGTGAACCAATGTTCCCAATCATCAACACTAAGAATGCAGGGATATCCCGACTTTAGTTGATCACTGAGAGCTTTGATTGCTTCCTCCGGTGTTTCTCTCCGGAAATATTTCATTTTACAATCATATGTTTTTGCAGCTTTGGCGAGACCAATTTCATCTGTGCCGTACCACCATGTGCTTCCGGCACGTTTTGCAATTTCTCTTTCATTTTCAAATCTGCCCAGCATCACCAGGGCGTACTTTAAAGCGAAAGGACCACATTGATATTTATAGGGTTGAGGATAAAAACTCATATATTAAGTTAATTTTTATAATTTAATTTAATGATTAACATGCTTTAAATCAGCATGATAATTTTGTGAGCTTTGCGATTTTCTTTATTTTTATTTTTATGAGTAAAAGAAAATTGAAAGTTGCAATAGTTTTTAATGAGTCCCAACCTGACTTTTATGTAAAATCTGTAGAACATGAGATAAAAGAGCTCGATTTTATTCCATATTTTGAGGTAGAAGAACTTACACCTATTGAAGAATATGAGTTTATGGCTACGAAGCTATGTAAATCTGGCTTAGAAGCATATCCTCTGAATATCTTTGATGATCTCGGAATTCTGTTAAAAGATATCAGAAAAAACCAACCTGACGTAATTTTTAACTTTATGGAACTCTACAAAGATAATTCCAGACTGGAGATGAATCTTGTAGGTATGCTGGAATTACTAGGGACACCTTACACCGGGGCTCCCCCTATGGCACTTGCAAACTGTCAAAGCAAAGTGCTGGCAAAAAGAATCCTCAATTCATACGGAATAAAAACAGCAAATTTTATATTGATTAAAAAATCAGTGAAACATTACAAGCATAATTTAAAATTTCCATTAATAATTAAACCGGTTTTTGAAGATGCAAGTGTTGGTATCGAAAATAATTCAATCGTAAAGAATACGAAAGAACTTCGGGAAAGAGTTGAATATATTTTAACAGTTTTTCAGCAGCCGGCACTTGTTGAGGAATTTATAGAAGGCAGAGAATTAAATGTTGCCGTAATGGGGGATAAAGAACCATTTGCTCTTCCGATCAGCGAAATTGATTTTACTGAAATGCCCGAACATCTTTATAACATTGTAAGCTATCAGGCAAAATGGGATCCAAACCATGAAGCTTATCATAAAACAATTCCAAGTTGTCCCGCTATTCTTCCTAAAAAGGTAGAGAAAAAAGCCAAAGAAATTGCAGTTGAAGCTTTTAAAATAATGGGTTGCAGAGATTATGCACGTATTGATATGCGGCTTTCCCATAATAATGAATTGTATGTTCTGGAAGTTAATCCGAACCCGGACCTTACAGAAAGTGCAGGATTTATGCGCTCAGCTGAAGCAGCCGGTATTGGCTACGTTGGAGCATTAAAAAAAATTATTAGTTTCGCAAAACTGAGAGGGAAGACTTAATTCCAAACTAAATTGTGAGCTAAACTTAAGTTTTCAAACGCCGTATTTTTCGTGCAGTGGTGAATTGATAATATCACGAAGTTTTAATTGCAATTCATCTGTATCATCCTTATTCAATCCGGTTGTAATAATTAACGGATGAATAATTGTTTCTGCTATTCCGGGGCTGGCTTTTCCTTTAAATAATCCCTTACGCTGTAACCGTATCCAGTTTGTTGTAAAAGTTATGGGTAAAATGGGAATTTGCTTGTTAATCGCTAATGAAACTGAACCGGTTTTAAATTCCGTTAGTTTTGGGGCAACCTTAGAAATAGTTCCTTCAGGAAGAATCACTAACGGATGCCCTTCATCAATGACTTCCATCATTTTTTTGAATGATTTTATTATCCCCATTTTATTGTGTCTGTCCACTAGTATATTCATCCCGGAAGTGTAAAAAATATGAAATAAAGGCCATTTTTCTACTTCTTTTTTACCGGTAAACACAAAATACTGATCAAATATTGAATAAAGACAGGGAATATCTAAAAATGAACTGTGATTTGAACAGATTAAAAATGGCTGATTATCAATAATATTTTCCCTTCCCTCAATCCTCAAAAAAACACCACCTAAACGCAAAAATAATTTTGCATAAAATTTCATAAACTTAAAAGCCGAAGGGAAGCGTCTCTTTTGAGATAATAAGAAACGAAAAAAAGGATAGAACAGAATTAATAATAATACAAAACATACAAGCAAGTATATTTTGTATATAAACCTTAACGGAATTAAAATAATTGAGCTCATTAAAAGAATTTGCTAAATCCGGAATTCTAAAAGCATAAAATTAATAATTGCTTTCACATATGCAATTATTAAGTATAATCGTAAGTATAATTAATACCCGGAGCGGAAGTATATACCCGGGTAAATTGTTTGGTGAAATATATAGTTGAAAATTACTTTTAGCTGACTCAATTCGTCCAGCTTTATTTATGCTGAAGTACCATCAGCATCATTTATAAGGAGAATTTGATTTTTTTTATGGTGTATTGTAAAGTAAAACGGATTAAAATTAAATGTTTCATAATCTTATGCTCGTGTATTAATTCTACCACGTAGAAGTTATATTTTCCCAAATCAAAATGAATACTGATTTTTTTTAAGCTAGAGTAGATGGAATTTGTTTGACGTCTTGTCTATCCCGTAATTATTTTTATTAGTAACAGTATGCTTTTTCGGGTTCATAAAATCAATAATCATTGAATAGATATGTCTTATTTCCGAAAACTGATATTTCTAGTTACTTCCAGGTTTCATTCAATCTTTCATTAATTTAAATCAAAGTCCTGAGATTAGTGTTATTATTTCTCTCAAATTTATCGCCTCAAAATCAGGATGGATTGCTTCATCAGAAATCGGATACTTCGTTTTTCCTGTGTAGACAAGTATTCCTGTTCCGCCGATCCTTTGTGCACCCATAATATCTGACTCAAGATCATCACCAATCATCACGAATTTATCGTCTTTTTTAAATCCGAGTCTTTTCAAAGCTGTCTGAAAATAGATTGGGGAAGGTTTTCCGATAAGAATGGCTTTTTCTTCTGTCGCATATTCTATTGCAGTTATAAAAGCACCTGCATCCATAGTTAGAGTTTTTCCGTCAGGCTGCCAGAACCTGTTTTTATGCATAGCAACTATATCTGCTCCATTTAAAACTTTTCTGAAAATCTCATTCATTGTTTTATAATTCCATCTGTCGCCAATGTCTCCTAAAACAACCGCTTCCGGATTTTCGTCAAAATCAAATTGTTCAAAAAAAGGTTTAATGTTTTCACGACAGTAAACCGAAACTCTTGTATAATTTTTTTTTACATAATCAAGAGTTGCATCAACGGATGTCATTGCGGCAATTTCATAATCAATTCCTGCTTTACGGATAAATTCGATCATAGCTTCGGAGGTGCGTAGTGTTGAGTTACTAATAAGGAAGAAAGGTATTTTGTTTTTTGTGAGGAATGAAAAAAAGTCTCCGGCATCTTCAGCGTTTTTATCACCGAGTTTTATAACGCCATCAAAATCTATTAAGACAGGAATTCTATTTATCATAATAAAAAACCCGGCAGTTAACCGGGTTTATAAAATCAATATTAAGCTTTAACAGTGGAGAGTTGAGGGAATTTCACTTTTGCAAGTTCAAATAATCCAAACATTAAACCCGCATAGAAAAGATTTCCCATTAAATTATAACCAAAGAATGGAATTGCAGCAATATAACACTCTGCTAATCCTGCAGGCGTTACCGGGTAGAGAACACCGGTAATCCAGAATGCGAAGTTTGTAATAACAAAAAATGAAACCGAAGCTACAATGCTTGCAATTAAAACATTAGAAACATTTTTCTTCTGCACCATCGTCATCCCTATCACAACTATCAGTGCAAATGCCAGGTAAACAGCAATTATAGTAGAGTGAAAACCAAGAAAAAGATCAGTAATAAACATAGCAATAAGCGGAACTGCAAAAGCCATTTTTTTATTAGCGAAATACGCTCCACCAAACAAAGCCATCGCTCCAACTGCTGTAAAATTAGGCAGGTGTGGAATAAACCTGGTAAGGGCAGCTGCGGCAATCATTCCGCACAAAACAAGGAAACGCGGTGATATCAATTTTGAATTCATTTTAGACTCCTTTCAATAATTAAACTTATGTTTTTAATAATTAATATTCACTATGATTTTTAATAAAAATAAAGATAAGACATCTTCCGGATAAATATTATGTTTAATTACAACTTTAAATTAAATCCTCCGAAAATGGAAAAACCCGGAGTGGCATAGCCATAAACCTCTTCATAATATTTATCAAGAAGATTATTCAACTTAGTATAAATTTGAAGATAGCTGAAAACATCATAACTGGCTGCCAGATTAACTAAGTTATAACTATCAAGACTTACTCTTTTAGATTCGGTACCGTTAAAATATTTATCATCCCTTTTCCCTACAAAAATAACATCAAAATTGGCATTAATTTTATTTGTAAAGGAATAATTTAAACTTAAAACTCCTTTGTGAACCGGTCGTCTTAATAAAGAAAGATTCTTATCGGGAGAATTCTCACTAAGGTCTTTGGTTTTTGTATAAGTATAATTTGTTTTTATCAACAGGTTATCCAGAGGTTTTGCTGTTATATAGAATTCTTCACCATAACTTTTAGCTTTATTAACATTTATTGTTTTATAATTCTCATCAAATCCAAAAAGATCTTTAAAATTATTACTGAAATATGTAGCCCCGATATTTATTTTATTTCCTAATAGATTTTGATCAATTCCGATATCCCATCCCGTACTTTTTTCAGGGCTTAATTTTTCATTTCCAAACGCAGGGTCATACAGATAAAATAATGATGGCGCTTTAAATCCTGTTCCATAAGTAGCTTTTAATTTGGTTCCGGTTTCCCAGATCATTAAGGCCGGAGCAATTCTGTAAGTTGTTGCATCTCTAAATATGTCATGATAATCATACCTTATTCCAAGATTTAAGAAAAAGCGATCCAGTATATTACTTTGTTCTTCAAAAAAAGCTCCTTTTGTAGCAGCTTTTTTAAAAGGAAAATCACTTTCAAAATTTCCGTAGGATGAATTTATGTAGTAATTACTCAAAGCTGTTTCTGTTTCATATTCTGCTCCAAGGGTTAATGAAAATGGTTTTGCAAAATTATATGAACTCTGAATATCAAATTTTGTTTTCTGTCCATCGTACATACTTTTGGATGAAGACGGATTGTATAGAGTAGAGTCAAATCCATATTTTCTTACATTTCTCAAATAAGATACGCCCGCTTTCCCATTCCATGTATTTTTATCATCTGAGAATATTGTTTCCATCCTGAAGATATTTTCCTCGAGAGTATATTTATATGTCGGGTCATCCCCAAACTGTCCGCCGGATTGATCATAATCGGCATCGCCATTGGTATACTGATAAAACAAATTCAGCTTAAAATCATTATTAAGATTTAGCCCGGTCTTGAATGATCCGGTAAAATTGGAAGCCCCGTCTTTTTCTGAATTACCATACTTTGAAGAAGCAGAGGAAAATCCGTCAGTCCTCATTCTGGTTAAATTAAGTTGATAGTTAAAAATATCGTAAGTACCATTTATTCCGCCGTTAAACTTGTAAGTGTTATAGGTTCCTCCCTCACCGGAAAGATAATACTTGTTTCCGGCTGTGCCGGTTTTGGTTATTATATTTATTACACCTGCCAGCGCATCAGATCCATAAAGCGTGCTCTGGGGTCCGCGCAGGATTTCAATTCGCTGAATATTATCAGTAAATAAATTTGAAAAATCGTAAGTATTCCCCGGATCACTAGGCATATTCATTTCAATCCCATCAATTAATACCAGTGTATGATCTGAGCCGCCGCCTCTTAGGTAAACACTTGCAAGTTTTCCGGGACCACCTTGCTGCACAACATTTACACCGTATTCATCTCTTAATAAATCCATCACTTTATTTTTCTTTGAGTGTGCTATTTCCGCTGAATCAATAACAGTAATAGAGTTAGCAAGTTCGATTAAAGGTGTTTCGGTTCTTGTTGCGGTTACTACAACTTCTGAAAGTTTATAAAATCCTGTAGAATCTCCTTTTTGGATTATGCTGTTTTGAGAATAAACAGGAAAGGAGAGTAAGGCTAAAGCCAGACCTGCTAAATAGAAATTTTTAAAAAACATGAAGTTACTCCTGTAAAAAAAATAAAAAGTAACTTCGTGGGGGATTAAACGAATTGTATGGATCGATTCGTAATCTAAACCTCACCCGCGAAGGTTGATTAAATATATACGGCAGGTCTCCTGGCTTTGCTAAGCAATTAAAAATTTATAATTGAGAATTTTTAATTATTCATTGCTAAGCTTACAGTTGCGCGTCAGCTCCGGATTTTAACCGGATTCCCTATAATTCCCGTTCTAACCGGGACACCGTAATAATTTGAAAGAACTTTTTAAAGATAAATTCTTCATCCATAAAAACAAAACATATTTTGAAACAGGTCAAAAGATTCTGTTGTAATTAAGCAATTTAAATTGCTTTTCTTCTGCTATATAAATAATTTTGATAAACTTCTGTACGATATTAATGTCGTACTCAACTGAAACCAAAAATTGTTTTATTAGAATATTGTTACTACCAAAAATATCCGGTTCTCACTTTCCTAAAAGTTACCGATTTAATAAAGGAGAATTTTAATGGGTTGGTTATTAAAGTTCCTTAAGTCTTCCATTGGCAAAAAATTTATGATGGCATTAACAGGGAGTTTCCTGTTGATATTTTTAATTGTTCATTTGATTGGAAATATAACTCTTTATTTTGGTGCAGATTCATTTAACGGCTATGTTGAAACTCTGGATATAATTAAACCCCTTATTCGTATTATTGAAATTGTTCTTCTGGCTGCATTTCTTCTTCATATCTATAATGGATTAACGTTGTGGCTGGAGAATAAGAAGACACAAGGGGGAAATTTTACGAGCAAATACAAAGTTAAAGCTTCAAGTGAAAATAGTTCGTTTTCTTCCAGAACATCTTTCGTTACAGGATCAATAATTTTCATTTTTCTTGTGCTTCACCTTGGAACTTTTTTCTGGCGGTTCAATGTACACGATCCTGAAGGTTTGGCAAATACACATCAGTACTTTGAGATTGTAACGGGATTTTTTACCATTTGGTGGTATGTTGTCCTCTATATTGTTGCTGTCCTTTTGTTAGGATTTCATCTTAATCATGGATTCCAGAGTGCATTTCAAACTTTTGGATGGAACCATAAAAAGTACTTTCCAATTATTCAAAAATGCGGAACCATTTATGCCTTAATAATGACTTTAGGGTTTGTGTCAATGCCGATTTACTTTTTCTTTTTCTACGGAGGTAACTTATGATAAAGCTTGATTCAAAAGTCCCTGCCGGACACATCTCCGAAAAATGGACAAACCATAAATTCAAAATGAAACTGGTGAACCCCGCGAATAAACGTAAGTTTGATATTATAATTGTTGGAACAGGTTTAGCAGGTGCTTCTGCTGCTGCTACATTGGGAGAGCTGGGGTATAAAGTTAAAGCTTTCACTTATCATGATTCAAGCAGACGCGCCCACTCAATAGCAGCACAAGGTGGTATTAACGCAGCAAAAAATTATCAGAATGACGGAGATTCTGTATTTAGATTATTTTATGATACTATCAAAGGAGGAGATTTCCGCTCACGCGAAGCAAACACTTACCGGCTTGCGGAAGTTAGTAACAACATAATCGATCAGTGTGTTGCACAGGGTGTTCCTTTTGCCCGTGAATACGGCGGTACTTTAGCAAATCGTTCTTTCGGCGGAGCACAGGTTTCCAGAACCTTCTATGCTAGAGGTGAAACAGGACAACAACTGCTGCTTGGTGCTTACAGTTCATTAAACAGACAAATTAAGTTAGGTAATGTTCAGGTATTTCATCGCAGAGAAATGCTTGATGTTGTAATTGTTGATGGAAAAGCAAAAGGTATTACTGTCAGAAACTTAATTACGGGAGAAATTGAAAGTTATGCTGGGCAAGCAGTCGTACTTGCAACGGGAGGTTATTCCAACGTTTTCTTTTTATCAACAAGTGCTATGCTCTCTAATTGTACGGCAGCCTGGCGTGCTCACAAACGAGGAGCGTTATTTGCCAATCCTTGTTATACTCAGATACACCCAACCTGCCTTCCTGTTCACGGCGAAGTTCAATCCAAATTAGTACTAATGAGCGAAAGCCTAAGGAATGATGGCAGAGTCTGGGTATCAAAAAAAGTTAACGATCACAGACCGGCTAATGATATTCCCGAAGATGAAAGAGATTATTATCTTGAAAGAAGATACCCTTCATTTGGAAATTTAGCACCGAGAGATGTTTCATCGCGAAGTGCAAAATATGTTTGTGATGAAGGAC
Source organism: uncultured Ignavibacteria bacterium (assembly GCA_963745945.1). Lineage (GTDB taxonomy): Bacteria > Bacteroidota > Ignavibacteria > Ignavibacteriales > Ignavibacteriaceae > DATFVA01. Next base: position 72,400 of record CAVUZG010000009.1, read on the forward strand.
GCGGAATTAATGGAGGCAAAGCTGTTTACCTGGATTTTGCCGATGCCATTAAACGTTTGGGTGTAGATGTTATAAAAGAAAAGTATGGTAATTTATTTGATATGTATCAGAATATTATGGATGAAAATCCGTATAAGACACCGATGAAAATTTATCCTGCCCCACATTATACAATGGGCGGCTTGTGGGTAGATTATAATTTAATGAGTAATGTTCCGGGATTATTTGTTGCCGGCGAAGCTAACTTCTCTGATCATGGTGCAAACAGGCTTGGCGCAAGTGCTCTTATGCAAGGATTAGCTGATGGTTACTTCGTTTTGCCCTATACAATTGGTAATTATTTTGGAAGTGAAAAACCAACTAAAACTGATGTAAATGGAGCTGAGTTCAAAGAATCAAAGGTACAAGTAAATGAAAATACTAATAAGCTTCTTTCCATAAATGGTAAGCAGACTGTTGATGAAATTCATAAAAAACTGGGTCATTTACTTATAGATAAAGTCGGGATGTCCCGTGATGAAGCCGGGCTTAAAAAAGTTATTAAAGATATTGCTGAACTAAGAGATGAATATTGGCATGATGTTAAAGTTGTTGGCAAAGGTGAAGAGTTGAATCAAACATTGGAAAGAGCTGGCAGAGTTGCAGATTTTCTAGAATTAGGAGAATTGATGGCTGTGGATGCTTTAAACAGGGATGAGTCCTGCGGTGCACATTTCAGGGAAGAACATCAAACTGAAGACGGTGAAGCGGTTAGAAATGATAAAGATTATGCTTATGTAGCTGCCTGGGAGTATGAGAAATCCGGAAAGTGGAATCTTCATAAAGAAGAACTTGAGTTTGAGTTTGTTGAATTAGCTACAAGGAGTTATAAATAATGAGCAATAATAATATAAATCTGACATTGAAAATCTGGAGACAAGAATCTGCTTCTGCAAAAGGTGATTTTGAAGAATTCAAAGTTTCTGTTTCACCTGATGCTTCAATATTGGAAATGCTTGACGAATTAAACAATAGATTGGAAAAAGAAGGTAAAATTCCTATAGCTTTTGAAAGCGATTGCCGCGAAGGAATTTGTGGAACATGCGGTCTTGTAGTCAATGGACACCCACACGGGCCTCTTCCCAAGACAGCAACCTGTCAATTACATATCCGTAATTTTAAGGATGGCGAAACACTATTCATTGAACCATTCAGAGCCACAGCGTTTAAAGTTATTAAAGATTTGATTGTTGATCGATCGGGGTTTGATAAAATTCAACAAGCCGGGGGTTATATATCTTTTAATTCAGGCAGTGCCCCGGACGCTAATTCAAACCCGATTTCTAAAGATATTGCTGCTTTAGCACTGGATGCTGCTGAATGTATTGGCTGTGGCGCTTGTGTGGCAGCGTGCAAAAATTCTTCAGCTATGTTATTTGTAGGAGCTAAAGTTTCTCAATTTGCACTGCTTCCACAGGGTCAGCCGGAAAGGTATGAGCGCGTGATGAATATGGTTAAAGTTATGGATGAAGAGGGATTCGGAAGCTGCTCCAACACTTATGCCTGCGAAGCGGAATGCCCAAAAGGTATTTCGATCACGAATATTGCTCGTATGAACAGAGATTATATAATGGCAAAAATTAAGAGTAAAGAGGTTGAAGTATAATTAAACCTTAGAATTACTAAAAAAGTTTATTAAACGGAAAATAATTGGATGGGAAAAGTTTTTGGTTTTATCATTTTTATACTTATTGCATCGGTAATAATTTTTTATCTATTCTATAGTTATTCCGGTAAAAATTATTTCGGCAACATTGATTTTGTTAAGAATGAGCGTCAAAATAAAATTCTTTCTATGCAGGAGATTGATAGTCTGACAGCTAAGCTGAATTATAGCTTTACGATTAAAAATGCTGTTGTTCATCTCAAAAATCAGGATTCTTTGAGGACTCCTTTTAAACTGGAAAAACCCTCAATCTGAGAATAAAATTAATGTATTAACTAATCCCGGTTAACACTTTAATCGGGATTTTTTTTATTTTCTGCAAGGAAATAATAGAGAGTAGGGCAGTATGTTCGAAAAAGAAATTAAATTCATAATAGATTTCACTTTAAACCGGATAAAAAGATTAGGCTCTTTTTTTACATTTGAAAAACTTGCCTCAGCGGAAATTCATCCCGCGATCATTCTTTATATATCAGCTCAATTAGAATACCTGATTTATGAAGATCGCAAAAAACTATTACAGAACTCTTCTTTTGATTATTCCGGAAGCGAAATATCCAAATATTTTAATCTAATCAGCGAAGAGATAAAAAAGAATAAAAGACTCGCATTTGAAGATGTGAAAACTCTCGTATCACATGCCGTAACTTTTAATATAAATTATCTTGTTAGACCAAACTGGACTCTTTCAAAATTAATTTTTGATGAAACCAAAACCAGGAATGTAAATGAAATAAAGATGATGCTTAATTATCTCTATTATTATGATTATGTGAGAAATGTATTCCTTGGTTATTTCTCAAAAAGAAAGATTATATCTTTAAGTGAATCTGAGTTTGAATCAATACTTAATAAAGTTGATAAACAAATGTTTGGCGAACATACGAGGGATTTGATTGATAATGCCCTGGTGTCTATTGGTGATTTTTTTAATGAAGGCGGTTTAAACAAAACCAGAATCACTTCACAGATGGTGGAAGTATTTCTTAAAGAAAAAAATCTGATAGAAGAATTATTTAAGCTAAGGAGATTAATTACCGCTGAAGATAAAAGTAAATATGACATTGAAGAATTAAGAAAAATACTTTATTCAAAAGATCCGTTTACGTTAGTGGCTGAAGAAGAGGTGGAGGATGAAGTTGTAGAAGAAAAATTAGAAACTTCATCCGAAGAAACAGAAGAGAGTCCTGGCTTGGATGAAGAAAAATTAGATGAAACCCAAAAACCAGAAGATACAAGTATTAATGAGGAGGAAACCGTTGAAGACTTAGAAAATCTTGAGGAAGAAGAAGTGGTTTTCAAAGAAGAAGATTCATTAGAGAAAAAAGCGGAAGAAATAATTGAAACAACTCCAGCTGATGATTTCCTATCCAGGTATGAGTCCGAATTAAAATCTCTTGAAGAACTTGAAAATCAATTAACTGATCTGGATGAAGAGGAAGAAATTTCTTTTGATGAACCTGAAGTAGAAGATTCTGAGGTTAAAGCAAATGAAAATGAAGGAACTTTATCTTTTGAAGAAATAATGTCTTCTGAGTCGGAAGAGAAAGGTAAAATAGAAGAAGAAAGAAAAGAAAAAAGAGAAGAAGAAAAGGAAGAAGAAAAGGAAGATGAAAGTGAAGATGAAAGTGAAGATGAAAGTGAGACGGAATTTTCTGATAAAATAATTTTTGAAGAGGAAGAAGTCAATCCATTTGAAACAGTAAAGGAAGAAGTTGAAACTCCGTTGGCTGAAAAAAAGAATAAGGATATTCTAAGCTTCATTAATGATAAAGAAATGGAACGGATTGTAAGCAATGTTTTCAACGAAGATGAAGAAGATTTTGTAAATACAATGGAAAAAATCTCTGACTCACCGACTTATGAGGATGCCACCGAAATTCTAAAATTGGTTTTCGTATCATATAAAATCAATCCTTATTCAAAGGATGCAGTTGCTCTTACCAATGCTGTCAGCAATTTCTTTAATCAGGAATAAAAATGTTTATAGATTATGCGGAAATAAATATTTGTGCCGGAAAAGGTGGAGATGGTGCAGTTACATTCCGCAGAGAAAAATACGTTCCGAAAGGCGGACCTTCCGGGGGAAACGGGGGCGATGGAGGAAATATTATTGTAGAGGCACATCATAACTTATTTACTCTGCTGGATTTCAGATATAAGAAAAAATACAAGGCCGGTGATGGCGAGCTTGGTGGTAATTCCAGGAAAGATGGAAAAAATGGAAATGATGTAATAATTAAAGTGCCGGTTGGTACAGTAATTAAAGACGCACAAACTAATAAAGTTCTTTTTGATCTGGATGAAAATGGTAAAAGAGTAGTTGCAGTTAAAGGCGGCAGGGGAGGTAAAGGAAACAGTAATTTTGCAACGCCTACAAAACAGGCACCTCGTTATGCGGAACCGGGAAAACCGGGAGATGAAAAAAATATAACCCTTGAACTAAAACTTATTGCCGATATTGGACTTGTTGGGTTTCCGAATGCAGGTAAATCGACTCTTATTTCTAAAATTTCTGCTGCCCGTCCAAAAATTGCAGATTATCCTTTTACCACCTTAGAACCCAATCTTGGTATAGTTCAGTATAAAGATTATAAAAGTTTTACTGTGGCTGATATACCCGGAATTATTGAAGGTGCACACCAGGGAAAAGGTCTGGGACTAAAATTTCTTCGGCATATTGAGCGTACGAAAGTTCTTGTATTCCTGATTGACATTACTTCCGAAGATTATAAAAATGATTATGATGTACTTTTTAATGAATTGAAAAGCTATAGTAAAAAACTTTCGCAGAAACCAAAGTTATTAGTTTTATCTAAAGCTGATTTAGTTGAAGAATCAGAAATTAATAAATTATTAAGGAAAAAAATTAAAACTCTTGATAATAAAATTCATATCATTTCCGCTGTTTCAGGAACAGGTATCGAAAAACTGCTTGATCTGCTGTGGGATATGATTGAAAAAAATAATAAAGAAGAAGATTGATTTCTAGAATCGTTTTCAGTTCATTCAATTTATATATTTCTAATACAAAAGGTATTTAAAGGAGAATAAGTGAAAATAATTTTTACAAAGAGTCTTTTGGTTTTGTTCATTGGTATTCTTCCTTTTTTCTATTCGTGTGATACGGGGATTAATATTTTTTCTTTGCAGGATGATTCTCAATTAGGGCAGGAGTTAAGTTCTCAGATAGCAAATGATCCACAGGAATATCCTGTTTTCCAGGGTGATCCGGCAATAAAAAATTATATTGTCTCTCAGATCTTTAACCCGATACTCGGTTCACCGCAAGTTGAGCACACAGATGTTTTCAACTACCAGCTGCAAATTATAAATGATGATTCAACCCTCAATGCTTTTGCCCTGCCCGGAGGGTATATTTATGTGTACACAGGACTCATAAAATATCTTACTTCTTCTGCTGCTTTAGCAGGTGTTTTAGGACATGAGATAGCTCATGCAGAATTAAGGCATGCAACCCAAAGAATGACGGCAAATTACGGAGTTTCAATCTTATTAAATATTGTACTTGGGGAAAATCCCTCGCAGATAGCAGAAATTGCTGCAAACCTGTTTGTTGGTCTTGGTTTTCTTGCTAACAGCAGATCTGATGAGGATCAGGCAGATGAGTATTCTGTAAAATATTTGAAGGATACGAGATATTATGCAGGAGGTGTGATGTTCTTTTTTGAAGAAATGAAAGATGATGGTTTGGTAAGCTCTAATGCTAATGAAGTTGCAACGTTTTTGTCAACTCATCCCGACCCGATTGATAGAATTGCTAGTACAAAACTAAGGCTGCAGCAAGATAGTATTCCCATATTAAATTATAATGAAAACGGAGAAGGTATTTTTCACGATGAGTACCAGCAAAATGTGCTTAGTAAATTTCATTAATTAGAACTATTTTTATTTAAACAATTTTTATAATTGATCTGCCCCGATTAAATTACGCTTGAAATAGAAGATTACACACAATTTATATTTTGATAAAAATCTATTAATATCTATATTTACAGGCTAAATTGTTAAAAACGGCGGGGTAGCTCAGTCGGTTAGAGCAGTGGAATCATAATCCACGTGTCGGGGGTTCGAATCCCTCCCCCGCTACAAAGTAACAGGAGAAATATATGTATGCAATATTGATAGTTATAACAACAATAGTAGCAATATTACTTATTGTAATTGTTCTGCTCCAATCCAGTAAAGGCGGTGGATTAGCGGGAACATTCGGCGGTGCCGGAAGTATGGGCACTATGTTCGGTACAAGAAGAACAGCTGACTTTCTTAGCAAAGCCTCATGGTGGCTTGGCGGTTCTCTTGCAGTTTTAACAATAATTATTAACCTTTTCTTCCTGCCGGGACAAACCTCTGCAGAACAGCGGGATAGTATTATTCAAAAATCAGGTCAGCAGACAGTTCCTCAAACTCCGAGTCTGCCGCCAACGCAAACTCCTAATGTTCCAACCGGAGGAAATCAGCAGCCGCAGAATAATTAATTATTAAGTAATTCAAGTTTAATAAACCCTGGTGAATTCCGGGGTTTTTTATTGCCAACCCGCAAGGAGGGATACTATCTCATCCTGAATTTCTCTATGATACCTTGCCCCTTTTTTATCAAATTCAAAAATCATACTGATGATTAAATCATCTCCACCTGCAGTGGTTACGTATCCCGATAAAGATGAAACACCGTTGAGTGTACCTGTTTTGCCGTGAAAATTATTCTCGGCTTTTGTCCCAATCATTCTACGTTCCAAAGTTCCATCAACTCCGGCTATGCTTAGAGATTTATAAAAATCATCAAAATGAACGAGATCGAAATACATCTTTTCCAATACCCCGGCCAATGCACTTACAGTTATCTGATCAAATCGTGAAATACCGGAGCCATCCACAATTGAAGAACCATCGGAATAAATTCCGTTATCTTTTATAAAAGATAAAATTGCCTGCGTTGAATAAAAAGCATTACCCTGTTCACCGCTGCTTTCCGCCCCGATAGTTTTGAATAAGCATTCTGCCAGAAAATTATCACTGTGCTTATTTATCTCCTGTAAAAGATTTCTTAAAATAATTCCTGAGCTTGTTAACACATTTGCGTCATCAGGAGTTTTTCCAACCTTTGCAGGTAATTTTATTTCTATTCCCGAGTTCACCAATTCCTCCCGTAACGCACCAGCTATATTTAAAGGGGGATTTTTGATATCAATCAGATATCGTCTTTTTCTCCTGCCCCTGTATTTATAAACAACTTTCCTGTTTCTATCTAAAACAAGCGCCGAAATTGGAGGCAATTTTACATTTGCAACTTCATCCCTAATCCAGTCATCCCTTGTATACACATCATCAAAATAACTATCATCACCTACAACACTACCTGTTATTTTCTTAATTCCTTTTTGCTTTAATCTATTTACAAATTCATCAAGATCAGATTGAGTGAAAAGTGAATTCCCAAATCCCTTTATATATAAATTTCCATCAATACTACCATCATCAATATTAGTATCATCTGTCAGCAGCTGGGTTTTAAGAATAAAATCGCCTCCCAATTCTGAAAGAGCAGTTGCTGTAGTAAATAATTTTGTGTTTGAAGCGGGAATCATTGAATCTCTGATGTTCCTGGAAAAAATAGTATCCTGAGTGAGGGGATTTATTACCAATACTGCAAGGTGAGTTGATGACGGAAGTTGTGAAAGTATCTGATTAATTCTTAATGCTATCTCTTCTTTGGAAGAAGAATAAGTTACAGATACAAAAAATAACAGAACAAAAAGGGTATTCTTTAACATGCGAGTCCTTATAAATCTAGCTCAATCTGAATTTGTTTAATGAATCGCTGATATTATTTTTATGTGATATAAGAGAATTAATATATATTTAATTTTAATCCTGAAATTTTAATACAAAAATGATTTATATTAAAATTAGTTAAAAGGCAAACAAACTTCACTTTCAATTATTATTTTTAAGGAAGATATGGCTAAAAGCAAACCTGTATTAAAGGCTTATGAAAACCTGGACTTTCTAAATTCCTCCGATGCACGTATTTTAAGAATACTTTCAGAGTTTCTTGAACCCAAGGCAAAATTCAGAAAACACAAAATTGTTGATACAATAGTTTTCTTCGGATCAGCCAGGTTAATGTCAAAGAAAACTTCGTTGGCAGCCCTAAATAAATTTAAAACCATAAATCCAAAATACACTACTAATGAAAAACTGGCTGAAGGTCTTAGAAACGCCCAGCACAAGGTAAGAATGTCCCGTTATTACGAAGATGCTGTAGAACTATCACGTAGATTAACAGAATGGTCGTTAAATCTCGATACTTCTGGCAACAGATTTATTATCTGTACGGGTGGGGGACCGGGAATAATGGAAGCTGCAAACAAAGGAGCTAAACTTGCTGGTGGTTATTCAGTCGGATTAAATATCAGCATACCATTCGAACAATTCGTGAACAAATATGTTAATCCTGAATTAAGATTCGAATTCCATTATTTTTTTATGAGAAAATTCTGGTTTGCTTATCTTGCAAAAGCCCTTGTTGTTTTCCCCGGTGGTTTTGGAACAATGGATGAATTTTTTGAAATTCTAACCTTGATTCAAACGGATAAAATTAAAAAGAAAATGCTTCTGATTGTTTACGATGAAAAATACTGGAAAAACATAATTAATTTTGATGGGTTGGTTGCTAACGCGGTTATTAGTCCCGAAGATATTAACTTGTTTTCATTTTGCAACGATATAGATGAAGCATTTAAACAGATAACGAAACACTTTGAAAAATATTATCTGAAGAAAGAAGATGAAAAGAGGGAAGAAGAACCAAAAATTCAATTAAAATAAATCAAAAAAAACCTCTCCAAGTAGTGGAGAGGTTCATTAAATAACAGTCAACCTATTTTAGGACGACTCATTCCATAGAATCAGTTCTATGAGCACGTCTTGCGGCTTTAAGTCGTTCCATTCTTCGTTTAATCGAAGGTTTAACAAAAAAGGTTCTTTTCTTAAATTCTTTTAACACACCGGATCTTTCGTATTTCTTTTTGAACCTTCTTAATGCTTTATCAATTGATTCATTTTCGCCTACTGTAATGCCAACCAAATTATTTCACCTCTCTTTTTAATGGTTATTTAACTAGATATTGATTCAATTAATTTTTTATTTCCTGATTTCTGAAATTCTACTGTAATTGAACTCTGTCCGTTTGAAAGAACATCTTTTCCAACTACTTTGCCAAAATCATCCCAGTTTTTATGATAAATTGATTCACCAACCGTGAATGATTTTGTAGGTGCATAAACAGTGCAATCTTCATTTTCAATTCCTTCCAAAGAAGGTTTTGTTTCTTTCACATCTTCGTGAAGATCTATCACCATAGTCTGCTTGCATTTTTTGCATTTAGCCCATCGTTTATTTTCACTATCTTCATTTAAAGAAACTTCTCCAAGAAGTTCCATTTTCCTGACCGTATTACAAACTCCGCAAAAAGCCTCAACATTTTTAACTCTTGCCATTTTATAACCTTTTTAAACTTGCAGACAATAAATATATTAAAAGAAGGGAGGAGAATCAAGAAATAAATAGCTTCCTACTTCTCATTTTCAGTAGGGGTGATCACTAAAACAGGGCATTTTGCGTATCTGATAACCTTTTCCGCAACACTGCCTATAAGTGTGTGCAAAATTCCGGTTCTACCATGGGTGGCAATAACAATTAAATCGATATGGTTTTTTTCACAATAATCAATTATAATTTCGAAATCAATTCCTTTTTGTATTACGGGTATTATTTCAACTGAACTATCCTTATTTATTTTCCCCAAAGCATTTTTAAGTGAAATCTGAGCATCCTCATTAATTGATTTAATTATTTTTTCCTCCGAAAGATCAAGTGAGCGGATTGCCAGAATGGGAGGAGTTTTTTCCAATACATTTAAAAAATGAATCCTGGCATTATATTGCTTCGCAATATCTATGGCATATCTGGCTGCTGAAAGCGACAAAGTGCTGAAATCGGTAGGTAACAAAATATTTTTAATATTAAACATGATGTGTCTCTTTAGTTTATTTGACAAAGATTATTTTCAATTTCATCCTTTGAACCGTTTGAAACTACTGCAAGTATGTTTTTATTTAACTTAGTCATAAGAGTGACCCTCCCGTTTTCAGTTGATTCATAACAATTCCCGGAATCAAGATATGATATCAAATCTTTGGTAAGGGTTAGAAATTTAAATTTTTTAATATCTTCTTCGTCAACCTGGAAAAGATAAACAAGCTTTCCGTTCTCTGTTGAATACACATGATGTGCAAACTTTTTTCCATGATCTTCTGAAACAACTGCCCCTATTAATTTCCAGCCGTTAATCTCGGGAATATACGTTGGGTATGAAACACCCTGTTCTTTAAAAAATTTTTTTATTTTTTCAGGATTATCAGAAGCGATTTGTGGTGTAAGTTTACCTGTAAGAATATTTTCAAAATTTTGTCCTGCCTGAATGAACATATTATTGCTTCCGCTTTGTTCCAGAACAAAATTTTTATATTCGGGTTGGGGGGTACGATTAAGAATAATCAGAATTACAGCCAATACTAAAACAATGGAGCTGCCCCATGCAACTAAAGGACGGGAAACAAAAATTTCAGGAAGAAAATTAAAAACGAATCCTGATTTATATTCAGGTGAAATTTTTCGTTCGAGTTTTTTTCTAACTTTTGCCGGGGCGGGGGATATCTTTAATCTTTCGGATACCAGAGTTTTAATTGATCTCTGAATATTGTATTCAAATTGTAGTTCAGGATTATTCTCTATTTTGACTCTGAGTTTATTTTCTTCGGCTGAATCTTTTATTTCCCCATCTACGAGTGCAGCTATGTAATATAATTCGCGGTTCTCCTTCATAATTTCACTCGTTCACATTTTCATCTTTATCAACGTAACCTTTGTCAGCGGCATAATTATATAATTTTGTAAACAACATTTTTCTTGCTCTATGAATTCTCGATCTGACAGTGCCTACCGGAATATCTATAAAATCTGCTATCTCATCATAAGTAAATCCCTCGATATCACATAAAATTATTACTGTTCTGAAATCTTCGGGTAAGGCAGCAATTGCATTTGATAATTCATCATCAAGCAGATTGTCATACATTTCTTTTTCAAGATGTGCACTGTCTGTAGAAGAAGGTTTAATATTTTCATAAAAATTTTCCACTTCTTCATAATCAATTTTATCCGGTTCTTTTGAGGACTTTCTGTATGTATTAATATAGGTGTTTTTCATAATTCTGAACAACCAGGCCTTACAATTAGTTCCCCTCTCAAACTTATCGAAGAATCTGAAGGCTTTAAGGTAAGTCTCCTGAACAAGATCATCAGCCTCATCACTGTCACCGGTCATCCTAAGCGCAAAATTGTACAGAGCATCCATATGTGGAATTGCTTCCTTTTCAAAATCAGTATAAAGCTGATTTTGTTCATTTATTATTGCCAGAAGAATTGGAAACGGAAACATAATAATTACTTAATGATTAAATGGCTGTTCATTACCTTGAAATATTTATTTTAAAATTAAGCTAATTATATAACAATTACCTTAAAACTTCACCATTAACATTATCCAATTGAGGATCATTTAAATCTATTAGAAACCCATTAACTATAACAAATTCTATAACATCATTTTTTTTGATATAAAAATTTGCCGGTCCGTCAACATTAATCCGGGATACATTTTCATACCCTGAACAGATAATATTAACCGGATATTTAGTAAAATCTTCCGTTACAGCAAAATCTACTAATACATTAGTATAGCCACCTGAGAATAAATCAATAAAATTGAGATTTGATAATTCATGAAATGATGATATTTTTTTCTCATATGTTTTCCCGATTTCTATTTGCATCCCTTTCATATCATAATCCTCATAACCCTTAAAAATAGAAAGATCACCAATATCTGCTACTTTACCAATCTGGTAAAACGATCTGGCTGAATCTTTATTAATTTCGGTTCTGTTTATTCCTATATCAATCAAAATATTATGACTATCAATTTTATAATTCAGATTCCTGAGGATCAGGTTCATCATTGTGTCTTTTTCATTAAAAGGAATTTTATCGTAAGTACCCGGGTTTTCCTGCTCGTAGTCTTTTTCTGCAATACTCTTAAATGAAGCAAGAAGAATTATAAAATTCAACTTCCTTAAAAATTGTTTCTCCGGGTCATCTTTCCATCCACCGGACTCAATTAGTATTGTGCTTGTTCCCCGGGCTTGAAAGTTATCGCCGAAAGCACGCGGTTCAAAATCATCAGAATATTTACCTATGTGTCCGGGAATAAAATCATCCAAAATTGTTTTTAATTGTCCTATCAATTGCATGGATTTTTTTCTTACAGGATTTACAGCTTTATCATAATTTGTTGCCGGAGCCAAAAATGAAATAGCTGCAGATTTAAGATTCCTTCCCGCACAGTAATAAATACTTTGATCATGAAGATTAAATCCAAAATCTGCTCTGATTGAATTAAAAGTATCATTGAGTATTTTGCCTTCAGGAGTCTGCAGTTTTATTGCATCTCTGTTTAAATCGATCTGAAAAGCATTTCTCCTCTCAAATACCTCAGCGCCGTCCGGATTTACCATCGGGAGAAAATAGATGGTAAGTTTTTTTAAGATAGATTCTTTAAAATCTTCAAATTGATTTTCCATTGAGAAAAAATTTAATATATCGAACAGTGCCATTGTAGCAGTAGATTCATCCCCATGCATCTGAGACCAGAGAAAAACTTTTATTTTACCTGTGCCAATTGAGACTAAATAGATTTCACGTTTCTGTGCAGACTCGCCCAATTCTTTTACAGAAAACAACTTATTGTCTTTGAGCTTTTCAATTAAAGATTTTATCTCTGAATGTTTAAACCTTCTGTGACGGAGTGATTTCTCACGGAAAATTTCATAAGTAGTTTCAAGTTGATTAGTAAATTCTTTGTACGGCACGATTTAATAGTATTTATAAAATGTTATTAAAAAAGTAATTGATCACCTTATTTGTAATTTAACTATAACATTATTTATTTACTAAAAGTATATATATGTTTAATGGAGATTAAAATGGCTACTAAAAATTTAAAAATAGGATCAGTATTACCGGATTTTAAACTTATAGGTACAGATGAAAAATGGTATTCTACTGCTGATTACAACAAAAAAATTCTTGTAATTATTTTCAGTTGTAATCATTGTCCTTATGTACAGGCATATGAAGAAAGAATTAAAGAAATTCAACTGGAATTTGGAAACAAAGGGATTCAGATTTTTGCAATAAATTCAAATGATGAGTCAGGATACCCGGAAGATTCATTTGATAATATGAAGAAAAGAGCCGAGGATAAAAATTTTAATTTTCCTTATTTAAGAGATGAGAATCAATCGGTTGCCGTAAAATTTGATGCAACACATACACCCGAGGTATTTTTATTCGATGTTAACAGAAAACTCGCGTACCATGGAAAAATTGACGATAACTGGAAGGAACCTGAAAGAGTTAAATCGCATTACTTGAAAGATGCGATAACAGAATTACTAATGGGAGAAGAAATATCTGTTCCTGAAACATTTTCAATAGGATGCACAATCAAATGGAAAAAATCCGGTAACTCTTAAACCGGAACTCCCATTCTTTCTTCAAACTCATGTAGAAGTTTTAGAGGCTGTGGAGAAATAGCAAAGCTATAAAGCGGGTAAAGTGCTGCGTAATGTCTAATGAGATGTGTTACAATATTTTTCGAATAAAGCAGTTTATTTTTTAAAGGAATTTCTTTTTCGAGTAGAATGTATTTATTCGTTTTCATTAAATCGAAATGTTTTTCAGCATTAAATTTTTTCTGAACAAGCTGAGGAGTTTTCTTAAACTCGTGAAAATCGTAAACTCTGTTAAGTTTATAATTATCAAATACTTTAATTATTTCTTTTGAATATTTTACCAGGTTTTCTGAAAAATAAAGTTCATTACCTTTTTCTGCGTTAAAGAATATCCCGAAATCTGCACCGTTCTTATCAAAATAGAGATAGAATTCACTATCCATTTTAAATCTTCCAAAGTGAATTAAGAAATAATTTTTGTAAGGCGCATCTTTTGAAAACCGCATATCCTTATTAATTCTCATTAGTGTTTTATTGAATTTAGGTTCAGTTCGTATGGCTGGATTTAATTGGGTAAAAAATTGTCCAATTGCAGAAACGAATGATTTTGCCGGAAGTACCACACTTTCCTGGTATCTCTCCCGGTTTTTACCAAACCATAATGTATTGTTATTTTTTTCGAGTTCACCTAAAAAAGAAAATATGTCTCTATTGAATCCCTTGAAAGGAGGGATGGTAATACTCAATACATCATTCCTATATTTATTGTTAAGAAAAAACCACCGATGGTTTTTTTGTATCTGCCTTCAAGACTTTCAACGCCTTTATCAAAGAATTGAACAATGTAATACCTGACATTTATCCCAACAAGATTACTTTTATCAAGTCCGAAGTTTGCCCCAAATCCAAAATATCCTCCAGCTGCAAACTTTAATCTTGCATCGCCAAAGGAATTAAAAAATTCTTTTTCATAGGGGGTTGTAATCACCATTGTTGGTCCGATACCTGCATTCAGGTAAGGTCTGAGATTATCATAAATAACATTTTCGAATAACCGGTACTGAACACCAAAATTTAAAGGAACCATGAAAACACGATTCTTTTTCCCTATAGTATAAGTGTTGCCGTAATAATCAACATATTCAAATTCCCGTTCATCTTTTGCTTCTGAAAATGAAATATCCGTGAACGCCGTTATCTTTTGAGAAAGTTGTCGTCTGTAAAAACCACCAAATCCAAATCCTCCTTCGCTGAACATAATATCAAGACCGAGAGTATTATTAGGGAATACCTCCGGTTTTTTCTCCGGGGCTAGTTCGCCGATCTCCTGTGCATTTACATTTAACAGGGGAATAACTATTATTGCCGCTAACAATAATTTTTTCATAATAATTTCTTTTTTTTCTTCAAAATTAATGAAGTCTGTGTCAATATCAACATCTTATTTTATAACTATTTATGTTTCCAACTGATGCCGCATCCTTTTGGGATGAAAAATATCTTAATAACGAAGACCGATGGGATATGAAAACACCCACCCCGGTGTTTGAAAATCTTATTGTATCGCAACAATTTATTAAACCGGGTAAAATATTAATTTTGGGTTGCGGTAAAGGATACGATGCTATACTTGCAGCAAAAAAAGGATTTGATGTCTATGCTGTTGATTTTTCAATAGAGGCAATCAAGTTTGCAAAAAAAATGGCAGAGGAGGAAAATCTAAAAATTAATTTTCTTTTATACGATATTTTTGATCTTGATTCAATTTATAAAAATCAGTTTGATTACATTTATGATTATGTAACTTATTGTGCAATAAATCCGGAAAGACGAAAAGAATATGCGGCAAAAATTTCAAATCTATTAAAGCAGAACGGAAAACTTGTTGCATTGCTTTTCCCTGTTGAAGAAAGAGGAGGAGGTCCGCCGTATCGCTGTGGACGTTCAGGAATTTTACAGTTTATTTTCACCGCATCTCCAATTAAAGTTTTCATCAAACAGAATCAATTCTATAAAACCCAGGATGGGGAAGAGAAGTTCTCCAGATTTATATAAATAAGGGAATTCATAAATCAGATGCCGACAAATCTTGAACTAAAAATTAAAATTGACAACCTTTCTGAAGTGCTTGGGAGAGTTAAATTAATAGATGCTAACTACATTGGTGAACTTAATCAGGTTGATATCTATTATAAAATTAATAATAGATTGTTAAAATTAAGACTTGAAAATGGAAGCCAGACGATGATTAAATACATTAGAAATGAAACGCAAGGCGATCGTTGGTCGGATTATCAGTTGATTTCATTGGAGAAAAATGATGCAAGAGAATATTTTAAAGATATTCTTGAAGTAGAGACTATAGTTGAAAAACAACGTCTTCTTTATTTATTCGATAATACAAGAATTCATATTGATATTGTCAAAGATCTGGGTTCTTTTCTTGAGCTTGAAACTCTCGTTGTAAAAGGTAAAAAGGATGCAGCACAAAGATTTGAGGAAATAATTGGTTTACTTTCACTTAATAAAGAAGATGAAATAAGAAAATCATATCGTGACCTTATGCTGGAGAAGACGGGCACATGATTTTAACCAGGACTGACAGAAAAGAATTAGATGTCGATTTTGAAATAAACCTTAAAACTCAGCAGCGTAAACTTGATTCATTATTAATGATTGTCCCGACTAACAGGAGAATCAGGGCGCTTATGAGGGAACTGATTTCCAATTCGCCAGGCAAAGTAACCGGAAAACTAAATCTTGAAACTATCGGATCAATTTCTTCCAAACTGTTATTTAAAAGTGATTCTGTTAAACCGAATATTCTGACTGATGCAGCTGCTTCCATTATTTTAAAGCAGAGTTTTGCCGAGGTGAATCTGAATTATTTCTCAAACTATAATGATGAAATTCCATCAGGCACAATAGAGAGAATAAGAAATGTTATCTCTGAATATAAAAGACACGGAATTGTTCCGGATAAATTAAGGAGTGAAGCAGAAGAATTAACAGGTTCTGAAAAAAACAAAACGTATGATATCGCGAATGTGTTTGAGACATATCAAAATAAAATTGTTTCATTAGGATTAAAAGAAACAGGAGATGTTTATTCTTCGTTAATTGAACTGGAGGGGAATAAATTTTATGATCATTTTTCTTTTTTGTATCCAAAGATTGATCTGATAATAATAATGGGATTTGATGAATTCACTCTTCCCGAAGTTGAAATAATCAATAAATTAGCCCAGGTGAACAAATCTGAACTTTTCCTAAGTTTTGATTATTACCGTTATAATCCACTTATATTTTCACATCTCGATCAGTGCTATGAAAATCTTGTTTCAAAGGGGTTTAAAAGAAATTAATGACAAATCAATTTCTCCTTTCGTAAAATCACAGGATGAAATCAGAAAATATCTTTTCACAAATAAAATTATTAGCCCGATAAAAGATTATAAAACTCAAATTAAAAATATTTCCGGATCCTCCCGTGAAAAAGAAATAGAATTAATAGCCTCTGAAATAAAAGAATTAATTATTAACCAGGAAGTTCAGCCGGATCAAATTTGTGTGGTGTTTAATCTTATTAGCAATTATTCTGAAATCATCCGCGACATTTTCCCCCTGTACGGTATACCTTTTAATCTCACCGACAGATTTTCACTTGATACAGCATCTCCCGTCATTTCATTAATCAGTTTCCTTGAGATTGCTGAAAACGATTTCTATTATAAAAATATTTTCAGAGCTCTTAGCGGTGGCATTCTTGAAATTGAGGGAATAAATTTAACCAATCTTTTAACGGCTTCTGTTAATTTAAAAATTATCTCGGGTTTTGATAGCTGGCAAAGAACTCTAAATGAAGCAATAGTTTCAATTGATGAAGGCAAAGATGATTCTTATGATAAGCCCCAACAGCGGCAATCATACAAAAAAGCGCTTAGTGATATTGATAAAATTCGGGATTATCTGAATCCTTTCCTTCATAAAAGTTCTATCATGGAATTCAGGAAAAATCTTGATGAGCTCATTAATAAACTCGAATTGCCTGTTAGAATTATAGCTGGCTCTAATACAGATGCTGAAAAAAATATTAAATCAATAAACGCATTTCTTGAAACAACTGACGAAATACTTTCTCTTCTGAATATTCAGTTTGGTGGGAAGGAAAAATTCCCGATCGGATTTTTCCTTCATAATTTAAAAACTGCAGTAAGTTCTTCACGATACAATATTGCTGAGAAACCGGGCTACGGAGTACAAATAACCACTTTAAATGAAATACGCGGACTCAAGTTTGACCATTTGTTTATTGCCGGTTTATGTGACGGAGATTTTCCTACAAGGTTTTCTCCGGAAATCTTTTTCTCAGGTACAATGGCAAGAATCCGGGGCGAACAAAATCATTTAACCGTTCAAAGATATCTCTTTTATCAGTCTCTCTGTGCATGGAATAAGAAACTTTACTTAACTTTTCCACGCAGAGATGAAAGAAAAGAATTTGTGCAATCTGATTTTCTGCAGGAATTCCTGAATGCATTTGAGGTTTTCGTTGGGGAGGATAAGGATTATGAGAGTACGATTTATAACAGGCAGCAGCTTTTAGCTTTTATTGGGAAAAACGGAATTGAAAAAACCAAAGAATTATTTGATCTTACCTCAATTGGCCTAAACTCTGAGGAAATTACAACTGCAATGAAAATAGATCTTGCGAGAACTGAAAATCCTTTTATGCAAAATGCATTTACCGGATTTATTTCAGAAGACTTATCAACTGAAGGTAAAATCAATCTCACCCGGATGAAAGACCAACAATTTTCAATTACACAGCTTGAAACTTATGCTTTGTGTCCTTACAAATATTTTGCAGAGAGAATTTTAAAGCTGGATGTTTTTGAAGAACCCACTGAGGAAATTGAGGCACTTGAGTTAGGCAGTTTAATTCATAGTATTTTGTTTAATTTTTATTCGAAATTGAAAAAAGATAAAATTGTTTTAAATACTTGTTCAGATGCGGATTTCCACAAAGCTGAAAAACTGCTATTTAAAATAGCTGAAGAAAGAGTGAAAGAAGTTAACTTCAATTCTCCGCTTTCTTTTTTTGAAAGAGAAAAGATATTTGGGATTGATGGCAACCGCAAAAATTCAATGCTTTACAAATTTCTTATTGAGGAAAAGGAAAGTACTGAAGGATATATTCCTGAATTTTTTGAAACCGGTTTCGGACTGATTAAAGAAGAAGAAAATCAGAAGGTACGTCTTAAAGAATTAAAAGCGAGTGAAGTAAAAGTGCGGGGTAAAATTGATAGGGTTGATATAAATAGGGATTCCGGAACTTATAAAATTTATGATTACAAAACCGGAAAAAGCAAACTGAATAAAAATGATATTTATGATGGACTCCAGCTTCAGCTTATGCTTTATTTATATGCTGCCAAAGAGATTATAAAATCAGAACTGAATGAGGAATATAAACCGGCAGGTGCATCAATTTATTCTTTAAAGTATAGTGCGGCAGATTTTGGAAGAAAAGAATTGAGTTTTGGTAAAAAAAATTCAGAAAAAGAAATTACAGAAAAGTACGTGGAGATGATTGAAATCTGTTTGGAGGCAATAAACAAATATGTTGATGGAATCAGCCGTGGGGATTTCAGACTTTCGCAGCTTGAAAAAAGAGAAGAAAAAGTTTGCCGGTATTGCAGTTTCAGATCAATCTGCAGAATTCAGGAAGTGAATTAAAAACTAAGGCAAAGTCGGAATATTGGAATTACAGAATTTTGGATATATGATTATATTGATGTATTAGTTATTAGATGAAAACATGCTGAAATATTTAATCACAATTGCTCTACTGTTTTGTACAATATTTGTATCGGCACAATCAATAGATCATTCAATACTTGAGAACGAAAAACAACAGCTTGAGAGAACATTTTCTCTTTCCAAATCTTTATATCCTGGCGATCTGACTATTGACGCAAAATACTACAAGCTTGATCTTACCCTATCATATTCACCAAATTATCTTAAAGGTTCTGTACAGATCGATGCGGTTCCATTTTCTCAAGCGCTAAATTCATTTTTTGTTGATCTGAGTAATAATCTGCAGGTGGATTCGGTAATTTCAAATAATTCTGTTTTAACTTTCACACATCAGAATGATAAGTTGATGATAAACCTGCCTCGTGTTTATCAACTAAATGAAAAATTTTCAGTAATTGTATTCTATCGGGGAGTACCTGTTTCAAACGGTTTTGGCAGTATTGAATTCGGTTCACATAATGGTGATCCCGCAATCTGGACTTTAAGTGAACCTTATGGAGCAAGGGACTGGTGGCCTTGTAAAGATAATCCTGATGATAAAGTAGATTCCTCCCAGGTTAACCTGACATGTGCAGATAATCTAATCCCGGTTTCCAACGGAGTGCTGCAAAGAATGAATGAAAACGGAGATGGAACACACACATATTTTTGGAATAATATTCACCCGATTGCTAACTATCTTATTTCAATGGCTGTAACTAACTACACCGTATATAAAACGTATTTTCATTTTTCACCTACCGACTCGATGCCGGTTGTACATTACATTTATCCTGAAAATTTTAATAGTGTTAAACCATTGCTAGATAAAACTGTTCGTATGCTAGAAATCTTCTCTGATAGATACGGACTGTATCCATTTATCGATCAAAAATACGGGCACGCTGAATTCGGCTGGTCGGGGGGAATGGAGCATCAGACTGTAACTTCACTCGGTAGTTTTAGTGAACAAATAATTGCTCACGAACTTGCACACCAATGGTTCGGAGATATGATAACTTGCAAAAACTGGCATGAGATCTGGATGAATGAGGGTTTTGCAACTTATTCTGAAGCGGTGTATTTCGAGGCAATTGACGAATCATCATACGCCCCTTATATTGAATCGCTGATGGCTTATGCAAAAAGTGCGAAAAGTTCGGTTTATGCAAACGATATAAGCTCTGTTGCAAAAATTTTTAATTACGCAAGTACTTATGCAAAAGGTGCAATTGTTCTCCATATGCTTCGAGGCGTAGTGGGAGATTCAACTTTTTTCAGAATAATGAAATCATATGCAGCTTCACCAGGGCTTAGATACAATAATGCTTCTACTGATGATTTTAAAAGTGTGGCGGAAAGTGTTTACGGTAAGAACCTGGAATATTTTTTTAATGAATGGGTTTATGGAAAGGGTTATCCGCATTATAATTACAGCTGGGATTATAAAAAAAATGGCGTAAACGATTACGATATAAATTTTAAATTAACACAAACAATAAATTCCGATCCCGTTTTTTTTATTATGCCGATCGATATAAAAATACATACAACCTCTGCTGATACTGTTATAAGAATTTTCAATAACCAGCATAGCCAGGAATTTGAATTTAATGTGATTGGCAAACCGGAATTCATCTCATTTGATCCGCATAATTGGATAATGAAAGAAGTCAGTACGAGTGATTCGATAGATATTACAAAGCCAGATTCCTACAATCTTGAACAAAACTATCCTAATCCATTTAACCCGGCAACAACAATCAGATATGAAATACCGGTAAGTAATAAAGGTTTTATTCCGGTTAAAATAATAATATACAATTCATTAGGTCAGCAAATTGCAATTCCGGTAGATGAAGAAAAACCTGCCGGAACCTATGAAGTAAAAGTTGACATTCCCGGGCTTTCCAGCGGGATTTATTATTATAAATTAATAGTGCCAGGTTATTCAATAGCTAAGAAAATGGTAGTTTTAAAATAGTTTTTAAGTCAAAACTATTCTTGACAACCTAACTTTAATTATTTATTTTCGAGTCGACCACTGCGGAAACTGCGGTGGCAATTTTTTTTTAAATTAACCAATAATCTGAGAAAATAAATGAGTGACGGAAATTTTGTTTATTTAACCAGGGAACGCCTGGTTGAACTGGAGAAAGAATTAAAAGAAATGAAGATTAGCGGTAGAAAGGAAATGGCACAAAAAATTGCTGAAGCCCGTGCACATGGAGACCTTTCTGAGAATGCAGAATACGATGCGGCAAAGGAAGAGCAAGGACTATTTGAGCTTAGAATCAGTAAGCTTGAAGATACTCTCTCCCGTGCAAGAATTATAGACACCAATCAATTTGAAAAGGATAAGGTTCATATTCTTTCCACCGTAAGCATAAAAAATTTAACCAGCAAGAAAAATATCGTTTATACATTAGTATCACCTGAAGAAGCAGACTTTCAGGCAGGAAAAATATCAGTTACATCACCTGTTGGACAGGGTTTGATGGGCGCTAAAATTGGTGATAAAGTTAAAGTTAAGGCTCCTGCCGGAATGCTGGAGTTTGAAATATTAGACATTAAATAATTCTATACAGTTAATATAATTTGACTGATGAATCCTACATACAATTAGCATTAGAGATTGCAAAGAAAGGAATAGGAGAGGTTAGTCCAAATCCTCTGGTAGGATGTATACTTGTAAAAAATGACAGGATAATCGGAGCTGGTTTTCATCAAAAGTTCGGAGCAAACCACGCTGAAATAAATGCCTTTGAAAATGCAAAAGAATCAGTTGATGGAGGCACCCTTTTCATCAACCTGGAACCATGCAGCCATTACGGGAAAACCCCCCCCTGTGTAGATCAGATAATTGATAAAAAGATTAAAAGAGTTGTTATCGGTACTCTGGATATGAATCCTCTGGTAAGCGGCAACGGGGTGAAAAAATTAAAATCTGCGGGAATAGATGTTAAAGTCGGTGTTCTTGAAAATGAATGTATAAACCTTAATAAATTCTTTTTTAAATACATCACTAAAAAAATTCCTTATATCTCTTTGAAAGCTGCTCAGACCCTTGATGGAAAAATAGCCGACATAAAAGGTGGCTCACAATGGATTTCTTCAATGCCTTCCAGAAAATTTGTGCATCATTTGAGAGCAAATTATGATGCAGTTCTTGTAGGTGCAGGAACCGTTGATAAAGATGATCCTTCTCTCACAGTAAGACTAACCGATGGCAGAAATCCTAACAGAATTATTTTAGATAGCACATTAAACCTTAAACCGGATAAAAAATTATTTTACAGAAACGGCGATCATAAAACTATACTGGTAACATCCAGTGCTAATGAAGGAAAAAGAAAAGTAAAAAAGTTTCTCTCACTTGGTGTTAAAGTTTTATTTGCGAAACCGGATAAAGATGGAAGTCTAAATCTAAAAAGTGTTATGAAGGAACTGGCTAAGAATCAGATAGCTTCAGTACTTGTTGAAGGCGGGAGCCGCGTATTTTCATCATTTCTCAGAAGTAATCTCTATGACGATATATTTCTGTTTATCTCTCCAAAATTGATTGGTAATGGAATTCCCCTGGTAGAAAACATTGGAGTTAAGAGTATTAAGAAATCACTTAAAGTTAAAATCAGAAATTACGAATTAATAGGTGAGGATCTGATGCTGCAATTAGAAAGATGAACTGCAAAATTTCTATTCAATTTTTTAACCTTCTTCTCAATTATTTGTAACTTTACGTTTTAAATATCGCAATAATATCACGGGAGAACTTAAAATGTTTACGGGGCTTGTTGAAGAAAAAGGCATTTTGATAAATAAATTAAAAACGGGTGATGGTTACCGTCTTGAAATTAAAGCCGATAAGGTTCTTGAAGATTCCGGGATCGGAAGCAGTATCAGTGTTAACGGCTGCTGCCTCACAGTTGTAGATAAAACAAACAGTTCTGTTTCTATGGATACCATTGAGGAAACATTAAAGAAAACAAACCTTGGTGATCTGCAAATTGGTGATCAGGTTAATCTTGAACGTCCGCTTAAAGCAGATGCAAGATTGGGAGGTCATTTTGTGCTTGGTCATGTCGATACCAAAGGTGAAGTTGTTGAGATAAAAGAGTTGTCCAATAGTCATTTTATGAGAATACGTTTTCCTGAGAAGTTCAAACAATATTTAATTTATGTCGGCTCTATTTCTATTGATGGAGTGAGTATGACAGTTGCGGAACTTACAGGGAATGTTTTTGGTATCGGAATTATTCCCCATACCTGGAAAGAAACTGTCTTTTCAACAAAGAAACCAGGTAGCACTGTAAACCTTGAGTTTGATGTACTTGGTAAATATGTTGAACGAATCATGGAAAACAAAGAACCTGAAAATTAGTTTTAATGGAAAGAATAGAACAGAAATTTCTAAAATTCATCGATGAGCAATCACTTCTTACTCGGAATGAAAAAGTTCTTGTTGGATTCAGCGGGGGTCCTGATTCAATTTTTCTTCTTCATCTTCTTACTAAATTCAAAAAAAAACTGCAGATAGAAGTTCGTGCGTTTCACGTAAATCATCTGCTCAGGGGAAATGAAGCCGCAGACGATGAAAAGTTCTGTAAAAACTATTGTGAAAGAAATAAAATAAAATTTGATTCAGTAAGAAAAAGAGTGAAATCATTTTCAGAACGAAACAGAATTTCACTGGAAGAATCCGGAAGAATATTACGTTACAAAGAATTTGAAAAACTGGTGAAGAAGAAAAGGCTTGATAAGATTGCAACGGCGCATAATTCTAATGATAATACTGAAACAGTTTTGTTAAACCTTTTTAAGGGAACCGGTCTTGATGGAATCTCCGGGATTCCTGTAAAAAGAAAAAATATAATCCGCCCGATATTATGTTTTACCAAAGAAGAGATTTTATCGTATTTGAAACGGAAAAAAATTAATTACAGGATTGATAAAAGTAATTACGACTCCGACTTTGAAAGAAATTATATACGGAACAAAATTATTCCCCTGATAAAAGAGAAACTGAACCCGTCTCTGGAAACTTCCATATTTAAATCCTCGGAAAATTTTAAAAAGATTAATGAATATATCAGGACTAATGAAACTGAGATTTTCAAAAATATAAACAGAGATTCTTCAGGAATTATTAATATTCAGATCCCGGAATTAGAAAGTGTAGATAGATCTATACAAGGTTTATTCTTAAAAAAACTGTTGGAGAGAGAATTAAAAACACAAATATTTTCTAACGATCTAAAAAAAATTCTTTCTCTGGTTAAGACACAGGTTGGCAAACGAATTGAACTTTCCGGCGGAATAATTGTTTTCAGGGAAAGAGATTACCTGAAAATAATCCCTGTACGTGAAGTCTATTTGGATTCAACTACTGCAATTAATATTGGTGAAACAAAAAGTACATCTGCCGGTCAGTTATCAATTAAAAAGTGTGATAGTAAGACAGTGGTTTATTCAAATTATAAAAATAAAGAGTATATTTCAGCAGATACGATCGCAAAACAGTTTACAGTAAGAAAATGGAAACCGGGAGATTTTTTTTATCCTTTGGGTATGAAAGGCTCAAAAAAAGTCTCTGATTATCTGAATGAAAATAAGGTTGAGTCTTCGAGCAAAAAAAATCATCTTATATTGTTAAATAAAAAAAAAATTGTCTGGGTTATTGGTATGCGCCTGGATGAGAGATTTAAAGTCACTCCTTTAACAGAAAAGATATTAGAACTATGCCTGAAATAAAAAATAATAAACTTGTAATTGACGATGATATTTTTGTGCCGTTCATTGAGGAAGAAAAGCTTCAGAAGCGAATTAAAGAACTTGGAGATGAAATATCCCGTGATTACAAAGGAAAGACTCCAGTTTTTATAGGAGTTCTTAATGGGGCATTTTTATTTCTTTCAGATCTTGTAAAAAATGTTGATGTTGATTGTGAAATCGATTTTTTTAAACTTTCAAGCTACGGCGATGCAAAAATTTCTTCAGGAAAAGTTACCCTGGTTAAGGAACTAAATTGTGAAGTTGACGGTAGGGATATTATAATTGTTGAAGACATAGTTGATTCAGGTTTATCTATAAAATTTATAGAGGAACATATTGCTCAGTATCACCCTTCCAGTATGAAAGTTGTATCGCTTCTGGTGAAACCTAAAAGCCTTAAATATAAAGTTAAAATTGATTATATTGGCTTTGATATTCCAAGTAAATTCGTAATAGGCTATGGTTTGGATTACGCTCAGAAGTACAGAAATCTGAGATCAATTTTTATTCTGGAAAATGATTTAAAATAGATTTTTTATAAAATAATAAATTGGAAAATGGCAGATAATAATAAGAATAACAGAAATGTTCAGAAACCATCTAAAGGAAACGGCGGACCTAATAAGCCGGACGACAATTTTGATTGGTCTAAAATTATAAGACTTGTCTTTGGCTGGGGTGCTGTAATAGTTGCAGCAGTAATTGTTATGCAGGTTTTCAAAACAGGAACTCAGAATTATGTAGATATTTCATATAATCAATATGAAAAATTAATTAATGAAGAGAAGATTAAATCAGCAGTTATTACTAAGCAGGATGTTAATGATTACTACTTTAAAGCTGAATTGACTTCTGAACAGACTGTTGAAGTTAATAAGAAACCTCAAAGTGTTAAATTCATATCAGTTTACCTTCCTGAACCGATAATTAAAGAACAGGAAGCTGTTTGGAAATCGAAAAATATAGATTACTCATTTGATAAAGATTCCAACGAATGGCTTAATGTTCTGTTAGGATTTCTTCCATGGATAATTATTATTGCAGTTTGGGTTATAATTATGAGAAGAATGCAGGGAGGAAGCGGCGGAACCCGCGGGATATTCTCATTCGGAAAAAGTAAAGCAAAATTAATAACTCAATCCGGTCAAAGAATTACTTTTAGGGATGTTGCCGGGGCTGATGAAGCTAAACTGGAATTACACGAAATAATTGAATTTTTAAAGGAACCGACAAAATTTCAAAAACTGGGGGGCAAAATCCCCAGAGGCGTACTTTTATTAGGACCTCCCGGAACAGGTAAAACTCTGCTTGCAAGAGCTGTTGCCGGGGAAGCCGGAGTTCCTTTCTTTTCTATAAGCGGTGCCGATTTTGTTGAAATGTTTGTGGGTGTTGGTGCAAGTCGCGTGAGAGATTTATTTGAGCAGGGAAAGAAAAATGCGCCTTGTATTATATTCATTGATGAAATTGATGCAGTTGGAAGGCACAGAGGTGCAGGACTCGGCGGCGGACACGATGAAAGAGAGCAAACTTTAAATCAGCTGTTGGTTGAAATGGATGGTTTCGAACAGAACAGTGGTGTTATAATTATTGCTGCTACAAACAGACCTGATGTTTTAGACCCTGCATTAATGAGACCGGGCAGATTTGATCGACAGGTTGTTGTTGATCGTCCTGATGTTAAAGGAAGAGAAGGAATATTTAAAGTTCATACCAGAAATATTCCATTGGATCCTAATGTTAAGCTTGATGTTCTTGCAAAAGGTACACCCGGTTTGGCTGGAGCAGAACTAGCTAATCTTGTGAATGAGGCTGCTTTGCTTGCTGCAAGAAAGAATAAAAAGAATGTGGAAATGATTGACTTTGAAGAAGCCAAAGATAAAGTGATGATGGGAATGGAAAGAAAAAGTATGATTATTACGGAAGAAGAGAAGAAAACCACTGCCTATCATGAAATAGGACATGTTCTGGTTGCAAGAATGCTACCTGAAGCAGATCCGGTACATAAAGTTACTATCATACCCAGAGGAAGGGCTTTAGGTGTTACCAGTTACCTTCCCATTGATGAAAAACATACTTATTCAAAAGAATATCTTGAAGCAATTATTACTTATGCTTTAGGCGGTCGTGCAGCGGAGAAAATTATTTTTAATCATTTTACAACCGGTGCGGGTAATGATATTGAAAAAGCTACAGGCATTGCCCGGAAAATGGTTTGTGAGTGGGGAATGAGTGAGAAACTCGGCCCTCTGAGTTACGGAGCAAAAAGAGAAGAAATATTCCTTGGCAGAGAAATACAGAGTCACCGTGATTATAGTGAAAGAACAGCAATTGAAATTGATGAAGAAGTAAGAAGATTTGTTAATGAAGCGATGGTTCGTGCAGAAAAAATTCTTACTGAGCATATGGATTTATTACATAAGCTCTCGAGTGAATTGCTCGAAAGAGAAATTCTGGATTCTCACGAAATTGATGCGATAATCAGAGGTGAAGCACTTCCTCCTATTAAAAAGAATGGCAGTACTTCAGACAGTTCAGGAGAAATGCCTGAGCACGTTAAGAAATTACTGGAGCAACGAAAACCGAAAGAAGAATCTTCCCCTAAAGATGACTCCAATTGATAATGGTACAATTCATTACAAAGATGAATTAGTCAGAAAACTAATTCATCTTTTTTCTTTATCCATCCCGATAATTTATTATTTTATTCCACGTAGTGATGCAATATTAATTCTAAGCATTTTAACCTTTGTGGCTTTATTTCTGGACACTAGCAGGTATTTCTTCCCGTCCGTAGGTAAAATATTTTATAGATATTTCGGCTTTTTGTTAAGAAAGCACGAACTTGATGAAAGTAAGAAAAACCTGAATGGTGCAACATATGTGTTCATTTCTGCACTAATTTGTGTTATTCTATTCCCAAAAGTGTTTTTTATTACAGCTTTTACTATCCTGATAATTAGTGATACAATGGCCGCACTTATCGGAAGAAAATTTGGCAAACATAAGTTATTATCCAAGAGTTTTGAGGGAACTTTAGCATTTTTTATAAGTGCAAGTATAGTTGTTTTTTTAACACCCAAAGTTGATAATCTGCCGATGGAATACATTATCGGGATTATCGCGGCTGCTGTGGGAGCAATAGTTGAAAATATTTCTTTCGGTTTTGCTGATGATAATCTTGCAATCCCTATTTCAATAGGATTCACTATGTGGATTCTTTATATGGCATTACTTCCTGAACTTCAAATAGTATTACCAATACTGCCGAGGTAGAGAGTGAAAATTTTTTTAATATTTGTTATATCCTTAATATCTGTTTTTTATTTTGTTTCCTGCGAGACCTCTAACAAACCTGCGCAGGGACTTGAAGATGAGATTTATGTAGTTGCTGACAGTACAGAATTCGCAGATTTATCTGTTGCTCTGGATTCTACTTTTGAAAAAATTATCTATACCCCCCAACCTGAAAAACTTTTTACCCTCAAAAGAATTTCACCTAATCTTCTTGAAAGATATAAGCATAAAAAAAATATTCTGATTGTTGCTCCACTCAACTCAGGCTCTTTAACATCTCAATTTATTCATTCAACAGTAGATTCTGCTGCGCTAGAGAAAATGAGCAAAGAGAAAGATTTTATTATAAAAAAAGAAAACTTGTGGGCTAAAAATCAGCTGGTAATGATTTTAACTGCTCCAACCGTTCAGGAACTTGAATTTAAAATACTTAACAATAAGGACAATCTGCTCTATTCTTTTCAAAAAATTTCTGATGAACGACTGCAGGAAAATCTTTATAATGCAAGGTATGAAAATGAATCGATTGAAGGAAAGCTGCTCAAAGAGTATGGCTGGATAATTTATGTCCAGGCTGATTTTAAACTTGCTCGTGATATTCCTGAAGATAATTTTGTCTGGCTGAGACGATCACCTGGCAGTGATATGGAACGATGGGTTTTTGTTCACTGGATTGATAATGCTTCTCCCGCCTACCTGAATGAAGATTCAATAAGAGCAATTAGAAACAGGATGACTAAGAAATATTACAGAACAACTGACGACAGTTCATTCGTTATAATTGCTTCTGATTATTATACCTCAAGTGAGGTTAATTTTAAAGGACGTTATGCTATTTTCACACAAGGACTATGGGAACTTAACATTAAAGGAATGGGCGGACCTTTTATCAATTATACTTTCTTCGACGAAAAAACTAACAGAATCTATATGCTTGATGGTTCGGTGTATGCTCCCAAATATTATAAAAGAAATTTAATCCAGCAGATGGATGTTCTGCTACAATCTTTTATGACTAAATCCGAACTGAGCAAAGACAGGACCCAGGATCTGATTGATGCTGCCGGGGATACAGGTAAAAAATAATTACAGGTCTCTCAGGTTTGCAGGAAGCGCATATTTTGGAAATTCAGTTTTAATCTTATCGACATAAACCTTCGCCCTATTAATCTTATTAAAATGTAATTCATAAATAGCTCTTGCCGCCAATACTGATCCCGCAAGCGATTGCACGAAGTCTGTATAATGATTTTCAGTTTCCGGAAATCTTATATGAAAATCGGGATCAGCAGCAGGGATGTACTCATCAGTATTCTTAACAACTTTATACAATAAAATATCAGGAACAAAAGTATAACCTTCCGGCAATTTGAACTGTCCGTTTCGCAATTCATTCTCTGCTATTTCAGGCGGGAAATAAAAACTTCGTTTATCTACATTAGTTGCAACCAGATCAGTCATCAGTTTTCTGTAGAGGGATTCAAGCAGGTTTGAATTGTAGTTTTCACTCCTTTCGAAAGGAACCAGAGCATTTTTAAATAAGGCAATATCATTTTTCATTCCGGCTATAACGTCAGGATGATCTGTCTCAAGCTGATGATAATACCAGGACCTCCTCATCAATTCTTTATCAACAATAGCTGCATCTTTCCGGAATCCTTCTACGTATTGAAAATAATAAGAAGCCGAAACAAAATAATCCCATAAATAACTGAAAATAACTGAATTTTTATCAGTACTGGAAATCAATGCTTTTGTATAATCTTCAAAAGTATAAGTTTCACTTTGATTAACTTCATCATAATTAATAAAAAATTCTCCGGCGCATAAAAGGAGAATCAATAGAACGGAAGCTTTAATTTTATAATTATCAACTATTACTAAATCGTAAATTTTTATTAAACCGAAGACGGTAAAATAAGCCAGCATTATATAAGCGAGCAGAAAATATGAATCGATATCGTTTATATCATAGTTGATTGAGTAAGCAACTGTTGAAATGAATGTGATCAATAGGAAAATTGATAATTTTTTTGAGCGCGCAAATGAAACAAACATTCCGATTATACCGAGAATTAACGCAAAGGTAAATTCCGATGGAAGATTATTAATAAAATACGCGAGTTGTTTTTTTGCTGCTTCAGTTGATGAAAATAGCCAGACCTGGTACTGCTTGCCGCTGATATGTCTCATTATCCTTTCAAAGTCTACCGGGTTTCCCCAATTTATTACGGGGTTTTGTGAAGCACGTATCGGGAGATAGCTATATATAATTACAAGTAGAAAGAAAAATAATAACAGCATTACACCAACTTGTTTAAAAGCAGAAAGGTTGAATTTTTCTTTTGTAAAGTAGAAATACGCAACGCCCGGAAGGATCAGGAGTGTAGTCATA
Source organism: uncultured Ignavibacteria bacterium (assembly GCA_963745945.1). Taxonomy (GTDB): domain Bacteria; phylum Bacteroidota; class Ignavibacteria; order Ignavibacteriales; family Ignavibacteriaceae; genus DATFVA01. The sequence continues at coordinate 103,029 of CAVUZG010000009.1, forward strand.
TGATTGCTGAATCCAAGCGCTAAAACTATTGCTAAAATTATCCAGGGATTTTTGATGGATAAAATTCTTTTTTCGCCTTCAAATGTAAAAGCTTTAACAAGTACAAGGATTACCAGGCTTATCAGAAAAATGTGCATTGAGTAAACTTCAACTGAAGTACTCTGAAACCAGAATGTCTTACTTAGTCCCAGGAATAACCCGCCGCCAACAGAAGCAATATACTTTATAGTTTCCGGAAGAGATTCGCTTTTTTTCAGAGGTTTAACTTTATTTTTTTGCTTCTTCTTTTTAGATACGGCTGCATTTACTTTTCCGAACTTATCTAAATTGTCAAGAATGAACTTTGAAGTGTAAACAAAAAGTCCTACTCCAAAACTGCACCAGATTGCCGCAAGAATATTTAATTGAAATGCTGTGCTGAATGGCAGTGGAATTTTTGAAAAAAGATATCCAATCATTGTAAAAAGCGGGTAACCTGTTGGATGTGCAATTCCAGCTAATGCCTGAACAGAAGTAAGCTCACCGGCATCAATCTGTAAAATGGTAGGTGCAATAGTTGTTAAGTAAAGAAGAAAAATAAATAAGCCGGTCAGCACTGCATAATATTTTTTCAGAAAATTCATTTTTAAATGCCAAATATTTTTGTGAATATAGAAGAGGTCTCTTTAAAAGCCGCATGTAACCGCTGTTCCAAATCTTTTCCGGAATTAAATTTAAGCTGCTTAGCCAGTTTATTAAACTTAAGATCATCTTTCACGATTATTCCGCTGCTTTGGTGAAACATATTCTGATTTTTAAGAATAAGTGATTTATATAAATCGTAACTCATATTTAGTGAGGTTAAATCTTCATTCAGTTCAGGTTTAAGTTTTATTAAACCTTTAATTAACTGTTTAATATTTTTAGCTCTTAGTTTTTTAAAATATTGCGGATTGCAAAGTATTAAATATTGCAGTATAAATTCAATATCAGTAATTCCGCCGCGATTTTTTTTCAGATTAATCATTTCCGAAAGTCCTTCTGAAGTCACCATCTTTTTTCTCATTTCAAACAGATCCGCTTTCAGTCTTTCCGGCTTTTCAGAACTTAATCTTATACCAACTGATTTTATTATATGATTTAGTAGTTTTTTTTCTCCTGTTATAAATTTAATCTTGGTTAATGTCTGAAGTTCCCAGGTTCTGGCTCTTGAATTAATATAACTTATATACGAACTGACATCCCAGACAAGCATTCCGCTCCCACCTTCAGGTCTTAACCTGCAATCAATTGAAACAGGACTAAATTCCTTTCTGAGGGTATTTAGAAATTCCAGAAAAACATTTTGTTCCCGGGGGTTTGCTTCAAGGTTATCCGTGATAAAAATCAAATCGATGTCTGAAGAAAAATTCATTTCTCCGGAACCCAGACTTCCTAAGGCCCCGATAAAATAATGTCCGGATAAAAATTTCTTTTCATTAAGAGAGACAGATAAATTTTCAATTTTATTGATAAAATAATCTGATATTAATTTTGAAACCTGGTGGTATTTAATTATTCCAATTGTGAACTGAACCGAGATCCGGAAAATAAACTCTGAATAATTTATGTTATCTGAAATTAAAATTTTCTGAAATACTTTTTTTGACAGGAATACTTCCCGGAGTGTTTTATTCTCTGCAAATATATCTACTGATGTTTGAGAAGACTCGCAAATAGTCAGAAAAGTTTTAAAAAATTTCTTATCCCGGAATGCATCATACCAGATAGATGGGAATTTGGCCTGCTTAATTACACGCACAAAGTTATTTAATATCAGATCGGGATCAGAACTATTACTGATGAAATCCATTAAAGCACCGCTAATACCATCAAAAGCATCAGTGGATTGATTATCAAATTCCTTTTGACCGAGAAGTCCTCTGCCTTCCCGCAGATAAGTTAAGTTTTTTCCCGCGGTCTGTGGATTTTGAAAATTGATATGTGTTAAAATTATTTCAGATTTTTCTTTCGGATCATTACCGACGATAGATTGAAAGATTTTCAGAACTTTCTTCCTGTTGGTATCAACTTTATCAATAAAACTTTTGGAGCTCCTGAATCCAAGATATGAACTAAGTTTATCAAGCAATTCTCCTTCTTCAGGAATCAAATGAGTTTGTGTGTCATTCATTAATTGAAGATAATGTTCAATTCTTCTGTAAAAAATATATGCCTCTTCCAGAATTTCCGATTCATTTTCCGATAGTAAGTTATTTGTGCACAATTCTGTTAATGCTTTAAGGGAATTCTGTTCTCTTAAAGATTTTATTTTGCCGGCATTAATTAATTGCAAAGCCTGGATGGAAAATTCTATATCTCTTATTCCGCCTGATGCAAGCTTAATATTTGCATCGCTACTTAAATTATTTTCAATATTTAGTTTTAATTTTTTAATCTTTTCGACCGGGGAGCTCTTGAATGAAAGCGGGTAAATGAAAGGTGTTAGAAAATTCTTAAACCTTTCAAACATTTCTTCACTTCCGGCTATGTAGTCTGACTTAATAAGCATCTGCCGTTCCCAGTCTTCACCTCTTCCTTCATAATAAATGAGATAATCTGTCAATCTTCTGCAAAGAGGAGAATTTTTACCATCGGGTCTTAAACGGAAATCCACCCTGTAAATATATCCCGATTCAGTAACCTGTGTGGCGGATTCAATAAATAAGAGAGTTGCCTCAGTAATCAGTTCCTGGTATTCCTTTTTAACAGGAAGAGTTTCATTTTCATCATAAAATATTATAAGGTCAATATCCGAACTATAATTCAGTTCATTTCCTCCAAGTTTGCCGAGTGAAACAAGGCAGTACCTGGTTTCTGGTAAATCAAGTTGATATTTATTTAGTACTTCTTTATAACAGAGGCTAAACAATTTAGCTGTGATTGCCTTTGCAAGACAGCTTAGTTCGTCCGTGATTTCTTCAACACTACCTTTAAGGAAAATATCTTTTGCCCCGATTCTGAGCATTTCTTTTCTTTTAAATCTCCGGATTGCATTCAGTTTTGCATTAAAAGAATTGAAAACTTTGACAGCCGATCCGACAGCTTCAGTGTAATAATCTGCTTCAGTTTTGTTTTCGAGAACAGACGGGTTGGCAATCCAATAAAAATATTCGGGATTTCTTACGAGTATATCAGTAAGGTAATTGCTGTTGAAAGTAAGGGCAACTAACAGCTCAACGTAATGAGGATATTTCAGGCAGTCGGAAAGGAAAGAAACTTTATCATAAGTTCCGGAAATAACACGCAAGAGGTTTGATTCAGATGAATGAGTAAAATAATGTTTCTTTGCTTCTGATTCGAACAAAGAAAATAGTTCACCCAGTTTTTCCTCTTCAAAATAACCGGCAGAGTATTCAACAATCTTTTGAATAAAATCCTCGGATAATATTTTTTTCTTTTCAGCCTGCAAATAATTCTGGTTATTTTATTTGCTAATCTAAAACTTTGAAGGGATTTATTAAATTCTCTCCATGATTTCCAAATAAATAAACTGTGGAACCAATTTAGACTACAGATTTGTGTTGATTTAATTTTACGGAAGGTGTAAGTTAAAACAAATAATAAACAACAGGGTTGTTCAGGGTATGCAAACCATAATTAAAATCTTAAATCTTGTTATAGAGATTAATTATAGCACGTATAAGGAAACGGAAAAGACTGATTTCAACAAATGGAGAAGAAATGAAAAAAATATTTTTTTTGCTAATGGTTCCATTTATTTCTATAACATCATATTCACAAAGCTATTTTCCCTCGGGGCTAATTAATGTATCAGGGGGAGCCTCAATTTCTTATTCCAAAAGTGAACAGGAAATTATAGGAGATATTAAGACATTAGAAATAAAATTTGCACCTGCTGTTTCTTATTTTATAATTGATAAATTATCAATTGGTCTGGAAGTCTCTTACAATTATTATGAGAAACGAATCGACCCGACACTTAGCTTTCAGGATTTTGAGATGTTTTTGGGATTTGGACCCGTTGTTAAGTATTACTTTCTTGATAATAACATTAGTCCTTTTATTAAAATTGGCTATTCACATGATATTTTTAATATAACCGATTCTTATTTTCATAGGCGAAAATATTTTCCGGGTTATAGTGTAGTAGCCGGCGCAGGTTTCAATTATTTCCTTACTGATGATCTCGCTTTAGAAACATCTCTTGATTATTCATACAGCCTGAAGAAGAAAGAAACTTATAGTCGCAATTCATCTATTTGGGTATTATCTAATGCGACAACTATTAGCTTGAATATTAGTTTATCTTATTTCCTATAAGATTTTTTATTGATAAAAAATGAAGAGGGAAGAAATATCTAAACAAAATATATTGGATTGAGGGTTTACTTTCTAAGAGTTAATTATTAGACAATTTTAAATTTTGTTTAAGAAACAACAAATTATTCACCAACGACTTAAGTCGTTGGCTAATGAAATCTCCCCTAAAAAACTAATCACAGGATCCTTAATTATTTTTCTTTAGTTTAAAAAATAAAAAAGGAGAAATTATGCAGATCAAAGATTCAACATTTCTAATTACTGGCGGAAGTTCAGGAATAGGAAAAGCCGCTGCAAAATTGTTAATTGAAAAAGGCGGAAAGGTAGCTATTACAGCAAGTGGAAAAGAGAGGCTGGAAAAAACAGCAAAAGAAATCGGAGCTTTTCCAATTCATGCGGATGTGTCTAAACAGGGCGATATCGAAAAAACTTATTCTTCTTTTCTGAAAAAATTTGGAAGACTTGATTGTCTGATTAATAATGCCGGTATTGCCGGTGGAGGAGAGGTTGATAAATTAAAATGGGAGGATTTTGAAAAAGTGTATTCGGTTAATGTTTTCGGAGCAGCAATTATGTCGCAAAAAGCCGCTGAACTATTTAAGAAACAAAAGTACGGAAATATAATTAACATAGCTTCCACGGCTGGAGTAAAAGGATACGCAGGCGGGTCAGTTTATGCTTCATCTAAGTTTGCGTTAAGAGGGTTAACAATGTGCTGGCAGGCTGAGCTGAGAAAATATAATGTAAGAGTAATGTGTATAAATCCGAGTGAAGTAAGAACATCTTTCGGTGGAAGAAAAACAGAAGAAGTAAGCAACAGGTTAAGAGGAGAAGAAATCGCACATTCAATTGTTTCTGTCCCTGGAAATGGATGATCGCGGTTTTATTCCCGAATTTATGGTTTGGGCTACAAATCCTTTTTGAGCATCCGGTGTAAATATAGACTGAGTATATGCCCCGATTTTAGGTATGAATATTTCGCTTTTCGAGACAATTATAATATTCTAAACCCATAGTTTTCACGAACTTATGATGATCAAATAGATAAAAGGGGATAACTTCCTAAATTGCAATTCAAACATTCAATGTTTAATTTTGATGTTCAATACCAACGGAGAAAATGAGTAAATGTTAAATATTATTAAGAAGGTCTTTGGAGATAAAAACACAAAAGATATTAAAGAATTATGGCCTATTGTTGATGAAATAAACCAGGAATATGAAAAGATAAAAAGCCTTTCAGATGATGAAATTAAAGCTAAAACAACCGAGTTTAAGGAGAAAATTCAGGAATATATTTCTGAAACAAAAGGCAAAATAGACGAAATAAAGTTACAGCTTCAATCTGATGAGGATTTTGATCGTAATGCAGCATATGATGAACTTGATAAACTTGAAGATGAGTTAAACGATAAGTATGAAGAAATTCTGGATCAGCTATTACCGGAGGCTTTTGCAGTTGTTAAATCAACCTGTGAAAGACTATTAGGTACAAGCTGGATAATTGCCGGCTCAAAAATTTCCTGGGATATGGTTCCTTACGATGTACAGTTGATGGGAGGTGTCGTACTTCACCAGGGAAAAATAGCTGAAATGGCTACAGGTGAAGGTAAAACTCTTGTTGCAACTTTACCACTTTATCTAAATGCACTCACCGGGCGCGGGGTTCACCTTATTACCGTTAACGATTACCTGGCTAAACGTGACAGCGAGTGGATGGGTGAAATATTTAAATATCACGGACTCACTGTTGGTTGTATAATTAATACGATGAGTTCTGAACAGAGAAAAGAACAATACAAGTGTGATATTACTTATGGAACCAATAATGAATTTGGTTTCGATTATCTACGTGATAACATGTCTGTTGATAAAGATCACCAGGTTCAGCGGGAACATAATTATTCAATAGTTGATGAGGTTGATTCGGTATTAATAGATGAAGCCAGGACGCCATTAATAATTTCCGGTGCTGTTGAGGTAGATGATCACAAGTTCAATGAAATGAAACCTAAAGTTGAAAAATTATACAGGCTGCAAACAGCTCTTGTCTCAAAGTTCGTTCAGGATGCAGAGAGCGCTTTAGATGGAGACGGGAAAGATAAAGCAAATATATCCGAGGGAGGTATTCATCTTCTCCGCGCAAGCAGAGGATTACCAAAGCATAGTAAACTGGCAAAGCTGTTAAGTGATCCGGAAAAGAAAAAATTGATGCAGTCAACAGAGATGGAATTTCTCAGGGAAAAAGCAAAGAATATGCATATAATTGATGATGAACTTTACTTTGTCATCGATGAAAAAAACAATACAATTGATTTAACGGAAAAGGGTAGGGAAGAACTTGCTAAAGGAAGTGGAATGGAAAAAAATTATTTCATTCTTCCCGACCTTGGTACTGAAATGAGCAAACTTGAAAATGATGAGTCGATTTCTCCCGAAGAAAAAATTAAACAGAAAGATATACTTTATCATAACTATTCAGAAAGCAGCGACAGAATACATACAATTCATCAGCTCTTAAAAGCGTACACTTTATTCGAGAAAGATGATGAATATGTTGTTACTGAAGATGGTAAAATTGCAATTGTAGATGAATTTACCGGTCGTATTCTTCCGGGCAGAAGATATTCTGACGGATTACACCAGGCAATTGAAGCAAAAGAAAATGTTAAAGTAGAACGTGACAGCCAGACTCTCGCAACAATTACACTTCAGAATTATTTCAGAATGTACAACAAGCTTGCTGGAATGACAGGTACTGCAGAAACTGAAGAAGGTGAATTCTTCGAGATTTATAAACTTGCAGTTGTGGTAGTACCTACTAATAAGCCTGTAGTAAGAGATGATCAGGATGATGCAGTATACAGAACAAAGCGTGAGAAATTAAATTCGGTAATAGAAAAAATTGAAGAATTGAGGAAAGAAGGCAGACCGGTTTTGGTCGGTACAACTTCTGTTGATGTATCTGAAACATTATCAAGAATGTTGAAGAGAAAAGGAATTCCGCATAACGTTCTGAATGCAAAACAACATCAGCGTGAGGCTGAAATTGTTGCACACGCAGGTGAGGTTGGCGCAGTTACTATCGCTACCAATATGGCTGGTCGTGGTACAGATATTAAACTCGGTAACGGGGTTCGTGAAAGAAACGGATTATTCATTCTTGGTACAGAGAGACACGAATCCAGAAGAATTGACCGTCAGTTAAGAGGTCGTTCCGGTAGACAGGGTGATCCGGGCACAACTAAATTTTTTATTTCTCTTGAAGATGATTTAATGCGTTTGTTCGGCAGCGACAGAATTTCATCTGTAATGGGACGAATCGGAATCAAGGAAGGTGAGGTAATTCAGCATCCAATGATTACCAAATCCGTTGAAAGAGCTCAGAAGAAAGTTGAAGAAAATAACTTTGCTATACGAAAAAGACTTCTTGAGTATGATGATACAATGAATCAGCAGAGAGAAGTTATTTATACGCGCCGCCAGAGAGCTCTATCCGGTGACAGGCTTAAAAGTGAAATTTTTGATTACCTTGAAGAATACGTCTCTGAAGTAGTTGATGAAAACTTTAATGAAGTTCAGGCTGAAAATATTAAGGAAGAAATTCTTCAGAAACTCCTGGTTGAAGTTAAGCTTGATCCGACGGAATTTGAAACTCTCGGCAACCAGGGAATTAAAGACCGGATTCTTGAAAGTGCCAGGACATTTTATAAAAAGAAAGAGGAAATAATTGGTTCCGAACTTATGGCAAGATTGGAACGGTATGCGGTTCTAAGTGTAATCGATCAAAAATGGAAAGAACATCTTCGTGAGATGGATGATTTAAAAGAAGGAATCGGACTAAGAGCCTATGGTCAGAAAGATCCTTTAATTGAGTATAAAGGAGAAGCTTTTAAAATATTTGTTACACTGCTGGATGATATCAGAAATGAAGTTGTTTCCTTTGCATTTAAATTTTTCCCGCAGGCACCGGATGAAGTACAGAACAGGCGAAGACGCCAGCCTGCAAGGATGACTGAAAGTAAACAAAGCGCAACGAATATAGGATTATCTTCTTCAGGCAGCAGGCCGGGACAGGCAAGCCCGGAACAGGGTGGAAAAGTTCAGCCGGTTCAGGTAGGTGATAAGGTTGGAAGAAATGATCCTTGTCCATGCGGCAGTGGAAAAAAATATAAACATTGTCACGGTAAATAGAGGGTTTCTTAATGAAAAAAATTGAGGCGATCATTCGTCCTTTCAAATTAGATGAAGTAAAAGAAGCTCTTGTTGAGGAAGGAATAAGGGGATTAACAATTACAGAAGTCCGCGGATATGGCAGGCAAAAAGGGCATACTGAAACTTACAGGGGAAGCGAATACCGGATCGAATTCATCCCTAAAATAAAAATTGAAGTTGTGGTTGAGAAGGAAAAAGCAGAAAAAGTTATTGAAGCTATTATACGATCTGCTAAAACGGGGCAGGTTGGTGATGGCAAAATTTTTATTTCCGATATCCAGGATGTAATAAGAATCAGGACTGAAGAATCCGGTAAGGAAGCCTTGTAAACCTGCCTGCAGGTAGGCGGGATCTTTTACCTTTTACTTTTTTTTATTCTTTTTTAGCTTGAATTATGCTTTTCAAAAGATTTATTCCCGGTTTATATTTTGTTTTTCTGCTGTTTACCGGTTTGTCCATAAACGGTTGCGGTATATGGCATGATTTCACAACATACTTTAATCTTTATTACGACACTAAAGATCTTTTTGACAGTGCAGAGGAAACTATTCAATCTCAAAAGAAAGATCTATTTTCTAATGAAGAAGAAACAACTGCCGGAGCTGTAAACCAGCAGCTTTCCAAAGTAATAGATAAATGTTCATCAATCCTTCAGTTCCATTCAAATTCTTCTTATGTGGATAAGGCTCTTCTTATGCTTGGTAAATCATTCTATTACCAGAGGAACTACCTAAAAGCTTTGCGTAAGTTTCAGGAGCTAATTGCAACGCAACCTAAAAGTGATCTGATTCTTGAGACAGAATTATGGATCGGTAAGACCCAGATGAGGTTGAAAGAATATGATGACGGGCTGGCAACACTGGAAATGGTAAAGAATAAAGCAATTGAAGAAGGTGAGGATGATTATGTTACTGCATCTTTTCTTGAGGAAATTAAATATAAGATAGCACAGGAGGATTATTCAGGGGCAATAACTGCTTCTACTGATTATCTTAAACAATCTGAGGATGATGAAATAAACGCAGAAATAGAATTTGAGCTAGGGAAATTATATGAGAAAGTAAATGATCTGGAGAATGCCATTACAGCTTTCAAAAACGTATTTGAATATTCCCCTACATATGATACTCAGTATTCTGCCAAACTTGAACTTGGAAAAGCATTAAGGGAAGCAGACCATAATGAGGAGGCTCTTACAGTCTTTGAAGATATGAAATCGGAGGACAAATATTCAGATAATTACGATGAGATAGATCTGGAAAGAGGTAAAACTTTGGTTAAATTAAATCAATACCAGGAAGCGGTTGATGTGCTGGTTAAAGTCGATACAACTTACAAAAGTTCATTAAATGCAGGGATGGCCCGGTTTGAACTGGGACAGATTTTTGAAACACACTACCAGAACTTTGACAGCGCCAATACGTATTATTCGAAAGCAGCAACTTCCGCAGCCCCTCCGGAATACCTCACTTCTTCAAATCAAAAAGCTCAGTTATTTAAGAAGTATTTTTCATTACGAAATTCACTGAATGCAAATTTAAAAAAACAGTTTTATGCTGAAAATCCTGATCAGTTTACAAAAGACTCAACTGATTATTACAACGAAAGAAAAGATATAGAACAACAAGTTGTTGCTGAACAGGAGTTTGCAGAAGTACGTGCCAAAATGGATTCCGCTCTTTTTGCGCAGGATACTACAGGTTTGAAGATAGATACAACCGTAGTTAAGAGAGACAGCCTTAATCAATTCGGTCAGAAAGTTTTAGATCAATTTGGTCAAACCATTACTATTACCGATACAGTAATAACTAATCCGATTGACAGCCTTAAAAATAAAAATAACCTTCTCTCATCAATCAGATCTCCTAATTTTGAAAAGAGGGTTAAGGAATTAATGAATGGTAAAGAACCTCCTGTTGCCCCTAAACTTTCTGTGGATTCTTTGCAATCATTAATTACAAAAGACAGGTTTGAGCTGGGGAACCTATTCTTTACGGAATTTAACATTCCCGATTCTGCTTACACATATTACACTAAAACTCTTGAGTCAAATCCAAACACTAATTATAATGCCCGAACGCTTTACGCTCTTGGAAGTTATTATCTTACAAAAAATGATTCAGTAAAAGCGGATAGTCTTTTTAATATTATTTATACAAATTATAAGGGCCAAAGTATAGTTAATGCAGCTGCAAATAAATTGGGTAAATCCTTAATAGATCTAAATTTTGATCCTGCGGAGGATATCTATGCCTCGGCGGAGAAAGAAATGCTTGATGATAAATATGATTCATCTCTTGTTAAGTTTAGTGTTATATACAATCAATATCCGGCTTCACCGCTTGCACCAAAAGCTTTATATGCCTCAGGGTGGATTCTGGAGAATAAACTTGATCAGCTTGATTCGGCGGCAGCTTTGTATGATTCACTTAAATTGAAATATCCTGCAACGATTTATGCTAATAAAATAACTCAGAAAATTAGTGTCTATAACCAGGAGCAGCAGCGTATTGCTAAAGCAAGGGAGGATTCACTCAAAAAAATGGAAGCTCTTAGACTTGATTCCCTTTCAAGAGCCGATTCATTAAATATTAAACTGCAGCCTGCGGATACGGTTAATACTAATATAGAAAAACCTCCCGATCAGATTGACGAGCATAATTTAAATCGAGGCGACCAGGGCAGCGATTCTCTGGATAATAAAACTCCGCTTCCAATTGATTCTTTAAGGAGGAATGACGAGCAGAATATTGAAGAGCTGCAGAAAAAATCTGAATCTGAAGTTGATTCTCTCACTCCCGAAAGAATTAAGCGAAAAAGATAAAAATTCTTTTTGAAAGATCACGATCAGGGATAAAATGATTTCATCTTTGCAGTTCCCCGAAAATGAACTTGGTGAATTTTTTAATAGAATTCTGCCCCGTCTGAAAAAACGAAAATTCATTTCATTTTTTTCGTATATTTTATTTCTTCTTTACTTCAGCCTCCCGGCATTTCAGATTCCCTATTTCGAATATTATCATTTTCGGATTACATCGCTGATGGAACAGAGAGCTATTGAGAATAGTTTATTGTTTTATCCGCGACAGTCATGGACAAGCATAAATAATGTCAATCCTAATCTTCTGAAAGCAATAATTGCAATGGAAGACGGCGCTTTTTTTACTCACAAAGGAATTGACTGGAAAGAATTAAATATGGCTTTACGCCAGAACAAAAGAAGAAGAAAAATCTATCGCGGTGGAAGCACACTTACAATGCAGCTCGCAAAAAATTTATTTTTTACGACTGAAAAATCAGTCTTCAGAAAAGGTAAAGAATTAATAACCACTTTAAGAATGGAAAAAGAATTAAGTAAAAAATCAATTCTCCAATCTTATATAAATGCTGTTGAATGGGGAGACGGCATATTTGGAATTGGTGCTGCATCCGAAAATTATTTTAACAAAGAGCCCAATGAATTAAATACGATTGAATGCTGCCGTCTTGCTGCTGTTCTCCCTTCGCCTTTAATCCATCCGCCGGATCAGAATTCACGCTATGTTTTAAGAAGAGCCTCTATTATTCGTGCCAGGTTAAATGATATAATACTGTTTCCGGATGAACAATGAAAAGGAAAGATTTTTTTGATTTAATTGAAGAAGGTGAGAGCCTTCAAATAGAATTTAAAAGAAAATTTTCAACCTCTGAAAAAATTGCAAGAGAAATGATTGCATTTGCAAATACCCGGGGGGGATATATCCTTTTCGGAGTTGATGATGATAAAGAAATTGTCGGTGTAGAAAGCGAAAAATCAGAAGCTGAATTAATTAAAGATGTCGCACTTAATTATTGTGAGCCGCCTGTTGAATATGAACTTGATTTTCTTGATATAAACGGAAAAGAAGTTGTGATTGCGTCAGTACCGGAGTCTGACAACAAACCTCACCGGCTTCAGGATTATCTGGATGATCTCGATTTAAATAAATCTGTTGTCCTGGTTCGGGTTAATGATAAAAGTATCCAGGCAAGCAAAGAAATGGTAAGAATACTTCGGGCTCAGACACAGGATTTAGGTCTTACCAAATATTTTATAGGATCGAATGAAAAATTTGTTTTTGATCATCTTAAAAAACATGAAACAATTTCTGTAAAAGAGTTGAGTGATTTTGTCAATATTTCTGAAAGAAGAGCATCGAGAACCCTTGTTAAAATGGTAAGAGCAAACCTGCTTTTAATTCACACAAAAGACAATGGAGAAGAATTTTTTACTCTAATCTAATTTACTTGTTTGAAGTAGTATCGAAAATTTTTCTTAATTCAAATACAGCAATTCCGTAAGCTACAGCTACATTTAGTGACTGCTTGATTCCATACTGCGGAATCTCAATTGAAAAATCACACAAATCAATTAGATCCTGCGCAACTCCCGTAATTTCATTCCCAACAATTAAACAAAGAGGGAAGTCGGATATTTTGATATCATAATAATTCTTACTTTTCGATGTCAACTCAAGTGCACAGATCTTTACACCATCATTCTTCAACTTTTTGATAACATCAACCGGATTCTTTACATATTCCCATGAAACACTTTCTGTAGAACCGAGCGCAGTTTTTAATATTTCCTTTTTGCCAGAAGTGGATTTTTTCTCTTCAATCTGTTCTTCGGTTTTGGGAGGATGTGGAGTGTAGCCACACAAATATAGTTTCTCAATCATCGCTCCATCTGAGGTCCGGAAAATTGAACCAACATTATAATTACTTCTTATACTGTTTAACAGCACATAGACCGGAAGCTTTTTTGTTTTGTGGAGATTGTCGAGTGTGTATCTCTTTTCTGATATTTCGTCGTGAGTAAGCTTTTTCATAATTAATTATACTTCACTGCAAGCTGTCCGCATGCTGCCGCAATATCCTCTCCCTGCGTGTAACGGACAATAACAGTTACATTTTTATCTCTAAGCCTTTGAACAAATTCATCTATCCTTTTGCGGTTTGTTGCTTCGAGCAAGGCTGAGTACCCGGTCGGGTTCATATGTTTTAAGGAGTTAAAAGGAATAACGTTAACCTTGGAAGGAATTTTACTGCACAAATTTACAAGTGCATTTATATCTTCTTTCCTGTCATTAATTTCTTTCAACATTACATACTCAAATGTTATCCGTGTTCCCGTTTTTTTAGTGTAATATTTCATCGCTTCAATATTCTGTAACAGAGAATATTTTTTATTAATCGGCATAATTTTAGTTCTGATATCTTCGAAACAGGAATGAAGAGAAAATGCCAGCTTAACGTTTAGTCCCGTATCAGCAAGTTCAATTATCTTTGGAGCAATACCTGCAGTAGAAATAGTAATTTTTTTAAGACTGGTCCAGGCAGATAATTTATCGCCAAAAATTTCCAGAGATTTTATAGTTTCATTATAATTCAGTAAAGGCTCACCCATTCCCATATAAACAATATTTGTGATATTTTCTTTGCCATAATCTTTAGCAGCCATTTTGTATTGATCAAAAATTTCACCGGCAGTAAGATTTTTCTTATAACCCATTAATCCTGTTGCACAGAATTTACAATCGAGAGGGCAGCCAACCTGCGTGGAAATGCAAAGAGTGGTCCTTTTGTTTTCCGGTATTATTACAGATTCAATTACATTTTTTTCTTTTGTTTCAAATATGAATTTCTTTGTCCCGGTTTCTTCAGATATTTCTGTACCAGCAAGATTAAGAGTGTTTATTTCAGCTTTTTCACTTAAATATGAACGAAGATTTTTGGATAGATTTTTCATTTCAGTGAAATCATCCGCAAGATGATTATACATCCAACTGAAAACCTGTTCCGCACGGAACTTAGATTCCCCAATCAACAAAAAATAATCCTGAAGTTCAGACAGAGTTAAGCCTTTTAACAGAGCTTTCTTAACAGGAGAATTTACGGTTTCAGTAATAGTATTTTCATTTTTACTTTGCATTTAGCAAATATAAGCATATCAATTTTGCCATAAAATTGAAATTGTCAGACACATTGGTAATTATGCTTTTCAGATTAACATTGCTATAAAAACAAGATTAAAGTATCTTATTAATTGAATTTTATACATTATTCTCATCATTAAAATCAGGGAAGAAAAATGAATTTCGATTTAACAGACGATCAAAAAATGATAATGGAATCAGCCCGTGACTTTGCCCAGGCTGAAATTGCTCCAACCGCAGTAGAAAGGGATATCAAAGCAGAATTTCCTACCGAAATAGTTAAGAAATTAGGCGAACTGGGATTTTTAGGTATGATGGTTTCCCCGGATTTGGGTGGAGCCGGACTTGATACTTTAAGCTATGTTCTGGCAATGATAGAAGTTTCTAAAGTTGATGCAAGTGTCGGTGTTATTATGTCGGTTAATAACTCTCTTGTTTGTTACGGACTGGAAAAATACGGATCAGATTTCATCAAGAAGAAATATCTTGTTCCGCTTGCTCAGGGACAAAAACTAGGTTGTTTTGCTTTATCTGAGCCCGAAGCGGGAAGTGATGCCACTCAGCAAAGAACGACTGCGAATAAAGATGGTGATCATTTTTCACTGAATGGGATTAAAAACTGGATAACAAATGGTGTTAGTTGCGATTATGCACTGGTAATGGCAACAACAGATAAATCAAAGGGACACAAAGGAATATCCACTTTCCTTGTTGAAAAAGGAACACCGGGATTTGATCACGGAAAGAAAGAAGATAAACTGGGAATAAGAAGTTCAGATACCTGCTCGCTTACCTTTGATAACTGCAAGGTTCCTGCTGAAAATATTGTTTGGG
Source organism: uncultured Ignavibacteria bacterium (assembly GCA_963745945.1). Classification (GTDB taxonomy): domain Bacteria; phylum Bacteroidota; class Ignavibacteria; order Ignavibacteriales; family Ignavibacteriaceae; genus DATFVA01. The sequence goes on from CAVUZG010000009.1 coordinate 118,337, forward strand.
AAGAAGGTAAAGGATTTAACTTTGCTATGAATACTTTAAACGGTGGAAGAATAGGAATTGCTGCCCAGGCTATCGGAATTGCCGAAGCTTCTCTGGATACAGCACTTAAATATTCGCAGGAGAGAAAAGCATTCGGTGATCCGATTTCAAAATTCCAGGCAATACAATTTAAACTTGCCGATATGGCTATGAAAGTTGACAGTGCTAAAATGCTTACATTCCGCGCTGCTGCATTGAAAGATGCCGGAAAACCTTACTGGAAAGAAGCTGCAATGGCAAAGCTTTATTCTTCAACGATTGCAGTTGAAAATGCTCTTGATGCTATTCAGATTCACGGTGGTTACGGTTATGTAAGAGAGTATCTGGTTGAAAGATATCTTCGTGATGCAAAGATTACAGAAATATACGAAGGCACATCAGAGATACAGCGAGTAGTTATTGCACGTGCCCTTCTTGATGGAAAATAAGAATGTGTTTTTGCGTCTCGGCGGTAAATTAATAACACCGCAAAGACGCAAGGGCTCAAAGAAATTATGAAAAACTTATTAATCGTATTAATTTCGTTGCCTGTTTTGCTTTCTGCACAAACAGAAACACAGAAATGGGGAAAAGCTGACATTTCCTACCAGATGAATTCTATAAACATTGGAAGAGGTAACGGGATTGAGTCGGGATCCATCAGTGATATAATAGTTTCATCTTTAACAAATGTCTATTGGATTTTTATTTCAGATGTCGACGGAGATAATTGTTCTTTCAGTCCTACCTGCTCTTCATTTTTTGTGGAATCAGTAAAAGAGACAAACCTGATTCAGGGAACTTTAATGTTTGCTGACAGGCTTACACGTGATACAAACTTTATTGTCCGTCAACATAGATATCCCATTGCCTCAAACGGAAGATTGTATGACATTCCTTCCAGTTATAAACTCGATCCCAGTGCAATAAAATATATTCCACCTTTTGTTTCTATTAATGATGAATGATAAAATTCCTTCAGATATTAATTTTCTGCTTATCAATTTCTTTTCAATTGATTTATTCTCAATCCAAAATTAATTTCCATTCTCCGGACAATACTAAATTATTTGCTGATTATCTTTTTTGTGAAAAAGATTATTTGCGTGCGTTTGATGAATACAATGATTATCTAAAATCCAATTATAATGATACAGTTGAATTCAAAGCCGGATTATCACTTCAAAAAATCAGTTCCTATGATAAAGCTTTATCCTTATTTAATGAGATCAACAAAACATCGCATTTTTATTCTGATGCTGGAAAGGAATATGCCCGTACACTTTTTCTAAAAAAAGATTTTGCATTGCTGCGTAAAAAGTTTCAGGAGTCCGATTCTTCGAATAACTCCGATATATTCATAAGCAGATTAAATAAAATAACATATCTGTACACAGATGAAGCTTTGCCCTATGGACAAAATTTTATTTCATTATTTCCTGAAAATGAACAAAGCTATCTAAAAAAGTTTTATGATTGGAAGAATGATCCTCCGTATAAAAGCCCTCTGCTTGCCGGAATTCTTTCAGCGGTGGTTCCGGGTTTAGGAAAAGTTTATACTGAAAATTACACGGATGGTCTATTTGCTGCAATTCTCACGGGTGTATTTGGATATCTCGCGTATACAAATTTCAAAGCTGATCATAAGTTCAGAGCATGGACATTTACCGGAGTTTCAGCTTTCTTTTACGCTGGAAATATTTATGGTTCGGCAGCTTCAGCGCAGATTTATAATGCAAAAATCAGGTTTAATTTTGAAATGGAGCTGCACAACTTCCTTGATGCTTTTCATTATCTCTCCGGTGATTATAATTTTTGCAGATGAAATTATTTTATATAAAATATTTCGCTATTTTTTTCCTTTTAAATTTTTCTCTTGTTTTCAGCCAGGAAACTCTAAAAGATCAATATGAATACTCACTTGGGTTGTACAAACAAGAAAAATATTTTGATACTGTTACAGAACTAAAAAGATTAAACTATTTTGATAAAGAAAAAGAGTATGTCTTTCAGTCAAATTTATTGATGGGAAAAGCTTATAAAGAAGGGGGTAAATTTTCAGATGCACTCAAATATTTTACTCTTGCAGAAATCAAAGCAGAAAATGACACTGACTTATTTGATGCGAAAATCTATTCAGTAAGGGTTAATATTCTAAGAAGAACCACACAGCAGGCACTCAGACTTTTAGATCAGATTCAAGACGATAAGAAATTTAAGAACCGGACAAGTGAAATAGATTACTGGCGGGGCTGGGCTTATATCTTTGCAGATAATTGGGATAAAGCTGAAAAACAATTTGCTTTAATAAAAAATGATTCATTAAAAATACTATGTGCAAATGTTTCTTCAGATAAATACAATGTTACAACCGCAAAAATTCTTTCCTATTTAATTCCCGGTGCCGGGCAATTTTATACAGGACATTATTTAAGTGGAATCCTCTCACTTGGATGGAACGCTTTGTGGGGATATCTAACCGTAAAAGCATTTGTTGATGATAGAATATTTGACGGATTTGTAATTGGAAATTTTTTATGGCTCAGGTTTTATGTTGGTAATCTTCAAAATGCGGAAAAATTTGCTGAAGAAACGAATTTAATTATTGCTAACAAAGCTTTATCATATCTTCAAAATCAATATAAAGGTGAAAAACCTTAATCAGAGATTTAATCCCTAATAAAACCATTGGATATTAAATGAAATTCATTTTAAATTGAACTTCAGTGATTTAATCACTTGGAGAGAGACTCTCCTTTAATTTCAACCATTTGGAGGCCTTAATGAAAAGAGGTATGGTAATTGGCTGCGCTGTAGGCGGATTCATTCTTGTTGTTGTTGCGATTATGGTTATCTGGGGAATAAGCGCATATAACAATCTTGTTACTTTGAATGAATCAGTTAACCAAAGCTGGAGCCAGGTAGAAAATCAGTATCAACGCAGAGCAGATTTGATACCCAATCTTGTAAATACAGTTAAGGGTTATGCTAATTTTGAACGGGGAGTACTTACAGATGTAACTGAAGCGCGTGCCAAAGTAAGCCAGATGAATATAACCCCTGAGGTTCTTAATGACCCGCAGGCATTTCAGAAATTCCAGCAGATGCAGGGACAGTTATCTGGTGCTTTATCCAGATTGCTCGTGACTGTAGAAAATTATCCTGAACTAAAAGCGAATGAGAATTTTCTTCAATTGCAGGCTCAGCTTGAAGGTACTGAAAACAGAATTTCCGTTGAGAGAAAAAGATTTAATGAGACAGTTCAAACTTATAACACTACTATAAAAAGATTCCCTAACACAATTTTTGCATCAGTATTTGGATTCCAGCAGAAACAGTATTTTCAATCAACAGCGGGATCGGAGACACCGCCTAAGGTAGAATTTTAGTTTTAATGAAAAAAATATTTTTATTCCTGCTCATTATTTCGGCTGCATTTGCACAACCTGAAATTCCGCAGCTTAAATATTGGGCAAATGATTTTACGAATACTTTAAATCAGAATCAGGTAAGTACCTTAAATACTGAATTAAAAACTTTCCAGGATTCTACCAGCAACCAGGTTATTTTTTTAATGATCTCTACTCTGAATAATTATCCTCTTGAGTATTATTCAATGGATGTTGCAAAGAAAAATAAAATTGGGACTAAAGAGCATGATAACGGTGTACTCTTTCTTGTTGTAAAACAAGACAGACAAATGCGGATTGAAGTGGGGTACGGATTGGAAGGAGCTTTGCCGGATGCACTTGCAAGTTCTATTATCAGGAATGTTATAAAACCTCATTTCAGGAATGAACAATATTACCAGGGTGTTAAAGCCGGGCTGGATGCAATAATCTCTGCTGTTAAAGGGGAGTATGTTGCCAAAAAAAATCCGGATAATGTAGAAAAGAAAACTCCAATTGGTACAATATTGATGATCATTTTCTTTATTATAATATTCTTTTTAAGAGGCGGGGGAAGAAGAGGAGGGATCGGCAGTGCGATATTGTGGGGAGGAATGCTGGGAGGCTTCGGAGGTTCGGGAGGCAGGAGTGGTGGAGGGGGATTCGGAGGATTCAGCGGAGGCGGTGGTTCTTTTGGAGGCGGCGGAGCAAGCGGAGGCTGGTGAAATAATAACAGCTTTCTGCAGAACTTCATTGATGTTTTGTTTCACTTTTAGTAACATTGTTCCGATTCTTTTTGAAGTTAGTTCAAAAAAATTAATTTACTCTTATTCATCCCATGAATATCCAATTTAAGATTTTATAACAGGAGAAATTATTATGGCAATAATGATAACTGAAGAATGCATAAACTGCGGTGCCTGTGAGCCTGAGTGCCCTAACACGGCAATTTACGAAGGTGCAGCAGAATGGGAACTCGCCGGAAAAAATTATGGTGAGAATGATGCAGCACCAAGCGGTTCGCAGGGTTTTTTTTCAAATGATTTCTTCTTTATCGTTCCGGATAAATGTACAGAATGTAAAGGCTTTCACGATGAACCACAATGTGCAGCAGTTTGTCCTGTTGATTGCTGTATACCAGATCCCAATCATGTTGAAGATGAAGAAACACTTCTTAAGAAAAAAGATTATCTTGATCAGCTTGGCAGATAGTTGCAATTTTGACTGAATTTAGAGGGTGCTTTAAGCACCCTTTTTTGTATCTACCGTCACAAATTCTCATCAAATCTGAGAAATCTCAACCACCCATTCTCTTTTCTGAAAACATAAATCTACAGCGTTTAATAAGAAATCATCTTTTTCATCCATTTTTTAGAAATTCAGAATAGATTCATAAGATAATACCCGGATCTTCTCAATGGCATACTTTTGGTGTAAACCAAAGCATCAAAAGATAGTGTAATTCATAAAATAGAGATAAAAGGAGAAAGTAATGGCATACCTGATAAATGAAGAATGTATAAACTGCGGAGCTTGTGAACCTGAATGCCCGAATAATGCCATTTATGAAGGCGGACACGAATGGGAATTAGATGGTAACAATTATGGAGAAGGCGCTGCTGCACCATCTGGAAAATCAGGATTTTATTCAAATGATTATTTCTATATAGTTCCTGATAAATGTACTGAATGTGAAGGTTTTCATGATGAACCACAATGTGTTTCGGTTTGTCCGGTTGACAGTGTTCTTAAAATTGAAGATTAATTAGTTCTTAGAAATTATTGCTGCAGGGGAGTAGCGGTAAGATAGCTTGGGGATTGTGGCCAGGGGAGACTGGAAACAATGAGCTCTGGGGAGTTTTGGCACCAGGGGAGTCTGGTTAAAAGACTCATTTGGGGATTTGACCAGGGGAGTTTTGCTGTGGGGGTTGCACCAGGTAAAAAGATATCACGGGGACGGAAAAGGGCACCTTATTGGTGCCCTTTTCTAGTTTAAATATTTAGCATAATTGTGACTCTTCAAAATTCCTTTCACCTTTATCAAATCTTATTTAACTTTAAAATTCAGAAGAATAAATAACTATAGGTTTATATGAAAATTGGCAAATATTCCGTTCATATTATTGATTCAGGTTATGTTGGATTAGACGGTGGGGCAATGTTTGGAATTGTTCCTAAACCCCTCTGGGAAATAACTAATCCTACAGATAGTGCAAATAGAATCAAACTTGCAACTCGAAATCTTCTGCTTGTTTCTGATTCAAAAAAAATTCTTATCGATACCGGAATGGGTAAAAAATGGAATGAAAAAAATCAGGAAATTTATGCTATTGATCAGCAAACTTCCTCAATGGAGAAATCACTTTCAAACTTAAATATTAAACCAGGGGAAATTTCCGATGTTATTTTAACGCACCTTCATTTTGATCATACCGGCGGCTCTACATTAATAAAGGATGGTAAATTAGAACCTGCTTTTCCCAATGCAACTTATTATGTGCAGAAACAAAATTACAATTGGGCAATAAATCCCTCCGAAAGAGATAAAGGCAGTTATATTAAAGATAACTTCATTCCTTTAAAAGAAGCCGGAGTTCTGATGCAAATAGAGGGTGAGAAACAGTTTGATGATGAAATTGATTTTATAATCGTAAACGGACATACTTTTGGTCAGCAAATGATAAAACTATTTGATTCATCAAACACCTTTCTTTACTGTTGCGATCTTATTCCCACCACTTCTCATATTCCCATTCCTTATGTTATGGGATATGATTTGCAGCCGCTTGTTACCGTGGAGGAAAAGAAGAAAATATTAAAAACTGCAGTAGAGGAAAATTGGAAATTATTTTTTGAACACGATCCGGAAACTGCTTACGCTACTTTAGCCGCCACAGAAAAAGGGATCAGAATTAAAGAAAAATTTAAATCATTTTGATGGAAGGATTTAAGAAGATTTGCAATGTTGCCGAATTAAAAAATAATTCAGGTAAGAGATTTATTGTTGATGATGTAGATGTTGCAGTCTTTAAAATAGATAATAGAATTTATGCTTTAAGTAATGTTTGTCCCCACCAGCATTCTCCATTAATTTATGATGGTTTTTTAGAAGACGGATGTGTTGTTTGTCCCGCACATGGTTGGATGTTTAATCTTGAAACAGGCAAAACTCGCACGGGGCAAAGAGGACTCAGTTCATTCGAAGTTAAAGTTGAAAACGAAATTGTTTTTGCAAAAGTTTTTAAAAAAGTTTTGAATTGGTAGCACAGGGAAAAAAAGATAAAAGTGATAACAGGAAATAAGTAGTAAAAAATAAAGTGAAACTAACGAATGAAATAGTTGAAGAAAAAGCAAGAAGACTGGGTTTCGATCTGGTTGGTTTTGCTAAAGCAGAAATATTAAATGAAGAAACAGATAATCTGAAGAAATGGCTTGAGTCAGGTTATCATTCCCAAATGAAATATATGGAACGCAATTATGAGAAGCGAAAAGATATACGTAAAGTTTTTCGGAAAGCGAAGAGTGTAATTTCCCTGGGACTAAATTATTATACTCCGTATAAATACTCAGAAGAAACCGACGAAGGAAAAACTGGCCTACCGGCAGGCAAGGTTTCAAGGTATGCCTGGGGAAAAGATTATCATCTAGTAATTTGGAATAAACTTAAAATTCTTGAAAAAGAGTTACGTGAAATTGATCCTAAATTCAAATCTCTTTCATACGTAGATACCGGACCAGTTATGGACAAAGCTTGGGCTGTTAGAGCCGGAATTGGCTGGCTGGGAAAACATACTAATGTTATAAACCCTAATATCGGGAGTTGGTTTTTTATAGCAAATGTAATTACTAATTATAATTTTAGTTATTCAGAATTAATTACAGATCATTGCGGAACCTGTACTGCATGCCTGGAAGCATGTCCCACAAATGCAATAACGGACGCATATGTTGTGGATTCCAATAAATGTATATCTTATCTGACAATAGAAAATAAAAATGAAATTCCTGAATCTTTCAAACACAGCTTTGATAACTGGATCTTCGGCTGCGACATTTGCCAGGATGTCTGTCCCTGGAATATAAAATTCAGTGAAAATTGTGAAGTGGAGGAGTTTAATCCCATTGAAGCTAAAACTGCAATTGATTTATTTGATGTTCTTAAAATGGATGATGAAACTTTTAACAACAGGTTTAAAGAAAGTCCTGTTAAACGGGCTAAGTTATCAGGATTAAAAAGAAACGCTTCATTTCTTTTAAAGTAAATAAATTTTAAAACTCATAATAGTAATTCGTAAATTTGTTCTTTAGTAAATTTACTTCGGAATCTTTTAAAGTAAATAGTAATCTAATGTATACTTCTTATTTATAGTTATCATGGAGTTAAAATGTCTGATTCAGAAAAAAATCAAAATCATCATAAAATAATAATTATCGGCTCAGGACCAGCTGGATTTACCGCAGCTTTATATAATGCAAGGGCTAATTTAAATCCAGTAATTTTTGAGGGCATGCAGCCAGGCGGTCAATTGACCATTACAACCGAAGTAGAAAATTATCCCGGGTATGAAACCGGAATAATGGGTCCCGAACTAATGGATGTTATGCGTAAACAAGCGCATCGTTTCGGAGCTCAATCTTTTTATAAAGAAATTACCCAGGTAGATTTTTCAAAAAGACCATTTGTTTTGAAATCATATGATGAGACTTACACTGCTGATGCAGTTATTGTAGCAACCGGCGCGTCAGCTAAATTACTGGGAATTGAAAGTGAAAAAACTTTTATGGGTTACGGTGTTTCAGCTTGCGCAACGTGTGATGGTTTCTTTTTCAAAAATTTAAAGGTTCTAGTTGTTGGCGGCGGGGATACTGCAATGGAGGAAGCTAACTTCTTAACAAAGTTTGCATCAGAAGTTACAATCGTTCACAGAAGAGAAGAATTCCGTGCCTCTAAAATTATGTATGATAGAGCTAAGAAAAATCCGAAGATTAAATTTCTCACCAATAAAGTGGTAAAGGAAGTATTAGGAAAGGAAGAAGATGGTAAAAAAGTAATGACCGGAGTTTTACTCGAAGATACAAAAAACCATTCAACTTCGGAACTTGCCGTTGATGGGCTATTCATTGGGATCGGACATAAACCAAATACCGAACTTTTCACCGGCATTCTTGATATGGATGAAACTGGTTATCTTAAAGTTCAGGAAGGTTCCACATATACAAATATTCCAGGAGTATTTGCGGCAGGAGATGTAGCTGATAAAACTTACAGACAGGCAATTACTGCTGCAGGGTCAGGTTGTATGGCTGCAATTGATGCCGAACGTTGGCTTGAATCTCAGGAAAGTTAAAAATCAATCTAAAAACAATAATTTCTTTATCACTTAGCCTGCATTTTCGCAGGCTAAGTTTTTATTAAATCCTTTTGCCGGATTTATTTTTTTTCAGAAACCTTGTTTGTAAGAACATTAGCTATAACAAATCCCAGACCGGTAATAGTAAAGATTGAAAACGGAACCCAGTAATCTTTATAAGTTACATCCTGCAACCACAAACCAAGTCCAAGTGAGACTCCAAACGCCACGGTTACAATGCCGATTTTCAACATTCTGAACGGATCTTTTTTGCTTTCGAAAAATTCCTTTATTGAATCTGCACTTAATCCTTTTTCTATAAGCATTTGTCTTTCCCTCGAACGCAAATAGAAAAATGTTACAAGCACGAGCCCTGCCACCAGAGTCATTATTATTGGGATAAATACCGCAATTACTTCACTTGCCATTTTGTTACCTTTTTAGTTTTTCATTTAAGACCAGTTACTTTTTCATTTGGTTACGTTTGAATCGTAACGAGTTCTATAGCTTCAGACAAATGATCTTTCTTAAAGGTTACACAAGGCATATCTAATTGTAACGTCATTTATAATTCATTAATTTACTGGAACAAATGAAAATTGTCCTGTAACCTAATTTCAAACTATCAGGTCTAATAGGTAGATGAGAGAATTAACCGATGCAGAGATAATTGAATCTGTCAGGAAAGGAAATCAATCTGATTTTGAAATACTGGTAGACAGATATAAGAATAAAGCTTTTTCACTACTGTGCAATTTGCTAAAAGATTCTATGGATGCAGAAGAAATATTACAGGATTCATTTCTAAAAGCTTACTATGGGTTGAAGAATTTTAAACAGGAAGCTAAATTTTCGACCTGGTTTTACAGGATTGTATATAACACAGCTTTAACAAGATTATCCGTTAAGAAAAGAAAAATTGAAAAAGAAATGACTTCAATTGATGAAGTACTGGAAATTTCAGGTGATTATAACTCAGATCAGACTGAAAAAAAAGATTTGCACGAATTCGTCAGCGAATTAATTGAGAAACTGCCTGCGAATTATGCTTCGGTTATTACAATGTTTTACCTGGAAGAATTATCGTGTGAAGAAATCAGTGAAGTGACAAATCTTTCTGTATCCAATGTTAAAGTTCTTCTTCACAGGTCAAGAAATGCTCTTAAGGATATAGTTCTTAAGAATAATTATACTTTGGAGATGTTATGATTGAACTAACAGATGAAATATTAAACAAATATATAGATGGTGAACTAACTGCTTCAGAATTAACTGAGGTAGAAAATATTATTAATTTTTCAGAGGATGCTAAACGAAGATTGTATGCAATGCAATTGGTTCACAATGAACTAAAGAATTATAGTGAGAAGACACCTGCATCTGATTTTACTTCAAAGATAATGAAGAAAATAATCAAGAAACCCGAAGCGAAAGGACAGAAATATTTTATTTTCTCAATTTCTTCGTTTTTTGTATTAATAAGTCTTGCCATTATAGCGTATATTACTTCATTCATTCTATCATCAGGCAGTAGTGTTCCAGCTGAATCCAACGGTTTGAGTAACATGGTTTACCTCCTTGAAAAATCAGTTTACGTAATTAAAAAGATATTCACTGCCGGCAATATTTCTGTAATTGGCTTCATTTTTTCATTTGCAATTATTATCTCTGCCTACTTCTTTTTTGATAGTCACAGACAAGCTAAAGAAAAGTTGAATAAACTTTAGTTATATACTTAAGTTATATTATTCATCTTCACTCACAATAATTTCTACCCTTTTTGTTATTTTATCAGTAGTAATTAAATAAAAAGCGGAAAAACACTCTCGCGAAGATTACGAATGTTGAAAAAAGTGAGAGTAATAAACGCAGAAAATAATTTAACGAAAAATTATGAATACAAAAGCCGGATACGTTTCAATTCTCGGACTTCCTAACGTTGGTAAATCAACATTGCTTAATGCCTTGCTGGGACAGAAAATTTCTATTGTAAATGAAAAACCACAAACTACAAGAAAAAGAATACTCGGAATTTTATCTGAAGAAAACTACCAGGTTATTTTTCTAGATACTCCCGGAATACTTAAACCGAATTATCTTCTGCAGGAAAAAATGATGGATGATGTTAACCGTTCTATCCACGATGCAGATATATTTCTTTTAATGGTAGATGTTGGTGATGATCCGGCAGGGGAAAAACTTCTTTCACTTCCTGAAGTAAAAAAAATTATGGAATCCAATGTTCCTATTTTATTATTGTTAAACAAAGTCGATCTTATTAAACAGGAAGTTGTTACAATAATGATTTCCCGATTTGAAGGAAAAGGGAATTTTAAAAGTGTTATTCCGCTTGCTGCAAACGTAAATTATAATATTCAGAAAGTACTGGTAGAAATTGTGGATCTGCTTCCTGAAAATCCAAAATTTTACCCTGATGATATTGTTGCAGACGAAAACGAAAGATTTTTTGTATCTGAAATAATAAGAGAAAAAATTCTGGAACTTTACAGAGATGAAATTCCATATAGCGTTGAGATTTTGATTAATGATTTTAAGGAAAGAGATGCTAATAAAGATTACATTGAAGCTGAAATTGTTGTAGAGAAAGAAAGTCAGAAAGGAATAATAATAGGAAAACAGGGAGCCGCAGTAAAAAAACTTGGCGAGGTATCCAGAAAAGCGATAGAGGAATTTTTGAATCATGAAGTTTACCTGGATATGCGTGTAAAGGTCAGGAAAAACTGGCGAACTGATGAAAGGATGCTTCGGTCTTTTGGCTATTCACACGAAAAGGAGAAAGGTGAGTAGGATTTTTCAATTTGGTATTGAATACCGGTGAAGAATTTTAAGGGTGAAACTGCTCTTGTTGTTGCAACGATAATTTGGGGCGCAACCTTTACAATTATCAAAGGTGCTTTACATGATGTTTCCCCGCTCGTTTTTATTTCTCTACGGTTTACATTTGCAGCAATAATTTTACTCCCGTTTTTATTCAGGGAAATAAAAAATATTACTAAACCTGTTTTATTGGGGGGTATCTTATTAGGATTATTTTATTTCCTTGGATTTTCAACTCAGACGATTGGTCTAAGTTATACTTCAGCTACAAAGTCAGGATTTATTACCGGCAGTTTTGTGATTTTCACACCAATTCTTCAAGTTATATTTGAAAAAAAACTTCCTTCAATGGGAACTTTATTTGGGATAGTTTTGGCTATAGTCGGATTAATTTTCCTTTCAAGTAAAGGGACATCCTTATTATCCGTTTTTTCTGAAATGGGAGAGAGTTTTAATCTTGGAGATTTTTTTACCTTACTCTGTGCATTTTTCTTTTCACTTTATGTGGTTTACCTTGATATAGTTAGCAAGAAGTACGCTTATAAACCATTAGTTTTTTTACAAATTGCGGTCACAGGAATTTGCGGGATTCTTTTTACAGGTATTCTATCCCTTTTCGGTTTAGAAAATCCGCGAATCGAATTCACAGCAAATCTATTATTCGCTGTGTGCTATACCTCTATTTTAGCTACTATAGTAACAACTATCATTATGACAAAATATCAAAAGCTGATTGTTCCTGCGAGAGCTGGAATTATTTATGCTTTCGAACCTATTTTTTCTGCCATTGTTGCATTTTTTGTGTTGAGAGAAAAAATCTCTAATTTTGGATTTATTGGAGGCGCTCTTATATTTTCAGGACTCCTGGTTTCAGAGTTACTTGATAAAAAAAGTGTAAAAGTACAATGAGTGATAGTGAGAAACGTGCTGAAATAATTGCTAATGGTCTTGTACAGGGTGTAGGATTCAGGTATTACATTATTAAGAACGCCGAAAGCCTTGAACTTAAAGGTTATACTAAAAATCTTTTTTCAGGAGAAATCCTTACGGTAGTTGAAGGAAGTAGAGCAAAAATAGAAGAACTGTTCAAAAGGATAAAAATCGGACCTTCCCACGCTTCTGTAAAGAACTGCAAAATAGAATGGGGAGAAAGTAAAAATGAATTCATACATTTTGAGATAAGGTATTGAACCAACAATTCAGAACTGGTTTTGGTTTTGATGTGCATGCTTTAACCGAGGGTCGTAAATTAATCCTCGGCGGAATAGAAATTTCCCATTCCAAAGGTTTGCTCGGACATTCAGATGCTGATGCATTATTACACTCTATTACTGATGCAATGCTTGGAGCTTTAGCATTGGGAGATATTGGTCAGCATTTTCCGGATACCAATCCTGATTATAAAAATGCTGACAGCTCAATGTTCCTTAGACTGACAAATAAAATGGTGAAACAGAAAGGTTATTCAATTGGTAATATCGATGCGATGATCTCTCTGCAGCAGCCTAAAATTGCTAAGTACATAATTAAAATGCGTGAAAAAATTGCCTCTATACTTGGTGTGGGACTAGACCAGGTTTCAGTTAAAGCAGGCACCAATGAAAAATTAGGATTTGTTGGGAGAGAAGAGGGTGTTGCTGTTTTTTCAACCGTACTTTTAATCAAAGACAATTAAGTATGATTGAACATATCCTCGAATTCATTTCACAACTAACTCCTTTCTGGATTTACGTTGCACTTTTCTTTTTCTCCTTTATAGAAAATGTTTTTCCGCCATCACCAAGTGATCTTGTTATAGTTGTGGGCGGTTCACTCATTGGAACCGGGGAACTCCATTTTATTCCAACTCTTCTTATATCAACTCTTGGGAGTGTTGCCGGTTTCATGACTTTGTTTTATATCGGTACTCAGCTTGATAGAAAAGTTATTCAATCAGGTAAGATTAAATTTATTTCGATGGAAGCATTAACCAAGGTTGAAATGTGGTTTAAGAAATGGGGCTACTGGATAATCCTTGCAAACAGGTTTCTTCCCGGTACCCGATCGGTCATTTCATTCTTTGCAGGATTAAGTGAACTGGATTTTAAAAAAACTGCTCTACTTGCTGCAATAAGTGCTTTTGTGTGGAATGCGGTTATTGTTTACCTGGGAGTTGTTTTTGGTCATAATATTGAAATTATAGATAAATATCTTTCAACTTATAGTAATATAGCCTGGATAATTACAGCGGTGATTGTTCTTGTGTTTGTGATCAGGTTCGTTATTCAAAAAAGGAAAATAAAAAATTGAAATTTTTCTTCCGGAAAAACAAAACTTATGTAACTGAAGAAGAAAAAAAACTCAGAAGAAGAGACAGGATTCTATTAGTACTAAGTGGAATATTTCTGGGGGTCTCTTTCCCCCCGGTTCCTTTTCCATTTACTATTTTCATGCTGATTGGTCTAGTTCCTTATTTTATAGTGATTGAACGAAGAGTAAAGCTGATTGATATTAATAAGGCGACTTATTTAATGGCTTTTATTTTCGGTTTGCTAACTATCTATTGGGTTGGAAGCTGGCAGAAAGAATCTGATCCGTTCTTAATGATATCAGGCGCATTATTGCTTTTTGTGAATCCAATTTTCTTTCTTATTCCATCAACTCTTCTTTATTTTTCGAGAAAAATTTTTCCTACCGGAGTTACACTTTTTCTTTTTCCTTTGTTTTGGGTTAGTTATGAATATGTTTATATGCTTACAGATTTAAGCTTTCCATGGTTAACCTTAGGGAACGGCCTTCCACACTTTATATCTTTTATACAAATAGCAGACATTGTTGGAACACTTGGATTATCTCTGATTGTGGTATTATTAAATGTCCTTTTTTATAAGGGGATTTCATTTTATTCCGTTAAGAAAAAAAAATCATATCTGCATTTTGCAATCGGAGTATCTATATTACTGGTTATACTGATCTACGGCGCATATAGATTAAATACATTTAAGATTTCTGACAGAACAGTTCGTGTTGGTCTGATCCAGCCAAATCTCGATCCATGGGAAAAGTGGAGTGGAGGAAGTGTTGAACAACTGACACATACTTATTTAGATATGTCCAGAAAAGCTGTAAAAAAAGGAGCTAAATTAATTGTCTGGCCCGAAACAGCCTTGCCGGTTTTCCTGTTGAATGGTGCATTCCGGAACTCTCTCGATTCAATTTATAATTTTACTCAGGAAAATGGAATCTATCTTTTAACTGGAATGCCGGATATCAGGTACGATGAAAAAGGTCCCGGACTACCTGAAGACTCCAAGTATAGTAAAGAAGGAAAATTTTATTACAGGACATACAATGCAATATTTCTTTTTTCGCCTTTCACAAAGCAGATTCAGCGTTATGGTAAAATGAAACTTGTTCCGTTTGGTGAACATGTTCCCTTTGCTGATACATTTCCGTTTTTAGGTGATCTGATAAAATGGGGAGTTGGAATTACCGGATGGAACATCGGAAAAGATACACTTGTATTTAAACTTCCTATGAAAATTGAAAATGATAATTTCGATGAAGATACTTTGAAGTTAAACGGACTTGTTTGTTACGAATCTATATATCCGGATTTTGTTGCAAGTTTTATTAAGAAAGGTGCTGAGCTTATAACTGTAGTTACAAATGATAGCTGGTATGGTAATTCAAGCGGACCTTATCAGCATAAAGAAATTTCTGTACTTCGGGCTGTAGAAAACAGGAGATCAGTACTTCGAGCTGCAAACGGTGGAATAAGTTGCGTAATTAATCCTCTTGGAAAAACTGTAATTCAATCTAAGATGTTTACAAAAGATATAATCGTAGAAGATGTTCCCTTAGAAAAAGAAAAAACAATTTATACAGAAACGCATTCGGTAATTCCTGTTATGTGTTCGGTTTTTTCATTATGGCTGGTAGGAATAATCATATTAAAAAAGATGAAGGAAAAATTTAATCTTTAGCTAATTAATAATAAATTAAAAATAATTCTTTAAGAAAAATGCCTGAGAAATATATTGATTTAAGAAGTGATACTGTTACCCGTCCTTCGGCTGCTATGCGCAAAGTAATGTATGATGCAGAAGTTGGTGATGATGTATTCCGGGAAGATCCTTCTGTGAACAAACTGCAGGAATATGCTGCCGAATTACTTGGTAAAGAAGTAGCACTTTTTGTTCCAAGCGGTGTAATGGGAAATCAGATTTGCCTGAATGTTCTCACCAGTCCCGGTGACGAAGTAATATGCGAAAGAGATTCACATATTTTTAACTATGAATCAGGTTCACCTGCGGCTTTAAGCGGTATTCAGCTTTCGCCGTTAGATGGAAAAAGCGGAGTAATCACCCCGGAACAGGTTGAACCATTCATTCGTCCTGTTAGTGCTTACTATATGGCCCGCACAAAAGTAATTGAAGTTGAGAACACACATAACAGGGCGGGTGGAACAATTCATCCGATTGAAAATATTATTGCACTGAGCAAGCTTGCAAAAAAATACAATTTGTTTTTTCATTTGGATGGTGCAAGAATCTGGAATGCATCAGTTGCTTCCGGCATACCGGTAAAAGAATATGCAAAACATTTCGATTCAATTTCCTGTTGTTTATCAAAAGGACTGGGTGCTCCCGTTGGTTCAATTATAGCCGGCACAAAAGAATTTATTCAGAAAGCTTTCCGGGTTCGTAAAGCCTGGGGCGGTGGAATGAGGCAGGTGGGCATTATCGCAGCAGCCGGATTATATGCACTGAAAAATAATATTGAAAGACTTGAAGAAGACCACCTGAAAGCAAAGATGCTCGCAGAAACTATTGCCGAAATTCCATCTCTTGAGATTGATTTGAGTGCCATCCAGACTAATATTCTGATCTTCAGGCCTAAACAGATTTCTGTTGAAGAGGCGATCAGTGCATGTAAAAACAAAGGTTTGCTGATATCTGTCGGAAAAATAGACTCGCTGAGGGCAATAACTCACCTGGATGTAAGTTTTGACGAAATTAAAAAAGCACAGGAAATAATTACAGATGTTTTTAAGTGATAATTATGGATATAAATAAATTTAGACACAGTATTCCGATTAAAGTAAGATTTTGTGATCTGGATGCAATGGGTCATGTGAACAATGCTGCTTATCTTTCATATCTGGAGGAAGCTAGGCTTGCATACTATAACCATGTTCTGAATATCGACACAAACAAGCTTGAATTTAATGCAGTAGTTGCAAGGATTGAAATAGATTATCTGGAACAGATCAGGCTTGGGGATAATGTGGAA
Organism: uncultured Ignavibacteria bacterium; assembly: GCA_963745945.1. Taxonomy (GTDB): domain Bacteria; phylum Bacteroidota; class Ignavibacteria; order Ignavibacteriales; family Ignavibacteriaceae; genus DATFVA01. Next base: position 135,207 of record CAVUZG010000009.1, read on the forward strand.
GTTTATACACGTACAGGGAAAATAGGTAATAAAAGTTCCGATGTTGAACACCTGATCGTAATTGTGGATAATCAGGACAGAAAAATTGCTGCAAGGGCTCAAACCAAACTGGTCTCTTTTGATTACAGGAAGAATAAAACTATCCCGGTGCCTGAAAATGATCGCTCAATTATAGAAAAGTTTGAAAGCGGTGGCAAAGAGGTATAATAATTATCAGGATTCATCTTTTATTATTTTTTTTAATGCATCCTGAAGTTTTATTAAACGGACATTGTTTTCATATACGGTTGGTTCAGCAATTCTTTCTTTGCAGTCCATTATCTGGCAGCGTTCACAGGTATCGTTAACAGTAATCACAGGTATAGACGGATCATCCACAAATGATATTCTTTGCCTTAGTTCTTCGTTCATCAGAAAGCCGAGTGTTACACTGTAACTGGTATTTTTCAGAAGTGTTGAATCCTTTGCAATGGATATGGTCAGATATTCATTACCGGAGTTTATAAAAACAGATTTCTGTATGTCTGCCAGGATCTGACCGGATTTATTATTTTTTTGTTGCTTCTTTTCTAATTTCCTGATTACATTTACCGACTGCCATCTCCTGCAGTAATGCTCTGAAGTATTATAACCGCCAGGGTTTTCTTTGGTATTAAGCCTTATTTCCTTAGAAAGGTTAAATCGATCAGAACCTTTCTCCGAATTAAACCGGTGAAAAAAGAAGGTGTTGATATTAAAGTATCTGGATAAAACATTGGTTATCCTTTGCATCAGCATTTCGGGGGAAGCATTATATTTTTGAATAAGAGAAAGAATAAAATTGTCATCAAAAAATTTCTTTCCGAAGAATATTCTTAAATCAGAAAGTAAATCCTCTTTACTTATCATCAATGCAGTGGCAAAGTATGAAGCTCTGAGATTGTTTAGCAGTTGGTCAAAAGAATCCAGACGGAGATTCGAATAAATATGAGAACGCTCAGTAATACTCAGGAAATTATAGGCAATTTCTTTACCAAGGATAAAAGCCTTCTGAGAGTCTGTTAATCTTTTATTCAACAGGATTTTCTTCTTCTTTCCATTCTGAATATTGATTCCCCGTATGGTTCTGAATTCCTCTGAATCGGATATAACTTGTTCTTTAACTTCATAATTAAATTCATTTGCAATTATTTTAAGGAGGGCATTGAACTTCAACGGTGCCTTATACGTAAACTTAATCTTTTTCAGAAATTTATTGACTGCTTCTTCAAGATCATGGAAATAATTATCGTTCAGTTCTTTGTATGTTCTTATTGCAGTTTTACTGAAATTATTCTGGGACATTTCAAGACCCTTTGCCAGTTCAATCAGTGTAGATACCAGTGCGCTAAGCTGGAGCGGAGCAAGGGAGATCTGATGCAATAGTTTGTTAATATCAATTCCGTAATGATCCAGAGGAAGCTGCTCAAGGATATTGGATTCCAGAAGTTCGCTGACAGGTGCAAGATTTTTAGTAAGCTTCAGGGAAACAAGCTTATCATATGATACATCAAGTGCGTCTGCAAGTGCCGCTATTTTATCTGATTTAGGATACTTTTTCCCGTTTTCAATTTCGTTTAAGTATGAAGCTGAAAGGGAACATTTTCCTGCCAATTCAGCAAGAGATAAATTCTGATCCTGCCTCAATTGTTTCAGTTTTAGGCCAAAAATTAACCTTATATTATTTTCTGATAATTTCATATTGGTATTTTACTTAGATAACTGAAATATAATAAATTTAACTATAGAATGGCAAAAATTCATTATTAGCGAATATTCGCTTGATACTTTAAACAGTTCTTCTTATTTTCAATTTCAAATATGACCCAAATAAACAGAGGAGTTTATTTGAAATATCCCCGGCTATCTAAAAATAGATTAATAGATTTAATTCCTTATCAATTAAGTAATTATCCAAATCCTAAAGCATTTAATGATAAAGTAACAGGAACATGGAGAAGTTATAATACGGCTGAGGTATTTAAAATAATAAATGAATTGAGTCTGGGATTATTAAAACTTGGTTGTAACCCGGGCGATAAAATTGGAATTATTTCAAAAAATCGAGTTGAATGGAATTTCGCAGACCTCGCAGCTTTACAGATTGGAGGAATAGTTGTTCCGCTTTACCCCAACACAAGTGAAGATAATTATGTTTTGATTTTTGAAGAAGCAAATGTGAAAATAGTTTTTGTTGAAGATGAAGAGCTTTTTAAAAAAGTTGAGAGAGTTAATAAAAGATTAAAAGCGAAAATAGAAACAATTTATACTTTTAATAAAATTGATAAAGCACATCATTGGTTAGAAATAAGCGAAGCTGCGGATGATAACCTGAGGATACGACTTGATGAAATTAATGAATCAATAACCGAGAATGATCTTGCTACAATAATTTATACTTCGGGTACCACAGGAATTCCAAAAGGAGTAATGCTTTCCCATAAAAATATTATGGCAAATGTAAATTCATTAACTCATTCTATGCCTATTAAATATTTCAAGAGAACGATTAGCTTTCTTCCGCTTTGTCATATCTTCGAAAGAACTGCCATTTATTTTTACTTGCTTCTTGGTGCCTCAATTAATTATCCTGAAGACATGGAAAAGCTTGGTGAAAATATCAAAGAAGTAAAACCACATTATTTTATAACAGTGCCGAGACTACTGGAAAAAATTTTTGAAAGAATAATGGCTGAAGGATTTAGACTTGAACTGCCCAAGAAAGCAATATTCGGATGGGCTGTTAATCTTGGACTTCATTATGATGACCGGGGCAAAAACGATTTCTTTTATAAATTCAGACTTTTCTTTGCCAGGAAAATTGTTTTTTCAAAATGGGTTAAAGCACTTGGTGGTGACATAAGAGGAATTATAAGCGGTTCGGCTGCCCTGCAGCCAAGATTATCAAGAGTTTTTACTGCAGCCGGAATCCAGGTTATTGAGGGTTACGGATTAACGGAAACATCACCAGTTCTTACCTGCAATCGTTTTCAAAAAGGCTTGAATTATTTTGGAACTGTAGGAATTACAATTCCTGATGTAGAAATAAAAATTGGTGAAAATGGGGAGATACTTGGTAGAGGTCCAAATGTTATGATGGGATATTATAAAAACCCTGAAGCAACAAAGGAAGCTATTGATGCGGAAGGTTGGTTTCATACGGGTGATGTAGGCGAAATCATCGAAGGGAAGTATTTAAAGATCACCGGAAGACTTAAAGAAATATTTAAGACAAGCGGGGGCAAGTTTATTATTCCTCAACCTGTAGAAAATAAAATGAAAGAATCATTTTTTATAGAACATATAATGGTAATTGGTGAGAATCAGAAATATGCTGCTGCTATAATTCAGCCCGCATTCGAATTCATCAGGAAATGGGCAAAAGGTAAAGGAGTTGAAATAATCCCCAGAGAAGAAATTGCAGCATCAGATTTTGTAAAGGACAGAATCTGGAAAGAAGTTCTGAAGCACAACAAAAAGTTTGGTCACATTCAACAGGTAAAGAAAATCGCGTTAGTACCTGATGTCTGGTCAATCGAAACCGGGGAGCTTACTCCAACCTTAAAAATTAAACGTGATGTTATTACTAAAAAATACCAGGATTTGATTAATGAAATTTATACCGAAGATGCACATAAATAGTAAGTTCGAAATTAATGATAACACAATGTTTATCGAAGTTATAAAAGAAAAAAATCACACTAAAAACCGAGATAGTTTATGAATCGAATAATAAAAAAAATTGCAGTTCTGGGCTCTGGTGTAATGGGTTCCCGGATTGCATGTCATTTCGCTAATATTGGCTGCAGTGTTTTTCTGCTGGATATTATTCCTAATCAACTTACAGAAGATGAAAAGAAAAAAGGATTAACACTGGATAGTCCCACTGTAAGAAACAGGATTGCGAATATAAATTTGCAGAATGTTTTAAAAGCCAAACCTGAATCACTCTACGATGAATCTTTCGCTTCAAGAATTAATACTGGAAACTTTGAAGACAATTTAGACTGGCTAAGTGAATGTGACTGGATTATTGAAGCAGTAGTCGAAAATCTTGAAATCAAAAAATCTGTTTTTGACAAGGTTGAAAAATTCAGAAAAAATGGAACCCTGATTACATCTAATACATCAGGGATCCCAATCCATTCTATGCTTGAATCCCGGAGTGAAGATTTTCAGAAATATTTCTGCGGGGTTCACTTCTTCAACCCTCCAAGGTATTTGCAGCTGATGGAGATCATTCCGACGCCAAAAACAAAAAAGGAAGTCATCGATTTTCTGATGTATTATGGTGACCTGTACCTGGGTAAAACTCCCGTGCTCTGTAAGGATACTCCTGCATTTATTGCAAACCGGATAGGTGTCTTCAGTATAATGGCTGTATTCAAATTAATGAAGGACCTTGGACTGAGAATAAAGGAAATAGATACGCTTACGGGGCCTCTTACCGGCAAACCCAAATCGGCAACCTTCCGAACAGCTGATGTTGTTGGAATAGATACACTTGTAAAGGTATCTGATAATGTTTACAAGGATTGTCCTGATGATGAATCCCGTGAGCTGTTCCGGATACCGGAATTTGTTAACAAACTTGTAACGAATAACTGGCTGGGTGATAAAACGGGGCAGGGATTTTATAAAAAAACTAAAGACAAAGAAGGTAACAAAGAAATCCTTGAATTAAACATCGAGACATTCGAATATGAACCTTCGCCAAAAGTCAAGCATGCATCGGTAACCGCAGCAAAGCAGATGGAGACCCTTAGAGAAAGGCTTAATGCTCTGGTAAAATCAAAAGATAAGGCCGGTGAGTTTTTGAGTAAGCTCTACTTTATGATCTTTCAGTATTCATCAAACAGGATCCCTGAAATAGCTGATGAGGTTTATAAAATTGATGATGCTCTTCGTGCCGGATTTGGATGGGAGTTAGGTCCCTTTGAAACATGGGATGTTCTGGGACTTGAAAAAACAGCTAAGGCAATGGAAGGATCAGATCTTAAACCTTCTGAATGGGTTTATGATATGATTGGCAAAGGCATCACTTCATTTTATAAAATTGAAAACGGTAAGAGGCAATATTATGATATTGAAACCGGGACGTACAAAAACATCCCTGGAAAAGGTGAATTCATTATTCTCGATAATTATCGTGGTGCTAAACCCGTATGGAAAAATGTTGGAGCCACACTTCACGAAATAGGGGACGGTGTATTGAACCTCGAATTTCAGACAAAAATGAATTCAATTGGTTCAGAGATACTGGAAGCAATCAACAAGTCAATAGAAATTGCAGAGAAAGATTACAATGGCCTGGTGATTGGAAATGATGCACAGAATTTCTCTGCCGGGGCGAACCTTGCAATGATGTTTATGCTTGCAACCGAACAGGAATATGATGAAATAGATATGGCTGTGAGGATGTTCCAGAAATCAATTATGAGGATTCGTCATTCGGCTGTACCGGTTGTAGCTGCACCTCATGGAATGACGCTTGGAGGAGGCTGCGAGGTTTGTTTGCATTCAGATAAATGTGTTGCCGGTGCTGAAACCTACATTGGACTTGTAGAAGTGGGAGTAGGTATCATTCCTGCGGGAGGTGGAACCAAAGAAATGACTCTACGTGCCTCGGACAGCTATCAGGAAGGACTGGTGGAATTACCTGTACTGCAGGAAAAATTTATTAACATTGCCATGGCCAAAGTTGCCACATCCGCAGAAAAAGCTTTCGTACTTGGGATATTCAAACCGGGAAGAGATAAATATGTTTTAAACCAGAACAGGGTTATTCTGGAAGCAAAGAAGGCTGTACTTGAATTGAGCAGCCACGGTTATACACAACCACAGGAAAGGAATGATATCAAGGTTCTCGGAAGATCTGCCCTGTCAACATTATTGCTGGGGGCATATTCTTTTTATAATGCAAAATACATTAGTGAACACGACAGGAAAATTGTTGAGAAACTGGCAAATGTAATGTGCGGTGGAGATCTAACTGCTCCAGCTCTTGTTTCTGAACAATATCTACTGGATCTCGAAAGGGAGGCATTCCTTAGTCTGATAGGTGAAAAGAAGACAATGGAAAGAATACAAAGTATACTTACAACAGGAAAGCCGTTAAGAAACTAGCACGGATTACAAGGTAATAAATAAAAACGAAATTTTAATTATTAAACCAGAAGTAGAATTATGAAAGAAGCATATATAGTAGCCGGATACAGGTCGGCAGTTGGTAAAGCCAAGAAAGGCGTATTCAGGAACTATCGTCCTGATGATTTAGCTGCAGATGTAATAAAACATTTATTATACAAAGTACCTCAGCTCGATCCGAACAGGGTAGATGACCTTATAGTTGGTAACGCAGTACCTGAAGCAGAGCAGGGATTACAAATAGGCAGAATGATCGCTCTCCAATGTCTGCCTATGAGAACTCCCGGGATGACAGTCAATCGTTACTGTGCATCAGGTGTGGAAACAATATCAATTGCTTTTTCAAAGATCCGTTCAGGATTTGCGAACTGTATTATTGCCGGTGGAACTGAATCAATGTCACTTGTTCCCACAACTGGTTGGAAACTTTCCCCGAATTATAAGTTTGCTACGGAGCATCCGGAGTATTATCTGTCAATGGGATTAACAGCTGAAGAAGTAGCAAGAGATTATAAAATCTCCCGTGAAGATCAGGATAAATTTGCATATGATTCTCATATGAAGGCAATAAATGCGATAAAAAAAGGATACTTTAAAGATGAAATCGCGCCCGTAGAAGTTGAAGAGATCTTTATGGAAAACGGTAAAAAGAAGAGCAATAAATATATTGTTGATACTGATGAGGGTCCGAGACCGGATACAACTCTTGAAGCACTCGCTAAGCTAAAACCGGTTTTTGCTGCAGGTGGAACAGTTACAGCTGGAAATGCATCACAGACATCGGACGGAGCTGCATTCGTTCTTGTAGTATCTGAGGAAATGGTAAAAGAGCTTAATCTTAAGCCCATTGCAGTCTTAAAATCTTATGCCCTTGAAGGCGTTGATCCCAGGCTTATGGGAATTGGTCCGGTGGCTGCAATACCGAAAGCTCTTAAACAGGCTGATATGAAACTGGATGATATTGACTTAATAGAATTGAATGAAGCATTTGCATCCCAGTCACTTGCTGTTATAAGAACAGCAGAACTTGATACAAAAAAAGTAAATGTTAACGGAGGTGCTATTGCTTTAGGACATCCACTCGGCTGCACCGGGGCAAAACTTTCAATCCAGTTATTGAATGAACTGCGGCGTAGAAAGAAAAAATACGGAATGGTTACTGCCTGTATCGGTGGCGGACAGGGAGTTGCAGCGATTTATGAGCTGCTGAACTAGTTATAATGGCTGAAATAAAAATATTTATAAATTAATAATCAGAAGTGTTATGGAAAATATGACAACTAAAACAGAAGTTCTTAAAGGCGGGGAATTTCTAATTAAAGAAGCTGTCCCGGAAACGATATTTATCCCGGAGGATTTATCGGAAGATCAGAAAATGATGGCTGATACAGCAAAAGAATTTGTGGATAAAGAGATCTGGCCGAAATTGAACGCAATCGATAAGCAGGAACCAAATCTTACAACCAGCCTGATGGAAAAGGCTGGTGAGCTGGGACTTTTGGGAACTGCAATTCCCGAAGAGTACGGCGGATTAGGTCAGGATTTTAATTCCAATACTGCAATTGCAATAGAGATGGGTAAGAGTCATTCTTTCGGGGTCTCCTTTGCGGCACACACAGGAATAGGAACACTGCCTATTCTTTATTACGGAACTGAAGAACAGAAGAAAAAATATCTTCCGAAACTTGCAAGCGGAGAATTGAAATCGGCGTACTGTTTAACCGAACCAACATCCGGATCAGATGCGTTATCCGCGAAGACAACTGCAAAGCTCTCAGACGACAAGAAGTATTATATTCTGAACGGGCAGAAGATGTGGATTACCAATGGCGGATTTGCTGATATCCTTATAACCTTTGCACAGGTTGATGGTGACAAATTCACGTGTTTCATTATCGATTCAGATTCTGAAGGATTTAACCGGGGTGAGGAAGAAAATAAAATGGGTATAAAAGGATCTTCCACACGTGCCTTATTTTTGGAAAATGTAAAAGTGCCGGTTGAAAATGTTCTTGGTGAAATAGGTAAAGGACATTACATAGCATTTAATATTCTTAATGTCGGGCGGTTTAAACTTTGTGCAATGACTACAGGAAGTGCAAAAAAAGTTGCTTCAATCGGAATCGAATACGCAAACGGCAGAAAACAATTCGGACAACCGATTTCTAACTTTGGTGCAATTAAACATAAACTGGCAGAACAGGCAATTAGAATTTTTGTTTCAGAATCTGCAACTTATCGTGTAAGTGATTTGATAAACAGTCAGATTAAAGAACTTCAATCAAAGGGAGAGAGATATGAAGCCGCTGCACTAAAGGCTGCTGAAGAATATGCAATTGAGTGTGCAATGCTCAAAGTATATGGATCCGAGATGCTGGATTATGTAGTTGATGAAACTGTTCAGGTGCATGGAGGTTACGGGTATTCGGAAGAATATCCTGCCGCAAGAGCCTACAGGGATTCAAGGATTAACAGGATTTTTGAAGGGACAAACGAAATTAATCGTTTGCTAACCGTAGATATGCTTGTTAAAAGATCTATGAAGGGAAGAATTGATCTAATGGGACCAGCAATGGCAATTCAAAAAGAACTAATGTCGGTTCCTTCATTTGAAAACGGCAAAGCTGAATTACTTTCAGCTGAAAAGAAAGCAATTAATAATGCCAAGAAAGCAATCCTTATGGTAGCAGGAAGTGCCGTACAAAAACTGATGCAAAAACTGAAAGATGAACAGGAAGTTATAATGAATGTTACTGATATGCTGATTGAAGTTTTTGCCTGTGAATCGGCCTATCTGAGGACAATGAGACTTTCAAAAACAAAAAAGGGTGAAGAACTCCAGCCCTACATTGATATGACAAAAGTTTATGTGAATGATGCTATTGAAAAAATTAATTTGTTTGGTAAACATGCAATTACAGCGTTCACCGAAGGAGATGATTTAAAAATGCTTCTGCTTGGATTAAAACGGTTCACGAAGCTTGAACCTGTGAACACTGTAAAACTAAGACGAAATATTGCTGATAAATTAATCGAGGCAAATCATTTTTGTTTCTGATTGTATGTTGTGTTAATCAGAATCTTGGCCCAATCCGTTAATTAATGGATTGGGTTTCTTATATTTAAAATCAAAAACAGTTATTAAATATGAATAATTATTCAAAACCAATGTTGAAAGAAGATTCTCTCAAAGATAAAGTAATTGTTGTTACTGGCGGAGGAACTGGGCTTGGAAAATCAATGAGTAAATATTTTCTGGAACTTGGTGCAACAGTTATAATTGCAAGCAGAAAATTTGAAATTCTAAATGAAACTACAGAGGAATTAAAAGAATCAACTAAAGGAAAAATTCTTCCAGTTGAATGCGATGTTACTGATTATAAGCAGGTCGAAAATTTACTAAGTACAGTTCTTGATAAATTCGGAAAGGTTGATGTGCTGGTAAATAACGCCGCCGGAAATTTTATTAGTCCTACCGAAAGACTATCCAATCGTGCCTTTGATATAATAATAAATATTGTTTTAAAAGGCAGCTATAATTGCACACTGGCATTTGGAAAACACTGGATCGATAAAAAATCTGATGGAACAATATTAAATATTATCACTACTTACGCATGGACAGGTTCGGCTTATGTAGTGCCATCCGCGTGTGCAAAAGCCGGGGTACTGGCGTTGACAAGGTCATTAGCTGTTGAGTGGGCAAAATACGGAATCAGAACAAATGCGATTGCGCCGGGACCATTTCCGACAAAAGGAGCCTGGGACAGACTCCTTCCGGGCGATTTAAAGGAAAAATTTGATTTTAAAAACAAAGTACCGCTGAAAAGGCTAGGGGAACATCAGGAGCTTGCAAATCTGGCCGCTTTCCTTGTCTCAGATTTCTCTGCTTACATAAACGGTGAGGTAATCACTATTGACGGGGGTGAATGGCTGAAAGGTGCCGGGCAGTTTAATATGCTGGAATCTGTGCCTGAAGATATGTGGGACTTTATAGAATCAATGATACGATCAAAAAAAGGAAGTTAATTACATCCATCATGAAACCGCAATTCCAGAAATCCAAATTTAAACATGTTTATACAGTAAAAGTCAGGTTCAATGAAGTAGATATGCTTAGCATTTTAAATAATGCAGTCTATTTTAATTTTTTTGAACAGGCAAGAATTCATTATGTTAAAGATGCAGGACTTTTACCGGAGAAAGGCATATTTAGTGATAACCGTTTATTTTATATGGCCAGAAATGAAATAAATTATTTAAAGCCTGCTTTTTTTGATGATGATATTAACATTTATACAAGAATCTCTTATATTAAAAATTCAAGTTTCGGATTTGAACATATAGTTGAAAGAATAAGAAATGGAGATATTCTTGCAGAAGGAAAGGGGGTTCTTGTTCATGTAGACCCGGTTACAAAGAAATCATTACAGCTTCCAGATGATTTTTATGAGAAAGTTTCTGAATTTGATAAAGGAGTTGAAATAATCAAAAAATAAAAGGGAGTAATACAATGCGAACAATCGTTTTTGATATTGAAACATGCAGTTTTCCATTCGAAAGTTTAACCGAAAGTCAGCAGGAATATCTGCTTCGATATGCAGAAAAAGAAAAAACTGAAGAGTTGAGAATAGAAAAAAGGGAGGAGGCAATAAGATTTACAAGCCTTTATCCATTTACCGCAAGCGTGGTTTCTATCGGGATATTTGATGTTGAAAAAGAAAAATCATTCGTTTATTTCGCCGATCCTTCGGGAGAAGAATGGTCCTCAGAAGAAAAGAAAATTCAATACAAGGGAGTAACAGAAGAAGAGATGCTTTCGTCGTTCTGGAGGATAATAGAGGTCACTGACCAGGTTATCACTTTTAACGGAAGAAATTTTGATGCCCCTTTTTTAATGCTTCGATCAGCTTTACTGAAAATTAAACCTACCAAAAATCTTGTAGGTAAAAGATATGATACTTCAACTCATATTGATTTACTTGAACAACTTACTAATTTCGGATTGACAAGAAAGTTTAATCTTGATTTTTACTGCAATGCTTTTGGAATTGAGTCGCCAAAATCCAAAGGAATTTCCGGCATGGAGGTAAAAAATCTTTTTGAAGCCGGAAGAGTAAAAGATATTGCAGTATACTGCGGGGAGGATATTTTTGCAACATATCAATTGTACAAAATATGGAATGAATATTTGAATTTATAAATCGTGTCTTCACTTATCACCTTTAATTTTCATACTTATTTTTATAATTTTTTCTGTAACTAGAATTATTTTACGGAGAATCAGATGATAAAATCTGCTGGATTTTGTGTATTAATTTTTATTGTGTTTTCAGTGGTTGCTGGCTGCCAGGAAAATAAAAACGAGCCTTCAAATGATAATTTGGAAAAAACATATTATGGTAGCGGAAAACTCGAATCGACAACCACAGTGGTGAATGGAAAAAAGAACGGAACTCAAAAATACTATTTTGAATCCGGGAATATCGCCTCATCAGTTAACTTTGTAAACGATAAAATGGAAGGCGACTTAAAAGCTTATTACGAAGATGGAAAATTAAGAATAGTTGCGTATTATGATCATGGAATTCTGAATGGTGAATCGAGAAGATTTTATCCTGACAGCAAAATTGAACGGATCCAGAAATATGATAAGGGAAAACTTACTTATGAAAAAAAATTTACAGAGGATGGCAAGGTAGAATATGAGGACAATTATTAATTAATCTGCGCTTTATAGAAACATAGAAGGAAAGTATTATATTTAAAGTTAATGTTTTTCTATGTTAAAGTTACAGGAGAATAATGCCGACTACTAAGGTAAAAAGGATTGGAATATTAACCGGTGGAGGAGATTGTCCGGGTCTTAACGCTGTGATCCGTGGCGTTACAAAGCCTGCGCAGGATTACGGTATGACAGTATTTGGGATTACGGATGGATTTGAAGGTCTTGTAGAAGGAAGAGCAAAAGAGCTTAAAAATGATGATGTATCAGGAATTCTGGCCACGGGTGGTACAATACTCGGTTCATCAAACAAAGGAGATCCTTTTCATTGGCCTGTTGAACGGGAGAATAAAATTGAGATTATTGATAAATCGGAGAATGCTTTAAAAAATTACCGGGCATGGAATCTTGATGCTATAATTGCAATTGGTGGTGATGGGACAATGCACATCTGCAATAAACTTTCGAAAATGGGAATCAATATAATCGGCGTTCCTAAAACAATCGATAATGATCTTGAAGCAACTGATATGACATTTGGGCATGACTCTGCTGTTTATGTTGTAATGTGGGCCCTAGACAGACTTCATACAACTGCGTCATCTCATCATCGCGTAATTGTTGTGGAAGTTATGGGGAGATATGCAGGATGGATTGCTTTAAACGGAGGACTCGCCGGTGGAGCGGATATAATTTTGATTCCCGAAATCCCATTTTCATGGGAAAAAATTTACAATAAAATTAAAGAACGTGAACTACTCGGAAAAAAATTTAGTCTTGTTTGTGTTGCAGAAGGTGCAAAAGCTGAAGATGGAGGGATAGTAGTTAAAAGTCAGGATATGAAAAGACACGATCCGAATCAACTTGGAGGAATAGGAGAAGTAGTTGCTGCAAAAATTGAACAAAATACTGGAAGAGAAACAAGAGTAACAGTATTGGGTCATCTTCAGAGAGGTGGAAGTCCTACCGCTTTCGATCGAATACTTTCAACTAAATTTGGTGCTCTGGCTATTGATCTGGCCAGTAGAAAAAAATTTGAAAGAATGGTCGCGTTAAAAGGAAATGATATCAAAAATGTTATGATCGAAGAAGCAATTGCACGGCAGAAACTGGTTAAACCGGATGATCAGGCAGTATTCGCTGCTAAAGCCGTCGGTATATCATTTGGTCAATAAAAAATAAAAATAGCTCACGTTTCAGAGTTGATTTTAGAGATGTCTTCGCATATATTTGAATCTCTTTTTAAAAGAGTTCTTTATTTTCGGGGTCGTAGTTCAGCCTGCCTGCCGGTAGGCAAGTTGGTTAGAACACTTGTAATAAATAAAAGAGATTGTTCTTAGTAGTTATTCGGGGTCGTAGTTCAGTTGGTTAGAACGCCTGCCTGTCACGCAGGAGGTCGCGAGTTCGAGTCTCGTCGGCCCCGCTAAAAAAGCCTTAATACAAAACGTATTAGGGCTTTTTGCTTTTAATGCCTTTCCAAATATCCCGCTGATTGTGTATGGAGAATGTATGGACTTTGTATGGAGTAACTCCATACCGAATTTATTGATTAGTTAATTAATGTTATTATTTATTTTGTTTTGAATCATATAATTAAAACTTAATTATTCTTTATTTACTACAAGAAAAAGAGTAATTTTTATATAATTTCATTGTAATCCCTTAGGATCATATTGTTCAAAAATTTTCTTGCAGATTTTACATTGAGATTTACGAGCAATAACAATATTATGAAGTGAATTAACTGAGTGCGTTTCTTCTAAAACTCTTAAATGCATTTTGCATTTATGCTGTGGTATCCAGTCTTTTTCCTGGCACTGATTGAAAAGTGTTTTTATATCATCCATAACTATCTCCTTATTAGTTAAACCAAGCAAGGCACACCGCCCCGCAAAAAAAACAATTTTTGCCCCGCAAAAAATTTCGATTTAGTTTTACTGAGTAAAGGAAAGGTGAAAAGGTGTGCCGTTACACGTGGTTCACCTTTTTGCCTTTACCACGCTAAAGAAAAGAGTGAAAACCTACGCTATGCTGCAATGTTTTGATAAGACCGCCTTATGGCAAATTAACTATTCAGGGGCAAAAATTAGGTGTAGCTGACAGACAATAAACTGACAGAATAATTTATGATTTTTGGCTTGTTGTGAAGCGACATCAAAAGCCTAAAACCTTAAATAGTGGTAGAAAGAGTAGAAAGAAGAAAGAAAACGGAAAAGAGAACATTTTAATAATATTTAAAGGATTTTGGTAAAGCGAAACAATAGAGCCATAAAAAGATATATTGAATTAAGTATTTGTGAGCGAAGCGAACAATTACTTTTCTTAATGATGTTGATGTTAAGTTTAATGAGAACTTTGTTGAACGAATGACGAAATGAGTTTTACGAATATGAGGAATGAGTGAAATAGAGTGAAGTGGTAGAAAGAAAGTATTATTTAATGTTTAAGCAATGGGACCTAATCTTCTTCCGCAATCTCCCTTACCGGAAAATTTATTTTTCCTCTGGATAGGCGGGATGTGCCCTTCTTCCTCGATTTGAAATAACAAATGGTAAAGCTTTGTTCTTTCAGCCCAGCAATGAGAACAAGTGCAATTAAGTTCTTCACTTAGTTTTAACCTGTAGAGGACATCTGCATAGAGATAAAACCAATAATCCAGATTATCGGGCTTAATAGTTTTTTTGAATAAACGGGATTTAAAGGTTTTTCTTTCCATACCATACAAATGTATGGTTAAGAGATATTATTTCAAAATATGCTAATAAAATCAGAATTTACGTTTTATTGTGCCTGTTGAAGAATCAAAATACAGCATACCTGTTTGCAAGCCGGAGCTGTCCGAAGGGATGGTTGGTAATTTTATTTTATCTGAATGCATTGTTAAAGTATCCGCATCCATATAAATACTGCTTTCACCAGGTGAATCACCTTCATTGAAAACAAATGATGACCAACCAGGTTCAGGGCTGATTATTCTAAAATCGACACAATCAAAAAGATAATTACTACCGTGGAAGGTTGAAGTTGAAGTATTATCATCTAAAACCCAATAAGTACCGAAACCATACTTATGATAAAACTGAAGTTTTCCCATTGAGTAAGTTAAGATAGGAGCCCAATCATAATCATTAATATGAAATTCACCGCTGCTGTTTGTAAGCCATATATCAGAAGTTGGCGATAAAAATATATCGCCAGTATAAATAGTCGAATCAGTATTCACATTTATATGGGTTTGAGACAGAGACACAGCAGAATTTCTTCCCTGATCTGTTAAAGTTAAATTACCATTAACTGAAGCAATGGTATCTACTTCAAGTGGAGATTTGGTTATTGAGACTTTGCCGTAAGGCCAGATAAGATTACCACCACTAGTCCACCACTGTGAATAGGACTTTCCCGAAAGAAATATCAGCATAAGAATTAACAAAAAATATTTTATCATCGTATCTCCGCATATTACATATTGAACTTATTTAATTAACCAATGTGGCGTAAAGAGGGTTCAGCCCATCCGTCCACAACTTCAAAATCAGCAGTATCATCATCGCAGGTTATCAGCTGGATATTAAGATTTTCTTCTACCTGTAATCCATTGTTAACCGAGACCTGGAATAACTTTTTTTCAACCCATTGCTTTAACATAACTTTTGCATCAGCAACATCCTGAGCAGTAGTCACTCCATCAGACTCGAACCGAAATTCAAAAAATACCTGAGCCAAATTATTATTCCTTTATTATTTCTTTTCCTTTTTTGTACGGGCTTGCCCATCCTTTAGCTACCCAGAATTTGAAGAAATCAGGACCACTATCGACTGCATAGCAGTAAAAATTATACTTACCATTAAGGATAGGATTAAAATCATCCGTGAATGCACCAACACCGCAATACTCATACATATAAGCCTTAACAGAATCTATCTGTGTCTGAGTAAGCTTATCAGAATCAAAGCCGACTGTGAATGTTATGTAAGACAAAATAAATTTCCTGTTTAATAATTAAAGAAGAACCCTGATTAGTTCATCTGCTCCGGTGGCTGCGTCCAATGCATAGCCTGCAATATCACCGGAAGAATAAGGGATTGCTTTACCGGCTGCATTGCTTTGGAGCTTATCACCTTTCAAAATAGTATCGCCGGAATAAACAAGTGCTATACCTGTGCAGGTAACGGGAGCCTGTTCATCAAGATCTGTGTTTGCGTTAAGTGAACCGAGAGGTTTTACACCGTTACCGCAGACCGCTCCATCAAATCCAATAAAAAGATTTTGCTTTGCGGATAAATCTGCTGTTGCAGTTATTGAGGTTATTAAAATCGGCTGTTCGGTTTTCATCGTTTCTTTCCTTTATTACTTTTTGAATTTTTTTGTTTTGGAGATAACGGAACATCGTCCGGAGATCCTGAAACAAGCTCAGCCTGATTAGGTCTGGGAAGATTCAGGATGACTCTCAATAGGTTTGAGATACTCTGAGATTGAGTCTGCATCTTTAGAATCGATTTCGAGAATGCAGCCTTCAGAATAGAGAGTACCTTTATAGATTAAGTCTGTGTTGATTAGTTTGTATTTCATCAATCCTTACCTTATGCATTAGTATCGTTTATTAAATAACCTGCTTCTGCACCGACAACTTTAGGAATGAATATATCAGTATTACGTACAACCTGGACTTTTCCATTCTCATCATATACATCAACCAAAGGATTATCTTTCTTCCTGAGTGTATATGCAAAAGCAGGCTCGAAGTAGGAACGGGGCAAATCAGTTTTAGCTTTAGGAACATAAGCAACAACAGCGTTATCAGACCATATATCAGAGAAAGTACCTGTATCATCTGCGCTTACTGCATCACCTACAAAAAGCTGTTCAAAGTCTAAAAGATTTCTGAGAAGTTCCGGAGTTATAACTGCGTGCTGAGTGTATTTAATTCTATCAAGCACTGCAGGATGGTTCTTTAATGCTTTATAAGACTGAGCACCAAGCACACAAACATTGGGACGTTTAGCAATCTTACCTCTTACTGCTTCCTTAGCTGTATCAAATATTGCGAATGGATCGGAAGAAGCATTTGAGAACTGATCACTTGCAGAAAGAGTTACTTTATTACCTGAAGGATAAGTTGACAAGTTCTGCGACAAATCAGCTATTAGCTTTTCAAGTCTTAGACCTATACCATCAGTGACGACCTGAGTTGCATAAATCTTTAAGGGAGTAACATCCTCATCAATCTCCCTGTAATCCATAGGATATTCAAGATCGTGTTCATCAAGAACGAAATCAACTGAAGTTCTTCCTTCCGGTGAAATCCTGTTGGACTTAGCACGGATTGCTCTTTCAGTATTATAAATCTTAAAAGCTTCCTTGGTAAACTGAGGAATCTTACCGCCTTCCTTATCAACCGAGACAACCGGGAAAAGCATTGTGCCGATAAGAGCGGCGTTGTTATAGCCACGGGCTATGTTAGTAAGAACAGGATCTACCACACGTTTGTTTGAAAGTGTACCCATCGTATCATTTCCTTAATTTAATTTAGACAATTTCATTACTGCTGCTTCGTAGGAGATATTATCTTTCCTCATTATTGTTTTAGCTTTTTTGTGAAGTGCAGCAGACTCCTCATCAAGCGTATAGCCGGAAAAACTATTACTATCATTATCAGTTTCATCGGGTTTCTCCGCAAAGTTTTCATAATAGACTATCTTTGGAACCGACTCAACAAAATCAGTAAGAAGCTTCTTAACATCATTCCTGAATTTTGAGTAATCATATTCAGCTGAGAAGTTCTGAGTGTTGAGATATTCGAAGAGACTCATTACAGATTTCTTCATTGCGGGAGTAAGGGAACCGGCAGGATAGTTTATCATTAAGCATTGGTTCAAACTCAGAGAAGTTAATCTTGAAGCTTAGTTCATCAACAGCAGACTGGATTTTAGAAATATCAGAAGTACTTGTTTTATCGGGAGTGCTGACAAACTTTTTATTAAGCTCAATAAGATTATCGCGTATCTGGTTTAACTGTTCAGAAAAAAGAGGGGGCTTATCATCTGTTACCGGTTCTTTGATTTCCTTATCAGAAGTGTTATCAATTTTATCTATAACCTGTTCATCTTTTGCGTTTTCTTTAAGCCCCTCATCTTTAAGTTCAAGATCAATTTATCAGCCTGTTGGCGGGATGGAGGTTCAAGTTTAAGATCAGGTTCAAGTTCAAGTTCATAAGTAAATGCTGAAGGTTCGTTAAACTGAATATCTGCCAAACCTTTTACAGCGGGAGCGGCACCGCCAAGAAAACCTACGTGTCTTAACTTTCCATCCTTATCAAGAGAGATGCTTCGTTTCTTATATAATCCTTTTTTAACTGCTTCAGAAAACTCCTTGATAACTTCTTTAGGTTTTGCAAGAAGTCTGTCGCCTGCAACCTTAAGAGATTCAATCCATCCGTAAGCAGGTGAATTATCTACAGGATGACCGATTACAATCGGAGCTTCATTTTCTGCGGGATTATAAGAAGAGGCGATAAACTCTAAATCCTGAATGTATACTCCTTAGTTGTTCCATTACTTGAAGTATGAGTCCCTGCCTTAAAAATTTCAAATTCATTCATCATCGAATATCCTTACTTTATTAACAAATCGTATATCATAGCCTAAAAAACTTAATTAAATATAACATTTTGCCTAATAAATATCAATAGAATTTATTATATTTAAGATAATATAGATTTTATCTATATCGATTGTTTGATTATGGAAGGAAAACGCCACTTATGAAAAAGCCACCGAAGAAAAAAGTTGAATTAACAGAAGAACAGAAAATTGAAAAACTTGCCAGCTACGGATTAACCAATAAAGAAATTGCTGAAGCACTTGGTTATGATGACAGCACACTGAAACGGAACTTTGAGAAAAATATCATAAAAGGGAAAGCTAACCTTAGAGAACGATTAAAGAAGAAACAGATTTCAGTTGCTATGCAGGGAAATGTTGTTATGCTTATCTGGTTAGGAAAGCAATACCTGGGACAAGCTGAAAAGATAGACGAGACGGGAGAATATGATATTAAGATTACCCGGAAGACTGTTAAATGAAAGAAATCAGCTTAGATATTACTTACCATAAAAATCAGCAGAAGATATTTTTTGAGAGCAATGCGAGATATAAAGTAATTGCCAAAGGAAGACGCTTCGGGCTGACGCGTGGATTTGCAAATTATGTTATTGATCAGATGATGGATGGTGTATCGCCGGTGCTTTGGGTGGATACCATATACGGGAACATAGACAGGTATGTTGAGAGATACTTTACTCCTACGCTAAAACAATTACCAAAAAACTTATGGAAGTACAGAAGCAACAGGAATGATCTTAAAATAATGAGTTCTGTATGTGATTTCAGGAGTGCGGACAGACCGGAAAATATAGAGGGATTTGGTTATGCTCTTATAATTATAAATGAAGCCGGTATTGTGCTTAAGAACAGAAGTCTGTGGAATGAATCTATAAGACCAATGATACTGGATTATAAGGCAGATGTACTGATTGGCGGAACGCCGAAGGGTAAGAATGTTAAGGGGAAGAGGGAAAAACACTGTTCTATGAACTGTTCGAAAGAGAGTCAGATGTCGTTCCGAGGGCGGAGAGCAGAAAAAAAATGAATGGGAGAGTTTTAATTTTTCATCTTATGATAATCCGTTGATTGATAAGAATGAAATAGATGAACTTGTAAAAGAAATTTCCCCTGCGTTAAGAGACCAGGAAGTATTTGGAAAGTTTGTTGATAAAGAAACAAGCGGAATAATAAAAAGTGAATGGTGGAGATATTATAATCCCGAATACATAACACAAAAAAGAATACTTAAAAAAATACAAAGCTGGGATACTGCATTTAAGGATAAGGAAGGAAATGACTTCTCGGTTTGTACTACGTGGTTTATTACGCCAGATGGATTTTACCTGGTCAATCTCTGGAAAGACAGAGTTGAATTCCCTGAACTTAAAAAGAAGTGTAAAGAACTTTATAAGCAATACAATGTGAATGAGGTTTTAGTTGAAGATAAAGCAAGCGGGCAATCACTTATACAGGAAATGAAACGTGGA